>NZ_CAXUST020000001.1:0-2957500 GCF_964254185.1 Rhizobium sp. LjRoot258 | reverse complement strand
TGCGAGAGCTAACTGATGAGCATTGGCAATGAGAACGATTAAGTGTCGTAAGGGCATTTGGTGGATGCCTTGGCATGCACAGGCGATGAAGGACGTGATACGCTGCGAAAAGCCGTGGGGAGCTGCGAATAAGCTTTGATCCATGGATCTCCGAATGGGGCAACCCACCTTAAATACCTAGAAAATCTGTTTTGTTGGCTGCAACCTTGCGAGGGATTTCTTTCGTAGGGCGGTAGCCCGTCGCCGGTTATCCGGCGCGCTGTCCGCAGGCCTTTGGCCGAGAGGACAAAACAGGTTTCTAGGTATTGTGATAAGGTATCTGCACCTGAATAAAATAGGGTGTAAGAAGCGAACGCAGGGAACTGAAACATCTAAGTACCTGCAGGAAAGGACATCAACCGAGACTCCGCAAGTAGTGGCGAGCGAACGCGGACCAGGCCAGTGGCAATTGTTGTTAAAGCGGAACGATCTGGAAAGTTCGGCCGTAGCGGGTGACAGCCCCGTACGCGTAGATACAGCGATTGTCCTAGAGTAGGGCGGGACACGAGAAATCCTGTCTGAACATGGGGAGACCACTCTCCAAGCCTAAGTACTCGTGCATGACCGATAGCGAACAAGTACCGTGAGGGAAAGGTGAAAAGCACCCCGACAAGGGGAGTGAAATAGAACCTGAAACCGGATGCCTACAAACAGTCGGAGCCCGCAAGGGTGACGGCGTACCTTTTGTATAATGGGTCAACGACTTAGTGTAACAAGCAAGCTTAAGCCGGTAGGTGTAGGCGAAGCGAAAGCGAGTCTGAATAGGGCGATTTAGTTTGTTGCATTAGACCCGAAACCGAGTGATCTAGCCATGAGCAGGTTGAAGGTTGGGTAACACCAACTGGAGGACCGAACCCGCATCTGTTGCAATAGATTGGGATGACTTGTGGCTAGGGGTGAAAGGCCAATCAAACTCGGAAATAGCTGGTTCTCCGCGAAATCTATTTAGGTAGAGCGTCGACCGAATACCCCCGGGGGTAGAGCACTGGATGGGCTATGGGGACTCACCGTCTTACTGATCCTAACCAAACTCCGAATACCGGGGAGTACTAGTCGGCAGACACACGGCGGGTGCTAACGTCCGTCGTGAAAAGGGCAACAACCCTAACCTCCAGCTAAGGTCCCCAAGTCATGGCTAAGTGGGAAAGGATGTGAGGATCCCAAAACAACCAGGATGTTGGCTTAGAAGCAGCCATCATTTAAAGAAAGCGTAACAGCTCACTGGTCTAAATAAGGGTCTTTGCGCCGAAAATGTAACGGGGCTGAAGCCATGCACCGAAGCTGAGGATGTGTAGCAATACACGTGGTAGCGGAGCGTTCCGTAAGCCTGTGAAGGGATACCTGTGAGGGGTCCTGGAGGTATCGGAAGTGCGAATGTTGACATGAGTAACGATAAAGAGGGTGAGAGACCCTCTCGCCGAAAGACCAAGGGTTCCTGCTTAAAGTTAATCTGAGCAGGGTTAGCCGGCCCCTAAGGCGAGGCAGAAATGCGTAGTCGATGGGAACCACGTTAATATTCGTGGGCCTGGTGGTAGTGACGGATTGCTCAACTTGTTCAGACTTATTGGATTGTCTGGGCAGGGACGCGGTTCCAGGAAATAGCTCCACCGTATAGACCGTACCCGAAACCGACACAGGTGGTCAGGTAGAGTATACCAAGGCGCTTGAGAGAACTATGTTGAAGGAACTCGGCAAATTGCACGCGTAACTTCGGAAGAAGCGTGACCCCATGCTACGCAAGTATTGTGGGGTGGCACAGACCAGGGGGTAGCGACTGTTTATCAAAAACACAGGGCTCTGCGAAGTCGCAAGACGACGTATAGGGTCTGACGCCTGCCCGGTGCTGGAAGGTTAAGAGGAGAGGTGCAAGCTTTGAATCGAAGCCCCAGTAAACGGCGGCCGTAACTATAACGGTCCTAAGGTAGCGAAATTCCTTGTCGGGTAAGTTCCGACCTGCACGAATGGCGTAACGACTTCCCCGCTGTCTCCAACATAGACTCAGTGAAATTGAATTCCCCGTGAAGATGCGGGGTTCCTGCGGTCAGACGGAAAGACCCCGTGCACCTTTACTATAGCTTTACACTGGCATTCGTGTCGGCATGTGTAGGATAGGTGGTAGGCTTTGAAGCGGGGACGCCAGTTTCCGTGGAGCCATCCTTGAAATACCACCCTTATCGTCATGGATGTCTAACCGCGGTCCGTTATCCGGATCCGGGACAGTGTATGGTGGGTAGTTTGACTGGGGCGGTCGCCTCCGAAAGAGTAACGGAGGCGCGCGATGGTGGGCTCAGACCGGTCGGAAATCGGTCGTCGAGTGCAATGGCATAAGCCCGCCTGACTGCGAGACTGACAAGTCGAGCAGAGACGAAAGTCGGTCATAGTGATCCGGTGGTCCCGCGTGGAAGGGCCATCGCTCAACGGATAAAAGGTACGCCGGGGATAACAGGCTGATGACCCCCAAGAGTCCATATCGACGGGGTTGTTTGGCACCTCGATGTCGGCTCATCGCATCCTGGGGCTGGAGCAGGTCCCAAGGGTTTGGCTGTTCGCCAATTAAAGCGGTACGTGAGCTGGGTTCAGAACGTCGTGAGACAGTTCGGTCCCTATCTGCCGTGGGTGTAGGAATATTGACAGGATCTGTCCCTAGTACGAGAGGACCGGGATGGACATATCTCTGGTGGACCTGTTGTCCTGCCAAGGGCATAGCAGGGTAGCTACATATGGAATGGATAACCGCTGAAGGCATCTAAGCGGGAAACCAACCTGAAAACGAGTATTCCCTATCAGAGCCGTGGAAGACGACCACGTTGATAGGCCGGGTGTGGAAGCGCAGCAATGTGTGAAGCTTACCGGTACTAATAGCTCGATTGGCTTGATCGTTCTCATTGATCAATGCTCATGTCCGACACTTCAGTGTCGGGAGATGACGCCAAGACGTGTTCCCCCGGCGAAGGCAAAGCCTTCGTCCGGTAAAAACGAGACGGAAACGTCTCACCAGCTTCTCAAATGTTGCGCTTCGCTGACCTGGTGGTCATGGCGGGGCGGCTGCACCCGTTCCCATTCCGAACACGGCCGTGAAACGCCCCAGCGCCTATGGTACTTCGTCTTAAGACGCGGGAGAGTCGGTCGCTGCCAGGTCTGCAAAACGCAACAAACAATCTTCTCATCACGACCAACGGCCCAAGCCGAAAACAAAGGGCCGCCCAACGCGGTCCTTTCTGCTTTGAAGGACACAACGCAGAGCGTATACTTCCGGGGACAACGTCCCCTTGGCGCGGGGTGGAGCAGCCCGGTAGCTCGTCAGGCTCATAACCTGAAGGCCGCAGGTTCAAATCCTGCCCCCGCAACCAAAACTTTCCGACAGAGACCAGAGCGATATCGCTGGCGCGAAGACTTCATCTTCGCTGGCGATGGTAGCTCCTCGTCCTGCGGACCATAACCTGAAGGCCGCAGGTTCAAATCCTGCCCCCGCAACCAAAACTTTCCGACAGAGACCAGAGCGATATCGCTGGCGCGAAGACTTCATCTTCGCTGGCGATGGTAGCTCCTCGTCCTGCGGACCATAACCTGAAGGCCGCAGGTTCAAATCCTGCCCCCGCAACCAAAATCTACAAGTGACATCACCAACAAAGCCCTCCCTCGTCGGAGGGCTTTCTTGCGTTCTACGCCCGCCACACGCACTCCTGTAAGCATTCATCCAGTGAACCATCCCGTGCACTTGGGATGGTGTGATAGATTGCGCTCGGGGTAGGAAATCGGGAAATCGCCTCTCAAGGATAGGCATGAGGAGCGCTGAAGCGCTGATCCAATCAACCTTCACCGCTCCCGGACGGCCGTCGGCGGCGACGAGGATATCGGCATTGCGGCAGACCGCCGGCAGGTCCTTCGTGCGCGAAGGCGCCGTCGTCACCGGCACATTGGCGGCAAGCAGCAGCGCGGACATCGGCTTGCCGAAGAGGTTGGAGCGGCCGATGACCACGACGTTGAGGCCGCCGACTGCGCATGCGTGATGCGAGCCACGGCGTGCTCGATGATCGGACCTTCGTCGAGGTCTTCCGTGACACAGTGCGCCATCGCGCCGATCACTTTCACGCCGTGTTCGAAGGCTTGCTTATGGGGGTTCGCACCTTTGAAGGACGGCAGGAACGGGTGGTGGATGTTGATAATCTGATAATCTTGCCCGACATCTTCTTGCAGACGGCATCCGAGAGAACCTGCATGTAGCGGGCGAGGACGATGAGGTCGGTACCGGACTGCTCGACCACCTCCATCAGGCGGCCTTCGGGCCGCAGGAATGCGCGAATTACTTCGCTGCTGCAGGACATGCAGGACATGACCCCGATTAAGGTGGATGCGCTCTAGGCGCAGCATTGGATGTATGGCGGAGGCGCTCGATTGAAAAGTTGCTGCTCGCCAGAGCTTGCCTCCATCGTCGCAATTTGATACGAATCCTCGGACAATACAACGTTTATTCCGAGCTGTTGTATCAATGCGCGAATCTATCTCCCAGCGCCAACTCGCCCACGCCCTGCTGACGGCGCGTGGGATCGCGCGTCTTGTAGAGCTGCGCGACGCCGGCGTAACGGCCGCCACGATGAGCCGCATGGAGCGGGATGGGGAGGTGCTCCGGCTTGCACGGGGCCTCTACCAACTCTCCGACGCGCCGCTCGACGCCAATCATAGCCTGGCTGAGGCCGCCAAGCGCGTACCCAAGGGCGTTGTCTGCCTTGTGTCGGCGCTTGCGTTCCACGACCTGACCGACCAAATTCCGAAACAGGTGTGGCTGGCGATAGGTCGGAAGGACTGGGCTCCGAAACCCGACAGTACGCCTATGCGCATCGTGCGTTTCACCGAAAGACTGCTCAATGAGAGCGTGGAGACCCATGTCGTCGAGGGCGTGCCTGTAAAGGTCTTTGGGATCGTCAAAACAATCGCGGACTGTTTCCGATATCGCAACAAGATCGGCCTGTCGGTGGCGATCGAAGGCCTCCAGCAAGCGCTTCGCCAGCGTAAGGCGACGGCAGGCGAAATTGCCAGACAGGCCGAGCGTGGCGGTGTTTCCACGGTAATCCGGCCGTATCTCGAGGCGCTGACTGCCAATGGCTAAAGAGATCAAGAACATCGGTGCCTCGGTGCGTGCGCCTGCTGCAAATCGCCAAAGCAAGTAGCCAGAGCTTCGACTTGATTCTGACCCGCTTCGCCCTCGAGCGGTTGCTGTTTAGGCTCAGCCAGTCACCCCACGCCGACCGCTTCGTGCTGAAGGGCGCGATGCTGATGATGAGCTGGTTCGATGATCCGCATCGCGGCACGCGCGATCTTGATCTGCTGGGCTTCGGCGATCCGAGCGCTGAGCCGATGCTGGCGACGTTTCGTGAGATCCTGGCGCAGGACGCCGGTGACGGTGTGGAATTCGACGCTGATGCACTTCGCGTCGACCGCATTCGCGACGAACTGGAGTATGGAGGGCTCAGGCTGAGGACGACGGCCTCGATCAGCGGCGTCCGGATCAGTCTGACGATCGACATCGGCTTTGGCGATGCATTGGAGCCGGGTGCCGAAGAACTGGACTATCCCTCCATGCTCGACTTCCCAATACCCCGACTGCGGGGCTATGCGCGGGAAACCGTCATTGCCGAGAAGTTTCAGGCGATGGTGGCGCTGGGGCGTGCGAATAGCCGGATGAAAGATTTCTACGACATCTGGATTCTCAGGTCGTTCGATTTCAGCAACGACAGGTTGGTGCGGGCAATTACCGCCACTTTCGAACGGCGTGGGACGCCGATCCCAACAGTCCTACCGGATGCTTTAACGGAAGCATTTGCCCAGGATCAGCAAAAGCAACGGCAATGGCGAGCGTTTGTTGAAGACGTTGCCCATAATCCGGGTGAATTGATGGATGTCATCACGGATATCGCCGCATTCCTGATGCCTCACGCCGTTGTAGCCGCGAGTCGGGGCAAATGAGCGGCTTGGTCTCCACCGTCGCATATATCGCGCCATGGAGAGCAATCGGCGAGGATGACTGTCGAGAGGGATTCGAACTGGGCTTACGTCGACAGCCTAAGCCGCTAGTCTTGGGACAGGTGTTTCAACCAAACGCAGGAATCGTTGGTTGCGAGCCCCCGCAACCACTGAAACTTGCAAATTCTCCCACTCGGGATATTTGCCCTTAAGCTCCTCCGCGTAAGCGTCGAGGAGCTTTTTTTGTTTCTGCTCCGTGTCGAGTTCGCCGGCTTCCAACTTGTCGATGAAATCCGCATGCACTTCGGCGACGAAGCGGGTTGATTTCGCAATAGAGTTTCTGTCTAGTTATAAGAATAGTAAGTATATTTCAAATATTGAAGTATATTTGTTGGATAAGTTGTTTGGGTGGATGGTATGCGCATATTTTCCGACGAGAACCTTGAGGTGATACATCGTCCAGGATCATCTCCATATCTTCTGGTCACCTTTAATGAGATGGAAATGAAGGCGAACGGGAGCCGGTTCTGGGCGCAGCGATTCTGCGAGAAAGCCGACATTTCGGCGCTGGGCTTCATCAGTCGACGGCCGAACTGGTTTCCGGCGGCGAGCGTCGTCAAGGCAGTCGAAGCGGCCGCGCCCATTCTTCGTGCGGCACCGGAGCGAATACTTTACGGGCACTCGCAGGGCGGTTACGCGGCGTTGCGCTACCGCGGGCGCTTCAACGCCTCCGTTGCCATCGCCTTTTGCCCGCAAGTTTCGATAGATCCGAAGGTCGCTCCCTTCGACGGGCGGTTCGCACGGCATTTCTCGCCCGACCTGCACGCCAATATGGGGATCGCGCCGGATCACGCGGCTGGGCGCGCCTATCTCTTCTTCGATCCGTTCCACGCCGTTGACCACCGGCACGCCGCGCGGATCGCGACGCTGCAGGAGAGGACGCACCTCGTGCCGGTCCACATGACCGGCCATGGCACCGTTCGGGCTTTCGCCGGGACCGAGCGCGCGCTGTCGTTGATCGAGGCCTGCCGCGGAGACGATCTTCGGGGGCTACGCGCTCTGGCCCGATCTGCCCGCGTCGTGGCGCCGATGCGACCCTATCAGATCGCTGTGACGGCGATAGCCCGCCATCCTGCCTGGGCCGACCGATTTCATGCGCGCTTCGGTTCGTCGTTTTCTCCGGTCGAGCGAGCAAACTTCCTCTATCTTCGGGCCAACCGCCATATTCGCGACGGTGAGCTCGCGACGGCGCGGACCATGCTTGTGGACGCCATGACGTGTCAGCCGGAAAATGCGGGCTTCGCCGGCCGGCTAGCGGAACTGGACGGCCGTATTGCACGCAGCCGCAGGGCGGATGGCACCGCGCTTTCGTGATCGAAATGTTGCCAAGCCTACAAGACAAGATGGCCTTCGCGGTGGGTGAAGCCCATCGCCGATCCACCCGCGGGCTGGCCTTCTGGCCAATGCGGGTCTCCCGAAAGAGGGCACTGGTTTTTAGAACTACGAGCAAAACAAGTGCAAAGACCGGAAGCAGATCCCGTGTTCCGCCTCACGCGACGTGCTTCGGATGCGCTGTTCAGGTGACCGAGGGCCACCTAGCGGCGAGGGGTTCGATCTCCATGCTGACGGAGGAACCGACGTCGGCGCGGGTACGCGCCAAGTGCGAGTTGGCAGACACAAAGCCTGCGGCGACTTGCAATCGAAAGTGCCGCCGCGGAACTCGAACCGCCTGATCATGTGCTCGCCCACAAGAGCGATGATGGCGTCGCAAGCTAAATCTCGCCGCCGGAGTCGGTTGCGTCGATCGTCTCTCAGGATGAGCGTGGTCAAAGCGCGTGCGAGAGAAGCGCAGGATTTTCCGCCATGGCGGCATCGCGTTTCTGCCGCAGCAGCGTGCGGTAGAGCTTGAAGTGGTCGCGCGCGCAACCGAGGTGGTCGGCGGGTTGTCGCATGGACGCGCGGAGCCGATCCCAGGTTTGGTTATCGCCCAATACTTCAACGATGCGGTCCGCGAGATCCTGGCTGCTTCCTGCGCGGAAGTGCAGGCCGTCCTGCCCATTCCGCACCTTCTCGGCCATCCCGCCGATGTCGGAGCAGATCATCGGCCTGCGATGTAGCAGGGCCTCCTGGATCACAACGGGCGAATTTTCCCACCAGACGGACGGTAGAACCACCCAGTCGACCGAACGCATCAGGCGCGGCACGTCCGCGTTCTGGTAAGCGCCATAGAATCGGACGCGCTGGCCGGCGTCTGCAATAAGCTTCTTCATCCGTTCCTGGAATTCGACCGGCTGTCGCTCGAGGTTGCCGCCGAAGATCATCAGGCAGGAGTCGTCGCCCCATATGTCCTTCGGGATGCGCAAAATAGCGTCAATCAGGACGTCGACACCCTTGAATGGGGTCATCTGGCCGAAATAGGCAAAGCGGTTGCGACGCGGCTTGAGACCTTGCAGCTCGCGCGCGGGGGCACCCGCTTCCAAAGCGATCCCGTTTTCGATCACGCAGAGCTTGTCCTTATCAATGCCCCATTTGATGTAGCGCTCTGCCAGAAACCGGCTGGGCGAAACGAAGGCGTCAGCAAGGCCAAGCATCCCGCGTGCAAACAACTCCCGCTTCAAGAAATGCGAGACAGGGATGTCGGGAAAACAGCCGTGGCAGGCGATGGGGGAGGCCGTTTCGCAGAGCTGGCCGGAAGGTCGTTTCACCATTTGCCCGTGATTGTGGCAGATCGAAAGGTATTCGTGGAACGTGACCAGTATGGCCGCGTGAGGAAATGCCTCTCTAAGGGCATAGAGCGCTTCGAGACCGATACCGAGAACATGATGGAAATGCACGACATGGGGCCTGAGATCCCGCGCGAAGCGCAACAGGTCCCGACTGATCGCCTGCGTATCGCCATTGGACAACAAGAAGTGGTCGTAGTCGTCCGTGTGAAATAGCAACTCATCTTCGGCAAGGCGATAGCTCATCAGCGCGGACGCGGCATGCCGGGGTACCGGGTGGCCGACCCGGGCCAGGTAAACCGACCTAACGTCCGGCAATGCGTTTAGGCCACGATGCAGGTTGTGCGAAGCGATTTCTGCCCCGCCGAGCGACACTGTCGGGTGAGCATGCGAGACGACAAGGACACGAAGCTGCTCGTTCATGCGGGCCTCTTTTCTGGGTGTTTTTCACCTACGAGGACAGGCGACCATTGGCTCTTGAAGATCTTTCGATCGATCTCTTCCACCAGAGCCGCCATTGCCGGACTGTTCCAGTCGCATGCGTCGTCGCAGCCCCATATCTGCACCGATGGCAGCAAATAGGAGTTGATGCCGGACCGGCTGAGACGGAGACCGAGATCCAGGCCTTTTTCCTGCGCGCCCAGATAGCCGCCGGAAAAGCCGCCCAAGCGCGACAGGGCGTCGCGGGGCATGACGCAGCATTCGAGCGAGGCCGCCGCGATGCGGGTCAGTTTCATTTCGGTAACTGCGTTGAGCGGATATCCGGCATAGCGACCCACAACTGGCTGATCGCCGTTGTCAACATCGATCCAGTTTCCCGCCCAGCGAACGGAATGGTCCTCGTAAGCCAGTACAGGCGAGATGATGCTTCCTTTCACGGTCCCAGCCGTGGCCAAGAGCTTGCCGTACCAGCCTGTCCCGCGCGGGACCAGTGAGGCGGAGAGCGACACGACCGTTTCACAGGAGAGTGCCTGCGTGCCCGCTTCAAGCATGTCGTAGAAGTCGCCTGCGCCCTTGACCGATACGAACCTGGCCGAAAGGCGATAGAACCGTACGAGTTCTTTGAGGCGGGCGGCTTGTCTGCGAAAGCGATCGGCAGGCATGGCGATCACGATCGGCGCGCGTCGGGTCTCCGGATCTAGCGCGAGCAAGGCCAGCAGCGGGGCGATGTTCTCCTCTCCCTCCCCAGCGCCGATGACGATCGGCGGGCTGCTCTCCTGATCGAAGGCGCCAGCGTCCAGGACTGCGTCGGTGACCGGCGTCGACCGTCCGGATTCGCTGAGGAACGGTACAATTTGTGTGTCGACGATCGCCGGCAACGCACAGTTCGTTGGATCGATGGAACCGATCTGGCGCAAGGCCGCCAGGCGCGCCGAAACCCGCGTTGGTTTGACCGGCAAAAACGCACGACGCGAATCGCGTAGCGTCAGTTCGAAGTAGAGAGGCGCACCATGATCTTCACTCGGCAAATGGGCGTGGGCGATGAACCCATGGGCACGCTGTTCACCTCGAATGCTCGGCGCGAAGTGCTGCTGGTCATTGAAACTGTCGGTGACATCGGGGCGATCGATGCGCGTCCAGCGTTCGTCGAGGCAAGCCGCGCCGTCACCTCTACGAAGTCTTACCGCCGTGACGTGGGCGTCGGGATCATAAAGCCAACCGGAGGCGAGGAGTTTTCCTCCATCGGCCTCAAACATATTGTCTATTCCCATCCGGACGGGAAACGGCAGGCTGGAGACGGTTTCTTTGCCATCAAAGCTGTTAGCGGCCGCTCGCAGGGATAGGAGCATGTCTGGCGCACCATGTGCGCGCGGCAGGATTGACCTGACGTGTTCGGGCGTTTCCAGCGGGCCGAGGATGCGCTTTCGGGGGTGGACTGGGGCATACCTCCAGCCGGCGCGCCCCCGAAAGACCAGACCTTCGATGTCGCGCGCGCGGACATCCTTGGTTGCCGCGAGAAGACCAACAAAACCCGGGGCGCCATCGGGCGCATCCGGGCGGGAAAAGACGGCGATGCCGCACTCCGAGGCCACCGGTGTCGCGTTGCCAACCACCGACACCCGGCAAGGACCGGGCGCCATGCCGCGGCTCCAGCCCTGCAGGAACGTCGCGCCTTCATGGCTTTCACCAATCAACTCGATGAAACCATCGTTTGCGTGGGCTGCCTGCAGAAGCGCGGTGACGGTCAGAAGTCCACGGCGGTTAAGGTTGCCGGCCATCATAACGTCCACAAGCCGGTCAATGACGGCGGCTGACTGAGGTCCCGCGGTTTCGGCCACGATCGCGGCTGCTTCCTCCGCGGAGGCAAGTCGGGGCGCAAAGATATAGCGTACGCTCGTTTCCTCCTCGCCGAACCGTATCGCAGTCATGGCGCGGTCCGTGCCCTCGGTCGGCAGGAGCGCCGCGAAGCCGTGCTTGGCCCTTGGGGAAGGAGCGGCCAGTCGCCATTCCGAGACAAACGCGCTTCGCGTGCCCGTTTGATCACCGTCGACGCCGACTATCACTTCGCCGGCCACCACTTCGCCTGCCAGGACACGACCGAGACCGACAATCAGCAAGGTGGTCTCGTTTACGGGGCAGCCGATAACCCTTCCAGGGCGCATCGCCCTGTTGGCCCCATGCTTAACGGCCGTGGGGTTCCTAACCGCGGGGGACTGTTCTGTAACCAGCACGCCTCAACCTCCCCGTGTCAGATCCTGGCAATGAGCGCAAGGCCAGCGCCAGCGGCAAATCCCACAAGAGCGAACAGCAGCAGCAGCAAGGGTTTCAACTCGCCGTTCTTACGCTTCTGCAACGCAGTCAGGTTCTTCTCCATTCCCGCCACCACCCCATCCAGCCGCATCAGATGGACATCGAGATCGTTCAGCCGCTGGCCGATATCCACCCAGAGCCTTTCGACGGCGTTTCTGACGTCGGTCAGGCCAGTCCCGGTCTTGTCGGCATCGATTTCCGGTGTGCGCTGCAGCGAGCGCTGTGAGACCTGCAGCTGCCGCTGCGACGCCATCAGTACGTCGAGCTTGTCGAGCACCTTCGCCAGCGGCGCGGCGATCAGAGCTTCGGCCGCCTGCTCGTCCGGCTGCGGAACGCGCAGGGGCTGCTCGGAACCGCTTCCATTTCGCGCCACGACCACGAGATCGTTCGCGCGCGACTGGACAGGATCGGGCAATGCTATTTCAAATGCGTGATTACCGTCGCCGATACCGTTGCGCCGCAGGTCGGGACGATTGCGATCGGCAACCGTTTCGGCAATCACCGTTCCATCGAGCAGGACTCGGATGGTCAGTCGTTGGTCCGGCGAAACCGGGTCGAACGCCCAGCCGAAGATCCGGCCCATGTCGATGGCATCCACCCGGCCGTTCATCGGCTTGGCGTTGTCCTGTTCGGATGCGGCATCCGGTCGTTCAGCGGGACTTGCCATGAGTTCTCCTATGCCGGAAGCAGTGCCGGCTCGATCCGCTTGAGGTAGCGGCGGGCGGTCGTATCGATGTCGTCGGGCTTGCGAGCGTTTTCGGCGAACTGGCGCAGCAGGTTCGGCTGTTCCAATATGCTACGCATAGCCGCGGCGAGTGCTCGCGCATCGTTGGGTGGCACAGTCAGGCCATTGACGCCGTGCTCGATCATTTCAGCCATGCCCCCGATGTTGCTGGCGATGACCGGACGCCCCTGAACCTGGGCTTCCTGAATGACCAACGGCGCGTTCTCCCACCAGACGGAAGGAACAATGGTGCAATCGACCGCGGCCACCAGATCGCCGATATCTTCTCGTCGATAAGGACCCCGGGGCTGAACGCATTCCGCCGTTTCGGCGAAGCGGCGATCGACCTCGTCGACGAAGGTCTTGCTCTGGAATGGCGCGCCGCCATGGACGCGCAGCTCGAATTCGTGGCCATCGGCCAGAAGCTGGCGCGCAGCGTCGAGCAATACGATCACCCCTTTCCAGGGATTGAGATTTCCGAAATAGCCGAAGATAGGCCGCCCGCCTTCGAGCAGCTCTCGTTGCGCGCCGGCCGTTCGGACCGGGATGCCATTGGGTATGACGCTGACCGCATCTTCGTCCAATCCCCACTGCACGAAGCGATCCTTTAGAAAAGCGCTTGGTGATACGAAGTGGTCAACCGTGCTCAGCAGGGCCTTCAGGTGCCGTTCGCGCAGGACAAAGCGATCGAGGGGAATGTCCTTGAAGCAGCCATGGCAGCGGTCCGGGCTGGCTTGATGGCAAAGCTCCTTGGTGCCGGTGCGCACCATCAGGCCGTCATGATGGCAAATCGGGTAGTAGTCATGGAGCGTCATGACGATCTGGCAGTGGGGCAGGGTGCGGCGGATAATGTGAGGGAACTCAGCGCCAAGCAGCAACAGGTGGTGGATGTGGACTACATCCGGTCGGAACTCGCGCAGCAACTCCGTTATATCCGGCACCACGCCATAGAGGTCGATCTGGCTCATGAAAAAGTGGTCGAAGTGTCCCGACCACAGCAGGACCTCGTCTCCCGCCGGGCCGACGCCCTGAAAGCTCGTGCCCGGCCTCGCCTCGCGATGGATCTGGTTCGTGGCACCGAGAAACAGAGCCTCGTGCCCGGCGCGCTGGTAGGCGCGAAACAAGTCGTGGGCGAATATCTCCGTTCCACCCGGATGGAGGGACGGATGGTTGTGGGCGGCCACCAGAATGCGCTTGCTCATCGACCATTTCCCCGGCGCTTTGCCACGATGAAGTCCTGATGGTGGCCAGCGTTTGTGCCGCGCCAACGGCCAAGCGATTTCAGCGCGACGGAGAGACCGGCCCGTTCGAGCGCCTTGTCCAGAAAGCCTTCATCGAAGCCGATCGCGGCAAGCGGTGGCTGGTTGGGTACGAACCAACATGGGCTTTCACGATAGCGACGGAAAGCGAGACGCGGATCGCGCCGTCCGTTTTCGTTTGCCGCGGCGATGCCGTCGACCACGAACGCGGTCATGAACAAGCGGCCCCCGGGTGACAGCACGCGGCGGACCTCGGAGAGGTAGACAAGCACCTCCGCGGGCGGCAAATGAGTGACCACGGACGTCATGATGACGAAGTCGAAATGATGATCAGGAAAGGGCAGCACCAGCGCCTTTCCGCTGATCTTGCCGTTCGGGTTGTAGAGCTCGTGCGCGATATCCAGTCGCTGAAAGGCGAAATTGGGGTAGGCAGGCGTGATCGTATTCTGGCACCAGCCGATGCCGCCCTCGACCGGGTCGAGGCCATCGTAGCGGCTCTTTTGCGGATCGAGATACTGGGTGAGCGGCACCGCCATCCTGCCGATACCGCAACCAATGTCCAGCACGCGGCTGTCTTCGCGCAGGCCGCCGATGCGAATAAAGTAACCGAGAAACTCCGCCCCTATCGCGCGAAAATCACCGTCTCCGACGACGACGTGTGTTGAATCCGGTTGCGGCAGAAAACGATTGCACCGAACGGAGTCGATCAGCCAGCGAACACGGTCTTCATCGATCAGCCGGGCCGGCGCGGGCGGATGTATGAGTGCCGCTTGCGTCACGCCGCGTTCCTTTCCGGGATTCTCCCACCAGTGACGGCGTGTCGATCCGGGTCTTTGCCGAATTGAACCGCCATCAGTTCGGTGATGTCGTCCTCCCAACGCTGCGTGTGTAGCCATGAATTGTATTGGCTTGCCACGCCGCGCATGTAGTCCTCGCTGCGGCGGATCGAGCGACGCTCGAAATGATACAGGCACGCTGCCGGTTCGTAGACTATCTGGAGCCCGAGGCGACGGATCTTGAGGCACAGGTCGCTGTCTTCGTAGTCGCCGATCACGTAGTCCTCGGTGTAACCACCAACGCTCTCGTAAGTGTCCCTGCGGGTCACGAGGCAAGCGCCGGTGACGCCGGGAACCTCGCGGGCATGTTGCGCCGGCGCGTAGTCGCGCGGCATGCCCTTGTGGAAATGGTGGTTCAGCCAGATCCCGCGCTGGTCGCGGCCGAAGTAGAGCCCGGCATGCTGCAGCGATCCGTCTTCGAAAATCAGCTTCGGGCCGATCGCGCCCAGGTTTGGCCTTTCCAGCAACGGACGCGACAACACTTGGAGCCAGCCTGGCGCTGACGGCACAACATCCGAATTGAGCATTACCAGAATGGCGCCGCGTGCAAAACGTGCGCCGGCATTGCAAGCGCGCGCGTAGCCTCCGTTGCGATTCATCACGACGAACTTCATCGCTAGACCATGCAGAAGGTGCAGGCCGCCCAGCAGGTGCTCCGTCTCGTCCTGAATTTCCGGGGAATCGAGGACATAGATGATCTCAGCGTTGTCGGCGAGCCACGGATCCGTGGCCATCCCGGATAACTGGAAACGCAGGAAGTCGAGAACCCGGTATAGTGGGACTACGATGGAAACGAGGGGCGCACCTTTGGGAATGCCGTAGTCTTTGGTGCGGCTGACCTCTATGGTCTTGCCCAATCGCCGCTCGACATTCTGCAAGGAGGGGGCGAGGATTGTACGGAAGGCGCGGTCGACCGCATGCTGCGGGGGCACGGCGCGAAGCAGGTGGTTTCGTTGCATTGCGGCCTCGAAGGCCTGCGGCTTCGGGACGAGAGCCATTGTCGCTCCAGAGGCGAGGCGCATCTGAAATCGTGGCTGCAGGAGCGGCCCGGGCGATTCCGTCAGAGGGACCCAGGCAACGAAACCGGTCACATCGGTCTTACTCTTTTCATCGGTCCCTTGCGCCCATGCCGGAAATTCGTAGCTGTTCCCGTCGAGCGGCACGGCCGTGCCGTCCTCTTTGAGGTAATCGATGCCGGCGAAGGCGGTGGACGGCGCATGGAACCAGCCGCCGGCCAGAAGACCGCCGTCGAGCACCAGAGCGAGATCGACCTCTCCGGACGGATGCATCGATGACTTGGCGATCCGGCTTGTCGCCAGTGGTGCGCGAACTTGCAGGTCGATCGCCGTGGCCGCGCCGTTTTCCGGCAACGTGGCGAGCCGACGGACAATCATTTCGCGCAACTCCACCGCCTGGCGGTTTTTATCCCACCAACTCTGAAGGCTGGAATAGCGAGACTTGCCGTCGGCGAGCTGGCGGATGGCGACGCCATTCTTGCTCAGAAGGACGATGAGCAACGGAGGAGATGGGGAAGGCGCATCCGTGATGAAATGGCACGACCGCGAGCCGTGTTTCGCATTGCGCCCGAGGACAACCCTTACGGCCAAGCGTGTGATCGACGCCGCGCCGACCGCATAGATCGCTGTGATGTCGCCCAGATCCGGATTGATGGTCGTCTCAATCAGATGGCGCCCTTGCGCAACCTGACACACGATGCTGGCGGACTGCGGTTCGGGTACGAGCACGTGAAGAGCGTCTTCAACCACCATGCTGAACAGATCGTCGCTGGCAATGCGGAAGGCGCTTCGCCACACAGTCAGGAGGTTGTTGACGAACTTGATGCGAGCATCTGGCGCGAGATCAGCGAATAGGGCCTCAACATCGAGCGGCGCGAGCATGCGCGCCGGCTGCATCACGATGGTATCAATTGTGCAACCGTCTTCAGTGCAGATGTCTACGCTCTCCGGCTGCTTTCCTGGCCTCATCGCCCAGAACATGCGTTGCCGTCCGTTGCCAAGCGGGAGCGTCATGCTGACGAGCGGTACCGGCGACTGGTCCATGGACAACAGGCACCTTGTGGCTGAGGGAAGGGCTGGGGGGAGATCCAAGATGAGGACGGCCAGATCAGCGCCGAGCCGAAAAATCTCTGCATTCCTGAAATCGCCCGTGGCGTTTATCGATACGTCGAACGTCACACGCTATCCTCTGAATTGGAATGGCGCGCCCCACGGGAGGAAGCAGGGCGCGCGGTTCACGCTCAGTGAACTGTGAAGTAGTGCTCGGGATTTGCCTGGATGTCGTCGGCATCGACATTGACCAGGGTGAGCGTGTCACCATGTCCGAGATCCACGACGACATTGCCGCCGACCTGGGTGATACGCGAGGCCAGGTCGTCGGGCGAAGACACGTCGAGGCCATTGATGCCCTTCGAGATCTGCAGCAGATCCTCGCCCGCGGTAAAGTCGAGAATGACGTCATTGCCGCCGCCGCCGTCGAAGACGAAGACGTCATGGCCAGCACCGCCTGCCAACACATCGTTGCCGGCGCCGCCGTCGAGGATGTCGCCACCATCGCCGCCATAGAGGATGTCGTTGCCCTTGCCGCCGGACAGAAGGTCGCTTCCGTGTCCGCCGAAAAGGATGTCGTTGCCCTTGTCGCCGTACAGAAGGTCATCACCCCAGCCGCCGACGAGGGTGTCGTGACCGTCTTCACCGTTCAGCAAGTCGCTGCCCTCACCGCCGAACAGGGTATCGTTTCCCTTTCCGCCGAACAGCAGGTCGTCACCATCATCACCGAACACGATGTCGTGTCCGTTGCCGCCGCTCACGAAATCATCGCCCCCATGGGCGCGAATGAAGTCGCTGAAACGGGAGCCGAACAGGGCGTCGTGGTATGCACCGCCTTCCAATGTTGCCATCTGCCTCTCCTCTTCAGGTTTCTATGCACGCGTTGCTCGCACGGGGTGCGACAATTGCGCGCCAGGAATGTGCATTGCAACAAAGAACAACGCAAGCGTCCCATGAAGAGAAAACGTCTATTTTTGAGAAATAAATTTCTTATTTTAAGTCATGTTGGTACATTGTTTCATAAATGCCGGCTTTTATCATGTAAAATTCCCGCAGTTTACTTGGAAATAACTTCAAAAATTGAAACAATCTACAATTGATATGTCGCGAGTTTACTTTCAGTTCCTAATCTTCTCTGAAGGCACGATTGAAACTCTCGGCGACGGGAGAGGTAAGGTATTCGATCGCAAGGCGTGACTTGTGGATGATCAGCACCTCCGCGGGCATGCCGGGATAGAGGCGGACATCGGGGTTTGCCTTGAAGGACGACGCGTCGATTTTGGCGCGCGCGACGAAAAACGCGGAATTTGACTTCTCATCGACCGACTGGTCCGCGGCGACATATGTGATGGCGCCTTCCATGGGCAGGCGGGAACGCTGATTATAGGCTGTCAACCGGATTTGCGTTTTGGAGCCCACGGCGATGCTGTCGATGTCACGAGGATTGACGCGCATTTCGATCAGGAGCGGCTCGTTTTCCGGAACGATCTCGAGCAGAGCCTGGCCGGGCGTGACCGCGCTGCCAGGGGTGCGCAGGAAGATGTTGCTGATGATCCCGTCCTGCGGAGAGCGGATCTCAAGACGCCGCAGCACGTCGTTTGAAGCCGTGATCTGCTCTTCGACATCCGCGAGCTCGACGCGCGCCGTCGTGATTTCGCCGGCAATCGTCGACTGAAACTCGCTTTCGATCCCGGTCAGCGCAAGCTGTGCGCCCGCTGCGGCCTTTTCTGCCCGGGCCTTGTCGCCGGCGAGTTCGCTCCGCTCCCGCGTAACCCCGCTGAGCCGGGCCTCGATCTCGATGAGTTGCGTGCGCGATACGGCACCTTTTTTCTCCAGCGTCGCCAACGCCGACCGCTGCTCGTTGATGAGGCCGAGCTGCTGGTCGATCGCCTGGATCTGGATGCCGAGTGATTTCGCTTGTTCGAGGTACTCCTCGATGGTTTTTCTCTGGACCTCTATCCGCCCGGCCTGCATCTCGCGCCGCTTTTCGAAAAACACCGTCTCCGCCCTGATGGCGTCGTCGACGGCGACGTCCTCGGCATCGCCGAGTTCAGGTGGAAAGATGATCCGCGGCATGTTGGTCTGCTCGTCCTTCAATCGCGCCAGTTTCGCGATCAGGCCGATGCGCCGGATTTGGAGTGACCGCAGGCTGGAACGGGCGCGTGTATCCTCCAACTCAATCAGGGGTTGTCCTGCGGACACCTTGTCACCCTCCTGAACCCGCAACCGGCTCATGACGCCGCCTTCGAAATGGCTGACGGTCTTTCGCTTCGAATCGACGATGACGGTGCCGCTAGCGACCGTCGCGCTGCTGAGTTCGGTCGAAAGCGCCCAGGCAAAAAAACCACCAAAGGACACCACGATCGTGGCGATCCCCGAGATGACAAGACGGCGGAGCGGCGAGCGGGTATCAAATTGGTCGAATTCCAGGTCCGGAGGGCTGACACTCAGCGGCACCGGCTGATGCGTCTGTGGACGCCGTTCGGAAAGGTCGGGGCGGGCTGCAAGGGGCTTCTTCTCCGTCATTGCGCAGCCACCTCGCGGCGTGCTTCGCCCGCCGTTGTGGCTGGAATCACGTCCGTCCGCGGCCCGAACTGCGTGACGCGGCCGTTTTCAAGCACGAGCAGTTTGTCGGCGACCTGCATGATGGCTGGCCTATGGGCGATTATAATGACGATGGCGCCGTCCTCGCGCGCGTGCTGGATCGCGCGGATAAGGGCCCGCTCGCCAATCGCGTCCAGGTTTGCGTTCGGCTCGTCGAGCACGATGAGGCGAGGCCGGTTGTAGAGGCAACGTGCCAACGCTATGCGCTGCCGCTGCCCTCCCGAAAGGGTCAGGTGTCCGTCACCGACGGGCGTATCGTAGCCCAGTGGCAGGCGTCCGATCATCTCGTGGATGTCGGCCAATCGCGCCGCTTCCAGCACCTTGTATGGATCGCTGTCCGCCATCCGCCCAATGTTTTCTCGAATCGAGCCCTCCAAGAGGGAGACGGATTGCGGTAGATATCCGACCACTTGGCCGAACGAACTGCGCTCCCAGAGATAGGTGTTGTTGCCGTCGAGGAAGACACCGCCTGACGTGGGGCGCAAGATCCCGACCAGCAGCCGGGCGAGGGTCGATTTGCCAGCCGCGGAGGGACCGACCACACCCAGGACCTCGCCCGGGGAGAGGGAGAACGAAATGCCCTTGATGATCGGCACATCCAGCCCCGGGGCTGCGTAAACCAGTTTGTCGACGACGATGTCGCCAGACGAATGCGGCGTGGGCATCGTTTGGCGAATAGCAAGGTCCGCCTTGAGGGTGGCCTCAAGGCGACGCCAGCCTGCGATCGCCAGCACCCACTGCCGCCAATTGTCGATGACCGAATCGAAAGGTATCAGGAGGCGTCCGACAAGGATGCTCGATGCCATCATTGCGCCGGGCGTGATTGCCTGCTCCAGCACCAGGAACGCTCCGGCCGCCAGGGTGATGATCTGGATGGAATAGCGGAGGCTGCGGGTGATGGACGACATCGCCTTGCTCCTGCTCCCACTCGCTTCAAAGCCGTCGAGGGCTTGCATTTGCAGGGCGCGCCAACGATTCGCCAGAGCCGGCAGCATGCCCATTGCCTCGATAGCCTCGGCATGTCTGAGTGATGCGCCAATCTTCGAGATAGCTTCAACATTTGTCTGGTTCGCTTCCTTCGTGAGTTGGCGTGTCAGCATGTCCGTGATCAGGCCGCCGCAAAGGAGCAGCGCCGCGGAGACGGCCCCGATGAGGCCGAACAGCGGATGCAGAACGAAAAGGGCGCCGAGAAAGATCGGTGACCACGCTGCGTCGAGGGGCGCGGTTACCGCTGACGAGGTCAGGAAGCTTCGCAGTTCCGCGATGTCCCGAAGCGACTGGGTCGCGCGCGACAGGCCCTGGTCAACGGAGGCCTGAACGGCGGCGGCAAGGACCGGCATGTTTAAACGGCGCACGAGTGCGCCACCGATGGCTTGGAAAGAGAGGGCGCGGATGAACTCCAGAACACCGAGCACCACAAGGGCGCCGATCGCCAAAATCATGAGCATGACCAGTGTCTCCATGCTCTGACTGTTGAGGACCCTGTCATGAACTTGCAGCATGAAAATGGGCATCGTAAGTTGCAGCAAATTCAGGCACACGCTAAGCGCCGCCGCATATATTAGCCCGGACACGAATACGCGCTTCCCTTGCGCGATCAGCAAGCCTGGGTTGTTTTTCTCGTTGCCTCCCAATGATTGACCCTTGCTTCTTGTCTCATTTTGAACAGTATCACGCATGGCGATTTGCCTTGAATTAACGTTGTGGCCATCTGCCGGAGGACGGAATTGGTTATAACCGGGCGGGAGTGTAGTATTGCGTCGGCCAATCTGGCATAGAAGGGCAGGGGTGTGCAAGGTCACACTAATTTTGGTCGACGGAGATATTTGAAGATTACTTCAATTTTTGAAGTATTTTTCCAAAGCGGAGAATATAGTGAACGACGATAGTGTGCTTAAGCTTTCCAATCTGAATGACGATCTGAGAATTGGAAATAGGGGGCGGGCTGTGCAAGCAGATCCCGGGCATGCTCAAGATCTCGAGTTCGGTGACCTCCGGCAGATTACGTATTTCGAGCTCGCTCGCCTCATGGAGCGGGCAAGTCGACGGTTTGCAGGCTTGATCCGCGCGGAGCTCACCAAGCTTCGTGTAGATGATGTTGGGCCGGCACAGGCGATGATACTGCTCGCAATCGGCGATTCGGAGCTTTCGGTCGCCGAGCTTCTGGAACGTGGGCATTATGTTGGTTCCAATGTTTCCTACTATTTGAAGCAGCTTGCCGACGGCGACTACATTGATCGCGTTGCCTCCCAGCGCGACAAGCGGTCCGCACGCATCAAGCTGACGGAGAAGGGGAGGCAGCTTAGGGCAAATCTCCGCGACGCGGCGATGGCCTACGAGCGTGCGGTGAAACGTGGTGATCAGGATCAACGGATGCTTGAGACGGCCTTCCAGACGCTGCACGAGCTTGAACTGGCCTGGGCCAACGCTTCACGGTTCGGCGTCTAAGCGGTGAGGGGCGCCGCGGGACTGGCCAAGGCGGACTAGATGCGATGCATGTGGCGTTTGTTCATCGCAGGGGCTTCGGCCAGTTCGCTGCCCTGGCCGCTCAACTCGCGCAGGCGGGCAATGAGGTCAGCCTTATCACCGAGACCATAGACCGGAAGATCCTATCCGTTCGGGTCGTTCGACATCGAACGGAACCAGGCCCGCGCGCAAATCCGCACATGGCCCGGCACATGGGTATTCCGGATCACCACGCGCGAATCGGCCATCGTGTTGCCGAAACGCTCGATGCCATGGTGCGGCAAGGGCTAGCGCCGGACGTTGTCGTCGGCCATATCGGCTGGGGCAGCATGATGTTCTTGAAGGACGTGCTGCCACAGGTGCCCGCATTGGGATATTGCGAGTTCTTCTACCGGCCGGAAGGCGCCGACATCGGGTTTTCGCCCGACGATCAGCCTGATCTGGAGACGCGCAAGAGGCTGCGCCTGCGCAACATCGCGCAGCTCTTGTCCCTCGAGGCCATTGAGGCGGGTATCAGCCCCACCCATTGGCAGAAAAGCCTGTATCCCACCGATGCCCAGGGGCGCATTTCAGTGTGCCACGAGGGTATCGATACGGTGCGGTTTCGACCGGATCCGACAGCATCGGTGACGCTTCCGGATGGACGTGTGCTCACTGCAGGCGGGCCTCCCATTGTCACTTTCGTCGCGCGCGACCTCGAGCCGTACCGCGGATTTCCACAGGCTTTGGAGGCTGCCGCCAAGGTTGCGCGGCAA
Source organism: Rhizobium sp. LjRoot258 (assembly GCF_964254185.1). Lineage (NCBI taxonomy): Bacteria > Pseudomonadati > Pseudomonadota > Alphaproteobacteria > Hyphomicrobiales > Rhizobiaceae > Rhizobium > Rhizobium sp. LjRoot258. The sequence goes on along the minus strand of NZ_CAXUST020000001.1, from coordinate 2,935,316 downwards.
TGTCGCGATGCGCTCTTCGTTTTCGTCGGCGGAGATGGCGTCAGCTATGGTGTGCCCCCGCCAGGCGGTGGGGCCTGGAAGGACCATCTCCTGGAGACGCTGGATATGCCACGGGAGAATATCCTCTTCCCCGGCGTGGTGCCGCATTCCGTTTTGCGGCGGCTTTACCAGATTTCGTCCGCGCACCTCTACCTGACCTATCCATTCGTTTTGTCTTGGTCGGTGCTGGAGGCAATGGCGTGCGGAGCCCTGGTCATTGGGTCGGATACCGCTCCTGTCCAGGAAGTTATACGCGACGGCCGGAACGGCCTGTTGGTGCCATTTTTTGACACGGACGCACTTGCCAAGGCCATTCTCGACGCCCTGAAGGAGCCGGAACGCTATTTCGGGATGCGCGCAGCAGCGCGCCGGACGGTCGAAAATCGCTTCCGGCTGACGGACTGCCTCGATCGGCAATGGGATATTCTCGAAGGGTTGATCGGAAAATCGTTTATCCGTCGCTCGTGAATGAAAATAATCAATTATTACTTTGATTTTTAAAGTATATCTGAAGTTATTTTCTTATAAGTTGTCGATTTTTATTATTGTGCACCGCAATCGTAGTTGTTAGGTTCTTGCTCGTGACGCCGCGATGATTTGAGAAAGAAGCTGATTGTCTGGCGTCCTTGGTTTTTGTTCCGAAACAATTCTTCAGAGGCCGTAAGTGCGAGAGTTGATGTCCTCCGGCATTGGAAAACGACTGGCGACGAGAAAGCTGATAGCGGCATCGGATCGGGATCGGTCATGCTTCGAAGGCAGCGATATCGAGCATCTGATCGTTCACCTCGAGAATGGCCACTCTTCGGCGACATTGCAGAATGCATTTCCATTGATCGCCGTCGCCTTTTCCGACGATGGCGAGGCGGATCTGCAGGAGCGTCTGGCGCTGCTTGGATCGCTGGCGACGGTCCCCGCGGTTCCCCTCCAGCGGCTTGATCCCGTCAACAAGTCGGACAGTTTCGCGCTTCTGCGGGCCCTGGCCGAGGGTGGCGTCGGCCGGCTCGCCCAGTACAGCGCCTCCATCACCTCGGAGCTTGCGATCCTGCGCCGGGAGCGCGAAACGCTGCTGGAAAACTACCGGGCCCTTGAAGATGCGTTTCAGGCGCGAAACTGGGAGCCGGTTTCCGAGATTTTCTCCCACGATCCCTATGCCGATCCAAAGGACGACGGGATCGGGCAGCTGCTTGCCACCGCCTTTGTCGAGCAGCTGCTGCCGGTATCCAGCCTTGCGGTGGCTGGTTTTGCTCTTCACCTGCATTCGGTGCCCAGGGTCAGTGGAGAGCTCGTCGTCGCACTGAGCTACCTCGAAAGCGGCGAAGGGGTGGCCGAGTGGACCGTACCCTATGCGCAACTCGTGCCGAACTGGAATTTCTTCTCGTTGCCCCGTGCCTGCGGAGGGGCGGCGCGCACGCTTCGGCTGCGAATCTCCGCGACCGGACCCGAGACCGTCGGCGTTTCGCTCGGCTATCCAATCGCCGGCGAGCGCTATTCGGCGCGGTCGGAACTTCCGCATCCGGATCTCGACCTGCGCCCGCTGGCGTTCAAGGTGTTTACGGGACTGCCCGGCGTCAAGCCCGCCAACGCATTCAACATGATTGCGCCGAGCAATCTGCTAGAAGGTCAGTTCATCGTCGATTATCGTTTGCCGGTCGACACATTGAGCCAGATCGCGGACGTTTCGGTCACGCCCATCGTCCCGGAATTCCAGACCGTGCGCTTCCTTGAACATGAGCATGCGATCGTCTGCCACCCGTTGCCGAGCGGCATATCCGCGGGCGCCGTCAGTCGCGCCGTCGAGCCCGGAACAATATCCTTCTCGGCAAGCGCCGTCATTGATCATCCTCAAGGTCAGCCTGCGGCGGTCGGCTTCCTGCTCGCCCCGGCGAATTCGAATGCGCGTTCCGAAGTGGCCGAGCTCGCGCGAAAGGGCGCAGCCAGGCCATCAGCATTCTTCAGCGGATGGCGCGAAGTCACCTCAAATCAGGTCGTCAACATCAACATCCAACTGGAGCAGCCGGTTCGCGGCCCGATGGATCTGATGATCCTCAGCCGCGCAGTGACGGATTCGGTCGATTTCTCCTGGCTCAAGGTGTCCGGCTTCAGGCTGGTCAAGCAATCGACGGAAGCCGCCGATGTCCGCTAACAGGGAGCTCCCCGAACTGATCGCCGTGGCTATGCCCCTCTATGGTCACGCGGCACTCGCCCTGGAGGCGATCGAGTCCGTCCTTGCCTCGAATCTGAGTAGCTGCCGGGTCGTCATTGTCATCTCGGTCGACGGCGATCCGCGGCATGAGACGTTCGACCAACTGTTGCTCTATGCCGCTGCCCATCCTTCCGTCCATGTCGTGATCGGCCAGAACGCCGGTCCGGGCGGCGCACGCAATCGCGCCATCGAATACGTTCTCGAGTGTTTTCCCGAGGCGAAGGCCGTCTATTTCCTGGATGCCGACAATCGCGTCCTTCCCGGCACCATCCAGACGCTTTACCGGCAGCTCCAAGCCAGTGGTTGCGGGTGGGTCTACACCAATATCGACACGTTTTCCGTCAGCTGGCGCGCCCACTACGGCAACCGCTATTCGCGGTTGGTCCACTGCATAACCGACAATATCTGCGACACGGGATCGATGATCTCGATCGACGTTTTCCAGTCGGGCGTCCGATTCAACGACGACAGGCAGAACGGCTTCGAGGATTGGGAGTTCTGGCTGTCCTGCATCGAGCATGGCTTCGTCGGCACGCCCTGCCATGACACGGTCTTCGAATACAGGCTGCGGGCGGAGAGCCGCTTCAAGGAGGCGAACCGAGACCGCGCCACGTCGGTGAGCTTCCTGCGCAAGCGCCACAAATCACTATTCCAGCGACCGATGCTGGTGGATTTCGAGCATGAGGAGTGCCCGCGCTACCTGTTTGCGCGAACGGAAGATACTGCGATCTCCTTCTTCAGCGATCCCACCAAGCCACCGGCGATGCTTCGCCTCGACGACATCATCCGGGCGTTCTGGGCCAACATCGGCGAACCCGACAATGAACACTTCCCGCCATTCATGGTCGCCGGAAGCGGCGCGGCGCTCGACCTGCTCCGGCGTTCGCGCATGCTGCCGAACGTGCTTGCCCATCTTGAGCGCCTGAGCGAGGGCAGCAACGTCGTCTTCGTCCAACTTGCCAACGATGCCGCCCAGCGCAAGATCGAGCCGATCGTTCATGGAGCGGGCGCAGAACGGATCGGCCCCGCCGATCTCATCTTCCTTTCGACCCGGCTCATCCAAGACGTGGTCCAGAACAACGCGGTGGACTGGTTCGCTTCGATTGGCAGCCAGCAAGTATGGCCGACATCGACTGTACTGAAAGTGCGCTTCCCGTTTCCAAGAAGCCTCCCGCGCCGGTCTCTCATCACGCCTCAGCAGGTGATGATCAATTGCGTCAACGCGATTGCCGCGAGCCCCCTGCGTGAGACGGCGGGCAGGCGGTGGACCTGGCGCCCGGCACGGCTCGTGCCCTACGCCGATCTGCACAAGGCGCTGCGCAAGGAAGTTGGGGGATCACCGGTTCTGCCGCTCGGGCACAGCGAAGGCAAGCGGACCGTAGCACTACTCGTGCCGAACGCCTCCTTCGGCGGGGCCGAGAAAGTCGTCTACGCGGCAGGCCGGGAATTGAAGGCGGCGGGTTACGAAACCCATCTCTTCGTGCTCGGCACGTCCCGGATGGATGTGATCGATGAGTTCGATTCCAGCTTCGACTACATTCACTTCTGGGAGGCGGGAATTCCGGCCTGGGGAGGGTCGGGTTCCTTCCTGGGGCAGGACTTTATCGCCGAGGGGCATTCGGTCGATTGGGAGGCGCTGAAGGGACAGCTTTCCGGGTTCGACCTGGTCATCAACAATCACGTGATGGCCGTCCATCCCCTCATCGCACGACTGCGCGCCGAAGGCACGCGCACCGCCTGCTATCTTCACGTTGTCGACAATACGGCCTTCAAGAGGCCCGCCGGGCAGCCCTTCGCAGCGATTGCCCACGAACATTGCTACGATGCCTTCCTGACCTGCTCCGAACAGCTCAAGATCTATCTGCACAGCTACGGCGTCCCGCATGAGAAAGTTTTCGCCGTTGCCAATGGGGCGAGTTTCACGGTGCCGCCCAAAGCCCTGGCGGAGGTTCTGGCGGTCAGGCGGATCGAGCGCAAGGACGACCGGTTGCGGCTTCTCTACATGGGGCGGCTCGATCAGCAGAAGGGCATCGATCGACTGGCGTCGACGCTCGCGGAACTGCGGGCCTCCAACGTCTCCTTCGACGCCCGGGCCATTGGAGGGGAAATCCTTGCCGATTCCAGCTTGTCTTGGAGCGAACGATTGAAGGACCTCGGCGTCGACGTGCGTCCGCCCGTCTTCGCCAGCAAGGATCTGATCAAGGCGCTGGGCTGGGCCGACATTCTCGTCATGCCGTCACGCTGGGAGGGCGCGCCGCTGATGATCGCCGAGGCGCAACAGCTCGGCTGCGTGCCAATCGCGACTGCGGTCGGCGCCGTGGACGAACTCATTTCCGACGGCGAGGACGGCATACTCGTCAACGCGGCTTCCGATCCTCAGGTGGTGAGGGAGATGGCGCGGATCATCGAAGAGGTCGCGCACAATCGCGAGAGGCTTGCGCCGCTCATGGAGGGCTGCCTCCGGACTGCAGCGCGCCGGTCATGGGCTTCCTCCTTCTCGGACTTCATCGCGTGGAGCGATCGCTATGTGAATAACTCATCACTGTCCCGCGCCGCAGTCTTTCGCGAGCCGCCAGTGACAAATCCCGTGGTTGCGGCGATCGGCTGATTGCCGGGCCGCCCCCCTGAAACAGAAAGGTCTAGTCGAATGCGTCCACGAATTCTCGTGACGGGTATTCCTGGTCACTACACGCGCCTTGCCAATGGCGCCCATGGCTTGTCCGTCTCCTATGCAGAGCGGCAGAAGCAGCCGGAATCGAAAGAGGATTTCCTGCAGGAGCTGCGCAACATCAGCAACACCGGCAACTACCTCATCGGTGAGGGCGCCCTGCGCGCACTTGCGCCGCATGCGAAGCAGGTTCCCTTCTGGCATCTCTACAATTTGAGCAAGGGCGGCGGCGGGTTCGACGAGTTCAACGCCAACTTCGACATCTGCGTCTTTACCTGCGCAAACCTGTTGCGCAAGGGGCTCTCCGCGGACGCCGAGGCGGAGGTCCTCAGCCGGCTCAACATGCCGATCGTCATGTTGGGCATCGGCCTGCAAAACCGCAAGGACCTGGAGAACAATCTTCCTGAAGGAACCAAACGGCTCCTGGCCATCCTGAAGGAGCGGGAGCACTACTTCCTGACGCGCGGCTACGAGTCGGCCGGCTTCCTGAAGGACCAGGGCTTCTCCTTCGTGCGCCCGACCGGCTGCCCTTCCGTCTATTTCATGCCGGACAACATGCGCCGGTCCATGACGAAGCTGTCGAGCGTAAAGATCGGCAAGGCGCGGACGATCTTTTCAGGTTACCTCGGCGGCAATCAGGATGCGATCCTCGACGCCAATGCGCTGGCCCCACAGGACACAGTTCCGCAATACGTCGTTCAGGACGAGTTTCTCCACTTCGAGATGAAGGTGGAGCCCAACGAAGAGGGTCGCGTCTATGATTCCGCATCGGGCCTGATGATCGGCGATCTGGCGTACCCCGGCACGGAGCGGGAGAAGCAGCGGTTCGAGGTTCGTACTTTCTACGACACCAACCAGTGGCGCGCCTGGGCCTCGTCGATGGACTTCAATCTCGGCCGTCGTTTCCACGGATCGATCATCGCCATGCAGGCGGCGGTGCCGAGCCTGATGGTGGCGGTGGACGACCGCATGCGTGAGATGCTCGGCTTCACCGGCCTGCCCGCCGTCGACATCAACGAGATCGACAAGGCGGAGAACCGCGCTGAGTTCGTGGCCGATCATCTGGCAAAGCTCAACACGAGCGAACTTGTCGACCGGTACTCCGACCGCGAACGCGCCTTCCGCACCACGCTACGTGAAATCGGCATCGGACACTAGCGGCCCCAGGGCCATCTCTTTTCGGTTAAGAGGACAGCTATGCGTATCTTGCTTACGGGAATCCCATCCTACCTGCAGCGGACGATTGCGGACGTCTCCGGCACGACCGTCATCCATCGGCCCTATTTCGACGAGGCCAGGACCAGGAAAGGCCTGATCTCGCAGGTCAGGAAGATCGCCAACACCGGCAACTACCTGATCGGCGAAGGCGCGGCCGAAAGCCTGCGCGGCCATGACGTCACCTATCTGCCGTTCTGGCATCTCGTCAACAATCGGGATTCGAACGAGCTCTACGAACGCGTGAACCGCGAATTCGACTTGTGCGTCTTCGCCTCCGCCAATCTCCTGCGGCCCGGTTATTCCGCCGATCTCGAAGCGGAGATCTTCGCCAAACTGAAGATGCCGGTCGTGGTGATGGGCATCGGCATTCAGCGCAAGGAGGGCCTCAAGGAGCAGCTGCCGGCTGGCACGCTAAAGTTCCTGGAGGTCTTGAGAAACAAGGAAAGCTTCTTCCTCACGCGGGGCTATTTCACCGCCGAGTTCCTGAGAGAGCAGGGAATGAAGTTCGTCAAGCCAACCGGCTGCCCGTCGCTCTACTTCTCGCCGAACGACATGAAGCGCTCGCTCTCGGCGCTTGCCAATCCGGGACTGTCTGAAGCCCAGAAAATAGCCTTCGGTGGCTATCTCGGCAGCGTTGCCGATACGATCGTCGATGCCCACGCGCTTCTCAAACCCGACAGCGTCGCAAGCTATGTCGTCCAGGACGAAGTGGTTGCCTACAATCTCTCTTTGACCGGCGACGACAACGACATCGTCTATGACCGGGCGAGCGGGCGTATCACCGGGGGGACCGAATACAAGCATTCGGAGAAATGGCAGCGGAAACACGAGCTGCTGGTCTATTTCGACACGAACCAGTGGCGAACCGCGATGTCCGCGCGCGATTTCTGCTTCGGTCGTCGTTTCCACGGCTGCATTATCGGCATGCAGGCCGGCACGCCCGCGCTCATGATCGCGGTCGATGACCGAATGCGGGAAATGCTGGAGTTCATCGGCTTCCCCTATATCGAGGCGGCCACTTGGAACAGGGAGGTGGACAAGCGCGCTTATCTCGCCAATTTCCTCGGCAAGATCGACACGCAGGCCGTGATTGACCGCTATTCCGCCTGCGAGGCGAATTTCCGAAATGCTCTGGGGCAGATCGGACTTTGAGCAGATGACGGCGAGGCTGCGATTGCGCGCGCTACTCGCTTGCGCGCTGGCAGCGCTCTGGGCCTTAGCCCCGGCGCGGCCGGCGGACGCGGACGATGTGCTCGCCGATCGCATCGGCATTAACCGGGTAAACCTTGCCTGGCTTTCCCGCGCCGATCAGGAGCGGGTGCTGAAGGAGATCGCGGCAAGCGGCATCACCCATGTCCGACTTTCATTGTCGAGACCGGTGGGCAAAAGCATCGAAGCGCTCGAAATTGCGGATCGGCTCGGGCTGAAGATCCTCCTCGAGATCCAGCTCGGGAACAAGGACTACTATCCGCCGGAGACGCGCCCTCGGACCGGTTTCGGCCGCGTCTGGGACGTTCAACGGCTTTCGGATCTCGACCTCGATCTTTACCGTGCGCACCTGCGCGCGGCGCTTCGCCGTATCGACGGTATGGGCATCCGCATCGACGCCGTCGAGCCCGGAAACGAGATAAATTACAGCGCCTACAATGGCGACCTCGTGGTCTACGAAAACCCTGGGCGGCGCACGCCGCGCAGGGTTTCGGAAGTCGCAAATCGCTCGGCGTTCGAGCGCGGCCTCGACGCCTATATCGGCACCGTCCGCGTCACCCGGGAAGAATTGCGGGCGACGGTCCACAGCGGCGACGCGCTTCTGATTTCAGCCGGGCTTTCCGATGCCGGCACTGTCGAGGCCGATCGCCGTGGCATGGAACGGCTCGATCCCTCGGCGGTTATTTCGCTCCTGCGGGAGCGGGGGATCGACGCGCTGGTCGATGGCTACGGCATCCATGTCTACCCAGGGCGCAAACGTGACGCGGCGCTTGCGCGCTACGTGACGACGGTCCTCGATTTTTGCCAGCCCGAAGGGCAGGGCAGGCCGTGCTGGGTGACCGAATGGGGCATTGCCAACACCGCGCTGTCCTGCCCGCTCGACGACCGTGAGCGGGAAGAGGCGGTCCGTGCCGTGCGCCGCGCCTTCTCTGAGATGATGGAGGAAGGGAGGCTGGAAGCAGCCTTCTACTACGACTGGGACACGCAACCGGTCTACAGCGTTTGGCGCTGCGGCGTCTTAGGCCCAGCCGGAGTCGCGGCCACCGAAACGAATACCGGCGGTGGGGTGGCAAGAGGATCGCCGTAGCCGGGAACCGGGCCAAGTCGCCCTCGCTTTGATGGAGCGGGCACGCGCGTTGCCCCACCTCGAGCTATTTACCTTGCGACGCCCAGAGCTTGATCTGGCCCGGTCCGAGACCAGCCTGCCGGCGTCTATGGGATCAACGCGGTTGGCGCCAGGGCAGTCGCCGAGGCGGTGAACCGTCTCGCCCAAAACTCCGCGGCGCGCTGTCGACAGACTGTAAACCCGAATATGCCCGGCGGCCCGAAAGCCCTCTCACGAAAACAACTCCCGGAAAAGGAGGGGGCCAGCCTCTTCCTCCGCGAGGGCCGCGCTGTTGGCAGCCTCGCTGAGTGCCTGGAAGGCGGATTGGTCCCCGACCCTGGTGCCGCCAAACCGCACCGTCACGGATATCTGCCGCTCTTGTCCGGCTATGAAGGTGGTTTCGTATACGCGAGCGCGGATGCGCTCGCAGATTTTGTTGACATTTTCCATTGTTGCGTTTGGCAGATAGATCCCGACTTCGTCGGAGGCAACGCGGGCGACGAGATCACCATGGCGCACGGAAGAATGGACGATCCAAGCAATCGATTGAAGCAGTGTATCTGCCCATTGCGGTCCATAGCGACGACCGATCTCATCGAAGTTGCCGACCCTGACAACGAGAATGACGCCATCCGGGCTTTCCGCGGTGCTCACGCGCCTGCGGTCTATCGCATGCTCGACGGGGGTCGCAAATGCGTCGGCGCACAGTGTAACTATGATGGGATCGTGGTGGAGGGCGTGCTGAAGTTCTTTCTGGAGATCACGAAGCGCTTTTTTGCGTCGGTGAAGCGCAAATTGCAGCGGAAATGTAACAGCCGCCGATATCAACGCCACAGCCGTTAATTCTACCCAAAACGGACGTTCGGGAACAAGCAGGCTTAACAAGCAAACGACCGCGGTCATCCCCGCCGCCGAGGTAAGGGCGCCGAGCGTTGCGCTCTTGATATGCGCGACTATTGCGGCTGGGCGAAATCGAAATTGCAGGGTCATCGGTTAAACGGAGCTATTGCAGTGGTCGCTATATTTGACAGATTCGGCGAAAATAGCAGGTGAATAAATCCGACGGCATTTTAGCTATAGCCACCCAAAATTTTATGGTCACACCAACCCGATCGCGGCCCGAAAGGCCAAGGCCTATGCGCTCGTTCAAGAAACCCATTCGCACCTTCGGCGTTGGCATCCCGAATGTTTGCTCCTAGCACATGAAACCGTGGAGACCCCCGGTTCGATTGACATTGAGGTGGGAAAAAACAAGTCTCTGTGGGCTCAGGCCCCCCCCGCCTCGGTTCCGCGATAAGGGCTTTGCGTTCAGCCAACTCGACATCGACAACCGCCCTTACCTCGCCGCGAGCGCTGCATCCGAGGATCGTCGCGAACACGCTCCTGTATCTCCGTTCAAAAGGCGCAGACATAGCACCCGGGCTGCGGCAACCTCCTGAATCGACATCGGACCCCCGAAATCAAGGCGACGCCGGTTCGTGTATCGGGATCGGCGAAGCATCAAAACGGCTCGGAGTCCAACAGGATGCCATTCGCCATCTAGTTCACGCTTGCTATCTGACCGTCTTCACGGGCTTTAGCCCTGATCGACGGGCAGGAGGACGGTACTCTCCGGAAGTGGCGGGATGACCAGGCGAAAAAATCTGCGTCTGCTGACCACCTTTCGGGAGTGAGCTCAAGCCAAGATGCCGGCATGGATCAAACGCGATCCAAGAACTCAAGCACTCGGATGGTGAGTAGTGCGGTTGCATCCGCGTCATACGACGGGAGCGAGCTGTCGGCGAAATAGTGCTGATCGCCGGGGTACAGGAAAAGCTCCGCGTCCTCGACCTTCTCCACGATCTCGCGGGCGGCGTCGATGTCGCCCTCGCCGATGAAGATCGAGTCGTTTTCCATGCCATGAATCTGGACCGCCACTCCGTCTGGCCAGGGTCCGAAGGCCCACTCGCCAATGATCGGCAGGCAAGAATAGAAGAGCAGGGCTCCACGGGCTCCGGGCCGTGTCTGTGCCAGCTTCTGCGCCGGCAGCACACCGAAGGAGAACCCGGCATAGACGAGCTCGGGAGGCAGTTCGTCGGCGACGCGGACGCCGCGCTCCCGCATGTCGTCGAATCCGATTTCACCGATGTAGGCGAGACCCTCATCGATGCTCTGGAATGTGCGTCCGTCGAACAGGTCCGGTGTGTGCACGATGTGACCGGTGGCCCGCAAGGCGTCGGCGAACGCACGCACCCCCGGGGTCAGCCCCTGTGCGTGGTGGAACAATAAGACCTCGGCCATACAGAGCCTCCGGGTAGGATGGTCGGGCGCGTGTGGCCACCCTACAGCGTCATCGCCTCGCCGGGAAGAGTGCAGCAGCCGAGACGCGCGATACCAACGTGCGAGATAGATCACGGTTCTTGCGACACCGCCCCGCCGATGAACTTCATAACTGGCTGGCTGAGCTGCAGGCTGGGGATGCGAGACGAGTTCCTCGCCGCCATGTGCCCCATCTCGCGTCAACACGCGATGAGCCGGGCTGCGTATTCTTCGAGTATCATCGGCATAAGGACGACGAGGACGTCGTGGTCCTGATCGAATGCTTCCGCGAAGCCGAGGCACACGAGTTCCATCGGCGCACGCCGCACATGATCGCTATGCAGGCCGACGTCCGGCGGCTCCAGGCAAAATTGAGTGTAATCGAGACTGTCTCCGATGAGGTCATACGTTATGATCTCGATTTCATCGCAAATCCGCCGAGCCCTTATCGACCTTGATCGCGGCAGGGGAGGCCTTCTTCTTCCGGTTGGTTGACATATCGCATCTGGGCGTCAACCGCCGGCAGCATCGCGTCGCCTGCGGTCATACCTTGGCCACTCGCAGCGCCCTGGAAGGGACGCCGACCTTCACCTCCGCTTCAAATTGTATAGGCGCGACGAACAATACATCCGGCAGGCGTATTTTCGCTTGCGAAGGACAAGCGTCGACTACATGGTGGGGCCGTCTCGCAGTGGATGAGGTAAGCAATGCCAACGGGTACAGTCAAATTCTTCAATGCCGACAAGGGGTTTGGCTTTATAAGCCCCGACGGCGGTGGCAATGATGTGTTCGTACACATCTCGGCCCTTCAGGCTTCCGGCATCCAATCGCTTCATGAAGGACAAAAGGTGTCGTTCGATACGGAGCCGGACAATAGGGGCAAAGGCCCCAAAGCTATCAACATCGAAGTGCGGTAATCCTTGAACGCATTGGAAGTTCCCGCGGACTGAAGCGTTCAGTTACTAATTACGGGCGGTCAAGCTCCTTCTCTGCGCGAGCGTGTTGACATCACCGGTTCACACAGCACTGGCAGCATGGGCCGACGGCCTATGCGACTTCCCCGCATGTATGCGGTGATCGCCCTTGATGACAACCATCATCCGAAGGAGAATGCCAATGAACCGCGCTTTCATGGTTGCAGCGGTCGCTGTACTCTTTAACCTCACGGCCCTTGCGCCATCTCCGGCGGCTCCTGTTTCATCGAGGGCACAGCAATCCAACCCAAAGGCAGTGAGTAAGCAGAATCCCACACCGACGACCAATCGATTTCTCACTCCTCGAATGATGGATCGTAAGCGCCCGATGAATCCAGTCTGTGACCAAGGCTTTAAACCCGGCGCTCCTTCCAGCTGCCACTACTGACGCTCCAGCGCTGGACACTTCTCGAAAAAGTATAATGATTGCGTAGCAAATTTCGGTTTCCAGCCGTCCACTAACCATATTGTTTTTGTTTATTTTCTACGGCCCGGCTCTGGATGAAACGCATTCGGCGAACCGCGGCACGGGCCTGCGTACCGTGGGAGCCTGAAACCCGAGAGTTGTGTGGGTTGCGCTGGTGGTCAGCTTTGCGCCAAAAAGCCAACATTGCGGGCGTTGCAAAATTCCATATTCTCCAACGTTGCAAAAGTCGGGAAAACAAGTGTCACTTTAGGAATTTTGCGACGCCATCTGCACGCAAGAAATCATGAGAAGAACAAAAGTTGGATTTCGAGAGCCTTAGCCAACATATGATTCCTGTCTCCAGCGGGACAATCGTGATGCGCGATGATCGGCTTCGGGAGTCTTGGACCGTGGCTATCAAGCCCTTTTTGATTTGCCGCTATCAGGTAACTCAGTCGTTCTATGCAAAGGTGATGGGTGTATCGCCGTCGTCGATAGCGGCTGAAGATCAGCCGGTCGAGACCGTCTCGTGGCTAGATGCTGCTCGTTTCTGCAATCGATTTTCGGCAATGGTCAAATTGCCCGATCGCTATGTCTTTTCGTCTGACGGCCAAGATGCAACTGTGGTCGCGACAAGTGATGGATTTCGGTTGCCCAGCGAGGCTGAATGGGAGTTTGCTTGCCGCGCCGGCACGAAGGGACCGCGTTACGGCCCAATTGGCGACATTGCATGGTATAGGGAAAATTCAGAAGGGGGCTCCAAGGCGGTAGGAACCAAGCGTCCCAATGATTGGGGACTTCATGATATGTTAGGTAACGTCTGGGAGTGGTGCGAAGACGTCTATGATCCTGCCGTCTATGGTGCGTATCGCATCTTTCGCGGTGGGGGATGGGCTGACCACGAACGCAGTTGCCTAGCGACTAATCGCCGACGAAGCCACCCGACTTTTGCTATTGAGGACCTTGGGTTTCGCATCGCGAGATCGTGCTCATGGAGCTAAGGTCGTGGAAATCCTGACATTTGCGAAGAGAACCGCACCGTTGGTTTCGTGGGAGAATGTCGGTCGCAAAACCCACTCGCAAAAGTCGGACTTATGCGGCGGATTTTTGCGACAGCCGAATGACGGGTTTGGGCCGGAAGCTGACATCCGGTAAGCGCCAAGGGCGGACGCCCCTAGTCGAACGCAACAGGGAACCGAAGTCAGGAATGAACGAAGGCGACCGCCCCGTCGTGATCATTGCGATCTGTGTCACGACGCCCGCAGCGTTCGCTAACCTATGCGTTCCTATTACCGGCTCCCACCGGCCCAGTTTCTAGGCGGTGTCTTCGCGATTCCACCGTTTCACCCGGCACATGGGAGTCTCAAATCACGTCGATGCGCAAATCGGTGCCTTCCCACTGCTGCCTAGCCGTCCAGAAGATGGTGAAGACGATAATGCCTGGGCCGAGCATTTTGGTCGGCAAGTCGCAGATATGGGTGCCGAAGCCCGTGTCACGGGTATGGCTGTCCGTGACATTAGCCCAAGCGTCGGTCGACCAATGCACCAAGGCAGTCTCACTCAGTTCAATGCGCAGGCTACTTCCTGCCACCATAACGGTCCGCTTGTCGGTCAGCCGCCAGGCGAAAGGCGCGATCGGCGGCTGACCGGCGACATAGCGGGCAACAGTCTGGGGTGGCATGTCGAAAATGACACCATCGCGGATGGAGCGCAGCAATTTGATGTGTTCCGCATGGGCCCAGACCAAGGGCATGGCGCTGCCGGAAGGGCGGCCAAGAAAAAGCTCGCGTTCGGGCACGTCCTCGCTATCCCAAATCTGCTCGGGCAGCAGGCCGCCGTCGCTTGCCGAGGCTTCTAGTGCCGCCAGCAGGCGCCGCGCCTCGTCCGGTCGCCCGGCGGCGAGCTCATAATGCGCGCGTTCACCGGTCAGAAGCGGCCAGAGCCTGCCGACGCCGCTGCCGGCGAAGGGGGCGCCGTCGACGCGCTCGCCATAGCCGTCATCATTGTACCGATACCAGTAGGATCCGGCCGGAAGATCGCGCCGCAACTCGGCATCGATCGCCGCCACGGTACCGAGGATACGCGGATCGTCCGCGGATCGAAGACCGAACCGGACAAGCGCAAGCGCATCGGGGCTGAGAAGCAGATCCGCTTCGATGACGGCCGCGCCGTCGTCGCGGTTGCGGATCGGGATGAAGTCGCGACCGAGCGAGGAGCTGCCGTCCGTCGCCGTGGCGATCCGCACATAGTAGCCATCGATGCCCAGCCGGCGCGACAATTCCGTGTCGGAGGCGTAAGTCCATTCCTCGATCCGCTCGCTCCAACCGTCGGCTACCTCGCGAAGGTATTGCGCCGCCGACAATCGCCCGGCCGCTTCCACCGCGTCGGCCGCCGCGAGCAACCCGGCTATCTCGACGGCGAGTGTAAAAGGGGAGTAACCGGCATCTTCCTCCCAACGATCCTGCTGGGTGGCGGGACCGTTTCTGACAATATAGGCCGCAGCAGCCTCGATCATCGGCAGGTATCGGCCAGCCCCCGACGCGTCGATCTCGCCGGCGCGCAGCAGCATGTCGTAAAGCAGGATGGGAAAAGCCGTCTCGTCCATCTGGATGCCATGCCAGTAGGGGCGGCCGTCGAGCCAAGCATTCTGCACCCAATGGCCATCGGCTTCCTGGATCGCAGAAAGATAGTTGAGCACCGCACGCGCGTCGGTTCCCGCGCCCGCGGCAAGCAACCCGCCCGCCGTTTCCACCAGGTCGCGCGTCCAGACGAGATGGTAGCCGCCGAGGTCGTCGTCGCTCTTGTTGAAACCCCAGGGGATGGAAAGGCTCGCTATGATGGCGCCCGAGGCATCGTCACAGTGGGTGGCGAGCACACCTGTGCTGACGCGGTACCGGTTCAATTGGCCAGGTTCATGGGGCTCGTCGAGGGTAAGCAATCCCCCCTGCCAGTCCCGCCAGCCGTTGCGAAAATGCTTCAGCGCCGGCTCGACACCTTGTTCCAGGCTGAGTATGGCCCGAAAGGCAGCTTCCTCGGGTTGCGTGCCGAAGCCGATGGCGATCTGCGCCCGCCCTTCAGTCGCCTCCATGTCGAGCGTCCCCGATAGCGCGACGTTGCCCGACGGCGCACAGTGGTATTCCTCCTTCAGCTCCTCCCCGCGCGACAAAGCCTGCCAGCCATCGGAGAAGCCGGCATAGCCCGCCGACCGCGCAAGCCAGGGGACAGAGGCAGCAATCGCAAGCGCCCGTCCCGAGCCCTCGGCGAAGAGCATGGGCCGACCCTTGAATTCACCATACCAGGCTGTGTTATCGGCGCCGCCGTTGACGAGATGCGGCGCAATAAGTGCATGCAGCCGGTAGTCGGAAAGTTTGCCGGCCAACGCGTCAAAGCGGAGGTCCTGCAACACCACTTCGCGCTCCGGGTCTGAAAGGATGGTCTTGGAGATCCGATAGCGGCCGTCGTGGGCGGTGTTGACGAGACGAAACGCCGGAACACCGTCCTCGACCGCATGTACTTGATGATCAGCGTCGCGCTTCTCCTCGGAAAAATATCTGTCCGCCGTCACGATGAAGCCGAAATCGCGGACGCAGGCCATATCGAGCCGCGGCGCGTAGATCTCGTTAAGGATTCCGTGGCTTGCCGTGAACCAAACGCGGCTGGCCACGCTGACGGCGGTGCCAACCGCGCTCTTGTCGCTCGAGGTCCAACGGGGCTCGATACCGGGTGCGCCTGGTGGGACAACAGCACCGGGGGGCAATGTCGGAAAGGCCAACTGCTGATCCTCCGTTCATAATGCACTCTTCTTCAGTGAGCCATCGTCGGGTTGAAATCAAGCGACGCCGCATTGCCTTCTGGGACTTGACAGCCAGTCCCGATCTTGCCCCCGATAGGACAATGCGGGAGCAATTGTGGGCAAGGCCCGTAGAGGAGCGCAGAACATGGCTGGGACGACTGAAACAATCGCAGCATCGCAAGAGCGCAAGCATGGCAAGCCCCAGGCGAGCACCGGACCGGCTCATCGCACTGTGCTTGCCATCGATATCGGCGGGTCGCATGTGAAGGTTGAACTCAGCAGCGGCAGCGAACGGCGCGCTGTCGAATCTGGCCATCAGATGACAGCGGCCAAGATGGTAGCGGCACTGCGCAAGCTCACGGAAGACTGGCACTACGACCTTGTCGCGATGGGATATCCCGGACCGGTTATCGCCCACCGGGCCGCCGCCGATCCATTTAACCTCGGGCCGGGATGGAAGAATTTTGATTTCGAAGCAGCGTTTGAACGACCAGTGCGGATGGTCAACGACGCACTCATGCAAGCGATCGGCAGTTACGAGGCGGGCCGCATGCTCTTTCTCGGCCTCGGCACTGGCCTCGGCTCGGCCATTATCGCCGAGAACGTTTGCATGCCTCTGGAACTGGCGCACATGCCCTACCGAAAGGCGACATTCGAGGACTACGTGGGCGAACGCGGGCTGGAGCGTCGCGGCAAGGGAAAATGGCGAAAATCGGTATTCGACGTCGCCGACCGCTTGGGTGCTGCCCTGCTACCGGACTACATCGTCATCGGCGGAGGCAATGTCGAACGGCTCAAGGAACTGCCACCGAAGTGCCGCCGCGGCAACAACGACAACGCCTTCCGCGGCGGTTTTCGGGTCTGGTTGGATGACAGCCTGCGCATCTAAACTCGGCGCCTCTCACGAAAGTGGATGACCTATTTGGGACGACTGCAGGGCTCGGCTTCGTCCGGAATGCGCCATTTCGAGACGTTCAGACTAACCATCAGCCGGGACTTGTTCAGGGCTCCGAATCCGAGTTAACGGGGTAACTGTCCGAGGATGTTAGCGAGATAATCTGTGCTCCAGGCTGCCATCTTGCGCCTTCGCTT
This sequence comes from Rhizobium sp. LjRoot258, assembly GCF_964254185.1. NCBI lineage: Bacteria > Pseudomonadati > Pseudomonadota > Alphaproteobacteria > Hyphomicrobiales > Rhizobiaceae > Rhizobium > Rhizobium sp. LjRoot258. Next base: position 2,918,311 of record NZ_CAXUST020000001.1, on the reverse strand, counting down.
GATCGGACGTTTGTCGTTGACGGTCCTGACGAGATTGAGTGCGAAGTGGCGGACGATGGCCATGTTGTTTGCACCATGGCCTTTTCTCAGCCTGGACTGGTCTTCCTTGAAGACGACGTCGAGGGTCCAGTGCAATGCATTCTCGATTTGCCAGTGGCCGCGCACGGCCTGAGCGGCTCGCTCGGCGGTGCGGTCGGCGGAAGAGATATAATAGCGGGTCTCGAAGCGGCTGCTGTCGTTCAAGCCGGCATGCGAGCGGACCCGGATGATGGTTTTCACCTCTGGCAGGCGCATCTCTCCTGGAAAGCGCCTATCGCCGGACAGCCAGTCGGTTTCGCGCGAGACGGTCACGGTGCGCTCATCGATGCGACCGTGCCCTTTGTCGACGTCGTTGAAGGTGTCGAGGCTTTCGACGGGCGCATCATCGAAGTAGCGTTCGATGTCGCTGCGCATCGTCGGTTGGTTAGCCTTGACCGCAAGCAGATAGTCGGCACCGGCTTTGCGGACTGCCGCGGCAATGGTGGCATTGGTGGCGATGGCATCGATCGAGACCAGCGCACCCTTGAGACCATCATTTTCACCCAACCGTTGCAGAAGAACCGGAATGGCGGTGATCTCGTTCGACTTGTCGGCGACTGCTTCCTGGCCGAGGACCAGACGCGTCGTCGTGGCGAAAGCCGACACCAGGTGCAGCGCCGTCTTGCCGGCGTTGCGATCATGGCTGCGGCGAGAGGTCTTGCCGTCGATCGCCACCAGGTCTGGCTTGTCGGGCCACGTCTCGCGCACCCATGAGGTGAAGCAGTCGGAAAACAGGATCGGATCGATGCGGTTCATGAGAATGGTCAGCCACCTGCCGCCCGGCACGCCATGATGGTAGGGCATGTAACGGCGCAGGAAAGGCAGATGTGTCTCGCCCCACTCGGCGATCCCCTCATAATCGTCGCAGTCACAGATGGTGCCGCAAACCACAAGCAGCAGCACTTCAGCCAGGGGGTGGGCCACCCGCCATGGCTCGCGAGGGTCTTCAAGGGCAGAAAAGTGCTCCAGAAGGGACTTCAGGCTCGATTTCTCAAAACCTTCGACAGCGGCGATCGTCATGGCAGGGACTCCGAATCAGCGAACCTCCATGGAATCAGTCAATCATCAACTGCGAAAGTCCGTTAACCCGACTTCGGAGCCCTGGGGACTTGTTTCGACCCATAGCCGACCTTCGCCCTCTGTGCTAACGTTGAGCAAGCGGCAAGGTATTGCGTCTCCCTGGTTCAAAGGAGTGCAGCGGCATGGCGATTACCGGCGGGCGTTTCAATGAGATGTGGTCGCAGTACTTTGATGGCGAACACGGCTATTCTGTGACGGTGCAGGGCCGAGGAGTTGGCGCGATCTGCGAGGTTACGCTGGTCAGCCACTGGGGAACGGACAGCTATTCAGGATCTGATATCTTCATCACCCAGGCGGTCAGCGCCAGCGGGGTGGAGGAATTCCCCTAAGACAATCGCACCGGCTCGGATCTCGTGACAATCATCTACCGGGACGAACTGACCAGCGTGACGTTCAAATGTTCGACCTACCAGGGCAAATCTATGGGTCACTGGACGGTTTACGATTGGGAATAGACGACTGGAGGAACTGCGATGGGGCTAACTCCCGCGCCCTTCTCGAACGCGAAACCAGAACAGACGTGCTTCGTCTACGATGCTGCGACCGGTTATGTCGTGCACATTCATCAATTCTGCCCGCTTGACCCCGGAGGCAGGTGCTCCGAGGCTGAAATGGCGCGAGCCGCGCTTGACCATATGTCCCCAGAGCTCGCGCAAAAAACCAACCTCGCAGTCTTTCACCACGCCGGCGAACTGAGATTGAGGCCGGGACATCGCTATCGCATCGACCCCGAACGCCGGACCTTCGTGGCCGAGCCTCATGATGTTCGCCCCAAGAAACGACCGGCGCGGACAACTAGCCGCTTGCGCTAACTGCGGTGGCCAGTGTCCGCTTCCCCACCCCTTTCCGACGGTCCGCTCTTCCTCGGGGAAAGGCAGCTTCGGGCCGATAGCAGTCTTGTCGAACAGCCGCGTTGCGCCAATACCGGTCATCATTAAAATCGGCACAAAGCATTCGGCCGGTTTCCACCGTGCTTGCCGGCATTGCGCTGGCCACGACCTGTTAACGCCGGCGTTGTCCTTCTAGGTCGGCTTTGTTAGGCTCCTGCAGCTCTAGCCGGCCTGGAGACGCAGGAGTGCAGAACCTACACGACACTGTAGTTATTGGCGGCGGCCAAAGCGGCATGGCCATGAGCTACTATTTGCGCAAACTCCAGCGAGAACATGTCGTTCTGGAACGCAAGCGCATCGCGGAACGTTGGTTGGGCGAGCGATGGGACTCGCTCCGCTTCCAATTCCCGAACTGGTCGTTGAGGCTACCAGGCTTCGAGTACGCTGGTGATAGCCCGGACGCATTCGCGCATCATCGCGAGGTTGGCAAGTTTGTCGAGGACTACGCAAAGTTCATAGATGCGCCGGTTCGCTGTGGCACGGAAATCTCGTTGCTGCGTCGCGATCGCCACTCCGACCGCTTTCTCATTGAGACGAATGACGGTCTGTTCAGCGCATCGCGGGTCGTCGTCGCGACGGGCCCGTTCCAACGGCCGTCGCTGCCGGCATGGTCGCGAGTCCTACTGCCGCATGTCTATCAAGTGCACGCAAGCGATTACCGAAACCCCGAGCAGCTCCCGCCGGGGGCGGTCCTCGTGGTCGGTAGCGGTGCGTCCGGTTGTCAGATTGCTGACGAGCTCAATGCCGATGGCCGCGTTGTCTATTTTAGCGTCAGCGCCCATCGCCGTGTGCCACGCCGATACCGCGATCACGACAGCTTCTGGTGGTTCATGTCCATGGGCCGCTTTGATGTTCCGATCAATAGCTTCCCAGGGCGCAAATATCCGACCACTACGGTGATCACAGGGGTCAACGGTGGGTATGACGTTGACGTGCGTCGCTTCGTTAGAGAGGGTGGCGTGGCCCTGGGCCGGCTCAAGGGTGTCGCGGGCGGCAAACTCTACTTTAATGATGATGTCGAAGATGTTTTGACGGAGGCAGACCGCGCTTTTTGCGACTTCAAACGCGCCGCGGATGAGTGCGCGAGTGCGAAATCACTCGACCTGCCCGTTGAAGAGGTGAAGGACACGCCGGGACGGCCCGTTCCAGTTCTGCCCATTCCAAACCTGGATTTGAAGACTGCAAACATCGGTTCCGTCGTCTGGTGCACGGGATACACTTTCGATTTTGGTTGGCTGGACATTCCGGTGTTCGACGAAGGCGGAGCACCTATTCAGGAACGCGGCGTCACCAATTGCCCGAATTTGTATTTCCTTGGGCTGCATTGGATGCACACTTTCAAGTCCGGCCTGCTCTTTGGCGTTGGTGAAGATGCTGCGTACATTGCCGATCACATGGCCGAAGCCGGGTAATTCAACCGGGACCGCGCCGGATGTGCGCGGCAGTGTGAAATAATCCGCGTTTCCAGGAGAGAAAGGGCGACTCGGCTGTTTGTGGACGGGTCCGCTTTGGGGCCGTCAGCTGTCATCGGTTGATGACGGCTTTGCGCCATTAGCATGTGTAATCGGGCGTTCCCACCTGGGGCGAGCTCCCACTACTATCTCGGCTTGGCCGAGATGAAGGGAGACGACGATGTTTTATGCTGCTTTGGACGTGTCACTGCGCTCAGTGGCGATCTGCATCATTGACCAGGATGGAAAGGTTCGACTTGAGCGATCCGTCCCGTCTGACGTGCCGGACTTAGTTCACTGCCTGCACGAGTTTGGCGAACCGATCCACCAGGTAGGGCTGGAAGCTGGCACGCTGACCCAACATCTGACCTACGGACTAAAAGAAGCAGGGTTCGACGTGGTGTGTATGGAGGCTCGCCAGGTCAATGCGGCTCTTTCAGCCATGCGCAACAAAACCGACAAACATGACGCTCGCGGCATCGCCCAAATCCTGCGCTCGGGTTGGTATAGTCGAGTGCACGTGAAGAGCGTCGAAAGCCATTACATCCGAGCGCTGCTTACCAGCCGCAAGGTCATGCAGCGAAAGTGCATCGATCTTGAGAACGAAATCCGCGGTCTGCTGAAGGTCTTCGGTGTCAAGCTGCCGATGCGTCTATCGCGCGGTGCATTCGACGCGGCGGTCCGCGACACCATCGGAAGCGATCCGGCACTAAGCCATGCCCTCCTGCCGATGTTGCAGGCTAGGCAGATGCTCTTGGAAACCTTTCTCGAACTCGATCGGCGTGTCCGAAGGGCGGCCCGCGAAGACGCTATCTGCATGCGGTTCATGGGCATCCCAGGCGTCGGCGAGATAACGGCTTTAAGTTTCAAGGCCGCAGTCGACGATCCGACCCGCTTCAAAAGCTCGCGCACCGTTGGAGCCCACTTTGGGCTGACGCCGCGGCGTTTCCAGTCCGGCGAGAAAGACAATCCCGGCCGCATCTCACATGCCGGCGACGCTGACGTACGGGCGACCCTCTATGCTGCCGCTAACGCGATGCTGATGCGGTCAATCGCCTGGAACGGCCTGAAGGCCTGGGGCGTGCGGCTGATGAAGACCAAGGGGCGGCGGAGAGCTATCGTCGCTGTTGCTCGCAAGATTGCCGTCGTGCTTCACCGCATGTGGATCGACGGCACAGAGTTCCGATTCGGATCGGAGGCCTCAGTATGAACTGATATAGCCTTCGACTATGATCCTGGCCGGATCGTCCCATGCGGACGACGGGATGGAAGAAGCCGTCAATGACTGCTGCGCTTCGAGCGCGTCCAAAAGCGAGGCTCTCCAGACCCTGATCCCATGCATGCGTGCAGCGGCTCCAAACGCAAGGGGCCAACAGACTGCGAAGAGAAGCGTGACCCGCGTGAACGATCAGGCCACCGAAGATCAGAAATGAGCTTGACCCCAATGCCCGATTAGAGAAGCGGCCATGGCTAGCTTTCGCCCTACGAGCGTCAGCTTGCAAAACCAGTAGAGACGCCGCCTCCAACGCGCTGTGTTTTCGGCGACGGTTCTGGAATGCGTCACCCAGTAAGGGCCTAATCAGCTAACGCTGTTTTGTTCACCGCTCGGGTCGTTCGGGGATTTCGGCCAGGGTTCTAGGCTGTAAGCAAAACGTTTGCTACGTGCTGTCGGTTCAGCGTGCCCCACTCGCAAAGCGGAATCAAAGCGCGCACGAGCGTCTCGCCGAAAGGCGTGAGCGAGTAGTCTACCATCGGCGGCACCTGCTGATGATCATGGCGGATCAGCACGCCAACCGCCATGAGTTCGCGCAACTGCTGGATCAGAACCTTCTCGCTGATGCCCTTTACCAGACGTCTGACCTCCGCGAACCGCTTTGGTCCGCCTTGGAGATGATACAAGATCAACGGTTTCCATTTGCCGCCGATGACCGCCAACGAGACGTCGAGGCCACATGTGCTTTGAACATCGTTCATGGAATTTTTTCTCACACTTACTTTTTTGTATGTACTACCGCCGACGTTAGCTCGTGTCCATATCGCGTGTGATGGAACGCCACAACGCGGCTTCCGCCACCCGCCAGAGATTGGCCCCGCTGCCATCTGATTGATCGACAGCACAGTGGAGAGAAGTAATGGAAGACAAGACGGTAGCCCTCGTGACCGGGGCAAACAAAGGACTTGGAAAGCAGGTCGCCAAGGAATTGGTCGATCACGGATACATCGTTCTGGTCGGGTCACGCAATTTGGCCAACGGGCAGAGGGCAGCCGAGGAGATAGGGGAAGGTGCATCCGCCATAGAACTTGACGTCACCGACGCGATCAGTATCGCGAAGGCGGCGGAACGAGTCAGTTCCGAATTTGGCCGCCTCGATCTCCTCGTCAACAACGCTGCGATCATCCAATCAGGCCGCTATGCATCGGGTCAGGAAGTCATACGCGCGAGCGCAGCGAGTGTCGCGCCGCTGGACGAGATCCGGGCGGTCTTCGAGACCAACGTCTTCGGCGCTCTCGCCGTCACGCAAGCGATGCTACCACTGATCCGATCGTCATCGTCGGGGCGGATCGTGAACGTTTCCAGCGGTGTGGGTTCACTGACGCTGAATTCCGACCCGAACTTTCCATTCCGGTCCCACTTCGGGGTGACCTATCCCGCATCCAAGACAGCGCTCAACGCCATGACCTTGGCACTTGCGATCGAACTTGAGAACACCGGCATCAAGGTCCGTGCGGTCAGTCCAAGCTACACCGCAACCGCCATCAACGATTTCCAAGGAACCGACAGCGTCGAGGTGGGGGCGCGCCCGCTTGTTCTGGCCGCCCTGGACATGGAGAGCCCGACGGGAAGCTTCACTGGGCCGGAAGGCCCATGGCCCTGGTGAACCGATGCCGGCAGTCGCGTTGGGCATGATGTTGATGACAAGCAGACACGGGAACGCACTCAAAAGGCACTTGAAAAATTGATTGAGTTCGAGCTTGCAAGCCGCCCCTCGAATTGAGGGGCGGAAGCCGTCGTATGACCGCAAAGGGCCGTGTAGCCGTCATCCAGCCCTATTCCCGGTGGTCTAGGGATCATGCGATCTTAGACCCCTTTCTCGCCCATGCGTGGTTCCCCTGGTAGTCCTTGAGCGATCAATCGTTGCTCTCGTCCCATTACTGTCGGAGGGCTTTGGACACACGTTTCACGAGCCCGGAAACATACTTCCTGTCGCGCGCGTCGTCGCCTCTCATCGCGCCACCTGCGCTATCTCACTGCTGGTCACTGGGCGGTCGCTAACGCGTAGTTCAGATGGATCGCGCGTGTCTCTCGGCATCCGAAGATGACATCCAGGGGGCGACTGATGGCGATAAGGGTGCATTGTTTCGATTATCCGCTCACTATCCGGGCGGAACATGCAACTATGGCTAGGGCGTGCCGGTCACTATCGCGAGCGAACACGTGAACGTTGTCGCCAAGTACAACACCAAAGCGCGGCAATGTACTGTGGCGGGAGGAACCTGCGTCGGAGAAAAATGCGCCAATACATCGTTTCTGGCAGCGGAGGTTCGATCCGCTGCCAGAGATGTTTCAACCAGGGACCTGCCTATTTTGTCGGGGGCTTGTAGGTAGATGCGATTGTGCCCGCCTTCTCTTGCGCAGCCTTGAATTCCGCGCCCGTGTAGGCTCGCACGGTTTTGACATTCGAGACGGCTCCCGATGCGCCGATGACGAGAAGTGCGGGGATCAGGTCAGCACCATCGTCGAATTCCGTGATGGCCATCCAGTCGGTTTCGCCGGTCGTGACGTAGAAAGAATGCAGTTTCCCTCCCGCTGCTTCCATGATGCCACGGGCCGCCTGTTCTCGGTTCGATGGATTGTCAATCATTCCCTTCGCTGACGTGGTTGTATAGCACCCTGTTGTTACGAAAAGTGGCATAGGACATCCTCCCTCGATAACGGGCAGATCGGGTGATCGGCCCAACACTCACTATCTCAAAAAACTTGGTGTTAGACGAGCATCGGCCCGCAGAGCGCTAGATTAGTCGCGCACAACTCGGCGACGCACAGTGAGCGTGATCGCCACCGCGAGCCTTGAAATGACGGCACCTCCGTCCCACCCTGACCAATTAGTATGTAGGTGCAGGAGTCAACGCGTCAAATTTGATAAAGCCGACCAAAGAATCCAACCAACGCGCCAGAGCACGAAGTCCGACAGCGTCGGCTCTTGGGTCAAGCAGCCGAAACGTCGCTCGACGCTGTCGAGAATTGCTCCGTCGACCAGCGTTTTCCGAAGCCGACGCACATCGAGCTAATTCAGGATGACCGCGATCGGGTGGGAAGGTTCGAATTTGCGCGTGTCAAACTGAACCGGCAAGAACCGTCGAAAACCGCTCCTTAGCTGTTTGCGGTCTAAAGTCCGTCAAACGGTATGGGTACTCAATGGAAACCGCCAGTAATCTCAGAAGGGATATCGAGGTCGCGCTGCGTCGTCACGATCTGAATGGCTGGCAGCGAAAGTTCCTCACCGACATCCTGGCTCGCATTGATCGCAGCGGCGACAGGTTTGCCCTCACAGACAAACAGTGGAAAAAAGTCTTCGAGGTTCTCGGAGATCGCTCCAACGTCGTCCAATTTCAACCTCGGAAGCCATCGTCCAACCATCGCCGTTCGCCCAGCTACCTTCAAGCGAGGTTTACCAGGCGGCGGTCGTATCGCCTGAGTTGGAGCGAAAAGAGGTTCCTGGCGGCAGTGGTGGTCCTGGCTGTAATTGCGTGCGTTCAGTTTGTCGCCGGCGGCAAGTTCGATGCAGTAAGTGCGCTGCCGTCATCGGCCAAGAACGAATTTGCGTCATCCAGGTTCACGGTCACCGATGGCGATACGATCCATGTCCAAGGCGAGATGAACGGCACCCGGCTCGTCGGCTACAACGCGCCCGAGGTTTTCAGTCCGCGCTGTACATCTGAAAAGGAACTCGGAGACCGTGCAACGGCTCGTCTCAAGGAATTGGTGGCCGCCGGGCCGGTCAGACTCACAAGGGTATCTTGCGCGTGCACGCCGGGGAGCGAAGGAACTGACAGATGCAATTATGGTCGCTCCTGTGCAGTTCTCTATGCAGGCGGGCAGGATGTCAGCAGCATCATGATTGGCGAGGGTCTGGCTGTGCCGTTCGTGTGCGGTGGAACCAGATGCCCACCGACGCCGCGACCGTGGTGCGGCTGAGGTGGTCGCTCCTCAGGCTCGTAATGTTCTAAATCGATTTTAAAATCTTGAACTAAAATGCTAATCGATTTTAATTATTTCATTAAAAAATTCTTGTTGCGGTGCGGAAGAATTCAAACCTTTAATGGCTGAGGAAGTCTGCTGTTTGGAGGAACTTGGATGACTTTTACATTTCCGCTTACTGAAAAGCGCAATGTCGAGGAACTGCTGAAACACTTGGCGCAGCACAAACTTAGCTGTCCAGGGAACTGTGTCGTGTCGGCGAAAACCCATGTCGCCCATGTATCGTCTTGCCATACGTTCGCGTTGGGTACTGCCCGTACCGCGTGGTAACGTCGAAGCAGATGGGGCAACGGCACTATGCTGAGATTTGTCACAGCTTCAGTGCCAATTGCTCAATGCCCATGTCGGCCTGGCGCTCCAGCGAGGAGAGCGTCACACCGAGGAGGCGTATCCCTTTCCCGGTCGGAAAGACGGATTCCAGCAAGACGCAAACTGTCTCCTTGATTTCGTCTGCAGATCGGAACGTTTGACCAATCGTCCTGGCGCGGGTGATCTGCGTGAAGTCGGCGTACTTGATCTTGAGTGTGACGGTCTTACCCGTGATGCTGTTGGTCTCACAGTGACGCCAGACCTTGGCGATTAATGGCTTCAAACCGTCTACTGCTGGGTCGTAGGTGTGGATATCCTGCGCGAAGGTATCTTCCGCTCCGATGGATTTGCGCACCCGGTCTGGCTTGACCTGTCGTTCGTCAATACCGCGAGCGATGCCATAGAAGTACGGCCCGGATTTGCCGAAATGCCGGACCAAGAACTCGATTTCCTTCTCCCGGAGATCGGCTCCGGTCTCAATCCCGAGGCGATGCATCTTGTCGGCGGTCGCCGGGCCGACGCCGTGGAATTTGTTGACAGGCAATCCACCCACGAATGCCGGCCCGTTCTTCGGCGTGATGACCGCCTGACCGTTCGGCTTGTTCAGGTCGCTCGCCATCTTGGCCAGAAACTTGTTGTAGGAGATTCCGGCAGAGGCATTCAGCCCGGTTGCCGCCTTGATCTTCGCCCGGATTTCGAGAGCGATCTCGGTCGCGATCTCCATCCCCTTCAAGTTCTCGGTCACGTCGAGGTAGGCTTCATCGAGCGATAGCGGCTCGATCAAAGGCGTGTATTCGGCGAAGATTTCCCTGATCTGGGCAGATACCGTCTTGTAGACGTCGAAGCGGGGCTTCACGAAGATCAGGTCAGGGCACTTGCGCTTGGCCGTCACCGACGGCATGGCCGAGTGGACGCCGAACTTGCGGGCCTCATAGCTTGCAGCCGCCACCACACCGCGTGCTTCCGATCCACCGACCGCCACGGGCTTCCCGCGCAGCTCCGGATTGTCACGCTGCTCGACGGAGGCGTAGAAGGCATCCATGTCGATATGGATGATCTTGCGCGGACGCTCGGTAGGGGGGCTCTCGACGTGATCAGTCATCGCGCATTTTCCGCATCCGCGTCGAGGCAGGGAAAGCAAGCCTGGCAGCGATCGATGCCATCGATGCTATTCATACGAGAGCAACCGACGGTGAGCCGACGTCGAAGCTGCCGGAAGGACAGAGTGGCCCCGTACTGCTTGATCAGGGCCTTCCGATCAAGATCGCTTCTCCGATCACAGGCATCGCATTCGATGGTAATTACGGCGTCCCGATCGTCTCGCAATGTTGCGTCATCGCAGGAATTTTTTCTCATCTGTAAGGTATCATGCGCCCTGATCGTCCGCGGCTACCGCTTTGAATTCCCTCATGGATCGCTAGCCTGTGTCGCTGTGGATGGACTATGCCTTCATAATCCACCCGAAACACGACCGTTGACTCGAATTTCAGAAAGGAACAAATGTAGAACATACTCGCTTTTGGACGAGATGGAACCCTGATTTTGGCGAAGGCTACAGATGGCGCAAGTGGGCGCAAACCCTGTCATCACCGAACTTCGAGAACGCATATCACATCTCGAAAGCAATCAGGCGCGGTGAAGGCAGACCTTACCGTTCGGCGTCCGCGAGATTGATGACCACCTGCCTGGTGGCGGACTGTCCTTTGGGGCGATCCACGAGTTCGCCGGTGGCGGGGCGGGGACTGTCGACGGTGCGGCAGCCGCGCTGCTCGCAGGCGGGATCGCCGCGCGAACGAGGGGTAAGGTGATCTGGTGCCTCACGAGGCCGGACCTGTTTTTCCCGGCCCTTGCGCAAACCGAGGCGAGTGATTTCGGCCAGCCGACGGCGTCGACGACACGCTGGAGAGTGAGTGCGATGCCGTCGGAAGTGCTTCCGGTTCCCGGCGTCGGTCGAGCGCGGTGGTTTCTCGAGCTGATGAGAGTGAAAGCGGGCGAGTGCGCAGAGTTTACAGTTGGAGCGTGTGATGCCCGCGGGACGTATCGATCTTTCTACCGGATTTGCCGACGGACAGGATCAGGCGGGCCGATCCGTCCATTCCCGTTGAGCAGGCGATCGCGGTGATTGCGCGAAGCGGCTCCAAGCGCTGGGTCTCCGCCCCGACGCTGCTGCGAGGAAGGCCGGCGTCCATGTCGGTATGCCAGCAGCCAAGGCGCAGGCGCTGTTCCGAGGTCTTATGCTGGTGGATGCCGATACCATGGCCGACGCCGCTGCCCTCGAACGCATTACGCTTTGGGCGCTTAGACGTGAAGACGAAGCTTACCTTCAAAGGCGATAAGGCTTGCTCAACCGCCAAAGGTGAGAAACCGACGTGCTATACCATCCACACCGATGGGAACAAGTTCTACGAAGTTCGGGATGATATGAAGGTTCATGCCATCTCGACGGTTGGCTGATGCGCCTTTTAAGGTCAGGCAGTGGCACACACTGCCCGCGCTCGCTAATTGTCGAAGTCCATTGGGCAAGCGCCGTTGTCTTAGCGACGTGGCATTGCTGACATGCGCGACTATTTTCTCTCGGATGTTCGAGACGCAGCTCCCGAACTCTTTCTTGCGGATTGTCGAAAGGATAGACCTTCATTCGTCTTCTATGTCGCAGACACCGGAGACAAAACGAATGAAGTTGTATTTCAGCAGAAACCCCAATCCACGCCTCGCAGTCGCCGTCGCGCGATTTTTGAAAACAGATATCGAGTTCGAGTTCGCCGAGCCAATGGCTCTAGGCCAGTCAGAGCGATATCTTCCGCTCAACCCAAATCTTCTTCTGCCGATCTTGGAGCGCCCCGGTCGAACGCTTTGGGAGAGCGATGCAATTGCCTGCTGGCTTTCCCGGCACGCTGGATCGAACTTCTGGAGAACCGACGACGAGGAGCCAGAGATGATACGATGGATCAGTTGGGCAAAGGAGAACTTTGTGAAGTCATGTGACGAAGTGCACTGGGAGCGCGGGACGAAGTTACGCTACGGCATCGGCAAACGTGACGAAAGGATGGTCGAAGAGGGTCTGAGAAGGTTCCACAAAGCAGCAGCCATTCTGGAATGCGAGCTTTCCGACCGACTGTGGCTCCTCGGTGAAACGATCTCCTTCGCCGATTTTCGCATGGCGACGTTCTTGCCGTTTAACGATGCAGCGCGTCTACCGATCGAGGACTATCCCGCCATAACGCGCTGGGCTGATCGGCTAAACGGCATAGAAGCTTGGCGCGATCCGTTTCGCGGATTGGACGCGCCACAATTGCCACTGCTTCCAACTGAATAGGTGCGATAGCAATGGCGTCGCGTGATGGTAACTCCTCGCAGGCAAAGGCCAAGCCAGCGAGGAAACTCGGAGCCCTTCTTATGCTTAAAATGCCCTAACACAACGCTAGCACAAACCGGGGCCGGTTTGACCGCTCCTCGATGTCGTGATTCGCTGTTCCCACATCGAAAACGGAAAAAAAGCAGCGGGCCGGTATGGCGAGCCACGAAATCCTCGGAGGAATGGTGCAGGTCTACCGACGCGGGGGCCTCACCTGGGTATCCTATCTGCGTTCAAGCGTATTTGTCCCTTCGTGACGCTTGCGTAATACGGCTAGACGGAAAGCCGTTCGCGACAAATAGTTTCTACGAGTTCTTGCAGGGCCTTAACGCGCTCAACCAACCAGCTCAGTTCTTCTTTACTGATTGTGTATTTCGATGAGTATCGCGCCTCGACATAGGCCCGCGACAGTAGCTCGAAACACCGACGAGAAAAACGGCTGTCGCGCGGCCAAGCGGCGATCAGTCGGCTGTCTACTCCCTCGGCCTGTGAGCGCAACGTCTTTATTCGATGTGATTTGGGGCTGTAGAGGGTGAGCGTCAGCAGGGCGCAATGATAGGCGCGTTCCGTGGCTTGATGCAGCATGAATGCTCCGTCGCGCCAGATGTTTCTTTCGAGCATCAATTCGGCGCCGGTGAGTGCCTCTTGAGACAGCTGATACCACTGCTCGAAGTAAATCTTTGCCTCATGCCGCTCCTCTTCCGCCGTCAGCGGCTTCGGTTGTGCCAGGGGATAGCCAGGCTGCTCGTAGAGGACGATGCCATCTTTGGCGATGTCGACGAAGAAGGGACGACCACGGGCGAGCTGATCATTGACGTCGTGTAGCGTGTGGACGATCGGGACCACCGGCGTTTCGATGTGATGGCCGATCTGCTCTTTCAGCAGCTGCTCCTCGAGGCCCTCCCAGAGTTCATGCTCATCGGCAAAGGACTTGGTGTTGACGACGATCAACAGGTCGTAGTCAGAGCGATAGCCGCTGAGGCGATCCTCCACCCAGTCACCCCGGGCATAGGATCCGTAGAGCATGACCTTGAGGATCTTGCCGGCGCGTTTCTTCTCCGAAAGCTTGCTTGCTTGAAACGCCTCGACCTCAGCAAACAGGATCTCGATGATGCGCGCCAGCTCTCGCCGCTTCCTGTCCGGCAGGTGCTCAATGTGATCGGTGAGGGTCAAAGCAGCGTCGAAGCCTTCGGTGTGAATCGCATCCATCGTAGCGGGTCCATCGTGATTGCACACCTAAACCTTTTACGCGAATTTCATAGCCATCACAATTACAAGATGGATACGTTTCGAGCGGGTACCTATGCGTGACTACGTCTTCGCCGGCGTCGCGCTTCCTGATGAGTCGGTTTCGCCACTTTGACGTGGCCATTCTCCAGATGAGGCAGTCGCAGCAGGAGGAAGCGGCTCGAAATCGCGAACTGAGGGAACGAAAGATCAGCCTGCGTTGCTTCCGGTCGGCCGAGCGGTGCGGTCGCTGATCTGTCGGCTTCATTCGCCGAATGTTCTGTGTATCAATCGCTTCGAGGCAGGCCGCGCAACAGGACTGAGCGAATGAACCGGTGCGTCGGCTCCGGCCGAGTTCTGAGTGGCACCGTTCATGCCAAGCGCCACGTCGGCAGACCAAATTTCGGTATCGTCAATCGACGGTATCGGGATGTGTCGATGCCTTTAAGTCGGCCAGACCACGGTTCGCGTCTTTGCTGCCGGTCGCCGCGGCGGCCGTGAAGAGCCGTTCCGCGTCGCCGTACATCTTCATATTCAGGTAGGCGTATCCGCGAAGTACCATCAAGTCGATCGGTTCCTGCCGGAGTTGTGCGCGCTGATCAAGGTAGATCAAGGCCTCTCGATAACGCTTGGCATCGAAGGCGGCCAAGGCCCTGTCGGCCAAGATCGCGACCTGCAGTTCGGCCGCACGCTGTTGTGTCTGCGGCGCCCTCGTGGCTGCGACGGCGGCATGGTTGGATAGGCCGGCGCGCAGGTAGGCGAGGCTCTGGCCATAGGCGGCATCTTCGCGCGTCATGCGGTTCGGACTGGCCAGCGCTGCCTCGAAAGCCTTTACCGCCTCCATCGGACGATCGATGTCCATTAGGCACCAGCCACGCGACAGTGACGCTTCAGGGTCGAGCAATCGCTGATTGACCGTGGTCGTGCATCCGCGCAGTTGCCGTGCGCCTCGGCGGACGGTCACCGTCCGCATCTGGCGCGAGGCCTCGACGCTGGCTGGCGGGTTCGCGGGTGCCCTAACGATCTCAGGGGGCGAGGCGGCTGCGCCCTGCGGCGACATCTGCGCGGGAGCGGGTAGGGGAGGTTGTGTGGTCTGGCGGTTGTTTGCCTCGCCCAACTGTGCGATGCGCTCGGACTTGCCCGCCCACAGCCGTTGGATCTCGACCACGCCCGCGCGGTCGCGCAACTGCTGACGCGTGATCGCGAGTCCATAGGCGGACGGCTCGTCATCAGGCTTCCAGCGCAACGCCGTTTCGAACCAGCGCGCGGCCGTCTGCGGCTGGTTTAGTGTGCGGGCAAACCAGCCGAATTGCTGTGCCGTCGGCACATATTTCTGCGCAATGATTTCTGCCGCGATGCGTGAAAGCACCTCTTCGCTGAGGTTGGCGGGTGGCTGCAGAGCCATCAGGTTTGCCGTCGCCGCAAGATAGGTCGCGGTCGCCTCCTTGGAGGCGCCACGCCATTTGTACATGACGTCCTCCGCCTCCTGAGGCTTCTTCTCGGCGATCAACGCCAGCGCCAGACCCTGGGAAGCAATTGCCGTGTCTTCTTCCTTCTCACGCGCAGCGCGGAACCATTTTTCGGCATCCGCATAGTTCTCCCGGCGAAGCTGGTACCAGCCGAGAAGAAGGTTGTCGGATGCCAGGCCGTCCGTTTCCGCAAGTCGTTGGACAATCGAAAGGTAAGCCGGCGCCACAGCAAGATCGGGGTGATCGTTGCCAGCGGCGACAAACCGGCGGGCGAGGTCATTGCGGATGCTGTCGAACTCGCGACCGCCATTGCCATCAGGGCGTTCGAGCGCCAGGAGATCCTGCATCGTTGCGTAGGACAGCAAAGCAGACGCTTTCTGAATGGTCGCGAGACGCTCCTGCGGGTTCGTGCAATTCTTCAGAATATAGACATAGGCATCCCGGGCGCGGGGCGCCCGATCCGTCCTCGCGAAGGCTTCGGCAACACGCCAGAGTACATCGATGTCGCTGCATGTCAGAAGGCTCGGCGTGTTGGCGCCGATCTGGACGACGGTTGCGTATTGCTTCAGGTCGGACGCATTGACGAGGCGTGCACGGGCTTCCGCGACATCCAGTCGGTCAAGCAGGTCGGGCGGCGGCTGCCATCCCGATTCGGACGTCTGCCGATCGGCAATAGCCTTGCGGAGCTCCGCATAGCGTCCCTCCGAATACAACTGCCACATTTGTTCCAGTTGCTTGTCGCCGCCCTGCGGAACGGCCAGAGGATCAGCCGGAGGCACCCAGTTCGGGTAAAGCGCTTGGAGGCGCGCGATCTCGGCCTGCAGTCGCGCCTTGTCGCCGCGGCTGGCGAAATAGCGCAGCGCGCTCTCATCGACTTTCGGCTGAGCAGGCTTGGCTGGCTGAGAAGCAGGAGGCTGCGCTTGCGGTGCCTGCGCAAGCGTTACGGAATCTTCGACCTCGTCACCGGCGGTGACCTCGTCACCGGCGGTCTCGCTCTCCTGAGGCAGCGGCGGCACCGTCGTTGAGGCGTGCAGCCGATCGGCAATCGCCTGCACGTCGATCTGAGGCTTGGGGCTGATCTCCGGCCCCGTGACACGACCCATGAGCATGAATTGTGGCGCGGGTGCATGACCCGATCCACCAAAGCCCAGCATCTCCTGAAGTGCCGCACGATCCTTCAGGGCGGTCACCAGACCGGCCACCGCCACCGCGACAACAATTGCAACGGATGAGGATCTCACAGACACTCCGGATGCTTCTCCCCGACAAATGCCAACCCAAGAAGATGAAGGGTCGATGGATAGTAGAGCGATGGCTCAAACTGCTGCGACGACTCAGGCAGCTTCGTTCCGTCTGTCACACAGGCCACGACATCGTTAACAATTCGATAACCCGGGTCCGACAGCAGCGTCTTTGGCTTGCCGGACGCGAGGTTGATCGTCGCCGGAGTGCCGTCCTCGGTGGTCATTCCCTGGCGCAATCTTGACAGCAGAGCCTTGTCCGAAACTCCCGCGCGAACAAGGTAGAGCGGTATGCGCAGGCTGTTGTACCCGAATTCCGCATCGAAGCCCTTGGCGGGTTCCGGCATGCGATTGAGGCTCACCCAATCGCCGGGCAGCTTTCGTGGGCCGAATTTCATCGACCGCAACAGCGACAGGCCATCATCCGACAGTTTCTGCCAAGCGTTAGACGGCGCCAGGAGCGCCATGATCGGGATCGCCTCGTAGACCCAGTAGGAGGGATTGATGATGGGGCCATCCTTGCGATCAGAGGAATCAAAACCGCTGACGCCCGGCAGCAACAGCGTGCGTCCGCCTGAACTGACCACGACATGCGAAAGAAGCGCCTGGGCCATCTTCGCGGCCGCCTCGATATAGTCGCTTCTGTTCCAGGCAGACCCTGCAAGGGCCAGCGCATAGGCAATCAAGAGATCGCCGTCCGACGCGTTGTTGATATCGGTGACATGCGGCGTAACGGCCGGATCCCATTTCCACGCCGCTAGGCCATCGTCGCGCAGCAGCAGTTCGGTGCGCGTGAAATACCATATCTGCTCGAAGTCTGCGGGGCTGTCGGCAAGGTAGGCAAGCAGTAGACCATACCCTTGGCCCTCGCTGTGGCTGATATTGCCGTTTGCATCATCGACGATGCGGCCGCTGGCATCCAGGAACTTCGCCTTATAGGCGCCCCATGCCTGCTGGTTGATCCCCGGACCTTGTGCCTGCGCGGACTGGCAGGCGACGGCAACAGCAAAGCTTGCGGCGCAGATCAGTTTCAACAGTCTCTTCATTCGCGCCTGCCCAGCCTGGAAAGCATGCTTGCCGTGGCAACGCCGATCAGAAGCGAAAGGACGACCAGAAGGAAGGCGTAGGACAATATGTTCGTAGACAACCAGTTCGCAGCGATCAGACGATAATTTGAGATTGACCACGGCTGGGAGGCCACGAAATCGAAGCGACCGACCGGGACGCTTTCGACCTTGCCGGTCCTGCTGGAATAGGTGGTGATATGACCCGCGATCTGCGGCCAGTTGACCTGTGCGGCAATTGCTTCGGCGCCCTCGCGCAGGTCCTTGGCGGAAGGAGCCGTGACGATGGTCCAGGACGATCCCCCCGCGGCGCTTTTGCCCTGAGCGATCAAGAAGCTGTCGTCGTTCGAGGGCGTGAAGGCTTCTTCCGACCCGGGCACGAACTGCAGCGAACTCAGCGAAATGTCGAAGTTGCGGCGAAGCCACTCCTGAAATGAGGTGATCTGCCCGCGCCATACACCGCCGCTAACTCTCGAGCGCCAATCGTCAAAGGTCACGGAAGGTTCGGTCTGGTTTGATTGGGCCGCGGCGGGGGGCCGCCAAGAGGCCTGACTGCTCGTCGCTATGTTCAGCTGCGTCAGCACTGCCGGCGGCATCTGCGAGATCGATCCAATGAAAATGGCGTCTCGCTCGCCGATGGCGCCCGGTGTCGCAGCCGGCTCAACGTCGATCGGGCGGCCGGCAACGATCGCCATTTGTCCGAGCAGGGTAGCGGTCGCCGACAGTGTATCGCTATCAATCCGGTCGATGAAGAGGGGCGTTGGCTGCGTCGCGCGATTGTAGGGATAGCCGGTTCCAGATAGGCCGGCGAGGTTCGGCCGTTGTCCGATCCGGGCAAAGTCGGGAATGTGAAGCTCGCTGGTGTCGAAGAGCGCAAAGCGCGGTGCTGCACCGGCCGTCGTGCCAGGCACGCAGACCTCGTCCTCCTTCGTCATCAGGATGGCTTCAAGCGACAGCGTGTTCAAACCCGGCTTGAAATGCCGCATCGTCACGCGAATGGGCAAGTGCCGGAAGATGCCCCCTCCTGTTGACGAAATGGGCACCGTCGATGCGATGTTGCCGTTGACATAGATGTCGATGTGGCTGCCGGGCAGGACATTCTGCGTAAAGGCTGCGTCGAGCAGTACTGTGGCTTCGCCATAGGCGTTCGCGTAAAAATCAGACGGCACGGCGATATTGAAACTGGTACGGAAGCGTCGTCCCGAAAACTCCGTCGTCGCCACGCCCAGCTGCGCAAATGTCAGGTTCGCGGCGGAGAGAACGAGTGGCGCATCCGGCGCGCTCCAACGCTGGGTTACCAGCGTGTCGCGAACGGCCGTCGCGGGGCGATCCGTGGTCGAAACGATCGTGTCGATAGCGGACGAGATTGCTGGCCAGGACGGGCCGCTGATCAAAAGAACGGCTGCCCCAGACTTCGGGTCCGTCACGAACGAGGCCAGCGCCGCCGCTTGCGCGGCCGGCGGCGGTGTGATGACTGACTGCAGCTCGGCCGGTGTTCCAACTACGACGGTCATGCGACCCGCACCCGCTTGCGGCAATGTGTCAGGCGTGAATGAAAAGGTTTGGTTCGGCATGCCGCTTAGAACCGCGAGGCCCTGGGCAAGGCGTAAGAGAGGCTTTGTCGTGCCCGGCTGCTCGAGCGCCGGCACGACGAAATTGAACTGCGTCTTGCCGGTTTCGTCTACGCCGACCGCGCGGATGGCGTCTGTACTGGAAAACGCCGCGGCCTCCTGTCCACTAAAGCTCAGATAGGTCTTTGCCGGGTCGATGTTCGTCCAAAGCTCATAGGTCGATTGAACAGTGCAGTCGGTGCGGTGGCGTTGGGTGGCTTCGAATGTCAGAAGATTCGCGCCCGGCTGTAGCAGTCCCGCGGGCACGTCGAAGGAGACGTTCGATGGTGCGTCCGATGAGGCGATCGGTTGTTGACCGACGATCCTGTTGTTCAAAAGAACCGTTAGTTGCGATGCCTCCGGGGCAACGACCACGGCATTTTGATAGGAGAAGTTGAACTTCGCTGGCGCGGCAGCCTGCTCTGGCGTGATGTAGATCGACCACGACTTGCGATCATACTCGCCATCCAGGCCGAACTTGGCGAAAGGGATGATGTACCTTTGAACGGAGCTTTGAGCAGTTCGCTGGATGGCCGGTTGCGCAGGGCGCTGCGCCTGCGCGGGGGCGACTGGTGGCGCAGGCTGCGGTCGACCAACTTCCGCCGGCGCCTGGGGCTGCGATGGTGGTGTTGCCGAGGCTGATGGTGAAGCGGGTGCCATGGAGAATGGCGGTGCGGGCGCGGCAGGCATGGGGGCCGCCGGTGTCGGCGCTGGCGATGCAGACGGCGGCGCCGCTGCCGGTGCAGGCGTGGCCGGGAAGGTCAGTCTCGGCACCATCGGCGTACTGCCCTGCTCACGCTCCCCCGACATGTCGAAAGGCGCCGTTTGCGCATAGGCAACCGCGCAAGCGGCGAGGAGAAACAGCAAGATCGATGTGATCTTTTTCATCAGTTGCCTGCCTTCGCGACCTGATTGAGCCGCTCGCGTTCGGGCCGCATGCTGCGGAAAAGGTACACGAGACCGCGGCTTGTCTGGTAGAGCGACAGGCCGAGAAACCAGATCGTTCCGCGAATGAGACCTGGGTTGTGGCGGCGCGCCTGCTGGAACTGCGTCCATTGATCGGAATTCGCAAACATCAGGTCGGCGATCAGGCGGTGGTCGAGGGCGCTCTTCGGACTATATTGGCAGCCAACAGCCAGAATCTCGCCGGAAGGCTGGATATTGCGCACGATAAGCGGAAGCGTTTCGATGCTTGCGCCGCTGTGAGGCTGGAAGCGTATCTCGCCCTCGGCGCCAATCACCATTGGATCCAGCTGCTTGTTGAACACATGCAGCCGGGCGCCGTGCACCGAGACATCCTCGATGGATGCCGTGTGCCACTTGCCGTTGACCCCGAATTCGCAGCGGCGGTTCACACGCACGCGACGAGACGCAGCCCGCTCGCCACGTTCGGAAACGACGCCTAAGGCGCAGCCGGCCATGATCAGGTTGATGATGTTCCAGCCGCCGACAACCAAGGTCACGTCGGCCTTATAGGGCTCGGCATAGATACGATAGATGGTGACCACCAAAGCAATCAGCAGCACGGCAAAGATGACGAAAAACGGTCGGCTGATTTCCGAAAGACGGCTGACCGCGATCGACTCGTCCTTCGCCGTAACCTTGAACGTCGGCTTTCTCGGATTGAGCATGACCGAAACCACTGCCGGGAGCAGGTGAACCGTCTGAACATACTCGTAAAGTTCCGAGATCCACGGCCAGCGGAAGGAACCGTAGAGGTAGTTCTGCATCATCAGGTTCACAAGCATGTATGCCAGCGTATAGGCAAGGAACTCGCCGCCCGATGCGGTGAAGATCTCCAGATCGAAGAAGAGGTAGAAAAGCGGCGCGAACAGAAAGATCGTGCGCGGAAACGGGAAGAGCCAGAAGAGCGTCGACGACATGTAGCAAAGGCGTTGCGGCAGTGTCAGGCCCCGCTTCAACAAGGGGAAGCGGAAGCGCAGAATTTGCATCATTCCCTGTGCCCATCGGCTGCGCTGGCCGATGAAGCTTGCAAAGGTCGCCGGCTGCAGCCCGGCGATCAGGGGCTTGTCCACATAGATGCTGTTCCATCCGCTGCCATGCAGCGCCAGGGCGGTTTCGCAGTCCTCGGTGATGCTGATACCGCTGAATCCGCCCTGGGATTCCAGTGCCCTTCGGCTGAGGACGGCAGCTGAGCCGCAGAAGAATGCTGCGTTCCATTTATCGAGACCGCGCTGGATGATGCCGTAGAACATCTCGTTCTCGCTCGGCATTCTCTCGAAGGTTCGAAGATTTCGTTCCAGGGGATCTGGGTTGATGAAGAAATGCGGTGTCTGGACAAGGAATAGCTTCGGATCGTCGTCGAAGTAGCCGACGGTTTCGAGCAGGAAGTCGCGTGCCGGCGCGTGGTCCGCATCGAATACGGCGATCAGCTCGCCGCTCGAATGCTTCATTCCGTTGTTGAGGTTGCCAGCCTTGGCATGCTCGTTTCGGTCGCGCGTGAGGTAGCGTACGCCGAGATCCTCGCAGAGCTTTTTGAGCTCGTTGTGACGCGCCACTGCCGCCTGGGCTTCGAGAAGCTTGCTGGAACTGCGCTTCTGCAATGTGCCGCCATCGTCCAGCAGCCAGACATGCAGCCTCTCCGTGGGATAATCCATGGCCTTCGCGGCGGCCAGCGTATTGGCGAGGAGGTGCGCGTCCTCGTTGTAGGAGGGGACGAACACGTCGACGTGGGGAAAGCGTTCTTCCTTGCTCGCCCGCGAAGGGCGCGGCGGCAGAGGCGTGGCGACGATGAACAGGCTGAGCGCCAGCATCGCCACGCTGTACATTTCCGCGAGATAGAGCAGCAGACCGGGGATGAAGTTTTCTGGCTGATTGATCGGCGGCAGCGTGCTGGTCGTGCGCCAGTAGACATAGCGAAGAACAATTGAGGTGCCGAAGGCAAGGGCGATCAGCCTCCAGGTGCCTTCAGCCTTCAGCCCCTTGATGATCGCCATTACGGCGACGACGACAATGCTCGCAATCAGCTGGGTCTGCAGGTTCACCGGCAATGTGATCAGCGCGATCACACACAGAGAAACGAAGGCCCACGTAATGATGCTTCGGGCTTTATGCATCAATATCCCTTTGACAATGCAGGCCGGGTGCTTGGGAACACCGCAGCCTTCCCACGTCTATCTTCGGCACGCGGCCGTCATGGCCGAATCCCCTATACACTCTGGCGACGGCACCGTTAGGCCGCTCGCCGTCGCGGATCTCGGTTGCGTCTGTTCGTTCGAAGGCACTGCTGACATGCCTGGCTGTGGCAAATCGCTCGAGGCGTCGGGCAACGGCACGCGAGGACCTGTCGGCAGCGGTAACTGGGCAGGCGCCTCCTCAGCTTCCGGCTGAACGCTGCGTACGCGAACGACACGAGATTGGATTTCCGGGCGGGCAGGTTCATAGCCAAAGGCCATCGGCATGTTCCTGTAACCGCCTTGGTCCGGATAGATCGGATTGCCAGGGCGCCCGAGCGTCGGATCAATACCCTGCGGAGATCCAAATGGATTCCAGATTTCTCCGTCCAGCATCCCGACGATCGTGTAGCTGTACATGATTCCGAGCAACTGTCTTTCGGTTGCCCGCGCATCACAGAGGCGCAACCGCACCTGGATCATTCCGAAGTTACGTGCTTGCGTATGAGCGGATCTGCTCGAGCGGATCTGCTGCCAGCCATAAATACAGGTATCGCCCGAACCGCTCTCGCCCGAGGCGTAGCCGAACGGCCCATAGCTGTTTTGTAGATAGGTCGTGGACCGCGTCATTTGCACGCCGGGAACGGCCGCAAAAGCCTCGCGGATTATCCCGTTCTCGCTGATCATTTTATACGAGGCGTTTCCAGTACCGGGATTGGCTCCCGACGCGCCGAGGAACTGCACCTTGAGAAAATTCTGCCCCGACACGGATGACGACGTGTAAAGCGAAATCATCTGCTCGGTGCCGTTGCCACGCTTGTGCTCGACGACGCTGACGATCGAGGGGCCGCCAGGCGGGGGCAAGGCCAGCGCCGTCTCGGCGGGCACCGTCTCGGAAATGTTTGGGGACCTGACGTTTCCCGACGACTGACATCCGATGACGAGCCCGGCAAGCAATGCCAAGCATGACGCCTTCAGTAAACTGAACGTTTCGGGTCGCCGCAATCGTCTTTCCTCACATCCATGCGCGGATTTCGCGGTGGACTTCCGAATCAACGACCCTTGAGGCCGCTACCCATGGTAAACGACGATTATGGTTAACCCAAAGTTAATGTGAGAGCGGCACCAGTAGCGATCCGCCCTATCTCCACGGTGGCATTGAGTACGACACCAGCTCCTGAACCATTGAGGGACCGATGAGTTTCTCCAAGACAGCGCAACCGATGGTGACCATCGTGCCCAGGAACGATAGAGAACTGTCGCGTGAAGAAGACGATCGCGATTTTCGAAGAGCGCAGTAGCGCAGTATCGATGAAGAGACGGTAGATCGCTTGCGCTCCTCAGTCAGACAAATGGATGCCTTTCGCCAGGCGTTCAAAAGCCAAGACCTGACCAGTGCGCTCAATTGAAGAGTTCAGGCAGTTCCGCGCGTGCGATCTTACGCAGCCGCTCGGCTTCGGCTTTTTCAATGGAACGGTATGGCCAACGGAGTTTCGTTCCAACCGGGCCCCACTCACCGATCGCACAAAGCAACTTGTCGAGCGCCGCATTCGAATAGCCCTGGGTCTGGCGAAATGGAACGATGTGGGTGTCCATGAACGCGCAAATCCGTTTCTCGATAGCCAGAGCCGCCTCCATATCTCTTGCCATGAGGTCGGTCCACCATTGGGCGCCGCGCGGACTGAGGCAGGCCACATTGGAAAAGGCGCCGACGGCACCGCCATGTTTCATGCCGGTCGCAAGGCGATGGCCGGGGACGAAAAGCGCGAGCTCTAAGAGGTGTTCGCGCGCCGCCGCATACCAATCCGCATCGCCGTCGGCGAGCTTAATGGCGACAACGCAAGGGCAGGGGCCGCAGATGGCGGCCAGTTCTCGGGGCGTGAGGACCCGCTTTGCATGTGGCGGATTATAGAGGATCAGTGGGATGCCCTTAGCGCAGTCCGCCGCGCGCTGCAGGAAATCGATCGCTTCCAGATCGGTAACCGGCCACCAATCCGGCAAAATGACCTGGATCGCCAGAGGCTGCAGGGCCACCGCGCGCATGATCCGGGAGAGTGCGATCCGCGGGTCCGGCTGACACGCGCCGATCACGAAGGGTATGCCGGTCCCTGCGCAACGCTCGGCAAGCGTTGCCTGGATCCTATCGAACTCGGCTTCGGTCTGATTATGGAACTCACCAGCCGTGCCATTGGAATAGATGCCGTCGACGCCGGCTTCTACAAGCGTGTCGATCTCTTCGCCGAGTGCAGAAAAGTCGATCTCGTCGTTCTCCATGATGGGCAGCAGAAGGCTCGCCCAATTGCCGGCGATCGAATGTCGTCTTTGCGTCGTCAAGGCATGGCTCCCAATGCTATGTCATCGCGAATGCAGGCCTTGAAGTGTCCCGGCGCGACTTCCCGCAGTTCCGGTGTGGCCTGGCTGCAGGCCTTGATCGCGTGCGGACAGCGGGTGCGGAAAACGCAGCCGCTCGGTGGATTGGCGGGGCTCGGGATTTCGCCCTTCAGCACCTGCCGCTCGCGCTTGGCGCCGACGTCGGTCGAGGGAATGGCCGACAGAAGCGCGCGCGTATAGGGATGCTGCGGCCGGGCGTAGAGATCGCCGCTCGCAGCGATTTCCATGATCCGGCCGAGATAGAGGACGATCACCCGATCGCAAATATACTCTACGACAGCAAGGTCATGCGAGATGAACAGCATGGTCAGCCCCAGCCGCTGCTGCAGATCGCGCAGCAGGTTTATGACCTGCGCCTGGATGGAGACATCGAGCGCCGACACCGGCTCGTCGGCGACGATCAGCTCCGGGGTCAGTGTCAGTGCGCGCGCAATGCCAATGCGCTGGCGCTGCCCGCCTGAAAACTCGTGGGCATAGCGGTTGATGGCCTCGGCGGGCAGGTCGACCTGCTCAAGTGCGACGCGGGCGCGCTCCATCCGCTCCTTGCGGGTTCCGATGCGCTGGATTTTCAATCCCTCCGTCAGGATTTCGCCGATGGTCATGCGCGGCGAGAGACTGGCGAACGGGTCCTGAAAGATATACTGCATGCGCGGACGCATGCGGCGCATCGCCTGCGGTGAAAGGCCGGTCAGTTCGACGCCGTCGAAACGGATGTTACCGGCGGACGGCTCGACCAGACGCAGCACAGAGCGGCCGATCGTCGTTTTGCCGCTTCCCGATTCGCCGACGAGCCCCACGACTTCGCCCTTGCCGATGTCGAAGGAGATATCCTTCAGAATGGTCAGCCGCGCACCATGGGAAGCATAGTGTTTCGACAGATCGCGGACGGAAAGCAAAGGTTCGGTCATCTAGATCTCCCGCCAGCGAATGCATCGGCTCTTATGAAGCGGTCCAACGGGTTCAAGCGCCGGCACCGCCTTGCGACAGGCTTCGATCGCAAATTGACAGCGCGGCGCAAAGGTGCAGCCCGAGGGCATGTTGACGAGGCTTGGAACGACGCCCGGAATGGCGGCGAGCTTTTCGCCGGCTTGTTTCATCCTTGTCGCGTCGCCAAGCCGCGGCATAGAGGCAAGGAGGCCCTTCGTGTAAGGATGCTTCGGATTGCTGAAGACCTCGTCGACCGGCCCTTCCTCGACGATGCGTCCGGTGTACATGACGGCGACGCGATGAGCGATGTTTGCCACGACGCCGAGATTGTGCGTGACGAAAAGCATGGCCATGCCGCGCTCGTGCTGGAGCGTCAGCAGCAGATCGAGGATCTGCGCCTGGATCGTCACATCGAGTGCGGTCGTCGGTTCATCCGCAATCAGCAATGTCGGATCGCAGGCAAGTGCCATGGCGATCGTCGCACGCTGGCGCATGCCGCCGGACAGCTCGTGCGGATACTGGCCGGCGCGACGTTTGGCATCCGGGATCCCGACGCTTTCCAGCAGCGAAATGGCAGTCGCCATTGCGGCTTTTCGGGTTGCGCCGCGATGAATGCGAATTGGCTCGGCGATCTGGTCGCCAATCGTTAAGACGGGATTGAGGCTGGACATCGGCTCCTGGAAGACCATGCCGATGTCGTCGCCGCGAATGTCGCGCATCTCCTCGTCGGTCAGTGTAACGAGGTCGCGAGAGGAACCGTCCTTGCAGCGTAGCCGGATGCTGCCCGCTGCGATCGATCCGATGTTGCGGGTGAGGAGACGCATGACGGAAAGACTGGTCACGGATTTGCCCGAACCGGATTCTCCCACCAGAGCCACCGTCTCTCCTGCGCCCACGGTCAGGTCGACGTCGTTGACAGCTGTGACATCGCCGCCGCGAATGCGGAAGATTGTCTTGAGGCCCTGAATGGCAAGTATCGGTTCGGCTGACTGCATGGTGGTCACGTGCCAAGCAGACCGGTTGCACGCAGGATCTCATTGATCCTTGCTGTCTCTGCTTCATCGAGGGCGGCGCGCGGACGCGGCATGACGGCGGTATCGATAATGCCGAGGCTCTTCATTGCGGTCTTGAAGCCACCAATGCCGGAGGCGCCGCCGCTGACGCGGCCCTGGGCAACCCAGACGATTTCGAAGAGACGGCAGAGCCGTTCCTGCTCCTTGCGCGCAGCGACCCAGTCCCCACGCTGGGCGGCGTTCCAGAGGCGCACATAGCCATGCGGATCGACATTGGCGATGCCGGGAACAACGCCATGGGCCCCCATCAGCAACGCATTGTCGACGACGATTTCCGAACCGGTCATCAGGAACACGTCCGGCCTGTCGGCAAGATCGAGCAGGGCATAACGGAAATTGCCATCGTCGCCACTGGAATCCTTAAGGCCGATGATCGTGCCTTCCCTGGCCAAGGTCACCGTCGTCTGGCGTTGCAGCTTGACGTGCACACAGACCGGAATGTCGTAGGCGACGAGCGGTACGTCGACGGCGTCACGGATAAAGCGGAAGTGGTCGAGGATTTCCGATTGGCTGGTGACGGTATAGAACGGCGCGGTGGCAACCACGGCATCGGCGCCCGCCCGCTTGGCGACGTCTGCATGATGAATGACGCGATCCGTGGTCGGATCTATGACGCCGACGATCAGCGGTACGCGCCCGTTCACCACCTTTGCCGAATGCTCGATGATCTCGCGGCGCGTCTTGTCGTCGTGGAAGATTACCTCGCTTGTCGAACCAAGCACGAAAACGCCGTGGCATCCGCCGTCGATAAGATGCTCCAGAACCCGCGTATAGGACGGATAATCGACCGTGAAATCCGCATTGAGAGGCGTCACGACCGGAGGAATTACACCCTTGAATTTTGTCATTGTCTCTTTCTTTCGAATGATCAGTTTAGTTCAGCGCGAGGGTCGAAAGCGTCCCGAAGCCCGTCGCCGATGAAGTTGATGGCAAGAACCGCGAGGATGAGAGCCCCGCCTGGGAACAGCCATTGCCAGGGATATTGTTCGAGCACCGCCGTCGAGCGGGCCGCGTTCAGCATGTTGCCCCAGCTGGCGGCCGGCGGGGCAATGCCGAGACCAAGGAAGGAAAGGCCGGCTTCGAGCAGGATGGCGTTGGCGATCTGCAGCGTCGCGTAGACAACCAGGATATCGATCGAGTTCGGCAGACCGTGCCGGAAGAGGAGGTGCGGCAGGCCAGCGCCCATTCCCCGCGCGGCGATGACGAAGTCGCGCTCGCGCAATTCCAGGAGCCGCGCGCGCACCATTCGTGCCAGGAGCGGCCAGGACAGCAGCGATATGACGAGGACGGTCGGCCAGATACCGGTGCCGGCGATCGAGGCGAGCACAAGGAGAAAAATCACGGGCGGCAGCGTCATGACGAGGTCGACAAACCGCATGCCGACGGCGTCTGTCCAGCGGCCGGCAAGGGCAGAGACCGCACCGAAAAGAAAGCCTATGATAGCTGACAGCAGTGTCGAGGCGACGGCCACGAGGAGCGAGATGCGACCGCCTTCCATCACGCGCGCAAACACGTCGCGTCCGACGCCGTCCGTGCCGAACCAGTGTTTGGAACTTGGACCGCTGTTCATGGCCAATAGGTCAATGTCGTTTGGCTTGAAGGTCCACCAGAGCGGGTAGGAGAGGATCATCGCCAACACAGGAAGAGCCAGACAGACGCCGAAAACGGCAGCGCGGTTGATCAGGAAGCGGTCGAGCGCGCGGGCGAGAGGACCGGGACTGCGGGTGAGGGTTCTGGCCAGCATGCTCAGCCCACCTTGATGCGCGGATCGATCACCGCATAGGTCATGTCCGTCAGCAGATTCACCACGATGACGCAGGCTCCGATGATGAGTGTGGCGCCCATGATGACCGGATAGTCACGGGTTTCGACCGAATCGACGAGCAGCAGACCCATGCCCGGCCAATTGAAGACGCTCTCGATGAAGATGGCGCCGCCTATGGCAAGACCGATGGTCGAACCGATGAGCGTGACAACAGGCAGCAGCGCATTGCGCACGGCGTGCTTGACGATCACCCAGAATTCGGTGACGCCCTTCGCCCGCGCCGTGCGCACATAGTCCTGATTGAGCACTTCCAGCAGGGAGGCGCGCATGTAGCGCATGATCAACGCTGCCTGGGCGACTGCAAGCAGGCAGGCAGGCAGGATCAGGTGATGCAGCAGATCGAGGATTGAGAATGGCTCGCCGGGGGTCAGCATGCCGCCAGATGGCATCCAGTTGAGCCGTACGGCAAAGACGTAAAGTCCGATCAACGCACTGAGAAAAGCCGGGCTTGAAATGCCGGCAAGCGCAAGCACCGAGAACGAAAGGTCGGTGACCGAATTGCGTCGCACGGCGCTTATGATGCCGGTGGCGATGCCAACACTAATCGAGATGACGAGAGCCGTTCCCATGAGCAGGATGGTGGGACCGATCCGTGACAGCACGAGGCCGAGCACCGGCTGATCCATGCGCTTGATCGAGTAGCCGAGATTGCCGGTCAACGCCTGCTGCAGCCAGGCCAGGTATTGCACAGGCAGCGGTTGATCGAGGCCGAGCCTGCTGCGCAGTTCAGCCAGATCAGCCGGCGACATCGGAATGTTCGGATCGATATAGGCATCGATCGGATCACCAGGGGTGAGGCGTAGCAGAAGGAAAATCAGCACGCTCAACGCGAGCAGCATGCCTATTCCGATCGCCAGGCGCCGGAGGCCAAATGTCAGCATTGCAACTCCGTCCTGAAAGGGTGGCGAACGCCACCCTCTCGTACCAATGGTCGGCCTTATTCAGCGATCGACCAATGTTGCGGATCGGCCTGGTAGGGACCGCCTCCAGGAGCGGGGGTCCAGACGAAATCCTTGACCTTGGTGGAGACCACGCCATAGCGGTTCGCCACCCAGAGCGTGCCCCAGGGAAGCTGACTGTTCATGACCTTGCAGACCTGCTGGTAGCGTTCGTCACGCTTTGCCGCGTCAGGCTCGGCAAGGGCAGCGTCGAGTGCGGCATTCAGATCGGGCATGCGGGCGCGAACGACGTTCGGGCCGGCGGGCGGAATCTGCTTTTCATTCAGCCCGACATTGATGCTGCCGGCATCCGGTCCGTTTTGCAGACCGGCATAGACCAGCTGAAACTGCGAAATATCGGCATCCGGCTTCAAGACGATGCTGTTATAGGTCGGAGCATCGACTGCGCGCGGCACGACATTGATGCCAACCTGCCCCAGCATTGCCTGAACGGCAGCGAGCACGTTGGTCGCCAATGGCGTCGTGTAGTAGGTCAAAAGCGTGATCGGCTTGCTGCCGTTGATCTCATCCCAGCCCGCTTCTTTCAAAAGCGCTTTTGCCTTTTCGGGATCGTAGGCATAGGGGTCGATATCCCTCGGCACGAGCTGGTCGGCGACATAGGCGCAGTTGGCCGGCCTGGCGGCGCCTGCGTAGAGGCTCTGGATGATTGCATCGCGGTTGATCGCGTGCATCACGGCCTGACGGACACGTAAATCCTTCCAGATCGGTGATTGATGGTTGAATCCCAGGTAATTGACGACGAAGGAGTTGCCTTCGATCACCTGGAAGGACTTGTCATCCTTGAACGTCGGGACATCGTTGGAATCGACATAGGTGAATTGAATTTCGCCGGCGCGAAGTGCGGCGATCGCGGCCGCCGGATCTGCGAAGTAGCGATTGATGATCTTCTCCAGAGCCGGTTTACCGCCCCGGTAGCCGGTGTTGGCGGCGAGCTCGACATATTGGTCGTTGACATACTTGGTGAACTTGAAGGCACCAGTGCCGATCGGCGACGTCGACCACCACGGGCTCTTGGCGAGCTGGTCGGCCGGTATTGACGACAACGCATGCTCGGGCAGCATCATCACCTTGGTAAGCGTATCGATGAGGCTCGCGGATGGTGCGCTGAGCTTGATCACCAGCGTATGTTCATCGGGAGCTTCGACCGCCGATACCGGTGTCAGACGGGCTGCCAGGACGGAGCCGGTCTTGGCGTTCTTGGCGAGCCCGATCGTGAACTTGGCGTCCTTGGCCGTAAATGGCTTGCCGTCATGCCACGTCGCGTCGGCGAGCTTGAACGTGTAGGTCAGCTGGTCCGGGCTGATCTCATAGGAGGAGGCAAGGACTCCAACCGTCTTCTGCAGCTTCGCGTCATAGCTGACGAGCGGCTCGAAGTAGATGCTGAGCCAGGTGAAGCCGGCGGTCGCCGCAAGCGGATTGAAATTGCCCTGGAAGCCGCCGGGGCCGACGTCAAAGCCGCCCGACAGGGTTGCGGCTTGTGCCGGGCGGGTGAAGCCTGACGCGACGGTTGTTGCCATCATCGCAGCGATCGCGATCGCCGAAAGTCGAGACAAAGTTTTCATTGCGTTCCTCCCACATTTGAACTTGTCTTGTTGTTTGCGATAACGCGGGCGATGCCCTCGTAGTGGTGGTCGAGACGCCGGCGGGCCTCCTTAAGGTCCCGGGCCTCGACGGCGTCGACGATGGCAGCGTGATCCCGCCAGGTGACCATCGGATCGACATTGTCGAGATTGACGAAATCCGAGGCCTTGTAGAAAGCGAGCCAGAACACGTCGATCAGCCGGCTCAGTGTTTCGTTCTGCTGGCAGCGGAACAGCAGGCGATGAAACAGCTGGTCGTCCTCGGCAAAGGCTTCGCCGCGTTCGGCATGCGCTTTCATGCGGTTGACGGTGGCACGCAGCTCGGCAATGTCGTCCTTGCCGATCGTCTCAAGGGTCTTACCGATCAGGCCAACCTCGAGCGTCCGGCGAATCTCGATAACTTCCTCGATCTGGCGAAGCGCGCCGCCGAGACCGTACGCAAGATTGTCGAGCAGCGGCTCAAACGAGAACGCTTTGACGAAGATCCCGACGCCGCGACGCGCATCCAGCACACCCAGCGATTCGAGCGCCTTGATGCCCTCGCGCAGGGAGTTGCGGCTGACGCCGAGTTGCGTCGCAAGTTCACTCTCGGCCGGCAGAAGGGTACCCGGTTTCAAGCCATTGTCGTTGATGTAAGCGCGCAGGCTCTCCTGCACGGAAACATGCAGCAGCGGGGCTCTCGTCAAGGGCTTCATGGTCTTGAGTGGCATGCCAACCTCGCTGCGAAAGTTTCAGATACAGGCTACATATCCACTTGTAGGATATCTGTCAAATGGACATGTGAAGGCGCACCGCCCGGGGGAGTTTTGTGATAATAGGTGGTGGGCACCTTCCGGAAGCCGGCCATGTGCCGACAATTCGCCGGTCGGCTGGGCAGCGAGGGATCAAAATCCTCTTGGCCACAGCCCTCGGCTGGCAGTGTTTTTGCCAACGCCAAGAACCGACGGCATGGCTCGGTGCCGGCAATCCAAGTCAGAAAGGGCGCGCGCTGTAGGCCCTTATGTCATAATTTTAGGTTATCGTAACGATCAGTAAATCCAACTTAGAATTATGATCCGCTTCCGATATGAAGAAGCAAAGGGAGGATGCGCGTCGACGGGTGTCTTCGGCTCGAGCCAGAGCCTCATTCGGGAACGGCGCAGCTCGGCAAGGTGGTTTGGCAGAGCTCCCTTTGGACGGCAGAAAATTCGAAGCAATCAAGGAGAACGTTATGGACCAGAAACCCGACAGCGCAGGCAAATGTCCCGTTGCGCATGGTAATACGCCCCGTGGTCGATCCAACCGCGACTGGTGGCCGGACCGGCTGGACGTTCAGATTCTTCACCAGCATTCCGGTCTTTCCGATCCATTGGGCAAGGCATTCGACTATGCCGAGGAATTCAAGACGCTCGACCTCGATGCGCTGAAGCAGGACCTTCATGCACTGATGACCGATTCGCAGGACTGGTGGCCGGCCGACTTCGGCCACTACGGCGGCCTGTTCATTCGCATGGCCTGGCATAGCGCCGGCACATACCGCATCACTGACGGCCGCGGCGGTGCTGGCGCCGGCCAGCAGCGTTTCGCTCCTCTCAACAGCTGGCCTGACAATGCCAACCTCGACAAGGCCCGCCGCCTGCTGTGGCCGATCAAGCAGAAATACGGCAACAAGATCTCCTGGGCCGACCTGCTGATCCTCACCGGCAACGTCGCTTTGGAATCGATGGGCTTCAAGACCTTCGGTTTTGCCGGTGGCCGTGCGGATGTTTGGGAGCCCGAGGAACTGTTCTGGGGTCCGGAAGGCACCTGGCTGGGCGACGAACGCTACAGCGGTGAACGGGAGCTGTCGGAGCCGCTTGGCGCCGTGCAGATGGGCCTGATCTACGTCAATCCCGAAGGCCCGAACGGCAATCCCGATCCGGTCGCAGCTGCCCACGACATCCGCGAAACCTTTGCGCGCATGGCAATGAACGACGAAGAGACGGTGGCGCTGATCGCCGGCGGTCATACCTTCGGCAAGACGCATGGTGCCGGCGATCCATCGCTGATCGGTGCCGAGCCGGAAGGCGGCGCGATCGAGGACCAGGGCCTCGGCTGGAAGAGCACGTTCGGTACCGGTGTCGGCAAGGACGCCATCACTGCCGGCCTGGAAGTGACCTGGACGCAGACCCCGACGAAGTGGAGCAATTTCTTCTTCGAGAACCTGTTCGCCCATGAATGGGAACTGACACAGAGCCCGGCCGGCGCCAAGCAGTGGAAGGCCAAGGATGCCGAAGCTTCCATTCCGGATGCCTATGACGCGTCGAAGAAGCATCTGCCGACGATGCTGACCACCGACCTGTCGCTGCGGTTTGATCCTGCCTACGAGAAGATCTCGCGCCGCTTCCTCGAAAATCCTGATCAGTTTGCCGATGCCTTCGCCCGTGCCTGGTTCAAATTGACCCACCGCGATATGGGGCCGAAGGTGCGCTACCTCGGTCCGGAAGTCCCGGCAGAAGACCTGATCTGGCAGGACGTGATCCCGGCCGTCGATCACAAGCTCGTCGACGACAAGGACATTGCTGCCCTGAAGGAGAAGGTTCTCTCAACCGGCCTCACCGTGCAGGAGCTCATCTCGACCGCCTGGGCTTCTGCGTCGAGCTTCCGCGGTTCCGACAAGCGCGGCGGCGCCAATGGCGCGCGCATCCGCCTTGCGCCTCAGAAGGACTGGGAAGTCAACCAGCCGGCGCAGCTCGCCAAGGTGCTTGGCGTCCTCGAAGGCATCCAGAACGACTTCAACGCTGCCCAGACTGGGGCTAAGAAGATCTCGCTCGCCGACCTGATCGTTCTTGCCGGTGCTGCCGGTGTCGAGAAGGCGGCAAGGGCCGGCGGTCGTGACGTCACCGTTCCGTTCACACCTGGCCGCACGGATGCCTCGCAGGAGCAGACCGATGTTGCCTCCTTCGCTGCGCTCAAGCCGCGCGCCGACGGTTTCCGCAACTATGTCGGCGGCCGGCAATTCATGAAGTCGGAAGAGGCTCTCGTCGACCGTGCTCACCTGTTGACGCTGACCGCACCGGAAATGACGGTTCTCGTCGGCGGGCTGCGCGTGCTGAAGGCGGGCGAGCCCGAGCACGGCGTCTTCACGTCGCGTCCCGAGGCGCTGACGAACGACTTCTTCGTCAACTTGCTCGACATGGGC
Source organism: Rhizobium sp. LjRoot258 (assembly GCF_964254185.1). Classification (NCBI taxonomy): domain Bacteria; kingdom Pseudomonadati; phylum Pseudomonadota; class Alphaproteobacteria; order Hyphomicrobiales; family Rhizobiaceae; genus Rhizobium; species Rhizobium sp. LjRoot258. Next base: position 2,884,228 of record NZ_CAXUST020000001.1, on the reverse strand, counting down.
ACTCAGTGGTCTCCCGTTGCCGGCAAGGAGGGCGTCTACGAGGGACGCGACCGCAAGACGAACGAACTCAAGTGGACCGGCACCCGCGTCGACCTGATCTTCGGTTCGCACTCGCAGCTTCGCGCCCTTGCGGAAGTCTATGGCCAGTCCGATGCAAAGGAGAAGTTCGTCAAGGACTTCGTCGTAGCCTGGACCAAGGTCATGAACGCCGATCGTTTCGATCTCGTCTGATCGGCAAGATCTTGCGTGGACGCGGCTTGTCAGCTGCGTCCACGCATCCTTCTTCAGCCGGAACTTCGCCAGAGGGGACGGCGGATGGAATCGGTGCCACCTCCAAAATGGAGCGGCGGCATACGCCTTCTTCGCAGCGTCTGGTGGTCAGGATTGGCCGCGCCCCCTTAAAGGCGGCGGGCTTCACTCGACTGTGATGTAGCACGGTCTCCTTCACGATTGTCGATCGCTCCATTGTGAGGGAACAAAGAGACCTCCCCAGTATCGCGTTTGGGAAACGGCCAGGAGCTTTTACAATGCGCAAGCGTGGGCTCAAGGTCATCCGAGAGATTCCGGCAGATGCCGCACGTGTTGGAGCATCCGTTCACCACCATCGTCCGGTGCGGGTTTTCCAAGGGCACGATGCAATGGACTTCGTTTGACGTCGTGAAAGCGAACTTGCTGCTCGCATCTCTTGATCGCGACAGCAGCTCGGTTCGCCTGTTTGGCCCGAGGACGGGTATCGCGGTTATCGTGCCGGACCGAGCTTCCAGTCAGAGTCGCCCGACGGGCAGGCGAGACCCTTGAAGCGGGTTTCTCCCTCGAGGGTGCGCTGGGTCGTCACAAAGGCGCGGCATGAACTTTCAGGATCAACGCCGATTTCTTCAATCACGCCAACACTTCCGGTCGATGGGTTGGCCCAGGCAAGGGGCTTTACTCCGACGGGGCCGCGGCTGACTGTGTCTGCAATAACCGCCTGATCCGTCTTCGTGGCGGACGGGATCGACTGTGTGACGGCGGCGGTTTCCAGGGGTTCGACCTTCGTGCATCCCGCCAGCACCAAGGCTAGAAGAGACAGCTGCAATACGCCTATGTTTGTTCGCGTCATCTGGACGTCCCGATGATTGTTCTTCTGCACAGTAGCATGCAATTCTGACTGCATACTGAGGGCTACTATAGAAATCACAGCGGCACCAGTCGGTTCCGTTCAGGCCAATGCTTTGCTTGTGCATTCCGTCACAATCTGGATGCTTTTCCCCGCAAGTCGGCATTCAACGCTGGTGCCGGTGCACACCGCCTTTGTGAGAGGGCTTCCAATGAAAGCGTTTCGACGACGCGTCGATTGCCGATCTGTGACGCAACCCGAACGGTGTCGGACGTCTGGTGACCAGGCGGTTTAGGTGGGGCAGTTGCACGCTTTTTGCGTGTTTGTCGCTGCTTGTTACCGGCCTGCGGCGTCCGCCAGCCAGCTTCTTACCGCTGCCACAGAGGCCGGATGACGGGGCTTGCGTGGCGAGACGACGTAGAAATCGGAACCAACAGTGAGTTCGATCGGCAACACGAGGAGGAGGCGGCCCGACGTTATGTCGTCCTCGACGAAGAACGTGCTCGTCAGCGCCAGACCCTGGCCAGCAATCGCGGCCTCGAGCGCCAGCGACGTCTGATTGAACCGGATGTTCTTGGCGGTCGTCGGCAGATTGTCCGGAAACGCCAATTCCAGAAACTGCGGCCAGGAATCGTGGGCGTCGTGAAGAAGCGGGTAGCGCGCAAAATTGCCATCCTGGCCGGGCGGGCCAAGCTTCTCCACCAGCAATGGGCTGCCGACGGCAACAAGGAGGTTCTCGAAGAGAAGTTCTGCGTTCAGGCCCGATGCGAAGGGTAGCCGGCCATAACGGACCGCGAGATCCACTGCGTCGGTTTGGAAGTTGGCAATGCGATCAGTCGCCAGGATGCGCAGATCGATGTTGGGATGGGCCGCCGTGAAGTCGGGCAGGCGGGGGATTAGCCACTTCGAGGCAAAGGTTGGCGTCACGCTGATCGTCAGGTGAAGCGGCTCCGGCTTCAGCGTCTCCGTCGCGTCAGAGATCAGCTCGAAAGCACGGCGGACGTTGGTCACGTAGCTCTGACCTGCCTCGGTCAGCGCCAATGTTCGCGGCAGCCTGTCGAACAGCTTCAGGCCCAATTGCGCCTCCAAGCCTCGTATCTGCTGCGCCACTGCGCCCTGCGTTACCCCGATCTCTTCGGCTGCGAGACGGAAGTTCAAGTGCCGCGTGACGACCTCGAACACCCGAAGGCCGTTGAGGGAGGGAAGACGCCTGATACCTTCTGCCATTCGATAGATTTTCTACTGGTTGATGGGAGCGGAACTGGTTCGCATTGCTGATGTCGTAGTGATATCACGCTTCAATGCGACTGCAGACGGCAATCAGTGCGGACCCTCTGAAAATAGGAGAGTGTAATGTCAGTAGAAAAGATAGCGGTGATTACGGCCGGCGGCAGCGGAATGGGAGCCGCCGCAGCAAAGCGTCTCGCAGCCGATGGGTTCAAGGTGGCAATCCTGTCATCGTCGGGGAAGGGCGAAGAACTTGCCAAGACATTGGGGGGTGTCGGTGTGACCGGCTCGAACCAATCAAACGACGATCTGCGTAAGCTCGTTGATCTCGCAATCTCCACTTGGGGACGCATTGATGTGCTCGTAAATAGCGCGGGCCACGGTCCTCGCGCACCCATCCTCGACATATCAGACGAAGACTGGCACCGCGGCATGGAGGTCTACCTCCTGAACGTCATCCGTCCGACGCGCCTGGTCACGCCCCACATGCAGAAGCAGAAGGCCGGATCCATCATCAACATTTCGACGGCATGGGCTTTCGAGCCAAGTCCGATGTTCCCGACGTCGGCCGTCTTCCGCGCCGGGCTGGCGTCGTTCACCAAGATATTCGCGGAGACCTATGCGGCCGAGAATATCCGCATGAACAACGTTCTTCCCGGCTGGATCGACAGTCTTCCGGCAACCGAGGAGCGCCGCGACAGCGTTCCGATGAAGCGCTACGGCACGAGCGAGGAAATTGCCGCGACCGTTGCGTTCCTCGCGTCATCGGGAGCAGCCTACATGACGGGGCAGAACATTCGCGTCGACGGCGGCCTGACCCGTTCAGTGTGACATGGAGGCAGACGGTTGCGGAGTGCGTCGCTTTGTGGACTGGCGCACTCCGGAACGTCGATCAGAAACGGATGACCGCTCCAATGATCGGGCCGTGCTGGATCATGTCATAGGTGAAGCCGTCATTGCTGTAGTTGACGCCGAGGGCGCGATAGCCGGCAACCGCGCTGACCGTGTTGAACTTGTAGCCAACGGCTGCCAGCACATCCCAGTCCAGGTCGGCACCGCCGGCACCGATCATCGCCGAACCAGTTAGGAAGGCTTTGTCAGTCAGCAAGTAGTTACCCTTGATGCCAACGAGCCCGTCCACCCAGCTGGGCGGTGTCGGTATGCGACAGGTTTCCGATGAGGCCGCCGTTCAGCGCGACTATCCCGTTTTCGTCATCGGCCTCGTCGGACGTTGTTCGGCTTCGCAGATCGCGCGAGTCCAAAACGGAGTTCGCCAAGCCGCTTCAGCCTGGAGCGAAGAGGCTTGCATGACAGCGTGCTTGTCGGCTTCATCCCCGCCAGAATCTTTTCCGCTCCATCAGCTCATCCAAGGACGACTGTGCGGCGTTGACCAATTTTTCGCGGTTGCCGACGACGATCAGGGATTGAGCGTCGGGATGTGAATCCAGCCCCAAGTCGTGAACGACTGTCGGCGCCATTGCCATGTCGTTCAGGAGGCCGAGTTCGTCCTGCAGTTGTTCCATCGACGTGATGAACTTGCCGTACCGTCGCTCTGCCTGCTTGCTGGCGAACAACGAGCTTAGGAATTCGCTTGCGTATCTGAGCTTCTTCGCGGCCTTTCGCGCTTCGTGCCGGTGCTCGTCGTCAGCCTCCACCAGAGACTTGCCCCGCTTTTTCAGCGTCTTGCGTTGACGGTCGAGAACCTCGATTGCGAAATCGACCACCGGTCCGCTGCGGATCTCAGCCGTTTCGGGCAGCGTAAGATACTCGCCGCAGTGGAGCCATTCGTTAAGGTCAAGCATAAGGGCTTTGGCGCGCGAGCCGTAAAGCGCATTCAGCACCTCCTCATAGGCGCTGTCGCGCGCTTCAAGCAGGCGGCTTCTGATGTCGCTGCTTCCGACCCTGGCAATCATGACATCAATGTTGCGCGCCGTTCCGAGAATACCGGTCAGCCACCTCAGCTCGCCCTTGAGCCGATGGGATTCGGCATCAACCAGGATCATCTTGTAGAGCGAGAAGGCGGACCGCAGCCGTCTGAGTGCAACGCGGGCCTGATGGAGTGCCGACGGGTTTGCGCGATCCATGAGGATCGATTCGTTCAGCCGGAATTGCCGGAAACATGCCTCAGCGATGACTTGGAACGAACCAGAAACCCGCAGATCGCGATCGAGGTGCACGGGCTCCGCCTTGCAGGCCGTTTCCTGCTCGCCGAGCAGACGGTATCCTCTCTCCGCTTTTGAAACGACGCCAAAACGGATCGGAACGAGCGCCTCGATTCTTCGGGCAAGGATGAACAGGGCATTTGGACTGCCGTCCTTCAGCTCCAGTTCCAATTCCCGTATCTGCATCTGGCGGTCGCCGGCGACGATCAAGCCCATGTCCAAGGCAGCTTCAATCCTGCTCCCGTCCTGATCGACGTTCCACCGATGCCGTTTTACTGATGTAGAGAACTGCGCAACGGAGGCGGTGCCGTCGATATCAAGTTCCGCCTTCAACGGGGTCGTGTAGTCGATCACAGGTGTGTTGCCTGTTACCGGCGCTTCCCACTCAGAGCGCGCAAAGATGGCATTGTTCGAGCCCTTCGTCTTTACCGTTTGGACATGCGCTTCGCCAACCGTACGGATTCGCAGAGAGTAGCCGCCCTCCCATACCTGGTGGTCGGCGGTGTCAAAATAGATCGAGGTCAAGGGATCCACAGAGATCGGCTCGCCCAGCAAGCCGGATCCCAGCAGCGTGTCAACTGCGTCGGCGCTCAGTTCAAGCTTCAGTTCCGTTTCCGTTGCCAAATGGCGGTCTCCGCTCGGTCGCAGGGTGATCGGTGGATGCAATTCTTTCGAAGAGAGATAGAGCGATGCCAGCCGGACAAAACGTCCTGATGACAAAAACTTGAGCGGCGGCGCAATCGAACCGATATGCCACCCGAAAAGCGCGTCTCCGACCCTTACGATCTTACAGGAACGCCCGGAGCAGCATTTCCAGCCCCAGCGCAAACAGGCAGATGAGGAACCATTTTCGGAACGTGCCAGGATCAATCCTTGCGCGTATGGCTTGTCCGGCGGCCATGCCGGCAAGTGCGGGAATGATCGCGATCGCGGACGTCATCAGAGCGCTCGCGTGATATTCTCCGTGCCACGCAAGTCCGCCGGCAAGTGCAATCGTCGAGACGGTGAAAGACAGACCTAAGGCCTGTATGAGATCGTCCCGGGATAGGCCGAGCGATTGCAGATAAGGGACCGCTGGGACGACGAAAATGCCGGTCGCGCCGGTGATCATGCCCGTCACAAGGCCGATTGCCGGAGAAAGCCACCGTTCCAGCCGCGCTGAGACGCTGAGTGGCCGGGCGAGGAGCGTATAGATCGCATACAACATGAGCACTGCGCCGAGTGCGGCGGTCGGCCCACTGCTGCGTCCGTTGGCGATGAAGGCGGTGCCAGCGATCGTCGCCACGGTGATTGCGAGCATCATTGGCCAAAGTCGCAGCGTTACCGGAACGAAGCTCGGTCCTGCCACCAACTGCCAGAGATTGGTTATCAGCGAGGGCATCACCAGCAAAGCGGCCGCAGCAAGAGGAGAAACGAGCGAGCCCAGCAAGCCCATCGCCACGGTGGGTAAACCCATGCCGGTGATGCCCTTGACGATCCCGGCAACGAAGAAGATCACGGCGATGAGCGCGAGGAGGGCAAGCGTTGTTTCCATGTGCTCGGGGAATAGCGGATCTGCCGTCGCGCACAATGCGGATTGTCGGAACCCAGGCTTCGGCTGGTCCGAAGGCTGATTCCGGTGTAATCTTCCGGTATGCGCTTTGACCTTGCTGATCTCCGCCTCTTTCTTGCCGTTGCCGAGGCGGGCAATATCACGCGTGGTGCGGCCGAGGTCGGCCTGTCGCTTGCGGCCGCCAGTGAGCGCTTGCGGGCGATGGAGGCCGTCGGCGATGTGACACTCCTGGAACGCGGCCGCAGAGGCGTGTCGCTGACACAAGCGGGCGAGGCCTTGGCTCACCACGCGCGGCTGATCGAGCGCCAGATGGCACGCATGCGCGGCGAGTTGAGCGAACATGCCAAAGGATTGCGGGCAACGATCCAGGTACTCGCCAATACCGCCGCGATAATGGAGTTTCTTCCGGCACGGCTTGCATCCTGGATGGCCATGCATCCGACGATCGATCTCGATTTGAAGGAGCGACAGAGTGCTGAGATCGCGCGGGCGATACCGGCCGGCCACGCAGAGGTTGGCATCCTATCCGATGCCGTGGAAACCGGCGACCTGCACCTTCGCCATTTCGCCACGGACAGACTGGTGATCGTTGCTGGCAAGCAGTGGAGCTTTGCGCGACAAGCCAACATCGCCTTCCGGGAAGTCCTGGACGAGGACTTCATAGGCCTTATGGACGGAGCGCTGCAAAGTCATATCGAAGATCAGGCCATGCGACTGGGCAGAAAGCTGAAGATGCGCGTCCGGGTGCGAAGCTTTGAGGGCATCTGCCGTCTTGTTTCCAACGGGGCAGGCATTGCCATTATTCCCGCCACGGCCGCAAGGCGCTTTCGGAGGTCGCATGCACTATCTAAAGTGCGCATTGCCGACGCGTGGGCCACCCGGCGACTGGTGCTATGCTGCCAGTCGCCGGATTGGCTGACGAACCAGGCGCGGCATCTCTTCGATCATCTGGCCCTCAACGCCTGACTGAGAGCACTTGCCCCAGTTGGACAAGTCGTTCGGGTTCGCGTCTGCGTTAGGAGCCCGATTCGCGAGCCGCTTTATCCAGGGCTACAAAGTCCCCTTCATCGAGAACGATGCTAGCGGCCGCCACATTTTCCTCGAGATGCTTCACCTTGGAGGTTCCCGGAATGGGCAACATCACGGGGCTGCGCTTGAGCACCCACGCCAAAGCAATCTGGCCTGGCGTCGCGCCATACTTCTTGGCCAGCATGTCAAGAATGGAGCCAGGACGGGCAAGCTCGCCTGCCGCCAGCGGGTACCATGGAATGAAGCCGATGCCCTCGCGCTCGCAGTAGTCCAGCACATCCTCGCTGCCGCGGTCCACGAGGTTGTAGCGATTCTGAACCGTCGCCACGGGAAATACCTTTCGGGCGGCTTTTATGTCTTCAACCGACACTTCGCTGAGGCCGGCATGGGCAATGAGGCCCTGATCCAGCAGCATCTTTACCGCCCCAAACTGCTCTTCGCGAGGGACCGCCGCATCTATGCGGTGCAGTTGCCACAAGTCGATCCGCTCGATGCGAAGCTTCTTGAGGCTGCCTTTCGCTCGGTCGAGAAGATATTCCGGCCGCCCCTTCGGCGTCCACCGGTCCGGCCCCTCGCGGGTCAGCCCGGCCTTGGTCGCAATCAACAGCCCCTTATAAGGATGCAACGCTTCGCTGATCAGCTCTTCGGACACATCGGGGCCGTAGGAATCGGCCGTGTCAATGAAATTGACGGCGACCTCGGGCAGGCGACGCAGGGTTGCCAACGCTCCGGCCTTGTCTGCAGGCGGCCCCCAGATACCGGGTCCCGTAATACGCATCGCGCCGAAGCCGAGACGATTGATGGTGATGGTGCCGATCGAAAATTGTCCCGATGCGGCCGCTGAGATCGTGGAACTGTCTGGCACTGACCTTCTCCCGATTGCCTGTCTGGTTGGGTGGCTTTACTCGGGGCTTAAGGTGGAGCGGGCACGGAGCAATGCAAGTCACTCGGCGCAATGCGCCATTGCCATGCGCAGCTAGCCGGTAGCGGCAGTTCCGGTTCTGCGCGCATCAGGGCCGCCCGGAACCGGCTGCACGTCCGGAAATCAGGCGCAGCCACGCCGGCAGGTGGAAGAGGCACATCAGCAGGTACATCGTCGTCATGCCATCCACTGGAAAAACGTCCTGCATTGCGGAGCAGATCATATCTGCTCCGCCGCTTGCCAAAGTGACAATCGCCATGATGGCGAAGGTTGGCGCCGCTGCCAGGCGCAGCCAATCGGCGACGCCTGCTATTATGCCGGTCGGCGTCTCGACGGATGCGCTGTGCCTTGTCTGGTCGAGGGAAAGCATGAGCGTCATCCCTGGCCGTATTCGTCATGCAGCCGCCACCAGATACCCTGCTCGTTGCGGCCTCGGGGCGCGCGGTCGAGCCATTGATACACGCCCCAAATGCCGTCCAGGCCGCGGGCATAGCTTGAGTAGGTGTGGTAGACCACGCCGTCCTCGAGCACGAAGGCGCTGACACCCGGGCGGTCGCGTGTATACGTCGCGACATCCGTCCCGGTCATTGCGGCGATCTGGGCGACTGGGCTCTCGCTGCCGCGCAGTTTCCATTCCTGCACGGTCTGGCCTTGTGACGGCACGCGTGCCGGTGGCTCACGGCGATAGTTATACTCTATCCCGCCATCGCGCTGCTGCTGCTCGCTGAACAAGACGCTGAAGTCGAGGTTGAAATCGCTGCCGAAAGAGGATGCCCAGTCGAAGCTCCATCCCATCCGTCGCTTGAAAGCCTGCAGCTTGGCAAACGGTGCGCGGGAAACGGCGGTGAAGGCGACGTCATGGTTTTCGAGATGGACGGCAACGCCGTTGAAACCGTCTGCGATCGACGAGCAAGAGGGGCATCCGGCCGTATAGTCAGGTCCGAACATGAAGTGGTAGATGAGCAGCTGCGAACGGCCCTTGAAGAGATCGATCAGCGAAGCGCTGCCATTGGCGGTGTCGAACCGGTATTCCTTGTCGATCCGCACCCACGGCAGCTCCTGGCGACGTTGCGCCAGCATGTCGCTGCGTCGTGTCAGTTCCTTCTCCTCTGCGAGCAGGTCGAGCCGCGCCGCAAGCCATTCTTCGCGTGTACCCGTGATGTGCATCGTCATCATACTTCTCCTTTTGCTGTCTGTTGGCTTAGCATTGCCGCCACTTGCGGCTGCTTGGTGGTCGTGAGCAGACTAGAGCCGGAGTGGGAGATGGTGGGAGTTACAAGTTTGACGGGATTTTTATGGACTCGATGATCATCGCTGCGGCGAGGCTGCTCGCGACCGGGGATCTTCTTGGTGCCTTAAAGAGGGTCGCGCTGCGCAACGATGCGCCTGCGCTCGCGCTTCGTGGCATCGCGATGGCGCAGCTTGGCGATCTCGTCCGGGCGAAGGCCTTGCTGAAGACGGCTGCCCGTGCGTTCGGGCCAAAAGAACCCGTGGCGCGGGCGCGCTGCCTCGTCGCCGAAGCGGAAATCGCACTGGTCTCGCGTGATCTAACCTGGCCGGCCAAGACACTTACCGCCGCGCGGGAGGTGCTCGAAGCGCACGATGACCGTCTGAACGCCGCACATGCACGGCATCTCGAAGCCCGGCGGCTGCTTCTCATCGGCCATCTCGACGAGGCCGAACGCCTGCTCGCCGGGGTGGATCCGGCGCCGCTCCCGCCCCCCTTGCTGACGGCGTACGAACTCGTCGTCGCGGGGATTGCTATCCGCCGTCTCCAGACAGGCGTTGCGCGCGCGGCGCTGCGCCGGGCAGAAAATGCTGCGCGCGAGGCGGGCATTGCCGCTCTTCGTGCGGAGGTCGAAGGGGCCTGCGAGGTCATGAAAACGCCGGCGGCACGACTGATCAGGCGTGGCGAGGAGCGGTTCTTGCTGCTGGAGGAGGTCGAGGCGGTGCTGGCCTCAGGGGCGCTCGTGGTCGATGCATGTCGTTATGTCGTGCGCGATGGGGACGCGGTTGTTTCGCTGACGACGCGCCCGGTGTTGTTCGCGCTGGCGCGTGCGCTCGCCGAAAGCTGGCCGACAGACGTATCGCGGAACGCCCTCGTTGCCCGCGCATTCAGGGCAAAGGACGCCGATGAATCGCATCGCGTCAGGCTGCGTGTCGAAGTCGGGCGGCTGCGCGGTGAGCTTCACCGGATAGCGGACATCAGAGCGACGAGGGACGGGTTTGTGCTTGCACCGCGTCGCGCCGCTGAGGTGATCATCCTGGCCCCGCCCGTCGAAGAGCAGCACGGTGAGGTTCTCGCATTTTTGGCCGATGGGGAGGCCTGGTCTAGTTCGGCGCTGGCGATCGCGATCGGTGCAAGCCCACGCACAGTGCAACGGGCGCTTGACGCACTGGCGGCAACGGGCAAGGTGCAATCCTTCGGACGCGGGCCGGCGCGCCGGTGGACGATACCGTCGCTGCCGGGTTTCCCGTCAACTTTGTTACTCCCAGGTCCACTGCCGAACGACTAGGATAAGCCCATGAAACACAGCAAAGCTGAAATCCTTCGTGAATATGGCCCCTTTCCGAACGCGGACCGTGTAGCCGGCGTCACCTATGACGGCCGGCATGTCTGGTTTGCGTCCGGCGACAAGCTCAATGCCTTCGATCCCGAGGTCGGCGAGGTTGTGCACTCGATAGACGTTGCCGCACACGCCGGAACGGCTTTCGATGGACGCCATCTTTTCCAGCTTGCGGAAGATCGGATCCAGAAGATCGATCCGAAGACCGGCGAGGTGCTATCGACGATCCCGGCCCCCGGCAATGGCGGTGATTCCGGGCTTGCCTGGGCTGAAGGAACGCTCTGGGTCGGAGACTACCGCGGCCGAAAGATCCATCAGATCGATCCGGAAACCGGCGCGCTTCTTCGCAGCATCGAGTCCAGCCGCTTCGTTACTGGCGTGACCTGGGTCGATGGCGAACTCTGGCACGCCACTTGGGAAGGCGATGAAAGCGATATCAGGCGCGTTGAACCTGAGAGCGGGCGAGTGTTGGAACGCATCGACATGCCGCCTGGCCTGAGCATATCGGGGCTCGAGTCCGATGGCGCAGATCGCCTCTTTTGTGGCGGGGGAACAAGCGGCAAGGTCCGGGCCGTTCGCCGGCCCAGATAGCCAGGCAGCCCGTTGTGTATACGGCGTAGGCATCCGCACCGCGGACGTCACCCTACGACTAATCCAATGTCCTGCGGAAGCGGCGGACGGCGATGAGCATGGCAACGGCCATCAGGCAGGCGAGGGCGATCGTGTCATAGGCAAGCGTCTGGATGGTGGCGCCCTTCAGCATGATCGCCCGGACGATCCTGATATAGTGGGTCAGCGGCAGGGCCTCACCGATCCATTGCGCCCATTTCGGCATGCCGGCGAACGGGAACATGAAGCCCGACAGCAGGATATTCGGCAGGAAGAACATCATCGCCATCTGCATGGCCTGCAACTGATTGGCCGCGATCGTCGAGAAAGTGTAGCCGATCGAGAGGTTGGTGACGACGAAGAGCGTGGTCGCTGCCGCGAGCGAGGCCGGACCACCGAGGATCGGGACGTGGAAGACAAGCAGGCCAGCGCCGATGATCAACAACGATTGGACGAGGCCGATCAGCACATAGGGCGCGATCTTGCCCAGCATGATTTCCAGCGGTTTGATCGGCATGGAGAGCAGGTTCTCCATCGTACCGCGTTCCACCTCGCGCGTGACCGAGAGCGCCGTGAAGATCAGCAGCGTCATCGTCAGGATCGTGCCGAGCAGGCCGGGCACGATATTCAGGGTCGATGAACCGGCCGGATTATAGCGACGGTGCTGGACGATGGAAAAGGCAGGCTTGGTCGGTTCGGAAAATTCGACCTGGCGGTCGTTGGCGAGAGCCGCCGTCACGATGCCGGAAAGCGCACCGAGCGCCGAACTCGACGCGACCGGATCGGTGGCGTCGGCCGCGACCAGCAGCGAGGGCGTATCGCCGCGGCGAAGCGAGCGTTCGAATCCCTCGGGAATTTCCACCACGAACAGTGCCCTGCCGGATTGCAGGATCGAATCCATGTCCTCGGCGCGGGTCACGACCGAACGGATCTCGAAAAAATCCGTGTTTTCCAGGGCCGCCAAGATGGATCGGCCGACATCGGTATTCTCGCGCATCAGCACTGCGGTCGGCAGGTTGTGCGGCGTCGTGTTGATCGCAAAGCCGAACAGGAACAGCTGCATGATCGGCAAGGCGACCATTGTCGCCAGGGTTATGCGGTCGCGGGTCATCTGGATGAATTCCTTGACGGTCATCGCCCAGAAACGCCCGAAAGAGCCGCCATTGCCATTTGCCACTGTGGTCGTCATTGAAAATTGTCCTCCGAGCGGCGCATCAGATCGATGAAAGCGTCCTCCAGCGTTGCCTCGCCCTTTTGCCACTTGAGATCGGACCGTTCCCGATAAGGCGCGATTGCCTTCTCGAGCGCCTGGGGATCGCGCCCGGCAACATGCAGGCTCGTCCCGAACGGCGCGATCATGTCCACGCCCGGCTCGTTCTCGAGTTCGGATTGGAGGCGATGCACCTGCGCGCCGGAGACGGTCCACGTCACAAGGCCGGTGCTTGCGATGACTTCGTCCACCGTTCCCTGCGCCAACAGTTTGCCATAGGCGATATAGGCGATCTCATGGCAACGCTCCGCCTCGTCCATGTAGTGGGTGGAAACCAGCACCGAGAGACCGTCGGCGGCAAGCGCGTGAATCTCGTTCCAAAAATCCCGGCGGGCCTTGGGATCGACGCCTGCCGTCGGCTCGTCGAGGAGGAGCAATGCCGGTTCAGGCAGGATGCAGGCACCGAGCGCAAGGCGCTGCTTCCAGCCGCCCGAGAGCTCTCCTGCCAACTGCAGTTCCCGGCCTTTCAAGCCGAGGCGCTCAATGGCGGCGCTTGCTTTGCCGCGGGCGTCAGGCAGGCCGTAGACGCGGGCGACGAATTCCAGATTCTCCCGGATCGACAGGTCCTGATAGAGCGAGAATTTCTGCGTCATGTAGCCGACGCGGCGGCGGATGCGATCGCTCTCGGTCAGGATGTCGAAGCCAAGGCAGGTGCCATCGCCGCTGTCTGGCGTCAGCAGGCCGCAGAGCATGCGGATCGTCGTGGTCTTGCCGGAACCGTTGGGGCCGAGAAAGCCGTGGATGCGGCCCTTCTTGACCGACATCGACACGTCATCGACTACCTTTCTGCTGCCGAAACTCTTGGTGAGGTGATGGACGTCGATCACGGCCGCGGGCGCGTCGATGGCCATTGCCGTGTCGCTCATGGACGGGCTCCCGCAGTGACATCCACCGGCTGGCCGGGGCGCAACGCCTTTGGATCGGCGGGGATCGCCTCGACGCGATAGACGAGTTTGGCACGCTCTTCGAGGCTGTAGATTACCGGTGGCGTATACTCGGTGTTCTTTGCGATGAAGCTGATCTTCGCATCGGTGGGCTGGCACGCGTTACAGGCGACGCGGATCGACTGACCAAGCGAAAACAGCGCGATCTCGGTTTCAGGCACGAAGAAGCGGATGCGGATGTTCTCTGGCGGCAGCAGGGCCACGATCGGCCGGCCGGCGGGCACGACCTCACCGGTGCGGTAATAGACGGTCTCGATGCTGCCTGTTGCCGGAGCCGAGACGAAGCGGCGGGTGAACGCTGCTTCTGCAGAGGCGAGATCGGCCTTTGCGGCTGCAACAGCCTCTCGCGATTGGCGCAGCGTCTCAATGCGGGCCGGCAGGTTGGCGAGCGTAATCTGGCTGCGGACATTGTCGAGGACGGCACGGTTGGCGGCTTCGGTGGCCGTCGCCGTGTCGAGGTTTGCCCTCGTTGCGGTGCCGCGCTCGACCAGTACGCGGGTGCGATCGAGATCCTGTGCGGCAAGGGCAAGCCGGGCGATCGCCTCACGTTCGCTGGCGCGCAGCATGTCTATTTCTTCGGGCCGCTTTTGCTTGGCTTCGGCGAGCTCCAGTTCAGCCTGCAGGCGGGCCAGCGAAGCGCGTGCGGCGCCGACTGCGGCCTCCTCGCTCTGTGAGTCCAGGCTGAAGAGCGGTGCACCGGGCGCAATCGCCTGGCCTTCGGCGACATCGAGCTTGACCAGGCGGCCGCTGTTTTCAGCGCCGATGAACAGCGTGTCGGCCTCGATCCAGCCTTGGTAGGCGCGCTGGGATTTGTCGGAAAACAGGAAGGGCAGGGCGGCAAGCGCCACGCCGGCCACGATAAAGACGACGAGGATTCGTTTCATATCGCGCCTCCTTCCGGCACGAAGAGCGTGTCGAGAAACGTGTCGAAGAGTTTCTGCGTGTCGAGATGCTCGTAGCCTTCGAAAAGCGTCGTCCAGACGATCGACATCAAGGCCGGCGCCATGACCAGTTGCGGGACGTCGGCCACGGCGGGATTGCGTAGCTCGCCGCGCGCAGCGGCACGGGCAAGCAGGGCACGCACGATCGCGAGGCCTTTGGTGATGATCTCGCGGTAATAGAATTCGGTCACAACGGGGAACATCGGACCCTCGGCGAGGATCAGCCGCAGCAGGTGCCGGCGCTCCGTCTCCAAAACCTCGCGCTTGAAGAGCGCATAGAACATCGACACGGCGGTACGCGCCGGGATCATCTCCTTCTGCACCATGCCGCCCACTTCCCCGAGGATCGGCGAGGCAACGCCGGACACGAGTTCGATGAACAATCGCTCCTTGTCGGGGAAATGCAGGTAGACCGTGCCTTTGGCGATGCCCGCACGGGCTGCGACATCCTCCATCCGTGTCGCGGCGAAACCGCGCTCTGCAAAACAGGCAAAGGCGGCGGCCAGGATCTCGGCCCGACGTTGCAAAGGATCTCGTCTTTCTCGCTTTTTTTCTGCCATTCTCTCTATACCAGAAGATGACTGACTGGACAGTCATTAACATAAAGTGCAATTTTTTGCAAGGGAAAGAGACGAGAGGTACGCGTTGAAGCGGCGTTATGTAGATCCTATGAGGGGGGTGGATAGCGCCGTGGCAAATGCCAGCAGGCGCTGACTGCAATGGGTGGCGGCTTCGCCCCACAAGCGTTCATCAGCCGACGGTTGTTCTGCACCGAAGCAGGCTCACTGTCCTCGGCCAATTGAGAAGGCGTCGCCATTTTAAGGCCGAGCCTTTCGACGATCTGCCATTCCACAGGCGACATGTCATAAAGACCTGCGTACCTCACATTCTGAGGCTTGATCGGCTTGGCGACCCTCGCCGTGAATTCCGGATCGCCTTCGCCCATCAGGTTTCCAAGCACCATCGCGTGCGCGGGGTGCTCGGGCGTGATGACGTCAGGGTGAGCATCAACCTAAAGGATGGCCGCCAAGAGTTGCCAATTGCAGGCGAATATTAGACGTTTGTCTTTCGAGCCGGGCAACAGCCGGCCATTCTGCTGGAGGGATCGCGGATCATGACAACGGCCTCCCATCCGATAGACCCGATCAGTCACGGCGACGCCAAGATTTGCCGCGGGTGTTGGGATCAAATGCACGTGCCCATTCCGATCCGGGGCGCGCTTGCACTTCCGTTCCGCGTATTTGGCGTCACCCGCAGCAAGATGAACCCGAACATTTGCACGATTTGCGAGCGGTCGTTTCGCTACGTCAAGAAGAAGCGCCAGATCACTGCCAGCGCCACCATCCTGTTTGCCGACATCAGAGGGTTCACAGCCCTTTCAGAACAGATTGAACCAGTCAGATTGAGCGAGATTGTCAGCCTGTTCCAGGACCGGTGTGCGCAGGCGATCTGGGCTCACGACGGCATCGTCAACAAGCAAATGGGCGACGGTCTGATGGCGATCTTCAATTTTCCGATCGTGAGGAAGGATCACGCTGTCGCAGCGGTTATGGCGGCAATGGACATACAGCGACGTTGCGCGGCCGCGCTCGACAGCCTTGACGCGGATCACAGGCTCGGTGTCGGTGTCGGCATTCACAGCGGCGAGGTCGAGATCGGCGAGTTTTCGAGCTTCCGCAGCGATTTTACCGCGATCGGTGGGACCGTTAATTTGGCCGCACGGCTGGAATCCCAGGCTCGCGCTGACGAGATCATCATATCGCCGGAGACCGCCGCTCAGGCTGCGCATCTTACCTCGGGGGCCGAGGCCCGCCTGCTCTTGCTCAAGGGTATACAGCAACCGGTGCAGGCGCGGGTGCTGCTGAAGACGTGATTTTGAGCATGGTCTTTTGGCCGGTGTGAAGACACTGTCGGTATCAGCCACCAAAACCGGCAGCATGATGTCAACTGCGACGGGGTAATAAGGAAACACCCGCTGTGATCGTTCAAGCCTGCATCAATGGCGCGCGGCCAACCGATTACCATCCGCGATTGCCTCGGACGCCTGAGGCAATCGCAAGGGACGCTGCTGCTGTCGTCGCTGCCGGCGCTGCGGAACTCCATATTCACCCTCGTGCTGCTGACGGAAAAGAAAGGCTTGTAGCCGTCGATGAGACGATCGATGCGGTTCGACGCACGTGCCCGGGCACTCTCGTGGGAGTCTCAACCGGTGCCTGGATTGAAGGTGACGAGCTCCGAACCCTGGAGGCCATTCGTCAGTGGAGTGTCTTGCCCGATCATGCGTCAGTGAACCTTTCGGAAAGCAACGCCCCGGCCGTCATGACATTACTCCGCGAAAAGGGAATTGGAATCGAAGTTGGGCTGGCATCAGTCGCGGATGCGGAACGATACATTCGCCTTGAAGCACATGAGCGTGTTTTCCGCATCCTCATTGAGCTCGACAACGAGCAGGAGCTGCAAGTCGCTTTCGATGTCGCGAAGGGGATCGTCGATACGCTTCAGCGTACCAATGTGCAGCGGCCCATCCTGATGCATGGTTTCGACGCCACCGTTTGGCCATTCGTGCAATTGGCCAAAGAGCAGGGTTATTCCACGCGCGTCGGCCTCGAAGATGGAACGTTTCTTCCGGACGGGGCGATCGCGGCGAACAATGCCGAGCTTGTTGCCGCCGCAGTCGCGATCTTTCGCGGTCAAGGCTGAGCGCAATGCCGGGAAGCGAGCATGCCAAATATCAGCCTCGCGTTTGGCGCGCCCTAGAGTATGCTCAGCGCGGGCAGGCGGCGACATATCGCCGGCCGTAACGATCCCGGTAGTAGCACTGACCAGGCTGCCCGGCGACGTTGCCGATGACGGCGCCAGCGACGCCACCTATGGCGGCACCCACGGCGGCACCGCGCACATTGCCGGTCGCCACACCGCCAATGACCGCGCCCGAGGCCGCACCAATTCCCGCGCCCTGCTCGGTCGGGGTGCATCCGGCAATCGTCACTCCTGCCAGAAGAAGCAAAATCGATAGGCGTTTCATCTCGCTTTCCTTCCTGCTTTAAGTCGTTCGCGCGGGGGTAGATAGAGGCATTTCGGAAAAGACAATCGCAGCTTTAATTCGCCGCCGCGGCCGGCTTCTTTCGATCAATCGATGCCGGTGTCTCCATTGCCTATTGGACCGCTTGCGCCAGTTAAGATCGGGTTGCAACGAAGAGTAGGATCCTTGACATGAACGAGCATGAAGAGAAAATCCGCCGCCGCGCCTATGAGATCTGGGAGCAGGAGGGACGCCCCCACGGTCAGGATATGAAGCATTGGCTGGAAGCCTTCAAGGAATTCGGCGAGCGGGTCGATGGTGCAACCAGCCGTGCTTCGACAAAGTCGACGGCCAAGGCGAAATCGGCAAAGCCGCCGGCTGCGACGAAATCCGCAGCTGAAAAACAAGCCGGGAAGAAGACAAAAGTGGCTGCGATCGCGATAACCGCAGCTCCCGCAGACAAGCCCCGTCGCACGCGTTCTCCGAAGTCCGTCACAACGCACTAGATCGTCAGCGCAGCTTTGGGCCGACTGAAGTGGCTGAGCCCGTCACTGTCAGACGCGTGTGTTTGCTTCGGCGTGCGGGTGGGATTTGCGCGCCGTGCGGCGAAGGCGGCCAAATCTAGCAGCCTTCGCCGCACGCAAGTCATGCCAGGACCTCGGCCTCCACTGCAGCTGCGACGAAAGCGTCTCGAGAGGCTTCCAGGTGCGCGAGATAGTTCATGGCTTCCACGCATCTGCGCTTGGCGGCTTCAAGGTGCATGCTGTTTTGGATCGGCCACCGGTGCTCCAGATAGTCAACTGCTTCGGCGGGACCGTGGATATGCTCACAGGGGCGTGCTCCAATCCGGATCGCCACGGGCGCAGTCCACCTTGGTTCGGTTGCATGGCTGATAGTGTTCATGATGAACCTCCTCTTTGCCAACAAACGATAAGCGGGATGTAGGTGTTCGGCGGAGCCGATCAACACCTACGCCGGCGTGAGACCGTGCGTCGAATTGTTGATCCCGGGGCGATTGTCGAGCGGCCGGGGCGGGCGGCTCAGTGCACGCTTGGCAGTTTGGCCGTTACGGCGTAGTCCTCCGCCACGAGTTCGCTGATTGCGATCAGAACCTCTTCGGCGGTAAAGCCGGAGGCGATTGTCGTACGGATCAGATCCTGAAGATCCGGCTCGATCACGTCCCGGCAGTCCTCGAGACGTTCATCGGAAACAGTCAGGCTATGCAGTTCTTCCATAATGGACCTTTCCTGGGATGGAGCTGCCGCCGAGGGACTTCCGGCGACAATAGTCGTGGCAAATTATCGGCCGGATGAGCGCCGCTTGGGGGAGGCCAAGAGGCCTTCGCGCTGCAACCTCTTCCGGGCCGCCTTGTGCTGCCTGGCGATTGCCTGTGCCCGTTCACGCACTCGTCTCTCGGATGGCTTCTCGTAGGCCCGGCGTTCCTTCATTTCGCGGAACAGACCCTCACGCTGCATCTTCTTCTTCAATGCACGCATGGCCTGTTCGACGTTGTTGTCTCTGACAATGACCTGCATCTTTTTCTCCTTGTTCTTGAGGTTCAGTGGTTTGCCTCTCAGCCAAGCTGCCGGGCGATCAGGTCCTGCAGTTCACGACGCGTGAGAAGGCAGGGGTAAGGTTTCCAGTTCTTGTCCGGGCAGCGAGTGGCGTCATCGCGCTCGCGCGGACCCGCCGCGGGTGCGGCGGGAGTATTGGGTTTGTTCAATTGAAGTCCTTTGCCGTACGGTGGCATTCTCGACATGGCGGCCTCGGTTTCCATCACGCGGATCGTAGGAAACGCACCAAGATGCGACGCACGATGCGTCGACCATGTCATGTTCGATTTTTTCGGGTGACCGCCACAAGATGGGTACTCGGGCGATGCGTTGCAAGGCTTCGGCCTCACACACCGTCGCCTCCAGTCAGATGATGCTCTATCTGGATGGCGTCATTGCGACCAGCCTTTGAAGGCCCTCTAGGCGTCGGTCCCTTGGAGATTTTGGCGAGGTCACCGCAAAACAGACGACGTGAGTTTTGCAGTGACCTCTTGATGACTAGGAAATGTAATCATCCAAGCACATGCTACCTGAAGTACTGAAACATGGAATTTATCACATACGGTAATCCACATGTACTTTGGGAGCGGCCGCCTATCGCGCGGAATCGGGCTATGAGCCTTTTGGGGAATGTCGGGCTTGAACCGGATAGTGCTGTTTGCCTGCGACCCTCTTTCGTATGATGCTCCTTCTACCGCTGGATAGAAACCACGAGGTCGCCATTCGCAGACCTCGGTTCTTACGGTTTGGTCATGCGAGGCGTGATCCGGCCGCTCCCATCTTACATCTTTGTACATAAATCGTATCCGATTAAATCGCAAATATATTGACGTTGCGATGCGGTTTGCGTATTTAAGCGCATCCGAGTTATTCGGGCGCGAATTAAATTGGCAGAAAGGACGTCGCTATGTCCCGCGAGAACAGGTTCAGGCAGTCGATGCAATCGGCGATGACCGCCATGCAGGCCGGTGGACGCTCGATGCGTAGCGATCATCCAAATACGCCCCCGGCCTATAGCGAGTTTGCGCGAGTGCTCGACCCCTCTATCTATGAGGCGTTACCCGATGATTGGCTGGTCGGGATAACGGATGTCGTCGGCTCGACGTCGGCGATCAAGTCGGGGCGCTACGAAGACGTCAACTACGCTGGTGCGTCGGTGATCGCTGCGGTCGGAAACGCGTGGGGCGACTTCGATTTTCCCTTCGTATTCCGCGGAGATGGAGCCGCATTCGCGCTGCCGCCTTATGCGATCATGACCGCGACTTCCGCGCTGCGGCAGGTGAGCGCCTTTGCGAAAGCCAATCTCAATCTCGCTCTTCGGGCCGGCTTGCTGACCGTGGGCGAAATACGTGCCAATGGACGCGACGTGCGCATTGCGCGCTACGCCGCCTCTGAAAACGCGACCTATGCGATGTTTGCCGGTGGTGGCCTGAAATGGGCCGAGCGGCAAATCAAGAACGGGCGATACCTGGTGAAGCCAGGCAGCTACACGACCAAGCCCGATCTGACCGGTCTGACCTGCGATTGGGAGCCGTTTCCCAGCCAGCGGGGTGAGATCCTCTCGCTGCTGGTGGAGCCATACGACGAGGGGGGGCCGGAAGCCTTCGCGTCGCTGGCAAAGTGCGTGCTTTCCGTTCTCGACGCCGGCACGCGACAGGCCGAACCCTTGTCGCGGAATAGCGCCATTGCCAAGGACGGCGCCAGGACAGTCGATCTCGAAGGCTGGCTGGCGGTCGCCTCCAACTCGGACTTCCGCAAATATGACGATGGCCTGCGTCTCACGCTGGATTGCACGCGCGAACAGATCGAAACAGTCGAAGCCATCCTGGTTGCGGCAAAGGCGCGGGGCGAGGTGAACTTCGGACTGCACCGCCAGTCCCACGCGCTCATGACCTGTTTTGTGCCTTCGCGAAAGCCGGGCTCGCATCTGCACTTTCTCGACGGCATGGGTGGCGGATACGCCAAGGCGGCCGAGATGATGGAGGCAAATGAGCTTCCCATGGTGTCATTGCGGTAGAAGGGATGCCGTCGAGATCGCCGGCGTCGGCCAATTTCCGGTGATGTTCGATCGGTCCTGTTAGTTTCGGGACGCCTCGAAAAAATCCGGTGCTCGGCTTTCGATCAGTGAATGCCTTGTTCAGGGCTATACCACGGGCTCACAAGGGCGGCACTACGCGTTGCCGCCACGCCGAAATCTTGTTTTCGACGGTCCGTCGCGGATTGCTGGAAGCGCGACCTCAAAAGCACGGCACTTTCTTTCCGCTTTCCGAACAACGAAACTTGGACGGCTGCATCCGAGGGCAAAGGCGAGCGCCGAATGCATCGACGCTCACTTGCGGCGACAATAATCAATCCTTCGCCGGTCCGACCTTTGTCGCCTTCAGGAGGTTGTTGCGCAGCCGCACCACGGATTTCTGCACGACCGGAAAGTCCTCACCGAGGCCGGTGGCTTCGACCAGCGGTGCTCCGGGATCGGCCTCCACAAGATCGCGTCCGGCGCGGGTTAGAGTCACGCGGACTTGCCGTTCATCAGCAGGATCGCGTTTGCGCTGGATATAACCCAAGGATTCAAGCTTCTTGAGTATCGGTGTCAGCGTGTTTGATTCCAGGAAGAGCTTTTCGCCGAGAGCTCCTACAGTCTGGTCGTCCTTCTCTGACAGGGCAACCATCGCGATGTACTGGGTGTAGGTCAGGTTCAGCTTGTCCAGGATCGGCTTATATGCGCGTCCGAAGGCGAGGTTTGCCGAGTAGACTGCAAAGCACAAAAAGTTTGAAAGCTTGTTGCCCTTGCTGTCGGTCTCGCCGGAGGAGGGCGTCTCAACCTCGAGGCTCTTTGCGGTTTTAGATGCGGACATGGGAGATCCTATTGGGTTTCTCTTCGTTCCCTTTCTATAAATCGTATCCGATTAAATCGCAATGGTATTGACAGTTCCGTTTCGCCGATCTATTTAAATCGCATCCGATTGAAGCGGATGCGAGTAAACGCGACACGAAAGGATTTTACCATGACTGAGAAGCTCCTCTTTACCGGCAAGACTCACAATAAGGGCGGTCGCGACGGTTTCACACGCAGCAGCGACGGCGAGTTGGACCTCCGGCTGTCTCAGGCGCACCCGGCCGCTGAGCGCCTTTTTGGCGCCGCATGGTCGGCCTGCTTCATTGGCGCCATCGAGGTCGCTGCAGCGCAACGAAAGATCAAGCTGCCCGTCGATCCTGAGATCGATACCGAAATCGATCTGAATGCCGACGGAGGTTCCTACTTCCTGCGCGCGCGCCTCAACGTCAGCCTGCCGGGTATCGAGCGTGACGTCGCAGAGGAACTCATCCAAGCAGCCCATGAGATCTGCCCGTACTCCAAGGCAACGCGCGGCAATATCGACGTGTCGACCAACCTCATCTGAAGGGGTGGAAACGCTCTCGGCGAGAACCAATGCAAAGGTATCGCCGACACCATCGTAGAATGGATAAGCCCGGCCTTCGGTGTGCCAGGCATCCGAATGAACCGACTACATAGGAGGACGATATGTCAGCTCTATCATCATCGGTCACACGGCGTAGTTTGCTTGCATCTGCAGCAGTTGCCGGCGCCGTTCGTCTCCTGCCCGCGTCATTCGCCGCAGCGGGTGACGACAGCAATGCAATCCGCCCCTTCCAGTTTAAGGCCTCCGATGCGCAACTTGCCGATCTGCGCCAGCGCATCAACACGACCCGATGGCCGGAGCAGGAAACGGTGAACGACAGTTCGCAAGGCGTACAGTATGCGACGACCCAGAAACTCGCTCGCTACTGGGCAAACGAATATGATTGGCGCAAGGTCGAAGCGCAGCTGAATGCCCTGCCGCAGTTCATCACCACGATCGATGGGGTGGACATTCACTTCATTCACGTTCGTTCCAAGCATAAGGATGCACTGCCGCTCATCGTCACGCACGGATGGCCGGGCTCCATCATCGAGCAGTTGAAGATCATCGAGCCGTTGACGAACCCGACGGCGCATGGCGCGAAGGCGTCGGATGCCTTCCACCTGGTCATCCCGTCGATGCCCGGCTATGGCTTTTCAGGCAAGCCAACCACGACCGGCTGGGACCCGATCCGCATCGCCCATGCCTGGATCGAGTTGATGAAGCGGCTCGGCTATACGAAGTACGTGGCGCAGGGTGGCGATTGGGGGGATGCGGTCACCGAGCAGATGGCTCTGATTGCCCCGCCGGAACTGCTCGGCATCCATGTCAACATGCCGGCGACCGTTCCGGCTGATATCGCCGCAGCGCTGCAGCCCGGCGGTGCGCCGCCGAAGGGCCTTGCTCCCGACGAACAGCATGCCTACGATCAGCTGGACGATTTTTACAAGCACGGGCTGGGCTATGCGCTCGAAATGGCGAACCGTCCGCAGACGCTCTATGGGATCGCGGACTCGCCAGTCGGCCTGGCTGCATGGATGATCGACCACGATATCCGCAGCTACGAGATGATCGCACGCGTCTTCGATGGAAAGACCGAAGGTCTGACGCGGGACGATATCCTCGACAACATCACACTCTACTGGTTGACGAATACCGCCGTCTCGTCGGCGCGCCTCTATTGGGAAAACAAGCTGGCATTCTTTGCCGTCAAGAATGTCACCATCCCGGTCGCGGTGAGCGTCTTTCCGGATGAGATCTATGCGGCTCCGCGTAGCTGGACGCAGCGCGCCTATCCCAAGCTGATCCACTACAACAAGCTCGACAAGGGCGGGCACTTTGCTGCCTGGGAGCAGCCGAAAGCCTTCACCTCCGAACTCAGAGCTGCGTTCCATTCGCTGCGCTCGGCGTAGACACAATCGGGACGGCGCCATCGCGGCGCCATCCCGTTGGTGACAGTAACCTATCTGAAAAAGGTAAGGGGTTCCACCGGGACCCAAGGAGAACCAGGAATGCGTGATGTCCTGAAATTGCGGTTCGATCTCACTCCTCCCACGCCAGAACAGATGCAGCAGTTTGTGGCTGACCTCGGCGAAGAGGACCGCCATTTGCTGCTGGAGCATGGTGAGGAGGCGCCGTTCTGCGGCGTGTTCCTGAACGAGCGACGCGAGGGCCTCTACACCTGTCGCCTGTGCGGTCTTCCCCTGTTCAGGGCTGTTGCGAAATTTGAAAGCGGCACAGGCTGACCGAGCTTCACGGCTCCGGTCGCCAAGGGTCATCTACGGCATATTCGCGATACCCGCTACGGCATGGTCAGGACAGAGATCACTTGCGCGCGTTGCGGTGCGCACCAGGGCCACGTCTTTCCCGACGGCCCGCCTCCGACCGGTGAGCGCTTCTGCATCAATTCAGGATCGCTCGAGTTCACGCCAAAGGGGCAACCACTTCCTGACAAGCTCGGCCGCGGTCACCCAGAAGGCGAGCCTGCGAGTTGACTGTCGCGGCGGCACATTGGTCGCCACTGGCCTACCATGGCGGTAGCGGTAAGCTGCTACCGCCCCCAGACCACAGCTTCCTCGTGCCTCTTGATCAGGTGACGCAGGCTTTCGAATCCGGAGCGTATATGTTGCGCGAACTGATCGACCGCGGGCGATCGCGCCGAGTCCGCGCGCGTGAGAATTGCCAGCGCTCGCTCCGGATGCGGGATCGTCAGGGGGAGGGCGGTGATGGATTTTTCCTTGCGCAATGCAAAGACCACGCTGTGCGGCATGACGGTCAGGGCGTCGGCTGCCTTGAGATAGTTGATCACGCTCATCAGCGAGCCGCCGGAATAGCGGATTTTGATCTCGGTTGCGCCGAAGGAGAGCAGCAGGGCGCGAAGATCGGCGAGCAGCGGGCTGCCAGGCGGCGGGGCGACCCAGGGATAATCGAGAAGCTGGCTTGGCTGCGGCCGGCGCTTCAGCAGCAGCGGATGCGTGACGCGGCAAGCAATCACGTTGCGCCCCGGCAAGATCTGCTGGAATTCCAAACCGGAGCCTTCGTCGAGAATGTCGATCGGGCAGATCGCGAGGTCGATCTGGTCGGCCTTCAGCGCGGCCCGAAGATCAGGAAAGTAGCCGTAGCTTTGATCGATCCGAACGTCGGGACGTGTGACCTGAAACTCGGCGCACAACCCTGCGATCAGCGCATCCATGAAGAAGGGCGTGCCTCCGACGCGCACGACGCCGCTTTTGCCGACGCGGAAGCTTTCCACGAGATCCGAGGCTTTCCGGGACGCCGCCAGCATCACCAGCCCTTGCTCAGCCAGTGACAGGCCAAGCGACGTCGGCTGCAACGGTCTGCGTCCTTTGATGAACAATGGCTCGCCGAGACGCATTTCAAGCATCGACAGCGTGCGCGAGACGGCCGGCTGGGCGAGCCCGAGGAGGGCCGCTCCCTCGGTCACGCCGCCGGTCTTGACCACAGCGGCGAGTTGTATCAGGTGTCGTTCATCAATCTTCATAACGATCTGTTATATTAAACTTAAATCAAATCATCAATCAGCCGCTGCTGGCCTGCTACTTTACTCTGACCAACGATGCGAGTGCTTGGGAGGGACGCATGCCGCCGGCAGCCGATGCGCTTATTTTCAGTGAAGCCACTTCGTCGGACGTGTTTGCTGAGCGCATGCCCTCCGGCAAGGACGGCCAGTTGCCCCGCCTCATGGCGGCAGTCGCCAAGCACACGCATGAACTGATCAAGGAATTCCGGCCCACCCAGGATGATTGGCGCAGGGTGATCGCGTTTTTGACGGAAGTCGGCCATGCCTCCGATGAACGCCGTCAGGAGTGGGTGTTGCTCTCCGACCTGATTGGTGCGTCGGCCCTCGTGGAAGAGATCAATTCGCGGCGGCCGAAAGGCGCAACCCCCAACACCATCCGCGGCCCATTCTTTCGCAGTGATGTGCCGGAGCGCCCGCTGGGCAGCTCGATTTCGCTTGATGGTGTGGGAGAGCCGCTTTGCGTCTCGGCCCGGATCATCGATCTCGACGGGCAGCCGATCCCGTCGGCCGAGCTCATCACCTGGCAGGCCAATGCCCAGGGCCTCTATGAGAACCAGCAGCCGGATCTGCAGCCCGAGCACAACCTGCGTGGCCTTTTCCGCGCCGATGCCGATGGAAGCGTCAACTACCGCACGGTCATGCCGAAAGGATACAGCGTGCCCGACGACGGCCCGGTCGGACATTTGCTGGCAGCCGCGGGCTATCCCCTTCATCGGCCGGCGCATCTGCATTTTGTCGTCCGGGCTGGAGGTTACGAGACGATCACCACGCATGTCTATGACCAAAACGATCCGCATCTCCATGAGGACGCGTTGTTCGGCGTCAAACCTGAGCTGGTCCGGGACTTTCGCCCGGTCAGCGGAGACGTGCCGCAGATCAAGCAGGTCGATTTCGCCTTCGTGATGGTGCGGGCAAGACCGGAGAAAGCAAGATGAGCCTGTCCTTTCACTATGCCGGCAGCCCGGCCCATATCGTCTTCGGTGAAGGGGCTAGCCAAGAGGTGGCAAACTGGATCGCCAAGATCGGTTGCCGGAGAGCCTTGGTTCTTTCCACGCCACAGCAGAAGAGTGACGCGGAGGCACTGGCTGCGAAGATCGGGCCGCTGGCCGTCGGCGTGTTCAGTGGCGCCGTCATGCACACGCCTGTCGATGTCACCGAGACGGCAATGAAGCTGGTCGGGGACAGCGGAGCCGATTGCGTCGTGTCGCTCGGCGGCGGCTCGACGACGGGTCTCGGCAAGGCCATCGCTTATCGGACGAACTTGCCGCAGATCGTCATTCCAACGACTTACGCAGGCTCGGAGGTCACGCCGATCCTTGGTCAAACCGAGGGTGGTCGCAAGACGACGGTGAAAGATGCCAAGATCCTGCCCGAGGTGGTGATCTACGATGCCACGCTGACAACGGGCCTTCCGGTCGGCCTGTCTGTTACCTCGGGTCTGAACGCCATGGCCCATGCTGTCGAAGCGCTTTATGCGCAGGACCGCAACCCGATCTCGACCCTCATGGCTGTCGAAGGCTTGCGCGCCTTGCGGGCTGCACTTCCGGAAATCATCGCGACGCCGAGTGACCTCACGGCGCGGGCGGGCGGTCTCTACGGCGCCTGGCTTTGCGGCACAGTGCTCGGAGCGGTTGGCATGGCCCTGCATCACAAGATTTGCCACACGCTTGGCGGCACCTTCGACACACCGCATGCCGAGACGCATGCGATCATGCTGCCGCATACGGCTGCCTTTAACGCCGTGGCGGTGCCGGAGCTCCTTCAGCCTGTGGCAGAGATTTTCGGCGACTCGGTCGGCGGGGGGCTTTGGGACTTTGCAACGTCGATCGGCGCGCCGCGGGCGCTGCGTGATCTCGGCCTGGCGGAAGCCGACCTCGACAAGGCAAGCCAGATCGCCGTCGAGAACCCCTATTGGAATCCTCGATCGATCGATCGGCAATCGATCCGCGCATTGCTGCAGCAGGCCTGGGAGGGCCGCCGGCCGGAGAATTAGTCGTCACACAAGGGGGAATGGGAGGAGAATGAGATGACAACCAGACGCGAATTCCTGAAGCAGACGGCAGCCACCGGCGTGCTTGCTGCCACATCCGGGCTGGCTTTGCCGGCGCTGGCACAGAAAAGCTCGATCAAGCTCGGCTATGTCAGTCCGCAAACCGGACCGCTTGCCGCCTTCGGCGAGGCCGACAAGTTCGTGATAGAGACCTTTTTGGCGACGACCAAGAAGATGGGCCTCGATTATGAGGTTGTCGTCAAAGACAGCCAGTCCAATCCCAATCGTGCCGCCGAGGTGACCAAGGAACTGATCGTCACCGATGAGGTAAACCTGGTCCTCGTTTCCTCGACGCCCGAAACCACCAACCCGGTGTCGACGACCTGCGAAGCCGAAGAAATGCCTTGCATTTCCACGGTGGCGCCATGGCAGCCATGGTTCATCGGCCAGCAGGCAAATCCCGGCGACCCGACTTCCTGGAAACCATTCAACTTCGCCTATCACTTTTTCTGGGGGCTCGAGGACATCATTGCCGTCTTTACCGGCATGTGGGGCCAGGTCGAGACCAACAAGAAGGTCGGTGGACTGTTCCCCAACGACGGGGATGGCAACGCGTGGGGAGACAAGGTCGTGGGCTTCCCGCCGGTGCTCGAGAAGCTCGGCTATACGCTGACCGATCCAGGCCGCTTCCAGAATCTTTCGGATGATTTCTCCGCGCAGATCAACGCCTTCAAGCAGGCGAACGCCGAGATCGTCACCGGTGTCGTCATCCCACCGGATCTCACGACCTTCTGGAGCCAGGCGAAGCAGCAGGGCTTCAAGCCAAAGGTTGCCTCGGTGGGTAAGGCTCTGCTTTTCCCGCAAACGGTGGAATCGCTCGGCGATGCTGGCCACAATCTCTCGACCGAAGTCTGGTGGACGCCAAGCCACCCCTTCAAATCATCGCTGACGGGCGAGACTGCGGCGCAGGTCGCTGACGCCTTCACCAAGGCGACGGGCCGGCCCTGGACGCAGCCGATCGGATTTGCGCACGCGCTGTTCGAACTCGCGGTCGATGTCATGAAAAGAGCCGAGGATCCGAGTGACGGCGAGACGGTGGCCAAGGTCATTGGTGAAACGAAGCTTGATACGCTTGTTGGGCCGATCGCCTGGGGCGACGAGAAACTGCCGCCCTTTGCGCAAAAGAATGTCGCCAAGACGCCCCTTGTCGGAGGCCAGTGGCGGCTGAGGCAGGGTGGCAAGGGTTATGATCTCGTCATCGTCGAGAACGCCACGGCACCCAACATACCGACCGGGGGGAAAATGGAGCCGATCGCCTGAGCGCGTCAGCGCTCACGCGGCGAGCGGGGAGCCGTGGAGGCGGCTCCCTTCATGGGAGAGAGATGGATGCCAATATTGGAACTGGAAGGTGTTTCGAAAAAGTTCGGCGCGTTGACCGTCGCCGAACAGATTTCCTTTGCCGTCGAAGACGGCGAGGCACTCGGCATCATCGGCCCGAACGGTGCCGGCAAGTCGACGGTGTTCAATCTGATCAATGGCAACATCTCTTTAGACAGCGGCGCGATCCGTTTCAGAGGCTCCGACGTGACCAATACCCCGCCGATGGCGCGGTGCTTTGCCGGAATGGGCCGTACGTTCCAGATTCCGCAGCCCTTTGAGCAGCTCACCGTGTTCGAGAACCTGCTCGTGGCCGGATCGTTCGGTGCGCGAAAGCGGGAAGGGGAGGTTGCCGATCGCTGTGCAGAAATCCTCGTCGACACCGGTCTGATCGACAAAGCCAATGCAATGGCCGGCAGCCTCACGCTGCTGCAGCGCAAGCGGTTGGAACTGGCGCGCGCGATGGCAACCGATCCGAAACTCCTGCTGCTCGACGAGATCGCCGGCGGGCTGACGGAAGGCGAGTGCCGGGCGCTGGTGGCGACCATCCGCGGCCTGCACAGCAAAGGCATTACTGTGATCTGGATCGAGCATGTCCTGCATGCGCTGAACGCCGTGGTCGGTCGTCTGCTTGTCCTGCATTTCGGTCGCGTGATCGGCATCGGAAAGCCCGACGAGATCATGAACTCGAAGCAAGTTCGCGAAATCTACTTGGGGATCGACGTGTGATGCCACTTCTCGAAACCCACGCACTGACGGCTTCCTACGGTGACTTCCAGGCGCTGTTCGGCATCGATATCAGCCTTGAAGAGGGCGAGACGCTTTCGATCATCGGCGCGAATGGGGCCGGCAAGACGACGCTGATGCGGTCGCTGTCGGGCGTCCTCAAAAACGAGCCCGGTTCCATCAGTTATCGGGGAGAGGCGATCGGCGCGCTGGCCGCCCCCGATGTGATGTCGCGCGGGATTGCCATGGTGCCGGAGGGCCGGCGGCTGTTTCCATCGTTGACGGTCGAGGAGAACCTGTTGATTGGTTCCTATGGCCGCAAGGCCACGGGCCCCTGGACGCTCGAGAGCATCTATGCGCTGTTTCCGATCCTCAAGGAGCGTCGGCGAAACCCTGCCACGGCACTGTCCGGCGGCCAGCAGCAGATGGTGGCGATCGGCCGGGCGTTGATGTCGAACCCGGACGTGCTCCTTTGCGATGAGATCAGCCTTGGACTGGCGCCGGTCGTGGTGCGCGACATTTACGCTGCCTTTCCGCGAATCCGGGAAACCGGAGCGGCGATCATCATCGTTGAGCAGGACATCGCTCAGGCACTCAAGGTCTCCAATAGGGTCTATTGCATGATGGAGGGCCGCATCACGCTCTCCGGAATGCCATGCGACCTCGACCGCGATGCCATTCACAAGGCTTATTTCGGAGCAGATGGTCATGAACTGGCTTGATACGATAGCGCAGGGCATCTTGCTCGGCGGGCTTTATGCGCTTTTTGCCGCGGGACTCAGCCTGGTCTTCGGCATCATGCGGCTGGTCAACCTTGCGCATGGCGACCTGATCGTCTTCGCCGCCTTTCTGATCCTGTTGCTTGTTTCCCTGCTGGGGCTTCATCCCTTCGGTGCCGCGCTCATTGCAGCTCCTCTCATGTTCGCAGCCGGTTGGGTCCTTCAGTACCACTTGCTCAACCGCACGCTCGGAAAGGATATCCTGCCGCCTCTGCTCGTCACGTTCGGTCTTTCGATCGTCATCCAGAATGGCTTGCTGGAAGGCTTTACGGCCGACAGCCGTCGGATATCAACCGGCGCGCTCGAGACGGCCTCCGTTTCGCTGGGGCCGATCAATGTCGGTGTCATGCCGATGCTGACCTTTGGCTCAGCGATCCTCGCCATCGTTGGGCTGAACCAGTTGATCTATCGCACCTCGATCGGCCGCGCGTTTCGTGCCACATCCGACGATGTCACCACGGCAGGCCTGATGGGCATCCGGCCGCAACGCATTTTTGCCATGGCGACAGGCCTTGCCATGGTCGTGGTGACCATCGCGGCACTGTTCCTCGGAACGCGCGCCAATTTTGATCCGACGTCGGGCCCGGCGCGGCTGATCTATGCCTTCGAAGCCGTCATCATCGGCGGGCTGGGCTCACTTTGGGGAACGCTGGCCGGCGGCATCATACTTGGTGTCGCGCAGACGATCGGGGCGGCCGTCAATCCAGAATGGCAGATCCTCGCCGGGCATCTCGCGTTCCTTCTCGTCCTCCTGTTCAAGCCGCGCGGCCTTTTTCCGCGCGCAGTGGATTGAGCCGTCATGGAACAGTTGCTCGCACCAACCTTCAAAGTCGAGACCCGTACGGGCGCTTCCGCGGCATTCGCCGTCATGGCTGCCATCGCGGTGGTCCTCGCGTTCCTGGCGCCGCTTCTGGTGTCGCGCGGTGCGGTCCAGGACCTGTTCTTCATCCTCACCATGCTGGTGCTGGCGCAATGCTGGAACCTGCTTGCCGGATATGCCGGTCTGATTTCGGTCGGCCAGCAACTCTTCGTGGGCTGCGGGGCTTACGCCATGTTTGCTCTCGTCAGCCTGTCGAGGCTCGATCCTGTGGCGGCGGTGTTCGTCGCCGGCGTCTTTGCGGCGATCGTCGCCGTGCCGACGGCCTTTTTCACCTTCCGCCTTTACGGTCCCTATTTTGCCATTGGCACATGGGTCATCGCCGAGGTCGGTCGTCTCCTCTTTGCCCAGTGGAAGGCGCTTGGTGGCGGAACCGGCACATCGTTGCCGCGTGACGCCACGCGCGACATGATCGGCGTCGATCTGTTGAAATCCCTGTTCCGCATGAAATCGGCGGAGGCAGGCGATGCGCTGACCTATTGGCTCGCGCTGGTACTCGCCTTGGCCACGATCGGAGCCATCTACCGGTTGCTGCGATCGCGGCAGGGGCTCGGTCTTGCGGCTGTCCGGGACAATGAGCAGGCGGCACGCGCCGTCGGCGTCGATGCGCGGCGGATGAAGACCATGGTCTACCTCACCGCGGCATTTCTGACCGGCTGCTGTGGCGCGCTCATCTATGTCCAGAAGCAACGCATCTCGCCGGATGCCGCGTTCTCGGTGATCGACTGGACGGCCTACGTGATCTTCATCGTCGTCATCGGCGGCATCGGTACGGTCGAGGGGCCGATTGTCGGCGTCATCGTTTTCTTTCTGTTGCAGAACCTGCTTGCTGGCTATGGCTCCTGGTATCTCTTGATCCTCGGCCTGGTCGCCATCGTCACGATGCTGTTTGCGCCGCGCGGGCTTTGGGGCCTGTTTTCCGACCGCACCGGCATCCAGCTTTTTCCGGTTCGTCGAATCCTCACGGGCGGACCTGTCGGTCACAAGAAGATAGGAGAGCCAAATGGCTGATATCACAACGGACGTACTCATCATCGGAACCGGCCCTGCCGGATCTGCAACCGCTGCGCTGCTGTCGACTTACGGCGTCGAAAACATGGTGATCAATCGCTTCCGGTGGCTGGCCAATACACCGCGCGCCCATATCACCAATCAGCGCACGATGGAGGTGTTGCGCGATCTCGGTCGCGATGTCGAAGACGAAGCCTATATGTTCGCCGCCGAGCAGGATCTGATGGGTGAGAACGTCTTCTGCACTTCGCTGACGGGCGAAGAAATCGGCCGCATGAAGAGCTGGGGCAAGCATCCGCTGTCTCGCGCCGAGCACCAACTCTCCTCACCCAGCCTGATGAACGACCTGCCGCAGACCTTCATGGAGCCGCTGCTCTTCAAGGCCGCCTGCTCGCGTGGCACGCAGGCGCGCATGTCGACGGAGTACGTCAGCCATGAGCAGGATGCCGACGGCGTCACCACCACCTGTCTCGACCGGCTGACGGGCAAGGAATTTACCGTCCGGTCCAAGTTCCTGGTTGGCGCCGATGGCGGCAATTCGAGGGTGGCCGAACACGCGGGTCTTTCCTTCGAAGGCAAGATGGGTGTTGGCGGCTCGATGAACATCCTGTTCGAGGCCGATCTGTCGCGGCATGTCGCGCACCGCCCCTCCGTGCTTTACTGGGTGCTGCAGCCGGGCGCGGATGTCGGCGGCATCGGAATGGGCCTGGTGCGCATGGTCCGGCCCTGGCACGAATGGCTGATCGTCTGGGGCTACGACATCAACCAGCCGGCGCCTGACGTGACCGAGGATTTCGCCATCAAGGTGGTTCAAGACCTCGTCGGTGACCAGGAGCTCCAGCCGAAGATCAAGTCGGTCTCGACCTGGACCGTCAACAATATGTACGCAGTGGCGATGTCCAAAGGCCGTGTCTTCTGCATGGGAGATGCCACCCACCGGCATCCTCCGTCGAACGGACTTGGCTCCAACACGTCGATCCAGGACGCCTTCAATTTCGCATGGAAGCTGTCCATGGTGCTGAAGGGACAGGCCGGAATGGGTCTGCTTGATAGCTATAATGCCGAGCGTGCGCCGATCGCCAAGCAGATCGTGACGCGAGCCAACAAGTCGATCGAAGAATTCGGTCCAATCTTCAAGGCCCTCGGCCTTCTGGATTCCGTTGACCCGGTCAAGATGCAGGAAAACATGGACGCGCGCTGCAAGGATACTCCAGAGGCGGAGAGGCAGCGCAAGGCGATCCGGGAAGCGATCGCCTACAAGGTTTACGAGTTCGACGCGCATGGCGTCGAGATGAACCAGCGCTACAGGTCAAGTGCCGTCGTCACCGACGGCCGGCCAGAGCCGGCTTTCGCGAAGGACCCGGAACTTCACTACCAGCCGACGACATGGCCCGGCGCACGGCTGCCGCATTCTTGGCTGTTCAATCACGGTGGTGAGAAAGTCTCCACCCTCGACCTGACCGGCCACGGCGCCTTCACGGTTCTGACTGGTATCGGTGGTGATGGCTGGCTAGCGGCCGCCAGGGCGCTCGCAAAGGAGTTCAATATCCCGATCGCCACGCACATGATCGGACCTCGCCAGCAATGGCAGGACCTGGTTGGCGATTGGGCGAATGCGCGCGAGGTCCGGGATTCCGGCGCCATTCTCGTGCGGCCCGATCACCACGTCGCCTGGCGTGCAGATGCAATGGTTTCCAATCCGGAAGCCGAACTGCGCCGCGTCCTGAAATCCATCCTTCATAAGTGAGAGCGACATGGAAGCGCACAAGAAGGGCTTCTTCACGGAAGAAGATTCGGTCGCCGTGGTGACCGGCCGCAACGAGAACGCCAAGGATGAACGCCTGAAGCAGGTGATGGAAGTCGTCACCCGAAAGCTTCACGAAGCGGTAAAGGAAATTGAGCCGACGCAGGATGAGTGGATGAAGGCCATCTTGTTCCTGACGCAGACGGGGCAGATCTGCAACGAGTGGCGGCAGGAATTCATTCTCCTTTCCGATGTCCTCGGCGTTTCCATGCTGGTCGATGCGATCAACAATCGCAAACCCTCGGGTGCCTCGGAGAGCACGGTGCTTGGTCCGTTTCACGTTGCCGACGCACCGGAACTGCCGATGGGCGCGAACATCTGCCTTGACCAGAAGGGCGAGGACATGGCCATCGAAGGCAGGATCCTCGATACCGACGGACAGCCGATCACCGATGCGCTGATCGACGTCTGGCAGGCGAATGACGAGGGTTTCTATGATGTCCAGCAGAAGGGCATTCAGCCGGATTTCAACCTGCGGGGCGTCTTCCGCACCGGCCCGGATGGGCGCTACTGGTTCCGGGCGGTGAAACCCAAATATTATCCGATCCCGGATGACGGCCCGGTCGGGCAACTGCTGAAGGAACTGGGCCGCCATCCCTACCGGCCCGCGCATCTCCATTACATCATCAAGGCCGACGGCTTCGAAACACTGACCACCCATATCTTCGACCCCGATGATCCCTACATCAGTTCCGATGCAGTGTTCGGGGTAAAGGAGAGCCTGCTTGCCGAATTCCGCCGGTCGCGCGATCCCGAACGGTCGAAACAGTATCAATTCGCCGGCGATTTCTGGG
Source organism: Rhizobium sp. LjRoot258 (assembly GCF_964254185.1). Lineage (NCBI taxonomy): Bacteria > Pseudomonadati > Pseudomonadota > Alphaproteobacteria > Hyphomicrobiales > Rhizobiaceae > Rhizobium > Rhizobium sp. LjRoot258. The sequence goes on along the minus strand of NZ_CAXUST020000001.1, from coordinate 2,849,535 downwards.
ACGTAAAGCACGACTTTGTCCTTGCCCGCGCGAACGATGCGTCCCGCGAGGGGTGATCACTCAGCCGATCGGTGGCAGCGTTAACCGATTATCAACGCTGCCGCACGACTCCGGCGACATTTGTTCGCAAATGGCGCGCGGGTCCGCCCAGAGATGATTGCGCTACGCGCAGGCCCGTCTATTTTGGCGCAGAGCGTTCAAGCGCAGGCAACCGGGGCAGGGATCATGAAAGCCGCCTTCCACACGACCTTGATGATCCTCGCAGCCTTGCTGCCGGCCGCGGCGGCCTGCGCATCGGACGGCTGGAATCCCGACGGCAGGGGTACGAGCACTTGGCAGGTGTCGCCATCGGAAGGCACCTGCAACGTCAGCCTAGCGAGGAACAGGGCCCGGCGTGCCGGCATCTACCGGACCGATCTGGTCTATCGCGACGAGAATGTTCTCACGTTGAGAGGATTGACCGGGTGGGGCGATCGCCGCGAAATCACCTTTGCCAACGTCCGAGGATGTCCCGAGGTCGGCCTTCAGAATCTGCAATAGGGACACGCTCGCACAGTGGTGTGATCTGGGTCGGCGATCTGTAACAAATATTTCGCTTCCGATGACCTACTCTAGCGTTCGCCGGGGCCTTTGCTTTGGCACCGCCCCTTTGGCGAAAGCCGCATCAAGGAGCGTTTAGGCAGCTGTCGAAGAGGGCTACAGGCGGAGCCGCCGGCGCTGGAGGATCATGAAACCGAAAATCCGAGCATGGAGGAAATCTCCAGTTCGGTCTGGGCTAACCTCGCCATCCCGCCGTCCGAGGATGGGCGATGACGGGGCGCAGAAGGCCGCAGCCACAAGACGAGGCCAGAGCAAGGCGAAGCTCTGTCTTGAGGGTAGGCTGGCTCTCGCAATACGCGAAATGACGCTCGACGAAAGCTCAGGTTCACGATCGTAATCTTGACAGCAATAGTTATACTAAGCTTCGCTCCGTTTGGCGGAAATACGACGTGCGCGGCGACAATCAAGGTGGGACTCATCCTGATCGTCGCCCTATAGCGACGGGAGATCGACCTGCACCCCCATGCCTTGGATCAGACGGAATAATGCCTATGCGCTGTATATTTCTTATTGCCGTCTGGTTCGTTGCGCCAGCCTTAGCGTTTGCTGATATGAATTTAACCAAGCCGTCTGTCTGGATTGAGTACAAAGAAGAGATAGCTCAACTGAGCTCTGGCCTAAAACCTTCAATGGTTCCTATTGGTGGGCGTTTCATTTGTTCACGCGACGAGGACGAAGACCGAATGGTTGCGTTGCTCATAAAAGAGGGGTTAGTCGTATCCGATAGCGGACAATGCGAGATTGTCGCATACAAATCAGTCTCAACTGATCAACCGGCTGTCCGCGAAGCAATTGTGTACATGCGCCAACTGGGAGACCAACTAGGCTATCGTCTCATTTCAGTTGAATCCGGTGACTTCGAAAGTGGGAACGCCACCATTCTCGCCAGTGAGGACGGATACATACCGTGGTGGCAAACAAAAAGTGATAATTTCAAGCCGATCGATCAGTTTGTGCGAAGCACGATGTCACGAGCAGATCTCGATGCCGAGTCCGTTGAGGTCATTGGCCTTTATCTGGATAATCGAGAATATGAAATGGCTTTCGAGGGTCTGTTTTTAGAGCTTATCAAGTCTGGAAAAACGATCAAACTAAACGCCAGTGAATGCATGGGCATGGCACGGCAGCTAAAACTCGATAAAGAAACGGTATTTGACTACCAGTTCTGGTCAAAGTTTGAAGCGTACCTTCACGATATGGCCAAGTGATGCATCTAGAGCAATGTCCTGCCTGATTGAATCGCGACGGGTTTTCAAATCAGTGGCGAGCAGGTTCAACATCCATGCTGGTGAAGGAGGCCGGCATGGATGGCCAGTCTAGGGATCCCGGGACCGCTCTTGCGTGACCTGCCATAGGGGTCCCCAGGCTGAGTCGAACGGCGTATGCTACCGTAAGATACGTTGGGCAGGTGGCCGGTAGCTGTTATGCTGCATGCGCTAAGAAGCGCGTGGCTGACTGTGTGGCTATTCATTCACAGAGCGGACGCAGATCGAGAATATCATCCGAGCATAAGTCTTTGATCTCTCGCTGAGAGGGTGAACGAGGAGATTTGGCATGCGGTATCCTTCCTATCTTCCGACGGCTGATTTCGCTGCCCAATTTGGTCCTTTCGGCTTCTTCTTCGACTATGCCTTGGATGCCGCCCAGCGTAGCGTGCTGTTCTGGGATGTCATGCGCAAGCGCGGCAACCAGTATCGGGCGCATGCCGAAGCAACCGCGCCGCATGTGCTGAGCTTCACACCCGAGGTCGTGCTCGACGGACGCATGCTCGAGAGACCCGTCAACTACGCGCTAGTCCGGATCGTCCCGCCTGCCGGAATAGAGATTGACCAGACACGCCGACCCTTCGTTGTCGTCGATCCGAGGGCCGGGCACGGGCCGGGTATCGGCGGGTTCAAGGCGGATAGCGAAATAGGCGTCGCTCTGAGAACCGGGCATCCATGCTATTTCATTGGCTTCCTTCCGCAGCCCGTTCCGGGCCAGACGATCGAAGACATTGCGCGTGCCGAAGCGATGTTTCTGGAGAAGGTCATTTCGCTGCATCCGCAGGCGGACGCCAAGCCCTGCGTAATCGGAAATTGTCAGGCGGGCTGGGCCGTCATGATGCTCGCTGCCATGCGCCCGGAATTGTTTGGATCGATCATCATTGCCGGTGCGCCGCTTTCCTACTGGGCGGGTGAGCGCGGCAAGTATCCGATGCGCTACACAGGTGGACTCCTGGGTGGCAGCTGGCTCACCGCTCTCACGAGCGACCTTGGCCACGGAACCTTCGACGGCGCCTGGCTGGTGCAGAATTTCGAGAACCAGAACCCGGCCAATACGCTCTGGACCAAGCAATATAACCTCTACTCGAAGATCGATAACGAGGTGCCACGTTATCTGGGCTTCGAGGAATGGTGGGGCGGGCACGTCAGCCTGAACGGCGAAGAAATCCAGTTCATCGTCGACGAGCTCTTCGTCGGCAACAATCTTGCGGCCGGCCGGATCGAGACATCGAAGGGCGAGGCGATCGATTTGCGCAACATTCGCGCGCCGATCGTCGTCTTCTGCTCGAAGGGAGACAACATCACGCCTCCCGCGCAGGCGCTCGGTTGGATACTGGATCTGTATGATGACGTGAACGAGATCCGCTCGCACGGGCAGACCATCGTCTACACCGTGCACGAAACGATCGGCCATCTCGGCATCTTCGTGTCCGCGAGCGTCGCGCGCAAGGAGCACGGGGAATTCTCCAGCAATATCGACCTGATCGACGCGTTGCCGCCTGGTCTCTATGAGGCGACCTTTGAGGCAAGGACCGATGAGACCATTGGCGGGGATCTCGTAGAGGGTGATTGGATCATGCGCTGCGAGGCAAGAACGCTCGAAGACATCCGTGCGCTGGGCTGCAATGGCGCCGAGGACGACCGCCGCTTTGCAACTGTCGCTAGGGTCTCGGATATCAACCTGTCCCTTTACCAAACTTTCATCCAGCCATTCGTGCGGGCGATGGTGCCGGAATGGGCGGCCAACCAGTTACGTGAGAGCCATCCGCTCCGGATGCAGTATGAGCTGCTTTCCGACCGCAATCCCTTGATGGCGCCGATCGCGGATCTTGCCGTCGATGTGGCGGACGAACGGCGCCCCGTTGCTGCTGACAATCCCTTCCTGGCGTTGGAACAGGCATTTTCTCGGCAGATTGTTGCGGGACTGGATGCATGGCGTGAAGGAATGGAGGCCCTGAGCGAGGCGACCTTCCTCTCCGTCTACGGGTCTCCGTTCCTGCAGGCGGCAGTCGGCATTGATCCGTCGAACACAAAGCCGCACAGGCGGGCAAGCAAGACCGCATTGCATGCGCAGTCCCTCAAGGCGAGGATCGAGGAACTCAAGGCGCGAATGGGTAGCGGGGGACTTCGGGAAGGCCTGGCACGCAGCCTGCTCTACGTTGCCATGGCGAACGGTGCAGCCGATGAGCGTGGATTTGCTGCCATCCGCCGGATGCGGCGCACTGAGGATGGAATGCCGGCAATGACGCTGGCGGAGTTCAAGGCGTTGATCCGCGATCAGTTCCTCATGCTGGTGATCGATGAAGAGGGTGCCGTCGATGCAATCCCTTCCCTGTTGCCGGCGGATGAGGGCGTCCGTCGCCAAGCATTGTCCTCTCTCCAACAGGTTTTGAGCGCGCGTGGCCCACTCTCTGAAGACGCCGAACAGCGTTGGGAGAGGATCATCGGGCTCTTCGATCTTTCCGGAGAGCCGCTTGCCGGCCCCGTATCGCCGCCGAAGCCCATGCCGTTCAAGGCTGTCAGGCGCGCAAACTAGCCGAAGGTTGCCTAAAACGTCGAGGACTTGCACTCGTCTTTCAACACGGAGCACGTGCAGATGTCGGATTTGGACAGGATTGAGGAAGAGCCCGGTCGCCATCGGAAATATGAGCGGCTGATCGCAGAGGCAAAACAAGTCCCGCAGATGCGAACGGTCGTCGTCCACCCTTGCGATGAGACATCCCTGCGCGGAGCTGTCGAGGCGGCCGAGGTTGGGCTGATGCGACCGATCCTTGTCGGGCCGAAAGAAAAGGTGGGTGCGGTCGCCAAATCGCACGACCTCGATATCTCGCCGTTTGAATTGGTCGACACGCCCCACAGCGATGCAGCGGCAGCCAAAGCCGTGGAGATCATCCGCCAAGGCGGTGCGGACCTGCTGATGAAGGGAAGCTTGCACACGGATGAGCTCATGCGGGCCGTGACCTCGTCGACCACGGGGCTTCGCACGGCACGCAGGATCAGCCATGTCTTTGTGATGGATGTGCCGAACTATTCGGAAACGCTTTTCATCACCGATGCCGCAATCAACATTGCGCCGGATCTCGATGCCAAGCGGGACATCGTTCAGAACGCAATCGATCTTTTCACACAGGTCGGCCTAGGTGTGCCGCGGGTGGCAATCCTTTCGGCTGTCGAGACGGTCACGTCGAAAATACCGTCGACTATCGACGCCGCGGCCCTTTGCAAGATGGCCGAGCGTGGTCAGATCACGGGCGGCGTTCTCGAAGGCCCGCTTGCCTTCGACAACGCCATCGATCCGGAGGCGGCCCGGATAAAGGGGATCCAGTCGCCGGTTGCCGGCCGAGCCCAGATCCTCGTCGTTCCCAATCTCGAGGCTGGCAACATGCTGGCGAAGAACTTGACGTTTCTGGCACGGGCGGATGCGGCTGGTATCGTCCTTGGGGCGCGTGTGCCGATCATCCTGACATCGCGGGCTGATTCAGTGCGGGCGCGCCTTGCTTCCTGCGCTGTCGCAGTCCTGCTCGCCGATGCGCGCCGTCGCACGGCGCCGATACAGGGCGGTTGACGCCATGGACACCATCCTCATTGTGAATGCCGGTTCGTCCAGCCTGAAGTTCGAAGTGTTTTCGGTGGCGAATTCACTGGCCCGGCTGGTCAAGGGACGGATGGAGGGGATCGGCACTGCGCCGCACCTAACCATCAAGAGCAGTGACGGAGAGCGACTGGCAAACGAAAACTACCCACCCGAAGCCGTTCCCGACCTGCCGGAGGCGATGCGCCTGGTCGGGGAATGGCTGCGGCAGCGGCAGCAGGGCCGGCTGATTGCCGTCGGCCACCGGGTCGTCCATGGTGGTCCCAACCATTCCCGCCCGGCGCGCGTCAATGCGGAGTTGCTTCGCGAACTGGAGCAGTACGCGCCGCTGGCGCCTTTGCATCAGCCCAACAATCTCGCGCCGATCCGCGTGCTGATGGAGCGCCAGCCGCAGCTTGCGCAGGTCGCCTGCTTCGACACCGCCTTTCATCGCGGCCATGACCCCATGACGGACCACTATGCCATTCCAGCATGTTATTTCGATGAGGGCGTCCGGCGTTATGGCTTTCACGGGCTGTCCTACGAATATGTGGCCGGAAAGCTGACCGAGATCGCACCCGGTCTCGGCAGCGGACGGGTTATCGTTGCGCATCTTGGAAGCGGCGCATCGATGTGCGCGCTGTATCAAGGCCTGAGCGTCGAGAGCACGCTCGGATTTACCGCTCTCGACGGTCTTACGATGGGCACGCGATGCGGACAGATCGATCCAGGTGTGCTTCTCTATCTCCTCCAGCAGCATGGCATGACGGCACCGCAACTGCAGGACCTTCTCTACAAGGAATCGGGCCTCAAGGGGCTTTCCGGCATCAGCAACGACGTGCGCGATCTGCTTGCCAGTAACGACGCCGGCGCAAGGCTCGCGCTCGACCATTTCGTGCATCGCATCAGCCTGAATGCAGGCGCGCTTGCTGCCGCCCTCGGTGGACTGGACGCCTTCGTGTTCACGGCTGGCGTTGGCGAAAATTCGGCAGTCATGCGGGCCCGGATTGCCAAGAAGCTTGGCTGGCTTGGAGCGTCCCTCGACCCGGAGCGAAACGAGGCCGGCGACCTGCTCGTCTCGAGCGACGACAGCAAGGTCGCCATCTATGTCGTGCCGACCGACGAGGAACTGATGATCGCGCGTCATACGCTGGCGCTTATCACGGCGTAGCGAGATCACGCGCCACACCGCAGGTTTTAAGAGGGTTGCTATGATTCCCGAGGTAAAGGCCAAGCTTCTCGAAGGAAAACGCGGACTGGTGGTCGGCATTGCCAACGACCAGTCGATCGCATGGGGCTGTGCCAGGGCATTCCGCGCCTTGGGCGCGGAGCTGGCGGTGACCTATCTCAATGACAAGGCGAGGCCCTACGTCGCGCCATTGGCTGAAGCGCTGGAAGCACCCATAGTCATGCCGCTCGACGTCGCGGTGCCCGGACAGTTGGAGGCCGTGTTCGACCGCATCACCGAGCAATGGGGCGAGCTCGATTTCGTCGTGCATTCGATCGCCTTCTCGCCGAAGGATACGCTGCAGGGGCGTGTCGTCGATGTGCCCAGCGACGGGTTCCTGAAGACAATGGACATTTCCTGCTGGTCGTTCATTCGTATGGCACATCTCGCCGAACCGCTCATGAAACGCGGCGGTACACTGTTCACCATGACCTACTATGGCAGCCAGATGGTGGTGAAGAACTACAATGTCATGGGGGTGGCCAAGGCGGCGCTGGAAAGCGCCGTTCGCTACATCGCAGCCGAACTCGGACCCAAGGGCATCCGCGTTCATGCGATCTCGCCGGGCCCGCTGGCAACGCGGGCAGCCTCGGGTATTCCCGAGTTCGACGAACTCCTGAACAAGGCCCAGGAAACCGCCCCGGCGCGCAGCCTCGTGTCGATTGACGATGTCGGCATGGCGACTGCCTTCTTGGCGCATGACGCGGCGCGATTGATGACGGGCGATACCATCTACATCGACGGCGGCTACCACATCATAGATTGATCCGACACGAGATGGCGCCATCGGAAGTGTCGTCGATATACAAGCCGAACCCGTCGCTCACAGTGCGAGCGACGGGTTCGGCAGAGGTCTTGGACAGCGTCAGGATTTAGCCTCGGCGCGCTGTTTGCGGTATTGCACGGTCGGCAGGCCGCCCCAGCCCCAATTGTCGAGATCGACTTCTTCGATCACCACATAGGTCGATTCGAACGGCTTGTTGAGGACGTCGAGCAGAACCTGGCTGACGCCCTTGATGATTGCGGCCTTCTCTTCGGCCGTGACCGAATTGCGGTCAGGCGTGGTTCCTTCGCGGGTAACTTGTACAGTGACGATAGGCATTTCCGTCTCCAATGAAAGAGGGTTGGTTGCGTCATTGACGGCAGCCGCGCTGTTGCAGCGCAGCTGCTCCATAGCGCTGGCTACCAGCGGCCGGCGTTCGCGCCGCCGTCGACATGGAGGATTTCGCCGGTGATGAAGCCCGCGGTCTCGAGATAGAGGACGGCGTCGACGACATCGCGAATGTCGCCCATGCGGCCGACCGGATTCAGCCCGGCGAGTGCCGAATGCTTTTCAACGGCATGCATCGGCGTCTTGATAATCCCTGGAGAGACCGCGTTCACACGAACGCCGCTCTTCGAGAACTCCATCGCCAGCGACCGGGTGGCCGCGTTCAGACCGCCCTTGGTCAGGGAAGCAAGCACCGAGGGCACGCCAGCGATTGGCTGGTCGACGAGGCTGGTGGTGATGTTGACGATGTGCCCCGAACCCTGTTTCAGCATCTCCGTGGCGGCGCGCTGGGTGATGTGGAAGAAGCCAGCCACATTGACACCGAGGTTATGGTCGTAGTCTTCCTGGGTCATTTCGACGAACGGCTTGGCCAGGAAAACGCCTGCATTGTTGACTAGTGTGTCGATGCGGCCGAAGCGCTCGAGCGTTTCGCGCACGATCCGCTCCGCGGTCTCCGGCTTGCTGATATCGCCTGCGACGTCAATAATGTCCGGGTCGACGCTGGGCTTGATCGACCGGGAGGTGGCGACGACGCGATAATTCCGGTCGCGGTAGGCCCGCACCAATTCTGCGCCGATGCCTTGCGATGCGCCGGTGATGATGGCGACCTTCTGTTGCGTGCTCATGATGTGATCCTTTCAAGTGCAGCGGCCGTTACAGTTGAGGCCGCCCTACGCCCTCGGCGTTGGTGCAATTGATTTAGATCCATTCGACATGTGAGAGAATTGCCGATGCTTGAGCGACAATCAACCGAATTCCGGCATAATCAGGCAAGCATGCCTGCCGCCGCCGCCATGCGCGCGAATTCGGAGCGCAGGCGAGGAGTTGCGAAATCCACGAAGGCGCGAACTTTCGGCACCGACATGCGGCCATGGGGCGCGAGCAGATGCACCGGCAGTGGCGGGTGTTCGGCGTCCGCGAGCACGATCTTCAACTGTCCGTCGCTCACATAAGATGCGACATGGTAGGAATAGAGCCTTGTCAGGCCGCCGCCAGCAGCGGCCGACGCGGCGGCCGCGCGAACGCTGTTGACGATGCACCGCGGCGTGAAATGGACCGTGCGCGGGATCGAGGAGCCCTTCGCCGGCGTGAAGCTCCAGGAATCCAGGCCGAAGTTGCTGAAGGCGACGATCTGGTGCTTCGTCAAGTCTGCGGGCTCGTCGATGCGCGGATGGCTGGCCAGATAGCGGGGGGAGGCGACCACGACACGTCGCACGTCGCCACCGAGACGGGTGGAGACATGGGAGGAGTCCGACAGGTGGCCGATGCGCACGGCAAGGTCGACGCCTTCGTCGACCAGGTTGACGAACCGATCCAGCATGAGAAGCCGCACGGAGACCGTCGGGTGAAGATCAAGGAAGTCGTCCAGTATAGGACGCAGCACCTCTTCTCCAAGAATCGGCGGTGCCGAAATGGTCAGCGTTCCGCGCGGTGCGGAGCGCTCGCCCCCGGCTAGCATGTCGGCTTCTTCAAGATCGACGAGCACACGCCGGCAGGCTGCCGCATAGCGCTGACCTGCCTCGCTCAGCTTCAGCGTCCGGGTTGTCCGGTGCAGCAGTTCGACACCGACATGCGCCTCCAGGAAGCTCAGCGCCCGGCTGACCGCCGTCGGCGATCGTTTCAGGTTGCGGGCTGCTCCGGCGAGGCTGCCCTCGTCAATTGCCGTCACAAACACCTTCATGGCGTCGATGCGATCCATTGTGTCGCCCCGCGGAATAGTGATTGCCTGGCGGCGAGTATTCACCCGAAATCGGAAGGAAGTAAATATCGGGAGGTGAAAGCAAGACAGGTCACGCCGCCGCGCTATCTGTCGGATAGGCCGGCGGCGGTTCAGAGTCTATCGAGTTTGATGACGAGGCCGTGCGGCGAGCAATGCTCGCGACGGCGAGTGTAGCCGGCCAAACCGCGTCTTGCGTTCGCTCAACAAAAGGAGACTGACGATGAAGATCCTGATGGTTTTGACTTCGCATGATCAGCTCGGAAACACCGGAAAGCCAACCGGCTTCTGGCTCGAGGAGTTTGCTGCGCCCTACTATGTGTTCAAGGATGCGGGCGCTGAGATCACCTTGGCCTCGCCCAAGGGCGGGCAGCCGCCGATCGATCCGAAGAGCGACGAGCCAGCCAACCAGACGGAGGCGATGGCCCGCTTCAAGGGCGATCCCGCAGCGCAAAGGGAGCTGGCAAACACGGTCGTGCTCAGCGACGTCAAGGCGGACGGTTTCGACACGGTCTTCTATCCCGGTGGCCACGGTCCGATGTGGGACCTCGTCAACGACAGGGACTCGATCGCCCTGATCGAAAGCTTCTACAATGCCGGCAAGCCGGTCGCTGCCGTTTGTCACGCCCCCGGGGTCCTGAGAAAGGTGACCTATCAGGGACAGCCCCTTGTCAAAGGCAAGCGCGTCACGGGCTTTGCCAACAGCGAGGAGGAGGCTGTCCATCTCACCGAGGTCGTGCCTTTCCTCGTCGAGGATGAGCTGAAGCGCCTGGGCGGGCACTATGAGAAAGCCGGCGACTGGGCCGATTTTACCATCGTCGACGGGCGTCTGATCACCGGCCAGAACCCGGCCTCGTCAACCTCGGCCGCGAAGGAATTACTGAAGCTTTTGAGCGCTTGAGCCGGCGGCGCCGCCGCTTGCAGTCTGATACAGTTCTCCGGAAACGCGACACATCCGGGATACTTCGGGCTGATCCCATGCAGCCACCATCAACGACCGGTCAGCGAGTATCGGTCAACTGCAGGGGATGACAATGATCCTATTCCTGATTGCCTATCTTGCAGGGGCGCTGACCATCGTCAGTCCCTGCATCCTGCCGGTCCTGCCTTTCGTGCTGTCGCGGGCAGGTCAGCCGTTTACGAGAAGCATCCTGCCGATGCTGATCGGCATGATCGTGACCTTCGCGGCGGTGGCAACGCTTGCCGCGGTCGGCGGAAGCTGGGCCGTGCATGCGAACGAAATCGGGCGATATGCTGCCATTGCTTTGATTGCAGCCTTCGGCGTGACGCTGCTTTCGCCGCGTCTCGCGGCGATGGTAACGCGGCCGGCTGTGGCGCTCGGCAGCCGTCTGTCGCAGCAAGCGAGCGGCAAGAAGGCCAGCCTTGGCACCTCCTTCCTTCTCGGCGTCGCGACCGGCCTCCTGTGGGCACCCTGCGCCGGCCCGATCCTCGGATTGGTACTGACCGGTGCCGCCCTGCAAGGGGCAAACGTGCAGACCACCCTCCTTCTGACGGCCTACGCCGCGGGCGCTGCCACCTCCTTGGCAATGGCTGTTCTTGCCGGCGAGAAGGTGTTTAGCGCGATGAAGCGATCGCTCGGCGTCGGCGAACGCCTTCGGCAGGGTCTTGGCGTAGCCGTCCTGGCCGGTGTTACTGCTATTGCTCTCGGGCTCGATACCGGACTGCTTTCGCGTCTCTCTTATGCAAGCAGCACCGGCATCGAGCAGTCGCTGCTGGATAGGCTGCATCGCGCAGGCGGTACGGCTGGGAAGCCGGCAGGCAACGCGATGCAACTTGGTGCGAACGATGCGAGCAAGGGATACCAGAGTGACTTGCCGGTGCTGGGCCGATTCGTGTCGCTTGACGGTGCTGTGGAATGGCTGAATTCGAAGCCGCTCACGGCCGAAGAATTGCGCGGCAAGGTCGTTCTGGTCGATTTCTGGACCTACTCCTGCATCAACTGCATTCGCACGATTCCTTATGTTCGCGCCTGGGCAGAGAAGTATCGTGATCGGGGCCTGGTCGTGATCGGCGTCCATTCGCCCGAATTTGCCTTCGAAAAGCGGATCGACAACGTCCGTCAGGCGATCGACAAATTCCAGATCCGCTATCCCGTGGCGATCGACAACAACTTCAAAATCTGGCGGGCGTTTGCCAACAATTACTGGCCGGCTCACTACTTCATCGATGCGAAGGGTCAAATCAGACACGCCCAGTTCGGTGAAGGAGACTACGAACAGTCCGAACGGGTCCTCCAGGATCTGCTGGCGGAAGCAGCAGGCAGCAGGAAGGCTGACACGGCCAGCGTCACGCCGAATGCCAAGGGCGCCGAAGCGGCGCCCGACCTCGCGCGCCTGCAGTCCGGTGAATCCTACATCGGCTACCTCCGAGCTGCCAACTTCATCTCGCCGGAAGGAATTGCGGCAGACGCCGCCCGTGACTACACCGTGGGACAGCCGAGCCTCAACGAATGGGGTCTGACGGGCAAGTGGACGGTAGGGGGCGAGCAGGCCTCGCTTGAGCAGGCCGGTGGAGGCATCACCTACCGGTTTAGTGCGCGGGATCTCCATCTCGTCCTTGGGCCCGGAGCGGATGGCAAGAAGGTCCGCTTCCAGGTGAAGGTCGATGGTGCGGCGCCGGGGGCAGACCACGGCTCGGATATTGATGTTGAAGGTAATGGCAGCGTTTCGGAAACGCGCCTTTACCAGCTCGTGCGTCAGTCGGGAGACGTGCGGGAGCGGACGTTCGAGATCCGCTTCCTCGATCCCGGTGTCGAAGCTTTCGTCTTCACCTTCGGTTGAAAGGACAAGACCGTGAAAAATCGAGAGAAAACCCGTTCGTCGTCACTCGCTACCATCGCCCGGCTGGGCCTTGTGGCCCTTGCGGTGATCGGAGGCGGCGGGCTTGCACTGAAGGTGAATGGCGGATCGGCGCCTGAAGAGGCCAAGCGCGTTCTACCGGTCCTCCATGACGTGGCCGCGACATCGGGAACGCAATCGCTGGTGCTTGCCGGCGGCTGCTTCTGGGGCGTGCAAGGGGCGTTCCAGCATGTTGCCGGCGTTGTGAGCGCCACGGCAGGGTATGCCGGCGGGAGCGCCGCGACTGCGACCTACGAGATGACGGAGACCGGGCAAACCGCTCATGCCGAAGCGGTGGAGATCGTCTTCAATCCGAAGCAAGTCACTTACGGTCAGTTGCTGCAGATCTTCTTCTCCGTCGTCCACGACCCGACACAGGTGGACCGGCAAGGGCCTGATGTCGGGAAGCAATACCGGTCGGCGATCTTTCCGCTGAACGACGAGCAGGCGAAGGTCGCTTCCGACTACATCGCGCAACTCGGCAAGCAAGGCGCTTTCAGTCGCCCGATTGCGACTTCGATCGAAGTCGGGAAGACGTTCTATCACGCTGAGGCCTATCACCAGGACTACGTCTACAACAATCCCAGCCAGCCCTATGTGTCCGTCTACGAGCAACCGAAGATCGAAGCTCTGAAGCGGCTTTTCCCGGCGCAGTATCTGGAGCGTCCAGTGCTCGTTGCAGAGCGGGCCGGCTGACCTTGGTCAAGGCTATGCCGCGGTGTCTCGCTCCGCGGCATAGCGGTGAACATAATTCCGAGTTGGGTCAGTCGAACCAGCAAGATCCCCGCCTACATAGCGATACAGTTCTCGGGGCACTCGAACACATTCGCGATACGCGCCGTCGTCACGCTCGAATTCTACCCGCTCCCGGAAAGATCAGAATTCTCCGGGGATTGACCCAAACGGGTCAAGCAATTGAGGAGAAAGCAATGCGCATTCTAGTCACCACCTTTGCCGTGCTCGCGCTGGCAGCCGTGCCATGCGCCTGGGATACCGCTCCGGGGGAGCCGCCCCCGATCGCAGCACTCTTCTCGCTGCTATCGCCTCCAGTCGATGCGGGCTCGAAGCAGACCGCGCAGACCGCCGATGGTGCCTTCCTGGCGACGTCGGTCGCGATGCCTGAACGCTCGAACGACTGAGGAGACCCACGATGAAACTCTTCGAAGACAAGATCTCGTCGGCGGCATCCCGTGTCCGGATCGCGCTGGCGCTGAAAGGGCTGGACGTCGAGCGTGAGACAATCGGTATCCTTGGTGCTGATGCCATCAATCGGAAGCCCGAATATCTGCAGGTCAATCCACAGGGGCTCGTTCCCGCATTGCTGACCGATGAGGGCGCGCTTCTGACCCAGTCGCTGGCAATCATCGAATATCTCGACGAGCGCTATCCTGATCCTCCGCTGCTGCCTGAAAAACGTGAGGATCGCGCCTTTGCCCGGGCAGTCGCCTTGGCGATCGCTGCGGACATCCACCCGCTTCTTCCGCCGCGGGTGACGACGCAGCTAGGCGCTATGGGCGTTGGACCGGAGGAGGTTGCCGACTGGAGCCGCCACTGGATCCGCGTCGGACTGACGGCGGTGGAAGAGCTGCTCGTGCGGCGACAGGCTGGCAGATATTCGGTCGGCGACACTCCGACGGTGGCCGACATCTGCCTGTTCCCGCAAGCCATAAACGCCGAGAGGAACAGCCTCTCTCTCGGCGAATGGCCGCGCGTTGCGGCGGTCGTCGCCAGACTTCGCGAGATCCCGGCTTTTGCCGACAACGGCCCGGTACCGCGAAAGTGAGCATCGAGCGAATTTAAACGTCCGTCTCAAGTCGCTCCATCATGGAATCAACCGGAGGAATCTAAATGCCTGATAAAGCTCAGCAGCACCGGAAGACCGTGTAGCAGACGAGCTTCGTCACGAATTGACCAACGGTCTTCTTGATCGATCAGCGCCGATGCTAGCTCGCGGAGCCAGCCTTAACGACGCTAGCACGAGCGGTCTTGAACGGGCGGCCTTGAACGGCGCCTTGAACGGGCGGCCGATCTCCTGGGGCTCACTGTGCCCGAAGCGATGAACCGCGCCATACTGGCCAGACTGATCGAGATCGGCCGGCATCGCGCAGTGGTGCGGGTGACGGGCGTCGCCTGTCCTGCTGGATGCCGAGGGCATCAGAGCGTTCGCGCGGGGTATCTACAATATTCGGTGCGCCGGCGTCTGAATTCTGCCGGTTGATAAAGCGCGCCGGCCAGTGCCGGCCGTGATATTCGAGGTCGGGTCGCGCCGCTGGTCCGGCACTGCTCAATTCGGGGCGTTTGAGTTGTGGCGAACTGGCCTGCAGGTGCTGCGAAACGACCGAATGTATACCAATGTATCGACCAAGCTGATGGTACACCAGCTTTCAATTCCGCCCACCGGGCACATAATGGATACACATGGATATTGGCACCTACGGGTGTCTTTAACGAAGTCTGGAGAACATCGATGGCAGAGGAAATCAATCAACCACGGCGGCGATTCATGGGCGTGGCGGCGCTGACCGTCGCCGCCGCGCAATTCGGCATCCTCGGGACGCGCGTTGCGCAAGCGGCAGCACCGGCCGCTCGCATTCCCACCATCGCACCAGGTACCAATACCTCGTTCGGCTCAATCAAGCAGATCGATGCCGGCGTGCTCAACGTCGGCTATGCCGAACTCGGCGCGAGCGACGCGCCGCCGGTCATTCTCCTGCACGGCTGGCCCTACGACATCCACACCTATGTCGACGTCGCACCGCTGGTTGCCGCGGCCGGCTACCGCGTCATCGTGCCCTATCTGCGTGGTTACGGCACGACGCAGTTCCTTTCCGACAAGACGATGCGCAACGGTCAGCAGGCTGCAATCGCCGCAGATATTATCGCGCTCATGGATGCACTGAAGATCGAGAAGGCGCTGATTGGCGGTTGTGATTGGGGAGCCCGCACGGCCGACATTATCGCCGCTCTCTGGCCAGAGCGCTGCAAGGCGCTGGTTTCCGTCAGCGGCTATCTTATCGGCAGCCAAGAAGCCAACAAGACGCCGCTCCCGCCGAAGGCCGAGCTCGCCTGGTGGTATCAGTTTTACTTCGCCACCGACCGCGGCCGCGCAGGCTATGCGCAATACCGCAGCGAGTTTGCCAAGCTCATCTGGCAGTTGGCATCACCGAAGTGGAATTTCGACGACGCGATCTTCAATCGTAGCGCGGCCGCCTTTGAAAATCCGGATCACGTTGACATCACCATTCACAACTACCGTTGGCGCATCAGCGTGGCAAAGGGCGAGAAGACGTATGACGAGCTCGAAGCGCGGCTTGCCAAGTTTCCGGTCATCGGCGTGCCGACCATCACGCTGGAAGGCGATGCCAACGGTGCGCCCCATCCGCAGCCGGAGGCTTATGCCAAGAAGTTCTCGGGGAAGTATGAGCATCGGCTGATCACCGGCGGTATCGGTCACAATCTGCCGCAGGAGGCTCCGCAAGCCTTTGCGCAAGCCGTGGTCGACGTCGATCAGTTCTGATCGTTCATCGTGCGAAGGTGGTCGCGGCGGCCAGCCGCGCCTCTCCGCCTTAGTTTTGAATACTGGACCGGGCGTAGAGCGTTTAGGCGCTCACGACGGTTTTTTTGATCGAGCCCGCGTCACGAAGGTCAGGTCCTGCCCGCGAAGCCCTTCGTACCTCAGCCAGGCGCGATCTGGGTCCGGCGCCTTGGTTGAGAGGTCAGCCGCTTAAGCGCGGTTCGTATCGTATTGTATCGGCACCGCGTTTGCGCCGGAGTTGGCTACATTTCAGCGCCGCGACGAAACATTCCAGACACGTGCGGAGTGCCATCTGCGGTTCGACAGCGAGCCAGGCAATCAGGCTTTGGCGGCGTCCATTTTTGTCGAAAGGAAGATCATTATGAGCGAGAACCAGAAAGTACTCTACACCGGCAAGACGCACACGACCGGCGGTCGCGACGGCGCATCCCGCAGTTCCGACGGCCGCCTCGATATCAAGCTTTCCTCGCCAGGCAGCGCGGGGCAGGGAACGAACCCTGAGCAGCTTTTCGCCGCTGGCTGGTCGGCCTGCTTCATCGGCGCGATGGGCTTTGCCGCCAATAGCTTGAAGGTCGCACTTCCGGCCGACCTCGCGGTCGATACCGAAGTGGACCTCTGCAGCAGCACGGGCGGCTACTCGCTTCAGGCACGCCTCAACGTCAGCCTGCCGGGCATCGATCACGAAACTGCCCGGGCTATTGTCGATGCGGCGCATCAAACCTGCCCGTATTCCAAGGCAACGCGCGGAAATATCAACGTCACCATAAACCTCCTCTGACGAGATAAAGAAGACGGCCCACCGTCATGGGGTGCGATGTTGGGGAGCGGCAGCCGTCAAAGGCTGCCGCTCTTTTTGCCGATAGTCGGGCGAGTATTTCCAGTGGTAACCGCGACGCGGTTCACGCTGCGGTTCGATTGATGACGATCTCCGCCGCAAGGCCGCCGCCATCGCGATTGCGCAGCGTCAACGACCCGCCGATCGCCGTGGCAAGCTGTGCGGCAATCGCCAGGCCGAGCCCGGTTCCGCCGGTATCGCGATTGCGCGATTGCTCCAGGCGAAAGAAGGGTTTGAGGACAGCTTCCAGCTGGTCATCGGGAATCCCGGGGCCGCGATCGAGCACTCTGACGACGATGCTCTCGCCGGCGGGACGTTGCACTTCGATCTCGGCGCTGCCGGCGAACTTCAGCGCGTTATCGATGAGATTGGTGAGAACGCGCCTCAAGGCGTGCGGTCGCGTCATGATCGCACCGCCGCTCATCTCTATGATCGCAACGTCCTTGCCAGTGTCCTGGTAATCGTAGACGAGGCTCTCGATGAACGAGGAAAGGTCGATGCGCGAGGCTTTCTCGACATTGCCATGGGCGCTGCGAGCATAGGCGACACCTTCCTTGACGAGACGCTCGATCTCGCCGAGATCCTGCATCAGCTTATCCCGATCGCCGAAATCCTCCGCCATCTCCGCCCTGAGCTTCATGCGGGTGATCGGCGTTTGCAGGTCGTGCGATATGGCCGCGAGTATTTGTACGCGCTCCTCAAGATATTGCGCGATGCGTTCGCGCATTGCGTTGAACGCGGTTGCGGCATAAGCGACTTCGCTCGGTCCCGTCTCGCTCAGGCGAGGGGTCTTCACGTTCGGGTCGAGCGTGTCGGCGGCTCGTGCGAGATTGACGAGAGGGCGAATTGCCTGACGGACGGCAACCCAGCTGCAAAGCACCAGCAAGGCCAGCTGCGCGGCAAGCACATAAGGCAGCCAATCGGCCAGCGGCATGACGCCGGCCGGGTTGACGTCTATCGTCAGGGGTGTGCCATCGCTGAGAGTGAGATGCGCCTGAAGGCGGAAGTTCGCGCCGGGAATGGTCTCGACTTCGATCGGATACTTTGCGCCGATCGCCGCCCGCACTTTCGAGGTGATTTCCGCACTACGAGCGTCGAGCGCAGGGCTACCGGGCAAGCCGGGTCCCAGAACAAATCGGTAGCTCCCCCGATCAAGACGATCGAGCCAGTCGGCACGTTCGTCGGCCGGGAGACGATCGAGGATGGCGATCGAGGTCGCGACGTCGTTTTCGAGGGTGTTGAACATTACCGACTTGGCGGCCGTGTAGCGCTCGAAAAACAGCACGGTGAACGACATGGCATGCGCGATCGCCAGACCGGCAAGCAGAATAAGAAATAGCCGCGCCCCGAGGGTGCGCGGCCACAGACGAAATCCATTCAGGAAGGCGTGCCTCGCCATTAGCGTGCCTCGGTGATCTCGATCGGCATCGAGAAGACGTAGCCCTCGCTGCGGACGGTCTTGATGTAAGTCGGCTCTCGGGCGTCGTCGCCGAGGCGCTGGCGCACGCGGCTGACAAGAAGGTCGATCGAACGGTCGAAAAGCTCAGCGTCGCGGCCCTGTGTCAGGTTGAGAAGCTGGTCGCGGTTGAGCACGCGCTGGGGGTGATCGATAAAGACGCGCAGCAACCGATATTCCGCACCGCTGAGCGCGATCACCGTCCCGTCCGAATCGATGAGATGGCGTGCCGTCGTATCGAGCTTCCACTTGCCGAAGCTCAGCAGTTGGCCGGCTTCCGATACCTGCAGATTCGGCGGCAGCATGCGCGTACGCCGCAGGACAGCCTTGATGCGGGCCAGCAATTCGCGCGCCGAGAACGGTTTGGCGAGGTAATCATCCGCACCCATTTCGAGACCGATGATGCGATCCATCTCATCCGTGCGCGCCGTCAGCATGACGATGGGAACGGCCTTGTGCCGTCCGGCACGCAACTCGCGGCTGAGAACGAGGCCGTCGTCGCCCGGCATCATGACGTCGAGGATGATCAGATCGACGGAGTTCGCTTCGAGGAAGGAGCGCATATGCCGCCCGTCGGCAACCGCGCTCACGCGCAGGCCATTCTTCTTCAGGTAACTCGACACGAGCTCCCGGATTTCGCGATCGTCATCGACGATCAGGATGTGGTCGATGTGCTCCATCGCGCGATCTCCATTATTCTACTGCTAATGACGCCCTTGATGTATCCGCCGTATGTTTGCGGCCTCGGGGCTCGCATGTTGCTGTATCCCGCGGCTCTTTGGATACATTGTGATACAATGCCAGCACTTTCAATTCTCTGGTAAGTCATGGAAATCGCTTGGTTCGTTCCTGCCGAAGTCGCTTGGCCGGCCGCTATCCGGCAAACAGACTGCCGATCAGGTCGCAGGTCGAGCCCTGCCAAAGCTCGCCTTCTCCCGCTCCTGCCCATAACGACAGAAAGGCCGCGGAGCCTTTTGCGGCCGACGCGCCTCGCAGGTCGCGGGTAAACTTGTTCTGCGCGGGAAACGGCATGACGGCATCCATCTTCGGCGTCATCTCTTTCATGAAGCGGTTCTCGATGCCTCGAGCAAACCGGCCTGAAAAAACACGTGTCGTTCGGGTCTTTCGCTTCGGAGCATCGAGTTCGGACCTGTAAGGAGCCGACGTGCCGGCCTCGCTGGTGGCCAGAAAGGCCGTGCCCATCTGCACCGCCTGCGCGCCCGCGGCGAGGGCGGCGCGAATGTCCGCCGCGGTCATGATACCGCCCGCTGCGATCAACGGCACGCGCACTTTCCCCGTGCATTGAGCGAGAAGGTCGCGAAGCACGATCTGCGGATCAGCAGCGTCGGGCTCGAAGATACCGCGATGGCCGCCGGCCTCGAAGCCTTGGAGCGTGATCGCGTCAACACCACTGTCTTCGAGTGCCTGCGCTTCCTCCGGTGCGGTCGCCGTCCCGATGAGCAGAATGCCGGCTTTCCGTGCGGCTTTCGTATGATCCGCCGACAACAGGCCGAAGACAAAACTGAACACGGCTGGCCTGATCCTCAAAACGGCCTCGAACTGTGCGTCGAAGTCCTCTTCGAATGGTGCTGAGAATTGCGGGGTCGGCAGATCAAGCTCGGCGCGATATCCGGCGGTGGCTGCAATCGCCCGGCCCACCGCAGCCGGATCAACGGTTGGGGTGGCGTGAGGAATGAAAAGGTTGATCGCGAAGGGCTTGTCCGTCCGCTGGCCTACCTTGTCAGCGAATTCAACGATGGCTGCGGGATTGGAATAGGCTGCTCCGATCGAACCCAGCGCACCGGTAGCCGAAGCGGCGATCACTAACGCGGGTGTTGACGGGCCACCAGCCATCGGCGCGACGATAAGGGGATACTTCAATCCAAGCTTGCGAAGAGGTTCGCCGTCGATCTCTGTTGGCACGCCCAATCTCCTTTTCCTGCAGGGGAATCGGTCCTTCATTCCGCGCAACAGGCTGTACTGCCCCCGACAACGCTCGACGGATCCTACCTCGCACACAGCGGTGTCGCGACTATTGCGCCCAATCGCTTGCTTCGACAAGCTGGTCGCAGCCGGTCCCGTGCACCGATATGTGGCGGTCGTGCCAGAGCCGATAATTCTGCGGAATTGCGTAGCAGATGCCACCCAGCCGCCAGCCGTGCCAAGAAACGCATCGTTTGAGCTGGATTTGAACTGACCGCGAGGATTATGACGAGCATGGGGTGTCGGAATCTCGTTTGGTCGGTCGTCTTCAAGACAGACGAGCTATGGAGAACAACGATGACTGCTACAATTACCGCCTTTGAACGGTCGCCCGATGGCGGCAAGGGTCTGGCGCGTGACATGCGCGTTCGCTGGGCGTTCGAAGAAGTGGGCCAGCCTTACAACGTTCGTCTTCTTTCGTTCAAGGCGATGAAGGAACCCGCACATCGCGCGCTTCAGCCTTTCGGGCAGATTCCGACCTATGAAGAAGGCGATCTGGCCCTGTTCGAGTCGGGCGCGATCGTATTCCATATCGCCGAGCGCCATGCAGGCCTGCTGCCAGACGATGCGAATGGCCGGGCGCGCGCGATCACATGGATGTTTGCCGCGCTCACCACGATGGAGCCGGCGATCGTCGAGCGTGAAGTCGCCCGGTACCTGGAGGGCGACGAGACCTGGTACGAGCAACGCCTGTCTATGGTCGACGGACGCATCCGCAAGCGGCTAGACGAACTTTCCGGTCGCCTTGGTGATGCCGACTGGCTCGACGGCGAGTTCAGCGCCGGTGACCTTCAGATGGTGTCGGTGCTGCTCAGGTTGAGAGGATCGGGTATACTGGACGGATATCAAAACCTTTCCGCCTATGTCGCCCGCGGCGAAGCGCGGCCCGCATACAAGCGTGCTTTCGACGCTCAGTTGGCGGTTTTCACTGCCGCATCTTCCGGCTCAAAAAGGTGAGCTCTAGGCCGAAAACTGTTCTTGGCGGCGTTTCTAGGAATGTCGGAATTCTGCCGGATGGTGCCCTTGGCGGCTCTGTCAATGGCTCATTATCAGGGGAACAGTGGCATGCGACAGCAGGCGATAGGTGACGCGGCCGAGAAGCAGTTCGAGCAGATAACCGTGCTTGAACGCGCCGATCAGAATGCAGGTGGCGTTCACCGATGTACCAAAGTCGAGGATGGTGTTGCCGACCGAGCGGCCCGTTGACGAGGTCACGACGATCTCGGCATCGAGTCCCAGCTGACGGCAGATTTCCGTCGCGGTGGTCTCGTAGTGCCTGTTCGGCTTGTCGTCGACGCAGAGCACGGTGATGCGGTTGGCAGCAAGGAGCCAGCGCCTTGCGGCAACCATTGTGCGCCGCGCGTGGTCATGCGGCTTCCAGCCGATCAGGACGTGGTCCAGCAGATGTCCGCGATAGCCATTGGCCGGCGGGACGAGCACGAGCTTGCCTTCGTGAAAGAGGACATCATGGAAGGCATCACGAGCGTCGAGATTGCCTCGGTAGGGCGTGACGACAAGCGACGCGTTCCGGCAGACCTTGCCGACGCAGCGGCGCAGGTCACCCTGGCAACTGCCGAGCACCAGGCTTTTCCGGTGAGGCGCGCTCAGTCTCCACTCGTCGAATAGCCGCTTGACCCGTTCGAACCGTTCGTGCGTCGAACCCTCCTCGAGGTCTCGCAGCATCTGCAATTCGATTTCCTCGGCCGATACGAGCATCGCCAGCGGATCGGCCCCGATATGTACGGGGGCGATGCTGTCCTGCACGGCGTCGGCCGCGTCGTCAGCCAGATCGAGACAGGACTGTGCCGAGGCCGGATCGGGCAGCAGGACGACGATATCGGCATGCTCGGTGAGGTCACGAACGTTATGCGGAGCTGCGCCTGCGTCAGGCCCGTCGAAGCCTTGTAACCAGTTGCGGTCATCGGTCGTTGTCGTGATCAAGCTGGCCCTCCTTCCTGGATCGGCCTCGCATAATGACTTTGGAATAATACGCCAATCTGATCGGGGTTTAAATCGTCTTGGCAGACGAAGGGCACCTATTTTGAGCGCCAAAGCCTGTGGCTGCCGGATCCCAATGCTGATTCTGGCGGTCTTGCGCCGTGAGCGCGACCTGCTAGAATCTGCCGTGCCAAGCTTTTGTGTTGGCTGCATTTTTAGGTTTCCTCTGGCTATATGCGGGGCGCGATGGAGACGCCAGTTACCTCTAAAGTGAGCTACGGCGCGGAGCCCGGCTTGCGCTTTGCCCTCCTCTTGGACGGGTGTGGTGGCTGTACGCAGCTGGACATTGCTCGGGCGCGACGATGGAAGCCGGACGATGGGATCATCTGGCTGCATTTCGAGCGCGACCATGCGGCGGCTGCCGATTGGATCAACAGGGAAAGCGGCCTCGATAGCTTCGTGACGGAAGCCCTTCTCGAAGAGGAAACACGGCCGCGCGTCGAGCCAGTCGCCGACGGCCTGCTGATCATCCTTCGGGGTGTCTGTGCGACGGCCCCGGAAGAGGAGCCGGAGAAGCAGACCGACATCGATCTCGTGCCGCTCCACATGTGGGTCGACGCCAACAAGGTCATTTCCCTGCGTGACAGCGGCCACTACATCACCGCATTGCGCGACATTCGCCAGGCGCTCGAGAAAGGCAAGGGCCCGCAGCGCACCGGAGACCTGCTGGCGCTGATCGGCGACAAGCTTGTGCGCGACTTGGAGCCCGTGCTCGACGCCATGGACGAGGAGGTGGACGAGCTTGACGAGATGATCTTTCACGGCGAAGCAAGCGAGGTGCGCCAGCGCCTCAAGCTGTTGCGCCGGCGTTCTGTACAGCTTCGCCGCTATCTGGCGCCGCAGCGTGATGCATTGAACCGCATCGAACATGATGACGCGCCATGGCTCCTGGAACGCGACAAGCTGCGGATGCGCGAGGTCATCGACAAGCTGATGCGCTTCATCGAGTACCTCGATGCCATCCGCGACCGCACGGGTATCCTGCACGATGACCTCTCGACGGTGATCAGCGAACGCATCGCACGCAATTCCAATCGGTTGGCGGCGCTGGCGGCCCTGCTGCTGCCGCCGAGCGTGGTGGCCGGCCTGTTCGGAATGAATGTCGGAGGCATTCCGGGGGTCAACGACACCTGGGCATTCGTCATCATCGTGATGTTCGTGACGATCACATCCATTGCGACGCTTTGGTTGCTTCGGCGGATCGGCTGGCTTTAGGCAGCGACCATGTTCTGTACGCAGCGCATCCGCGCCTGCGCCTCGGCTCGTGATGTCATGCGGTGGCGTTGCGGGCGGTGAATGCACCGTTCGGCAATGCCTTGCTGATCAATTCGCGGCGAAGCAGTAGAACAGGCCGTCGCCTCCCGTCGTCTTGAAGGCTTCCACGGTGCAGCCGCCACGTGTCGGATGCAGGAGTTCCACGACTTGGCTGCCGCCGACGCATTTTGTCCCGTCCGGTCGCTGTGGCCGACGATCGCGACACCTTCTGCACCGCCCATCGTCCAGTTGCCGCATGTTTCCGGCGCCGAAGTGCCATCGGCCTTCGAGCCGGTCAGGACGTCGTGGCGGTTCGGAGTGTCGCCGCGGCCGTTGATGACTTCGCCCTTCTCACTGAGCGCGGTCTGCTTGGTCAGGTTGTTCTTGTCGCTGTGTAGGGTGGCCACGTCGTCGGCGATTTTTTCACCCTTGGCATTATGCCATGGCCCGGAGCCGATGCGATCCTTTGCGTTCTCGGCGTCGGTGGAAAGATAGGCCTTCCAGGTCTTGCCAGTGGAGCCCGCGGCTGTCGCAAGTGTGTTGCAATAGGCGTCGGCACCGGTGAGGCCGCCGAGGTCGCCGCCCTTGCCGGGATTTGCACTGGTCACGAAGAAACTCATCGCGGTGTCCTGAGCATGGACCCCAACCGCTGAAAAGGCGAAAGCGGCTGCGATATAGGCAAACCTGCGTCTCATGGCGTCTCTCCCTGGTTGAAATTTCCAACGGGCGAAGCGTATTGCAGGTAAGCCTTGGGGTAAAATCGAAATCGCGTGATGGAGCCTTGCAGCTTGGTGTGGCCTCATGCCGATAGGCCACGACCTTCAGGTTTATGTCGCGGCTCACTCCGCGTCGCTGCCGTACCCGCCCTATCCGAGGTTTCAGTCAAGTCGCCGTGATTTCAACTATGCGTTCTTGACAATGGATTCGCGTGGGAAATATCTGTCACGAACCGGCTTCAGACGGAAGGCCTCAGCACAGCATGATCGACACGCGCTTTTCGACCGCTCTACAGATTGTCATCAGTGTCGCCGTCAACGAAGAGGCAAATCTCCGCACCACGAGCCAATCACTTGCACAAGGGCTGGATACCAGCGCCAGCTTTGTCCGCAAGCTGCTGCTGCCGCTCAATGAGAACGGTATTCTCGCTACTGCCCAGGGCGGCAAGGGCGGCATCCGTTTGGCGCGTCCGCGGGACCAGATATTGCTCAGCCAGATCTATGCTGCTGTCACCGGTGACAAGAAGATCTGGGCGACCAGGCATGACATTCCGCATGAGGGACTTGTGGGCGAGAATATCGGAGACCTCTCGGAGTTTCTTTGCGATCGAGCCGAGCAGGCCGTCGTCGACATGCTTGGTTCGGTGACCATTCACGACAGTGTAGCGGAGCTACGCCGCCTCGAGGCGCAGAAATCAGCCGGCCAGCCGCAGCCGACGGATGGAAGTCTCGTGCGCGATCGCCACGCCGCCGAATAAGTTCGTCCTCAAGACGAAAAAGGGGTGGCCGGGCAGGGAACCCAGGCCACCCCTCCTAACTGATCGGAGGTCAATCTGATCAGAAACTTTAAAGAGGCGCCGCATCGCCTTCTCCGTGACTTTAGTCGCGAAGCAAGGTGAAAACGCGGCGCCGTTTTTGATTAGAATGCGCGCTGGAGGCGGAAGAAGCCCGACGTTACGTCGTTGCCCTGGTCCGGATCGAGGTAGTTGACGGTCGCCTTGGCGTAGAAGTTGTCGACGATCTGATAGTCAACCGTCAGACCAACCTTCCAGGCGTCGTTGTTGTCGTTGAAGTCGCCAGCGACGATGCCGTAATTGCCGTAGTACTGAGCGGCCGGGGTGATTTTCAGCTTGTCGGTCGCCTTGATGGCGTACTCAGCTGCAACAGCCCATTCAGCTGCCTGATAATAGGAGTTCGGGCCGCTCGAGTAGACGCCTGCGAGGCCGAGTGTGCCTGGGCCAATGGCGACCGTACCCATGGCGCGAACGGCGCCTTCTTCGTTGTCGGTGTCGTAGCCAGCTGTGACCTGGTAGGAGAATACGCCAGCCTTGCCGCCGATGCCGATCGCTACGCCGACGTTGTTCGGCTGTTCGCCGGCGCTGTAGTAGCCGTCTTCCAGCTCGTCAACGCTGATACCAGCGTAGAAGTTGTCGGCTTCGTACTGATAGCGGATCGAGTTATGCAGCGTGACCTTGCTGCCGATGTCGTCCGTTTCGCCCGACAGGCCATCGTCCCACCAGCTGTAGAACAGACCGGCGCGGATGCCGGCGATGTCGATGTAAGCTGAGTCGAGCTTAGCAACCTGCGAGGATGCATTGTCGGCGTTCGTCTGGAGAACGATGACGCCCGTCAGCGGACCGTATTCGGTGTCGCTCTTGGCGGTGAACTGGAGCTGGCCGCGGGTGACAGCATCCCAATCGGACGCGCCGCCTGCGTTCGGGGAAACGTTGACCTGGAAACGGATGTAACCGCTGATCTTCAGGCAGGTTTCCGTGCCCGGGATGTAGAAGTAGCCGCTGCCGTAAGCGTCGCAGACGCGTACATATTCAACCGGTTCCGGCTCAGCAGCAACGATGGCGTCAGCGGCCTGCGCGCTCGAGATGGCAGCCAAGGCCGCCGCCGAGCTCATGAGGATCATCTTAATGTTCATAATCAGTCCAATCTTCTGTCGATTGGGCACAGGTCGTCACTGCCGAAAACCGGCTCTACCTACCCCAAATTGTTTCGTACAAGCCCTTGCGGGAAACGCGGTACGTCCGCGGCGCCAAATTACATTTCCGATTAAATGTATCAATAATAGATACAGTCAAAATTGAGTTTTGCTGCAAGGCGGAATTCGGGTGTTGCGCAAAGGCAACTATCGATTTTCGCGCAAGGATGCATTTGCTACCGCAGGCTATAACCGATTGTTACTCAACACGTTTTCGTAACGGATGTTATCCGGATAATAATGTTGCGTTGCAGCATTTCGTCACGCGATTGCGTTCATCTTTTCTTCAGTCGCGTGCCGGGATCATGATGAAACACGCCTCATTCTATTCGTTTCAGCCATAAGCGCGGCTGTCGTGGAATCGCCGGGACCGAGCCTGAGAATGCCATGTTCGTCGATCAAGTGTTCCAGCAGATTTCTCAGCCCGTCACTGAAGTGCCGGCTCGCCTCTCCAGCCTCGTGGCTTGCAAGAGTCGTGGAGCCGATGATGCGGATGCCTGAGACGCTGATGGTTTCGTCGGCTCGCGTCAGGGCACAATTCCCGCCACTTTCGGCGGCGAGATCGACAACGACCGCTCCCGGGCTCAGCCGCGAAAGCATGTCCTCGTCAAGCAGCACGGGGGGAGTTTGACCGGGAATCACAACGTTGGTCGTGATCAGTTGCATCTTGGACAGAGGATCGGAAAGCTCTTGGTCCAAGGACGTACCGAGAAATCTGGCACCGAACCGTTCGATCTTTGCTTGTGAATCTTTCCCGGGGCCAAAGCCATGGGTCAGCGCGCCGAGACGGCGCGCCGTCGCCAGTGCCTGCAGGCTTGCTGCGTCGCTGCCCAATGCGGCCATTTTGACCGGCCGGACAAAGCTTCCGTCCACCGTCAGCATCGGATGCGAAATGCCGAACTGCCTGGCCGCTTCCAGGACGGCGGCGTGGCCGGTAATAGCTGCCTGTCTCGATGAAATGTCCGCACCCTTGACGCCCTGCATCCCGGAAAGCCTGGCGATGTCGAGATAAAGCGGCCGTTGTCCGGCTGCTAGACCGGCCACCGGTGCTGCGTTCGAACCAAGGAAAATGACAACCGATGTCGCTGGGAAAATCCGCGTGGCTGCGGGCTGCCGCACACTGACGAACACATCCGACGAGGGTGCCATCTCAGCGAACTCGGCGGGCTCTGCCCCTGCAGCGATATAGGCGTCGTCCACGTGTCCCGCGCCGATGCCGCAGCTGCGCTCGAAACGAACAGACATACGCTCGCAAAGGCGCCGCACGTCGTCCGGCGTCAACGCAACGCGACGCTCACCGGGATGTGTTTCCCGAAGCAGCCCGGCGCGGACGCGGATAACATTAGACATTCATTGCTCTGGAAGAGGGGTAAATCGAACTGTGGCGCGCGAGCGATATAGGCTCACTCTTCCATAGTTTTATGACAGTTTCGTAATTTTATTTTGGGCAGTTTCGAGGACTTTCCTTTTCCGCAACTGCTGATAAGTCCTTCATTTTAAAGGATACTGTTTGCAGCTTGCATGAGCGATATCGAATAAGGCTGTTGGCAGTGCGAGATCAGGTTTTGCCCGGAGGCATTTGGATGTAATGGTCAGTCATCAGGCGCTTTGCTGGAGGCATCGGTGAATTTCTATTCGGTTTACGATCAAGGTTTTGTCCGCGTGGCGGCCTGCACGCCGAATTGCGAGATCGGCGATCCCGATTTCAACGCGCAGGCAACATTGGAACTGGCGCGCCAGGGACATGCCGAGGGCGTTGGCCTGATGGTATTCCCCGAACTCGGAATCTCCAGCTACTCGATCGACGACCTGCTGGGGCAGGACGCGCTTCTCAAGGGCGTCGATGCTGCGATCGCCGAGATCGTCCGGGCAAGCCGCGATCTCACACCGGTTCTTCTTGTCGGCGCGCCGCTGCAGAACGGCGGGCGGCTCTACAATTGCGCTGTCGCCATTCACGCGGGTCGCATCCTCGGCGTCGTTCCGAAGATGCATCTCCCGAACTATCGCGAGTTCTACGAGAAACGCTGGTTCGCGTCCGGGCGAGGCGTGCGCGGCGAAAGCATTCGTGTCGCCGGCGAGACAGTGCCGTTCGGCACAGACCTCATCTTCGCAGCCGAAGATATGGAAGATTTCGTTTGTCACATCGAGATCTGCGAAGATCTCTGGGCGCCGGCGGCGCCGAGCGATTTCGGTGCTCTGGCGGGTGCACTGATCCTCGCCAACCTTTCGGCAAGCAACATAACGGTCGGAAAGGCCGACACCCGTAAGCTTCTGTGCTCGGCACAGTCGGCGCGTAGCCTGTCGGCCTATGTCTACTCGGCCGCCGGCCCGGGCGAATCGACGACGGATCTCGCATGGGACGGTCAGGCTTGCATCTACGAGCTCGGCAGTCTGCTTGCCGAAACCGATCGTTTCCCGACGACATCGCAGATGTGCGTGGCAGATATCGACGTCGAGAGGCTGCGGCTCGAGCGGTTACGAACCGGCACGTTCAATGATGCGGCCACGCTCAACCTTACGGCGGGGCACGAATTCCGGCGCGTAACGTTCCAGTTCAAGAAGCCGAAGGGCGACATAGGCCTGAAGCGCGATGTTGCGCGCTTCCCCTTCGTGCCGGCTGATGAAAGTCGCCTCGATCAGGATTGCTACGAAACGTTCAACATCCAGGTGCAGGGGCTGATGAAGCGGCTGCGCTCGACCGGCATCAAGCGGCTTTGCATCGGCATTTCGGGTGGTCTCGATTCCACCCATGCACTGCTCGTCGCGGCACGCGCCTTCGACCAGCTCGGCTGGCCGCGTTCGGACATTCTCTGCTTCACCATGCCGGGATTCGCGACGGGCGACGCCACCAAGTCGAACGCCTGGGCGCTGATGCGGAGCATGGGCGTGACGGCGGAGGAAGTGGACATCAGGCCACTGGCCCTGCAGTTGCTCAAGGATCTGAAGCATCCCTTCGGCAGCGGCAAGCCGGTCTACGATACGACCTTCGAAAACGTCCAGGCTGGTCTGCGCACGGACTTCCTGTTCCGAGCCGCAAACCAGCGCAACGCACTGGTGCTTGGTACCGGAGACCTGTCGGAAATTGGTCTCGGTTGGTCGACCTACGGCGTCGGCGACCAGATGAGCCACTACAACGTCAATGCATCGGTGCCGAAGACCCTGATCCAGCATCTGATCCGGTGGGTGATCCGCTCCGGTGATTTCGATGCGGAAGCGAATGCGACATTGGAGAGCATTCTTGGCACGCTGATTTCGCCCGAACTGGTTCCCGCCGATGAGAACGGCGTCATGCAGAGCACGGAGGACAAGATCGGGCCATATGATCTGCACGACTTCGCCCTCTATTACACGACGCGTTTTGGCCTTCGCCCTTCGAAAATCGCCTTCCTTGCCTACAATGCCTGGCGGGATGCCGGGGCGGGCGTCTGGCCGCCGCATTTCCCCGCCGACAAGCGCCGCAGTTTCGATCTGCCCGTCATCAAGCACTGGATGGAGGTTTTCCTGTTCCGGTTCTTTACGATCAGCCAGTTCAAGCGGTCGGCATCGCCGAACGGCCCGAAAGTGACGTCGGGCGGTTCGCTGTCTCCGCGTGGCGATTGGCGCGCGCCATCCGACGGCAACGCGCGGATATGGCTGAAGGAGTTGAAGTCAAATGTCCCTGATGCAAAAGCCTAGGGCTGTCGATAGTGCCTTGCAAAAGCTGTCGGCCGCCGCAGATACCATTATGTGAATGACAGTTGGCGGTAGCACATGGACGATGAACCTTGTCCATTCGAAGATCTCCCCCGCTACGAGATCCGTCAGGAGCCGCGTGGAGGGTGGACAATCGTCGACACCTTGACGTCCCTGCCTGCGGCAACGGACGGCAGGGACTTCGTCGGTCTCACGAAGAGAGATGCGGAGGACATTGCCCGCGAACTGAACCTCAGTGCCGCCCAGGGTCGCGATCCGCTGCTGTGATCTCCCGGAACTTGCCGACAGCGGTCGCGTTTCGTTGCCAAAGGTGCAACGATGACTGCCAATGACAACAGGCCGGACGATCACTCTACCGATCGGCACACGGCCTACGAAGCGCAGGAAAAGGCGCTGTCAAGGGAAGGGCGAAGCCTTTCAGCCTGGGCATTGTTTGGTGCCGTGGTCTTCGTGGCGGCGATGGTCGCCTTGGCATTCAGTGTCTGGACAGGCGGCGGCACCGATCCCGCGCCAAAGGCGCCGGCACGAGCCAGCAGCCCCAATACCGTGCCGCCGCCAACGCAAAACACCAACTGACTACGTCATCCATTTCCGGTGCTCCGCAAAGCGCTCTGCGAGCAGGTCGATGAACAGGCGCACTTTCGTCGGCAAGTGACTGCGGTTCGGATAGACGGCGTTGATGCTGAACTCGACGGCGCGATAGTCGGGCATCATCCGGACGAGCCTTCCCGACGCGATGTCGTCGAACACAACGAAACTCGGCGCCAGAAAGATGCCCTGGCCCGTCGTCGTCAGGTGCCGTAGCGTCTCGGCGCTGTTCGACACGACGTTGCCACCGATCTTCACGCTCGCCTGGGCGCCATCGGTGCCTTCAAAGCGCCATTCGTCTCCATAGGGGTAGTAGGTGTACTGAAGGCAGTTGTGGTTGGCCAAATCCGCCGGCACCTGCGGTATCGGATGGCTCTCAAGATAGCTTGGCGAACACACAAGGATGTGCCGCCAAGGCGTCAGCTTCCGGGCGACAAGGCTCGAGTCCGGCGGCGGTATGGTGCGGATCACGAGATCATAACCCTCCTCGACCATATCGATCATCCGTTCACCAATATTCATATCGAGGGTGATCGACGGGTAGAGCTCGAGATACTCGCTGACCACCGGCAGAAGGAAGCGGACGATGGCGGTGCTGGTATAGACCTTGAGGGTGCCACGCGGCGTCGAGCTCATCGCTCCGGCGGTACTGTCGGCTTCCTCGAGATCGGCCAGGATCTGGGCCGACCGTTCGTAGTAATATTTGCCGGTTTCCGTGAGGCTGACCTTGCGTGTTGTGCGGTTGAGTAGCCTGACCCCCAGCCTGTCCTCGAGGGACTGTACGTGGTTGCCGACCATCGTCACCGACATGTTGAGACGGCGTGCGGCTGCAGAGAAGCCGCCGCACTCCACCACGCGACCAAAGACTGTGAGGCTTGTCAGCCGGTCCATTGGGTTCTCCGATTATCCGCTCTGAGTTGATGATCCTTCCCGATCGGAGCAGATTATCAGAACGCACGTGACGGCGCATTGTCCATCTCATCGAATTTGACCTCGCGTGGCGAGGCAAGTCACAGGAGAAGGACAATGGTCGAACTACCCCGCAAGGAAGCTTTCGAGGTGGCCGGGGAAGCCGCGGTCGCAAAGGTCGCCGAAGTCCCGGCTGCACCGCCCGCACACGTCTCGTCCGCTGTCGAAGCCAAAGGCAAGACCGGCCGCAGGATCATCAAACGGACGATCATTGCGGCAGCGCTTCTTGCCGGTGTCGCCTTTGCGGTCGACTATGGTCATCACTATTGGACGGTAGGCCGCTTCATCGAATCCACAGACGATGCCTATGTGAAGGCTGACTACACGACGGTTGCGCCGAAGGTTTCCGGTTACGTCGCCGACGTTCTTGTCAACGACAATGATGCGGTGAAGGCTGGCCAGGTGCTCGCCAAGATCGACGATCGCGACCATCAGGCCGCGCTGTCCCAAGCCAAGGCCGACGTCAAGGCTGCCGCAGCAGCGATCACGAACCTCGATGCGCAGATCGACCTGCAGCAATCGATCATCGGCCAGGCGAAGGCGACGATCGATGCATCGCAGGCGAACCTGGATTTTGCCCGTTCCGATGCGGCCCGCTCGCAGCGACTGATCACCAACGGCGCCGGCAGCCAATCGCGGGCCGAACAGAGCCAGTCGCTTCGCGACCAGGCGCAGGCGGCGCTTGAGCGAGACCAGGCTGCGCTGGTTGCCGCGGACAAGAAGATTCCGGTGCTTCAGACTGAGCGCGACCAGGCAGCCGCCCAACGCGACCGTGCCGCCGCCGCCCAGCATCAGGCGGAGCTCAATCTCTCCTACACCCAGATCATCGCTCCGGTTGACGGCACCATAGGCGCCCGCACCATTCGCGTCGGACAGTTTGTAACCTCGGGTACGCAACTGATGGCGGTCGTGCCACTGCATTCCGTCTATGTCGTCGCCAACTTCAAGGAAACACAGCTTACCGACGTTCGTGCCGGCCAGCCGGTCGAAGTCAAGGTTGACAGTTTCCCCGATGCGGAAATCAAAGGCCATGTCGACAGCATCTCGCCGGCGAGCGGACTGGAATTCTCGCTGCTGCCTCCTGACAATGCGACCGGCAATTTCACCAAGATCGTTCAGCGCATCCCGGTGAAGATCGTCATCGACGATGAGGGAATGAGTGGTTTGCTTCGCGCCGGAATGTCCGTCGAACCAGAAATCGATACCAAAGCCACTGCCAGGTAGGTCATCGCAGGATTATCCAGCCTGACTGGATGATCCTTCCCTCCTTTCCCGAATTATCAGCCACGCCCCGTCATGAGATTGTTTTCCGCAGAACCCGGAAGGAGAAACGTCATGGCTACCCTTCAGATCGCCACCAACAATTCGAGCCTGCGCCCTGCGCTCGCCGCGGCCTCTAAGCCTGCAGCGATGAGCCCGCTGAAAATGTGGAGCGCCGTTATCGGATCGACGCTTGGCGCCTTCATGGCAGTTCTCAACATCCAGATCGTCAACGCTTCCTTGGCCGACATTCAAGGGGCGATTGGTGCCGGAACGGATGATGGTGGCTGGATTTCGACCTCATATCTGATTGCCGAGATCGTCGTCATCCCGCTCAGCGCCTGGCTGGCCCGTGTTTTCTCGCTTCGCAGCTATCTGCTTGCCAATGCCATCCTGTTTCTCATCTTCTCCGTCGCCTGCGCCTTTGCCGCGAACCTTCAGCAGATGATCATCCTGCGTGCCATCCAGGGCTTTTCCGGTGGCGTGCTGATCCCGATGGCATTTACGATCATCATCACGCTGTTGCCGAAGGCAAAGCAGCCGGTCGGGCTTGCCCTCTTCGCACTTTCGGCCACCTTCGCGCCGGCCATCGGCCCGACGATTGGCGGCTATCTCACCGAGAATTGGGGTTGGGAATACATCTTCTACGTCAACCTGGTTCCGGGAGCCCTGATGGTTGGCATGCTGTGGGCTTCACTCGATCGTTCGCCGATGAACCTCGGTCTCTTGGCCAAAGGTGACTGGCCCGGCATCATCACCATGGCAATCGGTCTTGCCGCCCTGCAGACGGTGCTGGAGGAAGGCAACAAGGAGGATTGGTTCGGATCGGATTTCATCGTCCGGCTGTCGATCATCGCCGCTGTCTCCTTGACGCTCTTCCTGATCATCGAGCTGCGGACCGCGTATCCGCTGCTCAACCTGCGCCTGCTGCTGCGCCGCAATTTCGGTTTCGGATTTGTCGCCAACTTTCTGCTGGGCATCGCGCTCTACGGCTCGGTCTTCGTCCTGCCGATCTACCTGACGCGCATCCAGGGATACAATTCGGAACAGATCGGCATGGTGCTCGCCTGGACCGGCATTCCGCAGCTAGTGTTGATCCCGCTGGTGCCGCGTCTGATGAAACGCTTTGACGTCCGTCTGCTGATCGTCGTCGGTTTCGCGCTGTTTGCCGCTTCCAACTTCATGAACGTTCACATGACCGGCGACTATGCGAGCGATCAGCTGTTCTGGCCGAACATCGTGCGCGCTGTCGGTCAGGCCCTTGTTTTCACGCCACTGTCTGCCATCGCCACTGCAGGCATCGAACAGGAGAATGCAGGTTCCGCGTCCGCGCTCTTCAACATGATGCGCAACCTTGGGGGCGCCGTCGGAATCGCCGGCTTGCAGACCTTCCTGACGAAGCGGGAGCAGTTTCATTCGAACATCCTGACCAACTCTGTCAGCGTTTTTGAGGAAGCAACGCGCGATCGTGTCGCAAAGCTTTCCGCCTACTTCATGAGCCACGGTGTCAGCGATCAGGCCGTTGCCACGCACAAGGCCGTCGTCGCTATCGCACTCAAGCTGCGCAAGCAGGCCAACATCATGGCCTTCAGCGACACGTTCTTCCTGCTTGGCGTTGCTCTGCTCGTCGCATTGCTTGCAACGCTTCTCTTGAAGAAGCCGGGCCATTTGTCCGGGGGCGGCGCTCACTAGCGCCTCCGACCGTTTCCAGGGAGAAATGCCATGAACCGCATCGTCCAAATAGAAGAGCCCGACACTCGGTTGATAAAGGTCGACCGCGCAGCGAGCTCCACCAACTCTATGCTTTCGTTGATCGAGTGGCTCTCTGGCGATGAATGCCACGCCCTCGATGAGCCCGGCCTGATCTCCACTCTTGGGCGCCGCCTACGGGCGCTTGGTCTGCCGATCGATCGCTTGACGCTTCACCTTATGACGCTTCATCCGGAGCTTATCGGCCGAACGCTTGCTTGGGCCCCAGGCGACCCTGTCGAGATTCACGATCGCGAGCACGGCGCGCGCCAGATCTTTGCCAATAGCCCGCTGCGCAAGGTCATGGATAGCCGCGAACCGCTTGTTGTCGGACCAGGCGACAGCCCGCATGGACGCTGGCAGGACATCGATATATTTGCAGGTCGTGGGCTCGTGCAATTGATGATTTCGCCCCTTTGCAATGCCGATGGGCCGGTCAGTGCGGCAGCCTTCGGCACCCGGCGGGCGGGCGGCTTCACGCCCGCCGAAATCCAGGTTCTCAAACGCATTCTGCCGGCCTTGCGCAACACCTGCGAGTTGCGGGTGATGCGGCAGGTCGAACTCAGTCTGCTCGATACCTATGTCGGGCCGCTGACGGCACAGCGCATCCTTGCCGGGCAGATTCGGCAGGGCGAAATCGAATCTATTGAGGCAGCGCTGCTGCTGTGCGATCTGCGTGGCTTCACCGAGATATCGAACCGGCTCCCCAGCAGCAGCGTGCTCGAGTTGCTGAATGCCTATTTCGACAAGGTCATTCCTGCCATCACGCGCGAGGGTGGCGAAGTTCTGAAATTCATGGGCGATGCCGTTCTTGCGTTCTTTCCCGGATATGATGCGGGCCGCAGCAGCGCGTCGGCATTGATCGCCGCCAGGGACATTCTGCGAGAGATCGATCGGTTCCAGTTCGGCGAGATTGCCGTCAACGTCGGCATTGCCCTGCACCATGGCGAGGTCAGCTACGGCAATATCGGTTCCGGCCGTCGCCTCGATTTCACGTTGATCGGCCCCGACGTGAATCTCGTCAGCCGCATCCAGACAGCGTGCGGAGATCTTCGCGTTGCGCTCCTGATGTCCGACGCGTTCCGGAAAGAGGCGCAGGCCGAAGCCGTCTCGGCCGGCTGGCACGCACTCAAGGGGTTCTCGGAGACGGTGGAGCTTTTTCGCCTGCCGGAGGCATGAACCTAGCCAAGCCTCCCGGAAAAGCGCTCGGCCAAACGCTCCTTCTGGAAGCGAGCGGTGATGAAGTCGATGAAGGCGCGGGTCTTTGCCGGCAGCAATGTTCGATTTGCGTAGTAGAGCGAAATCGGCCCGGCATCGGCATACCAGTTCGCAACGAGACGGACGAGTTCGCCACGTTCGAGGTAGGGCAGGGCATCTGCGGTTGCAATCATCGCGACGCCGAGGCCGAGGCGGGCGAGCTGACACATGGCCACGGGATCGTTGACAACGATCTTTTCCGACAACGCTGCAGGCATCTCATCGCCGGCGACGTTGCTCATCGCCCATTGACGGACACGGCCGGTTCGGCTGGACCGCATAACGATGCCGTCGAGCATGGAAAGCCCGGCCGGATCGAATGGCGCAACGCGACCCTTCATGTATGCAGGGGAGGCGACAGCAACGAGATGAGCGGGGGCAAGCGTTCGGGCGATGACACCGGGCGTTCGTTCGAAGCCGCCGCCGATTGCGGCATCATAGCCTTCGGAAATGAGATCGACCTGGCGGTTGTCGAACATCCATTCCGGCTTCACAAGCGGATAGCGTTTCAGGAAATCCGGCAGCAACGGCAGGACGTAGCCGGTGCCAAAGGCCGGGCTCATGCTGACCTTGAGGACACCGGACGGTTCGCCTTGATCGGTCGCCACGGCGGCAATGGCACTCTGCAGGTTTTGCAGATCATCGCGGATGGCGGCGAAGAAGCGTTCGCCCGCCTCGGTCAGCGTGAGCCTGCGCGTACTGCGCTGAAACAGGCGTACACCGAGATTGGCCTCGAGGGTCGCGACATTGCGACTGACGGCTGCGGGCGTGACGGAAAGCCGGCGCGCTGCAGCCGAAAATCCACCGAGTTCGGCGCTGCGGACAAAGGACTCCAGATTTGTCAGCGTTTCCATCGGATTTTCAACGGTTGCTTGAAACCAAGAAAGACTATTGTGCGGTGAAGTCGGGCGCAAGCGCCGAGGTGTCCGATGAGCAAGCCGAAGTCGAATATAAACTATATAAATAATAGCTATTTCTTGTGTGTTCACGGTTTTGGCGTTATTTGCTGAATAATGGGGACGGAGTACCGGGGGCGTAAGGCAACAGAAAATGCTGACGAAAAAGGGAAAGTATGGGTTGAAGGCGCTGGTTGACTTGGCGCGGCTCGCGCCCGGTGAAACCGCCTTCATCAACGACGTTGCCTCGCGCAACAACATTCCGAAGAAATTCCTCGATACGATTCTTCTGGAATTGCGAAATGTCGGCATTCTTCGATCGAAGAAAGGCCCGGGCGGCGGCTACTCGCTGTCGCGCCCGGCCTCCGAAATCCGCATCGGTCATGTTATCCGCACACTCGACGGCCCCTTGGCACCTATTCGATGTGCCAGCCGCACGGCTTTCGAAGCCTGCGACGACTGTTCCGATCCCGAAAACTGTCAGGTGCGGCGCTCCATGACCGAGGTCCGGGACGCGATCGCCGATATTCTCGACAACATGACGCTCGAGCAATTCGTCGCATCCGGCACCAAGCTGGACGATGCCGACGAGGAAGTCGCCATTTCGGTTGCCAATTGAGGCGTCAGCCGTCGCCGAAATAATGCGCAGCCGCCGTCCGGTAGAGATCGTCATCGGCCGCATCA
Source organism: Rhizobium sp. LjRoot258 (assembly GCF_964254185.1). Lineage (NCBI taxonomy): Bacteria > Pseudomonadati > Pseudomonadota > Alphaproteobacteria > Hyphomicrobiales > Rhizobiaceae > Rhizobium > Rhizobium sp. LjRoot258. The sequence goes on along the minus strand of NZ_CAXUST020000001.1, from coordinate 2,812,163 downwards.
TTTGCGCGGATTCGTGCGTTTCTCCAATGCCGATCGAGATTCCGGCCGATGCTTGTCGCACCGTTGCCGGACAGCTCGAACAGTGCGTTGGCGACACCGAGCGCCGTCCTGCTTGCGGTGATGCTGGCGGCTGACGCGGAGAAGAAGGCAGCTTCGGTCCGGGCTGTCGAGGGGCTGACCTGCGCAAAGTCCAATTTGCCGCCGGCGCTTTCCAGGAGCGCAGCCGTGGCCTGCACGGAAAGTGCAAGTTTTCCAACCCCGGCCGAACGCGGCGCTTCCCGAAGACTGGCGAGGGCGGCTCGCGCGATGCCGAGGTCCGTCCCCGCATGGAGGAGGGCGGCCAGGGCCGAACTGGTCGTGTGACGCTGCTGGCGATCATCCACCGCTGCTTCGCCGTTTCCGATGACGCCATTGGCAACCGCGGATCCGGCGCCGTTCGTCCTTTGCCCGAAACCATCCCAGTCATCGATGATCTGCAGCCCCGCGGTTTCGCAAGGCAGGTGGAAGCGAACCGCTTGCCCCTGCGTGTCGATCGCGTCAGCGACGATCCAATCGGCAAACAGGATGCCGGGTACGCGCAAGCTTCGGCCGCTCAATTGATAGCCGAGGCCAGAGGGGACCGCCGCGGCCCCTTCAGCAAAGGTTGCTGCCACGAAATGATCGCCGGCAAGGGCGCGAACGAAGAGGAGGGCCCTTCGCTCTTCGTTCGGTTCATTCCTGAGCTCTTCCAGCACGGTGAAGTGATGCTCGAGGCATTCCCCGATCGAAGAATCGCCTTCCGCGATGATGGCGACAATCTCGCCGAGGAGCGCATTGGCGACATCCAGCCCCTCATTCTCTGGTGGAACCGTCACCGCTGTCAGTCCTGACTGGAAAAGGGCGTCGAGCTCCGCGCGAGGAAAGACCCGGTTGATGTCACGCTCGCTTGCCTGCAGCGCGAAGTCCGCAGCAAGCCGGCGCGCAGTGGCGATCGCCTCTTCCTCGCTTTCGATGCGGTGCGCGGCTGGTCTTGCCCGGTCGGCAAACCGCGATACGGTTCCCATTGCTCCTCCAATCAGTTGGGCCTCTAGGATTGATGGATCGCGGGTGCAATGATAAGGCGCGTTTTTCTACGAATGCACGAGCGATTGGATTTTATTGTCGCTTGATTGCACCAATGCGAAGCGTAGCGACGCTTCGATGCCCGCAATGAGAGGTTCAACATGCCTTCGACGGTCCGTGAGCGGCTGAAACTGGATCCCGGCGACATTCCGATCTACGCCATCGGTGACATTCATGGCAGGCATGACTTGCTGCAGAAGGCAGAGCAGGCAATCATCGACGATGCCGCAGCCATTCCAGGGCGCAAGCTCATCATCACGCTCGGCGACTACATCGATCGCGGGCCGTCATCAGCACAGGTCATCTCCCACCTGATGGCGCCTCCTCCCGAGAATTTCGACCGCATCTGCCTGACCGGGAACCATGAGATTACGATGCTCGACTATCTCGACGGTCTGGTTTCCTTTTCGGATTGGATGCGAATGGGGTCGGATGCGCTGCTGCGCTCCTATGGCCTCGACGCAGAGCAGTTGCCGCTGGTTTTCTCGACCGCAGCAAAGCTTGATAGCTTCATCAGGCAATCAATACCGAAGCCGCATGTGGATTTCCTGCGCTCCCTGCCGATTTTCGTCGATACGCCGAGCGTGCTCTTCGTGCACGCCGGTATTGATCCGATGCTGCCGATCGACGCGCAAAGTGACGAGGATCTTGTCTTCATCCGTCATCGCTTTTTCGAGAGCCGCCGACCGCTGCCGAAGGTAATCGTCCACGGCCATACGCCGAACGAGGAGCCTGAGGTCCTGCCGAAGAGGCTGAACCTCGACACTGGCGCCTTCCACAGTGGCAAACTCACGGTTGCCAGGCTGTGGAAGGGGCGTGTGCATCTCTTCCAGACATGATCAGGCACCGGCTTTTGCTGGCTCCCGCTTCTTCGGCGTCTCTTCCGTGTAGTAGCTCACATATTTATGGCGGTAGCGTTCCGTGCCGCCGAAGTTGGTGAACTTGCCGAGCTCGGTCATGTCGGTCTTGTTGAGGATCACGCCGAGAATCTTGGACTTGATCTGCGGCTCGGCATTCAGAAGGTCACGCACGACGGATGTCGGCGTCGAGCCCCATTCGGTCACAAACAGGAAGCCGTCGACCTGCGGGGCAAATGCCTTGGCGTCGATGACGGGGCCGAGCGGGGCAAGGTCGACGACGATGTAGTCGAACATCTTGCGTGCATTTTCCATGAGGTTGAACATGCCCTGCGAAGCGAGCAACTCGCTGGTGTGCATGAGGTGATCGTTCGGCAGAACCGGGAGGATTGCCAGCTTCGTCACCGGATCGACCTTGACGGCACTTGCCCACGGAACCTCACCAAGAACCGCCTCGACGAGCCCCTGCTGTGGCGGTGTCCGCAGCATGCGCGTCAGGCCTGGATTGCGAAGGTCGGCATCGATGAGCAGCGTGCGCTTGCCGCTGGAGGCAAGAAGCGCCGCGAAGTTGGCCGCCGTGGTCGACTTGCCTTCTCCCGGCATCGCCGAGACGACGCCGATAACGCGGTCGGATTTGCCCTGGAACATGACGTCGCTCGCAAGCTTCGCATTGCGCAGGGTTTCGGCGAAGATCGAGCGCGGTGCTTCGAGGACAACACGCATGATGCGTTCGAAGGTCGCGCCGGAATCGGCTGCCGCTTCGGCAGGGTCCAGCGCCGGATTGGCGCGGGGCCGGAAGAGCTTGCCCTCCCGCGGCGCCTTGCCGATCAGCGGCAAATAGCCGAGGAATTTAAGGCCAAGGATCGTCCTGACGTCGCCCTCGACGCGGAAGAAACGTTCACGGAATTCCTGGAATGCAGCGAGCGCGCCGCCGGCCATCAGGCCGAGAACGATGGCAAGGCCAAGCGTCATGGTCTTTTTCGGGCTGGACGGCGAGACCGGCACACCTGCCTCAGAGATCACGCGAGCCTTGGCAATGGGGAAGGACTGCTGCTGCGAGGCCTCCTCGTACTTGCCGAGGTAGGATTCGTAGAGTGTCTTCAAGGCAGTTGCCCGTTGCTCGAGATCGCCGAGCTGGACGATCGACCTGTCGGCTTCCGAATTCTTGCCTGTCAGGTGTTCGATGTTCTGGCGGAGCGAGGCTTCCCGGGAGCGGGCGACTTCGAACTCGTTGCGGTAACTGGACGTCAACTGCTGGAGTTCCTGATAGATCTGGCGGGTCAGGTCCTGCTTTTCGGCACGCAGAGCGACGGCTTGCGGGTGGTCTTCGCCGAAGTTTGTCGTGACCTCCTGTTCGCGCTTGTTCACCGAGATGTAACGGGTGCGCAGATCCTGGATCACCGTATTGTCCGTCTGGCCGGACGAGATTGCCGCGTTGTTGACGGCGCTGTCGGGGCCAAGATCAACGATCGACTTGAATTGGTTGTAGCGGGCCGAAGCGCTGGCACTGTCTGCCTGGGCGACGATCAGCTGCTTGTTGAGGTCGGCAAGCTGCTGTTCGGACATCAGCTCACCATTGGCCGATGTCAGCCCGTTCTCGGTCTTGAACTTCGCCACATCGAGAGCTGCCTGCTGCGACCGCTCGCGAAGATCGGCGAGACGCTGCTGCAGCCAGACCGAGGCGCTTTCCGTCGCGTCGAAGTTGGCATTCAACTGATCGTTCAGATAAGCGTTCGCGTAAGCCTTCGTGATCCGCGCGGCGAGGAGCTTGTCGGTCGAACGGAAGGAAACCGCCAGAACAGAGCTGCGGTTGACGCGCGATACGGCCACCGCGTCCTGCAGCAAAGCGGCCGCCTTCTGACGGCGGGCGTTGCGAGCATCGTCTTCCGTAGCCGGCGGCCCTCCAGGTGCCAATACGCTCACAATCAGCTTCATCCCGGACTTGATCAGCGCGGCGGGCGACTGCGGAGGATCGAGGATTGTGTCGTTATCCTGAAGCTTCTCGGCATCGACCACGCGAAGCGCGAGCTCGTTCGACTTCAGGATTTCGACGGCGCTGGCGATCTGCATGTCGACCTGCTGTGCGCTGGCCGCCGGCGTCGGATCCTGCGCGTATTTCGCAATATCGTCGTCGAGCAGGATCTGCGTCATCGACGTGTACTGCGCTGTGGCAAAGAGCAGATAGACAACGGCGAGCGTCACTGTCGCAGCAACGCAAAGCGCCACCGACCCGGCGCGGCGAATGACAATGGCGATCAGGCGATCGATGTCGATGAATGAATCGGAATCGTCGGCCGCTTTGGGCAGAGAACTGTGCAAGGTCAGGTTCCGTTGGTTCATGGCTCTATCCTTTGCGGGAGCGGGTCACGCCATCGATGGCTGTGAGGTCGGTCCGCGGGCTTATCAGTTGGCGAAGCGGCGCGAGCGCGCGATGGATCCGAATGGCGATCGGCATCCTGAGATGCGCCACCGCCGACGGATTGCTCCAGGCCGTCTTGATCGCTCCGCAGATCGACCGGTCTTTGATGTTCTGTACGAGGATGAGGAAGGCGCGACCTCGGCGGAGGCTTCGTTCGCGAAACTCCTGTGCGGCTGCCGCCTCCGCATCCAGCGTGTGATCTCGAAGGAAGGTCTTATCGCCCTCGATCATGGCGTCGATGTGATGAAGGGCAAGAACGCGTGAAATCGATCCCTCACGGATCTGATAATCGTAGCCGGCGATGGGCTCGATCACGCAGCGCCCACCAAGCGCCATGGCCGAGGCGAGGAACAGATAATCCTCGCCGACTTTCAGGGCTTCGTTGAAACGAAGCCCATGTCGTTCGATGAAAGCATGCTGAAAGATTGGCTTGAGATAACCAAAGTTATGCGTTGTCTGAAACAGGGCATTCGATTGTATGAATACGGGAAGCGTCAACTCGGGCGTCTGCGCCAGCGATTGCTCGGTAAACATGATCTCCGGCGGCGTGCCGTCGGCGCGAATGACGCGGAGATTGTCGACGGCGATCTGAGCATCAGCCTTCTCGGCGCGACCGATCATGCGCCCTAGTCGGTCCGGTTCGACGGTGTCGTCGGAATCGAGCACGGCAAGCCAGCGGCCGGTCGCGGCCGACAGGGCCGCATTGCGCGCTGCCGCAGGCCCGCCGTTGCGGGCAAGCGCCAGCAGCTTCACGTTTCTGTCGGCGTAGCTTTCCGCAATGGTTCTCGTCTCGTCCGTCGAGCAGTCATCGGCGACGATCACCTCGACCGAAACACCCCTTTGTGCAAGCGCGCTATCGATCGCCTTGGCGAGCGTCCCCGCCGCATTGTACGCGGCGACGATGAAGCTGACATCGGGCTGGGTTTGCGTCATGCGGCCTCCGCCGTTCCATACTGACGGATTTCACGAACGCCCAACAGACCGCTGACGACCCCGGTATGCATGAGGCCGCGAAGGGCGTAGCGATACCGAGGAATCGGGGAAAAGATGCAAGCAAGCGCCGCGCCATAGCAGAAGACTGCCTTGACGACGGCAAGGCCGATCTGCTTTAGCCGCTGCAAGCCGATGTTCTTCTCCTGGAGCAGCCGCCCATGTGTCTGACCGAAGCGGAAGCGGCGCTTGGCAAGCCAGGACAAGCCAGCGCGGCTTTCGGTTACCGGTTCATAGACATAAGCCTCGGGCGCAAAGGCGATCCCGCCGCCATCGGCATGCATGTGGCTGAAAAATTCGGTGTCCTCGCCACCGGTGCGTCCAAGCGCCAGGTTGAAGCGACGCCCGGCCACATGAGGCGAATCAAGGCGAAGGAGGACGTTGCAGGTGTAACCGGTGCGGATTTCGCCGCCGACCCAGACGGGCAGGGTCGAGTGGAAGTCACCCTCGCGCATCCAACTCGGCGCCGTGGAGGAATAGACGCTGCGGACAGGGCCAAGCACGGCATCCGCCTTGGTCTTCCTGGCCGCGGCAAGCAATTCCACCAGCCACTCCTCGCTGGCGTCCTCATCGTCGTCGATGAAGGCCAGGAAGTCGCCGGTCGCATTGTCCAGGCATGCGTTGCGGGCAATAGAGATGTTCGATGCCGGGCAGTGCACATAGGCAATCTCATGCGGAATGGTCGGGCGAAGCGCATCGATCCGTTCCCTCGCACTCGGAACCTTGTCGTTGTCGGCCACGATGATCCGCAGCTTTGCCCCTTCCGGCACGGCGAGGACCGCAAGCGAAAGCAGCGCTTCGTCAAGCGAAGCGCGGCGGTAGGTGCAAACGCCAATATCGATCAACATGGGTTTCGCATCGTTCATGAGGAGACCTTTCTGCCGCGGAAGCTCAGAAGCTCCATCCAGAAACCGGCTGACCAGGCGAAGTGCATCACCATTGCCGAAACAGCAGCGAGCGGGCCGTACGGGTTCCTGTGGCCGATGGCCATCCAGAAGCCGTAACCGACGCACGCGACAGCCCAGAGGCTGAACGGGATGACGGCCGCCCAGTTCAGAACGGCGAGAAACGCGCCGATGAAGACAGGCACGACGAGCAGCGGAAGCATCTGCCGAAGATTGGGCATGCTGCCGTGCTTGAGAATGTTCTTTGCCCGACCCCGACCATAACCGAGGTATTGGCGAAACAACGTCGAGATGGTCGAGCGCGGATAGTAGGTCATCCGGGTCTTGTCGGTCATCCAGATACCGAAGCCGCCCTGCTTCAGGCGGTAGTCGAGTTCGGCATCCTCGTTGTGGCTGAAGGTCTCGTCATAGCCGCCCACGGCATCGAAGGCCGCGATGCGCATCAGTGCGTGGTGGCCGTGATTGGTCCAATGACCCTTTGCGCCTTCGCGATGCTTGGAGCCGCCGTTCCCGAGCTTGGAGTTCTGAGCAAAGGCCGTTGCCTTCTGGAAGACGCCGAAGCCGACGGTTTCCATTGCGACCACGACGGAGTCCGCCTGGGTCAGCACGGCCTCCTGCACAAGGCTACGGCAGTAGTCGGCTGGGTAGTCGCCGTGCGCGTCGATGCGGATCAGGTAGTCGTAGTCACGGCCAAAGGTCTGGACAGCGAGATTGATCGCCGCGCTCTGGATCCGCCGCGGATTGTGCAGCAGCACGACGCGCGGATCGGCGGCGCTGATGCGAGCGACGATTTCGCGTGTCGCGTCCGTACTGCCGCCGTCGGCGACAACGATCCGGGCATTCATGTGATCGAGCTCGAGGCTCAATTTGGCGAGCAGAGCCTCGATGTGCTTTTCTTCGTTCAGGCAGGGAATGATGATGAGACTGGAGACGCTGGCACCGGCATCAGGCTTCATGGGTGTCCACCCTTCTGGAGATACGCTTGTGGGAACAGTTGCCCCGGCGCCGCCCCTCTCTGCGGCTGTCGGAACAAGGCGGGAAAGGTTTGCGACGAGCGCAGCGCAATCGCTGCGGTCGGCAAGCCAGGTCTTGCGATCCTTGGCGGCGACGGCCTCGCTCAACGCGCGGTAACGATCGCCGGTCATGCTTTCGAACAGGTGCTCGAGCTGCGAAACGCTCGCTTCCGCAAGCGCAAGGCCGATGTCGCGGGTCTCAAGGAAGCGTGCCGTCTGCGTGCCTTGCAGCGCGATCGGGACAGCGCCGTAGAGGCAGCCCTCATAGAGCCGGTTTGGCAGGAGCCAGCTCGAATTGAGGCCCTCCTCGAAGAAATCAATGGCCCAGGAGAAATGGACCTCGTCGTAGATCGCCCGCAAATCTTCCGGGTTGCGATAGGCGCCTTCGAAACGAAGGTAAGGCTCGTCGCGCACGAAGGCGTCGAAATCCTCGAATTCGGAGTAGGCGGGACGGCCGCGCAGGACGATCTCGACCCTGCCTTCCATGCGGCGCGAGAAATCGGCAAGCAGGCCGAGCGACTTGCGGCAACGAAGTGCGCCGAACCAGCCAATCTTCCACGGCTCTCCGGGTTGCTTCAGCGGGCGGCTTAGTGCCCGCTCGATGGCTGCCTCGTCGAGGGCAATCACCTTGTTTTCGATCAGAATCGTCTCCGCTTTGATGCCGGATCGGGGACTGAAATAGTTCTCTATGAAGGCCGGAGAGCTCGTCAGGATCAGCTTCGCATCCTTGCCGAAATGCGCCTCGGCACGCCGGATCGCAATCCCCACCAGATCGTCGCGCAGCAGAAGGCGATGGATGTCCAAGCATTCGTACACAACAGGAACGCTGCCACCGAAGAGGGCGCTTGCCCTATGCGCGACGGCCAGCGCTTCCAGATTGCGTCCGATGATGAGGTCGGGCTTCTCCACGTTCTTCAACAGAGCCTTGAGACCGGTCACGGCCTTTGCCACGGCGCACATGCGCTGCGCAAACCTGGCATCGGTCGTGCGGCCGAGTTCGATCGGCCTGACCCCATGCACTTCGGCAAGCCGGTTCTCTCCGCGGCGAAAACCGGCCAGCACGACGTCGGCGCCCCCCTCGCGCAGCATCAGCACCCGCCGCCGTACGGCAGGGTCTGCCAGATCATGCACGAGATAGAGCACCTTGAGCATCGATATTCCTTTTTGTGTGCCGGCTTCCGCCGCGCTTGTTGTCTGCGGGATGCTGGTCAGTTGAGCGTGCATGCGATCGATTCAGGGAACTGGCACTTGTCGCCAAGCGCGGTGAAGGCGACGCGATCGACGCTGAGAACGGCTGGCTTCTTGTAGTCGAAGCGACCCATCCAGTTCGACAGTGTGTCCGAACCCCAGAGGCTGAAGAATATCTTCTGCGGGTTGGACGGTATCTTCGACGGATCGGTAACGTCCTGAACAAGCTTGCCGTTCAGGTAGTAACGCAGGCGATCCTTTTCCCAGATGAAGGCATAGTCATTGAAGCCCTCGTCGGCCTTGCTGCCGACCGGAACGAGCTTCTCGTTATCGCCCTTGGCCTGCACGTACTGGTTCACCTGGACTTCGCCGGTGTTCTTGCCCAGGACTTCGAAGTCGATCTCGTCGTGCTTCTGCTTGTCGGCAGGGCCGATGTAGGTGAAGAAAGCGGAATTCAATCCGGAGCCCGTACCGGCCTTGATGCGGGCTTCATAGGTGCCGTAGCTGTAGCGCTTGGTCGTCTGGATCTCGCCACACACGTAGTTGCGGTCCTTGGACTTTCCGTCCGCGAACGAGAGCTGCAGGGCACCGTTGTCGACCTTCACCTGGTCTTTCGACCAGGTGCAGTTCTGATGGGCGCCGTTGTTCCAGCCGTCCGACACGTACCAGAAGCCGCGGTTGATCTTGTCGAAGTCGTCCACAAAGGACTTTCCGGGTGTCTGTTGTGCCGAAGCCGGCAGTGCTGAAACGCAGGCTGCCGCGATGGTCAGAAGGCTCAGACAAAGTTTTCGCGCATGGGCGATTTGGGTCGTCATGTGTCACCTTTGCTGTGTAACGAGTTTGGGAGAGACGTCGTGGGGCGAGGACGGCGTCGCGGACCGCTTGGTTCGGCCGCCCGTCAGAATTGCGTAGATGCGTGGGAAATTCTTCCGACACAGTCCGTTCGAAAAGGCTAGAAACGGAAACACCAGGGCGAAAGACAGGACGAAGAAGAGTGGATAGAAGCTCACATCCGCCTTGCCCCACAGGATCCATAGAAAGACGAGCAGCGGGTAGTGGGCGCAAAAGATCCAGAAGCTCAGGCTTCCGGTTTTCGCAAGCCGTTGGCCGAGTTGCGTCTTGATCAAAGGAGCCGACAGCAGCCAGAAGCCGAGTGCGCCGACGATTGCCAGCGCATTGCGGAAGAATTGCACCCAGTCCGGCAGGGAAGGGCCGGTGAAGAAGATCGCCGTCGCCAGAAGTGCCGAGGCGGCGAGCAGCAGGAAGACGCCAATCGGGGCGAAGCGATCGAGCGCCCTGAGGTCGAACTGCTGCAGGGCAATGAAGATGCCGAGACTGAAGCTGAAGAGGATCGAGCGCTTCAGAACGATGTAGATCGACAGCTCCGGAACCAGCGCGATTGCCAGCAAGGCGGTCAGCGTCAGAATCGGAGCGCGGCTGATCAGCCACGCGAGGATCGGCGAAAGCAGGATGCAGACGAAAAGATCACGCAGGAAATAGAGGGGCACGTTGGCCGGAAAATCCTCCACCGCCAGCACTTGCGTCATCAGATCGCGGCCGGACGCGTTCAAAGGGTCGGGCAGATAGCCCTCGCCAACCCCGAGGCTGGTGGCCAGGACGATCGCCGCGATAAACGCGCAGTTCCAAAGCAGGAACGGCAAAAACACCGTCTGCACCTTCGTGCGCACGGCTTTCTTGTAACTGAAGTTTTCCTGTCCACTGCGAAACAGCAGATAGCCCGAGATCGCGCTCAGGCAGGGAACGCCGACGCGAAAGAGCGCCTCCGTCAGGAAAACCCGGATCCAGTCAAATGCGCCGTAGGTCCCGTCGTAGGGACTGCTGGCGGCGTCGAACGGTATATGGACGAACACAATGCCCGAAATGAGCACGATGCGCATCAGATTGATCCGCGACGATACGTTCGCATCAACATTCACGTTATCAGTCACCCCTTTTGGGCCGCACCTCCCCTTGCGACCGTTTTCAATCAGAGCAGACTCGAGCCCGCACGCCGAAGTTAGGGCGGATTCACGGAAGAAAATATGGCAGTGCAGCAAAAAGTGATCGGGGTCCCACTTCGTAACAGTCGTCCTGTCCTGGCTCAGTATGGGAAAAAGCCTATATGTCGGCCTGCCTGAATCGTCCCGAACGTCAACGACAGCAGTGTATTTCATAACATGATGATATTCATCAATTTCTGGCTATTTCCCTCGCCACGCAGGGCAAAAGTTTTTGTTGACTGGTGAACGATTGTTACAAGGCGGGGCTGACGAACCGCTCCGATCGTGGCCGAATTGCGACCGGCGACCGGGCAGCAGTTTCGTTTCGATACGATCGGCTCTGGTGCGATCTACCAATCCGCTTTGACAAACTTCGGCCGAAATGAACGTCATCCTTTTGCAGTGCAGCAGACTTGCTTGGCTTTCAATCACCCCTAGATGCGCTGGGGTAGAAACATCACTTCGCGTATCTCAAGGAGAGTATATGGCGGCCTTCACGATCATCATCCCCTTCTATCAGCGTGAGGACGGCATTCTTAGCCGCGCCCTGGCGTCGGTCTTCTCGCAAAGCTTCAAGGATGTTGATGTCATCGTCGTCGACGACCAGTCACCACGCTCCCCCGATGCGGACCTGGCTCGCCTGTCGGAGAAGGACAGGGCGCGCGTCACGGTGATCGCTCAGCCCAACGCTGGGCCAGGGGGAGCCAGAAATACCGGTCTCGATCATGTGCCGGAAGCGACGCGGTATGTTGCCTTCCTCGACTCCGACGACGTCTGGACACCCGATCATCTGGCGAATGCGGCCAACGCGATGGAAGCTTTCGGTGGCGACTGCTACTGGGCGTCGATCGAAGGGGGCGAGGAATTCGACTATCATTTCGGTATCGCCGCGCTCGAGAGAGAAGACGGGGCTCGGCGTCTGCTGGACAGGCCGCTGATCCTCGATGTGCCGGATCTCGCCGGCGTCATGCTGAAAAACTGGGCCTTCCTGCACATGTCCTGCATGGTCATCGGCCGACCGCTGTTCGAAAGGGTTCGTTTCGACGCGGCCCTGCGCTTGGCGGCCGAGGATGTCCTGTTCTTCTGCGATTGCATCATTGCGGCGAAACAGGTGCTGCTTTGCGCAGAGCCGGGGGCGCTGCGCGGGGAAGGCATCAACATCTTCCACGGCGTCGACAACGCCTCACCGGAGTTCCTCAAGCAGCAGTTCATCACCTGGATGGCGCTTGACCAACTGGAGAGCCGCTTCTCTGGCAGGCCGCAGGAGGTCGAAACGATCAAGGCGCACAAGAACACCGCGCGAAAGCAGGCGATCTGGAGCCAGATCGGGCTTCTGCGTCGCCGCAAGAAGCCCGATTTCAAGTTGCTCGCACGCTGGGCAGCGCGCGATCCCCGTTTGCTTCAAAGCGCGCTGCAGCTGGCTGCCGGCAAGTTCTCGAGATAGTCGAGCCCCGGCTACTTGGCCGGGGCGCTCAGAAGATATCGCAAGCCATTGCCCTGCGCGGTGACGGAGACGCCACCGGGATTGCGCATCCGCTCCGTCTTGTCCATCAGGATGCCTGCTGCGACAGACGGGAACGCCGCAGGGTGCGTTGCGATGTGGGCGATTGCTGCCAGCGGGCCTGATTGCGACTTGATGTCGAGGAACCGCCGCAGCTCATATTTGCCGCGCACATGCCGCTCATGCCGACGCACGGCTTCTGCGGCCTCTGGCGTCAATCTCGATGACGTCAGGAGCGCGCGATCGGCCTCGTAAAGGCGGCGAAGATCGTCGGTGCGGTGGGTGCCGCTGAGCGAATTTCCGCGCACGACAGCCCCGTAGCCGCAGCTGTGAATCACCTTGTAGCGCGCGCCGAGCGCCAGGGCGCGGATGTAGAGGTCGTAATCCTCTCCAAGCCGCATCTCCTCGCGGTAACGCAAGCCATGCTTGTCCAGGAAGGCCCGGCGCATGATCGGCTTGAGGAAGCCGATCTCGCCGCGGCGGACGCCACGCTTGGAAATGTTGCCATCGACAAAGGTGGGCAGGTCGAGGAAAAGCGGACTTTCGGAAAATTGCTGGAGCCGCTGGGGCGCCTGGCTCGCCGTATCAGCGTCGACGAAGGCGATGTTGTCGGCAACAAACTCCCAGTCGTCTTCCGCGAGCATCCGGCGAAAGCGTCCATCGAAGAAGAAATCGTCCGCATCGAGGATTGCGATCAGGGGTGCCGAAGAGATGTCGATGGCGTGGTTTCGGGCGCCAGACGGCCCTTTGTTCTGGTCGAATCTGACGACATTCAGCCTGCCGCTGGCGTCATCCGCACGTCTTGCGGCCTCTGCCGTGCCGTCGCTGGAGCCATCGTCGACGACGACCACTTCGGCCACTTCCGGCTCCCGAAGGGCCGATCTAACGGCGGTTTCGATGGTGTCCGCTGCGTTCTTGGCAGCGATGATGACGCAAATGCTTGCGGTTTTTGCCACGCTTTACCTCCGTTGTTTCTCCCAACAACTAGGACGTCAAGATGTGGCGGACAACGGTCGGCTGTTCAAATGATGTTACGAACGGGGGCTGCTTTCCATGTTGGAGAGCGACAGCAGCGCCGCGAATCGCAACGCTTAGCGGTTGAAGGGTTCAGAGCCGTTGAACGGCCTGACAGGCAGCTTTTCGGCCTCTTCGCGCTTCACTGCGGGGCGGCTCGTGCGGCTGCGGGCTTCCTTCCAAACGAGGTATAGGATGCCGCCGAAGTAGCCGGTCTGAAGCAGGACGGCACAAATCGCCGTCTTGATCGCGGTGCCGGTCAGAGAACCACTCAGCCAATACGTCGCAACAGCAAATACGGCCAATGCGCCGAGCATGCTGAAGATAACGCGAGGTGCATACATCGTTGCCTCCTCCATCGGAGCTTCGTTCAACGAACAATCATTGAAGACGAAAGCGCCACCAGGATCCTTCCTAGGGATAATGTTTTACAGGACTTCCTGTTTGAACTGAAGCTCTGGAGACGTTTTTTGCGTCTGCGAAATGGGTAGTACAGCGACGATCTTAAGGGTTTCTTCCGGCTATTGGTAAAAATGCCACGTGCTGCCACCGTTCCATCGGATTCGCGAAAGATGATTAAAAAATATTGCATCCATCTTTGGTTGCGCGCAATTGGGCAATACACGTATCCATTAGTGCCACAATGTCGGTCATACGGGGTGGGTCCGAGCGGTTGTCCGTTCAACTTTTATTACAAAGTTTTAAATTCAATCGGTTAGCTTTTGCAGTGCAAAATTGATGGTGCAATGCAATAAACGGGGTCTTTCGACAAATACAATCCGCGGCCTTTCCAGAAGCCGCCAATGCAAACCACCAATTGTCGGCACCATGCCCGAAGGACCTAGACTTCAGTATCTTTCGTGCGCATAGCAATGGCCGAGACTTTTATTGGTACACGCAGAGATTATTTCCAGATCGCCAGAGAATTGTATAGCTGTTTCAGCAGAAACTTAAAAACAAAAAAGTTGAACGGCGGCTACAAAAACACGTCGTAAAGCCCCGGTCTTAAAATTGTGGCTTAAAAAAACAAAATCACCTCATACACTTCGAATTCGTCAGCGCCAGCTAAGTGGCCTGAGCCTACCCGACCAAACGGCAAACATAAGTGGAGTTACCTCTATGAAGTCTGCGACGAGATCGGACAGTTCGCCATTTTATGGCGTAGTTCATCAGAGCGTGTTTCCGCCGACTGGCGGGATCGCAAAACGGGCATTCGATATGTCCGCCGCCTGCCTCGGGCTCATCTTTCTGAGCCCGCTTTTTTTGATGGTGATGTTGCTTGTGAAGCTTTCCGACAGGGGGCCGATCTTCTACGGGCATCGCCGCATCGGCCATAATGGCCAGGAGTTCCGTTGCCTGAAGTTTCGGACAATGGTCACCAATGGTGACAAGGTTCTGCAGGAGTACCTGCGCAACAATCCGAAGGCCATGGAAGAGTGGCGTGCAACGCGCAAGCTGCAGGACGACCCCCGGGTCACTGCCGTCGGTGCCGTTCTACGCAAGTTGAGCCTTGATGAGCTGCCCCAGCTCTTCAATATCATCCGCGGCGAAATGAGCGTCGTCGGTCCGCGTCCGGTCGTTCGAGACGAACTCGAAATGTACGAGAATGCGGCCGTCTATTATCTGCAGTCCCGCCCTGGCCTGACGGGCCTCTGGCAGATCAGCGGACGCAATGACGTTTCTTACGCAACCCGCGTCGCCTTCGATACGCACTATGTCGAAAACTGGTCGCTGGTTCGGGATGTCGTGATCATCGCACGCACAATCCCGGCGGTATGCGCTCAACGCGGCAGCTACTAAGCCGCATCTCAAAACCCAAAGAGTACTGCGCGGCAACGCCTTGCGGCTTGTCGTGCTGAAACACGGGGAAGGTACATGGAAAAACGCTTTCTTGACGGCAGGGCCGCACGACGTCGCACGCTAAGATCCGGTATTGTTTTCGCAGCCGGATTTGGTGCTTTTCTGGCGTCGTCATCGCTTGCTTTTGCCGACGACTACCGTCTCGGCATCATGGACAAGCTGAAGATCCGGGTGGCCGAATGGCAGACCGCGGATGGCAGCATCCGCGACTGGTCAGTCGTCAGTGGGGACTACACGGTCGGGCCTTCAGGAAGCATTTCCCTGCCTTTCGTCGGCGATTTGCCTGCATCGGGCAAAACCACCGACGCGATCGCCCAGGAGATCGGTTCGGCTCTGCAGAAGCAATTTGCTCTGAAGGACCGGCCGTCCGCCTCGGTGGAATTGTCGGAATTCCGGCCGGTTTATCTGTCAGGCGACGTCGAAAAGCCCGGCGAATACCCGTTTGCGCCCAATCTCACGGTCGTAAAGGCCGTGAGCCTTGCCGGCGGTCTGCGCCGTGCGGATGCCGGGCAGCGGTTTGCGCGCGACTTCATCAATGCCAAGGGTGACGCTGTCGTCTACATGGCCGACCGTGCACGCCTGCTGGTGAAGCAGGCGCGGCTGCGCGCCGAGACCGCGGGCCAGGACACGATCGAAATGCCGAAGGAGCTTCAGGACAAGCCGGAGGCTAAGGCCCTGCTTGACAGCGAAACGGCTCTCCTGAACACGCGCAAGAAGCGGCTGACGCTGCAGCTTCAGGCGCTTGCTGACCTCAAGCAACTGCTGCAAAGCGAAGTCGAGACTCTTGCCAAGAAGACCGAAACGCAGACACGGCAGCTGCAGCTCGCAACGGAGGATCGCGACAAGGTCGAAGATCTTGCCGAAAAGGGTCTTGCGCTCAGTGCCCGCAAGATGGCGGCCGAGCAGCGCGCTGCCGATACCGAGGCGACGCTCCTCGATATCGATACCAATTCGCTGAAGGCCAAGCAGGATATCAGCAAGGCCAATCAGGACGAGATCACGCTTCGCAACGACTGGGATGCGCAGCTTGCCCAGGAACTTCAGAATGCCGACGCCCAACTCGACGAACTCAATCTCAAGCTGAACACCAGCAACTCGCTGATGTCGGAAGCCCTGACGCAATCGACTGATGCGGCACGCTTCGACACGACGAGCGGCGCTGCCAGCATTGCCTATTCGATCATCCGCGAGGTCGACGGGAAGGCGAAGGAGATTCCGGTTCAGGAAAACACAGCCTTGCAGCCCGGCGACCTGATCAAGATCACCGCCGGATTGGCTATGAGATAACGAGGCCGCAATGCGGATCGCAAAATCGGTGCTCATCCAGCCAGGCGGGAACGCGGCCTATGCCATCCCCGCCGTGGCGCTGTCGCTTTTTTGCTTCGCCTACTCGATCAAGTTCGGGCAGGCGGCGATCCTGCTTTACTATGCGCTCTGGCTGCCGCTCATCGCCGTTGACTACAAGAAGGTACTCGGCAGCCATGGTCGCTACCTCTGGATCTATGCCTTTGCGGCGGTTGCCTTCCTGTCGGTCTTCTGGTCGGCGGTTCCCAGCATTTCGCTACGCGCCAGCATCCAGTATCTGACGCAGGTCATCTGTGCCCTGATCGCGGTGCGGGTGCTCGATGTGAGAACCCTGACGGTGGGGATGGTCGCGGGCGTCGGGATCGTTCTCGTGTACTCGCTGCTGTTTGGCTACTACGAGTACGATCCGCTGGATGGCACCTTCAGTTTCGTGGGGGCCTTCGCCTCGAAGAACCAGCTTGGCTTTTATGCGTCGCTTGGCCTGATCGTCGCTTTTGCGGCTGTCTTCATCTTCGGTGAGAGACGCCTCTGGATGGCGGCTTCGGGCGTGGTCGGGCTGCTATCGGCCTACTGCCTCATCGCCTGCCAGTCTGCGACGTCGGTTTTGACGACAGCCGTCGTGATCGCCCTGATGATGGGACTGCGCGTCGTCCTCGCACTTGCCCCCGACCATCGCAAGCTGCTGGTGGTCGGCGGCGGCGTCGCCGTGATCGTCCTTGCCGTTGCTGGTGTCTATCTGGGGGCGGTCGATGCCGTTCTCGGCATCTTCGGCAAGGATTCCACGCTGACCGGGCGTACCTATCTATGGCAGCAGGGGATCGAGGCGGCCAAGCAAAACCCGGTATTGGGAATCGGCTACCAGGCCTATTGGGTCCAGGGCTTCTCCGAGCCGGAGCGGCTGTGGGAAGAGTTCTTCATCGGATCGCGCAGCGGCTTCCACTTCCACAACACCTACATCGAAACGGCCGTCGAGCTGGGACTGGCGGGCGTCATCGTTCTTGCCGTCATGTTGTTGCGGATTCTGTGGGGGCACTTGCGCCGGGTCATCGAGGATTTCAGGAACGATGAATCCTATCTGCTGTTTTCGATCGCGGTGCTGCTGACGATCCGCTCCTTTGTCGAGATCGACATTCTGACCCCATACAACGTCGGAACGTTTCTTTTCTACTTTGCCGCCGGGAAGCTGGCGATAGCGCGCCGCCAACCGGCGGTGAGCTCATGGCAACGACAGACGTCGCCAGAGCCCGTCACTCAATAACGTCATTGCATTTTCGACCGGCGCTCGACCGGTCTTCCGAGGAATCCGGATGAAGACACTTTACGGCATCCAATATCTGCGCGCCTTTGCGGCACTTGCCGTCGTGGTCTTCCATGCAGCGGAAAAGTCCGGTGAGCATTTCGCCATTGGCGCTGCCGGCGTCGACGTCTTCTTCGTCATCAGCGGCTTCATCATGTGGGTCATCAGCGACCGCCGATCGATGACGCCGCAGGGATTCCTGCTTGATCGCATTCGTCGCATCGCGCCGTCCTACTGGCTGGTGACGAGCGTGATGATCGCCGGCGCGGTGATCGGCCTCTTCCCGAACCTGAAGCTCACTGGCGCCCATATCATTGCCTCACTCTTCTTCATTCCTGCCCAGTCGCCGAGCACCGGTGATATCTGGCCGGTCCTCGTTCAGGGTTGGACGCTGAATTTCGAGATGTTCTTTTACGTGTTGTTTGCCGGTGCGCTCTTCCTGCCGCGTCGCTGGCGGTTGGCCTATCTGACGGTCATCTTCGGTGGCTTTTTCCTTGTCGGCCTTCTCTTTAAGCCAGCATCGCCCGTGCTCAGCACCTATACGCGGCCAATCATTCTGGAATTCCTCGGGGGTGTCTTCCTGGCGGAACTGTGGATCCGACGCTGGATTGCGGGCACCAGTCTGGGGCTAGCTTGCGTCGGCGCATCGCTCTCCGGCTTTGCCACCATCTTCCTGATCGGAGCCAATTTCGATGAAGCGATCTGCGGGCCGCTCGCCATGGCGCTGGTCTACGGCATGGTGTCCCTCGAGGCGGGTGGCAGCATAGGCCGCGTACCGCTTCTCACCTATCTCGGTGATGCTTCCTATTCGATCTACCTCTGGCATACGCTGGCGATCTCCGTGATCGTCAAGGCTGCAGGCGCATTTGGGCTGTCGGCAACGCCGACGATCGTAATCGCCGTCATAGGAGGCACGATCCTCGGAGCCGCAGCCTACGAGCTTGTCGAGAAGCCGCTCCGGAAGATCCTGTCGTCAGACCTGCTCAAACAGAACGCGGTCGAGCGGCGCCCTTCATGAAGAGGTTTCGGTGGCAGCTTCCTCGGAGGGCGGCGCGGTCTCGGTCTGCGCAACTGGTTTTCGCCGGCGCGCGCGCAGCACGACGTAGAAGACGGGTGTCAGGAACAGGCCGAAAATCGTTACGCCAAGCATCCCTGAGAAAACGGCCGTTCCGAGCGATTGACGCATTTCGGCGCCGGGGCCGGTGGCGATCATCAGCGGCACGACGCCGAAGATGAACGCGAAGGCGGTCATCAGGATCGGCCGCAGACGGAGGTGACTGGCCTCGATGGCGGCCTCGACCGCCGATTTGCCCTCGTCCTGCGCCTGTCTCGCGAACTCCACGATCAGGATGGCGTTCTTGGCTGCCAGGCCGATCAGCACGATCAACCCGATCTGCGTCAGGATATTGTTGTCCATCCCGCGCAGGTGAACGCCGATCAAGGCGGCCAGGATCGCAAGGGGAACGATCAGGATGATGGCAAGCGGCAGGACCCAACTTTCATACTGCGCCGACAGTGCCAGGAAGACGAAGACGACCGACAGGGCGAAGATATAGATCGCCGTGTTGCCGGTGTTGCGTTCCTGAAAGGCGATTTCGGTCCACTCGAAGGTTGTTCCCGCTGGCAGTAGCTGCTTGGCAAGGCCTTCCATCTTGTCCAATGCAGTGCCCGTCGAAACGCCGGGGGCGGCATTGCCCTGCACGGGTACGGACACGTACATATTATAGTGCTGGACGAGCGAGGGGCCGCTGGTGTCGCGGATATCGACCAGCGTGCCAAGCGGGACGAGTGCGCCGGTGGCGGATCTTACCTTCAGGGCGAGGATGTCGTCCCGCTCGACGCGATATTGTTGGTCGGCCTGGGCCCGCACCTGGTAGACACGCCCGAAAGCATTGAAATCGTTGACATAGGATGTGCCGAGATTGATCGACAGCGTATCAAAAATGTTGGAGATCGGTACGTTCAGCGTACGCGCCTTGTCGCGGTCGATTTCGAGGAAGTACTGCGGGCTGTTGGCGGAGAACGTCGTAAAGACGCCCGTCAGGCCCTCTGTCTGGTTGGCCATGCCCATCAGCTGGTAGGCGACGCCAAGAATGCGGCGCATGTCGGAGCTTTCGCGATCCATAAGCTGCATCTTGAAGCCGCCCGCATTGCCGATACCGGAAATCGGCGGCGGCGGGATAGCGATGATGAAGGCTTCCTGGATTGCCTGCAGGCTCCCGTAGAGTTGTCCAATGATCTTGGACGCCGTCTGCCCGTGCTCCAGGCGGTTTTCGAAGGTGTCGAAGGCAGCGAAGACGACGCCGGAGTTGGAGGCATTGGTGAATGTCGCGCCGCTGAAGCCCGAGAAGGCTACGGCATTCTTCACGCCTGGTGTGTTGCGGATGATTTCCGAAGCGCGCTCGATAACGGCGTCGGTGCGGGAAAGGGCTGCACCGTCCGGCAGTTGCACGACGACAATGGCGTAGCCCTGGTCCATCACGGGGACGAAGCCACCCGGAACGATCCGGCTCATATAGTATGTCGCGCCGAGCAGGCCGACAAAGACGAGCAGGGCGAGCAATCGTGCGGCGACCGTCTGCACCGTGTGACGGACGATCCATGAATAGCCCGCACTCAACCTGTCGAACCCTTTGTTGAATCCGTTCGCAAGAGCGCTTCCGAAACGCGCAATCGGATTGCGACGCTTCTCATGCTCCTCGTGGGGCTTCAACACCAGTGCAGCGAGGGCCGGCGAGAGGGTCAGTGAGTTCAGCGCCGAGATTGCGGTGGCCACCGAGATCGTCACCGCGAACTGGCGATAGAACTGACCCGAAATGCCGGGGATGAAGGCGGTCGGCACAAAGACGGCGATCAGCACGAGCGAGATCGCGACGACTGCCGTGCCGACTTCGTTCATCGTCACATGCGCGGCCTCCCGCGGTGTCATTCCCTTTGCCAGGTTGCGCTCGACATTTTCGACCACGACGATCGCGTCGTCGACGACGATGCCGATTGCCAGCACCAAGCCGAACAGCGTCAGCATGTTGAGCGAGAAGCCGAAGGCGAGCAGAAAGGCAAAGGTGCCGATCAGCGAGACCGGGATGGCGACGATGGGGATGATTGCCGTTCGCCATGACTGTAGAAATATGAGAACCACGATGGCGACGAGCAGGGCGGCTTCAGCGATCGTCTTGTAGACCTCGTTGATCGATTCCGCGATGAATTCAGTCGGGTTGTAGACGATGTCGTAGCTGAGACCTTGCGGGAAATCCTGAGCGACGGTGTCCATCGTCCTCTTGATTTCGGCTGCGGCGGCGAGCGCATTGGTGCCGGGACGCGCGAAAATGCCGAGCGCGACGGCCGGCTTGCCGTTCAGATAGCTATTTGTGACGTAGTCTTTGGCGCCGAGTTCGATGCGGGCGATATCCTGCAGCTGAACGAGGCGCCCTTCCGCGGTCGCCTTGACGATGACGTAGCGGAATTGTCTTGCATCCGAGAAGCGTCCCTGGGTCGTCACCGTATATTGGAAGGCGTTGGTGCCGGCAGCCGGCGGTCCGCCGATCGAGCCGCCGGAAACCTGCACGTTCTGTTCTCGCAGCGCATCGACGACGTCGCTCGACGTCATGCCGTAGGCTGACAGTTTCTGCGGATCGAGCCAGATGCGCAGCGAATACTCGCGCTCGCCGAACAGGATGACGTCGCCAACGCCATCAAGGCGAACAAGCGTGTCGCGGATGCGTGTGCGCGCGTAGTTGGAGACGTAAAGCTGATCGTACCGAGAGTTCGGGGACAGCAGATGCACCACCATCATCAGGTCGGGCGAACTCTTTGCCGTCGTGATGCCGATGCGCCGAACCTCTTCGGGAAGGCGTGGTTCGGCGATGGCAACGCGGTTCTGGACAAGGACTTGCGCCTTGTCGAGGTCCGTGCCGAGTTTGAAGGTCACGGTCAGTGCCATCGAGCCGTCAGCGGTCGAATAGGAGGACATGTAAAGCATGTCCTCGACGCCGTTGACCTCCTGCTCGATCGGTGTCGAAACGGTATTGGCGATCGTCTCGGCATCAGCGCCGGGATAGGAGGTGCGGATAACGATGGTCGGTGGCGCAATCTCGGGGTATTGCGCCACGGGTAACTGAAAATAGGCGATGCCGCCGACGATGAGCAGCACGATCGAGAGCACCGACGCGAAGATCGGGCGGTCGACGAAGAAGTGCGCAAATCTCATCGGCTGAGCTCCAGGCCGGCGGCTTCTGGCGCAATTTCCTCGCGGCTTTGCGGAAGCTCGACCACCTGCGGCGTGACCTTGGAGCCTGGGCGTGCCCGCAGGAGGCCATTGATGACGATCGTCTCGTTGCCGTCCATGCCCTCACGGATCACGCGATAACCATAGAGGCGCGGGCCGGGGCGCACAGGCTTTGCCGTGACCGTTCCGTCATCTCCAACGACATAGACGACGCGTTGGTTCTGGTCCGAACCGATCGCCTCGTCGGGGACGAGGATCGCCTTGTAAACGTTCGATGCCTCGACGGACACCCGACCGAATAGGCCCGGTTGGAGCACATAGTTCGGGTTGTCGAAGCGAGCGCGTATGCGCTTCGTGCCGGTCTCGCTGTCGATGCGGTTTTCAGCGAAGTCCAGCTTGCCCTTGAATGGCTTTTCGTTCGAATCCGTGATCCTTACCTGGACCTCGACGCCGCCGCCGCCCTCCTGCAGATCAACCCCGCGCTCGCGGGCAGTCTGCGCGAAGTTAAGAAGGCGGCGCTCGTCGACGTCGAAGTAGAAGTCGATCGGATCCACCGAAACGATGGTGGTCAGCACCGATTGGTCGGCCTGGACCAAGTTGCCGACGGAGATCAGCCGGCGGTCGATGCGCCCGCCGATCGGGGCCGTGATCTTCGTATATTCGAGGTCGAGTGCCGCGCGATCAGCCGTCGCTTGCGCGCCGCGGACGTTCGCCTGTGCCGAAACCCATTCGCGCCGGCGGTCGTCAAGGATCGATATCGACTGGCTGCCGCTCGTCGCCAGGCTCTCGGCCCGCTTGAACTGAGCCTCGGCGTAGACGAGCGTGGACTTGGCCACCTCCAGTGCCGCGTTCGCTTCGTTCAGCGCGGTGTTGAACGGCCTCTGGTCAATGACGAAAAGCAGATCGCCCTGCTTGACGAGTGCGCCGTCGGTGAAATGCACTTCCTGCAGGTAGCCCCCGATACGCGAGCGCACCGATACCTGATCGACCGGTTCGAAGCGGCCAATGAATTCGTCATTGTCGACGACATCGCGCACGACAGGTTTGGCGACGGAAACGGGCGGGGGGGAGGCTGGCTGCTGCGCCATCGCCGCGTTGAACGGCAGGAGAGCCAAGGTGCCAATAGTGAGCAGACGTCGAAGCGAGGAAGGCATGGCGGTTTCCTTATCCGGACGGCCGCAAGCGCCGCCGTCGCTTATGCTGATGTGATGCGGTTCATGTCTTGATGTCTCTGAACAAGGGCGCTGGCCTCATTCACCTATGCCATTGCAAATTTACGATCGCGGCGGTCGGCCGCGCATGCGTGCTCGTCATCGAGAAAACCGGTCGACCGAGACCGCTGCACTTCCGATAACCCTCTGGATTTCTACTTTAAACGGCTGCCGATCGAAATTGCAAATGCCAACTGGTTGCAATTTCGAAAGCCCTCCGAAATCTCCGCGCGTATTCCAGTGCGGCATTTTGGCCGCAGCTGCGGAATCTGGAGGGCGCCTATTGTGCTCTGCACACGCTTAATATATCTAGGCATATTATAAGTGTGCTTATCAATTATCGGCACGGTCTCCTATGAATGGCAATCCTACTCTCGGCTTCCTGTTGCACGACGTTGCACGGCTGCTTCGCAAGCGGTTCGAGCAGCGCGCGCGTTGCCTTGGGCTCACGCGGTCGCAATGGCAGACGCTTGCCTACCTCAGCAGCAACGAGGGAATCCACCAGGGCGGGCTTGCCGAGATCCTGGAAATCGAGCCGATCACACTTGTCCGCATTCTTGACAAACTCGCCGACCGCGGTCTCATCGAGCGCCGTCAACATCCGAGCGATCGCCGCATCTGGCTTCTCTACGTGCGCGAGGAAGCACATCCGCTGCTCGCTGAGATGCGCACGCTCGGTGAGCTGACACGCAGCGAAGCATTCCAGAGTATCCCTCCCGAGCAGCGGGACCTGCTGTTCGACATCCTATCCGCAATGAAGACGAACCTAGTGCAGGCCTGCCGAACCCCGGTAGCCGAAAATGAGACCCGACATGGCTGAGAAGTCCTCCCTGCGCGTCGTTGCCGACGCAAATGCCAAAAACCCAGTTGAAGAAAACGACACTTCCCCCCGCGAGGAAACGGTAGCCGAGGCGCCTTCATCCAATTCAGCGCCCGCTACTGCCGTGGCTGCGCCCGGCGGCACTCAGGTCCGCCGCCGGCGCAGCCTCACGCGGCCCGTTCTGTTCGCTTTGCTGCCGGTCGCGCTCGTCGTCGGCGGCTATTACTACGTCAACGGCGGTCAGATCATGTCGACCGACAATGCCTATATCCAGGCCGACATGGTCGGCCTGACGACCGACGTGTCCGGTATCGTCGACCAGATCAACGTGCACGAGAACGAGGCGGTCAAGAGGGGCCAGGTGCTCTTCAGCTTGCGCCAGGATTCTTTCAGGATCGCACTCGACGGTGCGCAGGCGCAGCTTGGCGCCGTGCGCAACCAGATCCTCAATCTGAAGGCCAGCTATCAGCAGTCGCTTGCCGAGATCACACAGGCCGAAGCCGACATTCCCTACTATCAGACCGAGTTCGACCGCCAGCAGAACCTTCTGAACAGCTCGGCTGCGACACGTGTTGCCTACGACCAGGCCAAGCACAATCTCGACGCCGGCCATCAGAAGGTTGCCGTTGCCAAGGCCGAAGCGGCAGCGACGCTGGCGCAGCTCGGCGGCAATGCCGACCAGCCGGTAGAACACAATCCGCTCTATCTCGAAGCCAAGGCGAAGGTGGACGATGCGCAGCGCGAACTTGACCACAGCGTGGTCAAGGCGCCGTTCGACGGCATCGTGACAAACGTCAACTCGCTGCAGCCGGGCTCCTACCTGCAGGCGTCCACGCAGGCCTTCTCGCTGGTTTCGGCAAGCAACCTCTGGATCGCCGCGAGTCCGAAGGAAACGGAACTGACCTATGTCAAGCCCGGTCAGCCGGTGACGATCTATGTCGACACCTACCCGGGCGCGGAGTGGAAGGGCAAGGTCGAGAGCATCAGCCCGGCGTCTGGTTCAAGCTTCTCGCTGCTGCCGGCGCAGAACACAACTGGCAATTGGGTCAAGGTCGTGCAGCGCATTCCGATGCGGGTCAGTATTGATGACGCCGCCGGCAAGCCGCCGCTTCGCGTCGGCATGAGCACGGTCGTCGACGTCGATACGGGTCGTGCCCGCGGTCTTCCGGATTTCGTTTCTAAGCTTTTGGGCCGCTCCGGCGGCAAGGACCATGAGTAACGCTGCATCATCGCCGGCCACCCCGGTAGCCAATCGCGGCGCGATCACGGCTTGCGTCATCCTGGCCGTGATCATGCAGGCACTGGACACGACGATCGCCAACGTGGCGCTGCCCTATATTCAGGGCAGCGTCTCGGCGAGCGCTGACCAGATCAACTGGGTTCTGACCTCCTATATCGTGGCGGCTGCGATCATGACGCCGCCGTCCGGCTTTCTGGCCGCGAAGTTCGGGCGCAAGCGGGTGCTGCTGGCGGCGATCGCGGGATTTGTCGTTGCCTCGGTCTTGTGTGGCTTGGCTCAAAGCCTTCCTCAGATTGTTGCCTTCCGACTTCTCCAGGGCCTCTTCGGCGCGTCTTTGGTTCCACTCTCTCAGGGCATCCTCCTCGACATCTATAGTGTCGAGGAGCGCGGCTCGGCCATGGCCTTATTTGGCGTCTCGGTCATGGTCGGGCCGGTCCTCGGACCCGTGATCGGCGGCTGGTTGACCGATAACATCAGCTGGCGCTGGGTGTTTTACATCAACGTGCCGATTGGCGCGCTGGCGTTTGCCGGTATCGTGACCTACGTCACCGAGACGAAGCTGGATGCGCTGGCGAAGCTCGACTGGTTTGGCTTCGGAATGATGAGTCTCGGCATTGCATCGCTGCAGCTGTTCCTCGACCGCGGCGAACAGCTGAACTGGTTCGCATCCGGCGAGATCATGATCGAGGCGATCGTTTGCGCCGCGGCCTTCTACCTGTTGATCGTGCATACGCTGACGGCTGAGAAATCGTTCGTGAATCCGAAGCTGTTTCTGGACCGAAATTTCAGCGTCAGCATGCTCTTTATCTTCGTGATCGGCATCACCTATCTCGCCTCGCTGGCACTGATGACGCCTTATTTGCAGACACTGATGGGCTATCCCGTCATGACCGCCGGCATCGTCATGGGACCGCGCGGCCTCGGCACCATGCTGTGCATGTTCATCGTCGGCAGGCTGATCGGCAAGGTCGATACGCGAGTGCTGCTGGTGCTCGGTCTCGGGCTGACGGCCTGGGCGATGTACGCCATGACTGGCTGGACGCCTGATGTCTCGCAGTGGACGATCATTTCCGTCGGCTTCGTTCAGGGCGCCGGGCTTGGCTTCCTGTTCGTGCCGCTGACGACGATCGCCTTCTCGACGCTGCCGGCGCACATGCGCGGCGACGGAACCGGTCTCTACAACCTGTCGCGAAACATTGGTTCAAGTGTTGGCATCTCGATCGTATCGGCCCTCCTTGTCGAAAATGCCCAGGTCAATCACGAGACGATTGCGGCCTATGTCACACCGTTCAACCGGGCCTTCGAGGCGACGGCGGCGCAGGCGCTGAGCCCGCTGACGGCGGCGGGTCGGGCATCGCTCAATGAACTGATCACGCTGCAATCGACTGTTATCGCCTATATCGACGATTTCAAGCTGCTGATGCTCATGTCGCTTGCGGTCATTCCGCTCGTGCTGCTGCTGCGCAAACCGAAAGTCGCTCCGGCGATGGACCATAGCGCCGTGATGGAGTGATGTTCAGCGGAACGGCCTGCTGAGATAGCGAGACCCGGAGATGCCGAAGCGCCAAGGTGCTTCGGCATTTTTCGTTATGCCGATCCGTTTGCCGGCGACAATTTCGACGGGAGCTGAGGGTGTGATCGAGAACGGCGGGCGGTCGAGCAGTCTGTCGTTCAGCGAGAGGTCGATGCCGAGCGCCTGGCACAGCTTGCCGGGGCCGCTGCAAAGCTGCGTGAGCACGTCGCTGCCGCGGCGCTCCGTCATGGTCTTGATGCCGGCTGCCGGCTCGATTGCGCGGATCAGCACGGCCGAGCCCGTCGTGCAGACAAAGTTAAGGCACCAATACATGCCGTAGATGCGATAGATGTAGACATTGCCCGGTCGACCGAACATGGCGCCATTTCGTTGCGTCGGGCCGCGAAAGCTGTGCGAGGCTTCGTCGTCGGGAAAGTAGGCTTCCGTCTCCGTTATGCGACCGCCGGCATCGCCAACATGCAGATGGCAACCGAGCAGATCCCGGGCAACGGCAATCGCATCGCGCTCGAAAAAACGCTGAAGCTCCTGGCCGGCGAGGGGAGCGGCGCCGATCGCAGCAGCGGCATACGTCATCTGTTTCGGGCTCCGGCGCTTTGCTTCAAGGTACTAATGACCGACCTTCGGGTCGTGGCCCGAGATGGAGGAGCCGGTTACCGATACGGGGTCGCTTGCCGGAAAGGTATCCTCGAGACCTTCTTCCAACTCTTCTTCGAGCAGGGCGGCATCCTTGCCGCGCGCGCCATCAGCCTGCGAACTCTGCAAGGTTGTCGCAAGCAATGCTCGCGCGCGCGTGATCGCATTGTCGTTCGTCAGCCCTGGGGAGGCAGCGGCGTAGAGCGTGACCGATATGCTGTTGCCCGACTGCTCCGTGAAGATGACAACGAAACTGCTTTCCTTCGGATGCACGGTGACGTCTGTGATGGCCATGGAAGATCTCCCGGTTCTGACAGTTGACCCAAGTGAAACGCTTTTCGCTAGGATTGTCGAGCAAAGACCTTCCCCAGCCAGTCGATGAAAACGCGAACGCGGGGCGACAGCTGCCGGTTTCGCGGATAGAGCAGGGAGACCGGCGTTGGTGTCAGCGGGAAATCCGGCAGGACATGAACGAGCGTGCCAGCCGCGAGGTCACTTTCGGCGTGATACCGCGGCACCTGTATCAGGCCGAGGCCGAGCCTCGCCGCCGACATGAAGCTCTCCGCCGCATTGACGGTCACCGTCGCGGGCAAGGTGATGTTACAGATGCTGCCGCCGACCATGAATTCCAGTGGTAGAACGCCGCCCGTCGCAGTCGAGCGGAAACCGACCATGCGGTGGCCATCGAGCCTGTCCGGATGCTCGGGCAGGCCATGCTTTTCGATATAGACGGGAGCGGCAAGGGTAACCTCCTCCAGCATCGCGACGCGACGCGCCACCATGTCGCTGTCATCAGGCGTGCCGACCCGCAACACGCAATCGATGCCCTCGCGAACGAGGTCGACCAGACGGTCGCCCTCACTCATGTAGAACTCGATGTCCGGATACATCTCCAGAAAAGACGGTAGGCTCGGCAGCACGAAATGCCGGGCAAGCGTGCCATGCACGTCCACGCGCAGCATGCCCTTCGGCTTGGTGCCGGCGAAGGCGCCCTCCGCGTCCTCGATATCCGCGAGGATGGAGATACAGCGCTGATAATAGGCTTCGCCGTCGAGCGTCGGGCTGACATGGCGCGTCGTCCTCTGCAGCAGACGCACGCCGAGGCGTGCTTCCAGCTGCTTGACGGCATCGGTCACCGTGGAGCGCGGCAGGCCGGTGTCTTCGGCGGCGAGCGTGAAGCTGCGGCGCTCCACGACGCGGGAAAACACCCGCATGGCATCGAATCTGTCCATCTTATTTGTTCGGATTATTCGGATAGTGATGCCGAATAATGGCTGATTATCCGCGATGTGAAAAGAGGCATCTTCTCCCCATCGAAAACGCGCTGAGGCACAATGAAGGAAGGAAAAAGGCAATGAGCAGCAACGAGAACAAGGTCGCACTGGTCACGGGCGCTTCGAGAGGGATCGGCGCCGCGATCGCGGAACGGCTGGCCAAGGACGGTTTCACCGTCGTTGTCAACTACTCCGGGAACGCCGCTCTCGCCGAAGAGCTTGTGCAGAAGATCGAACGGGTTGGTGGCAAGGCACTGACCGCGCAAGCTGACGTCAGCAACCCAGAAGCCGTCCGCCGGATGTTCGATGCAGCGGAAGCAGCCTTCGGCGGCATCGACGTGCTCGTCAACAATGCCGGTATCATGCAGCTTTCCTCGATTGCCGATGCTGACGACGCCAACTTCGATCGTCAGGTTAGCGTCAATCTGAAGGGCACGTTCAACACCTTGCGCGAAGCCGGAAGGCGCCTGCGCAATGGCGGCCGTATCGTCAACTTCTCGACGAGCGTCGTGGGTCTGAAGCTCGAAAACTATGGCGTCTACGCAGCGACCAAGGCAGCCGTCGAAACGCTGACGGCCATCATGTCGAAAGAACTGCGCGGCCGCAACATCACCGTCAACGCCGTGGCTCCGGGTCCGACAGCCACCGACCTCTTCCTCGACGGGAAATCGGATGAGCTGATCGCCCGTATGGCCAAGATGAACCCGTTGGAGCGTCTGGGAACACCGGAGGATATCGCCGCCTCGGTCTCCTTCCTCGCTGGTTCAGACGGTTCCTGGATCAACGGTCAGGTGCTGCGCGCCAACGGCGGCATGGTCTGATCTTCGACTTCGGCAGGCTTGTCCTGCCGCCGCTCTGCGAACGCCCGCATAAAACAGTAACCCTCGAATATCGAAGGAATTGGAAAATGGACAAGCAGGTCATCGTCATCACCGGAGCATCCAGCGGCTTCGGCGCTCTCACCGCCCGCACCCTCGCCGGAGAAGGGCATGTCGTCTACGCCGGGATCCGCGATACGGCCGGCCGCAACGCGAAAGCCGTTGCCGATATCGCGGCCTTCTCGCGGGAGAACAATGTCGATTTGCGTTCGGTCGAACTTGATGTGGTCTCCAACGCGTCTGTCGAAGCCGGGATTTCCAAGGTCATCGCGGAGGCGGGCGGGCTCGACGTCGTCATCCATAATGCCGGCCATATGTCGTTTGGCCCGGCCGAGGCTTTCACGCCGGAGCAATATGCAGAGCTGTTCGACATCAACGTACTATCGACGCAGCGGGTGAACCGTGCTGCGCTTCCCCACATGCGCAAGCGGGGCAAGGGACTGGTCGTCTGGGTTTCCTCCTCCAGCACACGCGGCGGCACGCCTCCCTACCTTGCGCCGTACTTCGCTACCAAAGCCGCGATGGACTCGGTTGCCGTCTCCTACGCGTCGGAGCTTGCCCGATGGGGCATCGAAACGGCGATCATCGTGCCAGGCGCCTTTACCAAGGGCACTAATCACTTCGCCCACTCCGGTTCGCCGGCCGACGCGGCGCGGGCAGCGGAATACAATGACGGCCCCTACAGGGGCGTGCCGGAGCAGGCGCTGCAGGGGCTTGCCGCGCTCGAACCTGCCGATGCCGATGCAGGCTCGGTCGCAACGTCGATCGCAAAGGTCATCGCCATGCCCTTTGGCAAGCGTCCGTTCCGCACCCATGTCGACCCCTCTGAGGACGGTGCCGAGGTCGTCAATGGCGTCGCCGACCGGGTTCGTGCCGAAATGTTCCGGCGAATCGGTCTGGAAGATCTCCTCAAGCCAGTCATTCGCTAAATGGCGGTGTCCGCCATTGTTCCATTTTCGCGAACTTGCTGTGCACCAATAAGCTCTTAACAAATGGGCAAGAGCCGGCTTATAGTGAGTAAGTGAAGGCGACTGGAAGACCTCCAACTCCAGGCGCCAACCTCAGATACCGGCCGAGCCATTTCCCTGGTGACGCGGCAGGGTCTGAAAGGAATTTGATGACAGACAGTTGCGGCCCGTCGAAGGAACTCCTTCCGGGCCGCAATTGCGTCACGCGTCATTAAGTTTGGCGTCCGAGAGCAATTTCACCAGCCAGTCTACGAAGACGCGGACCTTGTTGCTGAGGTGCCGGTTCGGCGGATAGACAATGTAGAGCGGCAACGGCTCGCGGCTCCATTCCGGCAGAATTTCCACGAGGTCGCCTTTCGCCAATGCCTCGCGGATCATGAAACGCGGCAGCTGTGCAATGCCGAGACCGTTCAATGCCGCATTGACGAAAGTTCGGGTGTCATTGACCGACAGCAGGTAACGCGGATTGATCTCCAAATCTTCATTGTCCTTGCGGAATTCGAATGGGAGTGTCCGGTTGGTCTGGGCACGGAAGTAACTCACTGAATAATGGTCATTTTCCAGCTCCTCGGGGCGGGTTGGAATGCCGAATTTTTCGATGTAGAGCGGTGCCGCGCAGGTGAGCATCTCGACTTCTGAGACCCGCCTTGCGATCAGTGACTGATCGGCGGGCGTTCCGCCGCGAAGCGCGCAGTCGACGTTCTCGGCGAGGTAGTCGACGGTGCGGTCGCCAACGCCGAGGTCTACGCGGATATCCGGGTATTTCTGGTAGAAGTCGCAGAGCGCGGGCACGACGATCCAGTCGGCAAAAGCGCCTGCCATCTCGACGCGCAAACGTCCGGTCGGCAGTCCCTGCGAATTCGACAGGCTGCCGTCCAGCTCCTCGAGTTCGGAGACGATCTGGGCCGCTCGTTCATAGTAGAGCGCGCCGTCGGTCGTCACCATGACCCTGCGCGTGGTGCGGTTGAGAAGCTTGGTGTGCAGATGCGCCTCAAGCCCCTGGATGAGATTGGTCACCGTCGCCTTGGGCATGGCGAGCGTGTCGGCGGCCCGTGTGAAATTGCCCGTCTCTACGACGCGGATGAAAGCGCGCATTGCCGAGAGCTGGTCCATCGGAAATCACCTAAGCAGGTTGCACTGCGGTATTGTTCGAAATTCGGAACAGTGTAATCGCACTATCACTTCTTATTCCGACAGTGGAATAACAATATGTTTTCCTCAGAAATTGCAAGCCATCTTGGCTGGCAATACGTTATGTGGGCCAAACGCGAGCCGGAACGATGGCGGTGCAGGTGAAAGACATAGTGATGGAGAAGGTGGCCATCGGCCCCGTTTCCGCACGTGTCTATCAGGGCGCCGAGTTCGGCAAGGGTTCGCCGATCGTACTGTTTTTTCACGGCGGCGCCTTTCTGCAGTCGGGCATCAACGACAGCGTGGTTGCCGAGAGCTTGGCGAAAGCCGGCGCAATCGTCGCAGTACCGGACTACAATGGGCCGCTCGGCAATGTCTTTCCGAAGCCGCTCGAAGTCGGCTATTCGATCTTTTCTTATCTCGCCAACAAGCGCGCGTCGGGTCTCGGCGATCGCAATTCGCTGCTTATTGTGGCTGGCGAAGAGGCGGGTGGCAACATTGCTGCCGGTGTCGCTTTCAAGGCACGTGACCACTATGCCGATGCACTCGATGGTCAGGTTCTGATTTCGCCGCTGCTTGACCCATTCATGGGAACGTCGTCCATCCGCAAAGCTGACGGCATCGGTATGCGCCAGCGCTGGACCGAAGGCTGGAGCCACTATCTCAGTGGCGGCGGCTGTCATCCCTATGCCGCGCCGTGTTTGTGTTCCCGTATCGCAGGGGTCGCGCCGGCACTTGTTCTGACGGCAGAGGATGATCCCCTTCGTGACGAGACGCTCGGTTATGCGGATCGCCTGAAACAGGCTGGTGTTGCAGTTCGCCGGAATGTCCTCCCCGCCGGGACAGGTTGGCCATCCCTTTACGGCGGGAAATCCGAACACGCATCGAATTGGCAACAGACGATCGCTGACCAGTTCGAGGGCTTTGTTCGGGATATTAGCAGCCAACCTATTGCATTGAAGACGAACTGATTGAATCCGGCCATTTGAAGGGCCGCAAGGAGAGTAACAATGACGTCCAGTAAGAAGCGCTGGGCCCTCGTGGGCGCTGGCTTAGGACTTGCTGCGTCCGTTTCGGCCGCAGCCATCTTTTTCGAACTGCCGATGAGCACGACCGCCACGGCCGCTTCCACACCCGCACAGGCTCCCGCTGTGCCGGTGACGGTTGCCCTTGTCGCCAGCCGTGATGTGACGACGTGGCAGGAGTTTTCCGGGCGGCTCGAGGCCGTCGACCGCGTGCAGATCCGTTCGCGCGTGGCCGGCGCCATCCAAGCCGTGCACTTCCGCGAAGGCGCGCTGGTGAAGGCGGGCGATCTGCTTTTCACCATCGACCCCGAGCCCTATCAGGCGGCTGTTTCCCAGGCCGAGGGCCAGGTGGCATCTGCCGAGGCGAAGGTCAACCTCGCGCAGATCGAGCTGGAACGCGGCCGCAGGCTCTCAGACAACAAGACGATTTCGCAAAGCGATCTCGATCAGCGTCAGAATGCCTTCACTGAAACGCAGGCCGGCCTCCGCACCGCCCAGGCGGCGCTTCGTTCGGCACAGCTCGAACTCGGCTACACCGAGGTCCATGCGCCGGTTGCCGGCCGTGTCGGCAAGATCGAGATCACCGTTGGCAACCTTGTTGCCGCTGGCTCCACATCTCCCGCTCTGACGACGCTCGTGTCGGTCGATCCGATCTACGCAAGCTTCAATGCCAGCGAAGAGATGGTCACCAAGGCCCTTGCCGAACTACCGGCTGCCGATGGCGCCGTCCCCGCCGTCGAGCAGATCCCGGTCGAGGTCGGCACGCTGGCGGATCAGGGCACGCCGATCAAGGGCAAGTTGCAACTGATCGACAATCAGGTCGATGCGGCAAGCGGCACGATCGGCGTTCGCGCCGTCTTCGACAATCCCGGCGGCAAGCTGATCCCCGGCCAGTTCGTCCGGGTCCGCATGGGCGAGCCGAAAGCAGAGAACAAGATCCTGATCAGTGACCGCGCCATCGGCACGGACCAGGACAAGAAGTTCGTGTTCGTCGTCGATGCGGACAACAAGGTGAGCTATCGGCCTGTCCAGCTCGGTGCGGCGGCGGAAGGCCAGCGTATCGTCGAAAGCGGCCTGACTGTCGGCGACAAGATCGTCGTCAATGGCCTGCAGCGTATCCGTCCGGGCGCAGTGGTTGCGCCGCAGGCCGAAGAGAAAGTCGCCACGGCTCAATAAGCCGAGGCATCCGGAGCGTCTCGGCGCTCCGCGGAAATTCCGAAATGACGTGCTTCACCGGCGGCCTCCCAACCGCCGGAGAGGGCCGTTGCATCCCAGTTTCATCCCGGAGAGGGCTTTGAAATGAATTTCTCCAGATTCTTTGTCGACCGTCCGGTGTTTGCCGGAGTCCTATCGGTCCTCATCGTGGTCGCCGGTCTGCTCGGCCTGCGCGCGCTGCCGATTTCCGAATATCCGGAAGTCGTTCCGCCATCGATCGTCGTGCGCGCCACCTATCCTGGCGCAAACCCGGAGGTCATCGCGCAGACGGTCGCAACGCCGCTCGAAGAACAGATCAACGGCGTCGAGGGCATGCTCTATATGTCCAGCCAGGCGACCTCCGACGGCGTCATGACGCTGACGGTCACCTTCAAGCTTGGCACGGACCCGGACAAGGCACAGCAGCTCGTTCAGAACCGCGTTTCGCAGGCCGAACCGCGTCTGCCGGAAGAGGTGAAGACCATCGGCATAACGACGGTCAAGAGCTCTCCCGACCTGATGATGGTCGTGAACCTGATCTCGCCCGACAATCGCTATGACATCACCTATCTGCGCAATTACGGCGTCCTCAACATCAAGGACCGGCTGGCGCGTATCGACGGTGTCGGTCAGGTTCAGGTCTTCGGTTCGGGCGACTATTCCATGCGCGTCTGGATTGATCCGCAGAAGGCTGCCGAGCATGGCCTTGCCGCCAGCGACGTCACCAATGCGATCCGCGGCCAGAATGTGCAGGCCGCAGCCGGCACTATCGGCGCTTCGCCGAGCCTGTCAGGTGTAGACCTGCAGCTCAACGTCAATGCGCAGGGCCGCCTGCAGACGCCCGAGCAGTTCGGCAACATCATCGTCAAGACGGGCGCCAATGGCGAGATCACCCGTCTTCGCGACGTTGCCCGCATCGAGCTCGGCGCTGCCGATTATTCGCTGCGCTCGATCCTCGATGGCAAGCCGGCAGTCGCTATCCCGGTCTTCCAGTCTCCGGGTTCCAACGCCATCACCATCTCGGACGAAGTTCAAAAGACGATGGAAGAGCTGAAGACCGCAATGCCTGACGGCGTCAGCTACGAGATCGTCTACGACACCACGAAGTTCGTCCGTTCGTCGATCGAGAAGGTCGTCGACACGCTGCTCGAAGCCATTGCGCTCGTCGTCATCGTCGTCATTCTGTTCCTGCAGACATGGCGCGCCTCGATCATTCCGCTGATTGCCGTTCCGGTTTCGATCATCGGCACGTTTGCTGTGATGTACGTCTTCGGCTTCTCCATCAACGCGCTCAGCCTCTTCGGCCTCGTCTTGGCGATCGGTATCGTGGTGGACGACGCGATCGTCGTCGTTGAAAACGTCGAGCGAAACATCGAGAACGGGCTCAGTCCGCGTGCTGCAACCTACAAGGCAATGAAGGAAGTCTCCGGCCCGATCATCGCGATCGCACTTGTGCTCGTCGCCGTCTTCGTGCCGCTCGCCTTCATCAGCGGGCTGTCGGGACAGTTCTATCGCCAGTTTGCGCTGACGATCGCGATTTCGACCGTCATCTCGGCCTTCAACTCGCTGACATTGTCACCGGCACTCGCGTCCCTCTTGCTGCAGGACCATCACGCCAAGCGTGATTGGCTGACACGCGGCATGGATGCCGTCTTCGGCTGGTTCTTCCGGGGCTTCAACAAGGCCTTCGGTGCCGGTTCCCGGGGCTATGGAAAGGGCGTCGGCGGCCTCGTGTCGCGCAAGAGCATCGTCATGCTGGTATATCTGGCGCTCGCCGGCGCGACCTACGGTCTGTTCAATGCCGTACCGGGCGGCTTCGTGCCGGCTCAGGACAAGCAATATCTGATCGGCTTTGCCCAGCTGCCGGATGCTGCGAGCCTGGACCGCACCGAAGACGTCATCAAGCGGATGAGCGACATTGCCATGGCCGAACCCGGCGTCGCGCATGCCATCGCCTTCCCGGGCCTGTCGATCAACGGCTTCACCAACTCCTCGAACGCCGGCATCGTCTTCGTGACGCTGAAGGATTTCGAGGAACGCAAGTCGCCAGCGCTCTC
The DNA here is from genome assembly GCF_964254185.1 of Rhizobium sp. LjRoot258. Lineage (NCBI taxonomy): Bacteria > Pseudomonadati > Pseudomonadota > Alphaproteobacteria > Hyphomicrobiales > Rhizobiaceae > Rhizobium > Rhizobium sp. LjRoot258. The sequence continues at coordinate 2,776,523 of NZ_CAXUST020000001.1, read as the reverse complement.
AGGCGGTGCGATCGCCATGTCCCTGAACCAGAAGTTCGGGGCGATCCAGGATGCCTTCATTGCGATGTTCCCGCCGCCGCCGGTCAATGGTCTCGGCACGACGGGCGGCTTCAAGATGCAGCTCGAAGACCGGGCCGGTCTCGGCTATCAGGTGCTCGACGAGGCCAATAAGGCGATGATCGCCAAGGCCTACCAGACGCCTGAACTGACGGGCATATTCTCTGCCTATCAGATCAATGTTCCGCAGCTCTATGCCGATCTCGACCGTGAGAAGGCGGAACAGCTGGGTGTCCCTGTGACTGACGTTTTCGAGACACTGCAGATCTATCTCGGTTCGCTCTATGTCAACGACTTCAACGCCTTCGGCCGCACCTACAGCGTGCGCGTCCAGGCCGATGCCAAGTTCCGTGCCCAGCCCGAGGACATTGGCAAGCTGAAGGTTCGTTCGGCATCGGGCCAAATGATCCCGCTGTCTGCGCTCCTGAAGGTGAACGCGACAACCGGGCCGGAGCGGACCAACCGTTATAACGGTTTCCTCTCCGCCGATATCAACGGCGGTCCAGCTCCGGGCTTTTCCTCAGGCCAGGCTCAGGCGGCGATCGAGAAGATCGCCGACGAGACGCTGCCCAAGGGCATCGCCTTCGAATGGACGGATCTGACCTATCAGCAGATCCTGGCGGGCAATTCCGGCGTGATCGTCTTTCCGCTGGCGCTGCTGCTCGTCTTCCTCGTGCTCGCTGCACAGTATGAGAGCCTTGCCCTGCCGATCGCGATCATCATGATCGTGCCGATGGGCGTGCTGGCGGCACTGACAGGCGTCTGGCTGACCGGTGGAGACAACAACATCTTCACCCAGATCGGGCTGGTGGTCCTTGTCGGCCTCTCGGCGAAGAACGCGATCCTGATCGTGGAATTCGCTCGCGAGCTGGAATTCGAAGGCCGCACGCCGGTACAGGCGGCAATCGAAGCAAGCCGCCTGCGCCTGCGTCCGATCTTGATGACCTCGATGGCGTTCATCATGGGCGTCGTGCCGTTGGTCGTTTCAACCGGTGCAGGTGCCGAGATGCGCGCCGCCATGGGTGTGGCCGTGTTCTCCGGCATGATCGGCGTCACGTTCTTCGGCATCTTCATGACGCCAGTGTTTTACGTGCTGGTTCGCAGGCTGACGGGCAACCGTGCGCTGGTGCAGCACAAGGAGCACGAGCACGAAGAGGAAGAGAACGAAGCGAAAGTCATACGGCTCGCTGCCGAATAGCCCCCACTGCGCGGCGAGACGTGGAAAGGCGGAGCAATGCTCCGCCTTTCCTGTTTTCATGGGCTGACCATGCGGCCATGTCTCGAAGGACAAAACCGGGCGAGGGGTCGCGCGGTGAATGGTTGATGGAGGCGGCCAATGCATATTGCCATTGTCGGCGCAGCGGGAATGATTGGGTCGGCGCAGCGGGAATGATTGGGCGCAAGCTGACCGCGCGGCTCGTCGCCGACGGGCAGCTCGCAGGTCACGCCGTCAGTCGCCTTTCCCTCGTCGACGTCGTCACACCGGTTGGTGGCTTCGCGGAAAGCCGCATCCTGGACATTCACGGTCAGCGGATGGTCGACCGCGATTTCGGAACTGCCGGTCCTTCGAGGCTGTAGCTCAAGGATCTGAACAACATGCGACTGCGCAGAGCCTCTCGCTAACGCTGCCGCTGACGCCGGCCGTTCGCGCCGAGCTTGCGGAGTTCGTCGACCACGGCGGCGGCGAACCCGATCACAGCGGTTTGCTGCTGCAACTCGAAGAAAAGAATCACCGTTCCTCGAAAGGCTGAATTGCCTAGTGCACAGGATCTCTGTCAAAATCGACGCTGCGTTCGGCCTACAATTATTGATGGATTTTTAGGGTCTTCTAATTAATCTCTCGCCAAAAGGTTGGTTCGGCACGTAAAAAGGACTTCAATGGTGTCGTCATGACACCATACTGTTACTTGAAGCTGCATGAGGCTTGGACGGCGTTGGCATCGAGCAGTCCCACACGGTCCGAACGAGAGTTCCAGGACATTCTGCGGCGCCTTGAGCTTGCACTCGACGCGTCACAGATCGGTGTGTGGGAGCACAACCTCGATCAGAATGAGATCGCCTGGGATGTCCAGATGCATCGGCTCTACCAGACCGGGAGAGAGAGTGGTCCGGTCCCGACTGCCATCTGGTCAAACGCAATTCATCCCGACGATCGCGAGCGCGCCGAACAGGAATTCGAGGACGCCATTGCCAGACGCGGGCAATATAATTCGGAGTTCCGGATCGTTTGGCCGGGCGGCGAGATAAGATATATCCGATCACGGGCCCATTTCTACGTGAACGAAGATGGGTCACCCTCCTTTATCGGCGCGGAGTGGGACGTCACCGCAGACGTACTGCTTGCGAACGAGGCGGCTCGCCAACGGGCGGTCGCCGAGGCGCGGGCCCTGGCTTTGGAAGAAAGCAGTGCACGCATCGAGTATGTCGCGGAACACGACTATCTGACGGGTCTTCCCAACCGCCGCCTTTTCGACAAGCGCCTGGCCGAATTGGCCGAGGATGCCTCGGTCTCGACGCTTGCAGTTCTCCACCTCGACCTCGACGAGTTCAAGCAGATCAACGACAGTCATGGCCATGCCGCCGGCGACATCGTGCTGCGTGCCGCGGCCTTGCGGATCGAGGCCGCCATTCCAAAAGCCGCAATGGCGGCACGTATCGGCGGAGACGAATTCGTCATCCTTCTCGTCAATTTCGGAGGGCTGACGGAACTGAATCGTATGGCGCGTGACGTGCAGCGGCGCTTGAAGAAGAAGATTCGCTTCGGCCACGAAATGCTGCAATCCGGAGCTTCGATCGGCATTTCCTGGTCGGCAGATCGCTCTGGCTCCAACCTGCTCGCTGAGTCTGATATCGCGCTCTATCAGGCAAAAACATCGGGGCGCGACCGCGTCGAGTTCTTTTCACAGCAGCTCAAAGACGATCTTATGGGCAAGCGGCGCCTTGCAGAAGAGCTGAAGCTCGCGCTGGAGCAAGGCGATATTATTCCATTTTACCAATTGCAGCTCGATGCCCATACCCGCGAGATCGTCGGCATCGAGGCACTGGCGCGCTGGCATCACAGCGAGCGCGGTACTCTCTCACCCGGTATTTTCCTGAAGATCGCCGACGAGTTCGGTTTGTCGTCCGAAATCGATGCTTTAATCCTGAGGCGGGTTCTCGCGGACCGGCTGAGCTGGGGGCAGCATGCAACGGCCTTGCCACGGATCTCGGTCAACATTTCGGGACAGCGCCTCTACGATCCGCAATTGATCGACGATCTGGAGACGCTGGAGATACCGGAAGGTGCCCTGGTTTTCGAACTGGTCGAGACGATTTTCCTGGATGATTGCGACGACGAGCTCCTGCAGACCGTCGACCGCATTAAGCAGATGGGAATCGAGATTGAGATCGATGATTTCGGTTCCGGCCACGCGTCGCTCATCGGCCTGGTCCGGCTGCGCCCGGCACGCCTGAAGATCGACCGGCAACTGGTGAGCGAGGTGGATACGTCCTCCGAGCAGCGCCGCGTCGTCAAGTCGATCGTCGAGATCGGCAAGGCTCTCGGTGTGGACATTATCGCGGAAGGAGTCGAGACCGAAAACCATGCCGTGACGCTCGCCAAGCTCGGCTGCCACACGTTGCAGGGCTTCGCGCTTGGACATCCGCTGCCGGCATCCGAGATCGATAGCATCTTCGCTTCGAAAAAGGCGACGCAGGCCGCCAACCTTCGTCGTTAGCTAGCCTGAACGGTAGGGCGCTTACGGCTCGAGTTCGCCGCGGGCTTCCAGATACCAGTCCACGAAAGCCTTCACGCCGACATTCAGCGTCGTCTCCGGCTTGTAGCCGGTCAGAGCCACCAGCAAATCGGGGCTGGCAAAGGTGCGCGGCACGTCGCCCTTTTGCATCGGCAGCATCTTGCGCTTTGCCGGCTGGCCGAGTGTCTTTTCCACGGTCTCGACGAAGGTCATCAGGTTCTCGGGCTGACCGCCGCCGATATTGACGACACGGAACGGAGCCTGATGCGAAAGCGTCTCGACACGTTCGTCGGCCACGCGGTTGGCTTCCGACGGAGCGACGGACGAGAGCCGGACAACCGCCTCCACGAGGTCATCGATATAGGTGAAGTCGCGGCTCATCTGGCCTTCGCCGTAGATCTCGATCGGCTGGTCCTCCAGCATGCTCTTCACGAACTTGAAGAGCGCCATATCGGGACGGCCCCAGGGGCCGTAGACGGTGAAGAAGCGGAAGGCTGTGGTCGGGACCTTGTGGAGATGGGCATAGCTGTGCGCCATCAGTTCCATCGATTTTTTCGTCGCCGCATAGAAGGTCAGCGGCTCGTCCGCCCGGTCTGTCTCGCGGAACGGAACAGACGGGTTGGCACCATAGATCGACGAGGTCGAGGCCAGCATGAGATGGTTGACGCCGACATCCTTGGCGATCTCGAGGATGTTCCAAGACCCTTCCAGGTTGGACGTCAGATAGGCCTTCGGGTTTTCGAGGCTGTAGCGCACGCCGGCTTGCGCTGCGAGATGCACCATCACATCGGGCGTTGCGCTCGCCACGGCCTCTTCCAGGGCCTTGCGGTCTTCCAGCATGGCTGTCACCGAGCGAAAGGCCGGAAACTGTACCAGCGCCGCGTTGCGCATGTGCTTGAGCTTGATGTTGTAGTAGTGCGTCATGCCATCGAAGCCGACGACTTCGTGGCCATCCTGCAGCAGGCGGCGGGCAATATGAAAGCCGATGAAGCCCGCAGTGCCGGTGATGAAATAGCGCATCTCTATTTCTTCTCGTCCTTCTTTCCGATGGCGAAATAGGCAAAGCCATGCTTGGTCACTTCGGCGACGGGATAGATATTGCGCAGGTCGACGATCCTCGGGGTTTTCACCAGCGACTTCATCCGCTTGAGATCGAGCGCCCGGAATTCGTCCCATTCGGTGACGATGACGATCGCGTCCGCGTCTTCGGCAATCTCGTAGGGGTCGTTGCCGTAGGTGATCGGGCCGATAACCTCCTTTGCCATCTCCATGCCTTCCGGATCGTAGGCGTGGACGTTGGCGCCGCCGTCCAGCAGGGCCTGGATGATAGTAATCGATGGCGCATCACGCATGTCGTCGGTGTTCGGCTTGAAGGTCAGGCCGAGGATTGCAATCTTCTTGCCGCGAACATTGCCGTCGCAGGCGGCGATGACCTTGCGGCCCATGGCGCGCTTGCGGTTGTCGTTGATGGCGACCGTCGTCTCGATGAGGCGAACCGGGCTGTCATAATCCTGCGCGGTCTTGACCAGCGCCAGCGTATCCTTGGGAAAGCACGAACCGCCGTAGCCGGGGCCCGCATGCAGGAACTTGTCGCCGATGCGCTTGTCCATGCCGATGCCCTTGGCCACCTTCTGCACGTCGGCGCCGATCTGTTCGCAAAGGTCGGCGATCTCGTTGATGAAGGTGATCTTCATCGCCAGGAAGGCGTTGGCCGCGTACTTGATCAGCTCGGAGGTGCGGCGTTCGCAGAAATAGAGTGGTGCTTCATTGAGGTAGAGCGGGCGATAGACCTCACGCATGACGTCCACGGCGCGCGGCTCGTCGGTGCCAAGAACGATGCGATCCGGGCGCTTGAAGTCGGTAATTGCGGCGCCTTCTCGCAGGAATTCCGGGTTGGAAACGACGGAAATATCCTTCTCGGGGAATTCCTCGCGGAAGATGCGCTCGATCTCATCGCCGGTGCCGACGGGAACCGTTGACTTGGTGACGACGACCGTGAAGCCGGAGACCGCAGCGGCGATCTCGCGGGCGGCCGCATAGACGTAACTCAGGTCGGCATGGCCATCGCCGCGCCGCGACGGCGTGCCGACGGCGATGAAGACGACCTCAGCCTCCGCAACGGATGCCGCCAGCTCCTTCGAAAAATCCAGGCGACCGGCGGTGCGGTTATGGTCGATGATGTTGTCAAGACCAGGTTCGAAAATCGGAACTTTGCCGGCTTCGAGGGCGTCGATCTTTGCGGCGGACTTGTCGACACAGGTGACATGGTGGCCGAAATCGGCGAGGCAGGCACCGGAGACAAGGCCGACATAGCCCGAGCCAATCATCACAATACGCATGGATTCATTCCCTGGGACAGCAATCGCGGCCCGGCCGATTTGGCGGGGGCCGCGATGGTGTTACAGGGGGACGTTTATAAGTTCAAGACAGAGATGATCAGCTGCGCCCGAACTCGTCGACGATGCGGATGATATCGTCTTCGCCGAGATAGGATCCGGTCTGGACTTCGATCAGCTCAAGCATGATCTTGCCGGGGTTGGCCAAGCGATGGATTTCTCCGAGCGGAATGTAGACGGATTCGTTTTCCCTGAGCATCTGTACGTTTTCGCCGATGGTCACCTCGGCCGTGCCCTTGACAACGATCCAATGCTCGGAGCGGTGGTGGTGCTTTTGCAGCGACAGCTTCTTGCCCGGCGTGACGAAGATGCGCTTGACCTGGAAACGGTCGCCGTTCAGCACCGAGGTATAGCCGCCCCAAGGGCGGTAAGAGGTCGGGTGCGTCTCGGTCAGCTGCGATGTCGACGGGGCGGCAGCGAGCATCTTCACGAGGTTTCCGACGTCCTGGCTGTCCTGCAGCCGCCCGACATAAACCGCGTCCTCGCTGGCGATGACGGCGATGTCGTCCATGCCCTGGACGGCGAGATGCACGCCATGCGTCATGATGAGCGAGTTCTTGGTATTGACGACCGTCGTGTTGCCAGCGGCTACATTGCCATGCTCGTCGCGGCTGCCACTCTTCCAGACGGAATCCCAGCTGCCAAGGTCGGACCATTTGAAGGGCGAGGGGACGACCGCCGCATTGCTCGTCTTTTCCATGATCGCGTAGTCGATCGAGATGTTCGGGGCTTCGGCAAACGCCGCCTTGTCGAGGCGCGTGAAGTCCAGGTCGGTCTTTCCGCTTGCCAAAGCCTCTTGCGCGGCCTTCATCGTCTGGGGCGAGTAGGCGTTCATCTCATCGATCAGGCGTGAAACCGAGAACATGAACATACCGGAATTCCAATAGAAGCTGCCTGCCGCAAGCATCTCTTCCGCCTTGGCGAGCGGCGGCTTTTCGATGAAGCGCGCTACCGTCCGTGCGCCTGTTGGCAGCGCTTCTCCGCCTTCGATATAGCCGTAGCCGGTTGCCGGCTCGCTCGGCTGGATGCCGAACGTCACGAGCTTGCCTTCGGCGGCTGTCGCAGCTGCGATGCGGACGCAGTCAAAATAGGTGTCGTCGGCGACGATCTCATAGTCGGAGCCAAGCACATGCATGATTGTGTCTTGGTCAAAGCGTTTGCTCACCAGCGTCGCAGCCGCGGCAACGGCGGCGGCGGTGTTGCGGGCAACCGGTTCGAGCAGAATGGCGGCGAGGCCAATGTCCAGTTCACGTGCCTGCTCGGCGACGAGAAAGCGGAACTCTTCGTTGGTGAGAACGACGGGAGCCTCGTAGAGCGCAGGATCGGACACGCGCTGCAGCGTCTCCTGGAAAAGTGTCTTGTCGCCGATGAACTGTATGAATTGCTTCGGTGCTGCAGCACGCGACAGCGGCCAGAGGCGAGTGCCTTTGCCGCCAGCCATAATCACGGGAACGATCTTCTGTGTCATTTGGAGTGTCCTTGAATATCTCTTTTGCTTCGCCAATCAGTTCGCCTGCGCCCACCAGCGTATTCGCTCCAGACCGGCGTGCAGCAACCCCAGAGCGGCAGCTTCGCTTTCCGCCTCTGCGTAGCAGCGCATTTCGGGGGCATTGCCGGAGGGACGGAAATGAATGATGCGTCGGTCCTTCAGCGTGACGCGAAGCCCGTCGATGTCGCTGACGCCTCCGACCTCGCCGATCGGCTGCAGAAACGCCGCGAGATTGGCCGAGCCGGCACGGAGATACGCCATCAACCGGGCACTGGTCTCAACCGGAAAATTCTCAAGGCGGTCGGCCGCGGCAAACGGCAGATGGTAGGAGGCGGCGATGACCGAAAGCGGCTTCCGTCTGGATGCTGCGACAGAGAGCGTGGCCAGGATCGGCACGAAGCAATCGCGCGTCGGCAGGGCGCGCAGCTTATGGCCGTTGACGTCGAAGTCGCTCGCGGTCAGCACACCTCCGTTTGCCTCGAAACCGGCGACATGGGTCTGCCCGGCTGCGAATGCTTCTTGCATGCCTGATATCACAAAGGGAGAGCCGACGCGGGTGCGAATGATGTTGAAACGACCGGCAGCTTCGATGCCGGAATTCGAGGTCACGGGCGTCACCACCGATGTCGCGCCGAGAAAGTTTGCGGCGATCAGTCCAAGCAGGTCGCCGCGCAGTGGCGTGCCGGTCTCATCTGCCACCAACGGGCGATCGCCATCACCATCCGCAGAAACAACCGCGTCGAGGCTATGCTGCCTTGCGACATCCTTGAGCTTGGCAATCGTCTCTTCCGAAACGGCCTCGGTGTCGACGGGTATGAATGCTTCCGAACGGCCAAATGGCACGACGGTTGCGCCGAAATGCTTCAAGAGGTCCACCAGCAGGTCACGGGCGACGGTGCTGTGTTGGTAGACACCGACTTTGACGCCGTCGAGCGCGTCTGTGGGGAGAATATTGGCATTCCGCTCGCGGAAAGCTGCCAGGCATTCGACAGACCGATCCTGTGGTTTGGTGCCGCGGGGCTGAAACGCAAAACCGGCGCGATCGAGTTCTGTGGCCTCGGCCGTGATCGTTACCTCGTCGGCCTTGCCTATCTCACCGTCCGGCCGATAGAACTTTATGCCATTGCGATCGGCTGGAATGTGCGAGCCCGTTACCATCAGGCAAGCGGCCTTTTGCTGCAGGCCATAGAGCGCAAGCGCCGGCGTTGGGACGGCGCCGCAGTCGAGAATGTCGAAGCCGAGGCCGGCCAAAGCATCGGCGCAGTTTGCTGCGATTTCAGGGCTCGAATCCCTGAAGTCCTTGCCGATCAGCAGGGCATCGCCGTGGCGCGCCATTCCACTGTCGAGCAGATAGCGACCGAAGGCGGTGGCATAGAGCGCCGAAGCTCGCCCCTTGAGGTCGACAGACAGGCCGCGAAGCCCACTTGTTCCGAATTTCATCCTGAATAAGCCCCCGGATACGCTTGAATTCACCAGCGATTCGACCGCAATCTACTCAGCGTTCGTAAATAGTGAACCCCGACGAACAATAAAATGTCTGCCAATTCCCGCTTCGAGGCAAGCTGAAAGCGCATCCAAGCGGACGAGGACCGTCCATGAATGAACAGTCGGTTGCGTTGGAGGAAAGCTGGAGAGAGGCCCTCGCCGGCGAATTCGCCAGCCCCTACATGCAGCAACTCAAAGCGTTCCTCGTCGCCGAGAAACAGGAAGGCAAACGGATATTTCCCAAGGGATCCGAGTACTTCCGCGCTCTTGACCTGACGCCACTGGCCGATGTCAAGGTCGTAATCCTGGGGCAGGATCCCTATCATGGGCTCGGCCAGGCGCATGGCCTTTGTTTCAGCGTTCGGCCGGGCGTTCGAATCCCACCGTCACTCGTCAACATCTACAAGGAAATGCAGAGCGATCTGGGCATTCCCCCGGCTCGGCACGGATTTCTGGAGCACTGGGCGCGGCAGGGAGTGCTTTTGTTAAACAGCGTGCTGACGGTCGAGGAGGCGCAGGCCGCATCACACCAGGGCAAGGGCTGGGAGCGCTTCACCGACGCAGTCATTCGCAAGGTCAATGACGAATGCGATGCCGTCGTGTTCATGCTCTGGGGCTCCTATGCCCAGCGCAAGGCCGCCTTCGTCGACACGTCGCGCCATCTTGTGTTGAAGGCACCGCATCCGTCACCGCTCTCTGCGCACAACGGCTTCTTTGGTTGCGGCCATTTTTCCAAGGCCAACGCGTTTTTGCGGGCGCGCGGTCGGGCACCGATCGACTGGCCGCTGCCCGCCGCCCCGGATGATATCTAAGCTCTTTCTGAACGATTTCATTTTGTCGTTCACTAGAAAGAGACAATGCGTTCCGGTCGGTGGGACTATTCCAATCGGCCCTTAGCGATCATCTATACCCCATCCGAAGCCCGCAAGGCGGGCAAGAAAGGGGTCTCAAATGCTCGATCAAATCAAGGGTCTGCACCACGTCACATCGATGGCGGAGGATGCCCGCACCAACAACCAGTTCTTCACCAGCGCGCTCGGCCTGCGCCGCGTCAAGAAGACCGTGAACTTCGACGCGCCCGACGTCTATCACCTCTATTATGGCGACGAAACCGGCGCGCCTGGCACCATCATGACCTACTTCCCGTTCCCGAAGATGGCGCAAGGTCGCCCTGGAACCGGCGAAGTCGGAACCACCGTTTTCTCGGTCCCGCAAGGTTCGATCGGTTTCTGGAGCGATCGCCTGAGCAAGCTGAACATCACCGGCCTGAAAACCGAGGAAACGTTCGGCGAAAAGCGCCTGAACTTTGCCGGTCCTGATGGCGACGGTTTTGCTCTTGTCGAAGTCAACGATGACAATCGCTTGCCCTGGACGCACGGCGGCATCAGCGAGGATCACGCGATCCGCGGTTTCCACTCGGTTGCCATGCGGTTGCGCGATGACGGTGCCACGTCCGAACTGCTCAAGTTCATGGGCTACGAAGTCCAGGAAGAACGCGATGGCGTAAAGCGCTTCACCATTGCCGGCGGCAACGGCGCGCATCTCGTCGATCTTGAAACGATGCCGAACGTTTCGCGCGCTTTGCCAGGTGCAGGTTCCGTTCATCACGTGGCCTTCGCCGTAGAAAACCGAGAGAAGCAGCTCGAAGTACGCAAGGCACTGATGGACACCGGCTATCAGGTTACGCCCGTCATCGACCGTGATTATTTCTGGGCGATTTACTTCCGGACCCCGGGCGGCATCCTGTTCGAGATTGCCACGAACGAGCCCGGTTTCAACCGTGACGAGGACACCGCACATCTTGGCGAAGCATTGAAGCTGCCGCAGCAGCACCAACACCTGCGTGCTCTTATCGAGCAGCACTTGCAGCCGCTTGAAGCCTAAGGGGAAGTACGATGACCGATAACAGATATGTGCACCGGCTGCAGGCCGGTGCACCCGGAAAGCCCATTCTGTTCGTGCTGCACGGAACTGGCGGCGACGAAAACCAGTTCTTCGATTTCGCGCGGCGCCTATTGCCGGGTTCGACGATCGTCTCGCCGCGCGGCGACGTCTCGGAGTTTGGTGCGGCACGCTTCTTCAAACGCACTGGCGAGGGTGTCTACGACATGACGGATCTTGCCCGAGCAACGGAGAAGATGGCCGCTTTTGTCGGATCGCTGGCGAAAGAACATGAGGCCACTGATATCCTCGGACTTGGCTTCTCAAACGGAGCAAATATTCTTGCCAACGTGTTGATCGATAAGGGACTGTTCGATGCGTCGGTGCTGATGCATCCGCTGATCCCGTTTCAGCCGAAGGCGAACACCGCACTGGCTAGGCGCAAGATATTGATCACCGCCGGTGAGCGCGACCCGATCAGTCCTGCGCCCGTCACGAGGGCCTTGGCCGACTATTTCGAAGCCCAGAATGCTTCTGTCACGACGGAATGGCATGCAGGTGGGCATGATATCCGACAGAACGAAATCGACGCCATCCACAGGTTCTTCGACCCGTATCATTAAGTGGCTCCTGTCGAATGGCCCTTGGCCATCCGACAGCCTCCTTCGAGTGCGGAGGCTGATAGACCAATAGCTTGTCTGTGGTTGTGAAGCGCCTCCGTTTGCTCATAGAACCTGAGCGAGTATTCGTTTGCGCTCGCATGAACGATGTCGCAGACCTTCGAATGACGATTTGATTAGCCCACCGGCAAGCTCGCGCGATACTGATGGTGGGTCTGCCAATCCTAGTGCTGACCGAGTGCTGAGTGCTATCGTGGTCTTCTCGCTGACGCTTCGCGACACCGCTCAGTCATTCGTTCTTATCGATACGGGTTCAAAGAATCTGCTCGACCCTGATACGGCCACCACGAGCGGGCTGACCGACAACTCCCGGAACGCGAGGATCGCATCATTCAATCCGATGCGGTGCAGCTCGATGCCATAAGGGACGGCAACCTGCTCTGGGACCCGGAGTTTGCCCCCAATCGTTTGAGGGAGCGGCTCCTCTCCGCAGTGGGTTGGGCAAGCCGATCGCGGGCGGGCTTCTGGCTGGCGGCCGAGCCGCATTTGCCGAAACGGCAAAGCGTTTCGAGAGCGGCTCTTTTGGAAGGCAAGCGTGCCGTCGTTCTTCTGGTGGCCGCTGTGACCATCGGAAGAGATGGTATAAGATCGATTGCTGCGGCCACCTGCGGGTCGATGTCGCCGCACTATTGCTGGGTATGTGTGGTTCCGATCAATCGGGACCTATCGCTCATGCACTGCGAGAGCACAGAGAGCACCAAAGCGGAGTTTCGAAATTGAGTGTTGCCTTCGTCAAAGAAGAAAGTGCCGAAGCGGCTTCGGAAACGCTTTTGCCTGACCGTCCAATTTCGCCGCATCCTAACCTTGTTACGGAAGCGGGGTTGAAGGCTTTGGAATTGCAGCTCCAGCAAGCTCGCGAAGCCTACGGTGCCGCGAGCACCATAGAAGACGTGAATGAACGACGGCGGCAGGCAGCAAACCCTCTGCGGGATTTACGTTATTTGGCCGCACGAGTTCGCACGGCGCAGGTTATTCCTGACCCGACTTCATTCGACAACGTCGCCTTTGGAAGCACCGTGACCTTCAGTCGTGACGATGGACGCGTACAGACATATCGGGTGGTGGGAGAGGACGAAGCTGATCCCAAAGCTGGCTCGATTTCCTTCGTATCCCCGGTGGCAAGGACGCTCATCGGCAAAACGATTGGTGATGTCGTCAGTGTAGGTGGACAAGAGCTTGAGGTAATCGCCATCTCCTAGGGCGTCCATCTCGGCATCATGCGAACGCGACGGCTGTTTTCGAAGCTTATGGCTCCAAAATTCGGGCATGCGAACGACGTGGACGATCTTGGCGCAAAGCAGAAACTGGTTGCCCTCACGTGGCCGTTACTGGGAACTTGCCGTGCCTTCATGTTGTCTTAAGTAATTCCCTTGAGATTGTAATCTCCCTGTTCCATGATGCTGCGATGCGAAGAATTTCGCGTCGTGCGTCATGACGATCGATGCAGATCGCCTCAGCCATGAACATGTTTCTTCACTGCCGGCTGGCTTTACGGCTGTTGGACTTTCATTCTTATTTGTCCCGCGAGTGCGTACTTGCGGTCGATCTGATTTAGGGATGCCGCATGAATTCGGAGTTTGCCGTTCGCCCGATGCGACCCGGTGAGTTGGAGCTAGTGCTTGAATGGGCACGTCAGGAGGGCTGGAATCCCGGCCTCGACGATTCCATTGCCTTCCACGATGCGGACCCATCCGGTTTTTTCGTTGGCGTGTTGGGGGAGGTGCCGGTCGCCTCGATTTCCGTCGTCAAATATGGCGAGGATTTTGCGTTCCTCGGGCTTTATATCGTCCATCCGGATTTTCGGGGCAGGGGCTACGGCAAAGCCATCTGGAATGCCGGCATGGCGTCTGCGGAAGGCCGCAGCATCGGCCTGGACGGTGTCCCCGCGCAGCAAGACAATTACCGCAAGGCCGGTTTTGAAGAGGCCTATCGGACGGTTCGCTACGGCGGCGTGATATCAGCCGTGCCCGAATCGACATTGGTCGCGCATGCCGTCTCAGACAAGCTTGACGGATTGCTGCGCTATGACGCGACGATCTTTCCGGCTCCGCGGCCGGCGTTTGTGGCATCGTGGTGTGCAACGCGCAAGGACCGGCACTCGGCTGTGGTGCGCAAGAGCGGCAAGATTCGTGGCTACGGGACCATCCGTCGTTGTTATGAAGGCTTCAAGATCGGCCCGCTGTTTGCAGCCGACAAGGACAGCGCCGCAGCCTTGCTTTCGGCCCTCACGCCGCATGCCAGGGGAGCGAAGGTCTTCATCGATATTCCGACCAGCAATGGGGAGGCGGTTGAGCTTGCCGAGAGCATGGGCTTGGCGCCTGTCTTCGAAACCGCCCGGATGTATCGGGGAACAGCGCCAAACGTCGCGCTCAAGAACGTCTTCGGCGTAACGACGCTGGAGCTCGGCTAATCCATAGGCGAAGCAGGTGCCGTCGAGGCAGCTCGCTGGGGGCGGCCTTTTTCGGCAATGGCGATGCCGCCCAATGCAAGCGCAAGCGCAATCAAGTGAAAGGCCTGCAGCTGCTCGCCAAGCAGGGCGACCGACAACAGCGTGCCAAAGACCGGCACGAGGTTGATGAAGAGCCCTGCGCGATTTGCGCCGATCGCCTCAACGCCCTTGATGTAAAGGATCTGTGCGAGCAGGGAGGCGAAGATCGCGGTGTAGAAGGCGATCAGCCAGCCCTTGTTGTCAGGCAGCCGAACGGCGCCCTGGCTGCCCTCCCAAATGAGAAGCGGCACGGCTGTCAGCGTCGCGCCGAGCGCGGGGATGGCCATCAATGTGCGCCAGTCGAGCGGCGGCTTCCAGCGAAGAAAAATCGTGTAGACCGAGTAGGCGGCGACAGCGATCAGCATGAGACCGTCGCCGCGATTGAGGTCAAGCCGCAGCAGGGTCGCCAGGTCGCCGTGCGCGGCGGTCAATGCAACGCCCCCGAGTGTCATGGCGAAGCCGACGACTTGTGCAGTAGAGACGCCTGTGCGGAAGAAGACGAAATTCAGCAGGAAGATCAGCATCGGAATGCCGGCCTGCTCGATCGCGACGTTGATCACGCTCGTATACTTGACGGCCGAGTAAAGCATGGCGTTGAAGAGCGTGTACCCGATGACGCCGTAAAAGAAGAGCAGCGGCAGATTCCTGCGGACAACCGGCCAGTCGCGCTTCAATTGCGGTAACGAAACGGCGGCAATCAGTGCTGTTGCAAGGAACCAGCGCAGAAACGTCAGCATCATCGGGCTGACGTGCCCAAGCGCGAGCTTGCCCGCCACCGCGTTTCCGCCCCAGCACAGCGCTGCGACGACGAGAGAAATATAAGCGGCGACCTGCACAGGCGATTCTTTCAGATGGCGGCGATGCGGTTCTCAACCTCAGGGTATGATCGGCCAATAGCCCGATGATGGCTGATTTGTCACGTAAAAAGCCGATTCTGGCGGCATAACAGGGTCGCTTTCCCGGTAACAAAGCATTATAGATGCGCGGGTTTGAGAAGGGTGCGGTTAAATCCGCCTTTAACAGGAAGACGTGAATGACGAACGTAGTTGTGGTCGGTTCGCAATGGGGTGACGAAGGCAAAGGCAAAATTGTCGATTGGCTTTCGGAACGTGCGGACATCGTTGTGCGCTATCAGGGCGGACACAATGCAGGCCATACGCTGGTCATCGACGGGACCAGCTACAAGCTGTCGCTCTTGCCATCCGGCGTCGTGCGTCCCGGCAAAATGGCTGTCATCGGCAACGGCGTCGTCGTCGATCCGCATGCGCTGATCGCCGAGATCGAGAAGCTGGAAAAGCAGGGCGTGAAGATTTCTCCCGAGAACCTGCGCATTGCCGACAACGCGACCCTTATTCTTTCGCTGCACCGCGAGCTCGATGCCTTCCGCGAAGATGCAGCGTCCAACAGCGGCACGAAGATCGGCACCACACGCCGCGGCATCGGTCCGGCCTATGAAGACAAGGTTGGCCGCCGTGCGATCCGCGTGATGGATCTCGCCGATCTCGATACGCTGCCGGGCAAGGTCGACCGCATCCTGACGCACCACAATGCACTGCGTCGCGGCCTTGGCGTCGCCGAGGTCAGCCACGACACGATCATGACCGAGCTGACGTCGATTGCCGACCGCGTGCTTCCCTACCGCGATACCGTTTGGCTTTTCCTCGACAAGGAACGCCGCAAGGGCGCCCGCATCCTCTTCGAAGGCGCACAGGGCAGCTTGCTCGACATCGACCATGGCACCTATCCGTTCGTGACGTCCTCGAACACCGTTGCCGGTCAGGCTGCGGCCGGTTCGGGCATGGGCCCGGGATCGCTCGGTTATATCCTCGGCATCACCAAGGCCTATACGACGCGCGTTGGCGAGGGGCCGTTCCCGACCGAGCTGCATGACGACATCGGCCAGTTCCTTGGCGAAAAGGGCCACGAATTCGGCACGGTAACCGGCCGCAAGCGTCGTTGTGGCTGGTTCGATGCGGCGCTGGTGCGCCAGTCGGTTGCAACGAACGGCATTACCGGGATCGCGCTGACGAAGCTTGATGTTCTCGACGGGCTGGAGGAACTGAAGATCTGCGTCGGCTACAAGCTGGACGGCGAGCAGATCGATCATCTTCCGGCCAGCCAAGGCGCGCAGGCCCGCGTCGAGCCGATCTACGTGACGCTTGAAGGCTGGAAGGAATCCACTGTCGGCGCGCGCAGCTGGGCCGACCTGCCGGCCCAGGCGATCAAGTATGTCCGCCAGGTCGAAGAGTTGATCGGGGCGCCTGTCGCTCTCTTGTCTACAAGTCCTGAGCGAGACGACACGATACTTGTGACCGATCCGTTTGAGGATTAAGGTCGCGGGTCATTATTTGTGCGGTTCGCAGGGCGGACCGCACTCTTAGAGAAAGTTCGAATGGCGGATTTTATCGCAGTTATCCGGCGGGCGGTTGACGGCCTGTCTGAAAATACTCCCGAGATGCGGGTGAAAGTCTACGAGCGCGCTCGCGGTGCTGTTCAGCGGCAGCTCGAGAATATGAAACCGCGCCCACCGGAAGCGATGCTGCAACGACAGCTTGAAAAGCTCGAAGCTGCAATCCGCGAAGTCGAAGCGGAGCATGCCGAAGCAGTTCCGCTCGACGATGCTGCGCTCGCGCCCGAGCCTGAGGTCGAGGCAAGCGCCGACGCCGGCAATGACCCGGAAGCAACCGCTTCCGAACCGCTTGCCAGCGAGGCCGCAGTCGAGGAGCCGGCACATGAGACGCCGGTCCACGAAGACCGTGTGGCAGCCGAAGGCTCTGCGCCTGCCGACGAAGAGCCGACCGAAGAGCCCGCTCCCTATCACCAAGAGCCTGCTCCTTATCATGAGGAGCCTATCGCTGCTGCGCCGGAACATACCGAGCAGCAGGACGCAGATTGGGCGCATGAAGAGCCGCCGGCTCCGTTAAGCGAAGCCGAGCCTGTCGAGCACTGGCATGCCGCCCAATCCGAAGAGGTTGTTCACGAGGATCACGACGGTCACGAAGAGCCCGTTGGCGCACCTGAGGAGCCCATTGTCGGACCGGCCGAGCCGCCCCACGAGGAACCGGCTCTGCAGCCGATTGCGCGCGACTACGATCTGACCAACCGCCTGGTCGAACCGGTCTTTGGGCTGGATCGTCCGCCGGAAGAATTCGTGGATCGCAGCCAGGAGGAGCCGCTCCACGCGGATGCCGCCGGACATTTCGATCCGGTATGGGCCGAGCCCGTAGAGGAAACGCCTGCACCGCCGGCTAAGGATGCGCAGACGGACTGGGCGCTCGAAGAACTCAGGCAGTTTTCCGAAGCAGCGCCAGTTGCTCCAGCAAGTGAAGCGGCGCGCGCGTTCGAAGACGTCATCGCAGGGATCGACCACACGCCGGCCGGCGTGAAGATGCCCGCCGCGAACGAGGGCTTCTCCTGGGAGGCTGCAGCCTTCGACGACCTGCCACCGATCGAAAGTGGCAAGAAGGTCCCGATCAGCGCGCATTTCGACGACGGCGATCTCTTCTCGGAAGTTCATGGGACGCCGACAGCAAAAGCTGCACCGGAAACCAATCCAGCCTGGCAAGAGGCAAGGCCGCTTCGCGGATACGACAACCGTGGCGTCGTTGCCGAGGATGATGACGGCGTTCCTGCCGCCGATCTCGACAGCGCCGTTGCTGCCAAATTCCAAGGCAAAAACCTTCGTATGGAACCGAAGCGCCGCCGCTTCGGCATCGGCTCTATCGTGACGATCCTCGTTGCGCTGGGCGTGGTCGGCGGCGGCGGATATGCCGCCTGGACCAATCAGGATGCGCTGTCGTCAATGGTGAAGAACCTTGTCAGCGCCGCTCCTTCGCAGAGCTCGAAGAATGAGCAGACCCCTGCCAAGCCCGACACGGCAAGGCCGCAGACCAGTGAGGCAAAGCCGGCTGAAGCAAACAAGGAAGTTGCTTCCGTGAATGACGGCGCTTCCGTCAACAACAAGTTCAACCAGCGGCTTCTTGCCGATGGTACCGAGGTCGACAGCGGTCCCGCCTCCGTTCCGGGAACACCGACGGCGGAAGGAAAGTCGGTAGCCGAGCAGAACGTTGCTTCGGCCGATACGACGCCGCCAGCTACCTCAGCGACGCCCGCAGCGAGCGCCCCGGCCGCCACCGCGAAAGCGGCGACGCCGCCGGCGGGAGCAGCGACGCAGGCCGCGCCGCTCGGTTCCACCGAGAAGATGTTCCTGTACGAGGAGCGGATCGGCCAGAGCTCGCCGACCGCCATCCAGGGCTCGGTCGTCTGGACCCTCCAGCACGAGGCGGGCTCGGACGGCAGGCAGGAGGCGACCGTACAGGCGACCGTAACCGTTCCGGAACGCAATCTGTCGGCGCAGCTGACGTTCAAACGCAATTCCGATGCGTCCCTGCCGGCGAGCCACATCGTCGAGGTCGTCTTCTCGCTGCCGCCGAATTTCGAAGGCGGAGCCATCGAGAGCGTTCAGCGCATTTCCCTGAAGCGCACCGAGCAGGATCGTGGCGACGCGCTGATTGCCGTGCCGGCGAAGATCACCGACGATTTCCACATGATTGCGCTCAACGACTATCCGGATGCGCGCAAGGCGAACCTCGATCTTCTTGCAAGCCGCGACTGGATCGATATTCCGATCACCTATCGCAACGGCCGCCGCGCGCTTCTGACGATGCAGAAGGGCACCACAGGTGGGGAGGCTTTCAACGCCGCGATCAAGGAATGGGCTGCTTTCGGCGACGTATCGACCAGCCAGTGATTGCCGGTTGAGACAAAAGAAAGGGCGGGACCATCTGGTCCCGCCCTTTTCATTTGAAGAGAATTTGTGCCTTAGGCTGTGGCTTCGACTACCCGAACGGCCTTGGCGCGTTCGAGTGCTTCCTTGCGCACGGCATCCTGGACCTTTTCGAAGGCGCGGACCTCGATCTGACGAACGCGTTCGCGGCTGATGTCGAACTCGGACGAGAGGTCTTCCAGCGTTACCGGCTCTTCCGCGAGGCGACGCGCCTCGAAGATGCGGCGCTCGCGGTCGTTCAGAACGCTCATCGCTTTCGCCAGCATGCGGCGGCGCGTATCGAGTTCGTCCTGCTCGATCAGAACTTCTTCCTGGCTGTCATGGTCGTCGACGAGCCAATCCTGCCATTGGCCAGATTCGCCTTCCGAGGCCTTTATGGGTGCGTTCAGCGACGCGTCGCCCGACAGGCGACGGTTCATCGAAACGACCTCCTCCTCGGAGACGTTCAGCTTCGTGGCGATCTCGGCTACGTGTTCCGGCTTCAGATCGCCGTCATCAATGGCCTGGATACGGCCCTTGAGGCGACGCAGATTGAAGAACAGCCGCTTCTGGTTGGCGGTCGTACCCATCTTCACCAAGGACCAAGAACGCAGGATGTATTCCTGGATCGAAGCCTTGATCCACCACATAGCGTAGGTGGCAAGACGGAAACCGCGTTCCGGATCGAACTTCTTGACGGCCTGCATCAGGCCGACGTTCCCTTCAGAGACGACTTCGCCAATCGGCAAGCCATAGCCGCGGTAGCCCATTGCGATCTTCGCAACGAGGCGCAGGTGGCTGGTGACGAGCTTGTGTGCCGCTTCGCGATCGCCGTGTTCCGCATAACGCTTCGCCAGCATATATTCCTGCTGCGGCTCCAGCATCGGGAACTTGCGGATCTCGTCGAGATAGCGATTGAGACCGGCTTCGCCGGCGGTAATGGACGGCAAGTTATTTCGGGCCATAAAAGCACCCTCCTATCTGAATTCCGGTTCCCAATGGAACGCGCCCCTGCGTCGAAAGGCGAACCGGGACGTGCGGCTCTATCCGAGCCCGCACTAAGTCAATGTACAGATAAGTATGGCTAAACAGGGGTTCAAGGCCACACGCCGCTTCACGAAGGCGTTACTCTGGCTAGGCGCGCAGGGCGGTTGCCAGCTCTTCCATGTCCTGCGGCAGCGGCACCTCGAAGTGCATGACCTCGCCTGTGCGGGGATGCTCGAATTGCAGCATGTAGGCGTGAAGCGCCTGCCTTGCGAAGGCATTGACGGTCTTCCTGGCGGTATCTGGAAGGAGGTTTGCCTTTGTCTTGAAACCTGCTCCGTAGACGGTGTCGCCGAGCAATGGGTGGCCGATGTGCGCCATGTGCACGCGGATCTGATGCGTGCGGCCGGTTTCAAGGTGGCACTCGACAAGGGAGGCGAGCGATGTCGCGTCGGGGGTCTCGTGGAAGCGCTCGAGTACTTCGTAGTGGGTGATCGCCTCGTCGGCATCCTGCGTCTCGGGTCGTTTGACGGCTCGGCGCGTACGGTCGCCGACGGCGCGGCCCAGCGGCGCATTGATCGTTCCGGTCAGCGAGCGAGGACGGCCCCAGACGATCGCCTGATACGCGCGCTCCAGCGGCATGGTCCGCCCGTGATCGGCGAATTGCAGTGACAGATGACGATGAGAGATGTCGTTCTTGGCGACGACCATTACGCCCGTGGTGTCCTTGTCCAGGCGATGGACGATGCCTGGACGGCGGACACCGCCGATGCCGGAAAGACTGTCCCCGCAATGATAGATCAGTGCGTTGACGAGCGTGCCGGTCCAATTGCCAGCCGCAGGGTGCACCACAAGACCGGCAGGCTTGGAGATGACGATGATGTCATCGTCTTCGAACAGAATATCGAGCGGGATATCTTCGCCCTGAGGTGTCGGATCCTGCGGCTCGGGCAGCACGATCTCGAAGGTGTCGCCCGGACGCACCTTTTTCTGCGGATCTGCGACGACCTTGCCGGCCACAGAGACCTGGCCTTCCTTGATCAGCGCCTTCACGCGGCTGCGCGAAAACTCTTCACCAAGCTGCCCGGTCATCCACGCGTCAAGACGGCCTTCGGCGTTCTCGTCGGCAGTCAGGACTTTTCTAATGCCGGATGCTTGTTTAAAGGGGTCGCTCAAGACGCTTCTTCTCCGAATTATTTTATAGAACGGAACGCCACACATGACGAATATCCAGCCAGAAGACGATCAGGACGAAAAGCCCCTGGATCCTGTGATGGAACGTGTCCGGCGCAAGATGATCCGCCTGCAGATCGTCTCAGGCATCATCATGTTCGTGAGCCTTATGGCTGTCTTCGGCGCCGTTGTCTACAAGACGATGCGGGCTCCCGCGAAGGAACCAACAGCCGTGACATCGGCGGGTGTGCCGTCGGATGCGCCAGTGAATGTGACGGCCACGTTGCCGCCGGGCTTCGTCATTCAGTCGTCGTCGCTGTCAGGAGGCCAGATCATGTTCTTTGGGGCAACCGCCGACGGAATCATGAAGTCCCTCGTCGTCGATATCAAGTCAGGACGCATCGTCGCTGATGTGACGATTAACGGCGGCTAGGGAAAATGGCTTCTCGCCTCGTTGCCATCGAGAGTGCGGACGATCCTCGTATCGCCGATTTTCGCGACATCCGCGAGCGCGATCTGACCGGCCGGCAGAACCGCTTCATCGCAGAGGGCACGGTCGTCCTTCGCATGCTGGTGGAGGCTAGCCAGGGTGGCGGCTTTGTGACCGAAAAGGTGCTGTTGCTCAAGAACCGTGTCGATGGTGTCGCTGCGATACTCGAGAGGCTACCGGACGACGTACCGGTGTATGTCGCGCAGGCGCAGGTGCTGGACCGGATCGTCGGGTTTCATCTCCATCGCGGCGTGTTGGCGCTTGGCAGGCGAGAAGTGGTCGAAGCCGAGCTTATCGACCGGCTGCCCGAACGGTCGCTCGTCCTTGTCGGCTGCGGTATTTCCAACCATGACAATGCCGGGTCCATGTTCCGGAATGCGGCCGCCTTCAAGGCGGATGCCATCTTTCTTGATGAGACGTCGTGTGATCCGCTCTATCGCAAGGCATTGCGCGTCTCAGTCGGCTCGGTACTGCGTGTTCCCTACGAACGGAAAGGAACTGGGCTCGACGTGCTGACACGGCTTGCGGCGAACGGATTTGCAATCTGGACGCTTTCGCCGCGTGGCGAGGCCGACATCCGAGCTATCCCCCCGACGAAGCGTATGGCGCTGGTTGTGGGCACAGAAGGCGAGGGCCTGCCTCCTGCTGTCCTGGAGCGCTTCCACAGCGCGCGCATCCCGCAATCGGAGGGATTGGACAGCCTGAATGTGGCGACGGCAACGGGCATTGCTCTCTTCGCCATGTCATCGGCCGCGAAACTGATTTGATTTCAGCCCGGCTCGGACAGGATCGTCGCCGCCCGTTGCGCGAGGTTGATGCGTTCGCCGTCCTGATTGTCGGTGGCATCCGGCAGAAGGTCGCGGATCGGCGAAGACGGGCCTTCGTTGATAGCGGTCAGCGCAACCATGCTTGCCGCAATGCCGGCTATCTCCTCGCGTATGGCACCATCGTGGCTGGCGTCGGATTTCGCTTTCAGAAGTTGTTTTGAGACGGCGGCGCTGCGCTTGCGCGCTTCTTCGCTCAGGCGCGTTGCAATCGCTGCTGTCTCGAGTTCGCTCGACATCGTTTCCTCGGTTGCCCGCTCCTCTGAAACCGCATCTACGGCTACGGGCGGAAGACCAGCGTTGCGCAACGCACGGTTTGCCTTGCGCAGTTCGGCGTTCGCCGCCTTGATCTGTTCCTTCAGCTTGGCGATTTCCTGCTGACGGCGTCCGAGAAGGGTATCCTTGTCGGCCGCCGACGCCGCATCGCGACCTGCCTGGTCTTCGAGCCTAATGACGGCGTGCTCATGCTGGGCCAGTGTCTGCTCTGCATCCTTGGCGCGCTTCTGCAGCAGGCTGACGTCCTGGCGAAGATTGTCGCGCTCGACGCGGACGGCGTTCGCCTTAAATGTCATGCTCTCGATTTCGGTCTCGCGCGCTGCCAAATCGATCTTGAGATTGTCGGCTTGCTCCGCAAGCTTGTTGAGGCGCATGCGAAGGGCATCGAGTTCGCCTTCCTTGGCGGCGCTTGCCTGCTCGGCGATGTGAAGGCTCGTCTTCAGTTGGCTGATGTAGTTCTCGTCCTTGCGCAGGCGCGAGCGCTGTTCCGCGGCCTCGACACTCATATCGCTGATCTGGGCCTGCAGTCCGCCGATCTCGGCGGCAAACCGTCCTGCATCGAGCGCCAGCGAGTCATGCTTCAGTTGCAGCGCCAGCGACTTTTCGCGCTCGCGCACCAGATGCTGTGTCGTCTTGGCGTTCTCGGCGGCGTAGAGGGCTCGGACCATATCCTTCTGCGCGCGCAC
Source organism: Rhizobium sp. LjRoot258 (assembly GCF_964254185.1). Taxonomy (NCBI): domain Bacteria; kingdom Pseudomonadati; phylum Pseudomonadota; class Alphaproteobacteria; order Hyphomicrobiales; family Rhizobiaceae; genus Rhizobium; species Rhizobium sp. LjRoot258. Next base: position 2,753,115 of record NZ_CAXUST020000001.1, on the reverse strand, counting down.
TTCCTGCGGGCTGAGCGGCATGGTCGCGCGCATCCGGTTTTCCGTGTACCAGACGATGCGGCGGTGGACAGCAGGCGATACCAGGAAGACGAGGAACGCTGCTGTCAGGAAGCCCAGTCCGAACAAGAGAGCATATTCGATCACGGCGCGGCCACGGCTTCCAAAAGTTGATTTGCGTCAGAACAATGATTAAGCGGACCTGACGCGTAGGGCAAGTGGCGGAAAGGTAACGGCGAGCCAGAGTTCGCTGGCGCAGATGGCAATCAGAAGGGATTCCAGGTCGGATTCGGCGTGACCTTGAGGTAGCCGACGTTCAGTCCGAGGCGGGCGCCTACACCGGTGCGGATCGGTACGACAAGTACATTGTTGTTCTTGAGAAGCGTCATGCCGAAGCCGGCGATCACGAAGGCCTGACCGCTGACGCCGCCGAAGCGTGCGTAGATGGCATCGGTCGAAGGCAGGTCGTACACCAGCATCATGACGCGTGTCCCCTGACCACCATAATCGATCCCGAGCGACGGACCTTGCCAGTAGAGCGGATGCTCGCCGGCATTCTTTGTATTCAACTGACCTTCACCGTAGGTGAGGCCGGCGATGAAGGCGCCCGAGCCTTCCTGGCCGAGAATGTAACCATTCGGAAGGCCATATTTCTGAAAGGCCGCTTCGATCACCTTGGCCAGCCCACCACTGGTCGAGCCGAAGAACGAGTGTCCAGCGTCGACGATCTCCTGCATCGAATACTGGCCGTTGTTGGACTGCTGCGCCGATGCCTGTGTTGGAACGAGCATGAGAGGCGAAAGTGTCAGCGCAACGAAGAGCCGGCAGATGGCAAAAAATCTTCCGAGGAAATTGGAGCGCATGGTGTGATCCGTTCATCATGGTCGGTACGATGAGCCGTTTCCGGCGTTTCATTCATTTTGCGCGTATGGTCTTAACAATCGGTTTACCAAATATGGTGTCATTATGGCGCCGAGTACGGCGCAAACTTCGCGCAATTTAGATGACGCAAGATAGACGGCGCAATGAACCTGTCGCCCCTGGAGACGATGATGTCGAAGAATCCAAACCTCACCCTGACCGGCCCCGACCTGGCCGCGCTTCTGTGCAGCCGCGTCTGCCACGACGTCATCTCGCCGGTCGGCGCAATCAACAATGGTCTGGAGCTTCTGGACGAAGGCGGCGCCGATGCCGATGCGATGGATCTCATCAGGACGAGCGCGCTCAACGCGTCTGTCCGTCTGAAGTTCGCCCGGCTTGCCTTCGGTGCTTCCGGATCGGTCGGTGCCTCGATCGATACTGGTGAAGCCGAACGCGCGGCAAAGGATTTCGCGGCGGCCGAAAAGAAGACCGAAGTTACCTGGAGCGGCCCGCGTGCGATTATCGCCAAGAACCGCGTCAAGTTGCTGCTCAATCTCTTTCTCGTGGCCTATTCGTCGATTCCACGTGGCGGCATCCTCGAAGTCACGCTGGAGAACCCCGAGCTCGACGCAAAATTCAAGATCGTCGCGAAGGGAAAGCTGATGCGCCTGCCGCCGAAATTCGTGGAGATTTCGACCGGGGACATCGAGGAGGCCATCGATGCCCACACGATTCAGCCATATTATACCGTGCTGCTTGCCGATGAATGCGGCATGGAACTTGGCCACAGCGCGACCACCGAAGAACTGACATTTACCGCTGACGTCGTCGCCGCTTGATGGAGGCCTCGACGGCGATTCGGCTCGCCGAGGTAATAAATCCTTAGCCTAATGTTTCTATCTTTGGCTGGTAATACGCCAGCCGCGACAGAAGCTGGGGCAAGGAGCAGACATGCAGAGGTTTATGATCGCCGATTCATCTGACGTCGTTCGGAAGGTGGGCAAGCGCATCCTTTCCGAGCTTGATTTCATGGTCAGCGAAGCCTCGAATGCTGTCGAAGCTCTTTCCAACTGCCAGGTTCAACTCCCCGAATACCTCATCGTCGATTCCGGTATGGACAGCGCGCTCGAGTTGATTTCGACCATTCGCGGCATGGAAGGCGGCAAGGAGGTCAAGATCTACTATTGCGTGGTTGAGGCCGATCTCAAGAAGCTGATGATGGGCAAGCGGGCAGGGGCCACCGATTTTCTGCTCAAGCCGTTCGACCGCAAGATACTGACGGCCGTTTTCGGCAACCGCGCTATCGCGGCATAGTTGCCCACCTCTGGCAGCCGATCGAAGCCGCCTCCGGGCGGCTTTTTCTATATCGAAAACAGAGACAGAAATCCCGCCACAAAGGACGGGATTTCTTTCGTCTTGGCAAAGGGGGATGAAACGTCAGGCGGTTTCGGCGTACTCGGCACCATCCGGCTCGCGCAGAACGTAGCCGCGGCCCCAGACGGTTTCGATGTAGTTCGCGCCGCCGGCAGCATTTGCCAGCTTCTTGCGCAGCTTGCAGATGAAGACGTCGATGATCTTCAGTTCCGGCTCGTCCATGCCGCCATAGAGGTGGTTCAGGAACATTTCCTTGGTGAGCGTGGTGCCCTTGCGGAGCGAAAGCAGCTCCAACATCTGGTATTCCTTGCCCGTCAGGTGCACGCGCTGGCCGCCAACTTCGACAGTCTTGGCGTCGAGGTTGACGATCAGTTCGCCGGTCATGATCACCGACTGGGCATGGCCCTTGGAACGACGGACAATTGCATGAATGCGCGCGACCAGTTCGTCCTTGTGAAACGGCTTGGTCATGTAGTCGTCGGCGCCGAAACCGAGGCCGCGAACCTTGTCTTCAATACCGGCCATGCCGGAGAGAATCAGGATCGGTGTCTTGACCTTGGACAGGCGAAGAGTGCGCAGCACTTCATATCCGGACATGTCGGGAAGGTTCAAATCGAGAAGGATGATGTCGTAATCATACAACTTCCCGAGATCCACGCCTTCTTCACCGAGATCGGTGGTGTAGACGTTAAAACTTTCTGATTTGAGCATCAATTCGATGCTCTGCGCTGTCGCGCTATCATCTTCGATGAGTAGTACCCGCATTCTTATCCCCTTTACCGCCGCCGAAAGGTGGTCTGGCCCCCTACGCGATACCGAATATGTCACTGCGTGATTTGGAAGCTGCCACGAAATGGTTAACAAATTCTGATTCACTCTGGCAAGAGGTAACGAATTTATTAAATATTTTGTCCATTCCGCTGTTTTCCAACGAAAATTCGCAAAGCCAGATTCTTAAGTTTTACATTAAGAACGGCCGGTAAGCGATTCATTCGACTCACCAATGAAACGGTATCGGAAATCGCGTAGTTATGTTTACCGACCCTTAAATCATCGGCACTATCATTAACGATGCCCGTAAACGAAAGGTTACCAACGGTAGGTTTTTGTTAATACCGACGGAAATTTTTCTGCGGGCCGCGTCAAAACGGCCCGCAGGGGCGGTTTAAGTGGAGCAGGGGTCTCGCATCACTGGAGTAATGCGTATGAAGTCGCGTGAGAGCCTAGTTCGTCTGAAGGAGTTTCAGGTGAACGAAAAACGTCGCCAACTGCAGCAATTGCAGATGATGATGTCCGAATTTGATCGGATGACGAAGGATCTGGAAAGCCAGATCGTCGTCGAAGAAAAGAAGTCCGGCATTTCCGACCCGAATCACTTCGCCTATCCGACCTTCGCAAAGGCAGCACGCCAGCGCGCGGACAATCTTCAGGTCTCGATCAAGGAACTGAAGATGCAGGAAGAGTCGCTCGAACAAGCGCTCGAAGAGATGCAGGCGGAATACGCACGTGCAGCCGCGCTGGAAGAGCGCGACGGCGCAGTCCGGGCAAGAGCCTAAGGGCAGGAAACGGGCGCCGTTTGGCGCTTGGCCATCGCCTCGAAAGAAAAGCCATGCATGATGGGCTGTCGCGTCCGTCATACATGGCTTTTGGCGTTGCGTGGCTCTAGCCGTTGACGACGTCGTGCCACTCCTCGTGGCGTTGCGCCTGCGCCTTGAAGAACGGGCATAGCGGGAAGATTTTCCATCCCCCCTTGCGTGCTTCCTCGACCGCGTGCAGAGCAAGTGCCTGGCCAACGCCTTTGCCGCGCAGTGCATCGGGAACCCCGGTGTGGTCAATGATGACGAGCTTCGGCGAGGCGCGGGAGTAGGTCATTTCGGCCTCGTGGCCTTCCACGTCTGCAACGTAGCGGCCGCCGGAGGGATTCTCTTCGTTCCTGATGTCCATTGCCATTCCTCATCAACAGTATGCTGTTGGTGGAAACTCGCATATCACGCTGGCGACGCCAAGCCGGTCGGTGAGGACACTGTGTTCGATGAGCTGAGGGGGAAATGGCCCCCAGTGCGACGCCGGCTTCACCGATCGAGTTCCTGCCAAGTGGTCTATGGGCACGGAACTCGCGATGAAGCTTGTCGCAGCTGGTTGAAGCAGGGCATCTGCTGGCCGCGTCAATGATTTCGGGCCGTTTGTCTATCCCCCTCAGGAAATGCAAGCGGCCCGAAATGCAGAATTCGTTGCCCAGGAAGGGCTTGTCAGTGGCGATACTGCTGGATGCGCGTGGTGCGTAAACCGGCAAGGCCGTGGCTGTTGATGGAAGACTGCCAGGACAGAAACTCTTCGACGGTCAGCGTGTAACGCTCGCAGGCTTCTTCCAAGCTCAACAGGCCACCGCGGACCGCCGCTACAACCTCAGCTTTGCGGCGGATCACCCAGCGCCGTGTATTCGGCGGCGGCAAATCCGCAATCGTCAGCGGGCTGCCATCGGGGCCGATGACATATTTTACTCGGGGACGTATCATTTCGGTCATTGGACTCTCTACACAACTCAAGACCACGCCAGCCACTCTAGCTTGTCACATTTAAGAATTGCCTAAGCGCATCGTAACACTTTGATAAGAAATTTAGGCGTCGGCTTCCCAAGAAGCGATTTGCGCCCGCGCAGCCTTCCCCAACGTAAATTTGTGGTCAGCGCATAGGAGCCATGCGTAATGGTTGGTGGGCAATTGATAATCGCCAATTTATAAGCGCCGCAACATAGTTGTGAGCGCAAGAATTCGTCTCCGTTCTTATTGTCGTGTCCGGAATGACTAAGGCCTTTTGCTTCGTATCCTTTTGATACGGGGTCTTTTGCTTTTCCACGACGCCGCGCGGCCACTTTCGGGTCGGCAAATGAAGAAACTGAGCCGGAGTTAGCCGCCGAGGGACAAGAGAATGAAGAGACAAGAACGCGCCGTCCGCGACGGCGCGGATGATGCTGTTTTCTCGCGCATCGCGTCTGGGCAGAAAATGTCGGCGGAACGAGCCAATGATTGCGTGGCCGAGATGGCAAGGGAGACGGGATTCAACCACTACTTGCTGGCGGAATTTCCACGTGGAGACCGCAGCGGCTTCGCAAGCAACTGTCTTGCCTGCAACTGGCCACAAGAGCTCATTGATTTCTATGAGGAGGTTGATGTCTTCTCTTGCTGTCAACTGGTCTCAGCGCTCAAGAAGACAGCGATGCCGGTCCTCTGCGATAAGGCGTCGTTCGAGAGCACGGCGGCAAACCGGGAGAACCAGCGGCTTGCGGCGCTCTTCAGAGTCCATGGCTTGAAGACCACGTTTGCGTTTGCACTGCATGATATGCACCTGCGGCAGTACATCTTCGCATTCTCGGGTGAGCGTGCGCACCTCACTCGTGCGGAGGTGATGGAGCAGGTCTTTCGGGCGATGGAATTCCTGGAACTATTCGGGCAGCAGAACCCTGTGGAGAAGCCGACCGAAAGCCTCGGCAGCCGGGAAATCGAATGCCTGCGCTGGTCGGCCGCGGGAAAGAGTAGCGAAGAGATCGCGATTATTCTTGACCTCTCCGCGCATACGGTTGTCGGTTACTTGAAGAGCGCAATGCGAAAGCTCGATTCCGTCAATCGCATGCAGGCAATTGCCCGTGCATTCCGCTACCGCCTCCTCTAGGCGCCTACAGACCTGATCGACAGAGCGATATCGCGTGCCGCTTCATCCAGGCGGCGTCCTGGCGGAGTGCGAGCATGCCGTCCTTTCCAAACCAGGAGCCGCCGGCGCCCTCAGCGACGAGATGGCATTGCCCCCTCATAAGCGTCGGACGGCGGAAGGGAGGGTTCGCCGGCGATAGAGTTGGACAATGGCATCGAGACGCTGCAGCGCCTCGTTGTGGGTCACGTGCTTGCGGGCCTGAGATGGCAGCATGTAGGGCAGGGCGCGATTGTTTGCCTGGTCGGACACGGTTGGCGGCTCCAGGAACCGCCGGACCGGCGCCCGGCGTGGTTTCATTCGCCGCAAATCCTAGATGCCGCAGACCGAGCGTGGACGGCGAAGGCCACGTGTCGCTTGATCTTGCGCGTTTTTTCGACGGGGCTATGCCCGCTCCAGCGCGGATCTTGCACTGCCCCAGGAAATGAAGTTCGGGTTGGCGAAGTCGCTGTCATGCGCCTGTGACGTCTTGCCGTAGGTCAATGGTAACCCGTCCAGCGTGACTGTCGAGCCACCCGCCGCACGCAGCACGGCATCGCCGGCGGCCGTATCCCACTCCATCGTGCGCGTGAAGCGCGGATAGACGTCGGCCAGGCCTTCAGCCAGCATGCAGAATTTCAACGAAGAGCCGATATTGGTGCATTGCGAGATCGCATTTGCGGCGAGAAAGACGTCCGTCTGGGGGCTGTTGTGGGATCTGCTTGCCAGTGCCGTCCGGTCGGCCGGTTGCGGGCGCACCCGGATGACAGTCCGCTGGGTCACCTGAAAATGGTCATCGACAAGGAGCTTCTCGGCTTTGTCGTTTTCCCCAGCAAAGGCGACGCCAAGGGCAGGGGCATAGACGATGCCGGCGAGAGGGCGCCCGTCGCTTATGTAGGCAATATTCACGGTAAATTCGGGCCGCCTGTCGATGAATTCCCGAGTACCGTCGAGCGGGTCCACAAGAAAGAAGGACCTGCCGATCACAGGCACGTTGCCGGCTGCCACCGATTCTTCAGCGATGATCGGCGTGTTGGGGAAGGCGGTTTCAAGTTGTGCGATGATGATGCGCTCGGCTCGCTCGTCGGCAATGGTGACCGGGCTGTTGTCTGCCTTCCTGGCCGACGGGCATCCCTCCCGGTAAACCTGCATGATAGCCTTGCCCGCTTCCAGAGCGGCGCGCTCAAATGTTTCGAGCATTGCTCGCCTTCCGGATGTCACATGTTGCGCCTACGCAAAGCGCCTTACCTTATATAGGCAATTCTCGCGGCCATGGGAATCTTATCCCGCGCATGGTCTGCCGTTGACCTCCGGGAGAGACGTTCAGCTGCGGACATATGCTGCAGCGCCTGGTCGCCGGGGGATGGTTCTGGCTTAGCTGGGCCGTTTACAGTCAAAAAGCGCTTTCTTGGGCTCAGTATGCTAAAAAAAGCGAATTCTTGAACGCAAAAAAGTCATTTTCACCAAAACGACAAAGAACTTTGGGGCTTTGCGATTTTGCACTTCCCTTTTGGTTTGAAAGCGGTATGAAATCCTTAATCAAGGGCTCATCAAAGGCTCTAATAACAAGAGATGCTGGCTGAACTGGCTTGCATCCAGGGGAAATGACATATGGAATATTTTGTCCAGCAGCTCGTTAATGGGCTGACTCTTGGATCCATCTATGGCCTTGTGGCTATTGGCTATACGATGGTTTACGGCATTATCGGCATGATCAACTTCGCTCACGGCGATATTTTCATGCTTGGCGGCTTTGCCGGCCTGATTGTTTTTCTCGTCCTCACGTCCATGTTCGCGGGCCTTCCGGTTGCAGTTCTGCTGCTGGCGATGCTGGTCGTTGCGATGCTGATGACGAGCTTGTGGAACTGGACGATCGAGCGCGTTGCTTATCGTCCGCTGCGCGGATCGTTCCGCCTGGCGCCGCTTATTACCGCGATCGGCATGTCGATCACGCTGTCGAACTTCATCCAGGTGACCCAGGGACCGCGCAACAAGCCGATCCCGCCGCTGGTCAGCACTGTCTACAATGTCGCCGGCATCTCCGTTTCGCTGAAACAGATCGTCATCATCATCATCACGGCTGTGTTGCTGACGTTGTTCTGGTATCTCGTCAATCATACGTCGCTCGGGCGCGCTCAGCGTGCAACGGAGCAGGATCGTAAGATGGCGGCGTTGCTGGGCGTCAATGTCGATCAGACGATTTCCGTTACCTTCATCATGGGTGCGGCGCTCGCTGCGGTCGCAGGCACGATGTATCTGATGTATTATGGCGTCGTGAACTTCAACGACGGCTTCGTACCGGGTGTGAAGGCGTTCACCGCGGCTGTTCTTGGCGGTATCGGCTCGTTGCCGGGCGCTGTTCTCGGTGGACTGATGATCGGTCTCATCGAGTCGCTGTGGTCGGCTTACTTCACCATCGCGTACAAGGATGTGGCGACATTCGCCATCCTCGCTTTCGTACTGATCTTCAAGCCGACAGGTATCCTGGGTCGGCCGGAAGTCGAGAAGGTTTAACGTCATGGAAAATGCTGTACGTTCCGCTGACAAGTCCGCAAACGCCGGACTTGTTCAGAAGGGTATTAAAGAAGCTCTGTTCGCGGCTCTCATTTCATTCGGCATGTTCGTGCTCTACGTCGGCCTGAAGACCGACCAGAACATCAGCAACGAACTGATCATCGTCCAGCGCTGGGGCCTTCTTGCCATCTTCGTGGCGATTGCCGCCGTCGGCCGCTTCCTGACGGTCGTCTTTTTGAGGCCGCATCTCGATGCGCGCAAGTTGGCGAAGGCGCGCAGTGGCGAGCTGGATATCTCGACTGAAAAAGGCTTTTTCCACACACACTTCCTGAAGATCGCCCTCGTCGCGCTGCTGCTCTATCCGGTGTTCATCTATGCCGTCGCCGGTCCACAGGGCTCGCTGAAGTGGGTGGATAACTTTGGCATCCAGATCCTGATCTATGTGATGCTGGCCTGGGGGCTGAACATCGTCGTCGGTCTCGCTGGCCTGCTCGATCTCGGCTATGTCGCCTTCTACGCGATCGGGGCGTATTCCTACGCGCTTCTATCCAGCTATTTCGGCCTGTCGTTCTGGGTGCTCCTGCCTCTGTCCGGTATTCTGGCTGCGCTGTGGGGTGTCATTCTGGGCTTCCCGGTTCTGCGACTGCGTGGTGACTATCTCGCGATCGTAACGCTGGCCTTCGGTGAAATCATTCGCCTGGTGATTATCAACTGGACGGATCTCACCAAGGGAACGTTCGGTATCTCGGGCATTCCGAAGGCAACGCTTTTCGGCATTCCCTTTGATGCGAGCGCCGGCGGCTTTGCGAAGCTCTTCCATCTGCCGATTTCCTCGGCCTACTACAAGATCTTCCTTTTCTACCTGATCCTCGCCCTTTGCATGCTGACCGCCTATGTGACGATCCGCCTGCGCCGGATGCCGATCGGCCGCGCATGGGAAGCCTTGCGCGAGGACGAAATCGCCTGCCGCTCGCTTGGCATCAACACGGTGACGACGAAGCTCACCGCCTTTGCGACGGGCGCCATGTTCGGCGGCTTCGCCGGCTCCTTCTTTGCCGCCCGCCAAGGCTTCGTTTCTCCCGAATCGTTCGTCTTTTTGGAATCGGCAGTGATCCTTGCCATCGTCGTTCTCGGCGGCATGGGCTCGCTGACGGGGATTGCGATCGCCGCAATCGTCATGGTCGGCGGCACGGAACTGCTGCGTGAGATGTCCTTCCTGAAAGCGATTTTCGGACCTGACTTCACGCCTGAGCTCTACCGCATGCTGTTGTTCGGTCTGGCGATGGTCGTCGTGATGCTGATCAAGCCGCGCGGCTTCGTGGGATCGCGTGAACCGACAGCCTTCCTCAAGGAGCGCAAGGCAGTTTCCGGCAGCTTTACCAAGGAGGGCCATGGTTGATGAGCCCTCAGGAAACAAACATGACCAGCGATACTTTGCTCAAGGTCGAGCACCTGTCGATGAAGTTCGGCGGCCTGATGGCGATCAACGACTTCTCATTTGAAGCCAAGCGTGGCGACATTACCGCATTGATCGGCCCGAACGGCGCCGGCAAGACGACGGTCTTCAATTGCATCACAGGTTTCTACAAGCCGACGATGGGGATGATCACGCTGAAGCAGAAGAGCGGCAAGGAGTTCCTGCTTGAACGCCTTGCGGATTTCCGGATCACCAAGGAGGCCAGGGTTGCCCGCACGTTCCAGAACATCCGACTGTTCTCAGGCCTGACGGTTCTCGAAAACCTGCTCGTCGCCCAGCACAACAAGCTGATGAAGGCGTCCGGGTATACGGTGATGGGTCTGGTGGGCATCGGGCCATATCGGGCTGAGGCGAAGAACGCCATTGAACTGGCGCGCCACTGGCTGGAGAAGGCCGATCTCATCGATCGTGCCGATGACCCCGCCGGTGATCTGCCCTACGGCGCACAGCGCCGGCTTGAGATCGCGCGCGCCATGTGCACCGAACCGGAGCTTCTGTGCCTCGATGAGCCCGCCGCTGGCCTCAATCCAAGAGAGTCGGCTGCGCTGAACGCGCTGCTGCGCAGCATTCGCGCTGACAGCGGCACGTCGATCTTGCTGATTGAGCACGACATGTCGGTGGTCATGGAAATTTCCGACCATGTCGTCGTGCTGGAATACGGCCAGAAGATTTCAGACGGCACGCCTGATGAAGTGAAGCAGGACCCGCGGGTTATCGCGGCCTATCTCGGTGTCGAGGACGAGGAAGTGGAAGAAGTGATTGCAGCCGTAGAGAACCTCGAAGGAGGCTCGCACTGATGACTGGTCAGCCACTTCTGAACGTTCAGGGCGTTGAAACCTATTATGGCAACATCCGGGCCCTGGCCGGAATTGATGTCGAGGTCCATCGCGGCGAGATCGTCAGCCTGATCGGTGCCAACGGCGCCGGCAAGTCGACGCTGATGATGACAATTTGCGGAAGCCCACAGGCACGCACCGGCTCGGTGATCTTCGATGGCCAGGACATCACGCATCTGCCGACGCACGAGATCGCACGGCTGCGCATCGCCCAGTCGCCGGAGGGGCGGCGCATTTTCCCGCGCATGACCGTCATGGAAAATCTCCAGATGGGCGCTGGCCTCGACAACCTGAAATATTTTAGCCAGGACGTCGAGAAAGTCTTTGCGATGTTCCCGCGCCTCAAGGAGCGCCAAGGCCAGCGCGGCGGCACGCTCTCGGGAGGCGAGCAGCAGATGCTCTCGATCGGTCGCGCGCTGATGGCGCGTCCGAAGCTGCTGCTTCTCGACGAGCCCTCACTTGGCCTCGCGCCGCTGATCGTCAAGGGCATTTTCGAGGCGATCAAGAAGTTGAACAAGGAAGAAGGGCTAACCGTCTTCCTCGTGGAGCAGAACGCTTTTGCAGCCCTGCGCTTGTCGGACCGTGCCTATGTCATGGTCAACGGCAAGGTCACAATGAGCGGTTCCGGTATGGAGCTGCTCGCGAATCCGGAAGTGCGTGCCGCCTATCTCGAAGGCGGACGTCATTGAGCATGGCGAAGGGGAGACTTTGATATGCAGGGACTTTTCTTTGAAGGCGATACAGGCGTGCGCAGCGCCATTCGGCTTTTCGTCGTACTGATCGGGTTCTGGACTGCGTGGCGGGCAGGCAAGGCCGCGGCTGACAGCTGGAGCGACTATCCGCTCGTCATCGTTTACACCGTGCTTCTCGCTGGAGCGATGCAGTTCCTGCATCATGCGCTCTTTGATGGACCGGTTCTCAGCCTCTTTTACTACGTGATCGACCTGGTCCTTCTTTCGATCTTCTCGACGGCTGGCTATCGCTATCGCCGGACCAACCAGATGGTCAATAACTACTACTGGCTATACGAAAAGACGTCCCCCTTCTCCTGGAAGGCAAAACATTGACAGCCGGTTGAATCTAGGGACAGATTGCCCCCAGAGTGGAACAAGTTTCCTGGCGCAGTAAAGTGGGTAATGCGCTGGGTAGTGGAACGTAACCCGCTAGAAAATTGGGAGTAATAGAATGAAAAAGTCTCTCCTGTCGGCTGTAGCTCTGACGGCGATGGTCGCCTTCAGCGGCAACGCATGGGCCGACATCATCGTTGGCGTTGCTGGTCCGCTGACCGGCCCGAACGCCGCATTCGGCGCTCAGCTCCAGAAGGGCGCAGAGCAGGCGGCCGCTGACATCAACGCTGCGGGCGGCATCAACGGCGAGCAGATCAAGGTTGTACTTGGCGACGACGTCTCCGACCCGAAGCAGGGCATTTCGGTTGCGAACAAGTTTGCTGCTGACGGCGTCAAGTTCGTTATCGGCCACTTCAACTCGGGCGTTTCGATCCCGGCTTCCGAAGTTTACGCCGAAAACGGCATGCTTGAAATCACCCCGGCCGCTACGAACCCGAAGTTCACCGAGCGTGGCCTTTGGAATACGTTCCGTACCTGCGGTCGTGACGACCAGCAGGGCGCAATCGCCGGCAAGTATCTTGCCGACCACTTCAAGGACGCCAAGATCGCCGTCGTCCACGACAAGACGCCTTACGGCCAGGGTCTGGCTGACGAAACCAAGAAGTCTCTGAACGCTGCCGGCACTACCGAAGCCCTCTACGAAGGCATCAACGTCGGTGACAAGGACTTCTCGGCCCTCATCGCCAAGATGAAGGAAGCTGGCGTCACGATCATCTACTGGGGTGGCCTCCACACCGAAGCTGGTCTGATCATCCGCCAGGCTGCCGACCAGGGCCTGAAGGCTACGCTCGTTTCCGGTGACGGTATCGTTTCGAACGAACTGGCATCGATCGCTGGCGACGCTGTTGCCGGTACGCTGAACACCTTCGGTCCTGATCCGACGCTGAACCCGGCCAACAAGGACCTCGTTGCGAAGTTCAAGGCTGCGGGCTTCAACCCGGAAGCTTACACGCTTTACTCCTACGCCGCGTTGCAGTCGATCGCTGGTGGAGCAAAGGCTGCCGGGTCGAACGATGCTGAAGCTGTTGCTGCTGCAATGAAGGCAAAGGGCCCGTTCCCGACCGTTCTCGGCGACATGTCGTTCGACGAAAAGGGCGACCCGAAGCTTCCAGGCTACATCATGTACGAGTGGAAGAAGGGTCCGGACGGCAAGTACAGCTACTTCCCGCAGGACGCCAAGTAAGCGCTCATACCCACTTTGGTGCGGTTTCAGGAAGCCCGGTCGCAAGACCGGGCTTCTTCCGTTTGGCCCCTCGCGCTTTTTGCGCTACTGGCTAGGAAGCCAATCACGGCATCCGGAACAACTCGCCATGTCCAAGCCACGCATACTCGTCACGCGCCGGTGGCCGTCGGCCGTCGAACGCATTCTTTCGGAACGGTTTGATGCAACACTGAATCTTGACGATGCAGCGATGAGTGCGGACGCGCTGAACAGGGCGATCGGAGACTATGACGCTGTTTTGCCGACGGTCTCAGACAAATTGCCTGCGTCCGTCTTTGACGCTGTGATGCCGCGCGCGCGCATACTCGGCAATTTCGGGGTCGGCTACAATCATATCGATGTCAAGGCCGCCAAGGACCGCGGTATCGTCGTGACGAACACCCCCGGTGTGCTGACCGACTGCACGGCTGATATAGCCATGCTGCTGCTTTTAACGGTCGCCCGGCGGGGCGGTGAGGGCGAGCGCCAGCTGCGTGCCGGTGAGTGGGGCGGTTGGTGCCCGACGCACATGATCGGGACGAAGGTTACCGGCAAGACCGTCGGCATCATCGGTTTCGGACGCATCGGCAAGGCGTTTGCACAGCGCTGCCACTTCGGCTTCGGGATGGAGGTGGTCTTCTACAACCGGTCGCCCGTCGATCCGGCGGAAGCGGCGCGCTACGGCGCGCGGCAATTGCCGACGGTCGAGGACGTGTTGGCACTGTCCGATTTCGTGTCCTTGCATTGCCCCGGTGGCGCAGAGAACCGGCACCTGATGAATGCTGCGCGGCTTGCCGCGATGAAGCCGGGCGCGTTTCTGATCAATACGGCTCGCGGTGATGTCGTCGACGAGGCAGCGCTGACCAATGCCTTGAAGAACGGTGTCATTGGCGGTGCGGGGCTCGACGTGTATGAGGCCGAGCCGCATGTATCGGATGCACTGAAAGCCATGGACAACGTCGTTTTGCTGCCACATCTCGGTAGTGCAACGGAGGAAACGCGCACAGCCATGGGGATGAAGGTCGTGGACAACATCACCGCTTTCTTTGACGGCAGATCGCCACCGGATCGCGTCGCCTGACGTTTCGGCCAGGCCTGGCGAACTGCCGTCGGGCTAGAGCTTCAGCTCAAAAGCAATTCGCCGTCTCGGTGGTCGGTCAAGCGCCAGCCGGCGCGATGGTTGCGATTTTGGACTAGGTCGACATCATGGATCGCGGCGAGATCGTGCTGGCGGCGCGCCGTTATCCTAGGTTTGCGATCTTGCTGGTCCATTAGGCAGATGCCGCTTTTGCCGGCAGCGCGCCAAGGGGAGCTGGCCTTTCGTCGTCAGCCACACTCCGGGTCGGCACGGCACAGGAATTGCTTGTGATCGTTTAGAGACATCAATGAGAACGGCCGGGACAAGCGGCGACGCGCTGGAAGGGGATGGAATGAGGAACGTCGCGGCAGCCACGAGACCGCAGAGGGCCGAGGGGCGCGGGCATCTTTCTGCAAAGGTGCTCGACGGTCGTACGCGGCTGCGAGAGCTCTATCAGGAAGGGGCGGCGAAGATTCGCCTGCCGGATACGTTTGATTCCTCCATGGAAGCCGTCATCATCAATACGGCAGGTGGCCTGACGGGCGGCGACCGGATGAACTGGAGCATCGATGCCGGCCCCGACACGCGCATCGATGTCACAACACAGGCCTGCGAAAAAATCTACAAGGCATCGTCAGGTACGGCCGAGGTCAATACGACCATTTCTGTTGGCGCCAAGGCACGGGTGGATTGGTTGCCGCAGGAAACCATTCTGTTCGATCGCTCGCAGCTGTTTCGCCGGCTCGACGTCGACCTTGAGGACGGCTCGGAGTTCCTTGCCGTCGAGGCGATCCTGCTCGGCCGCAAGGCGATGGGGGAGGCCGTCGAAACCGGGCTTTTCCGTGACCGCTGGCGCATCCGCAAGGGGGGCACGCTCTGCCACGCGGAGGACCTCCAGCTCAGCGGCGACGTTGCCTTGCTCACCCGGGCCGATGCGGTGCTCGGCGGCAAGGTTGCCTTCGCGACAGTCCTCTATGTCGGGCCGCTCGCGGACGCCTATCTCAGCGCCGCGCGTCCCTTGCTCGAGGGCCATATGGGTGGTGCCAGCAGTTGGGCCGGCAAGCTCGTCGTGCGCCTCTCGGCGCCGGATGGCTTCGCCTTGAGAAAAATCCTCATCCCGATCATTTCGACCTTGCGCAATGGCGCGCCGGTACCGAAAGTCTGGAATCTCTAGAACCAGATGATTTCCGGTCGTTTCGACCTGAAATCTGAATCCTGTTCTAAATTGAAGAAGTAGAGCATGACCCGAAAACCGCTTCACACTGTTCGGCATCATGCTCTGTTCAAGCAGATGGATGCACGATGAACCTCACACCGAGAGAAAAAGATAAGCTGCTGATTTCGATGGCGGCGATGGTCGCGCGACGGCGGCTGGAGCGGGGCGTTAAGCTCAACCATCCGGAGGCGATCGCGCTCATCACCGATTTCGTCGTCGAAGGTGCTCGAGACGGACGGCCCGTCGCGGAGCTGATGGAAGCCGGCGCCCATGTCATCGGTCGTCATCAGGTGATGGAAGGCGTTGCCGAGATGATCCATGACGTGCAGGTCGAAGCGACGTTCCCGGATGGAACGAAGCTTGTCACGGTGCACGAACCGATCCGCTGAGGAGGCGGCAATGCTCGAACTGCGACCCAACTGCGAATGCTGCGACAAGGATCTGCCGCCCGATAGCGCCGAGGCGATGATCTGCACCTTCGAATGCACGTTCTGCGCCGATTGCGTCGCCGATGTGCTCTGTGGCGTCTGCCCGAATTGCGGCGGGAACCTCGTGCGTCGCCCGGTTCGGCCGGCCGCCATGCTCGCCAAGCACCCGGCATCGACAAAACGTGTCCTGAAGGCCGAGGGTTGTGCGCCCGTCAAGGCCGCGTGAGGAGAAGAATATGATCCCAGGAGAAATCATCGCTGCAAGCGGCGAGATCGAGCTGAACGTCGGCGCGCCGACCGTGACGCTTGACGTCGCGAACACCGGCGACCGCCCGGTGCAGGTCGGCAGCCACTATCATTTCGCGGAAACCAATGCCGGTCTCTCTTTCGACAGGGAGAAAGCGCAGGGCATGCGTCTCGACATTCCGGCCGGAACGGCCGTCCGCTTCGAGCCTGGCCAGACGCGCTCGGTGACGCTGATCCCGCTCTCGGGCAAGCGCGAGGTCTACGGATTCCGCCAGCTCGTCATGGGCAAGCTCTGAAGAAAAAGAAAATCCGGGAGGAAAGAGATGCATTGGACGATTGGCCTGCTGGCGCTTTCGGGCGGTATGGCTGCTGCGTCGGGAGCGTTTGCGCAGCAGACGGACTGCAAGAACCCGCTGACACAGATGGAGATGACAAGCTGCGAGCAGGATCGCTACGACACGGCCGACAAGGCGCTGAACGAGCAATGGACGAAGACGCGCGCGCAGACGGCGGGCGTCGACAAGAACTTGGAAGAGAAGGACCGCGGCGCAGAGAAGGCGTTGCTTACTGCGCAGCGGGCCTGGATCTCCTACCGCGACGCCGAGTGCCAAGCCGAGGGCTTCCAGGCGCGAGGCGGGTCGATGGAGCCGATGCTGGTTGCGGGCTGCCTCGCCAACCTGACGGACCAGCGCACGAAGGAGCTGAAGGAGCTCTCGGACGCATTGGGCAACTGACGTGGGACAGAGGATCATGATCGTCGGCAATGGTGACGTGAGCGAGGAGGGACGCTGGGCGATCGCCGCTGCGGACTTTGTCGTCCGCTTCAACGAGTGCCGGTCCCATGCCGCAAGCCCCGGCCGGACAGATGCCGTTGCCGTCTGCAATACGGGCAGGCCGGGCAAAGCGATGACGGAGGCGGCGAGCTGGCGGGCGCTGCCGGGCGTGGTGGAAGCCTCCGAGATCTGGTGCGTGCGCGATCCCGAAAAATTCGCCGCCATGCGGGCGCCATTGGCCGTTTCCCATCCCGAGCTCGACGATTTCTGCGACGATTATACGAGTCAGTTCAAAGCCTTCTGCGAGGAAGCGGGCAAACGGCATGTGGTCGTTGAGAAAGTGATTCATGAAGCAGTGGACGAGGCACTGAGCGCGTTCCACCCCCAGCCCTACGTCGCGCCGAGCACCGGGCTTATCGCGATTGCCGAAACCTTCCGCCGCTTTCCGGATGCCGAAATCGGTCTTGCCGGCTTCGACCATGCGGGCTGGGAAGGGCATCCCTTCGTCGCCGAAAGGCAACTCGTCGACAGCTATATCGCCAATGGCCGGCTGGTGCGCTACGCCGTTGAACCGTCTCTTTCTTCCTCCCAAGGAGCCTGACATATGCCCTACAAGATTTCTCGCGCCGCTTATGCCGGCATGTTCGGTCCGACCACCGGCGACAAGGTGCGCCTTGCCGATACGGAGCTCTTTATCGAGATCGAGAAGGATTTCACGACCTATGGCGAAGAGGTGAAGTTCGGCGGCGGCAAGGTGATCCGCGACGGCATGGGGCAGAGCCAGGTGACGCGTGCCAATGGCGCAGTCGATACCGTCATCACCAATGTGGTCATCATCGACCACACCGGCATCGTGAAGGCGGATATCGGCCTCAAGGACGGCCGTATCGCGGCGATCGGCAAGGCGGGCAATCCGGATACGCAGCCTGGCGTCAACATCATCGTCGGCCCGTCGACCGAGGCCATTGCCGGCGAAGGCAAGATCATCACGGCCGGCGGCATGGATGCACATATCCACTTTATCTGCCCGCAGCAGATCGAAGAAGCGCTGATGTCAGGCGTTACCTGTATGCTGGGCGGCGGCACCGGCCCGGCACATGGCACGCTCGCCACGACCTGTACAGGCGCCTGGCATATCGAGCGCATGATCGAGAGCTTCGACGGTTTCCCGATGAACCTCGCGCTTGCCGGCAAGGGCAATGCCTCGCTGCCTGCTGCACTTGAGGAAATGGTACTGGCCGGCGCTTCGTCGCTGAAGCTGCATGAGGACTGGGGCACGACGCCTGCCGCAATCGACTGCTGCCTTTCGGTGGCCGACGAATACGACATTCAGGTGATGATCCATACCGACACGCTGAACGAGAGCGGCTTTGTCGAGGACACGATCGGCGCCATCAAGGGCCGCACGATTCACGCCTTCCACACCGAGGGCGCCGGCGGCGGCCATGCGCCTGACATCATCAAGATTTGCGGCCAGTCGAACGTCATTCCGTCGTCCACCAACCCGACGCGTCCCTATACGGTCAACACCATCGCCGAGCATCTCGACATGCTGATGGTCTGCCATCACCTGTCGCCGTCAATCCCGGAAGATATCGCCTTCGCCGAAAGCCGCATCCGCAAGGAAACGATCGCCGCTGAAGACATTCTCCACGATATCGGTGCGTTCTCGATCATCTCGTCCGACAGCCAGGCCATGGGCCGCGTCGGCGAAGTGGCGATCCGCACCTGGCAGACGGCTGACAAGATGAAGCGTCAGCGCGGCCGGCTCAAGGAAGAGAAGGGCGAGAACGACAATTTCCGCGTCCGTCGGTACATTGCCAAATACACGATCAATCCGGCGATCGCGCAGGGCCTCAGCCATGAGATCGGCTCGGTCGAAGTCGGCAAGCGCGCCGACCTCGTCTTGTGGAACCCGGCCTTCTTCGGCGTCAAGCCGGAGATGGTGCTGCTCGGCGGCTCGATCGCTGCGGCACCAATGGGCGATCCGAATGCCTCGATCCCGACACCGCAGCCGATGCACTACCGACCGATGTTCGCTGCCTATGGCAAGCTGCGCACCAGTTCGTCCGTCACCTTCGTCTCGCAGGCCTCACTCGATGCCGGCCTCAAGGGACGCCTTGGCGTTGCCAAGGACCTCATCGCGGTGAAGAACACCCGCGGCGGCATCTCCAAAGCGTCGATGATCCACAACAATTTGACGCCGCAGATCGAGGTGGATCCAGAAACCTATGAAGTGCGCGCCGACGGCGAGTTGCTGACCTGCGAGCCGGCGACCGTGCTGCCGATGGCGCAGCGGTACTTCTTGTTCTGATTGATCCGGCGCGGCCGGTGCACAGGCGCCGGTCGCTCCTCACGTCGCACGTTAAGCCGAATCTCCCCTTGGTTGTTTTTTATTTTGACGTGTTCCACCTTGGGGCGTCCTGTCCGCAATAGGACAGTCGCAGCAGCGTGGTTGGAAAAGTGTTGTAAAATCAATTGCTTGAATTCGAGCCCTCGCAGCGTGATTCATCATTGAAACCGTCGCGTTTTCGGGCATTATCCCGCCGTCGATCAATTCACTAAACTCGTTCAAATCCTAACAATTCACTTAGGAACTCGGCAGCAGTTGGCCTCTAAGCAATGGGCTTGGCGGTGGCAAGAAGGTCGATTCGCATGAGAATTTCACTCCAGGCCGAGCTTGGCGATTTTCAGGATCGCCACACAATTTACGTGTTCGTTCTCAAGATGAGCTTCCTCGCGGTGACGCTGTCGTCGGTCGTGATCCTCCTCCTATTGCCGCCGCTCGACTGGATGGGGGTACTGCCCGTGCCGCTCGCCGATGGTGTGGTCTATGGCGTGGTGCTGTCGTGGCTGATTGGCGGGACTGTTTCCAGTGTGTTGTCGCTGGTGGCGGGTCACGCGATGCACCAACTCAGCGTCTCGCGCGCGGAGTTCGAGCAGCTGAGCCGTACCGATGTACTCTCAGGTCTCCTTAACCGGCGTGCCTTCACCGAGGCATTGGAGCAGGCCGACGGGGACGCCTGCCTTGCCATCTTCGACGTGGATCGGTTCAAGGCCATCAATGATCGTTTCGGCCATGCCTGCGGCGATGCCGTGATCGTCGCCGTGTCCGCCATTCTCGCCGCCGCCTTCGACGGGCGCTCCGTCGCGGCGCGGCTGGGCGGCGAAGAGTTCGGCGCGATCGTCGTCGGTGGTTCGCAGGAGCAGCGGATTGAGAGAGTGCAGTCGGTCTGCGCACGCTTGGCGGGGCAGCCCATTGCCGCCGACAATTGCGTGGTCGCCATAACGGTTTCGGCCGGCATCGCCGACCTTGGTGGGGGACGGGGCAAGGCGGGAGCCTATTCAGCCGCTGACAAGGCACTCTATCTGGCAAAGGCGCTCGGTCGAAACCGTGTCGTGCATGAGAACGAGGGACTGCATCCGGGTTGGCGCAGGCATCTGCCGCAGGACGATGCAGCTGCGCGCGCGATGAGCGCGGATTGTGACGAAGCGCGACTGGCCTGAAGAAAGTCGGGCAGCATACCCTTCCGGCCCCATTCCTTCTTGCATCGCGCGGGGCGATTTTGCATGGTCGCAGTCTCAAGCGAATTGGACACGTCATGCAACGCGTTACTTCCTACCTGCCTGCCGGCACGCCCTCCTCCAACCCGATCGGAAAAGTGGTTCTGCCGCACGATCTGCGGCATTTGCGGCGCAAGCTGCTCCATCTCGAAAACGGCGAGATGGTCATGCTCGACCTTAAGGAGCCGGTGCTTTTTGCAAGTGGCGATATGCTGGTTCTCGATGACGGCGAACTCATCGAGATCGTGGCGGCCGAAGAGAAGCTTTTCGAGGTCAAGGGCAGGGACCGCCTGCACCTGATCGAACTCGCATGGCACCTCGGCAATCGACATCTCGGCGCACAGATCGAGGAAGAGCGCATCCTCATCCTGCGGGATCATGTGATCCGCTCCATGCTCGAAGGGCTTGGTGCGACGGTCCGGGAGGTTGCCGAGCCGTTTCAGCCCGCCCGCGGTGCCTACCATTCCCACGCACACGCGCACGGTCATGATCATGCCCATCACTCGCACGATTGAGCGAACATGACGGAGGATGGCGACCTGCAGGCCTTGCTGCGGCTGATGGCGTGGCTGTCGCCGGCTTTCCCCGTCGGATCCTTCGCCTATTCGGGTGGTCTGGAGCGGGCCGTTCACGATCGGTTGGTCACCGACGCTCATTCGCTTGCGGCGTGGGCGTTGAACCTCATCGAGCGCGGGGTCGTGTGGAACGACGCAGTCCTCCTTGCCGAGAGCCACCGCTGCTGCGGGCAGCGTGACCGGCTTGGTGAACTGGCGGAGCTTGCTGAAGCACTTGCAGGCTCGCGCGAGCGTCATCAGGAGACGATGCTGCTTGGCGACGCGTTTCTCGCTGCCGCCCGTGCCTGGCCGGATGAGGTGTTCGATCGATTGCCGCAACACGTGGCATACCCCGTTGCGGTCGGCGCTGTGGCGGGTGCGCATGAGGTTGCATCGGAGAGGGCGATTGCGGCATTCCTGCATGCCTATCTGTCGCAGGCGGTTTCCGCAGGCATCCGTCTCGGCGTTACCGGGCAGAAGGACGGTGTTGCCATCCTGGCGCGCCTTGAAGGCGATATCGCACGGATTGCGAAGCGGTCGGCCACTTCCACGCTCGACGATCTTGGAGCGGCAACCATCCAGGCCGATATCATGTCGCTGCGCCACGAGACGCAGTCGACGCGGCTCTTTCGATCGTGACCGGGATCGGGCAGGTCACCGCCAGCCGTCACGACCTGCGTCATTTGCCGGTGGCCGCCTTCCGGGCGGCGCGCTATCATCGGCTGTTATTGGAGTTTAGAACATGAAATCAGGAAACGGGCCGTTGCGTGTGGGCATCGGCGGACCGGTCGGCTCCGGCAAAACGGCGCTGACCGAAAAGCTCTGCAAGGCGATGCGCGACGAATATTCGGTGGCGGTCGTCACCAACGACATCTATACGACCGAGGATGCCGAAGCGCTCATGCGTATGCAGGCTCTGCCGTCGGATCGGATCGTTGGCGTGGAGACCGGCGGTTGCCCGCATACCGCAATCCGCGAAGATGCGACAATCAACCTGCAGGCCATCGCTGGCCTCAACGAGCGGATCCCCGATCTCGATGTCGTTTTCATCGAGTCGGGAGGCGACAATCTGGCTGCCACCTTTTCTCCTGATCTGGCTGACATCACGATCTACGTCATTTCCGTCTGCCAGGGCGAGGAAATCCCGCGCAAGGGCGGCCCAGGCATTACCAAGTCGGATCTTCTTGTCATCAACAAGAAGGATCTGGCTCCCTATGTCGGCGCCGACCTCGACGTCATGGACCGCGACGCGACACGGATGCGCCAGGCACGACCCTTCGTTTTCTCCGACATGAAGCGCGGCGATGGCGTCAGTTCCATCGTCAGCTTCCTGAAGGAACAGGGCGGCCTCTAGCCTAAACCTGCCTCAGCACATTGATATCCTCGATGGCGATGGCGCGGCCGCTAACGCTTACGCCGGATGTGCGCAAGGTGGAGAAGGCACGCGACAGCGCCTCCGGCGCCAGACCCAGCTTTCGTGCCAGAAGGCTCTTTTGGAACGGCAGGCGCAAGGAGGCCCGCGTACCCTCATTGGTGCAGTGCGCCAGCAGATAGTGCGCGACGCGCTGCGGGCTTGTCTGCATGCGATCCCGCGCCAGGCATTCCATGGTCGAAAGCAAATGCTGCGAAAGGCTGCGCGCGATCGCCCCGCCAATGCGCGGCCGCTGGTCGAGCAACGCTTTGACCTGCGCGATGTCGAAACGGGCAAGGATCGCGTGTTCCATTGCCTGGGCGCTATAATTGTATCCTTCGCCGGCGAGCACGAGGCATTCTCCGAAGCTGTCGCCCGGCTCACAGATACTGATATCCGCTTCGCGGTCTTGCGAACCGCTGTAGAGGCGAACATAGCCGTTTAGCACGCAGTAGAAGGAACGTGCCTTCTCGTGCTCACGGAAGAGAACGTCCTGCGGCTCGTAGCGCACCGCCACCGCGCAAGACAGCAGAGCATCTTGCTCATGCCGATCAAGGCTGGATGCGATCAACGCACCACCAAACATCGCTTGCTGCGCGCTGCTCAGTTTCAAAGCTCTGGCCATCTGTTTCTCCCTGCGGTGCGGCACGTGCCGCCCCTACCTGATACTTGGTAAGGGTAACCGGGAGGTTCGGTTCAGAACTTGATCTCGATCAAATGTCCGCCAAGAAAAAGCCGGGCGTTGCCCCGGCCTTTGGTTTGAGCGGCTACTCCGCCGCAAAAGGCGGCAGGCGCACGACATTGCCTGATTTGCTGCGCTTGCCTTCCGGGGTCTCGATTGCGGTTACCCGGCCTTCGAGGGCGCCAACAGCCTGGGTGAGCTCTTCGCGCGACATGGCCAGGTCTTCCTTGTCCTTCCTGCCCACCAGACGGCCGAACATCCAGGCAAGCAAGCGCGACAGATCGTCCATGATCAGGAAGAACGAGGGCACGACGACCAGCGAAAGGACTGTCGACACAATGATGCCGCCAATCACCGCGATCGCCATCGGCGCACGGAACGAACCGCCTTCGCCAACGCCAAGCGCTGACGGCAGCATTCCTGCCGACATCGCGATCGAGGTCATGATGATCGGGCGGGCGCGCTTGCGGCCTGCTTCGACCATGGCTTCCACGCGCTCCATGCCGCGATGACGCATCTCGATGGCGAAGTCGACGAGCAGGATCGCGTTCTTGGTGACGATACCCATCAGCATCAGGATGCCGATCATGACAGGCATCGAGAGCGGGTTCTGGGTGACGAGCAAGCCGACTGCCACGCCGCCGATCGCAAGCGGCAGCGAGAACAGGATGGTGAAGGGCTGGATCACGTCCTTGAACAGGAGGATCAGCACCGTCAGCACCAGCATCAGGCCCATCAACATGGCGTTGACGAAGCTCTGCTGCATTTCGGTCTGCACCTTCGTGTCGCCGCTTTCGGCCAGCTGAACCGTCGCAGGGATCTTGGCCTCGTTGACGATCTGCCGGAACCGGGCGGATGCCGTGTCGAGTGCCACGCCCTGCGGCAGGTCGGACCCGATCGAGACGACGCGGTAGCGGTTGTTGCGCTTGATCGAGCTGACGCCTTCCGAATAGTCGATGTCGGCGACGGTGGAGAGCGGCACGGTGCCGCCGCTCGCCGTCTGCATCTTCAGCGCCCGCAGGGCGGCAAGATCGCGGCGCATATCGAGCGACGCCTGTACGCGGATCGGGATCTGGCGATCGTCCAGGTTGATCTTGGCGAGGGCTGCATCAATGTCACCGATGGTGGCGACGCGGATGGTCTCGGAGATCTGCTGCGGGGTGATGCCGAGACGGGCAGCCTGGTCCTTGCGTGGACGGACCTGAAGTTCAGGACGGGGCAGGGCGCCCTCGGCGCTGACATTCGCCAGCAGCGGATCGGCTCGCAGTCTTGATTCCAGGATACCCACAGCGTCGTTCAGGTCCTTCTCGTTCTTCGAGAGGAAGTTGAACGATAGGTCACGCTCGCCGCGATCGTTGAGTTTGAGGATGCGCACATCAGGGATGTGGCGGAGTTTGGCGAAGACCTCCTTCTCGATATCCCACTGCGGCCGAACGCGGCCCTTTGGCTCCACCTTGGGCAGGTGCGGTCCGATGATCGGCAGCGCCCCAAGGAAGTCGTCGACCAGCTTCTTCGAAAGCCTCTGGTCGAGCTTATGGAGCGTGAGCGTTACGGTCGCGCGGCGCAGTTCGAGGTCGCCCTTGGGAGAAGCGCCGCCGAGCACGAAGACGCTTTCAACGCCATCGATATCCTTCACGTCCTTGTAGATCGCATCCGTCGTCGCTTCTGTATCGTCGAGCGTCGCGTTCGGCGGCAGCTCTACGGATAGGACGATGCGCGATGCATCTTCCGGCGGAAGGAAGCTGCCGGGCACCTGCGCAAGCAACATTACGGAGCCGATGAGGAAGGCGATTGCCGCGATCAGCGTCGCATAGCGGGTCCACCACCGCCGGGTCGTGGCGCGCACGAGGCGCGTGTAGCCGCGGAAGAAAAGACCATCATTGTCGTGATGGTCTTCGATGCCGTCTTCCGCACGCATTAGGTATGCGGCCATCATCGGCGTGATGAGGCGTGCCACCATGAGCGAGAAGAAGACGGAGAAGGCAACCGTGAGACCAAACTGAATGAAGTACTGGCCTGGGATGCCGGGCATAAACGACACCGGCACGAACACGGCAATGATCGTGAAGGTCGTTGCGA
The DNA here is from genome assembly GCF_964254185.1 of Rhizobium sp. LjRoot258. NCBI lineage: Bacteria > Pseudomonadati > Pseudomonadota > Alphaproteobacteria > Hyphomicrobiales > Rhizobiaceae > Rhizobium > Rhizobium sp. LjRoot258. The sequence continues at coordinate 2,728,013 of NZ_CAXUST020000001.1, read as the reverse complement.
TGACCGCGAGGCCGATTTCGTCGGCGGCCTCGATTGCCGCGCGATAGGGAGTCTTGCCCATCTTGATATGACGGGCAATGTTCTCGATTTCGACGATCGCATCGTCAACGAGAATACCTGTCGCGAGCGTCAGGGCCAGGAAGCTGACGAGGTTCAGCGAGAAGCCCATCAGGTCCATAATCCAGAACGTCGGGATCACCGACAACGGCAGTGCGACTGCCGAAATCAACGTTGCACGCCAGTTCCGGAGGAACAGGAAGACGACGATGATCGCAAGCACCGCGCCTTCGATCAGCGTATCGATGGCCGCTTCATAGTTGCCGTAGGTGAAGTAGACGGAGTCGCTGATCAGCTCGATGCCGACGTTGGGGTTTTCGGCGCGCACCTTCTCGAGGCTCTTGGCCACGGTTTCCGCGACGGTGACTTCGCTGGCGCCCTTCGACCGAAACACGCCGAAGGTGACGACAGGCGTATCATCGAAGCGCGAGAAGGACTTTGGCTCCTGATAGGTGTCCTTGATGGCGCCGAGGTCGGACAGTTTGACGAAACGACCGTTCGGCAGCGCAATCGTCGTGTTGGCGAGCTCCGCGACATTTCGGGCATCGCCGAGCACGCGGATCGCCTGTTCGCTACCCGCCACCTGGCCGCGGCCGGAGCCGAGATCGACGTTCGTACCGCGCAGCTGTTGGTTCACGCTCGCGGCGGTGATGCCGTGGGCGTTCAGCTTGTCGGGATTGAGCTCGATGCGCACTTCGCGGTCCGCGCCGCCGTAGCGGTCAACGCGGCCGATGCCCGCCTGCCCCTGCAGGGCGCGTTTGACGGTATCATCGACGAACCAGGAGAGTTCTTCGAGCGTCATATCAGGCGAGGAGACGGCAAAGGTCTGGATCGCCTGGCCTTCGACGTCGATCTTCGAGACGATTGGTTCCTCGACGTTGGCCGGCAGGTCGCTGCGGATGCGGTCGATCGCGTCCTTGGTGTCCTGAACGGCCTGCTCGGTGGGAATTTCCATACGGAACATGACGACCGTCTGCGACTGGCCGTCTGTCACCGTCGACTGGATCTCATCGATCCCGGTTATGCTGGCAACGGCGTCCTCGATCTCCTTCGTCACCTGCATCTCGAGCTCGGCGGGCGAAGCGCCGCTCTGCGTCACGACGATGGAAACGAGCGGAACGTCGATATTCGGGAAACGCGTGATCGGCAGCTTGTTGAAAGACTGGATGCCGACGAAAAGCAGAAGTGCAAACGCCAGAAGCGATGCGACTGGATTTCGGATAGACCAGGCTGAAAAGTTCATCGGCCGTCTCTCAGTTGGAAACCGGTGGCTGTTCACGAACCGGCGTGATGCGGTCGCCGTCACGGACATAGGCGCCCGCCTTGGCTACGACCTCGTCGCCGGCTTTCAATCCCTTGATGATCTCGACATAGGCGCCGTCCTGGATGCCGGTTTCGACCTTGGCGAACTTGACGACGCTGTTCTCGACTTTGCGGGCCGAGGATCCCTCATTGCCCGACAGCACGGCTGAGACCGGGAGCGCCACGTTTTCCGTGGTGCGCACGACTATGTCAGCGCTGCCGTACATGCCCGAACGTGCCTTGCTGGAGTCATCGATCAAAATATGGACCAAACCGAGGCGTGTGAGCGGATCGACCGTTGGCGAAACCAGGCGTACGGAGCCGGTAACCTTCTCGCGACTACCGGAGAGCGAGAGAGTGGCCTTCTGGCCAGGCTGGACCTTGACGATGTCGCTCTCACCCACTTCCGCTACCAGCTCGATCTTGTCGTCGCGAATGATCGTGAAGAGCGGATCACCGGTCGCGAGTGCAATCGCGCCGATCTTGGCGTTCTTGTCTGCGACGGTACCGCCGACCGGCGTCTTGACGTCGGTGCGTGCCAGCTTCAGATCAGCATCCGCGATCTGGCTTTCAGTCACCTTGATCTCCGCGACGGCCACCTGGATCGCCTGCTTTGCGGAATCGACACGGGCATTGGCCGAAGCCGCTGCCGCATCCGCCTGCTCGACGGTCGCCGTGGAAACCGTGCCCTTCTTGCCCATTTCCTGGGCGCGTGCCTGCTGTTGGCGCGCCTGCTCCGCATTGGCCTGCGCTTCGATCAACTGAGCGCGGAGCTGCGCAAGGCTCGCTTCGTTTTTGGCCTTCGTGGCCTGCATCTGGCTCTTCTCTAGGATGAGTGCGTCGTCGTTCAGGGTCGCCAGCGTGCTTTCGGCTTGAACCCTGTCGCCAACATCGGCATTCAACGTGCGGACCGACAATCCTTCGACTTGAGGCTGAATGTAAACTTCCTCGACAGGCTTTACCGTACCGGTCGCAACAACGCGGTCGACGAGGGTGCGGGTGGACGCCTTCGTCACCACGATTGCCGGCAGGTTCTGCTGCGGCTTTGCGACCGGCTGTTCCTGGGCAAATGCTGCCGAAGCAACAGCTGCCGCGATCAGCAGGGTTGAGGCGCGAAATATCTTAACAGGCGTACGTGCCATGCGTCGTCATCCAGTTTGCTCGGTCAGACTCGCGCGTTGTCATCAGCACGCGACTGGCCGGTTCCCGTATTGGTGTTCTCAGAAGTATTTCCGCATCCTTTGCCGGTTCTTACTTAAGAAGTCCCTCGTCCGGCAAATTCGGTTTGTACGTGGTAGCGATTTGCCCATCGCGCAAGCCCGGCGGAAAATAATTCCTCATTTGAACACAATAATTAGCATTGCGATGCAGATCAATCACTGAACGGTTATGCAAGCATTCCGATAGTTGATCGCGCATCGCCTCCATATGACGCGCGAGGCATGGCCGATGCGACATGGAACGCGAACTTTTTCGTCAAAAAGCAAAACGCGCGGAAGCTCCGCGCGTTTCGTCGTCTCAGTCGCTGATTACTTGGAAGCAGCGTCCGTGACGTCGTGCGTCCAGGCGCCAGTCGGTTCCTTGTTGATGATCTTCTGGTCAAGGAGGGCCTTGGCCGTGCGATCGTAGAGCGTCGTGTCGAGCTTGCCGGTGCCGTCGCCGATCAGCTTGGCAATTTCGCCCATCATGCGCTTCTGGTGGTTTTCGTCCTGGCCGCCGGCATCGACGACGATTCCTGCTGCTTCGTCAGGATTTTCGGTTGCGTATTTCCATCCCTTCATCGAAGCCTTGACGAACTTGACCATCTTTTCCTTGAAGGCCGGGTCCTTGAGCTTGTCTTCAGACGCGTAGAGACCGTCTTCGAGCAGGTCGTTGCCCATGGCGGTGTAGTTGAACACAGTCAGTTCCTCGGGCTTGAAGCCGGCATCGATTGCCTGCCAGTATTCATTGTAGGTCATGACGGAGATGCAATCGGCCTGCTTCTGCAGCAGCGGCTGTACGTCGAAGCTCTGCTTCAAAACGGTGACGCCATCGGCACCGCCTTCCGTCTTCAGGCCGAGCTTGCTCATCCAAGCGAAGAACGGATATTCGTTGCCGAAGAACCAGACGCCCAGCGTATGGCCCTTGAAATCGGCTTCGGTCTTGATCGGGCCATCCTTGCGGCAAATCAGTTCCATGCCGGATTTCTGGAAGGGCTGGGCGATGTTGACCAGCGGAACGCCCTTTTCGCGGGCAACGAGCGCGCCGCCCATCCAGTCGACGATGACGTCAGCACCGCCGCCGGCGATCACCTGTTCCGGTGCGATATCAGGGCCGCCCGGCTTGATGGTAACGTCGAGGCCTTCTTCCTCGTAGTAGCCCTTGTCCTTGGCGACGTAGTAACCGGCGAACTGCGACTGCGTCACCCACTTGAGTTGCAGCGTCACCTTGTCGGCAGCCATCGCCTGGGCTGCTGCGAGCGCCATTGCGCTCGCCATCATCGCAATAATCAGTTTTTTCATTTTCTTTTTCCCTCTGAAGTTATGCCCCAATCCCATTCGCGGGAATAAAGCGACGCCTAGCCACCACGGATAGACGGATGCCAGAAAGTCACCGCCCTTTCGGCGAGGGCGACGACGCCATAGAAGATCGAGCCGACCAGCGCCGCAACGGCGATCTCGGCCCAGACCATGTCGACATTCATGCGACCGATCTCGGTGGAGATGCGAAAGCCCATGCCGACGATCGGCGTACCGAAGAACTCCGCAACGATGGCACCGATGAGCGCCAGCGTCGAGTTGATCTTCAATGCATTGAAAATGAAGGGCATCGCCGCCGGAAGCCGGAGCTTCAGTAGCGTCTGCCAGTCGTTCGAAGCGTAGGTCTGCATCAGGTCGCGTTCCATCTGACCGGAGGCGGCGAGGCCGGCGACGGTGTTCACCAGCATCGGGAAGAAGGTCATGATGATGACGACGGCCGCCTTCGACTGCCAATCGAAGCCGAACCACATCACCATGATTGGTGCGACGCCGATGATGGGCAGGGCCGACACCATGTTGCCGATCGGCAGCAGGCCGCGGCGCAAAAAGGCGACGCGATCGGCAAGAACGGCCACTGCAAAGCCTGCGCCACAGCCGAGGACGTAGCCGGCGAACACTGCCTTGAAGATCGTCTGACGCACGTCGTCGGCCAGAATCGGCAGAGAGCCGGCGATCCTGACGCCGATGGCGCTCGGCGGCGGCAGCAAGACGAAGGGGATGCCGGCGCCACGCGTCAGCGCTTCCCAGAGGATCAGGATCCAGGCGCCGAAGATTGCCGGAATGAGCAGCCGCAGGAAGGAGCGGCCAAAATTCGAGGCCGGCTTCATCTCCGAGAGCTCGGTGACGCAGCGCCAGGCCAGCAGCCAGCAGGCGGCCATCAGCAGGAAGAGGGACGTGGTCGCCAGCCCCTCGTTGCCCGTCACGCTTGAAAGCAGCACCCAGGCGGCCCAATGCGCACCGATCAGCAAAGCGCCGGCAACATAAAGCTTCGGCAAGGGCGCGAAGGAAACGAAGGCGAGGGCGACGATCAGGGCGATCGTCAGCCCAACGGTCACCGACGAAACCGGCTCAGGCGCGCCTGGGCCCATGATCGGCAGTGTCACGAGCGCAATGGCGGCCAGCAGCAGGACAAGAACGCCCTGCCATGAGAAGGTCATCTGTTTCATGCCGGCCTCCCGCCCATCGAACGATCGACGATCTTCGCCACGAGGCCGACAATGGCGACTAGGCTTGCTGCCAGCACCGAGCCTGCGACAAGCGCCGCCCAGATATCGATCGTCTGGCTGTAGTAGGAGCCGGCGAGCAGCTTCGAACCGATGCCGGCGACGGCGCCGGTCGGAAGCTCGCCGACAATGGCACCGACAAGGCTTGCAGCGATCGCGACCTTCATCGAGGTGAAGAGGAAGGGCACGGAGGCGGGAACACGTAGCTTCCAGAAGGTCTGCGCGGCTGTGGCGTTATAGGTCCGCATCAGATCGAGGAACATCACCTCCGGCGAGCGCAGCCCCTTGACCATGCCAACGGTGACCGGGAAGAAGGAAAGGTAGGTCGAGATCAGCGCTTTCGGCACGAGGCCGGTAATGTTGACCGCGCCGAGGACGACGATCACCATCGGAGCGATCGCCAGGATGGGCACGGTCTGCGAGGCGATGATCCACGGCATGAGGCTGCGGTCGAGCGCCTTGATGTGAACGATCCCGACGGCGATCACGATGCCGAGCAGTGTGCCGAAGCCGAAGCCCAGCAGCGTCGACGAGAGCGTGACCCAGCTATGGTAGACCAGGCTGCGGTTGCTCGAAAGTTTGCGCAGGAAGGTATTCTCGAAGACGTTCTGCGCCACCTGATGCGGTGCAGGCAGCAGCGGCTTCGGCTGCGACAGCGTCTTTTCGACGAATTCCACCGTTCCCGGCGTCTGGTTGGCACGCTGATCCATGTCGCGCTGGAAGGAGGCATTCATCAGCACTGCCGCGACGTACCAGATCGCGATCAATGCCAACAGGATTGTGAGGACGGGGACGATGCGATCCTTAAGAGTATCTGGCCTCATGAGTGCCCCCGCGCACCGGTTCTAACACCCAATGCCTTAGTGCTGCTCATAGCTGTGCCCCGATCTCAGGCCCTCGCGCACGCGATGGGCGATTTCAAGGAACTCGGGCGACTCGCGAATATCCAGCGGCCGCTCCTTGGGAAGCGGCGAGTCGATGACGTCGGTGACGCGACCGGGGCGAGGGGACATCACGACAATCTTAGTTGAGAGATAGACCGCTTCTGGGATCGAATGGGTGACGAAGCAGATGGTTTTGTTGGTGCGCGCCCAGAGTTTCAGAAGCTCCTCGTTCAGGTGGTCGCGAACGATTTCGTCGAGCGCGCCGAAGGGTTCGTCCATCAGGAGCAGGTCGGCATCGAAGGCGAGCGCACGTGCGATGGAGGCCCGTTGCTGCATGCCGCCGGAAAGCTGCCAGGGGAATTTCTTCTCGAAACCGGAAAGGTTCACGAGGTCAAGCGCATCGGCTATACGCTTCTTCTGGTCGGCTAAGGCATAGCCCATGATTTCGAGCGGCAGGGCGATGTTCTTCTCGATGGTGCGCCAGGGATAGAGCGCCGGTGCCTGGAAGACGTAGCCGTAGGCGCGGGCCTTGCGAGCCTCCTCCGGCGTCATGCCGTTGACGGTGATTTCCCCCGATGTTTTTCTTTCGAGATCAGCAATAACGCGCAGGAAAGTGGTCTTTCCGCAACCGGATGGGCCGATGAAGGAGACGAAGTCGCCCTTGCGCACGTCGAGATTGACGTTCGTCAGCGCATGCACAGGAGCATCGCTGGCATCGTAGGTCAGACAGAGGTCCTTGGCGGAGACGACGGAGGCAGCTTGCGTCAATGCTTGTGTATCCTGTTTTCCCCGCGCTTCTGCGGTTTGCATGATAGTATGAGTAGCGGTTTTCATTGTTCCGGCAAGGTCCATGGAGGATGACGATGGACGCGACATCAAAGCCCACCTGTCACATTGTGCGTCCCAGTCATGCCTATGACGGCAAGCAGGGGCTCAGCTACTTCGAAGGCATCGCGGCCGAGACGGTCGGCGCCAAGGGCATCTGCATGAATCTGCTGACGATCCCGCCCGGCGTGCGCGCCAAGGCGCATCTGCATGAGGCGCACGAAACGGCCATCTACATGCTGTCCGGCGAGGCTCACACCTGGTATGGCGACGAGCTGGAGCATCATGTCGTCGTTCACGCCGGCGAGCTGTTCTATATCCCCGCCGGTGTGCCGCATCTGCCTGCCAACCTCAGCAGCACCCCTTGCACCGCGATCATCGCCCGCACCGATCCGAACGAGCAGGAAAGCGTCGTTCTGCTTCCGGAGCTTGATCGGCTGGTGCAGGAGTGACGATGTCAAGGATCACACTCCCGTCGCCGGGATGCCGGATCGTTCGACCTTGCGGGGCGCCACGAGCTCCTTCCAGGTCGAGAGCGCCTTGTTGACTGCCTGGAACGGTTCGCGCTTGACGAACTGGCCGTGGCCTTCCATCGTCTTGATCGCGCCTTCCTCGATCGCCACTTCGCCGCGCGTCAGCGTGTAGCGCGGCAGGCCGGTGACTTCCTTGCCTTCGAAGACGTTATAGTCGATCGACGACTGCTGCGACTTGGCCGAGATGGTCTTCGAGCGCTTCGGATCCCATACGACGATATCGGCATCGGCACCGACGAGGATCGCGCCCTTCTTCGGATAGACGTTGAGGATCTTGGCGATGTTGGTCGAGGTGACCGCTACGAATTCGTTCATCGTGAGACGGCCGGTGTTCACGCCATGGGTCCACAGCATCGGCAGTCGGTCCTCGAGGCCGCCGGTGCCATTCGGGATCTTGGCGAAATTGCCGACGCCGAAGCGCTTCTGCTCGGTGGTAAAGGCGCAATGGTCGGTTGCCACCACCGACAGCGAGCCGGATTGCAGGCCTGCCCAGAGGCTGTCCTGGTGCTGCTTGCTGCGGAAGGGCGGCGACATGACGCGGCGGGCGGCATGGTCCCAGTCCTTGTCGAAATATTCGCTTTCGTCGAGCGTGAGGTGCTGGATCAGCGGCTCGCCATAGACGCGCATGCCCTTCTGGCGGGCGCGGCGGATGGCTTCATGCGCCTGCTCGCAGGAGGTGTGCACGACATAGAGCGGCACACCGGCCATGTCGGCGAGCATGATGGCGCGGTTGGTTGCCTCGCCTTCGACCTCGGGCGGGCGGGAATAGGCGTGTGCCTCGGGGCCGTTGTTGCCTTCGGCGAGAAGCTTGGCGGTCATCGAGGCAACGACATCGCCATTCTCTGCGTGAACCAGCGGCAGTGCGCCGAGCTCGGCGCAGCGCTGGAAGGAGGCGAACATCTCGTCGTCGTTCACCATCAGCGCGCCCTTGTAGGCCATGAAATGCTTGAAGGTGTTGATGCCCTTGTCCTTGACGACCGTTTCCATCTCGTTGAAGACGCGTTCGTTCCAGCCGGTGATCGCCATGTGGAACGAATAGTCGGCGTTGGCGCGGCTGGTCTTGTTGTCCCACATCTGCAGGGCTTCAAGCAGCGACTGCTCCGGTCCCGGCAGGCAGAAATCCACCACCATGGTGGTGCCGCCGGCGAGACCCGCGCGGGTGCCGCTTTCGAAGTCGTCGGAGGAGTAGGTGCCCATGAACGGCATTTCGAGATGGACATGCGGGTCGATACCACCGGGCATGACGTAGCAGCCCGCAGCATCGAGCGTTTCGGTGCCGGAGAGGTTCGGGCCAATCTCGACGATCTTGCCGCCCTCGATCTTCACGTCCGCCTTGTAGGTCAGGTCCGCGGTGACGATGGTTCCGCCCTTGATGACTGTGCTCATGATCAGTTCCCTTGCATTGATTGCTCGCGGCTATGCGTCCGCCGGTAAAAGAAAGGCGGGAATGATCCCGCCCTTGATTATACAACGATTTCGGCGGTCTCGACGACGGCGTGGAAGAGGACGTCAGCGCCGGCCGTTGCCCATTCCTTGGAGATGTCCTCCGCCTCGTTGTGCGAGAGGCCTCCGACGCAGGGGCACATGACCATCGTCGTCGGCGCGACCTTTGCTGCCCAGCAGGCGTCGTGGCCGGCGCCCGAGATAAGGTTCATGTGGCTGTAGCCAAGCCGTTCGGCCGCACCGCGCACGCGCGAAACGAGCGTCGGATCGAAGGTGACCGGCGCGAAGTGGCCGATCGCCTCGATCGCGCAACCGACGCCGAGCGCTTTGCAAATGTCAGGTGCTTCTGCCTCGATCCTGGCACGCATGCCGTCGAGCTTCGCCTGATCGGGGGAGCGGATGTCAACGGTGAAGACGACCTTGCCAGGCAGGACGTTGCGTGAGTTGGGGGTGAAGAAGACTTGACCGACGCCGCCGACGGCGCCCGGCTGGTTCTCCATCGCCACGGTCTGCACCATTTCGATGATGCGTGACATCGCAAGCCCGGCGTTCACGCGCATGTTCATCGGGGTCGAGCCGGTATGCGCTTCCCTGCCAGTCAGCGTGAATTCGAGCCACCAGAGGCCCTGACAGTGCGTGACCACACCGATCTGCTTGTTCTCGACTTCGAGGATCGGCCCCTGTTCGATGTGGTACTCGAAATATGCGTGCATCTTGCGCGCACCGACATTTTCGTCGCCAACCCAGCCGATGCGCTTTAGCTCGTCGCCGAAGGTCTTGCCCTCCGGATCCTTGCGCTCGTAAGCATATTCCAGTGTATGGACGCCGGCGAAGACACCCGAGGCGAGCATGGCCGGTGCGAAGCGTGCGCCTTCCTCGTTGGTCCAGTTCGTGACAACGATCGGATGCTTGGTCTTGATGCCGAGGTCGTTCATGGTGCGGACGACTTCGAGAGCGCCAAGCACGCCGAGCACGCCGTCATATTTGCCGCCGGTCGGCTGCGTATCGAGATGCGAGCCGACATAGACCGGCAGCGCATCCGGATCGGCGCCCGGACGGGTCGCGAACATCGTACCCATCTCGTCGATACCGAGGGTCAGCCCGGCGTCTTCACACCATGTCCTGAAAAGGCTGCGCCCCTCGGCATCGGCGTCCGTCAAGGTCTGGCGGTTGTTGCCGCCAGCAATGCCCGGGCCGATCTTTGCCATGTCCATGAGGCTGTCCCAAAGACGATCCCCGTTGACGCGCATGTTCTCGCCTGGTGCTGCCACCATGTCCAAAGCCCTCACCTGTTTTCGCGGTCATGCAGCGCGCATGCCCGCTTGTTCCCGTGGTCAGTTTCTCGGCGCTCTTGTTTGTTTTGTTAGCGCCGGAAAATCGCCAGTTGCCTTTGTTTTGCATCTGATCGATAATTTGACCGATTGGTAAACATTACAACTTCCGGCGCTGGGCTCAAGACGAAAATCAGGAAAAATACAGACAAAATTGCCGGCATCTGCCCATTTTTGCGGCGAGCGGCCCATGCCGGTTCAATCTTGAGCGAAATGGTTGAATTTGAAGGGGAAACAAGATCGACATGGCAATCCCGAGAGCAGCCAGGACTCAGCGGCGCACGCGCATTCAGGAAGAGAAGGAAGAGCAGATTCTTGAAGCCGCGCTCGACGTGTTTTCGGTTAGCGGCTTTCGTGGTTCCACAATTGATCAGATCGCCGAAGTCGCCGGCATGTCGAAGCCGAACCTGCTCTATTATTTCCGCACCAAGGAAGCGATGCACCGGGCGCTGATCGACCGCGTGCTTTTTACCTGGCTGGAGCCGCTGAGAGCCTTCGATGCCGAGGGCAATCCCGAAAGCGAGATCCGCAGCTACATAAGGCGCAAGCTCGAAATGGCCCGCGATTTCCCACGCGAAAGCCGGCTTTTCGCCAACGAGATGCTGCAGGGCGCGCCGCATGTCGAAGACGAACTGAAAGGGCCGCTGAAGGAACTCGTGGACGAGAAGGCCGACGTTATCCGTGCTTGGGCAAAAGCAGGCAAGATCGCCAAGTGCGATCCCTACCACCTGATTTTCTCGATCTGGTCGACGACACAGCATTATGCCGACTTCGACGTTCAGGTGAGGGCGGTGCTCGGGCAGGACCATGCAGGCGCCGGTCGCTTCGACGATGCGGCGCGCTTCCTCGAGCAGCTGTTCATCGACGGACTGAAGGTCAAGCCGGTGCCTGGCGCATCATGATGGCGTGGCATCGCACCATCATTCGTCGAAATTCAAGAGTGAGTTGATGGCAGCGCGCGCCTTGGCGTGGCGGGTTTTATAGGCTTGCTGGATCGCCTTCCGTCTTGCTTCGAGCACGGGCTCCGGTGACATGGCCGATAACCAGGCCAATGCGGTCGGTACAAACTCGCCGCTCGAGGGAATGAGAAGGTCGCTTTCATCGAGCTGCTTCCTGATGCAGCCGCGGTCGCAGGAGATGACCGCGTTTCCGGCCGCCTTCGCCTCAAAGATCATCAGCGGCTGCGCCTCGTTGCCATGGGTCGTGGCGAAGACGAACACATCGACCTCGCGATAGAAGTCCCCTTTCGCGGCGTCATATAGCGGGCCGCGATAGTCCAGCGTATCGCCGAGTTCGGCGACGGCGGCATCAATGGCCGCGCGTTCGCCGGCGCCGGCCGGACCCGCGAGGATTGCCCTGATCGGCAAGCTCTCATTTTGCGCTTGCCGGGCGAGATCAAGAAAGGTGTCCAGCCCTTTCTCGCGGCTGAGATTGCTCAGCATGCCGATCACGAGATGCGTGCGGTCCTTCGGCTCGTCCCTTTCTTCCTGCGCTACCACGAAGGCCGCATTGGAGATCAGGCTGCTCCGCGTGCGGCGGCCATAAGTATCGGTGAAGTCGTCTCGCATGATGTCGCACGGGAAAATGTGTCGCAGCCGGCGGCCGCCGAGCGTCAGGATGGATCGCATCAGCAACCTCGGCCTATCGATGTAGCTGAAACTGTGATGGTGCAGGTAGACGGGATAGGCAAGGAGCCTCGCAAACAGCACGATCAGCGACGTGTAGATCAGGCCGCCTTCGCAGGCGAGATAGCAGATCCTGTTGCCATGCGTGCGATCGCGAAACAGCTGGAGACAGGCGCCGAGGACGCGACTGAACTTGATCGGATGCTTCAGCAGCGACAGCTTGCCGGTCGGCGGGGCGACATTGCAAACCGTGACGCTGTTGGCTTCCGAAAGAAGCACGATCATGCTTTTAGTCGCGTGCGAGAAGCCGTTGAGTGGCGGAGGCAACTGACCGATCGCAACGATATGACATGTCATGCGGGAGGCTACCTCTTTGCGCCTCCCGACTATCGCACCGACGCAAGAAAATACAATCTCCCTCGCGGCGGCTCCAATGCTTCTGCCCGTGCAGCGATCCTTGCGTTAGGCGGCGGCCGCCGCCGGGCTGGTCTCGAAGGAAAACCCCTCGTCGGCCCAGCCGGTCATTCCGCCGATCATGACCTTCCCCTGGAGCCCGAGCCTGGCGAGACGGAGAGCGGCCTTGTCGGTGCCGTTGCAATGCGGGCCGGCGCAATAGACGACGAAGAGGGTATCTGCGGGCCATTCCGACATGCGATGCGCCGTCATCTTGCCGTGCGGCAGGTTGATGGCACCCGGTACGTGGGCGGCGGCATAAAGTGCGGGCGAGCGAACGTCCAGCAGTACGAAGTCACTGTTGCCGGCGGCGAGCGATGCGTGGACGTCCCAGCAATCGGTCTCGAAGGCGAGCTTGCGGGCATAGTAGGCGGCGGTGGCCTCGGCAGAGGCCGCAGGGGTTTCGGCGACGAAGCTCGGCATGGCATGTCCTTTCGGTTCGAGTTGCCGCCGACCATCGCCGATGTTATGGCTTGGCGAAATTGGCCAGAATGACGGTTTGCGTAAAGATCATGCCAAATGCGCTGAAGGGACCCCATGTCGCGGTGCTTGCCTATGACGGGCTGTGCACCTTCGAGTTCGGCATTGCCTACGAGGTGTTCGGCCTGTCGCGTCCGGAAATGGGCGAGGGATGGTACCGCTATTCGGTCTGCGCCATAGAGAAGGGACCGCTTCGTGCGGCCGGCGGGCTGACGGTTTGCGTCGATCATGGGTTGGAGGTGCTCGAGGAGGCGGATTTGATCGTCGTGCCTGGCTGGCGCGCGATCGATGCAGAGGTTCCCGACGCGGTCATCGATGCTTTGCGCTTAGCCCACCAGCGTGGTGCGCGGATCATGTCCCTCTGCTCCGGTGTTGCGGTGCTTGCCGCCACCGGGTTGCTCGGCCATCGGCGGGCAACCACGCATTGGCGCTACGTCGCCTCGATCTCGGAGCGTTACCCCGATATCAGCTTCGATGCCGGCGTGCTCTACATGGACGAGGGTAGTATCCTGACGGCGGCAGGCAGCGCCGCCGGTATCGATCTCTGTCTGCATGTGGTTCGTGGTGATTTCGGCGCGGAGGCTGCCAACAGCGTCGCGCGGCGCCTGGTGCTGCCGCCGCATCGCGAAGGCGGGCAGGCGCAGTTCATCCAGGCGCCGGTACCGCAGGAGCGCGAGGGCATCCGGCTCGGCCCGCTGATCGAGTGGATGCGGCAGCGGCTGGATGAGGAGCAGTCGATCAGTCTGCTCGCGACGAAAGCCGGGATGAGCCAGCGAACCTTTCAGCGCCGGTTCGAGAGCACCACCGGGCTCAGCGTCGGCGAATGGCTGCTGAGGCAGAGGCTTCGCCATGCGCGCGAGCTGCTGGAAAAACAGATCGGCGCATCCCTCGACGACATCGCAGCTTCCAGCGGTTTTGGGACGCTGGCGACGATGCGGCATCACTTCCGCAAGCGGCTGGGCACGAGCCCGGGCGCCTATCGGAAGATGTTTGCGGCTGGCGGCGGTTGAGCCCCTGATACTGGCCTTCTAGCCCCTTCTCCTTCCTGTGCTTGTCACAGGGGTCCAGCAGCTGCGCGTCTGCGCGGCGAGAGATTGACAGGTCGTCCGCAGGAGGCGGGTCGCTGTCAGCAAGCAACGCCGCGGCGAGTTCCGCTGCGGCGTTGCAAGTCGATTACTCCGCGGCCTGGCGGGCCATCGGGTTGTTCGGATGGGTCGTCCAGTTGGCGTAGTTCGGATCGACGATCTTACCGGTGCGCTTGTCGAGGTCGCCGGCGGGGAGCTGCTCCATGGTGATGCAGTTCTCGACCGGGCAGACGTTGACGCAGAGATTGCAGCCAACGCATTCGTCTTCCATCACCTCGAAGTGGCGCACGCCATTGACGAACTGGGTAATGGCCTGGTGCGAGGTATCTTCGCAGGCGATGTGACAGCGGCCGCACTTGATGCAGGCATCCTGATCGATCTTCGCCTTGGCGATGTAGTTGAGGTTGAGATACTGCCAGTCGGAGACATTAGGCACTGCGCGGCCGGTGATATCGTCGAGATTGCGGTGGCCCTTGGCGTCCATCCAGTCGGACAGACCCGTGATCATCTCCTGCACGATCTTGAAGCCGTAGGTCATCGCCGCCGTGCAGACCTGCACGTTGCCGGCGCCGAGCGCCAGGAACTCGGCCGCATCGCGCCAGGTCGTTACGCCGCCAATGCCCGAGATCGGCAGGCCGTAGGTTTCCGGATCGCGGGCGATCTCGGCCACCATGTTGAGCGCGATCGGCTTGACCGCCGGGCCGCAGTAACCGCCGTGGCTGCCACGTCCGTCAATGGACGGCTCCGGCGAGAAGGTGTCGAGGTTGACCGCGGTGATCGAGTTGATCGTATTGATCAGCGAGACCGCGTCGGTTCCGCCGGCCTTGGCAGCGCGCGCCGGCTTGCGGATGTCAGTGATGTTGGGCGTCAGCTTGGTGATCACCGGCATGCGCGTGTACTGCTTGCACCAGCGCACGACCATTTCGATGTATTCCGGCACCTGTCCGACCGCGGAGCCCATGCCGCGCTCGGACATGCCGTGCGGACAGCCGAAGTTGAGCTCGATGCCATCGGCGCCGGTTTCCTCGACCAGCGGCAGGATCGATTTCCAGGCGTTTTCCTCGCACGGGACCATGATCGAGGCGATCAGCGCCCGGTCCGGCCAGTTCATTTTCACCTGCTTCATTTCGCGCAGGTTGGTGTAGAGGTCGCGATCGGTGATGAGCTCGATATTGTTCAAGCCCAGCAGGCGGCGGTCGGCGCCCCAGATCGCGCCGTAGCGCGGGCCGTTGACATTGACGACCGGCGGGCCTTCCTCGCCGAGCGTCTTCCACACGACGCCGCCCCATCCGGCCTTGAACGCGCGCTCGACATTGTAGGCCTTGTCGGTCGGCGGTGCGGAGGCCAGCCAGAACGGGTTGGGCGACTTGATGCCGACGAAATTATTGCGGAGATCAGCCATTGTTCATTCTCCCCTTCAAGCGACGGCAACGGCGGGCTGCGCACCGGCAGCAAGCACGCGGTTGATGGATTCAGCGGCATCGCGGCCCTGCGCGACGGCCGAGACGGTGAGATCGTCACCACCGAAGACGCAATCGCCGCCGGCCCAGACGCCGTCCAACGAAGTCTTGCCTTGCGCATCGATGGCGATGCGTCCGGACTCCATGCGCAGCGCGCCGAGGCCGGAGGCATCGAAGGTCTGGCCGATCGCCTTGAAGATCTGGTCGGCGGCAATGACGCCGGTCTCGCCGGTTGTCGACAGGCGACCATCGACGAGCTTGGTATATTCCACCTCGATCGCGGCGACCTTGCCGTCCTGTGCGAGAATGGACTTCGGCGCCAGCCAATGGCGGATGATGACGCCCTTGGAGGTGGCGAGATCCTGCTCGAACTGCGAGGCGTTCATATGTTCCTTGCCGCGGCGATAACAGATCGTCACTTCCTCTGCGCCGAGCAGCTTGGCCTGCACGGCGGCATCGATTGCCGTCATGCCGCCGCCGAGAACGACGACGCGGCGGCCGATCGCGATATCGCCCTTGCTGGCGGCCTGGCGCAGGCTGGCGATGAAGTCGACGGCATCATCCACGCCGGGTAGATTTTCGCCTTCGACACGTAGCGCGTTGACACCGGCAAGGCCGATGCCGACGAAAACGGCGTCATATTGCGATTGCAGATCTGCGAGGGAGAAATCACGGCCAAGTTGCTGGTCGTGGCGCACTTCAATGCCGCCGATCGCCAGAACGTAGTCCACTTCCTGCTGCGCGAAGTCGTCGACTGTCTTGTAGGTGGCGATGCCGTATTCGTTAAGGCCGCCAGACTTGGGCCTTGCGTCGTAGATGACGACGTCATGGCCCTTCACGGCGAGGCGATGGGCAGCGGCAAGACCTGCCGGGCCTGCGCCGACGACGGCAATCTTCTTTCCGGTCAGAGCGGGGCGGCTGTAAAACTGCTTGTCTGCCTGCATGGCCGTGTCGGTGGCGTAGCGCTGCAGGCGGCCGATTTCGACGGGCCGCTCTTCTGCCGTGTTGCGCACGCAGGCCTGCTCGCACAAGTCTTCGGTGGGACAGACGCGAGCGCACATGCCGCCTAGAATATTCTGGTCGAAGATCGTCTTGGCCGATCCAAGCGGATTGCCGGTGGCGATCTGTCGGATGAAGAGCGGAATGTCGATGGAGGTGGGACAGGCCGTCATGCACGGCGCGTCGTAGCAGAAATAACAGCGGTCGGCTGCCACCAGCGCCTCGTGCTTGTCGAGGCGCGGATGAAGATCGGAGAAATTCGATTCGTACTCGGCGGGCGAAAGCCGGCCTGCACGAATCCCAGTTCCCAGTCGTTCCATTGAAGTTCCCTCATTATTGGTAAACGGCCAGTGAGGGAAGCGTAACTCAGCTTCAAAAATTTATCAAACGGTAAAATTTTTGCGATGTATGCCGTCTATCATATTGTTTTAATACGGCTATTTTTGCTGGTTTCGGAGCGCCGTCCACCCTTGGCCGCGTGCTGCAAATAAAAAATGAAGAAATCGATTTTTTCTCGTCCGTTCGGGGAACCATTCGGATACTTGCCCGTTACTGCGGTATCCGAACGATGACCGCATCGACCCAACATGCGCGCCCCCAACCCATCGTTCGGACGTACTCACGGTCCCCTCCCGGTGAGTGAAAGAACAGCCGGTGCGCCGCCCTCGCACTGGCTGTTCTTCGTTTAGCGCAGGGCTGCCTGTCGAGGAGGACGCCGGAGAATCTCGAACTCGGCGTCAGGGATGACCAGATGATATTCGATCCGGCCTGGTACCAGCGTGAGTTCGGCCTTGCCGTTAACCGAGGAGGGGACGACGCGTTCGAGCACCGTCTTGCCGAAGCTGTTTTCGCTGAATTCATGAATCTCTGTCGGATCGCACAGCGTCTCCGCCCATGAAACCTCGATTGCCTTTCGCCCGGCAGAGGCCACTTCGTGGCAGCTCAAGGTGACAGCAGGTTTGCTGCCGGCGATCGCTCCATAGGAAGCCGAATTGACGATCAATTCGTGCAGCGCCAGGCCGACATGCACGGCGGCATTGGGTGTCAGGTGGACGTTTATCCCGGCGATCGGCAGCGGCCCTGCGGTCTCAGGCCAATAGGGGGCGAACTGCTTTTCAGCGAGTTCGAACAGGAAGGCACCGCGCCAACTGGAGTCGGTAATCAAGTCCTGCGAATTCGACAGCGATTGCAATCGCCCGCGGAATTTCACCAAGAAGCTATCCAGCGAGATGGTGTTGCGGGCCGTTTGTGTGGCGATGCCCTGAATAATGGCCAGAAGGTTCTTCGAGCGGTGCGATAGTTCGCGAAGAAGGGACTTCAGCACTTTTTCGCGATGCCGCGCCTCCGTCACCTCGGATATGACGGAAAGGATGCCCATGGCGTGATCGGTGCCAGCGCGCTGGATCTTCAGTTCGTACGTGCAGATTTCCCCGTCGATCGAAATGTCGACCTCGGTTGTCGTCTGCTTGCCCGTTTCGAAGACCTGCTGCTTCAGCTTCTCCAGCTTGCGCCCATGTGTCTCGCCGAAGACATCTGCGTCAGTTCCACCAGGTATTGCAAGCGGCTGAAAATACGCAGGAAGGTTATCGGCATAGATGATCGACAGGCCAGGATCTTGGTAGATCACTGAAATCCCGGCACTTGCGAGCGCGCGCTGCAGTAGAACCACTCTGCCTTCCAGCGCGAAGGGCATGCCGGGCACTGGTTCATTCCTGTTCACCTAGTCGCCTTTCCCATTTTGATCTTTCCTCACGGCGGAGGAGGGTGCCCATTGATCGGGAAGCTAATCCTAGAAGAAAGCGCTAAAAAAAAACTTTAAGGCCGGAAAAGCGTTCCAGATTCACCGAAACGCATTCCCGTTCCCTTTGTTCCTCAAGTCGCCATTTTCTCAGGCGGCGGCCTTGGTGGATTGGTTGAAGAAAAGTGCCTGACTGATCAATGCCTTGACCATGTCCGGATTGAACGGCTTCGTGACCAGGAACGTCGGCTCCGGCCGTTCGCCCGTCAGCAGTCGCTCCGGAAAGGCGGTGATGAAGATCACCGGCACGCTCGCAGTCTTGAGAATGTCGTTGACCGCATCGATGCCGGAGCTGCCGTCGGCAAGCTGGATATCTGCCAGAACCATGCCCGGCCGGGTCCTGTTATAAAGCGCAACCGCTTCGGCATGAGTACGGGCGATGCCGGTCACGCGGTGGCCGAGGCTTTCCACCATTTGTTCGATGTCCATCGCGATCAGCGGCTCGTCCTCGATGATCATGACGTCGGTGGCAACCTGGCGAGAGATTTCGCGCGATGCGTTGTCGAGCAGGCTGACCACTTCGTCCTCTTCCACGCCCAGGATCTCGGCAATCTCTCCAACCCGAAAGTTCTCGACGGAGGCGAGGATAAAAGCCTGGCGCGCGCGCGGCGAAACCTTGGCGAGGTTCAGCGTTGCGCGCTGCTCCCACGCGTAAGGCGAGGCAGGTTCAGGTATCTGGACTGTGACGGAACCAAACAGCGTGGTGAAAAGTTTGTACAATGCAACGCGGTCATCCGCGGTATCCGGGAAAATGGATATATCGGTAATGATCGCCTCGAGTACGGCGGCTACATACGCGTCGCCCGACGTTTGCGTTCCGGTAAGCGCGCGGGAATAACGACGCAGATAAGGAAGGTGCGGCGCAATTCGAGTCGAAAGTGTCATTTAAAGCTCCCAACAGGCCGGTGAGCGGCCTCAATGGCGATTAAAACGCGACGGACTGTAAAAATGTTCCTGACATGTAGGAACTTTTTTTTCCCAGCAGCATTATCGTGCCTACAAACAGAGGGCTCATCGCATTTGTTCATGACACGCGTCGGGATGTTCGCCAATCAGCCGGCCCAAGCGGCTGATATAGTTAAGACGAACTTAACCAAGACGACGTGGCAGAACCGGCGGATAACGAGTAAAGTGACGATTGATGACGACGCGAAAGAATGAAAAAGATCGGCAGCGGCTGGAAATGCGCGCAAGCGATATCCTCGACCCGAACAGCCAGATCGGGGTGAAGTTACGATCGCTTTATGCTGCCGTGCAGGACGAGGCGATTCCGGAGCGCTTTCTCGATTTGCTCGAGAAGCTTGACCAGGCTGAGCTGGTCGCTTCGGCCAAGGCCGCGAAGTAAGGTGGCTCCATGGAAAAGCAGCAACCAAGCTTCAAGCGCGAGCTCCTTGCGTCGCTACCCAGTCTGCGAGCATTTGCCATCTCGCTGATTGGCCGGCATGACCGGGCCGACGATCTTGTTCAGGACACGATCATGAAGGCCTGGGCAAAGCAGGATCATTTCGAGATGGGCACCAACATGAAGGCCTGGCTCTTTACGATCCTGCGCAACGAGCTTTACAGCCAGATGCGCAAGAGCGGACGCGAAATCCAGGATAGCGATGGCCTGTTCACCGAGTCGATGGCGATGCACCCGTCGCAGTACGGGGCGCTCGATCTTCAGGATTTCAAGAAGGCGCTCGATCAGTTGCCCCCGGACCAGCGCGAAGCGATCATTCTGGTCGGCGCATCGGGGTTCTCCTACGAAGAAGCCGCAGAAATCTGCGGATGTGCCGTCGGCACGATCAAGAGCCGCGTCAATCGCGCCCGCCAGCGTCTCCAGGAACTGCTTCAGATTTCCGGCGAGGCCGATTTCGGGCCGGATGCAACATCCTCGCCGCTGACTTCCAAAGCCTTCGCCTTCTGACCTGCCCAGCTAGACAGAAAGGCCGGCTGCCTGACGGCGCCGGCCCTTTTTGGTCGGGTGAACGATGGAGTGTCAGTCGTCGTTGCGCTTGGAGCCCATGAGGTTGGCCGCGACCACGGCTGCGAGAACACCCGCCGTCAGCAACGGCTGGGCGCGGATGAGGCCTATACCGACGGCCGCAAGCGATTCCAGCGCCTGTCTGCGCTCGGCCGCACGGCGCGCCTCCTGCGCATTGATCACCATCATGATAACGAGGACGACGATCGCGATCAGCAGTGCTGCGGCAGCCAGGAATAGCGCCGCGCCTATCGGCCCATAAATGCCGGAGAGCCATATCGCGCCGGCAACGACCGCGAGTGTA
This sequence comes from Rhizobium sp. LjRoot258, assembly GCF_964254185.1. NCBI lineage: Bacteria > Pseudomonadati > Pseudomonadota > Alphaproteobacteria > Hyphomicrobiales > Rhizobiaceae > Rhizobium > Rhizobium sp. LjRoot258. The sequence continues at coordinate 2,707,726 of NZ_CAXUST020000001.1, read as the reverse complement.
TAGGCGGTCAACAGGAGGACGACGGCAATCGCCACGAAAATACCGTTGCGCTTCGTCCGCGCAACGGTTCGGTGAACACTCGTGCCTACCAGCAGGCTGAGGAGCGGGAAGAGCATCTCGTCTCCTTAACGGCGGGCAAGCAGGGCGAGGACAAGCCCGAAGGCTGCCGCCGCCCCGATGGTGGCTACAGGGTGCCGGCGTACCGTGTTTCGCACTTCATGGGCGCTGCGAAGGTAGCCCTCCTGCAATTCGTGGATCAGGTCCTCGCTGCGGGAGAGTAGATCGTCGTAGCTGGTTGCCGCCTGATAGCGAAGTCGATCACCCGACTTGCGCGACTGCTTTCCAGCGATCTTCGTCAGCGCCGCGATCTCATCGCGAAGAGTTTCGATCTGCTCTTCGATGGTGGATTCAATGTTGTGAAGCGTGCCGCCATTGCGCCGGCTGCGGATGGGGTGGAGGAGCGAAGAGACCACGATTTTCTCCATCGGTAAGGCGCGCTCTGACGCGGCCTGGTTCAACACAGGGCCGCCGCCGAAGTTTGCATGAAGATTGTCGCCCGGCAATGACCCACATCATCAATTGCTTAACGCGGCCGCCCCTCAAAAGTTCCGCTACGCTGGATTGTATCAGGTCTGAACTGCACTATGAGCAAGCACGAAGGGTGTGCCGTCTGCTGGAACCTGATTGATCCGCAGGGCACAGCCAAAGACGGACTCCATGGTCTCATCGGTCAGCACGTCGCGGACGCCACCAGCCGCAGCCAATTGGCCGGACTTCATGAGGATGATCTGGTCGGCGAAGAGCGCAGTCAGGTTGAGGTCGTGCATGACGGCGATGACGCCGCCGCCGGCTTCGCAGAATTTGCGTGCCAATGTCATGATGGTCAGCTGATGGCTGATGTCGAGGCTGGATACCGGCTCGTCGAGCAGGAGCCAGCACGGCTTTCCGTCGATGACCGGCTCGGCGATCTGGCAGAGAACGCGGGCGAGTTGCACGCGCTGCTGCTCACCGCCCGAAAGCTCCTGATAGAAGCGTCCTTCGAAGCCATTGAGGTCGACGGCGGCCAGCGCATTCGCGGCAGTCTGCTCCGCTTTATCAGGGTTGCGATTGACGCCAGTGGCCAAACCCATCCGAACCACTTCGCGCACCGTGAACGGGAAGGAGATGGTGCTTACCTGCGGCAGCACGCCACGCATCGTCGCCAGCTGCCATGGCTGCAGCGCGCTGACATCCTGCCCATTGAGGCGAATGGTGCCCGCGTAGGGGAGTTCGCCCGAGACGGCTTTCATCGTGGTCGTCTTGCCTGAACCGTTCGGGCCGGCAATCGCCGTCAGCTGACCGGCCGGTGCGGTGAAGCCGACCTGGCGAACGATGGTCTTGCCGGAAAGGCGTACGGAAATGCCGGTTGCTTCGATCATTGCTCGATACTCAAAGGGCAAGGCGTGCGCGATGCCGCAACAGAATCCAGAGGAAGAACGGGCCGCCGACGGCCGCCGTAATGATGCCGATCGGCAGTTCGGCCGGTGGGACGATCGTCCTTGCAAGGACGTCGGCGAAAATCAGCAACGAGCCGCCGAGAAGGGCGGAGGCTGGCAGCAGGAAGCGGTGATCGGGGCCGATCGACATTCGCAGCACATGCGGAACCACAATGCCGACGAAGCCGATGCCTCCGCTAACCGCGACCGAAGCACCCGTTGCAGCGGCAACGCTGACGATGGCGATATTCTTCAGCCGCTGGACGGGGACGCCCATGTGAAAAGCCGTCGCTTCGCCGAGCGTGATGGCGTTCAGGCCCCGGGCCATGAACGGTATCGCGGCAAAGGAGAGAAGAATGATTGGCGCGGCGGCGGCAATCTTTGCCCATGTCGCTCCGGCAAGTGATCCCATCCCCCAGAACGTGAGGTCTCGCAATTGCTGATCATTGGCCATGTAGATCAGCAGCCCGGTGAGCGCACCAGCAAGCGAGCCGAGCGCGATGCCGGCAAGCAGCATCGTGGCAACCGAGGTCTGGCCGTACCCAGTTGCGATCCGGTAGAGCAGCCACGTGCTGGCGAGGCCGCCGCAGAAGGCTGCAATCGGCAGTGCGTAGATGCCGAGCAGCGTGTAGAGCGGTGCGGCAAAGGTGCCGGCGAGCACGATGATCACCACTGCGCCGAGACCTGCCCCTGAGGACACGCCGACAAGTCCAGGATCGGCAAGCGGATTGCGGAACAGGCCCTGCATGATGGCGCCCGAGACGGCAAGCGAGCCACCGACCAGGAAACCCAGGATCGCGCGAGGCATGCGGATATCAAAGATGATGATCCGATCGCGCGCGTTCAGCGCATCATCTGAGCCGGCCACGTAGGCAATGGCATCGAGGAACGAGGCGTTGGAAGCGCCCGTTGTCACCGAAAACAACAGGGACAGGACGGAGCCGACCGCAAGCAGAACGATCGCCAGCAGGGCGAGGCGGCTGCGATCGCCCGTCCTGTGAAGCTCCCGCAGACCTGTCAGCGAAAACATCGCACGCTTCTGTCCCATGGTGTCCTGCAGAGCCATCATCAGCTCCCGTAGATCGCCGCGTTCAACTCACGCACGGCGCCCGCAGTGCGGGGGCCGAACCCGAGCAGGTGCAGGCCGTCCATGCGGATGATCGCCTTGTTCTGTGCTGCAGGTGTCAGGGCCAGTGCGGGCTGCTTGAGAAGGTCTTCATCCCCAGTACCCGAACCATCGCCGCGGTTCATCATCAAAATGACGTCGGGCTTTGCTTCCACGATCGCTTCGTCGGTCAGCGGCTTGTAGCCTTGGAAATTGCCCACGGCATTGACGGAGCCCGAAAGTTTGATGATGCCGTCGGCAGCAGTGCCGGTACCGGATGCCATGATCTTGCCGCCCTGCATGCTGAGGATAAAGAGGACACGCTTGCGCTCGCTTTCGGGCCGCTTCTTGGCGTCGGTAATCGCCGCGTCGAGGTCTGCGCCGACCTTTTCCTCCAATGCCTTTGCCTTGTCCGGCTTCCCAAGGAGTTCGCCGACGCGGTCGATCTTCGTGAGGATGCCCTCACGCGTATAGGCATTCGGGACGGTCTCGAAGGGAACGCTGGCGCTCTTTAGAACATTCAGTGCTTCCGGAGGTCCGGATCCTTCGATGGCGATGATGGCCGTCGGGTTCATCGCAAGGATGCCTTCCGGCGACAGGGCACGCATGTAGCCGACGTCGGGCAGCTTCATCGCCGCTTCGGGATACATGCTCGTCGTGTCGCGGGCGATCAGCCGATCCTGCTCACCCAGCGCGTAGACGATCTCGGTGACGTCGCCGCCGACCGATACGAGGCGCGTCGTATCCAGTTTCTCGGCCGCCAGGCAATCCGGGACGGGAGCCAGCGACAGCACAATAGCCGCCGCCGAAAACGCCAGTGCCCAAAGCCGCTTGTGGCGCGGTTCCTTACGCATCTTCAACCCCTTCTCAAGCCGCGACGCTTGTTCCTGTGCGCGGCAGGTTTTCCATGATGGAGCGCCAATCGTCGCGCTCATCGCTGCCTTCCTTGCGCTTGCCGAAGAACTGGATGATCATTTCGCCATCGCCATTGTAGGCCTCGAGCGAGGTCACATGGCCGTCCTTTGTCGGCTTGCGCACGGCCCAGGTCTCGGCAATGTGATCCTGCCGAAGGTGCAAGTGGAAGGTCGGATCGAGAACGTTGATCCACGGACCCATCGGCTGCACGTTGAAGATCGGGCCGGAATGGATCTGGACGATTCCGCTGTTGGCCACGAAGCACATGACCGGCAGGCCTGCCTTGACCGAAGCGTGCATCATCTCTGCCGTCGCCGTGTTGTCGAGCTGCCAGGCATAGTCGTCGCCGACAGTGCGGACGGCGACCTGGCGACCGATCTTCAGCTTGCGCAGCATCCCAAAGAACTCGTGCGTGTCGGTGAGCTTGCTCCAGTGCTGGCGTAGCTCCTCGCGCGTGACCTCGCCGCTCTCGTCCATCGACGAGGGTGTCGGATCGGCGACGAATTCGTTAGACTGATCCTCAAGCTTCAGATCACGGACGATGGCGTGATAAGCCTCGACATTCGAGTTCGGGCGAAGATGTACCTTGTGAACTGCGTTTCCGGCCTTGTCGAAGTATTGCAGGCTGAGACGCTCCTGTTCGCCGTCTTTCTTGGACACTGCAAAGCCGTGCGCCCAGCGATTGGGGAAAATGCGCAAGTCGATGTTTTCCCCAAGGACGATCGAGGCGTGCGGCCCGGCGGTCATGTTTTCGTAAACGCCGATCTTCTCGTGAACGGCGCTTTCGTTGCGAGAAAGGGCCATGACTTCGCCGAGTTCAGCGACCCGCTCCAGAAGCTTCAAAGCGCTGCCATCGATGCGGGTTGCGCTGATGCCAACCTCGGCCGCGACGAGCGCTGCTTCGGAAATCTGAAGCTGAGCCGCGATATCGCGCTCACGCATCTTCGGATTTTCTGCGCGAAATGCGCGAATGTCGGCGGGAGCCGGTTTCGTGGTCTCAGTCATGTCCTAGCCCTACTTATTGAGAATGAGTTTGCCCTGACGGGTGATTTTCATGCGGTAGACCACGCCATCGTGACGGATCATGATCTCGGTCGCTCCGCGAAAAATGTCTGCACTTTCCAAAACGCGCATTTCTGCCGTTGGTTGGCGCTGCAGCGACGCGTGAGTAAAGGTATCTGGCTTCTCAACCATCATTTCGGTCGGTTATTTCCGCTCGATCCGCGGCGCCTACGCCGGGAAAGTCCATAATTATCTTGACTCTCATAGTCATCATTTTTTAATGACGCAATAGCGGAGTTTGAAAGTCAAGTTTAGAGGCTACTGATGGAAGGAATGGCAGTGAGCAAGATTGCAGCGTTTTTGACGAGCGGTCTGATCGTGGTTGCGAGCGCGTCACACGTTCTTGCTCAGGATGCTGCAGCGGCGTCGCCGGTGAAAGGCCTTGAGGTCGAGCTGAACGGCCTCGCGCCCTCGCAGAAGGGCTGCATGATGACCTTCGTTGCGCTCAACAATCTCGCCGCGCCGATCAACAAGATCTCCTTCGAGCTTGCTTTCTTCAACGACAGGAATGCCGTCGACCGAGTGACCGTGTTGGACTTCCGCGATCTGCCGCAAGGCAAGAAGCGCGTACGCCAGTTCGACATGCCGAACGTCAAGTGCGAGAGCGTGACGCGCCTGTTGATCAACGATGCGCCGGTTTGCGACGGCCCGGCCACGGGAGCGTGCATGAAGGGTCTTGTCACCCGTTCACAGGTTTCCGTTCCTTTCGAGGGTTGAGTGGTTCGCCGGCGGGATAGCCGGCGGTTTTCTGTTTCAACTGGCCGAGGCAGGCACAAATGGCAGTTTCAGCAAAATCCAAATCGAGAGTCATTCTCGTTGAGGAGCCGGTCGCCGACAGCAGAATGAACGACAACAATCCCGGCATGCATCCCGGGCATGAATTGTCTGATCTTCGCAATGCGCCACGCCAGCCGGCTGCCGAGGTCTCCATTCACTACGCCCGCCTGGCGTTGATTGGTTCCTTCCCGCAGGATCCGCAAACTGCGAGCAACACCGTCGCAGCCGCGCCATCGATGGATGCCAGCCTCGAAAAGGATGAGAGCGCAAGACCACATCAGCGGAATGTGGTGATGGCTTGTCTCAGCTCTCTTGCTTGCCATGCGGCTGTTATCGCGATCCTGGTCGTCGGGTTCGTGGTCACGCCACACGACCCGGTCGAAGAGGCCGGCGAGGTGGTGAGTGTTATTATCCTTGGCGATTCAGAGGCGGACCAGGCGGCCGCAGGCGAAAAAACTGAAGAACCACAGCCTGAGCAGATCGTGGCCGAGACCGTTCAGACGCAGACTGTGCCCCCGATTGCGATGACGCCGACGCAGACAGAGCCAACAGAACCGGTCGCTGTTGCGCCGGCGCAAGAGGTCACGCGCGTTTCGCCGGAAAACGTCGTTGCCGCGGAACCCGAAGTGCTGACCTCGCTATCGCCTGCCGAGGCATCCGTGGTGCAGCCGACGGCGAGGGTGCCGCCGGAGGTTCCTGCGGAGACGCCTCCCGTTGCCCAGGCGGCGCCAGAGCAGGTTAAGCCGGTCCAGCCGACGGAAACAGCGACGGTCGCTCCGGAACCGGATAGGCCGACGCTTGAACCCAGGCCGAAGGCGGAAAAGTCCGTCAAGAAGCCGGTCGAGAAGAAGGAGCCGCCGAAGAAGGCCAAACCATCTGCGGGGTCCGGCGGTGAAAACAAGCAGGATTCCAAAAAGGGATCCGTCGAGGGGGCCGAGACAGCAACGTCGAACCAAAATTCGCGTGGCTCCGGCAGCAGCGGCGGTGTGGGGAGCGCAGCCGTTGCCAACTACCCCGGCAAAGTGCAGTCGCGAATCCGCCGCTCCGTCAGAGTGCCGTCGCAGTACAAGCGCATGAGCGCGTCCATGAGCGTCCGCGTTCGCCTCACAATTGGGGCCAGCGGCGATCTGAGCGGTCTTTCGATCGCGCGCAGCTCAGGTATTCCCGAGCTGGATCAGGCTGTTGTCGAGGGTATTCGCCGAGCGGCACCGTTCCCTCCGCTCCCTACCGAGTGGGGCAAACCGGTCTGGTCCTTCAATCAGGACGTTCAGGTGACAGGACGCTGATAAAATATGACTGATATAATCAACTTTATACTTTACTCTAAAAATCAAGTTTAATAAGGTCCGCTCGCACACGCAGGGTTCGTGTGACGATCAACGAGCGAACGGGTGGGCAATGGCTCGAAAGACGAAGAAGGGTTCCAACCGCGAGATCCGCGTCAATGCGAATATCGAGACGGTTGAGGAAGCGTCCGGGCGGTCCAAACTTGATGGACGCAGTTTCCTGTATGTCGGCGGACGGGACTGCCAGGTGGCGCACCTTCGCCAGATCGCAAGCAACTTTGGGGCAGAGCTGATCCACCACGACGGTGGTTTGCGCGAAGCGGTCTCCCGCATCGATACCGTGCTTCCCTCGGTCGACTGCGTCTTTTGCCCGATCGACTGTATCAGCCACGATGCCTGCCTGCGCGTGAAGACCGGCTGCAAGAAATTCGGCAAGGCTTTCATCCCGCTTCGAAACGGCAGCAAGTCCAGCCTGGAACGTGCGCTGCAGACGATGAACGAACGAGACAATTCCCGATGAATGAAGAACGCCCTGACGGGGTCATGATGATCGGCTTGCACAAGCTTGCCGCTCAAAGAGGTGACGGCCTTGTGCCGGAGCTTTACGATCTGCTGCTGCGCAATGCCGAGCGGCGTAGAGACTATCCCAACGTGTCGGAGTTTCCGCTCTGGGAGGCACGGATGCCCGGGCAGCAGCTTGAAAAGCCGCTTGGTTTGGAGGCTGCAAACGGCAATAATGTCGTGGCCTTCGCGCCTGCGCGCGCTGGCGTGAAAGGCAAAGGGTAAGGATCCTTCCATGTATATTGCGATGAACCGCTTCAAGGTTGCGATGGGATCGGAGGCCGACTTCGAGAATGTCTGGCGCAATCGCGATTCCAGCCTCTCTCAGGTTCCCGGCTTCGTCGAGTTCCGCCTGCTGCGGGGCAGGACGAATACGGAGGAGGATTACACGCTGTTTTCCTCGCATACCCTCTGGCAGAGCGAGGAGGACTTCGTGAACTGGACGAAGTCCGAAAACTTTCGCGCCGCCCATCGCAGTGCCGGTGAACGCAAGGCGATGTACAAAGGGCCGCCGGTTTTCGAAGGCTTCAACGTCGTGGCCGGCATCTGAATGGCCGAGCCGGACCCGGATCGTGTCGAAGTCCTGCCGGTGCTGCCATCGCTTAATCTCGAAGAAACGCTGGCCTTTTATCGTGACGATCTTGGCTTCGACCGGATCCTCCACCAGTCTCCAGACTATCTGATCCTGCGTCGCGACGAGATGGACATTTCTGGCTGGCGCGCGACCGAGCGCTATGCGAGGCGACGTCCGTCTATCTGCGTGGCGGTCGAATTGCCGCGCTGCATGCGGAATATCAAGTGAAGCGCGTGGCGCGTCTGACCCCGCTTGAGCGACGGCCTTGGGGTATGGAAGAATTCCATATCAATGACCCGCATGGCAATCTGCTCTCGGTTTGGGCGCATACCCGTCAGCTGATCGATCAGCCTCGACGGATGAAGGCGCCAACTGCGACCGCCAACCAGCCGAACATCATGGCAACTCCGCCCGTGGGTGCGGCCATCGGAAACAAACCTGAACCCGCATAGCGCAATGCGACGAGATCGCCGGCAAACAGAAGTGTGCCAGCGCCGATCAGTATGCCGGCAAGCCATGCGGTCCTTAGCTTCTCGGCGCCGATGGCAAGAGCAAGCAGGGCAGGGCCGTGCGCCAGGCACATTGCCGAAGCCGAAGCGACGAGATGTGCGTCGCCGCCGCCGTGCGCTGCGGCAGCCGCCAGCGCCACGCCGGCAAAGCCGAACAGGCCTGCAAACAGATAAAGTAGCGGCGCAATACGCGCGTTCAGCGTCATGGCTGTTCCTATTCCTTGTTCTGCATGTGATATGCGAGCCGTTCGATGGGCGGCAGGATGATCTCGCGCAGCTTCGGATTGGCGATGGTTTCTTCAAGCGCGCGGCGAAAGCAGAGCAGCCATTCGTCGCGTTCCACGGGACCGATCTCGGCAACGAAATGCCGGCTCCTGAGGCGTGGATGGCCGCGCTTATCGGTGTGGAGCGGCGGGCCGCCGAGATACCCTGTCAGGTATTCGTAGAATTTCTCCTCGCTGCCTTCCAGTGATGGCGGATGGACGGCGCGGACATGGCGGGCCTCCGGCAGCGTATCCATCAGCTCATAGAAGCGGTGCGTCAGCGCATGCACGGCCGCGCCGCCGCCCATTGCCTCGTAAAGCGTAATGACTTTTTCCGTCACGGTTCCATTCCTCGAAATCCAACTCTTAATGCACTGCGATGAAGACGACCGCAACCGCCTGGATCAGTACGCGGCAATTCGCCCGCCGTCAGTCTGCCGGTGACAAATATCTTGACAAAACCGTCTGGACGGTATCTTTTGTCGATATGTCACTCGCTCATCATCGCCGCAAACAGCCTCTCATTGTGCGCCAGCAGTTGCTGGATGTGGCCGCTCGCTTGACGATGGAGCAAGGTATGGCTGCTCTGACACTGGATGCCGTGTCCGGCGCTTCAGGGGTCAGCAAGGGCGGGCTGTTGCACCACTTCCCGACGAAGAATGCGCTGCTGGATGCGCTTTTCGAAAGCCTCCTGGACCGTTTTGACGCTGATATCAATGAGCGCATGCGTGAAGACCCGGTGCCGCACGGCCGTTTCAGCCGGGCCTATCTGCATGCCGTCGCCGATCTCAGGGAGAGTCCCGACGAGGCGGCCCATTGGGCTCAGGTCACGGTCGCGTTGCTTGCTGAGCCACGGCTTCGGCATCGCTGGCGCGCGTGGGTGCAGGAGCGGACGGAGGAATACGTCGGTACGGATTCGTCCGTCGATGCGCAGATCGTTCGGTTTGCGGCTGACGGCCTCTGGCTTGCCGACATGCTCGGCAGCCATGACAACGGCGGCGATCGGCATGCGCTGATTGCCCGTCTCGTCGAATTCACCAACAAGTAGAGTAGGACCCCGCCATGGCTCCCGCTGTCGTCTACGCGCTGCTCTTTGCTGCGATCGCGCTGGAGGTCATTGGCACGACGGCGCTGCAATTGTCGCAGCAGTTCACCCGCGTCGGGCCGACGGTTGTTCTTGTCACCTGCTACGCTGCCGCATTCTATTGCCTGTCGATAACGCTGAAGGTTATTCCCGTCGGCATCGCCTATGCAATCTGGAGCGCGCTCGGCATCGTGCTGATTTCCGCTGTCGGCCTCATCTATTTCAAGCAGCGGCTCGATGCGCCGGCGATCATCGGGCTGGGGCTGATCATCGCCGGCGTGCTGGTGGTCAACCTTTTTTCAAAATCCGTCTCCCATTGATCTCGCCCGCATCCGGGCTCATCTGGCTAGCCACCTTGACCGGCTGCGATCCCCCGGATGTGGTCGCGACATTTGACCGCCGCCGCGCGGGCTTGTGAAAAATGGCGCCATATCCATATCTTCTTGAACTTTTCACGGCCCATTCTACGCATTGGACAACCCATGACCGACGGTACCGCTGACGCAGGCCTTTCTGAAAATCCATCCGCAACCAAGGGCCAATCCTTTAACACTGCCGGCATCGCGCCGATGGATCGGCCGAGCGCGATCACGCGCTTCTTCATGGGTATCGTCGCATGGGCGGAAAAGCTGAACTTCAGATATGCCGAGCTCGGCAATCCGCCCGTCTATGATACCGCGACGTTCCCCTGGGCCGGCGAAGTAGAGAAGGCGTGGCCGCAGATCCGGTCCGAACTGGACCGTGTGCTCGTGCGACAGAGCGAACTGCCGACATTTCAGGACATCTCGACTGACGTGAAGACGATTTCCAGTGATAGCGGCTGGAAGACATTCTTCCTCGTCGGGTTCGGTGTGACGTCGGAACAGAACATCAAGGCGTGCCCGCAAACCTGGGAGGCGGTGCAAAAGATACCGGGATTGAAAACCGCCATGTTCTCGATCTTCGAGCCCGGCAAGCACCTGCCGGCGCATCGCGGACCTTACAATGGCGTGCTTCGCCTGCATCTCGGCATAATCGTACCGGAACCACCGGACAAGCTTGCTATCCGGGTGAAGGACCAGATCTGCCACTGGCAGGAAGGCAAAGTCCTGATCTTTGATGATGCTTATGAGCACGAGGCCTGGAACCACACCGACCAGACGCGCGTGGTGCTCTTTGTCGACTTCGTGAAGCCTTTGAAGTTCCCGGCCAGCCTCGTCAATTGGGTGCTGATGAACCTCGCCGTGTTCACGCCCTTCATTCGTGAGGGGCTGGAAAACCACAAGGAATGGGAAAAGAAATTCTACGCGGAAGCGGAAGCCTTCAGAAACAGACCGCAGAATTGAACGCCGATCGCAGAACGAAAAGAGGCAAGGCCACTTTTCTGGGATCGGTCGGAGCCTCATGCCACGATGCATCTCAAGTCCACGTTGATGTGGCTGTTTTGATGACCGCACACGCGTATTCGGCTTGTCCGGGACGACAGCGACACCGGTCAGTTGCTGTTGGCTGCCACCAGCCTGCGCTTCGGCTTCGTTGCCAGGTACATCACATAATTGTCTGCTGCGGGTATGGTTAAGTGCGTGAGGTCGGTTGAGACGCGGCCGCCTTGGTTGCATCAAAAAAGAAAACGGCGGCCGCGCATGCACTAATATGGTACTTCCAGCACTGCTAATATGTGCCGTTTTCGTTAAAGAATGCTTTCGCACTCGAATGGGGTTTCCTCACGACGACACTTCACCGGTTGCGCCCGGCTGAGTGTTTCTTAGGAATTCCGCTAATTTCCGAACATGAATTACGTCAGTATTTCTCTGAAAGCTGCCACGAGTTGATCGCACTCAGCGTCTGTCCCAATGCTTATGCGAAGATAGTTTTCTATGCGTTCCATGGGGAAATGCCGGACCAAGATTGCTTTGTCCCGCAGTCCCGCAGCCAAGTCCGCACCGGATTTTTCGGGATGTCGAGCAAATAGAAAATTGGCGGATGATGTGAGGACGTCAAAACCAAGCATTTGGAGAGCCATGGTTAGGCGCTCCCGGCTCGCCACAATCAAATCGCGGTATTGCTGAAACCAATCTACATCTTCCCAAGACGCAATTGCTCCGGCCAAAGCGAGCCTGTCTAGCGGATAGGAGTTGAAACTATCCTTGACCCTTTCCAGTGCTTCAATCAGCGGCCGTTGTCCAACGGCAAAGCCAACGCGTAGCCCGGCGAGGCCCCGCGATTTTGAGAAGGTCTGAACAACAAGAAGGTTCGGATATTCTTTTACGAGCGGGATGGCGCTTTCACCGCCGAAATCCACATATGCCTCGTCAATAACGATCACTTGATCGGGATGTTGCCGGATCAAGGTTTCTATTTCACGGAGCGGTCGCGCAATGCCTGTTGGTGCATTGGGATTCGGCAGGATGATTGCTCCGCAAGATTGCCGGTAGTCCTCAATTCGAACCTGCATGTTTTCATCGAGAGGAATTCGACAAAAATGTATTCCGTACAGGCGGCAGTACGTTGGATAGAAGCTGTAGGTTATGTCTGGAAAAAGCAGCGGCTCTTCATGGTTGAGAAGGGCATGGAACGTATGTGCCAGAACCTCGTCCGAGCCGTTTCCAACGAACACTTCATCCGGATCACGGCCATAGCGCGCAGCGATCACCTCGCGCAGTCGCAGGGCTGTCGGGTCCGGATAGAGCCGGAGAGTATCGTTTGCTGCCTCTGCGATCGCTACGAGGGCGCGTGGCGATGTGCCGTAAGGATTTTCATTGGTGTTTAATTTGACCAACCCGCTCATTGTCGGTTGTTCCCCCGCAACGTAGGGGGTCAAGGAGTGAACAAGCGGACTCCAAAAACGGCTCATTGTAACTTCCAATTTAGTACTGTCGCAAATATCCCAATTAAAGCGGCAGTTTAACGTCTGATTTTTGCATCGTCGCAAAATCGGAGTCCGACGGCAACCGGCTCCACGAAGATATCTTCGGCAGATAGCACCAACGAAAACGGACCATCAGCAAGCGGTTCAAGCGCTTGCTGATGGTCCGTTTTCTACATGGGGCTGCCCCCGCCGAAGCGGGGCTTATTGTCTGCTGTTGCTCAGCTCGCCTTTGGCGGCTGGGTGGTTCTGGGTGCGCCCGGATTGTAGCCGCCGCCGATGGCGACGTTGAGGGAGACATAATCCTTGGCCATCTGCTGGATGGCGGCGGCCAGGCTCGCCTGGGCCAGCGATACCTGGCGCTGCGCATCGAGCACGTCGAGCAGCGAGGAGGCGCCGTCCTTGTAGCTGGCGGTCGACAGTTCCAGGGTTTCCTGGGTCGTCTTCACCTGGGCGCGCAGCGCTTCCACCGTCTGGGCGTCGCGGCGCACCGCCGACAGGGCGTTCTCGACCTCTTCGACAGCACTCAGCACCGTCTGCTTCCAGGCCAGATACTGCGTCTTGGCATCGGACTTGGCGATGTCGACATTGGCGCGCAGGCGACCGCCGTCGAAGATCGGCAGCGTCAGGGTCGGGCCGAACGACCAGGTGGTCAGGCTGCCGCCGGAGAAGCCGGCCGGCTTGACATAGGTCGGCGAGATCGAGCCCGACAGGGTGATCGTCGGGTAGAGCTGCGAGATGGCGACGCCGATATTGGCGGTGGCCGCCGCCAGATTGCGCTCGGCAACGCGAATGTCGGGTCGGTTGCGGATCAGGTCGGCCGGGATGCCGGAGGCGATGCCGCCGCGGAAGATCGGCTGCGGCGCGCCCTTCAACAGCTCGCCGAGCAGCGAGCCGGCCGGCTGGCCGAGCAGCGTGGCGATGTGGTGGGCGGCGACGCGGATATTGGTCTCCAGGCCGGGGATTTCGGCCTGCGTCGACTGCACCAGACCTTCGGCCTGGACGACGTCGAGGCGCGAGGCCGCACCGGCTTCGAGCTGGAACTGGGTCAGCTGGTAGGTTTCCTGGCGCGACTTCAGGTTGGCGCGCGACAGCGCCAGGCGCTCCTGGAAGAAGCGCAGGTCGATGTAGGAGTTCACCAGATCCTGCAGATAGGTGAGCTTGGCGACGTCGGCGCTGGAATAGGCGGCATCGAGGCTCGCCTGGGCGCTTTCCTTCGAGCGACGGTACTGGCCGAACAGGTCGAGCAGCCAGGAGACGTTGGCCTCGCCGCCGCTGATGTTGGTGGCGCCGCTCGCCGTGCGGCGCTCGCCCATGCTGCCGCTGGTGGTCTGGCTGGCGCCGACCACCAGGCTCGGCAGCGAGCCGGCCCCGGCCACGGTGACGCCGCCGGCAGCCGCATTGATGCGCTCCAGCGCCTGCTGAACCGAGAGGTTCTCGTTTAAGCCCTCAACCACCAGACCGTTCAGCCGGGTGTCGCGATAGGCCGTCCACCAGGCCGCCGTCGACACGTCGCCGATGTTCTTGGCCCCGCCCTCGCTGAACTTCGCCGGAAGCGGCATCTCCGGGGGAACATGGTCCGGGCCACTCACACAGCCTGACAGAACAGACAGTGCGGCAAGGATTGCATATCGGCGCATAGGGTCTCCAACGGGATGCTCGGCGATTCTCTAAGAAACTATTACCGCCTATGGTTAATTTTTAACTTCCTCAATACCCTTTAACGACAGTCCTAAAGGAAAGCACCCATGATGACGAACCGGGAGGCGACGGGCGACGAACACGGTCCGCTATCCACAATCATCGCTACGTCGAATAATATCATTGTATTCTAATCGATAGGATGTTATCTAATTTCATGACAACGAATCTGAAACAAACGTGGGCCGAGTTCGCACCCTTGCTTATGATCTGTGGGCGCGGGTGGCGCCGGGCTTTGAACGTCGTCCTGACCGAGCACAGCCTGTCTGACGCGAGCGCTGCACCCTTGATAGCGCTGCTTCGACATGGCGACCTGGTACCGCAGGGTGTTCTGGCCGAAAGGGTCGGTGTGGAAGGGCCGACCCTCGTGCGCGTTCTCGACAGTTTGGAAAATGACGGCTTGATCTGCCGGGTTCCAGATGAGGCGGACCGGCGCATCAAGCTGGTGCAACTTACCTCAGGAGGCACAGCGGTCGCCGAGCGCGCCGAGAGCTGTGCGGCGGAGCTGCGAGCACAGATCCTCGGAGACCTTGATCCTGAACAGGTCGAGGCCGCCCTCAAGGTCCTGCGCGCCATCGCGGCGAAGACCGCGGCGTTATCCGGAATACAGGAAAATGACGAGTAGCAAGAACACGATCGATCCCAGCCTGGGAGACGTCGTTTTTTCCATCAAGACGTTCGCGGCGGCGATGCTCGCGCTTGGCATTGCGCTTTGCTTCGACCTGACGAATCCCTATTGGGCGGTGGGCACGGTTTACATCGTTGCCCATCCCCTGTCGGGTGCCAGCACGTCGAAGGCGCTCTATCGCCTGATCGGTACCGCGCTCGGCGGAACGGTTACGGTGATCCTGATCCCGAACCTCGTCAATTCGCCGGAACTGCTGACGCTCGCGATCGCGCTGTGGATGGCCTTTTGCCTTGGCATCAGTCTGCTCGACCGGACACCGCGCAGCTACAGTTTCATGCTCGCGGGGTATACGACCGCTCTGACCGGCTTCCCGATTGTCGCAAACCCGGATACGGCCTTTACCTATGCAACTGCCCGCGTCGAGGAAATCGCGCTCGGCATCATCTGTGCGGCGGTCGTCAATCGCATTTTCTTTCCCAGGCACGCCGGGCCGGTTCTGGCTGCTCGCATCAATGCGTGGCTGCGCGACGGCGCCGAACTCGCGATCGGTACGCTGAACGGCAGGGGACGTGATCCCTCGCTTCTGGCCGCTGCCCGCCGGCTCGCTGCCGATGCGGTCGATCTCCACAGCTTTACCACCCACGTCGCTTATGACACTTCGGCGCTGCGCGATATCGTCGGTCGCACCAGAATATTGCAGCAGCGCATGGTCGCGATGCTGCCGATTGTTTCGGGTTTGGCCGACGTGCTGCACGCGCTCGAGAAGGCAACGGCGGGCAAATTCACGCCTGCCATTACTGCACTGGTAAGCGAAGCCACGGCACTGCTTGAAAGCGGTGCGCCTCTTGCCGAGGACAAGCGGCAGCAGTTCCTTGCCCTGATGGCGAAGGCCGAGGAGGAGGGGCGCCAACAACAGGAGTGGAACGGGCTGCTTGCTCATAACTTCACCGCCCGCATCCGCGATCTCGTGCAGATATGGGGAGACTGTCTCAGCCTCCGCCAGGATATCGAATCGGGGTCCCATCACGATCTTCGTTGGCGCCGGTTCGGCACGTCCTTCGATCGCGCACCAATTCACAAGGACTACGGCATGGCCATTCACTCGGGCCTGTCCGTGATGTTGGCGACGTTCATTGCGACGGCCCTCTGGATCTGTACCGGCTGGCCTCAGGGCAGCGCGGCTGCGATGATGGCCGGTGTGCTCTGCTGCATCTTTTCGTCGATGGATGATCCTGCGCCGATGATGATCAAATTCGTCAACGTCGCGATCGTGACGGTTATTGCCGCTTTCGTCTTCGAGTACGGCCTGATGCCCTTGATCCACAGCTATGTCGAACTCGCTGCCGCACTCGGGTTGATGCTCGTGCCGGCGGGGCTTCTGATGACCAGGCCGTCTCTCGCTCTTTACGGCATGGGCTTTTGCGTGAATCTGCCGAACATGCTGACGCTGCAGGACCGCATGAACCTGGATCTTGCCTCTTTCGTCAATTCGAATGCGGCAATGATCATCGGAATGGTGATTGCCTGCGGAACGACAGTTCTCGTTCGCTCGGTAGGCGCTGAATGGACGGCCTACCGCCTGCTGCGCTCCGGCTGGACCGACATCGTTGCCGCCGCACGTCGTCCCGAGGAGGTCGATTTCACCAAGTTGCTTTACCGGATGGTCGATCGCCTCGGCCTCGTCGCGCCGCGTCTCGCGATGATCCCGGCCGAGTCCGCGATCGCACAGACCGATATCCTGCGGGACCTGCGCAACGGCCTCAACACCCTGGATCTGCAACGCCACAAGCAGTTGGTGTCGCGCGACAAACGCGAGCCGATCGAGAACGTGTTGTCGGGCATCGCAGCTCACTATCAGCGCAAGCAGAAGAGCCGCGATGCGCAACCCGACGAAAACCTGCTCAAAACCTTGGACCAGTCGCTCGCGGCATTGGTCGAGGCCGGCAGGTCTTCGGCGATCGAAGGCGCACGCCGCTCCATGACCGCACTCAGATACACCCTCTACCCTGATGCAGCCTGCCTCCCTCAGATCGCTGCCGCTGGCGGGGGAGGAAGAACCGCAAAGGAACATGCCGCATGAGGCCTGATATCGATATTTACGGTGTCTTCATCCCGACGCTCGGTGCAATCGCATTCGCAGCCTATCTCCTCAATGCCATCCTGCGGCGGTTGCTGGCTTCCGTCGGTTTCTATCGACTGGTCTGGCATCGGCCGCTCTTCGATACGGCCATGTATTTCTGCCTGCTTGGCGCCATCGCGCTGTCTTTGAACAAGGTGTCATTATGAAATCGCTTCTCGCTCATTCCGGTCGTTTCCTGCTCACCGGCGCCTTCGTTGCCCTGGCCGGAGTGCTCGGCTGGCATTTGTGGGACTACTACATGGACGCGCCCTGGACGCGGGACGGCAAGGTCCGCGCCGACGTCGTACGGCTCGCTGCCGATGTCTCCGGGATCGTCAGTGAAGTGGATACAAAGGACAATCAGCCCGTCCGCAAGGGCGATGTGATCTTCCGCATCGACCAGGCGCGCTTTACCCTCGCCCTGCGTCAGGCCGAAACGCAGATGCAGAGCAGCAAGGCGGCGCTCGATATGGCAAGAAGCGATCTCGAGCTCTATCGCAAACTCGGCGAGAGCTCCGTGACGCGGCAGAAGGTCCAGCAGGCCGAAACAACCGTCCAACAGGACGAAGCCGCCTATAACCAAGCCGTCATCAGCCGCGACACCGCACAGCTCAATCTGGACCGCTCAGTGGTGCGTGCGCCGGTCAATGGTGTGCTGACCAACTTCTCCATGAAGCCGGGCAACTATGTAGCGGCTGGCACCGCTGTTACCGCGTTGATCGACAGCGATTCCTATTACGTAGCGGGCTATTTCGAAGAGAATAAGTTGGACCGCATCAAGATCGGTGATCCCGCGCTCGTCTATCTGATGGGCAGCAAGACGCCTCTCAAGGGGCATGTCGACGGCGTCGCCGGCGGCATCGAGGACCGGGAGCGAAGCGATACCAGCGCCCAGCTCGCCAACGTTACCCCGACCTTCACCTGGGTTCGCCTGGCTCAGCGCGTGCCGGTACGTGTGGCGCTCGATGCGCTGCCCGACGACACGGCCCTCGTCGCCGGTCGTACGGCAAGCGTCACCATCGTCAATTGATCGAGGCGGCTCCAAGAGCCGCCTTCGCAAACTGCAAAGTCACCGGTCTGGGCGTCCCACCGATGACAACAGAGATCCGACGCGGGAAAGCCGCTCGGCCCCAGAAAAAGAAAATGGACGCCCGGTTCTAGGAGACAACCGTGGACGATCGCCGCGTCATAGAAATCACCGCCTGGCTAATGCAGAGCGGGCTCAAGGGCGTGGCGGAAGCAGACCTGCTCGCCGGCTTCTGCGAACAGTGCCGCATCAATGGACTTCTAATCGAGCGTTCCGTGGCCGTCATGGACACGCTGCACCCGATCTATGAACGGCGCGCGTTCCGCTGGGACAGCAGGGAGGCGATTGAGCGCGTGTCGGAATATGGCTTCTCCGGCCCTGGCGAGATTGCCGACAATTGGCTTCGTTCCGCATTTCATCATCTGGAAACGACAGGATTTGGAGAGCTGCGCAGAAACCTGACCAATAGCGATCCGGCCGATTTTTATCTGCTTGACGATTTGAAGGCCGCAGGTTTCACGGACTTCATCGCCATGGCGCATCGGTTCGGAGACGGTGGGACGATCGGCGAGATCGACTGCTTTTTCTCGCACTTCGCCACGCGATCCAACGAGGGTTTTGCTGACAGCGACATCGCCGTGTTGCGCGATCTGCTGCCCTGTCTGGCGTTGGCGGTCAAATGCGTGACGATCAGCGGTGTGGCGGGTACGATTGCCAAGGTCTACCTCGGGCAGGATGCGGCCAACCACGTACTTCACGGCAAGATCACCCGCGGCCAAAGCGACCGCATCTCGGCGGCGCTCTGGTTTTCCGATCTCGCCAATTTCACGCATATCTCGGACACCGTCGACCCGGAAGAGATCATTCCGATGCTCAATGACTATGCCGACGCAGTGATCTCGTCGGTCCAGGAAGCCGGCGGCGAAGTGCTCAAGCTGATGGGGGACGGGACACTGGCTATCTTCAAGGGCCGGCGTTCGAGCGAGGCTTGCTCTGCGGCGCTCAACGCCCGCTCGCTGCTCGACAAGCGCCTGCTCGATCTGAACGCGCAGCGCCGCATCGAGGGCCGGCCTGTGACCGACGTCTATCTCGGCCTTCACCTCGGTGACGTCTTCTACGGCAATATCGGCAGCGAGGATCGGCTTGATTTTACGGTCATCGGGCCAGCGGTGAACGAAGTCAGCCGCATCGTCTCTCTCTGTCGGTCGCTACAGCGCCGGCTTCTGATGTCGGCCAGTTTCGCGGCGATCATTCCACCACCGCAGATGGACAGCCTGCATTCGATAGGGCTGCATGCACTACGAGGCGTCAATCGCGCGCAGGAGCTCTTCACGCTGATGCCAGTCATTTGAGTGCAACACGCACGCGCCAATCGCAACGAGTATGAGTATGCCTCGATCCGGAGTGACTGCGTAGGGTGGCCGATCAATACGGGGCCGAGTTCAGCAAGTTTCGCTGCAGGCGCGTTGAACCCATGCGAGTGCACAACTGAAAATGCCGACGTAACAGGGGCTGGCGTCAGCTGTTAAAGCGGTCTGTTACCGTTGCGTACTTCCACCGTATCGCCAGGTCGATAAAGTGGCCTGAAACGAAGCCGACCGACGCCGGGGTGGTCTTCATGGACAAGGAAAACGACAAGGTAAGAACGCCTACTGGCGCTGAGCGGCGAGGGCTGCGCCGTCTGATGCTGAGGCTGCCGGCGGTGCGCGCGCAACTTCAACTGATCGGAGAGAAGTCGGAATCTCTTGGCAGCCTTTGCGAAGCCTATGAAGACGCGAGTTCCATGCTCGATCGGTTGAGAAGTGTTGTCGGAGATACGAACCACGCGATGGTCCATGAGTATGAAATCGTCTGTGCAGAGATAGAGGCGGATGTCGTCAAGTACTGTCTTGAGCGCGGAGGTCGCCTCCTGGATTAAGACCAGTGGCAGCGCCGGCCTTCATCACGTTTCGGTTTTGTTAGCATTTCGTGTTGCAACCTCTTGTTTTCTGCGCGATTACCCCATCTGTTCTACTTGGCATTGAGCATTGCGCAGTAGGGGCGGCAGTGATGAAGGCTGAAGAACAGCACGGCGGGGATCACGAAGTCGCATGCCCGCAAGCCCGCGCAGAGCTGGACCGTCTGCTCGACGACGAGCGGTTTAGGGCCACCGAAAGAAGCCGGAGCATCCTCAGATATATCGTGGAACAGCAATTCGCCGGTTGGGCGGAGGGTGTGAAAGCCTATTCTATCGCCGTCGATGTACTTGGCCGACAAAGCAATTTCGATCCGTCGCTCGATCCCATCGTCCGCATTGAGCTCAGCCGGTTGCGATCCTCTCTCAGCCAGTATTACGAGGCTTTCGGGGAGGAGGGTGGTGTCACAGTTCAGTTGCCGAGGGGGCGCTACGTTGCCGTTTTCACGCGGTCTACGGGGGGCTTCCCACACATCGGTGATCGAGAGCATCCCGCAACTGCCTGCGCAGAACCCGCGGATTTCGTTCTCGAGCAAGCTCCCTCAGCGGTTGTGCCGGCTGTCCCGGCCCGACCTTGGGTGACGGCTGCAACTCTGGGGCTGCTGGCGGTTGCCGTCGTGGCCGGCGGTGTCGCCGTTTATGGGTCGCGCCCCATCACGACGGCCAAGCCTACCGTCGCAGTCACCCTGACTGCGGTAGATGAGGGGTTGCGCGGCGAGGCCTCTGTCACTCGGGACATGCTGCTGACCGCCCTTACGCAATTTCAGACATTGACCGTTTCGCAAGCCCAACGACGTGAACGGCCGCTTGCCTCCGTGTTGCGTCCGGCCAAGTCGAACGCCTATGCAATCGACATGAAGTATTATGGTGATGGCGACGACCGCAGCATTTGGTGGCAGATCGTGGACACTGCGACGGGCGACCTTGTCAAATCCGGCCTTGAAAGCGTCGACACCAGTGGCAGGACGGTTGCGGCGGTCCGAGATGAACTGGTTGCTCAACTCGCACGCCGCTTCGCTGCGACACGTGGCGTCATCAACAATATCGAAACGCATGCCGCCTCTGAGGGATCGCTTGGCAATGCATGCGTGCTTCGGGCCGAATACCAGTTGGACGATGGCAAGGCATCGAGCTTCGCACGCACGATCGATTGTTTGGAGCGAACGATCGCAGCAAACAGTTTTGATGCCGACGCAACGGCAGCGCTCTCGGCGTTGCTGGCGGAGACTGCCGACGACGGCAAGATCGCACGTGCGCTCGAGCTTGCCGGTCGGGCAGTCTCCTTGGCACCGCTCTCTGATCGGGCTCACGTCGCTTTGATGTTGTCACAATTCTACAGTGGACGGGTGGACGCGGCGATCGCTGCGGGCAACCGCGCGCTCGCGCTCAACCCCAATAACCCCGATGCAGCGGCAAAGCTTGGTCTCGTGCTGTTCTCGTCAGGCTATTTCGATGCGGGTGTTTCTCTTGCGCGCGATGCCGGCAGATCAGTTGATGTCGTTCCCAGCGACGCGGTTCTCGTGCTCGCATTGGACGCTTACCGACGAAAGGATTGGTCGGAAGCCTCGCTGCTGTCCGAGCAGGTCAGTCATAGCACTTTCTTGATTAGCGTCCTCCGGGTTGCTGCACTCGGGCAGCTTGGGTCGGATGAAGCGGTGCCGCGACTTGCCGAGCTGCGCCAGCTTGCACCGGACTTCGAGACGACCTTCCGCGAGAGAATGGCGCCGCGACGCTATCAGCCGGTACTTTCCGCGGCCATCGAAGAAGGGCTGACGAAAGCGGGTGCCCGCTTCAAGACCGAGGGTTTGGCGACCGCCTTTTAGCGTCGTAGGATCGTCCATGGCGATCGCGGAGCCGGTAACTCACACGATGATCATGGCGTGCGACACAGGCGCCTGGCGTCTTGCATTTGCCCACTGGCCGCTGGATCGATGTTGCAGCTTCAGTCGATCTCACCAAGCACAACATAGGTGCGATCGCGAAGCTCGATCTTTGTCATGGCGGCATTTGAGCCGTCGGCACCCCTTGGGGTGAAATGTTGCGGGAGCATCGCCGCGACAACAGCGGAAATGAGCGTGTCAAAACATTCGCAACACGCAATGGATGAAGATCTCCGTGCAAATCAACCCATGAAACTTGGCCTCGTCTACGCTGTCAACCTCCGTCCAATGTTGGCCGGATGACCCTCGAGTAGTCGCTCGACGCCGGGGCAGCTTGCGCCCGGCCGCTGATCTCGGCTTGTTTCTTTACCTGCGAGAGGGGGACGTCGGTGCGGATCAGGCTGCGGTCGTAGAGATAGTCCGGCAGGTAGCCGGATACGATAATGCGCCAGTCGAGCGGGATGCCGGGATCGATCAGCCGGGCGAGCTTGAAGACGATGGTCGTGCAGTTTGCCGTGATCGTCTGATAGAATTCGGCCTGCACCGCCAGCGCGTTGGCCTTGTCGAGGTAGGACAGCAAGAGCGCGCGTGCTACCTGTGCGGAAACCTGAAGAGGATAGAGGGACACGGTTTCCCGGCGGATGTTGGTGCGTAGCCGGACGATGTCGTTTTCTTCGGCCGCAATCAGGACCAGCTCGAACTCCTTGAAGAAGCCTCCGATCTCCGAAAACGCTTCGCCTCGTTCCTTTCGGATCTCTGCCGAGAATACGACGTAGCGACCGTCCGCAAAACCAAAGCTGACGAGGGTATGAGCAATTGCCGGGTTGCTCCAGACGGAGTTAAGCAGGTCCACTGACTGTAGCGAAGCGAGATCATACTTCTCGGTTTGCCAAACCGGATCGAAGTCTTCGGTCGTCCGCCATCGAAAACTCCGGATGTTGTGCAGGGTGATCTCATCGCCTGCTATCGTTGCGGTGACGCCGTGGGCAACGTCGGCGGCCCAGTCCCGATCGTTGCTTGGCTTGATGCTGCTCCACCAGTAGGAAACCGCAAGCATTGCTGCGAGCAGAAGCACACCGGCGAGCAGCGGCCGCCGCCTGACAGTCAGAATGGTGATCAGTCCGGCGAGCAAGCCGGCGGCGATGATCGGCCATTTCCATGGAGAAGGTGCCTGGTAGAAAGCGGCGAGGGCAAACCATCCCGTGAAGGCGGTGACTGCCAGCCGGAAGGCGAACCGAGCGATGAGTGCCAGAACTCGCCATGTCCGAGGCGATGGCGCAGTTGAGATGATTGCCATTGTTTCGCCCCTCGCGCATGCGCCAGCCTGCCAATCAGGAGGAGTAATATCGCGCGGCCTCGCAGCAACCGCAAACGTCGCTGCGAGCAGGGCCGCCGCTGTGGATCATGTGGATGGGGCTTGGCTCGGGCTGCCCGAGAGCGCCTTGCGCAGCCGCTCCTCCTGATCCGGCGCCAGCGAGGTTTTCAGGACGCGGCCACGCAGCCCCTGGAGCTCGGCGAGAACCTTCTCCGGTTGCGCTTTGCGCACAAGGACGAAGAGAGCGGAGGAGGAATTCGGTATCGTCCCGCCAAGAGACTTGATGAACTCGTCGTCGATGCCATAGTCGGCGAGCGAGCCGGAGATCGCGCCGGTGCCTGCGCCGACGAGGCCGCCGATCGCAAAGCCCGCGAGCGGATTGAGGAATAGCAAGCCGACGAGGCCGCCCCAGAGAGAGCCGGACAACAGGCCCGACGTGGCGCCGATTGCCGTCAGGTTGAGGCTCTGCTTGAGATGGACCTTGCCGGCCTCGTCGCGGACCACGACGACTGCATCTTCGAGATCGACGAGGTATTCCTTCTTCAGGCTGTGCAATTTCAGCAGCACCTTGTCTGCTTCATCCATGGCATCAAAGCCGATCACGACGAGTTCCGACATTGTCCGTTCCTTTCGTTTGATAGCGAGGGCATGGCGCGCCCGGCTGGCACAAGCGCCAGCTGGGACCTATTGATCGAACGCGTAAATGTTCTTCCAGTCGGCCTTCATGTCGACGAGCAGCCAGTTGCGTGCCGCAGCCTCATCAAGCGCCCTGTCGAGCCTTCCGAAGTCAGATTTGCGATCATATGCGTATTCCCGATCTGCATCGGTATGATGAATGATCATTGCGAAGTGAGGCCCTTGGCCAGCCATCACCCAGCGTAGCATTTCATAGTCCCCGTCCGAATTGCCGGCGGCAAAGACCGGGCGTCTGCCGATGAACGTGTTGATGCCCACGGGCTTGCCGGGGCCATCATCGACGTAATCGATCTTCGGGAGCCGGTTCAGGACCGGCGTATCGTCGACCAGCGCATATTGCGTCGTAATCGTGCTGCCGACGACCTGTTCAGGCGGGATGCCGTATGCCTTCTCGGTGATCGGGCGCATGAACTCGACGCCGCCGCCCGAGACGATGAACGTCTTGAACCCATTGGCGCGCAGGTAGTCCAGCAGTTCGCGCATGGGCCGGAATGTCATCTCGTTGTATGGCTTGCCGGTCTTCGGGTGTCTTGCTGTGGCGAACCAGTCGATGACGATCTTGCGGAAATCCTCGGTCGTCATGCCGGCATGGGTCTCCATCGCAAGCTCGACGATGCCCCGTTCGCCGCTCTTGGCGATGCCCTTGAGATCGCCAGCGAGGATCGACTTGAAGGGCTCCTTCGCCTTCCACTCGGGATGCTCCGGGGCGAGCGCCTTGACCCGATCGAGTATGAAACCAAGCTGAAAATAGAATGGCTGCTCGGTCCAGAGCGTGCCGTCGTTGTCGAAGACGGCGATACGGTCATCGGGCGCCACGTAGTCGGCGCCGCCTTCCGTGGTGACCTTCTTGACGAAGTCCACGACTGCCTGCTTCGACGTGCCGTCGTTCCAGGAAGGAAGCTCCTGCGCGAATGCGCTCACCGGGAGCAGCAGGAAAAGCAGGAAGAAGCGCACAGATCGAGACATCGAAATGCTCCCAATCAGGTTGCAATGCGCTTGATGCAGCGAAAGCCGACATGGCTGGTCGACGTGTCTTCCGGCTCGGCGTGACGAGCTGCCGGGCGATAGCGGCGGCAGTAGTTCGGGGCGCAAAGATGAGAGCCACCCTTTAATACGCGCCTCGGGATGAGGATGTTCGGTTGGTTGGGATCGTAGCTCGTCTCTTTGCCGCCGCCGTGAGGGTTCTCTGGGATGCAACAGGCTTTCGCCGCGGGTTCCGGATGGCGCGTGGACCAGTAGTCCGACGTCCACTCCCAGACGTTGCCGATCATGTCATAGGCGCCGTAGCCGTTGGGCGGAAACGAACGCACGGGCGTTGTTCGGTCCTTGCCTGCAGGCTTCGTGCTGTGCGTCGGGAACGTGCCTTGCCACGTGTTGGCCATCGCGACACCGTCGGGCATGAGTTCATCGCCCCAGGCAAACTCAGTGTCGTCAAGCCCACCGCGGGCAGCGAGTTCCCACTCGGCTTCCGTCGGCAGGTCCATTCCCGCCCATTCGGCATAGGCCCCCGCATCGCAATATGCGACGTGAACGACGGGATGGTCGAGCTTGCCGCGGAGATCGCTCAGGCCGCCATAGGGCCGCCGCCAGTTGGCGCCGAACTTGAATTTCCACCACTGCGCGATGTCCGTGCCGGTCACCGATTTCGGCGGTGTGAAGACGAGAGATCCGGCCCGCAGCATGTGCGGCAGGGCACCGGGATAGTCTTTCGGGTCTGGCGTTTTCTCGGCCAGGGTGACATGGCCGGTCGCCTTGACGAATTCCTGGAATTTGCGGTTCGTGACGGGCGTCGCCTCGATCCAGAAGCCGTCGACGGTAACAGGATGAGCCGGGGCCTCTTCCGGGTAGTGCTCGTTGGAACCCATCAGGAAGGTCCGGCCAGGTATCCAGACGAGGTCGTCATTGTCGTCGCCCTGACGTTGCGGCCGGTGTGCTGTGTCATATGCCAGTGCCATCGTCGCCTCCGAAAAGCCTGCCCTGAGTATCGCCACATGTTGCATCACCCGTAAGTACGTTACGGTAACACGCCTTCCACAAAACGTTACATCAGGCGTAAATCTACTGCTCCACCCTAAGGATTCAACGCGGGTAATGAATGTCCGCGCGTCGTGTCTTGCTGCGCCTGCCTGTTTCGAGCAATCGCGGTCGCCAGCGCCGCCCGACCTTGCGTAGCCGCTCGGTCACGGCTGGTCGTCGCGTGCTGTCATGGCTCCCCGTAAACAAATCGAGCGGGCCGCTCAAAAAGCCAACCCGCTCATGGCGCTTTGCTATTTCCCAATGGCTGGGCCCTGCTCCACACTCCGCATCAGGGCGTCGACCATCTGGTCGATACTGAAGCTCGCCGATCGCTGGCTCGGAGGATAATCCTTGAATGTCTGCAGGAAGGGAGCGACCCGCCAGACGCCGTATTGGATGAGATAGGCGTTCTGCGCCAGCCAGTCGTAATACTGGTCGGAGACGGTATCCGCCCGCTCGTAAGGGTCCATGCGCAGGTTGAAGACCTTCGGCGCGCGGAGGCAGGTGAACGGGTTTGCCCAGACCTGGAAGCCTCCTGGCTCTCGCTGTTCGCAAAAGACGATCTTCCAGTTGCCATAACGATAGGCAACGACCTCGCCGTCATCGTTGAAATAGTAGAAGTCCTCGCGTCCCGACTTCGGCTGCTGCCCCGTCAGGTAGGGAAGCTGGTTATAGCCGTCGAGATGGACCTTGAACTGGTTGCCGTTGATGCTGGTACCATTGACAAGCCGTTCCTTGATGTCGGCATCGCCGGCTGCTGCAAGCAGGGTCGGGAACCAGTCAAGTCCGGACATCATCTCATTCGACACGTCGCCCGCCTTGATGTGACCGGGCCAACGAACCATCGCGGGAACGCGGAACGCGCCTTCCCAGTTGGTGTCCTTCTCGCTTCGGAACGACGTCGTCGCCGCATCCGGCCATGACCATTGGTTGGGACCATTGTCCGTCGTATAGACGACGATCGTGTTGTCCGCGATTTTGAGATCGTCCAGCATCTTCAGCAGTTTGCCGACATCGCCGTCGTGCTCGATCATACCGTCGGCGTATTCGTTACCCGGCATGCCACTTTGGCCCTGCATCGAACCTCGGACATGCGTGAACGCGTGCATGCGGGTGGTGTTCATCCAGGTAAAGAAGGGCTTTCCTTCCTTGGCCTGCCGCTGAATGAAATCGATTGCCGCAGCAGTCGTTTCATCGTCGATCGTTTCCATCCGCTTGCGGTTCAGCGCACCGGTATCCTCGACCCCGCCATCGGCAAAGGAATGCAGCACGCCGCGCGGCGAATTGGCCTTCACGAATTCCTGGTCGTTCTTCGGATAGTAGGGACGCTCCGGCTCTTCCTCCGCATTCAGATGATAGAGGTTGCCGAAAAACTCGTCGAAACCGTGCTTCGTGGGCGGGAATTCGTCGCGGTCGCCAAGATGGTTCTTGCCAAACTGGCCCGTTGCATAACCAAGCGGCTTTAGCGCCTGTGCGATGGTAATGTCACGCGCCTGCAGACCGACCGTCGCTCCGGGGATGCCGACCTTGCAGAGACCCGTTCGAAGGCAGACCTGCCCGGTGATGAATGTCGAGCGACCGGCCGTGCAGCTGTTTTCGGCATAGTAGTCCGTGAACAGCGTGCCTTCCTTGGCAATGCGGTCGATATTGGGGGTCTTGTAGCCCACGACCCCCATCGAATAGGCGCCGATGTTGGTCTGGCCGATGTCGTCGCCGAAGATGACCAGGATGTTCGGTTTGGCCGTATTCTGAGCAGGTGCCGCCTGCTGCGCTTGAGCAGCCCCATAGCTGAGCGAGGTGGAGGCCAGCACTATGGCAAGCCCTGCGGCGGCGCGCCGAAGCTGCTTTGAGAGAGATCCGCTCATAGCGATCTCCGTTTTTTATGCATGTCATTCAACATTTGCGCTCTCCTTGTGGAGCAGGCCAAGTCGGCGCTGCTGAACGGTCGTCGCCTTTTTCGACGACCGCCACGGTTCCACTGAAAGCGTCACGCGGTAAGTACGTTACGGTAACAAGCGATGGCCAAAACGTAACAACGAGCAGAAATGCGTCTTGCCTACTGGGTGAGCGGTTGCGGCTTGAGGTCTCCCTGCAGCGTTTCGTCGGCAGGCCGCTTCTTTGCCTGCATCGGCTGTTCAAGCACGGTGACTGGCGCGGCGACGGCCGTGGCAGCCACGTTGCCGATGGTTGTCACCGTGCCCCCGACCACAGCGGTCAGACCCTGGCCGAGC
Source organism: Rhizobium sp. LjRoot258 (assembly GCF_964254185.1). Taxonomy (NCBI): domain Bacteria; kingdom Pseudomonadati; phylum Pseudomonadota; class Alphaproteobacteria; order Hyphomicrobiales; family Rhizobiaceae; genus Rhizobium; species Rhizobium sp. LjRoot258. The sequence continues at coordinate 2,679,703 of NZ_CAXUST020000001.1, read as the reverse complement.
GAGACGTTCGAATCCGTCAGCGTCTGTCCAGTGATGATGCGTTGGCCAATCAGCTGAACGATTTCAGGACTTTCTGCGAATTTGCCATGGTTCAGGCCTTCGCCCTTCACCTTGGTAAGGTCGATCGCCGTAATGCCCGCGGCCTCGAGTTTCGAGCGATAGGGCTCAATGGTCGGATCGATCGAGCCGAGACGCGAGACACGGCCGGTGATGAAGCTCGACACGGCAAGCGCCTTGTCATCCTGGGATACGAAGATCGTGAATTTCGGCGTTGGCGTTCCCATCTCGGCAAACTGCTTGGCAAAGACCTGGATATCGATATCCGGGGATGCGAGGATGACGTTGTGAATCTTGCCGTTCACATGGCCGTCGCGAATACCCATCTGCCGCAGCGCCTCCATGGTGAGCCAGGTGCCCATGGAGTGGGCGAGGATGGTGATGTCCTTGACATCCGGATCGGCCGCGAGCGTTCGCAACGCCTGCTCGAGCGCCGTGCGCGAATAGTTGGTGCTTTCCTTGTCGTATTCGTAGGCCGTGAGTTGCGCGCGTGATGGCCAAGTGAAGAGGAGCGGGGTCGCCTGCATGCCGGAATCGTGGACGATCTGGGCCAGGCGGAAGACCGAGTCCTCGTATTTGTTGTTGAAGCCATGGACGAAGACCAGCGCGTGCCCACCCTGGATATTCTGCCGGAACCAGGCGCGCCCCTGCGGAACTGTGTCGATCTCCTTGACACTGGTCACGGCAAAGTCGGTCGCTGGATTGGGCGGCAGGCGTTTCGGCCACTGGACGGTGCCGGGCGCCCGTTTTGGCGGTATCGAGACGTCGACCGCCGTCAAGTAAGGTTTCGGGCTGCGTTCGCCGGTAAACAGCGTTGCGGGGTCGCCAGACGGTTCGCGGGTTGTCGCGACCAGCATGCTGACCTGCGAGGTGTTCGGCGTTGCCGCCGTCAGTGCAATGGGCGTCATGACGCCGCTTGGATGACCACAACCGGCAAGAAGTGCGGCGACGAGCAACGGTACAAGTGTCCGAACAGTGCGGGCAGCGATCACGTTTCCGGTCCCCTCATTGAAAACGCAAGCACCTTACGGTGGCCGGGCTAAAGTGAAAGTACTTTACAGTAACCACGCAGATGTCATGCGCGATTTTCCCGAGATGCCCACGCGCCGCGATGAGTTTTGGGCGAGTGTTACCGAACCGCAACGAGCCGGAGACGGCGCTCTGCGCTGCCGATTCCCATCGGGTCTCAGCCTCCACAATGCCACTGCGGACATCTCTACTGTCTGTGAATTCGTTTCACAGATCTTTGGATCGAGTGACCGCTTATCACCAAAATCCAGTGCCTCCATATGTTCGCCAGTCAACCACGCCGGCAGACCGGCAGATCATTCGAGGCACACTATGCCAATTGCTCTCTTTGCTTTGACGATCGCGGCCTATGCGATCGGAACCACAGAATTCGTCATCGTCGGCCTGCTGCCGACTGTCGCTGCAGATCTTCTCATCAGCCTGCCGCTGGCAGGGTTGATCGTCAGCGTCTATGCGCTGGGCGTCACCTTCGGCGCACCGGTGCTGACGGCGCTGACGGGACGCATCGAAAGGAAACCACTGCTTCTCGGCCTAATGGCGCTCTTCGTCATCGGCAACGGCATGGCGGCAATCAGCCCAAGCTACGCGCCATTGCTAGTCGCGCGTGTGCTTTCGGCTTTTGCGCATGGCGTCTTCTTCTCGGTCGGTTCGACGATTGCAGCCGATCTCGTTCCCGAAAACCGCCGCGCCTCGGCAATCGCCATGATGTTCATGGGCCTGACCGTCGCCATCGTCACCGGCGTTCCGCTCGGCACGCTGATCGGTCAGATCTTCGGCTGGCGTGCGACATTTGCCGCCGTTGCCGGCCTCGGCGCGATCGCCTTCCTTGCAATTGCCGTGCTTCTGCCGTCAAGCCTGAAGAAGGCGCCGGCTGCCAGCATCGGCGATCAGATCCGCGTGCTCGGCAGCGCACGCCTGCTCATCGTCTTCGCGATGACCGCCCTCGGATACGGTGGCACGTTCGTCGCCTTTACATTCCTTGCTTCGATCCTGCAGGAGATCACCGGGTTTGCGGCGGGCACCGTCAGTCTCATCCTCGTGGTCTACGGCATCGCCATCGCCATCGGCAACGTCGCCGGCGGCCGGCTCGCCAACCGCAGCCCGGTACGCGCCTTGACCGGATTGTTCATTGCCCAGGCGATCGTGCTGGTCCTCTTCAGCTTCACAGCGCCGTCGACCTGGCTGGCCGTTCCGACGCTCGCTGCACTCGGCTTCCTCTCCTTCGCCAACGTGCCTGGCCTGCAGATCTATGTTGTGCAGCTGGCAAAGCAGGTTCGCCCCGCCGCCGTTGACGTCGCATCGGCCCTGAATATCGCGGCCTTCAACCTTGGTATTGCCGCGGGCGCATGGATCGGCGGCCTCGTGGTCGAATCCTCACTGGGGCTTGGGGCAACGCCATGGGTTGGCGCAATCCTTGTCGTGGGAGCCTTGGTTCTGACGCTCTGGAGTGGCGCTCTGGACGGTCGTCCGGCACGGGATGACGACACGGCGACCCAGCCTGCCTAACCACGGCGACGGGGATCTTCAACGGCCTGATAGCGGTGGTCGACGCGAGCCCAATCGCGTTGGCCACCGCTATTTCCGTAGGGGTCGAGTACCTGCGCCTTAACCCCCGCATAGAGGGCCGGACTTCGGGGTCTTCGCCAGGCGCTTGCGGATGTTCCTTTTCCCGGTAAGATTGTGTCGTCGTCGACCACAATTTTCTTGCCTAATGGCGGCATGCTGCGACATACTTCCGGTCGTTGATTGCCACTTGGATGCATGCCTCGAGACACCTTGCGATCTCGCGTTCTTCACGCAGTTGGGGTTCGATCAATGGTATATCTGTCGCCTCGCACGATGACGATATTTCTCAAGATATCGGTTGCAATGCTTGCCACTTGTGGGGCGTCGCTGCTGACCAGCTTGCCCGCATATGCACAAGATCCCTTTGATGATTTTCCGCTGGTGATCAGCTGTGAAAACAAGGGTACCTACCACGCCTTCTATTTGTCGAGAGTGACGAAGGACGGCACCGCGACTTACTCTGCTTCAGACCGGATTGCGGGTACTATTACCCTGGACGGCAAAGCAAAGGCCGTAGGCGGATCTGACGGGGGAACTTGCGTGGGCAAAACCCTCAAGGAACTGCGAGCGTCAGGGCAGGCACACGACGTCAAATCGTAGCCCCGTCAACGTCGAGATTTCTGGGCCATCATTGTTCAGCGGACCGGTAAATCGGCTGGAGGCTGACGGTTCCCGTCACATCAGCGGGGAATGTCATGGACGACCTGTGTTCTGGCCCATGGAACGTTTGTGTGCTCGCGCGCGGGCAAAGACGGCGCTCTGGAGTTTGTCAGTACGGCCGAGGAAGCGTTGAGGAAACCAAGGGGCAACTGGCTCCGACCCGGGCCTGCATTCGCGCGAGCGGTGGGTTGTCAGATGTCGTTCGAGGTTGGGCTCCAGCCGACGTCGCGTGAATAGCCATCGAGGAGGCCGTCAGGCAGGCGGGGCTTCATCGTTTGGGTGAAGCTTGGGCAATGACACGACGCAAAGGGGAGAGGCATGGAAGAACTGCGGACTCCTTTCAAGGTAACAGCTGGTCGCTTTCTGCGCTCGGTGCGAATTTTCATCTCGTCGGAGGTCGGCGGCGCAGCCAAGCTTCTGACGGCAAGCCTTGTAATCCTGTTCTTCGCGATCAACGCGCTGAACGTGCTCAACAGCTTCGTCGGCCGAAATTTCATGACGGCAATCGCCGACAGGCATGTTAGCGAGTTCGCCCGCCAGGCAATATTCTATCTTGCCGTGTTTGCCGGCTCCACGATCGTATCGGTGTATGCGCGCTTTAGCGAGGAACGGCTCGCACTGCTCTGGAGGGATTTCCTGACGCGCCGCGCCGTCAAGCTGTATCTGACGGATGGTGCATTCTATCGCCTCGACGTTTCGGGCGAGCTCTCGCATCCCGATCAGCGCATCTCGGAAGATATCCGCGCCTTTACCGTGACGACCCTGTCTTTCCTGCTCATGATCTTCAGTAGCGGCCTGACGATTGTTTCATTTTCTGGTGTGCTCTTGTCCATCAATCCTGTCCTCTTCGCCGTTGCCTTTCTGTATGCGGCATGTGGCTCTCTGCTCACAATTCGGCTGGGTCGATCACTCATCAAGTTGAACTACGACCAGCTCGACAAGGAGGCAAGCTTTCGCGCGGGCCTTATTCAGGCGAGGGAGAATGCCGAGCGGGTCATGCTGTCCGGCAGTGAGCCGCAAATGAAGTCCTTTCTTGGAAGCCAACTTGATGATCTGATTGCGAACTTCCGCGTTATGACTTCTGTGAACCGTGATGTCGGCTTCTTTACAACCGGCTACAATTGGCTGATCCAGATCATCCCCGCCCTCATTATCGCGCCGGCATTCTTCCGGGGAGATATCGAGTTTGGCGTGATTACCCAATCGGCGGCCGCTTTCGCGATGCTGGTGGGTGCTTTCTCGCTGATCATCAACCAATTCAAGTCGATCTCGAATTTTGCCGCCGTCGTGGCGCGACTAAGCACGCTCTTGGAAGCAATAGAGAACTCGCAGCAGCGCAACCGCTCTGAAATTCAGATCGACGACACCAGCGAGGGCCTGTCGTACGAGAAACTCACGATATTGTCAGAGCGAGACGGCTCTGCGTTGTTGCAGGAGTTGAGCATAGCCATTCCGTCTCGTGCCCGCGTCTTGGTGACATGCGCCCGCGAGGAGCAAGGGAGCGCGCTTTTCAGAGCCACCGCGGGCGTTGCTTATCCGGGTTCTGGCCGAATTCTTCGCCCCGCCGGTGAAGGGATACGCTTCCTGCCGCAGCAGCCCTATTTTCCGTCGAGTACGCTTCGACAACTCATCGCTCCGCCCGATGCGGGCACAGAAGTTAAGGCCGAGCGGATTTCGATGCTACTTGCCGAATTCGGACTCGAGCGCATTTCTAACGCAGGGGGATTTCAACAGGAAGTGGAATGGCATACGTTTTTGACGCCAAAAGAGCAGTGCCTGTTGATGTTGGCGAGCTTATCCATCGCGAAGCCGCGTGTCATTTTCCTTGAGGGGACCGAGGCTATAGTGGGTTGGGATCAGCTGTTCCAGATCATGACACGTTTTGCAGATGACGGCATCGCCTGCGTTCATATCGGGAGCGCCGCCAAAAGATCGTCCTATGACGCCATCCTGGACCTTGACGATGATGGCGCAGGGCAGTGGAAGACGCCGTATAGGCGCGCAAACGGTGGCGACGCGCAGCGCGCAGACTGAGACGACAAGAAAGTCGATAGGAGGCTGACGATGACCAATGCAGCTCTTTCAACTGACAGCTATCAGACAATGACCGCTCCACTTGGAGCAGACGAACTCCGCTTGATGGACGCCTACTGGCGCGCGTCGAACTATCTTTCGGTCGGACAGATCTATCTGCTTGACAATCCGCTCCTGAAGGAACCGCTCAAGCGGGAGCACATCAAGCCAAGGCTGCTTGGCCACTGGGGAACGTCGCCCGGCTTGAACATGCTTTATGTGCATTTGAACCGCGTGATCAAGCGCGACGACCTCAACATGATCTACGTGATCGGGCCTGGCCATGGCGGGCCGTCGCTGGTCGCACATGCCTATCTGGAAGGGACCTACAGCGAAGTCTACCCGAATATCGGCCAGGACGCCGAGGGGATGAAGGGTCTGTTCAAGCAGTTCAGCTTTCCCGGCGGCATTCCGAGCCACGTCGCTCCCGAAACGCCGGGAAGCATCCACGAAGGCGGCGAACTGGGCTATGCCTTAAGCCATGCCTATGGCGCGGCCTTTGACAATCCGGATCTGATCGTTGCCTGTGTGGTCGGCGACGGGGAGGCGGAAACCGGTCCGCTTGCGACGGGATGGCATGGCAATAAGTTTCTCAATCCTGCCCGTGACGGATGCGTGCTGCCGATCCTGCATCTCAACGGCTACAAGATCGCCAATCCATGCTTCCTCGCCCGCATCCCAGAGCACGAATTGCGGAAATTCTTCGAGGGGATGGGTTATGCGCCGCTTTTCGTGGAAGGGCACGATCCCGACAAGGTGCAGCAGCAGTTGGCGGCAGCGATGGATACAGCCGTCGCAGAGATCAAGCGGATCTGGATGGAGGCTCGCGAGAAGGGCAATCTGAAACGCCCGGCGTGGCCGATGATCGTTTTCCGCACGCCAAAGGGATGGACCTGCCCGAGCGAAATCGACGGCAAGAAATGCGAGGATTACTGGCGCTCGCACCAGGTCCCGATGGGCGACATGGACAAGCCGAAGCATATCGAAATCCTCCAGCACTGGATGCAGACCTACAAACCTGGAGAACTCTTCGATGACGACGGCAAGCTGCGCGCCGAATTCGCCGCGCTAGCCCCGGCCGGGACTCGCCGGATGAGCGACAATCCGCACGCGAACGGTGGCTTGCTGCTCCGTGACCTGAAGATGCCGGATTTCCGCGACTACGCCGTCTCAGTGCCGAGCCCGGGAGCGACGACGACCGAATCGGCCCGGGTCATGGGCAAGTTTCTGCGCGACGTCATGAAGCTGAACCTGAACAGCAAGAACTTCCGGCTGTTCAGTCCCGACGAGAACAACTCGAACCGTTGGCAGGATGTTCTCGAGGTCACCAATCGCTGCTACATGGCTGAAATCTATCCCGAGGACGATCACCTCTCGCCCGACGGACGCATCATGGAGGTTCTGAGCGAGCATCAATGCCAGGGCTGGCTGGAGGGCTACCTGCTGACGGGACGGCACGGCTTCTTCTCCTGCTACGAAGCCTTCATCCACATCATCGATTCGATGTTCAACCAGCACGCCAAATGGCTGAAGGTGTGCAACCACATCCCGTGGAGGCGGCCGGTCGCGTCGCTCAACTATTTCCTGAGCTCGCACGTCTGGCGACAAGACCACAACGGCTTCAGCCATCAGGATCCGGGTTTCATCGACCATGTCGTCAACAAGAAGGCGGAGGTGATCCGCGTCTATCTGCCGGCGGACGCCAACACGCTGCTTTCCGTCACCGACCATTGCTTGCGTAGCCGCAACTACGTGAATGTCGTCGTTGCCGGCAAGCAGCCGGCGCCGCAATGGCTGACCATGGATGAAGCGATCAAGCATTGCGCTGAGGGCCTTGGTATTTGGGAATGGGCTAGCAACGACAAGGGTAGTGAGCCCGACGTCGTGATGGCATGCTGCGGCGACGTTCCGACGCTGGAGACACTGGCTGCGGTGCAAATGCTGCGCGAACACCTGCCCGAATTGAAGGTGCGCGTGATCAACGTCGTCAATCTCATGAAGCTCCAGCCGTCAAGCGAGCACCCGCACGGGCTTTCCGACCGTGATTTCGATGCGCTCTTCACCAAGGACAAGCCGATCATCTTTGCATTCCACGGATATCCCTGGCTGATCCACCGGCTGACCTACCGGCGCACCAACCACGGTAATCTGCATGTGCGAGGATACAAGGAAGAAGGCACCACCACGACCCCCTTCGACATGGTGGTTCTGAACGAACTTGATCGCTTCCATCTTGTCGAGGACGTCATTGATCGGCTGCCGCAGCTTGGCGCCAGCGCCGCCTATCTCAAGCAGGCGCTCCACGAAAAACTGATCGAGCACCGGCAATACATTGAAAAACACGGCGATGACATGCCTGAAATCACCGGTTGGAAGTGGGGTGTCAAGGGGCCGGCAGCAAGGACGCATAGGACGTCGACGGAAGGCGACAATACCTAAGGCGCCGACCCGCAACGGTGCAGCAGGGCGGCCGTCCTGCGGCATCGATGACGCCGACCCGATACCCAAATCGCTCCTGCCGTAGTCCGGCTGGCGATCTGTGTATCGGCTACGATGGCCGACGCCAAGAATGCGAATTTCGAAGCTATTCGGATGGTGACTCATGATTGAGGTGTTGACTACGCCAAACATGGAGGCCGCGCCGAGCGACCAGGACTTTGCGCGATTGCAGTTCTCGTCGGTGCTCTACTACCTGCATTGTACGAACCCCGACAACGGGCTGGTTCGCGACAAGACGCAAGATGGCGCGCCGGCGAGCATCGCGGCCATCGGCATGGCACTCGCCACCATTCCAATCGTCGTCGAGCGCGGCGTCATCATTCGCGAGTTTGCGGCCAAGATTGCCCGGCGGCGGCTCGAATTTCTGCTGCAATGCCACCAGGGGCCGGAGCCGGATGCCTCCGGCTACAAGGGCTTCTTCTATCATTTCCTCGACATCGAGACGGGACGCCGGGTGTGGGAATGCGAGCTGTCGACGATCGACTCGGCCTTTCTGTTTGCCGGCGCGCTGACAGTCGCCACCTATTTTGATGGGGAGACGGCTGAAGAAACGAAGATCAGGCAACTTGCGATGTCACTATACCAGCGGGCGGACTGGAACTGGGCGCGTGATCACGGCGCGACGCTGACGCACGGCTGGCGACCTGAGAACGGCTTCATTCCTTACCGCTGGCGCGGTTATGACGAAGGCCTGCTTCTCTACATACTGGGGCTTGGGTCACCGACGCATCCGCTGCCGCCCGAAAGCTATGCGGCCTATACGCAAAGCTATGAGTGGAGGAACATCTTCGGGCGTGAACTGCTCTATTCAGGTCCGCTCTTTACGCATCAGCTTTCGCATATGTGGATCGATTTCCGCGACATCCGTGACAAATTCATGCAAGAGCACGACAGTGACTATTTTCAGAACAGCCGCCAGGCCACCTTCGTGCAGCAAGAATATGCGATCCGAAATCCGATGGAATTCGAGGGCTATGGCGAGCATTGTTGGGGATTTACCGCGAGCGATGGTCCTGGCTGGCGGACTCTAGAAACTGGCGGGGTGCGCCGGGAGTTCTTCGACTACACCGCGCGCGGCGCACCTTTTGGACCCGATGATGGGACGGTGGCGCCCTGGGTCGTGGTGGCTTCGCTGCCCTTCGCACCCGAGATCGTCATTCCAACCGTTCGCAATTTCGCGGGTATGAGCCTGGGGATGAGCCGGCTTTACGGGTTCAAGCCTTCCTTCAATCAGACCTTCAAGGACGCAAGCAGTCCGACAGGGTGGTGGATCAGCCCCTACCATTTCGGGATCGATCAGGGGCCGGTGGCACTGATGATCGAGAATTACCGCACCGGCTTCCTATGGAATCTGATGCGCAATTGCGAACCTATTGTCAGGGGATTGCGCCGCGCGGGCTTCACCGGCGGATGGCTGTAGCTCGGGTGCATGAGGAGCCGCGCGCAGCTTGATCTCGAGTGCGTCTGGATCAATCGATCATTCGGCGTTCGATTGCGCCTGCCAGGTTGATCAATGAGAGCCGCGAAGCTGTTCGTCCGCTAGCCAATTTCGGTTGAAGACCCTCTTCGTCCCATCCGTCGCCTCGGACGCATGCACGATATCCTCCCGCAGCCACCAGTCAATTGAGGTGCCGGGCGCCGACAGCTCTCGCTGCTCGAGGTTCGCTGTGACCAGAATTGATATCGACTGGGTCCGCGCAGATTTGACTGCTGCAGTTTCGGCAGCCGACAATGCGAACAGCGGCGCGACAATACCTGTCACGACGACGGATGCGTAGACCGGGAGTGTTTGCGAGTACGACATCACATGCATCCCACTGGAACTGCAGCAATACTACAATGTCGCAAGTCAAACTTACAGTCGACTCTCTATTTCGATATTTCGCCGAATGAAACGACTGCAGCAAGCGCAGAACGGCAATTGTTGCGGAGCCTGCAGCCTGCTCAGCTTTTCTAGAAGGAGAAGAGTACTGTAGCGCATTTGGCTAAGCTCGCGCGTGACGCAGCATTTATGCCGCGTCTTTTCATTGCCTTTGCCGGGGTACAGTCTGTGCCGGCCGTCGCAGCGACCGACACCAGGTCGGCAGTTCGCGCGAGCAAGCGCCACGGTATCAGCACCCGTCGGGAGTGGCAACACGCGCAGGCGCTCGTAGCTTTAACGCAACCACCATGCCGAATTGGGATTCCCTAAAGGGCAATATCTGCACTCGCTAATACGATGTAGAAAACATGTGGAAGAGTGGACTGCCCTCTTTCGGCAAGTCGAGGGGCAAATATGCGTGCCACGAAGCGCCATGTTCTGTCCATTTTGCTGCGTCGCAACTTGGAGCTCTCCGAATTGTCTCTCTTTTTGCTTTGACACGTCTTTCAACCAACCTTGGTCGTCTGCGTGACGGCCCCTTGAGGGAGGCATTCGAAATGAGACGGACTACGAAGTTCTTCACAGCAGCAATGGCGATCGCCGGCAGCCTGTTGGCGAGCACGGCGGCAATACATGCGCAGGAGAGCAGGAAGCCCAACATCCTGTTCATCATGGGTGACGACATCGGATGGATGCAGCCGAGCATCTATCACCAAGGTCTCGCGGTCGGTGAAACACCCAATATCGACCGCATCGGCCGGGAAGGGGCGAAGTTCATGACCTACTATGCCGAGCAGAGCTGCACGGCAGGGCGGACCGCGTTCATCACCGGCATGCAGCCGGTGCGCGTCGGCATGGTTCTGCCGGAGATTCCCGGAAGCCCGTCCTACCTGCGGGCCGGCACGCCTCACCTCGCCAAGTTCCTGTATGATCTCGGCTACTCGACAGGTGAATTCGGCAAGAACCATCTCGGAGATACCACCGAATCTCTGCCGACGGCACACGGGTTCCAGGAGTTTTGGGGCTACCTCTATCACCTCGACGCCATGCAGGGGGTGAGCTTCCCCGACATCAACAAGACCTCAACCGAGCAGGGGATCGCACCACCTTGCAGGAACACGCCGATTCCTGGGATAGCGGAAGACCCGGCGGCGGTGGACGCAAAAACCACGACCTGCCTGACACCGCCGCGTCCGATGCTTGCATGCAAATCGTCCGACGGATCCCCGGCGAACCAAAGCTGCAAGGATGAGGGCCCGCTGACGCTTGAGCGCTCCAAGACGATTGACGAAGAGATCTCAGGCAAGGTCATCGATTTCCTCGACAGGAACGACCCCGAGAAAACCAAAAAGCCGTTCTTCGTCTGGTACAACCCGGCCCGCATGCACATCACGACGGTGTTGCCCGACAAATATCTGAACATGGTCGGCGAGCCCGGCGGCAAGGACTGGGGCGTCAACGAAGCCGGCATGAAGCAGATGGACGACAACATCGGCTACGTCTTGAAAAGGCTCGAGGAGATGGGAGAACTCGACAACACCATCGTCGTCTTCACGACCGATAACGGCGCCGAGACGCTCACCTTCCCAGATGGCGGTACCACCCCGTTCAAGGGCGGAAAGCTCAGCACCTGGGAAGGCGGCATGCGTGCGCCGCTTGTGGTTCGTTGGCCGGGGCACATCGAGCCCGGTACGGTCAAGAACGACATCTTCTCGGCGCTCGACTGGCTGCCGACGTTTGTGAACATCGCAGGCGGTCCGAAGGGCGACGGGCTGAAGAAAGAGATCGAGGCGGGCAAGTATCCGGGGATCGTCAAGACCACGCTCGACGGGATCGATCAGCGCGACTTCCTGGAAGGCAAGTCTCCATCCGCCCGCGACAGTTTCTTGTACTATTCCGGCAAGGAGCCGTCGGCTGTCCGCTACAAGAACTGGAAGATGTACTTCGCCATGGTCTCCGACGATCCGGCTGGCTTCATTACCGGGGTGATGCCGTACGCCTGGACGCAGGTCGTCAACATCAAGCGCGATCCGTTCGAAACCTCGGTCGGACAACAGTTGAAGACGCTCTTCGGTACAGGCGGCGCCATCGCGTCACCGTCCACCGCCTATGTCTATGACTGGAACATCCTGCCCATCGGCCAGCAGTTGTGGCTGAAGCATCTCGAGACCTACATCGACTTCCCGCCGCTTCAGAACCCTGCAAGCTACAATCTGGAGCAGGTGATGCAGCAGGTCCGGGAGATGAAGACAGGTCACGATTGATGCGCGCAGTTGCGTAACGACGTCGGAGCGGACGCCCTTCGGGGCGTCCGCTCCATGCTTCACCTGTCAGGCCCTTGGGCCGACTGAGGGCGGGGACGATGAGCGATTTCATCCAAGCAGGTCGGGACGAACCTCGATGGCCTCCGGTGGTGGCGATACTTGCAGTGTTCGCCCTTTTGGAGGTGCTGCCGCACCACGTCTATGCCATGCCGCGATGGGTGTCATACGCGGTCCTAGGAGCAGCTATCGTTCCAATGATCATGGTAACGGTGTCGACTGACAACGCTGTGTGGCTACGAATCGAGCACGTCGCCATCATGCTGCTTGCCAGTGTCTACGCAGGCAACACGGCGGCCGAACTCGGAGATATGGTCGGGATCATCACCGTGCATCCGCCCGCCACGCGATCAGTGTCGCTGTTGACGTCGTCATTTACCATCTGGATCACCAACGTGCTCACCTTCTCGCTGCTCTATTGGCAGATCGACGCGGGTGGTCCCTCGCGCATCGCGCGTGGGATGGCGGGAAAGCCCGACTGGCTCTTTCCCCAGGCGTCGGCTCCCGAACTGGCGCCCCCAGACTGGCGACCGCTCTACCTCGATTATCTTTCCCTTGCGTTCAACACAGCGACCGCTTTCAGTCCGACGGACGTGCTGCCACTCACCCGACGTGCGAAGGGGCTGATGATGCTCGAAAGCGCCATTTCATTGCTGACGCTCGTGCTCGTGGCTGCACGTGCAGTCAATGTCATTCCGTAGCGCCTCGCCGGCGCCGCGCTCGTCCATTCGTGCCGAAAGGATCGAAGGTGCCTGTATGTCAGTGGAAGCCGATCAGCTTTCAACAATGATCAATCACGCGGTCGCGCCGGCGTTCATGCTCAATGGCGTCGCGGCGATGGTGGCGGTTTTGGTCAATCGGATTTCCGGCGTCACCGAGCGGATCAGAAACCTCCGCGAGATCGATGAGAGTGACGTCGCCCGAGCCCCGCTGAAGAAGGGAATCGGGGAGCTGAGGCGGCGTGAACGCCTCTTGAACAGCGCATTGCACCTGGCGGTGCTGGCCGGAATCGGCGTGACGCTTCTGCTCCTATTCGGATTCGTCGTCGCCTTTCTGGGATACCGTCACGAACCAGGCGCCGCCGTACTATTTGTTGCGGCACTCTGCTTCCTGGCGGCGTCGCTCGTCCGATTCCTGCAGGACATCCGGCTGTCGCAAGGTGAGCACGACGACCGTTAGTTGCGATGATCGCCGACTGCTCAAGGCGGCTCTCGCCTTCACTAGAAGTGGAAGGATACCCCTATGATCGGGCCCTGCTGGACGACGTCGAAGACAAACCCGTCGTTCTCGTAGTTGACGCCCAGGGCGCGGTATCCAGCCACCGCCGAGATGGTGTCGTTGAACTTGTAACCAAGGCCGAGGCCCACGTCCCAGTCGACGTCGGCACCGCCGCCGCCCACCAGCCCCCATCCCGTGACATAGATTTCCGGAGTGAAGAAGTAGTTTCCGCGCAGGCCGACAACGGCGTCCACCCACGTGGCACTGTCATCCCGCTCCACACCGGCCAGAAGTCCGCCGTTGAAGGAGATGTCCGTCTCGACCGACCAGACTTTCATGCCGCCGAACACGTCAAGGTGGCCATTCTGATCTTCGAGTACGGCGTAGCCCACACCGAGAAGTCCTGCAAAGGTCTCCGAGGTCACGCCGACGCTGTCGGCGAAGATGCCGCGTCGCGTCTGCGCATCGGCACCCAGCTTGACGTAAATCACGTCGCCGACGATGCTGTAGCGGTCATACCTTGCTTCTGCCGTAGCCATGAAAGCGAAGTCGAGATTGTCGAGAATGTCGCCGAAATCGGAATCGATGTGGACCTCGGGAAGCCCGAATTGCCGTACGTCCCCGGAAATTCCGGCAGCCCAGAAGTATGGCGCGACCGTGAATTCCCAGCCGCTCCGGGTCTCGACCGTCTTCGCCTCCGGCGCGAGTGGCGTCAGATCGGCGGTGTTGCCGATCGATGCGGTTGAGAGTCCTGCCAGCAAGACAATCGCATGCAAGTGAATGGCCTTCATGAGAATCCCCCGATCTCGTTGCCGTCCCAGTGCTTCCAAGTACGGACCGTGCAAGAGGAAGTGGATCCAGGCAAGCTGAAACCCCCATTTTGGGTTGATCACCAGGCGGAATAGCCGAGGCCTGTGGCCCGCGGGCCTCAGTCCTGCCTGTTTCTCCGATGTCGAGGGAAGGTCACGCCGCCTGGGCGGCGTGACGCAGATGGATGATCAATAGCAAGGCGGGAAGGGGTAGTAGCCGCATTGCTGGTTGTTGTCGTAGGAATTGTAGTAGTAGTAGGGGCGGGCTGCTGCCGCTCCAATGGCCGCGCCGGCCACCACGCCCGCTGCGACAGGAGCGCCGCGATACCAGGCCCCGTGGTAGACAGGCGCATGCCAGTAGGTGCCTCCCACACGGTTGATGTTCGTGTCGCCGATATGGACGTCGTCTCCGCGGTAGCCGCCGCGGAAATCACCTCCCGCCAAGTCTCCGCCGCGGAAACCGCCGCCGCCGAAGCTGCCGCCACCAAAGCCGCCACCGCCGAAACCCCCTCCGCCGAAACTTCCACCGAAGTGATCGATGAAGAGGGCCGCGGGTCCAGTCGCCCCGGTTAGACTTCCCTCCAGTACAGCGATGTCGAACGTCAGCGTCGTGCCGTCGAGTTTCGGAGTCTTCAGGGTGACGACGGCGTCACTCACATCTGACCCGTCGCCGCCCAGCACCGACACCGTCGCGTTCGGAGGATCGACAGCGAAATTGTCCTTGCCGTCGTCCCATTGCATGATGAACTGTTCGGTCATCACATGGCCGGCGGCGCGCACCGGCCGGTCGGCAAAGACGATCGAATTGGCGGAGATGCCGGTCAGAATGAGCTTTCCGTTCTCGATTTTGGCACCAGCCGCATTGAGGACTGCCAGTGACGGCACTGGACCTGTTGGCGTCACTTGGCCAATTGCCTTTTCGAGTGGTACGTGCGGCTTCTTCGGGGCGTCCTGGGCAAAGGCAGCGGTGGTCAGTGCGAAACCTCCCGCAAAGACCAACGTGGCGAAACGGTCGACTTTCATGGTGGTATCCTCCCAGTCGGGACGGGCGGCATGCCCGTCGCCTGTGAACGCAGTTGGGTCCGGTGTCGATTCGGCCTAGCCGAGAGGCGCACAGTCCTAGTCCTTGAAGATCTGCTTCCAGTCGTTCTTCATGTCGACGACGGTCCAGCCGGTGATCGCGGCTGCATCGAGCGCCTTGTCGAGGCGGCCGAATTCGGTGTTGCGGTCGTACGCGTATTCGCGCTCCCCATCGGTGTGATGAACAAGCATCCCGAGACGCGCCGGCGCACCGGCCATCGTCGTCCATTGAAGCATTTCGAGATCGCCGTCGGAGTTGCCGAAAGCTGCTATCGGCCGGCGGCCGATCTGCTCGTTGATCCCGACCGGCTTGCCCGCCTTGTCATCGATGAAGTTGACTTCCGGCAGACGGCGCAAGGTCGGCATGTCGTCCTGCATCTTGAACTCGGTCTTGATCGAGGAACCGATGACCTGCTCCGGCGGGACGCCGTAGACCTTCTCCGTCCATGGCCGCATGAACTCAACGCCGCCACCCGACACGATGAACGTCTTGAAGCCGTTGGCGCGCAGGTAGGAAAGCAGTTCGACCATCGGCTGGTACACGAGTTCGGTGTAGGGCCGCTTGAATTTCGGGTCGCGTGCCGTCGAAAGCCAGTCGGTGACGACCTTCTGGAAATCGTCGTTCGTCATTCCCGCGTGGGTGACCATGATGAGTTCCAAGAGGCCTTTTTCGCCCGATGCGGCAAGCGTTGTCATATCGCCTTCGAGCACCGCCTGGAACGGCTGTACATTTTTCCATTCCGGATGCTGCGGAGCGAGCGCCTTCACGCGGTCCAGGGCGAAGGCAAGCTGAGTGTACATGGGATGCTCGACCCACAGTGTGCCGTCATTGTCGAATACGGCGATCCGTTCCGGTTCGGGGACGAAGTCGGGCGACCCCTGCTGGGTCACTTTCTCGACGAAGGAGACGATTGCCGACTTCGGCGCGGTGTCGTTCCAGGACGGCAAGGGATCGCTCTGCGCGGAGGCGGACGCCGCCAGGAAAAGTGTGGCGGCGAGCGCGAGCATCACGTCGCGTGCCGTTTTGAGGAGGTCGCGGATAGCTAGCATAGGATGTACTCCCAGGTGAGCGCGCGCCCGGCGAGCTGCACTCTATCCGGCGCCGCCCAACTCTACCGAATCCGGTCCTCCGCCGATATTGCCCTTTGGGGAAATCCCATGGCAATCAATAGTGGTGTCGCAGCGGATGACATCACACCAACAAGGTGTTATCGTCGTGCAGCTTTGGGGGGTGGACCAATGGCCTTGGGCAGGGGGGCAGGTCGATTGCGATGCGCTGGCCCCTTGCTGGCGTCGCTCTTGCTGATTGCTTCGAACTGCTACGCCGTTGCCTCAGACACATCGCATGCAATTGTCGATCGGGTTCCGCGGGTTCTCATTCTCTATCCGTACGACGAGAGGCTCGCGGCAACGACCGCTGCCGGGGAGGCGCTGCGAAACCGCTTGCTGGAAGCGGAAGATGGAAAGGTCGACCTGTTTTCAGAGTTCCTCGATCTGTCGAGATTTCCGGAAGCCGATCATGTCGCACGCATGGGACGGTTCCTGGCTGCGAAGTACGCCGCGCGTCGCCCGGATGTCGTTGTCGCACTCGGCAAGGAGTCCGCCAGCTTCATATCGTCGAACCGTGCAAGCATCGCTCCTGATGCAAGAATTATCGCGGCAGGCTTCGGCAACTCCACCGCGGAGAGCATCGATCTACCGGGTGACGTGATCGGCGCGTTTACCACATTCGAGATTTTGAAGACGGCCGAAATGGCCCGCAAACTGCAGCCCAATGCCCGCCACCTCTATATCATCGGTGGATCGTCGGACTTCGACCGGGGATGGTTGGCGACGGCGCGTGCCGATCTCGACGAGTTCTCCAGGTCGTACGAAACGACGTATCTCGAAGATCTGACGATTGACGAATTCATCGAACGTGCATCTGATGTCCCCGCCGACAGCATCATCCTGGCGTTGACGATCTTTAAGGATCGAGCAGGGCGAAACTTCATCCCGCGAGAAGCGATCAGGCAGATCGCGGCAACCGCCAGTGCCCCCGTCTACGGCCCCTATCAGACCTACATCGACTACGGCGTCGTCGGCGGCAACACCGTTACCTTTGATACTCTGGGCCGGACCGTCGGAAATCTTGTCGCCGATGTCATAGCGGGTCGGCCGGTCTCCAATATCCAAGCACCCCAGACAAACATCGTAGATGCGCGACAGCTCCGGCGTTGGGGGCTTGCGGAAGGGAACCTGCCTCCAGGCACAGTCCAGTTGCATAAAGAGAAAAGCCTGTGGAAAGAACACTGGCTGGCGGCAACAGGGGCGCTTGGCGTCGTTTTGCTGCAGGCAGGCGTCATCGCAGCATTGCTGCTCGAGCGACGCCGTCGCCAGGATGCGGAGAGCAGGTCTCGCCTTCACCTGCTCGAAGCGGTTCATCTCAACCAGTCCGCAACGGCTGGCGCCTTGTCTTCGTCGATCGCCCACGAACTGAACCAGCCCCTGTCGGCAATTCGAAACAATGCCGAGGCGGCCTCCCAGCTCCTTCGCAGTGGCAACCCCGATCCGGAGCTGATCCAGCAGATCCTTCTCGACATACAGGAGGACGATCAGCGTGCGGGCGACATTATTGGTCGGATGAGAGGATTGCTCAAGAAGAGACGCGAGATCGATTGGCAGGAGTTCGACCTGAACGACGTCACGTCGAGCGCGATCCACATCATTCACGGCGAGGCCGAGCGCAGGGGCATTACGCTCAATACGAATCAGCCGACGACCGAGCTGCCGGTACGGGCAGACAAGGTTCATGTGCAGCAGGTCGTCCTCAATCTTGCGACCAATGCGATGGACGCCATGATGGACGCCGGTTCTCCCAGGAAAGTCCTGACGTTTGCAACAGGACTTGAGAAGGAGAAGGCAGAGCTCCGTGTGGCTGACACGGGCGACGGAATACCCGAAGAACGTTTGTCCAGCATCTTCGAGCCGTTCTACACCACCAAGCAGGCGGGGACTGGCCTGGGTCTTTCCATAGCGCGCGCCATTGTCGAAACCTATGGCGGCACGATCTCTGCTGATAACCGGCCTGAAGGCGGCGCCATCTTTCGCGTGGCCCTGCCTCTGGCCCGACGAGAGGAGAGAGGTCAATGAAACCGGTCGTCCATATCGTCGACGACGACGAATCCTACCGAACGGCGACGGCACGGCTGCTCTCAGCGTATGGTCTAAAGGTCGAAGCCTATGAATCCGGAGATCAGTTCCTCGCCCGCCTTCCAGGCTGCGAGCCGGGCTGCGTTCTCCTTGACCTGCTGATGCCGGGCCAGTCTGGCCTGCAAATACAGCGCCAGTTGTGCGAGCTGGCGCCATTGTTGCCGATCATATTCCTGACCGGCGAAGGGGACATAAAGGCCGGCGTCGACGCGATGAAGGCGGGCGCACAGGACTTCCTGGAGAAGCCGAGTTCGGTGGCGGTTCTGATGGAAACGATCGAGCGCGCGTTGGCTCAGTATGAAAGGCATCGTGCCGAGCACGAGCGTCTGCAACAACTGAGAACCTTGGTCGCGAGCTTGAGTGCGCGCGAAGCGCAAGTCTACGCGCTGATCATCCGCGGCCAGCTTAACAAGCAGATCGCATTTGCCCTTGGGATATCGGAGCGGACGGTAAAGGTGCACCGTCATCAGGTCATGGAAAAGCTCGGAGCACGCTCGCTGGCGGAGGTTGTATCGATCGCTGCCGACATCGGTCGGACTGCGGCCCCGGAGTGATCGGACGACCTTCCCCTTAGGGCAATATCAAGGAACCGCCGACACGCCTACAATAACAGGCAACTGCGTATCTCGCATACTGTCACGCATGGGGGCATGAGGTGGGAAAGCTGCGCCGCACTGTCGCTGTTGTCGATGATGATGCGAGCCTACGTCGAAGCGTCGGGCGGCTCCTCAATGCCTACGGATTTTCGGCCATCGAGTACGCATCGGCGGAAGCCTTTCTCCGCCGTGACCCAGAGACGCCTATCGGCTGCCTCGTGCTGGACATCGACCTCGGCGGCATGTCCGGGATCGAACTGCTGCGGAGGGTGAAAGTGGCTGGATTGAAGCTGCCGGTGATCTTCATCACCGGCCTCGAAGACGCTCGCCTGAAAACCGAGGCAGAGCAGGCAGGGTGCATCGCCTATTTGCGAAAGCCCTTCGCCGGGTCCGCACTCATCGATGCGGTCAAAAGGGCGCTCGGATCGTGAACTCTGGATCGAGGGGGAAAGATACCGATGAGGACAGGTCTTCTTGAGAAGACATTGCTTAGCCTGTGCCTGCTGCTGTTGCCTGTACACGTGAGCAGTTATGCGCAAAATGTGCAAACCAGTCCGCCTTCTTCAACGGTCACGCTCTCGAAAGAGCAGCTAGATCAGCTCGTCGACGAAGTTAGCAGCACTGTGATCAGCAAGCTGGCAGAGAAACCAGTTGCTCGGGCGTCGGAATCCCACCCTCCATCTGCTGTGCCAACGAAGTCTGCGAGTATGCTAGAGCGGGACTTGGGCACTGGCACCAGTCGATTCTTCCACCACCTGGTTGCGGCTGTCGCCGCACTTCCGCAACTGCCTCAGGTCTTTTCCAGTACTTTTGATCAACTCGATGAAGCGCCGTCGGGTGGCCGGGATGCCGGGGACTTCCTGTTGCTGGTCTTGTTCACCGCGGGCACAGCCATCTTCCTGCAATTCGTGATCGTCAAGTTCGGCAATCGGATCTTGGGCCATAGGCTTTCCGCGGACGAGACTTCGACGCTTATGACGGTCGGCTTGGCGGCGCTCGTCAATATTGTGGCGTTCGGCATGGCATGGGTCGTCTGCGACCTTGCGAAAGGCACCTGGTTTGCGGGAGCGGGAACTCAGGCGAGCGTTGGCAAACTCCTTCTCAATGTGGTGCTCGAATTAAGCTTCTATGTGCAGGTGATAACGATCTGGTTTCGGCCACGAAGACCGGCCCTACGGATCGTTGAACTTGATGACGACACCAACCGTGCGACATATTGCTTTTTGGTTATATGCATCACCGCGAACGCGTTGCGGAAATGGATCTCGGTGCCCATGGCCGCGGGCGTTTCTTCCGAAGCCATTGCGGCGGGTCTTCTGATCAACGCGCTGCTGTTTGCTGTGATCCTCACATGGTCGGCCATTCATTGGCGTCGAGCGATCGGCAGATTGCTCGTGACGAGCCTTGGATGGTGGAGGAGCGGCCAAGCGCAGGAACGGATCGTCGACGGCTGGTTAACTGTCGGACTGCCACTGATCATCCTGCGGACCCTCATGGATGCCTACGGTGCCGTGCAAGGCCACCATGTCGAGATGACCGCAATCAACGTGGTCGTCGGGGTCATCCTTGCCGAGTCCTTCTTCAAGTTTTCCCAGCGCAGGCTCGCGGCGAGAACCGCTGCGGGGTCCGGGGAGGCGCCGTCACCGCGCCTTGCCGGCATTCTCATGCGCGCCGCGCGTCTTCTTATCATCATCAGCGCGATAATCTACGTCTTGCATATATGGCTCGGAGAGGCGTTGGGCATCGTCACGGCGGCTCAATGGAACAGTTGGAAGGATGCATTGGTCAGGGCCGGTGTCGTAGCGCTCGGCGCATATATCGCCTGGGAGGCGATGAGGTTCATTGTCGACAAATATATGGCTACAGCAACGCCTCCGCTTCAGACAGCCGACCCAAGCATTTCCGCTTCAGAGCGAACAAGGGCATCCCGCATACGGACGCTTATGCCTGTCGTGCGGGTGAGCCTGAGTCTGTTGATCATCGTTGTCACAGCGCTGATGATCCTTTCGGAACTTGGGATCAACACGGCCCCACTTATTGCTAGCGCTTCGATATTTGGTCTCGCGCTGTCATTCGGCAGCCAATCCCTAGTGCGCGATGTTGTTTCAGGAATTTTCTACCTTGCTGACGACGCTTTCCGCGTTGGAGAATATATCGATTGCAACAAAGTGCGCGGGACAGTCGAAGGCTTTACATTGCGCTCGGTTCGCCTCCGGCATCAAAGTGGTCAGCTCCACACCGTCCCGTTCGGACAGCTTGGCCAGATCACCAATTTCAGCCGCGACTGGTCCACGGTTAAATTCCAGCTCAATTTCGCCCGTCACACGGACCTGGAGAGACTGCGGAAGATCACGAAGAGCGTGGGACTCGAGCTGATGGATAGTCCCGACTACAAGGATGCCATCCTTGAGCCCCTCAAGTTGAAAGGCATCTCCGACATTACCGAGAACGCCCTCGTCGTTAGTTTCAAACTTGTCATTCGCGTCGACAGCGCGAGTGGTATCGATGCTGACGCCAAGTGGCGTATCCTCGAGGCCTGCCGCAGAGAGGGAATAGAACTATCCTCTTCGCTGCCGAGTTCAGCGCAACTGAAACTCGATTCGGCCGCCGACCCCACGACGCAGCAGCCGAGCGGAACCGATAGGGATACTGTTTCGGATCGGCCGCGCGCTGCGTTATAGGGCATGGTCGGAGAGGTAGGTTCGATGAAAGCGACGCGCGCTTGTCGGCTAATTCTTCGCCCGACGCCTCTGGCAGCGACGGCAGGGCGACAGCTACAATGTCAGCCATCTGAAGCTGATCCGCGGTCGCCACATGCAGAACGGCGGCGTGGTCTATGACATGGCCAAGCTCGCGCCGCATCTCGAAGCAACCTGGGCCGACGGGATCGTCCTGGACAACATCCAGATGAGAACGGGCTTCTACGTCCACTTCGGCGACACGCTGGAGTATGACAAGGAAAACCCGGCGTCGCTCATCGAAGGCGTCTACATCACGCACGTAGACGGAGAGGAGCGGGGATGGATGCTAACTTTCGTCACGAACTATCCCGACTGGGCCGATGCCGAACAACAGTTGCCCTCTGCCTCCGAGCGCCGGTTCGGGAGCAACTTCTCCTTCATCGTTCCCGAGGGCTTCGACGTCGCGCAGGGGGACTACTCGAAGCTCCAGATCATCGGAGACCGCGAGCTCGCCGCGAGCGCAAGCCTCTGGCATCTCGGCAGGCTCGCAACCAACGCGATGCTCTATCTCAACCGCCCGAGACCGGATCTCTGGGGCAGCTTGACCATGTTCAACAGCGCGCTCTCCGACACGAACCGCACCGAGATCTACGACTGCGGCTGCGACGAGGTCGACTGGAACATCGACTGGGACGACGCGACCCTGAGGCCGGGCCGCTGGCGCGTGGTCGAAGAGGGCGGCGAGGGAAAGCCTCCGTTCAAGGTCGAGTGGATCCCGCCGCGGGTCGTCTTCGCTCCGGACCGCGACAGCCTCGAGAAAAACGGAGCCATTGTCCTCGAGTTCAAGGCGAGGAAGCGGACGAAGAACGAGCCGGCCGCTGACAAGACTTGTCGTTCCTATCGGATGGATGCCCGGAAGCTTGCCTCTCAAAGATATGACTGTCAGCGCGGTATATCAAACGTTCATATTGGTCGTTATTCAATCAACGACCAGCGAAACGCCGTCTCGCGGCGTCGGTTACGGGCGTATAGAGGGCGACGCGTGTCCCCTCGGGGTCGGAAAACTGCACTGTGCGATTGCCCCATGGCAAATCCTTGGGTGCGTGCACGACCGTGACCTGGTCCTTGAGCCGTGCGAATTCCGCATCGACGTCCGACACCATGAACTCGAGAATGGCCGTCCTGTTTGCCCCTGGCTGCGAACTGCCCTCGCTGAACAAGGCCACGGTTTCCGCGCTGCCTATTGCGAGGCTCGCGCCGGGGGTGACGATCTCGGCGAAGACGGGCGCAAGCCAGTCGGCGCGGCAGCCCGTCACAAGCTCATAAAAGGCCACCATGCCGGTGATGTCCGAGGCAATGAGGCGGGTGGATGCGAACTTCATGATCTTCTCCCTGATGCGCGACCATCTCTTTCCTTGCTTTTGTGACATAGCCATGCTGACAGCGTTGTGGCAGCAGGCGTCATCAGACATGCGAAAGGCAGATCGACTTTTTCAGATCATCCAGATTCTTCGACGGTCGAGCCGCCCGGTGACCTCGTCTGAGCTTGCGGATGAACTTGAGGTCGCGCGGCGAACCGTCTACCGCGACATCGCACACCTGATGGCCCAGCGTGTTCCAATCGAAGGCGAAGCGGGGTTCGGCTACGTCCTCGATCCGCGATACGACATGCCGCCGCTCATGCTGACGCCTGACGAGATCGAGGCCGTCGTGCTCGGCGTTCAAATGGTGGCAAGGTTGAATGACGCGGCCATGCGGAATGCCGCCAGCGATGTGATGGCCAAGATCACATCGGTTATGCCGCAGGACCTTCTTCCCTATATTGCCCAACCCGCCGTCAGCATCAAACCGGAAGATGTCAGCGGCGATGTGACACGCGACACGCGTCCGCTCAGGTTGGCGATCCGGGAAGGCCGCAAGCTTGAGCTCGACTATCGCGCGGCGGATGGGGCGGTCACCAGCCGCATCGTGTGGCCTGTGCTTCTCGGCTATGCCGACGCGCACTGCCTCTTGATCGCGTGGTGCCAATCGAAACAAGCCTTCCGGCATTTCCGCACCGAACGCATCCTCAAAGTCGAGATTCTCGATGAATCCATAGGCATGTCCAAGAGCAAGCTGAGGCAGCAATGGCAGCAGTGGCGCGATGCCGAAATGCGACAACCCCGTGGGGCGCAGTGACCGCTTTGGGTCACGGGCGCGAGTTCGGCTGAGAGGAAGCGAACTTCCGCAAAGGGTCGATCTTTCGTATTGCTCAGAGGCTGAAAAGGGGTGGGCAGCCGCTCGGCTTAGGTCTGGTTCGCGCCATAGCAGACGAAGATGCGAAAGAGGTCACCATTTTGACGTGAGTTTGGAGGCGACCGAACAAGAGCGGTGGACACGGTCATTGCTGCTTTCCCCCAGCTAGATGCGGCCGGGGTGAAGCAGCGGGGCTAGTGACAGCTTGAGAACCGCGGCGATAACCAGCATCCAGACTGGAACAGTGAACCCCCCGGTGCTGTCGCGCGCCACGCCAAGCAAGAATGGACCCAAGGCGCCTGCGAAGTAACCAATGCCCAGAACAAAGGCTGTCCAGGAGTTCGCTTCGTTCGCATCCCGTGCGTGGTCGAGCGGCAGCACCATGCCCAGGGTAAAGGAGCCTCCGACGCCAAGGGCGATCAGGGGAATGAAAAGATACGGCATCGTCGGCGGCATAAGAGCAATCGCCAAGATGCCGAACAGAGACTTAGACGCGAACAGGGCAATCAGACGCCGCCGATCGTTGTTCCGACTGATGAAACCGGCAAGCGGATTTGCAACCATGAATGCAGCAGTGAAACTGGCGAGGAGTAACGCCGCATCCGTGCCGCTCATGCCGCGCTCGATATACATGGGCGCAGTCCAGGCGATCAGACCAAAGAACAGGAAGTTGTTAAGCGCGAAATAAGACGCGGCCAGCCACGCCATTCGATTGGTAAACGGGAGCGAACTACCTTTCTGGGGAGCAAACGTGCCCGACTTAACCGGCCCAGCTCGCCGTTCCGCTCGCGCAATGACCATCCAGGCGCCGATCGCGATAAAACCAGGCAGGGTGAAGATGCCCGCACCAATTCTCCATCCGCCGCTTGCTTCACCCAGAGGTCCGGCCAGCGCAGCAGATATTGTGCTCCCGAGCCCGATCGCGGAGGCGTAGATCCCGGTGAACAGTGCCACGTCGCGCGGATAGTTCTTCTTGATGAAGCCGGCGACCAAGGCCCCAGCAACGGCAATTCCCGCACCCACACCCGCTGTGGCGGCGAAAAGTGACGTAACATTGTCCGCGAACGCACGCGCGAGAGTGGCGATAGTAAGGGTGGCGAGCGCAACCAGCATCACCTTGTCGCGCCCGAAGCGGCGGGCAAGCCATGGTGTCGGGAAAGCGAACAGCCCCATCAACAGCGCGGGGATTGCGGTCAGCAACGATGCCTGTGCGTTTGAAATCGCAAACTCGTCCCGGATAGAAGGAAGAAGAGGACCGATCGACACAATGGCCGGTCGCAGGTCGATAGCGACCAGCACCACACAGGTGATGGCGACCGCCATGGTCAATTCAGAGGACTTGCGGTCCTCTTCCTTATCGCAATCAGCTCCATTCATTTTCTTTCTCCCGAGGTGATGACCTACTCGCAGGACGCGCGAAGCCGTTGACTGGTTGTCCAGTCTTCGAAGCGCGGCGATTGGTTGGTTCGATGACTGAGCGAGGGTGCCAAGCTCTGTTCCGGCGGCAGACGCTCGCCGGAAATCTACGAGGAGGCTACCGAGCCGGCCTCGGCGATGGCGATGTCTTCAGCGACGGTCCCACCGCTCACGCCAATTGCGCCGATCGTCCGCCCTTCGAAGCGGATGGGAATGCCCCCTCCAAAGACCACGACCCTTCCGCCATGAGAATGCTGGATGCCGTAGAGTTCGGCGCCAGGCTGGGCCAGTGCACCGAGCGCATCCGTCCGGTTGTTGAAGATGTGAGCGGTGAAGGCCTTGTCGATGGCAAGCTCCGCTGACCCGGCCATCGCCCCGTCCTGGCGAATAAAGGACAGGAGATGCCCAGAGGAGTCGACGACGGCAATCGAGCAGGGAACGTTCAGCGCGCACGCGGCGGCGATGGATCTGTCGATCATCTGTTGAGCGTCCGACAGCAATATCGTTGCATTAGGGAAGGACATGACAAACTCCAGTTTCTGAAGATGACCCGCCGACGCGAGCCGTCGGCAGATCACGGTGTTCTAGACCGCTCAGGCGGTCTTGCTCTTCCTCTGGCTCAAAGCGCCTAGCAGCGCCTCCGCTGCCTCACTCGATGACGCCGGGTTCTGACCGGTGATGAGCTGGCCATCGACCACTGTGTGTACGCCCCAGTCGTTGACCTTGGAAAAGACCCCGCCGAGACCGATCAGCTCGTCCTCGACCAGGAACGGCACGACCTTCGTGAGACCGACAGCCTCTTCCTCGCTGTTGGTGAATCCGGTGACGTAGCGTCCTTGAACGAACGGGGTGCCGTCGGCATTGGTCACGTGACGCAGGACGCCCGGTGCATGACAGACGAGGGCGATCGGCTTGCCGGCCGCGATGAAGGTTTCGATCAGCTTGAACGAATTCGGATCTTCGGCCAGATCCCACAGCGGCCCGTGGCCGCCGGGGTAAAAGACCGTATCGAAGTCCTTCTGCTCGACGCTGTCCAGGCGCACCGTTTCTGCAAGCTGCGCCTTGGCAACCTCGTCGGCATTGAAGCGCCGCGTAAGGTCGGTCTGGAACATCGGCTCGTCGCTCTTCGGGTCGAGAGGCGGCTGGCCGCCCTTCGGCGAGGCGAGGGTGATCTCGGCGCCGGCGTCCTTGAAGACGTAGTATGGGGCTGCCAGCTCCTCGAGCCAGAAGCCGGTTTTCTTGCCGGTGTTACCGAGAGTATCGTGGGAGGTAAGCACCATGAGGACTTTCATTGTCGGATCCTTTCGTCAGATGATGCCGCGCCATAGGCGTCGTGCCGGTTGATTTGGTGTTCGACCAGCCGCAGCGGCTTGTCGATGAGCTGATAATGGCACCTGCCCACATATTTCAGAAATTTACTTATTTGATTTTAGATATCATATGAGATTATATCTCGATGAGATATGATCTGAACCTGCTCCCGGTTTTCCTGGCCCTGATGGAGGAGCGGAGCGTGACACGGGCTGCAGCGCGACTGGGCATCACCCAGCCGGCGCTGTCCAATTCGTTGAACCGCCTGCGCGATACCCTGCGGGATCCGCTGTTCATCCGGGAAAGGTACGGCATAAAGCCGACGCAACTGGCCGAGGAGATCGCTCCGACGATCGAAGCAGCGCTGGCTCAACTGGACGATCTCATCTTGAACCAGCAGGAGTTCCAGCCGGAAAACGCCGAACGTCTGTTCACGCTCGCGCCCAACAGTTATGTCGAGCTCGTGCTGATGCCTGCCCTTGTGGCGCGGCTTCGTGAGCATGCGCCAGGAATCAAGCTCCGCATGACACCATTTGGGAATGACCTTGCCGAAACCGGGGTGATCTCTGGCACCACCGCCATGGTGCTTGGCCGGATCGTCGATCCGCCCGACAACCTTGTCGTCCAGCATCTGATGGACGACGGACTTGCCTGCGTGGTGCGCGTGGACCACCCCGACGTTCGAGACCGTATTTCACGAGAACAATATGAAGGCCTCAAGCACGTGAACGTGCTTCCGCCGGGCCGGCTGCGGGCGGGCCTCTTCCAGGTATTGGGGCAACAAAACCTTAAGCGAGAGGTTGCCGTTTCTGTCACGCACTTCCTGGCCGTGCCAGAGATGCTTGCCGTCACGGATTACTGCGCAACGCTGCCGAGACTGATCTGCCGCAGCCTTGAGCGGGATCCGCGCCTGAAGATACTACCGGCGCCGGTCGACCTCGGCACTTTCCCGGTGCAGATGGCTTGGCATGTTCGCTACCGCCACGACCCGGCCCACAGGTGGTTGCGTTCGATGATCGGCGAACTGGCAAGAGAAATGACTTCGGAAGAGGCCTAAGATGGCTTTCTTGTATTCGTATTGAATGTCCGCAAAAGGGGCCAGCACCGGAAATCCCGAGCGATATCGACGAGCGGCAGCAAAACGGCTGGAATAGGTCGAGGGCGGCCGAAGAACTGCGAACCTGTCCGCCCTGAATGCTTCAGGTTTCGCGCTTGCGACAGGCGAGCAGGTTTTCGGCATTGTGGACCAAATGCCATAAGATCGTCGACTGGCTGAGGCTTAGGTAAAATGGCGGGAATGCCGATTACAACCGTCTTGTCAGGGTGACTTTGTCGGCGTCTTGGAGCGTCGGTTCTTTGCTCGAATATCTGTCTGCTGGCTTGAACCCGCACTCTCGATAGTAGGCAATAGCTTGGGCATTCTGTGCGCGAATTACTGCGCGTAGCACTCCGATACCGAAGATAAGGCCTCCCTTGTGTCTGTCCACGAAATGGGCATCGCAGGATCAAGCCGTACTCGCTGGTCCGTGTTGATCCGTTCTAGGCCGAAATCGATCACCGTCGAATTTCGGTCGAGTCAGACTTTTAGACGCTGGCCTCCGCAAATCGCAGATGGCGATGACTCTTTTCACCTCATTGGAACGTCGTTGTTGCGACCGTCGTCGAGCGGTCGGACTCGACCTATATGAGGACTGAGAGATGGATCTGGAAGGAAAGCGAATCGTGGTTGTCGGCGGGAGCCGCGGCTTGGGGAGGGGGCTCGCCGAGGCATTTGTGGTCCGCGCGGCCGAAGTCACCGTGGTAGCCCGAAACGCGGCTGCCGTGCAGGGGCCAGGCGAGCAACCGGCCGTCACCGCCATATCGGCTGATGCAACCGATGTCGACGCGGCATGGCGGATCATGGAGCAGACGCGACCCGATCTCGTCATCATGAATGCTGGTGCCGAACCGCCCATGGAACGGATCGACCGGATTGGCTGGGAGGCATTCACGACCAACTGGAATGTGGACGTCAAGGCCGCGCTGCACTGGGTACAGGCTGCTCTAACGTTGCCGATGACGCAGGGCGGGCTTGTCGTCCTGGTCTCCAGCGGGGCCGCCGTGCAGGGGTCGCCGCTATCGGGCGGTTATGCGGGAGCCAAGCGCGCGCAGTGGTTCATTGCAAAATATGCCGAGAGCCTGTCGGCGGAACTTGGGCTGGGTCTGCGCTTCCGGGTCATCGTTCCCCGGCAGATCTTCGCCGGAACCGGTGTGGGCGATACCGGTATCGCGGCCTATGCCGCGGCGGCGGGTCGGACATTTGCCGAACAGGCCGCCACCTGGCCGGACATGACGCCGCGGGCTTTTGGCGATATGGTCGCCGACCTGATCGGCAGGACAGGCCTCGCCGAGGCCATGGTCTACGCGGTGCGTGGGGATACGGGTGTGACGGTCATCGAATGACAGAAGACGCTGCTCTCGAAGACGAAGAGAGGAAAACTCTGCTCGCGGCCCTGGCCAGGGAAGCGGACGCGCTTCGGCCGGAACTGCACCGCTATGCTGCTCGTCTGGTGGGTTCGGTGATCGACGGCGAGGATGTGATTCAAGACGCGTTTGCCAGGGTATTTGCGACGGCTGGCCAGATCCCGCCGGGCACGCTGCTGCGACCCTGGCTATTTCGCATTGTCCACAATCGAGCCATAGATGCCCTGCGCCAGCGCAGTACGCGCCGATCGGAGCCTCTTGAGATGGCTTTCGATCTGGCCGATATCAGCGCCGTCGGCCCGGAGGACGCGCTGATCCGGCAGGACGCGGTGCGGGTCGCCCTGGGCCACTTTGCAGAATTGCCGGTGCCGCAACGCAGCGCGGTGATCCTCAAGGATGTGTTGGGAGAGTCACTTGCGGACATCGCAGCGCTGCTGGAACTGAGTGTCGATGCCGTCAAGGCCCATCTGTCGCGCGGTCGGGCGAGATTGCGCGCCATCTCCGACGTGCGGTCCGAGGTTCCGCCACCGCCGAGTCCCGAGGTCGTGAACTTTGCAGCGCTCTTCAACGCCCGAGACTGGGACGCTTTGCGTCGCATGCTGGCGCAGGATGTTCGGCTTCGTCAGGCGCGCCGGCCGGAAATCTCTGACGCCGCCAATGTCGGTCGATTTTTCACCTTTTATGCCGAGTATCCACCGGTCAGGATCGAACCGGCTTGGCTGGAAGGCCGGGAAATATTGCTGGTATCAGCCGAACCGTCGGGCGGTCCTTCATATTTCATGCTGCTCGAATGGCTGGGGCAAAAGATAAGCCTGATCCGCGACCATCGCTATGCGACCTATGTCATGGACGGTGCGGACGTCATGCTGGCCGCATCACGGTGACCTACATTGATTAAGACGCGCTTTCTCGAGGTCCAAATGCGGTCATTGGCTGTCTGCGCTTTCTAGCAGGCTGTTGAAGAAGTCTCTGGTTTGGCTTTGAGGATAGCTTCGTCGCCATTGTGGTACGCGAACGTGACCTCGATCGAGCCATCGTCGAGTAACTCAGCATGACCATCGCCCGAGACTTCGTCCATTTCGTCAAATCCAGACCATGTGAAGGAAACGGTGGATCGGCTATAGCCGAGATCGAGGCCCGCTTGCATCGCACCGAAAGCGATTTCGCCATGACCGTCTGGCCCGATGGCGATTGCTGCAGGCTCAACCAGGTCGAGATAATCCCGATCCCATAGGTCGGCCTCGATAATCCGCCAGCGGCCGATCAGGCGGCAGGTCGAGGCGGCGCTCAAGACAGCACCGCCATCAGTTTCGGTAAGCGCACCAGATCATAGGCAGCCGCCGCGAAGGTGAAGGCCCATCCAACGCGGTCGCGGCCGCGGAACTTCGTCTTGTCCTGCCCCGCGACGGTCTTGATCCAACCGAACGCCTCCTCGATGCGCTTGCGGATGCGTAAGCTGATCCCATAGCCGGAATGGCGCGTCGTGCGCCCATCAATGGCCGAGCGGCGACCATTGACGTTCTGCGCCACATGGGGCGTCACCTTCATCGACCGCAAATCTTTGACGAAGTCCTTTGTGTCATAGGCCTTGTCGGCACCCAGCGTGATCGCTTGTGGCCGCTCAGTGAAGGGCTCGATCATGTGCAGCGCCGCTACCCGTTCAGCATATCCGCTGGCCTCTGTCAGATAGGCATCGACCAGCAGGCCATGGCGGTTTTCCATCAGCCCGTGGCCCATGAAGCACAGCTTGGCCTCCTTGCCTTTACCCTTCTTATAAAGTCTTGCATCTGGGTCGGTCGTTGAAGCATGCGTCTCGTTGGAACGCCTTTCGCCATGGAAGTCTGCTTCCACATTCCGACCGCCGCCATCCGATGGTGGTTCGCCCGAGCCGTTCTTCGGCTTGAAGCTCTTCATCGATGCCCAGGCTTCGATCAGCGTGCCATCGACAGAGAAGTGGTCCGTTGACAGCAGCCGCTTTACCTTGGGCTGCGCCAGGATCGCACCCAGGAACTTCGCGGCGATGTCGCCTTCGAGCAACCGGTCGCGGTTCTTCGAAAACACCGAATGGTCCCAGGCTGGATCGTCAATGCCAATGTCGACGAACCAGCGGAACAGAAGGTCGTATTCCAGCCGCTCCATCAAAAGCCGCTCGGAACGGATCGAATAGAAGGCTTGCAAAAGCATGGCGCGCAGAAGCTTCTCAGGCGCGATCGATGGCCGCCCGATCGGTGAATAAAGCGCTGCAAACTCCCGTTCCAGCAAAACGAGCGCGTCGTTCACGATCTGCCGGATGGCCCGCAGCGGATGATCACGACGAACACGATCCTCCAGATCGACATAGCTGAAGAGTTGCCCCGTCCTCACATCGCCGCCGCGCATCCATCAACTCCGAATCTCGACAAAGTCAGTGAATCACGACCACAGCCTCCACGCCAGGCCTCTTTTTCAACAGCCTGCTAGGGGTCCGGCCCCACCCTTCGATATGATTGCCTCGGTCGACGCTAACAGCCTGTTGGCATGTCATGCACCTGGTCCCAAAGGTGCCGCTTCCCGCCAAGGAGTGGTCGGTCGGCTCAGACCGATCACTCGTATCTGATTGGCGGGAACGCGGAACAGTTGCGGGTCCTTCTGGACCGCCTTTTTGCCGCGATCGTTAGGGTCAAATCGTTCTATGCGGACGCGGTTTCAATTACTTTGTTGGGACGGTATGCGCAGTTATCGTATAGCCAAATGGATCGACGAAGGCGAAATAGCGTCCGAACGGGCCGTCTTTCGGCGGGAAAGCTATAGGCACGTCGCGCTCGGATAGATGAGCGTGTAATTCGTCAGCGTCGTCGCAGCCAAACCAGATCGCGATACCAACCCCCAGCTTCTCCGTGTCGTCAAAGTCCTCGATTGGCGTGCGGACGGCGAATGGGATGGGGTGCGTTTCGAAAACAACCGCACCCGGAGGGGCTTTTGCCGAGGGCGTAAGCCCGACAATGTCCCGATAGAAGGTCCGTGCGGCGTCCAGATCCTTCGTCTGTATCCCGATGAAATCCGGTCCAATTAGGCGAGGCATGAGCTATCTTCCCTATTTATACCTGACGCAGTATCGTCAGGGGTCTGATATAATATAAGGGTACTTATATGTCTAATCTGATTGATCCGCCGATAGATGACACCTACCGCTCGCTCGGATATGCATTGAAGCGGGCGCAGCAAGCGCTTCGGGGCCGTCTCGACACTGAACTTAGAAACATCGGATTGACGACCCCACAGTACTCGGTACTGGCGGGGCTTGAGTTCAGCGCGGGCTTGTCAAGTGCGGAACTGGCGCGGCGGGCATTCGTAACACCGCAGACGATGCAGTCCATCATAGCGACACTCGAACGGGACGGCCTCATCAAGCGAACGGCCCACCCGGTACATGGTAGGGTCTTAACTACCGAACTTACGCCGGACGGGCGGTCGGCATTGCGTGCGGCCCACGAGATTGTCGCTAACGCCGAAGTGCTGACCCGAAACGCCGTTGCACCGAGTGATCCGGAGTTCATATATTCAGCCTTGCTACGGATAGCAGAGGCTATGCGGTGAGGTCCTCTGCTGACGCACGGTCGAAGAGGCTTGACTGTCGAGCCTGTTTCGTCCGCTTCGTGCCGGCTGCGGTCACGGTGGCATCTGCTACAGAATAGCGCAAACATATTGGGACCGATCTACTCGCTAACCTATAATCGCAACTTCGTATGAAACGCGATCCTGCGGAGAGGGCTAGGAGGTCGTGGGCCACCAGGCTTCGTGACCTGCAGTGCCCTCCTCTTTTGGTGAAGGAGCGGTGTCTCGAAACCGCCGGCCATTTTCCAAGTTTCGTCGCTACGATTGTCAGACTTCTTTCCGCAATCCACGCAGTCCACGCCAACCCCAAGGAGAGATGGCCTTGCGCGGCGCGGTACCCTCAAGGGGTCGACTTGCCAAATATTCTTCCGATGATCTCATCAGCATCTGCATCAAAGCAACGACCATGGCTGAGAATGACCCGCCGTGGTTGCCATGACCGCAATCTGTTTATCACTGCCTGCGCCTTTTGCCGCTGGAGGAGAACAGGCAGTCGCATGCCAAAAAAGGCTTGCCCGTGCGGGTAATCCATCCGGCTGAATCTCGTCGCCGTGCGCCAAGGCTCATCGATCTTGTCCAGTTCGAGGTTGATGATGGTGTCCGTGAGGATCAGCGTCCTTGATGAACGGTGGAAGAAAATAAACTCCTTGAAGTAGCCGCCCGGAAAGAGCGCCTGGTCCAGGTCGCGCTGCCAATCTTGAGGCGGCATTTCCTGCAAGTCGTGGTCAAAGCGCACATCGATGCGTCGCGCACGGGCTCTCTGCCGCACTCGCGGTGACGCCCAAGTGACCGCGTCCGGATACGCCTTAGCCCACTCGACAATGTGCGCGTAGTGAAACTGATTGGGTGAGACGAGGTGGCGAACTTGGCCGAGTTCCTGCAACTGTTCCGCTAACGCGGCGTCGAACTTGATGGGGGAGTGAAGGAACAGGTCGCCGTTCAATAGGCGCACTACCGTCATCCGCGTTGTGAACGGCAACGGAAGTCTTATCCTTGCTACCGTCAGATACTCAAACGGACCGTCAACCACACCGATGTCGAGCCCTTCAGGTTTGTAGACGTTGATCGGCTCATAAAGGGAGGCGCTCACAGTCCACTCCACATCACCAATGTTGCCGCGAGCTAAGTCACTGGCATGTTGTCGGGGAATGCAAGTCCGCTTCGGGTGGAAAGCGGGCGTTGGTGGCATTTGCTACCGAATACCGCACTTTTCTTGGGTTTTTGAAGTGGCAGTGCAGGCTCGCCAGCGCCGCCGCTGCAACGATCGCGTCCTGCCGGCCTAATCCGCGCGGCGCCTGCCACGGAAGAACCATCCGAAATACAGACAGATAAGAAAGAGCACAAAGTGGACCGTGCCACGCACGGCGCTGAGCTCAGGCGACTGGACCGCGCTGGTTCACATCAGCGGGATCGGGATCTTCGCCAAGTAGAAGTAGAATTGCATCCCGCTGCTGACGAAGAACGCGCCGGCAAGGAATTTGCGGTACTCGCGGTACCGCATCGCGACGTAGAGTGTCGGCAGCCCAATGACGATGATCACGGCAGCAAGATATGGAAGCATGGGCCTCATCCTGGGCTCGCGCTTGCCGGCGGCCCGTTCTTCTACATATTCGGCAGATGCCGAATATATCAAACAAGGTCGGCGAGGACGAGCGGCGCTTCGTGGAGGACGTGGCTCGGCTGCTCACGCCATGGGGCGTACCACCCGTCGCCGCCCGGCTCTATGGGCGTCTGCTTCTCTGTCCTAACTCCGTCGGCCTCGACCAGATCACCGAGGATCTTGGGATCAGCAAGAGCAGCGCAAGCGTGGTTGCTCGGTTGCTAGAGAACTCCACGCTGTCGCGCCGCCATCATGCCCCAGGTACGAAGCGCGCGCTTTTGCTTCAATCGGGAGAAGCATGAAATGGGCCTCGTTCTAAATCTTCTTGCCCAGACAATCGTCTGGTTCGGGCTCATGGGCGCGATCATCTTCGGTGCTGCCGGGACGATAGACTACACCGGCGGGTGGCTCTATCTGGGCGTGATGATCGCCATCTCAGTTGTATTTGGGTTGCACATGGCGCGTGTCGATCCCGGCTTGCTTCAGGAGCGCCTGAAGCCGCCCGTGCAAAGGGACCAACCGCTCGCGGACAAGCTGGTCCTCATCCCGATCCTGCTTCTCATGTTTGGAGGGATGGGACTCATGGCAGCGGATGCTGCGCGCTGGCACTGGTCGATAATGCCACCTTCCGTGCAGTGGGCAGGATGCGGCTTACTCCTGGCGGCGATTTTGCTCATATACTGGACCATGCGCACGAACAGCTTCGCGGCGCCGGTCGTGAAAATACAAAGGGACCGCGGGCAGGCGGTCATCACGACAGGCCCTTATGCCATCGTCCGCCATCCGATGTACTTCGGCGCGCTTTTCTACATCGCTGGGACGTCGCTCGTGCTCGGCTCGTGGTGGGGCCTCGTGGCGGTTCCCATCCTCGCCCTCTTGCTCGGCGTCCGGATCGGCATTGAAGAAAAGACGCTGCGCACGGGTCTCGATGGCTATGACGATTATGCTCGCCGCGTGCGCTGGCGCCTGATTCCGCTCGTCTGGTGAAGACTAACATTGCAGTTTTTAAACACGACCGTCTGTGATTGTCGTGCCGGTCATCCCTCCCGCCTGGTTGGCGCAGTTGGGCGGGGCGAGTGTCAGTCCGGTCGCGTTGCCTGCGGCAGCGGCCGTGCTGGTTGTTGCGGATGAATCTTGTCACCGAGACCGATCTTGCTGTCGGTCAGCGTCTGCCCATCTGAAATCCGCGCGCCGGTGAGACGAACTCCGCTTTGGACGCGGAAGCGGTTGCCCTCAACCTTGAGCCGAAGTGAAATAATCCCATTCGCCCATTACTGAAGCCGCTTGGTTCGGCTCATCCGTAAGTTGCTTAGTTCGCCGTTGTCGTCTTGCCAAACACGGCAAACAGTATCAGTGTTTCAGCAAGTTGGAATATTCGCGACCCCGCCTTGAACAATGTCTTGTGAGCACTCCTGCATCTGAAAGGATGTCCTGTGAACCTCCTCAGGGAACCGCTGCTCCACTTCGTCCTTGGAGGCGCGCTCTTGTTTGCCGGATACGCGGGGCTGGAGCGCGAACAGACCGATGCCAGCGGCCTCGAACCGGTCCGGATCGGTGAAGGCGAGGTACGCTGGTTGAAGGAGACCTGGGCCAACCAATGGCTCCGCGCACCTAGTACTCAAGAGCTCCAAGGGCTTGTCGCCGATCTCGTGTCCGAGGAGCTGCTCGCCCGTGAAGCGCGGGAAATGGGTCTCGACAGGAACGACACGATCGTGCGTCGCCGTCTGGCACAGAAGCTGAAGTTCCTAGTCGAGGATACCTCGGGTCTCATCGAGCCAAAGGAAGCGGAGCTTCGGCAATTCTATGAGACCAACGCCGCCCGCTTCCAGAGCGGGGCGCGGGTGTCTTTCACGCAAATCTTCTTCAACCCGGCGCTGCGCAAGGACGCCTTCTCGGATGCGAAGACGGCGCTCGCCGAGCTACAGGCGTCGGGCGACACCGACCCTGCGGCGACGGTCGGCGACAGACTGTTGTTTGATGCCGAAATCCGCGACGCCGACGAGCAGGCCGTATCCAACATGTTCGGGCCGGAATTTGCGCGCGCGGTTTTCGCCCTTAGTCCTGGCCGATGGAGCGAGCCGGTCAAATCCGGATACGGCCTGCATCTTGTCTCGATTGCTTACACCAGCGCGGCGAAGCACCCCCCCTTTGAGGAGGTTCGCGACGAGGTCCTGCAGGAATGGCGACGTGAGAAAGAGAGAGACGTGAATCGGGACTACCTTGCCCGACTTCGCGAGAAATATGGGGTCGTACTCGACGCTAGCGCGAAGGAATTGCTCGGCACTAACCGTGTCGCTGACGCGGCAGCAGCGCCATGAGGCGGATCTGGAACTCCGGCGCAATGTTAGTGCTGTTGACACTCGGCATTGGCCTTATGTCCCTGGTCGTTGCCGCCGCACATGAAGTGCGTCCTGCCTATCTCGAACTCCGCGAAGAGGTGCCCAACGAGTTCAGCGTTCTACTCAAGACGCCCATGCGTGGCGACGCGCGGCTGGCGCTTGCTGCGGTATTCTCAGGCAAGGTTGAGAACATCACGCCGACCATTTCGCGCCCGACGGGCGACGCCATGGTTCAGACCTGGCGTATGCGGACCATTGAGCCGCTCACCGGCCAAAAGGTTCTGATCCAAGGGCTGCGGAGCACCATGACAGACGCGCTCGTGCGGGTCGAGTTTGCCGATGGCGGCGCATGGGTCGCGCGGCTAACCCCCGGCGCGCCGGAAGCCACCATTCCCGTGGCACAAACCCGCGGGATGGTGGCCGCCACTTATCTCAAGCTCGGGATTGAGCACATCCTGCTGGGATTCGATCATCTGCTGTTCGTGCTTTCCCTTCTCATCATCACGAAAGGGAGCTGGGGGCTTTTAAAGACCGTCACTGCCTTTACGGTCGCCCATAGCATCACGCTGGCGCTGGCGACACTCGGCCTTGTTCATGTACCCCCGCCACCGGTGGAGGCCGCGATCGCATTGTCGATCGCGTTTGTAGCTGTGGAGATCGTCCACGTTCGACAGGGGCGCAGAAGTCTTTCTGCCCGAGCACCTTGGATGGTGGCTTTCGCCTTCGGGCTTCTCCATGGCTTCGGCTTTGCCGGTTCCCTGAGTGCGATCGGATTGCCGGCGGGACAGATTCCACTGGCCTTGCTGTTTTTCAACGTCGGGGTGGAGATCGGTCAGCTTCTTTTCGTCGGAGCAGTGCTTGCACTTGTCGCACTCATCCGATCGGCCAAGCGGCCTTTGCCCGCCTGGCTCGAACTCGTGCCGCCATACGCCATCGGCACGATCGCTATGTTCTGGGTCATCGAAAGGGTTGCGGCGTTTTAAGATCGCCAGGGAGGATGGCACATGGACATCTCATTCGCGTTCATCGCAGCTCGCGGACCAACGAGCGCCGTCCTGGCTTGGCTGATGCCTATGATTGCTGCTGCGTTTCTCGTCGTCGCGACGCCCGCTCACGCCTGCGTGCTCTGCTTGCCCTATCCTCAAATGACGAATGCCGATCAGGTCATTGGAAGTGATACGGCGGTTTTCGCCCGCGAGAATCCGGCGAAGCCTTTCTCCTACGTGGTGCTGGAAACATTCAAGGGACGTTACGACGGCAGCGCGATCCCTCTGTTCCTCGACTCGACGACTGCCCGCACTCTCCGGCTAAATCCGACTGTCCAGGTCGTTCTCGTTCAGAACCGTTCCGGCGGGATCTGGAAGGCCCTGGGTTTGGCGGCAGGCGAGTATCAAGGTGTCATGCGCCAGGTCGCCGATTGGCATGTGGGCGCGAAGACGCCAGCCGAGCGCACGATCTTCTTCGCCCGTTACCTTCGGCACGAAGATCGCAGTCTCGCGGAGCTGGCTTTTCTCGAGGTCGGGCGCGCGCCCTACGCAACGCTGCGCGATCTCAAAACAAATGTGGGGCGAGATGACATTTATCGAACCGTCAACGACATCTTTCATGTCGAATGGCATGGGCTCTATATCCTCATGCTCGGCATGTCGGACCGACCGGACGACATCGCCTTCGTTCGCGGAAAACTGAAGACCGCGGCGAAGTATGGGCTAACAACCAACCTCGCTGCTTATGCCACTGCGCTCATCGAGATGACGGGCGCGGACGGGGTGACGCAGCTTGCGGAAGAATATTTCGTCGAGCCGGGCCGAAGCAACGGCGAGTTGCTCGAAATTGTGAAGGCGCTGTCGGTACAGGGAACGGGCGGGGCCGCCGACTTGCGCGCCTCGATCGTCAACGCCTATGGCAGTTTGCTGGCGGCTCATCCCGAGCTTGCCGGGTATGTCGCAAATGACCTGCTCGCCTGGAAGGTAGCTCGTTTCGTGCCCCGGCTGCGTGAAATTCTGAATGCCGGCGTCCGCCTCGACGAAGCTTCGCATTTTGCGGTCGCAGTGTACCTTTCAGGCGCCGATGCAGGCGGGAGCCGCCAGGGCGGGCTCACTCCGTCCGGTGGTCTCCGATGAGCAGTTTCCCAACAATTGGCTTGGCATGCACCGACCGAACAACATGGAGGAAACAATGAAAACCCATCGCCTTTTGCTGCTTGCTTCGGCCGCCACCCTTGTCGCAGCCCTGACAGATATATCCCCCGCTGCAGCACAGGATACCATGCTGGATTCCGGCTCCATGGACAAGGAGTCCGCCGACAAGGTCTTTCCCGCCAAGCGCCCCTACTCGCCGTGGGCAGGACGAAATTTCCCGACGCGGCCGCTCTTCGGCGATACGCACCTGCACACGTCCTTCTCTATGGACGCGGGCGCCTTTGGCGCGCGGCTGGGACCAAGGGACGCCTATCGGTTCGCCAAGGGCGAGGAGGTCACATCGTCCACTGGCCAGCCCGCAAAGCTGTCGCGACCGCTCGACTTCCTCGTCGTTACCGATCATTCCGACAATATGGGCTTCTTCCCCGACCTGTTTGCCGGAAAGCCTGAGCTTCTTGCCGATCCGCTGGGACGCAAATGGTACGACATGATGCAGGCCGGCCAGGGTGGGGCGGCGGCCATTGATATCATCACTGCCTTCGGTGCTGGCAAATTCAAAGGACCGATCCTCTACTCGCCTGATTCCGCGGCATATCGGGGGGCTTGGCAGGAAACCGTCAAGGCGGCGGAGGAGGCAAATGAGCCCGGCCGGTTCACGGCCTTCATCGGCTACGAATGGACCTCTGGTACAGGCGGCAACAATCTCCACCGCAACGTCATTTTCCGCGACAATGGCGACAAGGCGAGTCAGGTCGTTCCTTACACTACTCTGCCGCCTGGAAGCTCCAATCCACGCGATTTGTGGAAGTGGATGGCCGCCTATGAGGACAAGACCGGCGGCAGCGTGCTTGCCATTGCGCACAACGGCAATCTGTCGAACGGCCGCATGTTCCCGATGATCGAGCCGGGGACAAATTCTCCGATCGACCGCGAGTATGCGGAAACCCGCAACAAGTGGGAGCGACTCTATGAGGCGACTCAGATCAAGGGCGATGGCGAGACCCATCCCTTCCTATCGCCGAATGACGAGTTTGCGAATTTCGAGCGATGGGACAAGGGCAATCTCGACCTCACGGTCGGCAAGACGTCGGACATGCTCGAGTACGAATATGCCCGCTCGGCCCTAAAGAACGGCCTCAAGCTCGAGCAAAAACTGGGCGTCAATCCCTACAAGTTTGGAATGGTGGGATCCACTGACTCGCATACCGGCTTGGCGGCGGTCGAGGAGGACAATTTCTTCGGCAAGACCTCAAGCAGCGAGCCGGGGCCGGACCGCGCAACGCATCCGTTCGCCAAACAAGGCGATCGCATCATCATGGGGTGGGAGACGACGGCCTCAGGTTACGCGGGCGTGTGGGCGACCGAAAACACGCGCGAGGCGATCTTCGATGCGATGCAGCGTCGCGAAACCTATGCGACGACCGGGCCGCGGATGCTGGTCCGCTTCTTCGGCGGCTTTGATTACGAGGAAAGTGATGCCAATACCCGCAGCCCCGCGATTTCGGGCTATGCCAAGGGCGTGCCGATGGGTGGCGACATTGGACCAGCTCCAGCCGGAAAAACTCCGACTTTTTTGGTCGCCGCGCTGAAGGATCCAATCGGGGCTAATCTCGACCGATACCAGATCGTCAAGGGATGGCTCGATGCCGCGGGCGCAGTTCATGAGCAGGTCTATGACGTCGCCTGGTCGGGCGATCGCAAGCCGGGCACTGATGGCAAGATACCACCGGTCGGCAACACGGTCGACGTCGCTAGCGCCACATGGACCAATACCATCGGCGCGCCGGAGCTCATCGCGGTCTGGACCGATCCCGATTTCGATCCTGCACAACGGGCGTTCTACTATGGCCGCGTGCTCGAGATTCCGACGCCACGATGGACCGCCTACGACGCCAAGTATTTCGGCGTCACGCCACCGCCGGAGGCTACAATGGAGATGCAGGAGCGCGCCTATACGTCGCCAATTTGGTATTCACCTGCGCCTTAGGTCGGCGGCTCGCGGTGCGATGCTCCACGCGCCTTGACCTGTTAGATGCTTCACCCTGTGAGCAGACATTCCGCGCAAACGAGGCCGAGGAGTGTCGGCAACAGGCACTATGGACGGAGCTGCATTTGCGCAGTACGTTATAGTAGAATATGCTTATATGACAGGTGTTTCGGCCAAATGGGGAGCAAGTAAGGCCGCGGGGATTCGATCGGCCCGCCTGCACGCCTGGGTCACCTCTCATTGCTCAAGATATGCGCGCTGAACGGTGTTTGTGATTGCCAGTGATGCGTAAGCGACATGTGGTCGAGACCTCTCGGAGTCCGAGCCATGTCGTTCTGCTTCAGCCACGGATGCATTTTCGACGCCTGCACAAATTGAATCCGATACCTGACGTTCAAAGGAGGCTACCTCGATGTGGACGATAGCGCAAACGGCTATGCAACTCGCAGCCACGCTTACATCCGCGATGCTGGCACTGACCATCGTGTCTGGAACGCCTTCGCACGCAGCGGCTGGCGAAACCGAGGCCAAGGCTTTGGTCAAAGCCATGTCAGACTACATGGCAAATCAAAAGTCGGTCTCGTTCGCCTACGACACCAGTCTCGAGGTAGTCACCAAGGAACATCAGAAACTGCTGCTGGCAAGTTCGGCACGATGGAGATGGCTCGGCCCGACAAAATCCGCGCCACCCGGTTCGGCGGCTTTGCCAATGTCATGATCACCTTCGACGGAAAGACGCTGACACTGTTTAGCAAGGACAGCAATCTCTACGCTCAGTTCGAAGTGCCCGGTTCGATTGACAATCTGATCGAGGAGTTGAGAACCAAGCACCACCTGCCCGTGCCGGGCGCTGATCTACTCCAGTCGAACGTCTACGACGAGTTGATGCGCGACGTTGTCGATGTGAAGGATCTAGGCAGTGGCGTGATTGGCGGCACGGAATGCGATCATCTCGCGTTTCGGGCCAAGGAAGTCGACTGGCAGATATGGATCGCACAAGGCGAGCACCCTCATCCCTGCAGATATGTCATTACTTCCACACAAGTAGACCAAGGACCGCAGTACAGCGTCCAGATCAGCGACTGGAAGAGCAGCACGGAACTGAACGCGCAGGATTTCAGCTTCAAGGCCCCTACGGACGCCAAGAAGGTCGACGACCCGAAGCAACTTATCGATATCGATGAGCTTCCAGCTAACTTTGTCGTAGGAGACACCAAATGAACGTGTCGACGAAACTCAAAATCGCCCTGCTGACCGGGATCGTCGCGTTGGTCGGATTGGAACTGGGATCCGAGCTTTCAATTCCGGGCATGCATAGTTTTGTGACGACCGCCGAGGCGAGGGTTGGACGACCACTTACCCCGGTCAGCGTCGCTGGGGTGGCACGGCGCACGGTGCGCCGCTGCGCGGTCGGTGTGTACTACTGCTAGGTGCGGCCTCGAGGCTGAGGTTTTAGAACCGCCCGGAGGGCTTCCATCGGTGAGGTAAACGCGCCATGAAACCGGAATCAACAGAAGAAATCATCATAAATGATGAAGCTGGCGCCGATCAGCGGCTGATAAGTCGCCGCGAGGCGCTCAAGGCAGCAGGACTGGCCGGAGCCGCGGCTCTGTCAACGGCGACCATGTCCTCGGCGCAAACGGCTGAAGAGACACCAGCCGCAGCCCAGGCGAAAAACCCTTATGGCGGGGTGCCGAGCGGCGGGATCACGCTTCCACCCTACTACCGGCCCACGCCGAGCCTAGTGAGCAACAACGTTTACTATCCGGGCCAGGAACAGCTCGGACCCGACGAGATGCGGATTTCCTTCATCGGCAGTACGCCGATCCCGGTCACGCGCGCACAGGCCGGCACCTGCATCATGGTGGAGCTCGGAAACGGGAAGCGGTTCTTCTTCGATTTTGGCTCCGGCTGCGTGCGCAACATCATAGCGATGGCCGTGCCGTTGTCGGTCGTCAACGACATCTTCTTCACCCACCTTCACGTGGATCACTACGCGGACCTGCCGTATCTATTCGCCTTCGCCCCGTGGATGGGGCGATGGAAGCCGCTTCGCGTGCATGGTCCATCTGGCCGCACGCCCGAGGACGGCATCAAGACGATGATCGAGGGCATGAAGATGATGACACGTTGGCATACCGACTCCTTCAACGCTTGCCCGATCGGCGACGGCTACGAGGTCGAGGTCAACGAGTTCGATTTCCGGGACGACAACGGTGTCTGCTACGACAAGAACGACGTGACCATCCGCCACTGGCGGCGATCGCACACCAAGGACGGCGCCTCGGCCTACAGGCTCGACTGGAACGGGTTATCGTTCGTCTGGACCGGCGACGGTCGACCGGACGAACGCTCTTTGGAATTGGCGAAGGGGGTGGACGTATTTGTGACCGAGGTGCAGCCGGACACGGCCAATCTCCAGGCGATGAAAATGGGCATGCCGCCCGTCATCATGAGCACGACAATCGACCAGGCTCACAGCCCCCACTACGCGGTGGGCTATATGTTCGACAAGATCCAGCCGCGCCTCGCGATGGTCACCCATACGACTTACGACGAGGAGTTGATCCCGGAGATCACGGCTGGGATCCGCGTTCACTACAGCGGATTGTTCCAGTTCGGCGCGCCAGACGTCGTGGTCGTCAATGTCACCAAGGATGCAATTTGGACCCGCAAGGCAGCAATTCCAGATGCCGGCAACATGGCACGCCCAAGCCCCGCAGAGGCGGTCGAACTGTTCGACCTGACCCCGACAAATCTGAAGGTCACATTTCCCAATCCTCGAAATCCGCTTGCTGACCAATTGGAGCCGGAAACTCTCAACGGGGACATCGACCCGAAGAAATATTACCCACCGGACGTGTATCGCGAACCGAAGAAGGATTACCCGAGGGACTACACCATCGATGTCCGTGAAATGGCCCTCGTGAAGGCAAAGCAGGCACAGACCAAGCTGTCGGAAAAGGCTGCGCAAATCCAGGCCGTCATCGACGCTATTGAAGGAAGGAAGTAGTGGCGATGGATCGCGACATCACCTTCCCGCCTGGCGATACCGAAACGGCGTCGTTCTTCGCCGCGACCCGACAATCTGCCGCGCAGGCGGTGCCGTTGACCGTCCTCACCGGCTTTCTCGGAGCAGGCAAGACGACGCTGCTGAACCGCATTCTTAACGGCGGTCACGGCCTTCGGGTCGCGGTGCTGGTGAACGATTTCGGTTCGATCAACATCGACGCCGAGCTGGTTGTCGGCATTGAAAGTGACGGGGATGTCATCAATCTCGCCAACGGCTGTGTCTGCTGCAACATCCGCGAGGATCTGGTCGCTGCAGTGACGCAGGTGATGGCTCGTCCTGAAAAGCCCGAATACATCCTGCTCGAGGCCAGCGGAGTGGCCGATCCTTCCGGAATCGCACTCACTTTCATGAACGAAGAGATGCGCGACCGCATCAGGCTGGACAGTATCATGTGCGTCGTGGACGCGGAG
Organism: Rhizobium sp. LjRoot258; assembly: GCF_964254185.1. Taxonomy (NCBI): domain Bacteria; kingdom Pseudomonadati; phylum Pseudomonadota; class Alphaproteobacteria; order Hyphomicrobiales; family Rhizobiaceae; genus Rhizobium; species Rhizobium sp. LjRoot258. The sequence goes on along the minus strand of NZ_CAXUST020000001.1, from coordinate 2,635,492 downwards.
CAGATATTTGCTGCACCGGAGATGATGGAACTAAAGCTCCGCCAAGTGGCGTTCGCAGACATGCTCATCCTCAACAAAGTCGATCTCGTCACCCCGGAGGAGATCGAGCGGATCAAGGCATGGCTCGACGATCGGTTCCACCGCTACCGGCTCGTCCAGGCATCCCGCGGCAACGTGCCTCTGGAAATCCTGCTGTCGGTGGGTCGGTTCGACCCCTCCCGCCTCGATGACACCTCTTCCCATGACCAGAGCAGCCATCCTCACGACTGTGATGGACATGATTGTGAGCATAGCGCTCACGGCCATCGGCATGACCATTGGCAAGCCTTCAAGACATGGAGCTACGAGACCGACGCACCACTTTCCCTGGAAGCTCTGCGGGAAGCGGCGCGCAAGCTTCCGGCCAGCGTGTACCGATGCAAAGGCGTGGTGCATACGGCCGAAGAACCGGGCCGACGGGTCATTCTTCAGGTTGTCGGCAAGCGAGTTGACATCGCAGTCGGGCACGAATGGAATGGCAAAGAGCCACTGACCCGGATAATCGCCATCGGAGCGCACGATGGCGTGGATGGAGTGGACCTCCGCGCGAACTTTGACAGATGCCGTTGTAGCTCCGTTTCATAGCAAAGCAAATATGTCCGAAGGCGGATCGATCCTGTCGAAGCCAGCTCGGTTATTGATCAGGATGTGTGTGGACGCCCCGGTAATGCAACTCAAGTCATTCGGGTCTTTATTGCACGCTGGATGCGACGCGCGTTCAAGAGGGACTCCTCCAGCTTGATCATGAAACGTCGGCTCGGTGAGGTATCTGCCCTGGAAAGCGGTGGCCGCGATCGGAAATCCCTGATACGGGCAGCCGAGCTCCGGAAATCTGGAAGCGCGATGCTCTGGGGACAGCAGCGTGTTCAGCGTGGTCTTGACGCCTGAAGCCTCCCGTCATGCGGCACCAGCCCTCGATGTGTTGAAACCTTCGCCATCGGCGCCTCCTGGGACGGGACACGTAGTCCTATTGCTCCTATGCCGGTGAAGCAGAACCGAAGCGCCACCCAATGTAACGACGAGGATTTGGTCTTTAGGATCAGTGTCGGACTCGAGGATCTGGACGACATGAAGAGATATAGAGGCGTTTTTCGCGGACATCACCGCCCGAGTCGGCTCCGCTAGTCGCGATGTCGGGGACCCTATGGTGAAGCGCGTTGGCGGTCGATCCGGTCAAGGGAGAGGGATGGCTACACCTGAGGAATAGGGCAACTGTGCTCTCAGTGGTAAAGAGTCTGCCATGAAGGAGCGTAGACTCGAGGGCGCTCGCCCTCTATATCCACGACCTCTCGGATGAAGTGGCAAGTCGATCATCGGACGCCGCCTGCGGGGCGATCCTCGGATAACAGACGGAGGCCGCCATCGGCTGCGCAGCGCTCAACAGAATGCTGGCATATGCAGTCCGAGATCCGTCCGTCGCAAGGCGCAGCCTGGACGATTGCATCAAAGACCCGCGTCCGAAAAGCGCCCGATCCGCGCACCAAGGCCGCTCCATCGTCAACCCGTAGCGAAGACATCGTTTCATGAATAACTAATACACAACGCAGTATTTCATGAACACCTAAACAACAAACCGTTCATGACCGAAGGTGGGTAGCAGGTATGTATGGCGCATTAATCGACATTGACGTCTATCGGAAGACTGCAGCGGCGCTGCAGGAACGAGAGGATTGCCTTTCACACCTCGTTGACGTGGTTCCATGCCATCTATGGCGATTGAGCGCCGATGGCGAACCGACGTTTTTCAACAAACGGCTGGTCGACTACCTGGGATGGGACGTCGCGGAAGCGGATGAACCTGACAAGCCACGACTTGATGTGATAATCGATCGCGCAGTCCATCCCGACGACGCAGACGGCTTTCGGGCCGCACTTGGCGAAAGTCTGGCCACGGGACGGAGCTTTTGGGGTCGCAATCGACTGCGGCGTGCCGACGGAGTTTTTCGTTGGATGTCTGTTCGCGCCGAGCCGATGGAAGGTCAGGATGGCCGTGTCGTGCATTGGGACGGCATGTGCCTTGATATCGACGATCATATCTGTGCTGAGGAGGCGAGGCAACTGACCGAGCGCCATCTTCAACGAGTGGTCGACGCATTGCCAATAAACATTGTGAGTTGGAGCGCAACCGGAGAAATCACTCACGCCAACAAAAGGACCGTCGAGATGCTCGGAGTCCCGGACATGACGTTCGAAGATTTCTTTGCCGCCACCTTGACGCTAACTCATCCCGAAGATGTCGAAAGACTGCGAAGAACAGTCACACAGGGCTTACGGACTGGAGATGCCTTTATGGTGCGATATCGCCGGCGTGCTGTGGATGGCGCTTTTCGGTGGGGGGATACTAGGTTCGAGCCGCGACGGAACCTGAATGGGGCGATCGTTGAATGGTTTGGGCTTGCGATTGACGTTGATGGCGACGTGCGAATGCAGGAAGCCCTGAGCCTTGCCCAGGCCAACATCGCGCGCGCCAGCCAGGCCGCAACCCTTGCTGAACTCTCTGCATCAATTGCCCATGAAGTGGCTCAACCATTGACCTCTGTATCGATTATGTCGGACACATGCCGGCGTTGGCTCTCAATGGATCCTCCAAACATAGAGCGAGCGCAGCAGGCTGCGGAGCGCATCCAAGGCGCTGCGAAGCACGCCAGCGACGTGGTGACGCGGATCCGCGCCTTGTTCAAGCATTCGGTCGATGGAAGGACGACGGCTGCCCTCAGCACCGTTATCGATGAGACATGTGGTCTTCTGGCTGAGGAAACCGCGCGTCGTGGCGTTCGAATTGACGTGGAGATGGACGACGACCTGCCGCTCTTTGCATTTGATCGCGTGCAGATTCAACAGGTTTTGATCAACTTGATCCGCAACGCTATGCAGGCGATGGAAGCTGTCATCGACAATAGAATTCTTGGAATACGAGCCAATCGTGCCGGCGAAATGGTGCAGGTCGAGATCAGCGATACTGGTCCGGGCGTCGAGTCGCCTGAGATGATATTCCAACCGTTTTACACGACCAGGAACGAAGGCTTGGGCATGGGTTTGGCAATTTGCCGGTCGATCGTCGAATCCCACCATGGCCGGCTCTGGGTTGAACAAGGCAACCCGATCGGTGCAAGGTTTGTCTTTGCGCTGCCTGTCAATAAGCCCGATGCGCCTGAACGTGATTTGCACGGCCCACCGGGGGGCAAAGCGTTTCGTATCGACCGGGCACACACCTGACGATAATGCGTTGCGGCTTGGGACACCCAAATTTGCGACCCGTCAGGGACATGGCCGGCGCTGGCTATCAGCCGAGGGAGCGAAAAGCTTAGCCCGGTCGCGGCCACCGGTTGCCGCTGATCCGCGTTCTCTCGTCCCAGTCCCGACGCCTACGGAGCGGATACAATCGTTGCCGGCAGTTGCTCTATAACCATTCGCGGGTCGGGGTCCCGCCTGCGGCGGATAGAAACGGTGTGCTAGAGTGGGCGCTGGAGAGGAGAGGCCGTCGGAATTTTGGTGGTGTCTAACCCCGATACATAACGTGGTCCATGGGCTGCTGCGCGCTTGAGAGTGGTGACGCCGTTTACGGCGATCCCGTTTAGGAATTTGATTCTTTGGCACAGCCCAGCCTCTCCATTCGACATGAGAATAGGAGAGCCTGCCATGGCTGGAACAAAGAAGTCTCGCAGCAAGCGGGATATTTCCCCTACTCACTTGAATGCTGCTGCAATCGACATCGGGGCGACGATGCACGTGGCCGCAGTGGGCCCCGACCAAGCTTCCGAGCCGGTGCGCAGTTTTGGAACCTTCACCGGCGATCTGCATCGGTTGGCGGACTGGCTCACGAAGTGTGGCGTGCGCACGGTCGCGATGGAGTCCACGGGGGTCTACTGGATTCCGGTCTTCGAGATACTCGATCAGCGTGGCTTTGAGGTCATAGTGGTCAACGCCCGTGATGCCAAGCACGTGCCAGGCCGCAAGACCGATATTAGCGACGCCCAATGGCTGCAGCGTTTGCATGAATATGGATTGCTCAGGGCCAGCTTCCGGCTGAAGGGCGAAGTTGCGGTCATGCGCGCCTATCTACGCCAGCGTGAACGTTTGCTGGATTACGCTGCCTCGCACATCCAGCACATGCAAAAAGCTCTGACGCAAATGAATCTGCAGCTCCACCACGTGGTGGCAGACATCACCGGTGTCACCGGCATGGCCATCATCCGTGCGATTGTGGCCGGTGAGCGCGACCCGATGGTTCTGGCGTCCTATCGCGACCCACGCTGCCATGCGTCTGCGGAGACGATCCGTCAAGCGCTCGTCGGCAATGATCGCGAAGAGCACATCTTTGCCCTGACCCAGGCGCTGGAGTTGTACGACGTCTACCAAGCCAAAGTGGCGCTCTGCGACGTGCGCATCGAGGCTGTGTTGAAACGGCTGCGGAAGGCCTCGTCCACCCCTGTAGGAAAACCGCCGACCGTGCGGACAACGCAGAAGCAATCCAATGACCCAGCCTTCGATGTTCGCGCCGCCCTGTACGGCTTGCTCGGCTGCGATGTCACTCAGATTCACGGGCTCGGGCCTTATCTGACGCTCAAATTGGTCGGAGAGTGCGGGACCAACCTCTCGGCCTGGCCGAATGCCAAGCACTTCACCTCCTGGCTGTGCCTCTCCCCAAGCAACAAAATCTCCGGCGGCAAAGTGTTGTCGTCACGGACCCGACGATCTGGTAGCCGGGCCGCGGCGCTACTGCGACTTGCCGCGGTTGCGGTTGGACGCACTCAGACCGCGTTGGGGGCATTCTATCGGCGTCTGTCGGCACGCGTCGGCAAGGCCAAGGCGGTCACTGCCACGGCCCGCAAAATCGCCGTCTTGTTCTACAATACCCTGCGGCACGGTATGGAATACAACGATCCGGGAGCCTCCCACTACGAGGAGAATTACCGTCGACGCGTCCTCACCAATCTCGAGCGAAGAGCAAAATCGTTCGGGTATACCCTACAGCCCGCGCCAACATCCGGCTGAATGTTTCTTAGGAATACCGGACATCTTTGTTCCCTATCTGCACATTGCGGCCGGGTGTCCGCATCGACCGTCGCAAGCGGGAAGTTGCGAAATGTCGCGGAGTGTATTTTAGTTGTGCAATCAACCATCGAGCGAGGGGAATGTCATGCTCAGGATGTTGGTTGCAGCGCTCACACTTGTCCTCATTTCATCCAGTCTTTCCGCCCGTCAGATAGCCATCGCGACATGGAACCTCGGCTGGCACATGGACGTCGCCACAGTCCAGCGATGGATTGACGCCTGTGGAGCGAAATACATTGAAGACAGCGGCAGCGGACGATGGGTTCCATCGAACGCATCCGACGCTACAGAGGGATGGGACGTCCCAAATACCTTCGACATCGAAAACTGGGACACATCGAGCCTTCCGGTGTGCAACGTGTACTTTTACCGCGGCGTCGTTCGGGTAAAAATGGACGCCTACAAAAAGCGGCAGGAACAGATCGCCAATTTCATTTCTCGCTCGATACCGGCCGACGTTATCGCGTTTCAGGAAGTCAGCGGCGAACAGGCCGTGAAGGAGATCCTTCCGGGCGGGGGCGCGGAGTATGATCTTTGTGGTTTTACAGGATACAAGGTCCAACGCTTGGTTATCGCCTGGAAAAAGTCGCTGGGAACCAAGGTCTCATGCAACGTGGAAGATGCATTGAGCCTACCGGCGAACCCGGACAACAAGCGGCCTCGGCCAGGTCTTTCGCTGACGTTGAACGTCGGCGGCGGCACCTTGCGCATTCTCGACGTTCATCTGAAATCAAGTTGTGTCTCGCCATTCGACAACGGCAAGCTTGAGGGCGGAAGCGACGACTGCAAGACGCTACAGCAGCAGATTGACCCGATCGAAAGCTGGGTCGAGCGCGAAACATCGGATGGCGCAAAGATCGTTCTGCTCGGAGACTTCAACCGCAATCTATGGCACGAACTCAGAGATCAAGCACCTGTGCGAACGGATGGAAGCGCTGCGACGGGTCCGCGGTCGGCAGGCGTCCTATCCCGCTCTGCTAGAGGAGGTGTCAGATGGCCAGCCGGCGGCGAGCGTCTTGAAAATTGTGGATGAGCGTTGCCAAACCAATGAGATAGGAACGGCTCTTTGCACCATTTCTGAACTTCGTGACCTCGATACCGCGGAGAGCGCACTCCTTGCTTCCCAGAACTATCTTGGCTGCCGGAACCCCGTCGGCCTCGATCACATTTTAATTGGCCCCGGCCTTGAGGCGAGCGCCCCCGCTGAACACGTCACGATCCGCAGACTGGGTGCAACTCGGCAGAAAGACGATGGCACCGATCAGGTGCTGGCGATCTCCGATCACTGCCCATTGCTGGCCCGCCTAAATTTCTGATCTGCCATCACACGGCAAGCTAGCGACAAGAGGGCAAGATGATCTCGAACCCAAAGATGGTTTTCGTTGCGTCAGTCCGCGAAAGATAAGGCCATTGCCCACTATAGCTCGCCTGCCGGACGAGCCGCCCCGTCATATCCGTCGAATTGGATGGGAAGGATGGGGCTCGAAGCGACGGCTCCTGACGGCAGTGTTCCTGACGTCGAGGTGGAAAGGACTATCTGCCTTACAGGTCATCGTGGAACTCAATTCGAACGAGTAAGCGAAGATGCAGTCTGAGCTAACAGTATGTCATCTACTGATGACGGCGGCCGCATCTCTCCGACTTTAGTTTTTCCGATCGCACCTCCGGTATCGATTGAAGGGGCCGCTCCAACGCCTAACCTTACCGTCGATGGGGTAATCTGAATCAGGAATGAGAGTGACAGCACCCAACCGAGCTGCATGGAAGGATGGATGGCAGTGAATAAGGTCCCGACAGAAGCCGAGCTAGCGGCCGCGCCCCTCCTTCAGGGATGGGTGCTTGAGAGCCCGTCGAATAGCCGGCCGTGGCTCTACGGCTGGTTCTTTGGCCACCCGGAAATTGACGATGGCGATCACGGTCATACGTCTCCCGTCTTGCAGATGGACACAGGGAGTCCCGCCCATTGGGCGACGACGGAGAACCGCCTATATCGGCTGGGTGTCTCCTATCCCCCCGCGGAGCGCGAAATCCGCTATTGGTCGCAAAAGCTGCGCAGACGACGTCTCATGCCACTTGGCGAAGCGCCTGGTGGCGGCGACGACGTTGAGGAAATGATTGCATTTATCCGCGAGGAGAAGCCGTTTCGCGAGCAAAAGCTAGAACGCATGGTGAATGCGTACCGTGACGAACTCGCGATGCTAAAAAAATAGCTTGGTCGCCGACGACTGTGATGAGGGTGTCGCCTAATACCATGCGGCAAGCGCACGCGCCGATAGCCTGAGAACGTTAGGTTCAAACCTAAGGCGAAGAATCTTCAAAATCACCGGCCCTAGGATCAAACCTTCGCGGGCTTACCACGCTCCGTTACCTATGTCTTCGGTATGGACAATCAGAAATCTCGCGTTTGGCATCAGCGTAAAATCAGATTGATTGTTTTTGCTGGATATTTCGGAGTGGCCGGCGACCGTCCTGTGAAGCCAGCTTGGCATCGACGTGAAACCTCGCGGGTCAGCTTGGCATGAATGCGAAATCAGTAAATCGTCATCGTTCGACTGATTCTTTACCTCTGAATGGTGTCCGCGGCTTTCTAGATCGCGGAACCAGCAATACAGCACGCTGTCCGAAATTGTTGAGCCAGCGGGCAACATGGTTATCTATTTCGGCGATAGTCGGGTTCCGGAATATTTCCCTGCACGGTTCACCGTGACGATCCAAGCCACCGAACAATTGCGTAGGCAGGCATTGGCCGGTGAAGTCCTTTCAGGTGTAAATCGCCGACAGGAACAGCCTCGATCAACGATTCCACGGCTGCAAAAACGCGTTGACTGACGAGTATCTGACGGGACTTGGCTTCCTCGCACAATCGAGCCGCGTGATTCGTGACGGTGCCGATGACAGCATAGTCCGAGCGCTGGTCGAAGCCGATCCGACCGATGGTCGCATGACCTCGCGCAATGCCGATGCCGAAGCCAAGCACATAGTCCCGTTTGCGCCACCGCTCTGAATGCTCATCGATGGCATCACGCATCGCTGTGGCCATCGAGACTGCCCGCTCAGTGTGGTCAGCACAGGGCAGCGGATCGTTGAAGAAAACAACGACGCCGTCGCCGACAAAGCGCTCCAAAGTTCCCTCGTGCCGGACGATTTGGTTGCCAAGACATGCATGATACTCTCGAAGGACCGTCATAACCTCTTCCGGTTCTGCGGTCTCGGAGAAGGCCGTGAAGCCGCGCAGATCGCAGAAAACGACCGTCACTTCGCGGCGGTGACTTTGGAGAAGCGCGTCGCCATTCTCGGCCGCAACAATGAGATCGGCGACCTGAGCGGGCAAAAACCGTCTGAGCCGAGCCATCCGCTCGATCGCGGTGACCTGCTCCGCCACTTTCTGTTCGAGGGATCGATTCCATACTGCTAACCGTGCAGCCTGGTCCTGAAGGCTCCGCGTTTGCTCTTCGACAGTGTCGTGAAGAGTCTTCTGCCGTAGCATTGAACGGACGCGCGCCAGCAGCGCCCGATGCTCGAACGGCTTGGTCAGATAGTCATCAGCTCCCGCGTCCAGTCCCTCGACGACATCACGCGTGTCGGCTTTTGCCGTTACGAGGATGATAGGAATCGATCGAAGCGAAACGTCCTGCTTGAGCAGGCGCACGAGGCTGATACCGTCGAGCTTCGGCATCATGACGTCGAGAAGGATGAGATCAGGCTTAAGGTCGTGTACCTTGGCGAGGCCCTCTTCACCGTCTGCGGCGGTGGCCACTTCGTAGCCACACGCCTTGAGGCGCATCTGCAGGATTTCGAGATTTTCCGGCGTGTCGTCGACGGCGAGAATGAGGGGTGGATCGTGCATTGTGTGGCTTCCCTCAGGACAGGAATTCCCGGATCTTTGCCAGAAGCTGGCGCGGGCTGAACGGCTTGGTGACGTATCCGTCACATCCCGCAGCCAGGGCTTTCGCCTCATCACCCGACAATGCGTAGGAGGTGACGGCAATGATCGGTATGTGCCGGAGTGCCGGATTGGACTTGATGTGGCGAGTCGCTTCGTACCCGTCCATTACGGGCAGTTGGATGTCCATAAGGATCAAGTCCGGCTTCTGCGCCGCCGCCGCCGTCACGCCGGCGACACCATCCGCGGCCTCGATCAATTCGTATTCAGTGGTAGCGATGAGGTCGCGCACGATCTGTCTGTTGTCTTCGGTGTCTTCCACCATCAGAATCCTTTTGCTCATGCCGCTTCAGAGCGCTCCTCTGCATCGATTGGTATCGTCATGCGGAATGTCGCACCGGCACCGGGCGCTGACTCCACGGTGATTGTTCCGCCGTGCATTTCGACAAAGCGTTTCGAGATTGCCAGACCGAGACCCGTTCCGCCCTTTTGCCTGGTGCTGCTGTTGTCAACCTGCTGGAATTCCTCAAAGATGAGAGTTTGGTCTTCTGGCGCGATACCTGGCCCAGTGTCCCGCACGGCGATCTCGAAGTGGCCATCGGTTGCCCCGGCCAGAATGTCGACGGAGCCCGCTTCGGTGAACTTGATAGCATTGCCGGCAATGTTCAGCAGGACCTGGGTCAGACGGCGCTCGTCACCGCGGCCCGTGGGAAGATTCTCTGCGACTGACGTGGTGAACGCGAGGCCTTTCTCCCGCGCTAGCGGTTCGACAGCGGCGGCCACGGTTCGTACGATCTGCCCAAGGGAATAGTCGTCCAGCGCCAGTGTTAACTGCCCGGCCTCGATCTTCGAAAGATCGAGCACGTCGTTGATGAGGCCTAATAGGTGCCGGCCGTTGGCCTGCACCCGCGCCACTGTCGCCCTTGCCCTGTCCGGAAGCTCACCGTAAATGCCGTCAACCAGCAGCTCCGTGAAGCCCAGAACCGAATTAAGCGGTGTCCTCAGTTCGTGGCTCATGTTCGCGAGGAACTGAGACTTATGGCGGCTCGCCGCCTCTAGCTCTCGACCTTTATCCTCTATCTCGCGGAACAGCTTGGCGTTCTGAATGGCTAGGACCGACTGTGCGGCAAAGGTTTCCATCAGGTGGACAACCTTTTCGTCGAATTCTCCGGGTTCACGGCGCCTGACGACGAGAGCGCCAACAATCTTGTCCGGCCTGAGCAATGGCACAATCAGCACGCCGCGATATCCGGCTTCGCGGATGATTTTCTGAGTGGGGGTTTCTTCGCCGAGTTCGGGAACCTGCACAGGCTCGCGGCGCCGTGCTGCGTCACCGATCCCCGGATCCTTCAACCCAATGGTCTGCCCAGAGATGGCGGCAACCAGCTCCTCGCTCATCCCATAAGTTGCACGCGGGCGGAATTGTTGCCTGCTGCTACTGAACACATAGATGGTGCCCGCATCCGTGTCGGATAGGTGCACGGCTTTCGCTACGATTGTCTGCAGCACCGTGTCGAGATCAAGCGTCGAATTGACCGCCTTGGTGACTTCTCCGAGCGCCTCCAACTCGGCGACAGAACGTGCGAGTTCGGCTGTGCGCGCTTGGACCTCCTGGAACAGACGCACGTTCTCAATCGCGATCACCGCTTGGTCGGCGAAGGTGGTGAGCAGTTCAATCTGCTTGCGGTTGAAGGGCCGAACCTCGACCCGGCGGATCGTCAGAGTTCCGATGGCTTCTTCTTCCCGCAGGAGCGGGGCGGCGAGGGTGGTCCGATGGCCAAGCCGCATCGCCATTTCTCGGCCCGCAGGGAAATCATCGCCCCTGGCGGTGAGGTCGTCTACATGCACGGTCTGCCCGTCGACAAAGGCGCGACCGGACACCCAGTCGCGACTGATCGGCCAGCTGGCGAAGTCGATCGGGATTGAACCATAATGCGCTCTCCATGCCAGTGACTCACCGTCTTTAAGAAGTATGGCCGCGTCGTAGGCGTCGCAGAGCTTTGCCGCGCTCTCGGCAACGGCATTCAGGACGGGCTGAATGTCCGTCGGGGAGGCAGCGATGGTGCGCAGGATTCCGCTAGTTGCCATCTGCTGCTCAAGCGATTCAGTCAGCTCTCGGTTGCGGCTTTCAATTTCCTGGTACAGGTGCCCGAGCTGGGCAGAGGTCTGGTTGACATTGTCGGCGAGCACTCCAAGCTCGTCCCGATTGCCGATCGCGACCTGCTGGGCAAAGTCGCCGGCGGCTATCTGACGCAGACGCGTTTCGATCTTCTTGACCGGCTCTATCAACGACCAGGAGATGACGTAGCCGAGACCCAGTGCCAACAGAATACTGCCCAGAATAAAGGAGACCACGACCAGCCGCGAGGTTTTGTAGGCTCCTTCCGTCGCATCGATGGATGTCACCATGTCGGCCTCGGCCATATTGACGAGCTGGTTCGTCAGCCGTTCGAGCCGATCGGCCGACGGCATGATCTGGTCGACTTGAACTTTGCGCGCTTCGTCTGTGCGGCCGGTGCGAATGAGCTCCGCGACACGCGTTACGCCAGCCGTAAACCGGTCATACTCCAGCCGGACCTCGCCGAGCAGTTCCACTTCACTTTCGGCGACGAACGCCATGCGGTCGAGGTCGTATCCGAACTGGCTGAGCTGGCGTAGCGCTGCATCCAGCATCCTTTTGTCTTGCAGCAAAAGTGCGGTCGCGATGCTGTAGAGTTGGTTCGTTGTGTCGTGCTGGACTTGGCGATAGGCTGCAATCCTGCGCTGCAACTTGATTAGCTCGGTCGTCTGGTCGTTGACCCCGCTCAACACGCGCAATTCGACTCCCCCGAGCACGATCAGCATTCCGACGATCGACAGGAATGCGACCAAAAGCTTTGTTTGGACGCGCGCCGGCAACTGCGCCACGCAGCCGACGAGCCAACTCGCGACGTTACCGGGATTCATCCACGAGGCTGAGAAGATCACTTCGGAACTCCTCCGGATCAAAGCTGGCGCCCATATACTGCACGCGCAAGCTGCCGTTGCGGTCCACGAGAGACGTCAGCAGAGTATGGTCGACGTCGCCGTTCGCTGTCTTCATCGCAATGATGCCATACTTCCGACCGATCTCATGGACCGTTGCCGGATCGCCGGTAAGAAACACCCAGCCCTTCACATCGGCATCGAAATTTTGCGCGTATTGTTTCAGCACTTCGGGCGTATCCCTTTCCGGGTCTACGGTGATCGAAACAAAATTGATCTGTGCCCCGAACGTCGGACCAAGTGCGTCCTTCACACGCGCCATGTTGTCGGTCAGCATCGGGCAAATATCGGTACAGGAGGCGAAGATGAACGCAATGGCGACCACTTTGCCGCGAAATTCGCGGAGTGAGACAGGTACCCCCCTCTGTGATGTCAGCGTAAAGTCTGCCGCCGCTCCGATAGTCGGCAAGCGCTGATCGTGCGATGCATCATGCGCCTGCCCTGGTCCGGCTAGCAAAATCAACATCACAATCTGCGCTAGCCACCTGCTCATGTCTTCAGCTCGCGTTTCACCTCGCTGAGGGATCGCCAATCGGTACCGTTGGCGATGATTTCGTGCGGACTCGACTTGATCATGCCGGACTCATGCAGCCGCAAGGCGTAAAACCGAATCGTGTCCTCAGGATCGTATTCGCGCCATTTTCCGTAAGGCACCTCGCTCATCGTCTGCAGGGCATAATCATAGTTGGCGGCGAACCCGCCATCGACGATCTGTCGCGCGATGCGCCATGGCTCGGCGACGCATAGGTCTGCCGCCTTGAGAATGGCGCGCAACACGCGTTTGGTGGCGACAGGGTTGTTCCGAACAAACTCCGCATTGCCCGCCAGCATGCAGCAAAAGTACTGCGACCAGGGACGATCTATCGCGCTATTTACGACTACGTGGCCGATGTTGCGGGCGTGCAGTTCCTGGGGCTCGGGTGGAAAGCCGAGGAACGCATCAACTTTTCCTTTGATGAAAAGCTCCATCGGCCTGACGGCTGGATCGGTCACCCAGCGGATGTCCTTTTGTGGGTCGAGCCCGACGTATGCAGCCATGCTGGTCAAAAACACGTGCGGCGTTGATCCTAGGCCCTGTACGCCTACAGTTTTGCCCTTCAGATCTCTCATACTCCGAATGCTTTCGTTTCCGAACAGTTCGAAGCACCCAGGATGCACGCCCGCCAGCACCATGATTGGGTCACCTGCATCGATCGCAACGGCAAGGGGCGCAGCGAAATTCAAACTGAAATCCACCTCACCGCGCGCGATCATCTCAGACGTGCCGTAGCCTGGTTCTGAAGTGACATAGCGGACGTCTGTGAACCCCTCCAAACGCAGCAGCTCCTCGGCGACGTACTGTGGCGCAATGCAGATGCCGCTGATCTTCGCGAGGCGGATGGTGGTCGTTTCCGGCAGTGGCTCAGCCCAAGCCCGTGTCGTGGTTCCTAGAACGCCAGCGACGCCAACTGCCGCTGCACTGGCCAGGAAAGAGCGGCGGTTCTGGATGATATGCATCGGAGCGCTCCCTCTTTAATAAGACGGGAAACACCCGTCAGAATCGCGGGGAAGACTATTTCGCAAGAAACACGCGCCTATGAACGGCCCAACGGAAAGGCAGAGCAGGCCTTGCATCAAGCAATAGGTCTTTAACGCTTGATTTTATAGTCCCGCAACGATCAAAAAATATACGCCTTGTCTGCAACGCTAGCGAGGGAAAACTTTGCTTCCACTCTGAAGACTTATCGGTAAACTCGCATTTACAGAGCGCGGCACCGCCCTTGCTTCCGATACCGTGGCAAATTCCGCCTGCGAGCGCGTCGTGACCGATTGTGTAGGTCCGCGACGGCGAAGCCGCTAGCGGTTCGAGCGATCGCATCCACCACTGAGGAGCTGACTGCAAGCGGAGATAGCTCGCGCCATTCCGTGGCGGAATGTGCTATTATTCGCCAATCCGGTCAAACGGTATGAGCAAGTCGTTCATGCGAGGTCGGAAGTGTCCACAGGCACGTTCTCGGCATCACATTGGACTTGGAAGGGAGGGATCATGCATACCCTTTACCCTGGACAGTTCACCCGACGGAAGTTCTTGAATGGATTAGCCCTGGCGGGTACCGCGGGGTTTCTGGGCTGGCACCCTAGGCAAGCCGCTGCTGAGCCACCGCCTGAGACGACACGGATTCGCCTCGTCAGGATCCCCAGCATCTGTCAGGCTCCCCAGTATGTAGCCGAAGAACTGCTGCGCAGCGAAGGGTTTACAGAGGTACAGTACCTCCAAAAAGCGGGGACCGCAGACATCGCGTCGGCGCTCGCCTCCGGTGAAGCCGACCTCAATGGGCATTTCGCCGCCCCGCTGCTTCTCAGCCTGGAGGCGGGGGACCCCATAGTTATACTGGCAGGACTCCACATCGGCTGTTTTGAGCTGTTCGGGACCGATCGCGTCCAAACGATCCGCGACCTAAAGGGCAAGACCGTGGCAGTGCCGACGCTAGATTCTAGCCGATACGTCTTTCTGGCCACAATGATGGCTTATGTGGGCCTGGATATCCGTCGGGACATAAACTTGGTCACGCTTCCGGGACCCGAGTCCATCCGGCGCCTAAGGGAGAGGAAAATTGATGCTTACCTGGGCTTCCCACCGGAACCGCAGGAGATGCGGGAGCAGCAGATCGGCCATGTGGTGATAAGCAGCACCGTGGACCGGCCGTGGTCGCAATACTTCTGCTGCATGCTTGCTGGGAACCGGGAGTTCGTCCGCACAAATCCGGTGGCGACCAAACGGGCCCTCCGCGCCATCTTGAGAGCGGCGGACTTCTGCGCCAACGAGCCAGAGCAATCCGCACAGCTCATGGTGAGCCGAGGATATACTCAGCGCTACGACCATGCCCTCCAGGTCATGAAGGCAATCCCCTTTCAGTGGCGTGAGTATAGCGCCGAGGACACCCTGCGCTTTTACGCGCTGCGCCTCCACGAAGTCGGGATGCTAAAGAGCACTCCTCACGAGCTCCTTGCCCATGGCACCGACTGGCGCTTCTTAAACGAACTGAAGAAGGAGTTGAAGGGATAGCAGAAACTCCACGTTAGTGTCGGGCACTGCATCGGGGCAGGCTTTAATGAGTAGCGTGCTTATTCCTTTGGCAACTGCCGCCGATTCCTGAAACGGGAAAGAAAGGCGGCCAGCGCGTTCACGACGACAGCGACGTCTCTTTCGCTCGCTACCCGAAACTCTGCACGAGTGGATCCATCCGGTTCCTCGGTCCAGGTGAACATCGACCAATCCTTCCGGATCGCTTCCCCCATGCTCTGGAACATCCGCCACTCGCGGGGTGCCTTGGGCGTGAAGGCCTTCGAGACGATGATCCGACGTCGCCCAAGTGTCGATTTGTGAGCCATGCAATCTAGGAAGGCCTCACTGCGTCCTGAAGGATTCGCTGTCGTTCGCCATGCGAAAATATCAATGCTCAGCCGCAAAGGTCCGTTCGCGGCGGTGAATCCTTCAACCTATTGATTTAGCACGCGTTTGTTGAGTTTCCCATCAGGACTGCAGGCGGCGTCGGGTAGCCATTTCTCACGGATGCCAAGCCGGTTTGGCCTATATGCCAAGCCATTTCGCAGGGATGACAAGCGTGAGATGTCCGACCTGAGAGATAGGTGACGTTTTGTACCGGAGACAGGGGTGACACTTTTCGCTTTTTTGCGGGAGGTGTTGATGCCGTGGAGAGAGACTTCGGTAATGGAGGAACGTCTACGTTTCGTCGCCCGGCTGCTTGAGGGCGAAGGCATGAGCGATGTGTGCCGGGAGTTCGGCATCTCGCGCAAGACCGGCTACAAAATCTTCAATCGCTACAAGGACGACGGCCTGGAGGCGCTGACGGATCGGTCTCGACGGCCGGTGCGTTACGCCAACCAGTTGCCCGCGCCGGTGGAGGCAATGATTGTGCGGCTCAAGAAGGAGAAGCCGCATTGGGGTGCCAGGAAGATCAGAGAACTGCTGGTGAAGCGTCTGGCCGGCGATGTGCGCGTACCGTCGAAGAGCACGGTGCATGCCGTTCTCGACCGGCACGGGCTGGTCGCCCATGCCCGTAAGCGGCAACGACACCGAGCCGAAGGAACAGCATTGTCTCAGGCATTGCTGCCGAACGACCTGTGGTGCGCCGATTTCAAGGGCGAGTTCAAGCTCGGCGATGGCCGCTACTGTTACCCGCTGACGGTCACTGACCAGGCGTCACGCTACCCTGCTTGCCTGCGAGGCCTTCGAATCGACAAAGGAGGTGGGTGTGTTCGAGGCGTTCCGCCGATTGTTTGCCGAACATGGCCTGCCGCTCGCGATCCGCAGTGACAACGGCCTGCCGTTCGCCAGCCCCAACGGCCTCTACAATCTGTCGAAGCTGTCGGTCTGGTGGCTGCGGCTCGGCATCGCGCTCGAGCGCATCAGGCCGGGCCATCCGCAAGAGAATGGCCGGCATGATGCGCATGCACCTGACGCTCAAGAAAGAGGCGACCAGGCCACCTGGCGGAAATATCCTGCAGCAACAGGCCCGCTTCGATGCGTTCGTCAGCGAATTCAATACCGAGCGGCCGCATGAAGCCCTGGCGATGAAGACGCCGGTCGATCTCTACAGCCCATCGGCGCGCCGATATAATGGCCTGCCGGAGATCGATTATCCGTTCCACGACCGTGACGCACTGGTGACCCATTGCGGCCGCATCTGCATCTACCGCAAGAAGATCAATATCTCGACCGTGCTGGCCGGACAGAAACTGGGAATCAAGGAGGTCGACGACGGTATTTGGCTCGTCAGCTTCATGCACTATGATCTGGGATATATCGACCTGGAGCAGAGGACTTTGCAAACCATCGACAACCCGTTCGGCACGAGGTTGTCACCCATGTCTTAGGGACAAGCTGTTACCTATGTCTCCGGTATGGACAAATCAGAAAGTGGCGCACCCGACAGGATTCGAACCTGTGACCTTTGGAATCGGAATCCAACACTCTATCCAGCTGAGCTACGGGTGCATTCCGCAGGCGGTTGAATCGCCTGTCCGATGCGTGGTTCTTAGCCTAGCTTCTCGCTGGCTTCAATCTACAAAATGAAAAGTCCGCCGTTCTTGTGAGCGGCGGACTTTTATGTCTCACGTCCGCGGGTCAGACCTGCATGGCGCCGGGGCCGGGGATGGCCTTGGGCGGCACCTTGCCGAGGATGATCATGCCGAGCACTTCATCCTTGGTGACGTCCTCGGTGCGGGCATGGCCGACCACCTGGCCGTTCTTCATCACCGAGACGCGGTCGGCAAGGTCGAAGACGTCGTGGATGTCGTGGCTGATCAGGAAGATGCCGATGCCTTCCTTCTTCAGCTGCTTGATCAGCTCGCCGACCTGCGCCGTTTCCTGGGGACCAAGGGCGGCCGTCGGCTCGTCCATGATCAGGATGCGGGCGTTGAAGAGGATCGCGCGGGCGATCGCCACCGACTGCCGCTGGCCGCCGGAGAGCGCCTTCACCGGCTCCTTGAAGCGGCGGAAGTTCGGGTTGAGACGTCCCATCACTTCACGGGCCGAGGCCTCCATGGCGACGTCATCGAGCGTGCCCCACTTCGTGCGGATCTCGCGTCCGAGGTAGAGGTTGGCGGCGGCGTCGACGTTATCGGCGACGGCGAGCGTCTGATAGATCGTCTCGATACCGTACTTCTTCGCATCGCGCGGATTGCGGATGTCGGCCGGCTCGCCGTTGATGAGGATCTCGCCGCTGTCGCGCTTGTAGGCGCCCGAGAGGATCTTGATCAACGTCGACTTGCCGGCGCCGTTATGGCCGAGAAGCGCGACGACTTCGCCGGGGTAGAGGTCGACCGAAGCGTTGTCCACGGCGTGGATACCGCCGAAGGAGATCGAGATGTTCTTGAGTTCCACAAGAGGAGCGTTCTGGCTCTGGGGAGTGCGTTGATCAGTCATATCTAGGACTCCTCTTACTTGGCACGCGAACGATAGACAGTGTCGAGCCAGACGGCGACGACCAGCACCGCACCGACGACGACGCTCTGTAGCGGCGTGTCGACATGGGCCAGTACCATCCCTGACTGCAGCGACTGCATTACGAGCGCGCCGAGCATGGCGCCGGCAATCGTGCCGGTACCGCCTGCAAGCGATGTGCCGCCGATAACGGCTGCAGCGATGGTATATAGCTCGTCGAGCGTACCTTGAGCATTGGTGGCGGCGTTGAGGCGCGCCGTCGAGATGGCTGCCGCGACGGCGGCGAGAATGCCCATCAGCGCGAAGATGCGGACGGTGACCCAGCGGGTCTTGATGCCGGCAAGTTCTGCCGCCTCAGGGTTGCCGCCGATCGCGAAGACATAACGGCCGAAGCGCAGGCGGGTGGCGATGAAGGTCATGATGATGCCGACGACAATGGCAATCAGAACCGGAACGGCAATGCCGTAGGGGATATCCAAGCCGGTTTCGGGCCACGGAATGCTGTTCGCTTCGGCGTATCTTTTGGCGATATTGATCGGCCAGTAATAGCTGTTGGCGATCCAGACGGCACCGAGGATCAACGCGCAGGAGAGTGCCGACAGAAAGTACTCGGCCCAGACGGGACGTCGCGGGAAGCCGAAACGCTTGCGCTGGCGGCGGGAGTTGACGATGCTGCCGATGACGAAAAGGCAGGCGAGCACGCCGACGATCCAGCTCCAGGTCGCGCCGATCGAGCCTTCGGCACCGCCGCCCATGACGCGGAAGGTCTGGTCCATCGGAGCGACCGTCTGGCCGCTGGTGACGAGCCAGGTTGCGCCGCGCCAGACAAGCAGGCCGCCGAGCGTCACGATGAAGGAGGGAACGTTCAGGAAGGCGATGATGAGGCCCTGGAAGGTGCCGATCAGGGCGCCGGCGATGAGGCCGACGATCAGGGTGATGATCCAGGTAAAAGGGCTGTCGAAACCGATGAACTCAGGCAGGATTTTTGCCTGCGTGACACCCATGATCATGGCGCAGAGGCCTAGTACGGAGCCGACGGAAAGGTCGATGTTGCGCGTCACGATGATGAGAACCATGCCGGTCGTCATGATCGCGATGTCGGTTGTCTGAACCGAAAGGTTCCAGAGATTTCTCGGCGTCAGAAACAGGCCGCCGGTAATAATGTGAAAGCCGATCCAGATGATGATGAGCGCGCCGATCATACCGAGAAGGCGCGTGTCGATTTCGGTCGCGCGGAAGAAGCGGCTGACGAGGTTGCCCTCAGCCATGCTCGGTCCGCTTGAAGTTGTGGATTTTACCATTTCGGCCATGGGTTTGCCGTTCCCCCACTGTTTGGACGTCTGATCCACTCGGCATCACTCGATGCCTGCGGCTTCGCCCCGTTCTTGTACTGACCATCGCCGTGCTTCCGGAATTTCGGTCGCTCTGTCCCGCGACATGAAACCGGCAGGGAATCAAGGCCGCGATGGTTGGGTGAGGCGGATAGACCATCGAGCGACGGTTCCAATCCGCATCCGGCGCCGCAACGGTCTCAGCCGTTGCGGCGCCGGCAATCTATGCCTTGCGGACGTCGATTAGTCGCAAGCCTTGACGCTGCCGGCCTTGACGCCCTGGCAAGCTTCGGCCTTGGAGATCCAGCCGGCGTCGATGACGACGTTCAGATTGTCCTTGGTGATCGGCAGCGGCTTCAGGAAGACCGATTCCATGGCGACCTTCTTGGCGCCGCCGTCGAAGGTCTGGACACCTTCGATTTCGGTCATCTTCTTGCCGCCTGCGAGGTCGAGGGCGATTTCAGCGGCGCGCTTGCCGAGTTCGCGCGAGTCCTTCCAGACGGAGACCGTCTGCGTGCCGAGCGCGACGCGGTTCAGGGCTGCCTTGTCGGCGTCCTGACCGGAAACCGGTACGGAGCCGGCGAGGCCCTGGGCGTCGAGGGCTGCAATCGCACCACCGGCGGTGCCGTCGTTCGAAGCAACAACAGCGTCAACCTTGTTGTTGTTCGCAGTCAGGAACTGCTCCATGTTGCGCTGTGCATTTTCCGGAAGCCAGCCGTCGGTGTAGGCTTCGCCGACGTTCTTGATCTTGCCGGCATCGACGGCGGCCTTCAGCACTTCCATCTGTCCCGAGAACAGGAAGTTCGCATTCGGGTCGGACGAGGAGCCCTTGATAAAGACGTAATTACCTTCCGGCTTGACCTTGAAAACGCCTTCCGCCTGGAGACGGCCGACTTCCTTGTTGTCGAAGGTGATGTAGAAGGCAGCCGGGTTTTCGATCAGGCGGTCGTAGCCGACGACCGGAATGCCTTCAGCGGCAGCCTTTTCGATGGCAGGGCCGATTGCGTCGGAGTCCTGAGCGAGGATGATGAGTGCGTTCGCGCCCTGCGAAATCAGCGATTCAACGTCGGTCAGCTGCTTTGCGGCAGACGACTGGGCGTCAGCAGAAATGTACTTGGCGCCCTTGGCTTCCAGTGCCTTCTTGATGGCAGCTTCGTCGGTCTTCCAACGTTCTTCCTGGAAGTTTGACCAGGAAACGCCAACGACGAGATCGGCGGCCATGGCGGCAGTGTGGACCGACACGAGGATGGCCGCCCCGGCCATCAGCTTCAAAATTGACTTCATAACTATCCTCCCGAGTGAGTTGCGGCCGGCCCCAGCCAGTGGTTCCTCCGGCCGCCGCGGTTCGCTGACGAGAAGTTCGAATTATTTTCTCGACAGTCGAGAAATTTAGTGTCAGAGATTTTTTCAACTGTCAACACTGCACTACCGGCTTAATTTCCGTTGCTGAAACTGCTGGAGATGAGGTGTGAATAAGGGCGGAATGCGAGGGGAGAGGGCCGGCATATATGCTGACCAAGTCGAGCACGGAATTGGTCCGGCAGCGAAATAGCCTCCTCGTGCTCGCCGCGCTTCGAAGACATGGCGCGCTGGCGCATACAGAGATTTCCGACTTTACGAAGCTTTCCTCAGCGACGATCTCGGCGATCACCGCCGATCTCGAAAAAGCGCAAATCATCGAGAAATCCGAGCAGCAGGCAGCCAGCGGGAGGGGGCGCCCGCGCGTGTTGTTTCGGCAGCGGCGCGACTGCGGCTACCTTGTCGTCGTGATCATCTCGTCGGATGGCGTCCAGTATTCGCTGGTCGATTATGCCGGTAGGCTCATCGACCGGTTCAGCGAGGAACGATCCCATGATCCTGCCGGAGCCGAGCGTTTCGTTGCCTCCGTCAGGGACGGGCTTTCACGTATTCTTGTCCGCTCAAAGCTTCCCCAGGAAAAAGTGCTGCTGATATCGATCAGCAGCAAAGGTCTCGTGCACCCCACCGAACCGGCGTTGGTCTGGTCGCCGATTTTCGGCAGCAATCAGATCGACTTCGGTTCGGTGTTGCGGCCGGACTGGCAGGCCAAGATCATTCTCGGCAACGAGACGCAGCTGGTTGCGGCGGCGCTCGGCGCGCATGAGGAGAATACCAGGCCCGCGGAATTCCGCTCGCTGGCGGCGTTGTCGCTCGGACATAGCATCGGCCTCGGCATCGTCCGGCGCACAGGGCAGGGGGAGCGTGAGATCTCGGCGCCGAATTTTGGCCATATGCTGCATATGGCCAATGGCGGCCTCTGCCGCTGTGGCAGCAAGGGATGCATCGAGGCCTATGCCGGCTTCTACGCCATTTTGCGAATGGCCTTCGAGGTGCCGCTCGACACGATCCCAGCCAAGTTCGTGCCGGTTGCCGAGCTCGACAAGATCGCTGCACAAGCGCGTCAAGGACATCGCATGTCTGCCTTTGCGTTCAGGCAGGCTGGGATCGCGCTCGGAAACGGGCTCTCGCGTATGTTGAGCCTGACGGAACGTATGCCGATCGCGATCACGGGTGCGGGAACGCGCTATTATGACCTGTTGCGGCAGGGGGTCGAGGAGGGCCTTGGCCAGGCACATGTCGTGCGGATGGAGGGAATGCCTGAGATCCGGGTGGTGCCCGATGAAGCGAACCTCGTCTTCGAGGGGCATCTGGACAGGGCATTGTCGGTGATTGACCAGGATATCGTCATGTCCGGCATCCAGGGAGCCGACTAAGGCAGGCGCCGAGCAGCCTGCTCTAGAAAGGAGAAATGGCCGGGCAGGGGGCCCGGCCATTTCACAGGTGGCTTTCGGTCGGGAGAGGACCGTCAGCCGATCTTGATGAGTTTGCCTTCCTTGACGGACTGTACGGCAGCATCGGCAAGCGCCAGCGCTGCCAGGCCATCGGCGCCGGAAGGCGCAATTTTTGCGCCCTTCTCGATCGCGGCGATGAAGCTCGCGATCTCGTTGGCATAGGCTTCGGTGTAGCGGGTCATGAAGAAGTCGTGCAGCGGCGGGCGAGTGTAGCCGTCGCCGTTGGCGACCTCGATCGACACAGGGCGCTGGTTCTCGGCTGCGACCATACCCTTGGAGCCGTGCACCTCGATGCGTTGGTCGTAGCCGTATGTGGCGCGGCGCGAGTTGGAGATGATTGCCTGCTTGCCGGATTTTGTCTGCAGGATCACCGAAACGCTGTCGTAGTCGCCGGCTTCGCCGATCGCCTTGTCGACGAGGACGGCAGCGGTGGCGCTGACTGCGACCGGCTCTTCGCCGAGCAGGAAGCGGGCCATGTCGAAGTCATGGATGGTCATGTCGCGGAAGATGCCGCCCGAACGCTTGATATAGTCGACCGGCGGGGCGCCCGGATCGCGCGACGTGATTGTCACCATTTCGACCTCGCCGATGCGGCCATCATCGATGGCTTTGCGAACGGCCATGAAATGCGGATCGAAACGACGGTTGAAGCCAACCATCAGCTTGGCCTTGGTTTCGTCAACGACCTTGATGCAGGCCTTGACGCGGGCAACGTCGAGATCGATCGGCTTTTCACAGAAGATCGCCTTGCCGGCGCGCGCGAAGCGCTCGATCAGATCGGCATGGGTGTCGGTCGGCGTGCAGATGACGACGGCGTCGATATCCTTGGCGGCTTCGATCGCCTCGATCGTGCGAACCTCACAGCCGTAGGCCGATGCGATCGCCTCGGCGGCCTGCGGAAAGGCGTCGGCAACGGCGACGAGCTTGGCGTTGGCATCGCCGTTCACTGCCTTCGCATGAACCTTGCCAATGCGGCCGGCACCGAGAAGACCAAATCTGACAGTCATGAGAACCTCCCTTGAATTCGGAACAAATGAACCGAATTTTGCTGAATGTGGAATTTTCATTCCATTTAATGGGTGCCGCGTCAAGCCCGCGGCTCTTTCACATTTGTAAAATCCATCCTAAAGACATGTGATCGAAATACGGCACGGGACAAATATGCAACTTATCGATCCGAACCATCCGGCCTATCGCCCGCTCTGGGCCCGCATTCTGATTGTGGCCGTTTGCTTCGGCTGGGCGCTGGTCGAAATCATTACCGGAGATCCATTCTGGGCGGTCCTGTCGGGCGGCGCCGGCGTCTACGCGGCCTATATGCTGTTTTGGAACTACAAGCCGCAGTCGACGGAAACCGCCACGCCATCTTCCGATGACGAGGAAGACAAGAAGGACGCGGAGTAGTCAGCGGCCAAGGCGCCGCAAGGCCTGGTCGATCAGCAGATTCGCGATCGTCATCCGTTTCGTGGCGTTCTCACAAAACAGCGGATCAACGCGATCGGGGTGATTCTTCTTGGCAAAGGCGCGGCGCTTTTCGCTCAGGCTTTGGACGGTATCGTGCGCCGAAATATCCAGTTCGGCAGCAACGTTTTCCGGTGTGACACGCACGAGATAGTCGGGCATCACGGGCTCGGGCTCTGGTTTAGGAGGCGGCGACTGCTCGGCCACGATCTTCGGAGGGGCAAATTCGAGTGTCTCGACATAGGCCTGGTCGGGTCGCGCTGACGATGCCGAGACCCCTTCCATGACGTCGAAGGCGAGGCCGGTGTTGAGACCGCTCACACGGGCGCCAGCCGGTGCATCCTGTTCGGCAGTCTCATCGTCCTCCGCTTTCAGACGGTCGAGCACGGACTGGAACAGGGATTGGCCGAACAGCATGATTGCCCTCTTTTGGAGGCGGCATTTTAATGCGGGCAAGGTGGTGCCAGGCTTGTCAGCTCGCAGCCGCCTTCTTGCTCTCGGCCAGCACGAGGTCATAGAGCAGCCGTGCGCTTGGGGGCAGTGCCCGCTCCTTGGCCGTGATCAGGCTGTAGGGCCTGACGTTGATGTCGAAATCGATCGGCAGCACACCGACATCGGAGGCCTTCGACTTGTGGGTCGCCAGGAATTGCGCAACGTCAAGCGCGATTGGAGC
Organism: Rhizobium sp. LjRoot258; assembly: GCF_964254185.1. NCBI lineage: Bacteria > Pseudomonadati > Pseudomonadota > Alphaproteobacteria > Hyphomicrobiales > Rhizobiaceae > Rhizobium > Rhizobium sp. LjRoot258. The sequence continues at coordinate 2,611,269 of NZ_CAXUST020000001.1, read as the reverse complement.
GATCGCATCCGTCTGGCAAACCGTGGCACAGGTGAGCAACAGGGAAGACGTGTTGACGATATTTTCGGGCAGCGGCACGCCGCGAGAGAGGAACAGGTTCTCGATCGTCCGGCGCAGCAGCGTCCCCGGTGGCTGAAACACCCAGTCGTATTGTGGAAGGTCTTCCAGGGTGGCGACCTTTTTCTTCTTCAGGAGCGGGTGGCCGCCCCGCACGATCAGGCAGGCCTTCTCCACGCCGATCTCCTGAATCTGGAACAGGCGTGGATTGAGATCGTCGGGAATGCGGCTGATGATGAAGTCATGGCGGGCGGCGAGCAGTTCGCGGGCAAGCACGTTGCTCGTTTCGACCTGTATGGTGACCTCTATACCGGGCAGGGCGGTTCTGACGCGCTTAATCGCCGGTACGACGAGGCTCATGGCTGGCGCGGTGACCGCGCCGATGAAGACGGCGCCGCCCTTTCCGGTCTTCAGTTCGGCAATCTCCCGGCCGGCCTCGCGCAGCTCCAACATGATCTTTCGCGCCCGTCTGGCAAGTGCCTGTCCGAAGGTCGTCAGCACGACGCCGCGTGCGACGCGTTCGTACAGTGGCGTCTTAACGATCGACTCCATTTCCGACAGGATTCGCGATGCCGCTGGCTGCGAAATGTTCAGTACCTCCGCAGCGGCGGAAATCTGCCCGCTATCTTCGATTGCGACGATCATCCGTAGGTGATTCAGCTTGAGCCCCGATCTCAAAAGGGCGTCATCGCCGAAAATATCCGTTTGAATGTCCACATGGGCATGCGTCTGTGGGTCTGAAATGAACGCCATGGTTGCGGCCTCCCAACCGCGTTCCATTAAAAGTAATACTTTTTAACGATATACCAAAATTGTTATGCACTTTACCAGTTATTCTATTTGACAGTTATGGGAATCCATACCAGTTTGCCGCCGTGTGCTGGTTGGCACTCAACACGTGTGAGAGCGTGGAGGAGACCTACTTCGTTTCTCACCATCTGAAGTATGATCCAAGACGGAACCTGCCACAGTTTCGGGGCGGGCGATTTTTCGTCCGCGCGTTTATTAACTAAGGGAGAGAGAGATATGAAATCCATTATCTCATTGATGGCAGCGGCGGCCTTCGGCGTCGCGTCGTTCGTTATGCCGGCTATGGCTGCCGACAAGGGGACTGTCGGTATCGCAATGCCTACCAAGTCGTCCGCACGCTGGATCGACGACGGTAACAACATCGTCAAGCAGCTTCAGGAAGCCGGTTACAGCACCGACCTGCAGTACGCTGACGACGACATTCCGAACCAGCTGTCTCAGATTGAGAACATGGTCACGAAGGGCGCAAAGGTTCTCGTCATCGCCGCTATCGACGGCACGACGCTTTCCGACGTTCTCCAGAAGGCTCATGACGCCGGTATCAAGGTCATCGCTTATGACCGCCTGATCCGCGACTCGGCCAACGTCGACTACTATGCGACGTTCGACAACTTCAAGGTCGGCGTTCTGCAGGCAACGTCCATCGTTGACGCCCTCGGTCTCAAGGATGGCAAGGGCCCGTTCAACATCGAGCTCTTCGGCGGTTCGCCAGACGACAACAACGCCTTCTTCTTCTATGATGGCGCTATGTCTGTTCTGCAGCCTTACATCGACGGCGGCAAGCTCGTCGTGAAGTCCGGCCAGACCGGCATGGACAAGGTCGGTACGCTGCGTTGGGACCCGGCAACGGCCCAGGCTCGTATGGACAACCTGCTCTCGGCTAACTACACGGACGCGAAGGTCAATGCAGTTCTGTCGCCTTACGACGGTCTGTCCATCGGCATCATCTCGTCGCTGAAGGGCGTTGGCTACGGCACCCCGGACCAGCCGCTCCCGGTCGTTTCGGGCCAGGACGCTGAAGTTCCGTCGGTCAAGTCGATCATCGCTGGCGACCAGCACTCGACGATCTTCAAGGACACCCGTGACCTCGCAAAGGTTACCGTCGGCATGGTCAACGCTCTGATGGAAGGCAAGGAGCCTGAAGTCAACGACACCAAGACCTACGACAACGGTGTCAAGGTTGTTCCGTCCTACCTGCTGACCCCTGTTGCAGTTGACAAGACCAACTACGAGAAGATCCTCGTCGAGGGCGGTTACTACAAGGCTGACCAGCTGAAGTAATAATTGTACCAAGTTGGCCGGAACCCGCTGCTTGCAGGTTCCGGTCTTCAATTTTATGATCGCCGCGCCCCTCTTGGCTGCTGGCGCTGGATTATGACCATGGACAATACAATCCTCGAAATGCGGAACATCACCAAGACGTTCCCAGGCGTAAAGGCGCTTGAGAATGTGAACCTCAAGGTTCGACAGGGTGAGATCCACGCATTGGTGGGCGAAAACGGGGCCGGAAAGTCGACCCTGATGAAAGTTCTCTCCGGCGTTTACCCGGCCGGAACCTATGACGGCGACATTGTCTACGAAGGCGACGTCCGTCATTTCAAGGCACTTAAGGATTCCGAAGAAATCGGCATCGTCATCATTCACCAGGAACTGGCCCTGGTGCCGCTTCTGTCGATCGCCGAAAACATCTTCCTCGGCAACGAAGTCGCCCAGAACGGCATCATCAAGTGGCAGGAAGCCTTCAAGCGCACGAAAGAGCTGCTGAGCAAGGTAGGCCTCAAGGAATCGCCGGAAACGCTCGTCACCGACATCGGCGTCGGCAAGCAGCAGCTGGTCGAAATCGCCAAGGCACTGTCGAAGAGCGTCAAGCTGCTGATCCTCGACGAGCCGACGGCGTCGCTCAACGAAAGGGATTCCGACGCGCTGCTCGAACTTCTGATCGAGTTCCGCAACCAGGGCCTGACCTCGATCATCATCACGCACAAGCTGAACGAAGTGCGCAAGGTCGCCGACCAGATCACGGTTCTGCGCGACGGCATGACGGTCAAGACGCTCGACTGTCAGACCGAAGAGATCAGCGAAGACATTATCATCAAGAACATGGTGGGCCGCGAGCTCGCCGATCGTTACCCGCCGCGCTCCGTGCCGATCGGCGAGACGATCCTCGAGGTGAAGAACTGGAACGCCTATCACCAGCATCATCGTGACCGCCAGGTCCTGCACGATATCAACGTCACCGTCCGCAAGGGCGAAGTGGTTGGCATCGCCGGTCTGATGGGCGCCGGCCGCACCGAATTCGCCATGAGCCTGTTCGGCAAGTCCTACGGACACAAGATCCATGGCGACGTCTTCATGCACGGCAAGGAAGTCGATGTCAGCACCGTTCGCAAGGCGATCGATGCCGGTCTCGCCTACGTGACCGAAGACCGCAAGCATCTCGGCCTCGTGCTCGGCGAGAACATCGTTCACAACACGACGCTCGCCAATCTGGCCGGCGTGTCGAGCGCCACGGTTATCGACAGTATCAAGGAATCGAAGGTCGCATCGGACTACCGCTCGAAGCTGCGCATCCGCAGCTCCAGCATCTTTCAGGAAGCGGTCAATCTCTCGGGCGGCAACCAGCAGAAGGTCGTGCTGTCGAAGTGGTTGTTCTCCGATCCCGACGTTCTGATCCTCGATGAGCCCACACGCGGTATCGATGTCGGTGCAAAATACGAAATCTATACTATCATCAACCAGCTCGCCGCCGACGGCAAAGGCGTTCTGATGATCTCATCGGAAATGCCGGAACTGCTTGGCACGTGCGACCGCATCTACGTCATGAATGAAGGACGTATCGTTGCGGAACTGCCAAAGGGAGAGGCGAGCCAAGAAACCATCATGCGCGCTATCATGCGCTCAGGGGAGAAGAAACAATGACTCCGGTCAACCCTTCAGCCACCGAGGAAAGCAGCGTCGTTTCCGTTGCGGACTATATCCGAAGCAACATTCGTGAATACGGCATGCTCATCGCGCTCGTCGCGATCATGGTGTTCTTCCAATTCTATACGGGCGGCATTCTCTTCAAGCCCGTCAACCTGACGAACCTCGTTCTGCAGAACTCGTTCATCGTCATCATGGCGCTCGGCATGCTGCTCGTCATCGTGGCCGGGCATATTGACCTTTCTGTCGGCTCGATCGTCGCCTTCGTCGGTGCGATAGCGGCCATCCTGACCGTCAATTTGCAAATGAACTATGTGCTGGCCGGCATTCTGTGCCTGATCATCGGTGGTGTTATCGGCGCCGCCCAGGGCTACTGGATCGCCTATCACCGTATCCCGGCCTTCATCGTGACGCTCGCCGGCATGCTGGTGTTCCGCGGTCTGACGCTGTTTGTGCTCGGCGGCAAGAACATTGGCCCGTTCCCGAAGGACTTCCAGGTCATCAGCACGGGCTTCCTGCCAGGCGATATGATCGATATCGCGGGCATCCCGCTGCATTCGACCTCGCTGATCCTGACCGTCATCATCCCGGTCGTGCTGTTCTTCCTTGCCTGGCGTCGCCGCAAGGTGAACGAGAGCCACGGCATCGATGTCGAGCCGTATGGTTTCTTCGTTGCACAGAACGTCATCATCGCGCTGGCGATCCTGTTCCTCGGCTTCCAGCTCTCGACCTACAGGGGCCTGCCGAACGTTCTCGTTGTCATGCTCGTGCTGATCGCCGCCTACACTTTCGTGACGCGCCGCACGACGATTGGCCGCCGTGTTTACGCAATGGGCGGTAACGAAAAGGCCACCAAGCTTTCCGGTATCAACACCGAGCGGCTGAGCTTCTACACCTTCGTCAACATGGGTGTTCTTGCCGGTCTCGCCGGCATGATCGTTGCGGCTCGCCTGAACTCGGCGACCCCGAAGGCAGGCGTCGGCTTCGAACTCGACGTTATCGCAGCGTGCTTCATCGGCGGTGCCTCGGCGTCCGGCGGCGTTGGCAAGATCACCGGTGCGGTCATCGGCGCCTTCATCATGGGTGTCATGAACAACGGCATGTCGATCGTCGGCCTCGGCATCGACTTCCAGCAGATGGTCAAGGGACTGGTGCTTCTCGCTGCCGTCTTCTTCGACGTCTACAACAAGAACAAGGGCTAAGCGCTCCGGCGCCGCCCACGCATTCGCAGTCATGTGAACTTACCAATCCGGTTCATTCCAGAGCCGGATTGGCGGAGCATTTTCCGCGCTATCGAAAAAAGGATGAAGACCGTGCTCATTTCGCAGATCAAGGGTTCGAACGGAGAGATCATCGTCGCCGTACGCGAGCCGGGCGGTACCGCGAAAGCCGTCAAGAACGCCGGCAGCGTCTACGCGCTGGCCATGGAAGCCGCAAATGGCGGCAAGTCGCTGGTTTCCGTGATCGAAGCGCATGGCCTCGGCGATGCGGTTGATCTCGAAAAGGCTTATGCCGAAGGCAAGTTTCTGCCGCCGATGACGCATCCTGATGCTGCGCACCTGCATCTGACGGGCACCGGTCTTACGCATCTGGGTTCGGCCGCGACGCGCGACTCGATGCACAAGAAGACCTCCGAGGCGGCTGAAGAGACGCTCACCGACTCGATGAAGATGTTCAAGATGGGCCTTGAGAACGGCAAGCCGAAAGCCGGCGAGAAGGGCGTTCAGCCCGAGTGGTTCTACAAAGGCAACGGCTACGGCTCGGCCGCACCCGGCACGCCGCTGGTCTCGCCTTCCTTCGCGCTCGACGGCGGCGAAGAGCCTGAAATGGCCGGCATCTATGTGATTGCGCAAGACGGCACGCCGTTCCGCATCGGTTTCGCACTGTCGAACGAATTCTCCGATCACGTCACCGAGCGGATCAACTACCTCTACCTCGCGCATTCCAAGCTGCGCCCGGCAAGCTTCGGCCCGGAAATCCGCATCGGCGCGGCACCGGAAGACATCCGCGGCACCTCGCGGATCAAGCGCGGCGACAAGGTGATCTTCGAGAAGCCCTTCCTTTCGGGCGAGGCGAACATGTCGCACACCTTCGCCAACCTCGAATATCACCACTTCAAATACGGCCTGTTCCGCGCGCCGGGCGACGTTCACGTCCATATGTTCGGCACTGCGACGCTCTCCTTCGCGGAAGGCATCAAGGCGGAAGCGGGCGACGTCTTCGAAATCGAAGTCGCCGAATTCGGCCTGCCGCTGCGCAACCCGCTGAAGATTGCTGCCGAAGAAGAGATTGCCGTCAAGCAGCTCTGATTTCGAAAGGCCCGGCCGCTTTGCGTCCGGACCGTTTTTCATAGAACGGTGAAGGAGGCCTCATCAGCCCATGACCATTTATCAAAACCTCATTGCCGGCGAATGGGTCGGCTCGGACGCGACCAAGAACATCAATCCGTCGGATACCAACGAGGTTGTCGGCCTCTATGCGGACGGTACCGTCGACGACACCAGGAATGCCATAGCCGCCGCCAAGGCGGCCTTCCCGGCATGGTCGCGCTCCGGCATCTGGGAACGTCACGTCATCCTCAAAAAGGCCGGCGACGAGATCATGGCCCGCAAGGACGAGCTCGGCGCCCTGCTTGCCCGCGAAGAGGGCAAGACGCTGCCGGAAGCGATCGGCGAGACGATCCGCGCTTCGCAGATTTTCGAATTCTTCGCCGGTGAAGCGCTGCGGCTTGCAGGCGAGATCATTCCGTCGGTCCGTCCCAACATCGGCGTCGAGATCACCCGTGATCCGCTCGGCGTCATTGGCATCATCACGCCCTGGAACTTCCCCATTGCGATTCCCGCCTGGAAGATCGCGCCGGCGCTCTGCTACGGCAACACCATCGTCTTCAAGCCGGCCGAACTCGTTCCGGGCTGCTCCTGGGCGATCGTCGACATCCTGCATCGTGCGGGCCTGCCGAAGGGCGTTTTGAACTTGGTCATGGGCAAGGGTTCGGTGGTCGGTCAGACGATGCTCGACAGTCCAGATGTCACGGGCATCACCTTCACCGGTTCCACCGGGACGGGCCGCCGCGTCGCTGCCGCCTCGATTGAGCATAACCGCAAGTTCCAGCTCGAAATGGGCGGCAAGAACCCGATGGTCGTTCTCGATGATGCCGACCTCACCGTCGCCGTCGAGGCAGCCGCCAATTCTGGCTTCTTCTCCACGGGCCAGCGCTGCACAGCGTCGTCGCGCCTGATCGTCACTGAAGGCATCCACGACAGCTTCGTCGCGGCGCTGACGGAAAAGCTGCAGACGCTGGTCGTCGACAACGCGTTGAAATCGGGCACGCACATCGGCCCCGTTGTCGATGAAAGGCAGCTCAAGACCGATACCGACTATATCGAGATCGGCAAACAAGAAGGCGCCAAGCTCGCCTTCGGCGGCGAACTCATCAGCCGCGAGACACCCGGCTTCTATCTGCAGCCGACGCTGTTTACGGAAGCCACGAACCAGATGCGCATCAGCCGAGAGGAAATCTTCGGACCCGTTGTCTCCGTCATCCGCGTCAAGGATTATGAAGAGGCGCTGGCGACCGCCAACGACACGCCATTCGGCCTGTCGGCGGGTATCGCGACGACGAGCCTGAAGCACGCCACGCATTTCAAGCGCAACTCCGAAGCCGGGATGGTGATGGTCAACCTGCCGACCGCAGGCGTCGATTTCCACGTTCCGTTCGGCGGCCGCAAGGGGTCGTCCTACGGCCCGCGCGAGCAGGGCAAGTACGCGGCGGAGTTCTACACGACCGTCAAGACGGCTTACACGCTGGCCTAACGATTGCATAAAATCATCCGAGCCGCCATGCGGCGGCTCGGGCCAATCTTGCGATACTGAGTTCTTCCTAGGCGAGCCGCTCAGCTCTGGCTCTGCATCTGTCCCTGATCTTCCACCTTGACAACGACCGAGAGCTTTTCTCCCGGCGTGCCGATGCGCATCCCTGAAACGGGGGCCGCATCGCGGTAGCAGAGGCCGGAGGCGACACGCACATAGCGCGCGTCAGGGCAGATATTGTTGGCGGGGTCGAAGCCGACCCAACCGAGGCCGGGGACATGCGCTTCGCCCCAGGCGTGGGTCGCCGCCTGCTCGACCTTCTCTTCCATCATCAGGTAACCGGAGACGTAGCGGGCCGGCACCCCGAGGCTGCGCGCCGCGGCGACAAAGATATGGGCGTGGTCCTGACAGACGCCGCTTTTCTTCTCCAGCGCCTGCTCCGCCGTCGTTTCGGTATCACTGGTCCCGGGCCGGTAGGCCACCGTCTCATGAATCGCGGACATCAGCGCATGCATGCGGGCGAGTTCGTTTTCGCCGCTCACGCCTTTGATCAGTTCCTTGATGAGCTTTCCGGACTTCGTCCTTGGCGTCTCGCGCAGGAACAGCCAGAGCGGGCAGAACCCGCTGTGAGGGCCAAGGACCCCGTTTTGATCTGCTGTTTCGATTTCGCCTTCGGCGACGATGCGTGTCGTCCGCTGCTCACCGTCCAGAGAGACCAGGTTGATGTGGTTGCCAAACTGATCGTCATACTCGACTTCAGGCTTGGCGCCTTCGACATGTAGCGACCAGTTGAGGACCGTTTGCCCAACCACGGTCGGCGGGGTCAGTCGCAGCCGCTGCAGCGAGAAGGTTGACGGTTCTTCGTAGTGATATTCGGTGACGTGGCTGATCTTAAGTTTCATGTGATGCCCGCCTATACGTAGAACCGGTAGCCGTCGGAAATTTCCATGCCGAGCTGGTTGTTGCGCGTGACGAAATCCTCCAGAAACTCATGCAGGCCCTGATCCATGATCTCCTTGATAGCACCTGTCTGGAGCGTCTTGCGGATGGCGTCTGCCGTGTCGTGCGCCGGCAGCCGCTCGCCGTAGTCCTTGGCGAGATAGCCGAGTTCGCTGACGATCTTCTCGTAGCAGTAGGCGAGAGAGCGCGGCATCTGGCCATTGAGGATCAGGAAGTCGGCGATATTCATGGCGCGATACTCCCCGTCATAGGCCCAGCTGTAGGAGCGGTGAGCGGAGACCGAGCGCAGGATCGATTCCCACTGGATGTTGTCGATCGAGGTGCCGACGGCCGAGACCGAGGGCAGCAGCACATAGTACTTCACGTCGAGAATACGGCTCGTATTGTCGGCGCGCTCGATGAAGGTGCCGATGCGCGCGAAGTTATAGAGCTCGTTTCTGAGCATGGAACCATGGAAGGCGCCGCGGATTAGTCCGGCGCGATGCTTGATGGCATCGATCGCTTCAGGCAGTTCCGCCGGCTTCAGCCTCTTGGAGAGCAGAGCCTTGAGTTCGATCCAGAACTCGTTGGTCGCTTCCCAGGTTTCACGGGTCAGCGCCGTGCGCACCATACGGGCGTTGTTTCGCCCGTAGTCGACGCAGGACATGACGCTCGAAGGGTTGGTGCGGTCGCGCAGCAGGTAGTCGATAGCATCAGCACTTGTCAGCTTGCTGTGGCCTTCGTCGTAGGTCTCGCGCACGCCCGCACTTTGCAGGACGCCATCCCAATCGTCGTCACCGGTTCCGCTTCGCGTCAGCGACATGCGAAGACCGGCATCGATGAGGCGCGCGATGTTCTCGGCGCGCTCGAAGTAACGGAACATCCAGTAGAGTCCGTTTGCGGTTCTTCCGAGCATCAGTCCTCCAATACCCAGGTATCTTTTGTGCCGCCGCCCTGGCTGGAGTTGACCACCAGCGAACCCTGCTTCAGGGCTACACGGGTCAGGCCGCCGGGGATGATCTGCACTTTGTCGGAGACGAGAACATAGGGGCGCAGATCCACATGGCGCGGCGCAATTCCCTTGTTGACGAGGATTGGCACGGTCGAAAGCGAAAGCGTCGGCTGTGCGATGTAGTTGGCGGGCTTCGCCTTCAACTTCTCGCCAAAGTCGGCGCGCTCCTTCTTCGAAGCTGTCGGGCCGACGAGCATGCCATAACCGCCTGAACCGTGTACTTCCTTGACGACGAGTTCTTCCAGATGCTCGAGCACGTAGCTGAGGCTTTGCGGCTCGGAACAGCGCCAGGTCGGCACGTTTTCCAGGATCGGCTTACGCCCAGTGTAGAACTCTACGATCTCGGGCATATAGGAATAGATCGCCTTGTCGTCCGATATGCCGGTGCCGGGTGCATTGGCGATGGTGATGTTGCCGGAGCGGTAGACATCCATGATCCCCGGGATGCCGAGCGCGGAATCCGCTCGGAAGGTGAGGGGATCGAGGAAGTCGTCGTCGACGCGGCGGTAGAGCACGTCGATCGCCTCGTAGCCGCGCGTTGTGCGCATCTTCACCTTGCCGTCGATGACGCGCAAATCCGAGCCTTCGACAAGCTCGACGCCCATCGTGTCGGCCAGGAACGAGTGCTCGTAGTAGGCCGAATTGTAGATCCCGGGGGTCAGAACGGCGACGCGCGGCTTGCCCTTGCAGCCGGGAGGCGCAAGCGATGCCAGGCTCTGGCGCAGCAGGTAGGGATAGTCCTCGACCGGCCGGACCTTGTTGGTGTGGAACAGTTCCGGGAACATCTGCATCATCGTTTCCCGGTTTTCCAGCATGTAGCTGACACCGGAAGGCGTGCGGGCGTTGTCCTCCAGCACGTAGAACTCATCCTCGCCGGTGCGCACGATATCGGTGCCGACGATGTGGGTGTAGACCCCTCCGGGCGGCCGGAAGCCGATCATCTCGGGCAGGAAGGTATCGTTCCTCTCGATCAGCTCGCGCGGAATGCGCCCGGCGCGAATGATCTCCTGTTTGTGGTAGATGTCATCGAGAAAGGCGTTGAGGGCGATGACCCGCTGCTCGATGCCCTGAGCGAGCTTGCGCCATTCGCGGCCGGAAATGATGCGGGGGATGATGTCGAAGGGGATGAGCTTTTCGGAGGAGTCTGCGTGTCCGTAGACCGCAAAGGTAATGCCAGTCTTGCGGAAGATGTTTTCCGCGTCCCGGGATTTGGCAATCAGATGCGTTCGATCTTGGTTATTGTACCACTCAAAATATTTCTCATACGGCTGACGCGGACTTTCGTCCCCGGTGATCATTTCATCAAATGCCAAAGGTGTGGCTCCCCTTTTTTGTTCATTTGAATACAACGCAAATAGCAATGCAAGAACCATGCACAGTTTGAAGGCGAGATTCGTAAAAACCTTCCGACGGCCAAAACAGTCGAAAAACTGGGCATTTATCGAAAGCTGGCGTCGGCGCTCCTGTAATCAATCCTCAGCGTTCGCTCAAAATGTGAGCAGTTGATCAATTTCAAGTCGGCATCCGATTCAATTTCGGGCTGAGGGGTCGGATGGAGGCTCGCGCCTGGCATCAACGAAACTTCAGGTAAGGATCAGCGGTTCGCTTTTGACGGGCACCCCATCGGTCGGCTATCAGCACCGCAATCCATTGCCCCAGGATCAATTTATGTCGCTCGATCGCTTTGCACCCGCCATTTTCGTTCTTCTCTGGTCGACCGGCTGGGTCGTGGCGAAATACGCCGCCCTCCACTCGGAGCCGTTTACCTTCCTTGCGGTGCGTTACGCGTTGTCGGCGCTGGCGTTCTTCAGCCTTTGCCTCGTGATGCGCGCGGCCTGGCCGGGCCGGGCGGTCGCTTTCAAGGCGATCTATTCCGGTGTGTTCCTGCATGGCTTCTATCTCGCCGGCCTCTGGTGGGCGATCGCGAATGGCGTGCCGGCGGGGATATCAGGCATCATTGCCGCCCTGCAGCCGCTTCTGACGGCAATGGCTGCGCCGCTGCTCGTCGGCGAGCGCCTGCAGGGCGTCCAGAGGCTTGGTCTGCTGCTCGGTTTTCTCGGCATCGCCATCGCGATATCGCCGAAGCTTGTCGATCCTGCCACCGCTGATCTGGCGCATGCGGCGTTGCCGTTGGCAATCAACCTTATCGCCATGTGTTCCGTCACTTACGGAACACTCTATCAAAAGAAGCATCTGCAGACCGGCAACCTTCTGCCGATCGCCACGCTGCAATATGTCGGCGCGCTGATCGTCACGTTGCCGCTGATGCTTACTTTCGAGCGCATGCATTTCGATGCGTCGGCGCAGGCCATCGCGGCGCTCATCTGGTCGGTATTCGGGCTCTCGATGGGTGGCGTCGGACTGCTGCTCTATCTCATCCGTCGCGGTCAGGTCTCGCGGGCGGCTTCGCTCATCTATCTGATGCCGCCAACGGTGGCGCTCGAGGCCTTTATCGCTTTCGGCGAGCCGCTGACGCTGCCCCTGATCCTCGGCACCGTCGTGGTCGTTGCCGGCGTCTATCTGACGAACCGACCGGCGAGCGTGCCTTCACGAGATATGGCCGCAATGAGGCGCGCCTAGATATCGCCGCCTGAAAAGGCGATCAGGTTTCCATCCGGGTCTCTCACGATGAAGGTGCGTGCACCCCATGGCTCGGTCCGTAGAGACTGATGAAACGGGACGTCGGCTGCCTGATATTCCAGGAACAGCGGCTTCGGATCGTCGAGCGTCAGGGTTGCAGAAAGGGCATCGACCTCTCGGGCCCTGAAGCCGGCGTCGAAAGCTGGCACGCCGACCTTTCGCAGATTCAAGCGGGCGCCATCGCGAAAGACCTGGGCATAAAACGGCGGCTCTCCATAGGAAAATGCGACTTTAAAGCCGAGCTGCTGGACATAAAACCGGAACGCGGCATCGAGGTCGGAGACGAAGAGTTGCGGCTGCGCGGATATGATAAGCGAGCCGTTGCTATTGAGGACTGGCGACCCTGTCATGGCTTCGATCCCTTTTATGAGCGCCGGCCAAGTCGCAAAGCGATGCTTTCTGGCAACAAGCTCCTGGGCGTCGCTGAGCTTGAAATCTGCTTCCAGTATCTCTCGATCGCTTTGGTCTCGATATCTGGGCAGAATCCACCTGATTTGCGCCGCCACGGGATAGTACCGTTGGCGATGCCATCGCAGGTAGGTCTTGGCTTGCTTTCGAAGGTTTTCGATATTGGGCATGGGCGCGGACTACATTTGACGTTGTCGTAGGCGGGCAATGCCCCTCCGGCCCGAGGCCGACGCGCCCTACAGCAGCACAGTCATGTTAACGCAGCTGACCGGTTGCTACAAGGTAGGATTGAAATAATGGGGAACAGATCTGGCGCCGTAAGACGCGCATTTTGAAGGGCGGGATTTCTCCCGCCCTGTCTTTTAATCAGGCGCGTTCGCGGCGTTGACCGTTGCCACCGCGCGAAGGGCCACCGCGGCGGTTGCCGCCGTTGCCTTCGCGACGTTCGCCGCGCTCGCCACCGCCGGCATTGGCCTGCGCGCCGCGGTCTTCGCCGTGCTTGCGGGCCGGACGAGCGTGGGCGTTGCGTGCACCACCGCCGGGATGATGACGGTTTGCATCACTGCCATTGGCATGGTTGCCATGCTGGGGGCGCTGTGGCTTGCGGGCCGGACGGAAGTCGGACGTCGTGGCCAGATCATTGTCGGGACCGACGGCAGGCGTAGGCTCGCCACGGCGCTGGCCGCAGAAGTCCTCGTTGCGCTGGGACTGGGGCTGGCGCTCCGGACGCGGACGACGCTCGCGACGTTCCTCGTTGTTGGCGCGCACTTCGCCGCCTTCGCCTTCGCGACGCGGACGACGCTCCGGACGACCGCCCGAGCGGTTATGTTCGCCACGGCCTTCGCTGCCGCGACCTTCACCGCCACGACCCTGGCCGCGGTTGCCGCCATTGCCGTTGCCATTGCCGCGGCGTGGGGTCGCGTTCATGTTGGCAGGGGCTTCGCCGCTGGCAACCGCGATGTTGATGCTCATCAGGCGCTCGATGTCGCGCAGCAGGCGCGACTCGTCAGGCGCGCAGAAGGCAATCGCGATGCCATCGCGACCGGCACGGGCCGTACGGCCGATACGGTGGACATAGGCTTCGGCAACTTCAGGCAGGTCGTAGTTGTAGACGTGGCTGACGGCGGGAATGTCGATGCCGCGGGCAGCGACGTCGGTGGCGATCAACGTCTTGATGGCGCCGTCCTTGAAGGCCTTGAGGGCGCGCTCGCGCTGGCCCTGGCTCTTGTTGCCGTGGATCGAGGCAACGGAATAGCCGACATGCTCGAGGTGCTTCATCAGCTTCTCGGCGCCGTGCTTGGTGCGCAGGAATACGATGGCGCGGCCATCGGGGTTTTCGGAGAGCGACTTCTTCAAAAGATCGGTCTTGTCGTTCTTGCCGTTGACGAAGTGAACATACTGTTCGACCTTGTCGGCAGCCTTGCCGGGAGGCGTGACTTCGACCTTGACCGGATCGGTCAGGAAGTCGGCAGCGAGATCGGCGATCGCCTTCGGCATGGTGGCCGAAAACAGCATGGTCTGGCGCTTCTTCGGCACCATCTTGGAGATCTTGCGCAGGTCGTGCACGAAGCCGAGGTCGAGCATCTGGTCGGCTTCGTCGAGCACGAGGTAGCGCACCGCGGTGAGGCCGATGGCGCGACGGTTGACGAGGTCGAGCAGGCGGCCGGGCGTGGCGACCAGAATGTCGGTGCCCTTTTCAAGCTGCAGTTGCTGCTTGTTGATCGACACGCCGCCGACGACGACGTTGATGCGCAGATGAGACTTGCGCAGGAAGTTCTTCAGGTTCTGGGCGATCTGGTTCACCAGTTCGCGGGTCGGCGCCAGGATCAGCGTGCGGGTCGTGCGGTTGTCCGGGCGACGTTCTTCAGGGATGAGCTTTTCGATGAGCGGCAGGCCGAAGGCGGCCGTCTTGCCGGTGCCGGTCTGTGCGAGACCGATGAGGTCACGGCCTTGAAGGAGAAGCGGGATTGCCTTTTCCTGGATAGGGGTCGGCGTTTCGATGCCGAGCTGGAAAAGTGTAGCGACGATCGGCTTGGACACACCAAGCGATTCAAAATTGGTCAAGTCATAACCTTTTTAGGGCGCGCCAAAACAAATCCGCCGGATCGCAGAGTGCGGCCCGGTGTCATTCTGGCGTCAAGAACCCCGCGTGAAGTGGGAACTTGTCTTGTTGGAAAAAGCTTTCCAGCGCTTCTGCCGCGTCTTGGGATGCGGCCTGTATGAAATGCGCTTTTGTCCTTCTTCCTGCATCCTATTTGCTGGCAGGGGCACGCTCACGCGGCGGCCGGAAGGTGAAAGCTGGCCTGCATTTGGTCTAGTTCGGGCCAAAAGTCAAGAGCACCGGTTCACGCAGCGGTGGCGCAAAGGGCCGGTCACGGCCCCAAGCCAGCGCTATCTCAGTAGCAGACCCTTGTGCGGTAAGCTTCGCCCCAACCGCTGCGTCGCCATTCGATATGGCAGCGAGGCGCGTAGTAGGACCGCGAATAGTAGGGCCTGTAGTAGCTCCGATAGGCCGAATAAGGCCTGACGTATGGTCTGTAGCCGTAGTAAGGCCTATAATAGGAGTTGTAGTAGGGCCTGTAGTAGGGCCTGTAGTACGCGCCCGGGTAGTAGCCGTAATAAGGGTAGGGGCGTGCAACCTGCGACAGCAGAATGCCGCCGACGGCTCCAGCGGCGACGCCGCCCCAGAAGTCACTGTTGGCATTTGCGGGTGTTGCCGGGATGAGGGATGCACCAGTCAGGGTCAATGCCATTAAGCCCGCCGCCACGCTTTTATGAAGTACGGACATGGTCGTCTCCTTTCGTAGACGAAGCTTGTTCTTGAAGCCGTCAGGCGAAACCGCCGGGTATACGGGCCAACTGAACGGGTCCATTCTAGAAACGAATGAAACGATACCACAGTTCCGGGGCGTTTACTCGATTTGGTCCGCTGCCACGGATGATCGCTGATCGACCGCGCCCGGCGAAATCGCGGATTGCTCGGCCCTGTTCGATGCCGGCGACAATTATGGTTAAAGCCTTGTTAAAGAGCGCCCGTTTATAGTCGATCGATGAACAAGCCTTTCCCGACTGAGGACCAATTTTGACATCGAGCGGGGACCTTCTCGAACTGGCCTGCCGCCGGATCGCGGATCTGGAGCACCCTGCCTATGTCAAGAACAGTGAGCTTCGCTACGTGGCCGTCAACGAGGCCTATGCATGCTTCTTCGGAAAGGAAATCTCCGATTTCATCGGGCGTCGGAGTCGCGAACT
Source organism: Rhizobium sp. LjRoot258 (assembly GCF_964254185.1). Taxonomy (NCBI): domain Bacteria; kingdom Pseudomonadati; phylum Pseudomonadota; class Alphaproteobacteria; order Hyphomicrobiales; family Rhizobiaceae; genus Rhizobium; species Rhizobium sp. LjRoot258. The sequence goes on along the minus strand of NZ_CAXUST020000001.1, from coordinate 2,595,419 downwards.
CGTTGATACGCCGGAAGAGGAGATCCGCGAGGACAAGGAACGGCGTGCTCTCGTCTTCGCGAGCGAGGAAAGCGCGGTTTGCTTCGATGCCGGTGCTGTCGGGTATCAGCGGGTGCGAATCGAGAGCTTCTCGCCGTCCGAAGACCGTGTCTACATATTGGGTCTTTTCGAAAGGAAGGCCCCGCGTCATGGCAGCGATAGCCGTTCGGCGTCGGCCTTGGCACGCAGCCAGGCTCTGACAGAAGATCTCCAAAACATCCTTCGCGCTCTTCCCGTCGGCGTCATGATCCTCGACGACAAGCGCGATGTTCTCTACGCCAATGACGAGTTCTACTATGTCTGGGATCTGCCGCGTGACCACCGCTTTGACGGCTGGGCCTTCATCGACGTGATCCGTCATAGTCACGAGCTCGGACGCTACGGCGCCAGGTTGACACCTGAGCAGATCCTTGCGCGGCGGGAGGCGCATTTCCAGGCGGCAGAGAGGGAACAGCAGCCGGTGGAGCTCGGCTGGGTCGGCGGCAAGCGAGTGCTTTTCGATGGCCGTAGTCTCTCCAATGGCCGGGTTCTGCTTTCCTATGCCGATGTGACTGCGGTCCGTGAGCGCGAAAAGGAAGTCCACGAAACGCGCGCAGCGCTCGAGCATCTGGGCGATCTGATGCACGACGCGACGCGCGCAATGTCCCAGGGCCTTTTGATCGTGCAGGACGGGATCATCCTGCTCGCCAGCGACCCGCTCAGCGACATTCTCGCCATTCCCCCCGAATACCTTTCTGTCGGCCGGGGATGGATCGACCTCTTCCGGTTCTGCGCTCAACGTGGGGATTTTCACGGTCAGGAGGATGAAATCCTCACGAGTTGGCGTGACAACATCGCGGCCAAGAAACCGATCTCGACGCCATTCCATGTCGCCGGAGAGCGTTGGGTCAACCTGGATGCAACCATCAGCGAGCGGCAGCATTGGATTGCGTTGTTCACCGACGTTACCGAAGCAAAGGAGCGCGAGGCCGAGCTCGAGCGGCTGCTGGCACGGGCGGAAGCCGCCGATCGCGTCAAATCGGAGTTCCTGGCGAATATGAGCCATGAGATCCGGACACCCATGAACGGTGTTCTCGGCATGGCTGAATTGCTGGCGAAGACCAATCTCGATACGCGTCAGAAGACGTTCATCGATATCATCGTCAAATCAGGCAATGCGCTGGTGACGATCATCAACGACATTCTTGATTTCTCCAAGATCGATGCCGGCCAGATGACGCTCCGACGCACGACGTTCGATCTGGTCGAGGCGATCGAGGATGTTGCGACCCTCCTGTCGTCACCGGCAGCCGAAAAAAACATAGAGCTGCTGGTGCGCACGGCGCCTGATTTGCCGTCGGCCGTAATCGGCGACGCTGGGCGCTTCCGGCAGATCATCGCCAATCTTCTCGGCAATGCCGTGAAGTTCACGGAGCGTGGTCACGTCCTTGTGGACGTCGGCTTTGCACCGGGCGCGCAAGACGAGATCATGGCGAGCATCCGGGTTAAGGATACCGGCATCGGCATTCCGGGCGACAAGCTCGGAACCATTTTTGACAAGTTCTCGCAGATCGACGCATCCTCCACGCGTCGCCACGAGGGAACCGGACTTGGCCTTGCCATCACGGCAGGACTGGTCGACTTGTTCGGCGGCTACCTCGAGGTGGACAGTCAGCCGGGGGAAGGCTCGGTCTTTACCGTGAACCTGCCTTTCGTCGTGGCCGCGGCGCGGCTGGCAAAGCCGCTGCCCGTCAACGTAATGGGTGCGCGTGTTCTCGTCGTCGACGACAACGCGGTCAACCGACAGATTCTGACCGAACAATTGGTGCTTTGGGGCTTCGATGGCGCGGCAGCCGAAGACGGATCCGCGGCAATTGCAATCCTCGAGGCTGCGCACGAGTGTGGCATAGGGATCGATGCGGTCGTGCTCGACTACCAGATGCCGGGCATGAATGGTGCCGGGATCGCACGGAAACTGCGCATCGACAGGCGCTTCGAGCGTCTGCCGATTATCTTTCTCACATCGATGGACATTTCCGGGACCGAAAAAGAGTTCGCAGCGCTAAACGGCCAAGCCTATCTGATGAAGCCGGCGCGGGCCACCGTGCTGAGGAACACCATCGTTGACGTCGTGCGCGCGAGCCGGGCAAAGCAGATGACCGCGGCTGTCACCATGCCGCCCAGCGTTCAGGCGGAACCGCCCCCGCTCCCCAAGGTCCAGCCTTCCAAACGTGCACCAACGGAGTTCATCGATGTGCTGGTTGCGGAAGACAACGAGGTCAACCAGATCGTCTTCACGCAGATATTGCAGGAAACCGGCCGCAACTTTCTCGTTGTCGGCAACGGCTGGGAGGCCGTCGAGGCATGGGAGCGTTATACCCCGCGCATCATCATGATGGATGTCTCGATGCCCGTGATGAACGGCCATGACGCGACGCGCGCAATACGCGATCGCGAGTGCGGACAAGGCCATCGCGTGCCAATTATCGGAGTGACAGCGCATGCGCTGGAGGCCGACCGCGACGTTTGCCTGGAGGCAGGCATGGACGATTACATGTCAAAGCCGATCAGCCCGGAACTGCTCGAAGAGAAGCTGGAGCTCTGGTTGGGCCGAAGCGAGCAACAGGCTGGGCGCTCGGCGAGCTAGGATTTGATGCCGCAGAGCATCTCGCGCTTTCCGGCAAAGCCGCTGCGACGCTCCACCACAAAGCCTGCCGCGATCAGGTTGCGCCGGACAAAGCCGGCCGCCGCATAGGTCGCAAAGGTTCCGTTCGTCTTCGTCTTGTCGCAGACGAGGCGCATCAATTCCGCAGACCACATATCGGCGTTGCGCGACGGCGCGAAGCCGTCGAGATACCAGGCATCGAAGCGGGCCTCGGTGGCCGCAACGCCTTCAAGAGCGCGGCCGCAGACGACGCTGAGGGATGTCTGGTCATCAAGCCTCAGGGATACCGTTCCCTGAGGCGTTTCTGGCCAGGCTACCGCCAGGGCTTGCCGTTCGGCATCGATCTCGGTCCAATGAGAAAGGGCACGGTCGATTTCCTCGCGCTGCATCGGATAGAGCTCGAACGACATGACGTGCAGTTTTTGCCCCGTACGCCGATTGAGCTTCCACTGGCGCCATGTTTCGGCAAAGTTCAGACCGGTGCCGAAGCCGAGCTCGCCGATCAGGAAGTCGCCGAGATTCTGCCAGCGTTGCGGCAGGCCGTTGCCGGCAAGGAAGACATGCCCGCATTCCAACCTGCCATCAGTCTGGCAATAAAAATGGTCGCCAAAGGCCGGTGAATAGGGCATATCGCCGTCGCGCCACTCAAGCGGCTGGTGCGCGCCAGAAATTTTTTCAGGATCCGTATCTGTCATGACCAAAGCCGATAGTCCGGCCTTGTCTTCCGGTCAATCATCGACTGCCCTGCTGATCGTCGGCGGCGGGATCCTGGGACTGTGGGCGGCAGTTCACGCGGAGCGTCTCGGCATCGATGCGCTGCTCGTCGACGCCGATCGGCTCGGCCACCGCGCGAGCGGGGGCCTGCTCGGAGCGCTCATGGCGCATATGCCGGACAAGTGGAACGCCAAGAAGCAATTTCAGTTCGATGCGCTGGTTTCGCTGGAAGCGGAGATTGCAGCGTTGGAACAGCAGACGGGCCTTTCCGCCGGCTATCGCCGCTCAGGGCGTCTCATTCCGTTGCCGAAGCCGCATTTGCGCGAGATCGCGCTTGGCCATTCCCGGGATGCTGAGGACCGCTGGATCGCGGGCGAGCGGCGTTTCCACTGGCATGTACTCGACAGGCCTCCGCAAGACAATTGGCTCGACGGAGCGGCTGGCGAAAGCGGCTTGGTGCACGACACGCTTGCCGCCAGAGTTGCCCCCCGCTCTCTCATCGCTGTACTCGCTGCATTCCTGCGTGACGCACGGCATGTCCGCGTTGCCGAGCACGTTTCGGTCGATGATTTCGATCTTGAGCGCAAGGTCGCAAAGACCAGCATGGGCGACGTTACTTTCAGCCAATGCATTGTGGCCGCGGGCCACCAATCCTTTCCCTTGCTCGAGCGTTTTACGAGGGGTCTTTCAAAGCCGCTGGGCCAGCCCGTCAAAGGCCAGGCGGCATTGCTGAAAGTCGACATGGACCCGTCCATGCCGACGATCTTCCGCGATGGGCTGTATATCGTTGCGCATGAGGGCGGTCATGTCGCCATCGGCAGCACGAGCGAGGTTCGCTTCGATGAGCCGTTCTCGACAGATCGACAGCTGAACGCACTGATTGAGGCAGCCGCACAACTGGTGCCGGCATTGCAAGGCGCGCCCGTTCTTGAACGATGGGCCGGTCTGCGGCCGAAGGCGATCGACCGTGATCCGATGGTTGGCGCGCATCCAGACCATGACGGCCTGATCGCCTTGACCGGCGGCTTCAAGGTCAGCTTCGGTCTGGCGCACCATCTGGCGGCGGTCGCGGTCCACCTTGGCGCCGGTCGTCAGCCGCCCTTTGCGCTGCCCGAAAGCTTCCTGCTTGCCAATCACATCCGCGTGGCTTCACGCTAAACGTGAATTAGCATTTCCTGCCTTTCGTCAATCTGTCACGCAAATCACCTATCTGCTAGCGCAATCGCGGCGCCGACTGAGGGCTGCGCCGTTTGTCTACGGAGGAAATTCGATGCGCTATGCCATTTGCTTCACGCCCGCTGCGAGCGACCCGCTCTCATATGTGGCCGCAAACTGGTTGGGTCGGAATGTGTTTTCCGGCGAGACGGTTGAGCCGACCGCAATACGCGGCCTGAGCATTCACGAGATCGCTTTCCATACGGCGATGCCACGCCGCTATGGTTTTCATGGTGTCCTGAAGGCGCCCTTCCGCCTTGCCGCCGATGTGACGGAGGCGCAACTTTTGCGTGATCTTATGCGCTTCTGCGGCACGCTTTCGCCGTTTCACATCAATCGTCTGGAGGTGGCAAGGCTCGGTGCGTTCTACAGTCTCGTCCCGTCGCTGCCCTGCGAACACGCCCACTACCTTGCCAGCGCCGTTGTTCAGGAGTTCGATCGATTCCGCGCGCCGTTGAGCGAGGCGGAAATCGAGCGGACGGATCCGGGTGGTCTATCTGCCGCGCAGTTCGCCAATCTGCATCGCTGGGGAAGCCCCTATGTGATGGACGAATTTCGTTTTCACATGCCGCTGACCGGCCCCGTCAGCCATTCCGACATGCCACGGGTCGAACAGGCGCTTCGGGGCGTCTTCGAGCCGGTCCTTGCCGATCGCGTGAAGGTCGCCAACGTTGCGTTGATGATCGAGGAAGGAAACGGCGGGCCGTTTCGCGTGCATTCGCTGCATCCGATGGGCAAGGTCAGCGCTCGGCGGGATCGTGTTCCAGCGTTTGCCTAAGGGTTTGTGCCGCAAAGGCGAAACTCTGTTGCGTACTTTCCGTCTCGACATTCCGTCACCGGATGCTACCGTTTCGCCGACTTTCAGGAAGGTGATTTCATGGTATCCGAGACCTATGCGCGCAATCTCATCGGCTATGGACGCAATACGCCCGATCCGAAGTGGCCGGGCGATGCCCGCGTGGCCGTCCAGTTCGTCATCAATTACGAAGAGGGTGGCGAAAGCTGCATTCTAGACGGCGATCCGGCCTCCGAAAACCTTTTGTCGGAAATCGTCGGTGCTGCACCCTGGCCGAGCCAACGCAACCTCAACATGGAGTCGATCTACGAATATGGCTCGCGCGCCGGTTTCTGGCGGTTGTGGCGCCTGTTCACGGAACTCAAGGTTCAGGCGACCGTTTATGGCGTGACGCTCGCCATGGCGCGCAACCCCGAGGCCGTCGCGGCCATGAGGGAAGCCGGCTGGGAAATCGCCAGCCATGGCTACCGCTGGCTGGAATACAAGGACTTCCAGGAAGACGTCGAGCGCAAGCATATTCAGGAAGCCGTGCGCCTGCACACGCAGCTGACCGGCGAGCGTCCCTACGGCATGTATCAGGGCAAGCCCTCGGACAACACGCTGCGTCTCGTTATGGAAGAGGGAGGGTTCCTTTATTCTTCGGACTCTTATGCCGACGATCTGCCGTTTTGGGTGAAGGGCATCGATGACAATCCGTTCCTCATCATTCCCTATACGCTCGAAACCAACGACATGCGGTTTGCCACGCCACAGGGCTTCAATTCGGGCGACCAGTTCTTCACCTACCTCAAGGATGCCTTTGATACGCTGTATGAAGAAGGCAAGGCAGGCAGCCCCAAGATGATGTCGGTCGGCCTGCACTGCCGCCTTGTTGGTCGCCCTGGCCGCGCAGCGGCGCTGAAGCGGTTCATGGAATACGTGCTGAAGCATGACAAGGTGTGGATCCCGCGGCGCATCGAGATCGCGCAGCATTGGCATGCCCACCACAAGCCGGAGACGATCTGATGCTTTCGCGCGACGAGTTCGTATCACGTTATGGCGGCGTCTTTGAGCATTCGCCGTTCATTGCCGAGCGCGCCTATGACGACGGTTTCATCGGTGATGAACTGACCGTGGATCGTGTGCACACGGCGCTCGTCGCCATCTTTCGTGCGGCAAGCCTGGAAGAGAGGCTCGGCGTGCTGCGCGCTCATCCCGATCTTGCCGGGCGCCTCGCGATAGCAGGCGAGCTGACGGAAGACAGCAAAAAGGAACAGGCAGGCGCCGGGCTCGATCGCCTGAGCGCCGAGGAGCACGCACGGTTCACCGAACTCAACGCCGCCTATGTCGAAAAATTCGGCTTTCCGTTCATCATCGCCGTGAAGGGGCTGAACAAGGACGATATTCTCGCGGCCTTCGAAAAGCGCGTCGACAACGGCCGCGACGAGGAATTCGCCACCGCCACGGCTGAGGTCGAGCGCATTGCGCTGCTGCGCCTCGAAACAATGTTGCCGGGGCGTTGAGACAGCCCGGTCGTACCGCTTTTCTCTTTTGCCTCCGTGACTTATAGTTGCGTCATGAAACCCTCAGAAGTGCTGCAGAAGAACAGGCAGGCGATCCGCGAAGCGACGAAGCGCTTCAACGCGACGAACCCGCGTGTCTTCGGCTCCGTGGCGCGCGGCGAGGATCGGCCCGATAGCGACCTGGATATCTTGGTCGACACCTTGCCAGGTACGACATTGTTCGATCTTGGCGGGTTGCTGGAGGATTTGACGGAGACACTCGGCGTGAAGGTGGATCTGGTAACGCCCGGAGGTCTTCCCGACAAGATACGCGAACACGTTCTCTCGGAAGCGATCGTCGTATGAGCACAGAACGGCTCGTGGAATATGTCGATCGTATGCAGCAAGCTGCCGAGCAGGCACGCGCGCTGACTGAGGGCATGACCGAGAACGCTTTTCTGGCAGATCTCAGAACCCAACTCGCCGTGACCATGTCCCTAGTCCTCCTGGGCGAAGCCGCAGATCGGATCGGCGTTCGCCATCCCGATTTCATCCGCGATCACGCTGAACTTCCCTGGGCAAAGATAAAGGGAATGCGCAATCTGATCGTGCACGACTACTATCGCGCGGACCTTTCGGCCATTTGGGGCACCGTCCGAAGTGATTTGTCCGACCTGATCTCGCAGCTTCAATCGATACGCCATTGGCGCATCCAAGGCGAATAAACCTGTGAACCAACGTCTCGAGATTCTTCCCCTCACCAAATCTGCCTTCGCGCCCTTCGGCGACGTCATCGAAGCCGATCCGGCAACGATGCGCTATATCAACAACGGCACGACGGAGCGCTTCCATGCATTGGCCGCCGCCGAAGTGGTGGGCGAGGGCGCGCGCGTCATCATCAACCTTTTCCGCGGCCAGCCGCGTGCCTTTCCCTATGAAGTCGCCATGATGGAGCGGCATCCGTTCGGCAGCCAGAGCTTTTCGCCGATCGCCGGCCGCCCCTACCTCGTTGTCGTGTCTAAGGACGAAGGCGGCAGGCCCGGTCGCCCTCGGGTGTTCCTGGCCCGAGGCGACCAGGGCGTGAACTATCGCCGCAATGTCTGGCATCATCCGCTGATGTCTCTCGGCGTCGCCAGTGACTTCCTCGTCGTAGACCGTGAGGGACCCGGTAACAATCTGGAAGAATTCGTCTTCGAAACCCCGTTCATCATCAGCGAGCCGATCCTATGACCGGACTGACCACACACGTTCTCGATACCGCCTCCGGCAAACCGGCCGCAGGGCTGCGGATCGATCTCTTCCATCTGGATGGGGACTTCCGTCGCCACATCAAGACCGTCAGTACAAATTCCGACGGCCGGGTCGATGGCGGACCCATCTTGATCGGCGACAGCTTCAGGGCGGGAACCTACGAACTGCTCTTCCACGCTGGCGACTACCTGCGCGCCGCGGGTGTCGCCCTGCCGCATCCGGCCTTTCTGGATCTTGTGCCCATCCGTTTCGGCATCGCCGACGTGAGCGCGCATTATCACGTGCCGCTGTTGATCTCGCCCTATGGCTATTCGACCTATCGCGGCAGCTAGACCATGCGTTTTGCCGCCATTGCAGACATCCATGGCAATCATCTCGCGCTGGAAGCGGTGCTTGCCGATATCGCGACGCAGGGGGTTACCGATATCGTCAATCTCGGCGATTGCTTCAGCGGGCCGCTGACGGCGGGGCGAACCGCTGAGCGCCTGCGGGGGCTCGCCATGTTGACCGTGCGCGGCAATCACGATCGCTATCTGATTGAACAGGCGCGGGAAGCCATGCATGCCTCCGACGCGGCTGCTTTCATTCAGCTGAACGAGGAGGACCTGCAATGGCTGCGCAGCCTGCCGACGAGTGCAGTCTACCGTGACGAAATCTATCTTTGCCACGCGACGCCGGCGAACGACAACATCTACTGGCTGGAATCCGTGTCCGTCGAAGGTCACGTGTTCCTGAAGCCGCTCGCGGAGATCGAGGCGCTGGCGAAAGGCACGGATTTCCCGCTGATCCTGTGCGGCCACAGCCATATCCCGCGAATGGTTCGCCTCAGCGACAACAGGCTCATCGTCAATCCCGGTAGCGTCGGCTGCCCCGCCTATGACGATGACGCGCCACACTACCACAAGGTCGAGACCGGTCACCCCCTGGCGTCCTACTGCATTCTCGAGAAGGGCGAGGCTGGCTGGCTGGCGAACTTCCGAACCGTCGCCTACGACCATATGGCCATGTCCTGCCTCGCAAAAGAAAACGCCCGCCCGGATTGGGCAGGCGCGCTTGCGACAGGCTGGATTTCGTAAGTTACTGCCGGCCAGCGATGATTGACGAGTTGACGTCGTTGATGTCGCGCTTGCCGCAGAGGGCCATGGTGACGTCCATTTCCTTGCGCAGGATGTTGAGGGCGAGTGTAACGCCATCCTTACCCATGGCGCCGAGGCCGTAGAGGAAGGGGCGTCCGATATAGGTGCCCTTGGCGCCGAGGGCGATCGCCTTCAGCACGTCCTGGCCGGAGCGAATGCCGCCGTCCAGATGCACCTCGATCTTGTGGCCGACGGCGTCGACGATACCAGGCAGCATGCTGATGGAAGAGGGAGCGCCGTCGAGCTGACGGCCGCCATGGTTGGAGACGATGATGGCATCGGCGCCGGTTTCAGCTGCCGCCTTCGCATCCTCGACGTCGCAGATGCCCTTGATGATCAGCGGGCCGCCCCATTGTTCCTTGATCCGGGTAACGTCTGCCCAGGAAAGCTGCGGGTCGAACTGCTCCGCCGTCCAGGACGAGAGCGAGGAGAGGTCCGAAACGTTCTTGGCGTGCCCGACGATGTTGCCGAAGGTGCGGCGCTTCGTCTGCAGCATGTCCAGGCACCAGAACGGGCGCGTCGCCATCTGCCAGACGTGCTTCGGGGTGAACTTCGGCGGTGCCGAAAGGCCGTTGCGCAGGTCCTTATGGCGCTGGCCGAGAATCTGCAGGTCGGCGGTCAGGACGAGGGCAGAGCACTTCGCCGCCTTGGCGCGGTTGATCAGGTTGAGCACGAAGTCTTTATCGCGCATCACGTAGAGCTGGAACCAGAAGGGCTTCGTGGTGACCGAGGCGACATCTTCGATCGAGCAGATGCTCATCGTCGACAGCGTGAAGGGAACGCCGAATTCCTCGGCGGCGCGGGCGGCCAGCATTTCACCGTCGGCATGCTGCATGCCGGTCATGCCGGTCGGGGCAAGTGCCACCGGCATTGCCACCTTCTGGCCGATCATCGTCGTCTCCAGCGTGCGGTTCGTCATGTCGACGAGCACGCGCTGGCGCAGCTTGATCTTGGAGAAATCGCTCTCGTTCGCCTGGTAGGTCGACTCTGTCCAGGCACCGGAATCCGCATAGTCGAAAAACATCTTCGGGACGCGGCGCTGGGCAAGACTTTTCAGGTCGGCGATCGTGAGAGGCGTGGCCATGGATAAGACTTTCACATCTGAATAACGCCATGGCCCTTAACATGATTTCCAAGGCTTTGTGTATCTCTTTCATGCCTATGGAACAAGAATCAGACTGCCTGCGGCACGTCCCTCTTCGAGGAATTGCTGGGCTAGCGCAGCCTCCTCCAAAGCGTATTCGCGGGCGATCGTTGCAGCGATGCCGGATGCCAGCATTTCGACCACCGCCTCGGCTGCGGCCAGGTAGCTTGAGGTATCCGTGATGTAGGCCATGATGCTCGGATGCGTCAGCCATTTTCCCGGACGGAGCTCGTCGACCGAGACGGGCGGGATCGGCCCGCCTGCCTGTCCGATGGTTGCCACGACGCCGAGCGGACGGACGGCGCGAATGGACTTTGCCAGCATCCCGCCGCCGATGCCGTCATAGGCAACGTCAACGCCTCTGTTGTCTGTCAGCGTCTTCACGGCGCCGACGACATCGGCATTACGGCCGACGATCAGGTGATCGGCGCCATATGCGCGGGCAAGCTCTGCCTTTTCCTGCGAGCTGACGGTTCCGATGACGGTGGCGCCAAGGTGCTTGGCCCACGGCACGAGGATGCTTCCGAGACCTCCGGCGGCGGCATGGACGAGGAGGGTGGTTCCGGGCTCGACGCGGTAGGTCTTGGTCAGCAGCATATAGGCCGTCAGCCCCTTCAGCATGGAGGCAGCGGCAACCTGCGAGGGCACGCTATCAGGCAGGCGGATGGCGCGCGCTGCTGGCAGTAGTCGTGTCGCGGCATAGGCGCCGACAGGCGCGCCAGCGTAGACAACGCGGTCGCCGGCCTTCAGGTCCGTGACCTCTCTTCCGACTGCTTCCACGACGCCGGCGCCTTCGACGCCGAGCACGGCGGGGTAGGCAGGCAACGGGTAGAGCCCGCGCCGGTGGTAGATGTCGAGGAAGTTTATGCCGACCGCATCATGGCGTATCCGGATTTCAGTTGCGCCCGGATCCTGCGGCGTCTGTTCAAAAACCTGCAATTGCTCGACGCCGCCTGGCGCGAGAAGTGTAACGACCCTGTCCATGAAAGCGCACTCCGATTGCTGTGCAGCCATCATTGCGCGTGGCGTCATGATCGAAAATTCCCTATTGATTGTCATTCAATGGGAAAAAATGAACAATGATCGATTGGGAAAGTCTTCGCTATTTTGCTGCCTTGGCGCGGACCGGCACGTTGCTCGGGGCTGCTCGTGCTCTCGGAGTCGAGCATGCGACGGTTTCCCGGCGGGTTGCCGGGCTCGAGGAGCAGACGGGCGTGAAGCTGGTCGACCGGCGCGGCCGCCGCATTCTGCTGACGCCGGAAGGCGAGCGGGTGGCGGCGATGGCCGAGCGCATGGGCGAGGAGGCTCTTGCGGTCGAGAGGCTGGGGCTTGCTGCCGGTGCGACGCTTGCCGGGGAGGTCAGGATCAGCGCGCCGCCGACGCTCGCTGCCGCACTGCTGCCGGCCGCACTGGTCGCGTTGCGCGGTCGGCATCCCGATATCGGCATCACGATCGTCGGTGAGACACGCTACGCCTCACTCGATCGGCGGGAGGCCGATATTGCCGTTCGCATGACGAAGCCGGAGCAGGGCAACTTCGTCATCAGCAAGCTCGGAGATGTCGCTTTCGGCTTCTATGCCACGGCTGCTTATCTTGCGGCGACGCCGGACGAGCAGAGGACCTTCATCGCCTATGACGAAACGATGGCGAGCGCGCCGCAATCGATACGGCTTGCCGAGGCAACGGAGGGCCGCAAGGTGGCGCTGCGGGCAACGACGCTGGAGTTTCAGCTCGCCGCAGCGCGTGCCGGCGGCGGCATCGCCATGCTGCCGAATTTCATGCTGGCCGGCCTGGATGATCTTGTCGAAGCGATCCCTCAACCGCGCCCGCTGACGCGAGAACTGTGGCTCGTCGTCCATGCCGACATCCGCAGCGTGCCGATCGTCCGGGTTGTCATGGACGCGTTGAAGTCGATTTCGTGGTCGGGCTGATACGCCGCAGCTATCCATCAGCCCGTTCGTCCCACATTACCAAGGGCGATAGCGCAAGTAGACGACATCGCCTTCTAGTTGCTCGAGGGACATGAGCGACAAACGCGTTGCCGGCTCTATCGGACGATCGAACGTGGTCGGCACGTTGACGCTGCCGTCGGCGACAGGCAGGATGAGGAGGCTGATCTCGTCGATGAGCCCGGCCGACAGAAAGCTGCCGTTGATGCCGCCGCCGCCTTCGAGCAACAGCCGTTCGATGCCGAAATCGGCACTGAGGCGTTCGAGAGCGAGAGCCAGGTCGATCTCGTTTCGTCCGGCAAAGAGATAGGAAATTCCGTCGCGGCGCAGTTCCGCCAGATGGTTGTCCGGCACACTCTCCGGCAGGATCATCACGATCGGGTCGCCGTTGATCTCGTTGATGTTCATGTGCAGCTTGGCACCCTGATCGACCGCGACCGCATAGGGGCCTTTCGCGGCTCCCGGCGCCTTCCAGGCGGAGCGAGGGAAGGCCTCGTGCGTCACGACTGGCCGGGGATCGTCCTCTGCGAATTCGGCCATCGTCACGCGTCCGACGATCCAGGCGTCGCCCGCAAGCTCGCGATGCAAGCGTTCATAGATCGCGGTGAGGGCGGCCGTGATCTCCTGTGGCCATTGCGACGGCACGATCCTGCCGTCGATGCTCGATCCCATGTGCATGACGACGTATGGCTTCACGTTGTTCTCCGGTATGGTGAAGGCGGCCGGCTCCGGCCGCCCTCGATTTCAATATTCCTGCTTCGTCGGCCTGAACAGGATTTCGTTGACATCGACGTCCTCCGGCTGGCTCATGGCGAAGGCCACCATGCTGGCGAAGGAGGCGGCAGGGATCGCCAGTTCGTAGACCTTGCGAACGCGCTCGGCGACATCGGGTTCCGTGATGCTGTCGGGCAGCTCGGTCGCAACCGCGCCCGGCGAGATGATCGTCGTGCGGATGTTGTAGGGTTTTACCTCCTGCCGCAGTCCCTCCGAAATCACGCGCACGCCATGCTTTGTCGCCGCGTAGACGGCGCCGCCCGGATTGACCTTGTGGCCGGCCACCGACGAAACGTTGATGATGTGACCGCTCTTCTGCTCCTTCATGTAGGGCAGCGCCGCGCCAATGCCGTAGAGCACGCCCTTCAGGTTGACGTCGATCATCCGGTCCCAATCCTCGACCTTGCCGCGCTCGAGAGGAGAGTGCGGCATCAGGCCGGCATTGTTGATGATCACGTCGATGCGACCGTGCAGCCGAACGGCATGATCGACCAGCCGCTTGACCTGATCAAAGCGCGTCACGTCGGTTTCGATGACTGCATCACCGCCGAGGTCGAGCTCGTCCGCGATCGCCATCAGCCGATCGAGGCGTCGTGCGCCAAGAACGAGTTTGGCTCCGTCTCTGGCAAGACGGCGGGCGGCGGCTTCTCCGAGGCCGCTGCTTGCGCCGGTGATGACGACGACCTTATCCCTGATGCCTTCCGTCATGGCATGTCCTTTCCATCCGTTTTGGTCGCCACCTAGCGATCGACCCTGGCCTGCAGGTGCGCCGGGTAGCGGTCGCCTTCGACCTTTATGCCCGAGAGGGCGGTTTCGATGCCGGCGAGATCCTCGCTCGTCAGCTGCACGGTGGCGGCGCCGATATTTTCTTCCAGGCGGTGGATCTTCGTCGTGCCGGGGATCGGCACGATCCAGGACTTGCGGGCCAGCAGCCACGCAAGAGCGATCTGCGCCGGCGTCGCATTCTTCTGCCGCGCGATCTCGCCCAGGCGATCGACGAGCGCCTGGTTGGCCTTGCGGGCCTCGGCGGAAAAGCGCGGCACGACGTTGCGGAAATCCTTGCTGTCGAAGGTCGTCGTCTCGTTGATTGCGCCGGTCAGGAAGCCCTTGCCGAGCGGGCTGAAGGGGACGAAGCCGATGCCGAGCTCTTCGAGGGTCGGCAGGATCTCCTGCTCCGGTTCACGCCACCACAGGGAATATTCGCTCTGGAGTGCGGCGACAGGTTGGACCGCATGGGCGCGCCGGATCGTCCTGGCACCCGCTTCCGAGAGGCCGAAATGCTTGACCTTGCCTTCGCCGATCAGCTCCTTGACAGTGCCGGCGACGTCCTCGATCGGCACGTCGGGATCGACGCGATGCTGGTAGAAAAGATCGATGACGTCGGTGTTGAGACGCTTCAACGCCGCATCCGCAACCTCCCTGATGTGGGCGGGCCGGCTATTCATACCGCTCTGAGCGCCGTCCGGGCCGAAGTTGAAGCCGAACTTGGTCGCGATGGCGACCTTGTCGCGGAAGGGCGCCAGCGCCTCGCCGAGCAGTGTTTCGTTCTTGTACGGACCGTAGGCCTCGGCGGTGTCGAAGAAGGTGACGCCGCGTTCGAAGGCGGCGCGGATCAGCTTGATGGCGTCCTGCGCGTCCGTCGCCGGGCCGTAGCCATAGCTAAGGCCCATGCATCCGAGGCCGATGGCGGATACTTCGAGGCCGCTCGTTCCAAGTGTACGCTTGTGCATTGGTATCTCCTCGTTCAGTTCTGGTATTGCTCGTCGGTGACCTTTTCCAACCAGTCGACCACCTTGCCGTCGCGGGCTTCGGCGATCGCGATATGGGTCATGGCTGTGGTAGCGGAGGCGCCGTGCCAGTGCTTCTCGCCCGGTTCGAACCAGACAATGTCGCCGACGCGGATCTCCTCGACCGGGCCGCCTTCGCGCTGCGCCCGACCGCTGCCTGAGATGACGATCAACGTCTGGCCGAGCGGATGGGTGTGCCAGGCCGTGCGTGCGCCCGGCTCGAAGGTCACGGTTGCGCCGCCGACGCGCGCCGGCGCTGTCGCCTGGAACGGCGCGTCGATCCGGACCGTTCCGGTGAAATAATCCGCCGGTCCCTTGGCGGATGGATCGGAGCCGTTTCGCTTGATTTTCATCTCTCGTCCTTTCGTGACTTCGCAGCCTGGTGCTTTTCCGGCCGTGTCGGAGAGAGATTTAGGGCGTTCGGTTTCTTGCGATTAGATGGTATAAATCGCAAATGCTTATGAGAAGGGCTCATGAATGACGCGCCAATCGATCAACGATCTTGTGGCCTTTCTCGCCGTGGCGCGGGAAAAGAGCTTCACCAAGGCAGCGGCCAAGCTCGGCGTGTCGCAATCCGCCCTCAGCCACACGATCCGCGGGCTTGAAACCCGGCTCGGGCTTCGGCTTTTGACGCGTACGACGCGCAGCGTGTCGCCAACGGAGGCGGGCGAGCGGTTGCTGACCTCGATCGGGCCGCGCTTCGACGAGATAGAGAGCGAATTGGCAGCACTCAGCGAGTTTCGCGAGAAGCCGGCGGGCACAATCCGCATCAATGCCGGCGAGCATGCGGCCGATGCCATTCTGTGGCCGGCACTCGAAAAGCTGCTACCGCACTATCCCGACATCAACGTCGAGATCATCGTCGACTACGGGCTGACCGACATCGTCGCCGAGCGCTACGATGCCGGCGTGCGGTTGGGCGAGCAAGTGGCGAAGGACATGATTGCGGTGCGCATCGGACCGGATATGCGCATGGCGGTGGTGGGGGCGCCAGCCTATTTCGAGCGGCGACCCAAACCGGAGATACCTGCCGATCTGACCGACCATAACTGCATCAACCTGCGCCTTCCCACCTATGGCGGCGTCTATGCCTGGGAATTCGAGAAGGACGGCCGCGAGCTGAAGGTGCGCGTCGAGGGGCAGCTGGTGTTCAACAATGTCCAGCTGCGGTTGAACGCGGCGCTTTCGGGGATCGGCCTGGCCTACATGCCGGAAATGCTGGTGCAGCAACATCTCTCGGCAGGCGGGCTCGTCCGGGTGCTTGAGGATTGGTGTGCGCCGTTCCCCGGCTATCATCTCTACTATCCGAGCAGACGGCAGACCTCTCCGGCGTTTTCGCTCATCGTCAACGCGCTTCGTTATCGCGCGTGAGCGACAGGGGCCCCAACGGTCGGTGGCCGGTTCTTCCAAGCAGCGCGAAAACTCAAATGGTGCTCTTGGCCGCGACGCCGGCCACGTATGTCTCGACGATCGCGCGGTCGTCTCCCATCGTCTGCAGCACGAACAGCTCTTCCGGCAGCGTCTTCACCACCTCCATCTTCAGTGCCATGGCCGGGGTGGCGGCAGCATTAAGGACGACGATATCGGCGTCCGAGCCGACATCGAGCGTGCCGATCCGCTCGGCGAGCGACAGCGATCGGGCGTTGCCGAGCGTCATGTGGTAATAGCTTTCCAGCGGGTTCAGGCGTTCGCCAAGCAATTGCTGGATCTTGTAGGCCTCGTCCATCGTGCGCAGCATGGAATAGCTGGAACCGCCGCCGATGTCGGTCGCGACACCGATGCGCACCGGTTTGTCCCGGCGCGCAAGCGCCTTCAGCGGGAAGAGGCCGGAGCCGAGGAAGAGGTTCGAGGTCGGGCAGTGCACGGCGACCGAGCCTGTCTCGCTCATCGCATCGGCCTCGCGATCCGAGAGATGAATGCAGTGGCCGAAGAGCGTCTTGTCGCCAAGCAGGCCGTAGCGCGCATAGATATCGGTATAATCGATCGCCTCGGGATAGAGCTCGCAGGTGAACTTGATTTCGTCGTGATTTTCCGAGAGGTGCGTCTGGATGTGCAGGTCGGGAAACTCGCGGGCGAGTGCCTGGGTGGCTTCCATCTGCGCCGGCGTCGAGGTGATCGCGAAGCGCGGCGTGATGGCGACGTGGCAGCGGCCCTTGCCATGCCATTCGGCGATGATCTGACGGGTCTCGTCGTAGCCCATCTGAGGCGTGTCCAGCAGTCCCTGCGGGGCGTTGCGGTCCATCATCACCTTGCCGCCGACCATGCGCATGTTGCGTCTCAGCGCCTCGGCGAAGAAGGCATCGGCGGAGGTCTTGTGGACGGAGCAGTAGGCGACCGCCGTCGTCGTTCCGTGGCGCACGAGCTCGTCGTAGAAATGCGTGGCGATGCGCGCGGCATGGGCGCTTTCGACGAAGCGGCATTCCTCCGGGAAGGTATAGGTGTTCAGCCATTCCAGCAGGTTTGCCGCATAGGAGGCGATCACCTGCATCTGCGGGAAATGAAGATGCGTGTCGATGAAACCCGGCATGATCAGATGCGGCCGATGATCGACGGCCACGACGTCGGCGGGGGCTTGCGCGCTCACCTTGTCGTAAGCGCCGCAGGCAAGGATGAGGCCATCCTCGATCAGCAGCCCGCCGTCGCTCTCGTAGAGGTAGCTTCCGGTGTCGCCAAGCTCTTGCGGCGCACGCAAAAAGGTGAGCAGCCGGCCGCGGAGAAGTGTGTGTGTCATGGCGTTCTGCCCCCTCTGTCTATTGTCCGGTCGTGGCGGTTTTCGCGTCACGGTGCCGGCTGGGCCGCGATTGCCGCCGGCGTGGCGGCGCAGCCGTACATGGTCTTGTCCCCGAATGCCAGAACCGCGTTGAGCGGGTAGTGGCGATCGGACATGCCATCGGAGCAATCCGCCTTGGTCAGCGTCAGCTTGAAGGGAGCCGGTCCACCGGGGACCGTCCAGCTGGCTCTTTCCTTCTCGACCAGCGGGCCTGGGTTGACGCTTTTTACGTCTTCAGCGCCGGGGCGGCTGAAGGTGATGCTGTCGGAGCGGATCCTGATCGCCCAGAAGGGTTCGGTGCCGAGGGCGTTCAGATCGCCGGAAAAATCGCCTGCGGGTGCCGCCGGGCTACCCTGTGGCGCCGTCGTATCCACGCCGCTCTGGCCGCAGGCGGTCAGCGTGGAAGCGAGAAGCAGGGCACGAAGGGCGGCTGAGGTCATTCCTGTTTGCCTTGGACTGCACTTTCGAACCAGGCGACGAGCAGTTTGCGCTCGTCCGGGGTGATGTCGGTGACGTTGCCGGGCGGCATGGCGTGGCTGCGGCCCGCCTGTATATAGATCTGGCGGGCGTGAGCGGCAATTTCCGCATCGGTTTCCAGCATCACGTTGTTCGGCGGCCGCGCCAGTCCTTCATAGACCGGCTCGGCGGCATGGCACATCAAACAGCGTGTGCCGACAAGCTGCTTGACCGCGGGAAAATGCGGGTCACCGGCGAATTGCTGGAAGGCGGGCGCGACAGCCTGCGCATCCTTCTCGCCGGTCAGCACCTTCGGCACCGTCGACAGCCACATGATCAGGATGAAGAGGATGAGGGTGACGATCCAGGTCCAGGTCGGGCGTCCCTTGCGGGCATGCGTCGTGTTGAACCAGTGGCGGATGGTGACGCCCATCAGGAAGACGAGGGCGGCGATCACCCAGTTGTAGGCGGTGCCAAACGCCAGCGGATAGTGGTTCGACAGCATGAAGAAGATGACGGGCAGCGTCAGGTAGTTGTTGTGGAGCGAGCGCTGCTTGGCGATCGCACCGTACTTCGCATCGGGGGTGCGCCCGGCGATCAGGTCGGCGACGACGATCTTCTGGTTCGGGATGATGATCATGAAGACGTTGGCCGACATGATTGTTGCCGTGAAGGCGCCGAGATGCAGGAAGGCGGCGCGGCCGGTGAAGAGCTGCGTGTAGCCCCAGCCCATGAAGACGATCACGGCGTAAAGCACGACCATCAGGCCCCAGGTGTTCTTGCCGAGCGGCGACTTGCACAGCAGGTCGTAGACGATCCAGCCGACGGCGAGCGAGGCAAGCGAGATCAGGATCGCCACCGGGGCGCTGATGTCGAGCACATGGCGGTCGATGAGGAAGAGGTCGGCGCCGCCGTAATAGACGATGCAGAGCATCAGGAAGCCGGATAGCCAGGTGAAGTAGCTTTCGTACTTGAACCAGGTCAGGTGCTCCGGCATCTGCGCCGGGGCCACGAGATACTTCTGGATATGATAAAAGCCGCCGCCGTGAACCTGCCATTCCTCGCCATAGGCGCCCGGCGGAAGATGCGGCCGCTTCACCAGACCGAGATCGAGTGCAATGAAATAAAAGGACGAGCCGATCCAGGCAATCGCGGTGATGACGTGGAACCAGCGGGCCGCAAAGGCCAGCCATTCCCACGCTATGGCGTATTCATACATGGAGTTCCCCTGTTCTTCAGTGTCGCCACATTGCAGAAAGTCGCGCGCGGAGGAAAGGGGATAAGGCGTCAGCCGCGGCTGCAACGTACCCGGCAACCTCGCCCACGGTCACGAATTTTTGAAAATGCTTCATGCGAGTTGACTGCACACGCGACACTGGCAGCGCCTGGGACCAAGATTTCATGCTCGGCAATCACGTCGAGTTCGTATTCTCAGAAGGCCTACATGCTTTTTGAAGATCGAAAGAACGCTCCAGCTCGTTTCGCCGGCGGCTTCAAGATGTGCATTCCGCCCTTATCTCGCCCTCGGACGGAAACGACAGCCAGTCCTGATAGAGGCTGCAATATGCAAACCATATCAACGCCGTTGGCTAGGCTGCTAAGACGGCGAAGCTCGCCGACCTCTTTCGCGCCAGGATCGTCCTGCTGCGGGATGCGTTCCTGTACATTCAACGCGAGCCAGTCAAAAGAATGCATGCCAAGCCAAGATGTCGACGCTTTTGCATTGGATGCTCCCTCATGGCGTTGATCTCGCGATCATCGAGCCCGTTTGCGGATTGCCGTCCGCAAACCACGCGGAATGGTTAGGCGTCCTTGAATGTGCGGTCTGTCGAGGCCGCTTTGCAGCATGAAAAGTGGCTTGAAATGTCACGGTTCGATTACAATTTCATTTTTGAGGCCGTCGGGATGAGGTGAAAACCGCTTCATTCCGGCGGCGCATTCATCAACGGAGAAGATGCCAATGCGCAGCATTCTTGTGTGTGTGATGATTGCATTCGCGTCCTGTGTTCAGGCCCATGATGCGCCTTCAGGCTGGAGCTACGAGCCCTTCTGTTGCAACGGCGACAGCGAAACCGGAGACTGCCAGATGATCCCGCCAAAAAGCGTGGCGATTACGCCGCATGGCTATCGGGTGACGTTGTTGCCAGGCGATCATAGGCTTGTCACACATGCGCATGTCTTCCTCCTTCCCATGGGCAAGGCAATGCGTTCGGGTGACGGCGACTACCATCTCTGCCTGTTCCCGAACGAGGATACGCCGCGCTGCTTCTACGCGCCGCAGATGGGTTATTAGCTGCCGTTGGTCACGGCGACGTTCATTTCCTCGAGAATCCAGTTTCGGAATGCTTTGATTTTAGGAACGTTGCGGCGGCTTTCCGGATAGGCCAGCCAGTAGTCCCAATCGTTGTCGCTGCAAAGCAGTGGAAAGGGCTGGAGCAGCCGACCGGCGGCAAGGTCATCGCGATAGAATGCCGGCGTCAGGATCGCCACGCCCTGTCCCGCAAGGGCAGCACTCGCCTCGAAGGATTGCGCGCCGAGCCGGCTGCGCGGTCTGCCCGCAAGGTCGGGATCGGCGACACCGGCCGCCTCGAACCATGACGTCCACCACGAGTCGCCGGCATCGATCAATCGCAGTTTGAGGAGATCGCTCGGCTGGTGGATGCCGCCGGCACTGGCTGCAAGTTCGGGGCTCAGCATCGGAGTGAAATCGATCGCCAGCAGCCGGTGGGAAACGAGGCCCGGCCACTCGCCCTTGCCGCTGCGGATCGCGATGTCGGCGGGCTCCCTGGCAAAATCGATCAGCGAGTCCGATGTGATCAAGCGTACGGCGGTGGCGGGATATTTGAGGTGAAACGAGCCGAGATGACGCGCCAGCCATTGCGAGGCGAAGGTCGGCGTGGAGTGAATGAGCAGCGTTTCCTCGGTTGCTGCGCGAACCGAGGCCATCGCTTCGTGCAACATGGCGAAGGCTTCCGTCACTTTGGGCGCCAGCCGTTCGCCGGCGTCGGTCAGCCTGATATGGCGCGGGCGGCGCATGAAGAGGGGCTCGCCGATATTCTCCTCCAGCAGCTTCACCTGGTAGCTGACGGCCGTTTGCGTCATGCCGAGTTCGTCGCCGGCCTTGGTGAAACTGCCAAGCCGCGCGACGGCCTCAAATACGCGCAGCGCGTTCAGGGGAAACTGCTTCGACAGCTTCATGGATAAGTTCTCTTTATGCGTCCAGACGAGCGTTCGATTGGAATTTCAGCATTTATTGGCGCAATCTGCAACCCAACGGATCAGATTGTTGAGGTGATGTGATGGATTGCGCCGCTATCGAACAGGACAGGCAGGCAAGGGCTGCCGGGGCTTCCAGTTGGCTGTCCGACCTTGGCCGGAGACTGCTGCGTCGGCTTTCGGGATGGGACAGGCTGGAATTCGAGGGCATGCCGGATCGCATCAAGCGCGACCTCGGTTTCATGGATGGGCGCGAGCCGCGCTACAACAGGGAGTTCTGGCGGTAAGCCGTGAGATTGGAGTGGCAGTGCCCCGAGGTGCTGCCACGTGCGCCTATGCGTTCTTCATTCTCTCCACGGCCATCAACACGCGCTCGGGCGTTGCTGGTGAGTCGAGCTGCGGGCAGACCTTGTAGCTGGCAACACTGGCAATGGCCATGGAAAGCGCCTCCAGCACTGAGATCGCCAGCATGAGCGGCGGTTCGCCGACGGCCTTGGAGCGGCCGATCGTGTGTTCGGTATTCTCCGACCATTCGGCAAGACGCACGTTGAAAATCTTCGGGCGATCGGAGGCGAGGGGGATCTTGTAGGTCGAAGGCGCATGCGTGGCCAGCCGGCCCTTGTCGTCCCACCACAGTTCCTCCGTTGTCAGCCAGCCCATGCCCTGAACGAATGCGCCCTCCACCTGGCCGATATCGATCGCCGGGTTCAGCGAGCGGCCGACATCGTGCAGGATATCTGTGCGTTCGACGAGGTATTCGCCGGTGAGTGTATCAATCGAGACCTCCGAGCAGGCTGCGCCATAGGAATAATAGTAGAACGGCGTGCCGCGGCCGGCTGCGCGATCCCAATGGATCTTCGGGGTTTTATAAAAACCGGCGGCGGAAAGCTGGACGCGGGCCAAATAGGCCTGCTTGATGAAATCAGGGAAGGGGAACTCCTTGTCGCCAACCCTGACGCGATTGGGCAGGAAGACAACGTCCGTGGGAGGTACGCTCCATTTTTCGGCGGCAAAGGCAACCAGCCGTTCCTTGATCTGGCGGGCGGCATCGTGGGCCGCCATGCCGTTCAGGTCCGATCCGGAGGATGCCGCGGTGGCCGAAGTGTTGGGTACCTTGCCGGTCGTCGTTGCCGTGATCTTCACATGCTCGACATCGACCTGAAAGCTGTCGGCAAGCACCTGCGCGACCTTGGTGTATAGCCCCTGGCCCATCTCGGTGCCGCCGTGGTTCAGGTGGATTGAACCATCCTGATAGACGTGGACGAGCGCGCCGGCCTGGTTGAACGCCGTCATGGTGAAGGAGATGCCGAACTTCACTGGCGTCAGCGCAATGCCTTTGCGAATGTAGCGGCTGTTGCGGTTGAACGCGATGATAGCGTTGCGGCGCGCTTGGTACTCGGCGCTTTCTTCCAGTTCGCTGACGATGCGTTCGAGGATGTTGTCTTCGACCTCTTGATGGTAGGGGGTCAACGTGCGGCCGGAGCCAGGCTGGCCGTAGAAGTTCAGCTTGCGGACGTCGAGCGGGTCCTTGCCGATCGCATAGGCGATCTCTTCGATGAAGCGTTCAGCCCCGAGCATGCCCTGTGGCCCGCCAAAACCGCGAAAGGCGGTGTTGGAAACGGTGTGGGTCTTCAGCGGCTTCGATGTCAGATGGACATGCGGGTAGAAATAGCTGGAATCTGCGTGGAAGAGCGCCCGGTCCGTCACAGGGCCGGAGAGATCCGAGGAGAAGCCGCAGCGCGCCGCATAGGTGGCGTCGACTGCGTGGATGCGGCCTTCATCATCGAAGCCGATCTCGTAGTCGACAAGGAAGTCGTGGCGCTTGCCGGTTGCGGCCATGTCCTCATCGCGATCAGGACGGAACTTGATGGCGCGCTTCAGCTTCTTGGCGGCAATCGCCGCCAGCGCCGCAAACTGGTTGCCCTGCGTCTCCTTGCCGCCGAAGCCGCCGCCCATGCGGCGCACGTTCACCGTCACCGCGTTCGACGGGATATCGAGGACGTGGCCCACAATATGCTGGATCTCGCTCGGATGCTGGGTGGACGACCAGATGGCGACCTCGTCGTCCTCGCCGGGGATCGCCACGGCGATATGGCTTTCGAGATAGAAGTGCTCCTGGCCGCCGATGCGCATTTGGCCCTTCAACCGGCGCGGGGCGTTCTCCATCTCGCCCTTGGCATCGCCGCGCTGCAACGTCATCGGCGTGATGACGAGCGGGCTGCCATTTTCAAGCGCGCCGTCGATATCGCTCCAGTGCGGCAGGTCGCGATATTCGATCTTTGCCTTGCGTGCGGCGCGGCGGGCAATCTCGCGCGTTTCGGCAATGACGGCGAAGATCGGCTGATTGTGGAATTCGACCTTGTGTTCGGCCAGCAGCGGCTCGTCGTGGCTGCCGTTCGAACTGACGTCATTTTCGCCGGGCACGTCGTTACCGGTGAAAACCCAGATGACACCCGGTGTCGCCTTGACCTCGGAAAGGTCCATGCTGATGATCTCGGCATGTGCCCGGTCGGACAGGCCGAGTGCGCCATGCAGCAGGTCGGCAGGCTCGGGCAGGTCGTCGATATAGTCGGCCGTGCCGGTAACGTGCTTGTGCGCGGAATCGTGACGCAGCGAGCCATGCATCGCGCCTGATATGATGAACTTTGGGTCGGGGAGAGTTGACTTGTCCATTTAGGCCACCTCCTCGAAACGCCGCAATTCCGCCGGCGTGCCTGACGTTTCCAGATAGAAACGGGTCAGAAGGTTCTTGGCGGTCAGCTGACGGTATGCAGCCGTTGCGCGCCAGTCGGTCAGCGGCTGGAAGTCGGCGTCGAACTCCGCCCGGACGGCTTCGATCGTCGTCTCGTTCCAAGGCTTGCCCATGAGCGCATTCTCGACGCTGCGGGCACGCTTCGGTGTCGCGGCCATGCCGCCGAAGGCGATGCGGATGTCGTTGACGTCTCCCTGCGTATCCAGTGTCAGGTAGAAGGCGCCGAGAACCGCCGTGATGTCCTCATCGCGGCGCTTGGTGATCTTGTAGACGGCAAACTTCGTCGCCTCGGCGGGATAGGGCACGAAGATGCTCTCGACGAACTCGCCCGGTCGGCGATCCTGCTTGCCATAATCGATGAAGAAATCCTCCAGCCGCAGCATGCGCGTTCCGGCCAGAGAACGCAGCTTCACCGTGGCACCGAGGGCAATCAGTGGCGGTGGCATATCGCCGATCGGCGAACCGTTCGCGATGTTGCCGCCGATCGTGCCCATGTTGCGCACCTGCTCCCCGCCGATGCGGTCGATGAGGCGGCCGAGGGTCGGCACCTTGCCGGCGATGGTTTGAAAGGCGCGGCTGTAGGTCACGCCGGCGCCGATCGTGAAGCCGCCGTCGCCAGCGGTGATCGACTGCAGATCGGTCAGATGGTTTATAAAGACGACCGGGTTCAAGGCGCGCATCTGCTTGGTCACCCACAGGCCCACATCGGTCGATCCCGCGACGATGGTGGCGGTCGGCTCTTCGGACAGCACACGCGCCAGCGCGTCCAGCGATCCCGGCAGGACCAGCCGGCCCTCGACCGTCGTGATCGAGATCGTCTCGCTGTTGCGCATCGCCCAGAGGCGCGAGATGACATCGGAGCGGGTCTTTTCGAGCGGGTCGAAGAGTGCGCTCGGGCGCGTGTGGCTCACCTGCTCGGCGGCTTTCACGATCGGCTCGTAACCGGTGCAACGACAGAGATTGCCTTGCAGGGCTTTTTCGATGTCGGCGCGAACCGGCTTGTCGTTGGAAAGCCAGAGGCCATACATCGCCATGATGAAACCCGGCGTACAGAAGCCGCATTGCGAGCCGTGGCAATCGACCATTGCCTGTTGTACCGGATGCAGCGAACCGTCCTTGGCGGCCAGATGCTCGACGGTGACGACATGGGTGGCGTTCAAAGACCCCATGAAGCGAATGCAGGCGTTGACGGGTTCATAATGCAGCTTGCCGTCGATCAGCCGTCCCACAAGGACGGTGCAGGCGCCGCAATCGCCCTCCGCGCATCCTTCCTTCGTGCCGGTCAGCCGGCGCTTCAACCGGAGATAGTCGAGAAGCGTCTCGGTCGGCCGGACATCGCTAAGCGTGACGTCCTCGCCATTCAGGATGAAGCGGATGCTGTCGTTCATATCGTTCCTTGGTTTTTATCTTTATTTTGAATGGTTATGCCGCGGTCCAGCCACCGTCAATCGAGATGTGGGTGCCGGTCACCTGCCTGGCTTCGTCGCTTGCGAGGTAGAGAGCCAGCGCCCCGATCTCTTCCGCCTTGACGAATTCATGCGTCGGCTGGGCCTTGAGGATCACTTCGGTCTTGACCTGCTCCTCCGTCATGCCGCGTGCCTTGGCCGTATCCGGTATCTGTTTCTCGACGAGAGGCGTCAGCACATAGCCCGGGCAGATGGCATTCACGGTCACGCCAAATTCGGCAAGTTCCAGCGCCGCCGTCTTCGTCAGGCCCAATATACCATGCTTTGCCGCGACATAGGCGGATTTGAACGGAGAGGCGACCAAGCCGTGCGCGGAGGCGATGTTGATGATGCGTCCCTTTTTCCTCGCCTTCATCAGCGGGATCGCCGCACGCATGGTATGAAACGAGCTGGACAGATTGATCGCGATGATCTGGTCCCACTTTTCGATCGGGAAATCCTCGATCTTCTCGACATGCTGGATGCCGGCATTGTTGACCAGCACATCGACGGAACCGCAGGTCTTCGCGGCAGTTTCGATCAGGTCTGCGATTTCAGCCGGCTTCGTCATGTCGGCCGGATGATGGATCACCTTCGCCTTCGAGGCCGATTCAAGCTTCTCGACTATCGCCTTGATTTCCTCGGGCTTTCCGAAACCGTTGATGACGACGTTGTCGCCCTTGCCGGCAAAGGCTGTCGCGATCGCAAGGCCGATGCCGCTGGTGGATCCGGTGACGACGATTGTTCTGGCCATTCTCTTCTCCTCAAGCCGTTTTGCGACGCAATAGAGTTGAGGTTATGCGCAAAGCATCTCTGCTGGCAATTGCGCTCACGGCAAATCTCTTGTGTCGAAGAGGTGGCAGGTTCTTTCATCGCCCGCCCTCCTGTCTTATTGATTTCTCCCGATAATCACGATCAGCGGGAGGACTGGCATGAGCGGGTATGTTCTGGCAATCGACCAGGGGACGACATCGACACGGGCGATCGTCTTCGATGGCGAAATGCAGATCGCCGGTGCGGGCCAGAAGGAGTTCAGCCAGATCTACCCTCGATCCGGTTGGGTGGAGCACGATCCGGAGGAAATCTGGGATTCCGTCGTCTCGACCATCAAAAAGGCGATCCGTGAGGCCAGGATCCAGGCAAAGGACATCGCCGCGCTCGGCATTACCAATCAGCGCGAGACCGTCGTCGTCTGGGAACGCGAAAGCGGCAAACCGATCCACAACGCAATCGTCTGGCAGGATCGCCGCACGGCAAGTTATTGCGACAAGTTGAAAAGACAGGATCTAGAAAAGACATTCACCAGGAAGACCGGCCTTCTTCTTGATCCTTATTTCTCCGGCACCAAGCTTTCGTGGCTGCTTGCCAACGTCAAAGGCGCGCGGGCCCGTGCCGCCAAGGGCGAATTGTGCTTCGGTACCGTCGATGCCTTCCTGATCTGGCGGTTGACCGGCGGCAAGGTGTTTGCGACCGATGCGACGAATGCCTCCCGCACGCTGATGTACAACATTGCCGACAATAGCTGGGACAAGGATCTGCTTGACATCCTTCGCGTTCCGGCGGCGATGCTGCCTGACGTGAAGGACTGCGCCGACGATTTCGGCATTACCGAGAAAGCCATTCTTGGCGCGGAGATTCCCATCCTCGGCGTCGCCGGCGATCAGCATGCGGCGACCATCGGGCAGGCCTGCTTCGAGCCCGGTATGATGAAATCGACCTACGGCACCGGCTGCTTCGCGCTGCTCAACACGGGCAGCGACATCGTGCGTTCGAAGAACCGGCTGCTGACGACGATCGCCTATCGGCTGAACGGCGAGACGACCTATGCGCTGGAAGGCTCGATCTTCATCGCGGGCGCTGCCGTGCAATGGCTTCGCGACGGGCTCGGCATCATCGATACGGCGTCTCGCACCGGCGAGCTTGCCGATGCTGCCGATCCGACGCAGGAGGTCTATCTGGTTCCCGCCTTCACCGGTCTTGGCGCGCCGCATTGGGATGCGAATGCGCGCGGGGCGATCTTCGGCCTGACGCGCAACAGCGGCCCGAAGGAATTCGCCCGCGCTGCCCTCGAGGCGGTCTGCTACCAGTCCCGCGATCTGCTTGACGCCATGCACAAGGACTGGAAGGGCGGCGTGGAGAGCACCGTTCTTCGCGTCGATGGTGGCATGGTCGCCTCCGACTGGACGATGCAGCGGCTGGCAGACATTCTCGACGCGCCCGTCGACCGGCCGGTCATCCTCGAAACCACGGCGCTCGGAGCGGCCTGGCTTGCCGGCAGCAAGGCCGGTGTCTGGCCAGATCGTGAAGGCTTCGCCAAGAGCTGGAAGCGCAATCATCGCTTTGAACCCGCCATGGACGAGAAGACGCGTGCGGCGAAGCTCAAGGGCTGGCGCAGCGCCGTCAAGCGCACGCTTGCGGATGCCTGAGCGCGCCGTCGATTTCAGCAAACGACCGCAAATACCGGAAGCAATTGCCTATTCCTCTATTTCGGTGGCCGCCCGGCTCATGCGATGATCGAGGAAGGTCAAACGGTTCTCCCTGATGGCCTGCAGGGCAGACATGTCGCTGCCCGCTATCTTCAGGTGCGGCAGATGCTCCCTGTAGACGAGTTCGAATATTGCGGAGCGCGTGCTCGGATCGACAGGATTGGCCTCGTGGACGGGTAGGTCCGCATGGATCGAGGGACGGCCCGTGGCTTGATCTATGCGCGTGACGTAGACGGGCTTGGCGTTGATCCGCGTTGTCGTTGCCGCCATATCCGCGCAGATTTCCAATGCCTGCAGGATGGTAAACTTTTCCTGTTTTCCGGGTAGGACGAAACGGTGCATGATGTCCATCGAGCGGCCGCTGTCACTCAGATTGGCGATGATGGCGAGATCGCCGAGACGGATCATGATGGTTTGAGTCTCGTGGACGGTGACGAAGTCGAAGTCCTCGCGATAGCGATCGTCTTCAATCGCAAGGATGACGACCGAACCCAACACTTCTGGCGCAATGCGTGCGCCGGTGTAGGGCGATCTGGCGAGACAATGGATGTGATGGAGTGTCGCCCAATCGGTGCTCTTGTCTTCCATGACGGCTTCCACCCGGTGATCCCCTTTGATCGCGATGGCGCCGTCCTTGATCAGGAATTTCAGGAAGATCCAGGAAAGCCAGGCAAACAGCAGACGGTGCCCGTCATCGTCAAGGTGTCGTAGAAGTTTCGCGTATCCGCCTTCCGTCAATCGTTGCACCGGCTGCTCCAGCTTCCTTCCAAGCAGCGAATTGCAGTCCTTGCAGCAGGGGATCGTGTGGCGATCATATCGCCGACCATGGTATTCGTGGGGGGGGGAGTGATCTCCTTGTCGTAGAGGTCGTACTTCCGCAGAATCCATTTGGGCAGGACGTGTTCGCGGTTGACCACCTTGCTCTCGAGGGCTTCGCAACAAATCAGGCACCGTGTCCTTTTGTTGATGAGATCGATGAAGGTGTCGGTGTCGATGTAGACCTTGGGGTCGTTCAAATACGGTGAGGGCGTCATGTCCTTGTCTCCCGCCGGATCGATGCGGATAATATGCACCGAGTTTCCGGTCGCGTCGCGCCAAACTGCGGCGCTCCCGGACTTGCCTGTTCAGCCACAAAGGAGTTGGCATGGTTGCAGTCACGGTGGAGTTGCACAATGTCGAGGGCACGCAGGCGGCGATGGGATGGGCAGGTTCCCACACCATCGTTGTCGATCGTCCCGAGGGTAAGGCCGGCGGGCAGGGGCTCGGGTTCAATGGCGCGCAGCTTCTGGCATTGGCGCTCGGCGGTTGCTTCTGCAACGACCTGCGCTACGCCGCTGACGAGATGGGCGTCTCACTTGGGAAGATCGCAATCTCGGTCGTCCTGGAGCTCGAGGGCAAGCCGATCATTGCGAAATCGGCGGTGATGAAAGTCGCCTGCCATGGGCAAGACGGCACGCGCGCCGAGCAGGTGGTCGAGCGGGCAAAGGCGATCTGTATGGTCGCCAATTCGCTGGCCCGCGGCGTGGCAGTTTCGATCGAGCGCGCCGCCTAGCGCCTGAGATTGCGGCCATTCAGGCGGGCACGGCCTGCTGTTGGCGCCGCGTCGGCGGCGTGTAAAGCCAGCCGGCACCGCTGCGATCGGCGATTGCCCTGATCGCAAGCGATAGGCCGATCGCAAAGACGACCACCAGCGGCGCGGTGATGTAGCCGCTTGCCGCATGGCTTCCAACGATCGGGGCAACCAGGGCGACCATCAGTGACACGATCATCACATGGGTCACGTAGACCGGCAGCGTATTGCGCCCGAAATACGCGAAGGCGTGGCGCACCGATTGCAAGCGCGACATCAGTACGGCCGTCCCGCATAGCCACGCAAGACCGGCGATCGAGGAAACCAGCGCAAAGCTACCTTTCTCGATGGCCTGCAGTCTCCAGCGCAGCACGTAGAGCGCGGCGAAGATGAGCAAGCCCGCACAAGCCGTCAGCAGCGGCCGCTGCGTGATCGCGTTGACCACCGGCTTCCCGTACCAGCAGCCGAAGAGGAAAAAGACGAAATACTGCAGCACGTTGCGGTGGGTGAAGAGATCGATCGACAGGTGCTCGCCGAAGGTCAGGATCGAGATCAGTGCGGCAATTGCGATTGTGGTCGGGCGGTGGATGGGGAAGAGAAGCTTCGTCGCGACCATGAAGATGGCAAGCGCCCAGATGAACCAGATGCCGGTGTTTGGCGCCCACCACATTTCGAGCAATTGATAGGGATCGCTTCCCTCGGTCGGCACCAGAACGTTCGTCTGCACGTAACGGAAGAACAGCCAGCGCGCGGTGTTCCAGATCGCGAAGAGATAGACGAGCAGCCAGATCTTACGACGCAGGAAGTCGCCCCACGAGGCACGCATCGCCGAGGCAGCCAGGAAGCCGGAAACCGTAAAGAACAATGGCATCCGGATCGGCGTCATGATGCTGCTCAGGCGCGCATAGAGGTCAGGCGCGATGTCGTGGAAGTCGTGGTAGAGGAGGGTGTGGTAGATCACCACAAGAATGATGGACATACCCTTGGCGATATCCAGCCAATCGATGCGGGTTTTCTGCTGCAATGACCGTCCTCCGATTTGTGCAGTGCAGCGAAATAGATAGGCCAAATACGTCAAAAACGAGGGGTGCGGCGAAATTTGCACCGCGAGCGTGCATTCACGCGATGGTGCTGCCGAATGCAAGCCACAGTCGGCGGGCGACACCACCGCGCTTCGATCGCGACCCTTGGCAGGACTTGGGCAAAAGACGGGTTGAGATGGCAGCCAGCAATGGTTATGTGGTGCCAACCGCAAGCGGCCCCAGCAAACAACAAGGCGCATCCTGGCATGATCCCCGATTTCCTCGTCACCCATTCCGGTGGCTTCCATGCCGATGAAGTGCTGTCCAGCGTCATCCTGACCCGGCTTTTCCCGCAAGCCCGCCTGATCCGCAGCAGGGCGTCGGAGTGGATCACGCCGGGCGCGGACCGCATCATCTATGACGTCGGTGGCGGATATGACGCGTCTGCGCGCATTTTCGATCACCATCAGCGTGGCGCGCCGCTGCGCGAGGATGGGCAGCCCTACAGCTCGTTCGGTCTGATCTGGAAGCACTACGGCCGCGACTACCTCGTCGCCGCCGGTGTTGGGGAGGCCCACATCGAGGCAGTGCATGCCGCCTTCGATCAAAGCTTCGTGCTGCCGGTCGATCTCACGGACAACGGTGTGCTCAGCCCGTCTGGCCCACTGGCGGGGCTGACGCTGCCGGCCCTGCTGGAAACCTTGAAACCGGCTTTCGACGAGACGGATCCGGAGGCCGAAGATCGCGGATTCCAAAACGCCATCGCCATTGCCCGCAGTTTCGTCGAGGCAAAGATTGCCAAAGGCGCTGCCAAATTGCGGGCCGAAGCGCTGGTCTTTCAGGCAATCGAGCGTGCCGGTCAAGCGCGCATTCTGGAACTCCCGAGGGGAATGCCCTTCCGTCCCGCCATCGTGAAGGCAGGCGCCGACCACCTGCTGTTTGTCGTTCATCCGCGGGAAAAGGACTGGTGCGTGACCGGCATTCGCCGCGCGGAAGAGGGGTTCGAGCTGCCGGCAGATCTGCCCGCAGCCTGGGCCGGCCTGACCAATGGCGATCTTGAGGCCACTTGCGGCGTGGAGGGCGCAACGTTCTGCCACAACGGCCGCTTCGTCGCCGCCGCCAAGACCCGCGAGGCCGCGTTGGCCATGGCGGAGTTGGCAGTGCAGGAGGCCGTTGCCGTCGGGTCAGGCCGAACGGATGGGGCTGAGGTAGCGTAGCGCTCTCCAGTCCCTTCAGTTTTCAGCCAGGACGGCTAGGTAGCGGACGGCTGCCTGTTTGCCTTGTGCTCGCCACGCCTGGGGCTGCCGGCGAACACGTAGCATCTCCTTCTGCGCGCTGTCGTTTTTTGCTGCGTCCTGTCGGATGTCGCGCTACTCCTTCGTCATTCAGGAAGAGGAGTAAGACATGCTTTATGCAATCCTTTGTTATGCGAATGAAGAGACGGTGTTCTCCTGGACCAAGGAGGAGGAGGACGCCGTGATGGCGAAGCTCTATGCCGTCCAGGCGCCATTGGCCGAGCGCGGCAAGCTTGGTCCTGTGGGCCGGCTGATGCCGACGACCGCGGCCACCACCGTGCGCAAGGGCAAGGAAGAGCCGCTTGTCCTCGACGGTCCGTTTGCGGAGACGAAGGAAGCGCTCCTCGGTTTTTACGTGGTTGATTTCGATAGCCTGGAGGAGGCGGTCGCGTTCTCGAAGGAGCTGTCTGCGGTCAATCCGGGTTCCACCTCTTATGAAATTCGGCCGTTCTACGTGTTCCGGCCGGGAGCTTCTTCGACATGACAGACATTGCCTGGATCGACGTGACGCTTGCTTCGGCCCGGCCGAAGGCGCTTGGCGCGCTGCTCAGATACTTCCGCGATCTCGATATCGCGGAGGAGGCCTTTCAGGAGGCCTGCCTGCGTGCCATCCGCACCTGGCCGGACAAGGGACCGCCGCGCGATCCGACGGCATGGCTGATCTTCGTCGGCCGCAACAGCGGCATCGACGCTGTGCGCAAGCGCTCGAAGACACAAGCGCTTCCCGATGAGGAACTGATTTCCGACACCGGCGATGCCGAAAGCGACATTGCCGAAAGGCTGGACGATTCCAATTATCGCGACGATATCCTGCGGCTGCTCTTCATCTGCTGCCACCCGGATCTGCCGGCCACGCAGCAGATCGCTCTGGCGCTGCGCATCGTCTCGGGGCTTACCGTGCAGCAGATCGCGCGTGCCTTCCTCGTCGGCGACAGCGCCATGGAGCAGCGGATCACCCGAGCCAAGGCGCGCGTTGCCAAGGCCGGCGTGCCCTTCGAGACGCCGGATGCGCAGGAGCGTGCCGAACGGCTCTCAATCGTCAGCACGATGATCTACCTGATCTTCAACGAGGGCTACAGCCAAGCCGATCCGAAGCACGAGGCCTGCGCTTTCAGCGACGAGGCGATCCGGCTCGCGCGTCTTCTGCTGCGCATCTTTTCCGGCGAGCCAGAGCTGATGGGCCTGCTTGCGCTGATGCTGCTGCAGATTTCGCGGCGTCGGGCCCGCTTTAACCGCGAAAACGATATCGTACTGCTCGAGGATCAGGACCGCTCGCTCTGGAATCGCGAGCTGATCAACGAGGCGCTGGCGCTGCTCGACAAGGCGATCCGTCATCGCCAGCCCGGACCCTACCAGCTGCAGGCAGCGATCGCGGCGCTGCATTCTCGTGCCAAGCGCGCCGAGGATACCGATTGGCAAGAGATCGAGCTGCTTTATCGCGCGCTTGAGCGTGTCCAGCCGTCGCCGGTGATCACGCTCAACCGCGCCGTCGCGGTCTCCAAGCTCAGGGGTCCGCAAGAGGCGCTGACACTTGTCGAAACACTCGGCGAGAAGCTCGACGGCTATTTCTACTACCACGGTCTG
Organism: Rhizobium sp. LjRoot258; assembly: GCF_964254185.1. Taxonomy (NCBI): domain Bacteria; kingdom Pseudomonadati; phylum Pseudomonadota; class Alphaproteobacteria; order Hyphomicrobiales; family Rhizobiaceae; genus Rhizobium; species Rhizobium sp. LjRoot258. Next base: position 2,561,893 of record NZ_CAXUST020000001.1, on the reverse strand, counting down.
CGCGGCGGCCTTTTGAAGCAACTCGGTCGCGCCCGTGAGGCGCACGAGGCCTTCGATCGCGCCATTGCGCTTGCTCACTCGGCAGCGGAAGCCGCCCACATCCGCCAGCAGATCGACAGCCTCGTCCACGGGGCGGCGCAACCGATCGCGAAATAATTCTCAAACGTCATATCCGGTTGTCGGAACCGGAAAACCTCCCACGTCCTTGTAACAACCTGATCGAAACAGGTTTCGCTCAACAGGAGGAATGCTGAAATGACCGCAGAAGCCCAGCACGAACTGGTTCTCGTCCGGGAATTCGATGCCCCGCGCCAGAAGATCTTCAAGGCCTGGACCGATCCTCTTGTGATGAAGGAATGGTTTGTTCCGCGTCCCTGGAGCATCGCAGACGCCAAGCTCGACCTGCGTCCCGGCGGCGCGAACCTCATCGTCATGCGCAGCCCCGATGGCCAGGAGTTTGAAAACCGCGGCGTCTATCTGGAGATCGTCGAAAACGAGAAGATCGTGTTCACCGATGCATTCACCAGTGCCTGGGTGCCATCCGAAAAGCCGTTCTTCGTCGGCATCATCCTGCTCGAAGACCTCGGCAACGGGCGGACGAAATACACCGCCAAGGCCCGGCACTGGACGGCGGCCGACAAGCAACAGCACGAGCAGATGGGCTTCCACGAAGGCTGGGGCAAATGCGCTGACCAACTCGCCGAGTTGCTTTTCAGGATCTGAAACGCGAATCGAAACAGGGGGATACAGGCATGTCTGCAATTATTGAATCACATGCGGGGCTTCCGCGTTGGCAAACCGTGACCGGCACGGTGATGAGCGGGTTGATCATTGCCTTCCTCGTTTTCGACGGGGCGATCAAGCTGGTGCCGATCGCGCCGGTCACTGAGACGATGACTGCGCTCGGCTATTCGGGCGATCCGATGCTTGCCCGAGGTCTCGGTATCGTGACGCTGTTGTGCGCACTTCTTTATGCAATACCGCGGACGTCGGTGCTCGGGGCAATCCTGCTTACGGGTTTGCTCGGCGGCGCGATCGCGACGCATCTGCGGGTGGGAAGCCCGATCTTTTCGCACCTGCTGTTCGGGGTCTATCTCGGGCTGATTGCCTGGGGTGGCCTTTATCTCAGATACGAAGTCCTTCGGAAAATGATTCCATTCAAGGTCTGAAGTCGTTGATTTCAGGTTCGGAATTTCGCCGCGGCCGGGGTCGCGGCGATGCTGCCTATCGATATTCTCGAACGATCGGTTCCAGAATTTGTATTTGCACCAGGGCTGCGCCATCCTTATCTCCATCAGTGAATTCAACGGGATGCGAGCCATGGAACTAGGCCTCTACACCTTTGCCGACGTGAACCCGAATCCGAGCCGAAGCAAGGGCGAGGAAGGGGCTGAGCGTCTGAAGCATCTGATCGAGGAAATCGAACTCGCCGACCAGGTCGGGCTCGATGTGTTCGGACTGGGCGAGCACCACCGGCCGGACTATGCGGCTTCCGCTCCCGCCGTCGCCTTGGCCGCCGCTGCCGTGAAAACCAAGAATATCAGGCTGACCAGCGCCGTGACCGTGCTCAGTTCGGATGATCCGGTGCGGGTCTTCCAGCAGTTCGCGACACTCGACCTGCTTTCCAATGGGCGTGCCGAGATCATGGCGGGGCGAGGCTCGTTCATCGAGTCCTTTCCGCTCTTTGGCTACAATCTGGAAGACTACGACCAGCTGTTTCAGGAAAAGCTCGACCTGCTGGTGACCCTGCGCGACAACGAGACGGTCAGCTGGTCGGGCGAACTGCGTGCGCCGATCAATGGGCGCGGGGTTTATCCGCGGCCGTTGCAGGATCCCTTGCCTTTATGGATCGCCGTCGGCGGCACGCCGCAATCCCTGGCGCGTGCAGGCGCGATGGGCTTGCCAGTAGCACTGGCTATCATCGGCGGTGAGCCGCGGCGCTTCGCGCCGTTGTTCGATCTCTACCGCGAGGCGGCGCGCCGGGCCGGGCAGGAGGCGTTAAAGCTCAAGACCAGCATCAACGTGCACGGCTTCATTGCGGATACGACGGACGCTGCCGCGGACCAGTTCTACGGTCCGCAGGCTGAGGTCATGAACCGGATTGGCCGCGAGCGCGGCTGGGGACCGACGAACCGGGCGCATTTCGACATGTCGCGCGGACCCAACGGCGCGCTCTTCGTGGGAGAGCCGGAACTGGTGGCGAAGAAGATCATCGCGCATCACCGGCTGTTTAAGAATGACCGCTTTCTGCTGCAGATGGCCATCGGCCTGATGCCGCACGACCAGATCATGCGCGGCATCGAATTGTATGGCACGAAAGTCGCGCCGATCGTCAGAAAGGCATTGACTGAAAGCGGCGAAGAGGCGAAAGCCACCGCCTGAAGCTGGAGCATGATGCCGTAAAGGATGAATTGGATTCCGAACGCAGTCGTGCTCTCATCCTGATCGAGAGCCGGCCGACCGGCCGAAGAAGGCCGGGTAGAGATCCATGATCATTGAAAGCGAAGACGAACTCCTCAAGCTGAAGGAAATCGGCCGCATCTGCGCCAATGCCTTGCAGGTGATGAGCGCATCGCTTGAACCCGGTATCACGACGCTGGAACTCGATCAGATCGGCCGCAAAGTGCTGGAGGAAGCCGGTGCGCGGTCCGCGCCCGAACTTTGCTACCAGTTTCCCGGTGCGACCTGCATCAGCGTCAACGAGGAAATCGCCCACGGCATTCCTGGCCAGCGCGTCATTCGTCCGGGGGACCTCGTCAATATCGACGTATCGGCGGAAAAGGACGGTTTCTTTTCCGATACTGGCGCGTCCTTCAGTCTTGCGCCGCACAAGTCGAAGATCGAGAAGCTCTGCCGCGACGGCAAGCGGGCGCTGTGGGTCGGTCTCAACCAGGTGAAATCAGGCGAGCCGCTCGCCAAGATCGGCCAGGCGGTCGGCGCCTTTGCCGTGAAGAACCGCTATACGCTTGTCGCCAACCTGGCGAGCCACGGGATCGGCCGTTCGCTACACGAAGAGCCGGCAGAGCTCTCGACCTGGCCGGATCCATCCGAGAAGCGGATGATAACGGAAGGCCTTGTCTTCACGGTCGAGCCTTTCCTCTCGCTCGGCGCAACATGGGCGGAGGGAGGCGACGATGCCTGGACGCTCTACGCGGACCCGCAGGCACCGACCGTGCAATACGAGCACACGATCGTCGCCACGCGAAATGGTCCTGTCATCCTGACGCTGCCGGAAGGCGGCGCCTGAGGCGTTAGTCGCCCGAACGGCCGCCGGCAAGAATTTCGCCGGCCGCGCGTTCGAGAATGCCGGCGATGCGCTTGGCTTCATCCTTCGACCAGGGATAGCGCAGCCGAAGCGCGGATTTCAGCAACATGCGCGCCGCCGCAACTTCGCTCTTGTCGTCCGGAAAGCCGTCATCGTCTCGTTCGCCAACGCGGCTTTCGGGGTCGAAGATCTTGCGGACATGCGCCATCTTCGAAGCAATCCCCTCCAACTTGCCGAGCGTCACGTCGATCATCGTGCGGTTCTCCTCGACGAGCCTGCGGCCGCTCTCGGTGATGCTATAGAGCTTCTTGGCGCCCTCGCTCTCGACATCGGCAAGACCGGTTTCCTCCAGGTAAGTCAGCGCCGGATAGATGACGCCGGGGCTCGGAACATAGAAGCCGCCTGAGCGCTCTTCCAAAAGCTTGATCAGCTCGTAGCCGTGGCGGGGTTGTTCCACCAGCAGGGCCAGAATCACCAGTTGCAAGTCGCCTGACGCGAATTTCCGCCCCATGCGAAAGCCGCCGCCACCCATCATTCCGCCTCTAAAACCTCTCATAGGTCACTCCTTTGATGTATCTTTCACTATGTCTTAAAACATATATCTTAAGATAATCACGTTCAAGGAGCGAAGCGATGATTTCGTGCAATTGATCGATCGATCAGAAAATCTTGATTGTCGGCGTCATGTTGCAGCGCGATAAGCAGACCATGTTGGCACGCAATGACACCTTCTCCGAAAACCTGTTCCGAACAGGGCTGGCAGGCGCCATCGCCATGGCAGCCGCCATGGGGTTCGGCCGTTTTTCCTACACGCCGATCCTGCCGAGCATGATCAGTGGCGTGCCGCTTTCGGCCGCAGATGCGGGCTTTATCGCCTCAGCGAATTTCGTCGGTTACCTCGTCGGCGCCGTTCTGGCCGCCTATGGCTGGGCAACAGGACGCGAGCGCAAGGTCGCGCTCCTTGCTCTTGCGGCAACGGCGGTCCTCCTTGCAGCGATGGCCATGACGACATCCGTTCCGGCCTTTGCCGTCATCCGTTTCCTCGCCGGCGTTGCCAGCGCCTTCGCTCTCGTTTTCAGTTCGCAGATCGTGCTCAGCCACGGCGCGATCGCTGGCAACGACCATGTGCAGGCAGCGCATTTCGGTGGCCCAGGCGCCGGTATCGCGCTCTCGTCCGTCATGGTGCTGCTGATCGGGCTGTTTTATCACGGGAGCGCCGAGGCGTGGCGAGCGTCCTTTATCGGCGGTGCCGTCTATTCGGCAGTCAGCCTGATGGCGGTCTGGTGGTTGCTGCCGGCAGGCCCGGCTGCCGCGGCACAGACCGGCAAGGAACCGCGGATCGTCTGGAGCCCACCGATGCTGCTTGTGACGGCATCTTATGGCCTGTTCGGGTTCGGCTATGTGATCACCGGCACGTTTCTGGTCACGATCGCGCGCATGGATGCTGCCGGGCCGATCGTTGAGTTTCTTTGCTGGTTCATCGCCGGTCTGACCGCTTCGGTGGCGCTCTTTGCCTGGAAGCCGTTCGTGCGCTTGCTGGGACTGGGGAAGGTGTACGTGGCCGCGTTGCTCATCGAGGCGGTCGGCGTGCTGGCAACCGTTCTCCTGCCGCATTCGGTAGCGCCGCTCATCGGTGGCGCGCTGTTTGGAGCAACCTTCCTCGCCATTACCGCTTATGGCCTGCAGATCGGCCGCAAACTTTCCCCGGCCAGCCCGCGCCGGATACTCGCGACGATGACGGCAGCATTCGGAGTCGGGCAGATCATCGGCCCCATTGTCGCGGGGTGGATGGCCGAGCAAACCGGCAGCTTCACGACGCCGACCTATGCCGCGGCCGCGGCGCTGCTGGTGTGCGCGGCGCTGGTGACACCGGTCGCCAGGACATTGTCATAGCGCGTTACAAGTGCGTAACAATGGGGTGAGCCCATTGCCGCTCTTTGCGAACTGCCGTAGTTTTCGCCGCAATTGGTCTGTTTAGAGACTCCGAAGACTCCAGTTCAGGAAAGCAACCTCTCCCGTGTTCGTATCCTACTTCCCCAAGCCTAGCCTCTTCTTCATCTCAGCTGTTGCTTGGGCGCTTCTTGCCGTTCTCTTTTGGTATTTCGTGGGTTCCGGCCTCGGTGCGGTGGTTGGCCTGCCGCCCCTGGCGTCAGGTCAGGAGGCGCCGATTGGTGTGTCTGTCTTCTGGTCTGCCCCGTTCCTGTGGTTCTACATCTACTATGTGTTGGCGGTCGCGCTCTTTGCCAGCTTCTGGTTCACCTATAACCCGCACCGCTGGCAGATGTGGTCGGTGCTGGGCTCCGCACTGATCATCTTCAATACCTATTTTTCGGTTCAGGTGAGCGTTGCCATCAATGCATGGTACGGACCGTTTTACGATCTCATTCAGCAGGCTCTCGCGAAAACGGCACCGGTCACCGCAGCGCAGCTCTATCTCGGCATGCTGGGCTTTGCCGGCATCGCCTTCGTGGCGATCACCGTCGGTGTCCTCAATCTCTTCTTCGTCAGCCACTGGATTTTCCGCTGGCGCACGGCGATGAACGAATACTACATGGCGCACTGGCCGAAGCTTCGACACATCGAGGGTGCCTCGCAGCGTGTTCAGGAAGACACGATGCGCTTCTCCTCGACGGTTGAAAGCCTCGGCGTCAGTCTCGTCAGCTCGGTCATGACGCTGATCGCCTTCCTGCCCGTGCTGTTCAAGATCGGCTCCAACATCACCGAGCTGCCGCTGATCGGCGAGGTGCCGCATGCGCTCGTCTGGGCAGCGCTCTTCTGGTCGATCTTCGGCACTGTCTTCCTCGGGCTCGTCGGCATCAAGCTGCCGGGGTTGGAGTTCCGCAACCAGCGCGTCGAAGCATCCTACCGCAAGGAACTCGTCTACGGCGAAGACCATGCCGACCGGGCGACGCCGCCGACGGTGGCCGAACTCTTCGCCAATGTGCGCCGCAACTATTTCCGGCTCTATTTCCACTACATGTATTTCAACGTCGCCCGCATTTTCTATCTGCAGGCCGACAACCTGTTCAGCCTGATCGTGCTCGTGCCGTCGATCGTGGCCGGCAAGCTGACGCTCGGCCTGCTGACGCAGATCAACAATGTCTTCGATCAGGTGCGCGGCTCGTTCCAGTATCTCGTCAACTCCTGGACGACGATCGTTGAACTCTTGTCGATCTACAAGCGCCTGCGCACCTTCGAATCCGCGATCGAGGGCGAGCCGCTGCCTGATATCGACCAGCGCTATCTGGAGCGCGAGGCAGGCATCATCCACGCCGACGGCTAACGCTGTCGTTCGGTAAAGACAAACGCCGCGCGTCAGGCTGACGGGCGGCGTTTTTCATGCGCTGCAAGCACACGGGGTGCAAGGCGCCGCAATGCTCGCTTAGAGCCCCGAGGTCTGCGTCTGCGGCAGCAATTTGCCGCGCGCCTCGATCATCGGGATCGCCTCAAAATAGCTGACGCAGGCGACATCGGCGCGGCGACAGACATCGCTGACAAGCCGGTCGAGCGCGCGCCAATAAGCGCCGCCGTTCATCTCCACGAAATGGAAGCCGAGCTGCAGCGGCATGCGTTTGCCTGAATATTGCTTGTCGAATGCCTCCTTGAAGGCCGCATAGGAGCGGTCTTCGAACGCCTTCGAATCGGCCTTGTCCTCGGTGCCGTTGGAGTGTCGAACGAACAGGTTGTAGTCCATGCCGATAATCGGCTTCTCGCGCGGGCCCTCAGGGATCAGCGGCAAGCCGAAACGGACGATGCCGGCTTCCTCGACCGGAACGGCCGGTCCCTTCGTCACCAGGCTTGCGTCATAGGTGAAGCCAGCCTTCTTTTCCGCAGCGATCATGTCTGCGCCCGGCGTTGCCGAGAGGTAGGGTGCACGAAAGCCACGGATGCCATGGTCGACCAAGTCCTGCCAGCCGTTCGGCTCTTCGAGATCGACGCTCTTCCAGGCGTTCTTCAGCGTGGCATGGAAGGTCGAAAATTCCTTCGACCAGTCGGCCTCGCTCCACTGCCGCCCGTCGAAATGGCCGCAGGCATGGCTCGAGATGTCGTGGCCCTCGAGGTGGGCGTGCCAGATATTGCCGAGCCGCTCGCGGATTTCGTCGTCGCTCTGGGCGAAGCCGACATTCGACTTGCCCTGTTTCTGGTGCGGTGCCTGATAGGCCTTTTTGGCGGCCTGGTTCATCAAGAAGGTGCAGGAAAGGAAGTAGGTGAAATGCGCGCCGTTCTTCGCGGCCATCTCACGGCTTTTCTGCCAGAGCGCGTTGTCGTGCGCACCGTCGAACGAGATCATCACCAGCTGCTTCGGCTGGTCGTTGGCGCCCGCTGCGCCGGGAATGAACAAAGAAAGAGCGAGGGAGGCTTTGAAAAACGAACGAAACATGGACACCGCGACAATTTGTTTGCGGCTTTCCTGTTACAGAAATGCGGCGAAGCTTGGGTGACGCTGGCGTTTTTCGCCGGCTACGGCTAAGTCTCGGAAAACGCACAGGAGATCGCCATGACATTGCTAATCGTCGGGATCATCATTTTCCTCGGGCTTCATCTGATCCGCGTCATTGCGCCCGGCCTTCGACAGTCCATGATCGACAGCCTTGGCGAGCGCGGCTGGAAGATCGCTTACTCCATTGTCAGCATCCTCTCGCTGATCTTGCTGATCTACGGCTTTGGTCAGGCGCGCCAGGTGACTGGCATGCTCTACACTCCGCCGGTATGGATGGCGCACATCACCCTGACGCTGATGCTGCTCGCCATGATCTGTCTGGTCGCCTCGCTGCTGCCGGCGGGGCATATCGCGGTCAAGACCAAGCATCCCATGGTGTTGTCGGTGAAGATCTGGGCTTTCTCGCACCTCTTGGCCAACGGCGAGACGGCCTCGGTGCTGCTGTTCGGTGCCTTCCTCGCCTGGGGTGTCATTCTCCGCATTGCCCTGAAACGCCGCGAGCGCGCCGGCGAGCTCACCCTTCGTCCTTTCGTCTCGGCAAAGTATGATCTCTATGCCGTGATCATCGGCGTCGTTGCCTGGGCGCTCATCATGTTCAAGCTGCACGAGCTGTTGATTGGCGTGGCTCCGATCGTTATGTGACGAATCTTTCCAATCCCCCTTACAACTGCTGAAAAATGGGGTAGAAGGCCCACAATGTGCGTGCAACCCGCATGACGAAGCATATCCGCGGCCGGAGACGAGAATGGCATTCAACGACGACAGCTTCATTCGTGAAGTCAATGAGGAACTGCGATCCGACCAAGTGAAGGGCGCATGGCGCCGGTTCGGCCGCTACCTGATTGCGCTAGCCGTCCTGATCGTCCTCGGTACCGTCGGCTACAAGGTCTATGAGTATTGGGACGATAACCAGTCCTCCGGCACGGGCGACCAGTTCATTGCCGCCATGAAGCTTGCTGACGAGAACAAGAACGACGAGGCGCTGGCCGCGCTCGATAAGCTGGAGAAGGAAGGTCACGGAGCTTACCCGATCCTGGCGCGGATGCGCGCAGCCACCGTTCTGGCGCAGAAGGGCGATACATCAGGTGCCGTTGCCGCCTTCGACGTGATCGGCAAGGACAACGCAGCACCGGCAGCCGTTCGCGATGCCGCCAAGATGCGTGCCGGCTGGCTGCTGATCGAAGGTGGCGCCTACGATCAGGTTTCCGCCCATGTCGAGGAAATGGCTGTTCCCGGCAACGCCTTCCGTCACTCCGCCCGCGAGGCACTCGGCCTTGCCGCCTATAAGGCCGGCAACATGACGCAGGCGCGCCAATGGTTCCAGGCGATCGCCGATGATGCGCAGAGCCCGCGCAATGTTGCCAATCGTGCCCAGATGATGCTTGATAACATCACCGCATCCGGCAAGGCGCCCGCCGCACAGGGCTGAATGTAAGGAATTTCAATGAGCTTTACGGTCGCCATCGTCGGTCGCCCGAATGTTGGCAAGTCGACGCTCTTCAACCGCTTGGTTGGAAAGAAGCTGGCGCTCGTCGATGACACGCCGGGTGTCACCCGCGACCGCCGCCCCGGCGACGCGCGGCTGGTCGACCTGCGCTTTACCATCGTCGACACCGCTGGCCTTGAGGAGGCCCACGAAGAGAGCCTGCAGGGGCGGATGCGCGCGCAGACCGAGGCCGCGATTGACGAAGCCGATCTGTCGCTGTTCGTCGTCGATGCCAAGACCGGTCTGACGCCTGTCGATACGGCGCTCGCCGAAATGCTGCGCCGTCGCGGCAAACCGGTGATCCTGGTCGCCAACAAGTCCGAAGCGCGTGGCTCCGACGCTGGTTTCTATGATGCCTACTCGCTGGGCCTCGGGGAGCCCACGCCGATTTCGGCCGAACACGGACAGGGTATGCTCGACCTGCGCGACGCGATCGTTGCGGCGCTTGGCGAGGAGCGTGCGTTTCCGCCGAAGGACGATGTCGCCGTCACTGATGTCGATATCCCGCAGTCGACCGGTGCCGACGGCGAGGAAGAGGAAGAGCCCGCTTACGACGACAGCAAGCCGCTGCGCGTGGCAATCGTCGGCCGCCCGAATGCCGGCAAGTCGACGCTGATCAATCGCTTCCTCGGCGAAGACCGGCTTTTGACCGGGCCGGAAGCCGGCATCACGCGCGATTCCATCTCCGTCGAGTGGGACTGGCGCGGCCGCACGATCAAGATGTTCGACACGGCAGGCATGCGCCGCAAGGCAAAGGTGATCGAGAAGCTGGAAAAGCTTTCGGTCGCCGATGCGCTGCGCGCCATCCGTTTTGCCGAACTCGTCGTCGTCGTCTTCGACGCGACGATCCCGTTCGAGAAACAGGACCTGCACATCGTCGATCTGGTGTTGCGTGAGGGCCGTGCTGCCGTGCTCGCCTTCAACAAGTGGGACATGATCGAGGATGCGCAGGCGGTTTTGGCCGATCTGCGCGAAAAGACCGACCGGCTGCTGCCGCAGGCGCGCGGCATCCGCGCCGTGCCGATCTCCGGCCAGACGGGGCGTGGTCTCGACAAGCTGATGCAGTCGATCATCGATACGGACAAGGTCTGGAACAAGCGCATTTCGACGGCGCGCCTCAATCGCTGGCTGGAACAGCAGCAGGTGCAGCACCCGCCACCGGCAGTCTCGGGCCGGCGCATCAAGCTCAAGTACATGACGCAGGTGAAGGCGCGCCCGCCGGCCTTCATGATTTCCTGCACGCGTTCGGACGCGTTGCCGGAATCCTATACGCGTTATCTGATCAATGGCCTGCGTGCCGATTTCGACATGCCGAGCGTGCCGATCCGCATCCACTACCGCTCGCCTGACAATCCGTACGAGTCGAAGAAGAGACGGACCTAGTCGGCAGTGCAGTTTAGGCCGTTTTGCGTTGCAGCGCGTCGCGCAGTGCGATGACGTCCGCCCCAAGCCGCTTCAATTCCGCGAATTCCCGGCCTGACGCCTCGGCGATGCAGCGGGGGATGGCCGCCGCTCGTTTTCTGAGTTCCCGGCCTTGCCCGGTCAGGCGGATGATGACCACGCGCTCATCGTCCTTGCCACGCTCGCGCTTGATGTAGCCTATCGCCTCCAGGCGCTTAAGAAGCGGGGTGAGGGTGCTCGACTCGAGGAGCAGCTTCCCACCAATGCCGCCGACGGTCTGACCGTCTTCCTTCCAGAGAGTGACCATCACCAGATATTGCGGGTATGTGAGGTCCAGGGCGTCAAGCAGCGGCTTGTAGACGCGGTTCATAGCGTGGTTCGCGGTGTAAAGCGCGAAGCAGACGAAATCGTCGAGGTTCAGATCGTCGCTCATGTCTGTGATCTCCAAAATTGTGCAACGGTATATCGCGCGATAAATAATCGCAATGAAGTTTTTCGCATGGGAGCTATGTCGAGTTTTATATCGCGCAATAAATAATCGCGCGATACATGAAATCCGTGTTCACGACGAACCGCACCCGAAAGGACAGAACAATGTCGACCGTAAAGACCGCAGTCTGCGCAGCAACTCTCCTGGCAGCCACCACCTTCGGCGCCGCTGCCGATCCGGTATTGGAACCGACGACCCAAAAGTTCATCGACGCGCTGGCCGGTGCCAAGCCGATTTATACGCTGTCTCCCTCCGACGCCCGTGGCGTGCTTGCTGGCGCGCAGAAGGGTGACGTCAAGAAGCTCGCGGCGAAGGAAGAAGACGTGACGATCAAGGCCGGTCCGACCGGCAGCATCAAGTTGCGCATCGTTCGTCTTGAAGGTGAAAAGGGCAAGCTTCCTGTGGTGATGTATTTCCACGGCGGCGGTTGGGTTCTTGGCGATGCCGACACGCATGACCGCCTCGTGCGCGAAATCGCCAATGGCGCCAAGGCCGCCGTCGTCTTCGTTGACTACGAGCGCTCGCCGGAGGCGCGCTATCCGATCGCGATCGAGCAGGCCTACGCCGCGACCAAATATGTTGCCGCGCATGAGAAGGAATTCAATGTCGACGCAAGCCGCCTGGCGGTGGCCGGCGATAGCGTGGGCGGCAACATGACGGCGGCAGTCACCCTGCTTGCCAAGGAGCGCGGCGGCCCGGCGATCGATCAACAGGTTCTCTTCTATCCGGTGACCGACGCCAACTTCGAGACCGGCTCCTACAACGAGTTCGCCAACGGTCCGTGGCTGACGAAGCAAGCGATGAAGTGGTTCTGGAACGCGTATCTGCCCGATGAAGCCAAGCGCAAGGAACCGACTGCTTCACCGCTGCAGGCATCGCTCGATCAGCTGAACGGCCTGCCACCGGCACTGATCATCACCGATGAGAACGACGTGCTGCGCGACGAAGGTGAGGCCTATGGCCGGAAGCTGAGCCAGGCCGGCGTGAAGGTGACCTCGATCCGCTATAACGGGACGATCCACGACTTCGTGCTTCTCAACGCCATTGCCGAGACACCGGCGGTGCGCAGCGCGATTTCCGTCGCCAACCAGACGCTGCGCGACGCGCTCGGGAAATAACGGGATCAGGTTCCAGACGAGATAGGCCCGGAGGTTTCGCCGGGCTTCTTCGTTCTTGGCAACGACTTGGCGGCAAATTGCCAAGCCTTTTTCCATTTTGGCGTGATGACGCCATTGGCGGCGCGAATGTTGTTGATGAACTGCGTGGTCGCAGCTTCCCACGAATATTGCAGGGCCAGTTCGCGCGCCTTTTGGCGCGAAGCAGACAGAGCCGCCAAGCAGGCTGTCCTCAGGTCGTTGTCGAGTGCGCCGACCTCGTTGTCCTCGCCGATGATGTCGAGTGGGCCGGTCACGGGATAGGCAGCGACGGGAACGCCGGAGGCGAGCGCCTCCAAGATCGTATTGCCGAACGTATCCGTCAGCGATGGGAAGACGAAGACGTCGGCCTGGGCATAAGCCCTTGCCAGTTCCTCGCCGACTTTCAGACCGGTGAAAAGTACATTCGGGTAGCGCTTCTCGAGTTCGGCGCGGGCGGGTCCGTCACCCACGACGACCTTCGTTCCGGGCAGATTGAGATCCAGAAATGCCGGAAGGTTCTTTTCCAGCGCCACCCGGCCAACCGTCATGAAGATTGGGCGGGGCAGGCCGAACGGCGCCGCCTCCAGTGGCATCGGGCGGAACTGGTTCGCGTCGATGCCTCGGCTCCATGGCATCAGGTTTCTAATACCCTTTTCGGAGAGTTCACGCGCAAGACTGGGGGTTGCGACCATGCAGCCGGCGCCGGAATTGTGGAACCAGCGGACGAAAGCATAAAGCCAGCTCTTCGGCACGGGCAGGCGCGCCGAGACATATTCCGGAAAGCGCGTGTGATAGCTGGTGGAAAACGGCATGCGGTTCCTCAGGCACCAGCGCCGCGCCGTGAGACCCAGAGGGCCTTCCGTCGCGATGTGTACGTAGGACGGCATGTGCTTTTCGATCTCGCGCGCGACGCGGCGATAGTTGGCGATCGAAAGACGAATTTCGGGATAGGTGGGGCAGGGGATGCTGTGAAAGCCCTGCGGCGTCACCATCGCCACTTCGATCCCCATCTTCGCCAGTTCGCGATTGGTGTTCTCGATCGAGCGAACGACGCCATTGACCTGCGGATGCCAGGCATCGCTGACAATAACGAGCCGTTCCGCCACGCCCAACCGAGACACGGCCCGGCTTTCGTCGCTTCCAACATCCGACATACGTTGCAGCACGCCCCCAATTCCATCCATGACGCGCCCGCAGTGGCGCCGGCTCAATTCCGGGCGGGCCCGGAGACTCGATTCCCGCGCTCCTCATTCTGGCGGTCGTCGATGATGGAAATATTACAGTCGCATTGCGCCGACAGACTGCGGTCTTTTGCGGGGCTCGTTGCTGCTCAGGTCGTCTTCAAGCCGAGCTTTTCCCGTGCGACGAGGGCGCCGTGTTCGCTGACCACGCGAGCGGCGACCTTTGCCGCAAATGCCGCAGCGGCCGGCGCGTCCTTGGTCTCGAGATAGCGCGCGAGAAATGCGCCATTGAAACTGTCGCCGGCACTTGTCGTGTCGACCACCTGCTCGACCTTTTCGGCGGGAACGAAGCTCTCCACGCCATCGAAACTCAGCGTGGCACCCTCGGCACCATTCTTGACGACGACGTCGGTCGCCCCGAGCGTGCGATATCGCTTAATCGTTGCCGATATCGAGACGTCGCCGAAGTGAGTGGCCTCGTCATCGAAGCTCGGCAAGACGAGGGAGGCGGCGCGCGCGCCTTCGCTGATCGTCGCATGCATCACGTCGTAGCTCGACCAGAGACGTGGGCGGATGTTGGGGTCGAAGGCGACAAGCTTGCCGGCCGCCTTGGCGCGGCGGACCTCGGCCAGCAACGTGTCGGCGTCATTGCGTGACAGGATTGCAAGCGTGATGCCGGAGAAATAGATGACGTCACAGGCCTCGATCGCCTCCCGCAGGAGTTCTGCGTCGGCCGCGAGTTGGCGGGCCGCGGAGTTGTCTCGCCAATAGCTGAAGGAGCGTTCGCCATTCTTCAGGCTGATCATGTAGAGGCCGGGCGCCTTGCCCTTTATGCGCGCTATAAACTCGGTACCGATGTCGGCTTCCTTGAAGAAGGCGATCATCTCATCGGACGTAGGTTCGTCGCCGAGCGCGGTAAAATACTCCACCGACCAATCGGCCGGCAGGCAGGCGCGGGCATACCAGGCCGTGTTCAGCGTATCGCCGGCAAAGCCCTTGCGCAGCAGACCAGCGCCGGCCTGCGAAAGCTCCACCATGCATTCACCGATCGATAGAAAACGCCCGCTCACAGAAAACCTCCCTGAATTTCCCGTTTCGCTGATACGCGCAGAGCACCTTCCTGACAAGCTACGAACTGGCGGCGGCTGCATCCTTCCTCGAAATTGCCTGGCTCGAACAGGAAGCGCATATTGCAAAGCGGCAGGATCTCCCGGAGCGAACCCATGCGTGCGGTTACAAGATTTCCTCTGGCTGTGTCGATTGGAGCTGCAGCAATCATGTCGGCGACGTTGGCTTATGGGCACGGCGGTGGCGGAAAGGGGCGCAAGATGGACTGCGCGACGCTTGCCGTCATGGAGCGCAATGTGACGGGCGGAAAGCTGCCGAGCAAAGACATGAAGAAGCGCGAAAAGATCAGGCGCAAGATGCAGAAGCACGGCTGCGCGGCCGATCCCGGCTGAAGGTTGTTTTTTGTCTCTCCCGCTTTAGTGTGGGCACCATAAGATGATGCAGGAGAGGAACGACTGATGTCGGTTGCGGACAAGACGGCGGACTGGTGGCGCGGTGCTGTGATTTATCAGGTTTATCCGCGTTCCTTCCAGGATACGAACGGAGATGGCTTAGGCGACCTGAGGGGCATCACCCGGCGATTGCCCTATATCGCCAGCCTCGGTGTCGATGCCATCTGGTTGTCGCCGTTCTTCAAGTCGCCCATGGCCGATATGGGCTACGATGTTTCGGACTATTGCGATGTCGATCCGATTTTCGGCACGCTTGCCGACTTCGACGAGATGATGACGGCGGCTCACGGGTTCGGCATCAAGGTCGTCATTGACCAGGTGATCTCCCATACGTCGGACGTTCATCCCTGGTTCGTCGAGAGCCGCTCGAGCCGGACCAATCCCAAGGCGGACTGGTATGTCTGGGCCAATCCGAAGCCCGACGGCACCGCGCCCAACAACTGGCTCTCGATCTTTGGCGGGCCGGGATGGGAATGGGATGGCGTACGCCGGCAGTATTACCAGCACAACTTCCTGACCTCGCAGCCGGATCTCAACTTCCACAGCGCGCAGGTTCAGGATGCCGTGCTTGCCACGGTGAAGTTCTGGCTCGACCGCGGCGTCGACGGCTTCCGCCTCGATACGGTCAATTATTACTTCTGCGACAAGCTGCTTCGCGACAACCCTGCGCACGCGCCCGACGAGAGCGATGCCGGCCTTGATGCACCGGATACGAACCCCTACGGCATGCAGAACCACCTCTATGACAAGACGCAGCCGGAGAATATCGGTTTCCTCCAGCGGTTCCGGGCTTTGCTTAACCGTTACGAGGCGCGCACGGCGGTCGGCGAGGTTGGCGACGGCGCCCGCTCATTGAAGACTGTGGCCGCCTATACGGGCGGCGGCGACAAACTGCATATGTGCTACACTTTCGATCTGCTCGGGCCGGATTTCACCGCCACCCATATCCGCAGTTGCGTCGACGCCTTCCAGAAATCGGTTGCGGATGGATGGGTCTGCTGGGCCTTCTCGAACCACGACGTCAACCGCCATGTCAGCCGCTTTGCCAGGACGGAAGCGGAGCGGCCTGTCATCGCCAAGCTCGCCTTGTCGGTGCTGGCAACATTGCGCGGCTCGATTTGCCTCTATCAAGGCGAGGAACTGGGGCTTCCGGAGGCCGAGCTTGCTTTCGAGGATCTGCGTGACCCCTACGGCATCCGCTTCTGGCCGGCCTTCAAGGGACGCGACGGGTGCCGCACGCCGATGCCCTGGGAGGCTGCCAAGGCGCATGCCGGCTTCACGGGTGCGCAGAGGTCGTGGCTGCCTGTGCCTTACGAGCAGGCGGCTCTTTCGGTCGATACGCAGGAAAACGACCCGCATTCGGTGCTGCATCACTACAGGCAGACGCTCGAATTCCGCAAAAGCCACCCGGCGCTGCTTGACGGGACGATGGAATTCATCGGGACCAATCAGGACCTTCTGGCCTTCACGCGACAGAAGGGAAGCGAGAAGCTGCTCTTCGTCTTCAACCTGACGCGCAAGCCGGCACAGTTCGTGCCACCGGCAAGAATGGTGATCGGAGAACGCCTGGCGATGCCGGGTTTCGAGGCGGTGATTGGAACCGGGCCGATCAAGCTCGCAGCATTGGATGCGTTCTGCGCACGGGTAGCGGGCTAGGCACTCACCCGATCAACGCGAACGTGTCGACATCCACCATTCCGCGGTCTGAGATCTTCAGGTGCGGGATGACCGGCAGCGGCAGGAAGGCGACCTGCAGGAAGGGTTCTTCCAGCGTCGTGCCGAGCGCATAGGCGGCTTGGCGTAGACGGTGGAGCGTGTCGCGCACCGTCTCGTAGGGCTCGAGGCTCATCAGCCCGGCAACGGGCAAGGCGATCTCGCCGGTGACCTTGCCGTCCTCGACGACCACGAAGCCGCCCTTGATTTCGCTGAGACGGTTGGCCGCGAGCGCCATGTCATCCTCGCTGACGCCGACGACGCAGATGTTGTGGCTGTCATGGCCGACGGTTGACGCGATCGCGCCCTTGTTGAGACCGAAGCCCTGGACGAAGCCGTTGGCGTGGTTGCCGTTCTTGCCGTGCCGCTCGATGACGGCGACCTTGATGATGTCGTTGCCAAGATCGACATCGGTCTGGTTGCCCTTCACCGGAAGCCGGTAGCGGCGATGTTCGGTGATGATCTTGCCGGGGGTGACGCCGATGACAGGCGTTTCGCCATCGGCTACCGGGACGCCGAAATGGGCGGCGTTGACGGGCCGGGCTTTAACGCTGTCGAGGCCGACCGGCTCCACCGGCTTGCGCGCTGCAAAAAGCTCCGCTGTCACCTGGCGTCCGGCTGCAAAGACGATGTCGGCGCGGCAGTTTGCCAGGCTGTCGATGACCACGAGGTCCGCGCGCCAGCCGGGGGCGACGAGGCCGCGATCTCTCAGCCCGAAGGCACGCGCAGCAGAGATCGATGCGGCGCGGTAGATGGCCAGCGGCTCGACACCGTTCTTGATCGCGGTGCGGATCATGTAGTCGAGATGGCCGTGCTCGGCAATGTCCAGCGGATTGCGGTCGTCGGTGCAGAGCGCCAGATACGGCGACAGACGCTCGGTGATGATCGGCATCAGCGCGGCGAGGTCTTTCGACACGGAGCCTTCACGCACGAGGATGTGCATGCCCTTGCGGATCTTTTCCAGCGCTTCGGCAGCGCTCGTGCATTCGTGCTCCGTGCGGATGCCGGCGGCGAGATAGCCGTTCAGGTCGTTGCCCGAGAGCAGGGGCGCGTGGCCGTCGATATGCTCGCCCTGGAAGGCGTCGAGCTTGGCCATGCAGATGGGATCCTTGTGGATCACGCCGGGGAAGTTCATGAACTCGGCAAGGCCGATGACCTTCGGGTGACTGCGAAATGGAAGGAGCCGTTCGATCGGCAGATCGGCGCCCGATGTTTCCAGATGCGTGGCGGGCACGCAGGAGGAAAGCTGGACGCGGATGTCCATGATCGTCTCGAGGGAGGAATCCAGGAAGTACTGGATGCCTTCAGTGCCAAGGACATTGGCGATCTCATGCGGATCGCAGATGGCGGTGGTAATGCCATAGGGCAGGACGCAGCGGTCGAACTCGTGCGGCGTCACCAGCGAGGACTCGATATGGAGATGCGTGTCGATGAAACCAGGCACGACGATCTTGCCTGAGATATCGATTTCGGTTTCGCCATCGTAGTTGCCGCATGTGCCGACGATGCGGTCCTGGGCGATGGCGATATCCGATGCCACAAGTTCGCCGGTCACGAGATCGAAGAAGCGTCCGCCTTTCAGCACGATATCGGCAGGCAGGCGGCCCGTTCCCTGGTCGATGAGGCGTTCGAGCTTGGCGGTCATGGGCATCCTCGTGCTGGCGTTTGTCCAGTTATAGCCGATGTGCGCGACAAAGCGAGATTGGCTTGCTGCAGTGGGATGCCTGTTCACACAAATGAAACCGGGCGCCACAAACCGACGCCCGGCAAAAAATCGAAGAGATCGAAAGACTTACTCAGCCGGAACGATCTTGCCGCCCTCCCACTTGTAGAGTGCGAAGCTCTGCGAAGTCAGGTCGCCGGTTTCGCCGTAGGTCAGCTTGCCGATTGCCGTCGAGATCGGCTCGCCGCCCTTCAGCGCCTTGGCGACTGCTTCGGAATCTTCGGCGCTGCCGGCTTTCTCGATGCCTGCCTTCAGGACTTCGACTGCGGCGTAGGCGTTGAGCGTGAAGGCCTCAGCCGGAATGCTCTTGGCGGCAAGCGCGTCGGAGGCTGCCTTGGAGTCCGGGCTCTTGGTTGCGTCCACCGCATTGGTGAAGATCGTGCCGCCGGCCGCATCGGTGCCGATGTTCCAGAACTCGCTGTTCGAGAGGCCGTCGCCGCCGATGATGACGGCGTTGACGGAGAGGTCATGCAGCTGGCGGGCCAAGAGGCCGCCTTCCGGGTGATAGCCACCGAAATAGACGACGTCGACCTTCTCGGCCTTCAGGCGAGTGGTCAGCGCGCTGAAGTCCTTGTCGCCTGGCGTCAGCGAGTCGTCGAAAACTTCCTTGATGCCGCCGGCGTTCAGCGTGGCCTTGAAGGCGTCTGCCAGACCCTTGCCGTAAGCGCCCTTGTCGTTGATGATCGCGACGCGCTTGTCCTTGAAGTTCTTCAGGACGTAGTTGGCAGCGACTTCGGCCTGCTGGTCGTCACGACCGCAGGTGCGCAGGACGTTGGCAAGCCCGCGCTTGGTCAGGTCCGGGGCAGTTGCGGTCGGGGTGACCATCAGCACGCCGTTCTCGGCGAGAACGTCGGATGCCGGGATCGCGACGCCTGAGGTGACCGGGCCGACGACGAAGCGGATGCCGTCGCCGACGATCTGGTTTGCAGCGGAAACGCCCTGCTTGGGCTCGCCGGCATCGTCGGCATATTTGAGGATGACTTTTTCGCCGAGGATGCCGCCCTTCTTGTTGATCTCGTCAACAGCGGCCTGCGCGCCATTCTTCACTTGATCGCCGTAGGCAGCGACCGGACCGGTCAGTGGCGCGATAAGGCCAATAGTGATGTCTGCATGGGCGAGCGGCGCAAAGGCAAGGGAGGCGACGAGGGTCGCGCCCGACAAAGTCTTCAGACTCATTTTCTTTCTCCTTGGGTGGGTTTCAAACCCGCGATTTGAGCACCGCAGCGGCGAACCCAGATCGTACAACAACCCTTGCGGGGATGCGCCAAGAGACGATGAGCAGCTGCGCGGCCGAGACACCCGCCTTCCATATTTGGCTTCGGCGAGTGCGTAGCAAGTTTCTTAGGAATTTCACGGCGATTAAGCAAGAAGATAGCAAATCGATCGCCACTTTTGACGAATTCTGGAATGGGCTGCGCCGGAATCACGATTCTTGACAAGAAAATCCGCGAATCCGACTGTTCCGCTGCGCCATCTATTTCGCCGGAAGCGCTCTTTCTAGAAAGGCAAGGATCATGTCGCTGACCTGCCTGTGGATCGATTGTCGATTGGCGCCAGCTGCATCCCGGCAGACGATGCTTTCACCAGGCGCCTCTTCCTCGATCAGTGCGGCTGCGCCCGGCTTGCAGAGCTGCATGAAGCTGAAATGCAGTGCGCCAGCAACCAGAGTAAATTGCGTCGTTGCCGAAGGCAGGTGCCCGGCCAGATAGAACGAGTCCTTGTTGGTCGCTGCGATGTCTGCTCTTTCCGCCGTCTGCGTATCAATGTTCTTTCCGGCGCTAAGGACAAGCACGGGTATCTGCACTGCAGCGAGGCTCTGTGGGGTGAACCCGCGCGCAGGGCCGAGGTCGAGGGTCACGATCGCGCCGAGCCTGCTGTCGCTGAGATCCGCGCCAAGTGCTGCGGTGGCTGCCGGATCGCGGCCAACGCCGAGTGCGGCGAAGATCTTGCAATAGATGGCGCTAAACTGCGCCAAGCAGTCTGTCATCACGCCCTCGGCGTCGAAGCGGCCGCCGGCGAGTTCGACGACGGTCCATCCGCCAAGTGAATGGCCGATGGCGGCGATGCGGTTGGCTGCAACGCCGCCGCTGAGTGTTGCGTCGCCAAGGACGGCATCGATTGCCCGGCTGATGTCAGTGGGGCGCTTCCAGAGCCTCACGGTGTCCGCCGGCCTCATGTCGAAGGTGGTCGTGCCGGGGTGATCTGGTGCGGCCACGACATAACCTCGGTCGACGAGTTCGCTGGCGAGCCAGGCGAGATTGCGCCAGCTTCCGCCGTAGCCATGCGAGAGAATAACCAGAGGATGCGGGCCGGGCGCGGGGTCGGCATCCCGGATGACGGGGAGGCCGACAAAGGCAGGCGTCTCGCCAAGCTTTGCCGGTTCAGTGTCGGAACCTGTGGGATACCAGAGGCTGAGATGCAAAGGATGATCGCTCTCAGTGCCCGGGATGGTCATTTCGCGAAAGCCCGTCGCAGCAGAGGCTGGATAGGCAGAGAATGTGACGAGCAACAGAAAGAAAAGCGCAAGCAGTCTCGTGCACATGGCAATGATCCCCGATCGAAAGGAATGTGTCCTTTCTGGCGGAGAAATGCGGTGGCGGAGACCCGTAACGCGATTCAGGTCTTGGCTTTATGCAGATTTGTCATTCGGTGGATGACGAGCAAGGCGGTGGTCGGTCATCGCGTGAATTGTGCTCATCGCGTTTGATGCCTCTCCCCCTGGAAGGGGAGAGGATTGAAAGGCGGCACTCTACCGTCGCCGATATCAGATGTTGTTTTGCAGAATTTCGCGCAGTTTTCCGAAGAGTTCGTCGATGTGGTGTTTCTCGATGATCAGCGGCGGCGAGAGCGCGATGATGTCGCCGGTGGTGCGGATCAGCAGGCCCTTCTCGTAGGCTTTCAGGAAGGCCGTGAAGGCGCGCTTGGTCGGCTCGCCGGCAATCGGGTCTAGTTCGATGGCGCCGATCAGACCGGTGTTCCTGATGTCGATGACATTCGGGCAATCCTTCAGGGAGTGCAGCGCGTCGGCCCAGTAGTCGGAGAGTTCCGCAGCGCGGCTCAGCAGACCTTCCTCCTTGTAGGTGTCGAGCGTGGCAAGCGCTGCTGCCGAAGCGATCGGATTGCCGGAGTAGGTGTAGCCGTGCATGAACTCGATCATGTGCTCCGGGCCGTTCATGAACGCGTCATGGATCTCTGCGGTCACGAAGACCGCGCCCATCGGAATGACGCCGTTGGTCAGGCCTTTTGCGGTGGTGATCATATCAGGCTTGACGTCGTAATACTGGGCAGCGAACGGCGCGCCCAGCCGGCCGAAGCCGGTAATGACTTCGTCGAAGATCAAAAGAATACCGTGCTTGGTGCAGATCTCGCGGAGTTTCTTGAGGTAGCCCTTCGGCGGGATCAGGACCCCGGTCGAGCCGGCGATCGGCTCGACGATGACGGCGGCGATGGTGGAGGCGTCATGCAGCGTGACGATACGCTCGAGCTCGGTGGCGAGATCGCCGCCATGCTCCGGCTGGCCGCGCGTGAAGGCGTTTTTGCCCGGCTGGTGGGTGTGCGGCATGTGGTCGACGCCCGTCAGCAGCGTGCCGAACATCTTGCGGTTGGAGACGATGCCACCGACTGAGATGCCGCCGAAGTTGACGCCGTGATAGCCGCGCTCGCGGCCGATCAGGCGGAACCGCGAGCCATCGCCGTTCACGCGATGATAGGCAAGCGCGACCTTGAGGGCGGTCTCGACCGATTCCGATCCCGAATTGGTATAAAGGACGTGATCCATGCCTTCCGGCGCAATGTCGACAAGGCGGTTGGCCAGCTCGAAGGCCTTGGGATGGCCGAGCTGGAAGGCCGGCGCGTAATCGAGCTCGCCGGCCTGTTCGCGGATCGCCTCGGTGATCTTTGGCCGGCAATGGCCGGCGTTCACGCACCAGAGGCCGGCGGTGCCGTCGAGCACCTGACGGCCATCATGGGTCGTGTAGTACATGTCCTTGGCGCCGACGAACAGACGCGGCTCCTTCTTGAACTGACGGTTCGCAGTGAAGGGCATCCAAAAGGCCCGAAGGTCGTTTGGCGTGGTATTGACGCGGTTGGACATGCTGTTCTCCATGGCCGTTTCGGAGGCCGTTCCCGGTATTGGCTGAGGCAGTTTTTTACTGCCCGGTCAAATTATCAGCGCCTGTCCGGGCGTCAAGCCGCGGACGTTGCCGCCTGGGCGTCGCCCACGATCAAATGTCGCCGACCTGGCTTGGACATTGCCGCCGGATCGGTGAGCGCGATGTCAAAAAAATAGACCGGCATTCCTGCCGGTCTAAAACTATACTCAGGTGCTGAAATAAAATGCCGCACTATTCCGGGATACATCCCCTCGGCAGCGCGACTTATAGGCTGACATTATGTCAGCGCGTCCTTACGCCGCAGATTTTGCGCGGCTCTGAACGGCATAGATGTCGGTGAGGGCTTCAAGGATTCTGAGAACCGGCTCGGAATTGCTGGAATAGTAAATGGTCTGGGCGTCACGGCGCGTTTTTACCAGCTTCTGCGCGCGCAGCTTGGACAGGTGCTGCGAGAGAGCCGACTGGCTCAGACCGACCTGCTGCGCGAGCGCGCCGACCGGGATTTCCCCCTTAACGAGGTTGCACAGAATGAGGAGTCTCTTCGGATTTGCCATGGCCGATAACAAGGCAGCTGCAACGTTCGCGTTGGCGGTTAAATCGATTGTGTCCATATCTTCTTCCCGATGTGAAACTAATTTCAAAAACGCATGTTCCCGCTCAATGCCGGACGGCGAAAACTATCAATACCGCGTCAAGATTGTATATAGCTAAATTTCAGGTATTGCGTATTTTATGTTAGATATATGCGAATAAACGTCCTCAACCCCCTGCGCGACGGCGTCAAACTCGCAACGCAAGAGAAAATCTCCCGAAATCAGATCGAAACCGGCGCAATCGACTCCACAAATGCGCCAATCGCCGTTACCGGCCTTCAGGCCAGCTGCGATCGTCGCGGCGAGATCGGGGCGCTTATCTAGCAATTCTCGCACTATCGCGTCGGCTTGCGCTGCCACGGCCTCGCTGCCGGAGGATCGAATCGTCAGGTCGTCGCCTTGAAGAAGATAGGCGCGACCGAAACCGCCATTGAGGCTTGCCGACTGCGGCACAAGCCGGAAGAAACGGAAGTCGGGGAAATCGATGTAGAGCTTTGCCTTGGCATGGCGGTTGAGGAAGCGGCTGCGAATTCGCGCGTGGATCAAGCTGTCGCGCTCGACCGGTTCGGCAAGGCATTGGGTTGTCAGGCGGGCATAGGCAAGCGGATCGCCCTTGCCAGGCTCACCCGTCAGCAGCGAGGCGCGACGATCGGCGTCGAGCGCGCGCGTATGCGTCGACAGACCAGAGACGAGAATGACGGGAACGCCATCGATGTCGGTGCCGATGAGGACGCGGCTCGCAAAGGGGAAGCCGGTCCCGGGATCGAGAACGGCAATTGCGGCGTAGCGGGCGGAGCGGAGAAGGGTGCGAGCGAGCTTGCGGGCTTCTCCGTCCGTTTCCCTGAGAACGGACGCTTGATCTTTCATGTCCACTTTCTGGCGGAAGCGGACGGCGGGATCAAGCCTGTTCTTTGCGCCGGTGCTGGGTCAAGCCTTCGACGATATCCTGCGCCGAGATGGTACCAACGATGGCGCCGTTTTCCACGACGCCGATGCTGCCAGGCTGGCGCGACAGCGCATCGAGAATGTCGATCAGTGGCGTCTCGGCACGCGCCGTGCCGCTGACGCTGGCGCCCGCCGCTGCATGACCGAGCCCGGGCTGCATCACGTCCTGCGCCGTCAGCATGCTGATCGGGTTCATGTGCTGGACGAAATCGGCGACGTACTGGTCAGCTGGGTTCTTGACGATTTCCTGCGGGGTGCCGCACTGGATGATGCGCCCGCCCTCCATGATGGCGATGCGGTTGCCGATGCGGAACGCCTCGTCGAGATCGTGACTGACAAACAGGATGGTCTTCTTTAGCCGCCGCTGGAACTCGAGAAGCTCATCCTGCAGGCGCGTGCGGATCAGCGGATCGAGGGCCGAGAACGGCTCGTCCATCAAAAGGATCGGCGCACCGGTCGCAAAGGCACGCGCCAGGCCGACGCGCTGCTGCATGCCGCCGGACAGCTCATTGACCTTGCGGTCGGCCCATTTCGTCAGGTTGACGAGCTCGAGCTGTTCGCCGACGCGCTTCTTGCGCTCGGCTTCCGGCATGCCCGCGAGCTCAAGGCCGAAGCCGACATTCTCCGCCACGGTGCGCCACGGCAAAAGCGCGAACTGCTGGAAGACCATCGAAACGGTATGCATGCGCAAGTCGCGCAAGCCCTTGGCAGTGGTCTTGTAGGGATTGCAGAGCCCATTCGATGTTGCGACCGACACCGCGCCGCGCACGACGGGCGCCAGCCCGTTCACGGCACGCAGCAGGGTCGACTTGCCGGAGCCCGAAAGTCCCATGAGGACCAGGATCTCGCCTTCCTGAACCGAGAGCGAGGCATCCGCCACGCCGAGGACGAGGCCAGTCGCAGCGCCGATCTCGTCGCGGTTCTTGCCCTGATCGGCCAAGGCGAGGGCGTTTTCCGGCTTGTCGCCGAAGACGATGCTGACGTTGTCGAAGCGGACCGCGGTCATACGCCTTCTCCTTCACCTGTCGCACGGAACATGCGGTCGAGAATAATCGCAAGAATGACGATACACAGACCCGCTTGGAAGCCCATGGCGACGTTGACCGTATTGAGCGCGCGCACCACCGGCTTTCCGAGACCATCGGCGCCGACAAGGGCGGCGATAACCACCATCGAGAGAGACAGCATGATCGTCTGCGTGAGGCCGGCCATGATCTGCGGCATGGCGAAGGGAAGCTCGACCTTACGCAGCACCTGCATCGGCGTCGCGCCGAACGATTCGGCGGCTTCAACGAGGGATGGAGGCGTTGAGATGATGCCCAGACGCGTCAGGCGGATCGGGGCCGGGATCGCGAAAATGACAGTGGCGATCAAGCCGGGGACCATACCGAGACCGAAGAGAATGAGCGCTGGGATGAGGTACACGAAGGTCGGAATCGTCTGCATAAGGTCAAGGACCGGCCGCATGATGGAAAACACCCAGGCGCGTCGAGCCCCGGCGATACCGAGCGGAATGCCGATCGCCATGCTGACGAACGTCGACGCCAGGACGAGCGCCAGCGTTTCCGTCGTCTCCTTCCAGTAGCCCTGGTTCATGATCAGCAGCAAGCCGAGCAGGGTGAAGACCGCGACGCCGATCGAGCGGCGCAGCCAATAGGCGATCCCAACGATCGCAGCCAGCACGATGAGCGGATGCGGGGCTTGCAGAATGAAGAGCAACGCATTGATAACGTGCGATAACACGAATGCAAGCCGGTCGAAAAACCATTCGCCGCTCGATGTCAGCCAATCGACGGTCGATTTGGCGAGCGGGCCAATAGGAATTTTATAGTCGGTTATCCAATTCAAGGAGCGCGCCTATCCGAAAGAGCAAAGATCGAGGTGAAACAAGAAGGGGCGGCGAGGGCCGCCCCGTTCATCAGTTTCAGAGGCCGAGGCCCGACTTCACGGCGGCAAGGGCGTCCTTGCCGTCCTTCGTCGTGACGCCTGCGAGCCAGGGATCGACTGCGTTCGGATTTGCCTTCAGCCACTCGGTCGCGGCGACCTGCGGATCCTCACCATCGTTGAGGATCTTGCCCATGATCTGGTTTTCCATTTCCAGATTGAACTTCAGGTTCGAGATCAACTTGCCGACGTTGGGGCATTCGGTGGTGTAGCCGGCACGGGTGTTGGTGTAGACCGTCGCGCCACCGAAGTTCGGACCGAAGGTGCTGTCGCCGCCCGTCAGATAGGTCATCTTGAAGTTTTCGTTCATCGGATGGGGCGCCCAACCGAGGAATACGACCGGCTTGCCTTCCTTTTCGGCGCGGGCGACCTGGGCCAGCATGCCTTGTTCGGAGGACTCCACGAGTTCAAGGCCGCCCATTCCCATCTCGTTCTTTTCGATCAGGGTCATGACGAGGCGGTTGCCGTCGTTGCCCGGCTCGATCCCGTAGATCTTGCCGTCGAGCTCGTCCTTGTGCTTGCCGATGTCGCCGAAATCCTTGATGCCGAGTTCAACGCCCTTGGCATTGGTCGCGAGCGTGTACTTGGCGCCCTCGAGGTTGACGCCGAGGGAATCGACAGTCTTTTCATCGAGGTAGGGCTGGACGTCCTTCTTCTGGGCCGGCATCCAGTTGCCGAGGAACACGTCGATGTCCTTGTTCTTCATCGACTGATAGGTGACCGGAACCGAGAGCACCTTGACATCCGGCTCGTAGCCGAGGTTCTTCAGAATGACTGCGGTTGTGGCGGTGGTGGCGGTGATGTCCGTCCAGCCGACGTCTGAAAGACGCACGGCCGAGCAGCTATCGGGATCTGCGGCGAATGCTGCTGTTGCGACAGAGAGAGCGGCAACTGCGGTGGCGGTGGTCAGTTTGAATGCGCTTGTCGTTTTCATTTTTGACTCCCAGTCTTGCGTTCCCAAGCCAATCACCAATAGCCGAGTTTTACAAGCGACCCGAGCGCGTTTGCGCCGCATTGCAGTACCCGATTGCGACGTAGGGCATTTTTCGCGGAATGCCGGGTTTTCAAGGGTTTTGACGGTTTCTGGCCTCGATTTTCCTGTGATTATCAAAATGAGGGACTTTTCTTCGCAGTTTCGAGCTTCCAAGAAACGAAAGACGGAGAAAACGATGGCAAAACTCTATTTTAACTACTCGACCATGAATGCCGGCAAGTCGACGATGCTGCTGCAGGCCTCCTATAATTACGAGGAGCGCGGCATGCGTGTCGTTTTGCTGATTGCGGCCTTCGACGAGCGCGTCGGAAAGGGGATTATCGGGTCCCGGATCGGGCTGCAGGCGAGCGCCGTCGCCTTCGAGCCGGAAGCGGACTTGCAGGCCTTGATCGGCGATCTCAGCAAGGAGGGGGAGCCAATCGCTTGCGTCTTCGTCGACGAAGCTCACTTCATGACGCGCGAGCATGTCTGGCAGCTTGCCCGGATCGTCGACCGCATGAACATTCCTGTCATGGTCTATGGGCTCAGGACCGATTTTCAAGGGAAACTGTTTCCGGCGTCTGAGGAGCTTCTCGCGATCGCCGACGAGATGCGTGAGGTCCGCACCATCTGCCATTGCGGGCGCAAGGCGACGATGGTGGTGCGCCACGACGCAGAAGGAAAGGTGCTGCGCGAAGGCGCGCAGATCGATGTCGGCGGCAACGAAAAGTACGTGTCCCTCTGTCGGCGCCATTGGGATGACGCCATGAACGGGGAATGGCTCGCCGAAGCGGTATGACCGTTCCTGAAACAGATTCCGGTTCGGCGGCTTATGCGCTAGTTTCGCCATAACCGATTCATGGAGGCGTTCTTGTGCGCAAGCCTTTTTCCTTCGACACGCAGCTGGAAGCTGCGCGAGCGCTCGTGGAACAGTTGCGTCTTGAAGCCAGGGTCTGCGTCGACTTCATCAGCGAGTTTGCACGCCAAGGGGCCGCCGTCGACGATGAGCGCTTCCTGGTCGAGAACGGCCGCTTCCAGGCGTTTGTCGCAAACGGCGCGAGCCTGACCAATCTCCTCGCGGAACTCGTTTCCGTCCTCGATACGCTGACGATCAAGGTTTCGTCGGATCTCGACAGCTTCCGTGGCCTGACGGCGGGCGAAAAATTCATCGGTCGCTTTTCGCGCCAGCGGATGTGGCGTCGCCATAGCGCGCGAGTGCGCGCTGCTCCTGTTGTGGAGCGGCTGCGCGACCTTTTGGTGAAGTCGGATGCCACCACGGGTGTCATTTCGAGCTACCGCACGATTGGCATCGACTTTCATAAGTTGGGGGAACATGGGCTGATCGGTATCGTCGAGCAGCGCCGTCGGCTTGTCGACAAGATCGATATCGCGCGCCTGCGCATCCGGGAATTGAATGCCAAGGCGCTCACGACGCAGGGCAGGATTGGCCTTTACGGAAGCAAGGCCGAATGGGAGCGCATGGAAGAAGAGCGGCGCGCCCTGAAGGCGGACGCTGAGCGTGTTGCCGACGAGGAACGCGCAATGCGCGAGGATAGCCAGCGCCGCGAACGCTTCATCAATCTCTTCCAGCTTTTCGTCGATGCGCTGAATAGCCAGGTCGGCCAGTGCAACGCCCTCAGCCGCAAGATGGTGATCGACACCGAAGAGCGACTGCTGATCTATCAGGCACAGGTGGACACGGACATTCCGGGTTCAAAGGTCCAGATTTCAGCCGACCTCTTTCCCGCCATTGCCGGTCCGATTGAACTGTTTGAGCGTAACATGCTGGTGCCGCAGGAATTGGAGCATCGCAAGCGGACCGCAGACGCCGTCTTCGCGAGCAAGTTCGGGGCCTTCCAGCAGGAGCCGGAGGAAAGCTCCGGCGGGCCGATCATCGATACGACGAAAATCTCCAAGCGTCTCCGCTTGCGCTTTCTGCGCTCCTAGCCTCTCGCCGAAGAAACAATAATATCAGCATGATATTGTCCTTCCCGGAGCGAGCGCATATGTCAGTGCGCAGACAACGTTCGCCCATCGCGGCAAGGAGAAGACGATGCTCGACCGGATCGCCGGTTTTTTCAGGCTGATCGGCGCGACCATCGCACGCTGGGCGCGGATCTTCTTCGCCTGGGCTTTCTGGCCATTTATCGCCGCCCGTGGCTGGTATGTTCAGAGGACATGGATGGTCCGGTTGCCGATCCTTGGCTTTATCGGGCTGCTTGTTGTTCTCTATTGCAATTTCATCTGGCAGACGCAGGTCTGGTCCGGGTTCAACCCTTCTTTCGTGAACGAGTACCGACTTTCGGAGCGCAAGGTTCCTGCCGGTCAGGAGCTGCCGACAACAGACGGGTCGGCGGCAAAGACCTGCCAGCGCTCGGCCATCGTCGATGTCGCGGCCGATCTGACGGACTTCAACGTCAATCAGAATGCGTGGATCTCCTCCATGCTCCTCTATCGTCTCGGCTTCTTCGGCATCGACTGGGATCACACGCCGTTCCTTGACAACAAGGCGTCGTTTCAGCGTGGCGTGAACCAGGCGGTTCGTCGCACCTCGGTCGAACTCGTCGACACGCTTGGCCGCGTGCGGGGCACGTCAGGGATCAACAACGATCTGCAAAGGGCGCGCGGCAATCTGCAGTTCGACGAGTACAGCTGGTATTTCGGACTTAATCCGTTCGGGCCGAAGACGCCGACACCAAGCTATTATCGCTCCGCTCTCGAAAGCCTGCGCAAATTCAATACCGACCTGGCCGCCTGCAACGCGATCTTCGATGGACGCGCAGACAACCTGATCCAGTTCATCGACCGCATCGCCAACGATCTCGGTAGCACCTCCGATGTTCTGGCGGACCGCTCGCAGAACCATCATCGCGGCTGGTTCGATACACGCGCCGATGACCGCTTCTGGTTCGCCTACGGGCAGCTTTATGCCTACTACGCGATCCTTGCGGCCGCACAATCCGACTTTTCCCAAGTCGTCGCGGAGCGCAATCTGGGCGCAATCTTTAGCGCAACGATGAGGCAGTTCCAGGCGGCGTTGCAAATCCAGCCGGCGATTATTTCCAACGGTCGGGAAGACGGCTGGATCATGCCGAGCCATCTGGCGACGATGGGCTTCTACATTCTTCGCGTCCGGTCAAATCTCGTCGAGATTCGCTCCGTGCTCGATCGCTGAGCGCCTTGTTCAGTTGATCAGTTTCATCCGGATCGCCTTGGCGACAAGCTGCGTCCGGTTCACGCAGTCGAGCTTTTTGATGGCGCTCGTCATATAGGCGTTCACGGTGTGATCGGAGAGCGAAAGGATCTGGCCGATCTCGATCGACGTTTTTCCCTGTGCCGTCCAGCGGACGACCTCCCGTTCGCGGGCAGAAAGGGGCGGGTGTTCCATGAGCTTCGATTGCTTCGTGCGGTTATAGGCGTCGAGCAAATGGAGGGTCACCATCGTGAGTTCGTTGAGCTCCGTCTGCCCGAGCGGTGGGCGGTCGCCCCCCAGCCAGAACAGGATTCGCTCACTGTCGCGTGTATAGGCGGGCACCGCGACGCCCGTCGGCATGCCGAAGGCGCGCAGAAGCTTGCTCAACTCATCCGGGAAAATGCTGTCGCAGGCATTGTCGGAAAGACTCCAGGAACGCGGCAGGGCCGAGTCGCCCATTCCCGTCGACAGCATCGGAAAGCGCATGATGCGGGCGCGGTCGAACTGGTTGAAGTATGCGGATGGAAGCGAGGTTTCGATGAGAAGGGTTTTGAGAAGAATGCTTTCGGGCGCGGGGGCATGCATCAAGGTTACATGCCGGAAACCGTAAGCGCGTGCTGCCCCAACGAGAGCTTGTGCGAATTCGGCCCTGGTGTTGACCGCTGAAATCTCCGTGACGAGAGACAGCTGCCGTTCCGAGGTAGTCATGTAAGACATCAATGCGTCCCTGCTTACCTTCATATCAGCGTCATAGAATATGCAAACTGATATATTTGCTAGTGCGAAACAGCGCGGCACGCAGTGATTAATTTCAATTGTATTACTTTAACCACAGGGATCGGCCTATGGTTGTTTTCGTGCCCGCTGGAAACGCAACCCAAGGAGACGGAATCGGCCATTCCTCCATGCGAAGGCGACGTGAGCGCCCGTGCAGGCCGGAATTTCGGGGCACCTGCGGCAAGGCGCCAAGGACTTTCGAATCATTTCGGGATCAGATCTTGTCCGTCATCTTCGCTTTTGCCGCGATCGAAGACGCGACCTTGATCTTGAGGCTGCCGGCGTCGAGCTTGCCGATGAACGAGACATCGGCCTCGCTCTCGTCGAAAAGCGGCTGACGACGTTTTCGTAGCCGAAGATCATCACCATGACGATGCAAGCATGGCCAAGATCATTTCACCCTCATCGAGGATGAACACGCCGCCCGCGACCTTCAGCAACTTGTAGTCGAAGGAAACGGCATAAACGGCCAGCCGCGAGGGCAAGGCCGATATTAGAAGGCCACGAGTATCCAGCGGCTCGACGGATGATGTGGTCGACAATGAGTTCGAGTGATTTCATATCTTGTCCGCGCAATGGATAGGTTCGATGTCTGACTGACAGAGGCTTGGACGAGCGTTGGGCAACCAGCGCACTATTCACAGTCGCGATATTTCGCTATCCCGTTGAAACATATGTGGCGCCGATCAAGCGCAGACAACAGTGGGGAAACGGGGATGGCAGCATACAAATCTGACATCGAGATCGCGCGCGCGGCGCAGAAGCAGCCGATCTTCGAAATCGGTGCAAAGCTCGGCATTCCGGCCGAGCAACTCGCGCCATACGGGCATGACAAGGCCAAGCTCAGCGCCCAATTCATTGCCGCGCAGGCAGACAAGCCCGATGGCAAGCTGATCCTCGTAACAGCAATCAATCCGACACCGGCAGGCGAGGGCAAGACGACGACGACCGTCGGCCTCGGCGATGGGCTGAACCGGATTGGCAAGAAGGCCATCGTCTGCATCCGCGAGGCTTCGCTCGGACCATGCTTCGGCGTGAAGGGCGGCGCTGCGGGCGGCGGTTATGCGCAGGTCATTCCGATGGAGGACATCAACCTGCATTTCACGGGCGATTTCCACGCCATCACCTCCGCCCATAACCTGCTTGCCGCGATGATCGACAATCACATCTATTGGGGCAACGAACAGGATATCGATCTCAGGCGCGTCAGCTGGCGGCGCGTGATGGACATGAACGATCGTGCGCTGCGCGAGATGGTCTCCTCGCTCGGCGGCGTCGCCAACGGCTTTCCCAGGCAGAACGGCTTCGACATCACGGTGGCCTCCGAGGTGATGGCCATTCTTTGCCTCGCCAGGGATCTCAAGGATCTGGAGGAGCGTCTCGGCAACATCATCGTCGGCTACCGCCGCGACAAGACGGCCGTCTATGCCCGCGACTTGAAGGCGGACGGCGCGATGGCAGTTCTCTTGAAGGACGCCATGCAGCCCAACCTCGTTCAGACATTGGAAAACAATCCGGCCTTCGTGCATGGCGGCCCCTTTGCCAATATCGCCCATGGCTGCAACTCGGTGATTGCCACCAAGACGGCGTTGAAGCTCGGCGACTACGTCGTGACGGAAGCGGGTTTCGGTGCGGATCTTGGTGCCGAGAAATTCTTCGATATCAAATGCCGCAAGGCCGGATTGAAGCCCGATGCCGCCGTCATTGTTGCGACGGTGCGCGCGCTCAAGATGAATGGCGGCGTGAGGAAGGACGATCTCGCAACGGAGAATGTCGCCGCGCTGAAGAAGGGCTGCTCCAACCTCGGCCGCCATATCGCCAATGTTCGCAAGTTCGGCGTTCCCGTCGTCGTCGCCATCAATCATTTTGTCTCGGATAAGGATGCGGAAATCGCAGCGGTGAAGGAGTTCGTCTCCCGCCTCGGGGCGGAGGCAATCCTGTGCCGGCACTGGGCCGAGGGTTCTGCCGGCATCGAGGAGCTTGCCTACAAGGTGGTCGAGCTTGCGGAATCGGGACAGTCGAGATTCGAGCCGCTCTATCCCGACGATGTCTCCCTGTTCGAGAAGATCGAGATCGTGGCCTCGAAGATTTATCACGCCGGTGAGGTGACGGCGGACAAGGCTGTGAGAGACCAGTTGCTGGCCTGGGAGGAGCAGGGTTACGGGCACCTGCCTGTCTGCATGGCCAAGACACAATACTCCTTTTCGACCGATCCGAACCTGCGCGGCGCGCCGGAAGGACATATCGTGCCGGTGCGCGAGGTCCGCCTTTCGGCGGGCGCCGGCTTCGTCGTCGCCATCACCGGCGAAATCATGACCATGCCCGGCCTGCCGAGATCGCCCTCGGCGGAGCGGATCTACCTCAATGATCAGGGCTATATCGAGGGGTTGTTCTGAACCTCGCCGCAACGCAAGGATTAAATGCGGTGCACCCGGCTGGATTGGAAACGACGATGTCGTTCTGTGGCTTTACTCGACGCTATGTTTTTGCAGCGGCGGTCCTTTTGCTGATCGCCAACAGCGCTATGGCCGACGCGTGGTCGGCTGCCGAAAGCATGGCCGATTTCATGAAGCGTAATCCCGATTGCATGGAATTTAGCGATCAGTGTTCGATCTGCGCTGTGGTCGACGGCAAAGCCGCTTGCTCGACGCCGAAGATCGCCTGCATCAAGAAACCCTATGTCTGCACGCGGCGCGCGGGTGATTGAACCGGTAAGTCGGCGCCGCAAGGTGGCGACGCCAGCTACAGCATCGGCCCGAAAACCGGAATCGATCTTCGGAAAGCACGATGTGTAGATTCAAAGAGTTAGAGCGTCCCTTGTGCGCCCATCCGAACGCTCGGCGCTCTAATGACAATAGCGATATCCTCCGTTGCGCTCCAACACGTCGAGGTGGAAGTGGGTTTCGTGGGCTGCGTCACTTTCAGGGTCCAGCACCGTCATGAAGTAGAGGCAGCCGGCGGCGCTGATCGTTCGCTGGAAGGCGCCGATCAGCGTTGCATCTTCCCGGCGCGGCTGAACGGCGACGTCCGTGCCTTTTTCGAAGCTGAAGCTTGCAATGTCGATCGCATTGCCGCGCGCGTGCTCGGAAACCTTGCCAGTTTGCGCGCCATTGCGCAGCCGGCAGATATAGGACGAAGCCTGATTGACGGCGACGATGCGCCCCTGATCCTTTGCGGCGACGCTTGCCGCCGGGATGACGCTTTCCTTCATCCAGCGGGCCAAGGCGAGAGCAACAGGACAGCGAAACACCGCCTCGGGCTTCAATTTGATCCCCGGCAAAGCCTCGGAAACCTCGATCGGCTTGTCGATTCCACAGCCGTTGCCATCATCGATGCGCGAAATGTCCTTGAAGACAACGCCAAGGACCTGAAGCTCCCTCTCACATTCCGAATGCTCGGCATCGCTCTCTGCGGCAATCGTCAGATGCTGCTCTTCCAGCGTCTGCTGCGACGGAAGTTTCGGTCCCTGCTTTTCCGGCTGGTTAGAAAAATCGGCAGGACCCTGTTTGGCGGGCGGCGTTTCAGCATCGCCTCGCTCCGGTTTCGGTTCAGGTATCGGGGGACGTTGCGGCGTGGGCTCCGCCGTATTGGATTGACCTGGACGGACCGCCGGATGAGGGCCCTCGTGCGGCAGGCGTGCGCCGGTCAAAAGCCCAATGCAGCCCAGTGCCACTAGAATCACGATGATATTCTTCACGCATCCACCCGTTGTATGTTGACCCGGGAGGAGAACGTGCGGATGCGGTTTTCGTTGCAATTTCGCAACGTTGATCGCTACGATGAAAATATGATTTATTAAATCAAGATAACTGGCTCCCGATATATTGACAATTAAAGTCATGTTTTTTATGCGGCAAAAAGAAGGCGAAAAACGTCGCCAGAAAGCCTAGCCAGCCCATCGAAAACGCAGCCGCGTCACGACCAGCCAGCCCGGTGGATATTTTTCTCAAGGGGTTGATTTCATGATCGTCCGGCACTCGCGCTCGGTTCTACTCGCCTGCACAGCACTCGCCATTGTTTTGCCTTCCGCCATCGCTTTTGCGCAAAGCGCGCCTTCGACTGCAAAGACGGCCGAAGAGCAGAAGGCCAAGAACGAGGGCGATACCTTCCTCTCGCCAATCATCGTGAAGGGCAGCCGGCAGGCGGCCAACGATCCCTACAACAAGGCGGGTCCTTCCAGCACGGTCACCGCGGACCAGATCAACCTCCAGTCCGGTCAGGGCACTGATGATCTGCTGCGCAGTGTTCCCGGAACGTCGACGGCCAACAATCCTCAGAACCCGGGGGTGGCCGTGAACATTCGCGGCTTCGAAGGCTCCGGCCGCGTCAACATGTCGATCGACGGCGTTCGCCAGAATTTCCGCTTCACCGGCCATGAGGCGCAAGGATTTACCTATGTGGATCC
Source organism: Rhizobium sp. LjRoot258 (assembly GCF_964254185.1). NCBI lineage: Bacteria > Pseudomonadati > Pseudomonadota > Alphaproteobacteria > Hyphomicrobiales > Rhizobiaceae > Rhizobium > Rhizobium sp. LjRoot258. Next base: position 2,526,595 of record NZ_CAXUST020000001.1, on the reverse strand, counting down.
AGCCTTCCTGGCAGGCATCGACGTGACCCGCGGTGCAATCACCGGTATCGGGGGCGGTGCACTGGCCGGGACGGTCAATTTCCGAACCTACGAGATCGATGATCTGATCCAGGGCGACAAGAACTACGGTGGTATGGTCTCAGCGACGGTCGGAACCAACGAACTTGGTTGGTCCGAATCGGCTATTGGCGCCTATCGGTTCAATGATGTCTTTGCCGTCCTCGGCGGTATCAGCAAGAGCGATCCGGGCAACTACGAGAACGGCGACGGCGTTACCGTGCCTTTCACCGAGCAGGATCTGCTTTCCGGCATGCTGAAGGCTGAGATTACGCCGAATGCGGAAAACACGATCAAACTTGGCGGCATCACCTACGACAACGACTTCTTCGCGAACTCCTATTTCCAGAACGTGAAGAACAAGACGTTTGCCGCGAGCTACGCCTATACGCCCGGCGACAACGAGCTGATCGATTTCGAGACGAACTTTTACTACAACCGCCTTGAGATGAAATATGACACGAACGCCACGGGCGGCGGTGCGGCCGCCGGTCGCCGGATTACCGATACCGGCATTGGCTTCGACGTCTCCAACACCTCCAAATTCGATATCGGCGACGTCGCCGTCTCCACGAACTATGGTGTCGAGTATTTCCACGACGATTACGACGTGATCAACAGCCGGACGCAGCCCTTGGGTGGCGTCAACGGTAGCGGCAAGAGCGGCATCCTCGGCGTCTTCGACACAACCACGTTGACCTACGGCATGGCGGATCTGACGCTTGGCCTGCGCTATGATCATTTCGATCTTGACGGTTCGGGTTCTGTCGTTGCCAGCAATCCGCTCGGAATGCCGGCAGGTCCATACACCGTCGATCAGTCCGATGGACGCCTGAACCCAAGCGTCACCCTTGCGCTCAATCCGACCGCGTGGTTCCAGCCCTATGTGACATATGCTGAAACCCAGCGCGCGCCGACCATCAATGAAACCTTCGCTGGCGGCTCACACCCCGGTTCTACCGGCCAGAACTTTTTCCCGAATCCTTTCCTGGAGCCGGAAACCTCCAAGGGCTGGGAAGTCGGCGCCAACATCAAGCTGGATGGCATTCTGGATGCAGGCGACAGCTTCCGCTTCAAGGCCAACTATTTCAACGACGACATCGACAACTACATCACGGGTGCGTTTGCCGGCGGCGGCAGGCAGACCTTCTTCGTCAACAACCCCGGTACGTCGAACGTTCGCGGCATTGAAATCCAGGCGGCGTACGACGCGGGCTTCGTCTTCGGCGATCTTGCCTATACCCATACCAACACCGATCTGCCGCCGCAGGTTAACGGCTTTGGGGTGCAGAGCTATCTTCCGCAAAACATCTTCAGCGGTACCCTCGGTGGGCGCTTTCTTGAAGATCAACGCCTGACCGTCGGCACGCGCCTCTACGCTGCCGGTAAGGCTGACATCGGGCAAATCAATGCAACGAATGCCGGGCGCCCACGATTCATGAGTGGCTATGGCGTCGTCGACCTCTTTGCCAATTACAAGTGGGAAAATGGTTTGGAATTGACGGCGAGCGTGACGAACGTCTTCGACAAGACCTACACGCCGGCTTCCAGCACGATCCAGAGCACGGCGATCGATACCGGTCGCGGTCGTACCTTCATGGTTACAGCGAAGGCCAGATTCTGAACCGGCGGCATAGAGATGTGAAGGGCGGCCATTGGACCGCCCTTTTTCATTCCCCGATTCGGCTCTTGCGCTCGATCCGATCTCACGCTAACAATTTCGCCCATGAACACGTCCTTGAACATTGCAGTTTGGTGGTGGGCTCGCTGAGGCGGCCTCGACCTATCGTGTCCAAAGACGACGAGTGAGCCGCCCGGAAAACGCCAGGCGGCTTTTTTGTTTTTAAGGCTGCCTGTCACCCGGGCCCCGATAACGGAGTGGAACAATGGTAACGATCCTTCGGGATGACGGAGCGGAAATCTACGAGACGCGGGGCGGGATTACCGTCACCCGGCAGCGGCGGGCGATCCCCTATGCCGATGCGGTCTCCTCTTGTATCGACAAGCTCGACGAGCGCCGCGGCGCCGTGTTTTCGTCGAACTACGAATATCCGGGCCGTTATACCCGCTGGGACACTGCCGTCGTCGATCCGCCACTCGGGATTTCTTGCCATGGCCGCGACGTTTGGATCGAGGCCTACAACGAGCGCGGTGAGGTGATCCTCTCCTTCATTACCGAGCGCCTGAAGACGGTCTCCGATCTGGTGCTCGGCGTCTCCACGGCGCGGCGCCTCGATTTGACGGTGAAGATGCCGGAACGTGCTTTTACCGAGGAGGAACGCTCGAAGATCCCGACGGTCTTCACGGTGCTGCGCGCTATCACCGATCTCTTCTATTCGCAGGCGGATGCGAACCTCGGCTTTTATGGCGCCTTCGGCTACGACCTTGCCTTTCAGTTCGATGCAATCGACCTGAAACTGACGCGCCCGTCCGACCAGCGCGACATGGTTCTCTACCTGCCGGATGAAATCCTCGTCGTCGACAACTACTCTGCCAAGGCCTGGATCGACCGTTACGATTTCGAAAAGAGCGGGCTTTCGACCGAGGGCAAGGCGGGCGACATTCCGGCCGAGCCGTTCGAGCGCACCGACGCCATTCCGCCGAAGAGCGACCATCGTCCCGGCGAGTATGCCGCGTTGGTGGTCAAGGCCAAGGAAAGCTTCCGCAAAGGTGATCTCTTCGAGGTGGTGCCCGGCCAGAAATTCATGGAGCGCTGCGACAGCAAGCCGTCCGACATTTCCAAGCGCCTGAAGGCAATCAACCCGTCGCCCTATTCCTTCTTCATCAATCTTGGAAACCAGGAGTATCTGGTCGGCGCCTCGCCTGAAATGTTCGTGCGTGTGTCCGGCCGACGCATCGAGACCTGCCCGATCTCGGGCACGATCAAGCGTGGCGAGGACCCGATCGCAGATAGCGAGCAGATCCTGAAGCTTCTGAATTCCAAGAAGGACGAATCCGAGCTGACGATGTGCTCGGACGTCGACCGCAATGACAAGAGCCGCGTTTGCGAACCCGGATCGGTGAAGGTCATCGGCCGCCGCCAGATCGAGATGTATTCGCGCCTGATACACACCGTCGACCACATCGAGGGCCGGCTGCGCGACGACATGGACGCTTTTGACGGCTTCCTCAGCCACGCCTGGGCCGTGACGGTAACCGGCGCGCCGAAGCTCTGGGCGATGCGCTTCATTGAAAGCCATGAGAAGAGCCCGCGCGCCTGGTACGGCGGGGCGATCGGCATGGTCGGCTTCAACGGCGACATGAACACTGGCCTGACGCTGCGCACGGTTCGGATCAAGGACGGGATCGCGGAGGTCAGGGCAGGGGCGACCTTGCTCAACGATTCCGATCCGCACGAAGAAGAAGCCGAAACCGAACTGAAGGCCTCCGCCATGCTTTCCGCCATTCGCGATGCCAAGGCCGGCAACTCCGGCAAGGTCAGCCGCGACGTCGCTGCCGTCGGCAAGGGCGTCAATATCCTGCTTGTTGATCACGAGGACAGCTTCGTACATACGCTGGCCAACTACTTCCGCCAGACCGGCGCGACCGTTTCGACGGTTCGCACGCCGGTGCCGGAAGAGATCTTCGACCGGCTGGATCCGGATCTGGTCGTGCTGTCGCCGGGTCCCGGCAATCCCAAGGATTTCGATTGCAAGGCGACGATCAAGAAGGCGCGGGCGCGCAACCTGCCGATCTTCGGCGTCTGCCTCGGGCTGCAGGCGCTGGCCGAGGCCTATGGCGGAGAACTCCGCCATCTGGCGCTGCCGATGCATGGCAAGCCGTCGCGCATCCGTGTGCTGGAGCCGGGCATCGTCTTCTCCGGCCTCGGCAAGGAGGTGACGGTCGGCCGCTACCACTCGATCTTTGCAGATCCCTCGACCTTGCCGCGTGATTTTATCATCACGGCGGAAAGCGAAGATGGCACCATCATGGGTATCGAGCACGACAAGGAGCCGATCGCCGCGGTGCAGTTCCACCCGGAATCGATCATGACGCTTGGCGGCGATGCCGGCATGCGGATGATCGAGAACGTCGTCGCCCATCTGTCGCGCAAGGCAAACACCAAGGCGGCCTGAGACGACGCGTCAGGCGGGGCCGTCTCGGCCTCTTTGGAGACAATCGGCGGCATGGCCAACGTGGTGGCCATGCCGCGCGGGCTCGCGGAAAATTCCCGTGTCATGTCAAGATTTTCTACTCCAAATTGCCACAATGGCTGTTAAGCATCCACTGCTCTTTCAGCTATGGATGGCCGCGTGCTCCCGAAGATCCTGAAGTCATTCGCGATCGTCATCGTGCTAATCGCTGCGGCAACTGCGGCCGGCATCGTTTTGCCAAGGCCGATCTGGCGCGACGATCCGACGCCGGGAGGCGTTCGCCACCGCATCCTCGTCCTCAGCAATCCGATCCACAGCGACATCGCCGTGCCGGTTGACGCCGACATTCTTGCGCGCTTCGGCTTCCTTCGTGACGGCGCCCTTGATCTGGACGACCCGAACCTTCGCTACATCATCTTCGGATGGGGAGGCCGGTCATTCTATACGGAAACGCCGACCTGGGCAGACCTGAAGGCGATGCCGGTCTTCAAGAGCTTCAGCCTCGACAATTCGGTGATGCATGTTTCGCTGGCCGGCGACATTCAGCTCGATCACCCGAGCGTCATGGCAGTCGATGTCGGCGAGGAGGGATACCGGCGCCTGCTCGGGTTCGTTCTCGGCAGTTTCGCGAAGCAGGTCGGCAAGCCGATGCCGCTGGCCGGATTCTCCTATGGAGAGAACGACGCCTTCTTTGAAGCCGAGGGCTATTTCAATGCCTTCTTTGGGTGCAACACCTGGACTGCCACGGCGTTGCGTCAGGCCGGTCTCGTTTCCGGGTGGTGGACGGCGCTGCCGTGGATGCTCAGAGCTTCCCTCTGGCTCCACAATGATCAGGCCGCATTTTCTCACCAAGCCGCCCCCGCAATCTGCCGTGAACTGCGATCTTGCGCGGCTGCCCCCTTGGCGGTGCCAACCGCCGCCCTCTTGGTCTTGTATCGGCTTGACAGTGTGTAGTTCAGACACCAGCGACGAGAGCCGGCAGGTTCTGATTGACATCCTGCAACAAATCAGAACATTTCGGGAACGATCAATCAGGAATATCGCCGTGGCCAATGCTGAGAAGTTTATCGTGCTCCCTTACCGCAAGAACCGGGGCAATCTGGTGCCGGGCGAGATGCGCCAGGCATCGAATGCCATCAGCGCCGAGAAGATTGCCACCTCCATGGCCTCGCGTTTCGTCGGCGTCGCGGCCTATGCCGTGATGGTCGACGAAGAGACCGGCGATATGTCGTCGCCGCGGCTGCTTGTCCGGCACGGCGACATCGCCGATATCAACGCCTGATAACCTCGAGTCATGATGGAAACCTCGCTCTACCTGCCGGTGAAAGGCTTCCTGGAGGCGGCGGGCTATGTCGTCAAAGGCGAGATCGGCGGATGCGATCTCGTCGGCTTGAGCGAAGGTGGGCCGCCTGTCGTCGTGGTGTGTGAGCTGAAGCTCAGCTTCAACCTTGAGCTTGTCCTGCAGGCGGTCGATCGGGCTGCGATGAGTGATGAAGTGTGGATTGCGGCTCGCGTTTCCGCCAAGGGACGAGGCCGCGAGGCCGACAAGCGCTATCGCGATCTTTGCCGTCGGCTGGGGATCGGCATGCTCGGCGTTTCCGATACCGGGGACGTCATCGTCATCGTCAGTTCCGTCTCGCCGATGCCGCGCACCAATCCGAAGCGCCGGTCGCGGCTCGTCAAGGAACATCAGCGCCGACGCGGCGATCCGGCCGTCGGCGGCGGCTCGCGTGCGCCGATCATGACGGCCTATCGCCAGCGGGCGCTCATCTGCGCCGCGGCGCTCAGCCAAGGGCTCGTGCGGCCGCGCGACATGAAGGCGCTGGCCTCGGATGCGGGGAACATCCTGCTCGGCAACGTATATGGCTGGTTCGAGCGCCGGGAGAAGGGTGTCTATGCGCTGACGCCAGCCGGCGAAGCGGCACTCCTCCGTTGGCCGCAATCGATCAGTTTCACAGCCGAAAGTGCGGCAGTATCGACGTCCTCAAGCCCGGCCGAGACTACTTAGCGACCGAGGTCGCGGCCGGCATTCGCGTCGACCGGTCAGGATCGCCGTTTGCGACGGCGATCCGTCGAAATCTTTCTTGCTGATCCGGTTTGACAAAATAGGTATCATCACACATATGAGCCTCATGGGCCGCCTGTGCGATTTTCGCGCGGGCGGTTTTGCGTTTGAATGGGCTGGTTTCTGCAATTCATTCGCATCCGCACCGATGTCTGCGCAGGGGATGAAGATGAACGAAAAGGGCAGTCTTACGGTTCGGCGGCTGGCGCTCTGGGGTATCCCGATGTCGCTCGGCGTCATGGGCTTGAAGATGGTCGCATGGTGGGTGACAGGCTCGGTGGCGTTGCTGTCGGACGGGCTGGAATCGACGGTGAACGTCGTTGCCGCCTTCATCGCCTTCTTCGTCATCCGCTATGCGCAGAAACCGGCCGACCACGATCATCCCTTCGGCCATCACAAGGCGGAATATTTTTCGGCGGTGACCGAGGGCGCACTGATCGTCGTGGCGGCGCTGCTGATCGTCAATGAGGCGATCGGGCATCTCTCAGATCCGCGGATGCTGGATGCGCCGGCGCTTGGCCTGGCGATCAACTTTGTCGCCGGCATCATCAATGCGGTCTGGGCGCAGCTGCTGATCAAGACCGGACGCAAGTACCGATCCGCGGCGCTGACGGCGGATGGTCAGCACATCATGTCCGACGTCGTCACCTCCGTCGGTGTTCTCGCCGGCCTGCTGCTGGCGCTGGCCACCGGTTACGCGATCTTCGACCCAGTGCTCGCCATTCTGGTCGCCATCAACATTCTCTACCAGGGCTGGAAGGTGATCTGGCATTCTGTCGGCGGGCTGATGGATCAGGCCGTCGAACCCGGAGAGGAAGAGGCGATCAAGCAGGCGATCGCCACGCACGCCGCGGGCTCGATCGGCGTGCACGACCTGAAGACGCGCCGCGCCGGCACGGTCACCTTCGTCGATTTTCACCTTGTCGTGCCGGCCGCCCTGTCTGTAAGGCAGGCGCACGATATCTGCGACCGCCTTGAAGATGCCATCCGCGCAGCGCATCCGGGCTCCAGCATCGCCATCCACGTTGAGCCTGAGGGTGAAAAAGCCCATGGCATCCGCGTCAAAGTCATCAAGGAGGCTTGAATGCCCACCACAGACGTATCCAACCTGTCCATGCTGGGCAGCCACACAGAATCTCCGAAATCACCTGAGGAAGCGGTGCTGGAAAGGGTGCCGTCGAGCCACGCCGGCACCGACTATGTCGTCCGCTTCACTGCGCCGGAGTTCACGTCGCTTTGCCCGATGACGGGGCAGCCCGATTTCGCCCACATCGTGATCGACTACATTCCGAACGACTGGCTGGTGGAATCGAAGTCGCTGAAGCTGTTCCTGCATGCCTTCCGCAACCACGGCGCCTTCCACGAGGATTGCTCGATCTATATCGCCAAGCGGCTGGTCGAGCTGCTCGATCCGAGGTGGCTGAGGATCGGCGCCTACTGGTATCCGCGCGGTGGCATTCCGATCGACGTGTTCTGGCAGACCGGCAAGCCGCCGGAGGGCGTGTGGCTGCCCGACCAGGGCGTTGCGACCTATCGCGGTCGCGGCTGAGCGTCCGTTTGATCAACAGCACCGTTATCCCGCCGCCAAACGGATGGCGGCTGGGGTGATTTGGCTGGGACGGAATTCAAACGTTGTCGTGGTCGGGCGCGAGTGTGAACTTGGCGCGATCCATGCGGATATGGCGCTTCTCGCTTCGAGAATGGGCGGCTCGCATAAGATTGCGCGCCTTCACGAGCTCGAGACGCAAGCGCATGAAATGCTTGCGCAGCTTGCTCTTTGGCCTGAATGCATCGTCTTGGGATGTCCGAAGGAAGGGCGCCGCCCTAACCGTGCTGTCGCCGATAAAACGCAGCTGGACGACCGGAGCTGGTTCGATCTGAAGGGCCGCCACCCATGATCGATGCCAGAAATGCGCGTCGACCAGCGCATACTTCTTCGTATCCTCAAGCATTCTGGTGGCTGCTTGCGGGCCGATGACATAGCCAGCCAGGCCGAGCCGATTTTGAAAGACGCGCGTTGCCTTGTGGCCGCTGCGATCATCGATCCAAAGCGGCGATTTTGCCACGATGTGGGGCTGAGGGACAAACTCCAGATCGTAGACGCAATTCCAGTCGTCATCTCGGTCGCGGATAGCCGTTATCACGTCGGCAATATCACTCGAAAGGACGACATCATCTTCCAGTATGATTGTCTTTTCGTTTCGCTCTACGACGGCGTTCCATGCCATTCTATGCGAGGTGAAGCAGGCTATGTCCTGGCGAAGCGTCGGACTTGGCCAGTTGTTCGCGGCTCCCTGGCAGTCTTCGGGCGATAGGTCGCTTGCTTCAAACGCATCAAGAAAACGATACTCCAATCCAAGTCTCGCCATCTGTTGAGACTGAAAATGCCTTCTCTCGTGCTCTGACCTGCGACTGATAATAAGGATATTCACGACGCTCTTGCCTGCTAAACGGTCATAACGCTTCCGACCTTATCGAGAACTCTGCCCCTATCGTCAAGGTTGATCTGTCGGTTGCTCATATACATCCCATAGCGGATGGGAGCATCGTCGTGCACCGCGACCGACAGACTGGCATCAAGCGAAGGCAACCAGACCGCCTCAGACGTTGAAGCTGTCGTCATTGCCGGAACCGGATTGATCGTCATCGGCAGAGGCGTCATCGTTGGGGTCGTAGTCTGCTTGTTGCAGACCGGCAGCGTCGTTGGCGTCGCTGTTATCGTTGCCTGTGGTGTTGTCAGCTGCCTGCTGCTTGTCGCCGTCGTTGCTGAAGTAGTTGTTGATGACGGTCTCTTCGCTCGGCGCGTTGCCGAAGGGATTGTTGCCGGCAAGCGGTGAACCCCAGCCAAGCGACGACATGTGGCTCCCGAAGATCCCGCTCAGCGAGTTGGCAAGCAGCATGCCGCCTGCAACGCCTGCCGCGGTGCCGAGCGCTCCCTGTAGGAAGCTGCCGCCGGCCGAAGGCGCAGCCGCCTGCGGGCTCCAGGGTCCGGTCGGTTGCTGCGGCATGGCGCGCGGGGCCGTGTCGAAGCCGCGATCCTGCTGGATCTGCTGGCGCGGGGCGCTTCCCCATGGGCCTGAGGAAGGCGGGGGAGGCGCCGGCTGCTGCGGGCTCTGGCTGCTGCCGAAGATCGAGCTCAAGAAGCCGCCGCCCTGTTCAGCCTTGTGATATTCGCTCTGGTCGGCTTCGAGCTGACGAATGCGCTCTTCCAACTGCTTGATGTGATTGGCCGCCGCTTCGAGGCCCTTTTCCTGCACGATCACAGCCTGCGCCAGATAATAGGTGGCATACGGTTGCTCGCGCGTTCCCTGATCGATCAGCGCTTCGGCGTCATGGTCACGCGGCGTTGCCGATGCGGTGCGGACGCGCTCGAAAAGGGCGGTCAACAATTGGCGTTCTTCAGGTGACATGGCCGGTCTCCTTTGTTGCTGGCGATTTGCGCCTAGGGATGACGTAGGAACGGATTTCGACTTTTCAAAGCCGCGCCAAGTTACATTTCGGTAAGCCGCCGGGCGACCTAACCATATCTTCATCCGTTCCGTGGCTTGTCTTTTTCCCGCATTGTTTTACGCATGGAGTCGCACTATGTGCGGGGAACCCGAATTCGACGTAAGAGAGGTTCGAATGTACGAAGAAGAAGAACAGGACGACAAGACGAAGGAACTGCCGCTCGGCAAGGAAACGGAGGCGAACCTTTTCAAGTCGCGTTCGATCTTCATCTACGGGCCGATCACGCAGGAACTCGCGCAGAAGGTCTGCACGCAGCTTGTGGCGCTTTCCGCGGCCAATGACGAGGACATTCGTATCTACGTCAACTCGCCTGGCGGTCATGTCGAATCCGGCGATTCGATCCATGACATGATCAAGTTCATCAAGCCGAAGGTCTGGATGATCGGAACGGGCTGGGTCGCATCGGCCGGCGCGCTGATCTATGTCGCGGCGCCGAAGGAACAGCGCATTTGCCTGCCGAACACGCGCTTCCTGTTGCACCAACCGTCCGGCGGCACGCGCGGCATGGCATCCGACATTGAAATCCAGGCTCGCGAGATCATCAAGATGAACGAGCGTCTGAACAAGATCATGTCCGAGGCCACGGGCCAGCCTTACGAGAAGATCGCTGCCGATACCGACCGCGACTACTGGCTGTCTGCAGAAGAAGCCAAGGCTTACGGCCTCGTTTCTCGCATTGTAACGTCGCACTCCGAGATCTGATTTCGTGCTATGAGACGCGCCCTTGCTTGCCGGATGGCGGGTGAGGGCGTTTTTTGTTTCCAGAGCCGAGGTAAGCGGGGTTTCGACATGCCCGATCTACACTATGAGCATCCGCGTCTGGCAGCCCTTTATGACCTTGCCTGCGGTTGGTCGAAGGATCGGGATTTCTATCTCTCGCTGGCGCAGGGCGGGCCGAAGTCAATTCTCGATCTTGGCTGCGGCACCGGGCTGATCTGCGATGCCTACGCGGCAGGTGGCCATGACGTGACCGGCGCCGATCCTTCAGCACGGATGCTCGATATCGCTGGACGCAAACCGAATGGCGGCAGCATCGAGTGGGTAGAGTGTTGCTCACAGGACTTTCGATCTGAAAAACGCTTCGATCTGATCATCATGACCGGCCATGCCTTTCAGGTATTGCTCGATGAGGACGCCATCCTCGCAACCTTTGCCGTCATGCGCGAGCATCTGGCGCATGGCGGCCGGATCGTCTTTGAGTCTCGCAATCCCAAAATAGACTGGAAAGCACGTTGGGACGGCGGTGTGTTCGAGCTCATTCACGACGGGCTTGTCGTTCGTAAGACGCGCGACGTGGTCTCTTACGAGGAAGGGCGGGCCCATTTCGAAACCCGCTATCATTTCCCCGAAGAGACGCTTGTCTCAGAAAGCGAGCTGCTGTTTCTGTCGCGCAACGATATCGAGCGGCACCTGGAGGCTGCCGGGCTGCGCGCCGACGCCGTTTACGGCGATTGGGATCGCCAACCTTTCGACGAGCGAAAGTCCGAGGAGATGATCTTCGTCGTCCGGCGCGCCGTAACTCAGGAAGCAAGGCCCGCTGTCAAGCGACCGCGGGCCGCCAGGCGATGACGCCTTCCGTGCGCGCACGCACATCCGGCGACGCCAGGCAGGTTGCGACCGCCTCATAGCCCGGCGCCCCGGGATAGGGTTGCACGGTCATCGGTGGGCTATGGTTGGCCGGACAAAAGATGATTGCTTCATTCGGTGTCACGGCGCCGAGATCCAGGATCATCTTCGAACGCGTCAGCATGAAAAGAGTGCGCTGGGTTGCCGGACGATTGCGCAGGTAGGAAATCAAGGCTTCCTGCGTGGCCTGATCCAATCCCTGCTCGATCATGTCGATGATGAGCGTTCCCTGGTGCTCAGCCTCCAATTCGGCGAGAAGCGCTTTCAAGGCGAGTGAGGCGGTGGCGCCCTCATCGACAAGCCAGTCGAGGGCTTGCAGGACCCGCGCCTTCGATGGCGGATCGATATCCAACCGCGCATCGATATCGGCGCTCGTCGCGGCTGCGCGATCAAGGCCGAGGAAGCGGGCATCCGGCAACGCGTCAGCAATGGCATGGGCAAGCCGCGTCTTGCCGCTTCCAAGCGGACCGATGATGTAGTTCAAAGCCTTGACGTCTCGCAGTTCAAAACGTTCACCGCCCCATGGCCAAGGCAGTCCAAAGACGGCAAGAACCGGAGACGTTGGCCCGATCGAGGCCAGTTGGGCAGACGACGGGGTGTGGCCCGCGGCGATGGCCCTGCGCAACGTCGCGACGCGGCCGATCGTTTCGATGAGCCGTTGCACACCGTTTTCCAGTGATGCCTGATGCAAGGCGAGTACTTGTTCGAGGCCGCCGCGATCACCCTTCAGAACCTGCGCAATCTGTGTGAGGCTGAGGCCGAGTGCGCGAAATGCCACAATCTCGCCAGCGCGTGCCATCTCATCCGGCCCGTATGCGCGCCAGCCCGAAGATGTGCGCAGCGGGGCGACGAGGCCGCGTTGCTCATAGATCCGCAGCGCTTTGATGGAGATGCCTAGCCGCGCTGCCGCCTCGCGCGGGCTCAAAAAATGTGCGGAATGAACCACGACTCACCTCGTTGGTTGTTTGTCGCCCTGCTTATCGGGGCAGCCCCAGGGGACAGGTCAACAGTATTTCGACCATTGGCAGCGTCTCTTTTGCGAGACGGCTCGATGGTGCAGGAGAACGGAACTTGGCCGTCGCGGACTTGTGTTCTTTCCGCGTCTAATGCTCCATGCGGCAGTTGCATTCAGTTCGAGTCCCGCCATGCTTAAAGACTTCTCCGTGCAAACCCTGTTCATGGGCGTTCTCACCACTTTCGTGGGATTTGCCAGCTCCTTCGCGGTCGTGCTGCATGGCCTGAAGAGTGTCGGCGCGACGGATGCGCAGGCCGCGTCGGGCCTTATGGCGCTGTCGATCTCGCTGGGGCTTTGCGCGATCGTGCTCAGCACTGTGACGCGCGTGCCCATCAGTATCGCATGGTCCACTCCAGGTGGGGCGCTTCTTGCAAGTACCGGTGTGGTCGAAGGTGGGTTCAATGCGGCGGTCGGGGCGTTTCTTATCTGCGCGTTGCTGATCGTTGTTGCCGGCCTGTTCAAGCCGCTCGGCCGGGCAGTTGCGGCTATTCCCGCGCCCCTTGCCAATGCGATGCTCGCCGGTGTGCTGATCGGGTTGTGCTTTGCACCGGTCAGGGCGATCGGCTTCAATCCGCTACTCGGCTTGCCGATCGTACTGGCGTGGATCGTCGTCGGCGCGTTCAAGCGGCTCTGGGCGGTGCCGGCGGCTCTAGCGGCTTTCGTGCTGGTGGTAGCCTTCGGCGTGGACATTCCCCAAGGAGCGCTCGGTTCGATCGAACAGGCGCTGCGACCCCCTGTCGAGTTCGTTGCCCCTGTCTTCAATCTGCCGGCTTTCATTTCCATCGCCCTGCCGCTCTTCATCGTGACGATGGCGTCGCAGAACATTCCCGGCATTGCGGTGCTGAAGGTGAATGGCTACCAGCCAAAGCCCGGGCCACTCTTCTCCGTGACCGGCCTCTTCTCGATCCTGTCGGCGCCGTTCGGAGGCCATGCGGTGAACCTTGCTGCGATTACCGCGGCGATGTGCGCCGGCCAGGACGCGCATCCCGATCCGGCGCGGCGTTACTGGGCGGTCCTGGTCTCAGGCATCTCCTATGTCATTCTCGGGCTGCTTGCCGGCGCAGTGACGACCTTCGTGGCCCTGGCGCCGCCGATCCTGATCCAGGCGGTGGCCGGTCTGGCGCTGGTCGGCGCCTTCTCGGGCTCGGCCATGGCCGCCTTCCAGGCGCCGGAATCGCGGGAGGCGGCAGCCATCACGTTTCTGGTGACCGCATCCGGTGTTTCCTTCGCTGGTATCTCGGGCGCATTCTGGGGATTGCTCGGCGGAGGGCTGATGCTGGCATTGTCACGTTTTGTACAAGCGGCGAAAAAATAGACGGAGGGATTGCCAGTTTTTTGTACCCCGGCTATAAGCGCGACCATGAAGAACACGGGCGTCATGATTTCTGAGCAGATTGCACGCGGGCGCATCGCGCTCCGCGACAATACGCGCGCCCTTACCTCGCTTCTTCTCCTCGGCCTTACGCGCGGTTGCCGGGTCCGTTGAGGAGCGCCCGGCGGCCGAAAGCCCGCCCAGGCCATCGCTCCTCGTGACCAATCCCGAAAGCTGATCAACCGGATGCATTGGCACCGGATTCGTCATCGCCAAGCCAGACCCGATACGCTATGACGCGGCTGGCCAGATGACGGGAAGAGGAAGAAAAGACATGGACACGAACACCGGCTCCCAGACCAAAGGCATGCCCGACGCGGCGATCAAGTACCGCCCCTATCCACAGGTGAACATCCCGGACCGCACATGGCCGTCCAAGACGCTGACCAAGGCGCCGATCTGGTGTTCGGTCGACTTGCGCGACGGCAACCAGGCGCTGGTCGACCCGATGGGCCACGACCGCAAGGCCCGGATGTTCCAGCTGCTGCTCGACATGGGCTTCAAGGAAATCGAGATCGGTTTCCCGTCCGCGTCGCAGACCGATTTCGACTTCGCGCGCTGGTGCGTGGAGCAGGGCAACGTGCCGCACGACGTATCGCTGCAGGTGCTGGTGCAGTGCCGTCCGGAGCTGATCACCCGTACCTTTGAGGCGCTGGAAGGCGCGAACCGTCCGATCGTTCACTTCTACAATTCGACCAGCGAATTGCAGCGTCGTGTCGTCTTCGCCAAGGACGTCCAGGGCATCAAGCAGATCGCAGTCGATGCTGCGAAGATGATCTCCGACATGGCGGCGAAGGCCGGCGGCGGCTATCGTTTCGAATATTCGCCGGAGAGCTTCACCGGCACCGAACTCGACGTCGCTTTGGACATCTGCAACGCCGTCATCGAGGTGATGAAGCCGACGCCTGACAACAAGCTGATCATCAACCTGCCGTCCACCGTCGAAATGGCCACTCCAAACGTCTATGCCGACCAGATCGAGTGGATGTGCCGCAATCTCGACAATCGCGACAACCTGATCATTTCGTTGCATCCGCACAACGACCGCGGCACAGGTATCGCCGCTGCCGAGTTGGCACTGCTGGCGGGTGCAGACCGTGTCGAAGGCACGCTGTTCGGCAATGGCGAGCGCACCGGCAACGTCGATGTCGTCACCATGGCGCTGAACATGTTCACGCAGGGCGTCGACCCGGAGATCGACTGCTCCAATATCGTTCGCATGAAGGAAGTGTTCGAGTATTCGAACCAGATGCCGATCGGCGAGCGCCACCCTTACGTCGGCGAACTGGTCTACACCGCCTTCTCCGGCTCCCACCAGGATGCGATCAACAAGGGTATGAAGGCGATCAAGGTCGCCAATCACCCGGTCTGGGAAGTGCCCTACCTGCCGATCGATCCGCAGGATGTCGGCCGTTCCTACGAGGCGATCATCCGCATCAACTCGCAGTCCGGCAAGGGCGGCATCGCCTATATCCTGCAGCAGGACTACGGGCTCAACCTGCCGCGCAACCTGCAGGTGGAATTCCGCGAGGACATCCAGCGGATCACCGACGAAGAGGGCAAGGAGCTGCCGTCACGGAAGATTTATGACCGCTTTATCGAGCGCTACGTGACCCAGCCCGAGGGCCGCATCAAGTTCGTCGACCACCACACCTACGCCGATCCGGAGCACAAGGGGCAGCGCATCGTCGCTGCCGAGATTACCGACAATGGTGAGACGAAGCGCATCGAAGGCAGGGGCAACGGCCCGGTCGACGGCTTCATCAATGCACTCTCGCACTATCTCGGCATCGAAATGTCGGTCGAGGACTATTCGGAGCATTCGTTGCAGCACGGCTCTAATGCTGCCGCCATCTCCTACGTCGAGACCTCCTATCCGGGCGGCAAGCTCTTCGGCGCGGGGATCAGCACGAACATCGTCGGCGCGTCGCTGGAAGCAATCGTGTCCGCGGCGAACCGCGTGCTCGAGGTCAAGGCCGGAAAGGCCTGACAAGATCTGCGCAGCGGGTTCGGCCGCTGCGCCTCTTTGCGAAAACATGCTGCGAATAGGGCGCACCCGTCGCTACCTAGCGGCAACGTGTGGCGGGTTACCTCGACCGTCTCAGATCGACGTGGCGACCTGCATTGCAAGCTGGCCGAGCGAGGCTTCTGACGATGGGCCGACGAACACATAGGACGTGCCGGCATTGTGCCAGGCGACCACACCGACCTCGTCCTTGATCGTTTCCTTGAAATCGTCGGCCTCGGAGGGCAAGTTGTCCTTGCGGAAGCAGATGGAAGCAAGGTCGCCATCGGAGCTCGTGTAGACGAGCTGACCGACCGGCCGGCCGTCGCCGATGAAGACCCGTGCGCCCTGGAAGGTCCAGCCCTGATCTGACAGGTCGGGCACGCGGAATGCAACGCCGACCGTTGAGGTCAGCCAGGTGGAAATTTCCTCCGCCTGTGTCGACGGCACTTCGAAAATATGACGCGGCTGGCGGGCGATCAGGCGTTGGTTGGCGATGACGTCTGTCAACCACTCGCTGGAATCCGAGGCGGCTTCCATCGTTGAAGGCGGCGCCGACTGCACGGTGCTGGTGCTGCCGGCGGCGAAATAACCGATGCCGCACCCGGCAACGAACAGGATGATTGCCGCGGCAAGAGCCTGCGGACCGGTCGGCGCAAGCTTCAGCGAAGGCCGCGAAAGGCGCGGAGCAACCGGAGCCTTCGGTGGCTGTACGCTCTTGATCGACCGAACGAGCGCAAGGGGAACGGGCTCCTTGAGAATATCGTCGAAACGGTGCTTCCCGAAGTCGGCGCCCTGCCGCAGCGTGTCGTAGAGCCGCTTGGCGCCTTCGTCGGTTGCCAAGCGGCTCTCGAGCTCCTGCTTCTGTTCTGGCGTCGCCTCACCGTCCAGCAGGGCGGTCAGCTGAGCATCGAGCGGCAGTTTCTTGAAATCGAGCAATTCAGTACCTGTGAGGATAATTGTCCGCGACGCTGGCGAAGTGCAGTTTCGCCGCCGCGAGTTGTGACACGACGATGTTGACGGCAACGCCCATAATGTCGGCCGTCTGTTGATAGCTGCGCCCCTCGACGACGACCAGCAGAAACACGCTGGACGTGCCTTCTGGCATCTCAAAAACCATGCGGTGGGTGACATCGGGCTCGATGAGCGAGGCGCGGTCGCGGCTCGCCTCACGGATATCGGTCACATTGGTCTTCTGAGAGGTATGCGGCTTGCGACGACGATGGTCATCGCTCCATTGCTGGCGGGCGAGGGTGTAAACCCAGCTTTCCAGACGGCCTTCGCCGTTCCACTGGTTGCTTTTGGCGATGGCGCGCTGACAAGCCGCCTGCACGATCTCGTCGGCGCTCGCTGCGTCACCTGCAAGGGTCATCGCGAAACGCCGCAGCCGGGGCAGAAGGCCCACCAGATCGCGTCTGATATCGATGGTCGTCACGGGTTGACGCATGGTCTTTCCAAGTAGTGCATGGGCGTTCGGGCAGAACGCCCAGCAGGAAATCGATTTATATCGCTTCTGTGTCCTTTATGAAACAAGTACCTGATGCTTCGCAAGCATCCGGCGGCGTATCCCACGGGTTCTCAAAGCTTTTCTTCGCTGGCACCGGTGCGGCAAACCTCAATAGGTGCGGTAGCCGTTCAATGCTTGCAGGAGCGAGCGGTAGGCCCAGGTCTGCTCGCCGCCCCGATCCCGGATCTCGACGAGCTGGACGCGCGCTCCCTGCACATCACCCTGTTCCACCAAAGCTTGTCCCATGTATGACCGTGCCAGAACATAGTTCTCGTCGGCCTGCAGCGCCTTGCGGTAATACGACATCCCCAGTTCCATTCTGCCCGCCTTGCGGTTGGCGTAGCCGAGGTAGTTCAGGATGCGCGGATCGTTCTGGTTCTTGGCAAGCTGAAGCACCGTCAGGGCGTTGTCGTATTGGCCGGCATAGGCGAATTCGCGGGCTGCCTTGTAGAGGTCGTCGTCGTTAAACGAGCTCTTCTTCGCAACCACGCACTCCTTGCGCTTTGTGTCCCAGACCTTGCCGTCGGTGCATTTTGTCGTCGTTTCGGTCTTTGGCGGCGGCTTCGTTTCGTCGCTCTCGTCGCCAATGGCAAAGGCCGCGGAAGAGACGGCGACGGCAAGGGAACCGGCCAAAGCCAGGCCGCGAAGGCTAAAGGATGCCAAGTGCATGTAACGACTCCGTGAATTGATGGGTCCAGAGATAACGAGTGTACGTGGCGCTCGCCAATTGCCAAGGCCGCGGATGCCTTGCGAATTCAAGATATCGTCATTTTGAGTTTCTGAGTGAGCTTGCCGACAAGATGATTCCAAAAAGGGCGCTAAGCCTTGAAAATATCGACACTTTCGCTGCCCACGCTGTCGCCCATGGAGTTGATGCTGAAGCGCTCTCCGGTCAGTTCCCACGCGCCGGGAGAGCCATCGATCGTGAAGAGATTGTAGGCGGCGCGAGGTTTCAGCCCTCCAGGCCCCTGCGATGCCGAGGCGATGCCGACCACGGGGACGGGACCAGTCTGGCCGCGCAGCCAGTGGAGCGTGTTCAGATGCGTATGGCCGTGGAGCACCAGTTCTGCGCCGCCGGTGGAGATCACCGCACCGAAGCGGCGGATGCCGATCATCCGCTTGTAGAAGGACGTTGCGCCACGAATGGGCGGATGGTGGATCATCACGACCCGAAACAGGCCGGCCTCGCCAGCGGCACGCAACATGTTCACGGTATCACGGGCCTGGCGTTCACCGAAGAAGCCGCTGGCAGCGAAAGGCGGCGTTGCGACGGCTGTCGAGCAGCCGACGATGGCGACCTTGCCGCGAACGCGGAGGTAGGGAAAAACGTGGCGGTCTTCCTGCCACTCGGCCGGTGCAAGGTCACCGCGCACATTGTCATACCAGGCACGCACCGACTTTTCGTAGGCACCGGGGACGTAGGCATCATGGTTTCCGGGTACGACGGAATTGTCTGCGGGGTCGCCGAGTTCTTTCAGCCATCCGGCGGCGGCACGGATCTCCAAGCCGCTCGCGAGGTTCACCAGGTCGCCGGTGACCGCCAGATGATCGGCTTGCTTCGCGCGTATGTCATCGAGCAACAGATCCAGCGTGCTGCCGAAAAGGTGCTTGCGCCTGTTGCGATGCCAGTTCACAAAGCCGGTAATGCGTTTGGAGAAGAGCTCGCGCACGGAAATGCGAGGGAGGGGGCCGAGATGGATATCGGAGATGTGCGCGAGCTTGAACATGCGACGACACATAGCCCAGTAAGTCTGCAATTCAAACACATCTGCTTGAACGGATTAATGGAATTGGAAAAAGCGTGATCGGTACCATCCGCCCCTGGCAGTCGCGAGTCCTGATGCGTATCGTGCATGTCTATTTCGCGATCGCGCGCGGAATGACGATGGGTGTGCGGGCGGCCTGCTTCGATTCGGCGGGCCGCATCTTTCTCGTGCGGCACAGCTACGTGCCCGGCTGGCATATGCCCGGCGGCGGGCTTGAGCGCAATGAGACTGCCGAGGAGGCGCTGATCAAGGAACTTCGTGAAGAGGGGAACCTGCGTATTCTCGGTCGCCCTCAGCTGTTTCACATCTATTTCAACACGGCGGCCAGCCGACGCGACCATGTTCTCTTCTACAAGGCACAGGTGGAGCAGACGGCACCGCGCCCAGCCGACAGGGAAATCGTCGAGTGCGGCTTCTTCGCAATCGATGATCTGCCGCCCGGCACCACTGACGCGACGCGTCGTCGCCTGGCTGAGCTCGCGGGCGAGCGGGAGCCCGCCCACGTCTGGTAGAGCAAAGGGCTAGGCCGCTGCCAGTCGGGCACGGCCATGCGGGCGATCGAGATCGAGCGCCGGGCCGATCGGCACGATGCCGGTCGGATTGATCGTCTTGTGGCTGCAATAGTAGTGGTCCTTGATGTGGCGGAAATTCACCGTCTCCTTGACGCCTGCCGTCTGATAGAGGTCGCGCAGGTAGGCCGACAGATTGGGATAGTCGTCTATGCGACGGATGTTGCACTTGAAGTGGCCGACATAGACGGCATCGAAGCGAACCAATGTCGTGAACAGCCGCCAATCGGTCTCGGTCAGCCGATCGCCGAAGAGATAACGACCCCTGCCGAGACGGTCTTCGAGCATGTCAAGCGTTTCGAAAAGCCTGACGACATTCTCACCGTAGGCGTCCTGCGTCGTGGCGAAGCCAGCCTTGTAGACGCCGTTGTTGACGGTATCGTAGACGACGGTATTAACTTCATCGATGGCGGCGCGTAGATCCTGCGGATAAAAATCAACCGTTGAGCCGGTCAGATGATCAAAGGCGCTGTTGAACATCCTGATGATCTCGGAAGACTCGTTGTTGACGATTGTGTTGGCCTTCTTGTCCCACAGGACCGGGACCGTCACGCGGCCGGAATAGTGCGGATCGGCCTTCACGTAGATTTCCCATAGCGTCTTGGCGCCGAACAGATGGTCGCCGGTGGCGCCGTCACCGATCTTGAACTCCCAGCCGTTCGACAGCATGAGGGGATCAACGATGGAAACGGTGATGAGATCATCGAGTTTCTTGAGTTTGCGAAAGATCAGCGTGCGGTGCGCCCAAGGGCACGCCAGCGAAACATAAAGGTGGTAGCGGTCGGCTTCGGCCTTGAAACCGCCGGTACCGGAAGGGCCAGGGGCCCCATCTTCCGTAATCCAGTTTCGAAACTGCGAAGCGGCGCGCTTGAAGTGCCCCTTGGTTTCTGTTGTGTCGTACCAGACGTCATGCCAGACGCCGTCAACCAGCATGCCCATGTTGTGATCCTTCAGATTGTCTTGCGGCAGAACATATCGCAGCTCTTGCTTCTTTGCAGGCGGCAAAGATTGAACACAGCGTCACGTCGCGTGGTCTCCCGCTCAATTTCCGTTGGACGACCGAAATTTTTCCTGCTATCGGCCTTTTCACACTTCTGGAACCCGATTTGATGTTTGCACCGAGAAACCTACGACGACGCTGATGCTCCCGAACGCCGAAGGGCGTGCTCGAGATCCATCAATTCTGTCTATCCGGTTTCCGTCTCATCATGCACAAGCACGATCTGGTCTACCTCACTGAGGATGCGTCGCACGACGCTGCTATCGAACACATCAACGAAGAAGCATTCGGTCCCGGCCGGCATACGCGGGCCGCAGCCCGAATCCGCGAGCAGGGGCCACACGACCTTTTACTGTCCTTCATTTGCACCGATGACGGGGAGACGATCGCATCGGTACGAATGACGCCCGTCCAGGCCGGTTCGGTCAATGGACACCTGCTTGGGCCGCTAGCCGTTCGGCCGTCCCACAAGGGTCGCGGTATCGGCCGGGAACTGGTCCGGATTGCCGTCGAGGCAGCGCGGCGCAAGGGGTCAGAGGCGGTCATTCTCATCGGCGACCCGCCTTACTACTGCCCGCTCGGCTTCGAGAGGGTTGCCCACAATGCGCTGACGTTTCCGGGCCCGGTCGATCCGGCGCGCGTGCTGGTGGTGCCGCTCGCCGAGGATGCGCATGTAAGGCTCAAGGGAACTATCGGCTGGCGGAAATAGGTCGCGTGCGGTATTGAGCCTTCTGCCTGGGCGCGCGCTTGGCGTGATCTTTCAGTAACTTGAAGGGCTGAGCATGAGCAGCATTTCCATGGACGAGGCGCTGGATCGCGCCGGGACCGGTGCTTTCCAGCGGCGCTTGATCGGCATCTTCGGACTTGTCTGGACGGCCGATGCAATGCAGGTGCTCGCCGTCGGTTTCACCGCAGCCTCGATTGCAGCCACCTTTGGATTGACGGTTCCGCAAGCTCTGCAGACCGGCACGCTGTTCTTTCTCGGCATGCTCATCGGCGCCGTCGCCTTCGGCCGCCTGGCCGACAAGGTCGGACGGCGCCAGGTGTTGATCGTAACGGTTGCCTGCGATGCGCTTTTCGGCACGCTTTCTATCTTCGCTCCCGATTTTACCAGCCTGCTCGTTCTGCGCTTCCTGACCGGCATGGCAGTCGGCGGAACGTTGCCGGTCGATTACGCGATGATGGCCGAGTTCCTGCCTGCCAAGAGCCGTGGCCGCTGGCTGGTCGCGCTGGAAGGCTTCTGGGCGATCGGTACGCTGATCGTCGCATTGGCTGCCTGGGCTGCGAGCGTTGCCGGGGTGACCGATCCCTGGCGCTATATTTTCGCGGTCACCGCACTGCCGGCACTTTTGGGTCTGACGCTGCGCTTCTTCGTTCCTGAAAGTCCGCTCTACCTGCTTCGGACCGGACGGACAGGCGAGGCCAAGATGATCGTCAACAGGATGCTGGCGCTGCACCAAAAAGCGCCCCTGCGGTTCGACGACGAGATCGTCGCGACGCCACAGGTGGCGGAAGGGATCTTCTCCGAAGAGCTTCGTCGCCGAAGCGCACTGATCCTGGCGATCTGGTTCCTGGTTTCCGTTTCCTATTACGGCGTCTTCACCTGGATGCCGGCGAAGCTGGCCGGCGACGGGTTCGGCTTCGTCCGTGGATACGGCTTTCTGGTGTTCGTCGCACTTGCCCAGGTACCG
This sequence comes from Rhizobium sp. LjRoot258, assembly GCF_964254185.1. Lineage (NCBI taxonomy): Bacteria > Pseudomonadati > Pseudomonadota > Alphaproteobacteria > Hyphomicrobiales > Rhizobiaceae > Rhizobium > Rhizobium sp. LjRoot258. The sequence goes on along the minus strand of NZ_CAXUST020000001.1, from coordinate 2,504,318 downwards.
GGCTACGCACTTGCCGCCTATGGCGTCGAGGCTTGGGGGCGCAGGCCGACGCTGATCGGTTTCTGCCTGCTTTCTGCGCTCGGGTGCCTGCTCTTCGTGGTTTCTCCAAGCGACATGCTGGTCGGCGCGTCGCTGCTGGTCATGAGCTTCGCGCTGCTCGGGACGTGGGGCGCGCTTTACGCCTATACTCCCGAGCTTTACCCCACTGCATCGCGGGCGACGGGCATGGGATCGGCAGGCGCGATGGCGCGTCTCGGCGGGCTGCTTGCTCCGTCCCTGATGGCATTCGTCGTATCAGGTGGATTGGGCCTGGCCATCGGCCTGTTTGCCGGCCTGCTGGTCGTGGCAGCCTTTGCCGCGAGGGCGATCGACGCAGAAACGCGCCAGGCAGCGCTCGGCTGACTAGCACCGGCAACGTGTGCAAAAACGTGTGCGGGCGGCCCATCCAGGCATCGCCATTGCCACTTCAAATTCGGTTGATCACAGAACTGTCATGCGCGGTCCCTAGACTTTGCCAGCGCTCTAAAGCGGACCTGTGGTGTCAATATTATTGGGGGTGGTTCGATGACCGAACATATTTCGCAGAAGCAAATCTTTCCGACCAGCCAGCTTGAGGATGCCGACGGCGATGGCCATAACCGCAGCGACAATCCCACCATGGGGGAGATCATTGGCCGGCGTTTCTCGCGTCGCGGTTTCCTTCAAGGATCGCTCGCCGTTTCGGCCATTGCCGCGACTGTCAGCCCAATCGCGCTGTCGAGCGCGCAAAAGGCTCGCGCGGCGGGCGGCTCGGCTTTCTCCTTCACTGAAGTCGAGGCCGGCGTCGATGCGGACCACCATGTCGCAGCGGGTTACGATGCCGATATTCTCTTGCGCTGGGGCGATGCCCTTTTCTCCGATTCGCCGGTCTTCGACCCGAAGAAGCAGTCGGCTGCCGCGCAGAGCCGGCAGTTCGGCTACAACAACGATTATGTCGGCTATATTCCGATCGATGGCTCGTCGCAGCACGGTATCCTCGTCGTCAATCACGAATACACAAACCCGCACTTGATGTTCCCCGGCCTGGTGACGATCGCCGACGGCAAGATCAAGCAGGCGCCGCTCACCAAAGAGCAGGTCGATATCGAGATGGCTGCTCACGGCGGCACGATCGTCGAGATCCGAAAAGCCGACGGCAAGTGGCAGGTCGTGCCGGACGGCAAGTACAATCGCCGCATAACCTCGGTGACCGAGACGGAACTGACCGGTCCCGTGGCGGGCCATGAGCGCGTCAAGACGTCCGCCGATCCTACCGGCACCAAGGTAATCGGCACGTTCAACAACTGCGCCGGCGGCGTCACGCCCTGGGGCACCTACATTATGGCCGAGGAAAATTTCCATGGCTATTTCTCCGGCGAACTGCCTGCCGATCACAAGGAGGCGGCGAACTATAAGCGCTACGGCGTGCCGGAAGGCGCCTATGAGTGGGCAAACTTCTATGACCGCTTCAATGTTGCTAAGGAGCCGAACGAACCCAATCGCTTCGGCTGGATCGTCGAGGTCGATGTCCTCGATCCGACGTCGACCCCGAAGAAGCGCAGCGCGCTTGGACGCACGAAGCATGAAGGCGCTGCATCGATCGTCGACAAGGATGGCCGCGTCGTCTTCTACCTCGGCGACGACGAACGTTTCGACTATGTCTACAAGTTCGTGACGTCGGGCACCTACAGTGCCAACGACCGCACGGCCAACATGACCCTGCTCGACGAAGGGACGCTTTATGTCGCCAAGTTCGCCGAGGACGGGACGCTGCAGTGGTTGCCTGTTGTCCACGGCCAGGGGCCGTTGAAAGCGGAAAACGGCTTTACCAGCCAGGCCGACGTGCTGATCGAGACCCGCCGCGCGGCGGACCTGCTTGGGGCGACGAAGATGGACCGGCCGGAAGACATCGAACCCAATGCCGTCAATGGCAAGGTCTATGTGATGCTCACCAACAACACGAAGCGCAAGCCCGAGCAAGTGGACGCGGCCAATCCACGTGCCGACAATGCCTTCGGCCATATCATCGAGATCACCGAGGATGGCGGCGCCTTCGGGGCAACCTCGGGCAAGTGGGAAGTGCTGCTGAAGTGTGGAGACCCTGCCGTCGCAGACGTCGGCGCTTCCTTCTCGACCGAAACGACGAAGAACGGCTGGTTCGGCATGCCGGATAACTGTTCCATCGATGCTGCCGGCCGCCTCTGGGTCGCGACCGACGGCAACAACAACAAGGCGACAGGCCGCACCGACGGTCTCTGGGCCGTCGACACCGAAGGCGACGCGCGCGCAACGTCCAAACTCTTCTACCGTGTTCCGGTGGGTGCCGAGCTCTGCGGCCCGCTCTTCCTGCCCGACGATGAGACGGCATTCGTAGCCGTGCAACATCCCGGCGACGGCGGCGACGACTGGTCGGGCCACGGTCGTGCGTCCTACTATGAGGATCTCTCCACCCGCTGGCCGGACTTCAAGGATGACATGCCGGTCCGACCGGCTGTCGTTGCGATCACCAAGGTCGGCGGTGGAAAGATTGCCGTCTGACAGCTGAAAGAAACCAGCGCTCCACCGTTCGTCGCGACGGTGGAGCATCGACGTCTGGCGGGTTCGCGTACCTTGTTTTGGCGTCTAGAGCCGCTCAGCGTTCAACTGAAGCATTCTGTTGGCTCTAACGGCCGGTCGATCAGGCGGCCCGTTTCAGCCAACCCGAAGGGCCGGGCACTTTCCGCCAGGATCAGAGGCGACCGGCTCGGACGCACATCGGGATATGACGTTTGCCAATCGCCTCTGCCCCGATGAAAACCTGCTCCGGCAGAACGCTTCAATTTAACCCTGAAAGGCTCTCGAGACGCTTGCGCAGAAATGTGCGGGTGCGGCCTTTCGGGAATTCAGGCAATTCGCCGAATATCTCGTAGCCTTGGCGCTGGTATGCCCGCAGCGCCTGCGGATTGAAGGTATCGATCCAGGCATGGCGGCAGCCGCGTGCGGCCGCTTCCTCCTCGGCCAAAGCAAGGATCTTGCCAGCCATGCCCTTGCCCCGTTCCTTGTCGGGAACGTACAGCAACTGCGTGAAGAGCCAGCCCCAGGCGGTATAGCCGGAAAGGCCGCCGGTGACGTTTCCATCGGTATCACGAATGAGAACCGCCAGCGGCCGGCGTTCGGAAGGGCCAACATCACCGAGATTGAACGCCGAGAGCGCGTCGCCGATCGTCGAGAGATCATCAGCAGCGGGCGAGCCTGTTACCTCAAACTCAGCCATGCCGCTAGCGCCCTTCGCGCCACCACATGGCACCGAAGGCAAGCAACAGCATACCGACACCGGCAAAGCCGGCAAACAGCGGCAGCGTGTTGATGCCTTTCAGCACCGTTTCGTTGGTGAGGTGGATCTGCATGCGATCGTTGTCGGCAACGCGGATCTGGCCACGAACCGGCAGGATCGGCGGAATGCTGATCGCGCCGGTGGTATCGGAAACGCGGGTGACAAGGCCTTTCGACTTGTCGGCAATGGGCTTCAACGCCTCGGTCGTCGAGATCATCGCCTTGAATTCCGGAGCATCGACCGCGCCGACGTGAACGAGCGTCGTCATCTCGCCGTTCCTGATTTCGAAGAGGCCGATCTCGTCCATCTTCTTCTCGGCTTTGAAGAGGCCGGGCTCGGCTTGCGTCAGCGGCAGCGTCTCCGTCTTGCCGGAGGGATAGCGTACCGTCGCGTTGCCGGGGTTGGCGCCGATCGTCTGGCGCGTGATCTCCAGCGTGCGACCGGATGCCCGAGCGGTCAGCGCCTCTTCCTCAAGGGCTGGCTCTTTCATCAGCCAGTGGGCAACGCGGCGATAGAGCGCCACATGCGGACCACCGCCCTCGAAGCCACGGGCCCACAGCCAGCCCTGGTCGGAGAGCAGCATGGCGACGCGACCCTGTCCGGCGCGATTGAGAACGAGGAGCGGATGGTTGTCGGCACCGACCATGACCGTCTGGCCCTGCGGCGGCTCGACATCGACACTGCGGAACCACCGGCCCCAATGAGGCGGCTCGTCGGCGGACCCGTCGAGGCCACGGGTGACCGGATGCTTGCGGCCTTCTTCCGAAAGCCTGGGATAGAAGGCCTTCTCGATCATCTGGCCGGTCGGGGCGGCCGGCAGCACGGACGACAGCGGCGTCAGCGCAATCGAATCCTGGCCGGCATGTTCGGGGCCGGCTGCGATCAGCAGGGCGCCGCCATTTTCCACATACTGGGCGATGTAGTCGTAATAGAGGATCGGCAGCACGCCACGGTGCTGGTAGCGGTCGAAGATGATCAGGTCGAAGTCCTTGATCTTGTCGACGAACAGCTCGCGGGTCGGGAAGGCGATTAGCGACAGCTCGTTGATCGGCGTGCCGTCCTGCTTTTCGGGCGGGCGCAGGATGGTGAAATGGACGAGATCCACCGACGCATCCGATTTCAGGAGGTTGCGCCAGGCGCGTTCGCCGGCATGCGGCTCGCCGGAGACAAGCAGAACGCGCAGGTTCTCGCGAATGCCGTCAATCACATGGACGGCGCGGTTGTTTGCCTCGGTAACCTCGCCCGGAAGGCCGGTGACCGAAAATTCGAGAACGTTGCTGCCGCCGCGTTCGACCTTGAACGAAAACGGCGTGTCGCGACCGGGCGTGGCCTGGAGCGTGGCGATCTCATTGCCGTTGAGCTTCACCGTGACATTGGCCGTGCCGCCGGGGCTTGGGCCGTCGTCGAAGACGCGCAGCAGCAATTGCTGCTCCTCGTTGACGATGCCGAAACGGGGTGCCTTGACGACTTCGATACGGCGGTCGAATTCGTTGGCTTTACCCGTGATCAGGCCGTGGATCGGCGCATCGAAGCCAAGTGCCTGGTTGACGCCGGGAACGTCATGGACTTCGCCGTCCGTCAGCATGATCGCGCCGCCGATGCGCGCGGGCGGCACATCCGCGACAGCCGCGGAAAGCGCGTTGAACAGCCGGGTCGAGGGTGCGTCGGAATCGTCCGGTTCCGTCGCGTCGACGTAGCGCGGTTCGACATTGGGGAAGCGAGCGAGACGCTCCTTCAACTGCGCCAGGGCATCGTCGGTCATCTTGATGCGTTCAGGCGTCTGCTGGCTCTGGCTGCGGTCGACGATGACGGGCACGACGGTCGACAGTTGGTCGCGATCTTCCTGCAGCAACAGCGGGTTGGCGAGGGCGGTCAGCAAAGCAAGCGCAGCAATCGAGCGGATCCAGGCACCGCGCACACGACGCCAGATGGCAAAGGCGGCGGTGGCGACGACAATGATTGCCAGACCCGCCAGGACCGGCCAAGGGATGAAAGGCGAAAAATCAACCGTCATGTCACTGTCCCAACCGTTCCAGGAGAGCGGGAACATGGACCTGATCGGTCTTGTAGTTGCCGGTCAGCATATACATCATGATGTTGACGCCGCTGCGGTAGGCGTACTCGCGCTGCGTTTCATCAGGCGGAACCGTCGGCAACATGGGCACCCCGTTGTCGTCGACGGCCCAGGCGCCGGCAAAGTCGTTGCCGGTGATGAGGATCGGCGAAACGCCGTCTGCCGTGCCGGTCGACTTGGCATCGGCGGCACGATTTTCCTGTCGCGCTTCGATCCACAGGGGGCTTCCGGTGTAGCGGCCGGGGAAGCTCGACAGAAGGTAGAAGGATTTCGTCAGAACGTGGTCCGATGGCACTGGTTCCAACGGCGGAATATCGAGATTGGCAAGGATCTGCTGCAGCCGCTCGCCATTGGCGCTGAGAGAGCCGCCATTGTTGTCGAGTGCGCTGAACTGGTCGCGTGTGTCGAAGAGCACAGTTCCGCCGGAGCGCATATAGGCGTCAATCTTGTTGATCGCCGCGGCCGAAGGCATCGGCGCGGTCGCCGAGACGGGCCAATAGATGATCGGATAGAAGGCGAGCTCGTCCTTGGTGAGATCCAGACCGACAGGTGGAGACGGCTCCAGTGTGGTGCGATAGGTCAGGAAGTCCGTCAGGCCCTCGAGCCCCCGTTCGGAGATACGATCGACTTCCTGTTCGCCGGTAACGACAAAGGCAAGGTGCGTATTGTCGAGCCGCTGGAAGATCGGCTCGTCGCCTGGCTTGGCGTCATCTGCATGCGATTGTCCGGGCTGCAGCAAGAAAGCCGCACTGACCGCAACGGCGACAAGCGCCGCCGTGCGGGCCGCTGGGCGCAGCCGCGAGAAGGCGCCGCTCATGAACATCACGATCAGGCTGTCGGCCAAAAGCAGCAGCAAGGCGATCAGGAACAGGGCAGGCTTTGCAGACCAGGTTTCGCCGCCGATCAGTCCCTCGCGCACGATGGTGATCCCCGACGTGTCGAGCGGCCTCAGTTCGGCGTTCTTCGGCAGCACGTTCAGAGCGGTAAATCCTTCCTCGGAGCCATACAGGCCAGGCGGGTTGTCAAAGCTGGCAAGCGGCGTGACCTTCGCGTTGGGGATCAGCGGACGCGCTGTGCCGGTCTCGGTCGTCAGCGCGCCCTTGGCAGTCAGCAGGCGGAAGGGTGGCAACGCCTCGGCGCTCGAAGCGCCATTCGCTTCGGCGTTGACGCCACCCGAGCGCGACAACTGGACGAGGCGGCGCAGCATCTCGACGAAGTTGCCCGAAATCGGCAGGTTGGACCACGTGGCCTCGGCGCTGACGTGGAAGAGGACGATCCGGCCGGCATTGATCGGCTTCGTGGTCACGAGCGGCGTCCCATCGGCAAGGCTTGCCCAGGTGCGCTCGGCGAGATCAGGCGTCGGCTCGGCGAGAACCTGACGCTTGATGGTGACGTCCGTCGGCTTCGGCATTCCAGCGAACGGGCCGAATCCCGGAAACTCGGCCAGCGGCTGCGGTTCGGCCCACGACAGCGCGCCGCCAAGCGCACGCTCGCCCTGGCGCAGCGTGACCGGAACCAGCGGGTCGTCGGCGGGAGCGGCGGCAAGGCGCGGCCCGGCAAAGCGGATCAAGGTTCCGCCATTCGCGATCCAGCGCTGTAGCGGTGCGTAGGTTTCCTGGGGCAGGCGGCCGATGTCGGCCATGATGATCACGGACGGATTCTGCGTCAGGAGATCCGGGATCGAGGACGCGAGATCGGGCGTGTTCGGCTCTATCAGATCGGCATAGGGCTGCAGGGCGCGCTGAATGTAATAGAGCGGCGAAAGCAGCGGCTGGAACGTATCGCCGACTTCGCCGGACAAGAGGACGACGCGGCGGCGCTTGAAGCCATCATCGAGCAGGTGCACCGCGCCTGCCGTGGCGTGGCTGTCAATGCTGACGCGCGCGAAGTCGTTGCGCATTTCAAACGGTGCGGTGATCGATCCAGTGGCAACGCTCTGCCCCTGTTGGAAGTCGATCGAGCCGGCCGCGATTGCGCGACCTTGTGTATCCTGCGCAGTGATTTGCAGCGACGCGGCACCCACGTTGTCGAGGCGCGTGGCGGTCACCGTCATCGCATCCGCGGCATTGTTGGCTGACGTGATGGCGATCGTCTCGGCCGCGTCGCCGGAAACCAAGCGCAACTGGGCAGGCGAGAGATCGGAAAGTTGGCGGATCGTTGCGTCGCTGTCGCTTGCGGCGGCGCCATCGGTGAGGAAGGCGAGGGTGCCGGGATGGACGCCGTTCAAGGCGGCACGCAGCGCCTCAAACGCGCGCTGGCGGTCGGGCACAAGCGGCTTCGGCTCCGCGGCGCGCAGCTTGTCGCGGGCAACGGACGCCGTTCCCGGAACCGCGTCGTTGGTCGGATCGGCGGTGAAGGCGATGGCAACAGGGGTCCCGGCCGCTTCCGCGTCGTCAATCAGCGCGTCGGCGGTCTTGACGCGCAGATCCCAATCCGGCGACGTCGCCCAGCCATTGTCAACAAAGAGCACGAGCGGGCCGCTGGAAGCGATTGAATTCGCGCGTGGATTGAAGACAGGGTCGGCGATCGCCAGGATGACGGCCGCAGCAAGCAGCATGCGCAGCAGCGTCAGCCACCAGGGGCTCTGGGCCGGGGTTTCCTCTCGCTTGAGAACCGTCGCGAGTATCTTCAGAGGCGGGAAGACTTCGCTCTTCGGGCGCGGCGGCGTCAATCGCAGCAGCCACCATATGATCGGCAGGGCGACGAGCGCGCCGAGGATTGCTGGATAGGCGAAAGCGAAGGGAAGGGCGTTCATGGCTGCCCTCCATGCGTCGCCCTTGCCGGCATACCCGACAGATACATGTGAACGGCGACCAGTGCTTCGGAGGCGAGATGGTCGGTGCGGTGGCTGACAAAGGTCCAGCCCATGTGGCGCAGCGCCTGGCCAAGATCGTCCCTGCGGCCGAGATAGGCGCGGGTATAGGCTTCGCGGACATGCTCGGCGCGGCCGGATGTCAGTTTCGAACCGGTCTCGGGATCGGTGAATTCGGTGCGGCCATCATAGGGGAAGAGCTCTTCGGCCGGGTCGGCGATCTCGATCACGTGGCCGCGCAGACCGCGCCGCGCCAAGGGACCGATGCGCGCCATGACCGCACGCGCATCGTCGAGGAAATCACCGATCAGCACAAGTTCGCTCCAGCCGCGAATCATGGCCGTTTCTGGCAGGCCGCCGCTCAGCGGGGCATGCATCAATGCCGTTGCAAGTCGTTCTGCGGCGTTGCGCGCGGCGACCGGTTCCATGACGCCTGGGCATCCGATGCGCTCGCCGGAGCGCGCGAGAATCTCTGCAAGCGCCAGCATGATGACGAGTGCGCGACCTTCCTTCGAGGCGTTCCCGAAAGTCGATTTGTACATCATCGAGGGAGACATGTCGGCCCAGAGCCAGATCGTATGGGCCGCCTCCCACTCGCGGTCGCGGATGTAGGTGTGGTCGTCGCGCGCGGACCGGCGCCAATCGATGCGGGACAGGCTCTCGCCCTCGGTATAGGGACGGAACTGCCAGAAATTCTCGCCGATGCCGCGTTTGCGGCGGCCATGCCAACCGGCGATCACCGTGTTGGCGATCCGCTTGGCCTCGACCAGACAATCCGGCACCAGGCTTGCCCGCTGCCTTGCGCGGGCAAGGGCGTCGTTGCCCGAAGTCGGATTGACGATCTGTCCGATGGGTGCCACGCAGACGCTTCCTTATCCCTTGGCCTGCTTGACCAGCCCGGCAATGACATCACGAACCGACATGCCTTCTGCGCGCGCCGCGAATGTCAGCGCCATGCGGTGCTGCAGGACGGGTTCGGCGAGTGCGTGGATGTCGTCTTCAGACGGTGCGAGGCGACCCTCGTAGAGGGCGCGCGCCCGGGCGCACAGCATCATGGCCTGGCCGGCACGTGGGCCGGGACCCCAGGCAACGTTCTTGTCGGTCGAGGCATTGCCCTGACCCGGACGAGCGGAGCGGACAAGCGCCAGGATGGCATCGACAACCTTGTCGCTGACCGGCATCTGGCGGATGAGCGTCTGGATTTCGACGAGGCGCTCGGCATTCAGGATCGCTTGCGGCGCCGTTTCGCCGATGCCAGTCGTCTCGAGCAGGATCTGTCGCTCAGCAGCAAGCTCCGGATAGTGGACGTCGACCTGGAGAAGGAAGCGGTCGAGCTGTGCCTCGGGCAAGGGGTAGGTGCCTTCCTGCTCCAGTGGATTCTGAGTGGCGAGGACGTGGAATGGGGCCGGCAGGTCGTAGCGATGACCGGCGACGGTGATGTGGTACTCCTGCATGGACTGCAGCAAGGCCGACTGCGTGCGCGGCGACGCGCGGTTGATTTCGTCGGCCATGAGGAGCTGGGCGAACACGGGTCCCTTGACGAAACGGAAGGAGCGGCGGCCGCTCTCGTCCTGGTCCATCACCTCCGAGCCAAGAATGTCGGACGGCATCAGATCCGGCGTGAACTGGATGCGGTTGGAGGCGAGGCCAAGCACTTCGCCGAGCGTGGTGACGAGTTTGGTCTTGGCGAGACCCGGCACGCCCACCAGCAGGGCATGGCCGCCCGAGAGAACCGCAAGGAGGGTGTTCTCGACGACGCTTTCCTGGCCAAAGATCACCTTGGAGACTTCGCCCCGGACGGCGGCGATATCTGCAAGTGCCTTCTCGGCCGCGGCGATGATCGCCTTTTCATCAAGCGGGGCTTCGGTCTTCATCATACCCATTAGTCATCTCCAGCGGCTGATATCATTCGTCGCGAATCGGCAGACTTACACGCAAGCCTCATACCAGATAGAGTTATGGAGTTGTTGCGGGCTGACAAGTTGGTTCCGAATGACTATCTCGTGACCTTCTGGAGTTAAAGACAAACCGGGACAGAAGAATGGCAGCCGAAGAGATCAAAGCAACGACGGACGCGGCCGGTCTTGCAGCGCTGATTTCACGCGCCGCCGGCGATGCGGGCGCCAAAGCGCGGGGGCTTCCTCCCGTCGATCGATGGAACCCGCCCTTCTGCGGCGATATCGACATGGAAATCCGCGCCGACGGCACGTGGTTCTACATGGGAACGCCGATCGGCCGGGCGCCGCTCGTCAGACTGTTTTCGACCGTCCTGCGCAGGGACGAAGATGGGAAAACCTATCTTGTAACGCCTGTGGAAAAGGTCGGCATCCGGGTCGCAGACGCACCCTTCGTGGCGGTTGAAATGAATGCCGGCGAAAGGGATGGCGAGCCGTTGCTGACGTTCCGGACCAATGTCGGCGACGTGGTCGAGGCCGGAGCGGAGCATTCTCTCCGCTTTGTAATTCACGGCGAAAACAGCCAGTTGAAGCCTTATCTTCACGTGCGCGGGCAACTGGAGGCGCTGGTTTCTCGCCCCATTATGTACGAACTCGTCGAACGCGGCGAACGCCTTGAGGTCGATGGCAAGATGATGTTCTGCCTTCGCTCCGGTGGCGTGACGTTTCCTGTCATGGCGGCCGACGAACTGGATAAACTCTCCCGATGAGCAACGTTTTGACTGACCGCCATGCGCTCTATTCCGCGGCCGAATTTCGGCGTCGCGCGCTTCATCAGAGCGGCGGACCGGTGGATATGTCATGGCGTGACCACGGCGATCACATTCTCAATCCTGATATCGTCGCGCAGGTGGAGTCCTTCAAGCTTCGTGATGCTGCGGTCCTTGTGCCGGTGATCGACGACGGGGACGAGGCGCATGTCATCTTCACGCAGCGCACCGCGACGCTGCGCAAACATTCCGGACAGATCGCGTTTCCGGGCGGCAAGATCGATGCCATCGATGGATCCGCTGAAAGAGCGGCAATCCGGGAAACCGAGGAGGAAATCGGTATCGACGGGTCGTTTGTCGAGACCGTGGCGCGGCTTCCGAACTACCTCGCCTCGACTGGCTTTCGTATTACGCCGGTGCTCGCGGTCGTGCGGCGCGGCTTCGAATTGAAGCTTAACCCCACCGAGGTGGATGACGTCTTCGAAGTGCCGCTGTCCTTTCTCATGAACCCGGCCAATCACAGCCGCGACAGGCGTGTGCTCGACGGTCTCGAACGACATTTCTACCGGATGCCCTATGAAAGCCGGATGATCTGGGGCATTACCGCGGGCATCGTCCGCACCCTCTATGAAAGGCTCTATGCATGACCAACCTTGGCCAAAAGGCTTGGTTCAAGGATCCGGCGCTGACGCGCGTGTTCGCGCTGCTCAACGCCGACGGCGGAGAGGGGCGCGTCGTCGGCGGGGCGGTTCGCAACAGCCTCATGGGGCTTTCCGTCAGCGATATCGATGTGGCCACGACTCTCACGCCCGAACAGGTCATCAAACGCGCCGCCGCCGCTGCTATCAAAGCCGTTCCGACAGGCGTTGCACATGGCACGGTGACCCTTGTCATCGACGGCAAGCCCTTCGAAGTCACGACGTTGAGGACCGATGTCGAGACCGACGGACGCCGGGCCAAGGTTGCCTTCAGCTCGGATTGGCAGACTGACGCGGAGCGGCGCGACCTGACGATCAATGCGCTTTATGTCGACTCCAAGGGCGACGTGATCGACCTGGTCGGTGGACTTGCCGATATCGAGAAGCGCAACATCCGCTTCATCGGGGACGCCGCGACGCGTGTTGCCGAGGACTATCTGCGTATCCTGCGATTTTTCCGGTTTTTCGCCTATTATGGTTCGGGCCGTCCGGATGCCGATGGGCTGAGGGCGTGCGCATCGGCTCGCGCCAAGCTGAAAACGCTTTCTGCCGAACGGGTCTGGTCGGAACTGCGTAAGCTGCTCAGCGTGGAGGATCCCGGGCGGGCGCTCTTGTGGATGCGCCAGGTCGGCGTGCTCAGCGAAATCCTGCCGGAGACGGAGAAGTGGGGGATCGACACCATTGCGACGCTGATCAACACGGAGAGGGCGCTTGGCTGGAAGCCGGACCCGCTTCTGCGCCTCGCCGCCATCGTTCCTCCCGATGCCGATCGCCTGGAGAAGATGGCAACACGCCTCAAGCTCGCCAATGCCGAGGCCGCCTATTTCAAAGCGTGGACCAAAGCGCCTGTTATCAATGATGAATTGTCTTCGGCCGCGTTTGCGCGGCTGCTCTATCGGCACGGCGCGGACGGGATTGCAACCCGCTTGAAACTTGCGCTGGCAACGGCGCGGGGCAAGGCACAAGCCGACATGCAGGAAATGGCTCGCTCAGCAAGGCTCGGCAAGCTGCTCGAACTGGCTGAAAACTGGAAAAAACCACAGCTCCCGATCAATGGCGGCGACGTCATGGGCGCGGGCGTGCCGGCCGGCAAGCAGGTCGGTGAGACGCTGTCGGCACTGGAAAACTTCTGGGTCGAGGAAAACTTCACGCCGGACCGGGCGGCGCTGCTCGCCCGGCTGAATGATCTGACAAAATAGCTCAGGCCGCCGTCGCCTCGTTGCGGATCCGAGCCTTGATATTCTCGATCATGTTTTCGCGGATGACGGTTTCGCCGTGGGCGTTGCGCATATGCTCGACAGCGCGGCGGACGATTTCGGCATCGTCATTTGCCCGGGTATGCCATTCGCATCCGGGGACGAGCGTGCCACATTCGAAGAGTCTCATTCTTTCCTCCTTCTTTCGGATTTCAACGACATCACGCGCTGCGTAATGCCTGAATGTTCGAAGCGGTAGGAAGGTTCCGGCCGGCGCGAAGGACCGGCCGGTTTTTCATTTTCTTGTTAATCGGGCATCGCCCAGGCTCTGTAGCAATCGATTGCTGCTTTGCTGTCCTGGATCTTTGCCAGACGATCAAGTTCTTCCGGCGTCTTACCGCCGGCCAGCTGAAGCTTCACTTGCTCGATAAAGCACGAAAGTGGCAGATCGGACCCACTCTTCGCCCGAAACCCTTCGGCAATCCGGCTCAAAAACTCCGGCGTTTCGATGGGCGGGCGAGGCTCCGGAGCACCCGCCGGTGCTGCAGAGCTGCTTTGTATCGTCATGACAATCCTCCTCCGATTGTTACGCGTACATGCATGAACTTAGTAGTCCCGTCTCCGAATTTAAGCCCTCCCGGCGTTTTTTTGTGAGGTCACGGCCAGCGGACGAGCGGGGGTAGGGATGAGAGAATGGACTCTACGTTTCCTCCTGTCTTGAGGCCAAAGATTGTACCTCGATCATAGAGCAAATTGAACTCAACATAGCGTCCACGGCGAATCAATTGTTCGTCACGATCCGCCTCTGTCCACTGTTTATTGACGTTGGCGCGAACTATCCGTGGATAAACCATGGCAAATGCCCTTCCGACGTCGCGGGTGAAGGCGAAATCGGCGTCAAAGCCGCCGGCCTCCTCACTGGAATGCAGCCAATCATAGAAGATGCCGCCGATGCCGCGCGGCTCGTTCCGGTGCTTGAGGAAGAAATACTCGTCGCACCACGTCTTGTAGGCGGCGTAGTCGGCGACAGCGGCGTGGCTGCGGCAGGCGATCTCCATGGCCTTGTGGAAGAGCTGGCTGTCCTCGTCTTCCTGCGTGCGGCGGCGATCAAGCACCGGCGTCAGGTCGGCGCCGCCCCCAAACCAGCGGCTCGAGGTGACCACCATGCGCGTGTTCATGTGAACGGCCGGCACGTTGGGATTGACAGGATGGGCGATCAGCGAAATGCCCGAAGCCCAGAAGCGAGGGTCCTCCTTGGCACCAGGCATTTGGGCGCGCAGGTCCGGCGCGAACTCTCCGTAGACGGTGGAGGTGTGCACCCCAACCTTCTCGAAGACGCGGCCGTGCATCATCGACATGCGGCCGCCGCCGCCTGCACCATTTTCGCGCGACCACTCCTTCGCCACGAAGCGGCCCGGCTCTCTATCGCAGAGCGGGCCGGAGAGTTCGTCTTCCAGCGCTTCGAACGAGGCGCAGATCGTGTCGCGAAGACTTTCGAACCACGCCCGGGCAGTCGACTTCTTCTCTTCGATGTCATCCGGCAGGCCGATCGGAAGTTCGGGTCTTTCCATTCTATCTCTCTCCGAGCGGGCCGCCAGTCGACTCGCGCTTTCGTCTGTGCTGCTCTGATAGCAGGTGGGGCAGGGTCCTGCCAGCAGAGCAGGTGATTGAGGCTTCCTCAGATTCGACTCGCAAAACGCGATTTTCGATATTACCTTTTTCGAACAGAGGTAGGCTCATGACGAAAATTCCTGGACCTCCGTCGTTCGACGGTCTCAAGCGACGGATTGCTACCCACCGGGCGGAAGGCACGCCCCGGAAGAACGATCGTTTCGTGCGCCAAACCTATTGCCTCAATCTCCTCGAGGCCCGCGCCAAGGCGCGCGAATGGTTCGACGAATATCCCAAGGCTGCATATTGGACGGAAGTCGAAAGCTGGCGCCAGCTGGAAGGCGACCAGATCGAATTCACGATGCGCCGGCTGCCGTCGGCCGACTGAGCGGCCTTACTCGGCAGCGCCTTTCAGCCTGCTTTCGATGAGCAGTCCGCTTTCGTCGAGGATCGGGTGTGCGACCGAAACAATGTGGGCGTTGATGCGCTTCAGGTCGCGCAGCATGTCCAGATGCAATGAGCTTGTCTGCAGGCTGTCAGCGCGACCGTCGCGCAGGCGCTCCAGATGTCGTTCCGAGGACTGCTTCTCCATCCGGCGAACCTCGACCTTCACCTCCATCAGCTGCTTGGCAAGGTTGAAGTCGCGGGTGACGAGGATCGTCTGGGCGATGCGCAGATTGTCGATCGTCAGGTGGAAGAGCTTGCGCAGTTCCTCGAAGCCCTCCTCGGAGAATTTCAGCCCCAGCGAAACCTTCTTCGTCACCTGCGGCGTCAGGCCCTTCTCGATGATGTCACCGATATGTTCGAGGTTGATCGCGTAGTCGATGATGACGATGGAACGGCGACCATCCTCTTCACTCAGACCGGCGTGGCCGAGCTTGGACAGGTAGATTTTCACCTCCTGCTGCAGGCTGTCGACCCGCTTTTCCAGCGACGGGATTTCCTTGAGCTTCGCCAGCTCGTTGGTTTCAAAAGCGTTCGAGGCGCGCAACAACATGCGTTCGATCAGATCGCCGACGCCGAGCACTTCCCGTGTCGCGCTGGCGAGGGCGACAACAGGCGTCGAAAGTTCATGCTGGTCGAGGTATCTCGGTCCGCTGTCCGGCTGCGTGTCGTCGGGCACCAGTCTTAGCATCAGCCGCGAGAGGGGGCGCGAGAAGGGCCAGGCAAGCGCCGCGAGGATCAGGTTGAAGCCGAGATGGGCGTCGACCGGCAGTTTTGCCGGCGCCAGCGGCAGCGTTGCCAGCAGTTCCGCTCCGTAGCCTGCGAGCGGCAATGCGATCAGGCAGCCGATTGCCCGCACGATCAGATTGCCCAGTGTGACGCGCTTGGCGGCTGCTGGCCCGCCGAGCGAGGCAATGACCGGGGCAAAGGCGCCGCCGAGATTGGCGCCGAGCACCAGCACGATGACCAGTCCGGCCGACAGGATGCCCGTCGAGGCAAGCGAGAGAATGAGGACGACGGCGGCAAGGCTCGACGACGAGATGAAGGCGATGCCAGCGGAAAAGACAAGTGCGACCGGCCAGGCATTGTCGAGCAGGGCGATGAAGGCGCCAAGCGCCGGCGACTGGCGCATCGGCTCGGTGGCGCTGCTGAGGAGATGCAGCGACAAAAGCATCAGGCCGATGCCGATCAGCGCCGTGCCGCCGCCCTGGCGCGACGACGAGGCGCTGCGATGAAGGATCATTCCGGCAAGGATCACCAGAGGAGACAGCCACGCGATGCCGGTGGCGACGATCCAGGCGGTCACCGCGGTTCCGACGTTGGCGCCGAGCAGGACGACTTGCGCCATGCGCGGCTTCACCAGCTCGCGCTCGACGAAGGAGGCGACCATCATGGCCGTCGCAGTCGAGCTCTGCAGCGCCACCGTGGCGACGAAGCCGGACGCGAAAGAGCGCAAGCCACTGCGGGTGCCGGTCGCAAGGCCGCTGCGCAGTCGCGCTCCAAACGCTCGGGAAACGCCGTCCTTTACCTGTGCCAGGCCGAACAGTAGCAGGGCTACCGCGCCGAACAGGTTGATCATCACGATCGTCGATTCCATTCTACCGTTGCTTTTGCCTCTTATGCGAACAGGCGCCCTCCTGTTCGAATCTCTCTTTGCCAAGTGATTGAAAACATGGCCTTCCGGACACGTTTTTAATTGTCCGGCTAAAAACTATACGCCGCTCAGGAAAATTCACAACGCCGTTCGCGACATATTCTGAGGCTGTATCGGCATTTGCGTCACCGGGGCTAAAAATCAACCCCAGACGGTCTGCCGCATGGCTTCTCCGACGATCATCGCGGCCGAGACGGCAACATTGATCGAGCGTTGACCTTCAACCATCGGAACAAGGATCCGGGCGTCGGCTGCCGCATGCACGTGGTCCGGGACGCCGGCGCTCTCGCGGCCGAAAAGCAGGATGTCGTCGGCGTGAAACGAAAAGTCGGTGTAACGGCCGGACGACTTGGTGGATGCCAGCACCAGGCGCCGGCCGGTGTTCTTTCGCCAATCTTCGAAGCGATCCCAATTGACGTGGCGGGTGAGGGCGGCTGCGGCGATGTAATCCATGCCGGCCCGCTTGAGGTTGCGGTCCGATATGTCGAAGCCCGCCGGCTCGATGATATCGACGGCAAAGCCGAGGCAGGCGGCAAGACGCAGGATGGTACCGGTATTGCCGGGGATGTCAGGCTGATAGAGGGCTAGTCTGAGATCTGCCATGGCGCGGTCGTCTTCTTCGGTTTTCGTCGAAGCACACCTATTGCAACTGTGATTTCGGTGCAACAGGACGCATTTTGACCCTGAAATGTTCAATTTCCGGCAGATCGGGGCTGGAAATTTCATCGAATTCGCGTTATCGGTGCATATCTTTTAATCGCCAGCAGGGAGCGCCAAGATGGAAATATTGCCGCGTATGCGCTCTCGACGCGTGAACCCACGAGTGGCGATCTGGCACGCCTAGTGCCATTTCTTTCCTGAATTCCCATTTGTCATCCATTGCGCGGCTGAAGTGGCCTCGCCCCGTGAACGTCCGGTTCCCATATGAGCTCAAGCGCCCCCTTTTGCGCGAGCCGGGAGGCCGGAACTGCGAAGTTTCGGAGCATTTTCATGTTTGGCTGGTTCGAACAGCGACTTAACCCCTTCCCGAGCGAGGAGCCGGTTGCTCCTCCAAAGGGCCTTTTTGCTTTTTGCTGGCACTATACGAAGCCGGCAGCACCGTGGCTTGCCATCATGGCAGTCCTGACGGCGCTGATCGCCGTCGGTGAGGTCGCTCTCTTCCAGTTCCTCGGCGACATCGTGGACTGGCTGACGAATGCCGACAAGGCAACGTTCCTGCAAACGGAGTGGCCAAGGCTGGCATGGATGGGAGCGTTGATCCTCATCGGCCTGCCGCTGGCGGCGGGCATAGATTCGCTCATCATGCATCAGGTGCTTCTCGGCAACTACCCGATGATCGCGCGCTGGCAGATGCACCGCTTCCTGCTGCGTCACAGCATGACTTTCTTTGCCAACGAGTTTGCCGGACGCGTTGCGACGAAGGTGATGCAGACCTCGCTTGCCGTCCGTGAAACGACGATGAAGATCCTGGATGTCTTCGTCTATGTCGTGACGTATTTCCTGTCGATGATCATCGTCATCGCTGCTGCCGACTGGCGGCTGATGATCCCGATCCTCGTCTGGCTCGCCGTCTACGTCGCCATCGTGTCCTACTTCGTGCCACGGCTGCGCAGGATCGCGGCGCAGCAGGCCGATGCGCGCTCGATCATGACGGGTCGGGTGGTCGACAGCTACACGAACATCGCAACGGTCAAGCTGTTTTCGCATGCCGGCCGCGAGGAGACGTATGCGCGTAGCGGTATGGAGGAGTTCCTTGGAACCGTCCATGCGCAGATGCGCCGCGTCACGTTGTTTCACATCGCCGTCTACATCAACAACTGCGTGGCGTTGTTCGTGGTGTCGGGCCTGTCCATCTGGTTCTGGCTGAACGGACAGATCTCCGTCGGCGCCATTGCCATCGCAATCGGTCTTGCCATGCGCGTCAACGGCATGTCGCAGTGGATTATGTGGGAGGTCTCGGCGCTGTTCGAGAACATCGGCACGGTCTATGACGGCATGGAGATGATGACGAAGAAACACGACATCGTCGACCAGCCGGGCGCGCCGAAACTGTCTGCGAAGAAGGGTGCAATCCACTACGAACGCATCCGCTTCCATTACGGCAAGGGCAAAGGCGTCATCGACAGTCTGTCTCTCGACATCAAGGCGGGCGAGAAGGTCGGTCTGGTCGGTCGTTCCGGCGCCGGCAAGACCACACTGATGAACCTGCTTTTGCGCTTCTACGATCTGGAGGCTGGCCGCATCACCATCGATGGGCAGGACATCTCGACCGTTTCTCAGGAGAGCCTACGCGAACTGATCGGCGTCGTGACGCAGGATACCTCCCTGCTGCACCGTTCGATCCGCGACAACATCGCCTATGGCCGCCCCGAGGCGACAGATGCCCAGGTGATCGAAGCTGCCAAGCGGGCCAATGCCTGGGAATTCATCGAAGGGCTTGTCGACCTGCAGGGCCGCAAGGGGCTCGACGCGCAGGTTGGCGAGCGTGGTGTGAAGCTCTCCGGCGGTCAGCGCCAGCGCATCGCGATCGCCCGCGTCTTCTTGAAGGACGCGCCGATTCTGGTTCTCGACGAGGCGACATCGGCGCTCGACTCCGAGGTCGAAGCGGCGATCCAGGAGAACCTGTTCGCGCTGATGGAAGGCAAGACGGTGATTGCAATCGCGCATCGCCTGTCGACCCTGACCGAGATGGACCGCCTGATCGTCCTCGACAAGGGTAGGATCATCCAGGCCGGCGCCCATGTCGAGCTTGTCGAACAAGGCGGCATCTATGCCGACCTGTGGAACCGGCAATCGGGCGGCTTCCTGGCCGATCATTCCGAAGAGGCGGAAGAGGCAGCCGAATAAGCCAGAAGCCCTCCCTGCAGATGCGGAGAGGGCTTTTCTTTTGGGTCTATGGATGCGGGGGTCACAGGCTGTCTGCCCAGTCTTTCACCCGGTTTCCTTCGACAAGCATGCTATTGGTCGACGCAAGCGTACGCAATGCGAACAGACGCCGCTCTTCCTCACGATCGATCCACGCAGAGATCGCCTCGCCAATAGCTTGGTCGTAGGATATTTCCAACTGTTCAACGAGTGCATCAAGTCGTTCCGCAAGGGGCAGCGGAATACTCGACATGATTGCCTTTCTTGCTTGCATCGCGGCCGTCTCCCGTAAGAATCCATTGTACCCCGAGATTGTGACGAGGTCAGTCTCATTCAACGACGATGCCGTTGTTGTTACCGATTGTTACGAAAATATAGGGTTGCGCCCTGGGGCCGTCGCTTTCCCGCTCCGGCTATTAAGTCTATATCGCAAATATGCTGATAAAACGACTCCTCCGTGCTTTCGAAAATTGGATTAGTCCCTTTGCGCCGCGGGAAAACATTCAACCACCGCGCACAACGTTTGGATTCATCTGGTTCTATATTGGTCAGGCGAAGGCGCCGTTCGTGGCGATGCTCGTGCTCGGCGGGATGTCGGCGGCAATCGAGGCGGCACTGTTCTGGTTCGTCGGGCGGCTCGTCGATATTCTCGCGACGATCACGCCGGCGGCAGGCTGGAGCGGTCTGCTTGCCGCGCACGGCGCCGAGTTGTTCAGCATGCTCGTTCTTATCGGCATTGTCCGCTTTGTCGTCGCGCTGTTGATTGCGCTCGTCGATCAGCAGGTGATCACACCCGGCTTCTACAACCTGGCGCGCTGGCAATCCTATCTGCATGTTTCGAGGCAATCGCTCTCCTTCTTCCAAAGCGATTTCTCGGGTCGCATCGTCACCAAGGTCTGGTCGGCCGGGCAGGCCACGGGCGACCTGGTCACGTCGCTGATGGAGAGTGTCTGGTTCGTCGGCATCTATGCGGCGACGACGCTGGTACTCGTCGCAGGGCTCGATTTCTCGCTTGCCGCGGTCGTGCTCGGCTGGCTGTGCGCCTTCGGCGTTCTGGCGCGCTATTTCGTGCCGCGCATCCGGTTTCATTCCCGCCAAACAGCTGAAGCCGCCTCGATGATCAACGGGCGCATGGTGGATGCCTACAGCAATATCCAGACCTTGAAGCTGTTTGCGCGCGATGAGGAGAGCGACCGCTACATGCGGCAGGGCTTCGACTTCTATCAGGAGACGGTGCTGCGGTTCACGCGCTTCATCACCGGCGTACGCGCCTCGATGGCGCTGCTGTCGGGCATCATGATCGTCACGATGGCGGCTCTCAGCGTGCATTTGTGGCTGGCCGGCCTTGTCAGTTCCGGTGCTGTGGCGTTCTCGCTTGCGCTTGTCTTGCGCCTCAACTTCCTTCTGGGTCGGCTGATGACCCAGTTCAACGGCATCATGCGCAACCTCGGCACGATCCAGAACGCTGCCGAGCTGATTTCGCAGCCGCTCGGACTGGTCGATCGCCCCGACGCGCCCGACCTTGTCATCCGACATCCCGGCATCCGCTTCGAGAACGTCTCCTTCCACTACGGCAGGCAAAGCGGTGTCATTGACAACTTTTCGCTGACGATCGAGCCGGGGGAGAAGGTCGGCATCGTCGGGCGCTCCGGTGCTGGCAAGTCCACACTGGTGAACCTGCTGTTGCGCCTCTACGACCTCGAAGGCGGACAGATATTGGTCGATGGCCAGGACATTGCAGCGGTCCGGCAGGAAACCCTGCGCATGCAGATCGGCGTCGTCAGCCAGGATACGTCGCTGCTGCATCGCTCGGTCCGGGACAATATCCTGTTTGGGCGCCCTGATGCGGGCGAGGCGAGGCTGATGGAGGCGGCACGGCGCGCAGAAGCGCTTGGCTTCATCGAGCACCTGCAGGACCAGAATGGCCGCAAGGGCTTCGATGCGCATGTCGGGGAACGTGGCGTGAAGCTCTCCGGCGGTCAGCGCCAGCGCATCGCGATCGCACGCATCATGCTGAAGGATGCGCCGATCCTCGTTCTCGACGAAGCCACCTCGGCGCTGGATTCCGAGGTGGAAGAGGCAATCCAATCCAACCTGATCGGCCTGATGCAAGGCAAGACGGTGCTGGCCATCGCCCATCGGCTCTCCACCATTGCCGCCCTCGATCGATTGATCGTCGTCGACGAGGGCGAGATCATTGAAGAGGGAACACACGAGACCCTGCTGAAGCATGGCGGTCTTTATGCCGAACTCTGGGCGCGGCAATCAGGCGGGTTCCTCGCCACCGATTTCGAGGCGTCGACGCCTGCGTCAACGGTCGAGCGCAAACTCGGCCATGAGGCCAAAGTGGTTTGACCCCATATTGTCTTTTATCCGCTCGACCGTTTTCAGACGCAGCGGAGGGCGGGCGAGGACGTGGTCGATGCCGATGCCGAGGCGGCCCGCCCTGATCGGCCAGGTGGCCGGTTCCGGAAAGACGGAGTGAAAGCCGGTCCTGCGCATGAAACGCTGGATGTGCGGGTCGACGATTGCGGAATTGAAGTCTCCGGCAAGAACGAGCGGGCCGTCGATCGCACCTGCCGCCGAGCTGAGATCGACGAGTTCGTCTGTCTGGAAGTCGTCGAAATAGGGTTTGGCGAGGTGGGCTGCCAGGAAGTTGATCTTGGTTCCGTCGAAGTCGATCGCAGAGCGCGTCAGCCGGTTGCGCCAAAGCTCACCCAGGCTGCTGACCTTCTTGTCGACAAACGGTCGCTTCGAGAGGACAAGCGTGTCGCATTCGTTGGTCTCCGCACCGCAGCCTATGTGATAGGGATATGCGCCAGACAGGCGCAAAATGTGCGGGCGAAGGGGTGCCGCCTCCAGGATGTTCACGACATCGGCACTCGAGGCGATGATGAAATCCGCAATACGGGCTGCGTTGGAGACGTTCTCGTGCTCGATATTGAAGGACATCAGCCTGAAAAGCGGTGGCGTCTCGGCAGGTGCCGGGGGTGCCTCAAACTCTCGCAGCATGATCACGCCATGTCCGAGCACGATCACGGCGACGGAAAGCAGCATGTAGGCATACCAGTGCCGCTTGAGGCGCAGAAGCACCAGGCACCCTGTCATCGCAACCAGACCAAAGTGGATCTGAAAGCTATAGACGAAGGCCAGAAGCCAGACGTGTGTGATGTAGCGCAAAGACATCAGCGCCAGCAACAGCGAGAGGAGGACACTCCCTATGCAGTATAAAGTGTCTTTCATCGGCGGGCGCTGGGATAGGGAGAGGTTTGTGGCGGTCGCCTAGCACGAGGTTGGAATTGGTGCAATGCACAACTGTGGCAAGCATGTGATTGTCTTCGAAAATCATCTGAAAATTCCCGCGACATTGTGCCCACATGGCCTTGCCAAGGCTGGACATAATTTGCGATCAAGCTTAGAACGCGCCGGATTGGTGGGGAATCTATGGTCGAATTGTGTCGCGACAGATTCGCCGCCGCGAGGGGAAGGCGGAGTTCCGCAAAAATTGCGTAGAGGATGGTTTAAGCCGTGAGCGAACACGAAACGACAAGCGAGATCACGGGCGAGCCCACTCGCCGTGATTTCCTTTATCTCACCACTGGTATGGCGGGCGCTGTCGGCGCCGTTTCGGTCGCTTGGCCGTTTATCGATCAGATGCGTCCGGATGCCTCCACGCTGGCTCTGGCTTCCATCGAAGTCGACGTTTCCAGCCTCGAGCCCGGAATGTCGCTGACCGCCAAGTGGCGCGGCAAGCCGATCTTCATCCGCAACCGTACGCCTGAGGAAGTGAAGGCTGCCGATGAGGTTGCGCTGTCCGATCTGAAGGATCCGGTCGCGCGCAACGCCAATCTGCCTTCAGACGCCCAGGCGACGGGCGTTGATCGTTCCGCCGGCAAGGACAAGGAAAACTGGATCGTCATGATCGGTTCGTGCACCCATCTCGGCTGCATCCCGCTCGGCCAGGCCGGCGAATACAATGGTTGGTTCTGTCCCTGCCATGGCTCGGTCTACGATACGGCCGGCCGCATCCGCAAAGGTCCGGCGCCGCAGAACCTGGCGATCCCGACCTATTCGTTCATTTCCGATAAAGTAATCAAGATCGGTTGAGGGGGACTGATTTATGAGTGGCCATTCCAGCTACGAGCCATCAACCGGCCTAGAGAAGTGGATCGATTCGCGCCTGCCTTTGCCGCGCATGGTCTACGACAGTTTCGTCGCATATCCGGTTCCGCGGAACCTGAACTATGCCTACACCTTCGGCGCCATGCTTGCAGTCATGCTCGTCGTGCAGATCTTAACCGGCGTCGTGCTCGCCATGCACTATGCTGCGGAAACGACGGTTGCGTTCAACTCCGTCGAGAAGATCATGCGTGACGTCAACCATGGCTGGCTGCTGCGCTACATGCACGCCAACGGCGCCTCCTTCTTCTTCGTTGCCGTCTATCTGCACATCGCCCGTGGTCTCTACTACGGCTCCTACAAGGCGCCGCGTGAGATCCTCTGGATCCTCGGCGTCCTCATCTACCTCCTGATGATGGCGACCGGCTTCATGGGCTACGTTCTGCCCTGGGGTCAGATGTCCTTCTGGGGCGCGACCGTTATCACCGGCTTCTTCTCGGCATTCCCGCTGGTCGGCGAGTGGATCCAGCAGTTCCTGCTCGGTGGTTTCGCCGTCGAGAACCCGACGCTCAACCGCTTCTTCTCGCTGCACTACCTGCTGCCCTTCGTCATTGCCGGCGTCGTCGTCCTGCATATCTGGGCGCTGCACGTTGTCGGCCAGACGAATCCGACCGGTGTCGAGGTCAAGACCAAGACGGATACCGTTCGCTTCACGCCTTACGCGACCCTCAAGGATGCGCTTGGTGTGTCGATCTTCCTGCTGGTCTACGCCTACTTCGTCTTCTACATGCCGAACTTCCTTGGCCACCCGGACAACTACATTCCGGCTGATCCGTTGAAGACGCCTGCCCACATCGTTCCGGAATGGTACTTCCTGCCGTTCTACGCGATGCTGCGCTCGATCACCTTCAACATCGGACCGATCGACTCGAAGCTCGCCGGCGTTCTGGTCATGTTCGGCGCCATCATCGTGCTGTTCTTCCTGCCCTGGCTCGATACGTCGAAGGTTCGCTCGGCTGTCTATCGTCCGTGGTACAGGGTGTTCTACTGGCTGTTCGTCGCCAATGCCATCGTTCTCGGTTGGCTCGGTTCCCAGCCCGCCGAGGGCCTGTTCACCACCATCTCGCAGATCTGCACGCTGCTATACTTCGCCTTCTTCCTGGTCGCCATGCCGGTTCTCGGCCTCGTCGAGACGCCGCGCCGCTTGCCAAATTCAATTACGGAAGCGGTTCTGGAAAAGCGCAACAAGGCGGCCGCCGCTGAGCCGGTCAAGGCTTGAGCGTGCGACAGGAAGGGAAGAGAAACATGAAAAAGCTTGTTACAAGCCTCCTGTCGCTTGCTGTCGTCGCCGGTTTGAGCGGCGCAGCATTCGCCCAGGAAGCCGCCTCGAACGGCGCCGCGCCGGCGCACCATGCCGAAGGCGAGACGCCGCACTATCCGCTGCTTCATCCCAAGCATGAACACTGGACCTTTGCCGGCCCTGTCGGCCATTACGACAAGGGCCAGTTGCAGCGCGGTCTGAAGGTCTACACGGAAGTCTGTGCGGCCTGTCATTCGATGAGCCTTGTGCCCTTCCGAACGCTTGGGGATCTTGGCTACTCGGACGCTCAGGTGAAGGCCTTTGCCGCCAACTACGAGGTTCAGGACGGTCCGAACGCCAGCGGTGACATGTTCACCCGCAAGGCCATTCCGTCGGATCATTTCCCGTCGCCATTCCCGAACCACGAGGCGGCGGCAGCGGCCAACAATGGCGCTGCACCCCCGGATTTCTCGCTGATTGCCAAGGCGCGCGGCATCGAACGTGGTTTCCCGCAATTCCTGATCGACATGATCCCGTTCGTCGGCGGTTATCAGGAAGGTGGCCCTGACTACATCTACTCGCTGCTGACCGGCTACGACCAGCAGCCGCCGGCCGGCGTTCAGGTGGCCGAGGGGACGCACTATAACCCGTACTTCGCCAATGCCGCTGCTCTGGCGATGCC
Source organism: Rhizobium sp. LjRoot258 (assembly GCF_964254185.1). Classification (NCBI taxonomy): domain Bacteria; kingdom Pseudomonadati; phylum Pseudomonadota; class Alphaproteobacteria; order Hyphomicrobiales; family Rhizobiaceae; genus Rhizobium; species Rhizobium sp. LjRoot258. The sequence goes on along the minus strand of NZ_CAXUST020000001.1, from coordinate 2,478,867 downwards.
GAAGCCGCTGTCCGACGGCCAGGTGACCTATGACGACGGTGCGCCGGCGACGGTCGACCAGTACGCCAAGGACGTCTCGTCCTTCTTGATGTGGGCCGCCGAGCCGCATCTCGAAGAGCGCAAGCGCACCGGCTTCATGGTCATGGTCTTCCTGGTAATCTTCACGGGACTGATCTACCTGACCAAGCGTTCGGTCTATGCGAACAAGGAACACTGAGAGCTTTGCTCCAGGATCTAGGGAAAGGCGGCCTTCGAGCCGCCTTTTTTGTTGGTTCCGACAGTGGCAATTGATAGGGTGCGCCGAATTGAAGCCCTGCAGAATATGGATATTCCATGAGTGATACGATTTCGGAGCTTGCAGCCAGCATCCGCTCCATCCCGGACTACCCAAAGCCCGGCATTATTTTCCGCGACATCACCACGCTGCTCGGCGATCCGCGGGCCTTCCGCCGCGCCGTCGATGAACTGGTGCAGCCCTATGCGGGCCTGAAGATCGACAAGATTGCCGGAACCGAGGCGCGGGGCTTCATTCTGGGCGGTGCGGTCGCGCATCAGCTTTCGGCCGGGTTCGTACCGATCCGCAAGAAAGGCAAGCTGCCGCGCGATACCGTGCGTGTCGCTTATAGCCTGGAATATGGTGTCGACGAGATGGAGATGCACCGGGATGCGGTGCAGCCAGGCGAGAAGGTCATCCTCGTCGATGATCTGATCGCCACCGGAGGAACGGCGGTGGCCGCCACACAGCTCCTGCGGCAAATGGGGGCGGAGGTCGTTTCAGCCTGCTTCGTCATCGACCTGCCGGATCTCGGCGGCCGCAGGAAGCTGGAGGATCTCGGCGTCGACGTTCGAACCCTGGTGGAATTCTCGGGCCACTGAGGCCCGCAATCACTCGAATTCGATGACGGTGCTTTCGAACCGGATGACCGGCGTGCCGTCCCCGATCGCGCCCTCGCAGAGGATAGTGTTCAACCGACGCCCCGGATGGGATGCCAGGGGGCGGCTCGAAAGAAACGTGACGGAATAAGTCACTTCCTCGCCGGCGAAGACGGGCCGCAGCCACTGAAGCTTCTGAAAGCCAGGGGAGGGTCCAAGCTTGGGCGGCTTGATGCCCTGGCTGGCCAGTCGAGCGCATTCTGCGCTCCAGTAGGCGACGAAGGTCTTCATCCATGCCGCGCAAGTGTGCCATCCCGAAGCGCAGAGACCGCCAAAGAGCGTAGCCTTTGCGGCATCGGCGTCCAGGTGGAACAGTTGAGGGTCGAAGCGCTCGGCAAAGTGAACGATCCGTTCGGCCGAAAATACGTAGCTGCCGATTTCGGTCTTCTCGCCGCTGGTGTAGCGTTCTGCCATGATCATGCGGTCTTCTCCAGCGCTTCACGCAGGACGAACATGATCGAATTCTCCGCCAGGCAGACGAGTTTCCCTTTCTGGTTCTCAACCTCGTGGCGGAACTTCACCATGCCGATGCCGGGCCTGGAGCGCAGCGCACGGGTCTCCATGACTGTCGAATGGCCCGAAAGCGTGTCTCCGGCAAGAACAGGCTTTCGCCATTCCATGAAATCGACACCGGGCGCGCCTTGAGAGAACGAGTTGATGAGGAAGCTCTCCGCCATCATGCGCATGAACAGTGCGGACGTATGCCAGCCGGATGCTGCCAACCCACCGAGGATGCTGGCGCGGCCGGCCGCCTCGTCGAGATGCATCGGCTGCGGGTCAAATTCGCCGGCGAACTCGATGATCTCCGCTGCCGTTACCGGCCTCGGGCCGAGCGCAAAACGTCGCCCCGGCTGGAAATCTTCGAAGGCAAGCTTCTGATCGGACAAATTTCTCTTCCCCTCGTAGGCGTTTCAGAACGACTACAATAGCATTCGACGCGACTCAACGGACCCCGCGAGATTTTGAACATGCCCGAATTGAAATTGATCCTCGATGAAGCCACACGGGAGGGTATCATTCCGGTCCAGGCTGCTGAGCGGCTTCTGCCGTTTCTGATCGAGCGCGGCGTCAGGGCGGATGGCCAGCCGGTGGAGCAGCGCGCGGAGCCGACCGCTTTTTCCGACACCGAGACGCCAAGTTTCGTGCGCGGCTTTCACGATGTGCTGATAACGATCGGCATCATCGTGGCGCTGGCAGGCCTGTGGGGCATCGCTTCGGTCTTCGCGGTGTTACCGGCAATCGTCGTTCTTGCGGAGATCCTCGTTCGACGCCAGAGGCTGGCATTGCCTGCTGTCGTCTTGACCGTGGCGCTTGGTCTCTGGACCGCAGTGGTGGCTGCGCGCTGGCTGGAAGGCTCCCCTGCCGTCATTGCCATAGGCGGCAACGTGGCCCTGCAGTATACGCTCGCCTTTCCGGTTGTGTTCGGTCTCTTCTATCTGCTGTATCGCATACCGCTCGCCCTTGCCCTGACGATCATAGGGGCGGCGGTGGTTGTTCTGCAACTGGTTTTGCGCACGCTCGGCTGGCTCAGCGGCGATCCCGGCTTCGAGGTCAATCATCCCGTCGTGTTGTCGATCATCGCGATCATATGCGCGGTCGGTCTTTTCGCGCTGGCCATGAAATTCGATCTGCGCGACCCGCTTCGTCGTACAGTCAATTCCGATATTGCCTTCTGGCTCCATCTCGGCGCAGCACCGGCTTTGCTCTACAGCATCATTTCGCTTGCCGGTCTCAGCGGCGGTACACTTGCTGCGCTGCAGACAGTATCGTTTCGTACGCCCGTGGTGGTGGCGACGGTCGTCGCGCTCATGGCGATCGGTCTCATCATCGACCGGCGCGCATTCGTGACGTCAGGACTGCTGTCGCTGGGCTTTGCGCTCTACGGCATCTTCCGCCAGGGGGACGCGCGTGTCGATACCTACATCTACATCACGCTTCTGACCGTCGGCGCGATCGTGCTCGTCATCGGCACCGGATGGATGCCGCTCCGGCGGCTCGTCATAGGCAAGCTGCCGGCTGCCATGCAGGAGAAACTGCCACCGGCATAGGCGGCAGTTTCTCAGTTCGCGTCAGGTATTGAAGCGGAAGTGGATCACGTCGCCGTCCTGGACGACATATTCCTTGCCTTCGTCCCGGCCTTTGCCTGCTTCCTTGGCGCCGACTTCACCCTTGAAGCTGATGTAGTCGTCATAGGCGATCGTGAAGGCGCGGATGAAGCCGCGTTCAAAATCGGTGTGGATCACGCCGGCGGCGGCAGGCGCCTTGGTGCCGCGCACGATCGTCCAGGCGCGGGTTTCCTTGGGGCCTACGGTGAAATAGGTGATCAGGTCGAGCAGGTGGTAACCGGCGCGGATCAACCGATCAAGACCGGCTTCCTCAAGGCCGAGCGCCGACAGGAACTCCACTGCTTCTTCTTCCGGCAGTTGTGCCACTTCGGATTCGATCGCGGCCGAGATGATGACGCATTCGGCGCCCTGTTCCATGGCCATGGCGGCCACGGCCTTGGTGTGCTCGTTGCCGGTCGAGGCATCGGCTTCGGCGACGTTGCAGACGTAGAGCACCGGATGCGAGGTCAGGAGGTTGAGGCCCTTGAGGATCTCGATCTCCTCGGGCGCCAGCGTCTTGAGAAGCAGGCGTGCAGGCTTGCCCTCGTTCAGCAGCTTGATCACGGCTTCCATGACAGGCAGCTGCGCCAGCGATTCCTTGTCTTTGCTGGCGGCGCGCTTGCGCGTCTGCTCGACGCGGCGCTCAAGGCTCTCGAGGTCGGCGAGCATCAGCTCGGTCTCGATCGTGTCGGCATCGCCGACCGGGTTGATGCGGCCCTCGACGTGGGTGATGTCGTCGTCCTCGAAGCAGCGCAGCACATGCACGACGGCATCGACTTCGCGGATGTTGGCGAGGAACTTGTTGCCAAGGCCTTCACCCTTCGATGCACCGCGCACGAGGCCGGCGATGTCGACGAAGGAGATGCGGGTGGGGATGATTTCCTTGGAGCCGGCGATCGCTGCGAGCTTCTGCATGCGCGGATCCGGCACGGCGACTTCGCCGGTGTTCGGCTCGATCGTGCAGAAGGGATAGTTCGCCGCCTGCGCCTGCGCCGTCTTGGTCAGCGCGTTGAAGAGGGTCGATTTGCCGACATTCGGCAAACCGACGATACCGCATTTGAAGCCCATGGCCTGAAACCTGCTGTTCTTGAATTCGTTGGTGCTGGCTATGGGATAAAACGCGCCTTGCGGTCAAGCTCTTCGCGCAAGTCTCTTGCATTGTGAGGGGTTGAACGCCCGCCTTTGCAGCGCAATATAGACATCGATGGACTGTTCTCGCCTCTCCATGTCATCAACGGGTGGGTTTCCGATGAGTGACAACGGTATTGCCCTTAAACCGAAGACAAAGTCGAAACCGAAGCTGGATCGGCCGAAGCTCTACAAGGTCATTCTCTTCAACGACGACTATACGCCGCGCGAATTCGTGGTGATGATCCTCAAGGCTGTCTTCCGCATGAGCGAGGAGGTCGGCTACCGCGTGATGATGACGGCGCACAAGCTGGGATCGAGCGTCGTCGTGGTCTGCACGAAGGATATCGCCGAGACCAAGGTCAAGGAGGCGATGGACTATGCCAAGGAGGCCGGGTTTCCGCTAATGTTGACGGCAGAGCCCGAGGAATAGCTTGGCGATCTCTTAACCAGGCTCCTTAATCTGACATCCGCTGTTTTCGGGCAGAATGTCGGCAGCAGCGGAGGCGTTCATGCTGGGCGAGGCAGCAACATGGCACTATTTTGTGGCGGCGGGGCTTTTTGCCCTCCTTGGCGCGATCGGTCATGTCTGCCGGGCGGTCTTCAACATTCTGCCTGACCGCGTCACCGACAGGCCTCTGATGGATTTGCCACTGTCGAGTGGTTACAATCTTGCGGATCTGCTTTTCGGGACCGAATATGATGACAGCGGCTACTATCGTCTCGACAGCCTCAAGAATTTCCGCATTTCCTGCATGCTGAGCGTGGTCGGCGGTCTGCTGGCCATGCTGTTTTCGCCGGGCGTTTCCATCGCCATGGCCTGGCTGATCGACAGGGGTCTTTCGTGGGTCTGGAACCTCTTTCTTTTCAGGCTCCACACTATCTCGCTGCTATGAGCCGGCTGCCGGTCGCCTGATCTGATAACCGGTCTTGTCCTGGACGAAGCCGCAATTCTCGTAGAAGCGCAGTGTTGCCGGATCCTTCGAGCCGGTCAGAAGCATCACCTTATAGCAGCCGGCCTTCCAGGCTGCGTCGGTGGCGTGCTGGATCAAGGCTCGTCCATACCCCCGCTGCCTGTAATCGGCCGCGGTGACGACGTTCTCGATCAACCCATAGGAAGCGCCATTCCTGGTCAGGTTGGGGACGACGACCAGCGTCACCGACGCCCCGGCGGTTTCGCCCGCGACGCCGATGAAGACTGTCATGCCGGGTTGCGCGAGGATCGCTCCAAACCGCTCTTCGGCCTGCGCGCGCTCCATGGTCGGATCGGCAGGGTTGAGCTCACGATAGAGGGCAAGCAGGCCGGGCAGGTCGCGTGCCTTAGCGGCGCGAATGATGAGCTCGCCGGCAGACATGCTTCAATCGCCCTTGTTGCCGAACATCTTCTTCAGCATTTCGGCCATCGGGCCGGTTGCAGGCATCTTCGGTTGATTGTGAATGCGGGCCTGGTGGATATGAGACTTCGCCGCTGGTTTCTTCTCCGGCTTCGGCTTTTCCTCTTCGGCTTTTGCGCCAAGCGCCAGCGCCAGCTTGTTCATCAGTTGAGAGTCTTCCTTGCGAACCAGCATGTCAGCGTTGTCGGCAAGCGCATCCAGCAGCGGCTCAAGCCACGCCTGATCGGCCTTGGCGAAGTCGCTGAGAACGTGATGCTGCACCAGTTCCTTGACGCCGGGGTGGCCGATGCCAAGGCGCAGGCGGCGATAGTCCTTGCCGCAATGGGCGTCCAACGACCTGATGCCGTTGTGACCGCCATGGCCGCCACCCGTCTTCAGGCGTGCCTTGCCCGGAGGCAGGTCGAGTTCGTCATAAATCGCGACGAGATCGGCGGGCTGCAGCTTGTAGAAGCGCATGGCCTCGCCGACGGCCTCACCAGATAGGTTCATGTAGGTCTGCGGCTTGATGAGCAGCACCTTCTCACCGGCGATCTCGCCCTCGGCGATCTCAGCCTTGAACTTCTTCGACCAAGGCGAAAAATCATGGCGGCGGTAGATGGCATCAGCGGCCATGAAGCCGATATTGTGGCGGTTTCCGGCGTACTTGCCGCCGGGATTGCCGAGACCCGCGATGATCAGCATGGCTCGTTCATTCCTTGAAATGTTCGTTATCGTTCACCACCGCGAAACGGCGTCAAAGTCAAGGCGGAGAGGCCGCAGGCGCAGAAAAATCAGTCTGCCGAGCTTAGACCATACTTGGTGAAGATGGTTTGTTGCGTGCCGTTGGCGATCAGCTTATCCAGCGCAGCCTGCATCTTGGCGAGCAGCTCTCTTGGGAAGTTCTTCTCGCAGGCGATCCCCATCGGCTGTGAGGAGAGCACCGTGAGCTTCTCCAAAGGCTGTTCCGCCTTGAGCTTGCCGAAGTAGATCTCGGAGATCGGCATCATGTCGATGCGACCATTGAGCAGCTTGCGCAGTGTGGCGTTGAAGTCGGTGGCGACGTCGAGCTTGGTGAAGCCATTCTCCTTCAGCATCACCTCGGTATAATCTTCGCGCTGTGTTCCGACGGTATATTGCCTCGCTTCCTCAAGATTCTTCGCTGTCACACCTGACCCGGACCTGGTGATGAGGATGTTGCGATCGACCAGCAACGGCTCGACCCACCTGAACATGGGGTCGCGCTTGGCGCTGTGAGCGGTCGTGAAAACGCAGCTCATAGGCGTGGTCTGGGCGAGCTTGTAGGCCCTGGCCCAAGGCATCATCTCGATCTTGTAGTCGATGCCGGCGTCGCTCATCACCTTTTCGACTTGCTCGACCGAAGCGCCCTTGATTGTCTTTCCATCACGGTAGCTGAAGGGAGGGTATTCCTCGGTGGCGAGCATGACGCCGGCTGCCATGGCTTGGCTGGAGGCGCAGATGCTCAAAAGGGTGAAAAGCAGCAGTTTCTTCATTGTGTTGCCTTGCTTTGTTCAAGAGGCCCGCGCAACAAGCCGTTCAGTCGCAGACAGACGCTCGATCAGAGCCGCGGCTTGCTGCGGGCGATGGAACAGGTATCCCTGGCCGAAGTCGAGGCCCATTTTGTGCAAGGTCTGGCATTCGTCCTCGGTCTCGATGCCCTCGGCAATGACGATGCACCCCATCTTGTGAGACAGCGTTGTGATACTTTCCACCAGCGTACGGCTTTTCTCGCGAACGTCGTCGTTGGCATCGTTGATCGACTGCGTGAACGACTGGTCGATCTTGATGATGTCGACCGGGAAGCGGTTGAGATAGCTCAGCGACGAATAACCCGTGCCGAAGTCGTCGAGGGCGATCCGGCAGCCGAAGCGGCGCATCTCGGCGACAACCGTGCGGATTTGCGGATTGTTGTGCATCAGCACTGCCTCTGTGATTTCCACGACGATGCGCTGCGGGCGGATACCGTGGCGGCCGAGCAGAGCGGCAAGCCGCGCGGGCAGGGCGGCTTCGAATTGCAGTGGCGAGAAGTTGATGGCGAGATAGCTGTCCTGCATGCCGGGGAGGCGGGAAATGGCCGCGAGATGGGCGATCGCCTTTTCCATGATGACGTTGCCGACGCGAACGATCTTGGCCGTTTCCTCCGCGACATTGATGATTTCCGCCGGTGCCATCAAACCCTTTTGCGGATGGTTGAGGCGCATGAGGGCCTCGAAACCGGCAACGCCGCGGCCGTTCAGGCTGACGATCGGCTGCAGGTAGGCGTCGAACCAGTCCTCGGCGAGACCTGCTTCGATATAGTTCTCGATTTCGGCGCGAGCGCGATTGTGGTCCATCATGCTGGTGTCGAAGAGTTGCGCGCCATTCTTGCCGTCGCGCTTCTTTGCGTACATGGCCATATCGGACTTCTGCAACAACTCGGCGGCGTTCGAGGCATGGCGCGGGTAGATGGCGATGCCGACGCTGGCGCTCAGATGCAGATCCGGACCGAAAGGCTCGATGAAGATGGAGGCGATCTGCTCGGCCATTGCGTTTGCCCGCCGGGCCGCGTCCTTTGCCGGCAGAAGGATCGCGAATTCGTCACCACCGAGGCGGGCCGCCTGATCCGATGGCGCCAGATGGGTCTTCAGCCGGTCGACAAACTCACGCAGCGCCCTGTCGCCCTCGGCATGGCCGAGATTGTCGTTGATCCATTTGAAGCGGTCGAGATCGACGAACAGGCAGGCGAGTTCCTGGCCGGCGGCGTCTACTTCGAGGATCTTGGCGTCGAGCACCGTTTCGAAGCCCTGGCGGTTCAGCAGGCCGGTCAGATGATCCCGGATGGCTTGCTGGTGGTTGCGTGCTTCGGAGGCTTTCAGCTCCGTGACATCGGTCATGACCGATAGCGAGAGCCGGTCGTGGCCAGCGGTCGCTGCTGTCGATTCCAGGATGAGCACATCCATGAGGCTGCTATCGGCGCATATGAACTTTACCGTCACGTCGACTGCGGCGCCGCCGTCGAGGTCGTTCTTGCGCTTGAGGAAGGCGTCGCGCGTATCGGCGGTCACGAGATCTGCGAACCTGCAGCCGATCACCCGCGGCCGGTCGTAGCCGGTCGCGACAAGCCAGTAGTCGCTGACGGCGGTTATGCGGTCATCCTCATCGAGCGAGAACAGCATGGCCGGCGTCAGGTCGTAGATGTCGACAGCACGGCGATGCGCGAGCTTCAATTCGCGTTCCTCGCTTTCGAGCTTGGATTGCATTTCGTTGAAACCGCGGGCCAGACGACCCATCTCGTCGTTCGATTGCCAGTTGACGTGATGGCGCGAGCCGAGCTGGCGGGTGGCCTCGACGGCTGCCGTCAGGCGCATCAGCGGCCGGATGATGAAGATGCGATTGCCGATCAATGCCGCGCTGAAGACGGCCAGCACTGCGAAGATGAAGATCGACATGAAGACGACCTCTTCGTGCTTGAGGCCGGAGAAGAGGCCAAGCGCCGGATAGAAGACGGAGATCGTGCCCAGATTCTTCGGGCCGTCGATGGTGTTGTAGATGATCGCGCGCGACACTTGGACGAGATTGCCGTTGAACGATTTCGGTATTGTCGATTGCGTCACGTCGAGCTGGCCGGATTGATCCCGGACCTGAACCTTGACGATGGCGCCCTGCGAAACGATCGTCGCGCTGATCTGGGTTACGCTGTCGTCATCGAGGTCCCAGAGCGGCTTTGCGAGCGCCTGAGAATTGGCGACAAGAAGAACCGAGATGTGGTCGCGTATTTCCTTGTCTGCGCGCTCGGAAGAAAGAAAAAGGAAAAGCACGAACAGTGGAGCAACGAAGAGGAGCAACGCTGCGCAAATGATTGCCAAAAAACGATTTTCAACGGAATTGTTCATTGTTCCGTTTGCCCCCAGCCGCACTTTGCGTTCACGGTTTTCTACGCCCGTCGGTCTTCTAAAACCTACCGGCATGCTTCCATGAAATGTATTAAATGTTGCTGAAACGGGCTCCGCGCGCGCAAATGAAAAGGCCCGCTTTCGCTAGAAAGCGGGCCCTATGCTTTACAAATTATGGAAGCGATCAGGCTTCGGCTTCGCCTTCTTCTTCGACCGTTTCGTCAATGCCGCCAGCCGGGGCGATGATCGTTGCGATCGTGAAGTCACGGTCCGCGATAACCGGCGCGACACCCTTCGGCAGGGTGAGGTCGGAGATGTGGATGCTGTCGCCGATCTTCTTACCGCTCAGGTCAACGTTGAAGAATTCCGGGATCGCATCGGCCGGGCACTGCACTTCGATTTCGTGACGAACGATGTTCAAAACGCCGCCAGCCTTGAGGCCGTGGGACTTTTCTTCGTTGATGAAGTGAACCGGGATTTCAACGGTAACCTGGGTGTTGCCGGAAACGCGCAGGAAGTCCACGTGCATCGTGAAATCGCGGACCGGATCGAGCTGGTAGTCCTTCGGCAGAACCTTGTATTTCTTGCCGTCGACTTCGATGGTCGCGATGGTGGTCATGAAGCCACCTGCGTGAATGCGCTTCGTCACCTCATTGGTGCTGAGAGCGATAGAAATGGGGGCCTGCTTGTCACCATAGATGACAGCGGGAATCAAACCGTTGCGGCGAAGTTCACGGGCGGACCCCTTACCAACCCGTTCGCGCGCCTCGGCCTTGAGCTCGTAGCTTTCGTGGCTCATGACTTTTCCTTCCGAGGTTATTTGGAGAGCCCCGCGCAGGCCAATGCTTGGCGCGGAACTGGAGGCGGGTTACCCCATCCTCATCCGCGTTGCCTCCAAGGGTGTCTGCGCGGACGCGTGCGCTATAGTACAGATGCACCGGAAACGCAAGCAGCTCCCTTGCCATCGGCAATGGCCACGATTTCGGACAAGCTGTCGGCGAGGGAACGATTTCAGCGATCGCGAAGGCTTAACCATATAGCCGGATTTCCCGCGAGATTAACGAATACAGAATGTCACGGCGGCTATCAGGGGCCAATCACAATCTGGTCCTTCTCATGCTCCGTCTCGTCTCCTGCATTGCCGTCGACCATAGCTGGCCGCACCTGATCTTTGCAACGGTCATCTGCCTTCTCGGCTCTTTGCTGACGGTACGGCTTTTCTCGCGGGTTCGGCGCACCCAAGGGCTGCAAAAATTCAATTGGTTGTTCCTGTCAGGGTTCGTTGGCGGCGCGACGATCTGGACGACGCATTTTATTGCCATGCTCGGTTTCCGGGCGCCGGCGCTCAGCGGCTATGAGCCCGATTTGACGCTGCTGTCGCTTTTCGTCGGCATCGCCTCCACGATGATCGGCTTTAGCGTGGCCTCGATGCGAAGCCAGGACGCACTTGTCGAGGCCGGCGGCGCCATCGTCGGACTTGGCGTGGCAGCCATGCACTATCTCGGCATCGCCGGCTACAGGGTGGCCGGGGATATCCAGTGGAGCAGCGCCTATGTCATCTGCTCGCTGATTGCAGCGGCCGGGTTCGGCGCCTTCGTGACGAGCCGGGTTGCCCGCCCGACGACACGCTTCAGCCCGGTCGCCGCCGCCCTGCCGCTGATCCTTGCAATCGTTTCGACGCACTTCCTCGGCATGGCGGGCATGACGATTGTCCCCGATGCAACCGTGTCCGTTCCCCGCGAAATTCTCTCCGTCGGCGTGATGACCGGCCTTGTCGGCGCTGTCATGATCATCATCCTGCTTCTCGGCGCCTCCACCTACATCATCGACATGCAGTCGACGGAAGCGGCCGTCGCCCGCTATCGCCATCTGTCTCTGCACGATCCGCTGACAAACCTTGCAAACCGGTCAGCGCTGAACGAACATCTGGCGACTGCGACCAAAAACACCCATGAAATCGGCTGGAACGTCGCCGTCCTCTGCTTCGACCTTGATCGGTTCAAGGAAATCAACGACGTCCACGGTCATGCGGCTGGTGACGCCGTGCTCCGGGCGATCGGCGAGCGGCTGGCGAAGGTCATGCAGAAGGGACAGTTTGCAGCCCGCGTCGGCGGTGATGAATTCGTGGTCGTGATGCGCGATCACGCCGGCCGTTCGGAGGCCAGGAGCGTCGCACAACGCCTGCTCGACGAGATCGAGCGGCCAGTCGACTGGAACGGCCAATCGCTCAGCGTCGGATCCAGCATCGGCATTTCCAGTTTCCCTGACAGGGCGCGCACCATCGACGACCTGCTTTCGCAGGCCGACGTCGCCATGTACCGCGCCAAGACGACGGCGGGAAGCAGCATCTGCTTCTACGACCCCTCGATGGACGAGGCGGCGCGGGAACGAAACGCGCTGGCTATCGAGATGCGTGAAGGGCTGAAGAAGGGCGAATTCGAGCTGTTCTATCAGCAGCAGAACGATACCGTGACGCGCGAGGTACTTGGCTTCGAAGTGCTGCTGCGCTGGAAGCATCCGACGCGCGGCTACATCTCGCCAACCGAATTCATCCCGATCGCCGAGAAGACGGGGTTCATCATGGAACTCGGCGAATGGGTGCTGCGCAGCGCCTGCGTCGAAGCGGCCAGCTGGAGGAACCCGTTGACCATAGCGGTCAACGTGGCGGCCCAGCAGCTCGCTGATAGCCGCCTGCCGCAGATCGTCCATCAGATCCTGGTGGAAACGGGTCTGGCGGCTCCGCGCCTCGAGCTCGAGATCACGGAATCCGGCATCATTGCCGACCACGGGCATGCGCTGATTGCCATCCGGCGACTGAAGGCGCTTGGCGTCAAGGTGGCAATGGACGACTACGGCACGGGCTATTCCTCGCTGTCGACGTTGCAGAGTTTCCCGTTCGACAAGATCAAGATCGATCGTGCCTTCGTCGACGGCGTCGTCACCAACAAACAGTCGGCCGCGATTGTCCGCTCGACGCTTATTCTAGCGCAGAGCCTTGATATTCCGGTTCTCGCCGAGGGCGTGGAACGGGAGGAGCACGTCGAATTCCTTCGCCGCGAAGGTTGCATGCAGGTGCAGGGCTTCCTGTTCGGAAAGCCGATGCCGCGTCTTGACATCGAGGCCTTCGTCAATCCTGACGGTGCAGGCGTCGTCGATGGCTCGACGGTTGCCGTGAAGACCGACGCGGCGGCCTGATCGCGGCGCTGCAACACAGCTTGACATCCGTCGTCGGGAAACCTCACATGCTCGCAAAACGCAAGCGTCGGAGGAATTCAGGTATGCGGCTCAATCTCATTGCGGCAACGAGCACGATTGCGCTCGCTTTGGCATCTGCAGCCTATGCCGCCGACATCAACCAGGCCGGGGCAAAACAGGTCGAGGAAAGCCTGACGAAGCTGCTGGCCAAGAGTGTGGCAAAAGACGGCTTCGTGACCGTGAAGCCAGCAGGGACACGCTACGAGATCATCTATGATTTCGCGACGCTCTTGAAGAAGGTCAAGCCGGGCAGCTTTGCAATCACCGGCCTGACGCCTTGGTCGATGTTCGCTACACCACTGGATAGCGGCCTGTGGGGCGTCGAAGGGAACAATTCCCTCAACGTTTCCGGGAATTTCACCGCACCCGGACAGCCGAAAACCGATTTTACCTATGCCATCGATGCCTTCATCTTCAGCGGCATTTTCGACCCGGCGATCAGCTATCTTCGCTCGGGCGACGTCTCCACGAAGGCCGTCAATTTTTCGTCGAAGAGCCAGGCCGAGGAGGTCAGCGCCAGCTTTGATGGCATGAAGTATAAGCTGACGTCATCGGATGGCGCAGCGGCTGGCACGACGAATTTCGCCACCAGCGGCTCCGCCGCAGGATTCCTCGAGACGATCAGCAGTCGCGAGGTGCCGCCGGTCGAAATTCGCGCCGACGCGATCGATTTCGCAGCCGCCGTAAACGGCCTGCCGGCAAACAAGGTTCGCGATATCATCATGTTCGCGGTCGACCACGCCGACGAAAAGCAGCTTGCCGCGGCAGACGGCGACAAGCTCAAGGGGATGCTTCGGGATGCCTTCCCTTTGCTCACGAGCTTCAACGAGACGATCGACTTCAACAATCTCACCGTGTCGAGTGCTGCGGGCAACGGTGGTGCGAAGAACGTCAACTACGAGGTCACGCTTAACGGCCCGACCGATGCTACGCGTTTCGGCGTCGGCTTGACGGCGCAGCAGATCAGTTTTGCGAGCGCGATCGTCCCTGCGGCCTATGCCGCCTTCGTGCCACAGGAATTGCAGCTGCAGTTCGCAATTGAGGACATGGATTTCACTGCCTTCGGCGATGAGTTTCTCAAGGTCGATTTCACCGGCGGCGCCTCCTCGGAAGAGAGCGGCAAGAAGGCTGTCGAGCGGCTCTTCAAGGGCGGCGAACTGGTGATGGATTTCCCGAAGATCAGTGCCGTGTCGGGCGTCTATGATGCCGAGATTTCCGGAAAGATCCGCGGCCGCGTCGATACCTCCAAGGATTATTCCATGGATGCGACCGTTCTGGCGCGTGATCTCGACAAGACCATTGCCGCCGTTCAGGAGCTTGCAAAGACCAATGCCGATCTCAATCAGGTCTCGTTCGGCCTGATGATGGCCAAGGGCTTTGCCAAGACTGATCCTGATGGGCGCCAGCGCTGGGATATCAGCGTTGCGCGGAACGGATCCGTCACGATCAACGGCCAGGTCATCAAGGGCGCGGACTGAGTTTGCCCTACCAGCTTCAAGCGCCACGGGTGCCCCTTGCGGCGCATTCGCGGCAGGTTCATTCTGTCTCGCTGGCGTAGGCTCCCGGGCGGGAGCCAGTGCGCGTCCTGGGGGCAGGCCGATGAATTGTGCCGCCTGTGGTTTTGCGATCGAAAGCAGTTTTGCGTTCTGCCCGAAGTGCGGCGCAAGACAACCCATAGTCTGCGCCTCCTGTGGCGAGGCCTGCCAGCCCGATTTCGCGTTTTGCCCGAAATGTGGAGCGGCCCTCGGCCGAGCCGACGTTCGTGCAGCTCCTGGCGAACCGCTGCCGCTGACAGTCCCGGATACATCGACGCCTGATGATGCCGCTGATCGGCGTCCGCTGACGGTTCTGTTTGCCGATCTCTGCGGTTTTACGGCTCTCAGCGAGAGAACCGACCCGGAACTGATGCGCTCCCTGCAGAACGAACTGTTCGAAGAGTTGACGCGGGCGGTGGAAGCCTACGGCGGCTTTGTCGACAAGTTCGTCGGTGACGCGCTGCTTGCCTTGTTCGGTGCGCCGACGGCGCATGAGGATGATCCCGATCGCGCACTTTGCGCAGCGCTCGACATGATTGCGGGGGCCGACCGTCTTGGCGCCAAATGGCTGGATCTGGTCGGTGGTGATCCGCTGCAGCTGCATGTCGGTATCAACACCGGACCGGTGGTTAGCGGTGGTTTCGGGGCGGCGGCGGCGCGATCCTACTCCGTGACTGGCGATACAGTGAACACAGCGCAACGGCTGCAAAGCCTGGCCGGTCCGGGCGAGATACTGGTCGGGCCGGTGACATACCGCCTGACGCTGCATGCATTCGCCTTCGACAATCTCGGTTCGCTGGCCCTTCGCGGGAAGACGGGCAATGTACAGGTGCATCGTCTCCTCGGGCGGATGGAGACGCCCCATACCGCGCGCGGATTGGAAAGCCTTGGACTACACGCCGAACTCATCGGGCGTGAGGCAGAACTGTCGCGGATGTCCGATTGCCTGGATTTTGCCTGTGGCGGCAATGCGCAAATCGTCCAGCTCATCGGCGAGGCCGGCATCGGCAAGTCAAGGCTGGTCAGGGAGTTCCTGGAGACCGTCGCTGAGGGAGAGCGATTTCGTCATGTTGTTGTGCGCCGCGCCGTCTGCTCGCCGCTTGGCGAACAGTCCTACGGAACGCTCGCGGCCGTTCTACGAAGCGCCTACGCAATAGCCGAGCGGGAAACGGCAGCCCGGACGGCGGAACTATTGGCATCAGGATTGATCGACCTGGGCTTTAGCGAGAGCGAGGTTGCCGGTCTGACGCCGCTTTTGTCTTACGTCTTTGGCCTCGGCGATCCCGATGGAGCGCTGCGCCACGTGGAGCCGGAGCAACTACGGAGGCAGATTTTTTATGCCACGCGCACTATTTTTGAGCGGCGACTGTCGCTCAGTCCGCTGCTTTTGGTGCTGGAGGATCTTCACTGGGCGGATGCGGCTTCGATCGAGGCGCTTCGCTTTGTGCTGGACAGGTTGGAGCGAACGCGCCTGATGATGCTGACAACAGGGCGGTCGGTTGCTGAAGGGGAGGGCTTGGAGTCAAGCCGGATCAACCGTACGCTCATGCGGCTCGCGCCGCTTTCGGTTCAGGATGGCGAGGCGCTGCTGGATCAGTTCTTTGGCGCCGACAGTGCCGTGCCAGCGAAAACGCGCTCACGAATCCTCGCGCGAGCGGGCGGCAACCCGCTGTTCATAGAGGAGATCGTTCGGGCCCTGATCGAGACCGGCGTGCTGCATTGCGAGGGCGGATGTTGGCGTGTCGCCAATGCTGAAATGGGGAGCGAGATACCGATGAGCCTGCAGGCGATGCTGCTTGCACGCGTCGACCGTTTGCCGCCCGACGTCAAGCGTTTGGTGCAGGAAGCCGCCGTCATCGGTCCGCGCTTCGATCTGGCGCTGCTTCAGGCCGTCGCTTTTGATGCAGGGCGCGTCGAGCATGGGCTGGACTATCTCTGCCAGGCGGAGATCGTCGAGGAAGCGCCCGGTGCTGCTTCGACAAAGGCGATCTCCTATCGCTTTCCCCAACAGCTATTGCACGATGCCATCTATGGCAATCTGTTGCTGCAGCGCCGCAAGCAGTTGCACGCGCGCATCGGCGCGGCCATCGAGCGGATGCATGATGGCATACCCGCTCGCCTTGAGGACATCGCACAACTCGGCCGTCACTACTGCCGGGCCGACGAGACGGGTAAGGGCGCCCAATATCTCATGGCTGCGGGCGATCTTGCCCGCAAGACCTATGCCAATGACGATGCAATGCGCCTCTACCGCGAGGCGCTTGCGGCGATTTCGGACAAGCCACAGGCCAGTGCGGAATTGCTTGTCCTTTATGAGCGGTTCGCCGATCTCTGCGGGCCGGCGGGAGACCGGGATACGGCACGTGAACACTATGGGCGCGCACTGACGACCTTGAGGAAAGCTGGTGATCAGCCTGGGGCGGCACGCATCCTGCGCAAACTCGGCCGCCTCAATCTCGCAGCCGGCAGAAGCGATCTTGCCGACGCCGACTATGCGCAGGCTGCCTTGCTGCTGAGCGAGAGCCAGGCGCCCATCGAGCTTGCGCATCTGCTGCAGGAGCGCGGACATCTTGCCTTCCGCATGGGCGATCAAAGCGCAGCAGCACGCTGGGCAGACGATGCGCTATCCTGCCTCAGCACGGCAGGCTTTGATGACGGTGGTCCCGTGTGCGTCGAAGCAGCACAGGTGCGCGCCGAGGCGCTGAATACGAAAGGAGTGGCACTGGCGCGGCTCGGACAGCATCGCGAGGCGGTGCGCGAAGTCGAGCGAAGCCTGGAGGTTGCCGAAACGGCGGGACTTCTTGGCGCCGCCTGCCGTGCCTATTCCAATCTCGGCGTGCTCTACACGATCGTCGATCCAAGGCGTGCCATCGATGTGTGTCGCCAAGGCCTCGACGTTGCCAAGCGCATTTCCGACCTCGGCTTTCAAGCACGGCTTTTCGCCAATCTCGCCGTTGCCTGCTGTACCTTCACGGACAACTGCGCCAAGGAGGGGGTGCCGGCGGCGGAGCGGGCGATCGAGATCGACCGGGCGCTGGATCAGCGCGATCACCTGGCGGTGCCGCTCATCGTCCTCGGACAGATCCATCAATGTCACGGCAAACCGGACCTGGCCTGGAATTACTATGAGGAAGCGCTTCAGCTCGCGCGTGAAATCGGCGAACCACAGCTGCTCTTTCCATGCTATGATGGGCTTGCGACGTTGAACCTGGAAAAAGACGATATGGCCGAGGCGGAGCGATACTTTTCGCTCGCTCAGGACGTTTGCGTCAGGCATGGGCTGGATCCCGACGCACTGGTCGTGTTGCCCTTCCTGGATTGATTCGGCGCCGACAGGTAAGGTGCTGAATTGTCGTTATTTTTTCTCTTCTGCTCGGCTTCTCGCCGACGCGTCTGTGAGGGAGGCTATCATGCCCGAAAATCAAAGCGAAAGACCGCTGCAGCCCGGCGACCGCGCGCCGAACGTCGTTCTCGATGCGATCACGCGCCAGGGCAAGATATCGATTGATGACTTCCGGGGGCAGAAGCCTGTGCTGGTCGGCCTGTTTCGCGGGCTCCATTGTCCATTCTGCCGGCGGCAAATCGCCTCGATGGCGAGCCTTGCGGGTGATCTCCAGCAAAAGGGCGTCGAGAGCCTGACGATCGTCAACACGCCCATCGACCGAGCGCGCCTCTATTTCCGTTACCACCCCTTGCCCAATCTGGTGGCGGCATCCGATCCCGACCGGATATCGCATCGCGCCTTCGGACTTCCCAATCTCGAGTTCACGCAGTCGGAGACGGTCTGGCCCTATAAGGTCAGTCTCGACACTCTGACCTCGATGCGCGTCGATATGCCCGATCTGCCTCAGCCGATGGCGCCGATGGCGGCTGTCGAATTCCTCGACAATGCCGATGGCTACGAATTCACCGACGACGATAAGCGCATGATCGCAACGGGAGAGGGCCAATTGGTCGGCGAATTCCTGCTCGACCGCGATGGCGTGGTCAGATGGTGTTTCACTGAGGTCGCAGACGACGGTCGACACATGTTCGGCGTACCGGCGCCCGAAGAAGTCATGTCGGCGGCATCGCACATTTCCGCCTAATGCGCGTCGCGGGCTTTCAGGTCCGCTTGTTGCGACCTGGTCCATTTCGACAGACGCGCTTCGGCTCCCGCGCAGGCGCAAGCCGCCCGTCAGGGTTGCTGCTTCACCGCCGGCACGCGCCCTGACCCATGATGCGGAAACCGCTGTTGCTTGCTTCGCAAGCGTTCGGGAAGGATCGCATCTGCGAGCCGCGCTGGCCGCAGACCGGCCGATACTCGCGTGTGCAGATGCCGGCCGGCTGCGCCGGTCGCGGTGCGGGACGCTGCGGGCGCACCGTTATGCCGGGCTGTCGGCGGCACTGGCCGCGGCTGATGACCGTGAAGTTGGCGGCGCGCGCCTGGCATGCATTGGTGAAGGTCTGGACACGTGCCCCACGCTGGCCGCAGACCGGAGCATATTCCAGGGTGCACATCTGCGGCCTGGCCGCGCCAGGTGGCGGCGGCGGACGCGATGTTATCGGGGTCGGGTGGCGGCACTGGCCGCGGTTGATGATCGAAAAGGAAGCTGCGCGGGCCTGGCATGCATTGGCGAAGGTCTGGACACGTCCACTGCGCTGGCCGCAGACCGGGGCATATTCCATGGTGCACATCGCCGGCCTGGGCGGGGGAGGAGGCGGACGCGAATAACTTGGCCCGACGTCGACGGTGCAGGCGCAAAGAAGCGGGATAAGCGCAAGCAGAGAAAGCTTTCGCGGCCACAGGAATCCGGCGAGCGTCATTATTCTTCCCCTACGGCTGGATTTCTTTCTAAATCCTAGCGCAAGTTGCATTTCCGGGGAAGTTCAAACCTCAGCGGTAGTCGAGAATTTCGTAGCGGTTCAGTCGAATAGGCTGGAAACCGACTCTTCCTGGCTGGTTCGGTTGATGGCTTCGCCGATCAAGCTTGCCGTGCTGACAACGCGGATGTTGTGGGCTGATTGAACAGCGGTGGTCGGCTGGATCGAGTCGGTAATCACCAGTTCGCGCAGCTTCGAGGAGGTGATGCGGGTCACCGCGCCGCCGGAGAGAACGCCATGGGTGATATAGGCGGTAACGCTTGCAGCCCCTTGCGCAAGCAGCGCGTCGGCGGCGTTGCAGAGCGTGCCGCCGGAATCGACGATGTCGTCGATCAGCAGACAATCCTTGCCTTCAACTTCACCGATAATGTTCATGACTTCGGATTCACCCGGGCGGTCGCGGCGCTTGTCGACGATCGCCAGCAGACAGTCGAGGCGCTTGGCGAGCGCGCGGGCACGAACGACGCCGCCGACGTCAGGCGAAACGACCATGACGTTGCTGATATCGTGATTGGCCTTGATATCGCGGGTCAGGACCGGGATAGCGTAGAGGTTATCCGTCGGGATATCGAAGAAGCCTTGAATCTGGCCAGCGTGCAAATCGAGTGTCAGCACACGATCGGCGCCGGCTTCCGTGATGAGGTTCGCGACGAGCTTGGCCGAGATCGGCGTACGCCCCGAGGCGCGGCGATCCTGACGGGCATAGCCGAAATAGGGAAGCACGGCGGTGATGCGGCGCGCGGACGAGCGGCGCATCGCATCGATCATGATGAGCAGTTCCATGAGGTGATCGTTCGTCGGGAAAGACGTCGACTGGAAGACGAACACGTCCTCGCCGCGGACATTTTCCTGGATTTCTACGAAGATTTCCTGATCGGCAAATCTTCTGACGCTGGCTTTGCCCAATGGCACGTTGAGATAGTTGCAGATCGCTTCGGCGAGATGCCGGTTCGAATTGCCTGCGAAAACCTTCATCTTGGTCCGCCTATTACCTGCTGATAGCCGCGCTTTTTAGCCAGCTTGCTCCTGAATGCAAGGGCTAAGGCGTCATCTGCGCTTATATTTCTAAAAAGCTTGTGGCTTAACCGCCACGAGCGTCGCGCCACGTCGAGAATTCGGTGATGGTTTTCGAGGCGATTTGCTGCATGACCGAAGCGGGAACGCCGGCCCAGGGATCCTGCGCTTCCGAGGGCACGCTTTCCTGTCCCTGTATGCGGTGCAACCGAGCGCCCCCACCGTCGAGAACGTCCCAGACGTAGACCACAGTGACCTTGCCGCTGTCAGAAAATGCCGAGAGATACCCCTTCAGAATGTAGGCACTGGAGCTGTCGTTCGAGCTCTTGATCGCAAGCCCGTGCGAGCGGGCCTCGGCCCCGAGCTGGCGCGAAAGCGGCGTGACGGCCTGGACCGGCGCGCCGATGATCGGCAGGAAGCGGACGGTCGTGCCGCGCGCCGAGGGGGGGTCGGTATTCAGCATGGCCGTCTGGGTCTGCTGCCGCGGCGGCTCGCGCGGGGGCGTTTCCACCATGTCTTCTTCTTCGGCCCTTGCGTTGGACACAGGTTCAGGCAGCGTCTCGGCTTTTATCGGAGCGGCGGCGGCGGGCGAGGGCGTGTCGTTTTCCAGCGCCATAGCCTGCGCTTCCATCGTGGTCGGTGGTGCGCCGGAACCTTGCCGGTAGCCCGTCTGGTTGTAGGCAGGGTGATATCCGTTCGACCGCTGTTCGGAGGCAAAGGCCTGCTGGCGCGGCGCCGCGCCCGCCATGCGCTCTGCGTCGCCCTGCGTTACCGGCGATGAACGGATGCTTCTGGAGGGTTCGCCGATGTCGACCAGGGGAACCAGGGCATCGGTGGTGTTGCAGGCGGATAGGGCAAAGCAGGCAAGGAGCATCGGCGCAGTCGCAACTCGCGTCATCCCTCGTTACATCCTTCCCAGTGCCGGCCCCATCCACTTTATGAAGGCCGGCGCCGGTCTGTGTCAATTCCGGATTCTTGCCAGCAATGGTTTGCGTCAGACGTTGATGAAGTCGAGAACGTGGCGCGAAAGGGCGCGGGGCACGTCGTCGGTCGTCAGATAGGTCTGCCCGAGGGTCATCGCCGTTCCCGTGTCGGAATCCATGATGATCATGTGCACGAAGAGCGACATGTTCGGCTCGATCGGCTGCGGATTTCCGACGTGGAACATCTGATGCTCCATCCAGGACGGCGAGAAACGGGCGCCCAGAGAGTAGCCGCAGGCATTGAGACGGTGGCGGGAAAGGCCTCGTTCATCCATGATTTTCGCGTGCATATCGAAAACATCGCCGAAACTATGGCCCGGCTTGAGGACGGTCTCGATCGCCTGGATCGTCTCGAAGCAGGCATTGTAGAGTTCCCGGTGGCGATAGTTCGGTTCGCCGATGACGATGGTACGCATCATGGCCACATGGTAGTGCGCGTACGCGCCCGCCCATTCGAGCGTCAGCTGATCGTTCGCATCGAGCTTGCGGCGGCCGGCCTTGTAGCGGCAGAGCAGGGCGTCCTCGGCGGAGCCAATGATGAATTCGTTCGCAGGGTAGTCGCCGCCACCGGCAAAGACGGCGCCCTGCATCGCGGCCAGAATGTCGGCTTCGTCCGCACCGGGCTTGGTCAGCGCCAGCGCCGCATCGAGCGCATCGTCGGCCAGGGCGGCCGCGCGCTCGACATACGCGACTTCGGCCGGGCTTTTGATCAATCTCAGGCGGCTGACGAGATAGGAGGCGTCGACAATCTGTCCGAACGACGTCAACTGCGCATCGAGCATCCGGCCAACGCGGCCCGTCATGCCATGGGTATCGTACTCGACGCCGATCCTGGCGCCGAGCAGGTCCATCTCGACCAAAAGGTTCCTGAGGTCGACGGTCGGGTCGGCATTGACGCGGTCGACCCAGATTTGGACATTTTCCAGGATAGAGGTGTGCTTGGCCTGGCGCAGGTCGGCGGAGCGCGTGATCAAGGCCATTGTTCCGTCGGCCTTGACGACAAGCGTCTGGAAGAAGCAGTAGCCGAAGCTGTCGTAGCCCGTCAGCCAGTACATGCTTTCCTGCGCAAAGAGCAGCAGGGCGTCCAGCTTTTCTTCGCGCATCCTGTCGGTCAGACGTGCGAGACGGACGGCGAATTCGGGTCTGTCGAAGTGCAGGGCCATGCCGCTTAAATCTCCCTGATTGCGATTGCAGAAATTTGCCGGCCGTAGTCCGGCTCCTTGTTATGTGTGGTCCGGCGATAGGAGAAGAAACGCTCGGTGTCGGGATAGGTGCAGATCCCCAGGGTCTCTGCGCGGACACCGGCGACGCGCAGCCGATCGACGGTCAGGGCCGGCAGGTCGAACATCGCGTGCCCGGGCTTTCCTGAAGACAGGAAGTAGCGCTCGTAAGATGGATCCTGTGTGACAAAGCGCTCCACGAATTCCGGGCCGACCTCGTAGCTCGCCTGGCTGATCGATGGCCCGAGGCAGGAAACGATTGCCTCCCGCTTCGCGCCAAGTCGGACCATAGCGTCGATCGTGTTCTCCAACACGCCGGTTAGGACGCCTTTCCAACCGGCATGAGCGGCACCGATGACACCGTTCGTCGCGTCGGCGAAAAGGATGGGTCCGCAGTCGGCTGCCAGAACACCAAGCGCTATGCCGGGGGTTGCCGTTACCATCGCATCTGCTGCTGGGCGGGATCCGTCATAGTCCTTGTCTACGATGACCACATCGGGAGAGTGGACCTGGTGCACGGTAGCGAGACGCTCGACAGGCAACTCAAACCAGTTTGCCACGCGGCGGCGGTTCTCCTGAACCTTCTCGCGCTCGTCGTTCGAGCCGAGGCCAACATTCAGGCCGCGATAGATGCCGTCCGAAACGCCGCCTTCCCGCGTGAAATAGCCATGGAGGATCGCGTCACCGGTTGTCTCTTTCAGCAGCGTGCTTTGGATCGGTGCCGGAGATGCTCTTTGTGTCATTAAAACTTCCAAGATTGCTTGAACTGCTTATGCGCCATTTTCGGACGGCCAAGCCCGGCGTTGCAGCGGATGTTGGCCCAGCGGCGCTTCTTCTGTCAATCCGCTGGACGGAAGGGCATCAAATCCACGGCCGGGTGAGAGACCGCCATGACCTTGAAGAGTTCGCCCATGCGCCCTTCGCCTTCGCCGGCCAGTCGATCGACGGCGGTTTGGATAATCTGGCGCGTGTGTGCTTCCCGGTCTCGGCCAAGCGCCGCTGCGCGATCGAGAATGCCGAGGCCGACAAGAAAATCGCCCTGGTGAAGCATGCCGTTGAGGTGGACGCCAGCTAAGGTGGCGGCCTGCGCCAGCGCCTGGAAATCGACGTGGCTCGTAAGGTCCGCTTCGCCCGGATGTGCGAGCGGCGGGTCATACTCATGCATGCGCACCGCCTGCAGCGTATCGCCGTAGCCACTGACGAGGTGCCCGTAGTCGATGGCGACAGCCGTTCCCCCATACTCCTTCAGCCGATCGCAGATCGCTGCCATCACCGACTGGCGACCCGACGAGATTTCAAACAGCGTTCCCGGGAGCACATCCTCTTCGGGCCAGGGCAGAAGGCCGGGATCGATCCCTGCAACCCCAACGCCGAAGGCCAGTTCACCGTCTGCGTCGACGCCGACCATGCGCTCGCGGAACCCTGTCGTCGTCTTCACGAACTGACGGATCGGAATGGCATCGAACAATTCGTTCGCCGCGACGAGCGAAAAACCCGGCGTCACGTCGTCGAAACCTTGATGCCAGCTGACCTTGTCGCCATACGACGCAAGCGTTTCCTGCTGGATGTCGCGCAGACGCTGGCTCGTTTCGACGAGATGCACCGTCATGTCCTCAAAGAGCGGCGGTGCTATGCGGGAAATGACGCGCAGCATATCCGACATCATGGTGCCGCGACCGGGGCCGATCTCGACAAGACGCACACCTCCAGGCGTCCCGTGTCGCTGCCAGGCGTGGACGATGAAGACGCCGATCATCTCGCCAAAAAGCTGGCTCACCTCCGGCGCGGTCACGAAGTCGCCCGAGCGCCCGAAAGGCTCGCGGGTCCTGTAGTAACCGTGTTCGGGATCGGCCAGGCACAGCGAGAAAAAGTCCGTGACGCTGATCGGGCCGTTTGCCTGGATGATCGCCTTGATCTTCTCACCGAGCGCGGTGCTCATCGATACCCTCCTGTCCGGCTGCGTTCAGTGCTGCAAGGCAGCCTGACGGCGGGCCCGAAGCATGGCCCAGATTCCCAGCAGAACCATCGGCGTGGAAAGCACCATGCCCATGGTGAGCCAATTGGTGCCCACAAGGTAGCCCAGCTGGGCATCCGGTTCGCGGAAGAATTCGACGAAAATACGAGAAAGCGCGTAGCCGCAGACGAAGACGCCGGTGACGAAGCCCGGCGCCTTCAGGGCGCGCAAGCCGTAGATCAGAACGGCGAGAACCAAGAGGAGCACGATGCCCTCCAGACCAGCCTCATAGAGCTGGCTGGGATGGCGAACAAAGTCGCCGCCAGGGCAGTAGCCGTTGGTCTTCTCAATGTACTGATTGCAGAAAACCATGCCCCACGGCACATCCGTCAGGCGACCCCACAGCTCACCGTTGACGAAGTTGGCGATACGGCCGCAGAACAGGCCGATCGGGACGACCGCCGAGACGATGTCGAACAGGCTCCAGATCGGTATGGCGTTGCGACGTGCGAAGATGATCATCGCGATGGTGGTGCCCGTCAGTCCGCCGTGGAACGACATGCCGCCGTTCCATATCTGGATGGCCCGGATCGGGCTCTCGATCACGGCCGGCATGTCGTAAAACAGGATGTAGCCGATGCGCCCGCCGAGAACGATGCCGAGAGCGACCCAGATGATGAAATCGTCGAGTTGCACCTTGGTGATCGGGGAAACATTGCCTGGCCATAGCGTGTCGTTGCCGGCGATCAGACGCGCATAGTACCAGCCGAGCATGATGCCGGCGACATAGGCAAGTCCGTACCAGTGAATGGAGAGGGGGCCGAGCGAAAAGGCGATCGGGTCGATCTCGGGGAAGGGCATGATCGCCAGGAGATTGGCTGCTGTCGGCAAGGGTTTCCCATTCGCTGGCGTGAGCCCTACGGCGTGGCCGGTCGGACGTCAACGCAGTTCAGTTCAAGGCGTCCTTTGCGACTTTCTGAAGGCGCGCCAAGCTCGATGTGGGCGGAAGATGGCGCTGGTATCAGAAACGGTCAAGTCGATTGTTGGCGATCGCGGCGCACGGGCAGGCTTATCCAGAGCAAAGCGCTTGCATCCTTAGCGGCGAAGCCCTACCTCATTCTTGAAGGGCCCCGAAGCTTGAAGGGCCCCGAAGGCCGTAAGTTGTATGTTGTAAAGGGAGAAGAGCGCCATGACGACTGGAGCAAACCGCATCATGGACGAGTTCGCCAAGCTGATGACGGATGCCGCCGGCGCGGCCCAGGGTGTGCGCAAGGAGATCGAGACAGCCTTCAATGCGCAGGCGGAGCGCTGGCTCAATACTCTCGATGTCGTCAAGCGCGAGGAATTCGAGGTCGTGCGTGAAATGGCGATCAAGGCGCGCGATGAAAACGACGCCCTCCTTGCCCGGATCGCCGCCCTTGAAGCGAAGCTTGCAGCCAAGGGCAAATAATTCCCGTTGTGACACAGGCCGTGGTGTGACCTTTATGAGACACGCCGCGGCTGCGACTGAAAAACCGGGTGTCGTTATCCACCTGTGGACACTGCCAAAAAGATCAATGGGCAGAGTCATTTAAACCCTCCTTCTGAATGGAAACCCGAAAAGCTTTCCACAGTGCCGTTCCCTAAAACGGCTGTGAGGGGCTGGCGCGTCGCCGAGCCCGTTATACACTGATTTTAAATGATGATTCGAAGCAGTTGGTAAGCTCCAGGCAGGTTTGACTGCGTTAAGTCTGGTAGCGGTTCAACGGTCATCAGGTTGGTGGTTCCGGCTGTTGCGTGTGTTCTCCTTGTGTCTCGTTGACGAAGTTGGTTCGCATTCACTCCGGTCAAGAAGGTGCTGCATGAGCCTCATGGAATTGGAAGTCGAGCGTCAGTCGAACCCGGTCGATATGATCGAGTACGTCGCCGCCAATAACGACTGGTCTTTCGAGCGGTCGGGCGATGACGAGATTGCGATGACGGTTGAAGGGAAGTGGACCGACTACCACGTTTCCTTTTCCTGGATGGAAGAGTTTGAGGCGCTGCACCTAGGCTGCGCCTTCGACGTCAGGGTTCCCGAACAGCGTGTCAACGAAGTCACCAAGCTCCTGGCCGCGATCAATGGTCAGGTGCTGATGGGACACTTCGACCTCTGGCGCCAGGAAGATGTCATCATTTTCCGCCAGTCCTTGCTGCTTGCCGGTGGTGCCGAGCCGACCAATCGACAGGTCGAGGTTCTGCTGGCGAGTGCACTCGACACTTGCGAGGCGTATTATCAGGCCTTCCAGTTCGTGATCTGGTCCGGTATGGAGGCGAACCGCGCGATGGAAGCGGTTCTCTTCGAAACGGTCGGCGAGGCGTAAATGTCATCCGTATCTTCAGGTCCTGTCGTTCTCGTCGGTGCCGGCAACATGGGGGGCGCGATGCTCTCCGGCTGGCTCAAGAGCGGCGTGGCCGGTTCCTCTGTCGTCGTCATCGATCCCAGCCCGTCGGAGCAGATGGTGCAGACGATCAACGATGCCGGCGTGACGCACGTCACCTTTGCTCCGGCAGGGTTGACGGCAGGCGTTCTTTTCCTTGCGGTCAAGCCGCAGGTCATGGATGCCGTGCTGGCGCCGGTCAAGGCAACGGTCGGAGCGCAGACCGTCGTCGTGTCCGTTGCCGCTGGCAAGACACTGTCGTTCCTTGAAAAGCATCTCGGCGAGGCTGCGATGGTGCGCGCCATGCCGAATACGCCGGCCATGGTCGGGCGCGGCGTTACCGGTGCGTTTGCCAATGCGCGCGTCACAGATGCGCAGCGCGAGCAAGTCCATTCTCTGTTGCGTGTATCCGGTCCGGTCGAGTGGGTTCCAACCGAAGCCGACATCGATGCCGTCACGGCCCTGTCGGGAAGCGGACCGGCCTATGTGTTCTATCTCGTCGAGTGTATGGCAGAGGCAGGCCGTAAACTTGGCCTGCAGGCGGACCTTGCCATGCGTCTTGCACGGGAAACTGTCGCGGGGGCTGGTGAGCTTTTGCACCAGTCCCCCGACGACGCCGCGCGGTTGCGCCAGAACGTGACCTCGCCGGGCGGCACGACGGCTGCCGCGCTTTCCGTCCTTATGGCAAAGGACGGAATGCAGCCACTTTTCGACAAGGCCCTTGCGGCAGCACGCAAGCGTGCCAAAGAGCTTGCCGGCTGAGGACATCTCTGACATGGCTGACGAAATCACCTATGCCGACTTCGAGCGTGTCGACATCCGCGTCGGGACGATTGTCGAGGCAAGCCCGTTCCCGCAAGCGCGAAAGCCGGCCTTCAAACTGTTGATCGACTTCGGGGCGGAAATCGGCCTCAAGACATCATCGGCCCAGATCACCGTTCACTATACGCCCGAGAGCCTGATCGGTCGGCAGGTTCTCGGTGTGGTCAACTTTCCGCCACGACAGATCGGCCCGGTTCGCTCGGAAGTCCTGACGCTCGGCTTCGAGGACGAAGCCGGCGCGATCGTTCTTGCGGCAACGGACAAGCCAGTGGCGAACGGCAAGAAGCTTATGTGATCAGTGGATATCGCGCGACAGCGGGTTGCTCAGCGAGAAAGCATGGAATACGGCTTCAAAGCCGGCGCGTTGCGGCGAGCAGAATGCCGGGCCGACGGCAACCTCCACAAATGCCGGGTCGAACCAAGCAAGCCGCGCCATGCGCCAGTCCTCCATGCGGTCCGTTCTGTATTGAATGAACAAAGCATCGCCGGTTCGCGTCACCCGCACGCCCATGCGCTCGAATGCATCGTCGAGCCGAAAGGCTGACCAGTCGGAGTTGCCGTTGGTCACGACGACGCTGAAGTGCATTGCTGCATCGGTATATTCGATCCCGCATTTCATCCAATGCGTCGCGTCGGCACGAACCATCATGCCGGCCTGGTCGTAGAGTTCCTCATAGCGTGCGGAGAAGGATAGTTCGGCCGTGAAGTCGCCTTCTCTCGGCTGATGCAGGAAATGCCCGTCGTCACGGTGAAAGCCATAATAGGTTCCTTGCCAGAAGTCCGTCTTCGGTCCGGACCAGACATGCAGGCAGCCGTTGCGCTCGTTGCAGCGAGGCGGCGGGTTCAGCCATGTCATTCGCGCCGTGTCGATCATCATCTGTTTTTTCAAGCCGGGAGGCGGACGATCGCCCGCAGACCGCCCAGAGGGCTGTCGCCGAGCGTGACGTTGCCGCCGTGGCTTCGGGCGATGTCGCGGGCAATGGCAAGGCCGAGGCCGGTGCCCGAGGCATCGAGATTGCGCGCTTCATCGAGCCGGAAGAATGGCTTGAAGACATCCTCGCGGTTCTTCTCGGGAATACCCGGACCATCGTCGTCAAAGGTGATCGTCAGCCACTTGGCGCTGTGTTTGGCGTTGACGTCGAGGGTGCTGGCGTAGCGGCGAGCATTCGAGGCGAGGTTCGTCACAAGGCGCGTGAAGGCGTTTGGACGCACCGCAATACCGTCCTCGCCCTCTATGGAGTATTTGAGTGTCTTGCCCTCGTGAAGTTCGAAATCGGTCTCAAGCTTTGCAAAGAGGTCGCTGAGCTTCATTTCGCCGACGTCTTCTTCGACCTCGCTTCGCGCGAAGGCCATGTAAGCCTCGAGCATCGATTGCATGTCATTGACGTCGTCGTTCAGGCCGTGCAGGTCGGGATTGTCGCCGGCCAGCGCCAGCTGCAGCTTGAAGCGGGTCAGAATCGTGCGCAGATCGTGGCTCACTCCGGTCAGCATCGCGGTGCGCTGCTCCATCTGCCGCTCGATGCGCTCGCGCATCAGAATGAAGGCGAGGCCTGCGCGGCGAACCTCGTCTGCACCGCGCGGGTGGAAGTTGTCAGCCTTCTGGCCCTTGCCGAAGCTTTCCGCTGCGTTTGCAAGCGCAAGGATCGGCCGGATCTGTCCCCGCAGGAAGAGGATCGAGATACCGATCAGCACCAGCGACGCACCGACCATCCAGACGATGAAGATGTGGGTGTTGGAGGCGTAGGTCGAGTTGCGTCTTGCCAGCACCCGAAGGATCTTGTCTTCGAGCTTGATGCGGATCTCGACGAGATTGGAATCGCCCAGCGTGTCGATCCAGAACGGGCGTTTGACCTGGTCGCTGATCTCGTCGCTCAGGATGCCATCAAGGATTGAGAAAAAGGGCTTGGTGCGTGGTGGCGGCAGATCGCCGTCCGGTTCGATCGAGATCTGCAGGCCCAGCTGGTCGCGTGCTATGCGAGCGACCTCGCTGTAATCCGTATCCTGTGGATAGGTCTCGATGATCTGGATGACCGCTGCAATGTCGCGTGTGACCGCAGCAGAGAGGCGCTGTGTCACCATTTGCCAGTGGCGTTCCATGAACAAGGCCGCGACGACGGACTGGAGCAGCAACATCGGGATGATGATGATGAGAAGCGAGCGGACGTAGAGGCCGGTCGGCAGATAGAGCCGTAATCTGCGGAACATCCACCGCCAGCCGCGGGCGGGCGGGCGGTCCTCGCGCCGAAGGGAGTCGAATGTCACCATTTGGTCGCTGGTCCTGGGGTTGCGACTGTCAATCGATGCTCAACCGGTATCCTATACCACGAACCGTCTGCAGCCAGACCGGATTTGCGGGATCGTCTTCGATCTTGCGTCGCAGGCGGTTGATCTGCACATCGATGGTGCGCTCGCCGACATCGACATCGTTGCCGATGAGCTCGTGCCGCGGAATGGTGTCGCCGGCGCGCTTTGCAAACAGCAGCATGATTTCCTGCTCGCGATCCGTCAACCGGACCACTTCGGAGGCCTTCTTCAGCTCCTTGCGCGTCAGCGAGAAGGTATATGGTCCGAACATCACCTGTTCGATCTTCGGCGCATCGTTCGAAACATTGCGGCGCAGGATGTTGTTGACGCGCAGCACGAGTTCGCGCGGGTCGAAGGGCTTGGCCAGATAGTCGTCGGCGCCAGCCTCCAGTCCGGCGATGCGACTGCCCGCCTCCGCCAGTGCCGTCAGCATGATGATCGGCACGTTCTTGATCGTGCGCAGATCCCTGGTCACGTCGATCCCGGAATCGCCTGGCATCATGACGTCCATGATGATGAGGTCGAAGTCCAGTCCGGCAAGCTTGCGCTGCGCTTCCGCGCCGTCCGCGGCGACCGTCACCCTGAACCCGTTCTCGGTCAAATAGCGGTTCAAAAGGGCACGGATACGCGTGTCGTCGTCCACAACAAGCAAGTGCGCAGCGTCGTCCGAAATCACTGTCTTTGTCGCCATTCAGTCTGCTTTCGCGTTTTGTCTGTTCCGCATACCCCTCAGAAAGGCCTTTATGCCTTCCCGTACCGCAGGAGAAGCCCCGTCGAATGCTCTCTCAATACGGCGCGATTGCGGCTCTGCCAGAGCAAGGGCCAGCTCGCGCCCCATCTTGGTAGGATAGAGCTTGCGCTGCCGCCTGTCTTCAGGACCTGCAATCTGGCGAATATACCCCGAATCGATGAGTTGTTTGAGCACTCTTGCGAGACTCTGCTTGGTAATCTTCAATGTATCCAGCAGATCGGCAACCGTCATACCGGGGTTGCGGTTAACAAAGTGAACGACACGGTGGTGCGCCCGCCCGAAACCGATCTCCGCAAGAATGGCGTCGGGATCGGAAACGAAGTCACGATAGGAGAAAAACAGAAGCTCGATGATCTCGAAATCGATGGTTTCCGTGTTTTCCATCGGCATCTTCAGCGGTTCGGGCTTGCCCGCCTTCGGGCTCGTCTGGCGTGCCAATTTGGCATTTCCTTTCTTGTTGCGCACCTTGCGGGAAGCTCGCAAAAAATATGTCAGCATTGTTGACGTATCTCTGCGCCGTTGCTAGCGTCCCCAAGCGTTGCGAAGCCGGAAGAGGACGCCATCTCCCATGGAAATTTGGCCTGACTTCGCAAACTTCACTACAATGCGTAATTTTCCCCTGCATGAGTGGATAAAACGTATTGGGGACAACAATCAACAGCAATGGCGTGCGGGCGCCGGAGGAGTGAGAAATGGCTTCAGTTCCCTTTGATCAATTGGATGGCGAAATCTGGTTCAACGGTGCATTCGTGCCGTGGAAAGACGCAAAGATCCACGTGCTGACCCATGGGCTCCACTACGCAAGCGCGGTATTCGAGGGGGAGCGCGCCTACGGCGGTAGGGTTTTTAAGCTCACGGAACATAGCCAGCGCCTGCACGAGTCCGCGCAGATCCTCGGCTTCAAGGTGCCTTATTCGGTTGCCGAACTGGATGCGGCGACGATCGAGCTCCTGAAGCGCCAGGGCTTCTCCGATGCCTATGTCCGCCCGATTGCCTGGCGCGGTAGCGAGATGATGGGCGTGTCGGCTCAATCGAACCGCATCAACGTCGCGATCGCCATTTGGCAATGGGGGAGCTATTTCAATCCGGCAGAGAAGCTGAAGGGCATCCGGCTCGACATTGCCGAATATCGCCGGCCCGATCCGAAGACGGCGCCGTGCGCCTCGAAGGCTGCGGGGCTCTACATGATCTGCACCATTTCAAAGCATGCGGCCGAAGCCAAGGGGTATGCCGATGCCATGATGCTCGACTATCGTGGCCAGGTGGCGGAAGCGACGGGGGCAAATATCTTCTTCGTCAAGGATGGCGTCATCCATACGCCGACGCCGGATTGCTTCCTGAACGGCATCACCCGACAGACAGTGATCGAGCTCGCCAAGCGTCGCGGTATCGAGGTGATCGAGCGCGCCATCATGCCGGAGGAGCTTGCGGATTTCAGCGAGTGCTTCCTGACGGGCTCTGCGGCAGAGGTGACGCCGGTCTCGGAAATCGGCCCGCATCAATTCACCCCGGCGACGATCAGCGAAACGCTGATGAACGACTACATAAAAGAAGTATACCCGGCGGCGGCTGCAGCGGCCGAGTGATCTTTACCAGCAGGAGCGGCCGAGTTCCTCGCGAGCTCGGCCGTTTTTCGATGCGCTGTCTACCTTGCGCGAGCGGCTACTGCGCCTACGATCGTCGACAGGATGCCGCCACCGATCAGGCCGCCGATTCCGTCGGCAATCAGGCCGCTCATTGCAGCTTCGCCGCCGACCATGCTGAGAAGCATGCCGCCACCAATGCCGCCGATTGCGCCGGCGATCGTGCGGGCAACGGCATTGATTGCAACCTGCTTCAGTGCGCCGCTTGCGACATTGCCGCCGACGGCCCCTGCTATCACTTGTGTGATGATGGGCAATAAGGCTTCCACGATTTCCCTCCTTTTGCGTTTCCTCAAAACGCCACTGCCAGCTGCGCGGTCCGAAAGGATAGCCAGCCATACAGGCGATCCGACGTCCGACCGGGAGCAGGGATATCGTCTGAATTTCAGTATTTTATCATGATTGAATGTAGAGTGGAATGGAGAGCAACCCATGCGTGAAAGTTTTCCACGCTGCGCTTGGAACAAAAAGGCGCCCGAAGGCGCCTTTTCCATGTTGTGTGTCAAAGTCAGTTGTAGACGTAAACAATGCGACGGGTAGCGGGATCCACAAGGACCGGCCGATCGTTGATGCGGACATATCGATACTGATAGTCCGGAACTTCCTGAAATGTCACATCGTCCGGCACCGCTGCACCGACGACGACATCACCGCGCAGGCGGACCGTCTCAGCCGGATTGGTTTGAACATAGGTCGTGACCGTCTCAGGCGGGCTGATGGCCTCGACAGAACCAACCGGTCCCAGCAACTCGTCGCCTGGGGCCGGGTCGGGAGCGACGCTTGCCGTCGTCTCGTAGGTCACAACAGGAATGCCGAGATCGACTTGGTGCTGCTCGACGATGACGCTGTTGCCACCCTGTTGAACTTGCAGATACTCGGCATAGACCCAGCCCCGGACGCCATTGACGTCAACCCGGCACCAGCGGCTTGCCTGGATGCAGCCGTCCAGAATTGCCTGGGAACCGCGCGTCGCTATGCCGAGGGAAGGGTACTGCGGACCAGGGCCAGCACGAACGTTCAGATCGTTGATGGCCGTGGCAGCCATGTCCGCCTGGGCAAGACCGGCGCTTCCCACGACGATCGCGCCAGCCAGGAACAGATTTCGCTTCAGGGTCATCTCGTTTCTCCTTGTCTTCTACAGCCAAGTAACGTTTGGCTGATGGCGAGGTTCCCCTGCGGTGGGTTTCGCCGGTAAACGATTGTATCGATGTGTTAAATTCCAGCGCGGCTGGTGGCCGAAACTCAAATGGAGGAGCCATTGACAGTCATGGCCTGACGCTGCGTTCAACAAAATCGCGGGCTGCGCGCGGCGCAGTTTCGGACTATAGGGACAGGGGACAGAGACAAGCGAGGCACTCATGGGCATGCTCCAGGCCGGCATTATTCCGGTGACACCCTTTCAGCAGAACTGCACGATCCTCTTCGATCCGGAGACCAAGGAAGGCGTCGTGGTCGATCCCGGTGGTGACGTGCCGGCGATCCTTGAGGCCATCACGGCGAACGCGCTCGACATCAAGGCGATCTGGCTGACGCACGGCCATCTTGACCATGCCGGTGGTGCCAAGGAGCTCAAGGAAGCCTTGGGCATCGATATCGTTGGCCCGCACGAGGACGATCTTCCACTGTTGCAGCGGATTGAGGCGCAGGCGCAGAAGTACGGCCTGCCACCGGGCATGCAGAACGTCGTTCCGGATCGCTGGCTGAAGGATGGCGACAAGGTTTCTTTCGGCACGCACGAGTTCGAGGTGTATCACACACCGGGCCACGCGCCCGGCCATGTCATCTACT
Source organism: Rhizobium sp. LjRoot258 (assembly GCF_964254185.1). Classification (NCBI taxonomy): domain Bacteria; kingdom Pseudomonadati; phylum Pseudomonadota; class Alphaproteobacteria; order Hyphomicrobiales; family Rhizobiaceae; genus Rhizobium; species Rhizobium sp. LjRoot258. The sequence continues at coordinate 2,444,907 of NZ_CAXUST020000001.1, read as the reverse complement.
TCAATCGCGCGCAAGGCTTCGCCCATCTGGGCGACGTACTCTTCAACGGTTCCATCGGTCGGACGGATCTGCCAGGTGGCAATCACCAGCAACTGCTCGGTTCGATCCGCGACAAGGTTTTTCCGCTGGGCGATGACGTTGGTTTTATTTGCGGGCACGGGCCGGGCAGCCGGATCGGTGACGAGCGACGCAGCAATCCCTTCCTGCAGCGGCTCTGAGCGCCAAAAACAAAAGCGCCGCTGAGTGGCGGCGCTTGGTGTTTGATCATGCGTTCAGAGATCAGCCGGCGTCGCAGAAGTGGCTGCGGCCGTCATTGCCGATAAACGTGCCGCTGCGCGGATCAAACGACCGGTAGCGATAGGAGCAGTAGCGTTCCCACTGCGGAGTCCAAGGCTCGACCTCGGCAGCGACCGGACGATAGTAACGGGGCGGGGGCGCGCGATAGACCGGCACTGCTTCGTATTCCGGCTCATAGACCGGCGGATCGATATAGCGCGGCTCATCATAACGCGGCGCGCTGGCGATGGCAGAGCCGACGATCAGACCAGTTGCAAGGCCGACAGCGCCGCCAACAAGCGCGTCATCGCCGTGGTGATGACGATGCCAATCACCAGCCGAAGCAACGCCGATCGATGATACCGTGAGGGCAGCAGCGGTTGCCGTCAAAAGGAGGGTCTTCGCAAGCCTGTTCATTTGTCTTTCCCTGTTTTAACCGATTCCGGTTCTGCACCTTGATGATGGCAAGGTAAGGGCCGCGATCTGAATACAGGCTGAATGACAAAACCCGGCATCGCTGCCGGGCTTCAACTCGAATTGACAGCGTTGGCTGGAGGCTCAGCCTGCGATCTGCAGGTTGACAGCCTTGGGGCCCTTGCCGCGGCGGTCCGGCTCCGTGTCGAAGCTAACCTTCTGATTCTCCGTCAGTCCGGCCAAGCCAGAAGCCTGAACGGCAGAAATGTGTACAAAGATGTCGGCGCCGCCCTTGTCCGGCTTGATGAAGCCAAAGCCTTTGTCGGTGTTGAAGAATTTTACAGTGCCAGTCTCGGCCATGCGTCAGGTCCTTTTATCTCCGCCCGCCATCCACACGGGCAGCATCACTGATAATGCCTCCTCGCGGAGACGTTGGCAGGCAATTATTGAAATGTGAGAAAAAGGTCCCCTCTAGCACAACCAAGCTCACCACGGGACTGACGCCCGCTTTCTCGGAACTGGCTGACCGGAATATTAGCGTCTCCGGCGCGCACATTCTTAAAGGACTTCCCATGCTCGCAAAATGCCCGAACACGGTGAGAGTGCTGCGATTATTAAATTTTGGCAAGCAAAAGTTTTTTAACGCGTTTGTGCCGGCGGGTGGCTTCAGGCCGGATTTTTGCGCTCGCGGAGCAAAATTTCATTCGTCAGCAGCCGTGGATGCCCGCTTTATATTGTTGGCAATATAGTTTGGGAGCAGATTTTGCCAAAAATGCAACGTTAACGCGACTGCGCAACAGCTAAAGTTTTTTTCTTTTCCAGACGTTCAACCCAAATTTGGGCTCGGTTTCAGTCTGCCCGAACCGCGGCGGCGCGCTATTTCGGGCACCACTTCAACCAGAAGCATGGCGGTGAACATCAGTGCGCAGCCGGCGTAGCCGAGCGGCGGCATGGTTTCACCAAGCAGCAGGGCGCCGAGCGACGCGCCGAAGAGCGCTTCAGAAGACAGGAAGATGGCTGCCTGCGATGGCGTCGTGTAGCGCTGGCCAATGATCTGAAGCGAGAAGGCGACACCCGAGGAGAAGATCCCGACATAGAGGATTTCCGGGGCCGCAGCCCATACCGCCGCCCAGCTGATCGGCTCCATAACGACCGCAACGGCGAGCGCGCAGGCGCCGGTAACGGCAAACTGAGCGGCCGAAAGAGCAAGCGGACGGCCGGTTTGAGATACCGTGGTGCCAGCCAGTGTGATCTGGCCGGCCCAGAAGATTGCGCAAACGACGGTCAGCAGGTCACCCGTCGTCAGTGCCGACAGCTGTCCGCCCGATAGCAAGTAGATGCCGGATACGGCCATGATCGCACCGGGCCAGATGATCCAGTGCGGAGAGCGGCGCAGGAAGACAACGGCGATCAATGGCACGATCACGACGTAGAGGCCGGTGATGAAGCTGGAATTCGTCACCGTCGTCGTCTGCAGGCCGATCTGCTGCGTCGTGGCGCCGCCAAACAGTGCAAGTCCTGTAAGCAGGTAGAGCTTGAGGTGGCGCGGCGCGGTCTTGACCGGCGCCTTGCGGGCCTCAAGCAGCATGAACGGCAGAACCGCCACCGCAGCGATCATGAAGCGCAGGCCAATGAACCAGAACGGACCGATCGCCTTCATTGCCGTCGACTGCGCGACAAAGCCGCCACCCCAGATGGCAGCTGCAAGCAACAAAAGAAGGTTCGCCTGAATGCGCGTCATGTCGTCCTCGATGCCGGCAGAGGGGGTGTGGCCGAGCGTTAGCAGTTGCCTTTCGTTGGAGCAAGGGTCAAGACTGTCGCGAGGCGTCATGCATGAGAGCAAAAACGGATGACGACGAAAGCGGTTTCATTGCCCCTGGAACGCGAGGAAAAGGCTCCGCTTGCGCCGGCTTCGTACGCCGGCAGTTCGCTCACGCGAAAGCTTGGCCTCAAGGAAGGGCGAGCGGCACTGCTGGTCGGCGTGCCTGACATTGCTGAGTTACGAGGATTTCGCCATTTCTCCTCTGTCGAAACTGCTGTCCCTGAAGTGATCGAGCGTCGCTTCGACTATGTGCACGTGTTCGAAACCCGCCGACCAGTTCTGGAAGATATGGCGCAGGCTTTGTCCGGCGTTGTCAGGCCCGGCGGGATGCTCTGGATTTCCTGGCCCAAGAAAGCCGCGCGGATGCCGACAACAATCACCGAAGACGTGCTGCGATCGATTTTTCTGCCTTTGGGGCTGGTTGACGTAAAAGTCTGCGCAATAGACGAGACGTGGTCCGGGCTAAAGTTCATGATCCGAAAAGAACTGCGCACCGGTCTCTAAAGCACGGCGCGATCTTTGAGATTCGCTTGTCGCGCTTTCGTTCCTTGTTTTCACGCATGTGTTTGGCCCGAAGCCGGTTCCCGCCTTCGGGAGACATGCTTTAGGCTTCCCATCAGCCATTGTCCGCCGGTGCTCGCGACACCCTGAGCAACGCACCATCGTCTTCATCCGTGAGGATCAAAAGGGCGCCGTCAGGCGCGACGATCACATCACGCATGCGGCCATAGGAGCCGTCGAATAGCCGCTCCTCGGCGACGAAGGCTCCGCCATCGTCGCGCTGCATACGCGAAAGCAGTTGGAACTTCAGCGCCGCGACAAGAAAATTGCCATCCCATTCGGGGAACATCTTGCCGCGGTAAATGACGAGCGCTCCCGGCGCTATGGACGGGTCCCAATAATAAAGAGGTTGCTCAAGTCCTTCCTTGGCCGTGCCTTCGCCGATCTCGGCGCCGGAATAATCACGGCCATAGGTGATGATCGGCCAGCCATAGTTCTTGCCGGGCTCGATCTCGTTGATCTCATCACCGCCGCGGGCGCCGTGCTCAACCGTATAGAGCTTGCCGTCGGCGGCATCGAAGGCGATGCCCTGCGGATTGCGATGGCCTTTCGACCAGATTTCCGCAAGCGCCTTGGCGCCGTCCTTGAAAGGATTGTCATCAGGAATACTGCCATCAGCGTTGATGTGAATGATGGAGCCGGCATCGTCCTTCCAGTCCTGGGAGCGATCCCTGTCGCCGCGGTCTCCAATGCTGATGAACAGCGAGCCGTCCCTGGCGAAGGCGATGCGGGAACCGTACTGGATATTGCCACCGGTGAAGCGCTTCATCGCAAAGATGGATTTGACGTCGTCGAGCCTGGTTCCGTCCTTTGACAGCGTGGCGCTGAAGGCCTCGGTGCCGGAACCGCCCTTGGCCCTTATGGCAGCAGTGAGGAATATCTTGCGGCTCGTTGCGAAATCGGGTGCGAGCGCAACATCCATCAGGCCGCCTTGGCCGCGGGCACTGACCTTGGGTACGCCGGCAATGGGACCGGAGAGCTTGCCGTCACGGATTATGCGCAGGCGCCCCGGTCGCTCGGTGACGAGATAAGAACCGTCGGGAAGAACCTCCACGGCCCAGGGATGCTCGAGCCCGGTCGCGATCTTATCGACCTGAACTTCGACCGTCTTCGTCTGGACCGTATCGGCCGCCAAGCCTTGGGAGGCGGCCAAGACCGCGGCTGCCAGAAAGAAGCCGACGTGAAGCTTTGCAAGTATCCGCATGGTCCGTCCCATTGCCTTCCTGATCAACGTGGAGCGTCGGACACAGCGCTTCAACCTCATTCGGCTCGGGATAACGGCTTTGTGTTTGTCGATGGTATCGCGCCGGTCGTTTGCGGCTCGACGAGGTCGGCTTCGACGATATAGCGCAGCGGGCCGCGTTCCGTCGCGCCGAAAGGCCAGCAGGTCGCAAGCACGAGATGGCGACCTTGCGCTGCCGGGTCGATCCCGCTCTGATCCCATGGCACGATGCGGCCTTCGCCCGCCTTGAAGGTCAGGACCTTGCCGTCGCGACGTGTGATCTCGATTTCGTCGCCCGGTTTGACATCCTTCAGCCAGCGGAAATGCGTGTCGCGATGGGCCGCGATGACGGCGGTTCCCTCATCGCCGGGCTGGGGCGTATTGGCGAGCCAGGCGGGACCGAAGGCCAGAGCCTCGCCAGAGGCGCCGGACAGGACGATGGCATGCTTGCCGAGGCGCGGCGCAGTCACCTCCGCCTCGGTCGTGAAATCCGCCCAGGGCCAGGGCTTGGCGTCTTCGCCGCGGAGTTCGGCGGCAAAGGCTCGCTTCAGGAGGATCTGTGACAATTCCGCCTTGGCCTTGATGTAGAGTCCATCGGCGACCAGCGCTGCTCCGTACAGAGCCAGGACGGCGATGCTGACGGCAATTGCCTTCTCGACGATCGAGAGACTGGGTAGGAGCGAGCGGTTTTCGCGCTCGGGGGCTGCATCATAGGCGCTCGCCGCAGCCGTTGCCATGGCGAGCTCGAGGTAGGTCGGAAGCGGGCCGAACTCGTCCACTTCCTGGTTTCGAACTCCTGGTCTTGAGCGGGCGGGCGTCATGGTTTTGCTCCTGCAAGGACGCCGCGCACGCGCCGGCGCCAGACGGCAAGCCCGCTTGCCGCCAACAGTGCAGCCAGAAGCATGACAATGCCGCGGACAATCTTTTCGTCAGCACGTGTTGCCGTTTGCGGCAGCTTTACCGACGCGGACTTCTGGGCAATCAACCCGGCTGCTTTCGCCGTCGGGGCAGCAGCCATACGCGATGCTGCCAGCTGCGCAAATTCCTGCTGGGGCGTTGCCATCGCGTGATCGGGCGCGCTGGCAGGTGCGGGCCGGACTTCCTCGCCGCCGACCTTCTCGAAATCCCAACCGTCAGGGAGGTTGAGCGGCAGCTTTGCCGAGCCAAGCGGCTCGCCGGCAGGACGCGACGGCGTGACGTCGACTGCGACGAGGCTGGTCACCCGCGAGACGAGGTGATGGGCGAGCGCCACCGTCTCGATGTCCTTGTCGAGGGATGCTCGGTCCTCGCGTTCGTAGGCGCGGGCTTCGAGGTCGTCGATCTTGCGACGGGCCCAGAGCTTCGAAATTCCCTGGCCGTCAGCGGCATTGGCGATATCCATATCGACGCGCCAGGGCTGAACGCCGGTCTTGCCTATGATCTGGAGCTTGCCGGCGGGTTTTTCTTCCGGCAGTTCGGCGGTCAGGACGACGGGCTCGCCCGTGTAGAGGTCAGGCATCGGGCTCGGGGTGATATCCTCCGCCTTGACGCCTTCGAAGGTTGCCGCGATGTCGGTCATGGCCGGGTTCTGAAGCTTCGCGAAAAGCTCGCCCATGCGGCCAGCGACCTGGTCGGCAGAGCCGATCTGGGTGAACGTACCGCGGCCGATCTCGGCGGCCTTGGTCATGAAATAGGAGTTCGGTGCCGAGCCGATGCCGACGGTGAAGACGCGAGCGTCGCCACGGTTCTGGCTGATCTCGGCAAACAACTGCTGTTCATTGCCGATCGCGCCATCCGTCAGGAACACGACCTGGCGAAGCGCGCCGTTTTCGACGGTGCCCTGGTTGCGCAGCGCATCCTGCAATGCGGGCAGCATTTCGGTGCCGCCGTCGGCGGTCAATCCGCGAACGTAGGCAATGGCCTTCTCGCGATTGTCGGGCGCGGCTGCAACGAGGCCGTTGAAGTAGTCGGTCATCGTGTCGTCGAAGCGGATGACGTTGAAGCGGTCGTCGGGATTGAGCTTCGAGATGGCAAGCGCCAAGCTTTCCTTGGCCTGCTCGATCGACGGGCCGGACATGGAGCCGGAATTGTCGATGACGAAGACGACCTCACGCTTGGCTGCGGGCGACGATGCATCGGGCGTTGCCGGCGGTGTGACGAAGGCGAGCAGGTAGGCCTTGCCGTTGACGACTTCACGGAAAAGCCCGGCACTTGGCGTCTTGCCGGGCGCAGCCCTCCAGGTGAGTTCGAAGTCCTTGTCTGCCGGAACGCTCTCGCCCTTCAACGAGATCATGCGGTTCTGGCCTCCGTCCTCTTTGATGTCGACGTCGTGGAAGGAGGATGTCACGTCGCTAAGCGGGAAGCCGGCCTTCAGATTGACGGTGATCGCAACCGGGTTGATCTTGGCGTTGTCGCGCGGATCGAGAAGGGGAGCCCCGATCTGCTCGCGATTTTCCACCGGATCGTTCGCAAGTGCGAAGCCTGCGCCGTTGTTGAACTCCACGCTCTGGACGATTGGCGCCGGATTGTAGCGGGGGGCGACGACCATCGGGAAGCGTAGAGAGAACGCGCCGCCGGATTGGTGGACGGCCTGCTGGTATTCGATCTGCACGACAATCGTTTCGCCGGGGCCGATGTTGGCGACCTGGTTGGTGAAGATGGTGGGCCGCTGCTGCTCGAGAAGAGCTGCCTTCTTACCTTCCGCCTTGGCCTGTTCGTAGATCTCGCGTGCTTCCTGACGCGGCTTGATCTGGCCCTCGATGAAGCGCTCGCCGATCTGCATCTTCAGCACGTCGACGGCGGAATTCTCAGGCAGCGGAAAGACGTAGGTGCCCTCGACCCAGCCCTTGCTTGGGTTCTGGAAACGCTGCGTGACCTTGACGCGCGCGATGGGGCCGGAGACATCCATCTGCACATCGGTCTTCAGGCGCGGTGCCTCGACGAAGAAGCCGGGCTCCTTGGCGGGAAAGAGGAGGGAGCCGCTGTTGACGTCGTTTGGCCGCACGAGGCCGGCGAGCTGCTCGACCTTCTGCTGGCTTTCTTCGGCGTAAACCGTCGTGACGAGCCCGAACGTCATAAGAATCGACGCGGCGAAAGCCACGAATGCAACCAGCAATGAGATGGATACGCGACTGGCGCGAACGCGCCTTATGACGAACTCGTCTTCCAGAAACATGGTATGCCCTCACTAACCAATGTCGGATGCACCAAGATGCGGCTTCGATCTCGGCGCGCTCGCGACCGAATTGCGGCGTGCCGCGGCATTTGTTGCGGCCAATTCGTGGCAAAGCCTGAAAAAGGCGAAGTTTTTGATTTCAGGGCGTAAATCGGGCTCTCTTCAGAAACCGGTTCAAGCGCTTCGCAAAATGATTCATCGGGCCGCTTGGGCGATGTCGCGGTTCGACAATCACGTGAGCCGACTGATCACGAAGAATCATTGGCACCATCACGCCTTTGCGCTTGAAATGCCTGCTTACATTGGACATAGAGCTTAGCGCAGAACTCCGGTCCCGGCTTTCTGCCCAAATCAACCGTATAGGACCGATATCATGGCCTTTCTTGCCGATGCTCTTTCCCGTGTGAAGCCTTCAGCCACCATCGCCGTTTCCCAGAAAGCGCGCGAGCTGAAAGCGAAAGGACGCGATGTGATCGGCCTCGGTGCGGGTGAGCCGGACTTCGATACGCCAGACAATATCAAGCAGGCAGCCATCGACGCGATCAATCGCGGCGAGACGAAGTACACGCCGGTCTCCGGCATTGCGGAACTGCGCAAGGCGATCGCCGCGAAGTTCAAGCGCGAGAACGGCCTGGAATACTCCTGGGAACAGACGATCGTCGGCACCGGCGGCAAGCAGATCCTTTTCAACGCCTTCATGGCGACCCTGAACCCGGGCGACGAGGTCGTCATTCCAGCGCCTTACTGGGTATCCTATCCGGAGATGGTGGCGCTGTGCGGCGGTACGCCTGTCATCGTTTCGGCGACGCAGGAAAACAACTTCAAGCTCCAGGCGGCCGATCTCGACAAGGCGATCACGCCGAAGACGAAGTGGTTCGTCTTCAACTCGCCGTCCAACCCGTCGGGCGCTGCCTATACGCATGCCGAACTCAAGGCACTGACGGACGTGCTGCTCAAGCATCCGCATGTCTGGGTGCTGACCGACGACATGTACGAGCATCTGACCTATGGCGACTTCAAGTTCGTCACGCCTGTCGAAGTCGAGCCGAAGCTTTACGATCGCACGCTGACGATGAACGGCGTCTCCAAGGCCTATGCGATGACCGGCTGGCGTATCGGCTATGCGGCAGGTCCGATCCAGCTCATCAAGGCGATGGACATGATCCAGGGTCAGCAGACCTCGGGCGCGACGTCGATCGCCCAGTGGGCTGCCGTCGAAGCGCTGAACGGCACGCAGGACTTCATCCCTCAGAACAAGAAGATCTTCGAAGGCCGCCGCGATCTCGTCGTGTCGATGCTGAACCAGGCCAAGGGCATCACATGCCCGTCGCCGGAAGGCGCGTTCTACGTCTATCCATCCTGCGCCGGCCTGATCGGCAAGACCGCACCCTCTGGCAAGGTTATCGAGACGGACGAGGACTTCGTGTCCGAGTTGCTTGAAAGCGAAGGTGTCGCCGTCGTTCACGGCTCGGCTTTCGGCCTTGGCCCGAACTTCCGCATCTCCTATGCGACCTCGGAAGCGCTGCTTGAGGAAGCCTGCAAGCGCATCCAGCGTTTCTGCGGCGCCTGCAAGTAAGCAGTTCAGGAACAAAATGCGAAAAAACCCGCCGGATGGCGGGTTTTTTTATTGGTCGGACTTTGCCAACCGGCTGGGATCAAAGATCTACCGAATTCAAAGCGAGGAGCGCCATGTTCCGCACCTCGTAGCGCAAGGCGAGGCTCTTGCCCGATCCGGTGCGATCGCTTCGACCAAACCAACGTAAAAAATGCGCCGCAGGTGGCCCTCGGTCATTCCTTGATCGGCGTTGCAGGGGGAGATTTTTCGGCCCGCGCGTGCGCTTCTTGCTCAAGGCGCATCGCTCTCAGTCGAGCAGTCTTCTCATTTCTGGCGGTAGCGACGGCGTCGATTTTCAAGGCCTCCTGCGTGCGCGACAACATCTGTGTCTGAGTCAAGCCGAACGCCGCTTCTGCGCGTTCGCGGCTTTTGCTCCATGGTTCATGCATGCGGTGGATCCTCGTTTCAGGGTTGGTTTTCGATAGGGGCTTTGGTGTAATCCGCTACCTGAAATCCGTCAGTTTCAGGATGATCGAATTTTGTCGTTTTGAACCGTAGACGCGTTTGGCGACATCGAGAATTCGGGTTCGAAGCCCGTCAAATCCCGCGAGATAGTCGCGTTCCGATGTTGCAGTCGGGCAAGGTCCCTTCGTCAGCACGTCAATATCCATCGAGAAACGAATCTCGAACATACCATCATGGCCGAGGAAGCGGATGCGCCTGGCGGTTTCGTCATAGCTTCTGGCGCGGTTGGGAAATGCGATTGCCATATTGCGCCTCGTGTTCTTCTGTTGGATCGCGTTGTCGGCAAGATCGCCGTCGCGCGGTCTGCCGGCAGCATCACTCACCGGTGCTGGCATCCTTGGCCAGGGCAGTTTCGATTTCCTGCGAAGACACACTCAGCCGCTGCCTGGTGCCGATGCGCGTTGCAATTGCCGGGGTCGATCTGATCAGAGAAGTCCCGTAGCGGAAGCGCAGAAACTCCCACGTCGCATTTTCCACGAACTGTCTACTGGAGGCGGAAGACATGCTGTCCTCCTTTGTTGGGGCTGGAACGCTTCTGATCGTCCGCACAGGGCAGCGCCCGTTTCAGATGCTGCCGATACCATGGACATGGTGTGCACGCATACGAATTGCAAGGTGCGATCTCCTGGCCGTAGCGACAGAACGATCGGACAGATTCCCCAGTGTTCAAAGTCCCAATGCCGACAGCATCAGGAACGTTGCGAAGAGGATGAAATGCGTCATGCCTTCGATGGCATTTGTTTCGCCGTCGTTGAGGTTGATGGCAGCCGCAATCAGCGTGATCGCCACCATGACGGTCTGGACCGGTGTCATGGCCATGATGAAGGGCTGGCCGGTATAGAGGGCGATCGCCTCCATCACCGGAACCGTGAGGATGACAGTCGACAGCGACGCGCCCATGGCGATGTTGACGGTCGCCTGCATGCGGTTGCGCAGCGCCGCACGCAGCGCCGTCAGGATTTCAGGCGCCGCGGAAATCGCTGCGACGACGATGGCGGTCAGGGCAACGGGAGCCCCGGTGTGGCGCAGGCCCTGCGTCATGAAAGTGGCCATGAACTCTGCAAGGAGGCCGATGATGACCACGCCGATCAGGATCGTGGCGATCGATGCGGCCGTGGGCTCCTCGCGCGAGTGCTGCTGCCGATCGGCCTTCGCACGCTCGCTGCGAGGGTAGGCATAGCTGAAGAAGTAGCTGTGCTTTCCGACCTGCATGCGCAGGAAGAGGCCGTAGAGGGCGATCATCGCCAGGATGGTGAAGGCGGAGTAGAAGTGCCACTTATCCGCCGGCACGAATTCAGGGACGACCATCGAAATACCCATGGCAGTGAGGATCATAACGCCATAGGTCTTTCCCGAGTTGTCGTTGTATGGCTGCTCTCCGTGCTTCAAGCCTCCGAGCAGGGCGGCAAGGCCAAGGATGCCGTTGATGTCGAGCATCAGGGCCGCGTAGATCGTGTCGCGAACGAGCGTGGGGGAGCTTTCGCCACTCATCATGATCGCCAGGATGATCACCTCCACGGCAACGGCCGACAGCGTCAGGATCATCGTGCCATAGGGGTCGCCGACCTTGATTGCCAGGTTCTCCGCATGGTGGGCGACGCGAACCGAGGCAAAGACGATGGTGGCGACAAGGAGGGCTGCGGCAATCAGCGATATCCCGCGCCCCATCTCAAGAACCGCATGTTCCGAGATATAGGCGACAGCCGCGACCATCATCGCCAATACCAAGAACATTTCGTCTTTCAGTCGCGACACGATATCCACGGAAAGCTCCGATCTTGATTCATCGGACAAGTCTAAAGCGATGATTTTGCATGGCAAGCAAGCGCGGGGAGGGAGCGCGTTTGCAGTCTTGAGAATTTAATGGAATACTACCCCATCGGTCAGCCGGAAGCACATCGCGGCGCCCTCTCGTCTCTTGCAATGCGGCCCGCGCAGAACTGGATGCAATCCGGTCAGTATTCGAGCGCGAAACAAGAAGAAGTGGAGTGAGACGCATGGTCAAGGTGGTCTACGAGGTCGTTCCTCACGACGGGGGCTGGGCCTACCGGCTGGGCAATGTCTATTCGGAAGCATTCCCGACACACTCCGAGGCGCTCGAAGCAGCCCGTATCGTTGCGGCCGAACAGCAGGTTGGCGGTGATTCCGCGGAGATCAGCTGGCAGGATGACAAGGGTAAATGGCATGAGGAATATGCCGAAGGTGGAGACCGGCCGGAGACCGAGGTGGTCGACGGCACCTGGAAAAGCCATTCCAGCGAAGCCTCGCCTCGCGCATGAGCATCCGGTTCATCGTCCAAGCGATGATCAGCCCGGGTGCTTGCGCGCCGTTCCCTTCACGTAATTCATCAGGCCGCCTACCAGTGCGTCAAATGTGACGCGGTAGCGGCGTGCCGTTTTGATCCCCTCGTGCATGACGACCCAAGTGTCGAGAGGTATCCGGAAAAGCTCCGGCAGGACCGGCAGCAGATCCGGCTCCCGCGCTGCAAGGCCGGTCTGGCAGATTCCAATTCCCAAGCCGGCGCGAATTGCCGAAATCTGCGCCAGCGGGTTATCACTCTTGAAAGCGAAGGCGAGGCCGTCCGGCAATGGAAAGCGCGCCATCATGGTCCGGATATAGGCTGTCTGTCGGTCGAAGCCGACAAGGCGGTGTCCTGCCAGCTCGGCGATCTCCTGCGGCATGCCGTGTTGCTCGAGGTAGCGACGATGGGCGTGAAAGCCGAGCGGTATCTCTCCGATGCGGCGGACGTGAAGCTGATCCTGTGCCGGCTCTGCCATCCGTACGGCGATATCTGCCTCCCGATTGAGAAGGTCCTCGATGGCGTCGGACGCCGAGAGCTCGATATTGAGCTCGGGATGGGCCGCCATCAGCTCTGCGAGGATCGGCGGTAGAACCTCGACACCGATGACCTCGCTGGCACTTATGCGGACTGTGCCGGCAACGCGCTCGCGATGCCCCGACGCCGTTCGCAGCAGGGCGGCGGATGTCGCCGCGAGCGTTTCGGCATAAGGCTTCAATTCAAGCGCTGCATCGGTCGGCAAAAGACCGTTCGGTGAGCGGACGAAGAGCTGCGAGCCTATTGCGTCCTCCAGCGCATCGATGTGCCGCCCGACCGTCGGCTGCGTCAGGCCCAATTCACGCGCTGCCGCCGAAAGCGATCCGTGGTCCAGCACGGCCAACAGCGTTCGGTAGAAATGCCAGTCCGGTTCTCTGCTCATGTATTTATGTATATCGGCCCTACGAATTTCGTCAATTTTGTTTATGTCGACATGCGGGCATGATCGGTTCAGTCGAACTTGACGGAGACCATCATGACTGAACTCAATGGGCAGGTTGCTTTGGTGCTCGGTGCAACAGGCGGGATCGGAGGCGAGGTCGCTCGGAAGCTCGCCGCACGCGGTTGGCGCGTGAGGGCGCTGAACCGGGATGCAGCAAAGGCCCGCGCGAAAGCGCCCGACTTCGATTGGGTGCAAGGCGATGCGATGCACGCCAACGATCTCATGACCGCGGCGCAAGGCGCCAGCCTTATCGTTCACGCAGTCAATCCGCCGGGCTATCGCGATTGGGACAAGCTCGTCCTTCCGATGCTCGACAACACCATCGCAGCCGCGCGTTCGCTTGGCGCGCGCATCGTTCTGCCGGGTACCGTCTATAATTTCGGACCGGATGCCTTTCCGGTCCTTGAGGAAGACAGCCCGCAACACCCTGTCACGAAGAAGGGAGCGATCCGCGTCGAGATGGAAAGGCGACTGGAGGTCGCCTCGCGCACCGGCGTACCGGTCATCATTGTACGCGCCGGCGATTTTTTCGGGCCGGGGGCCGCCAACAGCTGGTTCTCGCAGGGCATGGTCACACCGGGAAAGCCGGTGAACGCCGTCAAGAACCCGGCGCGGCACGGTGTCGGGCATCAATGGGCCTATCTGCCTGATGTTGCAGAAACGATGGTCCGTCTCGTCGAATGCGCTGACCGCCTGCCATCGTTTGCCGTCTATCACATGGACGGCTTCTGGGACGCCGATGGCTGCCAGATGGTGGCTGCCATCAAGCGGGTGGCCGGCAACGCAATAAAGACGCAGGCCTTTCCCTGGTGGATCGTGCCGCTGGCCGCCCCGTTCGTCACCTTTATGCGTGAACTGAAGGAGATGCGTTATCTCTGGCAGGAACCGCTGCGGATGTCGAATGAACGATTGGTCTGCGAGCTCGGCAGCGAGCCGAACACGCCGATCGACGAGGCTGTTCGCGCCTCCTTGGTTTCGCTCGGCTGCCTGCCGACACCAGCGCCGGCGAGCGAAGCACGCGCTTTGGTGCAAGCAGTCCGCTAGGACCTGTTTAGGGTTGCATTGCCAAGGCATCTGCGGATAGCCTTTGATGTCGAGCATGTCGCCGTTGCTTGCGTCGCGGCGCACGCGTGAGAAAAGCCGCCAATTCAAAGAGCGACCATATCCACGGTCGGCTCAAGAGGATGGAGCAATGACCAAGACCGCGCGTGGAACCAGGCCGACACTGCTTTCAGGCGGCAATCCCCAGATCGCCAAAGCCGAAGGCGATGCGCCCGTACAGGCTTACATCGCCGCCATGCCAGGCTGGAAAAGCGACCTTGGACGCCGCCTGGATGCGCTCATCGTGCGAACCGTGCTCGACGTCCATAAGGCAGTCAAATGGAACTCGCCGTTCTACGGCATCAAGGGGGAGGGCTGGTTCCTGAGCTTTCACTGCTTCACCAAGTACATCAAGGTGGCTTTCTTCCGCGGCAGCTCTCTGGAGCCGATGCCCCCAGGGGTGTCAAAACAGAAGGAGGTGCGTTACCTCGATATCCGTGAGGACGACCAGCTCGATGAGGCTCAGTTCGCCGACTGGGTGAGACAGGCAAGTCGGTTGCCTGGTGAACGAATGTGAGAGCCGGTACGAGATCTCATCGTTCTAGGATTGGCGAGCCGCAAGGTTGGAATTGGAGGAATTGGATACAATGGATGCATCGCAACGCATTGATCAATTGATCGAAGGAATCTCAGACTGGCGCGGCAAGACGTTCGCCAGTGTCCGTAAGACCATTCTCGAGGTCGACCCGGAGATAACCGAGGAATGGAAGTGGATGGGAAGCCCGGTCTGGTCCCGCGACGGAATGATCGCCGTGGCCAACGCGCACAAGGGAAAGGTGAAGCTTACCTTTGCTCATGGGGCGAACATCCCGGATCCTGATAAGCTCTTCAATGCGGGCCTCGACGGCAACGCGCGTCGCGCCATCGATTTCCTCGAGGGCGATGACATCAATGAGTCCGCACTGAAGAAACTCGTCCGGGCCGCTATCGACTACAACAAGAACAACTTGAAGAAGAACGCGCCCGCCAAGGCGAAAGCGCGCAAAATCAAAGAGGCGTAACGCCAACGCTTCTTCCGACCGATTGCGGCATCATGGCGTTTCTTCGCTGTACCGGCCTCGCTCCGGCAGGGCGTCCGACGCCAGGATCCGAGCACGGCGCGCTGGATGGATGGCGCGCCTAGCCCTGCTGCAGTTCGGCTAGCGCAATGCGCGCCGCAGCGAGTGGACTTTCGGCCAGTTCCGTCGATCCGTCGCCGAGAAACCAGGCAGCTGACAGGCCCGAATAGGCAGCAATCCATTGCAGCAGGCGTTTCGGCTCAAGCCCTGCCTCGGTCGCGACGATGCCAAGCTGCCTTCGCAGGCGGCCGGGAGTGCCTGTTGTCGGAAGGTCTTGGTTGACGAAGATGTTGGCGTAGTCAAAACCGCGTTCGCCGATGAGGCCTTTGGGGTCGATTGCCAGCCACCCGTGCTGTTCGAAATCGAGGATGTTGCTGTGGTGAATGTCGCCGTGCAGGACGACGGGATCGCCGGTGTCGGCAAGCAGTCTTGCGGCAATCAGGTTGCACCGGGCCAGTATGCCGCCATGGACTTCTGCCGCCGGGGCGAGGTCGCGAAACCAGCGGGCAAGCGGAATGAGCTCGGGCTGGGGTTGTTGGCGCGGGGCGTGAAGCTTTGCAACAGTGCTGCAAATGATGCGGGTTGCCGTATCGTCGGCGCCGTCCATTGCCATGGCCAGAAGCGAGCGGTGCCCCATCGCGCGCTCGAGCAGAACGGCCTTGCTGTCGTGCGCGTACACCCTGGCTGCGCCGACGCCGTCCCACCATTGCATCAGCGCGCCGCCTGCCCGCTCGGCCTCATCCCTGGAGATTTTCAGCATCGCGGGTTTGCCGTCCCAGAGAACGGGCAACAGGTGGCTGGAATGGGTGATGGTCGGTTCGCCGTCGACGGAAAGTCGCCAGCGCTTGATGTGCGATAAGAACATGGCGTCATGCTACCGGGGCGCTGGAAAAAAGGAAATCCCGCCGATGGCGGGATGCCGATGGCGGGATCTCCGTTGGCGTTTGCACGCTCAAGCGGCCTTCACTTGCGTTGGATAGTCTACATATCCCGTGGCACCGCCACCATACAGCGTTGCCTGGTCGAGTCCGGCGAGGGACACGTTGTCCTTGAGGCGCTGGACGAGGTCGGGATTGGAGATGAACGGTTTGCCGAACGCGACGAGGTCGGCGCGGCCGCTCTCTACGGCGTCGATCGCCATGTCGCGGTCATAGCCGTTGTTGACCATCCAGCTCGCCTTGCCACCAGCCTTTTCGTAGGCGTTGCGGAGCGCCTTGTAGTCGAAGGGCTTGTCGCCTTGCTGATAGTTGCGATCACCTCCGGTCGCGCCCTCGACGATGTGGATGTAGGTGAGGTCATACTTTGCCAGGCCTTCGACCACGTAGGTGAAGATGGACTGTGCATGCGGGTCGGAGGAGTCGTTTGCCGGCGTCACAGGTGAAATGCGGATGCCGGTGCGGCGAGCGCCGATCTCGGCGGTGATCGCATCGACGACTTCAAAGAGGAAACGTGCGCGGTTTTCGACAGAGCCACCGTACTGATCCGTGCGGTCGTTGATGCCGGAGCGCAGGAACTGGTCGATCAGATAACCGTTCGCGGCGTGGATCTCGACGCCGTCGAAGCCGGCCTCGATCGCGGCGCGCGCTGCCTTGCGATAGTCTTCAACGATGCCCGGGATTTCCGATGTTTCGAGGGCGCGCGGCTCAGACGTCGGTACGAAGCTTCCCGTACCGTCCGGGTTGACGAGATAGGTCTTGGATTTTGCGGCCGTATTCGTCGAGGAGACCGGCTTGCCACCGTTCGGCTGCAGCGTCGTGTGTGAGATACGGCCGACATGCCACATCTGGACAACAATCTTGCTGCCTGCCGCATGTACGGCATCGGTCACTCGCTTCCAGCCGTCGATTGCTTCCTTGGAGTAGAGGCCGGGAACATCTGCGTAGCCCTGGCCCTGATGGGTAATGGCCGTTGCCTCGGTGACGATCAGCCCAGCCCCTGAGCGCTGGCGGTAGTATTCGACGTTGAGGTCGTTCGGAACGGCGCCCGGCGAGCGGTTGCGCGTGAGCGGCGCCATCACGATATGGTTCTTAAGGGTAATGTCGCCAACCTTTGTCGGTTCGAAAAGCTTGCTCATGGGAGTCCTTTCTTGCTGCGGGAAGATCACTCGGCCGAGGCGGACGCACCTGCGATTCGGCAAAGGGATGGGTGAGGGCTGTTGCAATGCGCCCGATCAGCGGCGGCCGCCGCAGGCGGTGCGAGGTGCATCGGAGCCCGTGTTGGAAAATAGTCCGGCAGTCGCTTCGCGCTGATCATGCCGAAACCAGGCGCTGAGCCAGGGCAGCGCAGAGGCGACCGACATCCTACAGATCCTTGGCGAGTTGATTGAGGAAAGCCGCGATGGTCTCCTCGTTGCGCTTGTAGAAGATCCATTGGCCGACGCGTCTTGTCGTCACGAGGCCGGCTCGGCTCAGCGTCCCCAGATGCGCCGAGACGGTCGATTGCGATAGGCCGCAGCGCTCGAACTGGCTGGCGCATATGCCCATCTCAAGCGGATGCTCCTGCGAGGAAAAGTGCGCCTCGGGATTCTTCAGCCAGTTCAGGATTTCCATCCGTGTTGGATGGGCGATCGCCTTCAGAATTTCGTCTTTTTCCATCGCCGTTCTTCGAACTATAAATCGTCTGTAGGCGATATATGGATTGCTCGTTTTCGATATGCAAGTCACGACGGCGTGAATGGTTGCATTTCCCGGCCTGGCTAAATTTTGGGCAAAAAAAGAGGGCCACCGAAAGATCGGGGCCCTTTAAAGGTGTGAAGGTCAATAAACCTCCAGAGGGGAACAGCTGACGCGGTGGCACTGGGAGAGAAACCACGAAATGCATCAACTGAGTGGGATATGATGCTTTGAGAGGCAGATTTCAATGCATGTTTGCGCATGCCTGCTATGCGCTGCACAATTTTCTGCTGCATTGCGAAAGAATCGGGCAAAAAAAGAGGGCCACCGAAAGATCGGGGCCCTTTATAGGTGTGAAGGTCAAAACCTCCAGAGGGGAACAGCCAATGCGGTGGAACTGGGAGGAAAAGCCACCATGTGCATCAGCTATGTGCGATATGGTGTTTTAATGAGCAAACGGCAACCCCATTTTATGCATGCCAGACATGCATATATTGCACGGCTTGTATTTCCGAGTGAGGCAACTAGAAGTTCCAGTTGCGCGCCTTGCTGACAATGAAGTCGCGGAAAGCCTTCAGCTTCGCGGCATTCTTCATTTCGTCGGGATAGCAGAAATAGGTATCGAACGACGGCACGTCGGCGTTGATCGGCAGCTGGATGAGGCCAGGGTCGCGTCCGACGATGTAGTCGGGCATGCAGGCGATGCCCATCCCGAGCAGGCACGCGCGCTTGATCGAGGTCTGGCTGTTGATCTGCAGATGTGGGATGCGCTTGTTGTCGGACGAGCGTCCGGCGACTTCCAGCCAGTTGACGTCGAGCAGGTAGCTCGGCGCGGGCTCACCGAATGTAATGATGCGATGGTTGTCGAGATCTTCGACCGTCTGCGGCTCGCCATGCCGGTTGATGTAAGAGGGGGCCGCATAGACGTGCATGTGAACGGTGAAGAGCTTGCGCTGGATCAGGTCCGATTGCACCGGCTGGCGCAGGCGGATGGCGCAATCGGCGTAACGCATGTTCACATCCACTTCCTCGTTGTCGAGGATCAGCTGAATCTGGACATCCGGATAGAGTTGCATGAACTCCTGGATCTTGTCCGTCAGCCAGCCTTGACCGAGGCCGACCGTCGTGGTCACGCGCAGCTTTCCGGTCGGCGTTTCCGTCGTCTCGGTCAGCTGCATCTTCACCGTTTCGAGCTTCAGCAGCACATCGTGAGCGGTGCGATAGAGCAGTTCGCCCTGTTCCGTCAGGATCAGACCGCGCGCATGGCGGTGGAAAAGCTTGGTGCCGACGTCCTGCTCGAGCGCGCTGACCTGGCGGCTGATCGCGGACTGGGACAGATGCAGTTTATCCGCCGCATGCGTGAACGAACCCGCTTCGGCAGCTGCGTGAAAAATACGCAGCTTGTCCCAATCCAATGGCATTCCCCCACCCCTCATAGCCGATCCTACTCCGCGGCAACGGCGACGGGCATATGGCCCGTCAGATATCGTTCGGCTTCGAGGGCTGCCATGCATCCCAGACCGGCGGCGGTAACCGCCTGGCGGAAGGTGTCGTCGGTCACGTCACCGGCGGCATAAACCCCCTCTAGGCTGGTTGCCGTCGAGTCCGGCGCGGTCCAGAGGTAGCCATTGTCCTTCAGCTTCAGCTTGCCCTTGAAAAGCTCGGTGGCCGGCGCGTGGCCGATCGCAACGAAGACGCCGTCGACGGCAACCTCGGTGATCGCACCGGTGCGTGTGTCACGCAGGCGGGCCCCCGTAACGGACGGCGGCATCGGCGGCTTGGCCGGCGTGCCGGTAATTTCGGCCACTTCGGTGTTCCAGAGCACTTTGATGTTTTCCTTCGAGAACAGACGTTCCTGCAGGATCTTTTCCGAACGGAAGATGTCGCGGCGGTGCACGACCGTCACCGACTTCGCGATGTTGGAGAGGTAGAGCGCTTCCTCGACGGCGCTGTTGCCACCGCCGACGACGATGACATCCTTGTTCCGGTAGAAGAAGCCGTCGCAGGTCGCACAGGCCGAGACGCCGAAGCCCTGGAAATGCTGCTCGCTTTCGATACCCAGCCATTTCGCTTTGGCACCGGTTGCGATGATCAACGTATCAGCAGTCCAGACCTGGCCGCTATCGGTGCGTGCCACGAACGGACGCTGGTTCATCTCGACTTCGGTGACGATGTCGTTGACGATCTCTGCGCCGACATGTTTTGCCTGCTGCAGCATCTGGTCCATCAGCCATGGTCCTTGGATAGGATCGGCAAAACCTGGATAATTCTCCACGTCAGTCGTAATCATCAGCTGTCCGCCTTGCTCCATGCCGGCGATCAGCACGGGCTTCAGCATTGCACGGGCTGCATAGACGGCAGCCGTGTAGCCGGCAGGGCCGGAGCCGATAATGAGCACCTTGGTATGGCGGGCGGACATGGGTATTTCCTTTTCGACTGTCGGGAGGGCGGCGGCTAAGAGGCGAATGAGGCCGTTTCGCGATCCATCCGCCATTTATGAACGTCCAGTGCTTTTATTCAAGGGCAGCCTTGCGTTACCAACAAGGCTTTCTCGGCGCGGCGTGCAACAATCCATCGCCGAGGTGAAACTTTCTTGCGAATTCCGTCGCTTTATATAGAAGCTGGCGATCATGAATTAAAGGAAGGGCAGGATTGTGCTGCGCGCCGAACTCGATGCCATCGATATAAAGATACTGCGTGAGCTACAGGCCGACGGCCGCATGACCAATGTCGAGCTGGCCGACCGCGTCGGCATTTCGGCGCCGCCATGCCTTCGCCGCGTGCGTAAGCTCGAAGAGACCGGCGTCATCGAAGGCTATCATGCGATGCTGAACAGTCCGAAGCTGGGCTTCGATCTGGTCGCCTTTTGCATGGTTGGTCTGAAGCATCAGTCGGAGGCCAACCTCAAGGCCTTTGCCGCCGCAACGGCGCAGTGGCCGCTGGTGCGACAGGCCTGGATGGTGTCCGGCGACAGCGACTTCCTGCTGCATTGCGTTGCTGAGAACCTGACGCGGTTCCAGGACTTCGTGATCGAGGTGCTGACGGCCAACGAGCACGTGGATACCGTGCGCACGATGCTGACGATCCGACAGGTCAAGCGCGCCGGCCTGGTCGAAGTCTGAGCGGCAAAGAGCTGGAAGCGAAGCTCTATGAATGGAACGGCTTATGCCTTATGAGAGGCGTTTTGCTGGGCCGTCCGCTGCGGATGAAGATGCGAAGACTATCTATGAACAAGTTGCCCATTTCCGCGTTCATCATTTGCCAGAACGAAGAGACGTATCTCGGCAATTGCATCGAAAGTCTCGATAAGTGTGCGGAAATCGTCGTTGTCGACTCCGGTTCGACGGACGGCACGGTCGCTCTGCTTCAATCCTATATCGACAAGGGCTGGCCGATCCGGCTGTTTCACGAGACCTGGCGCGGTTATGCGGGGCAGAAGCAATTCGCCCTCGATCAGTGTACCCAGCCCTGGCGCTTGAATATTGATTCCGATGAGCGGCTCGATGCGCCCCTGCGGAAACTTTTGCCGGAGCTGGTTGCCGCTCCCGACGATATTGTCGGGTGGCGCGTGGCGCGTCGCCCCTATCTGATCGGCTACGGCTACACGCCCGAGCATGTGCACGAGCGAAAGAACCTGCGGCTCATCCGCAAAGGCAGAGGTGCGTATGATCTCACGCAAACCGTTCACGAAGGCATCGTGCCGACCGGGCGTGTCGGGGATGCGAACTCCGGGAGCCTCCTTCATTATCGGCCACTGATCATCGATGAGCAAATCCTGAAAGAGAATAAGTATTCGACTCTGAAGGCCGATCAGCACTTTGCCTTGGGCGAGGGGACGACGTTCGCCAGGCTGATTTTCAGCCCGCCGCTCTATTTCCTGCGCCTGTATTTCCACAACGGGCTATGGCGCTGCGGGCCGTCGGGCTTTATCGAGGCAATGACCGGCGCTGTGTACGCCTTTCTCACCCAAGCGAAGCTGTACCAACGTCAGGCCGCAGAGCGGCACCCGAGCTTTGACGACGCAGGAAGGCATTGAGGTCGGATCGCAATGAAAGTGATGCATATTCATTTCGGCAAGGAGGGCGGAGCAGAGCGCTTCTTTGTCAACTTGGTCAATGCCCTCCACGAGCGCGGTATCGAGCAGCGTGCGCTCATTCGCCCCGATCGCAGCTGGCGCAAGGACATAGAAAACTGCGGTGCGGTCTATGAGGGTACGTTCCGGCGTATTTCGCTCTCCCGTTTTGTCTTGTGGGCGCGGATGCGCGGCATATTGAACGATTTTCAGCCCGACGTGATCATGTCCTGGCAATTGCGCGCGAGCCGCTTCATGCCGCGATACAAGAACGCCAGACGCATTTCGCGGCTCGGAGACTATCCCGAACACCTCGACTACTACCGCAATTCTGAAACGCTGATCTGTATCACGCCTGATATCGCCAAGCGTGTGCGGGAACTCGGCTGGACGCGTGGTGTCGAGGTGATCGCCAATTTTACGCGTTCGGTCCCGAGCAAGCCAATCGCCAGGGAGGCGCTACAGACGCCCGCAGACGCGTTCGTGGTGATCGGCATGGGACGCTTCGTAAAGCGGAAGGGCTTTGACGTCCTGATCAAGGCGATTGCGAGAACCCAGGACGCATACCTGTGGCTGCTGGGCGATGGGCCGGAACGCGAGAACCTTGAAAAACTTACCGATGAGCTCGGCCTGCGCGACCGCGTACGGTTTGCCGGATGGCAGACCAATGCCTATGCCTATCTCGCCTCCGCCGATGTCTTCACCGTGACGTCGCTTCACGAGCCACTTGGCAATGTGTGCCTCGAGGGCTGGGGGGCGGGGAAACCCACCATCTCCTCTCGTGCCGAGGGACCGAGCTGGGTGATGACTGATGGCAAGGATGCGTTGATGGTCGATTGCGGCGACGTCGAGGGGCTCGCCAAGGCAATTGCCCGCCTTCGCGATGAGCCGGGCTTGCGGGCTGCCTTGATCGAAGGCGGCCAAGACACGCTCACCAATCGGTTTTCCGAGGAGGCCATCACGCAAGCCTATATCCGCTTGTTTGAAACCGGGAAGAGTGAAGCGTGAGGGTGATGCACTTCCACTTCGGCAAGGATGGGGGAGCCGAGCGGTTCTTCGTTCACCTTGTCAATGCCCTGGCTCGGCGCAATGTCGAGCAGAGCGCCGTCATCCGACCCGGTCGGATCTGGCGCAAGGATATGCCGGCCTCGGTCAGGATCTTTGAAAGCAACTTCCGCAATCTGTCCCTGGATCGCGTTTTGCTGCCGCTGAGGGTTGCTCTCAATGCGCGATGGGTTCGGCCGGATGCAATCATGGCCTGGGCACCTCGCGCGAGCGAGTTGATGCCGAACTACAAAGGATGCATCAAGATCTCCCGGCTTGGGGACTACCCGACCAATCTCAGATACTTCAAGAACTCCGACATTCTTGTCTGCAACACGCCCGGCATCGCCGAGCACGTGCGCAAGCTAGGATGGACGCGCGCAGTCGAGGTGATTTCGAACTTCACGAGTGCCGAACAGGTTGCCCCGATCGACCGTGCTGCATTCGCCACGCCAGCGGATGCGCCTGTTGTGATGTCGATGGGCCGTTTCGTGCCACGCAAGGAGTTTGGGCTGCTGACGGCGGCGGTTGCGAAGCTTCCGGGCGTCTATTTGTGGCTCGCCGGAGAAGGCGAGGAGCTGGAAAACGTCAAGACGATAGCGGCGGATCTCGGCGTCACGGAGCGTGTGCGTTTTCTCGGCTGGCAGAGGGATACGCGACCTTTCGTGGCGGCTGCCGATATCTTTGTCATGCCGTCAAACCACGAACCGCTTGGCAATGTCATTCTGGAAGCTTGGGCGCAGGGCAAGCCCGTCGTTTCCAGCCGTTCCGAAGGACCTTCGTGGTTCATGCGGGATGGCGACAATGGGCTTCTCGCCGAAATCGGAGATACCGATGGTTTTTCGCACGCCATCGAACGGCTGATCAACGACCCGAACCTGGCCGCAAAGGTTGCTTTAGGCGGACGCGAGACGCTGATGAAGCAGTTCTCCGAAGAAGCGGTTGCCAACGCCTACCTTGAGCTCTTCAACCGCAAACCTTGAGGCGTCGCTCAAAGCGATCGATAGACGGCACCGATTTTCCGGGCTTCCCCTTCGATGCTGAAGACATTCATCGCGTGGATTCGCGCGCAGGCCGATGCCCGTTGCCGGCGGCCGTCGTCGTCCATGAAAAGGCCCGCAGCTTGAGCCATTGCGTCCGGATCGTCGCGCGCGACAATGACGCCGGTTTCGTTGGCGCCGGTTAACAGCAGTTCCGCAAACGCACCGACGTCAGTGGCGACCACGGGGACGGCGGTTGCCATGGCTTCGAGCGGCGTCAGACCAAAACCTTCCCAGCGTTGCGGAGCAATGAAAAGGTCGAGCGTCCGATACCAGTCATTGATATTGGTGTGTTCGCCGACGAAGAGAATGCGATCGACCAAGCCGGCGGCAGCGACGCGCGCCTTCAGTTCCTTCTCGAACTCGAGGTGCTGCGTGGTCGCACGTCCGGCAATAATAGCGATCCAGTCCGGTCGGGTCGGCAGCAGGCGGATCATGCTGTCGACGAAAAGGTCCGTTCCCTTCTGATGGCGAACGCGGCCGAAGCAGCCGGCGATTTTCTTCGTCGCGTCGAGACCAAGGCCTCGCTTGGCTCCGGCCTTATCGTCGCTCGGGGAAAAACGGGTCGTGTCTATGCCATGCAGAACGACGGTGTTCGGCACCTCGAGATAATCGGCCGTTTTTCCGCTGGTTGCGATCACGGCGTCCATTTTCGAGATCAGCCATTTCGTCCAGCCGGAATGGCGGCGCTGAGAGGCCGAGGTGAAGACGATCTTCAAGGGCATGCGCAGGACATCGCGCATCAGGATGGCCGGAAGCATCTCGATGTTGCGGCGGGCGTGCCATATGCGGAAGGGCCGGCTGCGGGGGGCGCGCCAAAGCTTCGGCAGGTCGCCAAAGCGAATGTGCGGCAAAGATGCCGGAAGACCCGGTCCTAGAGCCGCAATCTTCTCGCCGAGTGCGCGCTGGACCGGGATCAACTGAATGATGGTGGAGGTGACGCCTGAGAGCCGTTTCTTGAAGTTCGGCGCAATAATCTCGACGTCACTGACATTGATGATAGCCGGTTGGCCGCGACCTTCCACGGGTTAATCAGCCCCAAGAAATGGAAAGAACTTCGTAAGCCTTGGAGCCGCCGGGTGCATTGACCTCGATGGAGTCGCCGACTTCCTTGCCGATCAGCGCACGCGCGATCGGAGAGGAGATGGAGATACGGCCGGCCTTAACATCGGCTTCCTGGTCGCCGACGATCTGATAGGTCTTCTCTTCGTCGGTGTCCTCGTCGACGAGCTTCACCTTGGCGCCAAACTTGATCTTGTCGCCAGACATCTTGGACAGGTCAATGACTTCGGCGCGTGCGGTCAGGTCTTCAAGTTCGCTGATGCGGCCTTCGTTGTGGCTCTGCGCTTCCTTTGCGGCATGGTATTCAGCGTTTTCGGAAAGGTCGCCGTGCGCGCGCGCCTCTGCGATCGCTTCGATGATTCGCGGGCGCTCTTCCTGCTGACGCCAGCGCAGCTCTTCCTGCAGCTTGACGAAACCACCCTGTGTCATCGGTACCTTATCAACCATTTCTCTGTCCTTCACTCCCCGCGTCTACTTAGCCGCAGACACAAAAGAAAACAGGTCCCGAAGGCGAACTTCGGAACCGTGCAACAATCCTAGTTACTCGGCTTATAGCAGATCGGCACCGGCGATTTCCATAAAATTCGTATTCACTGCGACGACGCGATGCGTCTGTGCATGCCGTCGTCATAACGAAGGCAACAGCCGGATCAAGGGTTTGACTGCTTGATCGCAGGAAATGAACCAAGCGGCTAGGGAACGAAATGAGGGTCTGCGGGTGGGTTCGGTGGACAACAGGAACGCGCATCCTTGCGCTCCTTGAGCGAGATATGGATCAGCGCATCGTCCGGAATGAAGCCCCGGTCGCTCAGGGGAAAATAAATGGCATCCGGCTGTCAAGCCAAAGGCATGGATGAAGCCTGCCAGGACGCGCGCCGCATAGTCACCGCGACTGAAGCCGAAGAGACAGATGTGGTCGCGATCCGGATGTCGCCCGTCGGCATCGGGTGGACCACGAACCGCTCCGGATGCATCGCAGCAATGGCGGCATCCGGGCGGTTTCAGCGCAACTTTCGGTCGTTTTTGGCTCAGAAATAGCTCTGCAGCGGGCGGACTTCGAGGTTGCCTGCACGCAGCGCCTTGATTGCCTGGGCGGCTGCCTCGGCGCCGGCCATTGTCGTGTAGTAGGGCACCTTCTGCATCAACGTTGCGCGGCGAAGTGATTTCGAGTCGGAGATCGCCTTGTTGCCGTCGGTCGTGTTGATCACGAGCTGAACCTGGCGGTTGCGGATGGCATCTTCGATGTGCGGACGTCCTTCCAGGACCTTGTTGATTTTCGTCGACTCGATGCCGTTTTCAGCCAGGAAGCGTTGCGTGCCGCCGGTTGCCAGGACCTTGAAGCCTTCGCCGACGAGAACGCGGATGGCCGGCAGAACGCGCGGCTTGTCCTCGTCGCGGACCGAAACGAAGACGGTGCCTTCACGCGGCAGTTCGACACCGGCGCCGAGCTGCGACTTGGCGAAGGCCAGCGAAAAATCGGTATCGAGGCCAATGACTTCGCCGGTCGAGCGCATTTCCGGACCGAGCAGGGTGTCGACGCCGGGGAAGCGGGCGAAGGGGAATACGGCCTCCTTGACGGCAATGTGCTTGAGGTTGCGCGGATCGGGCTTTTCGCCGTAGGCGGCAAACGCCGCATCGAGCTTTTCGCCAGCCATGGCGCGCGCCGCGATCTTGGCGATCGGCGCACCGATGGTCTTGGCGACGAAGGGTACCGTGCGCGAGGCGCGCGGGTTCACTTCGAGAACGTAGACGGTGCCGTCCTTGATGGCGAACTGCACGTTCATCAGGCCGACGACATTCAGCGCCTTGGCCATGGCCTTCGCCTGGCGCTCGAGCTCGTCGACCATCTCGTTCGACAGGGTGCGCGGCGGCAGCGAGCAGGCCGAGTCGCCGGAGTGAATGCCGGCTTCCTCAATATGCTCCATGATGCCGGCGACATAAGCGTCTGTCCCGTCGCAGAGGCAGTCGACGTCGACTTCGATGGCGTTGCTGAGGTAGCTGTCGAACAGCAGCGGGTTCTTGCCGAGAAGTGTGTTGATCTGGCCGGTCTTGTCGTTCGGATAGCGCTGCTTGATGTCCTCAGGCACCAGTTCGGGAACCGTGTCGAGCAGGTAGGTCTGCAGCATCGATTCCGAGTGGATGATCTGCATGGCGCGGCCGCCGAGAACATAGGACGGGCGCACGACCAGCGGGAAGCCGATTTCGGTGGCGACTAGGCGGGCCTGCTCGACGGAGTAGGCGATGCCGTTGTTCGGCTGGTTGAGATCGAGCTTCATCAAGAGCTTCTGGAAGCGGTCGCGGTCTTCGGCGAGGTCGATCATGTCGGGTGCCGTACCGAGGATCGGAATGCCGTTCTTTTCGAGTGCTTCTGCAAGCTTCAACGGGGTCTGGCCACCGAACTGGACGATGACGCCAACCACTTCGCCCTTTTCCTGCTCTCCACGCAGGATCTCGATGACATCCTCGGCCGTCAGCGGCTCGAAATAGAGGCGATCGGAGGTATCGTAGTCCGTCGAGACCGTTTCCGGGTTGCAGTTGATCATGATCGCTTCATAGCCGGCATCCCTCAAGGCGAAGGCGGCGTGGCAGCAGCAATAGTCGAATTCGATGCCCTGGCCGATACGGTTTGGACCGCCGCCAAGGATGACGACCTTCTTGCGGTTGGAAACGTCAGCTTCCGAGCGGGCAACGCCGACGAACGGGGTTTCGTAGGTCGAGTACATGTAGGCGGTCGGCGAGGCGAATTCGGCGGCGCAGGTATCGATGCGCTTGAAGACCGGTCGGACGTTCAGCCTGTTGCGCAGTTCAGCCACTTCCTTCGGGCGCTTGCCGGATAGCGTTGCCAGGCGGGCGTCGGAAAAACCCATCGCCTTGAGCGCGCGCAGGTTGGTTGCGTCAGCAGGCAGGCCGTGCTCGCGAATGCGGGCTTCCATGTCGACGATCGCCTTGAACTGGGCGATGAACCACGGGTCGATCTTGCAGCCCTCGTGAACCTCTTCAGGGCTCATCCCTTGACGCAGCGCCTGGGCGACCATGCGCAGGCGATCCGGCGTTGGTGTGCCAATGGCGGCGCGGATGGCGTTCTGGCTGGATTCACCTTCCTCGACATCCGGAATTTCGATCTCGTCGAGGCCAGTCAGGCCCGTTTCGAGACCGCGGAGCGCCTTCTGCAGCGATTCCGCGAAGGTGCGGCCGATCGCCATGACTTCGCCAACCGACTTCATCGCGGTGGTGAGCACCGGCGAGGCGCCCGGGAACTTTTCGAAGGCAAAGCGCGGGATCTTGGTGACGACGTAGTCGATCGACGGCTCGAAGGAGGCCGGCGTAGCGCCACCGGTGATGTCGTTTTCCAGTTCGTCCAGCGTATAGCCGATCGCGAGCTTGGCGGCGACCTTGGCGATCGGGAAGCCGGTCGCCTTGGAGGCGAGGGCCGAGGAGCGCGAGACACGCGGGTTCATCTCGATCACGACGAGGCGGCCGTCCTTCGGGTTGACGGCGAACTGAACGTTCGAGCCGCCGGTCTCGACGCCGATCTCGCGCAGGACGGCGATCGAGGCGTTGCGCATCATCTGATATTCTTTGTCGGTCAGCGTCAGCGCCGGGGCGACGGTGATCGAGTCGCCGGTGTGGACGCCCATTGGGTCGATGTTCTCGATGGAGCAGATGATGATGCAGTTGTCCGCCTTGTCGCGGACGACCTCCATTTCATATTCCTTCCAGCCGAGAACCGATTCCTCGATCAGAACTTCGGTGGTGGGCGACGCATCCAGGCCGCCGCCGATGATCTCGAAGAATTCCGAGCGGTTGTAGGCAATGCCGCCGCCAGTGCCGCCCATGGTGAAGGACGGGCGAATGATGGCAGGCAGACCGACGGTGTCGATCGCCTGCGCAGCGATCGCCATGGCGTGGCTGATATAGCGCTGCTTGCGGTCAGTCTCGCCGAGGTTCCACTGGTTTTCCAGCTCGTCGAGCGCCTTGTCGAGGTCGGAGCCGGAGAGGCTCTCCTTCAGCTTGGTGCGCTCGGCCTCATGCGTCTTGCGATCGGTATCCTTGATGTCGGTGGCGTTTGCCAGCATTGAGCGCGGCGTTTCCAGGCCGATGCGGTCCATTGCCTCGCGGAAGAGGGCGCGGTCTTCGGCCATATCGATTGCAGCGGGCTTCGCGCCGATCATCTCGACATTGTAGCGGTCAAGAACACCCATGCGCTTCAGCGAGAGGGCGGTGTTGAGTGCCGTCTGACCGCCCATGGTCGGCAGCAGCGCGTCCGGACGTTCCTTGGCGATGATCTTTGCGACGACTTCGGGAGTGATCGGCTCGACGTAGGTGGCGTCGGCAAGACCCGGGTCGGTCATGATCGTTGCCGGGTTGGAATTGACGAGGATGACGCGGTAACCTTCCTCCTTCAGCGCCTTGCACGCCTGGGTGCCGGAGTAGTCGAATTCGCAAGCCTGGCCAATGACGATCGGTCCCGCGCCGATGATGAGGATCGATTTGATATCTTGGCGCTTCGGCATCGTCTTTTTCCGTTTCCTAGCTGCGCAGAAAGCCGGCCAGGGTGGGAGGCACCGGCCGGTCGCGCATGTGATGGTCTTTTCAGGCTAGAAGCGGCTTATAGGCAAATGTATTTGTAAACGGAACCCCATAAATTGCGGAATCGACAGGAATTGGCCGAACAACAGAAGCCTAGTCGATACCCGCTACGACACCCGGTACGACAAGCGCTCGGATCTCACCCCGGCGGGCGGGACTGGAGATTGCTTCTACGGCGTCACTGAAGCCGATCCGGCGGGAGATAAGCGGCGCGACCTTGATGGTCCCCGATGCGATGAGATCGGCCGCGCGCCGGTGCGTGAACGGGTTGAGGAACGAATTCACCAGCTTGATCTCGCGGAAGAGGAGGTCGAAGGGTTCGACCGCAATCTTCATGCCCTGGGGCATGACCCCGAGGATCACGACGGTGCCGCCGCGCCGTGCAAGGCGGGGCGCCTGCTCGATTGTTTCGGCAACACCGGCGCATTCGATGACGACGTCGGCGCCGCCGGGCAGCAAACCGTCTGCCGCAGTCAAGCGTGCCACGATATCGCCTGTCGATGGATCCGCACTCGCGGTGGCTCCCAGCCTCTCGGCGAGCGTCCGCTTCTCCTCGCTGCGGGTGACGAGGACAATCTTGGTTGCTCCCGCCAGCCGGGCCAACTGCACGATGAGCAAGCCGATCACGCCGCCGCCGAGGACGACGAGCGAGGCGCCGGTCCGGATTTCGGCAAGATCGACGCCGTGGATGCAGCAGGCAAGCGGTTCGCATTAGGCGCCGTGGAGGGGATCCAGTGCAAAGGGCAGTTCGAAGGCCTGCTGCTGCGGAATGCAGACATATTCGGCAAAACCACCGTTGCGATGGATGCCGATCGCCTGGAGATTATCGCAGAGATTGACGCGGCCGCGCTGGCATTGCGGGCAGCGGCCGCAGGCGATGTTCGGATCGCCGGTGACGCGCATGCCTTTGCGAAAGCCGCTCACACCGACGCCCACCTTTTCGATGATGCCTGCAAACTCGTGGCCAAGCGTGACGGGTGGCTTGGAAGGAAACTCTCCAAGGAACAGGTGGCGGTCGGTGCCGCAAATGCCGCAGGCCTCCACGCGAACAAGCAATTCGCCAACACCCGGCTCGGGACGCTCCACCTCGCGCAGGGAAAGCTTTCCCGTCGCTTCGAGCCGCACCGCCTTCATCGTTTCTTCTCTCCTCCTCAGACTTCTTGGCCCAAGGAGGCCTGAATGGCGATGTCTCGTCAAGCGGGTACCCATGCTGTGCTCGGGAAGTGCTTGTTTGCCTCGCAATCGGGAAAATATGGTCAGGCCGATTTTTTAGCAGTGCCGGTTCGTGAAAATTAATAAATAGGGTGCTTCTATTTATCATTGCAAACCAGGAGGGCGGTTTGCTTGCAGGGGCGCGCTTGAATTGACAATGTCTGAGCGTGATAAAAGGCTTGCGAGCCTGAGAACGTGGACTTTGGAGTTGCTATCGCATCTCAAGGTCCGGATGACGGCCGACGTTTGGCTTTATCTCGCCGTAGCAGTCTATGTCGTGATTGGGCTCGTGTTGCTGGTCGCCGCTGGCCACGCCGAGATGATGTCATTCGGGCTATACTTCGACCAATGGACCTACCTGTTCCTGTTTTTCATGCCCCTTACGGCCGGCATTTTTGACTACGCATGGATTTTGCTTCGCTTTGATGGGAAACGATCGCTGGCTGTGCGAAGAGCATTTTCGCCTCAGCGTTTGGCCCATCTCTTCTCCGGCATGGCGTTGCTGATGGCGCTGATGATTTTTCAGGGCACGTTCACATCGATCAAGAATCTGCTGCCGATCATTCGGGGCGGCTTTCTCTACGATCGGCCGCTCGCAAACCTCGACGCCCTCATGTCGTTCGGGCCCGATCCCTGGAGCGGGCCGCTCTCGATCGCCGGCCACGAGGCCATCGTCAAGATCGTGGATTGGAACTACAGCATATTGTGGTTCCTGGTCTGCTTCGCAACGCTCTTCTACGTGGCAACCTCGCCGCGAGCGGCGTCGATACGCGTCCGCTATATCAGCATGTTCATGCTCGTCTGGGTGGTCTGCGGAAATATTCTTGCCGGCATCTTCATATCGGCCGGGCCTGCCTTTTATGGCGCCGTGACCGGCGACGGGCAGCGCTTTGCCGAGCTGCTGAGTGTTCTCAACTCGCCTGATAGTCCAACGGCCGCGAGCCTGTTTCAGCGTTACCTGTGGTCGCTTCACGAGCACGCCACATCCGGGCTCGGCTCCGGCATCTCGGCGTTTCCCAGCGTCCATGTGGCACTGATCGCCCTAAACGCATTTTTTGCGGCAGAGGTCTCACGCAGGCTGGGTATCATCGCCTTTTGTTACACAGCGCTCGTGATAGCGAGCTCCGTCTATCTCGGCTGGCACTATGCGATTGATGGCTACGCGTCGGTGCTTGTCGTTGGGTTCGGCCATTTTGCTCTTAAGGCGCTGATGGATCGCGAATCAGGATCGGCCGCGGACGCTCCAAAGGATGCCGTCGCAACCGCCTGATTGCTCGTCCGGACGCAAATCCCGAAGGCTGCTTGCGCGTTGTCCTGCGCCAAAACACCCCTTCTCGGGGTAGCTGGAATTTCCCGATCACCGAGATATATATGAGCCCATAGCGACCGAAGGTTTAGCCTGGGGGAACCGTCATGGAATGGAAAGGCCGGCGTCAGTCCGACAACATCGAGGATCGCCGTAGCGACCCTTCCATGGGCGGATTGGGCAGAGGAGGAGGCTTCAGCTTCCCGTCCGGCGGCGGCATGGGCCGGCGCGGCGGTGGCTTGAGCATCGGCACCATCATCTTCCTCGTTGTCATCTACCTTGTCTTAAAGGCCATGGGCATCGACCTGCTGCAGATCATGGATGGCGGCATGACAACGGGCGGACCGGGCTACGAGCAGAGCGAATCGGGAAGCCAGACGCCCGCCAATGACGAAATGACCGCTTTCGTGCGAACCGTCCTTGCCGAGACGGAGGACACCTGGAACGGGATCTTCCAGTCCCAGGGCCGTCAGTACGAGGAGCCTCGCCTCGTTCTCTTCTCCGGACAGACGCAATCTGCCTGCGGCTTTGCCTCGGCGGCGACCGGGCCGTTCTACTGCCCGAGCGACCACAAGGTCTATCTCGACACGGCCTTCTTCAACCAGCTCAGCCGCCAATTTGGCGCCTCCGGCGATTTTGCCGAAGCCTATGTGGTCGCGCATGAGGTCGGCCATCACGTTCAGAACCTGCTCGGCATCCTGCCGAAGTTCAATCAGGCGCGTCAGCGCATGAGCGAGGCGGACGCCAACAAGATGTCGGTTCGCGTCGAACTGCAGGCCGATTGCTTTGCCGGTATCTGGGGCAAGTTCACCGAGCAGAAGGGCATTCTCGAAGCCGGCGATCTGGAGGAGGCGTTGAACGCAGCCCAGCAGATCGGCGATGACACGCTGCAGAAGCGCAGCCAGGGGTACGTAGTGCCGGAAAGCTTCAACCACGGCACCTCGGAGCAGCGGGCGCGGTGGTTCAAGCGCGGCTTCGACAGCGGGCAGTTGTCCGCCTGCGATACGTTCTCAGGGCCGATCTGAAACAGCCTCTCCTCATCGGAGATCTCTCCTTAGAGGAGAGGCTGGTCATCATCACCTTTCACTGTCCATGTGTTTGAGCTGGGCGTCGGGATAACGGGCGCCCGCCGCAGCATCCCTCGGAACGGCCCGCTCGATGGCCGCCATATCCTCGGCCGACAATTGCACGGCGCGCGAACCGAGCGCTTCCGTCAGGCGGTCGCGCCGGCGCGCTCCGACAAGAGGCACGATGTCGTGGCCCTGGGATGCCACCCAGGCGATGGCGATCTGGGCGACCGATACCCGCTTTTCGTCCGCGATCTTGCGCAATTCCTCGACGAGCGTGAGGTTCTGATCGACATTGCCGTCCTGGAAGCGCGGGCTCATGCCGCGGAAATCGCCGGCGCCGCTTCCTTGCCCTTTTTGCCAATGTCCGCTGATCAGGCCGCGGGAGAGAACGCCGTAAGCGGTGATGGAAATTCCGAGCTCGCGGCAGGTCGGCAGGATCTGGTCCTCAATGCCGCGCGATATCAGCGAATATTCGATCTGCAGGTCGCAGATCGGATGGGTGCTTGCCGCCCGACGAATGGTGTCCGCGCCGACTTCGGAAAGCCCGACATGGCGGATGTATCCGGCCTTGATCATGTCGCCGATCGCGCCCACCGTTTCTTCAATCGGAACGCTGGGATCCAGGCGGGCAGGGCGGTAGATATCAATGTAGTCGACGTCGAGACGCTTCAAGGTATAGGCGAGGAAGTTCTTGATTGCCGCCGGACGGGAGTCGTAGCCGCTCCAGTTGCCGGCTGGATCGCGCAGCGCGCCGAATTTGACGCTGATGACAGCATCGTCCCGCTTGCGGCCCTTCAGCGCCTCGCCGATCAGCATTTCATTATGGCCCATGCCATAGAAGTCGCCGGTATCGAGCAGATTGATGCCGGCGTCGAGTGCGGCATGGATAGTCGCAATGCTTTCACTGCGGTCGGATGGCCCATACATGCCGGACATGCCCATGCAGCCGAGGCCGATGGCCGATACCGTGGGGCCAGTTTTTCCCAAACGATGGGTCTCCATTTCGTTCTCCTTCGCCATGCCTGTGTTGATATTTCGGAGCGGTTTTATCGCGCCTGGCTTCGTGCGATAATCCATGTGAATGCGAACGGGCTGTACGGGAAAATGCACAATGGAAGAACTTCCCCTCAATGATCTGGATGCCTTCACCGCCATTGCAAGGGAGCGCAGTTTTCGCGCGGCGGCCCGCAAACGCGGTGTCTCTGCTTCTTCGCTCAGCGACTCGCTGCGGCGGCTGGAGGAGCGCGTCGGCGTTCGCCTGTTCAACCGGACGACCCGTAGCGTCACGCCGACGGAGGCGGGGGAGCGGCTGTTGGAACGTCTTACGCCTGCTTTGGGAGAGGTCTCCCTGGCGCTTCAGCAACTTGATAGCTTCCGCGATAGCCCAAGCGGGACGCTCCGCCTCAACGTCCCGACGATCGCCGCGCGGCTGTTTCTGCCCGATCTCGCCAACCGGTTTTTGAAGCGCTATCCGCAGATCTCACTCGAGATCGTCGGCGAGGACACGTTCGTCGACGTGCTCGCTGCCGGCTACGACGCCGGCATCCGCTATGACGAGCGGTTGGAGCGCGACATGATCGCGGTGCCGATCGGGCCTCGCAGGCAAAGATATGTCACGGCGGCGGCACCTGACTATCTGGAGCGGCGTGGCGTTCCTCGTCACCCGCGTGATCTGCTCGGGCATGATTGCGTCAGGCATCGCTTCCTGAGTGGCGCTTCATTGCCTTGGGAATTCGAGCGGGGCGAGGAGGCACTCGTGATCACGCCGAAGGGGCCGATCATTGCCAACGCGATCGATATGGAAGTTTCGGCTGCGCTCGCCGGGCTTGGCGTTATCCGGACCTTCGAGGAGGTCTTGTTGCCAGCCATAAAGACAGGGGCACTGGTGCCGATCCTCGAAGAATGGGTAATGGAGTTCTCCGGCCCGTTTCTCTACTACGCGAGCCGCAGACATATGCCGCCTGCACTTCGGGCTTTCGTCGATTTCGTCAAAGGCGAGCAGCGCAAAGCCGGTTAGAATCTGCGTTTGTTCCGGTTCTTGATCAACATAAGTCGTGCGCCTATCAAAAGATTTGAAATGTTCACGGATTGTTTCGCTAATGTGCGTGAGCTATGTAAC
Organism: Rhizobium sp. LjRoot258; assembly: GCF_964254185.1. Classification (NCBI taxonomy): domain Bacteria; kingdom Pseudomonadati; phylum Pseudomonadota; class Alphaproteobacteria; order Hyphomicrobiales; family Rhizobiaceae; genus Rhizobium; species Rhizobium sp. LjRoot258. The sequence goes on along the minus strand of NZ_CAXUST020000001.1, from coordinate 2,409,814 downwards.
TAGACCGGCGACGAGATCGTCTTTTCAGAAAACAACCTGCTGTAGAGATGTCTGATGCTCGATCCGAAATTCGTTCGTCGCGGCCTCTTCCTCGTCTTCATGATCCTGTTTCTCGACGTGATCGGGATTGCGATCATTATGCCGGTACTTCCCGCCTATCTCGAACAATTGACCGGGGGATCGGTGAGCGACGCTGCGCTCGACGGCGGCTGGCTGCTTGTCGTCTATGCGGTCATGCAGTTCCTGTTCGCACCATTCCTCGGCAATCTCAGCGACCGCTTCGGGCGGCGACCCATCCTGCTTCTGTCGGTGCTGACCTTTGCGATCGACAACTTCATCTGCGCGGTGGCGACGAGCTTCTGGATGCTCTTCATCGGTCGTGCGCTTGCTGGCTTGAGCGGCGGCAGCTTTGCGACCTGTTCGGCCTACATCGCCGATATCAGTACTGATGAGAATCGCGCCAAGAACTTCGGCTTGATCGGCATTGCGTTCGGTGTCGGTTTCACGATCGGTCCTGTCATCGGCGGCTTCCTCGGCGAGTTCGGCCCCCGGGTGCCGTTTCTCGGGGCTGCGGCGCTTTCGTTCGTGAATTTCGTTGCCGCCTACTTCATGCTTCCCGAGACGTTGGAGGCAAGGCATCGTCGGACGTTTGAATGGAAGCGAGCCAATCCGCTTGGCGCGCTGAAGCAGATGCGCACCTACCCCGGTATCGGGCCGATCTGTGCGGTCATGTTCCTCTTCTGGCTGGCGCATGCCGTCTATCCGGCGGTCTGGTCGTTCGTGTCGACCTACCGCTATGGCTGGAGCGAGGGGCAAATCGGCCTGTCGCTCGGCATCTATGGCATCGGAGCAGCCTTCGTCATGGGTGTCATCTTGCCGAAAATCGTGCCGGTGCTCGGCGAGTGGAAGACGGCCGTCCTTGGCCTGTCTTTTTCCGTCGTCGGACTGACGGGCTACGCCTTCGCCTGGGAGGGCTGGATGGTCTACACGGTGATCGTGCTGACGGTGATGGAAAATGTCGCCGATCCGCCGCTGCGAAGTATAGCAGCCGGCAAAGTGCCGCCGTCGGCCCAAGGCGAGCTGCAGGGGGCGCTCACAAGCCTCAGCAGCATCACCACGATCATCGGGCCGCTGATCTTCACGCAGCTGTTCGGCTACTTCACAAAGCCCGAGGCGCCGGTGCGCTTTGCCGGAGCGCCGTATCTGCTGTCGGCCATCATCATCCTGATCGCGGCCATGGTGTTTTTGGCGAAGGTGCGCACGGTTAAGGCCGCAGAGATCGTCGAGCAGCCGGCGGAGTGAGCCATCAGAATTCGTGATGCGATGATGAATTTTTCATCATTTGCATAGTTTTGAGTGGTTCTTTGCCGGGCTTTGATCTATTCCCTCTTGATGTTTCGCCGCAACTTGCGGCTGTTGCCGATTCAATCACAGGAACAGTGTCATGGACACGCCGATCGACGCGCGCAAGCTTGCGCCGAAAACCGATAACCATTGGGCTGCGCATTTTCGCGCCACGCTGGCGCTCGGAATCCCGCTGATCGGCGCGCAGTTGGCCCAGCTCGGCATCAATACGACCGACGTGATGATCGTCGGCCGCCTCGGCGCCGAAAATCTGGCCGCCATGGTGCTTTCGGCGCAGTTCCTGTTCACCATCCTCGTCTTCGGCTCGGGTTTTGCGATCGCGGTCATCCCGATGGTTGCGCAGGCATACGGCAAGGGTGACGTCGTCAGCGTGCGCCGGTCACTGCGCATGGGTCTTTGGGTCGTGCTGGCCTATTGGGTGATCATGCTGCCGGCGTTCTTCAACTCCGAGCGTATCCTGCTGGCCGCCGGGCAGAAGCCCGAAGTGGCGGCACTGGCGCATGGCTACATCCTGATCGGTCAGTTCGGCGTGCTGCCCGGCCTGCTCTACAACGTCATGCGCGCGCTCGTCAGTGCGATCGGCAGAGCGGCGGTCGTTCTCAACGTGACGATCGCGATGCTGGTGCTCAATGCCTTCTTCGCCTATGCGCTGGTGCTCGGGCATTTCGGTTTTCCGGCAATGGGGCTGGAGGGAGCCGCGATCGTTTCGGTCGTCGTGCAGGCTGCCGGCTTCCTGTTTATCGTTGCCTATGTGCAGAGCAGGGAGGAGACGCGGCGCTACGAGATTTTCGTGCGGTTCTGGCGTCCCGACTGGAAGGCGTTTTGGGAGGTCGTGCGGCTTGGTCTGCCGATCAGTATAACGATCTTGGCTGAAGTGAGCCTCTTTACCGTGGCATCGCTCTTGATGGGGCATATCGGGACGATTGAGCTCGCCGCTCACGGTATCGCGCTGCAATGGGCTTCGATCGCCTTCATGATCCCGCTCGGCTTGTCGCAGGCGGCGACCGTTCGGGTTGGCGTGGCGCACGGGCAAGGTGACTACACCGCCCTTATCAGGGCCTCGGTCTCCGTCCTTGTCATCTCCTGCGTGATCGCGATGGCCGGTGGCATCCTGTTCGCTGTCGCGCCGGAATTTTTGGGCAGCTGGTTCCTCGATACCACCTTGCCAGAGGCGCCGCAGGTGCTTGCCTATGCCGGGCCGCTGATCGTTGTGGCCGGGCTGTTCCAGCTGGTCGATGGCCTGCAGGCAATCGCCAACGGGCTGCTGCGCGGCCTGAAGGATGCGCGCGTGCCGATGATCATGGCGCTGATTGCCTATTGGCCGATCGGCTTCTTTCTTGCCTGGGCCTTTGCGTTCCCGCTTGGCTTCGGCGGCATCGGCATCTGGTTCGGCTTCCTGGTCGGACTGGCGGCGGCAGCCGTGATGCTCTGCGGACGCTTCTACCTGCTTGTCCGCCGCGAGAAGGACATGGCCGGCGCCTAGCCGGCCAATTCAGATCAAGCCGCGATCGGTTTGTAATTGGCAAGGTCGGCGCGAATGCCGAGCCGTTCGAACAGTGCTTGCGGATCGAAGTTTCGGGCACGATGGGCGGCCTGCACGACGGCCTTTACCCGGTCGATCACCTCCGCACTTTCCCATTGGGCGATCGTCACGAAGTTGAATTCGCCGGGTCCTGAAACCTGTTCCAGCACCTGATGGCTGATGAAGCCTTCTTGCGCCTGCAAGACCTCGTGCGTCTTCAGCACGTTCATCAGGAACTCCTCGCGCGCGGCCTGCGGAACAGCAAACTTGTCGATCCGGTAAAACGCTCCGTTCATCCTCATCTCCTTTGCTTCGATGTCACAAAGGCGGGTGTAATTCCTCAAGTTAGGTTGAGGTCAACAGGCCGAAAACAAAAAAACCGCCCGAGAGCCGGCTTTCAACTAAGCGAATGGACGGTCGCGGCGCTCGGGGCGCGCGCGCGCGCGCTTCCTCTCACCCCCAGCCAGTTTGCCGTCGCTAGTAATTGTACATCGACATCGGATCATTCACGCAGGCGTAGTCCAGGAGACACTGCCTGCCGGTGCCGTCACGCAAACTGGCAGTGCTCAGCTTATCCCCGGGCCCGCATCGGGCCGGCGGATAGCGGAAATTGCGGCCCCCGAAGCCGAGGCGTACATAGACCTTCTTGGATTGGCGAATAATCTGCGCGAGCTGAGCACAGCTGTAGTCTTTCGCATCGACCTTCACTGGCCCGGCGGCAAGAGATACCGTCGGGAGCAAGCACGCAACTGCCAGAACCACGCATCTCATGGCTGCCTCCGTAACCGAAGGTCAGTAAATCAGTAGTCCCGACGCCATTCAAACGGAAAATCCCGCTCGGAAGCGGGCTTTCGAATTGAGTGAGCAAATAGCGTCTCAGCGCTCGGCGAGGGCTTCCTCACCCTTCTTCTGGCGCACCAGATTGATGAAGCGGCGGAAGAGGTAGTGGCTGTCCTGCGGGCCTGGGGAGGCTTCCGGATGGTGCTGGACGGAGAAGATCGGCTTGCCGGCGACGCGCAGGCCGCAGTTGGTGCCGTCGAAGAGCGAAACGTGAGTCTCCTCAATGCCATCGGGCAAAGACTTCGTGTCGACTGCGAAGCCGTGGTTCATCGAGACGATCTCGACCTTGCCTGTCGTGTGGTCCTTCACCGGATGGTTGGCGCCGTGATGCCCCTGGTGCATCTTCTCGGTCTTGGCGCCAAGCGCCAGGCCCAGCATCTGGTGGCCAAGGCAGATGCCGAAGACCGGGATGTCGGTCTTGATCAGCTTCTGGATGACGGGAACGGCATATTCGCCAGTTGCTGCCGGGTCACCGGGGCCGTTCGAGAGGAAGATGCCGTCCGGCTGCATGGCCAGCACGTCCTCGGCGCTGGTCGTTGCCGGCATCACCGTGACCTTGCAGTCGAGGCCGGCAAACAGGCGCAGGATGTTGCGCTTGACGCCGTAGTCGAGGCAGACGACGTGGTACTTGGCATTTTCGGGGGCGAGCTCGCCATAGCCCTCGTTCCAGATCCACGGGGTCTGTGCCCACTGCGAGGACTGGCCCGAGGAGGCGATCTTGGCGAGGTCGAGGCCTTCGAGGCCGCTCCAGGCCTTGGCTTCGGCCTTCAGCGTCTCCAGGTCGAAGACACCGTTCGGGTCGTGGGCGATGACGGCGTTGGGTGAGCCGTTCTCGCGAATCCAGGCCGTCAGGGCGCGGGTGTCGACGCCGCAGAGGCCGATGATGCCGCGGGCCTTCAGCCAGGCATCGAGATGCTTGGCGGCGCGATAGTTGGACGGTTCGGTGATGTCGGCCTTGAAGATGACGCCGACGGCGCCGTGGCGTGCTGCCGGCGTCAGGTCTTCGATATCTTCGTCGTTGGTGCCGATATTGCCGATATGCGGGAAGGTGAAGGTGACGATCTGGCCGAGATAGGAGGGATCGGTCATGATCTCCTCGTAGCCGGTCAGTGCTGTGTTAAAGACCACTTCGGCCTGTACCTTGCCGGTCGCGCCGATGCCCTTGCCTTCGATGACGGTTCCGTCTGCAAGAACGAGCAGGGCGGTCGGCTTTTCGGTTGTCCAGGGTGCTGTTGCGGTCATCTTCATCCCGTTTCCGGCAGCCACACGTTCTTGGGCAACGTTGGCCGGCCATTTGGTTCGCAAGCGTATGCGCGCGGCAAGGCGCGCGCTCTCAGGCCTGATCACGAATTTTGGTGCAGGTGGCGGTAAATAGCCACGCTATTGCGCGAGGTCAATCTTTGTACCGCACATTCTGCGGGTTTTCTCGCGCTTTCTGCCGCCATTTTCCGCAATTTATTTGATCCCAGGCATTCGCGTGGTTTATGAAGCGGCATTCAAACAGGAGTGATTATAATGTTGCGCGATCAACTCGCCGCCGCCCTCAAGGATGCCATGAAGTCCAAGAATGCCGAACGGCTTTCGACCGTTCGCCTGATTCAGGCCGCCGTCAAGGACCGGGATATCGCCAATCGCGGCGCCGGAAAGGAAGAGGCGAGCGACGACGAGATTCTGCAGATCCTCGCCAAGATGGTGAAGCAGCGCGACGAATCGGCGAAGATCTACGAAGAAAACGCACGTCCGGAATTGGCAGCCAAGGAACGCGCCGAAATTGTCGTGCTCCAGGATTTCCTGCCCAAGCAGCTCTCCGACGCAGAGGTTCGCAGCAACATCGCCGCGATCATCGCGGAGATCGGTGCCGCCGGCCCGAAAGATATGGGCAAGGTGATGGCTGTCCTGAAGGAGCGCTATGCCGGCCAGATGGACTTCTCCAAGGCCTCCGGCGCCGTCAAGGAACTGCTGAACTGATCAGCACACGCTCGCCGCTTTTCTGGCGGCGGGCCCCAGCACTGCCTCTGCGGCGGCATCGACGACCGCGAATTTTGCCGCCTGATAGCCAAAGTACTCCATGACAAAGCCGCGCGAGAGCCAGGTATCGCCCTTGTAGGGCGGCTGCGTCCAGCCCACACTTCCCATTTCAGACGCCTGCGTCAGCAGGCGCTTGAGGTGCGTGTTGGAGATCATGAACTGGTCGCGGATTTCCTTGAGCGACAGCGGCCCGATGTAGGCCCGTTCCGAGGTGCGATCGAAGTTGCCGATGCGGCTCATGAGGTAGTCCATGATGAGACCGCCGGAATTGGCCCAGTTGAACAGATTGTATGTTGGGCCGGGGTCGCGCACGGCGTCGCTATCGATGATCGCCTTGGAAATCAGCGGCTGCAGCTTGGAGAAGGCTGACGGATCGGCGTTGATCCGGTCCAGCCGATGGCCGCCGTCCAGGCTGTCGAGAATGAGAAGATGGGTGGTGAGCCACCTGAAAAAGTGCTCGTGGGCGGTTTCCGTCGGCTCCAACAGGCGCGTGCGCTTGTCGCTTGTACTCTCGACCGGACGAAGGAACCGGTAGGCGCGCATTTCCTGGATAAAGGCCGCGGCGGTATTGCGGCTTGCAATTTTGTTGGCCACGACGAAGGCGATGAAACGGCCCGAATAGAGGCCGAGTTCCGGTTCGCCAGGGTAGCCGAAATGAAGGGCGAAACCGGCATGGGCCATCAGCCAGCGCTGTTGCGCGGCAAAGATCGATGCGATGCGCGGGCTCTCGCGATAGATCGACAGCATTTCGCGAGCGCAATGCAACACGGCCACGAAGAAGACGTCGCTTTCTAGAAAATTTTCAACTTTATGTGGCATGCGACCATCCCGATAGGTCGCTTTCATTAGGCATAGGATGGTGACTGTCAATGCCTTCCAGGGCCAATAGTGGACGCGGAAACATCAAAAATAAAACCGTCGGGTGAAATTAAAGAAGGCAGGAGCTGGGGGTGCTCCTGCCTTCTTGCTCTTTGCGTCCGGTGGCGACGCAGGACCGAGATCCAAGCCAGCGAATATTCGCAAAGACACCCTTGCGAGGCGGCGCCGGGGGTAGGGATGGTGCCTCGCTTGGGGATCGCTTTGTTGCAGATGAAGTTATTGCGATGCGGCAAGTGATTCAAATTACAAAAAAATAATGATTGGCGACGGAGGCTGCCTTAGATGTGTCCTTCGTGCTGAAGGCTGCCGTTTGATGATGGCTATTCGTCGTTCTGAGCAGATAGGAAGCTATTGTTCTGCAACCAGTTTTTGACGAAAGCCAAGAGTTGGCGCGCTCAAGGCGCCGGCTCGCATACACGCAAAGCGGGGGGCCGCGATCCTCAGTGTCGCACCCCCTGTCGCAGGCGTGGTAACGTATTTTTGAACGCTCATCCGATGATGGTTCTGAAGGCGCGGCAGTCCTGTGAATAGCGCGTCTTTTGGCCAAATGCCGTGGCATGTGCTGATGAACCTGCTTATATGGACCCCTGTTAAGAGGTTCACATGCGCTTTTCCAATTCCTTTCTCGACGAGATACGCGATCGCGTGCCGATTTCGGACGTGATTGGCCGTCGTGTGAGCTGGGACAAGCGCAAGACCAATGTCTCGCGCGGGGACTATTGGGCCTGCTGCCCGTTTCATGGCGAGAAGTCGCCGAGTTTTCACTGCGAGGACCGGAAGGGGCGCTACCACTGCTTCGGCTGCGGCGTGACCGGCGATCACTTCCGATTCCTCACCGATCTGGAAGGGTTGAGCTTCCCGGAGGCCGTACAACAGATCGCCGACATGGCGGGCGTCGCCATGCCGGTTGCCGATCCGGTCATGGAAAAGCGCGAGAAGGAGCGCACCTCGCTTCTCGATGTGATGGAGCTTGCGACCAAGTTCTTCCAGGATCAGCTGCAGACGGCAAACGGCGCGCGGGCGCGTGCCTATCTCCGCGATCGCGGGCTGACGGGACGGACGATCGAGACGTTCCGGCTTGGCTTTGCGCCGGACAGTCGCAATGCACTGAAGGAGTTCCTGGCGGGCAAGGGGGTTGCGAAGGAACAGATCGAGGCCTGCGGGCTTGTTGTGCACGGACCCGAGGTGCCGGTCTCCTACGATCGTTTCCGCGACCGCATCATGTTTCCGATCCTGTCGTCCCGCGAAAAGCCCATTGCGTTCGGTGGCCGTGCCATGTCGCCGGACGCTCCAGCCAAGTATCTCAATTCCAATGAGACGGAGCTCTTCCACAAGGGCAATGTACTCTACAATTTCGCACGTGCCCGCCGGGCGACAGGAGGCGCGAACAGCGAGGGCACGATCATCGCGGTCGAAGGCTATATGGATGTGATCGCGCTGCACCAGGCGGGCGTCGAGAATGCCGTGGCGCCGCTCGGCACCGCATTGACCGAGAACCAACTCGAACTCCTCTGGAAGATGACACCGCAGCCGGTGCTTTGCTTCGATGGCGATGGCGCCGGTATTCGCGCCGCCAATCGCGCGGCCGATCTAGCTTTGCCGCATATCAAGCCGGGCCGCACCGTGCGCTTTGCCCTGCTGCCCGACGGCAAGGATCCGGACGATTTGGTGCGCAACGAAGGCCGCGCGCCCTTCGACAAGGTGATGAGCCAGGCCAAGCCGCTGGCCGAGATGATCTGGAGCCGTGAAATCAATACGGGGCAGTTCGAAACGCCCGAATCCAAGGCCGAGCTCGAAGCGCGGTTAAAGCAGCTGGTGGCGGTCATCGCCGATGAAAACGTGCGTCGTCACTACCAGCAGGACATGCGCGAGCGCCTGAACGGCTTCTTCCAGCCGCAATTCCAGAGCCGCGGCGGCGAACGGCGAAGCTTCGATCGCGGCGCTGGCCAGGGTCGCGGTCGCGGCTCCGAGGGGCCACGCGGCCCGCGCCTTTCCGGCGGCGGCATTTCCGATCGGCTGGCCCGCTCCGGTCTGGTTCGTGGCCATCAGGAAACACCTGCTTTGCGAGAGAGCGTGCTGGCGCTGACGGTCATCAATCATCCAGCCTTGATGCAGGACGAATATGACGAGATCGCCTCGATCGATTATGACAACCGCGAGCTTCAGCGGCTCTGGTCCGTCATGCTCGGGGCTGCGGCCGCCGTCGCCGGGCCGCATCTGACGCGCGAGTATCTGCTGGAGCGCATGGAAGAGCAGGGCTTTGGCTCGCTGTTGCAGGGGCTCGAGCAGCAGATCCGCAATGCCCGCCTCTGGATCGCCACGGCCGAGGCAGCGATGGAGGATGCGCGCGAGGGCTACCGGCAGGCGCTCGCTTTCCACAAGCGCGCCAAAGCTCTGCGTTTCCAAAAGATCGAGCTCGAGCGCGAGATCGCCGAGGCGACCGAGGCCGGCAATGGCGAGGTGATCGACCAGCTGATGCGCGCGCTGCAGGAGGTCCATTTCGAGGGGCTTCGCCTCGAGAACCAGGAAGCGATCATCGATGGGTTCGGCGTGCTCTCCGGCCGCGTCAAGGGAGCGGCGAGCCATTGATGGATTCGGCAGATCGGCAATTTGCCGCTGGCGATGCGTTGTTCGGTGCCGAGCGTTCGCCCCTTGGCATTCTGAACCGTGTCTACGGCTATCCCGCCTTCCGCGGCAAGCAACAGCAGGTGGTCGAGCATGTCGTCTCCGGCGGCGATGCCGTCGTTCTTTTTCCGACGGGGGCCGGCAAGTCGCTGTGCTTCCAGATTCCAGCGCTCTGCCGCGAGGGCGTCGGCATTGTCGTTTCGCCGTTGATTGCGCTGATGCGCGATCAGGTGGAGGCGATGAAGCAGCTCGGTATCAATGCGGCGGCGCTGAACTCTTCCCTGTCGCGAGAGGAGTTCATGGACGTTCGACGGGCGCTATCGGCGGGCAAGCTCGACCTTCTCTATGTGACGCCGGAACGCATTCTCATGGATGGCTTCCGTGACACCATCGGCAATTCGAAGATCGCGCTCTTTGCCATAGACGAGGCGCATTGTGTGTCCCAATGGGGACATGATTTCCGGCCGGAGTATCGCGAACTCGGCAGGCTTGCGGAACACTATCCCGGGGTGCCGCGCATCGCGCTGACGGCGACGGCTGATCCGCATACACGCGACGACATCGCGCAACGGCTTGGCCTGAGCAATGCGAAGGTATTCACCACCAGTTTCGACCGACCGAACATCTCCTACGAAATCGTCGAGCGCGACCAGCCGCGCCAGCAGCTGCTGCGCTTTCTCTCCGGACACAAAGGCAACAGCGGTATCGTCTACTGCCTGTCGCGCGCCAAGGTAGAGGATACGGCCGAGTGGCTGAACGGGCAGGGTATTCGCGCGCTCCCCTATCATGCCGGCATGGACCGGGCGCTTCGCGATGCCAACCAGGATGCCTTTCTGAAAGAGGAAGACCTGTGCCTTGTCGCCACCGTTGCTTTTGGCATGGGGATCGACAAGCCGAACGTGCGTTATGTGGCGCATCTCGATCTGCCGGGCTCCGTCGAGGCCTATTATCAGGAAACCGGCCGCGCCGGGCGCGATGGCCTGCCTTCGGAAGTGTGGATGGCCTACGGCATGGCCGACGTCATCCAGCGCCGACGGATGATCGACGAGGGAGCCGCCGCCGACGAGATCAAGCGTGTCGAGCGCTCCAAGCTCAATGCACTGCTGGCGATCTGCGAGACCGCTTCGTGCCGCCGCCAGGCGATCCTTGCGCACTTTGGCGAGGCCCATGCGGGCAATTGCGGCGGCTGCGATAGTTGCTTGAAGCCGGTCGAAACCTGGGACGGGACGGAGGCGGCGATCAAGGCGCTTGCCGCGGTCTACCGGACGGGCGAGCGGTTCGGTACTGGACATGTGGTCGACGTGCTGCTCGGTCATGTCAACGAGAAGACGGAACGCTTCGGCCACACCACGATGCCGGTCTTCGGGGCCGGAAACGATCTGCCGGCCCGCACGTGGCAATCGGTATTTCGGCAACTGCTTGCGATGGGACTGGTCCGCGTCGATCACGCGGCCTTCGGCGCCCTGAAGCTGGAGCCGGAGGCCCGTGCCGTTTTCAAGCGCGAACGACCGGTCTTTTTCCGCAAGGATCGTCCGGCTGGCGAACGTCGCTCGAAACGAACGGCGCAGGTCGAGCGGCGCTCCGTTCTCTCCGGTGGCGACGGTGTACTGTTCGAAGCCTTGCGGTCGGAGCGGACGGCGATTGCACGCTCGCTCGGCGTGCCGCCGTATGTCGTCTTTCCCGATACGACCCTCATCGCTTTCGCGACCGAGCGGCCGCGCACGCACAAGGAGATGCTCGCCATCTCAGGCGTCGGCCAGTCTAAGCTCGAACGCTACGGCGATGCGTTTCTGGATGTGATCCTCAGCCACGACTAGGCAGCGACGATTGAATGAGCAGGAAGGATAGCAACGACGCTATATGAGGTGTCAATGAAGAACGCTCGTACGATGTCGCACCTTCAAAAACGCACCTGCTGCGAACGCCTATAATAGCGAAGTGATCTGGAGTGATCCGACGCGCATACTCATCCACATTGCCCGGCGGCGAACCTGGAGAGCTGCAGTTGCCGCCGGCTTCGTTCGATCTGGCCTGTAGCTCGTCGGCATTTCACGATCTCGAGGATTTTACCCGCCGGTCTGCCACCTGATCGCTGCTGGCTTTGGCTCCGCCACGAGAAGGAGTGGCGGCCGAGCGACGAACAGTTGCGCGCGCGTCCCGAATGGGCAGACGAGACCGACCGGCCGATGTTTTCGTTGATCGCCGCACAGCGTTGACGACGGCAAGACAGGCGCTTGGCTATGTGCTAGTGCAGGGCATCGGGAAACATCACAAGAAGGGCGCTCAATGACCTCGCAATTTCTCTCCCACCTGCGTACCGAACTTGCTGCACTGAAGGATGCCGGGCTTTACAAGTCCGAGCGTGTCATCACGTCGAAGCAGGCGGGCGAGATCGCCGTTGCTTCGGGCGAGCGGGTTCTGAATTTCTGCGCCAACAACTACCTCGGGCTCGCCGACAACGAAGAGCTTGCCGAGGCGGGGAAGAAGGCGCTCGACCGCTATGGCTATGGCATGGCCTCAGTGCGCTTCATCTGCGGCACGCAGGAGGAGCACAAGCAGCTCGAGGCGCGCATTTCCTCCTTCCTCGGCATGGAAGACACCATCCTCTATTCCTCGTGTTTCGACGCTAACGGCGGCCTCTTCGAGACCTTGCTCGGCGAGGAGGATGCGATCATCTCGGACGCGCTGAACCATGCCTCGATCATCGACGGGGTGCGCCTCTCGAAGGCCAAGCGCTTCCGCTATGCCAACAACGACATGACGGCCCTGGAGGAGGAACTGAAGAAGGCGCAGGGCAGTCGCTTCAAGCTGATCGCCACCGATGGCGTCTTTTCGATGGACGGCATCATCGCCAATCTGCAGGGCGTCTGCGATCTTGCCGAAAAATATGGTGCAATGGTCATGGTCGATGACAGCCACGCCGTCGGCTTCGTCGGCAAGCATGGGCGCGGGTCAGCAGAGCATTGCGGGGTCGAAGGCCGGGTCGATATCATCACCGGCACGCTCGGCAAGGCACTCGGGGGTGCTTCCGGCGGCTATACCGCGGCCAAGGCGGAAACGGTCGAGTGGCTCCGCCAGCGGTCGCGTCCCTATCTGTTTTCGAACACGCTGGCGCCAGTCATTGCCGCTGCATCCCTCAAGGTATTCGATCTCATCGAGAATGGTGCTGCGCTGCGCGAGCGGCTGGCGGCCAATGCGATGCTGTTCCGCTCCGAGATGACGAAGCTTGGCTTCACCCTTTCCGGCGAGGGGCATCCGATTATTCCGGTCATGCTCGGCGATGCCAAGCTGGCGCAGGACATGGCGGCGCTGATGCTGAAAAAGGGGGTCTACGTGATCGGCTTCTCCTTCCCGGTTGTGCCGAAAGGGCAGGCACGCATCCGCACGCAGATGTCGGCCGCGCATTCGCGTGCCGACGTCGAGCGGACGATCGCAGCCTTCGCGGAAGCTGGCCGCGAACTCGGTGTCATCTAAAGGGTTTGGGAGCGTAAGATCATGTCGAACATGATGAAGGCACTGGTCAAGGCAAAGCCGGAGGTCGGGCTTTGGATGGAGCATGTTCCCGTTCCCGAGGTCGGGCCGAACGATGTGCTGATCAAGGTGAAAAAATCCGCGATCTGCGGCACCGATGTGCATATCTGGAACTGGGACCAGTGGGCGCAGAAGACCATTCCGGTGCCGATGGTGGTTGGCCACGAATTCTGCGGCGAGATCGCACAGATCGGCTCGTCGGTAACGAAATATCATGTCGGCGAGCGGGTCTCCGGCGAGGGACATATCGTCTGCGGCAAGTGCCGCAACTGCCGTGCCGGGAGAGGGCATCTGTGCCGCAATACGCTGGGCGTCGGCGTCAACCGCCCCGGTTCCTTCGGAGAGTTCGTCTGCATTCCCGAGGCGAACGTGGTGCCAATCCCGGATGATATTCCGGACGAGATAGCCGCGATCTTCGATCCATTCGGCAACGCCGTGCACACGGCGCTGTCCTTCGATCTCGTCGGCGAGGACGTGCTTGTCACCGGCGCTGGCCCGATCGGCATCATGGGGGCGCTGGTCGCCAAGCGATCGGGGGCGCGCAAGGTCGTCATCACCGATATCAACCCGCACCGGCTCGCGCTCGCCCGCAAGCTTGGCATCGACTATGTCGTCGACGCCTCGAAGGAGAACCTTGCCGATGTGATGAAGTCGATCGGCATGACCGAGGGCTTCGACGTCGGGCTGGAAATGTCCGGCGCCGCTCCGGCGTTCCGCGACATGATCGACAAGATGAACAATGGCGGCAAGATCGCCATCCTCGGCATCGCACCCGCCGGCTTCGAGATCGACTGGAACAAAGTCATCTTCAAGATGCTTAACCTGAAGGGCATCTATGGTCGCGAGATGTTCGAGACCTGGTACAAGATGATAGCCTTCGTGCAAGGCGGGCTGGATTTGTCACCCGTCATTACGCACCGGATCGGCATCGATGACTTCCGTGAGGGGTTCGAGGCGATGCGCTCCGGCAATTCCGGCAAGGTGGTTATGGATTGGAACTGAGGGGGATTAATGATTTACGAGGGAAGCTGCCATTGCGGCAAAATCGCATTTGAAGTGGACGGGGAGTTCACCTCCGCCCTTGATTGCAATTGTTCACTTTGCCGGCGGCGTGGAGGACTGCTCGCCTTCGTTGCGCGCGACAAGTTCACGCTGAAAACGCCGCGTGAGAACCTGTCGACCTATACGTTCAATACGCGCACCATTCAGCACCGCTTCTGCGACACGTGCGGCATTGCTCCTTTCGCCGAAGCCAAAATGCCGAATGGTGCCGAGATGGCGTGCATCAACGTGCGCTGCATTCCCGCTGTCGATCTTGCAGGTCTAGAGATCCAACCCTGGGATGGGCAGTCTCACTGAGCTTTCGACCCGGATCGAACAACTAGCGGCGGGCAAGCGAATCTTGGTGGCAACTTTGCCGTTCAAGAAGAATGCCTGCTGCTCTTGTCTTCTTGTGGTGACATCCTATTTATGCTTGGCAATCGCTTGAGCGGTTCCGGGCCTGTGGATAAGGCTTTTTCCGGGTTTTCTGAGGGTTTTTTGCTAGAAAAGCTTGACGAGAACAAAAAATATGGGAATCACCGTTCGACTTGGAAAGCGGTGAACTGGGTCAAGGGCGGATCGCACAACCATGGCCGGACATATGATGACTTTTAAGCTCTGTCGTCCGTCGCCGGCAATCGTGGTTAATCAGGCATTAAATCTCATCCCGTTAGGTGGGACTAGGTGATTCGAGACGGTCGTTTGCCGCGTATCGGCTGCGTGCGGCCGTTCACTGCGGCGAGTTTGAATAGCGTCAGGAAGGCGACGACATAAATGGCAACCAAGGTCAAAGAGAACGAAGAAGCGGAAGTCGAACGCGACGGCGGCACCGACGGCCCTCTTCTCGATCTTTCCGATGACGCGGTCAAGAAGATGATCAAGGCCGCGAAGAAACGTGGCTATGTGACGATGGACGAGCTGAATGCTGTCCTGCCGTCCGAAGAGGTGACGTCCGAGCAGATCGAAGACACGATGTCGATGCTGTCCGATATGGGCATCAACGTCATCGAGGACGAGGAAGCCGAAGAGGCGGGCGCTAGCGGCGGCGACGACGACGATTCCAGCTCCGACGACGAAAGCGAAGGCGGCGAACTGGCCCCTTCTGGCGGTACCGCCCTTGCGACCGCCAAGAAGAAGGAGCCGACCGATCGTACCGACGATCCCGTGCGCATGTACCTGCGCGAGATGGGCTCGGTAGAGCTTCTGTCGCGCGAAGGCGAAATTGCGATCGCCAAGCGCATCGAGGCCGGCCGCGAAACGATGATCGGTGGTCTCTGTGAGAGCCCGCTGACGTTCCAGGCGCTGATCATCTGGCGTGATGAACTGAACGAAGGCACGACGCTGCTTCGCGAGATCATCGACTTGGAAACGACCTATTCCGGTCCCGAAGCCAAGGCTGCGCCGCAGTTCCAGAGCCCTGAGAAGATCGAGGCTGACCGCAAGGCTGCCGAAGAAAAGGAAAAGACGCGCCGCGTCCGTTCCGGCGACGACGACATTACCAATGTCGGCGGCGAGGGCCTGCCTCCTGAGGAAGAGGAAGAGGACGAAGACGAGTCCAACCTGTCGCTCGCCGCCATGGAAGCGGAACTGCGCCCACAGGTCATGGAAACGCTCGACATCATCGCCGAGACCTACAAGAAGCTGCGCAAGCTTCAGGACCAGCAGGTCGAACAGCGCCTTGCCGCGACCGGCACGCTGTCGTCCGCACAGGAGCGCCGCTACAAGGAACTCAAGGATGAGCTCATCAAGGCCGTCAAGTCTCTGTCGCTGAATCAGAACCGCATCGACGCCCTCGTTGAGCAGCTTTACGACATCAACAAGCGCCTCGTTCAGAACGAAGGCCGCCTGCTGCGTCTGGCTGAATCCTACGGCGTCAAGCGCGATAGTTTCCTCGAACAGTATCAGGGCGCCGAGCTCGATCCGAACTGGATGAAGTCGATCGGCAATCTGGCCGCCCGCGGCTGGAAGGAATTCGCCAAGGGCGAAAACACGACGATCCGCGACATCCGCCAGGAGATCCAGAATCTCGCAACGGAAACCGGCATTTCGATCTCGGAATTCCGCCGCATCGTGCACATGGTGCAAAAGGGCGAGCGCGAAGCGCGCATCGCCAAGAAGGAAATGGTCGAAGCGAATCTTCGCCTCGTCATCTCCATTGCCAAGAAGTACACGAACCGCGGTCTGCAGTTCCTCGACCTCATTCAGGAAGGCAACATCGGCCTGATGAAGGCGGTAGACAAGTTCGAATACCGCCGCGGCTACAAGTTCTCGACCTATGCGACGTGGTGGATCCGTCAGGCGATCACCCGCTCGATCGCCGACCAGGCCCGCACGATCCGCATTCCGGTGCACATGATCGAGACGATCAACAAGATCGTCCGCACGTCGCGCCAAATGCTGCACGAGATTGGCCGCGAGCCGACGCCGGAAGAACTGGCCGAGAAGCTCGCAATGCCGCTCGAAAAGGTCCGCAAGGTCCTCAAGATTGCCAAGGAGCCGATCTCGCTCGAAACCCCGGTGGGTGACGAAGAAGATTCACACCTCGGCGATTTCATCGAGGACAAGAACGCGCTGCTGCCGATCGACGCCGCCATCCAGGCGAACTTGCGCGAAACGACGACCCGCGTTCTGGCATCACTGACACCGCGCGAAGAACGCGTTCTGCGTATGCGTTTCGGCATCGGCATGAATACGGACCACACGCTCGAAGAAGTCGGCCAGCAGTTCTCGGTCACCCGCGAGCGTATCCGTCAGATCGAAGCGAAGGCACTGCGCAAGCTGAAGCATCCGAGCCGCTCCAGAAAGCTCCGCAGCTTCCTGGACAGTTAGGATTTTGTCTTCGACCAAACGCATCCGAGAGCCGGGCCTTGTGCCCGGCTTTTTACGTTTGGCGCGCATCTGCGGGCCGGGGTGTTTCTTGTTGTCGAACGGGGACAGGAGTAAGGTACACCCCACGGGGGAAGGGACCGACCACAGCGCATGAGCGAGGTCGCCATAGCCTGTTGCGTGGGCCAAGACCCTCCGTTGGGAGGTGTGCAATGACCACTTACATCGTGCTTATCAATTGGACGGATCAGGGCATTCGCAACGTTCGCGACTCGACAAAGCGCCTGGACGCGGCAAAGAAGCTGCTTGGCGACATGGGCGGCTCCTTCCAAAATTTCTTCCTGACGATGGGCGATCATGACCTTGTCGCCGTATGCGAGGCACCTGACGATGCCGTGATGGCCCGTTTCAACCTGTCTCTTGGAATGGCCGGCAATGTGCGCACGCGGACATTGAAGGCATTTCCGGAGGCCGCCTATCGCGAGATCATAGGTTCGCTGGGCTGATTTGTCGGGCTGCCGGGCCTGCTGCTGGCAAATATGTGGATCATGTCCTGCGCCGACGCATTGCGTCCGTGGAGCGCGAGGCTTTTTTGTTTTATGGCTTGATGATGCCTTCTTAAAAGGCCACATCGGTAGCGTGGCGTAGGGCATCGTTCGTAGGCATGCAGCAGGTTTCGGCAAAAAAATGGGGAGCGTTGGGCTGGGGCATCTTTGCCTCCGTGCTGTTGCACCTTGCCGTCGTCGCCTTCTTTCTCGTGAAGCTGCCCGTGCCTGCTCCCCAGCCGGAGGAGGAAACCGTCAGCGTCGACCTCGTGCCGCCGCCTGAGGAAAAGAAGCCCGAGGAAAAGCCGCCGGAGCTGAAGATGCCGGAAGAGCCGAAGCCCGAGGAGCCGAAGCCGGAGGAGAAGAAGGCGGAAGAAAAGCCGGCCGAGAAGCCTGCGGAACCGCCGAAGGAAGCAAAGGCCGAGCAACCTCCGCCACCTCCGCCACCGCCGCCACCACCCCCGTCGCAGGAGGCAAAGGCGCCGGAAGAGAAGCCACCGGAAAAGCCGCCGGAGACGGCTGCTGCAGAAAATGCCCAATCCAAGGAGCAGGCCGGCAAGTCGCAACCACTGTCGGTGCTGCGACCGGTGGTCGAATTTGGCGACAAGGATACCGGACCAGAAAAATCCAATGAGGGGGATGCCTCCGTCGCGGGCGTGAAGCCAGATGTGGCGCCTCCTTCAGCCGAGCCCAAGCCGGAACCCCTTCAGGATCAAGCGAAGCCAGAGGAAACCGCGGAAGCAGCCAAGGCACCCGAAAGCAAGGAACCGCCAGCCAATCCGGTTCCTGAGGATGTCGAACTCCCGCAGGTCGACCTGGCGGATAATCATGCCGAGAAAAATGGCCCTGCCGCCGGAACTGCAAGCGAAGCCAAGACGAGTTTCGAGCAGGCAAAGCCGCCCGCCGCAGCAAAACCCGAGGTGACGGCGACCACCGCGGTGGACAAGCCGACCGAATTGACGGAGGCGAAGACGCTGTTCTCCCAGAATATGACCAACGATCCGGTGGCGCGAACTGCAATGGGTGATTTGCCGCGCAGCGCTCGTGTCGCCGAACTGTGTAGTTCGGAACTGCGCCAGCAACTGATACACTCACCTTCTGGTTACAGGCCCGAGATGTTGCCGCGCGCTGGGTTGGCGCAAGGGACGGTCCTTGAATTAAAGGGGGTTGCGTTCCGCGCCAGTGCCCGTTGGTATGATGTGAGCTTTCGGTGTGAAGTCGATGCCGGTGCCACAAAAGTCGTATCCTTTGCCTACGACGTGGGAAATCCGATTCCAAAAAGCAAATGGAAGAGCCGCAGGCTCCCTAGCTTCTAGATGCCGTCGCGTGGCATTGAGGAACATCATGGACGTGTCTGATTTTTGAAAATTGCGGCGGACCTTGGATCCAGTTCGACGCAAGAATGGGGCCTTAGCTTTGTCTCATCGCCACATGTCGGTGGCGCCTGAAAGGACAATGAGATGTCGAACGAGATCGAGCGCTTCTTCGAATTGCAGGATGAGGCAACCAAGGCGGCCTTTGTCGAAAATCGCGGGGACGAGCTCACCGACATCCTGGTCGCCGCGCTTGAGGATGTCTTTGCGATCCTTGCCGACGACGATTTTCGCGAAACGATCCATTGAGCAGTCAGGCTGACCAGTCTTGATGGCTTGACGCGATCGCTGCATCGACCGATTTCGCTCACCGTTGTTTTCAGTGGCTTGCGCTGGCACTATGCGTTGTTACCTCGGAAGCGCAGACATGACTCGCAGTCAATTTCGCATGTTCAGGTCGGTCGTTCCCGGCATCGAGGCCGTGGCTGCCGATAGCAACCAAAGCTTCGCGCGCCATACGCATGAGCAATTCGGCATCGGGCTGGTTTCGTCAGGGGCGCAAAAGTCCCTGAGCGGCCGCGGGATGGTTGAGGCGGGTGCCGGCGATATCATCACGGTCAATCCGAACGAAGTGCATGATGGCACGCCGATCGGTGAGGGCCGATCGTGGCGGATACTCTACTTCGATCCTGATATGATCGCTGCCAATGTGTCGGAGATCACGGAGGGGCGGCGATCGGCGGTCGAGATTTCCCATCCGGTCCTGCATGACACGGCGATCGCCGCGTGCTTCGAGGCAGCCTTTGCGGTGGTGACCAGTGCGGGAGAGCATCGACTGCAGCTTGAGGAAGTCCTTCTTGAACTCGTCGCCCGTGTCGTTGCGGAGGTCGTGCCGAATGACGGGCAGACGGCCCCTCAGTCCATCCGGACTGCGCAGGAAATGATCGACTGCGATCCGGCTGTCGCGATCTCGCTGTCCGATCTCGCCCGCGCAAGCCACCTCAGCCGATTTCAGGTGTTGCGCGGTTTTGCCAAGGCGACCGGCATGACACCACATGCCTATCTGGTCCAGCGCCGTATCCATCTTGCCCGACGCATGATCGCCGGCGGCGCGCCCTTGGCTGAGGCTGCCGTTGCCAGCGGCTTCGTCGACCAAAGCCACATGACGCGCGTGTTCGTGCGCAAATATGGAGTTTCCCCGCGCGCCTATGCCAATGCGCTCGCCTGACTGCGCTGCAATTTCATACAAGATCGCCGTGCGGTTTTCGTCTTTCTTCTGCGCAAACAGGAGAAGACGATGCAGCGACATGTGCAAGGTTACCTCTATCTGACGTTGGCGATGATCACAGTCGGCAGCACGGTGATCGCAAGCCGGGTCATTGCATCAGGCATGCCGCCACTCACGGCAACAGCTTTGCGCTTCGCCACAGCCTTCCCGTTCTTCGTGCTGTTGATGTGGATGACCCGGACGCGCTTGCCGGGCTTGCCGCCTCGCGACTGGATCATCCTGGTCGTTCAGGCTGGTGCCGGTAGCGTTGGCTACACAACCTTGCTGATCTCGGGCCTGAGGCTGACGACCGCCGCCGACGCGGGCGTCATCATTGGAACGCTGCCAGTCGTCGCCGGGGCGCTTTCCGTCGCGGTTTTGGGCGAGCGGCCACATTCATCGATGGTGTTGGCGATCGCGCTGGCGGCAGCCGGTGTTCTCTTCATTGCTCTTTCGCCCGACGCAGGGAGTGGATCCCTACTTGGCAACGCGCTGGTTTTCGGAGCCGTGATCTGCGAAAGCCTGTTCATACTCCTGAACAAGAACCTCAGTTCACCGATCCCGGCGCTGACACAATCCGCGTTGATGACGGGGATCGGCTTCATTGTCGCTATGGTCGCGGCCCTCTTGGTTGAGGGCGTGCCGAGCGCATTGCCTGCGAGTGCAATGTCGGCGGTGATTTACTACGCACTCGTGCCGACTGTTGCCGGCTTCATTCTCTGGTATGCGGGGGCCGAGCGTGTGAGTGGTGTTGAGGCGTCGCTCTTCACCGCAGTCGCACCGGTCTCAGCGCTGTTGCTGGCCTTTTGGATCCTCGGTGAACCGCTATCGGGATACCAGATCGGCGGGGTCGGATGCGTGCTGGCGGCTGTCTTTGGGCTTGGGGTGCTTCAGCGGCGGGCGACAATGGTGAGGTAGAACACGGCCAAGGCACACTACGATGTGCGCAGGTTCGCCACTCGGATGAAGCCAGCGCGATTGCGTTCGTCTGACCGGCCCATGAAATTCGCCACGTCGGTCCCTATATCTGATTTCTGGCCGAAAGGAGCTGTCGATGTCTGCACAACCGATGAAGATACCTGGTCCCGATCATCCAATCACCGTCAGGCCCAATCCGGCGCGCGTCGTCGTAAAGTTCGGCGGTCAGGTCATTGCCGACAGTCGCAACGCGTTGACGCTGAAGGAAGCGTCCTATCCCGGCGTGCAATACATACCGCGCGCTGATGTCAACATGGCGCTTCTGACCCGAAGTGACCACCATACCTCTTGCCCCTATAAGGGGGAGGCCTCGTATTTCAACATCGTTTCGGGTGGTGACACCGCGGGGAACGCGATCTGGACCTATGAAGATCCGTATGCTGCTGTCAGCGAGATCAAGGCGCATCTCGCCTTCTACCCCGATCGGGTGGACTCGATCGAGGAGTTCCCGGGTTAGTGTGGTGCAAAGCCACCCGTGGCGAGTTGAAGCGGCGTTGTTCGATATCGGAACCGTTCTGCCCCATGGCATCTGATTGATCGAGATATCTTGCTGCCGAAGCGTGGCATGCTTTGGGAAAAGCAAGGCCGGTCCGGCAGGGAAACCGGACCAGTCCCCGTAACTGATCGGAGGTCAATCGGATCAGAAAACGCAATACTGGGCGGCGCCCAAGGTTGATCCAGGGCGCCGGGATTTCGAATTAGAACGCGCGCTGCAGGCGGAAGAAGCCCTTGGTCACTTCGTCGGCGTCGTCCGGATCGGTGTAATCGACCGTTGCCTTGGCGTAGAGGTTGTCGACAATCTGATAGTCGACGGTGATGCCGACCTTCCATGCATCGCCCAGACCGTCGAAGGAATCGCCGTGGAAGGTGTTAAGATCAGGCACATAGTTACCGAAGTACTGGGCGATCGGGGTAATCGTCCACTTGTCGGTAGCCTTGATCGCGTATTCGGCGGCAACCGTCCATTCCGACTGAGAGTAGTAGGAGTTCGGGCCAGACGCATAGACAGCTGCCAGGCCGAGCGTGCCCGGGCCGATATCAGCGAAAAGCATGCCGCGGACAGCACCTTCTTCGTTGTCGGTGTCGTAACCGCCGATAAACTGGTAGCTGATCGCGCCGGCCTTGCCGCCGATGCCGAAGGCAACGCCGACGTTGTTCGGGTTTTCGCCAGTCTTGTAATAGCCGTCTTCAAGCTCGTCTACGCTGATACCGGCGTAGAAATCGCCGTTTTCGTACTGGTAGCGAATGGAGTTGTGCAGCGTCTCGAAGCTGGACAGGACGTCTGGCTCGCCCGAAAGGTCGTCATCCCACCAGCTGTAGAACAGACCAGCGCGCAAACCGGCGATATCAATGTATGCCGAGTCCAGAATGGTGGAGGTCGAAGTGTTGTCGCCGTTGTTACGGAAAACGATCACGCCGGTCAGCGGACCATATTCCGTGTCGCTCTTGGCCGTGAACTGAACCTGGGCGCGTGTGAAGGCGTTCCAGTCCGACGTACCCTTCTCATCCGGGCCGCCGTCAACCTGGAAACGAATGTAACCACTGACCTTGAGGCAGGTTTCGGTGCCCGGGATGTAGAAATAGCCCGTGCCGTACGCGTCGCAGACGCGGACGTATTCAACCGGCTCGGGTTCAGCTGCGACGATTGCGTCCGCAGCAAAGACCGGCGTCGTGGCAGCAGCAAACGCTGCCGCGGAGGTCAACAAAGCCATCCGTATGTTCATTTGAAATCCATTTCCTTTTCGATTGAACCGCCGCCAGGGGAGATGGGGCCGTTCCGATAGTTTGCCTTTCGGCTGGCGGATCAGCGAACCGCTGGAGCCTTAATTTCATCCTTGATTAAATCTATCAATTCTCCCGGTGACAAAATCCCTGTTTGCGACGGTTCTTTGATGTGTTCTGTTGTTTTTATGTAACAATATCAAATACTTAAACACATGACTCCTCTGCGTCGCAGTTGTGCGGCGCATGCCAATCCTTATGCTGTTCTCGGGGGCTCGTGGGAGCGCGTGTGACGCCATCATTGCAACGGCGCCAAAGGAAATCCCACCGCAGATAGTCCCGCCGCAGGCCAAATTGAAGGGCACTGATTGGAACGCAGTGTTCCAAATTTGGAACGAAATCTCGTTCCATGCGGTTGGCATCACCCCCTAGTAGCGGTAAGCGATAACGATCGCAGGCCTGTCGTGCTTACTGAAAGGGGTGCCCCGATGCTGAACGCAGAGGGCGTTTTCCAGGATCTGAACGATTTCGTCTATTTTGCCGCAGTCGTCCGTCACAATGGCTTTTCCGCCGCCGGGCGGGTGCTGAACATGCCGAAATCGAAGCTCAGCCGGCACATAACAGCGCTGGAGGCAAGACTCGGCGTCAGGCTACTGGAGCGGACGGTCAATCGATTCCGGGTGACGGAAATCGGACGCGCCTTCTACAATCACTGCGAAAACATGATGCGCGAGGCAGAACGCGCCGCGAAGGCCATCAACGATGCGACCGGCGAACCGCAGGGGCAGATTCGTATAAGCGTGCCTCACGGATTGCTGGATGGCTCGCTTGGCGCCATGATCCCGGCGTTTCTCAACCGTTACCCCAAGGTTCAGCTGCAGATACTCAGTACGGATCGACGGGTCGACATCATCAACGAGCGCCTCGATCTCGCAATTCGCGCGCAATTGGCCGAAGAGACGGATTCCGAACTGACGATGCGCGTGCTCAGCAAGGTGGATCTGATCCTTGTGGCGAACCAGAACGTTGCGAGTTCGCTGCCGTCGATCGAAGGTGTCGAATGCTTGGCTGACGCTCCGACGGTGTCTTTTGCCGGGCCGCTGACGGAGTGGCAGGACTGGGATGTCTGGGAGTTCACCGGACCCGATGGCAGCCGATATCGGCATCAGCACAAGCCGCGCATGAGCTGCCGCAGCGTGGCGGCCGTGCTGGAAGCGATATACGCCGGGGTAGGGGTCGGGCTTCTGCCCGACCATATCTGCGCCGAGGGAATTCGCGATGGCAGGCTCGTGCGCCTTCTGCCCAATCACCAGATGTCCCAGGCGACGATCTACCTTGTCTTCACCGCAACGCGAGGACTGCCGACAGCCGTTCGCGCGCTCGTCGATTTTCTCGTCGAGCAGTTCCGAAGCCTGCGCGCCGCCACGCAGTGCCAGGAGGCCGAGACACGGGCACAGGCGAAGGGTGGTCAGACCCGGCTTGTCGAGATGTCCGGCGCTCAGCCTGCGTAGGCCTCGTCGAGCGCCGCGATATCGATCTTCACCATCTGCATCATCGCGGCCTGCACGCGCATCGCCTTTTCTGCGTCCGGATCGTTGAGATAGCGCATCAGCGCGTCGGGTATGATCTGCCAGGAGACGCCGAACCGGTCCTTCAGCCAGCCGCATTGCTGCGGCTTGCCGCCATTAAGCAACCGTTCCCAGTAATAATCGACCTCTGCCTGATCCTTGCAACGAACGAAGAATGAGACGGCCTCACTGAACTTGAACTGAGGGCCGCCGTTCAGGCCCATGAACTGCTGGCCTTCCAGGTCGAACGTCGCGGCGAATGCCTTTCCATCCGGGCCTCGCTTCACCTGCGGGTCCCCGGCATTCTTGAATATCGCCCTATAAAAGCTGATGGCGTCGTCGAGCTGGTTATCGAACCAAAGGCAAGGCGTGATCTTCTGCATCGGTTGTCCTCCTGGCGCTTAATCTGTGGCAAGGACGCCGAAAGAGGAGGGTTGCCGACAACGACCAGGCAATTATTCCCGATCGGAAGGTCGCGGCAATTCTCTTGCCTATCGCCGATCCCGCCTAATCTTAGTTTGAAGAGGGCTGTCGGTCCAAGCCAACGCCGTTCGTCCTTGGACGTGCAACAACGCAAAAGGGAGAAAACCATGTCCTATGTCGATGGGTTCGTCGTGGCCGTGCCGCAGAAGAACATTGAGGCGTACAAGGCGTTTTCGGCGACAACCGGTGCGATCTGGAAGTCTTACGGTGCGAAAGAGTACGTGGAATGCATCGCCGACGACGTGCCGTATGGGGAACTGACTTCGTTTCCGCGCGCTGTGCAGGCGGCGGACGACGAAGTCGTGGTTTTTTCCTGGATCGTTTATGGCTCACGCCAGGAGCGCGATGACATCATGGCGAAGGTGATGGCAGACCCTCGTCTTGAAGGCGACGAGTGGAAGTCGATCTTCGATGGCAAGCGCATGATTTTCGGTGGGTTCGTTCCCTTTCTGCAGCTTTGAGCAGCGGCGCAGAAGCCCTCATTGACATGAGGGCTTCTGCGCGCCACGTCTCATAACGGAGACGTAAGCGGAACAGCAGCGATGCCCCAGAAGATCATCAGTATTTCCACCAGGGGCCAGGGCCTTTACGAGTTTACGGCGGAGGCAGCATCCTTCGTTCGCGCCAATGGCGCGGCCGAGGGGCTGCTGACCGTTTTCGTGCGCCACACCTCGTGCTCGCTGCTCATTCAAGAAAACGCCGATCCGGACGTGCGAACCGATCTCGATGCATTCTTTCGCCGACTGGTGCCTCCCGCGTCCGATCCTTCGATGCGCTGGATCGTTCATACGACCGAAGGACCGGACGATATGCCGGCGCATATCAAGGCTGCGTTGACGCAGGTTTCCCTCGGCATTCCGGTTGTCGGCGGGCGGCTCGCGCTCGGCACGTGGCAGGGGATCTACCTGTTCGAACACCGTGACCGGCCGCATCGGCGCGAGATCGTGCTGCATCTCAGCGGCTGAACCGCAACTGAACGGCCGGTGCGAAGATCATTCATTTTCAGAGGGTTATCGTCGCCACAATCCCGCGTGGGAGATGTAAGGAACCGTTCAAAGCTCGTGTCATGACCCATTTCGTCGCCAAGGCTTCCTTTGCCGCCATCATCGCATTGGCCTCGAACCCGTTCGGGGCACCGACCGCCTCGGCTTCGGAATGGGGACGTGCGCCGGTTGTCGATGTCCAATACCGACCCGTCTATGCCTGCTCGCCCGTGCACGCTTTCCAGAAGGCACGTTGGACAGGTCTGCGCTACGCGCGCGTCACGAACGTCACGCCGCGGCGCGTGGTCATTTCCGGCCGCAATCATCGGGGCTGGGACCAGATCGTGTTCGCCAACGTTGGCGGATGCCCCTTGATCCGCCGCTGATTGGCGTCGTCCACAATGGCGCCGTCAGCTTGCCTTGGCCTCGCCATTTTCGCCCTGCTTTGTGCGAATCGCATATGAATGCGCAGATCCGGAAAGGTTGGACCTGACCTTGCCGGTAAGAGTGTATCGAATGGGGAAGGGCTCTGCCGCACCCCGATGGAGAACTTTCGATGATGCAATTTCTGGCCAAGGCGGGGCTTGCGACGCTGCTCGCCGCCGGCACTGTTGCCGGGGTAGCTGCACCGGCATCCGCTCAGGTAGACGTCTACATTGGCAGTGGTCGCCCGCCACCGCCTCCCGGTTACTATCGCCCGCCACCGCCTGACTATGATCGCCCGCGGCCGCGTCCGCGTGGCTGTGACCCGCGGCTCGCAGAAGATATCGCGCGTGACTACGGCTTTCGTCGTGCCCGCGTGGTCGACGTCACGCCCCGCCGCGTGATCGTCGAGGGCTGGACGCGCCGTGGCGCCGATGAAATCAGCTTCGGCAATATCCGCGGCTGCCCGGTCCTGCGCCGCTAACGGTCCCGATCACCAGACTCTGAAAACCAGAAAACCGCCTTTGCCAACGTCATTCGGTTCCGGCAAAGGCGGTTTTTTGGCACTTAGGGGATCGCGTGCGAGGCCGATTGAGCTGGTCGCTCCACGTCGCCGGTCTCGTCGGTCGATGTTGCAAGCGGCGCCTGGCTGTCAGCCGAAACGACGGCTCGCGGCAGCGGCGTACCACGCTTCTTTTCACGGGCCAGCGTCAGCAAGCCCGAGCAGATAATGAGAACGATGCCGGCAGCCATCGGAAGGTCGATGGTGTCGTCGAAGATCAGATATCCGAACGCGATCGCCCACAGCATCTGGCTGTACTGAGGAGGGGCGACCAGGCTTGCCGGTGCCAGCCGGGCGGCTGTCATCAGCAGCACGTTACCGGCCGCGCCAAGCAGGCCATAGCTTGCGATGAACAGCCACTGGCGCGGGGTTGGAACAACCATCTCCGACAGCATCAGCATGCCACTGACGGCAAGCGTGCCGAGCAAGGCTGCGCCGTACAGCGACAGGCGCTTTTCGCCCGGCCCCATCTTTCGCATGATAACGATCGAAATTGCTGCAGCCAGGCCGCCGATCGCCGCCGCAAGATGACCGACCGACAACTCGCGGAAGCCCGGACGGAGCACGACCAGAACGCCGATGAAGCCGACGATGACGGCGGCCCAGCGCTGCCAGCGTACGTCTTCCCCGAGAAAGATGACGGACAGAATGGTCACGAACGACGGCAGAAGGAACAGCAGACAGAAGGCCTCAGCCATCGGCAGCTTTGTGAATGTGATGATCGAAGCGATTGCTCCGATGGCGCCGCAGACGAACCTCAGCAGCCAAAGGGTGCGGTTCGTGCTCCTGACGATATCGACCCAGGTGTCATCTCTGCCTTTGATGAAGGGCAGCGCGGCGCAGCCGAACAGCGCACCGATGAAGGCGATCTGATAGGCCGGCACGCCGCCATGCAATATCTTGATCGATGCATCGCTGAAGGCAAATACGGCATAGGCGCCGAACGCAACGAGAACACCGCGCAGCGGCGAAGAATGGGCTGTCATGGCTCTAGATTCGTCCGGAGGAGAGTCTTTGAACTCTTACGGACCGCCGGCGGCAACGCGAGAGCCGATTGCGAATAGCTGCCATGCACAATCGCAAGCCCGGCTGTCATCATTTATCAGCTCGCATATGCCTCCAGGGGACTTTGCGAGCGCCGCCGAAGGAAATCCACGAGCAGGGGGTGCTGACCTTTCAGGATCTTTCGCTCCGCATCCGCCAGCGTGAACCATTGGGCTCTATCCACTTCGGGAAATTCCACCATCACACCGGAGCGCGGCGGCCACTCCATCTGGAAGCGATTGCTGGCCGTTGCTTTGAGATCGATGTCGGCCTCGACCGCCCAGGCAGCAACGATCTTGCCACCGGGTTGCTTGTATTCCCCGAGATGGTGAAAGCTTCCTTCGACGTCGACGCCCAGCTCTTCGCGGGTTTCACGTCTTGCCGCATCAAGTTCATCTTCATCCTCGTCGACGAGGCCCTTGGGGATAGACCAGGCACCGATGTCCTTCTTTGCCCAGTAGGGGCCCCCCGGGTGAACCAGGAGGACCTCGTAGCCACCATCATGGAGGCGGTAAATCAGCAGGCCTGCACTTCGCTTCGCCATATCGACTGCATCCTTCTGCTTACGGGCAAGAGCGCTGGGCGCGGCGCGCGCCCACGCGCTGTCTCAATTCGGCGTCTGGCGAAGAGCCACGCCGTAGTCGCGGTATACGCTCAGGCAATCGGTATAGCTAAGCGAGCCGTTCTCGCCGTAAATGACATGGGCGCTGGATGCGCTGGTCGCCGCTTCTTCCGATACGAAGAGGATCGCTTCGCCAAGCGATTTTCCCGTGATCGGCTCCTCGGTGCCGTCTTCCTGCATGATGCCTTCAATGATTGCCGCTATTTGGCGGTGGCTAAAGACCGCCCGTCTGTCTTCCGGTGTCATCGTCCTTACCTCTGCTTGAAATCAATGGATCAATCTGCCCAGCCGAAGCGGCTTCATGACGTCTTGCGCAGCTCTGCCGAGATAGCTGCTCCGCTCGTCGCAATGCCCTAACAATGAGGGGCGGCAGGCGCTTTACCTGACCGTCGCCCGATATCGCCGTGCGCGCAAACCGCAACTGCCGGCCGCTTAATTCGCGAGCCGCAATAGGTCGCGACAGGGCACTACATAGAGTCGGATCGTCGACCGACAAGATGGTTGCTGATAACTATCACCATCTAGTGACATGATGGTCCATCCTGCTCCTCACGATTGCGTTTGGCAATCGGGATGCGTACCCCTATATCGACGCTCACCACGCAAACGGAAGCGATAACGGATATGTTTCAAGCCGCGACCATAAGTTCCGCCAACAAGGCCGATTTCTACAAGGAGCTTTGCCAGCAGCTGAAAGGGCTGCTGCATGGCGAAAGCGATACGATCGCCAATGCCGCGAATACATCGGCTCTGATGTTCGAAATGCTGCCGGATCTCAACTGGGCGGGCTTCTACTTCCTGAAATCGGACAAGGAGCTGGTTCTTGGACCATTCCAGGGCAAGGCTGCGTGCGTTCGAATCGCGGTCGGCCGCGGGGTCTGCGGTACGGCTGTGGAAAAGGGGACTTCGATCCTCGTCAAGGACGTATATGCGTTTCCCGGGCATATCGCCTGTGACGCCGCCTCGCGTTCGGAACTCGTGGTGCCGCTGCAACATAACGGTAAAATTCTTGGCGTCATCGATCTGGACAGCCCGACCGCGTCGCGCTTCGACGTCGCCGATCAGTCCGGCGTCGAAGCTCTGGCCCGGATTTTCGTCGAGGCCAGCTATTAGCCCCAGCCATTGGCCTTTGAAGCTGCGAGCATCAGAGTTTCGAAGCCGACGTCTCTCAGGCAAAACGGGACGAGCCTGCGCAGACCGTCCCTTCGTTGTTTTCAAACAGCAAGCCTAAACGCTACTGCTTTCGCTTCTTGGCTTCGTCGTCCATCAGCTCATACCACATGGCGTTGAGGACGGCGAAGGCGGCGGCCAGCGGGAGGCCGAGGATCCATGCGAAATACCACATCGTCTTTCTCCTTCAGTAAGCGTGGCCGCTCTTGTCGGTGATGGTCTCTTCATCGACCTTGCCCCAGAGGACTTTGTAGACCCAGGCGGTGTAGGCGACGATCAGCGGCAGGAAGATCAGCGACACGACAAGCATGACGAACAGCGTCGTGTGGCTCGACGAGGCATCCCATACCGTCAGGCTCGACCTCGGGTCGAGTGAGGAGGGCAGGATGAACGGAAACATCGAGAGACCGACGGTCGAGATGATGCCGAAGATCGAGAGCTTGCTGAAGAGCAGGGTAGCGACTTCCCATTTTGCCCGAAGGGCGAGGAAGGCGGCGGCTGCTCCGAGGAAGCCGAGGACCGGCGCAATCAGCATCCACGAGTGGGTGCCATAGTTCGCCAGCCAGGAGCCATCGTGGGTGGCCGTCTTGAGCAGAGGGTTCGACGGGCCGGCCCGGTTGATCTCGCTGGTGATGGCGTAGCCACTCACACCAAGCGCCAGGAAGATGCCGCCGAGTGCGAAAAGGACTATGACGATGAGCGCGGCGAGGCTGCCATAGCTTCTTGCCCGTTCGGCGACCGTGCCGCTTGCTTTCAGGACCAGCCAGGAAGCGCCGTGCATGACGAACATGGCGACCGAGAGCAGGCCACAAAGCAGAGCGTAAGGGTTGAGAAGGCCAAAGAACGAGCCCTCGTAGAAGATGCGCATGTCAGCCGGGTCGAAGCGGAACGGCACGCCTTGCAGCACGTTGCCAACGGCGACGCCGAAGATCAGCGACGGTACGAAACCGCCGACGAACAGCGCGAAGTCCCAGTTGTTGCGCCAGCGGGCACTCTCGCGCTTGGAGCGATACTTGAAGCCGACCGGGCGCAGGATGAGGGCGAACAGGATCGCGAACATCGCGAGGTAGAAGCCCGAGAACGACACTGCATAAAGCGGCGGCCAGGCGGCGAAAGTCGCGGCCCCGCCAACGATCAGCCAGACCTGGTTTCCTTCCCAGACAGGGCCGATCGTGTTGATGGCGACGCGGCGCTCCGTGTCCGTCTTGGCGACGAAAGGCAACAACGTGCCGACGCCGAGGTCGAAGCCATCGGTGACGGCAAAGCCGATCAGGAGGACGCCGAGAAGCAGCCACCAGATCAAGCGCAGGATTTCGTAGTCTATCAGTTCGTGCAGGATCATGATGGTTACTCCGCAGCGGAAACGAGGGTTTCGGAAATAAGCTCTGCTTCCGGCTCGTCGTCCGGCTCCGGCCCCTTCTGGATGGCCCTGATCATCAGCGTCATCTCGACGATGATGAGCGTGGTGTAGAGGGCAGCAAAGCCGATGATCGTCAGCAGTACCGTGCTTGCGCCGAGGCTCGACACCGCCATAGCCGTCGGGAGAACGCCTTCGATGACCCACGGCTGACGGCCGATTTCAGCAACGATCCAACCCGATTCGATGGCAATCCAGGGAAGCGGGATCGCGAAGACGGCAATCTTCAGCAGCAGCGGGTACTTGTCCAAATGACGCCGTGCCGAGAGCCAGAAGAAGGTGGCCGTCAAGACAATGAAGAACATGCCGAGCCCGACCATGATGCGGAACGACCAGAAGAGCGTCGGTACATGCGGGATCGTGTCTCGTGCGGCTTGGGTGATCTGTGCGTCGGTGGCCCGGCGCGGATCGTCGACGTAGCGCTTCAGAAGAAGAGCGTAGCCGAGCTGGTGTCCCAGTTCCTCGAACGAGGTGCGGACCTCAGGTGCGATGCCGTCCGGCGTTGCTGCGGCGCGGATCTGCATCAGCGCGTCGTAGGCCTTGATACCGTCGCGAATGCGGGCTTCCGCCTGCTGTTCGAGCTTGTCGATACCGGGGATCTCCGTCGTCAGCGAGCGTGTGCCGATCAAACCCATGACCCAGGGAATATGGACGGCAAAATGCGTCTCGCGCGCGTCCTGGTCGGGGAAGCCGAAGGCGGTGAAGGCGGCCGGCGCTGGTTCCGTCTCCCACATCGCCTCGATGGCGGCGAGCTTCATCTTCTGATTCTCGGTTGCGAGGTAACCGCTTTCGTCACCGAGGACGACGACCGAAAGCGCCGATGCCAGACCGAACGATGCCGCAACCGTCATTGAACGCTTGGCGATTTCGAGGTGTCGACCCTTCAGCAGGTACCAGGCCGAGACGCCGAGCACGAAGATCGATGCACAGACATAACCGGCCGATACGGTGTGGACGAACTTCGCCTGGGCGACCGGATTGAAGACCACGTCGAAGAAACTGGTGATTTCCATGCGCATTGTCTGCGGATTGAGCGCCGAGCCGACCGGGTTCTGCATCCAGCCGTTGGCGACAAGGATCCACAGAGCCGAGAAGTTGGAGCCGAGTGCCACGCACCATGTCGCGACGAGGTGACCGACCTTCGAAAGCTTGTCCCATCCGAAGAAGAACAGGCCGACGAAGGTTGCCTCAAGGAAGAAGGCCATCAGCCCTTCGATGGCCAGCGGTGCGCCAAAAATATCGCCGACATAGTAGCTGTAGTAGCTCCAGTTCATGCCAAACTGGAATTCCATGACGATGCCGGTGGCGACCCCGATTGCAAAGTTGATGCCGAAGAGTATGCCCCAGAACTTCGTCATCTGCCGCCAGACCTGGCGGCCCGTCATGACGTAGACGGTTTCCATGATGGCGAGCAGCACGGAGAGCCCGAGCGTCAAAGGCACGAATAAAAAGTGGTAAAGCGCAGTCAGCGCAAACTGGAAGCGCGATAGCGCGACGATGTCTAGTTCCATTGTCTTTCTCCCACGGTCCCACGGGGTAGGAAGGTTTCCGCCAAACCGGATTGCCTGGCGGTCATGCGGTGTGGCTCAGTCCGGTCTCAGTCGGTTCAAGGCCTTTTCGAACGCTGCCTCTCCGCGGCGCGAAACGTCTGTGATGCGCCCATCCTCCATGACCGCGATGACGTGCGCGATTTCGGCCTCTCGACGGATATGCGTGGCGATGACGAGCGAGCGTCCCTGCGCCTTCTCCACCAGACGGCTCATGACATCGCGCGCGGTTGCGCCATCGAGGCCTTCCGTCGGCTCGTCCAGCAGCCAGAGCGGCGCGTCGCGCAGGAAGAGGCGGGCGAGGGCAAGGCGGCGCGATTGACCGCCCGAGAGCCCCATGCCGCCTTCGCCAAGCGGCGTGTCGAGGCCGCGCGGCAGAGCGACGACGTCGCGGAGGAGACCGGCGGCGGCGAGCGCCCCCTGCAGCGCGACGTCGCTTGCATCGGGGCTCGCGAGCTGCAGATTGCCGCGAACGCTATCTTGGAAAAGCTCCGTGCGCTGCGTCAAGAGGGTCGCGTCGACGCATTCGACGGCTCCGTGGCTGGCCTCTATTTCGGCTGCGAGAAGCGATAGGAGTGTCGATTTGCCGGTACCGCTTGCGCCGATCAATGCAAGTTTTTCGCCGGTCTTCAGATCGAGGTTGATGTCGCCTAGCACAGGCATTTCAGCGTCATATCCCGCGGTCACTTCGTTCAGGCGAAAAGCCAGACCGGGCGCCGATGCAGCGTTGCGCTGTGCGCCTTCATCTGCCGACAAGCGCGGCGCGATGCGGCGGGCGGCAAGCAGGGTTCGGCCGAGCTCCATCGCACCACGGCGCAGCGCACCGAAGGGCTCGACTGCGGCGAATGCAATCAGCACCCCGAGCGCGGCGACCGGCGGGCTGATTGTGCCCGCTCCGCTCAATGCTGCCCCAGCCATGAGCGAACCGCTGAGCAACGCGGTAGCGGTGAGGCCGAAGCCGAATGTGACGCCGGCTTCGACGCGGTTGAGGCGGTCGTCGGCGCCGGCGGCATAGCGGTCGGCATCGGCGATCGCCGAACGCTGCGCATCGAGGCACCCGGCCATCAGCAAGTCCGTCTGGCCGGCGACGAGATCAACGGTGCGAGCGCGAACGGCCTCGATGCCATAGGCACGGCGGCGAGCATGCTTTGCTGCCCGACGTCCGCCGACGAGGGGAATGCCGAGACCGGCGGCAAGCAGCCCGATGCCGGCGGCCAGTCCGAAGAGTGGATGCATGAGGCCGAGCGCGATGCTCGCGGCAATCGCCGCGGCGATCGCAACGCCGGCCGGAACCAGCACGCGCAGGTAAAGGGGCTCG
The DNA here is from genome assembly GCF_964254185.1 of Rhizobium sp. LjRoot258. NCBI lineage: Bacteria > Pseudomonadati > Pseudomonadota > Alphaproteobacteria > Hyphomicrobiales > Rhizobiaceae > Rhizobium > Rhizobium sp. LjRoot258. The sequence continues at coordinate 2,376,195 of NZ_CAXUST020000001.1, read as the reverse complement.
AGCGCGTCGATGTCGCCCGTCAATCGGAAGAGCAGGCGGGCGGGCCGGCGTGCCAGTTCTTGCGCGGCACCGGGCATTGCCCATCCGCGGAACAGGCGTTCGCGCAGAGCGGCGAGCACGCTCAGCGTTGCGTCATGGGTGGTGAGCCGTTCGCCGTAGCGCGAAGCGGTCCGGCCGAGCGCAAGCAGGCGAATGCCGGCCGACGGCATGAAGACGTCGAAGGTGGCGACCGTTGCTGCCGAAAGCCCGGCGATGCCGGTTGCCGTGATGAACCAGCCGGAGAGGCCGAGCAGGGCAATCCCTGCAGATACCGTGGTCGCCGCAAGCGCGGCCCCGAGGAGCATGCCGCGGCGTCGTTCGGCCAGGAAGAGCTTGACGATCGGCTTGAGGTTGGAAAGCGATGCGCTCATTCGGCTGCCTCCCGTGCAGTTTCGGGATCGAGGACGATCGTCCGGTCCATGCGCGCGGCAAGCCGCGGGTCATGGGTCGCCACGACAAGCGTGCGTCCCCTTGCAAGAGCAAGCAGGCCCTCGGTGATCTCGCTTGAGGTCTCGGCGTCGAGGTGTGCCGTCGGCTCGTCGGCAAGCACGATGCAGGCGTCTCTATTGCAGGCGGCGCGGGCGATTGCGAGGCGCAGCGCTTCGCCGCCGGAAAGCCCCATGCCGCCATCGCCGAGCCGGCGTCGAGCGTGACTGCGGGCGAAGCGGCCGAGCTTGGCGAACTCGAGCGCCCTCACCACGGCCTGCATCGAAACGCCGGGCCGGCCGAGCGAAATGTTGCCTGCGATTGTGCCTGCAAATATGTGCGGCTTCTGGCCGACCCAGGCGATCTTGGCCCGCAGGGCGGGGTTGGCTGGCTGTCCGTCGATGCTGATGCTGCCGGTCTCGCAGGCAGCCTGGCCGGCAATCAGGGCGAGCAGGGTCGATTTTCCCGAGCCGCTGGCGCCGAGCAGTGCGACATGCTCGCCGGGACGGATGTTCAGATCGAAGGCGTCGATCGCGATGTCGGTATCCTTGCCGTAGCGGAAGCCGACATTCTGCAGTCGAATGGCGCCAGCTGGCGCGGTTGGCTTGCCCGCGCGCGGGTCGGCGTCCTCGGGAAGCATGAGGCCGCCAGTGCTCAGCGCATCGATAGCCTTGATCGCAGCTTCGCCAGCGGCGCGGTCGTGCCAGACAGCCGAGAGCTCGCGCAGCGGCTCGAAGAAGGCGGGCGCAAGCAACAGCACGAAGAGCCCGGTCGTCAGGTCGAGGCCGGCCGTCCAGGCGCCGAAGCGGATTTCTCCGAGCAGCGAGAAGCCGATGTAAACGGCGACCAGCGCAACACCCAGAGCCGCGAAAAGCTCCAGAACGGCCGACGACAGGAAGGCGATCTTCAGCACAGCCATCGTCCGGACCTTCAGCGAAACGGCGTCGGCTCTGAGCCTCGTGGCGGTCGCGTCGACGGCACCAAGCGCGCGCAGGGTGGCCAGCCCGCGCAGCCGGTCGAGGAGGAAACCGTTGAGGCCGCCGGTCGCTGCCAGCTGTTTTTCGCTTGCCGCCTGCGCGCGCCAGCCGATCAATGCCATGAAGACCGGGATTAACGGCATGGTGATAAAGAGAATGAGGGCCGCAATCCACGAAATCGGGAAGACGCAGGCAAGGATGACCAGCGGCACGGCACTCGCCTTGAAGCGGGCCGGCTGGAAGCGCGAGAGATAGGGAACGATCATCTCGGCCTGCTCGCCGAGAACGCTTGCGACCTCGCCGGAGCTCGGCTTCGTGCTGTCGATCGGCGAGCGTCGGGCAAGGGCTGCGGCGGCCAGTTCACGCCGCGCCGTCAGTTCGGCACGCGCGGCGCGAAATGCCAGGCGGCCGCCGGCCGCCTCGAGACAGCTTTTTGCCGTGCCGAGCAGAGCGATGGAGACGGCGAGCCACAGAACATTGTTGAAGCCGCCGCCATCGGCAATGCGGCCGACTGCCGTGGCGAGAAGTGCCGCCTGTGGGATCCACATGAGCGATGCCAGGGTCTGGATCGCGGCTGTCTTTCGCAACCCACCATGTCCGGGCACAGTATTTACCGGCTTGCCGAAAGCCTGCTTTCCTTTTGCGTCTAAGTAAGCACTCATAGCGCTAACTCTTGTTCGCAGGATTGGGCCGGCGGCTGCGGCCGAGCGAAACGACTCGGTCCTTGGCCTCCAACAGCTTCGTCACTTTCGCTCGGAGCGAGAGTAACGTTGCAAGCCGTTCGGTTTCAAGTTGTTTTACGTCCTCATACCAATGCGTTAGCTGTTCGATCAGCGCGTGCATCTCGCTCATGCGCTCCTGGGCATGGCGCTCGGCCTCGCTTGCAGGCCGCTGCATGAGGATTTCCCGCAGCACCGAGAGCGTCGGATCGACTTCGCGCTTTTTGCGCTCCTCCGCCAGCGTGCGCAGGATCAGCCAGACGTCATCTGGCGTCGTGAAGAAGTCGCGCCTGTCGTCAGGTCGGTGCTTCAGCAGGACGAGGTTCCAGGTCTGCAGTTCGCGCAGGCTCATCGACACGTTCGATCGCGAGATGCCGAGAGCGTCGGTGATCTCCTCAGCGCAGAGCGGCGAGGGCGACACGTAGAGCAGCGCGTAGATCTGGCCGACCGTGCGGTTGATGCCCCAGCGCGAGCCCATTTCACCAAAGTGCAGAACGAAGGATTGAACAAGCGGCGGAAGGTTCATCTCGGTTTCCGTTATGTCGGTGATTTCAGAAATTTCTGAAATTACTATAACTGGGTCGGTTCCATCGGCAATCGGCAAGTGAGGGCTGCGGCAATTTGGTGTCGCGGTGCGTCATGGGAAGATGCGGCGCGGCAAAACCGATCTGGATCAAACGGCGAGGGAATGTTTCGCCTGTTCCTGGTTGAGGTGGCGGTCGAACGTCGCGGCGTCCCGCACGAATGGGCCGCCCTTCGGCGTGATGGCGAAGGTGTTGCCGTCGGAGCTCGTCAGGCCGTCGTCGTTGAGAATATGCGCTCGCATGGCGTCGGTGCAGACGGCATCGCTGCGCGTCCGAAGCGCGAGCGCAAATTCGGCGATGGCAGACGCTGCGGCGCGGTGGCCTGAGGCGGGCTCGAAATCGTGCAGCCGGCGATTGCCCGCGTGATGCCGGACGATCTCGAGGCCTGCAAGCGTTCCGCATCCACATGCGTTGGGTCGATTTCGACGCTGATCTCGCAGTCCGGCTGGATATCGAAATGACGATCGGCGTGTCGCGCAATCTCTGCAGATCTCGTGGGCTCACGATCGTCGACGATCCGCCGCCGAAGCGGATGGCGCTGACCTTGCTGGCAGCAATCGGATCGTAGCGGCGCACCTGTTTGGTGTGGCAGCCGCAATAAAGGCAGAGCCGATCGCAGAAAGGGATGTGCAGGTAGAGTGACAGTGATGCATCAGCCGGTTGGCCGAGCCATTCCCGATAGATGGTTTCGCCGACGCCGGCGTGAAACTGCGCCGCGGTTGGATAGCCGGTCGCGCGGCACGGGAGCGGCTTAGCGGGCGATGAGTTCGGTGTTCATGCGTGTCCTTTCGGAGAAGCGCTAACCGGCCAAGAACCGTGACACCTTGATTTCGATCAAGAAAACGCTGTTGTCCCGCCGTGGCTGTAGTCTTTGCTTTTGCGCGGAGGTCCGCCACAAGGGCGTGTGCGGCGCGCTCAGCGCCGATGAGCTGTTGGCGCTTTCTGCGCATACGCGCCTCGTCAACCACGAAGCCGGCGATGAGCTGGCTGGCGAGAAGATGCCGGCCGAATCCTACGCCACTGTGATCCGTGGCGTCGTGAAGCTCACGAAGACCCTGGAAGACGGACGCCAACAGATCGTTGGACTGCAATTCGCTCCCGATCTCCTTGGCCGACTGAATGCCGACGAGAATGCCGTGTCGGTGGAGGCGGCATCCGACGTCAACCTCTGTCGCATTCCGAAAGTTGCGCTGGAGCGCATGGTCAAGACCAATCCCGCGCTTGCCGAACGACTGATGACGCAGACACTGCGCGAGCTGGACGAGGCGCGCGACTGGATGGTGACGCTGGGGCGAAAGACGGCGGCCGAGAAGGTCGCAAGCTTCTTGCTCCTGATCGCGACGCATCTCGATCCCGAGGCGACCGGTGACCGGCGCCAGTTCGACCTGCCGCTTTCGCGGGCGGATATTGCGGACTTCCTCGGGCTGACGATCGAAACCGTTTCCCGTCAAATGTCGAAGCTGAAGGCCGATGGGATTATCGGGATCGTTGCCAATCGGCATATCGACGTGCCGAAGCTTTCAAAGCTCAAGGCTTTCTGCGGTTCCTGACAACCTCTCGGCGGCACGCTCGAATGCATGTTGCCGAGGCAGCCCATTTGGTGCAGGAGTGCTGGTCCACCTCGTTCCATAAGAGATACGCATGTCTGCCGAACCCAATCCGCTTGTTTCCCGACTGTCTCCCCCGCCGATCCCGTCCGTCCTCGCTTGGGCTCGTGAATACAGGGGCGGGAAGGGGCCGCTGGTCGACCTTTCGCAGGCCGTGCCCGGCTATCCCGCGCACCCCGATATGCTGCGGCTGTTGGGCGAAGCGGCGTCGTCACCGAAGATGACCGGCTACGGGCCGATCGAGGGCGAGGGCGTGCTGCGCGAAGCCTATGCGCGGCATATGTCGGCGCTCTACGGCGCCGCGGTGTCGTCAGACAACATCCATATAACCGCCGGCTGCAATCAGGCTTTCATGTCCGCGGCGATTGCGCTTGCCGGCTCCGGCGATACGGTGGCGCTGACCAATCCGTTCTATTTCAATCAGGAAACGACGCTGTCGATGCTTGGCATCAAGCGTGCCCTCGTCGAGTGCGATGCGCAGAACGGTTTCTTGCCAGACGTTCGGTCCGCCGAAAAGGCTCTGGCCGCAGGTGCGAAGGTGCTGGCGATCGTCACGCCGAACAATCCGACCGGCGCGATCTATCAGCCGGCGTTGCTGCACGACCTGTTGATGGTGTGCCGCAAGCACGGGGCGTGGCTGATCGTCGACGAGACCTATCGCGACTTTCTGCCGGATGGCTACGGCGCGCCGCATCCGCTGCTGACAATTCCGGGCTGGGAAGACACGCTGATCCTGCTTTACAGCTTTTCGAAGTCCTTCTGCATTCCCGGCCATCGCCTCGGTGCGATCACGGCCGGTGCGAGTGTCGTTGCCGAAATCACCAAGGTGATGGACAATATGCAGATCTGCGCTCCTCGCGCTGCGCAGATTGCCGTTGCCGAGGCGATGCCAATCCTCGCCGATTGGCGTGCAGGCAACCGTCTGGAAATCGCGCGCCGCGCGGATGCGCTCAGGGCCGTAATGGCAGTCTTGCCCGGTTGGGAGATCGGCGCGATCGGCGCCTACTTCGCCTTCATCCGTCATCCCTTCGAACAGCTCGGCTCATCGGCCGTCGCGGAGCGGCTGGCGAAAGAGGCGGGCGTCGTTTGCTTGCCGGGCAGCTATTTCGGCGAAGGGCAGGAGCGTTATCTGAGGCTCGCTTTCGCAAATGCCGATGCTGCTTTGATTGGTCTCCTCGCAGAGCGCCTTCAATAGCAAACCCAAGGCGACAAAGGCCCGCATGAGCGGGCCCCTTATTGCTTCTGGCTCGTAGCTCGTCTCTTTTATCAGACCACGACAGTCAGCGGCGGTATCCGCTTGTCTGCTGGGCTATCCTGTTCGGAGGCCTCCAGCAGATTGAGCTCCCGCCGCTCCTTCTCCGACACGATCGCAAGGTCGATGACCTTCTGCAGGTTGGCAGCGTGGCGGAAGGTCGGGTCGTCCTGCTTTCCGGTTCTGACCGCTTCAGCAAAGCGCTGGTAGTTGGTGAGAACCGCAGGCACTTCGAGGTCGCGCCAAGTGGCGGTCTCGATGTCCTCGCCGAAGCAGCCGCGAAGGTCCGAACCATCGGGACGATGGATCACTTCCAGGCTGCCCTTTTCACCGTAGATGCGCAGCTTCAGTTCGTTGAGGTGGCCGGTCGCCCAACGAGTGGCGTGAATGACGCCAAGCGCACCGTTGGTGAAATCGACCGACATGGTGAAACTGTCGTTGGCGTCGAGGAGATATTCGCCGATCTGGCCGCCCGGTGCCTTGTTGAAGGTCTTCAGGCGGGCAAAGACATGGTCGATATCGGTTGCTGCGCCATAGGCGGCGAAGTCGAGGATGTGGATGCCGACATCGCCGAGCACGCCGTTCGAACCGTGACCGGTCGACAGGCGCCATAGCCAGCGCGATTCCGTGCGCCAGTCACCCCAGGCGCGAGAAACCAGCCAGCTCTGCAGGTAGGAGGCTTCGACATGGCGGATCGTGCCGAGCTCGCCGGCCAGCACCATTTCGCGGGCGCGCTGCAGAGGAGCCACATTGCGATAGGTCAGGTTGACCATGTTGACGACGCCCGCAGCTTCCGCGGTCTCCGTCATCTCCAGCGCGTCGGCATAGTTTTCCGCCAGCGGCTTTTCGCAAAACACATGCTTGCCGGCGGCGATCAGCGCCAGACTGGTCGCATGGTGGATGCGATCCGGCGTGACGTTGGTGGCGGAATCGAATTCGCCCCATGCGATCGCTTCCTCGAGCGTCTGGAAACGCTTCTCGATGTGGAAGTGATCGGCAAATTCGGCGAGGCGAACCGGGTCCGTGTCAACGGCGCCGACAACCTCCACACCATCGATGGCGAGGAAGTTGGCAACCTGGTTTTTGGCCATAACGCCTGTGCCAAGAACGAGTAGACGCATTGCTATGCTCCTCAGCGGTAACCGGCTTCGCCGGCCTGGTGCAGTCTCGGACCGCGCTCGACGATCGGTTCGAGCGCCTTTTCGACCGGAACGTTCGGGGCATCGGTGATGCTCTTGAGATCGCCCTGCGGGTTATAAGCCCATTTCACGCCGTTGATGAGTACCTTCTGGACGTTGGCATCATGATAGGTCGGATAGGTTTCATGGCCGGGGCGGAAGTAGAAGATGTTGCCCGCGCCACGGCGCCAGGTGAGGCCGGATCGGAAGACTTCGCCGCCCTGGAACCAGGAAATGAAGACGGTTTCCAGCGGCTCCGGTACGGAGAATTGCTCGCCGTACATTTCCTCGTTTTCCAGCACGAAATTCTCGTCGATACCGGCTGCGATCGGGTGGCGCGGGTTGATGGTCCAGAGGCGTTCGCGCTCGCCGGCCTCGCGCCACTTCAGCGCGCAGGGCGTGCCCATCAGGCGCTTGAAGATCTTCGAGAAGTGGCCGGAGTGCAGAACGAGAAGGCCCATGCCTTCCCAGACGCGCTTGGCGACACGCTCGACGACGACATCGGAAACGGCGCCGTGGTCCTTGTGGCCCCACCAGGTGAGGACATCGGTTTCGGCGAGGCGGGCTTCAGTCAGGCCGTGTTCAGGCTCCTGCAGCGTCGCCGTCGTCGCGCTGATACCTGGATCGGTGTTCAGCGCATTGGCGATGGTGGTGTGCATGCCCTCCGGATAGATGCCCCGAACGATGGCATTGGTGGTTTCGTGGATGTTTTCACCCCAGACAATGGTGCGAATAGCCAAGTTACTGCTCCTTCATGCGATAGTGGACCGAAACCGATGGGAAGCGGTCGGATCCTGTGGTTTGGTTGGTGTCAGGCCGCGCCTTTGAGGGGCATCCTCTCGAGCGCGCGTCCGGATTGGTCGAACCGGTGAATGCAGCCCTGAAGCGGGGCGACGCCCAGTTTCTCGCCGGGTCGGTGGCTCGATACGCCCGTTTCGCGAACGACGAGCGGTTCGCCGATGCCAATGTCGAGATAGACGAAACTGTCCGAGCCGAGGATTTCCGAATGGATGACGGTTCCCGTCCAGGCGGGCGCCTGCTGCACGATCTCCATGTGTTCGGCCCGCACGCCAATGGTGTGGGCGTTGTAGGGTGCCGAGAATTCGCCCGTCAGGAAGTTCATCTTCGGCGAGCCGATGAAGCCGGCGACGAAAACGGAATTCGGCGTCTCGTAAAGCTCGAGCGGCGTGCCGACCTGTTCGACGACGCCGTCGCGCAGCACGCAGATGCGGTCGGCCAGCGTCATTGCTTCGACTTGGTCGTGGGTGACGTAGATCATCGTCGTGCCATGCATGCTGCGATGAAGCTTGGCGATCTCCAGCCGGGTGGCGACACGCAGCGCAGCATCGAGGTTCGACAGCGGCTCGTCGAACAGGAACACCTTCGGATCGCGGACGATGGCGCGGCCGATCGCCACGCGCTGGCGCTGACCGCCCGACAGCTGGCGCGGCAGGCGTTCCAGATAAGGCTTGAGCTGCAGCATGCCGGCGGCCTGCTCGACACGCGCGTTGCACTCGTCCTTGGTGCGGCCCGATAGCTTCATGCCGAAGGCCATGTTCTCGAACACGGTCATGTGCGGATAGAGCGCATAGGACTGGAACACCATCGCGATGCCACGCTTGGAAGGGGCAAAGCGGTTAACGGCTTCGCCATCGAAGGACAGCGTGCCCGACGAGATGTCCTCCAATCCGGAGATGAGCCGCAGCAGCGTCGACTTGCCGCAGCCCGACGGGCCGACGAAGACCATGAATTCGCCCTTGCGGATATCAAGCGAGACGCCCTTGATGACTTCGAGCGCGCCAAAGCTCTTGCGGATATTATCGAGTCGAATCTGTGCCATATCTTGCTTTCTTCAACCTTTGACGCCGCCGGCTGTCAGGCCGGAAATGATGCGTCGCTGGAATATCAGGACCAGGACAACGACGGGTACCGTGACGATGACGGATGCCGCCATGATGTTGCCCCAAGGGATTTCAAACTGGCTGCCGCCCGAAAGCAGGGCGATGGCAACCGGAACGGTTCTTTGAGCGTCCGACGAGGTGAATGTTAGGGCGAAGAGGAATTCGTTCCAGGCCGTAATGAAGGCAAGCAGGCCTGTGGTGACCAAAGCAGGCCACATCAGCGGCATGAAAACCTGCGTGATGATGACCCAGGGGGAGGCGCCGTCGACGATCGCCGCTTCCTCGATTTCGATAGGCAGATCGCGCATGAAGGTGGTCAGCACCCAGACCGTGAAGGGCAGGGTGAAGATCATGTAGGAGAAGATCAGCGCGAAAGGCGTGTTGAAGATGCCGATCCAGCGGATCAGCTCGAACAGGCCAGCCAACACGGCGATCTGCGGGAACATCGAGACCGACAGGATCGTCAGCATCAGCAGTGCCCGGCCGCGGAAATTGACGCGGGCAAGCGCATAGGACGCGGTGATGGCGAGCAGCAGCGAGGCTGCGACGACGAGGCAGGCGACGAGCAGAGAATTTCCCAGGCTGCGGATGAAGCTGCCTGTGGTCAGGACGGTCGTGTAGTTGGTGAGCGAGATCGACGTCGGCCAGTAGTTCACCTCGAAAAGGGCCGTGCCGGCTTTGAAGCTCGTCAGGATCGCATAGTAGAACGGGAAGACCGCAACGATGACGATGACGGTGACGAGCAGATAGAAGAGCGTGTTCTTGGTCAGCGTCAGCAACATCAGCGTTCGCTCCCACCGAGTTTGACGCGACCGAGCCACATGTAGAGCACGGTAACCGTTGCGATGATCAGGAAGAGCACGGTTGAAGCGGTTGCCCCGTAGGCGAACTTGTCGAAATCGAAGAGGTTTTCACGCGCCATGACGGACATGGTCTTGGTCTGTGCGTTGTTCGGCGTCAGCACATAGATGAGGTCGAAGATGCGCATGGCATCCAGCATACGGAAGATGACGGCGACCATGATGGCCGGGCGCACCAGCGGCAGCGTCAGCCGCCAGAAGACGCGGATCGGGTTGATGCCGTCGATCTTGGCCGCCTCGTAGATATCGGCGGGGACCATCTGCAGGCCGGCGAGAATGAGCAGCGCCATGAAGGGCGTCGTCTTCCAGATATCGACGATCAGCACCGCGATCATCGCCGTGTCGGGATTGGCGGTCCAGGCGATCTTCTGGCTGATCAGACCGAGGCCAAGCAGGATGTCGTTCAAGATGCCGAACTGATCGTTGAGCATCCAGGCCCACATCTTGGCGGAAACGATGGTCGGGATCGCCCAGGGAATGAGAATGGCGGCGCGCACGATGCCGCGGCCTGGAAACTGTGCGTTTAGCACCAGGGCGACGACGAGGCCGAGGACGGTTTCGATGGTCACTGACAGAAACGCGAATTTCATCGTGTTCCAGACGGCGCCCCACCAGGCGGGATCGGCCAGCAGGCCGCTATAGACGGTGCGTCCGCTCTTGAGCGTGATCCAGGAGAGGTAATTCTTGAAGCCGACGAACTGCGCGTCGCCGAGGCTGGTGAGCGATGCGTTCGTGAAGCTGAAATAGATGGTTCTGAAAAGAGGCCATCCGGCAACGACTGCCAGAATGAACAGGGTCGGAGCCAGGAACATCCAGGCAGAGTGGACGCGCTCGGCGCGCAAATCCGACGAGGTGCTTAGGGCGCGCGCTCGCGATCCGACGCTTTGAGAAACTGCGGCTTCAGTCATGAGGTCCCCGCTTCTTGAGGCGATTGACGATGGCGTCTTCAGGAGAGAGCAGCGGCGGGAGTTCCGCCGCTGCCAGTACCGTCGATCACCAGTTGTCGCCCTTTAGCGACATCAGGTCGGCTTCGAGAAGCTCGAGGTTTTCTGCGGAAGTACCGTTGCCGGAGAGGGAATTGTGAACGGCGGTCCAGAACTTCGAGGAAACCTCGTTGTACTTGACCTTGGCCGAAGCGGAGGGACGCGGAACGGCGTTCTGGAAGATCGGCTTCCAGTTCGGCATGAACGGCTGCGCGGCAGCGATGTCCTTGTCATCGTAGAGCGCCTGCAGGGTCGGCAGGTTGGACAGCTCGATGGCGCGCTGCTTCTGGCTCTCCTTGGAGGTTAGGAACTTGACGAGCGCGATCGCGGCGTCCTGGTTCTGCGAATACTTGGAAACCGCAAGGTTCCAGCCACCAAGCGTCGAGGACGGGGTGTCGCCTTCCTTGGCGACCGGAAGCGTCGTTACGTCGAACTTGCCCTTGACGGCGCTGTCTGCGCCATTGCCGAGCGCGTAGGCATAGGGCCAGTTGCGCATGAAGACGGCGTTGCCGGTCTGCCAGACGCCGCGGGACTCTTCTTCCTGATAGGCCAGCACGCCAGGAGGAGAGATCGTTCCGATCCATGCCTTGGCACGGTCGAGCGCGCCTGCAGCCTTCTCGTTGTTGATGGAGATGGTGCCATCCGCTTCGATGATCTGACCGCCGCCCGACGACTTCACCCATTCGAGCGCGTTGCAGGTCAGACCCTCATAGGCGTTGCCCTGGAAGACAAAACCCCAGAGATCCTTCCGGCCGGCGCCGCGTTCCTTCTCCTGGATTTCCTTGGCGGTTGCCGCCATTTCGTCCCAGGTCTTCGGCGGCTGCTTGCCGTACTTGTCGAGCAGGTCCTTGCGGTAGAACAGCGCCGGTGCATCGGTGTAGAGCGGCATGGCGACGAGGCGGCCGTTCACGGTCTGCGAGGCGATGATCGACGGGAAGAAATCGCCGACGACATCCTTCGCCGCATCCTTCAGGTCGACGAACTGATCGGCCAGCTGCGGCGCCCAGATGACGTCCGTCTGATAGACGTCGACGTCCTTGTTGCCGGCGGCAAGCCAGAGGCGATACTGCGAAAACTGCTCGGTCGAGGAGGATGGCATGGTCACGATGCTGACCTTGTTGCCGGTTGCCTTCTCGAAGGCGTCGAGTTGCTTGCGGAACAGCTCCAGGTTCTTGCCGGTGGAGCTGGCGGAGATGCTGATGTTGGCGGCGAGGGACGGCTGTGCGACGCCAATCAACGCGGCAGCAATGGCGACCGCTGTGAAACGAAACTTCATATCTTCCTCCCAAAAGAACCAAACATTGAGAAAATTGAAAACGGTTTGGCTGGAAAAAACTGTCAGAAGGTCGATATTGAGTCAAGCGGGCACTCGTGTCAAAGTCGTACAACCGCCATCACATATTGATAACAAAGAAAAATCATAGAGATGGCGCTGGTTTTGGTTGTGGGAAAAGAACAGGATCGCCCGCCGAGGAATATCTAGAATTGAAAACGGTTTGGCTGTTTGCGAACTGCTAGGCTTAGGCCATAAGGAAGACAGCACCTGCTGGCGTCCAGCCAGGTAGGCCAGGACGAAAGACACAATGTCGTATGAAGCTTAAAGAGTTCGCCAAGCAGGTGGGATTGTCCCCGACAACCGTCAGTCGGGCGCTGAGCGGCTACCCCGAGGTGAGCGAGACCACACGTGCACGTGTTGCGGAAGCTGCTGTCCGGCTGGGTTACAGCCCGAACGTCAATGCCGTGCGGCTGAAGACCGGTAGGGCCGGGGCGATCGGAGTGGTGATGGGGCGGGCCGGCGAATTCCACTTCGCCGAGTTCATGGCCGGTATGGCGGAGCGACTGGTGGCGGAGGAGACCGACATTCTCGTCATCCCGATGTCGGATCCGAACCATGAAGACGAGATGCAGCTTTATCGACGACTCGTGGAGAGTCGACGCGTGGACGCGATCATCGTGCATTCGCCCAAACCCGAGGATGAGCGCATTGCGCTACTCCACGAACTCGGCATGCCGTTTCTTGTGCATGGCCGATCCACCATCGACGTGCCGCATGCCTGGCTCGACATCGACAACGAAGCCGCGATCAAACGAGCAACATCGCATCTGATCGACCTCGGCCATCGGCGTATTGCAATGATCAATGGCCGGCCGGGCGCCACCTACGCCCTTCATCGAGACAGCGGGTTTCGCAAGGCCCTTCAAAGCCACGGTATAGAGCCCGATGCGCAGCTGATCGCCAACGGGAACTTCACCGACGAGCTTGGCTTTCGTTTCGCGCGGTCCTTCCTGGAACAAGCGAACCCGCCGACTGCCTTTGTGGCGGGATCCATGATGACGGCGCTCGGCGTCTATCGCGCGGTTCGATCGCTGGGGCTGCAGATCGGCCGGGATGTCTCGGTGATCGCCCACGACGACGTTTTTCCGTACCTGACAGCAGACAATATGGTGCCGTCGCTTTCGGCGACGCGGTCTTCGATGCGGGCGGCCGGATCGCGTTGCGCCGATCTTGTCTTGCAGCTGCTGTCGGGGCGGTCGCCGCTGGAGATCCACGAATTGTGGCCTGTCGAACTCATCCTGCGGGAATCGACAGGGCCGGCGAGGCCGTCCAAGCCCTGATCCTCCTCGTTTCGGTGCCAGGGGCTCCGACTGCTGGGCCGCCCGGGACGGATGTGCGGGTAGAATATCGCGCGTTTGCACGAAAATCTGGAAAGATGGTTTCAGCAAATGGCGGATTTCGGTCCGTGGTTGATTGAGCGGACGGCGCCAAAGCTGCATATTGGCAACGGTTGCTGACGCATGTCGACCATCCTCCCGGTCGATGACGCAACTGTTCCCTCTGGAGGTCCTTGACCTCATACTCTCAGCCACCGTGCAAGCGGTGGCTATTTTTTTGCGCGCTGGACACCGCCCCGCTGGTCGCAACGCGGAACATTGGCTTGTGGCTTCTGTCTCTCGGAAGAAGAAAAGGGGAAGTCAGCGTCATGCCAGCGTCATGCGGGTCGTCGGCACACAGGTCATTCCCAAGACAGTGAGAGGGCAAGCAGGAGATCGTTTCTTCTGCTCCGCTGCGGTTTTAGGGTTGCCATCAAACGCAAAAAGAGTGCCGCAGCCCGCCGGTCCCGGAACTTTTTTGCCTCCAATCTGTTGAATCCTCTCGTTGCAAACGCGGGCGGGTGATCACGTGCCTCACATCCGAAAGATAAATCGCAAGAGCGGGCAGATGGATGCCCGAGACCGGCTGATTATTGCGCTCTATGCGCAGCTCAAGGCCGAACGCCAGACGCGTGAGACCCTTGAATGGGTGATCCGCAACGGAGGACTATCGAAGGATGTGCTCGAAGCCATCGCTGCCGACCCGGTTCCGGTGGTGACGAGCGACGACGTCGCATCCGTTGAGAAGATCATAGCCTTGGATGAAAGGCGCCGGCGTAAACTGCAAAACGACAACTGAGGGGAATGTCATGGCAGCTCGGGCAAGCTGGAAAGGCCATCTGAAGGTCGGAGACCTCGTGTGCGGCGTCGGATTATACACGGCCGTCTCCACCTCGGACCGCATCTCATTCAACATCATCAACCGCAAGACTGGCCATCGCGTGGAGCGCCAGTTCGTTGACAGCGAGAACGGCAAGCCGGTTGAACGGGATGACCAGGTCAAGGGATATCAGTTGGACAACGGCGAATACATTGTCATCGAGGGCGACGAGATCGCCGGCGTCATGCCGGAGAGCGACAAAGTCCTGAACGTGCAGAACTTCGTACCCTACAATGAAATCAACAAGCTCTATTTCGATCGGCCCTACTATCTGGCGCCGGCGGGCGAAGATGACGAGGAGGCGCTCGGGCTGATCGCTCGCGCCATGCACGATCAGAAGGTTGCGGCGATCGCAGAGGCCGTGCTGTTCCGCCGTAACCGCACGGTCCTGATCCGGCCGCAGGACGACTATGTCGTCGCGACGACGTTGAGCTTCGACTACGAGGTCCGCAAGCCGGATACGGCCTTCAAGGACATTCCGGAGATGACGTTCGACAACGAAATGCTCGAACTGGCCGGCCATATCATCGGCACGAAAAAGGGCGCCTTCAATCCGCAGGAATACGACGATCGCTACGAGACGGCGCTGTCGGAGCTGGTGAAGGCGAAAATCGAGGGCAGGGAGCTGCCGAGAGCGAAGCCAAAGCCGCAGGGCAAGGTCGTCGATCTCATGGACGCCCTGCGCCAGAGCGCCAAGCTGAGTGCTAAGCCACCGGCCAGCAAACGCGCCGCAAGCTCGCAGACGAAGGCGAGCTGACCATGGCTCTGGAGGCCTATCAGGCAAAGCGCAATTTCAAGGTGACGCCCGAGCCGCGAGGAAGCCGGCGCGGCTCCAAGTCTGCGACCCCAGCAGCGCTCCGCTTCGTCATTCAGAAACACGATGCGACGAGACTGCACTATGACTTCCGGCTTGAGCTCGATGGCGCGCTGAAAAGCTGGGCAGTCACACGCGGGCCAAGCCTCAATCCGGATGAAAAGCGGCTTGCCGTTCACGTCGAGGATCACCCGCTGGACTATGGCGACTTCGAAGGCATCATCCCCAAGGGGCAATATGGTGGCGGCACGGTGCTTGTCTGGGATCGGGGCACCTGGACGCCGAATGGCGATCCGCATAAGGGCTACAAGAAGGGCCATCTGGAGTTCGACCTCGACGGTGAGAAACTCAGCGGCCGCTGGCATCTGGTTCGGATGCACGGCAAACCAACCGACAGACAGGAAAACTGGCTGCTCATCAAGGCCGAGGACGAGGAAGCGCGCCGCAAGGGCGACATTCTCAAACAGCGGCCGGAATCGGTGAAGAGCGGCCGCAAGATCGACGAGGTTGCCAAGCACCCTGACGCCACCTGGAACTCCCGCTCCACGGGCACGTCAAAGCCGGCCTCCCCGAAGCCTGCGGCGACCCTGGCGAAGCCGAAACGCCATGAGTGGCCGAAGGGAGCCAAAAAGGCCGCGATGCCTGCCTTTGTCGAGCCCGAGCTTGCCAAGCTCAAGGCAAAACCGCCGTCGGGCGAAGGGTGGATCCACGAAATCAAATTTGACGGATACCGGCTGCAGGTACGGCTTGAGAATGGCAGGGCTGCCCTGCTCACGCGCAGCGGGCTCGATTGGACCGAGAAGTTCGGCCAGCAGATCGTCGATGCTTTCGCGGCACTGTCGGCCAAGTCAGCGATCCTGGATGGAGAGATCGTCGTCGAGCGGGAAAACGGCGCCTCCGACTTTTCGGCCCTCCAGAACGATCTCAGCCAAGGGCGTCACGATCGGTTCGTCTTTTACGCCTTTGATCTGCTTTATCTCGACGGATACGGCCTGCAGCAAGCCCGGCTCACCAGCCGCAAGGAGTTGCTGTTTTGTCTGCTGGCAGACGCTGACGGAAGGCTCCGCTACAGCGAGCATTTTGCCGAGAAGGGTGCCTTGGTGCTGGACCATGCCCGCCAGCTCGGTCTTGAGGGCATCATTTCGAAATTGGCCGACAGTGAATATGTGCCCGGGCGCACTGGCGAATGGGTCAAATCAAAATGCCTGCAGAGGCAGGAACTGGTTATCGGCGGCTATGTGCCGTCGACCTCGATGAAAAATGCGATCGGCTCGCTTGCCATGGGCGTCAACCGCAGTGGCAAGCTTGAGCATGTCGGCAGGGTAGGAACGGGCTTCAGCGTCAATGTCGCACAAGAGCTCTATGACACGTTGTCGGCGATGGAGCAGAGTGAGAATTCGTTTGACGATGAACTCACGGCCGAAGAGCGCCGCGGGCTGGTCTATGTCAGGCCGGAGCTCGTTG
The DNA here is from genome assembly GCF_964254185.1 of Rhizobium sp. LjRoot258. Lineage (NCBI taxonomy): Bacteria > Pseudomonadati > Pseudomonadota > Alphaproteobacteria > Hyphomicrobiales > Rhizobiaceae > Rhizobium > Rhizobium sp. LjRoot258. The sequence continues at coordinate 2,359,859 of NZ_CAXUST020000001.1, read as the reverse complement.
CCGAGGTCGCGTTTCAGGCCTGGTCGGCCGACGGCAATTTGCGGCATGCTGCGTTTCGTGGCTTGAGGCAAGACAAGGCGCCAGAGGATGTGATGCCCGAAGCAACAAGTAAGACCGCTCAGGAACTGCCTCAGTCCAGCGTCACGCTCACCCACCCGGATCGCATCTACTGGCCGGAGGAGGGCATCACGAAACAGGGGCTGGCCAGCTATTATGCGCGGGTGTGGCGCTTCATCGAACCCTATGTGACCAAGCGGCCGCTGGCGCTGCTGCGTTGTCCTGATGGTATCGGCGGACAGCGGTTTTTTCAGAAGCATGCCTGGAAGGGCATGAATTCGAATATCGAACAGATCACCGATCCGAAGGACAAGGGCGGCGAGAAATTGCTGCGCATCATGGACTTCGACGGGATCATTGCGCTTGTCCAGTCCGCGGTGCTGGAGATCCATCCCTGGGGTGCCACGACAGGCAGTTGGGAACGGCCCGACATGATCACGATGGATCTTGACCCGGCCGATGGCGTCAGCTGGACGGATGTGATCGCCGCCGCCCATGAACTGAAGGAGCGTCTCGAAGCGGCCGGTCTCGCGGCCTTCGTCAAGACCTCCGGCGGCAAGGGACTGCATGTCGTGACGCCGCTGAAACCGAAGGCCAGCTGGGCGCAGGTCAAGGCCTTCGCCAAGGCGCTCGCCGATGGTATGTCGAAAGATCAGCCGGATAAATATCTGGCGACCGCCACGAAGGCGAAGCGGAACGGCAAGATCTTCATCGACTATCTGCGCAATGGACGCGGCAACACGGCAGTTGCCGCCTATTCGACGCGTGCGCGCCCGGGGGCTGCCGTCTCCATGCCGCTTGAGTGGAACGAGCTGACCGAGGAAATCGGTCCGGCCTATTTCACGGTCGACAACGCTCCGGCCCGTCTCTATACCTTGCGAAGCGATCCGTGGGCGGACTTCTTTGCCGCCGCCGTCCCGCTCCAGAAGCAAAAGTAACGGACCGCTGGTTGCGATGTCTCAGTGAGATTTCGGACGGCCTGTTTCCTTGGCGAGGCTTTTCTTCAGTGCGTCCATGATATTGACGACGTTGCCCGTCGGTTTCGGTGGCAGCCGCTTGGAGGATGGCGGTGTGGCTTTGACGAGGCTCTTCTGCTTCGCTCGGATCATTGCTCTCAGCCGTTTCTGGATGGGATCCTGCACCATGGCCGGTTGCCATTCCTCGGTCCGGTCCTTGACCAGCTTCTTCATCAGCGAGAGCACGGTGTCATCCACCTTGCTGTGGCTGTCCAGTGTCGCTGCCGGCGGGCGAACCTCGTCGCCGAAATGCAGCGTCCAGAGAATGATGCCCTTGCCATGCGGCTCGAGCAGGACTGCCCGCTCGCGCCGGTAGAGGACGAGCCGGGCGATGCCAACGACATCGTTTGCGTTCATCGATTCGCGGATCACGCAGAAAGCTTCGGTGCCGACCTTGTCCTCCGGGGTGAGAAAATGTGGCTTGTCGTACCAGATCCAGTCGATTGAGCCGCGCGGCACGAACGTATCGATGTCGATTGTCTTCGTGCTTTCCAACCCGACTTCCTCGAGTTCCTTGTCTTCGAGAATGACATAGTCGTCCTCGCCGCGCGGGTATCCTCGGGCCTGATCCCTGTCGGCAATCGGCTTGTGGGTGACGCTGTCGACGTAGCGGCTTTCGACGCGGTTCTTCGTCTTTCGGTTCAGGACATGAAATCGAAGCTGGTTGCTGTCTGTTGTCGCCGGCGTCAGCGATACCGCGGCGGTGACGAGTGACAGCTTGAGATAGCCCTTCCAATAGGTCTGACGTGCCATTTGCGCCCTGGCGCCCTGGCGCCATCTCCCGTGGCCGCATTCGCGGCAATGGCCCATAACGGCCTGAGGTGCGGTTTGGTTCCATTGCAATCGTCGTGAAGCGTGCGAATGCAGGGAACAGCCGCTATCAGCGCCCGTTGAGGCCTTTCAACCAGCCTAGCAAAAGGATTTTACCCTGGTCCATCCAGCGCAACAACCTGGCGCTTCGGCAACCGGGCACCGGCGAGCTTGGCAAGCTTGAAGGTGCGAATTTTCGTCGGCAGAGGTAAGAACCTCGGTGTAGGCGGGTGGAATGGTTAAAGCCGAGAGTCTCTCGAGTTCCGTCGGATCGCTGATGCGCGTGCCTTTGGTGGTAAAAGGGAAATCCATTCTTGCCGGCCCGCCTGGTTATACAGGTCTCCAGGTTCGCGATGAAAACCAGATCGCTAGAGCCGATGCCTGGCTGAGCGTGGCCGCCAGTTTCTCGTCAAGTTGCTGTTTATAGGTCGCTCTTTTGCCCACAGTGAGCATGAAACGCCATCGCCGTCGCTGGTTCCGAGCCCAGCAGTGGCAACCTATACCGACTGCCACCAGGAAACCTGGCGAGCTCTATTCGATCACCACTTGCACATAGGTAGCGCCGCTCTTGGCGTAGTAGAGCGATCCGCAGCGGTAATAGTAGCCCCCATAATACGCTCCATAGACGCAGCCCGCAGGCAGAGTGCTGATGTAGACGTTTGTCCTGCGCACGACACGGCGGGTGGTCCGGCGGGCGACGCCCGCGTAGGAGAGCGGCGTCAGCGGGCGTCCGATCACGGCCTCGGCCGGGGTGGACGCCCTGAAGGTCAGGGTTGTCAGGTCATTGCCCTCAATGCTGACGTCAAGAGAGGCAAAGGCGACTGCGAGCGCAAAGGCGAAAATCCGTACGACAGTTTTCATTGTGCGTCTCCCATTGGGCCTGCCGGCGCCGGCAGCTCATCGATCTGACCGAGTTCACTGAGGTCGACCTTCTTTGCATCGCCAGGAATGTCGATCGCGAAACTTGCCAGCTTCACATCTTCTCCCGTGCGGAAATTCCGGACCTCAAGCGTGTATTCGGGTGCCTGCACGACATGCTTGCTGGTGACGACATAGCGCTTCGGAATCGGCTTCGAGCCCGTCTCGATCCAGATCTGCCAGTCGACATCATTCTTTCGGAAGGTCAGGTATTCGCATTCGATGCCGTCGACGACGGCGCTTGAGATGTGCTTGGCCTCGGTGACACCGTCCATCAGCGTATCGAAACTGTTCGACAGCAAGAGGTCGGCACCTGGAATCTCGGCGCCCGCATTCTCGAGCCGGTCGAAGAGTTCGTCGAGGCTGCCTTTCGCGTCGACCTGGGCGTAAGCATCGAGATTCTTTCCGTGAACCGTGAATTTCGTCCCGTCGAAGCTCACGTCAAGGTCGGCAAAGCCTCCCGTCCGTGTCACCCGAATCTTGTCCGGCCGGCTGACCGTTGCGGTGCCGGAGCTGATGAACTTTAGCTTCTCAAAAGCCGGCGTCACGGCTTCCACCGACGAGACATAGTCGAAGGAGAACGTTTTTTGAGCCGCCATATAGTCGGACATTGCCTTCAGCAGTTCCTTCGAGTCGTCCGCCCATGCCCCGGTCGGGCCGCTCAATCCGGCGGTTACCGCGCACACGCCAACCAGTAGCTTGAAGCGCGTCGGCAAGATGAATTTCGACATGTCACGGCCCTCACTTTGGCAACGGTTGATTGGGTACGCGTTCAATGCTGGGTACGTTAAGGTTGCCGGCGGCATTGCCATCGCTAGCAAGGCGTCGGCGAGCCCACTCCTTTAGACCTGCCTTGAGACACTCGAAAACGGCTCGGCAACCTCCGCCCGATCGGACGCAGGCGCAGCTACTGCACGTTTCTTTTTCTTGCTGCCGAAATGTAACTGTAAGTTCATTACTTCTCGCACATCCCGGCTTGTATCGGCAACTATTTATCGCGTGCGTTGCTATTGCCTTTCGCGGAAATATTGTCCCATACTACACTCCGCCTCGGCCCCAGGAGTGTTGGGATCCACTGCGAGGCACGCATGAAATCCGAAGCTCGTGCATTCATCGGGGCAGGGAAATGCGTGGTAGATCGTATCGAGGGCTACAGTTCGTCGGGATTTTGGCAGTGGTCGCCGGCTTGTCGGCGTGCGACAGCGGGGGCAATGCGTATGTGCCGCCGCCGCCGCCCAAGGTCAATGTCGCGCAACCCCTGCAACAGCCGGTAGTTGAATACTTCGAGCTGACAGGCAATACGGATGCTATCAGCGCCGTCGATATCGAAGCGCGCGTCCAGGGCTTTCTTGAGTCGGTCGACTACAAGGATGGCACTGCAGTGAAGAAGGGCGACAAGCTCTTCAGCATCCAGCGGGATACCTACAAGGCGCAGGTCGATCAAGCTCAGGCGCAGTTGGCCTCGCAGCAGGCGTCGCAGGTCGGTGCGAAGCAGGAATACGACCGGCAACTCAATCTCAACAAGCAGCAGGTGACGACGCAGACGGCTGTCGACAGCGCCAAGGCGACGCTCGATGAGGCAAACGCCTCCATTCTGAACGCGCAGGCCAGCCTCGATCTTGCAAACATCAATCTTGGATACACCGAGGTAGTGGCGCCCTTCGATGGCACGGTGACCGATCATCTCGTCGATGTCGGCGCGCTGGTCGGAGTGTCCGGCCCGACAAAGCTTGCCACCATCGTGCAAACCGATCCGCTGTACGTTTATTTCAACGTCAGCGAAGCGCAGGTGCTGACGATCAAGCAGAGCCTCGCAAAGGCAGGGCGCAAGCTGACACAAGTCGATCTCCCAACCATACCGGTGGAAATCGGGCTGGGGAACGAGGAGGGATATCCGCACAAGGGCCATCTCGACTATGTCGCTCCGCAGATCGATGCCTCGACAGGCACGCTTTCGGTTCGGGGTATTGTCGACAACAAGGACCACGCCCTCCTGCCGGGCCTTTTCGTTCGGGTTCGTGTTCCGGTGGCCCATCAGGACAAGGCGCTTCTCGTTCGCGATGATGCGATCGGCACCAATCAGCAGGGGAACTATGTGCTCGTGCTGGGCAAGGACGACGTGATCGAACAGCGACCGGTCAAGATCGGCCAGCGCGACGGCTCGATGCGGGTCATCGAGCAGGGTATCGACGTTGGCGACTGGGTTGTCATGGCCGGCATCCAGCGGGCCGTACCCGACATGAAGGTCACGCCAGAGAAAATCACGATAGACGCCGCCGCCGCAACAGGGGGTCCCAGCGGATCGAAGCTCCCATGAGACGGCACCGGACCCGATCCAGGAGGCGAACAAGATGATTTCGCGCTTCTTCATCGAGCGGCCGGTGCTCTCAAATGTCCTTGCTCTGGTCTTCGTCCTGATTGGTGCCGTCGCGCTCTTCCAGTTGCCGGTTGCGCAATATCCGAATGTGGTTCCGCCCACCGTGCAGGTGACGACGCGCTATCCGGGCGCGAGCGCCAAGACCCTGGTGGACACCGTTGCACTGCCAATCGAATTGCAGGTCAACGGCGTCGAAAACATGCTCTACATGCAGTCGACCAGCGCCAGCGACGGCACCTATTCGTTGACCGTCACCTTCGCGATCGGCACGGACCCCGACCAGGCGCAGGTCCTCGTGCAGAACCGTGTCGCCATTGCCATGCCCTCACTGCCACAGGCGGTGCAGGTCCAAGGCGTGACGACGCAGAAGAAGTCGACATCGATCCTCGGTTTCGTCAGCCTCACCTCGCCAGATAGCCGCTACGATAGCCTCTTTCTGTCAAATTATGCTGTCATCAACCTGCAGAATGAACTCGCCCGGCTTCCGGGCGTCGGCAATGTCAGCGTCTTCGGCGCGGGCCAGTACGCAATGCGTATCTGGATGGACCCGGGTCTCCTGCAGGCCCGGGGACTGACGCCGCAGGACGTCGTCAACACCATTCAGCAGCAGAGCCAGGAGGTCACGGCCGGGCAGGTGGGATTACCGCCAGTGCCAAGCGGCCAGGATTTTCAGTACACGTTGAATATCAGCGGACGTCTCAACGAAGTCGCCGACTTCGAAGACATCATCGTCAAGGTCGATTCCGACAGTGGCGGCCGGATAACGCGGGTGCGCGACATTGGGCGTGTCGAGCTTGGCGCTCAAACCTATAGCCAGTCATTCCTGCAGAACCGGCGCCCCGCCACCGGCATCGGCATTTTCCAGTTGCCGGAAGCAAATGCCATCGCGGTCGCCGAATCCGTCAGGGTGAAGATGGCGGAGCTTTCAAAGGGCTTTCCGCCTGGCCTCGAATACAACATGCCGTTCGATACGACGAAATTCGTGAAGGCGTCGATTCGCGAAGTCTACGTGACGCTGATCGAGGCCGGTGTTCTGGTGCTGATCGTGATCCTGCTCTTCCTGCAGGATTGGCGCGCCATGCTCGTGCCGGCGACGACCGTTCCGGTGACGATCATCGGTGCCTTTGCGGCGATGGCAGCCCTTGGGTTCACCGTCAATCTGTCGACATTGTTTGCGATCGTCCTTGCGATCGGCATCGTTGTCGATGACGCGATCGTCATCGTCGAGGGCGTGTCACGTCACGTCGAGGAGGGGATGCCCGGCAGGCAAGCGGCAGAGAAGGCGATGGACGAGCTTCTCGGCCCGGTCATCGGTATTACGCTGGTTCTCATGGCAGTCTTCATTCCGGCTGCCTTCCTGCCTGGGTTGACGGGGCAGCTGTACCGACAATTTGCGCTGGTCATTGCCGCGACCGCTTTGATCAGCGCCATCAACGCGATAACGTTGAAACCGACGCAATGCGCCCTTTGGCTGCGGCCGCCCGTTCCGCCCGAGAAGCGCAACATTTTCTATCGCGGCTTCAACCGTATCTATGATGCCGCGGAGAACGGCTATTCCCGGCTTGTTGGCGGCCTTGTGCGCAATAGTGCGATCGCAGTCCTCGTGGGTTTGGCGCTGATTGGTGTTGCCTTCTGGGGGCTCGCCCGGCTTCCGACGGCCTTCCTTCCCATCGAGGACCAAGGCTACGTGCTGATCAGCGCGCAACTGCCAGATGGTGCGTCGAAGGAGCGCACCGATGCCGTGATGCTGCGGGTCAGCGAGATCGCTGAGGCGACACCGGGCGTCGATCAGGTTCTGACGATCAGCGGCATTTCGATCCTCGACAACAATGCAAGCCTGCCGAACGCCGGTGTCGCCTATGTCGTTCTCAAGGACTGGGACGTGCGAGGAAAGGAAAAAGGCCAGGATCTGCTGTCGATATACCAGCATCTGAATGGCGCACTGGAGAGCGTCATGCAGGCCAAGACGCTGGTCGTGGTCCCACCTGCGATCCAGGGCATCGGCAATGCCAGCGGCTTCACCATGCAGGTGCTCCTCAAGGACGGTAGCTTCGATTTCCCGCTGCTGCAGGCGCTGGCCGACACGATCGTCGAACACGGGAATTCGCAATCCTCGCTGCAGCGGCTGCAGACGTCGTTCCGCGCGGATGCTCCCCAGCTTGAGGTCTCGGTCGATCGCATCAAGGCCGAGACGCTCGGCGTCACGGTCGGGCAGGTGTTCTCCGCCCTCTCGGGCTACGTCGGATCGAGCTACGTTACCCAATTCAACAAGTTCGGCCGTACCTTCCAGGTCTATGTGCAAGCGGCTCCGGATTTCCGCGTGCGGCCGGATGATATCCGCAACCTGAAGGTCAAGGCCGGCGATGGCACCATGGTCCCGCTTGGTACTGTGATCGATGTCACCAGCGTGCCTGGGCCGTCGCTGATCAGCCTCTACAATCTCTATCCTACCGCCACGATCGTCGGGGGTCCCGCCAGCGGCTTCAGTTCCGGGCAGGCGCTCGATGTCATGGAGCAGATTGCCGATCAGACGCTGCCGCCAGGCGCCGGCTTCGAGTGGACGGCGCTGTCCTATCAGGAGAGGGCGGTCGGCGGGCAGATCTACTACGTCTTTGGCCTTGCCATTCTGCTTGTCTATTTCGTTTTGGCCGGACAGTACGAAAGCTGGATATTGCCGTTCGCCGTCATTCTCGCCGTTCCGCTCGCTCTGCTGGGGACGGTCGGCGCACTGACGGCGCTCGGCGTTGCCAACAATCTCTATACCCAGATCGGCCTCATTCTGCTCATCGCGCTCTCCTCGAAGAACGCCATCCTGATCGTTGAATATGCACGTGAAAAACGCATGCAGGGGATGGAAATCGCCGCTGCCGCTGTGCTTGCAGCGCGGCTGCGTTTCCGGCCGATCCTGATGACGTCGTTTGCCTTCATCCTTGGCGTCGTGCCGCTGGTGATGGCGACAGGTGCCGGCGCCAACGCGCGCCGATCGATCGGCATTTCCGTCTTCAGCGGTATGATTGCATCGACGTGCCTGGCGGTTTTGCTGGTGCCGTCCTTCTACGTGATCCTGCAGCACTTCGAGGAATACCGGAAGCGCCGTGCAGTGGCGGTGCCCGACGCACAGACGTAGGTATGCGGTGTCAAGGACCAACATCGACACGCCGCTGACCAGAACTGACGTCGCATTGAGAATTGTTGTTCCCGGCGAGGGACGAACGGGCCGCAGCGCTCGATCTTCTGCCCCGTGGATAAGCAATGGAGCGCCCTCGGAGGAAGAGGGCTGGAGCAGCCTCACGATGCCGACATGGTCGACACTGTGATTTCCGCAGGGAGAGGAACTATGGAAAATGTCTCGTCGTCATCACTGGAAATCCCATCCGCGAAACATGGCATGTGGAGAATGAGATTTGGCCTGTCCGTGCTGGGCGTCGTCGCCTTGTTCGCGGGCGCCGCCTTGGCGCAGCAACCGACCGACGCGCAGCGCAACGCAGTCAAGTCCGCCTGCCGCAGCGATTTCATATCCAATTGCTCAGGCGTCACGCCGGGAGGCAAGGAGGCGCTTGCCTGCCTGCAGCAGCACGAAGCGTCGCTCTCGTCGGGATGCAAGCAGGCAATCAGCGCGCTCGGCGGAGGCAGCAAGGCCGCCGCGCCGAAATCGTCTTCCGATGCATCGACGGCGCCGGCGACGCCGGATGCCGGCACCCCCAAGGCCGCAGCGCCGGCCGCGGCCGCACCGCAGCTTTCACCGCGTGAGGAAATGGTCATTGCCCGTGAGGCCTGCGGGCCGGACTTCCGGTCTTACTGCAATGCCGTTCCGCTCGGCGGCGGACGCGGCATCGCCTGCCTCAGGGAAAACATGCAGCGTTTGTCGCCAGGCTGCCAGAAGGTCCTAGCGCACGGGCTCTGATTCCTCCTGCGTTTCCGCTTCTTCCGGCACTCCTGTGACGAGCGGGTGTGCCGGAAATACCGTTAGACTGGCAAAGTGGCGGTGAACTCGTCAGACCTAAGTCCGACTACCCGAGCGTTCTGTGAACGCTAAGTGACCCATGTCCTTCTGCCCCGAAGGATGAGGGAGGCTTTAGGATGTCGCGGACCAACCCTCCTGCAGCCTCCCTCCTTCCAATCGGACCTTGGTCCAACTTTCCAAGCGCGCGCACTCTGCCTAAGTTGCTCCTGTCCTTCCGCCAAAAAGGACACGCAGGGGCACCTTCGGGTCCCCTGAGAGGGCTCGAGAGGATCACCAACGGGTAGGCTGACCTCTCGGCTCTCCCCGTCTGGGGCAAGAGCTGCTCGATGCTCGCAAGCAAAGCACAGTTGCTCGCCTTCCATCTCCATGCGTCCCTGTGTGGTTGGAGGAAATCATTCGTCTGGCTTCCCTCTTCCCAATCGAGCACAGGCAGGATCCGCGTTGGAGACGTGTAGGACTTCATTTTGATCGCCGCCATCGTTCTCCCCCGCAAAGGCGTGCGACCGCAATCTCGTGACACGCTTAAGGAGAATTGCGCGTTTTAATGCCAGCGTAACGACAGCCGATTTCGTCGCATTTTGAGGCGGTTTTCGCCGCCCTGCGGGCCGGGCTGTCGCTAGGGCGGAACCTGGCCAGCCTGTCTCGGGCATCCGTCCCTGGCGGAAGCTGTCATCAGTGCGACCCTCGCAATGACCTCTGGCGCTTGCGGCCGGATGCACGCAAGGGAGGCTTTGCCGCGCATCACGTCTCACTCATCGTCAAGTAGATAGCGCGCCCTTGCGTCCATCGGCCTTCGCGCTCTTTGGAGTTGTCCTCAGAGAATGAACGTGAAGGAGAACGAGCGATGGAGCGCGACGACATAGAGGCATTGCGAGAGAAGATCTCTTGCGGAGCAGTCCTTGAACGCGGCGGTTGCCGATGCCTGCAGCAATTCCGCCAGCGATGCCCTGGCCGAGCGACTGGATGTAGAGCATGACGAAGCCGCCCGCGGTGCAGAGCAGCAGGAAGCCGCCAGTGTCCGCGAGCGTGAGTGTTCTCGAACCACTGGCTGCGTCGATCTTCAATAGTTCAGGATTCATGGCGGCAATTAGGAATGCGGCAATGACGTAGATGAACAGCGGGATCAGGGCGTAGGTGAGCAGCTGATTGAACCAGCCAACGCCGTAACCGCGCGTTCTCTCGAACAGCATGCAGCTGATGAAGATGGGAGAGGTTCCGATCAGCACCCAGAGCATCACCTTGGCGAGGATCAGAATGGCAAGCGCGATCGCAATGAAGACGCCGGCGCCGACCATTATAGTGACTCCGATCATGCTTGGAAGGATGGTGAGGTAGCCGGACTGCTCGGCAAGAGCCGAGGCCGCCTCGTTGGCGGTGTGCCAGATCATCGACATGCCATTGGTCGGCTCGGAAATTCCGGTGCCGGATGCTGCCAGGATCGCACGGCCGACGTCCTCTGGTGTGTCGTTGATCCAGCGGTAGAACAGGTTGTTGAAGTTGCCCCAGGAGCTGACCAACGTAAGGATGATCATCATACGCACGATGCGTCCGACGATTTCGCCGACGCCGAGCCGGGCTGTGCCCATGACAAGCTGGAGCCCGTACCAGGCGACATAAACGACGAACAACGTCTGCAGCAGCGGCATGATCTCGTTGCCGACAATCGTATAGGCTTTCTCCGAGAAGCTGGTCCCCGAGTTCTCGATGCGGTCGAGCAGATCACCGAGAAAATCCTGCATTGGCGCGTTCCTAATGCTGATCCTGATCCATCACGCCGATCGCCGCAAAGGCTGCGGCCGGATCGTTCACGCGTCGCATCGGCCCGCACTCATGCCTCGGATCGCCCACAAAGGACGTGAGATTGGCCGGACGCTTGCAAGGCGCCGCCTTTTCCTTGACGGTACCGCAGCCGGCCACGATTGCCGCGACCAGAAGAGCGGTGCCGATTTCACGCTTTGCCATGTCAGTTCCCATACGCCAGCGCCTTCTTAGTGTTTGAGATATCGGTGAGACGCCGCTGGTTCTCCGCTTGCAGGGATGTGACGGCGCCATTCATGACGCCGATCATTTCGTTGAGCGTCAGGCCTGATTGAACCTGCAGCTGCGTGTTCTGATCGATCGAGCCCTTGATGTCTTGCGCTGTGCCGATCTGGGCCCCTGCCTGCTCGAAAGCGCTGCGTCGGCTCTTGATCGCCTGCTGTGACCCGTTAACGAGTGCCGATACTCGCTAGATCCAAGGTGATCGATTTTGGTCTCTTCCGCTCCGGAGCTCCAAACGCTCTGTCCAGGGATTCGGCAATTCCGGATTTCTCAGCAGTTTTCCTGATGTCTTTCATCGACAGTCACCATTTTATCGGGCTCACACTCGCAGCGCGGCCGCTGCCTCTTAGGGCCCAGGACACGAAAGATAGAAGACGTAGACTGTAAGCATCGATCTGCCAGAGGCTTTGCGTGCTGTCTTCCAGTGGTTCGGGAACTGGTGTTTCGTCGATGTTGACAAGCAAGGTTTCGCTTGAACTCTCGAACTCGAAGCCTCCCTCGGACATCGTCAGCGAGTTGCAATCCAATGCAATGATGGTCGCTTCCGGTGCCCTCGATGAGCTTATCCAGTTCAGCGCGTTTCCTCCAACTCCGGCATAGAGCAGCCCCCGGGTCCGGATGTCGTTGCGGCTGATGAACACTAAATCGGTGGGATTACTAATAGCCGCTGTGAGCGCTGCGATATCCATCGCCGCCTGGGCGCCGATCGCTTCAGACGGTTGGATCACTATCGCATCTTTCAATAAGCCAGCCGGGCTTGTCGCTGTTGCGGCTGCCGACGACAGCAACGCAGCGTCTAGAACCTCCAAGGTATCAGCCGCGATCAAATCGCGACAAATAGCTTCGAAGTTCGAGCACCTCAGCATTTCGTGAGTAAAACACGTAACGATCGATACTCGATGGGGAGAAATGATTCCTCGAGTCAGGGTCGTCTTTCTGTAGGGCGCGGCTTCGCCCTCTGGTACGAATGCTCCCATCCGCAAGCTAACAAGGATCGCCATTCAGGAGGAGTGGATCGAGTACGACCCGACCTTTACCCTCGAGGCCCCGGTGCCGCAGACGCTGGGCCACCGTAAGTGGCCGGACGAGATGATCGCCAAGTTTCGGACTCGCCATCAAATCGGCTCGGCCGCGCGCACTTGCTTCGAACTTGCGATTTGGCTCGGTAACCGCCGCGGCGATATCGCCCGGTTGACATGGGACAAACTGGTTAGCGAGGCGGTCGAGCTTGGCAACGGCGAGACCCGCGAGATGGCGGCCTTCTCCTTCCGGCAGAAGAAAAACAGCAAGCGGACGGGCGGAAAGGAAATGTTCCTGCCGGTGCGCCGGGATCTGGCCGAAGCCCTTGAGCCCCTTGACCGGGATAGCGGCTTTGTTCTCGTGAACGGCTACGGTCACCCCTTCTCGGAAAAGAGCCTCACCGGCATGATGGCCCACTGGTGCAAGCAGGCCGAGATACCGGTCAGTAACAGGAAGGCTGGCACAACCGGCTACACCCTTCACGGGCTGCGCAAAAATTTCGGCATCAAGCTGGCGCTCGACGGCGCGACCGGCCCTCAGATCCAGACGGCCATGGGCCACTCCTCAGTGCGCGAGGCCGACCCATATCTGAAGGAAGCGAATCGCAAGAAGCTCGTCGCGGATGCTTTTGTTGACGGTGAGCGCCGTGATGCCGACCGGGAAGCATCGAAGCGCCGAGCCGCTATGAAGCTGATTAAGTAGAGCTAGGCCCAACTCATGTTGGTCCTATTCTATATTCTATAACGAAAACAATGCGATGGTGGGCCCGGAGGGACTCGAACCCCCAACCAAGCGGTTATGAGCCGCCGGCTCTAACCATTGAGCTACAGGCCCTGCGGCAGCGTGGCTGCCGTGTCCGGCGCAATGGTTCCCCGGAACGGGTTTCGCTCTAACGCAATTCTTCAGCGGTCACAAGGGACTGCCGCAATAGCTTCACAATCAATCGGCAAGACGACAATCGAGACTTCACAATCACGGAGTGAAACATCGTGCTGCCGAACACCAGAACAATCGCCTTCAGCCTCCTGCTTGGCCTTCCGACCGCGGCTGTCACGGCGCTGCCGGCGCTGGGCGCCGATTCGCAGCCGCGCGAGGCGGTGATTTCCGTTAGCGGCGAGGGCCAGGCGAGCGTGGCACCCGACATGGCGGTGCTCAACCTGTCCGTCGTGAAGCAGGCAAAGACCGCACGCGAGGCGCTCGACGAGAACAACAAGTCGATGAACGATGTGCTGGCCGCGCTCAAAAAGGCGGGTATCGCCGAGCGGGATCTCCAAACCTCGGGCTTTTCGGTGCAGCCGCAGTACAGCTACCCGCAGACCAACGATGGTCAGCCTCAGTCGCCACAGTTGATCGCCTACCAGGTGTCCAATTCGCTGAGCGTGCGGGTCCGCGACCTGTCCAAGCTCGGCGCCATCCTCGACGAGGCCGTGACACTCGGTGTCAACCAGGGCGGCGACATTCAGTTCACCAATGACAAGCCCGAAAAGGCAATGGAAGAGGCGCGCAAGAATGCCGTCGCCAATGCGATTGTGAAGGCGAAGACACTGGCCGAAGCCGCCGACGTCAAGCTCGGGCGTGTGATCGAGATCAGCGAGACATCGCCGCGCCCGCAGCCGGTGCCGGTCTATCGGGCCGCCATGATGAAGGAAGCGGCAGACTCAGCCGTACCGGTCCAGGGCGGTGAAACCAGCTACAACATCACCGTCAACGTGACGTTTTCGATCGCGCAGTAGTCGCCCGGCGCCTCGGCTGCCTTTAATTTGATACGAACGGCCATTGATATTCTGTGCAATATCAATGGCCTATTTATTTTTGTCCGGCGAGAGGGAACCGCGAGGCGGATAAAACGCTTTATCACGCATATATTACACTATAACATCGATCGTGTTATTCGGCCCCGCAGGGGAACCCTGAGTTCTGCTTCCCACGTTGCTGCCTGGCCGAAGAGGAGGAATGGCAAATAGCCCTAAAGAGGAGACAGACATGACGAATGCCTTGCCGCCGCTTCACGATGGACACGCCCCGTTCACCCTTCAGGAACTCTTCCGCGAAGCACTCTATGCCTTCGAGGAGTGGGATACGGAACTCACGGAACCAATCGTCACCTTCGAAGGACGCGTTGTTCCCATCAGCCAGGTCTTCGAAGCGATGCGTCAATGCGACGACATCGTTCCGATGAACATCGTCGGGGCCGTCACCGAACGGCTTACCAAACCCTGGGAAGGCGAGGGACCGCTTGACCAGATGAGCTTCTCGACCGCCGCTCGCGTCATGGGCGTCCTCGTTCGCAAACGCCTGCTTGCAAACGGTATGCCTGAGATCGTCGCCGTTGCAGAACGGCCAGCCGAGCGCCACTCGGACAGTTGAACTGGTGGATTGCGGTCATTCGGCCGCAATCGCGCCTCCCAAGCTAGAAATTGATATAGTTCGAAGGCTTTCTTGAGGCCGACGCGCCCGCGTTCGCGCAGATCGAGGTCGGCCTCAATATGTGCGATGTGGTGAAGCATCAATCGGCAAGCCTCGTCCCGATTGCTTCGCTCGGTCGCCTGCGCGTTGATGCCATTGCGCCCCTCGGCGGCGACACCCAATCTACGATCCGCGATCGCTTCGATATGCTCCCACCGAGATTTAAGGGCGCCGGTATCACCACGATTCTGCTTTACTTTTACGCTCCGCTTGCATTTGTTCAGAAAAAAGCATTGCAGGAGAGGAAGCAGACATGACCACGCCAGACGATGACCTCGCGCGGATCGCAGAACAGGAAAGCGCGTTGAGTTTCGACACCTTTGATCTCACGACGGCGTGGCAGCTCGGCAAGCTCCTGCAGGAGCTCGGAACCGAACGCGGCCTATGTATCGCCATCGACATCACGCTGCATTCGATGCCTGTCTTCTACGCTGCACTCCCCGGCGTCACCCCTGACAATGTGCAGTGGGTGCGGCGCAAGCGCAATCTGGTGCTGCGCTACTTCAAGAGCAGCTACGCGATCGGTCTCGATCTCAAGCAGAGAGGCAAGACGGTTGCCGACAACGGCCTCGCGGATGCCGATTATGCGCCGCACGGCGGCAGCTTCCCGATCAATGTAAAGGGCACTGGCTGCATTGGCGCGGTCACCGTGTCCGGCCTGCCGCAACGCGACGACCACAATCTCGCCGTCGAGGCGCTGGCACTGATGCTGGCGAAGGACCTCGACGCGCTGCGCTTGGCATAAATCCCTTGCCTGGCGTGTTTATGACGCGCCAGGTCTTTGCTGCAAGCGATCTTTCTGGACAGCGGTACGGCTGCAATTCGAGCGGAGGTAGAGGCAACGTCGTCCGCGACAGGCGCCTAGGTTTCGCTCGTACCAAATATGACGTCTTCCAACCACGGGTTAGAAAATGCCCGTTGGGGATCCATCCTGTCTCGAAGCTGGGCAAACTCAGGGAGCCTTTCGTATTTTGCCCCGATATGACGCCCGGTGAAGACCTTGCCCCAGTGCGGCAGGGCCGTGAACCGCGATAGTATCTGCTCAATATGCTTGACAGCCGCGTTCACTGCCTCCTGATCGCGAATCCAGGTAAAGTGGATCGATAGGGTGTCGCGGTGATACTGAGGACTGAGCCACAACTCATCCGCTGCGACTGTCCGAAATTCCGCTGCTTGTACCAGATGGGCAAACGTCTCCCGGATTGATAGCAGGGCTTCGATCGCCGCCGCCCCATACTCCTTGGAAACGTGGAATTCGGACTGTATCTCCTCGCCACTGCTGGGCGTGAAGCCCATCTTGAAGTGCGGGAGTCTGTCGGACCATCGCCCGTACTGCCCCAACTGTTCCGTGCAATTTTGCGAATCCAATCCGCTTATGGGATGCCTGTTGACCATCGCGCGCGTTGCGCCATGGATGGCGGCGGGCCATTCATCGGCTGATGCGGTTCTCTTGACCCAAATTGATCCCGCTTGTTGACCCCATTGCGTGAACACGCTGACGCTGTAGCCCGCAGCCATGATCTCATCGAGGTTGGCCAACAGCTTGTCCCAGGCCAATCCTTCGTAGACGGACTGTGCGATCTGAAACTCCGGCTGAACGTCAAGCGTCACGCGCGTAATGACGCCAAGGGCGCCCAGATGCACCACCAGTCCCAAGAAATCGGCATGGCCGCGTGCCACCTTTATAAGGCGGCCATCGCCTGAAACCATCTCGAGTCCCGAAACCGCTGTCGCCAGGTTACCGTTCCGGTTGCCTGAGCCATGCGTTGCCGTGGCAATTGCTCCGGCAATCGAAATGTGGGGCAACGATGCCAGATTGTGAATGGCGAGATGATGCCGATGGAGGAAAAGCGCAAGCTCTCCATAGGTGCAATGACCGCCCATTGAAACCCGTGTTCCATCGCCTTCGATAATGGGGTTGATCGGAAGTTTGCTCAGCGACAGGGCAACTTCGCCATCGGCGATCGCATTGAATGAATGGCCTGATCCCACGGTTTTTATCTTTGGCGATCGCGCCACGATCTCGCAAACCGCCTCCACAGAAGTCGGGTAGAGGCAATCTCGAAAGCCATAGTGAAAGCTTGCCGCCCAATTGGTCATTGGAACGCGCGTCATAAACCAAAACCTCTCCCGGATTTGTATCGCACAGCCATTCCAACGACGTCTTGTCGTTTGCGCCGGTGGGCCGCGTCGTGTCCTCCGCTCGAGTTACGGTGCCGCTGCGATATCGTTTGAAATGATGGCCGAGCACCATTGGGGTGGTGCTCGCCCAGGATCAGATCTTGCCGCCGGCTTCCGGGATAACCTTGGTCAGGCTGCCGGTTGCCGGGAAGAGGGGGATCAGGCAGGCCTGGAGGGCATGGTAGATATCGCCCTTGCCGGGGAAGATGGTGTGCGCAGGAGCCAGGTCTTCGGTGAGTTCCTCGTGCCAACCGCCGTTCCTGTGGTCGATGAAGCAGCGCTCGATGACGTTCCAGATCTTGCGGTAGCTTTCCTCGTGGAAGTCGCTCGGCAGGTGCTCGTTGAGGAAGTGTGCCGCGCCAGCACCTTCGCAAGCCGGCCACCAGAGCTTTTCGCGCTTGGCGGGCGTATCGTGCCAGTCGAGCGTGTAGAAGAAGCCGCCCTTGTCCGCATCCCAGCCGAGCAGCATCGATTGAGCGAAGAGAGCTTTGGCTGCCTCCGGCATCCAGTCGTGCCTCTTGCCGTCGAGCGCCCAGAGCTGCAGCACGAGGCGCGCCCATTCCAGCCAGTGGCCGGGTGTGGTGCCTGAGGGGCGGAACATCTCGTTGCCGCGATAGTTCTTGTCGAGAACCCATTCGAACGTGAAGTGCTCGGCCACGCGCCAATCCACCGAACCGGCAGCGCGGCGGATAACGAGATCGGCAATGCTTTCGGCCTTGTCGAGATAGGCCTTGTCGCCTGTCGCTTCGAAGGCCGCCATCAGTGCTTCCGTCAGGTGCATGTTGGAGTTCTGGCCGCGATAGGTGCCCCCGTCGATCGGCGACCAGTCGGCGTTGAATTCCTCGGCGATCGCGCCGTGGCGCGCTTCCCAGAACCGGGTGTTTAAGACCTCGGTCACGTCGGCGATCATGCCGTCGGCAAGCGGGTGTCCGATGGCCTTCGCCGAGGAACCGGCAAGCAGCACGAAGGCATGGCCATAGCCCTGCTTGGTAGAATCGACCGGGCCATCGCTGTTGAGCGACCAGAAGTAGCCGCCATTCTTGCTATCGCGGTGATGCTTCCAGATATACTGCATGCCGTGATCGACGATGTCGGCAGCACCGGGGCGGCCAAGCAGGGCGCCAATGGCAAAGCAGTGAACGGCGCGGGCTGCAATGTGGATCGGACGGACCTGGCCAGCGGCATCGAGCGGCTTGCCGCTATCGTCGAGATCGAAGAAACCGCCCTCGGGATTGACCGAATTGTGCTGGAAGAAATCGAAAAGGCCGTTTGCCTGTGCGAGAAGCCAATTGCGGTGGTAGGTGCGGGTGGTCCAGTTTCCGAGCGTGGCGTCGCCGATTGCAAATGCCATGATACTCCTCCGATTTCGTGCACAAAGTCCTTGCAACTGCCTATATAGGGGCCGCCCGAGTCTGTCATCTGTCAAGCGCCGCAAAGGCGCCACATGGAGGGCATATATTGACATAAAGATATCTTTATGTGATTTGGTCAATTGGCCTGTAACGACGTCAAGGAGTCCGCCCGTGTTTGATACTCTCTTTGGTCCCGAAGGGGCAAAGCGCGACGGCAGTGAAGTGTTTGCGGCGCTTAAAAAAGCCGCCAGCGAGCGCATCCTCGTTCTTGACGGTGCCATGGGTACGCAGATCCAAGGGCTGGGCTATGATGAAGACCATTTCCGCGGCGACCGCTTCATTGGCTGTGCCTGCCATCAGAAGGGCAACAACGACCTTTTGATCCTGACGCAGCCGGATGCGATCGAAGAGATCCATTATAAGTACGCCAAGGCTGGCGCCGATATCCTCGAGACCAACACGTTCTCCTCGACGCGCATCGCCCAGGCCGACTACGCGATGGAAAGCGAAGTCTATGCGCTCAACAAGGAGGGTGCCGAGATCGTGCGCCGTGCGGCCATCCGTGCCGAGCGCGAAGATGGGCGCCGCCGGTTCGTTGCCGGTGCCATCGGCCCGACGAACCGTACGGCTTCGATCTCGCCCGATGTCAACAATCCGGGCTTCCGTGCCGTCAGCTTCGACGATCTGCGCATCGCTTATGGCGAACAGATCGACGGCCTGATCGACGGTGGCGCCGACATCATCCTGATCGAGACGATCTTCGACACGCTGAACGCCAAGGCTGCGATCTTTGCCTGTGAAGAGCGCTTCGAGGCGAAGGGCATCCGCCTCCCGGTCATGATCTCGGGCACGATAACCGACCTTTCTGGCCGCACGCTATCCGGCCAGACGCCGTCCGCCTTCTGGAACTCGGTGCGTCACGCCAATCCGTTCACGATCGGCCTCAACTGCGCGCTCGGTGCCAACGCCATGCGTCCGCACCTGCAGGAGCTCTCTGGCGCTGCGGATACCTTCATCTGCGCCTATCCGAATGCCGGCCTGCCGAACGAGTTCGGCCAGTATGACGAGACGCCGGAACTGATGGCGGCGCAGATCGAGAGCTTTGCGCGCGAAGGCCTCGTCAACATCGTTGGCGGCTGCTGTGGTTCGACGCCGGAACATATCCAGGCGATTGCCGACGTCGTTGCCAAGTACAAGCCGCGTGAAATCCCCGAGCATCGCCCGTTCATGTCGCTGTCGGGCCTCGAGCCCTTCGAGCTGACCAAGGACATTCCCTTCGTCAACGTTGGCGAGCGTACCAACGTCACGGGTTCTGCAAAGTTCCGCAAGCTGATCACCAATGCCGACTACACGGCAGCGCTCGATGTCGCGCGCGACCAGGTCGAGAACGGCGCGCAGATCATCGACATCAACATGGACGAGGGCCTGATCGATTCCGAAAAGGCGATGATCGAGTTCCTGAACTTGATCGCCGCCGAGCCCGATATCGCCCGCGTGCCTGTGATGATCGACTCGTCGAAGTTCTCGATCATCGAATCCGGCCTGAAGCGCGTTCAGGGCAAACCGATCGTCAACTCGATCTCGCTCAAGGAAGGCGAGGAGAACTTCCTCGCCCAGGCAAAGTTGCTGCATGCTTATGGCGCGGCCGTCGTGGTCATGGCCTTCGATGAGACGGGGCAGGCGGACAGCTACGAGCGCAAGGTCGAGATCTGCACGCGAGCCTACAAGATCCTCACCGAAAAGGCGGGCTTCCCGCCCGAGGACATCATCTTCGACCCGAACGTATTCGCGGTCGCGACCGGCATCGAAGAACACAATAACTACGGCGTCGACTTCATCGAGGCGACGCGCACGATCCGCGAGCGCATGCCGCTGGTGCATATTTCGGGCGGCGTCTCGAACCTGTCCTTCTCGTTCCGCGGCAACGAGCCGGTGCGCGAGGCGATGCATGCCGTGTTCCTCTACCACGCCATCCAGGCGGGGATGGACATGGGTATCGTCAACGCCGGGCAGTTGGCGGTCTACGACAACATCGATCCGCAGTTGCGCGAGGCCTGCGAAGATGTGGTGCTGAACCGCCGTTCGGATGCGACCGAGCGTCTGCTTGAGGTTGCAGAGCGTTTCCGCGGCGCGGGCACCAGGGAAGCGAAGGTGCAGGATCTTACCTGGCGCGAATGGCCGGTCGCGAAGCGCCTTGGGCATGCGCTGGTCAACGGCATCACCGAATATATCGAGGCCGACACCGAGGAAGCCCGTCAGCAGGCCGCGCGACCGCTGCATGTCATCGAAGGCCCACTGATGGCCGGCATGAACGTGGTCGGCGATCTCTTTGGCTCCGGCAAGATGTTCCTGCCGCAGGTCGTCAAGTCTGCCCGCGTGATGAAGCAGGCGGTTGCCGTACTCCTTCCCTACATGGAAGAAGAGAAGCGGCTCAACGGCGGCGACGACAGGAAGGCTGCCGGCAAGATTCTCATGGCCACCGTGAAGGGCGACGTCCACGATATCGGCAAGAACATCGTCGGTGTCGTTCTCGCCTGCAACAATTACGAGATCATCGATCTCGGCGTCATGGTGCCGGCCACGAAGATCCTCGAGACGGCCGTTGCCGAGCAGGTGGATGTCATCGGGCTCTCCGGCCTCATCACGCCGTCGCTCGACGAGATGGTGCATGTCGCCGCTGAAATGGAGCGCCAGGGACTGGATCTGCCGCTGCTGATCGGCGGTGCGACGACGAGTCGTGTCCATACGGCAGTCAAGATCCATCCGGGCTACAGCAAGGGCCAGACGGTCTATGTGACGGATGCCAGCCGTGCGGTCGGCGTTGTGTCATCGCTGCTGTCGCCCGAGAGCCGCGATGGCTATGTGGCCGATATCCGCGCCGAGTATGCCAAAGTGGCGGCTGCCCATGCCCGCAGTGAGGCAGAGAAGGTCCGTCTGCCGCTGGTGCGTGCCCGCGCAAACGCGCACAAGGTCGATTGGACCGCCTACAAGCCGACCAAGCCGAGCTTCCTTGGCACCAAGGTCTTCGACGGGTACGATCTTGCCAAGATCGCCAAGTATATCGACTGGACGCCGTTCTTCCAGACTTGGGAACTGCGCGGCCGGTTCCCGGCGATTCTCGAGGACGAGAAGCAGGGTGAGGCGGCTCGCCAGCTGTGGGCTGATGCGCAGGCGATGCTCAAGAAGATCATCGACGAGAAGTGGTTCCATCCGCGTGCCGTCATCGGCTTCTGGCCGGCGAACGCGGTCGGCGACGATATCCGCCTGTTCAAGGACGACGGCCGCAAGGAAGAGCTTGCCACCTTCTTCACCCTACGCCAGCAGCTTTCGAAGCGCGATGGCCGGCCAAATGTCGCGCTGTCGGACTTCGTTGCTCCGGTCGAAAGCGGCGTTCAGGATTATGTCGGCGGATTCGTCGTCACGGCTGGTATCGAGGAAGTCGCAATTGCGGAACGTTTCGAGCGCGCCAATGACGACTATTCGTCAATTCTCGTGAAGGCGCTGGCTGACCGTTTTGCCGAAGCCTTTGCCGAACGCATGCACGAGCAGGTTCGTCGTGAGTACTGGGGCTATGCGCAGGATGAGCATCTCTCCAACCAGCAGCTCATCACCGAGGAATATGCCGGTATCCGCCCGGCGCCGGGCTATCCGGCGCAGCCCGACCACACCGAGAAGAAGACACTGTTCGGCTTGCTCGATGCCGAGAATGCAGCCGGTGTGACGCTGACCGAGAGCTATGCGATGTGGCCAGGTTCATCCGTCTCCGGCATCTATATCGGCCATCCCGAGTCGTACTACTTCGGCGTCGCCAAGGTGGAGCGGGACCAGGTCGAGGATTATGCCGTTCGCAAGGGCATGGATGTTACTGACGTCGAGCGCTGGCTCGGACCGGTTCTCAACTACGTGCCGCGCAAGCGCGATGAGGAGATTGATGACGCGGCCTGATCGGCTGCGTCTTCACTGTTTGATTCAAAGAGCAGATAGATTGAATCAGGTTTCGGCTGCAACGCACTGAATCTGAACGGAAAGTCGCCTCATGTGTCGGGCGCCAACTCGACGAGCAGCGCCGTGGTGTCGTCGCTCTGTTTGAAACGCGGATAGCGGAGCCCTTCCGGATCGACCTCGCGTTCGAATCGTCTGAGTTCGTCCAGCATGGGCCGCAGACCCCTCTCGCGTGCGGTACGCACGAGGCTTGCCAAATCGTAGGCTGCGTAAAGCACCACCAGATCCGAAAATCCGTCGCTGCAGACGATGGCGTGTGCCTCGCCTTTGATATCCAGCGGCTCGGAAACCAGATGATCGGCCGCCTCCGGCACAAGGCCAAGGGTCCACACGCCGCTTTCCGGCGTATTCTGGCGCTCGCGGTGCTGACGCAGCAAGGCGAGCGTTTCGGAATTGCCGAGTGCGCCACCTTCCTTCGTAATGCCGCCTGTGCGGGCAATGTGCTTTCGCGCCTGGCCCTGCTCATACTCATAGGCACCGGGGATCGCCATGTGCATCGCGGCTGAGCCGTCTTCCCGCAGCAGAAAGAGGCAGGCGTCGCCGAGGCCGACGAAGTGGAATCCACCGCGTGTTTGACGCAGCATGGCAAAGGCGGTCAGCGGCCAGGCGTAGCGCGGAACATTCTCGTTGCGGCGTAGAAATTCCGTGCGGGCTGCCAGTGATAGGCTGCGCGCAACCTCCGAGACGC
This sequence comes from Rhizobium sp. LjRoot258, assembly GCF_964254185.1. Taxonomy (NCBI): domain Bacteria; kingdom Pseudomonadati; phylum Pseudomonadota; class Alphaproteobacteria; order Hyphomicrobiales; family Rhizobiaceae; genus Rhizobium; species Rhizobium sp. LjRoot258. The sequence continues at coordinate 2,336,968 of NZ_CAXUST020000001.1, read as the reverse complement.
CGGTGTCGCGGGTGATTTGATCTTGAAAGCCGCGGGCGAAATGCCCGGCGATCCAGGCGGCGTCGCTGCCTGCCTCATCCATATACTGGCGATCACCGAGGCCCGTCGCGCCGTCGATGACGAAGGCGCAGGCCTGGTTATGGCCGAAGCTGTCGTCGTTCGGCTTTGCGGGATTTCCGGGATCGGAGACGGTGTCGAGGATCTTGATGCGAGATGTCATGGGTGCATTCAATAGACGCGCTTTGCCGTCCATTCAATGCGACCAGGCATCACGGCGCACCGATCGTCAGTTCGGCGACAAAATCATAGGCGTCGCCGCGGTAGAGCGAGCGGGTGAACTCGACCGCACGTCCCGAGCCAAGATAGGAGATACGCTCGATCGACAGTCCGGCAGCGCCGACGGGAACGCCGAGCAGGTGGGCGTCGGCCTCCTTCATGTTGGTCGCCGAAATCCTCTGTACGGCGCGTACCGGGCGTACCTGGCGACGCTCGAGCTCGGCATAGAGCGACGTCGTCACAACGAAAGGATCCGGAAGGAATTCGCCGGAGACGCTGGCGTTTTCGATTGCCAGTGGCTGGTCGTCGGCAATGCGCAGACGGCTAAGGCGCGAGACCCTGACGTCGATAGCGAGGCCGAGGATCATCATTTCATCGGGTGAGGGGGTGTGGATGCCCTTGTGGAGCCATTCGGAGCGCGAGGTCATGCCGCGTCGGGCCATGTCCTCGGTGAAGGAGGTCAGCTGCGAGAGGCGCTGCTCGACCTTCGATACCGGTTTCGTCACGAAGGTCCCGGAGCCGTGGCGGCGGACAAGCAAGCCGTCTGCAACGAGCTCATCGATCGCCTTGCGCACCGTGACGCGGCTTACCGTCGCGAATCCGGCGATGTCGCGCTCGGGCGGCAAGGCGTCGCCATGGCTGAGCGTACCGGTGCGGATCGCATCTTCCAGCGTGCGCCGCAGTTTGACGTAGAGCGGGCCGGTGCCGCCAGCCTGGAGGCGCTCGGGGGAAAGGAGGCTTGCAAAATCGTCCGTCATGCCGCGCCTCTTCCTTCTTCCCGCAGAAATTTTACCGCGAGCTCGATGGCACCGTGCAGCACGTCCCCCTTCGGTTCGCGCAGCAGGGCGGTGTGACGCTCTGCAAGCCACGGACGATAAGCCTTCGCCAGGCCGCCGAGCAGGCAGATGGCCTGGCATTCCGGCCAGAGCAGTGCATCCAGGCTCTCGCCGATCGAGACTGCCGCGTTCTGCACGATCGCCGTCGCAACCGGATCGCCTCTGGCGGCAGCCTCAAAGACGACGGGTGCATAGCGCGCGAAGTCATTGGGACGGGACACATGGGCAAACTCGACGACGCGCTCCGGATCGTCGCCATACTCGGCCATCACCGTCTGGGTGACTGGCGAGGAGGGGCGCACACCGTCATGGGCAAGCAGAGACTGCTCCAGCAGATCGCGACCGAGGCGGGCGCCACTTGCCTGGTCGCCGACAACGAACCCCCAGCCGCCGATGCCGTAGAGCTTTCCTTTGCGGCGCGCATTGTAGACGGAGCCGGTCCCGAACGCGCCGATCACGCCGTCGCAATCGCCCAACGCTCCTTGGAGAGCGGTCGTCGCATCAGTGACAACGCGACGTCTGGCAAACGGCAGGGCGCGCTCGATGCGCTCCGCATAATCGCCCACATTCGCGCCGGCGACGCCGACGACCGCCGCGACGCTGGAAACGGCTTCAGGCGAAAGGCCTGCGTCGCTCAATGCGTTTCTGGCCGACGCAACGATGTTGAGCAGCGAGTTGTCGAGGTCGGACAGGATGTTCGACGGGCCGGCCGTGCCACGGCCCAGGATGCGTCCCGTCGTATCCGTGACTGCGGCGCGGCAGCTAGAACCGCCGCCATCAATGCCGATCGCAAGTTCTGTCATTGAACCACCAAAATCCGCTTGCCCCCCTTGTTTTCATTACAATACCAAAAAAATACCATTTACCAAGTGCAAAGCGCTGCAAAATTTCATCTTTTTATCTATTTGATTTTACACAATAAAAATTTTAACGCGACTTTTCTGTCGCTCAGATGTTAAAATTGGCTGGACAATTGGTATTTTTTTGGACTTAATTCCATCAAAGGGAACAGCGCATCGGGCAGCAACAAACCGGCAGGACAGAGATAAGCCGGGCCACTCGATGAAACGTGGATCCGGCCGTGGCGGCTTTGTCGCTCTCCAGCCGTTTCTCGCCATCGGCTTTCCCTTTCATGGCTGTGCCGGATCGGTTTCTTGTTCGGGTACGCGGTCTGGTCGACGGGTGTTGCACCTGTCGAACCGATTTGAGCTTTCGGGCCGGCAGTTGCTGACGGTCCCAAGGGGCGTTGGGTGCCATCTCATGCACGCAACCGCTCGTTTCAGGTCAAGAACAGCGCCTCATCGGCGCTCAAAACAGGAGAGGGAAATGAAGAACACTGCACTGAAAGGCTTCCTGCTGGCCTCCAGCCTGCTGACATCCGTGGGCTTTGCTCATGCCGCCGACGTCACGCTGACGATTGAAAGTTGGCGTAACGACGACCTGCAGATCTGGCAGGAGAAGATCATCCCGGCCTTCGAAGCCAAGAACCCGGGCATCAAGCTCGTTTTCTCGCCGACGGCGCCGACCGAATACAACGCCTCGCTGAACGCCAAGCTCGATGCTGGTTCCGCCGGCGACATCATCACCTGCCGGCCGTTCGACCCCTCGCTCGGACTCTTCGACAAGAAGCAACTCACCGATCTGACGAGCCTGCCGGGCATGGAGAACTTCTCGCCCGTCGCCAAGGCCGCCTGGACAACTGATGACGGCAAGACCACCTTCTGCGTGCCGATGGCCTCGGTCATCCATGGCTTCATCTACAACAAGGATGCCTTCGACAAGCTCGGCATCTCTATTCCAAAGACCGAGGAAGAGTTCTTCGCCGCGCTCGACAAGATCAAGGCCGACGGTACGTACATTCCGCTCGCCATGGGCACGAAGGACCTCTGGGAAGCCGCAACCATGGGCTACCAGAATATCGGCCCGAATTACTGGAAGGGCGAGGACGGCCGCCTGGCGCTGATTTCCGGCAAGCAGAAGCTGACGGACGCCGACTGGGTCAAGCCGTACGAAGAGCTTGCAAAGTGGAAGCCATACCTCGGCGACGGCTTTGAAGCGCAGACCTACTCGGACAGCCAGAACCTCTTCACGCTCGGCCGTGCCGCCATCTACCCGGCCGGCTCGTGGGAAATCTCGCTGTTCAACAGCCAGGCTCAGTTCAAGATGGGCGCCTTCCCGCCGCCGGTTCCGAAGGCTGGTGACACCGGCTACATCTCCGATCATCCGGATATCGGCGTTGCCCTGAATGCCAAGAGCACGCATGCCGAAGAAGCCAAGAAGTTCCTGAGCTGGGTTGCCTCAAGCGAATTCGCCGACATCTACGCGAACTCGCTGCCGGGCTTCTTCAGCCTGAACTCCAATCCAGTGAAGATGACCGATCCGCTCGCTCAGGAATTCGTTTCCTGGCGTGGCCCATACAAGTCGACCATCCGTTCGACCTACCAGATCCTGTCGCGCGGCACGCCGAACCTCGAAAACGAGACCTGGGTTGAATCGGCAAACGTCGTCAACGGCACCGACACGCCGCAGGTTGCTGCCGAGAAGCTCCAGAAGGGCCTCGACGGCTGGTTCAAGCCGGGCAAGTGACAGAAATGCGAGGGACGGCCTCGGTCGTCCCTCATTCCGGCTCCAAGCCAATTTCGTGTCCGCTTTTTCTCTCCCCGCCGCCTTCGAAACCCGAAGGGACGGGGAGACGATGAGAGGAAGGGCGTTCTGCCCGCTGTGTCAGATGCGCTGGACCACCGGTGCAGCCAAGAAAAACAGGCAAAAGCCATGAGCGTAGCCGAATCCGCTATCGATGTCGTTCCCATCAGGCGCCCCGTGCGTTGGCACATCGGCGTCTTTCTCTTTCCGGCATTCGTCGTCTACTCGGCGATCATGGTCCTGCCGCTGATCGAAACGCTCAGGCTTTCGTTCTATAACACCGTCGATGGCGCCCCTGCCTTCGTCGGGCTCGCGAACTACAAAGTGTTGCTCGGCGATGCGCGCTGGGCGCACGATTTCTGGAACGCACTGGTCAACAACTTCATTTTCTTCGTCATCCATATGTGCGTGCAGAATCCGATCGGTATCGCGCTGGCGGCGCTGCTGTCGACACCGCGACTGCGGTTTGTCGCCTTCTACCGCACCGCCATCTTCCTGCCGACGCTGCTCTCCTTCGTGATCGTCGGTTTCATCTGGAAGCTCATCCTGTCGCCGATCTGGGGGGTTGCGCCGTGGCTGATGAGCCTCGTTGGCATGAAGTCGTTCTTTGCCCCCTGGCTCGGGCAGTCCGGGCCGGCGCTCAGCGCCGTGTCGCTGATCTCCAACTGGCAATATATCGGCATTCCGATGATGCTGATCTACGCTGCGCTACTCAGCATCCCGGAGGAGGTGATCGAGGCCGCCGAGTGCGACGGCATCACCGGCTGGGCGCAGTTCTGGAAGATCAAGCTACCCTTGATCCTCCCCGCGATCGGTATCATTTCGATCCTGACTTTCGTCGGCAATTTCAATGCGTTCGACCTGATTTATACAGTGCAGGGTGCGCTTGCCGGGCCTGACATGTCGACGGACATTCTGGGTACGCTGCTCTACCGCACTTTCTTCGGCTTCCAGCTGCAGCTCGGCGACCGCTCGATGGGCGCCACGATCGCGACGGTCATGTTCCTGATCATCCTCGCCGGCGTGTCGTTCTATCTTTTTGCCATCCAGCGGCGCATGCGCCGGTACCAGTTCTGAGGAGCGTGTCATGTCCAACAGAGCGCGCACATCCCCCATCCGCACCGGCCTCGTTCACCTGGCACTCATCGGCTACACGTTGGTTGCCATTTTCCCGGTGTTTCTGACGATCATCAACTCGTTCAAGGACCGCAACGCAATCTTCCGTTCGCCGATGCAGGTCCCGACACCCTCGACCTTCAGCCTTGTCGGCTATCAGACCGTGCTGGGGCAGGGGGACTTCGCCACCTATTTCCAGAACAGCTTCATCGTCACGGTCGTTTCGATCTTCTTCGTGCTCTTGTTCGGCGCGATGGCCGCCTTTGCGCTCTCGGAGTACAAGTTCAAGGGCAACACGCTGACCGGTCTCTACATGGCGATCGGCATCATGATCCCGATTCGCCTCGGCACGGTCGCCATCCTGCAGGGGATGGTGGCAGCGGGCCTCGTCAACACGCTGACAGCGCTGATCCTCGTCTATACGGCTCAGGGCATTCCGCTTGCGATCTTCATCCTGTCGGAATTCATGCGCACTGTTTCCGATGACCTGAAGAACGCCGGTCGCATCGATGGGCTGTCGGAGTATTCGATCTTCTTCCGGCTCGTGCTGCCGTTGGTGCGCCCGGCCATGGCGACGGTTGCCGTCTTCACGATGATCCCGATCTGGAACGATCTCTGGTTCCCGCTGATCCTGGCGCCATCCGAAGCAACGAAGACCGTTACTCTCGGCTCGCAGATCTTCATCGGGCAGTTCGTGACCAATTGGAACGCCGTGCTTGCCGCGCTGTCGCTGGCGATCCTGCCGATCCTCGTCCTCTATGTCATCTTCTCGCGGCAGTTGATCCGCGGCATCACCTCGGGAGCGGTCAAGTGAGTGCGTCCGCCAAGCCAATCCGCGTTCTGGTCGCCGGCCTCGGCAACATGGGACGCAGCCATGCGCTGGCCTATCACAACAATCCCGGCTTCGAGATTGTCGGGTTGGTCAATCGCTCGAGGCCTGATCTGCCGGAGCAACTGCGGGGCCACAAGATCCATTCGGATTTCGAGGCGGCGCTTGCTGAGCTGAAGCCCGATCTCTGCGCCGTCTGCACCTATTCGGACACTCACGCCGACTATGCCGTCGCGGCTTTTGAAGCCGGTTGCGACGTCTTCGTCGAGAAGCCTCTGGCGACAACGGTTGCCGATGCGGAGCGCGTCGTGGCGGCGGCAAAGAAAGCCGGGAGGAAGCTGGTGATCGGCTATATCCTTCGCCACCACCCGTCCTGGATGCGGCTGATCGAGGAGGCGCGCAAGCTCGGCGGGCCGTATGTCTTCCGCATGAATCTCAATCAGCAGTCCAGCGGTCCGACCTGGGAGACCCATAAGGCGTTGATGCAGACGACGTCGCCGATCGTTGATTGCGGCGTGCACTATGTGGACGTCATGTGCCAGATCACCGACGCCAAGCCGCTCGAAGTGCGCGCCATGGGACTGCGCCTTTCGGACGAAATCGCGCCCGATATGTACAATTACGGCCAGCTTCAGGTGCTTTTCGAGGATGGTTCCGTTGGCTGGTACGAGGCTGGCTGGGGCCCCATGATCTCGGAAACGGCGTTCTTCGTGAAGGACATCATGTCGCCGAAGGGGTCCGTCTCGATCGTCATGGACCCTCACGCCAAGTCTGATGACATCGACGCTCACACCAAGACCTCGGTCATTCGTCTGCACACGGCGAAGACGGGACCCGACGGTAAGTTCATCAGGCCGGACCAGGACATGACGATGGCGGGAGAACCTGGCCATCAGGAACTCTGCGACCGCGAGCAGGCCTTCATGCTGAAGGCTATTCGCGAGGACATCGACCTTAACCGTCACATGGCAGACGCCGTCGCTTCGTTACGCATCTGCCTCGCCGCCGACGAAAGCGTGCGTACCGGCCAAACCGTCAAGCTCTAAGAGCCGGTCAAACTGTAAGGAATACGACTAGTGGGATCGCTTCAACTCAAATCCATCCGCAAGACCTACGGCATCCACGAAGTGCTGAAAGGTATAGACCTGGAGGTCAAGGACGGCGAGTTCGTCATTTTCGTCGGGCCTTCGGGCTGCGGGAAATCGACGCTTCTGCGCAGCATTGCGGGGTTGGAGGATGTCACCTCGGGCGCCGTCCTCATCAACGGCAAGGATGAGACGCTGACACCTCCCGCCAAGCGCGGCATCGCCATGGTGTTCCAGTCCTACGCGCTCTATCCGCACCTGACGGTCAAGGACAACATGGGCCTCGGCCTCAAGCAGGCCGGCACGCAAAAGGACGAGATCGACAAGCGGGTGACCAAGGCATCCTCGATGCTGTCGCTGGAACCCTACCTGACGCGGCGCCCGGCAGAGCTTTCCGGGGGGCAGCGCCAGCGTGTCGCTATTGGCCGTGCGATCGTGCGCGAGCCGGCGCTCTTTCTCTTCGACGAGCCGCTGTCAAACCTCGATGCTGCGCTTCGTGTTCAGACCCGTCTTGAGATCGCCCGTCTTCACCGCAGCCTCAAGGCGACGATGATTTACGTCACCCACGACCAGGTCGAGGCGATGACGCTTGCCGACAAGATCGTGGTGTTGAATGCCGGTGCGATCGAGCAAGTCGGCTCACCGATGGAGCTCTACAATCGCCCCGCAAACGTCTTCGTCGCGGGCTTCATCGGTTCGCCGATGATGAACCTCATTCCGGGCGACAAGGTCGCCGATGCCGGCGCAAAGACCGTCGGCGTCCGCCCGGAGCATCTGACCCTTTCGCGCGAGCAGGGCACTTGGCGGGCGAAAGTCGTCCACGTCGAGCATCTCGGGGCGGATACCATCATCTATCTGGAATCCGAGCAGTGTGGTCTTATCACTGCGCGCCTTTTCGGCGAGCACAAGTACGAGCCCGACGAGATCGTCTATGCGACGCCGGATACGGCCCACATGCATCGCTTCGATGCAAATGACCAGGCAATCCGCTAGACGCCCGCCACAAAACAAAAGCCCCGCCATTGTGAACCGTCCAACTTTACGGGGTCAGTTCACTTTTGCGGGGCTTCCATTTCTACCGATCAGCCAAGCACGGCCCGCATGAAACTGCGCTCGTAGCTGATGATGCTGCGGTTACGCTTATCAAGGTCGAACGCGGCCTGGCATTCCAGATCACTTGCCATGCGGGTGCGGTAGTCCTCGTAAGCCGCGAGGCTCGGGAAGGAAAACAGCGCAATGGCAATGTTGTTGGCGCCCTCGGATGGTAGGAAATAGCCGTGATGTGTGCCGCCCATCCGATTGACGATCGGGATCCAGAGGCGCGCATACTGCTCGAATTCGACGATCTTGTATGGGTCGATTGTATAACGCAAATAGCAAGTGATCATTGAGAATCTCGTCTTGGGGAAAACGCCGCGCGGGTTAGCCGCGCGGCCGAAGGCTTGTATTTAAGCTAGGCGGCAAGGCGATCCGTTAGCTCTTCGAAACCGACCTCGGATTCTATGCTGTCGCCTTTGGCAATCAGATAGAGGCCGAGGACGAATGCCAATACTGCGATGAAGAGAAGGTAGTAGGCATGCGCCATCGGGTTCAGCGGCAGCAGCGACGCCACTGCCAGAGGCGTCAGGCCGCCGAAGATGGCGTAGGAGACGTTGTAGGAGAAGGAGAGGCCGCTGAAGCGGACACGAGCCGGGAAGGCGCGGACCATAACGTAAGGCACGGCGCCCACCATGCCGACCGAGAGTCCCATGATCGCGTAGAGTACGAAGAGGACGGTCAGTGAAACGGCCGCGTAGGTATAGAAGGCGAAGGTCGCTGCGCCGAAGAAGATGCTCGAGACAACGAAGAAACGGCCTGAGCCAACCCGGTCGACGATCGCGCCGGCGGCGGCGGTGCCGAAGATCAGGAAGAGGGTGCCGAAGCTGGTGGCTGCAAGCGATTGCTGCGCAGTGTAGCCGTAAAGTTTCTGCAGGAAGGTGGCCGTCATGAGCGTCGTCACGACGATGCCGGCCGACAGGATCCAGGTCAGCAGCATCGAGATGATCACGCCGCGCGGGTGGTCGCGCAGCACCGCCTTCAACGGCAACTCGGGAGCGAGCGAGCGGGCCTGTTTCATCTCCGAGAAGACAGGAGTTTCCTGCAGCCAGCGGCGCAGATAGACGGCAACGAGGCCGAAGATGCCGCCGAGGAAGAATGGGATGCGCCAGGCATAGGCTTCGACGTCCGCCGGCGTGAAGACGGAGTTGATGATCGTTGCGATGAATGATCCGAGCAGGATGCCGAGCGTCAGGCCGGAGCAGAGGAAGCCGCAGGCAAAGCCGACGCGACGGAAGGGGACGTGCTCCGCCACGAAGGTCCAGGCGCCAGGCACTTCGCCGCCGATTGCCGCACCCTGCAGGATGCGCATGAGCACCAAAAGGATCGGAGCGGCAACTCCGATCGTGGCATAGGTCGGCATCGCAGCCATGCCGAGCGTCGAAAGCGCCATCAGCAGGATCGAGAAGGCGAAGACACGCTTGCGGCCGAAAAGATCGCCGAAATGCGCCAGGATGATGCCGCCGAGTGGGCGCACGAGGTAGCCGGCGGCAAAGATCCCGAAGGTCTGGATCGTCACGAGCCATTCCGGCATGTCGGCCGGAAAGAACAGCTTGCCGATGACCGCCGCGAAGAAGACGAAGATGATGAAGTCGTAGAACTCAAGCGCACCTCCGAGGGCCGAGAGGCCTAGTGTGCGGAAGTCCTGCAAAGTGAGGCGGCGGGGCGCTGCGGCGGTCGTGGTGGGGGACATGATGCTGATTTTGCCTAACGAAAACGTTTCAGCCGTCGTTGCGCATCAAGGTCGCCATTTCAAGCAATTTCCGGCGCCGCGCAATTCAGCGCCGGAAATGCCGAAGCGGGTGTGGCAAAGCCGCAAAGGGAGCGCTGTGGCGGTCAGTCGTGGATGACGAGGAGGTCAGCCGCCATGAAGCGGAGCGTGACGGTCTCGCCGGCGGCCGGCGGGGTCACGCCGGGGCTGTTGAACATGTCGAATGAAATGACGTTGCCGCCAACGTTCATACGCGTGCGGATGACCGAGCCAAGGAAGTGGGCCGATACGACCTGCCCCGTCAGTTTCGTGTCGCTTGGCGTGCCTTCGGTCAGCGATCCGGCTTCCGGACGCAGCGCCAGCGAGACCGTATCGCCCGCTTTGAAGGCGGCAACCGATTGCTTCAGCGTCACGCCCTGGTCGCCGATCTGGATACGGTTGGCAGCGGGATCGACGACCTTCGCTTCGATCATGTTGAGTGTGCCGACGAAGGAGGCGACGAAGCGGGTCGCCGGTGTGTTGTAGATTTCGAACGGCGTGCCGATCTGATCGGCGCGGCCGGCGTTCATCACGACGATGCGGTCGGAGATTGAAAGGGCTTCTTCCTGGTCGTGCGTCACGAAGACGGTGGTGATACCGAGCTTCTGCTGGATCGCGCGGATTTCCTCTCGCAGCGACACGCGGATTTTGGCGTCGAGGGCAGACAGCGGCTCATCGAGCAGCAGTACCTGCGGGCGTACCGCAAGCGCACGGGCAAGCGCCACGCGCTGCTGCTGGCCGCCGGAGAGCTGATAGGGATAGCGGTCGGCAAGGTGGTCGAGCTTGATCAGCGTAAGCATTTCCTTGACGCGCTGATCGATTTCGGTCGGCTGCGCACCGGCAACCTTCAGGCCAAAGGCGACGTTGTCGTGAACGGTCATGTTGGGAAATAGCGCATAAGCCTGGAAAACCATGCCGATATTGCGCTTGTTGGGCTTCAGGCTGTTCTGCTCCTTGCCGCCGATGGCGATGCGACCGGCGGAAGGCGTTTCGAAGCCGGCGATCATGCGCAGGACGGTCGTCTTGCCGCAGCCTGAGGGGCCAAGGAAGGAAATGAATTCACCCTTCTCGATCTGCATGTTGAAGTCATGCACGACCTGCGTGTTGCCGAAGGATTTCTTGAGGTTTGCGAGTTCGAGAAAAGCCATGAAACCAGATACCTTACGACTTAGCCGGGGCGGCTTTGTGGAAGCGGGAGACGAGTTGCAGCAGGCCCATGCTGAGCCAGGTGATCGAGAAGGCAATGACGGCCAGTGCCGACGGCTCGTAGGCGCGGTTGGCGCCCACCAGCTGCAGGTAGGGGCCAAAGGCCGGACGGTTGAGCAGCGCGGCCATGGTGAATTCGCCCATAACGATCGCAAGCGTGATGAAGGCGCCGGAAAGCACACCGCTCATGACGTTCGGGAAAATGCACTTGAACAAGATCGTCGTCCAGCTTGCGCCGAGGCTCTCGGCCGCTTCCGTCAGGGTGCGGACGTCGATTGCCCGCATGGCGGTGTCGACGGCGCGGTACATGTAGGGCAGCGAGAGTGTCATGTAGGAGAGGACCAGCAGGATGTTCGTGCCCGTCGTCGAGCCCGTCAGCGGCAGGATCGACGATGAGTTGTACATTCTGAGGTAGCCGAAGACGATGACGATTGCCGGGATGACGAGCGGCAGCAGCGTGATGAACTCGACGATCGGGCGGATCTGCGGCAAGCGCAGGCGCACCCAATAGGCTGTCGGCACCACAAGCAGCATACCGAAGACGATCGTCAGCAGCGCCATCAGCATCGAATAACCGAAGGTCTCGCGAAACTGCGCTTCGGAAAAAACCGAGGCGTAGGCATCAAAACTGTAGGCGCCACGGCGCATACGCAGCGAAAATTCGATTGTGGCGATGAGCGGCAGGACGAAGTAGATCGCGCCGAATGCGATGGATATCCAGGCTCCAAGGCGTGATGTCTTCATTTTTGCCACCGTTCAGCGCGCATGCGCAGCAGGATGTAAACAAGGTTGGACAGGCCGGTGATGACGATCATGCCAAGCGCCAGCGCGTAGCCAAGGTTGGCGTTGTGAAGCACGTCGCCGCGGATCTGCGCATAGAGCAGGATCGGCACGATGTTGAGGGAGCTGCCGGTCAGCGCGTAGGCGGTGGCAATGGCCCCGAAGGCATTCGCGAAGAGGAGCAGCGTCGTGCCCATCAGGCTCGGCCAGAGGATCGGGAAGGCGACCATGCGCCAGTACTGGCCATTGGTGGCGCCGAGGATCAGCGCGGCTTCCTTCCACTCCTTCTTCATGCCGTCAAGCGCTGGCGTCAGGATCAGGACCATCAGCGGGATCTGGAAGTACATGTAGGTGAGGGTGAGCCCGAAGAAGCTCAGCAGGTTGAAGCCGGTGGAATAGAGATTGAAGCCAAACCAGTCGCGCATCAAAACGGTCACGAGACCGGTGCGTCCGAGGGTGGCGAGGAAGGCGAAGGCAAGCGGTACGCCTGCGAAATTGGAGGCAACACCGGAGAAGGTCAGGAGGCCTGAACGAACCCAGTTCGGCAGGCCGCCGAGCACGACTGCCCAGGCGAGGAAGAAGCCGATCAGTGCGCCACCGAGGGCAGATGCCACGGACACCTTGATACTGATCCAGTAGGCGCTGAGAATCGACGGCGTGAACAGGTCGGCAATGTTCTTGAGGGTCAGGTCGCCTTCCGGCGTCAGAAATGCACCTGCGACCAGATAAAGCGTCGGTATGATAAGGAACATCGCAGCGAAGATCATGAACGGCGCGATGCCGAGCCAGTCTACGATCCTGTCGCGGTTTATCATGGGCGTGGCCGGGGCCGCGGATGTTGAAACAGTGGTCATAGACGACAGCCTTATCGGGGCAATGAAGAGTGAAACCTCTCCGCCACGAGGGCGGAGAGGTCCTGCGTCAGAGATTACTTGACGTTGGCGCCGACGACGCTGTCCCACTTGGTGGTAATAGCGGTCTTGCCAGCAGCCTGCTCGTCGAGGGTCGGGAATACGGCCTTTTCATAGGCAGCGGCTGGTGGCAGCTTGTCGAGAAGTGCCTGCGGGACCTTCTTGTTCTTCGCCAGATCGTTGAAACGGATCGGGTGGCAATAGCCCTTCAGCCAGCCAAGCTGACCTTCGTCCGAATAGAGGTATTCCATCCAGAGCTTGGCAGCGTTCGGATGCGGAGCAAAGGCGGAGATCGCCTGGACGTAAACGCCAGCGACAACGCCCGATGCCGGAACGACGACTTCAGCCGGCGGGTTGCCCTTCAGCGTATCGCGCCAGGACAGGCCGTTGTAGTCCCAAGCGACGACGATCGGGGTCGAGCCCTGAGCGAGCGAGGCGGACTTGCCGATGACAGGAACGAGATTACCGGCCTTGTTGAGTTCGGCAAAGTAAGCGAGACCGGCTTCGCCGGCCTTGGTCGCATCCTTTTCGCCAGCAGCGACGCCGGCAGCGTAGACAGCCTGAACAGCCTGGTTGGAGGCGCGCGGGTCGCCAGCGAGAGCGATGCTGTTGGCATAGTCCGACTTCTTCAGGTCGGCCCAGTCCTTCGGAACGTCCTTGACGATATCGGTGTTCACGACGAAGGAGAGAACGCCGTAGTAATCGCCATACCAGAAGCCATCGGCATCCTTGGCGCTGTCAGGAATGGAATCCCAGGTCGAAACCTTGTAAGGCTGGATCAGGCCGTCGGCCTTTGCCGACGGACCGAAGGAGAGACCAACGTCGATCACGTCGGGAGCCTGCGGGCCGGTGTTGCCCTTGTTGGCCTTGATGGCTTCGATTTCGTCGCCCGAACCTGCATCCGGGTTCAGTTCGTTGACTTCGAGGCCGTACTTGGCCTTGAAACCGGCAATGACGTCGCCGTAGCCGCACCAGTCGTGTGGAAGCGCGATGGTCGTCAGCGTGCCTTCCTTCTTGGCAGCGGCGATAAGTTCGGCGCTTGGTTCGGCGGCTGCGATTGCAGTCGAAGCAACAACGATAGCAGTAGAAAGCGAAAGCATTTTAGAGATATTAGAGATCACTGTTGTTCTCCTTCAGGGTTCAGTGTCTGACGATGCTGTTACTGACGTAACGTGAAGCTTTAGTGACAGTTCGATGACGTTCTTTTTTCTTTGTATAGCAGACAGTTGGCCGCGATGTTTTATTTACGACACGTTGCTTGCATGCACGACTTGCGTCATCTCTCTGTTGTTTTTTTCCTCCTAGCCGAGTTTGCGGAAGAGTCTGGTTTGTTCGAACAGACCCTCCAGGGTTTTCATGCGTTCTTTCGTCTCGTCCCAGGTCGAGCTCTGGACGGCCTCGATCAGCGCTTCGACGATGAAGAGAGTGACGACGGAAGAGTCCCAGGCCGACGGCGCCTCGATCTGCACGCGAAAGGTGTGACGTGCGAGCTTGGCGGCCGGCGACACCCATTGATCGGTGAAGACGACAATCTCGGCGCCGCTCTTGCGGGCAGCGGTCGCAAGGCTAACCATTTCCTGCTCGTAGCGGCGGATATCGAAAATCACCAGGAGGTCGCCGGGGTTCATATTGAGAACGTATTGCGGCCAGCTGCTCGAATTCGACGACAACAGCGCGGTGTTCGGGCGAATGACCTGCATATGGGTGAAGAAGTACTCGGCCAGGGCGCCGGTGATGCGCCCGCCGACGAAATAAAGGCCGCGCTTGCGATCGGACAACAGCGAGGCGACGTTGTTGAAGGTCGCCGTGTCGAGAGCGCTCAGTGTCTGGCGCAGGTTGCCCATGATCGCGTCGGCAAACCGGTTCAGAATGTGCGTGCCCGGCGCGTTGGAAGCCCATCGGTCATGCTTGGCGATGGGGTTTGAAATCGTCGCTTCTACCTCTTGATGGAGGTGCGCCTGGAAGTCGGGATAGCCTTTGAAGCCCAGCTTCTGAACCATGCGTACGACCGTCGGCGTCGATACGCCGGCGTTTTCCGCAATCGTCGTTATGCTCCCCAGTCCGGAGACAGGGTAGTTGTCCAACAGGCTTTCAGCCAATTGCTTCTCAGCCCGCGTGAGCGTGCCAAAATGCGAATGGATTACGTCCGAAACTGTCTTCGACGCAGCGGTCACGCGACTTGCTCCCCGGGATTGGTCTTGTGCCACTTTCCCACTCAAAGTTAACAACGCTGTCATAATCCATGTCAACTGCTGTCATGAAAAGAAAATTTCAGAGCGCGCTTGACAGTCGTCGAAACCTGAAGAATTCTTTTCTTGTACATTCTTTATTAATGATCGGGATGCGGCTGTGGTGCCTGCTCAGTTCAAGGTTCTAAGCGAAGCGGAAGGCGAATGCGTTTCGGTGGAGCGGCCGAACGGCAAGAGCCCGTTGCTGGTGATCTGCGAGCATGCATCCCGATTGCTGCCGGAACGGTACGGCACACTCGGTCTCTCCGGCGAGGCCCTGGAAAGTCATATCGCATGGGATCCCGGCGCATTGGCCGTTGCCCGCGGGATTTCCGAAGCGCTCGATGCCACGCTCATTTACCAGCGGTTCTCGCGGCTGATCTACGATTGCAACCGGCCGCCGGAGTCTCCGAGCGCCATGCCCTCGAGAAGCGAAATCTACGAAATTCCCGGCAATGCCGATCTCAGCGCGGAAGAACGCCTGGCGCGCGCCGAAGCATTGTATATTCCTTTCCACGACGCCATTCGCGCACTGATTCGCGATCGCAAGGCGAGGGGGCAGGAGACGGTGATTGCGACGGTCCACAGCTTCACTCCGGTGTACCACGACAAGACGCGCGCCGTGGAAATTGGTATACTGCACGACGAAGACAGCCGCTTTGCCGACCGCGTTTTGAACGCCGCATCGACCGGCTCGCCACTCTACAAAATCGAACGCAACGAGCCCTATGGCCCTGAGGATGGCGTGACCCACACGCTGATCTTGCATGGGCTGTCCAACGGGCTCCGCAATGTCATGATCGAGGTTCGCAACGACCTCATCTCAGACGAAGACGGTCAAGGGGTCATGGCCGACTATCTGACGGGGCTTCTCCAGCAAAGCCTGGACGCCTGACAACGAAGAAAAGACCCCGGGGAGCAGTCTAACTGCGGTCCGCCCGTAGGCGAAAACGTCACGGGCACTTTGGCACTGGATGATCACCCGCAATCCCGCGGCTGATCGCTAAACAGGGGGAAGTCATGTCCGACTACACGGATCACGACAAGAAACAGGATATGCACGTCCTGCATTCCATGGGCTATGCCCAGGAGCTGGAACGGCGAATGAGTTCGTTCTCGAACTTTGCGGTCTCATTCTCGATCATCTGCATCCTATCCGGCGGCATCAACTCGCTGGCGCAAGCGACGGCCGGCGCCGGCGGTGCGGCCATCGGCATCGGCTGGCCGCTCGGTTGCTTCGTTTCGCTGGTGTTTGCTGTGGCGATGGCGCAGATCAGCTCGGCCTATCCGACCGCGGGCGGTCTCTACCATTGGGGTTCGATCCTCGGCAACCGCTTCACCGGCTGGTTGACCGCCTGGTTCAACCTCCTCGGCCTCGTGACGGTTCTCGGCGCGATCAACGTCGGCACCTACTACTTCTTCATGGGATCGTTTGGAACGAGCTACTTCAGCCTGGCTGATACCACTGTCGTGCGTATCCTGTTCCTGGTTGTTATCACCGGCGCGCAGGCGCTCGTGAACCACATGGGGATCGGGCTGACGGCGAAGCTCACCGATTTTTCGGGCTACCTGATCTTCGCAACGGCAATTGCCCTGGCTGCAGTTTGCTTGTTTTCGGCGCCGTCCTACGACATTGCCCGCCTGTTCACCTTCGCGAACTATTCCGGCGAAGCAGGTGGCAACGTATGGCCGTCGACTTCGGGTGCCTGGGTATTCCTACTTGGTCTCTTGCTGCCGATCTATACGATCACCGGCTATGACGCTTCGGCGCATACCTCGGAGGAAACGGTGAAGGCCGCCCACTCCGTTCCGCGTGGCATGGTTGCCTCCGTTCTTTGGTCGGCTCTCTTCGGCTACATCATGCTTTGCGCATTCGTGCTGATGCTCCCGAACATGGACGACGCGGCCAAGCAGGGCTGGAACGTCTTCTTCTGGGCCATGGACAGCCAGGTCAACCCTGTCGTCAAGGATCTGCTCTATCTCGCCATCTTCGTCAGCCAGTGGCTGTGCGGTCTGGCGACGGTGACCTCGGTCTCCCGGATGATCTTCGCCTTCTCGCGTGACGGCGGTCTGCCGGCATCCAAGGCTCTCGCCAAGGTCAGCCCGCAGCACCGCACGCCGGTTGCCGCCATCTGGACGGGTTCGATCCTCTCCGTACTGTTCGTCTGGGGCTCGTCGCTTGTTTCGATCGGCGAGACGCCGGTTTACACGATCGTCGTCTCGTGCACGGTCATCTTCCTGTTCTTCTCCTTCGCGATCCCGATCACCCTCGGTCTCTTCGCGTGGGGCACGTCGAAATGGGACAAGATGGGTCCATGGAACCTCGGCGAAGGCATGTTCAAGCTGTTCGCGGTCCTGTCGATCCTTGCGATGATGCTGATCTTCGTCCTCGGGATCCAGCCGCCGAACCAGTGGGCGCTTTACATCACCGTCGGCTTCCTGGTCCTTACCGGCATCGTCTGGTTCGGCTTCGAAAGCCGCCGCTTCAAAGGCCCACCGATCGGCGACGAGGTTGCTCGCCGTCAGGCGGAGATCGCGGCTGCCGAAAAGGCCGTCGGCGAAGCCTGAGGTTTCGGCTTCTCTCTCCAACGGCGGGGCCGCGATGGCGGGCCCGCTTCCCGGATCAACGAAAAGGCATTAAAGGCGGCAGGCCCGCTTCACGGTATGCTCTTTCGTTGCCCCGATTTCAGTTCAAGGTCAGGCGGATTCAATATGAGCATCTATACCCTCGACGATCTCAAGCAGGATGTTGCCGACGGGCGCATCGACACGGTTCTGGCGTGCCAGGTGGACATGCAGGGCCGCTTGATGGGCAAGCGCTTTCAGGCTGAATACTTCCTCGAAAGCGCATGGAAGGAAACGCATAGCTGCAACTATCTCGTTGCCACCGACATGGAGATGGAAACCGTCTCCGGCTACAAGGCGACGAGCTGGGAAAAGGGCTATGGCGACTACACGATGAAGCCTGACCTTTCGACGCTGCGCCGTATTCCGTGGCTCGAAGGCACGGCGCTCGTGCTCTGCGATCTCCTCGACCACCACACGCATGAAGAGGTGTCGCATTCACCGCGCGCGATCTTGAAGAAACAGGTCAAGCGGTTGGAAGACATGGGCATGAAGGCGTTCATGGCCTCGGAGCTCGAATTCTTCCTGTTCGACCAGACCTACGAGTCCGCGCACGCGTCCGGCTATCGCAATCTGAAGCTCGCCAGCGCCTACAACGAGGACTACCACATCTTCCAGACGACCAAGGAAGAAGAGGTCATGCGGGCAATCCGCACCGGCCTTCAGGGCGCCGGCATTCCGGTCGAAAATTCCAAGGGCGAGGCGTCCGCGGGCCAGGAAGAAATCAACGTCCGCTATGCCGACGCGCTGACGATGGCCGATCGCCACTCGATTATCAAGAATGGCTGCAAGGAAATCGCCTGGTCAAAGGGCAAGGCAATCACCTTCCTGGCGAAGTGGCACTACAATGCCGCCGGCAGTTCGTCGCATATTCATCAGTCGCTCTGGAGCGCTGACGGCAAGACGCCGCTCTTCCACGATGAGGGTGGAAAGTACGGCATGTCACCGCTGATGAACAACTACGTGGCCGGTCTTCTCGCCCACGCAAGCGAGATCACCTACTTCCTCGCGCCTTACATCAACTCGTACAAGCGCTTCATGGCGGGCACCTTTGCGCCGACGAAGGCAATCTGGAGCAAGGACAACCGCACGGCCGGCTATCGCCTCTGCGGCGACGACACCAAAGCGATCCGCATCGAGTGCCGTGTCGGCGGCTCCGACCTCAATCCCTATCTCGCCTTTGCCGCGCTGCTTGCCGCCGGCATCGATGGCATAGAGAAGAAGATGGAGCTCGAGGCGCCGTTCGTCGGCGACGCCTATGGAGCTCGCAGCGTCCGCGAGATCCCGCGTACGCTGCGCGCGGCAACAGTCGCCATGACGGAATCGAAGATGCTGCGCGATGCCTTCGGCGATGATGTCATCGACCACTACACCCGTGCTGCCGAGTGGGAGCAGGAAGAATACGATCGTCGCATCACCGACTGGGAAGTGGCGCGCGGTTTCGAAAGAGCATAATAGGCGTAGCCAAGGCCGGACGGCGTCCTGTCATATGATCTCCATATCTGAGGAGATTGCTGGGGTTGGC
Organism: Rhizobium sp. LjRoot258; assembly: GCF_964254185.1. NCBI lineage: Bacteria > Pseudomonadati > Pseudomonadota > Alphaproteobacteria > Hyphomicrobiales > Rhizobiaceae > Rhizobium > Rhizobium sp. LjRoot258. Next base: position 2,318,063 of record NZ_CAXUST020000001.1, on the reverse strand, counting down.
CGGTTTCGGCACGCGAAAACATAGGATGAAGATCATGGGAATGATCCAATGCATTTCACCGGTCGACGGATCGGTTTACGCCGAGCGTCCGGCGCTTTCGCTGGAGGCGGCGAAGGAGGCTGTGGCGCGTGCGCGCAAGGCGCAGAAGGCATGGGCGAAGCGGCCGTTGGAGGAGCGCGTTCAGCTGGTGCTGAAGGGTGTCGCACGGCTCAATGAAATGTCTGACGTCGTCGTGCCCGAGCTTGCCTGGCAGATGGGCCGCCCGATCCGCTACGGCGGCGAGTACAAGGGCTTCAACGAGCGCTCCAACTATGTCGCTTCGATCGCCGCCGATGCGCTCGCGCCTTCGGTTGTCGAGGAAAGCGACAAGTTCGAGCGTCGCATCGAGCGCGAGGCGCATGGCGTCGTATTCGTGGTGGCGCCATGGAACTACCCCTACATGACGGCGATCAACACCATCGCGCCGGCGCTGATGGCGGGCAACACGGTCGTCCTCAAGCATGCGTCACAGACGCTGCTGGTTGGAGAGCGGCTGGTGCAGGCTTTCGTCGAGGCCGGCGTTCCTGAGGACGTGTTCCAGAACGTGTTCCTTGATCACGAAACGACCTCGGCGCTGATTGCTGCGGGCAGCTTCAACTTCGTCAACTTCACCGGTTCGGTCGAAGGCGGCCGCTCGATGGAGCGGGCAGCGGCCGGAACATTCACAGGGCTCGGGCTTGAGCTCGGCGGCAAGGATCCGGGCTATGTCATGGAAGATGCCGACCTTGACGCGGCCGTCGACACGCTGATGGACGGCGCGACTTACAATTCCGGCCAGTGCTGTTGCGGCATCGAGCGTATCTATGTCCATGAATCGCTCTATGACAGCTTTGTCGAGAAGTCGGTCGCCTGGGTGTCGAACTACAAGCTCGGCAATCCGCTCGATCCTGAAACCTCGCTCGGGCCTATGGCCAACAAGCGCTTCGCCAAGGCCGTGCGCGAGCAGATCGCCGATGCCGTTTCCAAGGGCGCCAAGGCACTCGTCGACCCCAAGCTCTTCCCACAGGACGATGGCGGCGCCTATCTGGCACCGCAGATCCTCGTCAATGTCGATCATTCCATGGCCTTCATGCGCGAGGAGACCTTTGGTCCTGCCGTCGGCATCATGAAGGTGAAGAGCGACGACGAAGCCGTTGCCCTGATGAACGACAGCCAGTACGGCTTGACGGCTTCGCTCTGGACGAAGGATCCTGAGCGGGCAGGGCGGCTCGGCCGCGAGATCGAGACCGGCACCGTCTTCATGAACCGCGCCGACTATCTCGATCCGGCTCTGTGCTGGACCGGCGTCAAGGAAACCGGCCGAGGTGGTTCGCTGTCGATCATCGGCTTCCACAACCTGACGCGTCCGAAATCCTACCATCTGAAGAAAGTCACAGCATGAGCAGCAACATCACAGCCAACTGGAGCTACCCGACCGCTTTCAAGCTTGGCCGGGGCCGCATCAAGGAACTGGCGGACGCTTGCAAGAGCCTCGGGATGAAGAAACCACTGCTGATCACCGATCGCGGCCTGGCCTCGATGGCGATCACCAGGACCGCGCTCGACATTCTTGAAGACGCCGGCCTCGGCCGGGCGATCTTTGCCGATGTCGATCCAAACCCGAACGACAAGAACCTCGACGCTGGCGTCAAGGCGTTCAAGGCGGGTGGCCATGACGGCGTCGTCGCCTTTGGTGGAGGCTCAGGCCTTGACCTTGGCAAGTGCGTCGCGTTCATGGCCGGTCAGACGCTGCCGGTCTGGGACTTCGAGGATATCGGCGACTGGTGGACGCGTGCAAGCGTCGAAGGCATCGCTCCGATCGTGGCCGTGCCGACGACGGCCGGCACCGGTTCGGAAGTCGGCCGCGCCAGCGTCATCACCAATTCCGAAACGCATGTGAAGAAGATCATCTTCCATCCAAGGTTCCTGCCGGGCGTCGTCATCGCCGATCCGGAACTGACGGTCGGCATGCCGAAGATCATCACTGCCGGTACCGGCATGGATGCCTTCGCGCATTGCCTGGAGGCCTATTCCTCGCCCTTCTACCACCCGATGTCGGCCGGCATCGCGCTGGAGGGCATGCGGCTCGTCAAGGAGTTCCTGCCGCGCGCCTACAGGGAAGGCACGGATCTCGAAGCCCGCGCCAACATGATGTCGGCGGCTGCGATGGGCGCAGTCGCATTCCAGAAGGGGCTCGGCGCCATCCATGCGCTGTCGCATCCGATCGGCGCTGTCTACAACACGCATCACGGCATGACGAATGCTGTCGTGATGCCGGCGGTGTTGCGCTTCAATCGTTCGGCGATTGAGGAGAAGATTGCGCGCGCCGCGGCCTATCTCGGCATCTCCGGCGGCTTCGACGGTTTTTATAGCTACGTGCTGCAGCTTCGCTCCGAGCTCGGCGTTCCGGACAGCCTGTCTGCGATGGGAATCAAGCCGGATCGAATCGACGAACTTTCGGAGATGGCGATCGAAGATCCAAGCGCTGGCGGCAATCCAGTCAAGATGACGCTCGAAAATACCAAGGTGCTCTTTAAAGATTGCTTCTGAACATAGAGACGGCGGACCTGAGCTAGCCCGGAAAAGCCTCGGCTTTCCGGGCTTTTTTTGTTCTCGATCGTTGGGTTTTCGTGGATGCAAGAAATGCTGACCGCAATTTCAGGTGTCGCGTTTAGAAGTTGTTAACCATAATTAGAAAGGATGCATTAACCGCACGATGCTTCCGAGAGTGCGCGGCAGAGCCATAGAGAGGCTCGCATTTTCCCTTCGAGGACCGAATATGCCAGTCATCACTTTCGCAAACACCAAGGGCGGCGCTGGCAAGACCACCGCCGTACTTCTTCTCGCCACCGAGCTTGCCCAGAAGGGCTATCGGGTGACGATCCTCGACGCCGATCCACAACATTGGATCACGCGATGGCATGAAGTCTCCGGGCATGTGACGAATATCTCGGTCATCGATTTCGTCACGTCGGCTTCCTTGCCGCTGCACATAGCCGAAAACAAGCACAACACAGACTACTTCATCATCGACCTTCCGGGAGCGCGCAATCCGCTGCTCGCGACGGCAATCGGGCTCTCCGACCACGTGCTGATCCCGATCCAGGGATGCGCCATGGACGCCCGTGGTGGTGCGCAGGTCCTGGAGCTGCTGCAATATCTGGACGAGAAGGCGGGCATTCGTATCGGGCACTCGGTTGTGCTGACGCGCGTGAACTCGATGGTGACGACGCGGGCACTCTCTCTCGTCAAGTCGTTGCTGAGTGAGCGCCAGGTCCCGGTTCTCGACACCGCGATCATCGAACGCTCCGCCTTCCGCGATATTTTTGACTGTGGCGGCACGTTGCACTCGCTGGATCCGGCTCGTGTAAGCAACCTCGACAAGGCGCGTGAGAACGCTCGCTGTTTTGCTGAAGAGATCATGGGCAAGCTGCCGGTGAAGCTTGCTGAGCCAACGCGCAGCACTGGTCCACTGATCCGCTCAGCGGCCTAGACGAAACGACCTAAAGAAAAAATGCGCCCTCTGAGGCGCATTTTTTTGGGAACAGGCAGGACAGATCAGTCGACGAATTCGACTGTCACGCCCGGCTTGACCATCTTCGCCAGTTCGGTGGCATCCCAGTTTGTCAGGCGGATGCAGCCGTGGCTCTGGGTGCGGCCGATCTTCGATGGCTCTGGCGTTCCGTGGATTCCGTAAGTCGGCTTGGAAAGCGCCATCCAGACCGTACCGACCGGGCCGTTCGGACCCGGCGGAATGTTCAGGATCCTGTCGTTTGCGCCCTGCTGGAAGTTGATCTTCGGATTGTAGGTGTAGCCTGGATTGAACGCGACGCGCTCGACGGTCACCGTGCCGGTGGGCGAGGGCGTATCGGTGGAGCCAATCGAGGCCGGATAGGCGGCAATCAGATTGCCGGCATTGTCATAGGCAAACACCTGCTTGCGGCCCTTGTCGGCAATGATGCGCGCGACCGAACCGGCCTTCACTTCACCGGGATTGACGACCTTTACGATCGTGCCGGGGACCGTGAAATCCACACCCGGGTTGATTTCCTTCAGGAAGCCTTCGTCCATGTGGAAACGCTCCGCGAGCATTTCCGTCGTCGAGGTGTAGCCAAGTGATGACAGGGCAGCCTTATGCGCGTAGTCCTCCGGGATTTCCGCAACGTACGGGCCGGCAGCGTCGGCAGGGGTAATGGTGTAGCCGACGAGCGGCAGACCGCCGGACATGCGCAGCTGCTCGAGAATGGCGTCGGTGTTATTCGGATCGAGCGTCTCGCCCGTCATCTGCTGGTAGGCGTAGATCGCCTTGGTGACGTTTGCGCCCATGTGGCCGTCGATCGCGCCAGGCGACACGCCGGCGCGGTCGAGAAACACCTGCAGGGCGACGATCTCCGACTTCGACTTGTTCTTCAGCGTGATGACAGGCTCTTGGGAGGGCTTCGGCTGCATCACATCCGGCGTTTGCTGGTCCGGCTCGATGGATGCATAGTCGTCGCTTTGTGGGTAGGGTTGGTCATCGAGCGGCTGGCGGTCGATCGGGGCGTTGCGTGGGATGGAGCCAGTCACGGCGCCGCGCTCGGAATAGCGACTATCGCCGTAAGGATCGTCGCCGTTATAGACATCGTTATTGTAGGCATCGCGTATCGGTGGGCGTGGGTAGTAGCCGCGGGCACGCATTTCAGTTGCGATCACATTGCCATAGGGATCGACCAGCACGCGATTGCCCCTTCGGTCGCGCGCGTAGGCAGCGCCCGATGGGACATAGTCGAGGATATCGCCGTTCGGCGCCACGAAGACGACGTCGCCCTGGCGTCCGTTGAAAAACTGCTGCGCATCGGCAGAGGGCGCTGCTGTAGCAATGGCGAGCAGGGCAGCGGCGGCGGACAATGCTGATATTACAAAGCGATTCACGTCTTCATACCCTTTCGTGACTGGCCGACACACACCTGCGAATTTTGACGCTAGTGTGGAATTTATGAAATCGTGCTGAACAAAAGATAAAAACTCCGTGATTTCTCCTTTGGTCGTAAACATTTGGGGCCGCGACCGGTTCCGGCGCGCTGCGCACATGGTCGCGATTGACGAATTCGGCCGCGAGACATAACGCTGCATCAGTGGTCAGAACCGGGAGGAAGTTGAACGATGATCGAGTTTGCAGCCGCCGCAGGGCCGAAGTTGATGCTCGACGAAACCTCACTGATGGACATCGGCGGATGTGTCATCAACGGCGTCGATATCGCTCCCAAGGAGGCGGTTCCCGATGATGGCGATGCACGCATCTCGCATTCCGTCCAAGGCTTCCTCTTTACGTGCGGGCCGGACCATATCAGGCACCGCGAACCGATTCCGGGCCGTGCTGACGGCAAGGTCTATCCTCTGCATGGGTCCGCGCCTGGCCACGCAGCCAAAATCCTCTGGACGAAGTTCGAGAACGGGAATGCGGAGTGCCGGGCGGATATCGACGTCGTGACGGTCGAGGGATTGCCGGCCCGCATCGAGCGTCATTGGCTCATCGATGGCGGCACGGGCGAGGTGAGCCTCAAGGACAAGGTCGTCAATACAAGCGACGAGATCGTGCCTGCCTTCCTCATGTATCATATGAATATCGGCGGCAAATGGTTCGATGCCGGCACGCGTCTTGAAGGCAAGATGCTCGATGGCGGTGGCTTTCCCTGGAATTTCGGCGAGGAACCTGGCGGTATCTTCTGCGTTGAGGCACCGGCAACGGAAGGCGGTTTTGCCGAGGTGCGCCTTGGCCCGATTGCCGCGATCGGCGGCAAGGTCCTGCGAGTACGTGTCCTTGCCGAGACGTTGCCGCACCTGCAGGTCTGGCGCAATCAAAAGGCGCCTGCCGACGTGCTCGGCATCGAGCCGGTGTCGCATCGTTGGGTATCGCGTTTTGAGTTGGAGACCGCCGGCGAATTCATCACGCTGAAGCCCGGCGAGAGCCGAAATTATGCGCTCAGCTTCGCCTTCGTTTGAGTGATCTGCGGTTGACGCTGGGCATGGGGCGGCGTAGTCATTCAGCCCACGATTTCAGGAGGATTAGCGATGGACATTCGCCAGATCGACGACGAATATTCGGTTTCCGGGCAGATTGCGGTCGAGGATCTCGATCAGATCAAGGCCATGGGCTTCAAATCGATCGTTTGCCATCGCCCGGACGATGAGAGCCCGGATCAGACGCCGTATGCCCGCATCGAAGCGCGCGCAAAGGAACTCGGCCTCGATATCGCGCATGTGCCGGTCGGCTCGATGGGGGTCACCGAAGAGGCAATTGCCGGTATGGTCGACGCGCTCGATGAATTCCCGCGCCCGATGCTCGGCTACTGCCGTTCCGGCGCCCGCTCCACAGCGATCTACCAAAAGACGCATCATATTCGCGCCTAGTGTCGGCCACTGAACCAAGTCCGGCGCCGCTTGATCTCAGCGGCGTCTTTCGTTTCGCAAACAGGAGAACACCATGAGCATCAAGCGCATCGACGCCGGCGCCCGCATGAGCGGCGCCGTCATCCACGGCAACACCGTCTACCTCGCTGGCCAGGTCGGCGAAGGCGAAAGCGTCACCGAACAGTGCAAGTCGGCACTGGCCGAAGTTGATCGCCTGCTCGCCGCTGCCGGCTCGAACAAGTCCAAGATCCTGCAGACGCTGATCTATCTCTCCGACATGTCCTACTTCGCGGAAATGAACGCTGCCTGGGAAGCCTGGGTCGATCCGGCAAACACGCCGGCTCGTGCCACCAGCGAAGCCAAGCTCGCTGCGCCGAAGTACAAGGTCGAGTTCACGGTTACGGCCGCCATCGACTAAGGTCGACAGCACCGCGATTTCCAAGGCCGGTGGGTTTCGCTCACCGGCTTTTTGTTTGGGCAATTTCGGAAAGCGTGCGCGTTGGCGTAATCGCCTCCGGATCGAGTTTTACTTCGATGATCGACGGCTTGCCACTTGCGCGGGCGCGCTCGAAGGCGGCTGCGAAGCTCTCGGTCGCCTCGACCGTTTCGCCGTGGCCGCCGTAAGCGCGCGCAAGCGACGCAAAGTCTGGGTTGGTGAGGTCCGTGCCGCTGACGCGACCCGGATATTCCCGCTCCTGATGCATGCGGATGGTGCCGTAGATGCCGTTGTTGATGACGATGGCGATGATCGGCAGGCTATAGCGAACGGCAGTCGCAAATTCCTGGCCGTGCATCAGGAAACAGCCGTCTCCGGCAAAACAGATGACCTCGCGTTCGGGAAAGAGCCGCTTGGCAGCAACCGCAGCCGGTAGGCCGTAGCCCATGGAACCTGATGTCGGAGCGGCCTGGGTGTTGAATTGACGGAAGCGATGGAACCGATGCAGCCAGGTGGCGTAGTTTCCCGCGCCGTTGGTAAATATTGCATCCGGGCGCGTGTTTGCCTCGATCCACTCCATGATCGGCCCCATGTGCACTGGACCGGGACCGCTCTGCGGCGGCGTCGACCACGCAATGTAGGCCTGGTGCATCCGTTCGGTGCGCTCCGCCCATCTGAGTTCGCTTGGTGCCTCAAGATCAATAAGATCTGCAACGAAGTCACTCGGGCTTGCGCAGATTGCGAGGTCGGGCCTGTATACACGGCCGAGCTCCGAAGGATCGGGATGAATGTGGACGAGCGACTGCTGCGGATAGGGGATGTCGATCAGCGTATAGCCGGAGGACGGCATTTCTGACATCCGGCCACCTAGTAGGATCAGCAGGTCGCTCTCCCTGATCTCTTTGGCGAGCGCAGGATTGATGCCGATGCCGACATCACCGGCATAGTTCGAGTGGAGATGGTCGAACAGCATCTGCCGACGGAACGAGCAGCCGACAGGCAGGGCGAAGCGTTGCGAGAAGGTTTTCAGGTCGGCCACTGCATCCGCATCCCAGCGCGTGCCGCCGACGATGACCATCGGTCGCTCCGCCTTCAGCAGTCGCAGGTAAAAGTCGTCAATTTGGCGACGACCGGGATGCGCTTCGACGCGCGAATGGCGCTTGGCGCGGGGCGCCTCCACTTTGTCACGCAGCATGTCTTCGGGCAGTGACAATACAACGGGGCCGGGACGACCGGATGTGGCGATCGCAAAGGCGCGGGTGACGAACTCCGGAATGCGAGCAGCATCGTCGATCTCCCCAACCCATTTGCTGAATTCGGTCAAGGCGCGGCGGAACTCGACCTCCTGGAAGGCCTCCCGCTCGCGGGCGTCGCGCTGCACCTGTCCAATGAAGAGGATCATCGGAATGGAATCCTGCCTGGCGATGTGCAGCCCCGCCGTGGCGTTTGTGGCGCCCGGGCCGCGGGTAACCATGCAGATGCCAGGCTCGCCGGTGAGCCTGCCCCATGCATCGGCCATCATGGCCGCGCCACCCTCCTGACGGCAGACCACTACGTCGATATCGCTGTCTAAGAGCGCATCGAGAACGGCAAGGAAACTCTCGCCGGGCACGCAGGAGAGGCGTTTCACCCCATTCGCTTTCAAGGCCTCGACGATTAGTTCCCCGCCGGTTTTCTTCATGATGGTCTCTTCCCCTCCAGTTCGGCGAGTTCCGCCAGAACCTCCTGCTGATGCTCTCCCAGCCGCGGACTCGGCCTCTCGTAACGCAAGGGCGTTTGCGACAGCACGACCGGCGTCCTCACGCCGGGAATGACGGTACCCTTTGCGTCGGCCAGATCCACCCGCAGCCCGCGCGCCTGGACTTGTGGATCGTCGAACATTTCCTCGATCGTGTTGATCGCACCGGCCGGAACCGCGTCCGCCGCGCAAGCCCTCAGCAGGTCGGCCTTCTGCCATTGCAGCGTTTCCGTCGAGACCAGCCTGCGAACTTCGTCGCGGTTTGCAACGCGCGCTTTGTTCGTCGAAAAGCGTGGATCGTCAGCAATACCCTCGAGGCTGAGGATCGTGCACAAACGGCGGAATTGGCCGTCGTTGCCTACGGCCAGGATCAGATAGCCATCGGCGGCTGGAACAACTTCATAGGGTGAGATATTCGGATGTGCGTTTCCAAGCCGGGTCGGGGCACGGCCGGAGACAAGATAGTTCATGTTCTGGTTCGCAAGCACTGCCGATTGAACGTCGAGCAGCGCCATGTCGACCAGCTGCCCTTCGCCGGTTTTCTGCGCGTGAATGAGCGCCGCCTCGATGGCTGCGACCGCATAGATTCCGGTAAAAATGTCGGCGATCGCGACGCCTGCCTTCATCGGCTGTCCGTCCGGCTCGCCGGTGATCGACATGAAACCGGACAAGCCTTGCACGATATAGTCGTAGCCAGCGAGGCTGGCATACGGGCCGTTCAGACCGAAACCCGTGATCGAGCAATAGACGAGCCTCGGATTGGTCGTCTTCAAGCTTTCGTAATCGAGACCGTATTTCACCAGCCCGCCGTGCTTGAAGTTCTCGATGACGACGTCGGCCGTAGCGACAAGACGGCGGACGAGCGCCTGATCTTCTTCGCGCTTCAGGTCGGCGGTGATCGAGCGCTTGCCTCGGTTGGCAGCGTGGTAGTAGGCGGCGGACAGGTTTTCGCCGTCGGCGCCCTCGACGAAGGGTGGTCCCCAGTGGCGTGTGTCATCGCCTCCATCCGGGTTTTCGATCTTGATCACATCGGCGCCGAGATCGGCCAGCATCTGGCCCGCCCATGGGCCGGCGAGCACGCGTGCGAGCTCGATGACGCGGATGCCGGTCAGCGGTGGTTTCTTGGGCTGATGGTCCGTCATGTTCCTCCCACGAGCAGATCAGGGCGCCAGCGCCGATTGAGGTGTATCGGATACCGGCTTCGATGCAAAGCGCCGCTCTCGCCAGATGATGTACAAGCCCGATGCGATGATGATCAGGATGCCAAGCCACTTGACCGCATCCGGAAAGTCGCCGAACACGAGCCAGGCGAAAAAGGTTGCCGACACGATCTCGAAATACTGCAGCGGTGCCAATGTCGAGGCGGGCGCTGCGCGGTAGGCATAGACGCCGAAGATGCCGGCAATGGCCGCCGTGACACCGACGCCGAGCAGGTAGAGATAGCCACGGCCATCTGGCATCGCCGCGTCAAAGACGTCAGAACCCGTGCCGCTGCCGAACGCAAGCAGGATGGCGCAGAACAGCAGACCCCAGATGCCCATCTGAAGCTGCATCGCCCACGGGTCTTCCCGGTGCGAAAGCACGCGGGTCATCAAGGCGAAGATGGCAATGCAGAAGGCGCTGACGACAGGCAGGAGCGCGACGTAGCCGACCTCTTGGAAGCTCGGCTGGATGATCAGCATCGCGCCGAAAAAGCCGACGCCGCAGGCGGTGTAGCGGCGCCAACCGATTGTCTCCTTGAGGAAGATGCTGCTCAGGATCGTCAATATGATGGGCTCGACGAAAAAAATCGCGATGGCATCGGCAACCGGCATGTACTTCAGCGTCGTGACAAAGGAGACCATGGAGATGGTTATGATGGCGCCCCGGATGGCATGAAAGATGTTGGCGCGCCAGGAGAAGGTCTTCCAGCTTCCGCGCCAGATGACGATCGGCAGCATGCAGAAGGCCTGCACGACAAAGCGCGCGGCTGTGATTTCTGCCGCGGGAATCGTGGCTATCGCGAGCTTGGAAAAGATGTCGATGATCGGCGAGACAAGCACCGACAGGAACATCAGCAGAATGCCGGTCGACACCTCCGAAGCGGCGGCGGGGCGGGAAAAAATACCGTTGCTCATCGCGAAAATCCTTCAGTTCAGGATCTTGCGATCGCTTCGTCGCACCAGTCGGCGAATGCAGCGATAGCCGCGTCCGCTCCAATTTCATTCAGCGTTTCGTGGCGCATGTCCTGATATATCTGGGTCGTGATAAGGGAGAAGCCATGGGCTTTCAAATGGTTTGATAGCCAGATCACCGCTTTTCCGCCATCTGTCGCCGGGTCCTGCCCGCCGCCGACAAGGTGGATCGGTATCTGCTTCGGCAGCCGGTCCAGATGCGTCATTTGCGGGGCGCGAAACGTCAGTTCGAAAATATCGAGCCAGAGTGACACCGAGGCATCGAAGCCGCACAGCGGGTCCGCGATATACTTGTCGACTTCGGCAGGATCGCGGCTTAGCCAATCAAACTCTGTTCGACGGCCGGCGATGGACTTGCCCCAGGTGGCGAAGGTGAGTTTCGGCAGGATGCCGCTTGGAACATCGGAGCCCTTCAGCGCACGTTCGGCGAGCAGGATCGCCTGCGCAGCCCGCCCGGCGATACCGGGGTTGAAGTTCGAGTTCCAGACTGCAACGGCATCGTATTTCTCTGGATGCGTGACTGCAGCATTCAGCGCAATGAGGCCTCCCATCGAATGTCCGAAAAGGATGACCGGCAAGCCGGGATATTGCCTCACAGCATGCTCACGGACGGACGAGACGTCATCAATTACCTGCCGAACGCCATCGCGACGGGCGAACCGTCCGATTGGCGCATCGGGCGCAGTCGTCTCGCCATGCCCCCGGTGATCGAACGCGAAGACATGGTAGCCACGGGCCGCCATGGCTGCTGCAAAACGGGAATAACGCTTGGAATGCTCGGCCAGCCCATGAGACACAAGGATAATTCCGCGTGCCTCCGATCGTGCCGGCTCATGATGAAAGCCAAGCGAGGCATTCGCCGCTTCAAGGCGTTGCGTTTCTGCGAACATCTTACTCTCCCATTGCCGGGAAGAGACCAGATCGGCCATGAAATGCAACACGTCCAAATATTTATGCCACAGGATTTTCGCGCCCTGCGAATTGAGGTTGCGAAATTGAACTCGCCATGATCTCCTGTTCATGAATTGTTCTTTTGGGGGATGAGGATGAGGAATCCGTTTCTGCGCGTGGCTGTATTCTTGATTGCAATTGCGGCTGGTGTTGCGGAGGCCCAGGATGCGGGCGGAAAGACGCGCTTGATTCTGGCGGCCAGCTGGCAGCCCGCCTTCTGTGAAACCAACCAGCGCAAGCCGGAATGCAGCACTCAGACCAAGGACAGATTCGATGCGACCAATTTCTCGCTGCACGGGCTCTGGTCGATGCGGAAGGAGTACTGCGACGTCTCCGGCAGTCTGCGGACGGCGGACAAGAACGGCGATTGGCGCAAGCTGCCCGAGGTGGAGTTGTCTACTGCGACCAGGGCTGCGCTCGAGAAAATAATGCCTGGAACGCAATCGGGCCTGGAGCGACACGAGTGGATCAAGCACGGCTCCTGCACCAGGATGAGTGCCGACGACTATTTTGCCACGTCGGTCCGTCTGATCGATGAGCTGAACGCCTCGGCGGTCCGCGATTTGTTCGCGGCCAGTATCGGCAAGGCGCTGACGGCGGAGGCGATCAAGGCTGCATTCGACAAGAGCTTCGGCCCTGGCGCCGGCGATCGCGTCAAGATGAGTTGCCGACGCGCCGGCGGAGGGGACCGCGTCATCAGCGAGCTCACGATCGGCCTGTCGCAGGACGCGACATCGGATGACAAAGCAAGCCTGCGCGACCTCATTCAAGGGGCAGGGCGGACGTCGTTCGGCTGTGATGAGGGCGTCGTGGATGCTGCAGGGTTTTGAACCGCCTCTCACCGAAGACTGAGGCCGGCCGATCGACACTCCTCGATCGGCACGAGTTCCCGCCGATCTCTATAGAGCCTATGACGCTGATCTAGACGAGCACACCGAGTTCCATTCTCCGCGATGCTCACAAAAGCCTCTGGTTTTTGGCCGTCGCGCGTTGCTCCTTGGTCCCAATTCGCCTACATAGCGGCAAAACTTAAATCCCCCCGCGGAGCGAATTATCAATGGCACGTCAGTTCATCTACCATATGGCCGGCCTCAACAAGGCGTACGGCAACAAGAAGGTGCTGGAAAACATCCACCTTTCTTTCTATCCGGATGCCAAGATCGGTATCCTCGGCCCGAACGGTGCTGGTAAGTCGACGGTGCTGCGCATCATGGCCGGTCTTGACAAGGAATTTACCGGCGAGGCGTGGCTTGCCGAAGGCGCAACACTCGGCTACCTCGCACAGGAGCCGCAGCTCGATGCTTCCAAGACCGTTCTCGAGAACGTCATGGAAGGCGTTGCGCCGAAAAAGGCGATCCTCGATCGCTACAACGAGCTGATGATGAACTATTCCGACGAGACGGCGGAAGAGGGCGCCAAGCTCCAGGACGTCATCGACAGCCAGAACCTCTGGGACCTCGAGAGCCAGGTGGAAATGGCAATGGATGCGCTGCGGTGCCCACCGGGCGACTCCACGGTCGAAAAGCTCTCTGGTGGTGAGAAGCGCCGCGTGGCACTCTGCCGCCTGCTGCTCGCGCAGCCGGACCTGCTACTGCTCGACGAACCGACCAACCACCTCGACGCGGAGACGATCGCCTGGCTTGAAAAGCACCTGCGCCAATATCCCGGTGCAGTCCTGATGATCACCCACGACCGCTACTTCCTCGACAACGTCACGGGCTGGATTCTCGAACTCGACCGCGGTCGCGGTATCCCATACGAAGGCAACTACTCCGCTTATCTGCAGGCGAAGGCCAAGCGCATGCAGCAGGAGGGCCGCGAAGAGGCCTCCCGCCAGAAGGCGATCAGCCGCGAGCAGGAATGGATCGCCTCCAGCCCGAAGGCACGTCAGGCAAAGTCCAAGGCGCGTATCCGTGCCTATGACGACCTGGTCGCAGCGGCGGATGCCCGTCGTCCTGGCGATGCGCAGATCGTCATCCCAGTCGGCGAGCGTCTCGGCCAGGTGGTCATCGAGGCGGAGAACCTAACCAAGGGCTACGGCGATACGGTTCTGATCGAGAACCTCACCTTCAAGCTGCCGCCTGGCGGCATCGTCGGCGTTATCGGTCCGAACGGCGCCGGCAAGACGACGCTGTTTCGTATGATCACGGGTCAGGAAAAGCCCGACAGCGGCTCCATCCGCATCGGCGAGACTGTCGATCTCGGTTATGTCGATCAGAGCCGCGATGCGCTCGCCGGCAACAAGACCGTCTGGGAGGAAATCTCCGGTGGCAGCGACATCATCAAACTCGGCAAGCATGAAGTGAATTCGCGCGCCTATTGCGGCGCCTTCAACTTCAAGGGGGGCGATCAGCAGCAGAAGGTCGGGACGCTGTCGGGCGGTCAGCGCAACCGCGTGCATCTGGCCAAGATGCTGAAGGCCGGCGGCAACGTCATCCTGCTGGACGAACCGACCAATGACCTCGATACAGAAACGCTGGCGGCTCTTGAGGATGCGCTTGAAAGCTTTGCAGGCTGCGCTGTTATCATCAGCCACGATCGCATGTTCCTCGACCGTCTGGCGACACACATCCTTGCTTTCGAGGGCGACAGCCATGTGGAGTGGTTCGAGGGCAACTTCGAGGAATACGAACAGGACAAGATGCGTCGTCTCGGCGTCGATTCCATCAATCCGAGCCGCGTGACCTATAAGCGCCTGACGCGTTGATCGCCAGAAACCGGCTTTTAGGGATATGGAGGCCCCGGTTCGCCGGGGCTTTTTTGCGCGCGCATTGATGTCGCGATCCGAGCAGCTAATTTCGTGAACGGATGGAATTGCGGCTTGCCACACTCGCCCGATTCACATAAAGATATCTTTATATGTTGATTGGATCGGGCATGAGTGAGCCTATAAGACTCGGATTGGATGCGTTGGTGGACGTCCTCAGGGCGGCCGGCGAGCCGACGCGTCTGCGCCTGCTGGCTCTGCTAGCGGCAGGGGATCTGACGGTCACCGATCTTACTGAAATCCTCGGCCAATCCCAACCGCGCATCTCTCGTCACCTGAAGCTGCTCGGCGAAGCGGATCTCATCGACCGCTACCAGGAGGGCGCCTGGGCCTATTTCCGGCTGCGCCAGGATGGCAAGGCAGCCATTTTCGCGCGCAGCCTGCTGGCACATGCTTCCGAGAACGATCCTGTGGTCCTTCGCGACAGCGAACGGTTGGCTGGGGTCAAGCGCCAGCGGGCCGAGCGCGCACAGGCCTATTTCAGTCGTAACGCTGCCGAATGGGATGAGCTTCGCCGGCTGCATGCCGCGGACGAAGAAGTCGATGCCGCGGTCATTCGGCTGCTTGGCAGCCAGCCGATTGACTCGCTTCTCGATCTCGGCACCGGCACGGGGCGCATCCTTGAACTCCTGTCCGGCCTCTATCGCCGTGCAATTGGCGTGGACGCCAGCCGCGACATGCTGAGCGTGGCGCGCGCCAATCTCGACAAATCAGGGATCACCAAGGCATCCGTTCGCCACGCCGATATCCTGAACCTGCCGTTCGAGGCGCAGGATTTCGACGTGGTGACGATCCACCAGGTGCTGCATTTTTTCGATCAGCCGGAGATCGCGATCGGCGAGGCCGCGCGCATGCTGCGGGCGGGCGGGCGGTTGGTCATCATCGATCTGGCGCCGCATGGGCTGGAATACCTTCGTGACGAGCATGCGCATGTTCGCCTCGGCTTCTCGCATCAGTCGATATCGGACTGGCTGCGCAAGGCGGGGCTGGATGTCGAACAGGTCGTCGACCTTCATCCGGGTCATCAAAGCGGGCAGGGGCTCACCGTCACCGTCTGGCTTGCGCGCGACCCCCGGCGTCTCATGGCCTCCTCAGCGAGCGAAGGCGCCGAACCCATATTTGCCGGGAGATAATGGTATGGCTTTGAACAGCGACGCGCGCCGCAAGATCGGCATTTCCTTCGAGTTCTTTCCGCCGAAGTCGGAAGAGATGGAAGGTCAGCTGTGGAACACGGTCAGCGAGCTGCAGGACTGGGATCCCGACTTCGTATCGGTAACCTACGGCGCAGGTGGCACCACCAAGGCACCGACGCTGGCGACCGTCTCGCGCTTTCTCGCCGAGACTCCCCTTGCCACCGCGTCGCATCTCACCTGCGTCGGGGCGACGAAGGATGAGACGCACAGCGTCATCGAGACCTTCCGCAAGGTTGGCGTCAAGCATTTTGTAGCGCTTCGCGGCGATGCTCCGGGCGGCGTCGGCGCGCCCTATCAGCCGCATCCCGGCGGCTATGCAAACGCGGCGGCATTGGTTGCCGGACTGCGCGAGATTGGCGATTTCGAGATTTCGGTCTCGGCCTATCCCGAAAAGCATCCGGAGAGCCGCGATACCGCTGCCGACATCGACATGCTGAAGCAGAAGGCCGACAACGGCGCGACGCGGGCGCTGACCCAGTTCTTCTTCGACAACGACAGTTTCGAGCGCTACCTGGAGAAAGTGCGGGCCGCCGGTATCAATATTCCCGTTGTGCCGGGCATCATGCCGATCCAGAACCTAACGCAGCTGAAGCGCTTCGCCGGCGCCTGCGGCACCATCATACCGGCGTTTCTGGATGAGCGCTTCGCGGGCTTCGACGACAAGCCGGATGAGAGAGCCAAGGTTGCGGCTGAGGTTGCAGCCGAACAGATCGAAGATCTGGCCCGTCGCGGGCTCACCGACTTCCACCTGTACACCATGAACCGTGCGCCGCTCGTCTCGGCCGTGCTGACCAATCTCGGCTTCACACGGGAAGGCGCCAAGAAGGCCGGTGCCGCCGCATAGGCTGCTCCCGTCACGAGACAAAAAGAAAAGCGCATCTCCTCGTGGGATGCGCTTTTCCGATTCATTGAACTGTTTCGCTACTCAGGAGTCTCGGCACTGTTCGATTGGCACGACGTTCAGATGAAAAGCATTGTCAATACGAATGCAAACGCCGCGCTGACCAAAAGGACATTCAAGGATTGTGTAAGTCCCATGTCTGTCTCCTCGCGTTAACGGTGCGATAATATGTCGTGAATGTGTCGCTTGGAAAGCGGATTTTATACTGCACTGCGGCGAAAATGTCACATCGCGGACGCGAGCCTGCAATCAACACGCTGAAATTACGAAAGAAATCGCCGTAGAAAAATATTCACAGATTTTAACCTGGCGTTAAAGTCAGCGATCCGGCCTTCACACTTGCGGCAAGATGAAGGCTTTGTCCGAAGCGTCTGAAACAATGGAATAATCCGGAATTGAAAAGGCCGGGTCTGAAACCCGGCCCGAAAGCGTGCGCTCAAGATGCGCGATCAGAGGGAGTTCAGGAGCGTCGGTGTTGCCCAGCCGTCGGCCGGCATGCCGAGGCGCTGCTGCTCCTTCTGGATGGCTACGCGCGTGCCCGAACCCAGGATGCCGTCGACCTTGCCGACGTCATGGCCGAGGGTTCCGAGCTTCGTCTGCAATTCCTTCATCTGATCATTGGAAAGGCCCTGTTCAGGCGTGCCCCTGAGATAGGGCTCGGCACCAGCAAGGCGGGTCCCAAAATAAGCGGCCGAGGTCGTGTAGATGAACGACTTGTTCCACTCGAGGTAAATCTGGAAGTTCGGGTAAGCGATGAAGGTAGGGCCAAGGCGGCCCTGCGGCAGTATCAGGTCGCCGTGCAGATTGCCGAAGCTCGTGTTGCCATCCCGCGGCTTGACGCCAAGGGCAAACCACTCGCTGGCCGTCAGCGGACCGCCGATGCCGGATTTTTCCCAAGGGAGGTTGTCGGGAAGTGTAACCTCCTGAATCCACGGCTGTCCCTTCTGGAAGCCGAGATGCTCGATGAACTTGGCGGCCGTCAGGATCGCATCGGGGGCGCTCTGCTTGAGGCGCACATGGCCGTCGTCGTCGCCGTCCATACCGTAGGCGATGATATCGCGAGGCAGCATCTGAACCTGACCGATCTCGCCGGCCCAGGCACCGGTGTTGGTCGCGGGGTCGAGATCGCCGTGCTCTACCATTTCGATGAGTGCAATCAACTGCGGGCGGAACAACTCGGGCCGCCGGCAATCACGAGCGAGCGTCACGAGGGCGTTGCGGGTGTTGAAATCGCCCTGCACGGCGCCGAAATCGGTCTCCATGGCCCAGAAGGCGGTGATGACGCCGGCGGGCACACCAAACTCCTGTTCGGCACGGGCGAAGACATCCGCATATTGCTCCATCTTCTGGCGGCCGATGTCGAGGCGGGCCTGGCTGACGGTGCGCTGCGAGAATTCCAGGAAGGTCTGCTTGAACACGCCCTGAGCGCGGTCGCGGCTCAAAACCTTCTGGTCGATCTGTGCGCCCTCCAGCGCCTTGTTGGCGGCTTCAGCAGATGCGCCTGATGCAATTGCATCGGCCTTTACGCCGGCCAGAAATTCAGAGAGATCGCCGTCACACGCGGGGGCGGCCGCCTGCGAAGCCGGTGCACTCGGTGCCGGCGTCTGCGCGGCAGCGCCGGTGGCGAGGCCGGCAGCAAAAAGGAGTGCAAGTGCCGTGCGGCTTGCGGGCGAGCGGTGCATAGTTTCGATCCTCGTCGTCAATGGAATTCCGTCGATTTCCCAGATGATTGTGACGGAAGCAAGAAAGACGAGGGGACGTTACTAAGAATTCGTGTCCTTGGAGACCGCCGCTACCCAGTTGTGCCAGTTCTGGCTCGATCCGGCGAAAACATTGATGTCCGTCGGGCCCTTGATACCAGGGATGACGCCCGTCGACGTGTACTGCCAGAAGGCCCACCGACGGTCGGCATAGGTAACTTCGGGATGTTTGGCGACGGAGCGGACCCAGAAGTGATAATTCTGGAAGTAGCCGACGAGATTGTCGCGATGGAAGTCGACCGACGTGTAGATGATCGGACGCTTGCCGTAATAGGTCTCGAGCCGGTCCATGAAGCGCTGCAGTTGGGCGCGGACCGTTGCCGGATCGGGCCGATAGCGGCAGGTCTTCGATTCCGAGTTCCATTCGACGTCGAGGACGGGCGGCAGGCGCATCGAATCCTTCGGCACATTGCTGATGAACCAGTCGGCCTGTTCGTCAGGCGTCGAGCAGAAATAGTAGAAATGATAGGGCGCGTGGGGAATGCCAACGGAGCGGGCACGCTGCCAGTACTCATTGAAACGCGGATCGATGCGATCTTTGCCTTCGGTCGCTTTAATGAATGCGAAGGCGACGCCGGAGTTCCTGACCGTCTGCCAGTCGATATCGCCCTGCCACTTCGACACGTCGATGCCGTGGATCGGCTGCTTCTCCGGATGCTTTGTTCCGAAGTCCTGAGGATCGGTGTCCTTGAAGCGCGTTTTTGGCTTTACGGACGCTGTTTCGAGATAGTCATAGCCCGATGACGTGCATCCAGCGAGCATGACGGCCAACGGCAAAACGCAAAACAGAAGCCGGCGCATAGATGTTCCGTCGCGAAACGAATGGATTTTTTGCCCCACAGCTCGACCTTCGTGATAAACGCGTCCAGCAGAGGAATGTCCCCTCTATTTTCCATATCAACGTAAAAATTCGGTTAGTTTCAAGCGAAATGTCAAGGTTTGGTCACAATGACGGCCCGCCAGGCATAGCCGCCGCCAATGGTCTCGAACGTCAGTCGTGCTTTGTTTTCAGAGGCTTGAGACTCGAGAACCTGCCGCAGATTGGCACGCGGCGACACGTGAAATTTTCGCAGCCATGCCTTGAGAAGACGCGCAAACCAGCCCGGCAAGCGTTCCTGCTGACCAAAATCGACGATGTGCAACTCGCCGCCGTGAGCTAGGGCGGCCAAGGCCGAGTCGATCGCGCACTCCCAGTCCGGGATCATGGAGAGCGCGTAGGAAATGAGGATGCGGTCGAAGCCGCCGACGCCGAATTCGCGCGGCGTGAAGGCCGTCGCGTCCGCGACACGGAAATCCGGGAGCGTGGCTTTGGTCTCGAATGTCTTGCGCGCGGAGATCAGCATCTCTGCCGAAATATCGAGGCCGTAGAGCTTAGCCTGCGGATAATATCTATGGGCAAGCGCGAGGTTGCGGCCGGTTCCGCAACCGACCTCCAGCAGCGTGCCGCCTGCCGGCACATTCAGATTGCGGATCGTCTGATCGCGACCGAGCAGGTAATACTTGCGGGTCATGTCATAGATGTGGCGTTGATAACGATACATGCCATCCATCAGGGCGGCATGGCGGTCGTCCTCGACGACCGGGTTCGTGTCGACGCCTTTCACGCGGTCTTCCTGTAGATATGGAAGCCGCCATAGATCGCCGAGCGATCGAGCGCCGTCAGTTCGATCGAGCGTTCCTCCATGTAGGTCCACCGATCGCGGATCGCAGGCGACAGGCGTCCTTCGATGATGCTCTTTTCGGCCGCGGTGCGGAAAATCACCCGAGCGCCTTCACGCGCCGTGCGGCTGATCTCGGCCCATAGATCATTCAGTTGCTGGTCCGTCATCCAATCCTGTGCATCCAGAAGGATATAACGATCGCGCGAGGCGGCCGGCTCGCCGGCGAGCAGCTCGGTGAAGCTTGCATGATGAACGTTGACGCGATCCACATTGGCACGGATCGCCTCGTAGTTCGCCGGTTCGAGATAGGTCGGAAGCGGGCCTTCACCCTTCGGCGCGTAGCGGCGACCGAAAGCCTGCCAGGCAAAATAGTTTTCCTGCATGGGGAAGTGGCAGGCGAGCTTTTCAAGACGGTGGCGCAGAACGGGAGCGATCGACTGGTCGGCTGCGAGGCTTGCCAGTTCGTCATACTGCTGCGGTGGGATGCCGAGGCCGAACAGCGAGCTCTTGCGGCCGGTGATCCAGCGTACGACCGGCTTGTCGAAGAGCGGTGCGATCTTCTCGTCGAAGAACTGGCGCTGCTCGCGCAGCGAACGTGCCTTTGTCATCTCCGTCAGGTCGACGCCGTGCAAGCGGGAAAGCAGGTGGGCGGCACCGATGAACCGACCGAGGAGGCCCGTTTCGTAGATGTTGCGGTCAAAAACCGTCACGCGCCGACGGCCGAACTTACGGCCATTCCAGTAGTTCCGAGTTGTCTCGTCGAGATTTGCTGCGAGGAACTGGTCGAAGGCGTGGCTGTTCGACGTTTCGCGAGGTGTGGCGAGGAAGCGAACGAGGTCGGCGTGTCCGGGAAGGTGACGGAACGCCGCGAGTTTCAGCCGATTGAGGGCGATGTGATGCGGATTAAGGTCCACCACATCAATCGACGCCGGGCTTTTGGAGAGATAGGCGAGCATGTTGCAGCCGCCGGAGCCGATCGTCACGATGCGGTGATGCGGCTGAAGCTCCATCGCCAGCATGTCGAGGTCGGGATCTTCCCAAATTTGCGGATAGACCAAGCCGGAAAACAATAGGCCGAAAAGCCGTTCCGAAAAGCCTGCCTTGGAGAAGGCATTGTGGCGGAGAAGGGCTGCCTTGAGTTTCCGGTTCTTGCGGAAGCCGGCATCCGGTGCAAATTCCGTCATATGAGTCTTTCACCCTTTTAGCGTTCAGGGCGTTTAGCGCGCCGTCACTACAGTTTGATGACGCAGGCTGTGGGCAGGGCTTTCCACGGCTGCAAATAGAAACGCATCCGGCGTTGGGGTCTTTCGCGCCGCGGGCTTTCCTGCTTCTCTTGCAGGCATGGAGGACCGTACATGCGATTTGTGCTGCGTGCCGTGAAGTCACTTGCCCTTCTGCTGGTCGTAATCGTCGCTATGGGTGCGGCTTGGCTTTACGTCAGCCCACCGGAATTGCTGCGAGTGGGTGATGGCTATGCAGCCAAGATCGTTTGCTCGAACGTCTTCCTCGCAGGGCGAGATCCTGAACAGGTGCTCTACGAGGACGTTCAGGCGCCCGGAAATCCGTTGCTGCGGCTGGTGCGTGTGGCTGTCGACAGGCACGAGAAGCGAGTTACAGCGCGCATCCTCGGGGTCTTCGCACCGGGCTATGCGATCTATCGCGGCGCACTCGGCTGCAGCAGCGTGCCGGACGGGGATTTTAAAGCGGCCGCGAGCGCAGTGCCCGATCGTCCTGTCGCTCCAGAGCCGAAAAATGATGAGATATGGCCGGAGGGCAATGCCGTCGCGACGGTCGATGACAGCCGTGTCGACGCGCTGCTTTCAGACAGCGATTTGATCGGTCCTGCAGCGCGCGCGGTTGTCGTCGTTCACAACGGCCGTATCATCGCCGAGCGCTACGGTGACGGTTTCATTCCCACGACGCCGCTGACGGGCTGGTCGATGACGAAGACCGTCAATGCGGCGATCGTCGGACGGCTGATGCTCGACAACAAGATCGCGTTTGGTGACGCAGCCCTCCTGCCGCAGTGGCAGGGCGGCGATCATTCAGCAATCAAGCTCAGCGATCTGCTAGGCATGGAGAGCGGCCTGGCCTTCAACGAGAGTTATGGCACGGTCGCCGATGTCACACGAATGCTCTATCTCGATGCAGATATGACGGCACTGCCGGCGAGCCTCCCGTTGGAGGCGAGCCCGGGCGAGCGCTTCAACTATTCGAGCGGCACATCGGTGTTGATCTCGAAGATATGGATGGATCGGATCGGCAACATGCAGGCAGCGCTTGCCTATCCCAAGCTGGCGCTGTTCGATCCGCTCGGCATGTCGAGCGCCGTTCTGGAGGTCGATGCCCGCGGCACCTTTGCCGGCAGTTCTTATCTCTACGCCACAGCGCGGGATTGGGCTCGTTTCGGCCAGTTTCTTCTTCAGGACGGCGTCTGGAATGGACAGCGGCTGTTGCCGGAACGGTTCATGGCGGCAATGAGGACGCCGACTGCCGCCTCGGGCGGCAAATACACGCAGGCGCAGGCCTGGCTCGCCGCGCCGGGCGGCGATAGCAGCGCCACTGCCGGTCTTCCTGAAGACACTTTCTGGATGGAAGGGCATGATGGACAGAGTGTCGCGATCGTGCCGTCTGCGAAGCTTGTCGTCGTCAGGCTCGGGCTGACGCCAAGCTGGCTTCGCTATAGACCGCAGATCCTCGTGAAGGAGATTCTAGCGGCGCTTCCTCGGCAGTAGTCAGTAGTTGCCGTGGGCGACGTCGTCCATGCCCTTGCGCTTGGCGTCGTAATAGTAGCCACGCGCATAGAGGCGGACAGCATCGTCTTCACTGCTGTCGGAGACAAGCCAGGCGCCGCGGAGATACTTGGCGGCGTATTTGATGTTGGTCTCGGCATCAAACAGGCCGGCAGGTTGGCCATCGTAGCCCATCGACTTGGCCGTATTGTACTTTATCTGCATCAGGCCAAAATAACCGCGCTTGTTATAGGCCTTGGCATTGTAGCGGCTTTCGCGATGCACGACGCGGTGAAGCAGCGAGGCGGGCACCTGGTAAAGCTTCGAGTACTTGTCGATGATCCTGGTGATCGCACTTTTCTCGACGGTCGGCGCGCCATCGTCGTCGCTGTCGCTGAACATGGGTGGAGCCGCCGGTGGGTCTGAGGGGCCTGACGTATCGAAGCCGTAGTCCATCATCGGATGCGGCGTGGTGTCGATCGCGGAAAGCGCGGCAATGGCACCGCCGCCGTTCTGAGGCGTCGCGGCAAAGGCAAGCTGCGTCGACGGCGAGGGGGTTCCCGGGCGCGGGGTCGGTACGACGGACTGAATTGCCGTCATCTCAGGCGTCAGCGGGATCTGCGCATAACCCGTTGCCGTCGCTGTCTGGATTTGGCCGTTCAACTGGGAGGGATCGGTTGCCGGCATGGCGGGCGCTGCGAGGGCGGTTGCCGTCTGGTCAGCGGCGGGGATCATCGCCGTTTCTGTCGTTCCTTCGCCGGCGGGCACGGCTGCAAGCGTAGCGTCTTCGCCCGGCTTCGGCGTCGGAACAACGGTCTGGGCTGCGGTCAATTCGGCCTGCGACGTGTATTCGACGCTCGTGCATCCGGCGACAACGCCGCAGAGCATCGTGGAAACGATGAGACTGCGTTTCAGGCCGGAAAAACCGATCGCTACCATACTCTCACTTTCGTGAATGCGCCGCCCCGGCAGCGTTAGAAGTTACAAAAAACCTTAAGCCCGGATTCCGCAATTAACGTATTCGTTGCTTTGCTGCAACCCGCCGGAATTGTTTACGCGGCGATGCGCCGATAGCCGGCTGTGACGGCGCCTGCAGCAATGAGCAAAGTGCCGCCGGTGCGGTTGACCGCGCGCTGGACGCTTGCCTTGCGAATGAGGCCGCGCGCTGCGTTTGCGGCGAGCGCATAGGTGGAAGCGTTGATGGTTGCAAGAACGAGGAAGGTGGCTTCCATGATGAGCATCTGGCCGAAAAACGGCTGAGCCGGATTCAGGAACTGCGGAACGAATGCGACGAAGAACACGATGCTCTTCGGATTGAGCGCCGTGACGACATAGGCGTGGAGGAAAACCTTGAGCGATTTCTTTTCGGGCAGGTTGTCATTGTCTGCCATGGGCTCGGAAATGACGGGGGCTCGCCAGAGTTTGATGCCGAGCCAGATCAGATAGGCGCCACCGACCCACTTCAATACAGTGAACAGGGTTGCGGAGGCCGCCAGTACGGCCCCCAATCCGAATAGCGATGCGGTCATCGCGGTGAAGTCGCCGAGCGCAACGCCGGTTACGGTCGCGAGCGCCGTCTTGCGTCCATGGCCGAGGGCATAGGAAACGACGAGGAGAATCGTCGGGCCTGGAATGGCCAGCATGATTGCAGACGCAGCGGCAAAAGCGAACCAGGCTTCGAGCGACATGGAATCTCCTCCTATTCCCTAAGGTAAAAGCAAAGACACCATATCAACCCTCAGTCAATCATGCTGCCTGGTATTTCTGTCCAATCGTACCCATGACCTTCGCGAACCATTTGGTCGACGTGTCGAAGGCCTTGCCACCCTTGATGCGCGGGAACTCGATCGTTCGCAACTTGCCGTTCTGCGCTTCGTCATGACCGGTGACGCCGGAAACCTTGTTGAGGGCGCTTTCGACGGCAAGGTCGGTCATGCTCTGAATGAGACGAAGGTCGTCGCTGTTGGCGGGGGCCGAACGGGCAAAGTAGCCGGACTTCTGCACGAGCGAACGTTCGGCGTTGATGAGGCCAGCGAACTGCTTCTGGAACCAGCCGCCGACGTTGATCGTGTCGATCTTCACGTGTCCGAAGGCGTCGCGCTTGATGGTTTCGCCCGCCGCTTCACGTTCCGCGACGATGGCGTCGAGGCAGGCGCCTTCCGAAACGAACACGGTCGCATGGCCCGTGCGGTCCATGACTTCCCTCAGCCGGGCCGCTTCCGCATCGAGATCAAACGCCATCTCGGGCAGATAGACCGCGTCGATGCTCTTCATCTTGGCGTTCGTCATGAAGCCATCGACATATTCGTAATTCTTCGTCCGCTGTAGATAGGCGCGGGCGGTTGCCGCCGTCAGCCAGCCACAGTGGCGTCCCATGACTTCGTGGATGATCAGGGTGCGCGGTGCTGCCGTCTGCTCGTTGCTGACGTTGTCGAAGAAGTGTGCGCCGACTTCGGCAGCCGTCCACGCGCCGAGCGACTGGCGGATGGGGACGACGTCATTGTCGACCGTTTTGGGCAACCCGACGACCGTCAGATTGTAGCCATTGGCGGCCAGATATGCAGCGAGGTCGGCCGCCGTGGTGTTGGTGTCGTCGCCGCCGATCGTATGAAGGATCGTGATCCCGTCGTTGGCGAGGCGTTCGGCTGCCACGCGCAACGGGTTTTCACCTTCCTTGACGAGACCGCGCTTCACGCAGTCGGCTGCGTTGGTGAGCTTGACGCGGCTATTGCCGATCGGGGAGCCGCCGTAGCGATGCAGGAGCGGCGCCTTCTCCCGCATATCGGCGGTGATGTTGACGCTGTCGCCGAGGAGCACGCCCTGGTATCCGGAGCGATAGGCGACGAGCTCGATGTCAGGCGCCACGTCGCTATAGCGTTCGATAAGTCCGCCGACCGCGGACGACAGACAGGGTGCCAGGCCTCCAGCCGTGAGCATTGCGACTTTCTGTTTGGCCATGATCCCTCCATTGTCACGTATCAGCGCAGTTGCGTGCTGCTTACCTAACGCATGGATGCGACAGGGAAAGGGGCATGTAAAGTGTAGTTATTATGAAAATCATGCCCTGAACGGCGAAGGCAGACGGAAGCGCTGATATAATCGTTTCAAGCTCGAGATGCCCGTGCTGAAGGGTTGTGGAAATCGCGACCGTCACCCGGCCGGCAGCAATTGGAACTCGCCGGGGTGCGATGCTGGGATGATTCCAAGTGCAACCATGAACGAATTGTGAAAAGTGTATTCCGCCCCACGACCAATCGCCGCCTTGCAAAGGCAACCATTATTTGGTCAAGGTGTTTACACCTATTTGCATTGCGAGAGACTTTTATGTCCTTCTGGGAAAAACTGCTGAATGCCATTGGCAACACTGCGGGCAATGTGCTTTCGGCGGTCGTCGAGGCCATTCGGACGGTTTTCGAGGGCGACCCCGAGACGCGCCGGAAGGTCGCCTTTTCGGTCGCGATCATCGCTCTGTCGGCAAAAATGGCCAAGGCCGATGGTATCGTGAGCGAGAAGGAGGTGGATGCCTTCCGTGAGATCTTCGAGTTCCCGCCTGAGCAGGCGAAGAACGTCGCACG
Source organism: Rhizobium sp. LjRoot258 (assembly GCF_964254185.1). Taxonomy (NCBI): domain Bacteria; kingdom Pseudomonadati; phylum Pseudomonadota; class Alphaproteobacteria; order Hyphomicrobiales; family Rhizobiaceae; genus Rhizobium; species Rhizobium sp. LjRoot258. The sequence continues at coordinate 2,291,767 of NZ_CAXUST020000001.1, read as the reverse complement.
TCTCTACAATCTGGCGCGTCAGGACGTCGCTGGTTACGAGGCCTACGCGGAGCGTTTGTCGTCTTTGTGCGTGACATGCGCCGCCAACTGCCCGGTGCTGGAAGAGGTTCTAGACGGTCTCTTCCATATCGCCAAGGCGGATGGGCTCGTCCACGAGAAGGAGCTCGCGTTCCTGCGGCATGTGGGCGAGATCTTCCATATGAATGAAGAGCATTTCGAAAGGATTGCCGCGCGCCATGTCTCAATGGGACGTGATCCCTACAAGGTGCTCGGCGTGTCGCCCTCCGATGACTTCACGACGATTCGCCGCCGCTATCATGGCCTTGTCAGCGAGCATCATCCGGATCGGCTGATTTCCCGCGGTGTACCGGCCGAGTTCCATGCCATCGCCAATGAGCGAATGGCAGCTCTGAATGCAGCCTACGAGGCAATCGAAAAGGAACGCCGCGCCGCATGACCTCGTTCGAGGCCGACTACCGGAAGGCGAGCGTTCGTCCTTCGCCCAATCACGGCGAGCGTGCGGACGGGCGCAAGCCTGACATGATCCTTCTGCACTATACAGGCATGCCAACGGCGGATGGAGCGTTGGAATGGCTCTGTCGTGACGAGAGCCAGGTCTCGAGTCACTACTTCGTAAGTGAAGACGGCGAGGTTCTTCAGCTCGTGCCTGAGGAGCGCCGCGCCTGGCACGCCGGCAAGAGTTATTGGCGGGGCGAGACCGATATCAACTCTCTGTCGATCGGGATCGAGATCGCCAATGCGGGGCATCCCGGCGGTCTTCCCGAGTATCCGCAAGAACAAATTCAGGCGCTCGTTGAATTGTGTCGAGATTGCGGCCAACGTTGGTCAATCGCGCCCGAACGGGTGCTTGGGCACTCCGATGTCGCACCGATTCGCAAGGTTGATCCGGGGGAAAAATTTCCCTGGAAAGACCTCCACAGAGCCGGTGTCGGGCACTGGGTCGAGCCTGCCCCGATTGCTGGTGGAAGATTTTTCCAACGCGGTGACCGCGGCCAGCCGGTCGAGGCGTTGCAGTCGATGCTCTCGCTTTACGGTTATGCGACAGAAATCACAGGCGAATTCTCCGACAAGACGGCAGGCGATGTCGAGGCCTTCCAGCGCCACTTCCGGCCTGCTCGGATCGATGGAATCGCGGATTTTTCGACGATAGACACGCTGCATCGTTTGCTGGCGTCGCTTTCACACTACTCCTCATAAGTCGTACTTTTATGACAGCGCCGACTCCGAAGAATTCGGGAGTCTGCTGCGCCGCCACATGATTTCCCTATTATCTCCTCATTGCGATGGTCTAACGCCAACGTCGAACAGCGACGTCTGGTTTGTTTTGGGGTTTCAGGCGGTCGTCAATTGAAACAAAAAGAATTGCTGCAGAATAGTTAATGTATATCTGCTGCATATAGCCGGATTGTTATTCAAATCATGATCCGGAAATTCTTTGGGTCGGAGTAATTAGACTGAATGAATAAGATTATTTCTGCTGCAGTGTGCGTCAGTACACTGTTGATGGGCATCAATTGCGCCTTCGCGGGCGAGTGGGGTGGAAGGATCCAGACACTTCCTTTGAAGACTGTCGATCGCACTAGCGGCTATGCAATGCCGGACTTCACCGCCAACAAATATTCAGCTCTCATCATCAAATACGCAAACCAATATAACGTCCCTGTCGAGCTTGCTCAGGCGGTCGTGCGCGTCGAGAGCAATTTCAATCCCGATGCACGCGGTAGCGCGGGTGAAGTCGGCCTCATGCAGATCAAGCCGGCCACGGCCAAGATGATGGGCTACTCGGGTACGAGGAAGGGCCTGTTCGATCCCGAGACAAACATCAAGTTCGGCATGAAATACTTGGCTACAGCGCATCAGCTCGGCGGTGGCGAAACCTGCGACACGATCCTGAAGTACAATGCCGGCCACGGTGCTACCCGCATGAATCCGGTCTCCAAGGCCTATTGCGGCAAGGTCCTGGCGATGCTTGACTGATCATCTGAAACTGCTTGTTTAAGGTTCGCTTCTCGACCGGGCACGTAAGAATATGATTCAACTTGGCGCCTGTGTTATCTCGCCTCTGAATGAGGTGACATATGGCCGTTGATTTCAAGGTGATCATCGTCGGACGCGGAATGATGGGCGCGGCTGCGGCCCGCCATCTTTCCGGCATGATCGACGGTGTTGCGCTCATCGGCCCCGGTGAGCCAGCGGAGCGCAAGAGCCATCATGGTGTTTTTGCCAGCCATTATGACGAGGCCCGCATCACCCGGTCCTTCGACGACAATATGGTCTGGGCGACGCTGGCGGCACGCTCGCTCGACCGCTACCGGGAAATCGAAGCGAAGAGCGGCATTTCCTTTTTCTCGGAGGCGGGCTGTCTGTTTGCCGGACCGCCCGCCCGACCGGGCCAGGGATTCCTTGGGCGGGCGCTGCAGGTAATCGAAGCGCTCGATCTCGACGTCGAAACATTGCCGCCTGCGGCATTGCGCGACCGCTTTCCTCAGTTTGCGCTCAGTCCTTCGTTCAACGGCTATCTCGAGGCGCGGCGTGCGGGCCACATCAATCCGCGCGCGTTGGTTCGGGCTCAGACCAAACTTGCCGAGCAGGCCGGTGTGACGGTCATCGATGCAACCGTTGCTGCTGTTCGTGACGAAGGCACGTTCGTGGAGGCTCATGCGGACGGCAAGCGCTACACCGCGGAACGTGTGCTGGTCGCCGCCGGCGGGTTCAGCAATTTCAACGATCTTCTGCCTGATGCCATCGATGTTCGGGTTGCGGCACGCACCGTCGCCTTCTTCGAGCTTAGTGAGCGGGAAATGAAGATCTTCTCCGAAATGCCTTCAACGATCGTCTTTGGTGACCGCGACGAGGACCATGTCTATATCCTTCCGCCGGTCGGCTATCCCGACGGCAAGACGTATCTCAAGCTCGGCGGCGATCTGGAAACGCGCTCATTCGACACGCTGGAGGATATCGGAGCATGGTTTCGCTCTGACGGCGATTCGCTTGAGTGCGATCATCTGGTGTCAACGGCTTTGCGCCTCATGCCAGCATTGGCCGGCTGCCCAACGACCTCAGCGCCGTGCGTGGCGACCTTCACGACAAGTGCGTATCCCTACGTGGGATATACGGGGTCGCCGCGGATCGCGGTGCTGACCGGTGGCAATTTCGTTGCCGCGAAATCATCGGATGAGCTCGGTCGACTGGGCGCTGTCATCATGACGCAAGGCTGGCTCGGGGCCGAGGACTTCGGCAGGGAACTGACGCCTGTCTTCCGCTAGGCAAGCGCGTCGGTGGCGAGGAGGCGCTTCGGCTAGCCCTTGCATTATTGCGTAGAGATTGGCGATATTTCAGTGGAATTCGCCCCAAGTCTCCGCTAAGGGAGCCGTGCCAGTTGGCCGGGCAGCCGCGCTTTACCAATGCCGAAAGGCGGTAGGGTGAGGAAAGTCCGGGCTCCACGGAAACACGGTGCCGGATAACGTCCGGCGAGGGCGACCTCAGGGAAAGTGCCACAGAAAGCAAACCGCCTGCCTCGGCAGGTAAGGGTGAAAGGGTGGGGTAAGAGCCCACCGCATTTCCGGTAACGGCGATGGCAAGGTAAACCCCACCGGGAGCAAGACCGAATAGGGATGACGTGGTGGGCGCAAGCCTTCCGGCCGGTTTCCAGGTCAGTCATCCGGGTGGGTTGCGTGAGGCAGCGTGCGAACGCTGTCCCAGAGGAATGGCTGCCACGTTCCGGCTTCGGCCGGGGCCATACAGAACCCGGCTTACAGGCCAGCTGGCGAACTACCTTTGCAGGAGCGTGGCTTGCGTGTGATCGCCGTCGGTCGCTAATGAGCGGTCGGCGCCTTCGCCAGACATTCTTCGCAGGTGGTGCTGCTGCGAGCAAGAATAGACCAACGCTTGAATATCTTGCCGCAGGAATCGCATTTTATGTCGGTCGTCATGCCAGTCTGCGACAGCGGAATACGCTTTTCCGGCTCAAAACGCCCGTAAAGAAGCCCCTTTAGTGTGAAGTTTGTCATAGCATTACTCCACGATTCTTATTTAGCACTGCATAATATGCAGCAGCCTCCAACTAATTCAATTCTCCGGCCCTTCATGATTTTGCACGTGGTTCTATCCGAAGGGGTTGGTCGCCTACTTCAAAGTGGATAGCAGCGGCATACCTCTTCATGTGAGGCATCGCGACGATCCGCCTCGTCCATGAATGCGCCGCGCTAAGACGCTGTTTGAAATCGCCTATTTGCCTGTCGCTATTTGGGTCATCTGCCGCCGTTGAAAGGGTGGCGAGCGCGCCGCTATTCAGCCTGCAGATGCGCGATCCTAACCCTTTGTTAAACTTAACAGCTTATAAATTTTCGATACTGCGCTCATCGTGAGACGGGCGTTTCCCATTGACGCCCATATGGTCCCATGTTATCCCATTCCTGCACTGCGCAAGGGCAAGTAGGTGCCCATCAATCGCAAAGCCAAGGCGTCTTCCTTTCCGGAAGCGCCGGATGGGGTTGTGCCCATTCGGCTCGCGAAGCTGTGCCTGAATTTCGGGGTTCCGGGCTTGTGAGTTCAGTCCGGGCTCTTTCGGGAACGGATGTTTCGTGTCATGAGCCGCTTCCTTTCAAATGCGACCAACAGAATCGATTCCAAGGGCAGGGTCTCCGTGCCGGCAGCGTTTCGATCCGTGCTGGCGCAGCGCAATGTTCAGGAGCTCTATTGCTTCCAGGACTTTGTGTTTCCGGCAATCAGCGTCGGCGGTCCGGACCTTCTGGAAAGGTTCGAGCGTCAGATCGCTGCGGAGGATCCGTTTTCGCCGGATGCGAACGAGATGTCGCTTCTGATCCACGGGGGCGGTATCTTCATGAAGCTCGATGCGGAGGGTCGGCTGATGGTCACGGATTTCATTCGCGACTTTACCGGCGTCTCGGACGAGGTGACCTTTGTCGGTCGGGCGGATCATTTTCAGCTGTGGCAGCCGCAGGCATTTCAGGCTGCGCAGATGCAGGCACGAGGAGGGCGTCGGCTGGCGGGCAGGCGTTCCGAATAATACGAGGGAACGGAATGGCGGCGAATCCTGGCGGAGATTCAACTGATGCCGGTGGCGGACCGGTTCGCCACATTCCGGTTCTCCTCCACGAGGTTCTGGCGGCGCTCGATCCTTGCCCTGGCAAGCTCATCCTGGATGGCACATTCGGCGCGGGCGGTTATACGTCAGCCATTCTCGATGCTGGCGCCGATGTGATTGCGCTGGATCGCGATCCGACCGCTATCTCGGCCGGCCAGGCGCTTGTGGCAAGCAGTCAGGGGCGCTTGAAACTCGTTCATTCGCAGTTCTCTCGTTTGGCAGAGTGCGCTCCACCCGATGGATTGGACGGGGTGGTGCTCGATATCGGCGTATCGTCGATGCAGATCGATGAAGCGGAGCGCGGTTTCTCCTTTCAGAAGAATGGCCCTCTGGACATGCGCATGTCGGCTGCCGGTGTTTCTGCGGCGGATGTAATCAATCGTGCCAAGGTGGCCGATCTGATTCGTATCTTCCATTTTCTCGGAGAAGAAAGTCAGTCGCCGCGCATCGCTCACGCGATCGAAAAACGGCGTGCCGAGAAGTCGTTCGAAACGACGCGCGATCTGGCGGGCCTTATCGAACGCGTCACGCCCCGCAAGATGAAGGATAAGATTCATCCGGCGACGCGCGTTTTTCAGGCGCTGCGCATTTTCGTCAACGATGAGCTTGGCGAACTGGCGCAGGCGCTGTTTGCTGCCGAGCGGGCGCTGAAGCCCGGCGGGCGCCTGGTTGTCGTCACCTTCCATTCTCTTGAGGATCGGATCGTCAAGACGTTTTTCTCAGATCGCGCCGGCAAGGCGTCGGGCTCTCGCCATCTGCCCGTCGCGCACGAGCGTGCGGCGACCTTCGAGCGGATCGGCAAGCCGATGGTCGCTGCAAGCGAGGCGGAAGCCGAGGTCAACCCGCGGGCGCGCTCTGCCAAGCTGCGTGCAGCGCTGCGCACCGCAGCCCCCACCGAAGCGGCTGACGTTTCCATCTTCGGGCTGCCGAACCTGGCGAGCCTCGGAAAGCTCGGAGGTTGATATGCTGAGAACGTTGGACCTCATCCTGGTCGGTGTCATGACAGCCGCTGCCGCTGTCACCTACACGATCAAGCATCACGCAGAGCTCAAGCTCGAGGAAGTTCATCGCCTTGAAGCGGAGATCAAGCTCGAGAAGGACACGATCGACCTGTTGAAGGCGGATTGGGCGTTGCTGTCCCAGCCGAACAGGCTCGAGCGTCTCGTCAACAACTACAATGGCGAACTTAAGCTGCAGCCGACGGCGTCCACCTCCCTCGTTCATGCCAGGGAGTTGCCGATGCTGAAGTCGCAGGTTCCGGTTCCCGACGTTACCGAGGCGAAGGCCGGTTCAGGCGCCAAAGCGAAGCCTAAGGCAGTGGTGCCGCAACCCGAAGAAGAAGACCAGATGGCAACCGGATCGGTGGAGTAGAGATGTCCTTTCTTTCACGCATCATGGTCTTGAAGAGCCAGGCGCATTTTTCCGCTGGCGTATACAACCGTCTTGGCGGGGCGTCCGGTAGCGTGCAGATCGAGGGATCGAGAAAGAAGAAGGCAGTGCAGGCCAAGAGCCGCGTCGGTCTGCTGATCGTCGGATTCCTCGGGGTCTATTGCGTGATCGGTGGGCGTCTCGTCGAATACGCGGTTCGCGATCCGGACGTTGTCTCCAGCATACTGCCGCCGGATCGTCTGATGGCGTCGCGCCCTGATATTCTGGATCGAAACGGCGAAGTGCTGGCAACCGATATCCGCACAGTCTCGCTCTTTGCCGAGCCGAACAAGGTCGTCGATGCGGACGAGGCGGTCGAAAAGCTTGCTACGGTTCTGCCTGACCTCGACATGAAAGGCACCTACAAGAAGCTCGCGAACGGCACATCCCATTTTGCCTGGTTGCGGCGCCAGTTGACGCCCAAGCAGCAGAGCCAGATCCTTGCGCTCGGCATTCCCGGCATCGGTTTCCGGCCTGAAAAACGCCGCTTCTATCCCGGTGGTGCGACTGCTGCGCATATCCTCGGTTACGTCAACATCGACAACCGCGGCGTTGCCGGCATGGAAAAATACATCGATGATCAGGGACTTGCCGACCTTGCTTCAGTCGGCATGACAAGCGATCAGCCGCTTGAACCGGTGCGCCTGTCGATCGACGTTCGTGTCCAGAACATCGTGCGTGATGTCGTCGTCAACGCGGTCAAGAACTACGAGGCAAAGGGTGCTGGCGCCGTCATCCTCGATATTCATACCGGCGAGGTGCTTGGGATGGCATCGGCGCCGGATTTCGATCCCAACAATCCGCTGGAAGGCGCCAAGGAGGGCTGGCTCAACCGCATGTCGAATGGCACGTTCGAGATGGGGTCGACCTTCAAGACCTTCTCGCTCGCCATGGCGCTCGATACTGGCAAGGTCAGCCTCAACGACAGCTTCGATGCGACGCAGCCGATCCGCATCGGCGGCTTCACTATCCATGACTTCCACGGTCAGCGCCGTTGGCTAACGCTGCCCGAAGTGTTCCAGTATTCGTCGAACGTCGGTACCGCCCGCATCATCGACATCGTCGGCATGGATGCTCAGAAAGACTACCTGACGAAGCTCGGCCTTTTGACCAAGATGCAGACCGAACTGCCGGAAGTGAAAATGCCGAGCCAACCGAAGGTTTGGAAGAAAATCAACTCCATCACGATTTCCTTTGGCCACGGGGTGTCGACCACCCCGCTGCAGACTGCCGTCGCCGGTGCCGCGCTTGTCAATGGTGGCAAGCTCATCGAGCCGACCTTCCTGCCGCGCAACCGTGAGCAGGCAGATGAAGTCGCTGAAGTGGTCGTCAAGAAGAGCACCAGCGACGACGTGCGCTATCTCTTCAAGTTGAACGGCATCAAGGGCTCGGGGCGCAATGCGGACGTTCCCGGCTTCAACGTCGGCGGAAAGACCGGAACGGCCGACAAGGTCGTCAACGGCCGCTATGCGACGAACCTCAACTTCAATGCGTTCCTTGCGGCGTTCCCGATCGATGACCCGAAATATGTCGTGCTCACTTTCTGCGATGAACCGCACAATGGTGAGAAGGGCCAGAACATCGCCGCGTACACGGCAGCGCCGATGGTGAAGAACATCATTGCCCGCGCAGCGCCAATTCTCGGTGTGGAACCCAAGTTCGGTGACGACGGATCGGCCATGTTGGTGTCTTATTGAGTCTGAATGAATGTCGGAGCCGATTCGCCACGGGGGCGCGGCGGCTTGAAAGAGAAAAGTACATTCGATGAACTTGCGAGACATCGCCGGAGATGCATTTCCGGAACTTGATCAATTGGCCGGGTCTGTCGGGGCGCTGGCGGTTTCCGGCATCTCGTCCGACAGCCGCAAGATCGAACCCGGAATGGTGTTTGTGGCTGTCGCCGGGACGAAGGCGGACGGCGCAGGCTTTATCGCCGATGCGGCAACACGTGGCGCCGTCGTAGCAGTTGCCTCCCACAGCATTGATGCTTCGATCCCCGTTCTTGTCGTCAGCGACCCGCGCCGCTTCCTGTCGATCGCGGCCTCACGTTTCTATGGCAAGCAGCCGGAGACGATGGTTGCCGTGACCGGCACAGCCGGCAAGACGTCGGTTGCCTCCTTCACCCGGCAGATATGGGCCTATGCCGGCCATGCGGCCGCGATGATCGGCACGACTGGCGTCGTCTCGCCGACACGCAACGAATACGGCTCACTGACAACACCTGATCCGGTTTCACTCCACAAGCTGCTGGCAGAACTCGCGGACGAGGGCGTCACACACGCCTCGATGGAGGCTTCCAGCCATGGCCTCGATCAGTACCGCCTGGACGGTGTCAAGCTCGCTGCCGCCGCCTTTACCAACCTCGGCCGTGATCACATGGACTACCATCCGACGGTCGAAAGCTACATGGCCGCGAAGATGCGCCTGTTCGACACACTGCTGCCGAAGGGCGCACCGGCCGTGATCTTTGCCGACGATGCCTGGTCTGAACAAGCGGTCGAGGCAGCTCGCCGTGCGGGGCACGATGTTCGCACCGTCGGCCGCAAGGGCGATTACCTGACACTGAAGCGCGTCGAGCATTTCCGCCACAAGCAGGTGGCTGAAATTCATGCCGACGGCGAGATCTTTGAGGTCGACATTCCGCTTGCCGGCGACTTCCAGGTGGCCAATGCACTCGTCGCGGCAGGCCTTGCCATGTCGACGGGCGTGCCGGCGAAGGTCGCCATGGCCGCGCTCGAGAAGCTGCAGGGCGCATCCGGGCGTCTGGAATTGGTGGGCCATACCAGGGATGGCGCGCTCGCTTATGTCGATTACGCGCACAAGCCGGACGCGCTCGCCAATGTTTTGGAGTCCGTCCGGCCGTTTACCACCGGCCGTGTGATCGTGGTATTTGGTTGCGGCGGTGACCGTGATCGAGGCAAGCGCCCGATTATGGGCGAGATCGCCTGCCGTCTGGCCGATGTGGTGATCGTCACCGATGACAATCCGCGTTCAGAAGAGCCGGCGGCGATCCGCGCCGAGATCATGGCGGCCGCAAGCTGCGCAAGCGAAATCGGCGACCGCGCCGAGGCGATCCGCACGGCGGTTGAAATGCTGACGTCTGGCGACACGCTGATCGTTGCCGGCAAGGGACACGAGGAAGGGCAGACGATCGGGAGCGTCACCCTGCCGTTTTCGGATCATGCCGAATTGCGTAAGGCTTTGGAGGAGCTGAAACCGTGAACTGGCTTTGGACGACGGAAGACATGATTGCCGCCATGGCAGGGCGGCCGTTCGGCACTTTGCCTGAGGGCATTACCGGGATTTCCATCGACAGCCGTTCCATTGCGTCCGGCGAAGCCTTCTTCGCCATCAAGGGCGACCGCGTCGACGGCCACGACTATGCGTCAATGGCGATGGCGAACGGTGCAGCTCTTCTCGTCGTCAGCGAAGCCCGTCTTCCCGCCATGGGCCGGCTGACGGTTCCGGTGATCGTCGTGGAGGATGTGCTGGCGGCGCTTGGCAAACTCGGGCAAGCCTCGCGCGCGCGTTCGCGCGCCCAGATCATTGCCGTGACCGGCTCGGTCGGAAAGACGACGACCAAGGAGATGCTGCGGCGGGTCTTGTCTCCTTCGGGCAAGGTGCATGCCTCCGTTGCCTCTTTCAACAATCACTGGGGCGTACCTTTGACGCTCGCCCGCATGCCGCTCGATACCTATTTCGGCGTCTTCGAAGTTGGCATGAACCATCCTGACGAGATCCGGCCGCTGGTCAAGATGATCCAGCCGCATGTTGCCGTGATCACGACGATCGCGCCCGCTCACCTCGGCAATTTCAAGAGCATACGGGAGATCGCGACGGCAAAGGCCGAGGTTTTCGAAGGCGTCGTGCCGGGCGGGCAGGTGGTGCTTAATCGCGACAACGATCAGTTCAACTTCCTGGAGCGCACCGCACAGGCCCACGGTATCCAGCATATCCATTCCTTCGGTCAGCATGCGAAGGCCGATTTTCGCCTGGCAGAATTCAACGGCTCTGATCAGAGTTCGACGTTGTGGATCACCATTGACGGCGAGACGAAGGAAGTTGCGATCGGCGCGCCGGGCCGGCACATCGCCGAGAATGCGCTGGCCGCCCTCGGCGTCGTGAAGCTCGTCGGAGCTGATATGCAGCAGGCAATCGCCGCCCTTGCGACCCTCCAGCCGGAAAAGGGAAGGGGCCGTCGTCATCGGTTGGCGATCGAGCGCAGCTCCTTCACAGTCGTCGACGAAAGCTACAACGCCAATCCTGCTTCGATGCGGGCGGCAATCGCTGTGCTTGCGAGTTCCGTGCCGACAGGCACGGGACGCCGCGTCGCCGTGCTTGGCGACATGCTGGAGATGGGCGACTACGCGGAGAAAGTCCATTCGGATCTTGCGGGGCCATTGCTCGCTGCCGGTATTGAGCACGTCTGGCTTGCCGGCCCTGAGATGGTTGCGCTGAAGGAATCGCTCCCCGAGAGCGTGCAGGTCGTCCACTACGAGAAGACCGAAGAACTAGCAGAATATATTTTGAACGCGGTCGCGGCTGGCGACGTGCTGATGGTAAAATCGTCACTGGGCATCGGTTTCGGCAAGATCGTCGCGGCGCTCCTTGACAAGTTCCCGCCATTTGCCGACACGCAACGCGATTTTTGAGCGGGTAAACAAGGGGCCCTGAATGCTGATTTGGCTTGTCGAACTGTCGGAACACCTGAAATTCTTGAATCTGTTCAGGTACATTACCTTCCGCACGGGCGCCTCCCTGTTTACGTCCGCCTTCATCGTGTTCCTCTTTGGTCCGATGATCATCAATTCGCTGCGTATCCGCCAGGGCAAGGGGCAGCCGATCCGCGCCGACGGTCCGCAAACGCACTTCAAGAAGGCCGGTACCCCAACGATGGGCGGCCTGATGATCCTCGCCGGTATTGTCGGATCGTCGCTGCTTTGGGCCGACCTTTCGAACCTCTATGTGGTTGCCACGCTGCTCGTGACCCTCGGTTTCGGTGCGATCGGCTTTTATGACGACTACCTGAAGGTCACCAAGCAGAGCCATAAGGGATTCTCGGGCAAGGCTCGTCTCGGTATCGAGTTCGTGATCGCTGGCATTGCAGTCTACTTCATGATGCGCACGGCGCTGGCGTCGGGTACGGCAGGTTCGACCTTCGGGTCGTCGGTGGCCTTTCCCTTCTTCAAGGATTTCATGATCAATCTCGGCATCATGTTCGTTGTCTTCGGCGGCTTCGTCATCGTTGGCGCCGGCAATGCCGTGAACCTTACCGATGGTCTTGATGGCCTTGCCATCGTCCCCGTGATGATCGCCGCTGCGTCCTTTGGCGTCATCGCCTATCTGGCGGGTAACGTCGTCTTCGCGAATTATCTACAGATCAATTTCGTACCCGGCACGGGCGAACTCTCGGTTGTCCTCGGCGCCGTCATCGGTGCCGGCCTTGGCTTCCTCTGGTTCAATGCACCGCCCGCCGCGATCTTCATGGGCGACACCGGCTCGCTGGCGCTCGGCGGCACGATCGGCACGGTTGCCGTTGCGACCAAGCACGAGATCGTCATGGCGATCATCGGCGGTCTGTTCGTAATGGAGACGCTCTCGGTCATCATTCAGGTCGGCTTCTTCAAGATGACGGGTCGGCGCGTCTTTCTGATGGCGCCGATCCATCACCATTTCGAAAAGAAGGGCTGGACGGAAAGCCAGGTGGTGATCCGCTTCTGGATCGTCGCCGTCGGTCTCGCCCTGCTTGGTCTCTCCACCCTGAAGCTGCGGTAAGGCGGCGATGATCCCGGTTACGACACTTGCAGGGAAGAAGGTCGCGCTCTTTGGGCTCGGCGGCTCGGGCTTTGCCACGGCGCGTGCGCTCAAATTGGGGGGTGCCGAGGTCACTGCATGGGACGATAACCCAGACAGCGTCTCCAAGGCTGCCGCTGAAGGCATTCGTACAGTAGATCTGCGCTCTATTGACTGGAGCGCGCAGTCGCTCTTCGTGCTTTCGCCAGGCGTTCCGTTGACGCATCCGAAGCCCCACTGGACAGTCGATCTCGCTCGTGCGGCCGGGGTTGATATCGTCGGCGACGTCGAGCTTTTCGTACGCGAACGCCGGGCGCATGCGCCGGGTTGCCCGTTCATCGCCATCACCGGCACCAACGGCAAGTCGACGACGACGGCGCTGATCGCGCACATACTGAGATCCAGCGGGCGCGACACCCAGCTTGGCGGCAACATCGGGACGGCGGTCCTGACGCTCGATCCGCCGAAAGAGGGGCGCTTCTACGTCGTCGAATGCTCATCCTATCAGATCGACCTTGCGCCGACGCTCAATCCCTCCGCTGGCATCCTGCTCAACCTGACGCCCGATCATCTCGATCGCCACGGGACGATGCAGCACTATGCCGACATCAAGGAGCGGCTCGTTGCAGGTAGCGGCGTTGCCGTCATCGGCGTGGACGACAGCCATTGCGAGATGATCGCAGATCGCATCGAGCGAGCAGGCGGCAAGGTCACGCGGATTTCCCGGCGTCATGCGCTTCCCTATGGCATCTATGCGGAAGGAACCAAGCTTATCCAGGCCTCGGGAGGCGCAACAAAGTCGATTGCCGATCTTGAAGGGATCCAGACACTACGTGGCAGCCACAATGCGCAGAATGCCGCTGCGGCAGTTGCCGCATGCCTTGCAGTCGGTGTCTCGCAAGAGGAAATTCGTGCGGGCTTGACATCCTTCCCCGGGCTCAAGCATCGGATGCAGCCGGTCGGGTGTCGCAGCAACGTCGTTTTCGTCAACGACTCGAAGGCCACCAACGCGGATGCGGCCGCTCCGGCGCTGTCGAGTTACGACCGCATCTACTGGATCGCCGGCGGGCTGCCAAAAGCTGGGGGCATCACGTCGCTGACGGGCTTCTTCCCGCGGATCGCCAAGGCTTACTTGATCGGCGAAGCTGCGGCCGAATTTGCCGCGACGCTCGGCGAAGCCGTGCCATATGAGATTTCTGGAACACTGGAGCGCGCCGTAGCGCATGCTGCTGCGGATGCCGAAAAAGATGAAAGCGGCCCGCTGGCCGTGATGTTATCTCCGGCTTGCGCAAGCTTCGACCAATATAAGAACTTCGAAGTCAGGGGCGATGCATTTGTCAGCCATGTGGCAGCGCTCGACGGAATCACCATGCTGATCGATTCGGCAACAGGAGATAAATGACATGGTAAGCCGTGCGGAACGTGGACCTCTGGCCGATTGGTTTTGGACCATCGACCGCTTTTTTCTGGCGATGTTCATCTTCCTGATGGGCATCGGCTTCATGCTGTCGTTCGCCGCGTCGCCAGCGGTCGCCGAGCGCATCGGGCTGGAGCCGTTCCACTTCGTCAAGCGACACGCGGCCTTCATGATCCCCTCGCTCTGTGTCATGATTGGGCTCTCCTTCCTGACGCCGCGCCAAGTGCGGCGCACGGCGATCATCCTGCTGATTGTCGCCCTCGGCATGATGCTGTTGGCGCTGTTCTTCGGCGTCGAGGTCAAGGGCTCCCGACGCTGGGTCACCTTGGCCGGCATTTCGATCCAGCCCTCCGAGTTCATGAAGCCGGCTTTCGTCGTCGTGTGTGCGTGGCTCTTTGCCGAGCATGCGAGGCAACCGGAGATTCCGGGCAACCTGTTCGCCATCATCCTCTTCGGCATCGTTGCCGCGCTTCTGGTCGCACAGCCCGACCTTGGGCAGACGATCCTGACGACGGCCGTCTGGGGGGGGATGTTTTTCATGGCCGGCATGCCTTGGATATGGATCATCCTTCTTGGCGCCGGCGGCGTCGGCGGACTCTTTGGCGCCTATTACGTGTTCCCGCACGTGGCGCTGCGTATCGACAAGTTCCTGACCGGGGAGGGCGACACCTTCCAAATCGATACGGCGCGCGAAGCCATCATCCGCGGCGACTGGTTTGGCCAGGGACCGGGCGAGGGCATCGTCAAGCGCATCATTCCGGACGCGCATACCGACTTCATCTTCTCGGTCGCTGCCGAGGAGTTCGGGATCGTCTTTTGCATGGCGCTTGTCGCGCTGTTTTCCGTCCTCGTACTGCGCGGTCTCTCGCATGCCTACAAGGAGCGGAACGACTTCAACCGCTTTGCTGTCGCTGGTCTCGTGCTGCAGATCGGAATACAGTCGATCATCAACGTGGGCGTCAATCTCGAACTGCTCCCGGCAAAAGGCATGACCCTGCCGCTGATTTCCTACGGCGGTTCGTCCATGGTCGCGATCTGCGTCACCGCCGGGTTTATTCTCGCTTTGACGCGTCATAGGCCGGAAAAGCGTGCGCAAGAGCGGAGCCTCTTCCGCGTCGCGCATGGTATGCCGGCGGAGTGAGTGCTTATGAGTAAAGGCATCGTCCTGCTTGCCGCCGGGGGAACCGGCGGTCATGTGTTTCCCGCTGAGGCTTTGGCCTATAAGCTGAAGGAACGCGGCTATTCCGTGCATCTGGTCACCGACAGCCGCGCTGAGCGCTATGCCGGCAAATTCCCTGCCGAAGAGATTCATGTCGTGCCGTCGGCGACGATCGGTTCGAAAAATCCGGTCGCCGTTGCACGCTCCCTGTGGACGCTCTGGAGCGGCATGCGGGCCGCCAAGAAGCTGATGGCGCGCCTGAAGCCCGCTGTCGTCGTCGGCTTCGGCGGATATCCGACCGTGCCGCCGTTGCTCGCCGCAACGCGCCTCGGCGTGCCTGCCATGATCCATGAGCAGAATGCGGTGATGGGACGCGCCAACAAGGCGCTGGCGAGCCGCGTGCAGGCGATTGCTGGCGGATTCCTGCCTGAAGGCGGGGGCCAGTTTCCCGACAAGACGGTCACGACAGGCAATCCGGTGCGCCCGGCGATTATCGCCGCTGCCAACGTGCCATATTCTCCATCGAATCCTGGTGAGCCTTTCAATCTCGTCGTCTTTGGCGGCAGCCAGGGTGCGCAGTATTTCTCCAAGGCAATGCCGACGGCCATCAGCTTGCTCGATGACGAGCTTCGCGACCGCCTGCGCATTACCCAGCAGGTTCGACCAGAAGACATGGAGATGATGAGCGTTTGCGTCGCCCAATTGAAGATGGCGGCTGACACAGCTCCGTTCTTCACCGATATGGCCGAACGACTTGCCGCGGCACATCTCGTTATCTGCCGCTCCGGCGCATCGACTGTTTCGGAGATTTCCGTCATCGGGCGACCGGCCGTGCTCGTGCCTTATCCGCATGCATTGGATCACGATCAGGCGGCGAATGCGGCAGCGCTTGCGGCGACAGGCGGCGCCAAGGTCATTCCGCAGGCCGAGCTTTCGCCCGAGAAGATCGCTTCGATCCTCACCCATGTGATGAACGACCCGGAAAAGCTCGCCCGGATGGCCGCTGCCGCCAAGCAAGCGGGTAAACCCGACGCTGCGAACTTGCTTGCCGACATGGTAGAGGCTATTGCGGCACGACGTACAATTGCAGAGTTCAAGGGGAAACGCGCATGAAAATGCCGAAGGCCATCGGCCTCGTTCATTTCATCGGCATCGGTGGCATCGGTATGAGCGGCATTGCCGAAGTGCTCCATAATCTCGGCCATCGCGTGCAGGGATCGGATCAGGCTGACAGCGCCAACGTGCAACGCCTGCGCGATAAGGGCATCGAAGTCTTCGTCGGCCACAAAGCAGAGAACCTCGGTGA
The DNA here is from genome assembly GCF_964254185.1 of Rhizobium sp. LjRoot258. Classification (NCBI taxonomy): domain Bacteria; kingdom Pseudomonadati; phylum Pseudomonadota; class Alphaproteobacteria; order Hyphomicrobiales; family Rhizobiaceae; genus Rhizobium; species Rhizobium sp. LjRoot258. The sequence goes on along the minus strand of NZ_CAXUST020000001.1, from coordinate 2,275,536 downwards.
CGCCGAAGTGGTGGTCGTCTCGACCGCGATCAAGAAAAGCAACCCGGAGCTCGTGGCGGCGCGCGAAAAGCTGCTGCCGGTCGTGCGCCGGGCGGAGATGCTTGCCGAATTGATGCGGTTCCGCAATGCGATCGCGATCGGCGGTACGCATGGCAAAACCACGACGACGTCGCTGGTGGCGACGTTGTTGGAAGCAGGTGGGCTCGATCCTACGGTCATCAATGGCGGCATCATCAATGCCTACGGCACCAATGCCCGAATGGGCGAGGGTGAGTGGATGGTGGTAGAGGCCGACGAGTCCGACGGCACGTTCCTGAAGCTTCCCGCCGATGTTGCTGTTATCACCAACATCGACCCGGAACACCTCGACCACTACGGCAACTTCGATGCCGTTCGCGCTGCTTTCCGGCAGTTCGTCGAGAACGTGCCGTTCTATGGCTTCGGCGTCATGTGCCTCGACCACCCGGAGGTGCAGGCGCTGGTCGGTCGGATCGAGGATCGCAAGGTCATCACCTATGGTGAAAACCCGCAGGCCGACGTGCGCTTCATGAATGTGCGCATCGATGGTGCGCGTTCGATCTTCGACGTGGAGATCCGCCGCCGCCGGACGGGGCAGGTTATCAGGCTCGACAATCTGGTCATGCCCATGCCGGGTCGCCACAACATCTCCAACGCCACAGCCGCGATCGCGGTTGCCAACCGTCTCGGCATGTCGAGCAAGGACATTGCCAGGGGGCTCGCGTCCTTTGGCGGCGTCAAGCGCCGCTTCACGCTGACCGGCGAATGGAACGGTGTTCAGATCTTCGATGATTACGGCCACCACCCGGTCGAGATCAAGGCCGTGCTGCGGGCTGCACGCGAGGCCTGCGCGGGGCGTGTAATCGCGGTTCATCAGCCGCATCGCTATTCGCGGCTGTCCAGCCTTTTCGAAGAGTTTGCATCCTGCTTCAACGATGCGGACAGTATTTTCCTCGCGCCTGTGTACGCCGCGGGTGAGGATCCGATCGAAGGAGCGAACTCCGAGGCGCTTGTGTCGCGGATCAAATCGGGCGGTCACCGCGATGCCCGCTTCCTGTCGTCCCCAGAGCTTTTGCCTGAAATGGTCGCAGAGATTGCAAAGCCGGGGGATTTTGTGGTTCTGTTAGGGGCTGGGAGTATCACATACTGGGCGGCAGCGCTGCCCAAGCAATTGGAAAGCCTTTCGGGAATATCTGCATGAAACAGGTGAATGGGGAAAAGCTTCTTGCGTCGCTTGGCGACGGCGTAAAGGACATCCGTGGGAGGATCACACCGGATGCGCCGATGGACCGTGTCACCTGGTTCCACGCCGGCGGTCTGGCCGAACTGATGTTCCAGCCGCACGACGAGGATGACCTTATCGCCTTCCTCAAGATTCTGCCGCAGGAGGTGCCGGTCACTGTCGTGGGCGTCGGCTCCAACATTCTCGTGCGCGATGGTGGAATTCCTGGCGTCGTTCTGCGGCTTTCGGCGAAGGGCTTCGGCTCGGTCGAGCTCGCGGGCGAAAATCGCATCCTTGCCGGTGCAATCTGCCCAGACAAGCATGTCGCAGCCATGGCAATGGATAACGGCATAGGCGGCTTCCATTTCTACTACGGCATTCCGGGGAGCATTGGCGGTGCGGTACGCATGAACGCCGGCGCCAACGGCGCCGAGACGCGCGAACGGCTTGTCGAGGTGAACGCCGTTGATCGCAAGGGTAACAAGCATGTCTTGTCGAACGCCGATATGGGCTATTCCTACCGTCATTCGTCGGTACCGAACGATTTGATTTTCACGTCGGTGCTCTTCGAAGGGTATGGCGAGGATCGCGCCAAGATCCGCGCTGAGATGGACGCCGTGCGCAGCCATCGCGAGACGGTACAGCCGATCCGCGAAAGGACTGGCGGCTCGACCTTCAAAAACCCGGAAGGGCATTCCGCCTGGAAGCTCGTCGACGAGGCCGGATGCCGGGGCCTGGTGATCGGCGGCGCGCAGATGTCCTCGCTTCACTGCAACTTCATGATCAACATGGGGCAGGCGACAGGATACGATCTCGAATATCTCGGCGAACAGGTCCGCCGCGAAGTCTTCGAGAATTCCGGAATCAAGCTCGAGTGGGAGATCAAGCGTCTCGGCGTCTTCATGCCCGGGCGCGAGGTACGTCCCTTTCAGGGCGTGACCAGCGAGTAGTCCTTAGGCGAAGCGCTTGGTGAAAGCGGTGGAGAAGGTCACTCCGCCCCTGTTGTCGCTGGCTTCGCCGATCGCTACATCCATCGTGTTGCTTGTCACCCGGACAAGGCAGAAGCCGCCCATGAAGGCGGCTTTCGCTTTGAAGACATCCAGTTTTCCGACGGTGTAGGCCATGGGCGTGTTGTGCTCGTGTCCGTGAAAAACGCCGATTACATTGTAGCCTTCGAGGATTGCGAGAAGTTCCTGACGTTCTGATTCACCCCACCAATGGGGTGCGCCGTTGCCGCTTGCGTTGAACGTTTTCTTTTCAGGATCCCAGCGCTCCAATGAGAACGGATCCCACCCGTAGTGCTGGAAGATGACAACCGGGCGTCCATCTGACGCATAGGTCTGGAGATCGCGCTTCATCCAATCGAGGCTGCTTGCGGCGCCTTTCGTATTGTCTCCACCGTAGCGTTGCGCCTGGATAAGATGCAGTCCGCCCCAGTTCCAGGAATAGTTGTCCGAGGCTTCGTCGTAGTTGTCGGCGGGCACCAGCGGCTTGAAGAAGACGCTCGGCTTGTGGTTCATCTGCACGTAATCGCGCAGCTCATCGCGATACCAGTCGACCTGCGGCGGGCGCCCATCCTGATCGAGGTCGTGATTGCCGAGGCCGACATAGACTGGAAAGTGCACATGATCGGCACCGACTCCTTGCTGGTAGCGATGGGAAAACTGCAGCAACTGCGATCCTTCCGCGAACTCTGCCGTCTGACCACCACCATCGTCCGTGACATCGCCGCAGACGATGATGCCCTGCGGCCTTGCAATGGGCTGTCCGGCGAGCGGCAGGCCGCTCGGTCTCCGGGCGATTTCCATCGGCCAGGTTTGGTGGTGAATGTTGTTCAATGCAAGAATGTGGCGTAGCAGGTTTGCGTCGGTCTTGCCTTCATCCTGGCAGTTCGGGCTTAGCCCGTCTCCGAAGCGGCATGCGTGGACGTCGTTGATGACAAGGAAGGTGACATCGATGGGCGGAGGGCTGGCTGCCTTCGCAATTGACGGCAGTGTCAGCGAAATCCCGGTACCTAGCCCTTGCGTCAGCAGGGATCGTCTTGTCAGCATCTGGCTCCCCCGTTTCTGAAAATCTAGGAGCCAGGCGTTAACAGACAACAACAAAAAAGCCGCGACAGTTGCCTGTCGCGGCACTTGAAATTGGACTATTTCCGGGATCAGACTTCGTCGCGGCCCGAGGCCAGGATGCAGATCAGCGTGATCACGGCAGACAGACCGAGATAGTAGCCGACATACTGCATGCCATGGTTTGCCTGCAACCAGGTGGCGATATAGGGCGCCAGCGAAGCGCCGAAGATGCCAGCAAGGTTGAAGGTGATCGACGAACCGGTGTAGCGAACGGCCGTTGGGAAGGGGGCGGCAAGCGCGGTGCCGATCAGACCGTAGGTCATGCCCATCAGCGCCATGGCGACGATCGCAAACACCACGATGCTGCCTTCGCCGCCCGTCATCAACCCCGGCAGGAAGAACGAGAAGATACCGATCAGTACGGTGGTGAGGATCAGCATCTCACGACGTCCGAACCGCTCGGCGAGTTTACCAACAACAGGAATGAAGATACCGAAGGCGACCGAACCGACGATCTGGATTTCGAGCGCGTCGAGGAACGGTATCTTCAGGACCTTGACGTTGTAGGACAGCAGGTAAGCCGAGCCGATGTAGAACAGCACGAAGGTGGCGAGCGCCACGAAGGTGCCGAGGAATAGGCTGCGCTTGTGCTTGCGGAAAAGTTCGGCAACCGGGACGGCAACGCGCTCCTGCTTGTCGATCGCCTTCTGGAAAGCCGGCGTTTCGGTGATCGAGAGGCGGACCCAGAGACCGATGACGATCAGCAGAATGGACGAGATGAACGGCACACGCCAGCCCCAGCTCAGCAAGGCGTCCTGAGACATGACCTGTAGAAGCAGCCAGAAAATGCCTGAGGAGAGGAACAGGCCGACCGGAGCGCCAAGCTGCGGAAACATGCCATACCAGCTGCGCTTGCCTTCCGGCGCGTTCTCCGTCGCGAGCAGCACGGCGCCGCCCCATTCCCCGCCGAGACCGAAGCCCTGGCCGAAACGGCAAAGCGCCAGCAGCAGCGGCGCGATGACGCCGATCGATTCATAGGAGGGCAGAAGGCCGATTACCACCGTCGAGATACCCATGGTGAGCAGGGCGGCAACGAGCGTCGTCTTGCGGCCAATCCTGTCGCCGAAATGGCCGAAGACGACGGCGCCAAGCGGACGGGCAAAGAAGGCGATCGAGAAGGTTGCGAAGGATGCAAGCAGCGCGGTCGTCGGGTCGCTGTTCGGGAAGAACAGCGTCGGGAAGACCAGCACGGCGGCAGTTGCATAGACGTAGAAATCGAAGAACTCGATTGTGGTGCCGACGAGGCTCGCGATCAGAACGCGCGCCGGCGAGTTGACTTGCGCACTGTTCGATGAAGCGGGAGTCGGCGATACTCTGGATATCGCGTCTGACATTTTCATTCCAATCGGGATTGTAAAGATGCCTTGGGAAGGCAGGCGGCTCTTAACGCAATTTTAATTCGGCGCAAATGCCCATCGCGTAACAACCGAAAAAAAGATTAGCAGGCTTTGCATTTTTCCGCCCATCGATGCCGCGTGTGATCACTTGACCAGAATCAATATGAAGCCGCTTCCTCATGAACGCTCTGGTTGAGCGCAGGAGGGAAATATGCAGAAAAGTCTTGTTGCAGAATTTCTTGCAACGTTTTGGCTTGTGTTCGGCGGATGCGGCAGTGCCGTGCTTGCGGCAGCGTTTCCCGAACTTGGCATTGGTTTTGCAAGTGTTGCATTTGCATTCGGTCTTACCGTCCTGACAATGGCTTTTGCCGTCGGCGGCATTTCCGGCGGGCATTTCAATCCGGCGGTTTCTGTCGGTCTCGCAATCGCGGGCAAATTCCCGGTCGGTCGCGTGGTTCTTTATATCGCGTTACAGGTCATTGGCGCGATTGTTGCCGCGGCTTTGCTCTATGCCGTCGCCAGCGGCAAGGCTGGTTTCGAGCTCGGAGGCTTTGCCGCCAATGGTTATGGTGAGCATTCGCCCGGCGGCTACTCGCTTCTTTCTGCGCTTATCATCGAAGTCGTCCTGACGTTCATCTTCATCATCCTGGGGTCAACGAGCAGCAGGGTGCCGGCGGGCTTTGCGCCAATCGCCATCGGGCTTGCGCTGACGCTCATTCATCTGACTTCGATTCTGGTCACCAATACGTCGGTCAATCCCGCTCGTTCGACAGGACAGGCATTGTTCGTCGGCGGCTGGGCGTTGCAGCAACTGTGGCTGTTCTGGGTTGCGCCGCTTGTAGGCAGTGTCCTGGGTGGCCTTGTCTGGAAAATGACAGGCGAAGAGGCCTCAAACTGACGCAACTTCTTGAACGAACGCGCACGGCACGGGCTGCCGCTGCGGGGGCTTTTGCGTTCTGCGCCGTCATGTCCACGCCGCTTTCCGCGGTGAAAATTAACGAAAGTAAACACTTCATTAACCATAATCGGGCTCTAATACACCTGCATCATCAAGCTGGATTCGGACGAGAAACAAGCTTGGTGCAAGCGTCGAAACACAGTGTGCAGGTTATTTTTTGGGGGTGTTGATGAGTCGCAAGCATGTCGCTGTCCTGATGGGCGGGTTTTCCTCGGAGAGGCCGGTAAGCCTTTCTTCCGGGACGGCGTGCGCGGATGCCCTTGAGGCTGAGGGCTTCCAGGTGACGCGGATTGACGTCGATCGCGATGTGTCTGCGAAGCTTGCTGCATTGCGACCTGATGTCGTCTTTAATGCGCTGCATGGCCCCTACGGCGAGGATGGCACGATCCAGGGCGTCCTCGAGTATCTTGAGATTCCCTACACGCATTCCGGCGTGCTGGCTTCGGCGCTTGCCATGGACAAGGAGAAGGCCAAGGGCGTTGCCGCCGCTGCGGGCGTTCCGGTTGCTCAATCCGAGGTGATCAATCGATTCGCTTTTCCGGCCGAGCATCCGATGAAGCCGCCCTATGTTGTGAAGCCTGTGCGTGAGGGCTCCAGCTTCGGTGTGGTGATCGTCCAGGAGGATCAATCGCATCCGCCGCAGATTATCAGCTCTCCGGAATGGCGCTACGGCGAAGAGGTTCTTGTCGAGCGTTACGTCTATGGTCGGGAGCTGACTTGCGGTGTGATGGGGGATCAGGTGCTTGGCGTGACCGAGGTGGTGCCGCTGGGTCATGGCTTTTACGATTATGACGCCAAGTATGTCGCGGGTGGATCGAAACACGTCATCCCGGCAGAAATTTCACCGAATATTTACCAAAAAATACAATCATTGGCGTTAAGGGCGCATCAAGCAATTGGTTGCCGTGGCGTCAGTCGCTCCGACTTTCGTTACGACGATCGCTTCTCCGAAGATGGCGAAATTATCTGGCTGGAAATCAATACTCAGCCGGGCATGACGCCAACCTCCCTGGTGCCCGAAATGGCTGGTCATGCCGGCTACTCGTTTGGTGAATTTCTCCGTTGGATGGTGGAGGACGCTTCTTGTTCTCGGTGACGGTCAAAAGAATAGGGCGCCCAAGTCATCAGGCTGAGCCTTCGTATCCCGAGGGTGATGGTCGGCTGGTTCTTCCGCGCCCGCTGCGCCGTGTCGTGCGCTTCCTTGTCAGCCTCGGAAGTGGCCGCATCCATATTCCGGCCCATGTCGGGACGGTCTCCGCCTTGGCCTTCTTTGCTGTGACGGGTCTATACGGCATGTCGCTCGGTGGTCACACCGAAGCTGTTGCGCAAGCGACGACGACCGCTGCCGGATTTGCAATCGATGACGTCAAGGTGTCCGGCAATTCCGAGACCTCCGAAATCGAGATCCTGCAGCTGTTGGGGCTGGATGGCACGACGTCGCTCGTGGCGCTCGACGTCGATGCGGCGCGTCAGAAGATCGCTAGGCTTCCCTGGGTCGAAAATGTCGAAGTCCGCAAGATCTATCCGAAGACGATCGAGGTAAAACTCAAAGAGCGTCAGGCTTACGCCATCTGGCAGCATGGCCAGGAACTTTCTCTCGTGGAGAAGGGTGGTTCGGTAATCGCTCCGCTGCGCGATAACAAATTTTCGGAGCTGCCCCTCGTGGTTGGTCGCGGTGCGGAGGTTGCTGCAACCTCGCTCGAAGCCGAATTCGCACAGTGGCCGGAGATCAAGGCGCGGGTGAAGGCCTACGTCTGGGTTTCGGGTCGTCGTTGGGATCTGCACATGGACAACGGTATTGCGGTGAAGCTGCCGGAAGACGATGTCGAGCTGGCATTGGCGCGGCTGTCGAAGTTCATGAAGGAGCAGGATCTTCTGGAGCGTGACATCGCTGCCGTCGATCTGAGGCTTACCGACCGCACGGCAATTGAGTTGACGCCGGAAGCGATGGCGCGCCGGCAACTCGTGCTTGATCAGCGGACCAAGGAATTGAAAAAGGCGGGGCAAAATATATGAGCTTGTTCGGTTCGTCCCATTTCGGATTGCCGCGCCTGAAGCCGCTTTCGTCGAAGCGGTCCCATGTCGTTTCGGTGCTGGACATCGGATCGACGAAGGTCGTCTGCATGATTGGCCGCCTGACGCCTCGCGAGGAAAGTCAGGTTCTGCCCGGCCGCACGCACAACATTGAGATCATCGGGATTGGGCACCAGCGTTCGCGCGGCATCAAGACCGGCGCGATCTCAGACCTGGATGCGCTGGAAAGCGTGATTCGGCTTGCGGTCGATGCAGCCGAGCGCATGGCCGGCCTGACCGTCGAAAGCCTGATCGTCAATGTCACGGCGGGTCGCCTGACAAGCGACATCTACACTGCGACCATCGATCTCGGTGGTCAGGAAGTTGAGCTGAACGACCTCAAGAAGGTTCTGTCCGCTGCCTGCCAGCAGTCGCTTCGACAGGATCGCGCGGTCCTTCATTCGCTGGCAACTGGCTTCTCGCTCGACGGTGAGCGCGGCATCCGCGATCCGCTGTCGATGTATGGTGATGTTCTCGGCGTCGACATGCATGTCGTCACCGCTGAGCGCACCGCGCTGAAGAACCTCGAACTCAGCGTCAATCGCGCGCACCTCTCGGTCGAGGGAATCGTCGCGACGCCTTACGCCTCCGGCCTTGCCGCTCTCGTCGATGATGAAGTCGAGCTCGGCTGCGCGGCGATCGACATGGGCGGCGGCACGACGACGATTTCTGTCTTCGCAGAGGGCAAGCTGGTGCACACCGATGCCGTCAGCCTTGGCGGCCATCACGTCACCACTGATCTGGCCCGTGGTCTTTCGACGCGTATCGAGGATGCCGAACGCCTGAAAGTCGTTCATGCTTCCGCGATGCCGAACTCCTCGGACGAGCGCGAACTGATCTCGATCCCGCCGATCGGCGAAGACGAACGCGACCTGCCGACGCAGGTGCCGCGTGCGCTGGTATCGCGCATTGTCAGCGCCCGTATCGAGGAAACGATGGAATTGATCCGCGATCGCATCCAGCGCTCGGGCTTCAGCCCGATCGTCGGCAAGCGCGTCGTGCTGACGGGTGGTGCGAGCCAGCTGACCGGCCTTGCCGAAGTTGCGCGCCGCATACTTGCCCGCAACGTCAGAATCGGTCGTCCGATGGGCGTCTCGGGGCTGCCGACCGCAGCGAAGGGCCCAGCCTTTTCGACCGCCGTCGGTCTGATGATCTATCCGCAGGTCGCGGACCAAGAAACACATGCGTCACAGAGCGGTCTGCTCATGTCGCTTGGGGGAAATACCAGCCGCTTTGCCCGCATGGGCCAGTGGTTGAAAGAAAGCTTCTGACAATTGAGTGAATTGGCCGGCGTGGCGATGCGGCCATAAAGAGAAGGAACGGTAACATGACTATCAAGCTGCAAAAGCCGGATATCACTGAGCTTAAGCCGCGTATCACCGTGTTCGGTGTTGGCGGTGGCGGTGGCAACGCTGTCAACAACATGATCTCCGCTGGCCTCCAGGGCGTCGACTTCGTCGTTGCCAACACGGACGCCCAGGCCCTGACGATGACCAAGGCAGAGCGCATTATCCAGCTCGGCGCCAACGTCACGGAAGGGCTCGGTGCTGGTTCGCAGCCGGAAGTCGGTCGCGCGGCCGCTGAAGAGTGCATCGACGAGATTGTCGACCACCTGAACGGAACGCACATGTGCTTCGTCACCGCCGGCATGGGCGGCGGCACCGGCACTGGCGCTGCTCCAGTCGTTGCACAGGCAGCCCGTAACAAGGGCATCCTGACGGTCGGCGTCGTGACCAAGCCCTTCCACTTCGAAGGCGGGCGCCGCATGCGTCTGGCTGAATCCGGCATCCAGGAGCTGCAGAAGTCGGTCGACACCCTGATCGTCATTCCGAACCAGAACCTTTTCCGCATCGCCAACGACAAGACGACCTTTGCCGACGCGTTCGCGATGGCAGACCAGGTCCTCTACTCCGGTGTTGCCTGCATCACCGACCTGATGGTGAAGGAAGGTCTCATCAACCTCGACTTCGCCGACGTTCGCTCGGTCATGCGCGAAATGGGCCGCGCAATGATGGGCACCGGCGAGGCATCGGGCCAGGGCCGCGCGATGCAGGCTGCCGAAGCTGCGATTGCCAACCCGCTGCTCGACGAAACTTCGATGAAGGGCGCACAGGGCCTGTTGATCTCCATTACCGGCGGTCGCGACCTTACCCTCTTCGAAGTCGACGAAGCAGCAACGCGTATCCGCGAAGAAGTCGATCCGGATGCGAACATCATCCTCGGCGCGACGTTCGACGAATCGCTCGAAGGCATCATCCGCGTCTCCGTCGTCGCAACCGGCATCGACCGTGCGTTCAACGAAGCAGCCGGCAAGACATTCCAGCCTGTCGCAAAGCCGATTGTCCGTCCTTCCGCGGCCGTCGCTCCGGCGCCGGCCGCGGTTCAGCCTGCACCTGTCATGCAGCAGGCACCAAAGCCCGTCGACCCGGTCGCGCAGGCGATCCGCACGGCTGAAGCGGAAATGGAGCGCGAGCTCGAGATCCACGCTCCACGTGCAGCAGCACCGGTGCAGCAGCCGGCGATGCAGGAGACCTTCCGTCCGCAGAGCAAGATCTTTGCCGCTCCGGAAGCCGCTCCGGTCATTCGTCCAGCCCCGGTTCAGCAGGCTCCGGTTCACGCACCTGTCGTGAGCCAGCCGGTTCAGCAGCCTGTGATGAGCCAGCCGGCGCCTGTCATGCAGCAGCCAATGACCGCCCAACAGCCCGTTCGCATGCCGAAAGTGGAGGATTTCCCGCCAGTGGTTCAGGCAGAGATCGACCATCGCTCGCAGCCCGCCCCCACGTCTCATGCGCATGAAGAACGCGGTCCGATGGGCCTCCTGAAGCGGATCACCAACTCGCTTGGCCGCCGCGAAGAGGAAGTCGCGCCGGAGATGACGTCGGCTCCTGCGGCTGCCTCGCAACAGCGCCGTGCGCTTTCTCCGGAAGCCAGCCTCTATGCGCCGCGCCGCGGAAACCTCGACGATCAGGGCCGCAGCGTTCCGCAGGCTCGCATGATGCAGGAAGACGATCAGCTCGAAATTCCCGCATTCTTGCGTCGTCAGTCGAACTGAGGCAGAGACAGAATCGCCACAAGGATGCCCGGGAGTACGCTCCCGGGCATTGCCGTTTCAGGGCATCGAATCTGGCGCCAATTACGCTGTTATTTCAAAGGCATGCTTTCGTAACAATGCGAAAGAAACAGTGATTTGGATTGGAACCCGGGCGCACGTATGTATGTGCTCAAGAAACCGTCGTCTCGCGCTTTATGGCGAGACTTCGACGGAGTGAAATGAACCCTGGCAGATAGTTCGGCATGTTAGCCGCGGCGGGTCACCAGGGATAATAAAGGCAAAATTTATGGTTATTGGCATGTTGGGTTTTCAAACGACGGTATCACGTCCGATCACGCTCTCGGGCATCGGCGTTCATTCTGGTGCTGACGTTTCGATTACCTTCAACCCGGCAGAAGCTGACACTGGCGTCGTCTTCAATCGCATGCATGAGAACGGCGAGGTTTCCGAATACCGTGCTGTGTCTTCGCAGGTCGGCAATACGGATCTCTGCACCGTTCTTGGGTTCTCGCCGGCGCACTCGGTTGCGACGGTCGAGCATGTCATGGCTGCCGTCTACGCGCTCGGTCTCGATAACGTCGTGATCGAGGTTCATGGCGCCGAAATGCCGATCATGGACGGCAGTTCAATGCCTTTCATCGAAGCGATCGAACAGGTTGGCCTGGTATCGCTCGGCGTGAAGCGCCGGTATATCCGCATCACCAAGCCGGTTCGCATCGAGCATGGCGGCTCGTGGAGCGAGTTCCGTCCCTATGATGGTACGCGCTTTGAAGTCGAGATCGATTTCGATTGCCCGCTGATCGGCCGGCAGAAGTGGGAAGGCGACATGACGGCTGCGACGTTCAAGTCCGAGCTGTCGCGCGCTCGTACCTTCGGTTTCATGCGGGATGTCGAGCGTCTTTGGGCCTCCGGCCACGCGCTTGGTTCCTCGCTTGAGAATTCGGTCGTCATCTCGGACGACAATACCGTTATCAATGTCGAAGGCCTGCGCTACGCCAAGGACGAATTCGTGCGCCACAAGGCACTCGATGCCGTCGGCGACCTTGCGCTCGCCGGCGCTCCTTTCATCGGTTGCTATCGCTCCTATCGCGGCGGCCACAAGATGAATGCTAATGCTCTCAAGGCGTTGCTCAGCGACCCGACCGCCTACGAAGTGGTCGAGACCTCTGCGCCGCGCCAGCGTGTTGCTCCCCGGGATTTCATCCGGGTCAACGCACCGGAATTTGCTCCCTGGTCGGCATGACCTCCATCGCATCTCTTAGGCCAGGGCCGCCTCCTTCGGGAGGCGGTTTCTTTATTGGGACGAGACTGACGGTGATTCCCGGATAGATGTTTCGCCGCAGATGTTTAGCGGCAACAGGTGCAGCTTTCACGGTGCAAAACGGGCGATTATCGCCTGCATCGCCACAAAAATGCGTTAATGCATCATCATTGCGTTGCTCTGGCTCCACATTTGTGGCTAGAAACGCCAGCAAGGCGTGGCTGCCGTTGAGGGATGGCGGCGTTGGGATTGTTCCGATGGGTTATGCAGGGTCTGAAAGTATGATGAAGACAGCGCGCGCTTTGTTCGCATCGGTCTTGGTGCTGAGCGCAGGTGCCTTAATTTCCGGATGCCAGTCGGACCCCGATATCGATATTAGCAAGCTCGGCGTCGAGAGCGATCCGCCGGATGTTCTCTATACCCAGGGCCTCGCCAACATGAAGGCCGGCAACATGGCCGAAGCGGCGCGCAAGTTCGACGCCATCGACCGCGAGAACCCGTTCTCCGAATGGGCGCGCAAGGCGCTCGTGATGAGCACCTTCGTCAAGTATCGCCAGGGCCGTCTCGACGACGCTCTTGCCTCGGGCAACCGCTATATGGCGCAGTATCCGAAGTCGAAAGATGCTCCCTACGTGCAGTATCTGATCGGTCTGACCTATTCGAAGCAGATCGTGGACGTCACGCAGGATCAGCGCGCAGCTGCCAAGACTGTCGAGGCCATGCAGGCAGTCATCGACAACTACCCGGATTCCGAATACGTCGACGACGCGCAGGCGAAAATCCGCTTCGCGCGCGACCAGATTGCCGGCAAGGAAATGCAGGTCGGCCGCTACTATATGGAGCGGAAGGAATACCTCGCCGCGATCTCGCGCTTCCGCACTGTCGTCGAGAAGTATCCGAATACCAACCAGATCGAAGAAGCGCTCGCGCGCCTTGTCGAAGCCTACTACGCAATGGGCATCGTCGAGGAGGCGCAAACCGCAGCCGCCGTTCTGGGTCATAACTATCCGGACAGCCAGTGGTACGCCGATTCCTTCAAGCTCTTGAAGAACGGTGGCACGGAGCCGCGTGAAAACCCGGGTTCCTGGATCGCGGCTGCAGGCAAGAAACTCCTGCTCGGTTCCTGAGGCCAATGCTGATCCAGCTTTCGATCCGCGATATCGTCCTGATCGAGCGGCTGGATCTCGCTTTCGAGACCGGCCTCTCGGTGCTGACCGGTGAGACCGGTGCTGGCAAATCCATCCTGCTCGATAGCCTGTCGCTCGCCCTTGGGGGCCGCGGAGACGGAGGCCTTGTTCGCCACGGCGAAGACAAGGGGCAGGTGACGGCTGTCTTCGACGTCGGCCCGGATCACGGCGCTCGCAAGCTGCTGCGCGAAAACGGTATCGATGATGATGGCGATCTCATCTTCCGCCGTGTCCAAAACTCCGACGGGCGCACCAAGGCCTATGTCAACGACCAGCCGCTCAGCGTTCAGCTGATGCGCCAGGCCGGACAGATGCTCGTCGAGATTCACGGTCAGCATGATGATCGCGCGCTCGTGGACACCCACGCTCACCGGATCCTGCTCGACGCCTTCGCGGGCGTGAACGAAGACGCTGCTACCGTTTCCAACATTTACCGCATCTGGCGCGATACCGAGCGAACGCTGAAGAAGCAGCGCGAGAAGGTGGAGAATGCTACGCGCGAGGCGGACTATCTGCGCTCATCCGTCGAGGAACTGGAAAAGCTTTCGCCGCTGGATGGCGAGGAGGACGAACTCGCCGATCGCCGCCAAAAGATGATGAAGGCCGAGCGCATCGCAGGCGATATCGCCGAGGCTTCAGAGTTCCTCAACGGCAATGCTTCTCCCGTGCCGCATATCGCCTCGCTCGTGCGCCGGCTGGAGCGCAAGACCCACGAGGCTCCGGGCTTGCTGGAAGATACGGTTGCGCTTCTGGACGCTGCGCTCGACCAGCTCTCCAACGCCCAGATGGAAGTCGAGGCTGCACTGCGAAAGACGGAATACGATCCAAAGGAGCTGGAGCGTGTGGAGGAGCGCCTGTTTGCCTTGCGCGCCGCCTCGCGCAAGTACTCTGTTCCGGTGGTCGAACTGCCAGCGCTTGCCGTTCGCATGATCAGCGATCTTGCCGATCTCGATGCCGGCGAGGAATGGCTTGCCAAGCTCGAAGCCGAGGTTGGTGTTGCCAAGGCGAACTACGATGCAGCAGCACGCACGCTTTCCGATAAGCGTCATCACGCCGGAGACGCTTTGGCTGTCGCCGTCATGGCAGAACTGCCGGCACTGAAGCTGGAGCGGGCACGTTTCATGGTAGAGATCACCACCAATCGCGAGGATGCGACAGCAGAGGGCATCGACGTTGTCGAGTTCCACGTTCAGACCAATCCGGGCACTCGCCCGGGCTCTATCATGAAGGTGGCGTCCGGCGGCGAGCTTTCGCGCTTCCTGCTCGCGCTGAAGGTGGCGCTCGCCGATCGCGGCTCTGCACCGACGCTCGTCTTCGACGAAATAGATACCGGTGTTGGCGGGGCGGTTGCGGATGCGATCGGTCAGCGGCTGAAGCGGCTTTCCGACCGCGTTCAGGTCCTCTCGGTTACGCATGCGCCGCAGGTTGCTGCACGGGCGGCGACGCATCTGCTGATCTCAAAGGGACCGGCCGCCGAAGGCTCCGAGAAGATTGCGACGCGCGTCGCGACGATGGCGCCCGACGACCGTACCGAAGAAATCGCGCGCATGCTGGCGGGTGCCTCGGTGACGGAAGAGGCGAGGGCGGCTGCTGCCCGGCTGCTCGCCGGGAACGGCTGATTTCGAAATCGCCGAATTGGGGAGAGGCGCCGGAGATGACGTCTCACTCCCTTTCAATCCATACATTTTGCTCTAAAACGACTCCAGATTCCGTGGAGCGAGAGCCGTATGTCGACCGAAACCATAGCCGTTGATGCCCTGACGATCGAAGATGCCGCCGCCGAGCTCGAGCGGCTTGCGAAGGAGATCGCTCGCAATGACGAGCTCTATCACGGCGACGATCGCCCGGCGATTTCGGATGCCGAGTATGATGCGCTGAAGCGGCGCAACGACGCGATCGAGGCGCGCTTTCCGGAACTGATCCGCGAAGACAGCCCGTCGCGGCGTGTCGGCTCCGCGCCTTCAGTCACATTCGCGCCGGTCGTGCATGCGCGGCCGATGCTGTCGCTCGACAATACCTTCTCGCAGGAGGACGTGCAGGACTTCGTGGCCAGCGTCTATCGTTTCCTCGGTCGCTTGCCGGACCAGTCGATCGCCTTTACGGCAGAGCCGAAAATCGATGGTCTCTCCATGTCGATCCGCTACGAGAACGGCAAACTTGTAAACGCAGCGACTCGCGGCGACGGTACGACGGGTGAAAACGTCACCGCGAATATCCGCACAATCAAGGAAATCCCGAACGCGTTGCCTGGGGGCGTTCCGGCCGTCGTTGAGGTACGCGGCGAAGTCTATATGGCCAAGAGCGACTTCCTGGCGCTGAACAAACAGATGGAGGCGGCGGGCAAGCAGACCTACGTCAATCCGCGCAACACCGCCGCTGGCTCGCTGCGACAGCTCAATGCGAAAGTGACAGCGAGCCGCAAGCTAAAGTTCTTCGCCTACGCCTGGGGCGAGATTTCCGAGCCCAACGATCTGCCGAAGACGCAATTCGACATGGTGCAGAAGTTCAAGGAATGGGGCTTTCCCGTCAATCCGCTGATGAAGCGGCTGAACTCGGTCGCCGATATCCTGGCGCACTACGATGAGATCGGCCTGAAGCGGCCCGATCTCGACTACGACATCGACGGCGTCGTCTACAAGGTCGACAGCCTTGAGCTGCAGGCGCGTCTTGGCTTCCGCTCGCGAAGCCCGCGTTGGGCGACCGCACATAAATTCCCGGCCGAGCAGGCCTTCACGACGGTCGAAAATATCGACATCCAGGTTGGCCGCACCGGCGCCCTGACGCCGGTCGCACGCCTGACGCCGATCACTGTCGGCGGAGTCGTTGTTACCAATGCGACGCTGCACAATGCCGATTATATTGAAGGCATCGGCAATTCGGGCGAACGTATTCGCGAAGTGGGGCACGACATCCGGATCGGTGACACGGTCATCGTGCAGCGGGCAGGAGATGTTATCCCGCAGGTGCTCGACGTCGTCATGGAGAAGCGTCCGGCCGATGCCAGGCCTTACGAATTCCCGAAGACTTGCCCGGTCTGCGGCAGCCATGCGGTGCGTGAGAAGAACGAGAAGACCGGCAAGCTCGATTCGGTCACCCGCTGCACCGGCGGCTTCATCTGCACGGCGCAGGCGACGGAGCATCTCAAGCATTTCGTCTCGCGCAACGCCTTCGACATCGAGGGCCTGGGCTCCAAGCAAATCGACTTCTTCTTCGATAATGAGGACAGGGCGCTGCAGATCCGCACCGCGCCCGATATCTTCACGCTGGAGAAGCGACAGGCGGATTCGCTGACTAAGCTCGAAAATATCGACGGCTTCGGCAAGGTCAGTGTCGGCAAGCTCTACGCGGCCATCAACGAGCGCCGCGCTATCGCGCTCCACCGCTTCATCTATGCGCTCGGCATACGCCATGTCGGCGAGACGACCGCGAAACTGCTTGCGCGCTCCTATGGCACCTATGACGCCTTCGAGGCGGCGATGAAGGAGGCTGCCCCACTTTCCGGCGATGCCTGGAACGACTTGAACGCTATCGAAGGCATCGGTGAGATTGTCGCCCGCGCCATCGTCGAATTCTACAAGGAGCCGCGTAATATCAAGGTGATCGGGGCGTTGCTCGACGAACTCGACGACAAGAGGCCTTTGCCCGCCGAACAGGCGGTGACATCCGACAGCCCTGTCGCCGGCAAGACCGTCGTTTTCACCGGCTCGCTGGAAAAGTTTTCGCGCGACGAGGCCAAGGCGCGGGCCGAAAGCCTCGGCGCCAAGGTCGCCGGTTCGGTGTCGAAGAAGACCGATATCGTCGTTGCGGGACCGGGCGCCGGCTCGAAGCTCGACAAGGCACGCGAACTCGGTGTCCAGACGATGGACGAGGACGAGTGGCTGGCGCTGATTGGCGGGTGAGGGCGTCGGTTGCTGCTCATCTCAGAGCCTTCTTCTACCGCTTGATGCGCGCCATCGCATAAGCATCGACGTAGCTGCCGGCCCGGAAGGCATAGGCACGAAGTATGCCTTCCTCTTCGAAACCGAACTTTCTGTAGAGGGCGACGGCAGCTTCGTTGTCGGTGTAGACTGTCAATTCCAGGCGCATAATGTTCAGCCAGTTGTCCGCGGCGTCGATGACGGCGGCGAGCAGCGCGCTGCCGATACCGCGGCCGGCAAAGTCGTCATGAACACCCATGCCGATGCTGGCGACGTGATTGCGACGGCCGCGGAAGCGGGTCATGCCGATGTCGCCGACGATTTGCCCGTCGATGGTTGCGACCAGACGCATCGCGTCCGGATTGCTGTTTTCGACATGGCGGCGGGTTTCTTCGATACTCTGGTAGGGCGGACGCAAGGTCCCCGCCCGAAAGCCCGGCAGATTGACCAGCGCTGCCAAGGCCTCGGTGTCGGACGGACGGATGGCTCGGATCAACAGTCCGACAGGTGCTTTTCTGGTGCTTGGATTGTTCTGCATACAACTCTCCTTGTCATTGCGAGGGGAGCCGGTTCCAGAACCCTGCTCGCCTCGGCAGGGTTTCGGGGATGGGCGGACTGCTTCTAACGCACCGTCGCTCCCGCCAACCCCGCAAGGGTGGTGGTCGTCAGCACAAGCGTTATGGCCATCGTTCCGTCCATGCCCGCCATGTTTCGCAATCCGGTTGCGGATGTCAACAGCCCGGGTTTGCGCCGACAGGGCAGGAAGGCTATGCCAGATCGATACAATCGAATCGGAAGCCTTGTTGAAGACTATCGCCATTGATTTCGAAACAGCCAACGAACAGCGCGGCAGCGCCTGCTCGGTCGGGCTGGCATGGATCGAGGACGGCAAGGTCACACGCGTCGAGGAGCGGCTCATCCGGCCGAAGGCGATGCGGTTCTCCGGCATGAACATCGCCATCCACGGCATCCGGCCGGAGCAGGTCGAGGACGCGCCGGAGTTTCCGGAGGTGATGGACGAGTTCCACGACGATTTCCGAGGCGCGACCATGATCGCGCACAATGCGGCTTTCGATTTCAGTGTCTGGCGTGCCTGCCTCGATCTCTATCGGCAGTCTTATCCGGAACTGACCTATCTGTGCAGCCTGAAGATGGCACAGCGGATCTGGCCGCATTTCCTGTCGCACCGGCTCAACATGATCGCCGAGCATCTCGGCCTTCGATTTGCGCATCACAATGCAGCCGAAGATGCCGCCGTCTGCGCGCATGCGGCGATCGCGATGGCAAAGGCCGTCGGGGCCGCCGCCGTCAACGCCATCCCTGCTGTGATCGGCATGAAGCCGGGCAGGCTGACGTCAAACGGGTATGAGGCCTGCACCTGCAGGAAGCCGTGAGAACTTCTTGTAAAGACCCCTGGCGCGCTTACCTTAGATGCTGATGCAATCAGGGAGCCGTCATGTCCACAAAGAGCTACATCGCGCTTGCCGCCGCGTCACTCATCAGCGCTGGTACGGCGTCGGCCGACGTCGTCGGCAAGGTTGGGGTTGACTGGATCGGCAACGACATCATCATCGATGCGGTGGCCGACCCGCAGGTGAAAGGCGTGACCTGCCACGTCACCTATTTCGACCGTAGCGTCATCGACCGCGTAAAGAACGGTAACTGGTTTGAGGATCCCTCGAACAATTCCATAGCCTGCCGGCAGACGGGGCCGATCGAGATCGGCGACATCGACCTGTCGAAGGGCGGCGACGAGGTGTTCAAGACTGGCATGTCGCTGATCTGGAAGAAGCTGGTCGTCAACCGGATCTACGACAAAGAGAACGACACGTTGATCTATCTTGCGCATTCGCGCGAATTGACCGACGGCTCGGCCAAGATGGCGATCTCGACCATCCCGCTCTACGGCCAGAATGTTTTGTGGAAAAACGGCAAGCCGCAATAGCAACGCGGCTCGTTAGGTACGGCTTTTGGGATGGGCCGGCAGGTCATCGCAGATGACATCCCAGGACATCTTTTCGGATGTCCAGACGTGAAAGGTCGGGTGATACTCATCCGGCTCGTCGAGGCTGACGGTCATGATGTCGATCAAGCCGGGGTCCGCATCATTCTGGTAGCCGAGCGGGGAACCACATGAACCGCAAAATGTCCGCACGACGCCCTTCGAGGAGGCGAAAGCCCGCGGGGCTCCTTGTTCGTACACCAGTGTTCGCACGGGAAAGGTGACGAACGGCAGCGTCGGAGCCGAAGCAACCTTTCGGCATGTCTGGCAATGGCAGATGCCGCTGGATAGGGGCGCCTCGTCGATTCTATAGCGGATCGCGCCGCAGCCGCATCCTCCGGTGTGGCGGGTCTTTGCTTTGCTCATCCTGCGTATCCCACTGCCTTTTCCAACGACGTTCAAACGCCTGCCTTCGCCCTTCGTTTGCAAGGCTATGTCCAACGACCGCATGACGGAGGTGGCGTTCGCCAGAGATAGCCTGCAATACGGCCGTAAGAATGGCCGCACAGAAAAACCGCTTGCAACGCAATGTCGCAAGCGGTTCGGAAGTGTTGTCAGGGGGGCCAGGCCTAACGGCGAAACCCAGCTGGTCTGATCACGCGGCCTGTGCCAGCTCGTCGGCGATGACGGTGTCGAGGTTCAGGAAGCAGACCATCGTCTTTTCGAGAGCCACGATGCCGCGGCAGAAGGCGCGCTGTGCTTCCGGGATAATCTCAGGCGCTGGCTGCAGGTCGTCGCTCTTGATGGTCATCATATCAGATACCTGTTCGACCAACAGGCCGACCAGCTTGCCGGCAATGTCGGTGACGATGATGGCGGAGCGCTCGGACGGTTCCGTCATCTTCATGCCGAGGCGGCAGGCCATGTCGATGACCGGGATCACCGCACCGCGCAGGTTGATGAGACCAAGCACGTACGGCGGCGTGTGCGGCATCGGGGTCACTGGCGCCCAGCCGCGGATTTCGCGGATCGCCATAATGTCGATGCAGAATTCCTGCTCGCCGAGGTGGAACGAGACGATCTCGAGATGCGATCCGGTCTGGTTAATGACGGTGTTGTTCATGATCAGAATTCTTCCCAGTTGTCTCCGGCCGGTGCGGCCATGGCTCTGGCGGTTGCCCCGCCGCTGAATGCGCCCGCGACCTTGCCGATCAGGCTTCGTGCGGGAGATGGTTTCGGATGCGAGACTGCGGTGGCTTCCCGCGGCGTGGAACGGGCATTCATGCCCTCGCCGATCTTGAACGTCTGGATCAGGTGGATCAGGCTGTCGGCATCGGTGGCGAGCGCGTGGCTTGCAGCGTTCGTCTCTTCCACCATGGCCGCGTTTTTCTGCGTGACCTGGTCCATCTGACTGATGGCCGTGTTGATTTCGTTCAATCCAGTAGATTGTTCGCGTGCAGAGGTTACGATTGACTTAACGTGTTCGTCGATGCGCAAAACATCGTCGCCGATCTGGCGCAAGGCTTCGCCGGCTGCGGTCACGAGTTCACCGCCAGCCTTCACCTCAGCCCCGGATTTTCCGATCAAAGCCTTGATATCCTTGGCGGCACCCGCTGCGCGACCGGCGAGTTCGCGTACTTCCTGCGCGACGACCGCAAAGCCTTTGCCGGCCTCGCCCGCACGCGCGGCCTCGACGCCGGCGTTGAGGGCGAGGAGATTGGTCTGGAAGGCGATCTCGTCGATGACGTTGATGATCGTTCCGATCTCGCGCGAGGCGGCTGCGATTCGCTCCATGGCCGCCATGGCATCGGTGACGACGATGTCTGATTTCGCGGTGTTCTGGCGGGTATGGGCGACCATGTGGCCAACGTCTTCGGCGCGGCTGGTGGCGCTGCGAACCGTTGCCGTGATCTGATCGAGCGCTGCGGAGGTCTCCTCGAGCGATGCCGCTTGCTGCTCCGTGCGTTTTGCGAGGTCGTCCGCAGCCGAGCGCATCTGCCGGCTGTTTGCCTGGATGGAAGCGCCGTTCTGGGAGATCCCGGCCATCGTCTGGCGGAGCGTTGCCGTCGTCTCATTGAAGTCGCTGCGCAGGCGCTCCAGTTCCGGGTTGAACGGCTGATCGATGGTGACCGTCACGTCACCGCCAGCGAGCCGTGTGAGGCCCTGGCCAAGCGCATTTACTGCATTATTGAGCGCTTCGGCATCTGCCAGTTTTGCCGCTTCGCGGCTGCGACGCTCGGCATCGCTCTGCTGGCGCTCGCTTTCGCTTCGCGCCTGGAGTTCCTGCTTCTCGATAGCGGCAAGGCGAAAGCTCTCCGCCGCGCGCGCCATGTCGCCGATCTCATCGCCACGCTCGGTGGCGGGGACGTGGCTATTGAGATCGCCACGCATGATCCCCTGCATGCTCTTGCGTACGCCCTCGATGCCGCGGCGAATTGAGCCGCCATGGATGTACTGCAGGATCGCCATGGTCAGGATAGCGACGATGCCAAGTGCAAGCTGGATGTGAATCGCTCGCTGCGAGATCGCATTGGCTTCGTCGATTTTGCTCTTGGCGAATTCGCCGCCTTCGCGCGCGAACTTATCCAGTGTCGCGCCCACCTTTTCGCCGCCACCGTCGATGGCGTCATCTAGTTTGTCGAATTCACTGTCAGGCGCCCCAGATTCGACGGCAGCCTTCAAGTCTCCGACGATATTCTTTCCCAGTGTCGCCACGTCTGCATCAT
Source organism: Rhizobium sp. LjRoot258 (assembly GCF_964254185.1). Lineage (NCBI taxonomy): Bacteria > Pseudomonadati > Pseudomonadota > Alphaproteobacteria > Hyphomicrobiales > Rhizobiaceae > Rhizobium > Rhizobium sp. LjRoot258. The sequence goes on along the minus strand of NZ_CAXUST020000001.1, from coordinate 2,253,714 downwards.
ACGTGGAGAGCAGGCTTCCCGCGTTTAGCTCTTCTCCGAGGCGGTGCATTTCCTTGGAACTGCTCTGTAGCTCGCCGATTGCTTCGTTCATTAGTTGAAGGCGTTCGGGCATCACGGCGCGACCGCCGCGATCGACGATCGTGTCCATGGCGGCGAGAATTAGAGTGAGATTTGCAGTGCGCAACTCGTTGATGTGGTCGACGCTAGCCTGGATCTCGTTGGCGTGCCTCAGGGCGGCGTCGGCGCTCGAATTCTGGTACCAGCCGACTCCAAGCATCGCGCCGAAGCCGACGAATGCCGCACCGGCCAGCGTTGCCAGCCTCTGGCCAACGGAGAGGCTCTTGCGCACTTTCATATCAGTCATGTGACGATCATCCCCTCCGCGATGAGACGCGGCATGTATCTTGCGCACACGCGGATAGCCGGGGTTGAAATGCCAGGCAGACGTCATGTCACGAGAACGGCGACCGTTCCATCCATTGCTAAATATAGATATGCATTTTTAAGTATTTGCTAACCCTCAAAGATTGTAGGTTGCCTTTGTTTGGTCGAATATGTGTTTGTAAATACTGGAGTTTCCAATTTTGATTGCGCCTTTTCCGTGTGCTGGTGGGGCAATCGGTCGCCGCCTGGAAAACATCTTGTTGAATTGCACCAAAAAGAACGAGGCGATATCACCCGGAAACGGGAATGGTCCCGATCTCAGAGGTTCGATCGATGAAGACTGTCCGCATTGCGGTCTGGGTTGCTGTGCTGGTGATGGCCGGAATTCTCGGCTGGCTGACGCTCAATGTGACCAAGACAAAAGAGGCCGTATCCGAGGGACCGTTCGGCGTGCCATTCACGCTTGTCGCCCAGAACGGCCAGCCAATCACGGAGCAGGCCTTCCGCGGCAAGCCGACGGCGCTCTTCTTTGGCTTTACCCATTGCCCGGAAGTATGTCCGACAACGCTGTTCGAAATGAATGGCTGGCTGGAGAAGGTCGATCCGGAGGGCAAGAAGCTTCAGGCCTATTTCGTCACCGTCGATCCGGAGCGCGATACGCCTGACGTCATGAACCAGTACGTCTCCAATGTCTCCAAGCGCATTGTCGGTATCACCGGCGCTCCCGACAAGGTTGCCGACGTCATCAAGGGTTACCGCGTCTACGCCAAGAAGGTTCCCGTGGACGAGAGCAATCCGAACGGCGACTACACGATGGACCACACGGCCTCGGTCTTCCTGCTCGATTCGGCAGGGCGGTTCTCCGGTACCATCGCCTATGGCGAAAATCCCGATACGGCTGTAAAGAAACTGGAGAACCTCGTCAGCAAGGGATGACGGCATGGCGTCAGGGCATCGCAGCATCTTGATCGCCGGGGCCGGCGCGACGGGCCTGGCTGCTGCCCTCGAACTTGCCCGACGTGGGTTCCTTCCGCGTATCGTTGACAGCGACGCCGGGCCCGTGCCGCTGACGGAAAGCCGTGCGCTGGGCATCAATGCCAGAACGCTGACGCTTCTTTCGCCCTCGCGCGTGACGGACACGATCCTGCAGGAGGCGCAGCGGATTGCGCACTTCCGCATCGTCTCCGGGGGCAGACTGCTTGCCGACATCGACACAACGAGGGTTCCCGGCCCCTACAGCGCAATCCACGCGCTGGCACAGGGGCATACCGAGCGGCTGCTGCTGGGCAAGCTTTCCGACTATGAGGTTGCTCCGGAGTGGCAAACCGCGGTGGAGACAGTCTCCGGGGATCTGTCGAAGCCGCGAGTAACGCTACGGAAGGCAGATGGATCGGTCGAAGCGGCGGATTTCGATATCGTGGTCGCTGCCGACGGTGCCCATTCGGCGGTGCGCAGGGCTGTCGGCATCGGCTTTCCCGGGCAGGCGCTGGAGAGCAGCTTCTATCTGGCGGACTTTCGTTATGCCGTGCCGATCGATCCCGGCTTTGCCGAGATCAGCCTGTTCGATCCAGGCATGATCGGGCGTCTGCCTGTCACGCGCGATGTGCTGCGCTACATCTCAACGCTTCCCGATTTCGAGAGTCGAATCCAACATCCCGCGCCGGTCGCCGAGCGCGTCTGGGCGTCCGATTTCCGCATTCATTTCCGCCACGTCGCCAGGATGGCAAGGGGCAACGTGTTTCTTGCCGGCGACGCAGCGCATATTCATTCGCCGGCCGGTGCGCGCGGCATGAACCTTGGCATCGAGGACGCGTGCTGGTTGGCCTGGCTCATCTCGGAAGGGCGGGAGCGTGAATATGCGGGTCTCAGGATGCCGGCGGTGAAGACGGTGTTGAAGCAGACCCATCAGCTGACATCGCTTATTACCATGAAGCATCCGGTGGCGATCGCGATCCGCAATCTTGCCGTCCCCTTACTGTTGCGAATACCTGCATTCCGACAAAAATTGCTTCACGGCGTTTCCGGATATGATACGCAGTCGCCGCCCTGGATCGATGGCGCGCTATAGAAGAAAGACCGCTTGTGAGTGAAATACGCCTTTATGTGACGACGACCGAAGTGCAGGCAGGAGAGATTCTGGACCTGCTTTCCGATGTCTTCGGCGAAGAAGACTTCGCAATCGCGACCACTGAGATCGATGAGAAGAAGGATATTTGGGAAGCCTCGGTCTACATGATGCGCGAAGACGAACTGCAGGTTCGCGCGCGCGTCGAGGAAGCGCTGAAGGTGAGCTTTCCCGAGGCCAAAGTCGAGCGCGAAGTGATTCCCGATGTCGATTGGGTGGCGAAGTCGCTTGAAGGGCTAAAGCCGGTTCGGGCGGGGCGCTTTCTCGTCCACGGATCGCACGACCGCGACAAGGTGCGGTCGGGCGACATTGCGATCGAGATCGATGCCGGCCAGGCTTTCGGTACCGGTCATCATGGCACGACGGCAGGCTGCCTGGAGACGATCGACGGTGTCTTGCGCTCCCGCCGGGTGCGGAATGCGCTCGACCTCGGGACCGGTAGCGGCGTTCTGGCGATTGCCGTCAGGAAGCTTAGGAATATTCCTGTTCTAGCAACGGACATTGACCCGATCGCGACGCGGGTCGCTGCCGAGAACGTTCGGCGCAACGGCATCGCGTCGGGCATCGCCACCGAGACGGCGCCGGGGTTTCACTCCACCGCCTTTGTCGCGCATGGCCCCTTCGATCTGATCATCGCCAACATCTTGGCGCGCCCCCTGATCAAGATGGCACCGCAGCTCGTGAACCATTTGGCGCCAGGCGGTTCGGTCATTCTCTCCGGTATTCTGGCAGCGCAGCGCTGGAAGGTGCTGGCCGCCTATAACGGTGCGCATTTGCGGCACGTCCGGACGATCTGGCGCAATGGCTGGGTGACGATCCATCTCGATCGTCCTTGAGGCGAGACAAAAGAAAAGGCGGTGCCAATGGCACCGCCTTCGGACCAGTTTCCCGGTCAATGCCCGCGAGCTCGAAGGAGGAGGAGCGCTCGAGCGGGCTCTACTGGTTCTGATCGCCGGTCCGATGAGGGAGGAGGAGAACGGAGCGGCGAGTTGCTCAGAACACGTAGCTGGTTGCAACCTGGCGGCGCGTAACCTTCTGGCCGGCGCCCAGCAGATTGAGGGTGTCCTCATTCAGCGGACGGCGTGAGCCGATGACGTGACGCACAGTCTGGCGTTCGCCAGCCTGCACCGGGCTGCTGTAAGCGAAGCGCGACAGAGGGGCAGTCATATCAAAATTCCTTTTGTTTCGTTTCAGGTTCGTCTCGAACCAGTCTGATGGCGCCTATATAGCGATTTAGAAAAGTCGAGGGAGAGGGTTTCGTTCATGGGAGCCATGCGTGGAATGCATAAAGCGTGCCAATTTGCGAAGAGGCGCCTCATTTCCGCCGGATTATTGCGCCGCTTTCGCTCACGCGCCACGTCGCGAATTTCTCGTATTCGTCTGAGATTCCGATAACATAGACGAATCCTTTCGCAGCGGATTCGTCCAAGAAACCGGGTTATTGAGCATGTTCCAGTCTTTCGAAGTCACCTCGACGCCACAATTCGGCCGCGATCGCGTCTCGGCCTTGCGCGCAAGTTTTGACGCGCTTGATATCGACGCCTTTCTTGTGCCACGCGCCGACGAGTTCAACGGCGAATATGTGCCGGCTTGCTCGGAGCGCTTGTCGTGGTTGACGGGCTTCACAGGGTCGGCGGGCGTCGCGCTGGTAACGCGATCCGAGGCGATCGTCTTCGTGGACGGGCGCTACGTGACACAACTTGGCGAACAAGTGGACAACTCCGTCTTCACGGGTGGAGATCTTGTGAACGAGCCGCCTCATGCCTGGCTTGCCAAGAACGGCTCCAGGGGCTTGCGTGTCGGCATCGATCCCTGGCTCCATTCGGGAGCAGAGGTGAGGCGGCTTGAAAAGGCGCTTGCCGAGATTGGCGGTTCGCTCGTTGTCCTGCCCCACAATCCTCTGGACAAGCTCTGGAGCGACCGGCCGCCGGAGCCGCTGGGGCAGGTGATGATCCAGAACATCGGCCAGGCGGGCGTGCTCGCGACGGAGAAGATAGCAACCATCAGCGCCGATCTTGCAAAGAAGAATCTCAAGGCGGCGCTGATTGCGGATCCGTCTTCGGTCGCCTGGATCTTCAATATTCGCGGTGCCGATGTGCCGCACACGCCGCACCCGCTGGCGCGAGCAATCATCTATGCCGACGGCAACGCCGATCTCTTCCTCGACAAGCGCAAGACCGGCATCGAGGCCGAAGCCTACCTAGCGCAGATGTGCGTACAGCTTCCGCCCTCGGAACTCGACAAGAAGCTCGCGGCTGTCGGGAAGGATGGCGGTAAAGTTCTGGTCGATCCGGACCTGACCTCATATGCCCTGGCGGAGATCATTCGCAAGGCAGGCGGTGAGGTCGCAGAGGGCAACGATCCTGCCAAACTGCCGCGGGCGGTCAAGAACAACGTCGAGATCAACGGCTCCGCGGCCGCGCACCTCCAGGATGGAGCGGCGATGGTCGAGTTTCTCTACTGGCTCTCGCAGACGAAGCCCGGGACCGTGACCGAGATCGAAATGGCGCAAAAGCTGGAAGCAGTGCGCGGCCGCGTCGGCGAAAGCATGCAGAACCCGTTGAAGGACATTTCCTTCGATACGATCTCCGGCGCCGGCGAACATGCCGCAATCATGCACTATCGTGTGACGACAGAAACGAACCGCAACCTGGAAGCCGGCGAGCTCTTCCTGATCGATTCCGGCGCCCAGTACATCAACGGTACGACCGACATTACCCGTACCGTTGGTATCGGCGCTGTCAGCGAGGAGCACAAACGCTTCTTCACGCTGGTGCTGAAGGGGATGATCCAGATCAGCACCGCACGTTTTCCCAAGGGCACGCGTGGCTGCGATCTCGATCCGCTCGCCCGCATTGCGCTCTGGCGGGCCGGCGTCGACTTCGCCCATGGCACCGGCCATGGCGTCGGCTCCTATCTTTCGGTGCATGAAGGTCCGCAGCGTATCTCGAGGCTTTCAATGCAGGAGCTGCTGCCCGGGATGATCCTTTCGAACGAACCGGGCTACTACCGCCCCGGCGCCTTCGGTATCCGTATCGAGAACCTGATCTATGTGCGCGAGGCCGAGGCGATCGACGGCGGCGACATGCCTATGCTGGGCTTCGAGACGCTGACCTTCTGCCCAATCGACCGCAGTCTGGTCATTCCCGAACTTCTCACGCATGACGAGTTGCGTTGGTTCAACGGCTATCATGAGCGCACCCGCGACGCGCTGATGCCGCTGATCCACGACCACGACGTCAAGGCTTGGCTGGAAAATGCGACGCTGCCGCTGGAATATTAAGCGAGGCGGCCTTGCTCGCCGCCGGTGGCGTCACATGCCGATCGTGTGACGCCAGCCCATGACGACGAGCCAGGCGGCAATCAGCATCCAGGTGTGCGAGACCCGCAAGCCGACGAGGAGCGCGACGAGCAGGGCCAGTTTCGAATCCCAGCCGCCGGTGAAGAAGGCCGGCGCGACAAGCGTCGTCAAGACCGCGGCAGGGACTGCGGCAAGCGCGGCCTCCATGCGCGGCGGAATGCGCTTCATCGTGGTGATGAGGATATAGCCGCCGATGCGGGTCGCGTAGGTTGCAACCGCCGCAGCGACGATCACGAGTGCCATATGAAGATCGAAGGCCATCGTTATACCTCGTGAAGATCGGATTCGAGTTCCTGTTCACGAGGCGGGGGCGGGAACAGGGCGGCAAGGATGATGCCCGCCGCGGCACCCAGGCTGACGTGCCAAGGCGAACCGACATAATGATAGGCGATAACAGAGGCGACCGCGCTGACGGCGGCAACCGGCAGAAAATTGTCGCGATGACGGAAATCGAGGACGATACCGAGAAAATAGGCCGGCAGCAGGATGTCCAGTCCGATCGATTTCGGGTCGCCGATCAAGCTGCCGAGCAGGCCGCCGAGCAGGCTGACCAAGACCCAGGGTATGTAGATGATGATGCCAAAGCCGAGATACCAGACAAAGGTGACTGGCTTGCCTGATTCGCCGCGTTTTGCCGTTTCTGCAAACTGGGGATCGACCAGCAGGAAAAAGGTGAAGAACTTCTGGATCGGAGAGAAGTGTTTGATGTAAGGCGCGATTGCCGCCGAATAGAGGACATGGCGAAAGTTGACAGCCAGGATGGAGGCGACGATCAGCCACGCCTGGACGTTATGACCAAAGAGCTCGATGCCGACCATCTGGCTCGCGCCCGCATAGACCGTGGCACTCATGAAGGTCACTTCTGCAAGCGACATGCCGTTATCGACCGCCAGTGCTCCGAACAAAGCCCCGAACGGGGCCGAGGCCAGCGCAACGGCCGAACCACCGCGCAAACCGTCGAAAAAATCAGCGCGACTCATCGGCGACAATCCTTCTGGAATTTTGCCCTCGTCTAAGGAGGGGCTGTATCTGCCGCAAGCAAATTTCCTTGATTGAACGATCGATTTCGCTGAACGATGCACTCGTGACCGATTGCCGTTCGGGGAGAGAACATGAATCAGATCGAATTTTCGAAGGAAGACAAGGCCGAGCTCATTGCACGGATCCAGCATTACTTCGACAGCGAGCTGGACCAGCCGATCGGCCTCCTCAAAGCGGAGTTCGTTCTCGAATTCTTTGCGAAGGAAGTTGGCGCCGCCTATTACAAGAAGGGGCTTGAAGACGCGCAGACCGCCCTCGCCAGACGCATAGATGACTTTTCCGAGGACGTCTATCAGTTGCAGCGGAACGCGACGGAGTGATCAGCCTTCCAGAACTTGCCGGCTGGTGACGATGTCGATGCCATGCTCGCGCATCTCCTCGATCGCAGCCGTGACGCTTTCGGGCGTTATACCGCGGCTGGCATCTTCGACAAAGCGAACCCGCACGCCCGGCATCATCTCGATCGCGTCCAATGCCGAGAACTTCACGCAATAATCGGTTGCGAGACCGCAAACATCGAGTTCCGTGACGTCCTGGCCTTCGAGAAAATCGGCGAGCCCTGTCAGCGCGTCCTGATCGTTGTCGCGAAAGGCGGAGTAGCTGTCGACGTTGCGATTCTCACCCTTCTGCAGGATCAGATCGATCTTCCCGATCTTGAGGTCTGGATGCAGTTCCGCGTCGGTCGTACCCTGGATGCAATGATCCGGCCACATCATCTGCGGCTTGCCGGAAAGTGTGCCGACTTCGAATGGCTTCTTGCCGGGATGAGAGGAGGCGAAACTGCCGTGGCCGGGCGGATGCCAGTCCTGGGAGGCGATGATCAGGTCGTATTTGCCGCTCTCGATCAGCCGATTTGCGATGGGAACCACGTCGTCGCCGTCCGGTACAGCGAGGTTGCCGCCCGGGCAAAAGCCATTCTGAATATCGACTAGAAGCAAGGCGTTCATCGGTGCGACTCCCTCGATTTTGCACTGCACCATGCCAAGGGCCGAGGGATGGCGCAAGCGCCAAGACGCTTCGCCGCAGGGGCGGCGAAGCGGGCCTTGAAAAGGTCAGGTTGGCCGGTGCCCCTTCAGCCCATAAAAGGCGATGTAAGCATAGCACAGAACCGGCATTAGGAAGGCGAGATGTATGCCGACGGTGTCGGCAAGGGCGCCCTGAACCAGCGGCAGCAGCGCGCCGCCGACGATGGCCAGGCAAAGGATTCCGGAGCCCTGACTCGTATATTTTCCGAGACCGTACAGCGAAAGGCTGAAGATTGTCGGGAACATGATCGAATTGAAGAGGCCGATTGACAGCACGGACCACATGGCCACATGACCGCCAGAGAAGACGGTGAGCAGCAGCAACACGATCACCGCGACTGCATTGAAGGCCAATGCCTTGCCGTCATTGACGTAGCGCATCACGACAGCGCCAACGAAGCGGCCGATCATCGCACCGCCCCAGAAGTAGGACACGTGATGAGCGGCCTCGGCTTCCGAAAAGCCGGCAATGTCCGGCTGGCTCATGAAGTTGACGAGGAAGCTGCCGATACTCACCTCTGCGCCGACATAGAGGAAGATGCCGACCGCGCCGAGCACCAGATGGCGATACTGCCAGGCCGAGCCGCCACCGCTAATCGGCTCGATGTCTTCGGCGCCTTCGACGTGCGGCAGCTTCAGGGCTGCAAAGAGCGCCGCCAGCAACAGGAAGGCGACAGTCAGCATCATGTAGGGAAGCTGCACGGCGCCGGCTTCTGCCAGTCTCAGAGCATCCAGCTGTTCGGGCGTCGCGCCGGCGACGGCGGCCGTCGTGGCGGACAGGATCAGGAAGGCGCCGAACATCGGGGCAAGCGTGGTGCCGAGCGAGTTGAAGGCCTGTGTCAGCGTCAGGCGGCTTGCAGCGGTGTCGGGCGGGCCGAGCACCGTGACATAGGGGTTCGCTGCCACCTGCAACAAGGTGATCCCGGTTGCCAGCACGAATAAGGCGCAAAGGAAGAGTGCGTAGACACGGTAACTCGCCGCCGGAATGAAGAGCGCGCAGCCGATGGCCGAGATGAGTAGGCCCGCTACAATGCCCCACTTGTAGCTGATACGCTTGACGAGCGCGCCGGCCGGCAGGGAGACGATAAAGTACGCGCCGAAGAAGCAGAGCTGGATCAGCATCGATTGCGTGTAGTTCAGCTGGAAGACGTTCTTCAGGTGCGGAATGAGAATGTCGTTCAGGCAGGTGATGAAGCCCCACATGAAGAACAGCGATGTCAGGGCCACAAGGGCAAACTGAAAATTCGCTGCTGGGGAAGTCGATGCCGGGCGTGTCGTCGCGGCATTGTTGGTGATGATACCAGCCACTGTCTTGTACCTCTTGTTCTTGTTTGCGCCGGAAATTTTCCGTTGAAGCCGTCGAAACGACGGGTCGGCGGTGGCTCGGCAGGGCGCTTTGGGAGGAAGCATGCAGCAAGCCACGAGGCTTCATATATCCGTTTGAAACAGAATTGGTAGCATTCAATCGATTTTTATTGTGCGTCGCGATATGTGCGTCGCGATCGCGAACACGCATCTAGGGGCTTCATTTCACGCCAGTGTCACCGAAGGCCGGGGCGGGCGAGCTGGATCTTGGCAGTGTTCAGGCGGCAGAGGCGGACTTTTCGTTCGTGGCCGCAACGCCCTGTTCGTCTGCCTTGCGGCTGGCGTGATAGGCGCGCTTCTGCGTGTACATGGCAATATCGGCACGCCGCACCATCGACTCCATCGTTTCGCCGGGCTCGCTTGTCGCGACACCGAGCGAAATGCTGAGCGGAGCATTGGAGTAGAACTGGTTGTTGATCTTGAGGAGTTCGCCGATGGTCTCGACCATCGTGGCGACGGCCAGCTTGTCGGCGCCGGGCATCAGCACCGCAAATTCATCGCCGCCGATACGGGCCGCATGATTGGGTTGTGCGGCGGCGCCGTTCAAGACCTCGCCAAGGCGGCGCAATAGTGCATCGCCGGCATCATGTCCGAGCTGGTCATTTGCCTCCTTCAAGCCGTTGAGATCGATGATGACAGCAGAGACCGGACGCAGCGACGTGCGCTCGAGCCTGTTTAATTCGTCGACATAGAAGGCGCGATTGCGGAGCTTGGTCAACACGTCGTGCTTGCCGAGATATTCGAGATAGGCCTCTGCCTTCTTGCGTGCGGTGATGTCTGTGAGCGCCACTTGCACCAGTGCCCAGTCGGCTTCGTGACCGGGAAGGACGGAGAATTGCATTAGGACGTAGCGCTCCGAGCCGTCAAGCGCGTAGTTGATGACCTCGCGCTGGTGGAAAAGCCTGCCGTTCCACAGTTCGATCAGCTGTTCGCGGAAGTGTTTTTCCATATCGTCCCGAAAGACTTCGCCGATGCGTTGCAGAAGTGTGTGACGGTCGGGCGCGCAGAACAGATCGAGGGTCGCCTGATTAACGTCGATGACCCGGATTTCGCTCATGCACTGACGCACGAACTCAGGATGGACATCGGTGAAGACCCTGAAATCGTCGATGCCGCGATCGCCGACATTCTCCAGCAGCAGTTTGATCTGGCTGAAATCCTCAACCCAGAGGGAGACCGGCGAATGCTCGAAAATGCCTTCGGCGTAGCGGCGGTTTTCGCGCTCCTTGCGCCGCGCTTCCTCGCGCGCGGTGACATCTTCCGTCGTCAGCATCACCTGCGCCAGCGACTGCTCGTGGCCCGGCAGCACGCAGCCGCGCAGCTGGATATCGAGCCGGCGTCCGGACAGCGTGTAGTTGACGGCGCTGCTGGTGAACTCTGTCTTGCCCTCCCAGAGTTCGGCCAATTCGTTGACGTGGCTTTCGAGCATCTCATCGCGAAACACGGAACCGAGGTTCGCGACGAGGTGGTCGAGGTCGTTGGCCTCGAAGAGTTCCAATGTCTTGCGGTTGACGCGCAGAACGCGGATCAGCCGCGAGCAGGACGCGACACGTGTTGTGTCCTCTTTCAAATGGGCCCGAATGTCGATGACGCCTTCGGCGCGCCAGCGATCGAATTGTGCCTTGACGCCGCTGAAATCCTCGATCCACATCGCGATTGGTGACAGATCGAAGATATCGGAATCGCTCATGACAGGACTTTCGATTTTGGCGTTACCTGTGGAGGCACAGCACTATTTGATCGATCTTTAGGAGTGATTCGTTAACCGTCGCTTGACGCGGCGTTGTTGGTGGCCCGCCGCGAGGCTGACCGCTCTTATGCGAGGAGCCATTGACGCCCGCACGACCCGACCAATCTCCTTTCAGATGAGGTCGCGGCTTCGAAGGCGCGAAAGAGCGACAATGGTGAGTAGCGTTCAGAGTATTGGGCGGCAGGCGACGGTGGCGACGGTCAAGTTCTGCCTCGTCATGCTGGTGATGATCTTCCTTGCTGCGGGATCCATGTCCTACTGGCAAGGCTGGCTGTTACTCGCGAATTTCTGCGGCTGGTGCGCAGCCCTCACGGCGTATTTTGTCAAGCGCGACCCGGCGTTGGTCCGGCAGCGTTTGAGCGTCGGACCTGCTGCGGAGCGGGAGCCATCTTCAACAGTATCGCAATCATAGCGCTTTTCGTTGTCTCGGCGCTCGATTCCAGGTTTGGTTGGTCGGGCACCATTCCTGTCGCTGTCGTGCTTCTCGGCAATGTATTGATCGCCCTCGGCTTCGTCGGGTGCTTCTTCGTCTTCCGGCAGAATTCCTTCGCCGCGGCAACGGTGCGCGTAACGGAAGAGCAGCGGGTGATCTCGACAGAGCTCTACGGTATGGTGCGCCATCCCATGTATGCCTCAGTGTTGCCGATGTTCCTCGGCGTGCCCCTGGCGCTGGGCTCCTATTGGGGCGTGCTTGTCGTGCTCCCGGTCCTTGGCGGTCTCGTCGCGCGGCTGCTCGATGAGGAAAAACACCTTGTGAAGCAATTGCCCGGCTATGCCGACTACCGCGAGAAAGTCAGATGGCGTCTTTTCCCCGGCCTCTGGTAGGCGAGGATATCCTGCGCAGGCTGGTGAGGAGGCAGCGATTGCGATAGTTGTCGCAACAAGTTGATGGAGGGCGCAGTGGCTATCAGTGTCGTTCAATTAGGTTCGGCGCGGGCTGTCGGTGAGGGGGTGCGCATCGGCACCGTCCGCCGACCGCCGCGGGGTGTGCCGAAGGAGGAATTTTCCAGCCGCAACTATTATGACGTCTGGCTGCCGATCCTTTCGCCGAGCCAGGCCCTCGTGACCGAAGCGAAGGCGGCGACCACGGACGCCGAATGGGCGGCATTTGTGCGCAGCTTCAGGAAGGAAATGAAAGTGCCGGAGGCGAGCCACGTGCTCGACCTGTTGGCCACCCTTTCACATGCCAGCCATTTTTCAATCGGCTGTTACTGCGAGAATGAAAGCAGATGCCATCGAAGCGTGTTGCGGCGCCTGCTTGAAGAGCGGGATGCAACGTTTGCGGCGGAAGCCTGCGCCTAGCGCCCGCGCAGCATTGCGGCGAGCCGTGGCCTTGCTCACTCCGGGAATTTCTGCCTTTCTTTGCGAGATGATCACCCGGAGCCCAAGCCATGACCGAGCCCGGTCCAGAGGAGAAGATCGACGCGACATTCCGCAACGGCTCGCTAACAGCAGCCGGCATCATTCTCGGCTTTTCCTTGAGCTTCATAAGTCGCTGGGTCTCCAATCCGAACGATTGGAGCCGGATAGACATCTTTCCGATGTTGCTCCTCACTGTGGGGATAGCTCTGCAGGTCAAGGTTTTCGCCGACCTCTTGGCTCGGGACTCGCTGATTGCTGCCAAATATGATCGTGCCAGACGGCTGTTTCTGATCGGCATCGCGGTCGTCGCGGCCGGGATCGGGCTGGCATTGATCAATGACATACTGGGACTGGGATCGATGCCGATCCTGGGGTGAGCGGGCGCCACGCCCGCTCAGTGAGTTCGGACTTACTCGGTGTCGCGGCAAGCGCGGCCGTTCGCATAGACGGCGACCATGAGCGAGGCTGCGATCAGAGATAGCGAATAGCGTTTTATCTGCGTCCTCCTTCTCTCCCGCAATCAGCGCGCGCCGGGGTTCATTATGCGGGAGGGAGGACGAGGTTGGCGAGCAGGCTGATTTCCGCTCTACGAAACCCGCTCCACAAACCCATCGAGCACTCTCTTCTGGCCAGCCCGGTCAAAATCGATGGTCAGCTTGTTGCCCTCGATCTCGATGATGTTGCCGTTGCCGAATTTCAGGTGGAAGACGCGGTCTCCGGTCTTGAACTTCGAGGGCTCGGTCGCTGTGGATTTTGCCACCAGTTCGCCATCGATGGTGCGGCCGCGCGGGCCGCTTTCGCCGTAGCCGATGCGTTCCACGGCGTGGCCGGAACGGGTGCCCCAGTTGTCGCGGGTGGCGTCCGTCTTGTTCTGCTGCGCACGCTTCCAGCCCGGCGTCGAATAAGAGTTGGCGAAGGGATCGGCCTTGTCGAAGCGCGATTGGCCGTAGCCGCCGCGACCATAGCCGCCGTAGCTCTGCTCGGCTTCCGCCACTTCGACATGCGTTTCCGGCAGTTCATCGAGAAAACGCGACGGGATGGTGGATTGCCAGAGACCGTGGATGCGTCGGTTGGAGACGAACCAGATGTGGCAGCGGTGCTTGGCGCGGGTGATGCCGACATAGGCGAGGCGGCGTTCTTCTTCGAGGCCGGCGCGACCGCTTTCGTCGAGCGAACGCTGGTGCGGGAAGAGACCTTCCTCCCAACCCGGCAGGAAGACGGTGTCGAACTCCAGGCCCTTGGCGGAATGCAGCGTCATGATCGAGACGGCGTCGAGATTTTCATTCTGCTCGGCGTCCATGACCAGCGAGACGTGCTCCAGAAAGCCGCGCATCGATTCGAAGCTTTCCATCGAGCGGATGAGTTCCTTCAGGTTTTCGAGACGGGTCGGCGCGTCGGCCGACTTGTCGTTCTTCCACATGTCGGTATAGCCCGACTCTTCGAGGATCTGCTCGGCAAGCTCGGTATGGGGCGTATTTTCGAGCATTCCCTGCCAGTGGCGGAACGATTGGACGACATCGAAGAGAGCCTTGCGGGCCTTCGGCTTCAACTCGTCGGTCTCGATCATGTCGGCGGCTGCCGCCAGCATCGGGATATCGCGGGCGCGAGCGTAATCGTGAAGGGCGCGCACCGTCGTGTCGCCGAGACCGCGCTTCGGGGTGTTGATGATGCGCTCGAAGGCGAGGTCGTCGGCAGGCTGTGCGACGAGGCGGAAATAGGCCAGGGCATCACGGATCTCGAGGCGCTCGTAGAAGCGTGGGCCGCCAATCACGCGGTAGTTGAGGCCCAACGTCACGAAGCGGTCTTCGAATTCGCGCATCTGGAAGGAGGCGCGCACGAGGATCGCCATGTCGTTCAGCAGATGCCGCTTGCCATCGGGATCGCCGCGCTGAAGCTGCTCGATTTCCTCGCCGATTTCCCTGGCTTCCACTTCGGAATCCCAGGAGGCGTGCACCTGGACCTTGATGTCTTCGGGATCGCTGCGATCGGTGAAGAGCGTCTTGCCGAGGCGGCCTTCGTTGTGAGCGATCAGATGGCCGGCCGCACCGAGGATATGTGCCGTCGAACGGTAGTTGCGCTCCAGCTTGATGACCTTGGCGCCCGGGAAATCCTTCTCGAAGCGCAGGATGTTGTCCACCTCGGCGCCGCGCCACCCATAGATCGACTGGTCGTCGTCGCCGACGCAGCAAACGTTCTGCTGCTCACCCTTGGGGCGCTGCGCGAGCAGCCGCAGCCACATGTACTGGGCGGTGTTGGTGTCCTGATATTCGTCGACGAGGATGTAGCGAAAGCGGCCGTGGTACTCCTTCAGAAGATCCGGGTTCTTCCGGAAAATCGCGATCGGGTGCATCAACAGATCGCCGAAATCGCAGGCGTTCAGCGTCGAAAGCCGTTGCTGGTAGGCGAAGTAAAGTTCACGGCCCTTGCCGTTGGCGAAGGCGCGTGCGTCGCCTTCCGCGATGTCGCCGGGGCCGAGGCCCTTGTTCTTCCAGGTGTCGATCATGCCGGCGAACTGCTTGGCAGGCCATCGCTTGTCATCGAGACCTTCCGCCTGGATGAGCTGCTTGATCAGACGGACGACGTCGTCGGTATCGAGAATCGTGAAGTCGGAGCGCAGGCCGACCATTTCGGCATGGCGGCGCAGAAGCCTCACGCCGATCGAGTGGAAGGTGCCGAGCCAGGGCATGCCCTCAACAGCACCGCCGACGAGCACGGCAATGCGCTCCTTCATCTCGCGGGCAGCCTTGTTGGTGAAGGTGACGGCGAGGATCTGCGAGGGGAATGCGCGGCCGGTGTTGAGGATATGGGCAATGCGCGTCGTGAGGACACGTGTCTTGCCGGTGCCTGCGCCCGCGAGCACGAGGACGGGGCCTTCCAGCGTTTCGACGGCTTCGGTCTGCTCGGGGTTCAAGCCGGAAAGGTAATCGGGGCGCTTGCCGCCATCTCTAGCGGCCATGGCCCGGGCGGCGAGCCCTCCGGCGGCGGAAGCGGCGGGGGTCGGCTGCTTGCGCGGCGGCTCGCCCGGCTCTTCATCGAAGAAGGGGATATCGTCGAAACTATTGCTCATGGCGCGTAATGTAGTGATTCGGGATGGAAAGACCAGAAAAGATGTTCTGCTTTCATTCCGGTCGGATGGCTGTCCTCAGCTTGTATCTGGCGTGAGAGGGCAGCAACGGCAGCGAATTGCCGGCATGTGGGGCGAGATTCGTTCCCGGCGGTACCGCATCCCTCATAAACGTCAGAAAACAACCGTCATTTGACCCGAACGAAGAGACTCTGCGAAAACCTGCGCGGAGCGATTGGCCGATACTCCGTCGATAACTCAGTCTTGATATTACAATTCAGTAATGAGGGGCCAATTCGCTTGCCGGTGATCAGCAAAGAGACAATATTGTCGCAGACGTGCGGCAATTTGTCCTGCGAACGCCTCTTTCGATAGACCCTGGACCAGCCTCTAGTCCCTCTGGAGACGTGAATGCCATTTTGGAAGCAGTTTATAGTTTGCCTTGTCGTGATTGCTGCCGGCTTTGCTGGATGGGTTTACTTTGTGCCGGGAGCTGGCGAGACGCTGCGCAAGGCCGGCTTTTCGGAGGTTTCCAAGCTGGCGCCCGACGAGGCTGTACCGCAGCTGGCGGCCAGTGGAGAAGGGCAGTCGAGGCGTCGCGGTGGCGGCGCCAATGCCCCCGTTCTGGTCGCCACGCAAGCCGTTGTTCGTGGCGTCGTCAATGATCGGTTGAGCGCCATCGGCACAGGGGATGCGATCCGCTCCGTCGTAGTGATGCCGCAGGCGAGCGGCACGATCCGCGAAATCCTCATCAAATCGGGCGACAGGATCACCAAGGGGCAGGTCCTTGCGAAGCTCGACAGCGAAGAGCAAGTCATCGCTCGCGGTCAGGCGGATGTGGCGCTGAAGAGCGCCATCGAGAAATCCAGTCTCTACCACAACATCAAATCCAGCGTATCGCGCATGGATGTCTTCGATGCCGAAATCGCGGAGCAGGGCGCGCGGCTGCAGCTGCAGGCCGCCGAGCTCAATCTTGAACGCCGCAGCATCGTTGCGCCGATCGATGGCATCGTCGGCATTATCCCTATCAACATCGGCGACAACGTCTCGACAACCACGCCTGTCGCGACGCTCGACGACCGAACGGAAATTCTTGTCGACTATTGGGTGCCCGAGCGCTTCGCCAACACCATAACGGTCGGCCAGCCGGTTGAGGCAACGTCGGTAGCCCGGCCCGGTCGGGTGTTCTCGGGTGCGGTCGAAGCAATCGACAACCGCATCGACGCCGCCAGCCGCACAATGCGCGTTCGGGCCCGCATCGACAACGCATCGGACGAGCTGCGCGCCGGCATGTCCTTCAATGTCGGGATGAAGTTTGGGGGTGACCGATATCCGGCGGTCGATCCGCTTTCGGTCCAGTGGGACTCGCAAGGGGCTTTTGTTTGGAAGGTCGTCGACGGCAAGTCCGGCAAGGTACGGGTCAGTATCGTGCAGCGCAATCCCGACTACATTCTCGTCAAAGCCGATCTGAAGGATGGCGATGCCATCGTCACCGAGGGCCTGCAGCGCGTCCGTGAGGGCGGCGGGGTGCGGGTTGCCGGCGAAGTCGCGTCGAATTCGGAGCCTGCCACGCAATGAACGTGATCGAGATGCAGGACAAGCCGGCTTCCGGCAAACAGACCTTTACCGCGCTGTTCGTCCGACGCCCCATCCTTGCGCTGGTCTTCAATGCCTTGATGATCGTCGCCGGCCTTGCGGCCTATGGCGGAATCGAAGTGCGCGAACTGCCTGATGTCGATCGGCCCGTCGTGACCGTTCGCACCACTTTCGAGGGTGCGTCGCCGCAGACGATCGACCAGGAACTGACGAAGGTGATCGAGGGCGCGGCCGCTCGCGTCAGCGGCCTCAAGTCGATTTCCTCCAGTTCGCAGTTCGGCCAGAGCCGGGTGACGCTCGAATTCTCCGATACAATCGATCTTGCCGTCGCGGCAAACGATGTGCGCGACGCCATCGGCCGTATCGCAGATCGTCTGCCCGAGGAGGCGGATGCGCCGCAGATCGTCAAGGCGGATTCGGATTCTCAGCCGATCGTGCGACTTGCCGTGACCTCGTCCAAGCTCAACATGGATGACCTGACCCTTCTCGTGGAAAACCAGGTCATCGACCGCCTTGCCTCGGTCGACGGTGTTGCCGATGTCGAAACCTATGGCGACCAGGAGAAGGTGTTCCGTGTCGACGTCAACCAGAGCGAACTTGCCAGTCGCGGGCTGACTGTTGGCGATCTGACGAAGGCGCTGTCGAGCGCTGCCCTCGATATGCCGGCCGGATCGTTGAAGAGCCCGACGCAGACGATCGTCGTGCGTGCGATGGCGAGTCTGCAGACGCCGGAGGATTTCGCCAACGTCATTTTGCAGAACCGCGTGCGCCTCGGCGATGTGGCGAACGTTACGCTCGGACCGCGCGACGGACAGACGGCACTGCGCTCCAACGGCGTTCCCGGCATCGGTCTCGGCGTCATCCGCCAGGCGCAGTCGAATACGCTGAACATTTCGAACGGCATCAAGGACGCCGTTGCCGAGCTTTCGAAGACGCTTCCCGAGGGCACGCGGATCGCCGTTACCAGCGATGATGCCGTCTTCATCCAGGGGGCGATTCATGAGGTCGTGCTGGCATTGATCTTGGCCGCCGTCATCGTTACCGGCGTGATCTATCTTTTCCTGCGGGACTGGCGCGCGACGATCATCCCTGCCGTCAGCATGCCGGTGGCGCTGATCGGAACGCTTGCGGCCGTCTATCTCGTCGGCTTCTCGATCAACATCCTGACGCTTCTTGCAATCGTGTTGGCCACAGGTCTCGTCGTGGACGACGCGATCGTCGTTCTCGAGAACATTGTGCGCCGCCGATCGGAAGGCATGGGGCCGCGGGCGGCGGCCGTGCTTGGCACACGCGAGGTGTTCTTTGCGGTGATCGCGACGACTGCGACGCTTGCCGCAGTCTTCATTCCGCTTTCCTTCCTGCCGGGGCAGGTGGGTGGCCTGTTTCGCGAATTCGGCTTCGTGCTGGCCTTCTCGGTCGGCCTCTCGTCCATCGTCGCTTTGACGCTGTGCCCGATGCTTGCCTCGCGGATATTGACGAAGGAGATGCTCGAGGACCATGGCCTTCTCGGCCGTTTCGGCACCTGGTTTGCTGACACCTACCGGTGGTCGTTGCATGCCTGCCTGAATGCGCCGCTCGTCGTCATCGTCGTTTCCGCGATTTTCGCGGGAGCGGCTGTGCTGGCCTTCTCGACGGTTCGAAGCGAGCTGACGCCGAACGAAGACCGCGCCCTGGTGATGATGCGCCTCACAACACCGCAGGGTTCCAGTCTCGAATATACCCGCGACAAGATGCAGCGGGTCGAGGAATATCTTCAGCCGCTCGTCGACAGCGGTGATATCAGCAACGTCTTTTCCATCTCCGGGCAAGGCGGACAGGTCAACAGCGGCTTCATGGTGCTGACGTTGGCGCCGTGGGGCGAGCGCCACCGCACGCAGGCGGAGATCGTCGCCGATATCAACCGGGCGGCCGCAAGGGTTCCGGCGCTGCGCGGCAATGCGATCCAGTCGAACAGCCTGCGCATTCGCGGCGCCGGCAACGGATTGCAGATGGCTTTGGTCGGCAACGATCATGAGGCACTGACGACCGCGGCCGCTCGATTGGTCCAGGCACTCGACGCAAAAGGGCATTACGATACGCCGCGATTGAGCAACGAGCCGACCCAGGCTCAGGTGTCGGTCACGATCGACCGCGAGCGCGCCTCCGATCTCGGCATCGACATTACCGGCCTCTCAACGGCAATGCAGTCGCTGCTGGAAGGGCGCTCGGTTGTCGATGTTTTCGTCAAGGGTGAAGCCTATCCGGTCCTGCTCACCTCCAACACCCGACCGCTCGACGATCCGACGGATCTAGAGAACGTCTTCCTGAAGACCGGTGATGGCAAGATCGTGCCGATGTCGGTGATCGCGTCGCTGACGGAAAGCTCGGTCGCGCCGCAGCTGAACCGCGAACAGCAGCTCGCCTCGGTGGCGATCACTGCCGGCCTGAAGAACGGTCTCTCGCTCGGAGATGCGGTCAAGGAAGTGAGCGAGATCTCCAAATCGGTCCTGCCGCCGGGCGCGCGTCTCGTCCCTCTCGCTGAGGCCGCGACACTGGAAGAGAACTCGAGCGGCATGGCGCTGACCTTCGGCTTTGCCATCGTCATCATCTTCCTGGTTTTGGCCGCGCAGTTCGAAAGCGTGCTGTCGTCGGTGATCATCATGTCGACGGTGCCGCTCGGGCTCGCTTGCGCCGTCTTCGCACTGATCATCACCGGATCGAGCCTCAACATCTACAGCCAGATCGGCCTTGTGCTGCTTGTGGGCGTGATGGCGAAGAACGGTATTCTGATCGTCGAATTCGCGAACCAGCTGCGCGATCGCGGCGAGAATGTGCGCACAGCGATCGAGAAGGCGTGTGCGCTGCGTCTGCGACCCGTGATGATGACGATGATCGCGACCATCCTCGGCGGCGTTCCGCTGGTCTTTGCGCATGGCGCTGGCGCGGAAGCGCGCGTCGCGCTCGGCTGGGTCATTGTCGGAGGGCTCGGCTTTGCGACGCTGGTGACGCTCTACATTACGCCGGTCGCCTACCTGCTTATCGCCCGCTTTGCGAAGCCGCATGCTCATGAAGAGGAGCGCCTCCACGAAGAAATGGCTCACGCGTCGCGGCCCGCGGCACCAAAGGCAGGCCGACTGCAGGCGGCAGAATAGCGAAGCCCGCTGCCTTGGCGGGCAAACGCTGCGACTTATAGTTTATGAAAAGTTGTAGGATTGGATGAATTTCCTCTAAACCTTAGATGTTTTTTAAGCATGAGCAGCAATCATTCCGACAGAAACCGATAGGTTCTCCAGCGTTTCGGAGGGCCGCTTCGGCGCCGGTGTGAGGCGCTCCCGGACATGAAGGTTCGCGGTACCGGTTTGTTTGTATCAGTCGCGTATTGTTGTGTTCGGAGTACAGTACCTTGACGATTTATCGGCGCACTTCGGTGGATGCCGCGCTGTATGTTTTGCGTGACATCGGTCGCGATACGACCAAGACGCAGAGGCAGGTATCCACCGGCCTCAGAGTCGAAAGAGCGTCCGACAACGGCGCCTATTGGGCGATAAGTTCGACGCTGAAAACCGATCAGAAAGCCCAGTCGGCTATCCGCGACGCCCTTGGCCTCGCGGCTGCGACCATGGGCACAGCTTACAATGCCGTCGACAATGCGATCGATCTCGTCAGCGAGATCAAGGCAAAGCTCGTTGCAGCAACCGAGTCCGGCGTCGACAAGGACAAGATCAACACGGACATCGCTCACCTGAAAGATCAACTGCGGTCGGTTGCCCAGTCCGCGGAGTTTAACGGCGACAACTGGGTTGCTATCGATGGTTCCGCAGATCCGTCCAAGCCGAGGCAGATACCGTCTTCCTTCATCCGTTATTCCGATGGCACGGTGAAGGTCGACATGCTCAGCTATGAGGTCGATCTCGCACCGGTTGGTGCGACCACCTCGAAGGATGCACGCTACCTCATTGATGATCGGACGACCGGCTCCGGTGAGTATGGCGCTCTCACCTCTTCGTATTTTGCGACGGAGGCCGGCGCTTCGCAAAACTATGTGATGCTGAAGGGCGCCGGCAGTACGGCAGGGCAGGTCGAAATTGGGGTTTCCAGCAGCACGACCCAGGCGCAGGTGAAGGAGATGATCACCGTCGTCGACATGATGCTGAACCAGATGACGACGGTTGGCGCGGCCTTCGGCGCACTCGAAAAGCGCATTGGCATCCAGAGCGATTTCGCGCAATCGTTGGACGATTCTTACTCCCGCGGCATCAGCCGCCTGATCGATGCCGACATGGAAGAGCAGTCAAGCCGGCTGCGGGCCCTGCAAACCCAGGAGCAGCTTGGCCTGCAGTCGCTGAACATCGCCAACGCCAGCTACGACAAGGTTCGCCAGCTCTTCCAGAACTTCTAACCGGACGTCTTGAAAAAGGCCGTGTCGCCCGTATTCCGACGGGCGACATGGCCACTCAGCCTGTCACTGTGGCTTGCGATCCGCAGTAGCAGTGCATTTTGCTCAATTTCCAGTATCTGAAGCGTCTGCTTCATCTTGTTGCCGCAATCCTTAATACTGGTCGCATCAACACCGAATTGGAGATACCGCTGTCCATGATCAAGAAATTCATACTTTTGTCTGTTGCTGCAACCTACCTTAGTGCTTGCACCACGACCGACCCCTATACGGGCGAGCAGAAGATGTCGAGCACGTCAGGCGGGGCACTGCTGGGTGCCGGCGTTGGCGCGCTTGCCGGCCTGGCTGTCGGCGGCTCGCCGGTTGGACGTCGCAACGCCGCGCTGATTGGTGCCGGCGTCGGCGCGCTCGCGGGCGGTGCGATCGGCAATTACATGGACCAGCAGGAATCCGAACTGCGCGCTCAGCTCCAGGGAACCGGCATCTCGGTCACCCGCCGCGGCGACAACATCATCCTCAACATGCCGTCCAACATCACGTTCGATGTTGATCAGGATGCCGTGAAGGCTGGGTTCTACCCGACGCTGAATTCTGTCGCGATCGTCTTGCGCAAGTTCAACCGCACGCTGATCGACGTAAACGGTCACACCGACTCCACTGGCAGCCTGCAGCACAATCAGGACCTGTCGCAGCGCCGCGCGATGTCGGTTGCCGACTATCTCGGCACCCAGGGCATCGATCCGCGCCGCGTTTCGGCCGTCGGCTTCGGTCCGTCGCAACCGGTCGCCTCCAACGCAACGGAAGCCGGCCGCGCCCAGAACCGCCGCGTCGAAATCCAGATCGCGCCTGTGACCCAGAGCTGATCAACATTGCAGTGATGAAAACGGCCGGGCCAACGCCCGGCCGTTTTCGTTACTGGTGCATCGTCGCGCCCTTGGTGATCTTGTCGACGATCTTCTTCTCCGCCCTGATGGCAATGCCGACAACCTTGGCATCATCAGGAGCATACTCGGCAAAGACAGCTCTGTTGGCTGCGTCGTGGCCGGTTGCGAACATCTCCTCGATGAACAGCGACGAGGATATGCCGCGCTCCAAAGAACGGCGGTGGATCGCCGATAGCGTCTCGCCCTCGGCCGACAAAACGATGATCGGCTGGATGGAAAGCGGATGGTAGAGATTGCCGGCGCGATCCTTGTAGGCCTCGCCGATGATCTCGGGATTCTCTCCGGCAAGGCCGCTCATCAAGAAGGCGGTGACGTTCAGCTTTTGCCAGGATGCAAGATTGTTTCGCAGAACGATCGCAATTTTGGTATCAAACATTTCCAGTCTCTTTCATGCGGGATCGAAAGTCGCGTTGGACCATGATGTAAGCAATCACGCCTTCGAAGGTCTTGAACGTTTGTGCATGGAGCCCGGCACAGACGGGATCCTGACCGCGCCGGCCTTTCCTGGCATCGAACGGATCGAGGCGCAATTTTCAGGCAATGCCTTCGAGCCGCATCGCCACGATACCTATGCTCTAGGGGTCACGATCAAGGGCGTGCAGACTTTTTCCTATCGAGGAAAGCGGCGCTTCAGCATGCCGGGGCAGGTGATCGTCCTCCACCCCGATGAAGAGCATGATGGCGGTGCGGGCACAGATGACGGGCTGCAATATCGTATGCTTTATCTGGAGCCGGCGCTATTGTTCGAATGCCTGGACGCGCAGAAGATCGGGCTGCCGTTCGTCGATGAACCGGTGATCGGCGATCCGATCCTGGCCGGCACGTTGCTCGCCGCTCTTGGCGAACTGGATCGCGAGCTCGATGAGCTTTTCGTCGATGATTTCGTTTCGCGTGTTGCGGGCGGACTTGCGAAGCATGCAAGGACACCACAGCGGCCGCTCGGCAGCGTCGCGTGGGAGCGCACAAGATTGGCGCGGGACTATCTCGAAGCGCATGCGACAGAAGCTGTACGGTCCGGTGAATTGGAGGTTGTCACCGGCCTCGACCGTTTTTCCCTCGCGCGGCATTTCAGGGCCGCCTTTGCAACCAGTCCGCATCGGTATCTTCTGATGCGACGGCTCCAGCAGGCACGCGTCATGATCGGAGCGGGCGAAGGACTTTCAGACGTTGCCGCGGCAACCGGTTTTGCAGATCAGAGCCATCTGACCCGCCATTTCAAGAAGGCCTATGGTATGACGCCGGGCCAATGGGCGAACCTCAGACGGGTTTCTCCGCAATGCCGGACCGACGCGCGATGAAGCGAGCCAGCATCGGACCGGTAAACAGGATCACGAGAAAGCGGCCGGTTTGCATCGCCATCACGAAGGGCACGTCGACATCGCTGGACGCTGCAATGATGGCGACGGAATCTGCGCCCCCTGGGCTGGTCGCCAGATAGGCCGTGAGCGGATCGACGCCGGCGAATTTGTGCAAGGCAAAGGCCATGCAGCCGCAGATCGACATCAGCAACAGGATGGAGGCAGCAACGCGGGGCAGGGCACGAGCGGCGTGCATGACGATGCCGCGGGTAAAGCGCAGGCCGATGTTCCAGCCGATCAGGGCATAGCTGATCGCCAGAAGCCATAGCGGCAGCTCGATCGTCAGCAGTCCAAAGCCCTGTAGCAGCGAGCCGAGAAGCAAAGGCACGGTGATCGTGCCGCCCTGGATGCGAAGGCGCACGGCAACATAAGCTGACAGGCAGGTGAGGGCGATGGTAGCGGCAAGCGCCTGCCAGTCGACTGGCGGGAAGAGGATGAATGCCTCTGGTTTGCCGCCATCGGCGGCAACCCAGAGGCGGGAAACGACCGAGGCGGCCACGGCAACAAAGACCACACGCAGATACTGCATGAAGGCGACGAGGCGGGCGTCGGCGCCGTAGGCCTCGGACATGATGACCATTGCGGAAGCGGCGCCGGGAGACGAGCCCCAAACGGCCGTCGTTCCCGGCAAAACCTGCCAGCGTGTCAGCAGCCAGCCAAGGCCAGCCGCCGCGACGATGACGGAAAGGATCATTGCGAGAAAGAGCGGCGCATCGGTCGCCATCGTCTTCAGGATATCGACCGTGATGGCGCGTGCCATCAGGAAGCCCACGAGCGCCTGCCCGAAGAGCAGCGGCCAGCGCGGCACGCGAAGTGATCCCTGGCCTATGGACAAAGCAAGGATAATCGCCGCCACCATCGGACCGATAAGGAGCGAAGCCGGTAGACCGAGCATTTCGAGCCCGACGACAAGCAGGGTCGAGATGCTGAGCAACAACGCCCATCGCGGCAGGTTGGCGTATCGAAGGAAGCGGCTGGCATCGTACAACGGCATGATCCCATGCATGTCTTGGCAATGCTGAAACTGCCTTCGAGGCGAAGCAGGGGAGCAGCACTGGCGGGCAAAAAGACCGGCCGGAGAAGCCGGAGGACACTGCGCCGATATAGGCGCCAGCCATGGAAAGGGTCAATTGCGAAATCCTATAGGTTTCGCAGTGTTAGAGACTGACGTGCTCCGCCAGGAAGTCGAGCAGGGCCCGCACGCGAGCCGGCAATGGACCGCCTTGGCCGATATAGACGGCGTAGAATTCCTCGACGTCGCCTGGATTGATATCCTCGAGAACCGGCACCAGCCTGCCCGCCTCGATATCGGCGCGAACGGTGAAGTTGGCGAGGCGCGAGAGGCCCGCTCCTGACACGGCCATGTATCGCATCGCTTCACCGTCACCAACCTGCACGCCTGGCGTGATCGGCAGCGTGACGGTTTCGCCGTCATGGCGCAGGGGCCAGCCCTGGACGCTGCGCGCATAAGAAAAACCAATGCGGCGGTGCTGCCTCAGGTCGTCGACGGATTTCGGCTCACCGAAACGCTTCAGATAGGCCGGCGATGCGACGATGACTTTGCGGGTGACGCCGAGCTTGCGGGCGATCAGGCTGGAGCTCTTCAGCGGCCCGGCGCGGATTGCGACATCGGCCCGATCCTCCACGAGATCAACGATGGTGTCGGTATGCGAGATGTCGAGTGTGATGGCGGGATGCAGCGCCAGAAAGTCGGAAACCAGCGGCGCAAGGATGTGATGGCCGAAAGACGCGCTGGTGTTGATGCGAATGGGACCGGCAGCCTGTTCGCCCGCGGACGCATAGCGCTCGGCCTGCGCTATGTCCGCAAGGATGGAAACGCTGCGCTCGTAGAAGGCGGAGCCTTCCGGCGTCAGGTGCAGCTTGCGGGTCGAACGGTTGACGAGGCGGGCGCCGAGGCGTGCCTCAAGCCGCGCGACGAGCTTGCTGACGGCGGATGGTGTCATGCGGCAGGCGCGAGCCGCGGCCGTGAAGCCGCCGAGCTCGACGGCGCGCACGAAGACTTCCATTTCGCCGGAGCGATTGATGTCTTGTCGGCTCATGATGAATTCAATTCATGGATGGTTTTCCTTCTGGCAATCTATATCATCCAAAATTCAGTGTCTATCTCTTCTGAGGACAACAACAGGAGACCGACCATGGAATACAGAAATCTCGGCGCATCCGGCCTCAGGGTGCCGGTCTTGAGTTTCGGCGCAGGAACCTTCGGAGGCTCCGGCCCGCTCTTCGGGGCATGGGGCAATACCGATGCTGCCGAAGCGCGGCGACTGATCGATATCTCGATGGATGCGGGTGTCAATCTCTTCGACACGGCAGATGTCTATTCGGCCGGTGCCTCCGAGGAGGTCCTTGGCCAGGCGATCGCCGGTCGGCGCGATGCGGTGCTGATCTCGACCAAAATTGCCTTGCCGATGGGCGATGGACCCGCGGATTGGGGAACGTCGCGCGCACGGCTGATCCGCTCCACGGATGAGGCGCTGAAGCGGCTGGGAACGGACTATATCGATCTGCTGCAGCTTCATGCGTTCGACGCCTCGGTTCCCATCGAAGAGGTGCTTGCAACGCTGGACGGACTGATCGCGGCGGGCAAAATCCGCTACATCGGTGTCTCTAATTTCTCGGGATGGCAACTGATGAAGTCGCTCGCAATTGCGCAGCGTCAGGGCCATCGGCGCTATGTTGCGCATCAGGTCTACTATTCCCTCGCTGGTCGCGACTATGAATGGGAACTGATGCCGCTCGCTGCCGACCAGGGCGTAGGCGCGCTGGTATGGAGTCCGCTTGCCTGGGGGCGCCTCACCGGCAAGATCCGACGCGGCCAGCCGCTGCCGGAGGGCAGCCGTCTGCACCAGACGGCCGATTACGGGCCTCCGGTCGATGACCAGAAGCTCTACGATATCATCGATGCGCTCCTGGAGATTGCCGAAGAGACCGGCAAGACCGTTCCGCAGATCGCGCTCAATTGGGTGATCGGCCGTCCGACCGTCGCCAGCGTTATCATCGGTGCACGCAACGAGGAGCAGCTTCGGCAGAATCTCGGTGCCGTCGGTTGGTCTTTGTCGAAGGAGCAGGTGGAAAAGCTCGATAAGGCGAGTGCCGTGACCGCGCCCTATCCGTACTTTCCGTACCGCAGGCAGGAAGCGTTTGCGCGGCTCAATCCGCCGTTGGTCTAAGCGGTGCTCGACAGAGAACCGTTCTCGCTAATCCTGCACTAGACAGGCGCCGTCTCTTGTCCCATACCAACCTGCCTCCGGCAGCGAAGGTGAAGGAGATCAAAGAGATGGCGCTCAAAGATGCAAAAAGCGGAACACGGAACGAGGCAGGCATCGCCGCTGCTGTTGGCGTTCTGAAGCAGAGCTTTGGCGAGCGCTTTCAGACCGGCCAAGCCATTCGCGCGCAGCACGCGCACACCACCACCTACATCCCGGCGCAGCTGCCCGACGGCGTGCTTTTTGCCGAGGGCAGTGACGATGTGAGGGCCGCGGTGAAGATCTGCGCCGAACACAAGGTGCCCGTCATTGGCTTTGGCACCGGTTCGTCGCTGGAGGGGCAGGTCAATGCCCCCAATGGCGGCATATCGATCGATTTCAGCCGGATGAACCGGATTCTTGAAGTCAATGCGGAAGATCTCGACTGCACCGTCGAGCCAGGTGTGACCCGTGAGGAGCTCAATACGTATCTTCGCGATACCGGACTGTTTTTTCCCATCGATCCCGGGGCAAATGCCTCGATCGGCGGCATGACCTCGACGCGGGCCTCGGGAACGAATGCCGTGCGCTACGGCACCATGAAGGACAATGTGCTCGCCGTGACGGCGGTGATTGCGAATGGGGAAGAAATCCGCACCGCGCGACGCGCACGCAAGTCGTCCGCCGGCTATGACATGACCCGGCTCTTCGTCGGTGCGGAAGGTACGCTTGGCATATTGACCTCAGTCACGCTGCGGCTGCAGGGTATCCCGCAGAAGATCGGCGGCGGCGTCTGCGCGTTTCCGACCGTTCGGGCTGCCTGCGATGCGGTGATCATGACCATCCAGATGGGTATTCCCGTTGCTCGCATCGAACTTCTCGATGCCCTGCAAATCCGCGCCTGCAATGCCTATTCAAAGCTGAGCTATGAGGAAAGGCCGACACTCTTCCTTGAGTTTCATGGCACGGACGAAACCGTTGCATTGCAATCGGAGCAGTTTGCTGAGATTGCCGCAGAATGCGGCGGTGGCAAATTCTCATGGACGGTCAACGCCGACGAACGCAGCAAGCTCTGGAAGGCACGGCATGATGCCTACTGGGCATCGCGCGCGCTGGCGCCTGAAATGGCCGCGCTCTCGACGGACGTTTGCGTGCCGATTTCCCGTCTCGCCGATTGCATCGGCGAGACGCAGGCCGATATCGAGGAACATGGTCTTCTGGCGATGATCGTCGGGCATGCCGGTGACGGGAACTTCCATGTGCTCCTGTTGTTCGACGATAAGACGCAGGAGGGTATTGGTGTGGCCGAAGCCTTTGTCGGCCGGCTCAACGCCCGCGCTTTGGCGATGGACGGTACCTGCACCGGAGAGCACGGCATTGGCCAAGGCAAGATGGCGTTCCTTGAAGAGGAGCTTGGCGGCACGGTCGACCTTATGCGGCAGGTCAAGAAGGCGCTCGATCCGGATGATATCTTCAATCCGGGCAAGATATTCCACCTTGCCTGAAAACGAACACTCTGTTGGGCTTTGTCTCTCAGGCGAGACCGACTGAGAGGGAAATGACCGGGCGTGAGGCGAATTCATCCCGAAATCAAGTAAATAGAGCACGATGTTGCCGGAAAGCTGCTTCACAGCTTTCGGTATCATGCTCTAGTGTCCGCGATGGATTCCCAAATGGAGAATTGTTGAGTTGGTAGGCCGGTTCCTCGTCTTTTTGGGCGGAGTGATTGTCGTGGCGCTGTTCGTGGCGCTGCTGGCGCCGCTGTTTATCGACTGGACGGACTTTCGAAAGAATTTCGAGGATCAGGCGAGCCGGATCATCGGCAAGAAGGTCATCGTCCACGGTGCGGTGGATGCGCGGCTGCTGCCGTTTCCCTCCGTGACCCTGCATGACGTGCGCGTCGGGCAGGAGCTTGACGGATCGCCGATCGTGCAGGTCGAACAGTTCTCGATGGATGCGGAACTCGCGCCATTCCTCTCGGGCGAGGCGCTGATATTCGACATGCGCGTGGTCAACCCGAAGGTGAAGCTGAGGCTCCTGAAAGACGGCACACTCGACTGGACCCGCGGCAGCCGACCTGAAATTCCAGCCAGGACGGTTGTTCTCGAGAATGTTCACGTCAGTGGCGGCGATGTTCAGTTCATCGACGATCAGTCGGGACGGTCGCGGCACATTACGGGCCTGAATGCCGAAATGTCGGCAAAGTCGCTTGCCGGTCCATGGCGGATCGAGGGCGATGCGGCTCTGGATGGGGCGCATGGCAGCTTCACGATTGCCAGTAATCAGCTGGATGAGAACGGAATCCTGCGGATGCGCACGCGGCTGCAGCCCGATAAGCAGCCGGTGACGGTCGATCTCGACGGGGAATTGAAGCTGGTCGACCGCAAACCGAACTATCAGGGAACGGTGTCGGCTTCGATCGAGAACCGGAATGGCAAGAAGGCCGACAAGGCCGATGTGCCTCCGCGATTGAAAGGGAAGTTCGAACTTACCAACGAGAGCGTTCGGATACCGGAATATCGTTTGGAGGTCGGGGCGACAGACGATCCCTACGTCGTCACCGGGGAGGCGACGCTCGACACCGGAAGCAAGCCGCAATTCCTGCTGATTGCGAACGGCCAGCAGATCGATGTCAATCGCATCGGCAATCAAGGTGCGAACGGCAAGACCACCCGTGATCCCGGCCTTTCAGCCCGGCAGCGCTTGAACGCGCTGATCCAGATTGTTTCGCAAGTGCCGGTGCCGCAGGTGCCGGGTAAGGCGAGCGTTCGATTGCCGGCGATCGTTGCCGGAGACACGACAATCCGCGACATTCAACTCGATGTCGAACCCGCTGGCAAGGGCTGGACGATCGACAATGTGGTCGGCACGCTGCCGGGTCGTACGCAGGTGGAAGGCCAAGGCAAGCTCAATCTGCAGGGGCAGGCATCCTTCGTTGGGCAGATCACAGTGGCATCCAATCAGCCCACTGGCCTTGCGGCCTGGCTTGCAGGCTCCGTGGATCCCGCGATCCGGCAACTGCGGCAGGCGGGTTTTTCCGCAGATGTTAGCCTCACGCACGACCGCCAGACATTCAGCAACCTGGAAATTGCCGTTGGGCAGGCGACGCTCAAGGGCAGGCTGGACCGCCAGGTGGTGGCCAATCAGGCGCCGACGCTGGATGTAGCGCTTGCCGGCGATGCACTCGATCTGGATGCGCTGCGTGCGCTGACAGGATTGTTCACGGGTCAGGATGCCGGCGACAACGTGCTCGATCACAAAATCAAGGCACAGTTCAAGGCCGACAAGTTTACAGCCTTTGGCGTTGAAGCGGCCGATGTCGAGACAAGTTTTGCAATTGCCGATGGCGCTCTCGCGGTCGCGAAGCTTTCCGTCAAGAATCTGGCGGGTGCCGAAGTGACAGCGACCGGCCGCGCCGAAGGATCGCTGCTCGACTACAAGGGCTCTGGGGAAATCACCTTCAAATCGGCCGATCCGGGCCCGTTCTTCACGATGCTGAAGCAGCATTTGCCGCCGCATCCGGTCATGGACCGGCTCGTTCGTAACGCCGCGTGGTACACGAATACCGCACTGCGCGGAGCGTTGACGCTCGGTGGTGACGAGGGCGACGGTCTGACCCTGACGTTGGCCGGGGTGAGCAACGGCAGTCGTGTCAATCTCGACTACCGCATGTCGGATCTTCTGGCGCTGACAGGCAAGGGCACGACGAGCCTTGAGGCGACGCTCGAAAACAGCGTCACCTCCATCCTGTTCGGGCAGGCCGGTCTCGATCCGTTGCCGGTCGAAGCCGATGCCAACGGGCGCTTGACCCTCAAGGTGCAGGCAGAGGGAACCGATCCCGCCGATGCGCAACTGACGTTTGCCACTGATCGTACCTCTTTTACGGCCGGCGGGAAGGTTGATGTTCGCCCGCAAGCCTTCATGAACGGACAGCTTGCAGTGTCCCTGGAAAGTGCGGACCTTGATCCGTATCTTGTCATGAACGGTATCGCCGTGCCGCAGATGGGCACCGGCCTGCCGTTCAAGCTGACGACAAACGCGACCATTGATAGCGACAAGATTGCTTTTGCTGACATCGCCGGCCATGCCGCCGACAATGAGTTCAATGGCGCGCTGACCGTTGACCGCAAAGCGGAGAAGACGACGGCAACGGGTGAATTGGCGCTGTCGAAGGCCGATGCAGCGTGGCTGGGAGAAGCCATCTACGGGCCAATGACGGATGCGGCGACCGGCGATCTGTCGGCCGGCGCGCTGGGCTTGCCAGTTTTCACGGACATGGACGTCACCCTCAAGCTTTCCGCCAAGCAATTCTGGCCCGGTTGGTCGGGTGCTATTTCGGATTTCACCTCGGATGTGGCCTACAAGGGCGACGAACTGCAGCTGAACGATATCAAGGGCGGCTGGGGTGGTGGCAGCCTCAACGGCAGCCTGCTCTTTACCAACGCCGATGGGACAGGCTTCTTCCAGACCAGGTTGGCGGTGACGGATGCCGATTTGGCTGGTGTCGTGTGGTCACGCGACGGAGCGCCCGTCGCAAATGGCAAGTTCGGGCTGTCACTCTCCACGGAAGCCTCCGGCAAGTCGATGAAGGACATCGTCGGTTCGCTGAACGGCTCCGGCGAGCTTCGGCTTGGGGATACCAGTGTTCGCGGTCTCAATCTCGGCATGCTGGCGCCGTTGCTGGCTGCGACCGATCCGATGCAGGACCAGTTGAACGCCGGCAAGGTTCATCCGATCGTTGAGACATTGCTCAACAACGGCGAGGCGAAACTGCCGCCGGCGGCTATTCCATTCAACGTGACGGATGGGGTTCTGCGCTTTCAGAACGTCACCGTGACGACCGATCAGGCGACGGTTGTTGGCAACGGCCAGATTGATCTGCCGCAGGAGCGCATCAACGCGTCGCTCAACATTGCGCTCAATCCGAGCGGCGAGGTGCTTGCGGGCGCGGAGCCCGCCGTACGCCTCGACTTTTCGGGACTGCTCGCGTCACCTGGACGAACCATGGATGTCACCGATATCACCGGCTATTTGTCGCTGCGTGCCTTCGAGCGTGAACGCCGGCGTGTCGAGCGTTTGCAGTCAAACGTTCTGGAAAAGCAGCGGTTGCGCCGCGAAGTCGCTCTCTACAAGTTCAATGACGCAGAGCGCCAAAAGGCTGCAGCCTTCGAGGCAGAACGACGGGCCGAAGAGCAGCGTCTGAGAGCTTTGGCCGCACAAGCCGAGCGCGAGAGGCAGGCGGCCGAAGCGAAAGCAAAGGCCGAAGCAGAGGCAAAAACCAAAGCCGATGCCGAAGCACGCGCGAAGGCGGCGGAAGAGAAGGCTGCCGCGGATGCTGCGCGACGTGCTCAAGAGCAGCTTGCCGTTCCCCCCGAGAACTCTCTCAATTTCAAGACGATACCCGGGTTGCCCGGTGTGCAGATGCCGCAGTAGCGGCTTATGCGAATTTTCTGGCACAGACCGAGTCCACATGGTTCGACTACAGGGAGCTTGCACACCTTTGCGCTGGCATGGACTATCTCTTCGGCAAAGACGGCGTTCTTGCAAGGAATGTCGTGTCGAAAGGCCTTGGCGAGCGAAGCTTCCCCGACGATCCGAACAATCCGTACATTCGGGTACCGGGCCTGCCGAAACCAGGGAAATGACCTAGCCCGCGCCCTTGGATTTCAGCCAGTGAAGGACATGAAGGCGCAGCGCTGAGGAGAGGTTGCTCTCCGGCTGCCGTTGATCGTCAATATCGGAGATCAGGGCTGCGAGCGGGACGGCGCGAGCCTTGGCAATCGCGTTCAGCTCGGTCCAGAATTCGTCTTCCAGGGAAAAGCTGGTGCGGTGGCCGTGCAGAGTAGCGGAGTGCTTGCGGATCATCGCAAGGCTTCAGAATTCGATCCAACGTGCTGACGAAATGATTCCAGAAAACCAGCCAACTGACTGATGTGAGAATCTTTTTCGCTTCTCGGGACGCTCATATGTCGTCTTCGGATTTCTCGATCCGGCCTTGCTGATGAGAGCGTTCGGCCTTCTCATTGAGGGCCTTCGTGAGCTGCTTTTCGGCCTTGGTGCGGCCGAAAGAAATGCGGTTTTGCTCCGCCAGTTTCTCTTTCTCGGCGCGGGTCTGTTTCTTTTTGAACTGACGGAGATTGACGACTTCGGCGGTCACGGCTGGCCTCGATCGGAATTGAAAAAGGGAAGCAATTGCTTCCCTTCGTTTTACTGTTTCTTTCGGAAGGCGTCGAGCGAGACGACCGAACCGGGCTTCTTTTCCTCGCCATCCGCCTTGCTGGCGGGCGTTTCCTCGGCCTTCTCGGGCGAGACCGGATAAGCAGTGATTTCAGCGTCCGGAAGCTCGTCTGCGTCAGCGAGAGGTACGTCGAATTCCAGCTCGAAGTTGACGGAGGGATCGTAGAAGCCACGGATAGCGTTGAACGGAATGAACAGCTTCTCCGGAACGTCCGAAAAGGAAAGGCCAATCTCGAAGGTGGTCTCAGTGATCTTCAATTCCCAGAACTGGTGCTGAATGACGATTGTCATTTGTTCCGGATATTTCGACTTCAGGTGTTGCGAAATGCGAACACCCGGCGCGCCCGTGAGAAAGGTAATGAAGAAATGATGCTCGCCCGGCAGGCGGCCCGTCGCGGCAACTTCAGACAAAACCTTGCGGATGACGCCACGCAGTGCGTCCTGTGCCAGAATGTCGTAACGGATGTGATCCTGCCCCATGCTTTCCTGTCTTTCTTTAGGTTCGGACTCGTTTCCCAGGGCTGTATGGCATGCCAAGACGCCCTCGAAAAGGCCTGAGCCGATTCATGCTTGATCAAACCATACATGATTTGCGCACAAGGGAGAAGGTGAAGGCTTCTGTTGCCAGGTGCCTTCGGACCCCGCCTAGAGGTGCGAACCACTAGGGCTTTATTTGAAGTGTCACACCGCGATTAAGCAGCGAGACGAGCTTCCGCATAGTTGTCGTTTGCAACTACAATTTTAGCCCGATAACGGCGGTACAATGCCGAGCAAAAAGACGATCTTTACACCCTTGTCGATCCTGTTTCGCCCCCATCAAAAGCCGGCCATCTCATTGCAAGGCCGCCGGTTTTTGGTGGAGGCGCCGGGTACCGCCCCCGGGTCCAATAGGTTTATTACACCGCTCATTTATCGCCATAGCCGATCCGAAGACCGGCATGGCTGATATAGTGTTTTCCGTTTCGTATGGGAAGAGGCGTCGTCACAAAACCGTGTCGTAGCGGAGCAGGAAAGAGAAAAGGTTGCTGGCCGCTCTAAGAGATGGCTTTCGGATCGTTGAAGATACCACGCTTCTTGAGCAGACTGACCATTCCGGTCGCGGCTCCCACGACGGCAATAAACAAGCCAAGAAGAGAGATGTAGGGGAGAGGCAGCGCATTGGCTGCACCTGCAACCCGGTAAATCTCGATCAGAAGAACAGCCAGCAGCGCGGCAGAGACAGTCGAATAGTCCTTCGCGATTACTCGCTTCACATTGAAGACCATCCCATGGGTTGCCTGCGCAAAGTTGCTGAAATGAAGCATCCAGCGAGGGACGTCCGCGCAGTAGGCCCGATATGCATCTCCAAACTTGTCTTCGAGGAACGCTTCCTCAGCATAGACGATGCATTGGTAGATGAACATGAAGAGAGCTATGCCGACGATCACGACGACAGGATTTCCGTGCAGCAGGAAGACCCCTGCGTAGACCAGCATGTTTCCGACATAGAGTGGATTGCGGCAAACACCGAACATGCCTTCCGTCACGAGGTCGCTGGCGTAGACGCGCTTCTTCAAACCGCCCCGCTGGATATAGGCGTAGCCGATCACCGTTGCCCGCAGGGCCAGGCCGCAAAACACGACCAGAAGCGCGATCACGTCTTTGACACGCTCGGCCGTAACGCTTCCGCCAATTTCCGCCGGTGGCGGCGACATCAGAAACAGGGCGACAATTATGAGCGGAAACGCCTGGTTACGGTACTTGAAGAAGAAGTTCCCGATGTGGATCATGGTTGCTTTCATGTTGGCGCCCAGCCTCACTTGACGGCTATGATGCCGCAGAAATTATACCAGCGGAAAAAGACCTCGACGCTGCGAAAGCCGACTTCCTTCAGAAGCTGCATGTTCTCTTCCAGACGATAGGGGATGAGCACGTTTTCGAGTGCTTCGCGCTTCTGCGATATCTCGATTTCGGAGTAGCCGTTTCGTCGCTTGAAGTCGTAATAGTGCTGGATGAACAGGCGGTTGAAGGCGGTATTCTCGCTGGTCAACTTCTCGACAAGCAGCAGGCAACCCTGATCGTTCAGGCCGGAGAAGATCATCCTCATCACGCGCTCGCGAAAGAGCGGGCGAATGAACTGCAGCGTCAGCAGCATGGTTACGACGCTGGCGTTCTCCATATAGAGACCCTGGTGAAGATCGACGACTTTCAGGTCCATCGGTCGCTGGGTGTCTGCTTGCTGGATTTTTTGTGCCGCTTTTTCCAGCATGTCAGGGGCATTGTCGACGCCGATGAAATTGACGGTCGGATCGATCACTCGGTCGAGGGTGAGCAACGTGGTCGCCGTCGAACAGCCGATGTCGTAGAGATTGGTCTTCGGTTTGGCGTAGTCCTGCGCCAGCTCGCAGACCATCCGCTGCATTTCTTCGTAATACGGCACGGATCGGCTGACCATGTCGTCGAAAACATCGGCGACCTTCGCATTGAATGTGAAGTCGCCGATGGGCTGATCCTGCTGGGCGAATACTTCGTCGCGCCGCTCTGCTCGTAGCTGCAATCGTACTGGGCTGTCGGCCATCATTTCCCCCGAAACTTGCGGCTGGCCCCAAGAGTGGTCGGCGACATTGCCGCCGGCATCCCGATGATGCTGATTCCCCGTGGAGCGCCCCCGCGCCGAGCACAAGGAGACATGTGAAGCTGACAATAACCTGAAAGTGCTCCGCGTCGCGGGTTGCATTCTGACAGGCAGGGGCGGAGATTTGCCGGGATAAAGACAGCGCGGCGATTGGTTTCGATGGTCAAAGCGCCTAAATAGGTAAGGAACGGAATCGGCGGCGGACGATGAAGCAGTATCTCGATCTCTTGAAGCATGTGATGGAACACGGAACAGATCGCGGGGACCGCACGGGCACGGGCACACGTTCCGTATTCGGCTATCAGATGCGGTTCGACCTGCAGGAAGGCTTTCCGGTTCTGACGACAAAAAAGCTGCACCTGCGTTCCATCATCCACGAACTTCTCTGGTTCCTGCGCGGCGACACCAATATCGGCTACCTCAAGGATAATGGCGTATCGATCTGGGACGAATGGGCCGACGAGAACGGCGAGCTCGGACCGGTCTACGGCGCTCAGTGGCGCTCCTGGCCGGCTCCCGATGGCGGCCATATCGACCAGATCGCCAATCTCGTTGCTGGCATCGTCAAGAATCCGAATTCGCGCCGGCATATCGTTTCGGCGTGGAATCCAGCTGAGGTGGATGAGATGGCGTTGCCGCCGTGCCATTGCCTGTTCCAGTTCTACGTCGCCGACGGAAAGCTCTCCTGCCAGCTCTATCAGCGCTCTGCCGACATCTTCCTCGGTGTGCCCTTCAACATTGCCTCGTATGCACTGCTGACGATGATGGTGGCGCAGGTGACGGGGCTGAAGCTCGGCGATTTCGTCCACACGCTCGGCGATGCGCACCTCTATCACAACCACTTCGAGCAGGCGAAACTGCAGCTCACTCGCACGCCCAAGCCGTTGCCGTTCATGCGGATCAACGCCGAAGTGAAAGATATCTTCGGCTTCAATTTCGATGATTTCGAGCTGATCGGCTATGAGGCCGATGCCAGCATCAAGGCGCCGATCGCGGTCTGATCAGGGACATCTATGTCGGGAATTCGCAAGACCATCGTGGTTGCAATCTCCAAGAACGGCATCATCGGGCGGGACGGGGACATGCCCTGGCGGCTATCCACCGATCTCAAACGATTCAAGGCGCTGACGCTGGGCAAGCCTGTCATTATGGGTCGCAAGACGTATGACTCGATCGGCAAACCGTTGCCCGGACGCGCGAATGTTGTCATCTCGCGACAGGCGACAGCGATCGACCATCGGGACGTGCGCATGGCCGGTTCGCTGAACGAAGCCGTCAATCGTGCCGAGGAAATTGCCGCGCAGAGTGGCGAGGGCGAAATCTGCATCATCGGTGGTGGCCAAATATACGCGCAGGCCATCAATCTAGCCGATCGACTGTGTGTGACGCACATCGAAACCTTCGTTGAAGGCGACACCTCATTTCCCGCGATTGACCCGACGCTCTGGAAGGTGACGGAGACGATCGATGTGCCAGCAGGCGACAAGGATAACTATCCTACGAGATTCGTCGTCTATGACAGGCGTTAAGCGCTGAAAACCAACTATTTTCCAATAAATATCGCCAAGTTCCTCATGCTGCGTTGAAAGCCGCTGCGGCGATACCTATAACGGTCACGATTGCCAATATCCGCCGCCCCCGCGGGTTCGGCGATCGAGAGTTTAACGAATAACGAGGTTTTGATGCCCTGGAGCAATCAGAATGGCGGCGGCGGTCCTTGGGGCGGCGGCGGTAACAATCAGGGACCATGGGGGCAAGGACCCAATCGCCCGCGCGGGGGCGGCAAGGGCGGGCCGCCCGATCTCGAGGATATCATCCGGCGCGGACAGGATCAGCTGCGCAACATTGTGCCCGGTGGGTTCAACGGCGGCGTGCTCGTCATTGTCGCTGCGATTTTGGTGGTGTTCTGGCTCTTCCAGTGCATCTACATCGTCCAGCCGGAT
Organism: Rhizobium sp. LjRoot258; assembly: GCF_964254185.1. Taxonomy (NCBI): domain Bacteria; kingdom Pseudomonadati; phylum Pseudomonadota; class Alphaproteobacteria; order Hyphomicrobiales; family Rhizobiaceae; genus Rhizobium; species Rhizobium sp. LjRoot258. The sequence goes on along the minus strand of NZ_CAXUST020000001.1, from coordinate 2,215,964 downwards.
GAGCGTGGCGTCGAATTGCGTTTCGGTAATCCGAAGGAAGAGATTTCCACACCTGGCCTGCATTTCCACCTATGGCCGATGGAAACCGTCGAAATCGTCAAGGTGACGATGCAGCAGCAGAACATTGGCGCCGCATCGACGTCCTCCTCTTCGCCGAGCGGCCTGATGCTTTCCGGCGACCAGAACATCCTGAACGTTCAATTCTCCGTCTTCTTCACGGTCAGCGATCCGAAGGCCTATCTTTTCAACGTCGAGAATCCGGCCGAAACCCTGCAACAGGTCGCCGAAAGCGCCATGCGAGAAGTCGTCGGTCGCCGTCCTGCCCAGGACGCATTCCGGGACAATCGTCAACCGATCGAGACCGAAGTCGCCAATATCGTCCAGGGAACTATGGACCGTTACAGGGCTGGTATCTCCATCGGCGCCGTGACGATCCAGGACGTGGCGCCGCCGCGTGAAGTTGCCGATGCCTTCGAAGAAGTGCAGCGTGCCGACCAGGACAAGCAGCGACTGGTCGAAGAGGCCAATCAGTACGCCAACCAGAAGCTCGGTCAGGCGCGCGGTGACGCCGCCCAGATCCGTGAAGCCGCGGCAGCCTACAAGAACCGCGTCGTCAAGGAAGCTGAAGGTGAGGCGCAGCGCTTCGCGTCGATCAACGAACAATACGCGAAGGCGCCTGATGTCACCCGGACGCGCCTCTTCCTCGAAACGATGGAGCAAGTCCTGAAGAATTCCAAGAAGGTCGTGATCGACGAGAAGCAGGGGGTTGTGCCTTATCTTCCGCTGAACGAGATCGGCAAACCGGCACAGCAGGGAGGTTGAGCCATGACATCGAACAGGCTTCCTCTCATTCTCGGCATCCTCGCCGTCGTCTTGGTTGCGCTCTACTCTTCGGTCTTCGTGGTGAACGCGCGTGAGCAGGCAATCGTTGTCCGCTTCGGCCAGATCCAGTCGGTAAAGACCGAGCCGGGTATTTACTTCAAGCTGCCGTTTGCGTTCATGGATGCCGACCGCGTCCAGATCGTCGAAAGACAGGCACTCCGCTTCGACCTCGACAACATTCGCGTCCAGGTTCGCGGTGGCGCGACCTTCGATGTCGATGCCTTCGTAGTCTATGACATCAGAGACGTGCGCAAGTTCCGCGAAACCGTCTCGGGCGATCGCGAGGCAGCGGAAGCGCGCCTTCGTACCCAGCTCGATTCTTCGCTACGCCGTGTCTACGGTCTGCGCGACTTCGATGCTGCGCTGTCGGAAGAGCGTGTGGCAATGATGCTTGAGGTTCGCGACGATCTGCATCGCGATGCCGAAGACCTCGGCCTCAACATTCAGGACGTGCGCATCCGTCGTACGGATCTGACGCGTGAAGTTGCGCCGAAGACCTATGACCGCATGCGCGCCGAGCGTCTTGCCGAAGCTGAACTCCTGCGCGCGCAGGGTACGGAAGAGGGCCAGCGCCGCCGGGCGATCGCAGACAGGCAGGTGGTCGAGATCACTGCCGATGCGCAGCGTGATTCCGAAATCCTGCGCGGCCAAGGCGATGCCGAGCGGAACCGGTTGTTTGCGGATGCCTTCAGCAAGGATCCCGCTTTCTTCGAGTTCTATCGCTCGATGGCAGCCTATTCCACGGCTCTGACTTCTCAGGACACGACGCTGGTGATCTCGCCAAACTCGCAGTTCTTCCGTTTCTTCAACGACGCAAGCGGCGCGCCACGAAACGCGTCGCCGGCAATGCCGACGGCGCCGGCGAACTGATCGACGCATCGGGACCTGCAAAAACACGAAGGGCCGGCAGCTTTGCCGGCCCTTTTTGCGTTGCGACATGATGGTGGCGAGCGCGGCGGATAGATTGCGCGGGATTTCGCGAAAAGGTGATTTCACCCTCCATCATTCCGCCTTATGCTGGTGCTCTGAGTGCGTTTTATTTGAAATGAGGATGCTTGATGGCCCCGACGACCCGCCCGACCTTCAGACGATCGCTCGCTCTCCTGGCCGGCGCCGCACTTCTGGCTAACATTGGGTTCACAGGCGCAGTCCACGCACAGGGCACGCCGCCGATGAACGGGCCGGCATCTGTTGCGGATCTCGCCGAAGGGCTTCTCAACGCCGTCGTGAACATTTCGACGTCACAGAATGTCAAGGACGACGAGGGCGTTGGTCCGGCACCGCGCGCGCCTGACGGTTCGCCCTTCCAGGAGTTCTTCAACGACTTCTTCAACAAGCAGAAGGGCAATAAGGGCGGCAACCACAACGTCAATTCGCTGGGTTCCGGATTCGTCATCGATCCGCAAGGCTACATCGTCACGAACAATCACGTGATCGAGGGGGCCGACGACATCGAAGTCAATTTCGCCGATGGCACCAAGCTGAAGGCGAAGCTGATCGGGACCGATACGAAGACCGATCTTTCTGTCCTGAAGGTCGAGCCGAAGGCACCGCTGACGGCCGTCAAATTCGGTGATTCCAGTGGGATGCGCATCGGCGACTGGGTCATGGCGATCGGCAATCCCTTCGGCTTCGGTGGGTCCGTGACCGTCGGCATCATTTCGGGACGCGGACGCAACATCAACGCCGGCCCCTACGACAATTTCATCCAGACGGATGCGGCCATCAACAAGGGCAATTCCGGTGGTCCGCTTTTCAACATGAAGGGTGAGGTTATCGGCATCAACACGGCGATCATTTCGCCGAGCGGCGGATCGATCGGTATCGGGTTCTCTGTGCCGTCGGAACTGGCGGCTGGTGTCGTTGAGCAGTTGCGCGAGTTTGGCGAGACGCGCCGCGGCTGGCTCGGCGTGCGTATCCAGCCGGTTACCGACGATGTTGCCGACAGCCTCGGCCTTTCGAGCGCCAAGGGGGCGCTGGTGGCCGGCGTCATCAAGGGCGGTCCGGTCGATGACGGCTCGATCAAGGCGGGCGATGTCATTCTGAAATTCGACGGCAAGCCGGTCAATGAGATGCGTGACCTGCCGCGCGTCGTGGCGGAAAGCCCGGTCGGCAAGGAAGTGGACGTCGTCGTACTTCGTGATGGCAAGGAGCAGACCGTGAAGGTGAAGCTCGGGCGCCTTGAAGATAGCGATCAGGCCGCCTCGAACGATGCCGACTCCAACAAGGGTGTAATCAATCCGGATCCTGATGAAAATCAGGATATGGACGAGCCTGATGACCAGCAGAGCCAGCCAATGCCGGATGGCAAGGGTAAGGCGGACCAGGCAACGCCGGATGCAACGAATCCCAAGAATGTACTCGGCCTCTCGCTTTCGGAGCTCAGCGCCGAGACGCGCAAGACCTTCGGCATTGCCGAAAGCGTTGACGGCGTGCTTGTCGCTGAGGTCGCGCCTGGCTCGCTGGCTGCTGAAAAGGGCTTGAAGCCCGGCGACGTGATCGTCGAGGTGGCGCAGGAGTTCATGCGCTCGCCGGAGGCTGTTGCCGCGAAGGTGCAGTCGCTGAAGCAGGAAGGGCGGCGCAATGCACAGATGATGATCGCTTCGGCGAATGGCGACCTGCGTTTTGTGGCGGTGCCGATGGAATAACAAGACGCGGGTGGTTTATCGCTTCAGGAACTGCTGAACGGTCCCGTCTTCCCATGTCTGCGTCAATGATGATGGCAGATGGGGCGACTTTCCATAGTCTCTTGCGCGCAGCGACAATCGGCGTCAGCCGACTGCTTGCTTCCACTGGTGACGGCTAATCGCATAGAGAACGTGGCGTTTCAGATGCGGATGCGTGTCGGGAACGCGGGGATGGTCGAAATCGCGATCCGGTTCGTGATGCAGGCCCAGTCGGCGCATGACGGCGGTGGAACGATGATTGTCCACCACTGCGAAGGAGACGATCTCGGGAGAATTGAACTGGGTGAAGCCATGGCGAAGTGCCGCCGCTCCCGCTTCCGTCGCATATCCCTTGCCCCAATGCCGCTTCGCAAGACGCCAGCCGACCTCGATCGTGCCGGCCGGAAGGAACGGTTCGAGTTCGGGTTTCCAGAGGCCGCAAAAGCCGATCGGCTCATCGGTTTCCTTCAGGGCGATGGCGTAAAAGCCAAGCCCTGTAGTAGCAATGGCATCGCGAATATCGTCCAGCATCGAATCTGCTTCAGCGCGGTCGCGACGAAAGGCGAAGAATTCCATCACTTCAGGATCGGAATTGATCTCGTGGAAAAGCGGCCGATCCTCGTCGGTCCAATTGCGCAGAAGCAGGCGATCCGTCGTCGCGATTACTGTCATGGTGACACGAAATCCGTCTTCCGATAGCCCTGGATATAGAGCAGCGCCGTCAAGTCCGCGTGGTTGATCTGCATCTTCGCTTCCGCGGCAACGGTTGGCTTGGCGTGTAGTGCCACGCCTGAGCCTGCCAGATGCAGCATGCCGAGGTCGTTTGCCCCATCGCCAACGGCGATCGCTTCTTCTGGCGAAATTCCGAGCTTTTCTGCAATGTCGTTCAGTGCATCGACCTTGGCTTGCTTGCCAAGGATGGGTTCAGCGACGAAGCCGGAGAGGACGCCGTTCTCTGCTAGAAGAACGTTCGCGCGGTTTTCATCGAAACCGAGCGTCTTCGCGATGGGGCCGGTGAAAACGGTGAAGCCGCCGGAGACTAGCGCCGTATAGTGTCCCTTCGATTTCATCGTGGTGATCAGTTCCGGACCGCCTGACGTTAGCGTGATGCGCTTGGCAATGACATCGTCCACGACGGAAATCGGCAGCCCTTTCAAAAGTGCGACGCGCTCGCGAAGGGCTGGCTCGAAGGCGATCTCGCCGTTCATTGCACGAGCGGTAATGGCTGCCACTTTTTCTTTTAGCCCGACTTCGGCGGCGAGTTCGTCGATGCATTCCTGGCCGATCATGGTGGAGTCCATGTCGGCGATCAGAAGCCGCTTACGGCGTGTCTCGGCATTCTGGATGACGAGGTCTATGGCCGCGCTGCTGATGACAGCGACAATGTTGGCTCGGGCGGCTTCAACGTCCGTCCCGTCTCTCAGCGCGATATCGCAAGCGATTCCGTCAGCAAGCCAGTAAAGGCCCGAAGCATTCGCCGCGTCGAATGCCTGCTCGGCAATCTGAGGCGTGAGAACAGGATTTGACGGATTGGCAACAAGCGTGGCAACGAGGGCCATGATGGAAAACCTTCTGAGCGCGGTGAACGCGATCCTGATAACCGGGCCGACCGCCAGCGGCAAGTCCGCCTTGGCCGTTGAGCTGGCGAAACAGCACGACGGCGTCGTCATCAACGCTGACAGCATGCAGGTCTATGACACGCTGCGTGTGTTGACGGCGCGACCTTCAGAGGAGGACATGCAAGGCGTACCGCATCACCTCTACGGTCACGTCCCGGCGAGTCGAGCCTATTCGACGGGCGCCTGGCTGCGGGATGTCACGGATCTTCTGCAGCGCCTCCGCGCCGGTGGCCGCAAACCGATCTTCGTGGGCGGAACGGGTCTCTACTTCAAGGCGCTGACCGGCGGGCTTTCGGATATGCCTGTGATACCGGACGAGTTGCGCAACAGGCTCCGTTCCCTGTTGCAGTCGGAAGGGCCAGAGGAACTCTATCGACAACTGCAAGAGCGCGATCCATTGGTCGCCGACAGTCTGCGCCCACAGGATGGGCAGCGGATCGTAAGGGCGCTGGAGATTCTTGAGGCGACCGGTCGATCGATCGTCGATTTCCAGGCGCAGGCAGGCCCTGTGATCGTCGATCCTTCGACTTCTCGCAGGATCGTCGTGGAGCCGGAGCGAGCTGTCCTTCACCAGCGGATCAACGGCCGGTTCGAGAAGATGCTGGCGCAGGGGGCCGAGGAGGAGGTGAGGGCGCTATTTGCCCTTTCGCTGTCGCCCGATATGCCCGTGATGAAGGCCATCGGCGTCTCGCAGATTGCGGCGATGTTGAGAGGCGAGCTTACGCGCGATGAAGTGCTGGAGCGGGGTGCGGCGGCGACGCGACAATACGCCAAGCGGCAAATGACTTGGTTTCGCAACCAGATGGACGAAAGCTGGGAGCGCCTACGGTAGAAGCCGCCTGCGGCACTAGTCCTTGTTATTTAGGCTGCTGAGAGGCTTTTTCAGTATGCTGTCACGAAGGGACATGCCGGGTTCGCGGCGAATGCTTCCCGCGACGGTTGGCTTGTCGCCTTGTCCCGGCGATGTTTCTCCGCGGATTTCGCGTCTCAGGGCTTCGAGGCGACTGTCGATAGACGTTTCCGGTGCCGCGACAGTTGCTCGTGGTGCGGCGGCGAAAGGCTCGCGTTGCGAGCCCGCACCCGGCAGCATCTCGCGGCGGTAGGGTTCGAATGGGGCAAGTGGCGGTGATGCCGGTAAGGGGGCCGCCATTGGCACCGACGGGTAGGAGGGGGACACTGCCGGCTCGTCGAAGTCGTCACCATAGTCGTCTTCGTCCTCATAGGGACCGCTCGGGATCGCGGATGAATAGCTTTGCTGGAACGCCGAAATATCGGGACCGCTCACGGCGCGCATGCGCGTCACGATCTTGCGCAGGTCGACGTTGTCAGGATCCTCTTCGCTTACCTTCACGTTGGCGCCGTTGGCCTTGGGCAGGTAGCGTTCGTCGACGCGCGAGAAGCGCATTCGCATCGGAACGCTGATTGCTTCGCCAAAGGCGATCGCCTCGCCGTTGCCGATCGAGGAAATGAAACTGGTCGTGGAGATGGATGAGTTCGGAATGGCCGAGCGAATGATCTCCTGGTCGCGATCATTGGCGAGACGCATGGCAAAGAGCGTCGAGCACTGCGATAGGATCGTCTGGTCGAGTTCGCCGGGACGCTGGGTGATGATCCCGAGCGATACGCCGTACTTGCGGCCCTCCTTGGCGATGCGGGCGATTGCCTGCCTCGTCGGAACGAAGCCGAGAGTCGGGTCGGAGGGAATGTAGCGGTGCGCCTCTTCGCAGACGACGAGCATGTGGATGGCGCCGTCACTCCATAGAGCGATTTCAAAAGCCATGCGGCAGAGGACTGACGCAACGGAATTGACGACTTCGGACGGAATGCCTGACAGCTGGAAAGTGCAAATCGGCCTGCTGTCACCGGGGATGCGGAATATCTCCGCCACCGTCTCCATGATCGTGTCGCTGATCGTATTGCTGGAGAACATGAAGTGGTAGCGCGGGTCGTTGATGGCGGCGAGGACGCGCATCTTCAACGATCGGAGAAGAGGCTTTTCGCTGCGGCCTTCAAGCCTGCCGATGCGCTCATCGATCAGTGCGAGCAGATCGGCCATGCGGTAGGGCACGGGCGTGTCGGCGGTGATAGAGCTCTTCTCGGTCGTGCGTCGCACGAGGGAGCTGTCGCTGCCCCGGAAAGCGCGCTTTGCCTCCGGCAACAGGTCCCGCAGGATATCGACTTCCTCGGGAATGGGGGTTCGGCCTCTAAAGACGACCTCCGCGAACTCCTCCAGCTTCATCAGCCAGAACGGCAGATCGAGCGTGTCCGTGTCGATGACCACGGAGTGCTTCGGGAAGGCGGCGGCAAATTCGTTGTGCGGGTCGAGGATCAGGACGCGCAACTTCGGGTCAGCCTCGATCGCCTTGTGTAGGAGCAGAGAGACGGCCGTCGACTTGCCGACGCCGGTCGAGCCGACGATGGCGAAATGCTTGGACAGCATCGAAGGGATATGAAGGGCGGCATCAATGCTCTCGTCCTGGGTGAGCTTGCCGATGACGGCCGTTGCTCCGCTGCCGGCATCATAGATGCGCATCAAGTCGGTCGAGCGAATGCGGTGCGCGACGGCGCCAAGGTAGGGATAGCGGGAGATGCCGGTGGAGAACTGCTCGCGGCCATCCTCGTCAACGCGGACTTCGCCGAGCAGTTCGGTTTCGATCTGGAAATAGTTGTCTTCGCCTTCACCCCAGCTGTGGCTGCCGGTGTTCATGGCGTAGACGAGGGCGACCACACGGTTCAGACCGACGCTGATGGAAATAAGCCTGCCGACCGACCACAGTTCTGCCAGCTCGGTGCCGCCGGCTTCGGCGACGGCGGCGATTGTGGCGCGAGAGCCGCTACACGCAACGACGCGACCAAGAAGCCGGTTGCCCGGGGTCTGGTCATCGCGGCGGTCATGCTCGCCTGCCTTGCCTGACGTGTGCAAGTCCTTGTTCAGCAAAGGGCTACTCCCTGCGGTAGCAAAGAAGGATATGAGCGAACGTTTAAGAAAGTCTTTTTGCGACAGGCGGGGCCGTTCCCGCACACATTCGGCTGGTGCGGTGCTGCTCGATTTTTTATTGCGGCATGCGTTGACGATGCGAAATTTTCTGTCTATCACTTCGGCCCATGAAAATCGCAGTAGCTCTTATCGTGGTGGGAAGGCGCATGGGCAGGATGGTGTAACCATCCGGCGATAGCCACCCATGCGCTAGATGACAGGCTCCCTCAGGGGCCTTTTTTTATGTCCGAAATTCGGGCTTCCGGACCACAAAACTCAAATCCCAGCAGTCAAAACGGAAAAGAAACATGACGGGCACGGACAATCAGGCAGCAGGCAATCGGATGACGGGAGCGGAAATCGTTCTCCAGGCGCTGAGGGACAACGGCGTCGAGCACATCTTCGGCTATCCGGGCGGCGCTGTGCTGCCGATCTACGACGAGATCTTCCAGCAGGACGATATCAAGCATATCCTCGTTCGCCACGAACAGGGTGCCGGCCATGCCGCCGAAGGCTATTCTCGCTCCACCGGCAAGGTCGGCGTCATGCTCGTCACGTCGGGCCCTGGTGCGACGAATGCGGTCACGCCACTGCAGGACGCGCTGATGGATTCGATCCCGCTCGTCTGCCTCACGGGCCAGGTTCCGACCTCGCTGATCGGCTCGGATGCGTTCCAGGAGTGCGATACGGTCGGCATCACGCGCCCTTGCACCAAGCACAACTGGCTGGTCAAGGACGTCAACGAGTTGGCTGCTATCATCCATGAAGCGTTCCGCATCGCCCAGTCCGGCCGTCCCGGCCCGGTTGTCGTCGATATTCCGAAGGACGTGCAGTTTGCGACCGGCACGTATACGCCGCCGGCAGCACACGCGATCCAGAAAAGCTATCAGCCGAAGGTCCAGGGCGATCTCAATCAGATCCAGGCGGCTGTCGAACTGATGGCGAATGCGAAGCGCCCGGTCATCTATAGCGGCGGCGGTGTTGTCAATTCCGGCCCCGAGGCCACCAAGCTGCTGCGTGAACTGGTCGAACTGACGGACTTCCCGATCACTTCGACGCTGATGGGCCTCGGCGCCTATCCGGCTTCCGGCAAGAACTGGCTGAAGATGCTCGGCATGCACGGCTCCTACGAGGCGAACATGGCGATGCACGACTGCGACGTCATGGTCTGCATCGGCGCACGCTTCGACGACCGCATTACCGGTCGTCTCAATGCCTTCTCTCCGAACTCGAAGAAGATTCACATCGATATCGATCCTTCGTCGATCAACAAGAACGTTCGCGTCGATATCCCGATCCGTGGCGATGTCGGCAATGTTCTGGAAGATATGGTTCGCCTGTGGCGGGCGCTGCCGAAGAAGCCGGAGAAGAGCCAGATCGCCGATTGGTGGGCCGATATCACCCGCTGGCGCGCGCGCAACTCCTTTGCCTACACCAAGAGCAACGACGTCATCATGCCGCAATACGCGCTGGAACGTCTCTATGCGCTGACCAAGGATCGCGATACCTACATCACAACCGAAGTCGGTCAGCACCAGATGTGGGCGGCACAATTCTATGGGTTCGAGAAGCCCAACCGCTGGATGACCTCGGGCGGCCTCGGCACGATGGGCTACGGCCTGCCGGCGGCACTCGGCGTACAGATCGCGCATCCCGAAAGCCTCGTCATCGATATCGCCGGCGATGCCTCGATCCAGATGTGCATCCAGGAAATGTCGGCGGCGATTCAGCACAATGCGCCAATCAAGATTTTCATCATGAACAACCAGTACATGGGCATGGTCCGCCAGTGGCAGCAGCTGCTGCATGGCAACCGCCTGTCCAACTCCTATACAGAGGCGATGCCCGACTTCGTCAAGCTGGCGGAAGCTTATGGTGCCGTCGGCCTGCGTTGCGAGAAGCCTGCTGATCTCGATGCGACGATCCAGGAAATGATCGATGTGAAGAAGCCGGTCATTTTCGATTGCCGCGTTGCCAATCTCGCCAACTGCTTCCCGATGATTCCGTCGGGCAAGGCGCATAACGAGATGCTGCTGCCGGACGAGGCGACTGACGAAGCCGTTGCCAATGCCATCGACGCCAAGGGCCGAGCGCTCGTCTGATTTCCGGGAAGAGGAACCCAAGACCATGAATGCACATCTACAACCAACGGGCTCGGCCTACTTCATTTCACCGGAAACGGCGGCAGCCGAAAGCCACACGCTTTCAGTCCTCGTCGACAACGAGCCGGGCGTCCTTGCTCGCGTCATCGGCCTGTTCTCCGGCCGCGGCTACAATATCGAGAGCCTGACGGTCTCCGAGACTGAGCATCAGGCGCACCTGTCGCGAATTACCATCGTGACGCGCGGCACGCCACACGTCCTCGAGCAGATCAAGGCCCAGCTCGAGCGCATCGTGCCTGTTCACCGCGTGGTCGACCTGACGGTGCGCGCCCGCGAACTGGGTCAGGAACGGCCGATCGAGCGCGAAGTGGCACTGATCAAGGTCGTGGGCGAGGGCGAAACCCGTGCCGAGACACTCCGTCTGGCCGATGCCTTTCATGCCAAGGTGGTCGATGCGACCGTCGAACACTTCATCCTGGAGCTGACCGGCAAGTCGTCGAAGATCGACCAGTTCGTGGCGATCATGAAGCCGCTCGGCCTCATCGAAGTCTGCCGCACCGGCATTGCAGCGATGAACCGCGGCTCGCAGGGCATGTAAGTCACCATGCAGTGATATCTAAGGCCGTTGGCGATCAGAGCATTTCCAGCGGCTTCTTTCTTGCAGGAGGCGGGAAAGCGGCATCAAGGGCTGCCCAATCCTCGTCGGTGATATCGAGCGAAACGGCATCGCGGTTTTCGGCTGCGCGGGCAGCGCTCGACGTCTTCGGGATAACGATCACATCGTCGCGCTCCAGCAGGAAGGCAAGCGCCACCTGCGCCGGAGTCGCCTGGTAGGCCTTGGCGACGCGGATTAGTTCCGGATGATGCAGGATCCGCCCCTGTTCGATCGGCGAGTAGGCCATAACCGGGATTTGGCGCTCCTGGCACCAAGGCAGCAGGTCGTATTCGATGCCACGGCGCGACAGGTTGTAGAGCACCTGATTGGCCGCAACATTGCGGCCGCCCGGAACTCCGAGCAATTCCTTCATGTCGTCCTCGTCGAAGTTGGAAACGCCCCAGGCGCCGATCTTGCCTGATGCCTTCAGTTCTTCGAATGCTTCGACGGTTTCCGATAGCGGGTGGTCGCCACGCCAGTGCAGCAGATAGAGGTCGATCCGATCTATGCCGAGACGCGAGAGGCTGTGTTCGCAAGCACCAATCGTTCCCGATCGGCTGGCGCTCCAGGGACACACTTTGCTGACGACAAAGACTTCCTCCCGGCGACTGCGGATCGCTTCGCCGACGATCCTCTCCGCGCCACCGTCGGCGTACATTTCCGCTGTATCAATCAGGGTCATGCCGAGGTCGAGGCCGGCCCGCAGGCTCTCCATCTCGCTCTTCGCCTCGGAAGGTTCCTCGCCCATGTTCCAGGTTCCCTGGCCAAGTGCCGGGACTTCGATACCGTTCGGGAAGCGGATAGTCGGGATGGCGTCGTCTTGCATGATGGTCGTTCCGTTTTCGATGAAGATTGGACGGCCCGGCAATCTTTCAACCAATCCTGTCACCATGACAATGATTACGTGGAATGACGAATTTAGGTCAGCTATGTTGACCTAAATCAAACTGAGCCCGCCAACCGACAGCGGGCCTCCGGGAGGTCTCATGCCGCTGGATACATTTCTGGCTCTTGTTCTGTTTGCCTTCACGACATCGATCACGCCGGGCCCCAACAACATGATGCTCTTCGCATCCGGCGTGAACTTCGGTTTCCGCCGCACCGTTCCACATATGCTGGGTATCGGGGCAGGTTTTTTCTCTTTGCTGATCGGCGTAGGATTCGGACTTGGGGCCCTGCTGCATACGGTGCCGGCGCTCTATACGACGCTGAAGTTTGCCGGCGGCGCTTATCTTGCCTGGATCGCCTGGAAGATCGCGACATCGCGTACTCTTGGCGAAGGCAAAAGCGGCGCGGAGCCGATGTCGTTCCTGTCGGCGGCAGCCTTCCAGTGGGTCAATCCCAAGGCATGGGTCATGGCGGTGACCGCGATGGCGACCTATACGATCCCGGACATCTATCTCGCGAGCGTCCTGATCGTCGGCTTCGCCTTCGCGCTGGTCAACGTTCCGAGCGTGTCGACTTGGGCAGGGTTCGGCTCGGCCCTGCGCGATTGGCTGTCGGATCCTGTACGGCTCAAATGGTTCAACATCACTATGGCCGTGTTGTTGGTGCTCAGCCTCTGGCCAATGCTAAAATAGTGCGATCGTCGGTTTGTTGAGCATTAGCCACAGGATGCCGATAACTGCGAAGAACGCCGGAAATCCAAAGGCAAACCAGATGCGATAAAGCCGGAAATAGGCCGCGGGTAACTCTGATCGCTCCGCGATGGCAGCGCGGGCAAGATTTCGGATACGGATTTGAATACCCACGACCGGTAGCCAGAAAAGGCCGGTAAAGACGTAGAGGAGCAACGAAAGGGCGATCCAGCCCTCCGTCAGTTCCCAGCCGATCAGTCTCGCCAGTAGATAGCCTGTCACCGGTTGGAGAACCGCGGCTGTCGCCGTAAACAGCGCATCGGCGATGACGACGGTTCCTGCGACATGAGCGATCAGCTTCGGATCCCGCGTCCTGTGTGCAAGCACCATGAAGAAAGCAATGCCGGCGCCCGTGCCGAACAGGACCGTCGCGCCGATCACGTGTGCCAGAAGCAGCAACTGTTCGAGCATCATCTTTCATCCAGAATGGCGAGGGTGGCCAGCGTCAGCATGAGCGACGGCAGGACTTTGACCAAAGGGCCAAGCGGATCGAGCCACAGGGAAGGTTCGACGATGGTGGCACCGGCAAGATAAGCCAGCGATACCAACATCATGCCGTGCATGGCTCGGCGGGCGAGTGGCCGGACGAGGACAGCCACACCGAGCAGCATATCGATCAGGCAGGTGAGGACGGTCAGCGACGCGGCAGGGCCTGCCTGCAGCAGGGATAGGAAATGTGTGGCAGCAGGTTGAATATCAAGCAGCGGCAGAAAACCCGACAGCAGCCAGAAGATCGACAGTGCGCCAATCATCAGCGGCTTCAGGAGATAGAGCCTGGCAAACCAAAGATCCTGCACGCCGGCCGGGTTCATGCGCAGGATGTCCCGCGCCGACGCTATAGCAATACCCGGGTCACTGCCGGCGCTTGGTTGGATGCCTTCCGCCATGACGACCATGGCTGTGGAGCGCAAGGGTGAGCGCCATCCAAAGCGACCGGCAGCGTCTGCGAGCCAGGTGACCGGCCTGGCAACGATGGCAGGCAGGCAAACCACATTTGCATGCGGCAAACCCAACCATTGCCGGTGGAGGGTGACGAGTTTGGCGAGCGTCAATTGCTCGGTCGATGCAAGATCCGCGTCAGTGCCTGATAGGTACTGTCCCGCGACAGCGCTGCCTACCGCCGCCGCGACGTCATCAAGCGCGACTGCTGCAACCGGACTTGCTGCATGAACGAGCGGGATGTTGAAGGGCAGGGCAGCGAGGGCGCGCAGCAGGGCCGAACCACCATGGGCGTTGCGGCCGAGGACGAGGGCCGGGCGCAGGATGACATGAGGCAGGCCACTTGCCGCGAGCGCTTCGTCAGCTTGACGTTTCGTTGTCAGGAACGGTAGCTCGCCGGCGGCGCCGTTCGTCCGTGCGGATATCTGCACAATGAGAGGGCGCGCTTGCTGTGCGGCGTCGTAGAGCGCCAGCATTGCCTTGTGTTGTGTCGCCGCCAGGTCGTCGGCAAGGCCGTCCTGCAGAGCGCCGGCACAATTGACGACGGCGTCATGACCTTCAATGACTGCGCTCCAATCTTCTGCGCGCAGGATATTTGATAGATCAGCCGCTATCCATTTGATATCTGGCAATTTCAGGCGCGCGCGCGATGGGTTGCGTCCGAGGCCGGTCACACGATGCCCATCCGCAAGCAGGCGGGCTGCTGTCGCCGAACCGATAAAGCCTGTCGCACCGAGAATCAGGATGTTCATGGCATCGAACTTAACCGAAAAGTTGCATCGGCAAGAGGCCTTGGCGAGACGCAAGCAAGAGCCTAAGGATAGCTGCAGATTGGCGGAGGAGGAAATCTCGTGCATGACGACGATCACCATCACGACCACGACCACCACCACGACAACCGCTACACCGACATGCAGGCGCGGGTGAGGGCGCTTGAGACGGTTCTGACGGAGAAGGGGCTGATCGATCCAGCGGCAATCGATGCGATCGTGGAGACCTACGAGACGAAGGTCGGCCCGCGCAACGGGGCGCGCGTCGTTGCCAGGGCCTGGAGTGATCCTAAATTTGTCGAATGGTTGCGGCGTGATGCGACGGCCGCCATCGCGAGCCTCGGCTATAGCGGCCGTCAGGGTGAGCATATGCGCGCCGTGTTCAACACCGCCGATACACACAATCTCGTCGTCTGCACGCTTTGCTCCTGTTATCCGTGGTCCGTGCTTGGTCTGCCGCCGGTCTGGTACAAGGCTCCCGCCTATCGCTCGCGGGCGGTCATCGATCCGCGCGGCGTGCTGGCTGAGTTCGGCGTGATGTTGCCGGAGGACAAGAAGATCCGCGTTTGGGATTCGACTGCGGAGCTGCGTTATCTGGTCGTTCCCGAGCGACCGGAAGGCACGGAAGGGTGGAGCGAGGAGCAGCTTGCCGATCTCGTCAGCCGCGACGCGATGATCGGGACGGGTCTCGCGGCTGTGGCGGGAGCTGCGCCATGAACGGCCCTCACGACCTTGGCGGTCAGATGGGCTTCGGCCCCGTCGCGCCCGAGAAGAACGAGCCGTATTTCCATGCAGAGTGGGAGAAACGCGCGCTTGGACTTACGCTTTCCAGTGGTGCGTTTGGCGCCTGGAGTATCGACGAGAGCCGGCATGCCCGCGAAAACATCCCGCCAGCGAATTATCTTGGCGCGAGCTACTACGAGATCTGGATGCGGGCGCTTGAGGTGCTGCTGCAGCGCCATGGCTTCGTGACGGCCGACGAGATCGATGCCGGCCAAAAGCAGACGGACGGAGCGACGCCGAAGCGCGTCCTCAAGGCCGACATGGTCGCGGGCGTGATCGCCAAGGGCGGTCCATGCGACCGACCAGTGGCGACGCCGCCCCGCTTCTCAGAAGGCGACAGGGTTCGAACCCGAAATTTCAGCCCGACGACACATACGCGGCTGCCGCGCTATGCACGCGCCAAATCCGGTGTGGTGGAAGCGGTTCAGGGCTCCTTTGTCTTTCCAGACGACAACGCGCACGGGAAAGGCGAGAATCCACAATGGGTCTATACGGTCGTGTTCGATGGCGGCGAGATATGGGGCGAAGGCTCCGATCCGACGCTCAGCGTGTCCATCGATGCCTGGGAGAACTGTCTTGAGCCAGTGTGAGACGCGCTCGCCGCTGGCGCATTCGCCGCAACTGCCCAAATCGTCCGATGGCGAGCCGGTTTTTTCTGAGCCATGGGCTGCGGAAGCCTTTGCCATGACGGTGCATCTGCACGAGCGAGGCCTCTTTACCTGGGGCGAGTGGGCGGAGACCCTATCCCGGGAGTTGCACCAGCCCGGCCGCGCCGAGGACGGCGGCGACTACTTCGATTGCTGGGTGGCGGCGCTTTCGGCGATCCTGGTCAAACGCGGCGTCGCTGACGCCGACCGGATCCTCGATCTGCAGAAAAGCTGGCAGCGGGCGGCGGAGGCGACGCCGCATGGCAAGCCGATCGAGCTTGCCAATGATCCGCTGCACTGAAGATCAGGACGGAAACTGCCTGTAGCATTCCTCCGCGACCTTTCTCAGTACATCGCGCGAGACCTCGCCGGTCACGGCATAGCCGAGTTCGCCTTCGATCCAATAAAAGGTTTCGACATTGCCAGATGAGGCAAAGCGGAAACTGGTCGATCTGTTATCCGCGTTGCGCCCAACGAGTACTGTCAGGCGTTCGCCTGCCTGATCCTCGTACATGAACATCGCACCCGGCCTGCCGTCGACGGGCAACAGGCGACCGCCGACCAGCTTGAAGCCGAGCTCCTGCAGGTCCGGAATCTTGAGATCCTGAACGGCTAGCCGCTTGCCGAGCCAGGTAGCGAGGTGAGCCTCCTCATTGGCAAAGACCTCGACGGGATGACGGACTTCACCGGCGTAAACCAGGAAGGCGTTGCGGGCGTCATTGGGAAGCGTTTCGAGTTCCGTCAGTTGCAGATCCGGCTTTTCAAACAGCGTCGGGCCGTAATGGCCGCTCAGCGCCCCAAGGCCGAAAACCGCCATAATCGCGGCCGTAATCGCCAGTCGTTTCGGCCAGCTTGCGAGCCGTCCGCGGCCGGTGACGAGCCCCATGTCCGCGTTCGTGGACTTTTCATAAGCTGCAAAGAGCGATCGGATCTCGGCATTTTGTACCATCCATTCCGCCACTCTGGAGGCATCGTCCGGATTGTCGCTGAGCCACGCCTCGATGCGCGCCCGTGCTTGTTCGGGAAGCTGCCCGTCGGCATAGGCATGAAGATCCGCTTCGGTCACGGTCTGGTTGATCTCGTTCATTTCGGTCTCCGAAGCGTAATGACATTGTCAGCCTTCATGCGCTCTCCTATCCGTTGGCGTGCGCGTGACAGACGCGACATAACGGTGCCGATCGGGATATCGAGCGCGGTTGCAACCTCCTGATAGGTATAGCCTTCGATGACGACCAGCATCAGCACCGAGCGGTTCTCCTCGGAAAGACTGTTCAAGGCGTCCTCCAGCCGCGAACGTTCCAACGGATCGGGGACTGGATCCACAGACACGATGTCCTCAGCGCTGTCGAGCTCCACGAATGGCGCGCGACCGGTCTGCCGACGACTGTTCCGATAGAGGTTCGTCATGATGGTCAGCACCCAGCCGCGCAGGTTCAACCCCCGCCACTGCCCGCGGCGGGTAAGCACCTTCTCGACGCAGTCCTGCAGCAAATCCTCGCCGTCCGCATCGGAGCGGGTGAGGCTCCGCGAGTAACGCCTCAGCGAGGGAAGGAGGGCCAGGATCTGGCCCTCGAACGTGTCGTGACCTGGTGTCTTCAAGTCGGTTCGCTCACGGCTTGACGAGATCCCAGTTGCCGCCGACGCCGTCACCGGTGATATCGCCCATCTTCTTATCTTTCACCCAGAAATAGAGCGGCATGCCGTCCTTGGCCCACTGCTTGCTGCCGTCTTTTCGTTCAACAATCGAATATGCACCCTCCGGCTTCGCACCGCTAGCGGCCACCAGCGGCGGCCAGTTCTTGGCGCAGTCGTCGTAGCAATTGGAAACGCCCATCTTGTCCTTCTTGAACGTGTAGAGAGTCATGCCGTTTTCGCCGGCAAGAACCTCGCCCTTGGTGGACTTTACGGCCTTGACGGGCGGGGCCGCAAATGCGGACGTTGTGGCAGCGGATGCAATGGCAAATGCGATCAGCATCGTTGCGGATTTCATGGGCTCTCTCCTCACGTGTTGGGCACGCTTGATTGCGTTGCCAGACATGGGACACGATCGGTGCCGGTTTTATTCCCATGCGATCCTCAATCCGCTCGGATTTTCAGGGTTGCCTATCCCCGGCGAATCCTGCCAAGTCGATCCACGATGCAATTTGCTCCGCAACAAGATGAAGCCCTGAAGGCCGTTTCTAAATGGCTGAAGGAAGGGCGGTCGCCGCTTTTCCGCCTGTTTGGCTATGCCGGCACGGGAAAGACCACACTTGCGCGCCACTTCGCGGAGCACGTCGATGGTGACGTGCTGTTTGCCGCGTTTACGGGCAAGGCGGCGCAGGTGCTGCGGTCGCGGGGTGCCAGCAATGCGAAGACGATCCACTCGCTGATCTATCGTCCGCGCGGCGAGGAAGCCGTCGAGGACGAGGAGACGGGCAAGACCTCCATCGCTCCGATGTTTTCCATCAACCGGCAGAGTCCGGTGGCCAAGGCCGCCCTCATCGTGGTCGACGAATGCTCGATGGTGGACGAGGCACTCGGCCGGGACCTGATGAGCTTCGGCACCCCGATCCTGGTGCTCGGTGACCCGGGTCAGTTGCCTCCCGTTTCCGGTGGCGGGTTCTTCACCAATCAGGAGCCGGACTATCTGTTGACGGATATTCACCGCCAGGCTCGCGACAATCCGATCATCCAGCTCGCGATGCAGGTGCGTGAGGGCAACGAAGTTGGTTACGGCGACTATGGCACCGCGCAGGTCATCTCAAAAGGCGATGTGAACCAGTCGCTGGTGCTTGATGCCGATCAGGTGCTCGTCGGTACCAACAGAACGCGACGTCGGTACAATCAGCGCCTTCGCGAGTTGAAGGGCTTTAATACCGAATACCCGCAAACGGGCGACAAGCTGGTCTGTCTGCGCAACGATCCGGCAAAGGGCTTGCTCAACGGCTCGCTCTGGCAGGTGATGACGTCGTCCAAGGAGACGACGAAGCCAGGCATCAACCTGTTGATCCGGCCTGAAGACGACGACATGGATCGCGGCGCGGCGAAGATCAAACTGCTGAAGCAGGCTTTCGAGGACGTCGAGGGTGAAATCCCTTGGAACACGCGCAAGCGCTATGACGAATTCGATTATGGTTATGCGCTGACGGTTCACAAAGCGCAGGGCTCGCAGTGGAACAACGTCGTGCTGTTCGATGAAAGCTGGGCGTTCCGCGACACGCGCGAGCGGTGGCTCTACACAGCAATAACGCGCGCAGCGGAGACGCTGACGATCGTGCGTTAAGGCTTGCCGCCTGCAGTCAGACCTGGACGACACCCAGTATGACGGCCTGGGCTATGGCCTGAAAGCGGTTGTTGGCTCGGAATTTCACGATGATGCCGGATTCGAGATTTTGAGCATCGTCATTTCGAAGGTCGAGGGTGCGTGCAATGCGCTGCGTGGAAAGCCCTGCAGCCATCAGTGCCAGACACCGCAACTCCTGATCCGTGAGTGGCGATCCGCCTTGATTGTCGTTGAGCGGTTGATCGTCGGTTGCTTCGTGATCGAGCAGCTCGTTTACCTGCTGCATCTGCCGATGCAATGTGGACATTTCCGCGCTGAGTTCGCGTTTGCGGGTCACCAGCGCGTCGCGAAACAAAGTCTCGGCAGCTTCCTGCGAGTCGGCCTCGATGAGGTCGTTCATCAGGTCCTGTATCACAGCTACCGCCATACCCGCCTCGCGGCAGGCGTTGATGACGGCCATGCGCATGACATCGCCCGGCTCATAGACGCGCATCAGACCGATTCGGCTGGCGGAAATCAGTCCCTTCTCCTCATAGAAGTGCAGGGTACGATGCGTAACGCCGAAGGCATTGGCCATATCGGCGATCGGGACTCGTCCGCGGGGCAAATCGGCGGGGAGGGCCGTTGAAGGGAGGAAACGGTGCCGCGGTCGCGTTTGTGTCGCTAGGCCTGGCGTGAACCCCTGCTTGTAACCTTCTGCCATGGTGTCCCTCCCATCGTGCTCATTGTGCGTCTGCAAATTGCAAAAGGGTGCGGCTGAGTGGGGTTCCCTCTTATCGTTTCTGTTCAGGCATCGAAGCAACCGGCGGTGTTCGCTTCGATTTCGAGAGCTTACGTTACTCGTGATTGACGTATTTTGTTAGTATCAAAATTAGTGACCTTTAATTTGCAGGGAAAAGTTGCCGGGGTGATGACGATTCTCGTGAGAAATCAGCGTTGGGGAAACGCTTGATCGTTTAAAGCGCGAAGACTGAACCAGATGTACTTTCAGCGTCGCGCGGGTGGGTGAAACGCTCGCGTCATCACAGATTCACATGCATTCATGTACGAATCTCGTTGGCCCGTACCGGTTCATTGGCTTAGAAACGATCATCCGTCGCTTCATTGGAATCCTGCCATGCCGACCACGCTTTCCGTCAATCTTAATGCCGTCGCGATGCTGCGCAACCGCCGTGACCTGCCGTGGCCGAGTATCGAGGGGCTGGGGCGGATCGCGCTGCAATCCGGCGCCAGTGGATTGACCGTGCATCCGCGGCCCGACCAGCGGCACATTCGCTTCTCCGACCTGCCCATCATCCGCAACCTGATCGATGATGAATTTCCGGATGCCGAGTTCAATATCGAAGGCTATCCGACCGATGAGTTTCTTGAACTCTGCGCCGGTGCTGCACCCGAGCAGGTAACATTGGTTCCGGACGATCCGTCGCAGGCAACCTCTGATCATGGCTGGGATTTCCGCAAACATCGGGACTTTCTGGTAGAAGTGATTGCGCGGCTGAAGAAGACGGGCACGCGCGTATCGCTGTTTGCCGATGGCGACGGCGACGCCGAGGCCGTCGCGATCGCCAAGGCGGTCGGCGCTGACCGGATCGAACTCTATACGGGTCCTTATGGCGGGTGCTACGGTTCGCCCGAACGGGCAGGGCCGATCCTTGAGGCGCTCGGCAAGACAGCGGATGCGGCGCTGGCGATCGGCCTGGGCGTCAATGCGGGGCACGATCTGACGGTGGCGAACTTGCCGCCGCTCGTAAAGCGCATTCCGAACCTCGCCGAGGTATCCATCGGGCATGGGCTGACAGCGGATGCGCTTGAATTCGGCATGGCCGAAACGGTCCGGCGGTTCTGCCGGGCGTGCGGCCAGAAGATCTAAGACCGCGAATAGGCGAAAGCCCGCTCCGGTGGTGCGAAGCGGGCTTCCCTGTCCGGTTCAAGCGATGAGGGCGGCCTTGTGCGCGACGAAGAAGTCCTTAAGCGTTTCAGGCTTCCTGCCGGTCAGCTTCTCATAATCGGCTGTTACCAGATCAAAGTTGCCCGCGCGAATGTTGGCGTCGGCGGAGACCAGCATGTCTGCGACGAAATCGGGCAGACCTGCGCCGCGCATGCCCTGGCCAAGCTGCTCATCGTTGACTTGCACGACCTTCAGCGGCCTGCCGACGGCATCAGCGATCGTTGCGGCGATCTGGTCAGCTGTCAGGGATTCAGCGCCGGTCAGTGTATAGGTTGCGCTTTCGCTTGTGCTTGAGGCAAGAGCTGCCGCGATCGACCGCGCGCAGTCTTCGCGGGAGATGTTGGGAACCCTGCCTTCGCCGCTGCCCGTGTACCAGCTTCCGGACTTCAGATTATGCGGCATGCTGTGGAGATAATTGTCCATGTACCAGGCATTGCGAATGATCGTGAAAGGGATGCCCGTTGCCTTGATGGCATTCTCGGTGCCGAGGTGATCCGGTGCGAAGGTCACCAGCGATTTGTCCGGCGAGGGCATCGACGTGTAGGCGATATGCTTCACACCCACTTTGGCCGCTGCATCCACCGCTGCCTTGTGCTGCTTGAGCCTCTGACCGGGGACGGCAAGCGCGTCGGTGCTGATGATCAGCAGGCGATCGACGCCCTTGAAGGCAGCTTCGAGCGAGGCGGCGTCGTCGAAATCGGCCTTGCGGGCGATGACACCCTTGGCGGCAAGATCTGCGAGCTTGGCGGGATCGCGCGTTGCGGCGATGATGTTTGCCGCGGGAACTTTTTCGGTTTCGAGCAGATGATGGATGACCTTCTGGCCGAGCTGGCCGGCGGCGCCGGTGATGAGAATGGTCTCGCTCATGTCTTTCCTCTAGGTTTGTTGCTAGTCTCAAAAAGAGAGTAGCTCTAGATTAGGAATTGACTGACGTCTGTAAAGAAGGCAGTTTTTTCGCTCTACGTTACCAAAAGGGAACCAAGGATGAGCGGCGCCGTCGTCAACCTGAAGAACAAGGTACCCGGCATTCGTCGTGAAGTCGATCTTAGCAAGCTCGACTTCAGCAATTGCCCGGTCCGGGACATGATGCAGCAGATCGGCGGCAAATGGTCAACGCTGATGCTCGAGGCGTTGTCGCAGCGTCCATATCGATTCGGCGAGTTGCGGCGGATGATCCCCGACATCTCGCAGCGCATGCTGACGCAGACGCTAAGAGATCTGCAGCGTGACGGCTATATCGAGCGGGAGGTGTTTCCGACCAAGCCGCCGAGTGTCGAGTATCGCATGACCGATCTTGGCCGCTCGCTCTACGGCACCCTCGCACTGCTGCTGAACTGGGCGGAAGAAAACCATGATGCGGTTCGCGCCGCCCGGCTCAGGTTCGACTCAGCCAACGTCTGAGACTGCCTGCTGGCCGCGGCCTTCCGTCAGGAAGAGAAGGAACGCGAAGGCCGGGAAACAGAAGCCGATCCAGGCAGTCATCGTCCAACCACCGGTGGCATAAGCCCAGCCGCCCACGGCCGATCCGATCGCTCCACCGGCAAAGAACGTCGCCATGTAGAGACCATTCAGGCGGCTGCGATGCTCGGCGCTGATTGCGTAGATCGCACGCTGTCCGCAGACAAGATTGGTCGTGACGCCGAAATCGAGCAGGATCGCCGCCGCCGTCAGCAACAGCAGCGCCGTTAGCGAACCGTCCGTCGCGAAGTGGCTGATGAGAAAGGCCGACATGCCAAGCAGCATCGCCAGCGTTGAGGCAGCCTTGGTCAGGCCGCGGTCGGCCAGGCGTCCGGCGATCGGCGAAGCGATGGCACCGGCAGCACCCGCCAGCGCGAACAAGGCAATGCCGTTTTGCGTTAGCCCGAATTCAGGGCCGGCCAGAAGCAGAGGCGTGGTGGTCCAGAACAGGCTGAAAGCACCGAACATGCCTGCCTGATAAAGTGCGCGACGCTGGAGAACCCGCGAATGGAAGGCGAGGTCCGCCATCGAGGCAAGCAGCTTGCCATAGCTCAGCTTGGTGTGAGGAACACGCACTGGCAGGTTAGACCTGAGAATGACGACGAGCGCGATCATCAAGGCAGCGGTGACGAAGTAGACCATGTGCCAGGAAGTCGCCTCGGCAAGGAAGCTGGCGAAAGGGCGCGCCAGCATGATGCCACAGAGCAGCCCGCTCATGACGTTGCCGACGACGCGGCCACGGCTTGCGTCCGGCGCCATGTGGGCGGCAAAGGGAACGAGCACCTGGACGGCGACGGAGGCAAGGCCGATGCACAACGAGGCCACGAGGAACGTCGCTGGGCTCGACGATAGGCCCGCGCCGACGAGAGCGACGGCAGAGACGGCGATGAGGGTCAGCACAAGTCTGCGGTTTTCCAGCAGGTCGCCGAGGGGAACGATCAGCAGAAGGCCGAGACCGTAGCCGATCTGCGTCAGGGTGACGATCAGGCCGGTTGCCACCGGCGTGAAGCCGAGGGAGGCGCTGATCGGGCCTGCGAGCGGCTGTCCGTAGTACAGATTGGCCGCGACGAGCCCGCATGCGGCAGCGAAAAGAAACGTCATCAACGGCGAGATCGTCTGTGGCGCGACGGTTTCCCGCGTGGTGGTCGAAAGGCTCATAGTGGGCTCCGGTGGGGCTATCGGATGATTAAAAAAGGTTGCGTGCTGAGGCGGCTCGATCCGATTCACACAAGAAGCTTCATTGCAGTCTCGGCGACAGCGGCCATGTCGTCCTCATGGCGCCCCGTCTTGCCGACGACGCGCATTCCTTTGGTCACGCACAGAAGTGTCCGGGCAGTGGCGGCGACATCGATCTCGCGGGAGATCGAGCCGTCGCTTTGGCCGAGGCGCAGGAGGTCGGCGATCAGGGTTTCGTTGGCCGCAAAGGCGGCTGCGACACGTTCGGCGGCCTCTTCGTCGAAAAGCGCAAGGTCGTTGGCGCTGCCGACGACCAAGCAGCCCCGCCGCCCGCAGGTGCCGTGGGAGGAGAGGGCATAGTGGGTCAGGACCTGCCGAATCTTGTCGCGGCCGGTTTCGACTTTCGCCATGCGGGCATCCAGCATGCCGCGACGCACCGTGCGATACCGGTCGAAGGCTGCGAGGAATATTCCGCGCTTGTCCTTGAAAGCCTTGTAGACGCTGCCGGAGGCAAGGCCCATTGCCTCTGTGAGTTCGCTGATCGACGCAGCATGATAGCCGCGCTCGGAAAAAACCTGCAGCGCCTTGTCCAGCGCTGCATCGCGATCGAACTCGCGCGGTCTTCCGCGTGTGCGGGTGGTTTCAGTGAAGGTCGTCATGGTCATGGTGACTTAATTAGGAAACGATCGTTTCCAAATCAAGTGAAACTTTTGCGACGCAGCAAATCAGAGATCAAGAATCCAGGTCTGACCGTTTTCCTCAGGCCCGAACATCCGGTGTCTCTCTTCAGACACAAGGCGAAAACCGGTCTTCAAGTAGATGCCGCGCGCAGCGTGCAGGATGTCGTTCGTCCAGAGCGAGATTTGTCGATATTTCTTTGCCCTGGCAAAGCGAATGCACTCGTCCACCAGCATCTTACCGAGCCCGAGGCCGCGAGCCGCCTTGTCCACGTAGAGCAGGCGAAGCTTCGCAACGCCGTCGCCACCATTGGTGACAAGGATCGAACCGATGTTGGTGCCGCCGCGTTCGGCAATCCAGCAATACTCCATCGACGGATCGAAATTCGCCAGGAACTTGCCGGCCACCTCTGCGACAAGGCCCTCGAAGCGCATGTCCCAGCCGTATTCCTCAGTATAGGCCTTGCCCTGGCTCTGGACGATCCAGCCGATATCTCCGGGCCGGTGGGCGCGGATGACCAATGGAGGAGGTGAGGCGTCCGGATCGAGTAGCGAGCGGATGGCTGTCATTGCCGTTACGACGCTTTGCGGCTCGCCCGCGGCGAGGTTGCCGAAGCGCTCCGCGATCTGAGCATTTGAGCGCCTGCCAAGTTCCTCGAACTGATCGTGTCCCTTGGTGGTGACCATAATGATCTGACTGCGCAGATCGCTGGGATCGGCTTTTGTTTCGATCAGGCCGTCGGCTCGGAAGCGCTTGAGGATTCGACTGAGATAGGCGGGGTCGAGGTGCAGGTCGCGGGCAAGAGTGACCGCGCTTATACCATTGCGAGAGCCGATCTCGAAGAGGACACGTGCGTCGGTGAGCGTGAACTCGCTATCAAGATAGGCCCGGTTCAAGACGCCGAGAAAGTTGGTGTAGAAGCGATTGAAGTCGCGGGCGACGTCGATCAAGCCAGAATCGGACATGGACAAAACCTCCTGATAGGAGATTTTGTCCTGCTTTTATTTGACTGAGTCAACTAAATTTGCGCTCAGGCGGCGGCGATCTCGTCGACCACTTCGTCGGCAAGTGCGAAATCGACCGCCGCCCGGGCATGGATCTCGGTCGTATCGAAGCCGGGCAGGGCCAGGCCGTTCGGGTCGAGGATGAGGCAGATTTCCGTGCAGCCGAGAATGATGCTGTCGGCGCCCTTGGCCCGCTCGCGCTCGATGATCTTTAGGAGCTTATCACGCGAGCTCTCGAGCACCTTACCGGCGCAGAGCTCATTGAAGATGATGTCGTGGACAGCTGTCCGGTCGGCGGCCTCGGGAACTGAGATGTCGACGCCGAGCCTCTTCATGCGATCGGCATAGAAGCCATGCTCCATCGTGTATCGCGTGGCAAGCAGCAGCGGGCGCTTCCGTCCGGCGGCCTTCAGGGACTTGGCGGTCTCGTCGATGATGTGGATCAGCGGCACGGAGATTCGCGAGGCGACCTGATCGGCGATGAGATGCATGGTGTTCGTGCAGATGAGCATGCAGCGCGCGCCGGCAATCTGCAGGTGCAGGGCCACGTCGCCGAGCCGGTTTGCGGCGGCGTCCCAGTCGCCCGCCTTCTGCATGGCGACGATCTCGTCGAAATTGACGGAGTGCATCAGGAGGTCGGCAGAGGCGAGCCCACCGAGGCGATCGCGCACCATTTCATTGATCAAGCGATAATAGACCGCCGAGCTTTCAAAGCTCATCCCACCAATCAGCCCGATAGTCTGCATTGTTTTTATGCTCCCGTCTGGAATTTCCTGTTGCTGAAATCCTGCATCGATTCTCGCGCAAATGGTTTGCTTTGTTTGCCTGAAATTCTCTGTGTACGCTGTATTTTTGCGCAAATATCGAATATTGTGCAAACGACAACCATGAAAGGTAGGAAGGCCGGTGCTGGATGATCGCGATCGACGAATCCTGGAATTCTTGCAGTCCGATGCAGGCATTTCGGTGACGGATCTTGCCGAACGTGTCGCGCTATCGGTCTCTGCCTGTTCTCGGCGCATCCAGCGGCTGGAGGAGAGCGGCCATATCGCGCGGCGAATCGTCGTGCTCGATCGCGAGAAGATGGGCGTGCCGACGACGGTGTTTGCGCTGATCAAGACCGCGCACCACACCGACGAGTGGATCGAAGCGTTTCGGCGGGCGATCAGCAGCATTCCCGAGATCGTCGAAGCGCATCGGCTCACCGGGAACCACGACTACATTCTGAAGATCGTCCTCCCACGAGTCGAGCACTACGATGTGATCTACAAGCAGATCGTTCGCAAGATCGAACTCTTCGACGTGTCCGCGTCCATCTCGATGGAACTGCTGAAAAGCGGGACATCGATTCCGGTTGCTTACGCAAACTGAGTTGTTTCCATTCTCTGAATTCGACCTCCGCGACAACCGCTGGACGCAGGCGAGCTATACCCAAAGAGAGGTTGAAAGCCGCGGACAATCGACGACATTTGCGGTAGCGCAATGGTACGGAAAGGCAAGGCATGAGCGAGCACCACGTTGTCGTTGTCGGTGGCGGTTTCGGCGGATTGCAGTTGGCAAACGAGTTGAAGGGAGCGGGTGTCCGCATCACCCTTGTCGACCGTCGAAATCATCACCTGTTCCAACCGCTGCTTTACCAGGTGGCGACAACAATCCTGTCGACCTCGGATATCGCCTGGCCCATTCGCCACCTCTATTGCGACCGGCCGGACGTTACGACGGTGCTTGGCGAAGTCGTTGGTATCGATACGGCCGGAAGGGAAGTTGCATTACGCAGCGGCATGACGTTGCGTTATGACAGCCTTGTTCTCGCGACGGGAGCAACGCACGCATACTTCGGGCGAGATGATTGGGAGCCGGTTGCACCAGGTCTGAAGACGCTGGAGGACGCAACGACAATCCGACGGCGGGTTTTGCTCGCATTCGAGCGGGCAGAGACCGAAACCGATCCCGCTGTGCGTGACGCGCTTCTGACTTTCACGATTGTCGGGGCAGGGCCGACCGGTGTCGAGCTCGCCGGAATCATTGTGGAGCTTGCGCGCAATACCTTGCCGCGCGAATTCCGCAATATCGATACGCGCAAGACACGGGTCGTGCTCGTCGAGGCGGGGCCGCGCGTGCTTCCGAC
The DNA here is from genome assembly GCF_964254185.1 of Rhizobium sp. LjRoot258. Taxonomy (NCBI): domain Bacteria; kingdom Pseudomonadati; phylum Pseudomonadota; class Alphaproteobacteria; order Hyphomicrobiales; family Rhizobiaceae; genus Rhizobium; species Rhizobium sp. LjRoot258. The sequence goes on along the minus strand of NZ_CAXUST020000001.1, from coordinate 2,188,630 downwards.
CTTTGCCGAAGAGCTTTCGGCCTATGCCGGCAAGGCGCTTGGAGAACTCGGTGTCGAACTGCATCTCGGCGAGCGCGTCCTGGAGTGCACGGCAGCAGGCGTCGAGACAAGCGAAGGACTCATCAAAAGCCGCACGATCGTCTGGGCTGCGGGCATACAGGCCTCGCCCGCTGCCAAGTGGCTCGATGTACCGGCAGATCGGGCAGGGCGCGTCATCGTCGAGAAGGATCTGACGGCGCCGGGGTTTCCGGATGTCTTTGTCGTCGGCGACACGGCCTCTGTCATTCAGGAGAGCGGCGCTCCGGTCCCGGGGATCGCGCCGGCCGCCAAGCAAGAGGGTGCCTATGCCGCAAAGGTGATCCGCGCGCGCCTAGCGGCAAAACCGGCGCCCGCACCGTTTCGCTATAGACATCAGGGCAGTCTTGCGACGATCGGCCAGAGTGCCGCCATCATCGATTTCGGTCGCATCAAACTGAAAGGCTGGATCGCCTGGTGGATATGGGGCATCGCCCATATCTACTTCCTGATCGGGACGCGTTCGCGCTTTGCGGTGGCCTGGAGCTGGCTGTGGATCTACCTGAGCGGTCAGCACAGCGCGCGGCTCATAACTCAGAAGGAAACGATGCGCGACGACAATCGCACATAGCAAAAAGGGCGGCTCAAGGCCGCTGCTCAAGGCCGCCCTTTGCGTTTGTCAGGCAGCCAGCGAGGCGATGTCGATGACGAAGCGATAGCGAACGTCGCTCTTCAGAACGCGTTCGTAGGCTTCGTTGACCTGCTGGATGTTGATCTTCTCGATCTCGGAGACGATGTTGTGCTTGCCGCAGAAATCCAGCATTTCCTGGGTTTCCTTGATCGAGCCGATCATCGAGCCGGAAATGCTCTTGCGGCCTGGGATCAGTGCGAAAGCATGAACCGGGATCGGGTTTTCCGGCGCACCGACGACGACGAAGGCGCCGTCGACCTTGACCAGACCAAGGTAGGCATTCCAGTCAACTTCAGCGCTGACCGTGCAAATTACCAGATCGAAGGCGCCGGCGAGCTTCTCGAAGGTTGCCGGGTCGTTGGTGGCGTAATATTCCTTGGCACCGAGCTTGAGACCATCTTCCTTCTTGGAAAGGGTCTGGGACAGAACGGTGATGTCAGCGCCCATCGCGGCGCCGAGCTTGACGCCCATGTGGCCGAGCCCGCCCATGCCGACGATCGCGACCTTCTTGCCGGGGCCGGCATTCCAGTGACGCAGCGGCGAATAGAGCGTAATGCCGGCGCAAAGCAGCGGGGCCGAGGCATCGAGCGGAAGGTTCTCCGGAATCGACATCACGTAGCCTTCCTTGACGACAATCGAGTCGGAGTAGCCGCCCTGGGTGCGCGTCTTGCGGTCGGCTTCGAAGTCATTGTAGGTGCCGACGAGACCCGGCATATACTGTTCACGGTCAACGTCGCGGGTTGCGCAGCCGATACAGCTGTCGACGAAGCAGCCGACGCCGACACGGTCGCCGACCCTGAACTTCGTCACGGCCGAGCCGACCGCCGAGACGATACCGGCGATCTCATGACCCGGTACGATCGGATAGACGGCGTTCTTCCATTCGTTGCGGACGGTGTGGATGTCCGAATGGCAGATGCCGGCAAACTTGATGTCGATCACGACGTCATCGGGATTGGGGGCGCGGCGCTCGAAAGTGAAGGGTGTTAGCGGTTTCGACGCATCCGTCGCGGCATAGCCTTTTGCAATAGCCATCTGAAACTTCCTTTGATGTGAGCAATTGGACAGCCCGACTATGCCTCGGGACTACCAAGAGGCGTTAGAGCGATCCTGCAAGCTTCTTGCACGATCCTGCAAAATTCATCGGCAGAGCCATATCACGGACCGCGTCACGAATTTCAGGAGGTTCGCGAATCTTCTAAGCAATTCAGCTCTGTGGCTCGCCAATTTCTATTGCGTGCCCATCCGGATCGTAAAAGCGGAAGACCCGCTGTCCCCACGCCTGCTTTTCTACAGCGTGGATCAACTCGACATGCGGCGCGATACTTTCAAACGCGGCATTAAGATCGCCGTGTTCGAAATACAGAAGCACGTTTCTTCGCCCATAGGGTTCGGCAGCGTCATGCTTCTGGTTCCAGATCGTTTGTGAAAGTGATTGTCCTTCGTGGATTGCAAAGCCAGACTCGAAAAGGACGAAATTTCCGGCGTCCTCTATGATTTTCAGACCGAGCAGCTCGTTATAAAATTCCTTCGAGCGATTTATGTCGCGAACGAAAGGAATAGGATTGATGAAACGCATCATTTTCCTCTGGAGACGCTCCAAGTCGTTGCGCCAGATACCGGACCAAAGCGCGACTTCCGCATGATGTTTTGCAGCTTGGCAGAATAGGAAGTATCGCGAATGCTGCAACTGCCGATTTTGACGTCGAGCCGCCCCTAGCGATCCATTCCCGTCATGACGACTAATCCTTTGCTTCCGGAGACCGAATAGTGCGACTTCGGGTTTGTAGGATGCTGCCGTGAAGCTTAGATAAAGTGAACCTGCTATCTCAGAACGAGTTCTACATGACCTTGCCGTTCAACCCCTATCAGGAAATCGCTTCCATTGCCGCGCGTCACGCGGGCGGAGAGGGTGAGTTCCGCACCGCCATCGAGAGCCTGGGCATCAGCCGCCGACACACTCCGAGCGCGCCGTGCCATGGCAGCTACCGACCTTGCATAGCCCTTGTTATCCAAGGCGCCAAGAGCCTTCGCCTCGGCAGCGATGTCATCAACTACGGCGCTGGCGACTATCTCCTGACATCGCTCGACCTGCCGGTGACATGGCGCGTCGTGGAGGCGAGCCCAGAGGTTCCGCATTTCTGCCTGACACTCGCCGTCAACAGCGAGAAGGTTCTCGATCTTCTGAGCCGCACTGATCTCCCACGCCCGACAGCACCCGCAGGCGGGCGTGGGATTGTCGTAAACATAGCGACAGCCGAGCTCCTGGATGCGGCGGTGCGGCTCCTGCGTTTGCTCGATAGTCCAAAGGACATTGCGGCGATGGCACCGCTGATCGAGCAGGAGATCCTATATCGGGTCCTTACCGGTCCGGACGGTGGCCGGCTCATCAACATTGCGGTCGCCGACAGCCATGGCAACCGCATCGCCCGCGCCATTGCCTGGTTGCGGCAGAACTTTGCCCGGCCACTGCGCATCGAGGACCTCGCCGAGCAGGTCAGCATGAGCGTGTCGTCCTTCCATCATCATTTCAAGTCGATTACTGCAATGACGCCGGTACAGTACCAGAAACAGCTGCGGCTGCATGAGGCGCGGCGCTTGATGCTGATCGAGAGGCTGGATGCCGGGACGGCAGGGCATCGCGTCGGCTACCAGAGCCCGTCGCAGTTCAGCCGGGAGTATAGCCGCGTCTATGGCTTGTCCCCACTGAGAGACGTCGAGGCCGCGCGCGAGCCCGTTGACGGCGCCTGAGCAAGCAATTGCCGCATCGGACCGGTCTTGACGAGTGAAATCGACGGCTCGAAACGACGCGGGAATTTCATAAGATGTCGCTTGACGCGCCCGACGCTTTGCAGCATAAAGCCCGCGAACCGTACCGTACGGTACTTATCGGGAGTGAGACCGTGTCCGTCGAAAATTTGGAGCCCAGCGAGTTTTCGCCGCGCCAAAACGCCGTTCTGGAGCAGGCGCTGCGGTTGCTCGTCGACGGTGGCGAGAAGGCGCTGACGACATCCGGCGTCGCGCGCGCGGCGAACTGCTCCAAGGAAAGCCTCTACAAGTGGTTCGGCGACCGCGACGGGCTGCTGTCGGCGATGATCGCCTACCAGGCGAGCAAGGTGCGCACGTTCGAGCGCAATGGCGAGCGACTGACGTCGGCGAGCCTGCACGATCACCTCGTCATCTTCTCGAAGGATCTGCTGGAGGTTCTCGCCGGCGACGTTTCGCTGGCGCTGAACCGCCTTGCCATCGGCCAGTCGCATCGCGACGGCTCCAAGCTCGGCAAGTTGCTTCTGGAGCGGGGCCGCCGCCAGATCGATCGCCGCGCCATGGGGCTTATCGATTCCGGCAAGCGTGCCGGGCTGCTACGCTTTAATGATGCCGACGAGGCATATCACACGCTTTATGGCCTGATCGTTTCCGATCTGCATGTTCGCATGCTACTCGGCGAGCCGGGTCTCAAGGATACCGCGCGTCAGGCGGAGAGGGCGGTTTGCGCCTTCCTGCGCCTTTACGGCACGGAGAAGGTTTTGGCGGAGATGCCGCTCGTCGGCTGATCCCCTCTTACAAGTCACAGGACCAGCAAAGGGAAGGAAAGAACAATGCGCGTCTATTACGATCGTGATGCCGATATCAACCTCATCAAGTCCAAGAACGTCGTCATCGTCGGCTACGGTTCGCAGGGCCGTGCGCACGCGCTGAACCTCAAGGACAGCGGTGCCGCCAACGTTGCGATCGCGCTCAAGGCCGGTTCGGCCACCATCAAGAAGGCAGAAGCTGACGGCTTCAAGGTCATGACCGTTGCCGACGCTGCCAAGTGGGGCGACCTCATCATGATGGCGACCCCGGACGAGTTGCAGGCCGACATCTACAAGGCCGACATCGCCGGCAACATCCGTGACGGTGCTGCAATCGCCTTTGCACACGGCCTCAACGTTCACTTCGGCCTGATCGAGCCGAAGGCTTCGCTCGACGTCGTCATGATCGCGCCGAAGGGCCCGGGCCATACGGTTCGCGGCGAATACCAGAAGGGCGGCGGCGTTCCCTGCCTCGTTGCCGTTCACCAGAACGCTTCCGGCAATGCACTTGAACTTGCTCTCTCCTACGCCTGCGGCGTTGGCGGCGGCCGTTCGGGCATCATCGAAACCAACTTCCGCGAAGAGTGCGAAACCGACCTCTTCGGCGAGCAGGTCGTTCTCTGCGGCGGTCTCGTCGAACTGATCCGCGCTGGCTTCGAAACACTGGTCGAAGCCGGTTACGCGCCGGAAATGGCCTATTTCGAGTGCCTGCACGAAGTGAAGCTCATCGTCGACCTGATCTATGAAGGCGGTATCGCCAACATGAACTACTCGATCTCCAACACCGCTGAGTGGGGCGAGTACGTCACCGGCCCGCGCATCATCACCGCCGAAACCAAGGCTGAAATGAAGCGCGTTCTGCACGACATCCAGACCGGCAAGTTCACATCCGATTGGATGCAGGAGTACCGGGCTGGCGGTTCGCGCTTCAAGGGTATTCGTCGCATGAACGACAGCCACCAGATCGAAGAAGTCGGCGCCAAGCTTCGCGGCATGATGCCGTGGATCGGCAAGAACAAGCTGGTCGACAAAAGCGTCAACTAAGCGGTTTCGAACTGCTGCTTCAGCGGGCCGGGGCGAAAGCTCCGGCCTTTATTTTTGCGTCCGCATGGCGAGCCAGCGGGTTGGCTTGCCGTCGTAACCGCTGCCGTCGCCTTCGCTGATGACGATGTTGTGCCAGCCGCCATTGCTCAGCATTTCCGAAAGCAATTCCGCTGACGGATAGTTGTAGTAGCGACCGAAGCCGTCGTGTCCTTCCGCTTCGCCTGCCTTGAACGTGGCGTGGAAGGTGCCGCCAGGCCGCAGCGCCGTGCGGATCCGTTCCAGCACCTCAGGAAGTGCTGCTCGCGGGACATGCAACAGGCTGGCCTCGGCCCAGACGCCGTCGAAGGCTTCTTCCTCGTCCAAATCCTCGAAGCGCAGGACCTCGACGGGATGTTTGAGAAGGATCTCCGCCTGTTTCGCGACTGCCGGCGACCCGTCTGTCGGCGTCACATCGAAGCCTTTCGACAGCATGTAGGCGCTGTCTTGGCCGCCGCCGCACCCCAAATCAAGGATGGCTGCGCCCGGAGGCAGCAGCGACAGAAAGGCGTCCAGCCGTCGAATGGGCAAAATACGCTGCCGCGAAGCGTAGGTGGCCGCGTTGTCGTTGTAGAATGAAGATGTACTCTCGTCCGCCATGATCGTTTGCCCGATGAGCCAAGACCGGAGTTACAAGCGTAAAGCCGCCGCCTTTGAGGCAGCGCGCATTCGCTCGATGAAGAATTAGCGAACTAGATGGAGCGTCGCCCGCTGACGGCGTGGTAGAGCCAGAGAACGACAACAGCACCGATGACGGCGACGACGAGGCTGTAGATGTTCAAGCCCGTCACGCCGGAAGCACCGAAGAAACTGAAGATGACGCCGCCGACGATTGCTCCGACGACGCCGAGGACGATATCCATCAGCATGCCCGCGCCTGACTTGTTGACGATCTTGCTTCCGATGAATCCTGCGATCAGTCCAAGGACAATCCAACCGATTACTGACATCTGCCATTCCCCTCCTTGATTGGTTGAATATTCAGGCCATCTTCCCGTTTAAGCTAAATAGCTGGTCGGGGAATTCAAGGTTCGCGAGAACCTTATGCTTTCATTCTACAGTTGTTGTTCAATGAAATGAAGAAACCGAAAAGGAGGATGGCATGGGTATCTTTGATGACGCCGTTCCAGGCGGAAATATATCGAAGCCGATCATGATTGCTCTTGGCGCGTTGCTGGTGGGAAAGCTTCTCGGGGCCGGCGGCAGCCAGACGGATCCAGCCGCTCAGCAGGCCAATCCGCAGGCCAATCCGCAGACCGGCGACGGCGGGCTTCTCGGTGGGCTCGGCGGTCTCGGTGGTCTTCTCGGCAAGCTGACGGAAGCCGGGCAGGGCGATACTGTCGACTCCTGGGTCCAGCCCGGGCAGAACAAGCCGATCGCACCGGGCAGCCTGAATGATGCGCTCGGTTCCAAGACGATCAGTGATCTCGCACGGCAGGCGGGCATCAGTGAGCAAGAGCTGCTGAATCAACTGTCGACCGTCTTGCCTGGCGTGGTCGACAAACTGACGCCGCGAGGCCATCTACCGACACAAGAGCAGATCGCAACGCTTTTCCGTTCGTGATCTTGCTAGACAAGAAGGCCCTGTTTCCTTCCGGGAACGGGGCCTTTCTGTGATTTTTTCCAGTCGCTGTCTCAGATTTTTTGGACTAAAAGGCGCGCAGACTTGTCACCGTGACAAACAAATAGGTCAGCAATGTTGACTTATCATTTGTTGCGTGGTTCTGTCGCCTAAAGACAAAAAATTGCGAGGAAATCCCCATGTTGAATTGGGAAAGCATATTCGCGACGCGTTCCTCACGGATGCGCGCATCGGAGATTCGCGAGCTTCTGAAACTCCTTGACCGCCCTGACATCATTTCCTTTGCCGGCGGCATTCCGGATCCGGCACTTTTCCCCGATCAGGAATTCAAGGCCGCTTACGCCGATATCTTCAACAGTTCGGCCGTGAACTCGGCGCTGCAGTATTCCGTCAGCGAAGGCTACAAGCCGCTCCGCGAATGGCTGATCAAGCAGATGGCCGCCATCGGCATCCCTTGCGACCTCGATAACGTCTTCATCGTATCCGGCTCGCAGCAGGGTCTTGATTATCTCGGCAAGCTCTTCCTCTCCCCGAACGATACCGCGCTGGTCACCTGGCCGACCTATCTCGGTGCCTTGCAGGCTTTCAATGCTTACGAGCCGGCCTATGATCAGCTGACGCCGAACGGCAATCGCACGCCAGACTCCTATAGGGCGCAGGCGACAGCTGCGGGTGGGAAGGTGAAATTCGCTTATCTCTCTGCCGATTTTGCCAATCCGACGGGCGAAACTGTCGATCAGGCGGGACGAGAGAAGGTTCTTGCCCTGGCAGAGGAGCTCGATATCGCGGTCATCGAAGACGCAGCCTACCAGTCGCTGCGTTACGATGGGACGCCGATCGCACCGATCCTGGCGACGGAAATTGCCAAGAAGGGGAATATCAACGACACGCGCACCATTTACTGCGGCAGCTTCTCCAAGACGCTGGCGCCGGGCCTGCGTGTCGGCTTCATCGTTGCCAATGCTCCGGTCATCCGCAAGCTCGTGCTGATGAAGCAGGCGGCTGACTTGCATTCCTCGACGATCAATCAGATGGCGATCGCGCACGTCGCGGAGCGGGGCTTTGACGCGCAGGTCGCCAAGATCAAGTCGGTCTACGGCCGTCGCCGCAACATCATGCTGGCGGCGCTGGAGAAGTATATGCCTGCCGGTACGAGCTGGACGAGGCCGGAAGGCGGCATGTTCATCTGGGTAACGCTGCCGAAGGGCATGGACGGCGCGAAGCTGCTCGCCAAGTCGCTGGAAACGGCCAAGGTCGCTTTCGTCCCCGGCAAGGCATTTTTCGCCGACGGTTCGGGCGAAAATACGTTTCGCGTCAGCTTCTCCTGCGCGAACGATCAGATGATCGAAGAGGGGATCAGCCGCCTCGGCGCGTTGATCGCTGGTGAAATCGGCGGCTGATCGGCCGCCGAGGAACAACTAACGATTCAAGTGCGGGCCGAACAATTCCAGATCGGCCTCACTCAGCCGGTCGCTTGCCGTGTTGAGCTGATGCCAATACGGATAAAGCACCGGCGGCAGGCTGACGGCGTCGAGGCGCTTGCGCTCGTCCTCGTTCAGCTTCAGTTCGGCCGCGGCCAGGTTATCCTTGAATTGGGCTTCGGTGCGGCCGCCGATGATCACCGAGGTTACCGCCTTGCGACCGATCAGCCACGCAAGCGCCACCTGGGCTGCCGACACGCCGCGCTCGTCGGCGATCGCTACCAGCGTTTCCACGATATTCCAGAGGCGGTTTTCATCGCGGATCGGCGGCTCGGTCCAGCCGGCAAACTGACGCGAGCCTTCCGGCGCCGCCTGGTTGCGGCGGTGCTTGCCGGAAAGAAGGCCGGCGGCAAGCGGGCTCCAGACAAGCACGCCAAGCCCCTGGTCGACGCTGATCGGCAGCAGTTCATATTCCGCATCGCGCGCCTCGAGCGTGTAGTGGATCTGCTGGCTGACGAACCGCTCCCGCTTTTCTCTCTCACTGACGCCGAGCGCCTTCATGATGTGCCAGCCTGAGAAATTCGAGCAGCCGACATAGCGGACCTTGCCCTGGCGCACGAGCGTGTCGAGCGCCTCCAAGGTTTCTTCCAGCGGCGTCTGCCCATCCCATTCGTGAAGCTGATAGAGATCAATGACATCAGTCTTCAGGCGCCGCAGGCTGGCTTCACAGGCGCTGATGAGATGATAGCGCGAAGAGCCGGTATCGTTCGGGCCGTCTCCCATGCGAAAGCGCGCCTTGGTGGCGACCAGAACGCCGTTCTTGCGCGGCCCGCCGATGATCTCGCCGAGAATTTCTTCGCAGACGCCCTGCGAGTAGACGTCAGCCGTATCGATCAGGTTGACACCAGCGTCGATACACAGGTCGACAAGCCTGCGCGCTTCGGCAACTCCGAGATCGCCAACCATTTTCGCCCAACCCTGGCCACCGAACGTCATCGTGCCCATCGTCACGGTTGAAATCTTGAGACCAGAACGGCCGAGAAGCCGGTATTCCATATGCCTTCCTCCAGAATGAACGAGTCAGAACGTGCGGTAGAAGATAGGGGCGGAGCAGGCGGGTCAAGGGCAGGCGTCGGCGTGCTCGTGCCGAAGCCGACTGTCACAATCATGTTATCCGCGATGGCTAAGGAACGGTTCTCCCATCATCGAGGATCCATCATGAAGACGATCGTTTCCGCCGCCGCGTTGCTTGCCGCGAGCTTGCTTGTAACGCCGGCCCCTGCCGCCAATCTTGTGCTTTACACGAGCCAGCCGAACGAAGATGCACAGGCGACCGTGGACGGCTTCGTGGCCGCCAATCCCGACGTCAAAGTGGACTGGGTGCGCGATGGCACTCCGAAGATCATGGCGAAGCTGCAGGCGGAAATCGAGGCCGGCAATGCCGTCGCCGACGTTCTGCTGATCGCCGACACGGTAACGCTCGAGCGCCTCAAGGAAGCCGGCAAGCTGCTCGCGTACAAGTCGCCGGAAGCTGCAAGCTATGACGCGGCTCTCTACGACGCCGACGGCTATTACTATTCGACGAAACTGATCACCACCGGTATCGTCTACAACACCTCTGCCGCGTTCAAGCCGACAAGCTGGAAGGATCTGACGAAGCCCGAAGCCAAGGGTCTCGTGACGATGCCGAGCCCGCTGACGTCGGGCGCTGCCCTCATTCATGCGCAGACGCTGGCCGGCGTCGATAGCCTCGGCTGGGATTTCTACAAGGATCTTGCCGCCAATGGCGCGGTTGCTGCCGGCGGCAATGGCGGGGTCCTCAAGTCGGTTGCTTCAGGCGAGAAGGCCTTAGGCATGATTGTCGATTACATGCCGATCCGCGAAAAAGCCAAAGGAGCGCCGGTCGAGTTCGTCTTCCCGACGGAAGGCGTCTCCGCAGTGACGGAACCGGTCGGCATTCTCGCCAGCTCGAAGAATGCCGATGCAGCGAAGAAATTCGTCGACTACGTGCTCTCGGAGAAGGGACAGGAAGGCTTCCTCAAACTCGGCTATATCCCGGCCCGCAAGGGCATGAAGCTGCCGGAAGGCTTTCCGGCCCGCGACAGCATCAAGGTACTGCCGATCAATGCGGCCGAGGCGTTGAAGACCACCGATCAGGACCTCAAGACCTTCTCCGGCATCTACGGCTCGAACTGATCGCCGCTGGAAAGCAGATGCACGCATATGTTCGTCCTGGAAACAGCCAGCCCGCCTGGCTGTTTCCTTTGATTGTTATCATCGTCCTGATCCTCAGCGTGCTGCCGCTGGCGCGGCTGGCGACAACAGGCATTGGCGCGCTTGCGAACACTGGCGTCGGCGCGGTGCTGGGCGATCCGGCGCTCTGGTCGGCAACCTACTACACCCTCGTGACGGCGGTGCTCGGCACGCTGATCTCGCTCGCGGTCGGCTGCGCCTTCGCATTCGTGCTGACGCTGACGGATATTTGCGGCAAGGGCGCGCTGAGCTTCCTGTTCGTCCTGCCGATGATGATCCCGCCGCAGGTGACAGCGCTCGCCTGGGTGCAGATGTCCGGGCCCTCCAGCCCGCTCCTGAAGGCGTTGCACATTGCGCCTCCGCTCGGGTCTCCGCAGCCGCTCTATTCGGTCGGCGGGATTTCGCTGCTCTACGGCGTGCAGCATGCGCCGCTCGTCTATCTCGCAATCCGTGCCGGCCTGATGGCGCTCCCCCGCGATGGCGTCGAGGCGGCGCGGCTTGCCGGAGCCAGCAGTCTTCGGGTCTTCCGCGACATCATCCTGCCGCTTTCGCTGCCGGGGATCATTGCCGGAGCAGCAATCTCGTTCGTTTCCTGCACTGGCAATTTCGGCATTCCGGCAATCCTCGGCATACCGGCCTCGATCTACACGCTTCCGACGCTGATCTTCACCAAGTTCTCCGCCTTCACCAGCCGGACTTTCGGCGACGTGGCGCTGCTTTCCGCGATCATCGCCATCATTTCAGTGGTCGGGCTTGCCATTCAGGACCGCGCCTTGCGTGGACGCGACTATCGTGTGCTTGGGCTTTCCGGCGCGACCGTGGCCTTCGAATTGGGAGGCTGGAAGTTCCTTTTGCAGCCGCTGCTATGGCTTTGCCTTTTCTTCATGGTGGCTGCACCATTCTTCGCTCTCCTGGCCGGTGCACTCGTGCCGGCCTATGGCGTGCCGCTCACCTTCAAGACGATGTCGGCGAGCGCCTTCCATGAAATCCTTTTCCGGCAAGCGGTAACGTGCACGGCGTTCATGAACTCCCTGTCTCTCGCGGCTGGGACGGCATTGTGTCTCCTTGTGGTGAGCGTGCTTTCGGCTTACGCGTTGGCGCGACGCAAAGACCTGCTGAGCCGGATTGTTTCCAGCCTCATCGAGATCCCTTATTCGCTGCCCGGCATCGTCATGGCCGTGTCCTTCATTCTCGTGTTTGCCGCGCCGATTCCCATCCTGCACGTGACACTTTACGGGACGATCTGGATCATCTTGATCGCGTATTTTTCGAGCTTCTTTGCCGTAAGCCTAAAGCCTGTCGTCAGTGCGTTCCATCAGCTGGATCCGGCACTGGAGGAAGCGGCAAGACTATCGGGGGCGGGCTTCTTCCGGCGGCTCGTCGATATCATCGTGCCGTTGATCGCCCCCGCAGCGGGAGCATCGGTCATTCTGGTCTTCCTAATCGCCTGCAATGAGCTCACCATCTCTGCGCTCCTATGGTCTGCCGGGACACAGACGCTTGGCGTGGCAATCTACAATCTCGACGACAGCGGCAGCTCCGATCTGGCATCGGCGCTTTCCGTGCTCGTCGTCCTTATGGTCGTCTGCATGATGCTGCTTCTGGAGCTGATGGCAAAACGCTTGCCGAGAGGGGTCGTGCCGTGGCGGAACTGATCCTCAATCACCTCGCCAAGGATTTCGGCACCGGCCGTGCGGCCGTTACCGACTTTTCCCTGAAGGTGAGGCATGGCGGCTTTCTGGCACTGCTCGGGCCTTCGGGCTGCGGCAAGACAACGGTGCTGCGCATGATCGCCGGTTTTGAAGCGCCGACGAACGGCTCCATCCATCTCGGGGAGCGGCTGCTTGCAGACGCCTCCCGGTCGCTGCCGCCGGAACGGCGCAACATGGCGATGGTGTTTCAGTCCTATGCACTTTGGCCGCATATGAGTGTCGCGGACAATGTCGGCTATCCCTTGAAGGTGCGCGGTATCTCCGGCAAGGCTTACAAGCAGAAGGTCCGCGAGGCGTTGGCGACCGTAAGGCTGGCCGATCACGCCGAGCGCCGTCCCGCCGATCTGTCCGGTGGCCAGCGACAGCGGGTGGCACTGGCGCGCTGCCTCGTGTCGTCACCTGATGTCGTGCTTCTCGACGAGCCGCTCGCAAATCTCGACCGCCACCTGAAGCAGGAGATGGAGGAAACATTTCGCGAGTTCCACCAGCGCTCGGGTGCGACGATGATCTATGTCACGCACGATCAGAGCGAAGCGATGGCACTCGCAACCGACGTTGCGGTCATGTCCGAAGGCCGCCTTCTGCAGGCTGCACTGCCAGCCGAGATCTACGCCCGGCCGGAGGGCCGGGTGGTTGGCGGTTTGATCGGTCGCGGCGCAATTCTCTCGCTTCCGTCTCCGGGTGGTGACATCAGACTGCTTGACTGGCGCGCCCTCGAACCTTTGTTCTCACACGAGGTCGGTGATCGGCCGAAGGTGGACGTGCTGGTGCGCCAGGAGGATGTCCTCATCACGGGTGAGGGCATTGCAGCACGCGTCGAATCCATCCTCTATGAGGGCGAGCGCTATGCCGTGAGGCTGTTGCTCGGCGACGGACAGGTGCTTCGGGCGTTCAGCCGGGAGCGGCTTGATGTTGGCGAGAGCGTGCGGGTGATGGCCCGGGCCGCCTGGCGCCTCTGATTTCGAGCCGTATTTGCGAAGCGGGCCTTAGATGGTGTAACGGGCGGAGCCCTGCCAGCCAGGTTTGAAGGTCTGGTGGTCATCCCTCACAATGATGGTGTCGCGGAGTCAGGAGGAGCCTGCTCCATAGCATCACGGAGATCCCATGGGTGCACGACGGCCGACCTTTTTGCAGAATGAGTGGCCGTAACTTAACGCACTTATTGTGAGGCCCCGATGTTCAAGACCGAACGAGCTGCGATCGCCATTCACACGAATCTTGGCGCGATCGGCTTCGGGGGCACTGCCATCAGCCCTCCGAGCAAAGTCCCTTCGCCGGGACGATGGATAGTTAGGCCGCAGTGGTGGAAGCAGCACTCAGGTGACTGCGCGTCCCTAGATTGGCCAACCGGCCTCGGCAGACCCCATAGAGCAGCTGCCCAGCGCCGACTGCGGACACAAGCAAGCACTCGGCGAGGGATTAAGCTCATAAGGGATTGACTCAAGGCCCGTTACAGACGCCACTGCTAATGGCGCAACGTCAATTGGAAATGCTCGATGTCGCTTCGCCTTGCTACTTTCAACGTCGAAAATCTCATGACGCGCTTCGACTTCACGGGCTTCCGCAACCAGCTGCGGCAGGACCGCGTGATCAAGCTTTTCGAGGTGCGTAGCGAAGGCGTCTACCAGCAGCTCGAACAGGCGCGGGTGATTTCCTCGACGGACGATACGCGGCAGATGACGGCCCTGGCGATCGCGGACGCCGATGCAGACATTCTGTGCCTGCAGGAGGTCGATAATATGGAGGCGCTGCAGGCCTTCGAGTATGGCTATCTGTTCCGGATGGTCGGCAACGGCTACCGGCAGAAATATCTCGTCGAAGGTAATGACAGTCGCGGCATCGACGTCGCTGTTCTGATGCGGGAAGAGACGCGTGACGGCCAGAGGATCGAGCTCAAGCAGATCAAGAGCCATGCCATGCTCACCTATCGCGATCTCGGGCTTTTCAACGATCAATTGGCGCTTACCAACCGCATCGACGACAAGATCTTCAAGCGCGACTGCCTGGAGTTCGATCTACTGATTGGTGGTGTCGCGCTATCGCTCTATGTCGTCCATTTCAAATCGATGGACGGAGCGCGCACGGAAGGCGTCGACAGCAGGCTCGGCACGATGCCGGTGCGGCGGGCAGAAGCGTTGGCGGTGCGCCGCATCATCGAGGATCGATTCGGCGGTCGCATCGAAGACAAGCGGTTCGTCATCTGCGGCGATATGAACGACTATCAGGAGCGTGTCGATGTCATCGGTCGCCGCCGCACCGGATTCCGTTTCGAGCATCGGGACGAGAGTGTCAGCGCACTCGATGTCTTCAGCCATGACGGCTTTATGGAGAACGTCGTCCGCCGCCGCGATCCACTCGATCGCTGGACGCTCTACCATGCCCGCGGACCCGAAGAACAATGGCTGTGTCAGCTCGATTACATCTGGCTCTCCGCCGCACTTGCTAGGACGAACGCCAGCCGCATACCCGAGATCGTTCGGCATGGACAGCCTTACCGGACGGTCTTCCCACCTGGTCAGGAGGTCGAGCGTTATCCCCGCACGGGCTGGGATCGACCGAAAGCCTCCGACCATTGCCCCGTTGTCATGACGTTGGATCTGATATGAACGTTCATTTTTCAGAAGATTTCGCCGGCTGGCCGCCCGAGCAGACCGTATTCCCGATTGCTGGCCTGGACCTCCGCGTCCTGTCGGGAGACCATCCCTTCTATCTTGCGCAGGGCGAGGCGATCCGGGAAAATTGGGAAAGGGAAACTGCCGCGAACCCGGCGCTGTTCGATGGCCGGATGATCTTTCAGAGGCGGCTGGCGCTGACCGACAGCGGTATCGCCGGCGAAGGCCACGTCATACCGTTTTCGACATTTATGTGGTGGCGCCGTCAGGCGAGCCGGCAGGGTGGCATCCATCTGTTTGCCTATCCCGTTCTGGAGACATCCGACGGCGCGTTGGTGGCGATCCGCATGGGGAGCCATACAGCCAATCCCGGCCAGGTGTATTTCGCCGCCGGCTCGCTGGAGCCCGAGGACGTTTCCGGCGACCGCTGCGACGTCGAAGGCAACATGTGTCGCGAGGTGATGGAGGAGACGGGGCTTGACCTCAACGATGCCCAGGCGGGCGATCGGTACTATGCGAGCCACGTCAGGCGCACCGTAACGGTGCTGCGTCTCTTCCGCTTCGGCCTGACCGCCGAAGAGATGATTGAGAGGATCCACGCACACATGCTGGTTGCCGATGACAAGGAGATTGCCGGCGCAATTGCGATTCGGTCGGCCGATCCCAAGGCTTACCCGTACAATATTGCGATGCTCCCTGTCATCGACTGGTACTTCGGAGAGAAGCAGCGCGCTTAACGCCTTGCGCTCGGTCTTCCGGTCGGGCAGGTTGGCGAAACGAGGACCGAGACAGGGGAGGCCGATGTGGCGCGCAGCTACAGCGTCTACGACGTGTTCACCGACCGCAAGCTCGCCGGAAACCCGCTTGCCGTCGTCTTCGATGGTGACGACTTGCGCGATGACGCGATGCAGGCGATCGCCAAGGAAACGAACCTGTCGGAAACGGTCTTCGTTCAGCCCTCGGGCAACCCCGCCTACACCGCGAAAATCCGCATCTTCACCCCCGGTCGCGAGTTGCCCTTTGCAGGACACCCGACAGTCGGAACGGCGATCGCTCTGGCCGAGCGGGCGCATGGCAACTCAACCATCGATCTCGTTTCGGTGCTGGAGGAAAATGTCGGGCCGGTGCGTTGTGCCGTTCGGCTGCGGGAGGGTGAGGCTAGCTTTGCCGAGTTCGACCTGCCGCGGAAGTCGCAGCAAATCACCATGCCGCTCGACAAGCTTGGAATTGCCAATGCGTTGTCGCTGAAGACAACGGAGATCGGCTTCGAAAATCACGTGCCGTCGCTTTGGAGTGCGGGGGTGCCGTTCCTCATGATTCCTGTTCACGACGTTGGCGCCTCGCAGCGCATGGATTTCGACCCGCAACTTTGGGAAACGACCGTTCCCTTCGTCGACGGCGCACTTGCCTCGGCCTACATCTATTGTCGGGGCGGAGTGAACCATGTCGCAAAGTTCCACGCGCGGATGTTTGCGAGCGGCATGGGGATCGTTGAAGACCCGGCCACCGGGGCGGCAGTGGCCGCGCTATCCGGTGCCATTCACCATTTCGACCGCCTGACGGACGGGCACCACGGGGTGATGATCGAGCAGGGCGTGGAAATGGGCAGACCGTCCTTCATCCACCTGCATATGGATGTCGAAGGCGGAGCGATCGCGAATGCCCGGATTGGCGGGCAGGCGGTGCGTATCGCAAGCGGAACACTGGACCTTTGATTTCATTGCATTTCAGCCATGCGCAAAAATCTTCGCATTTAACCAAAGAATTTTCAGGCAGGCGCTAGACAAGCCGAACGATCCTGTTTATACGCCCCCTCACACCGCGCAACACGGCGGTTACGGGTGATTAGCTCAGTTGGTAGAGCAGCTGACTCTTAATCAGCGGGTCGTAGGTTCGAGCCCTACATCACCCACCATTCTTCACAAGAAAACAACGGTATACGCTGATCCGCTAACTAGGCGGATGAAATGCTTATACGCGCTTTGATGACAAAAGGTTTCAACATCTTCCTGCTACCAGCAGCGAGCGGCAAGCATCGCATACCGGCTCCGCCTTTCCACGGCCAGTTTTGGGATACGAGGTTCGTCTGAGCCGCTAAGGCGGCGATCGGACCAAAGTCGGCTTCCCTCTCGGACTGAGGTCCGTAGCCCGTCAAGGAGGTGAGGTTCGGGGTCGCTGTGGGCACCAGCATCCCGCACCATGTCCATCCGGAGCCGTTGCCGCCGCGCATCATCGAGATCGTGCCGCAATACAACGCCTACCGCTTTTTCATCCGGATGGACGGATCGTCATTGTCGATCCGAATGCATTCACGAGCGTCTACATCGTCACCGCCTAGATGGCGCAGCCCGGCAGCGTTTCGCTGCCGGGCTATAATCGGAACGATGCGGATGAGGAACAAAGTTCGTCGAAGCGGGTTTCTGGCTGATCGCGGTCGTGTGGGCAGATCGGGGCGCTCCTCGCCACAATGCATCGCGACGAGTTCTGTTGAGAGGCCTTGTGAGTCGGGGCGTTGAGAGTAGCGATCAGCGCATGGAGGCTGCATTGAAAACGATTGCGACGATGCTGTTCGGTGCTGTCACGGTGGTTGGGGCCTGTTTCATCGGAGCCGCGGCCGCTACCTACGTTCTCGCCATGCCTGAAGGGCAGCACTTTGCAAACCTGGATGCACCGGACCTTTGGACCTCGGTTCCCAAGCCCGTGGATCCCAGGGGCCAGAAATTCGAGCGGGTCGCGCCCCTTGTCTCGGCAGCCTATCCCATTACACCGACAGCGCCCGAGCCCAGGGCGAACCTTGCGGCCAATTCCGCGTCCGATGGCGTATCGTCAGATGCCGCCGAGGCGTCGCTACGGCATGAGCACGGAGACTGGTGCGTGTCTAGGTACCGGTCCTACGATCCGGCCAGTGACACCTATCGCTCCTACAGCGGCCAAGTCCGCACCTGCGTGTCTCCATTCGCCGCTCCATCCATGGTCACGGGGTCGGTGAGTGGGAGCGCGGGCCACGTCGCGTGGTGTTCTGCGCGTTATGCGTCCTATCGGGTGGACGATAATACATTCCAGCCACATAGCGGTCCGCGGCGCGAATGTATCTCGCCATTTCCCGGGGACACGAGTGCCGAGAGTGCTAGCCGATGAGACTGTTCCGTGGAGCCTGAGCGAGGGATATTTCCTGCAGGGAGACGCTGCACTATGGGAACCAACAGCCTGTAACCGCGTTCTAGACACAGTTCCAAGGCGATTTGCACACTGCGCCTTGGCCTTTCCAAATGTCCCTGTCATTTGCCCCGCGTCCTGCGGGGCTCCTTTCTGCATCCGAAGGAGGGAGGATCCACCATGTCGCAAAAGCGCTACAGCCGTCGCGACGAACCGTTGCATTCCAAGGATCTGTCGGTCTGCCACCGCGTGCTTGATCACATCCGCAACGAACAGGGGATCGAAGCCTCCTCGGACGAGTCCGAGCGGATTGCCTCAATCATCATCGAGTTTTATCGCCAGGGTGTCCAGGACGAGAAGCAGTTGCGCGCGTTGATCGACGTGGCGCGCGGGCTCACACATCGACCTGCGTAGACAACGAACAACCGTCGGGAACAGAAGCGAACTCAGCGGCGTTTTTATCCAGGTCGTGTCGCCTTAGGCACGTTGTTTTGAGATGTCACGATATCGAGCCCCGACAACACAACGACGGGGCTTTTTCTTCTGCGGTTTTTCCATCGGGAGGGGCCTCACTGGTAGGACTTAGGTCCTATAGGACCCCAAACGCGTGAACTATACACGGGCCTGGTGCGTTGAATCTCCAGAGAAAGGAGACTGACCATGAAACGGTTGATTATCGCAGTGGCCGGCCTCGCAGCACTACTGATGAGTGCTCCTGCTGACGCGCAAGGTGTTTATTTCGAGTTCGGTTCCGGCGGCTCGAGGTACTATGACGATCCGCCACCACCGCGCTATTACCGATACGGCCCAAGGTACCGTGACTATGACCGCCCGCGCTACGCCTACCGCGACGTGTGCTGGAGGGTGCCTTACCAGCATCGAAGCCATAATCACTACATCACCAGGTACAGAACGGTTTGCCGATAGAGAACCGCGGAGAAATCAGTTGGCTACCGGCGCTCAGGACGGAAAGGCGTGCTAGCCATACCGATACAGGGACGGCTTTTCGGGGATTTCAACGGCTGCGCGGGTGCCCGTCTTCCAGGCCTGAAGGCAGGCCTTTGTCACCAACATCGCCATATAGCCGTCCCATGCACTTGAGCCTGATGGTGTCTGTGTGAGAATGCCTGCCGTCCAGGCTTCCAACTGCGCACGATAGGCCTGCCGGAACCGCGGCCGCCAATCGGAAGGCGTTCGAAATCCGTCGTGGCCTTTGGCGCGCAGCGTCGTCGCCGGGCTTGGGTCGAGAGCGACGGTTCCATCCTCGCAGACAAGTTCAGCCCGCACGTCGTATCCGTACTGCGCGTCGGTGAAGACCTCGATGTCGACCACCACCCCGGATCCGGTCTGCAGCAGAATGAACTGCGGCTGCCTGTTCGGGGCGTTTCGAGTTGCCGGAGGGCTGGCGACGATCGCCGAGGTGATCTCCTCGTCAAGAAGGTACCGCGCGATGTCGAACTCGTGGCCAGCGGAATTGGCGATCACCAATTCGGATGTGAGGTAGTCCGGCCCGACGGCGTTTCGGTGAACACAGTGCAAGAACAGCGGTCGCCCGAGTTCGCCGGAGGCGAGCGCCTGTTTCATCTCCCTGTAGCCTGCATCGAAACGCCGCATGAAGCCAACCTGCACGAGACGGCGGCCAGCTGCGACTTCGGCTCGAACGATTGCCTCTGCATCCTCCAGGCTTCCTGCCAGCGGTTTTTCGACGAGGACGGGCTTTCGGGCGGCAATTACCTTCAACGCTAGCGACGCATGAGTGCCGTCCGGTGAGCAGACCATCACGGCATCGATGTCGGGATCGCCGATCAGCGTGTCCGCGTCCGCGACGGCCCGTACACCAAGGGATGCGGCAATCGTTTCGGCTCGACTGCGATCGAAATCCTGAACCGCAGCCAGCCTGGCATTCGCAACGCCCTCGGCAAGAATAGCCGCGTGATCGGCACCCATAACGCCGGTTCCGATGATACCGATCTTGATTTCTTTCATTGACCCTCCCATGCGAAAATCGCCACCCTGCCTCCCGGCAAGTCTATGACCGCGACAGGAGAGATTTCAAGCTCACTGCAGGCGATGATAGCGCGTCTGGCGCGGGTTTGGCACGCTGTGTGATCAACATCTCGGCAATCTTGATGTCCCGGGCAATCCGATTGCCGCGTCCCCAACCGCTCGCCGCCAGCAGCCGATGATCGTCGGCGAGATGGAACAGGATCACCGTCTCCTCGTCGATCTGCCGAATGATCGTGCTCGTCGTTTCATTGGCTAAGCCGGCGATTTGCAGCGAGAAATGGTATTGGTCCGACCAGAACCAGGGAACGATCTCGTAGGGCTTTCTCGCGCCCAGCATATTGGCGGACGCGTGCGCAGCCTGATCCTGCGCGTTGCGCCATGCTTCCAGACGGATCCTCTTGCCTTCGTAGGGAAATGAGCAGCAATCCCCGGCGGCGAAGATTGCCGGATCGTTGGTTTGCAGTGCGGCGTTGACGGCAATGCCGTTCTCGATCGAGAGCCCCGCCTGACGTGCGAGTTCGCAGCGGGGTTCGGCGCCGATCCCGACGACCAGGGTCGTCGCGTCGAGAATTTCGCCGCCGTTCAGGGAGAGGGTGACGCCCGCCGCATGCGCTGCGACTTGTCCGACGCTTGTACCGCAAAGGATGCGTACGCCATGGGTCTCGTGGAGCGCATGAACGCTGGCTGCGATTTCCTCCGGTACCGCCCGCATCAGGATGCGCGGCAGCGCTTCGATGACCGTGACCTCGAGGCCCCTTTTCCCGGCCGCTGCCGCCAGCTCCAAACCAATGAAGCCGGCGCCGATGATCGCCAGGTGCCCTCCGGCGACAAGACGTTGCGACAGGCGCTGCGCGTCGTCATGCGTGCGCAAATAGAAAACATGGTCCATGCCTTCCACGGAGGAGAGCCGTCGAGGGGACGAACCTGTCGCGAGCAGCAATTTGTCATAGGAAACGCGACGTTCGCTCGCCAATTGCACGGAGTGGCTTTCACGGTCCAGTCCGACAGCCGCATCGCCGGTCAGCATCGCGATCGATCGCTCTGCGAGGACGGTCCTGCTGACGATGAAGGGAGGCTCGATACCCGCCGAAGACATCAGATGCTCTTTCGACAAGGGCGGACGCTCGTAGGGAAGGTGCCGTTCCTCTCCGATCAAGGTGACGCGACCATCAAATCCCTGGTCGCGCAGTGCGAGCGCTGCTCTGGCGCCACACTGGCCCCCTCCGACGATGACAAACTCCTCCATCGCGCGTCACTCCAAGCCAAGATAGACGCTGCCGTCTTCCACCTTCGTTCGGTAGGTCCTGAGATTGACGCACACGGGTGCTCCGCGTGCCTCGCCGGTGCGGTAGTCAAACCTGCCGTTGTGCTTTGGACACTCGATGATGTTCTCCATCACCAACCCGTCGGCGAGATGAACCTTTTCGTGGGAGCACATCCCATCGGTCGCGTAGAAGCTGTCATCGGGGCTCCGGTATATGGCGAAGGTCTTGCCTTCGTGATCGAAACGGATCACGTCCTCATTGTCGATGTCATCGACCCCACAGGCCTTAATCCACGCGCTCATCCGATCCTCTCAAGCTTTTATTGCTTGATTGAGGCTAGGCCAAAACGCAGGTCGGCGCGGCAGAAAAAATGATCAAAAAACCTCAGACGCTGGCGGCGTGCCTCGGTACATATCCTGAAGGCAATCCGCAAAGCTGTCAGTGGTGAGCATCTGAGCGGGCTCGATAGAACGCCCGAGAGATTGGACCGCCGCGGGGCCTCGGAGGGCGGCTTCAGGACGAGCGCGGAAAGGGATCGGCTCGTGATGAAAAAACGTCCTCTGTCATGGCGGGCCAGCCTGCAGCCGATAATCCAGGGGACGTCGCGCGCAGCCGTCGCCGCGGGAGCGACAGCGGCCGGATATTGTCACCAGACAAACGGCACGCCCCACGAATGAGGACCGTGCCTGTTATCGCAGGCGCGCCCTTGCTGCCGGCGCGTTCTTGCCGGGTATGCATGGGTCTTGTTGGGTGAGGTCAGCCTTGTACAAACGATGCCGAACCCAGGTCCATCCTCAATAAAGTACCACGCTTCGGATGCTTTCGCCGGAATGCATCAGCTCGAAGCCTTTGTTGATGTCTTCGAGCGGCATCGTGTGGGTGATCATCGGATCGATCTCGATCTTGCCCTGCATGTACCAGTCGACGATCTTGGGCACGTCGGTGCGGCCGCGGGCGCCGCCGAAGGCCGTGCCCATCCAGCTGCGGCCTGTGACCAGCTGGAACGGCCGGGTGGAGATCTCCTGGCCGGCACCGGCAACGCCGATGACGACCGACTTGCCCCAGCCGCGATGCGAAGCTTCCAGTGCCTGGCGCATCACGCGGGTGTTGCCGGTGCAGTCGAAGGTGTAGTCGGCACCGCCGATCTGGTCAGCACCGCGCTTCGTCATGTTGACGAGATAGGGAACGATGTCGTCGCCGACCTCCTTCGGATTGACGAAATGCGTCATGCCGAAGCGCTCGCCCCAGGCCTTCTTGTCGTTGTTCAGATCGACGCCGATGATCATGTCGGCGCCGGCAAGGCGAAGTCCCTGGATGACGTTGAGGCCGATGCCGCCGAGACCGAAGACGATGGCGGTCGCGCCGATCTCGACCTTGGCAGTGTTGATCACCGCGCCGATGCCGGTGGTGACGCCGCAGCCGATGTAGCAGATCTTGTCGAAGGGAGCGTCGGGATTGATCTTGGCAACGGCAATCTCCGGCAGCACCGTGTAGTTGGCGAAGGTCGAGCAGCCCATATAGTGGTGGATCTTGTCCTTGCCGATCGAGAAGCGCGAGGTGCCATCCGGCATCAGGCCCTGGCCCTGGGTGGCGCGGATCGCGGTGCACAGATTGGTCTTGCGCGACAGGCAGGAGGGGCATTCACGGCATTCCGGCGTATAGAGCGGAATGACATGGTCGCCCTTCTTCACCGAGGTGACGCCGGGACCGACATCGACGACGATGCCGGCGCCCTCATGGCCGAGGATCGCCGGAAACAGACCTTCCGGATCGGCGCCAGACAGCGTGAAGTCGTCGGTGTGGCAGATGCCCGTCGCCTTGACCTCGACCAGCACTTCGCCGGCCCGCGGTCCCTCCAGCTGCACGGTCATCACTTCGAGCGGTTTGCCAGCCTGTACGGCAACGGCGGCGCGAACGTCCATCTGTATTCCTCCGAGAATCGTTACTTACGGTCAATTGTCACGCGGTGCGTGCCCAGAGTTCTGTCACCCGCTCCTTCAGCAGCAGTGCCTCCTCCCACCGGTCGGTGGTGTCTTCGCCGTCACGGCCGGTGATGGCGTAGGGCTTTGGGCCGAGTTCACAGGTAAAGGCGAGTGTATCATCGGGGCCGGCCCGGCGGCGCCAGCTCCGAAAGCCATACTCCCACCAGTCCGTGAAAAGATCGACCCAGGGCTGATGGTGAGGGAACGAGATTTCTATCTGCACCTGTTCGCGCGAGGCGACGCGTCCGTGGAAGGACCATGAGCTGTCGAGGATGCGCTGGATCATGCCATGGTCCTCGGCCGATACGGGCCATGCGAATTCGCGCCCGACAAGAAAGTGTGACAGATCGCCGAGGAGCCGGAGACCGGGACGTTGATCCAAGAGATCGAGCGTGAAGAAGAGGTCAGTCGTCATGCGGTCCCGATGCGTCTCGATATAGACCGGAATCTTTGCCTCTTCACTCAGTCGCTGCCAGCCCTCGAGCAAAGGAAGACAGTCCTCGATGCGGCGAAGCCGGACGTCGGGTTGCAGACATATGTGGGCAACATCGTATTCGGCAGCGTTCTCCAGCACCGGCTTGAGATCGTCCACGCTCTTCGGGAAGCATTGGCCCTCGGCCTTCAGTCCATGCGGCTTCAGCAGCGAGTGCAAGCGACAAGTGTAGTCCCGGTCGTACCAGTGGGCGCTCACCCCATCGAAGCCGGCCTCTGCGATCCGCTCGATGCTCTCCTCGAGCGAGAGTTCCGGCTGGATGGCGCTGCGGCGCTCCATTGCCCAGAGAGACTGGAAGACGGACAGGGACTGCATCGGCGCCTCGACAGGTTCAGTTGGGGGCTAGACAGCACGAAATTGCGGTCTTGGCGAGTGTGTTCCTTGAGGTGTTCTGATCAAACGCGATGGCGGTTAGACGTTCTGGGCGTTGATCGTCATGAAGCGCACGGGATCGGTGATGATCTCGGTGCTGACAATGTCGAGCTTATGCAGGATCATGTCGACGGAACGGCGCGCCTGAACTTCAGGCGTCTGGTCGATGCATATATCCATGAGGCCGGATTGCAGATGGCGCTTCTTCTTGTCCGTCAGCTCGTGGCCGACCCAGAAGACATCGTTCTGCTTTGACCATTGTTGCAAGACGATGGCCACGCCTTCGTCGCCGCCGCCTGCCGAATAGACACCGATAATATCTTGGTTGCGGCGAAGCGCCTCGCTCAACAGTTCGGCCGATTGAAGATCGTCATCATGACCAAACATTACCAGCGTGAAGGAATGCTCCGTAGAACCTTTCTCGGCGATATAGTCGGAAAATCCTTTGATGCGCTGGCGATGGTTTGCGTAGGCTCCGCTGTGACAGAGCGCAACCAGTCTGCCATGTCGCGCGCCGAGCATGCCGGTCATGTAATAGGCCGCACAGCGACCGGCGGCGTAGTCGTCAATTCCGACGAACGGAATATCAGGATCGCAACAGGCAACGATTTGAACCACTTCCACGCCGGCGGCGCTCACCTTGCGGAGACTGGCGCTGACCCTTGTGTCATCAGGCGCACAGATGATCAGTCCGGAACGCCGGAAAGCCGGATTGGCAACGTGGCGAGCCATCCCGACAGGATCGCTTTCCTTGACGAAGGTCCGGTGCAGTATGACGTTCTTGTCCAGCGATGCGGCGATCCGTTCGAAGGCTTGGTTCAGCCGTGCAAAGAAGCTCGTTTCGGGGCGGACCAGGATGACCTCTATGCGGATTGCGCCGCGGTTGAAATGCGACTGGCGCGTCCCGTACTCCAGCTTCTTGGCCGCACGAATGACCTTTTCGATGGTCTTTTCCGTAACCCCGCCTCGGCCATTGATGACACGTTCGACGGTTGCTAATCCGAGCTTCGCCTCTCGGGCGACATCCTTCAAAGTGACTTTGGACATGCTTGGCCTCCTCCCGTCGAACTATCGGTCAGCGGCAGCATATGAGCACAGCTGCAAAATGAGGAAAACACCTCAAGCAATGTGTGGGCCGACATGAGCTACTTCGGTATTTTTAGGAATATTCGATACGGAGGAGTGGCAATGGACGATACACTTTACGGCAAGCGCAACAAGCGTGGCGACTGGGCGCCGTTCAAACTGCTTTCCTACCCGCCGGTATTTGTGTGGCCGGTGCAGCCGATCCGATTTTTAAAGTGGGTCTTTGGCTATCCGGGATATCTGATGCCCTGGAACGTGCTCTATGCGGTCATCGGGACATTGCTCTGGCTGTATGCGACGCCGCCGCTCGAGACGATGAAGAGCTTTTCGGTCGGCTGGATCGCCTACCTTCTGATCCGCAACGCCGCCCTCGTGCTGGTCTTCTTCGGGGCGTTCCACCTGCGGCTTTACATGCAACGCAAGCAGGGAACGAGCTTCAAATACAACGCGAAATGGCCGTCGGTCGGCAACGACGCGTTTCTGTTCGGAAATCAAACCATCGACAACGTCATCTGGACTTTCGCCAGCGCCGTGCCGATCTGGACGGCTTTCGAAGTGCTGACGCTCTGGGCTTTCGCCAACGGTATCATTCCCTATGTCTCGTTCGCGGACCATCCGGTCTACTGTGCCATCGTCATGCTTTTGATCCCGACGTTTCGGGACCTGCATTTCTACCTGGTGCATCGTCTGATCCACTGGCCGCCGCTCTACCATGCCATCCACAAGCTGCATCACAACAATGTCAATCCCGGCCCCTGGTCCGGCCTGGCAATGCATCCTGTCGAACACCTGCTTTATTTCTCCGGTGTGCTAATCCACTGGGTCGTGCCGTCGAACCCCGTCCATGCGATCTTTCATCTTTCGCATGCCGGCCTTGCTCCGGCCCCCGGACATGCCGGCTTCGACAAGATCGTCTTTGGCGAGGACAGCGCGATCGACACCCACGCTTACGACCACTACCTCCATCACAAATACTTCGAGTGCAACTATGCCGACGGCGTGATCCCGCTCGACAAGTGGTTCGGTACTTTCCACGACGGCTCGGCCGAGGCGCAGGAGCGGATGGACAAGCGGTTTATGGAACAGGCACGACGGCGCCAGGAAAAGAAGGCGCGCGGACAGCAGCAGGCAAGTTGAAAGGTCGATCCTGCTCCTGAGCAAAAAGCCCGGCTACAGGTCGGGCTTTTTGCTGGCCGGAGGACCGGCGCGGCTCCCAAGATGAGGTTTTTTCATCATTATTTTCGCGGACGAGGGGTTTGGGCGCGGCTACCGTCTTGCTGCGGACATCGGGTGCCGCACCATCTCTGGGAGGAGAACATGCTTAAAATCTTGAGCGCCAGCGCGCTCGCACTGGTGCTTGCAACTCAAGCTCATGCCGCTGAACGCATTGGCGTTTCAATGGGAACGCTGTCGAACAACTTCCAGACGCTGATCGTCAACGGCATGGACGCCTATGCCAAATCGATCGGCGTGGAATTGCAGATCGAGGATGCGACGACTGACGTCAACAAGCAGCTCGATCAGGTCCGCAACTTTGCGACCAGCGGCGTGTCGGCGATCATCGTCGACCCCGTCGATTCCGATGGCACGCCCGCGCTCAGCAAGGTTGCCGAAGAGGCCGGCATTCCGCTCATCTACGTGAACGTGCAGCCAACCGATCTGTCGACACTCGGCAAACAGCAGGCCTTTGTCGGCTCCAACGAAATCGAATCCGGGACGCTGCAGACCAAGGAAGTCTGTCGGATGCTCGGTGGCAAGGGAAATGTCGTTATCATGATCGGTGATCTGACCAGTCAGGCCGCCCGTCAGCGGACGCGGGATGTGCACGACGTCGTCAAGGCGCCCGAATGCAGCGGCCTCAACGTGGTTCAGGAGCAAGTCGGAAGCTGGAGCCGAGTCAACGGTGCCGACCTGGTCTCGAATTGGCTAACGTCGGGTTTGGAATTCGATGCAGTCATCGCGAACAACGACGAAATGGCGCTGGGCGCGATTGCCGCACTCAAGAATTCAGGTGCATCGACCGACAAGATCCTCGTCGCCGGCATCGACGCCACGCCCGAGGCCCTGCAGGCAATGAAGGCTGGAGACCTCAAGATCACCGTGTTCCAGGACGCGAAAGGGCAGGGCAAGGGATCGATTGACGCAGCGCTCAAGGCGGCGAGGGGCGAGAAACTGGATCGCGAGGTCTGGATCCCGTTCCAGCTCGTTACCCAGCAGAACATGGCTCAGTTCGAAAACCTCAACTAGCTCGGGTCGCCTCACGATCGGGCTCACGGATCACGGCGGCGCCTTGGGCTTCGCCGTGATCCGTTGCTTCGGCAGGCGGCACGAATTGTTTTCAGACAGCGTCATCCTGCAAGATACGGAGGGCAGCCATGCATCAACGGCATTGGTAAACCGCAGCGATACGCTATCTATCTCCCGCCAATACAAGGAGAAAATGATGAAGAAGATCGCAACCGTTGTTGCTGCCGCATCCCTGGTGCAAGCCCTGGCCTCGAGTGTTATCGCGGCCGATTTGGTGACCACCTACCAAGCGCCCGAGGCCGACCTGCGTGACGGTGTCAAGATCGGGATCCTGACTTGCGATATCGGTGGCGGTGTCGGTTACGTCCTCGGTTCGGCAAAATCGGTCGATTGCGTGTTTAGCCCGACCTCGGGCAGCGAGGCGCAGGATCGGTACATAGGTGCGATCCGTAAGTTGGGCGTAGATGTCGGGTTTACCACGCGCGGCCGGATTGTGTGGGCGGTGTTTGCACCGACCACGGGATACCATCACGGTTCGCTGGGTGGCCTCTATCAAGGCGCATCGGCTGAAGCGACGCTCGTCGCCGGTGTCGGTGCCAACATCCTGGTTGGCGGCACCAGCGGCTCGGTCCACTTGCAGACGCTGAGCGTGACCGGCCAGCTCGGCCTCAACGTTGCTGCAACCGGAACGTCCATGACGTTGACGCCGCAGGGCTAAGGGTATCTAGCCGGCAATCGTGTATGGGTCTGGCCGCATTCTTATGCGGCCAGCTTTTTTGGGTAGGGAACCGTGAGATCTGCCGCAATACTCGCTACAATGGTGCTTGCCGGCTGCAACACGACTGCGCCGCCGCTTGAGCCCATGCCGTCGTCCAGCCTGATGGAACACTCAAGTTGACCTATCGGCAGACCGCTCCGGACTTCCTGACGGACTGATCCTTTGTTGTGCGCTTGGTTGGCCGCCGCTATCGAAGTTTCGGCGGCCTAGCGATGGAATTGGGCTGAATCTCGTGTTCAGGGGCATGGCGTCCCTGGAGTTTGTGCAGCTTGCGCTCTTCTGCAGTATCGGCGCCGTTTCGTCTGCCTTGATTGGCGACACTCCGACCTCGCGGTCCCGGATTTCTGATCTGTCTGTTTGGCGTGCTGTGCATGGCTCGTTCCTCCCGCAAGAGAAACGCAAAACTCGCGCCAAGGTTCATCGTCGTACGAGAAAAGCGGCCTGTCGTTGCCGTCCATCGACATGTTCGCAACCCGTGCCTCAGTTTCTGAAAACGGTGCAGGCCGCTCCGGCGGCGCGGACGGTCACGCAGACCCTGTCGGCTTCCGCGCGGGTCTGCCTGCCGATACGGGCCGCATAGCGCGGCCTGAAGCCGAAGCTGCGATCGCGGACGCGTACGACGACCGGCTCTTCGCTCGCAAGTGGCGTCGGAAGCTGACGCGCGACCGCCGAAAACAGGCGAAGGGCCGCTGCATCGTTGCTATGCGCTGCAAGCTGCGCGCCCCAGGGTGCCCACGTGCCCTGTTGAACCGAGGCGGTTTCGGTCAGCCGGCGTTTGCTGGCAAGTTCGATGCAGCTATCGACGAAGGGCTTATCCGGGTTCAGAAACTGCGCGGCATCGCCCGGAGGATCGTTCTTCCATTGCTCGATCGTACTCGAGGTTATGGCAAGGACGTAGCTGCGCGTCTCGAAGGGCAGGAGACCTGTATCGAGATAGACCGCCAGTCCCTGCTCGCCGGCATTGTAGGCTGCGGCGGCAAGGCCGAGATTGCCAAAGCGTGTCCGCAGCTCGTCGAGATATCGTGCTGATTCCTTGAGGGATTCGAGGACATCGAAACTATCCCTCAACCCGCGCAGCCTGGCCGTATCGGGCATGAATTGTGCAATACCCTGCGCGCCCTTGGGACTGATGGCGCCCGCCCGGAAGCCGCTTTCCCGCCAGATCAGGCGGGCGAAATACTCCGGCGGTAGGTCGTTTTCCCGCGCGAAGTGATCGATCGCGACGCAGAGATCGCGGCCATATGTTTCGCGTGTGATGCAAAGGCGCTCGCCGGAGTTCGGTACCGCGAGCGAATAGACGCAGGCGCGATGCGATGTCGCGGCGGGCGGCTGGGAAACCGCCATCTCGGGATGCGCCGACAGAAAGCCGGCAACAAGAGCAACGAAGCCTGCTTTGCTAAACGATACGCCCACTGCAGCCATCGTCTCTCTGTCGCAATTCCTGGTCTTCTGTGCCGAGCCGGAAAAGATACGCCCGTCAATGATGACGGGCGGAGTTGGGAGGTTAATACGCATCTGCACGTTAGCAACGCTGAATATGACGTCAAGACAGAAACGGGGCATAGAAGGCTTTTGCCATATGCCTGTTGCCACCGCTCGACTATTGTCGGCAAAAGAGCTCCCGATTCAGCGAGGCCGCCATGAGACTTTCCGCTTGCATCGAATGGCTGTTCGCAGCCGAAGCCGACAATTTTGCGGACAGGATCCGGCTTGCGCACACGCATGGCGCGGAGGCCGTCGAATTCTGGAAGTGGACGAACAAGGATATCGGCAGCATTGAATGGGCGCTGACGGAAACCGGCATGGAACTCAGTGGTTTTGTTGCGGAACCGATGATTGCCCTCACCGATCGTGCCAATCGGGACGCGTTCCTGAAAGGCCTGAAAAGTTCCATGGAAACGGCCAGACGCCTCGGTGCGCACACATTGATTGCGCAGGCGGGCGATGACCTTCCCGGCAAGTCTCGTGAAGAGCAGAAGGAGGCGCTGATCGAAACCCTGACCGCCGCTGGCGAGATTCTCGAGGGCAGCGGGGTCCGCCTTGGTCTCGAGCCACTCAACACGTTGATCGACCATGTTGGCTATTTCCTTCATTCAACGGTTGAAGGCATCGAGATCGTAAAGGCGACGGGGCGTCCGGAGATCGGCATCGTCTACGATGTCTATCATTCCGCCGTGATGGGCGAGGCCACGGCCGAGGTGATTGGCGGGGACATCGACCGGGTTTTCCACGTCCATATCGCCGATCATCCGGGACGGAACGAGCCGGGCAGCGGCGATATCGACCTTAAACGGCGCGTCGATTGGCTCGTCGAACATGGATACCATGGTGCGATCGGGCTGGAATATCGGCCGTTGGCGGCGAGCGCGGCGACAATTGCAGAGACCCGGCGTATGCTCGGTTAAGAGCAGCGTGATTCATACTTGGATGGTCTCAGCCATTTCAATCTGACGCGTCGTGCACCATCTAGTGGATGAGGAATGTCCTCCCTCAATCGGGAGGCGACTGTGTTTGTGGAGCGTAGCCATGCAATCCCTTTCGGACGTACCTTTGTATTTCATGGACCAAAGCGAAGGTGTGTGGCCCTCGCGTCGGCGAAAGATTATCGATTGGCTGGTCAATGAAACGCGTGACGAGCGCTTCATCGACAACATATTCGTGCAGATGTGCCAGCGACTGCGTGACGAGGGCGTGCCTGTCGCGCGGGCATCGTTGCATTTCAGAACGCTCCATCCGCAATGGCTCGGTGCTCGCATTCTCTGGAAAACCGGGTTGGGAGAGGCCAAGATTGATACATTTGGCTATGGTGTCGAGAACACAGCGCAGTTCCGCAACAGCCCGGTGAACGAGATTTTCAGCGGCGCGACCGAGGTCCGCAAAAACCTCGAGACGATGCGCGACGGCGACGGCCACCATCAGTTCTATGACGAACTGATACGTGACGGGCTCACGGAGTATATTGCCTGGCCAATGGAACACACGCTTGGCAAGCGGCACATTGCGACCTTCTCCAGCGATCGGTCCGGCGGCTTCGCAGAAGAACATATCGCCTTCCTCAAAGACGTTCTTCCTGCCTTGACGCTTGTCACCGAGATTCGCATCAAGAACATTCTGGCGCGGACTTTGTTGGAAACCTACGTTGGTCCCCATGCCAGCGGACAGATCCTTGCCGGGGCAACGACACGCGGCAGCGGTGCGACCGTCGGTGCGGCGATCCTGATCTGTGACCTGCGCGATTTCACGACAATCTCGGATCAGTGGCCGCGCGACGACGTGATCGACCTGCTGAACGGCTATTTCGACGCGATG
Organism: Rhizobium sp. LjRoot258; assembly: GCF_964254185.1. Lineage (NCBI taxonomy): Bacteria > Pseudomonadati > Pseudomonadota > Alphaproteobacteria > Hyphomicrobiales > Rhizobiaceae > Rhizobium > Rhizobium sp. LjRoot258. The sequence goes on along the minus strand of NZ_CAXUST020000001.1, from coordinate 2,156,994 downwards.
TCGGAGCCGATCGAGAAACATGGCGGCGAGATCCTCAAGTTCATGGGCGACGGCATGTTGGCGATCTTCCCGCTGGCCGATCCGATGGCCTGCAGGAACCTGCTGGTGGCGATCAAGGAGGCAGAGGGCGCTGTCGCCACCCTGAACGAGCAGAACGGGCGCGATGGTCGCGAGGTGCTGCGCTACGGTATTGGCGTACATGTCGGCGACGTCATGTATGGGAACATCGGCTCGCGACGGCGGCTCGATTTCACGGTGATCGGGCCTGCGGTCAATGTGGCCTCGCGCCTGGAAAGCCTGACGAAGGAAATCAAGCGTCCGGTGCTCTTCTCCAGGGCGTTCGTCGAGATGGCGTCTTGCAAGGAAGGCATGGAAAGCCTCGGCTCATTCCCCCTTCGGGGATTGGGCGAGCCCGTCGATGTCTTTGCCTTCAAGCAATCCTGAGAGCTGCAGGTATACCGACAAAGCGCGGGCAGGGTTTCTAAACGCGTAGCGGGGTTGTAGGGCTACCGAAGCCAAACGATCTTGAGTCCCTGCCAGGAGACAATCCTTCATGCCCGGTCCGTATGTCGTTCCCGTCCATGGCGACGAGGAACTTCCGAAAGAGTGCGACGTCGTCGTGATCGGCGGCGGGATCATCGGTTGCTCCACGGCGCTGGAGCTCGCCGAACGCGGCCTGCGCGTGACACTCTGCGAGAAGGGCGGGATCGGCAAGGAACAGTCCAGCCGAAACTGGGGATGGGTGCGGATTTCGATGCGTGATCCGCGCGAGGTGCCGCTGATGGCCGAGGCGCTCAGGATATGGGAGGGGCTCGACAGGCGGACGGGGCGCGATACCGGGTTCAAGCGGGCCGGCATCGTCTTCACCTGCGCCAAAGAAAAGGAACTGGCCGACCACGAGCGCTGGCGCACCAATCTGGACGGCTACCAGATCGAATCCCGCATCCTGACGGCGCGTGAATTCGGCGAGGTGGTTCCCGGCTCCAGGCTAGATATGTCGGGAGCGCTCTACACACCAGCCGATGGCCGGGCGGAGCCGCAAAAGGCGGCACCCGCGATCGCTGAGGCTGCACGCGACAAGGGGGCGACGATTCTGACGGAATGCGCCGTACGCGGCGTCGAAACCTCGGCGGGAGCCGTCAGCGGCGTGGTGACGGAGCGGGGCGCAATCGCCTGCAAGGCCGTGGTTCTGGCGGGCGGGGCATGGTCCAGCCTGTTTGCCGGACGCTTCGGCATCGACCTGCCGCAGCTCAAGGTGCTGAACAGCGTGATGCGCACGAAGCCGCTGGAAGGCGGGCCGGAGCAGACGATCTGGGCCAAGGATTTCGCGATCCGCAAGCGACAGGACGGTGGCTATACCGTGGCCTGCGGGCACGACAACATCGTCGACATCGTGCCGGCCTCGTTTCGCTATGCTGCCGCCTTCCTGCCGGCATTGCGGTCGCAGTGGAAGTCGCTTTCCTTCCGCCTCGCCGGTCGCTTCCTCGACGAGTTGCGCATTCCGAGACTCTGGTCGATGGATGATGCAAGTCCCTTCGAATATCACCGGGTTCTCGATCCTGTGCCCTCGAAGAGATTGATGCAGGATGCGCTCGGCGGCCTGAAGAGGGCGTTTCCCGTGTTCGAGAGGGCGGAAATCGCGCAGCGTTGGGGCGGCTACATCGATGTCACGCCGGATGCCGTGCCTGTCATCTCGGCTGTCGACGCCATTCCCGGCTTTCACGTCGCAACCGGATTTTCCGGGCATGGCTTCGGCATTGGGCCGGCAGCGGGACGATTGATGGCTGATATCGTTACGGGCCGGGCGCCTGTCGTCGACCCGAGCGCGTTCCGATTCTCGCGCTTTACTGACGGCTCGAAGGTAGAGCTCATCACCGGCTTCTGATTGCGCTGAGCGCTTCTTCGCGCTGCTTATACCAGCGTTGCTGCCACCTCGAATGCGCCTGCCAAGGCCCCTGCGCCTGGATCGCAAACGTGACGAGCGTGTGATCACGCATGGGGGTATGGAGTGTCGCGCATGTGCCATCCGGCGCGCAATCTGCAATCGAGAGGTCTGGTACGCCCTAGGGGAATCGAACCCCTCTTTACAGAATGAGAATCTGTTGTCCTAACCGATAGACGAAGGGCGCATCAGGCAGGGAAATAGGAACAGACAAGCCTTTCGGCAAGATGCTCAAGTTCTGTAGAAAAGAGAAGTGGCACGCCCTAGGGTGCAAAGACGGCGCATTTTCCGGGTGCACATGGGCCGCGTGCTCATTTGCGCCCATTATTTCGGGTGCAAGGGCAGGGGCATGTTCAGAACCCTTATGGAGGTCCGCTCGTGCCGAACCGGCGGAATAAGGTTCTTGTTTGAGAAAGACTCCCCGCTGCACGCCGAGACCGGCGGCTTCTTGGTCTTCCTCGGCCGGGCGCGAATCGGCGCGCTCAGCTTAGCCCACTGAACGGATGTCTTGCGCGACGTCGCTCATATCATTGTTGAGCTGATGATCCCTGCGTTCGAACGTGCGGACCACGGCGTGCGGAATCGCTTTCGCATAGAGAAGAACATGGGCAGGGGGCACGATGGCGTCGTCGGCGCCATGATAGAGATAGACGGGAACGCCGGGCGGAAGGCGTTCTGAGAAGTCCTTGCAATCGTGGATGTCATCGCTCGGCCATCCGCCTTCACCGATGAAGGGCGCCGCGATGATGAATAGGCCGCTGAGCTTTCGTTTCGGCGGCTGCTCGGCAAGCGCATGGATCAAAATGGTGCCACCGACTGAGTGGCCGACGAGAATTGCCCCGTCCTCCAGTGAGTCGAATTCTCCCATTAACGCGGCCTTCCAGGCTGAGTAGCTCTTATGTTCACTTGCAAGCTCGTTAATCATTACTCTTTCTTTTCCGGCCTTGAGGACGAAAGCACATGCGTGAAGCTGTTGAACACGGCAGGAGGCAGGGCATTTAGACGACGGCTGGCATACTCTTATGCGCGGGTTGGGTACCGCATTTCCGTGTGTTCGTCTGGGGCTGCCTCTGTCTAGGGTCGGGCGTGGATGTTATCCGCCACATAGCTACGACGAGGGTTCCCCACCGGAGCCCTGCCTCCAACTTTGTCCAACAGCAGATGATTTCTAATTTGGATTATGCTTCTCTCTTCAAGCTGAGCATCGGCATTAGCCTCTTGCTGTAGGAGCGACCTCCTGCCCAATCGCCCACAGGAATGCGGCCATTTCTCTGGCAATGGCGGTGACTGCGATGACTTTCGGCTTGCCTGCCGCCACCAGCCTTCGATAGCGCGCGCAAAGTCGCACTTGCCCTTTCCAGGCAATCTCTCGAACAGCCCTTGGCAGGTCCTCCAGGCGCGCCTGGATCGTCGGGCTTACACGGGCCGGGAAGCGATATGTCCAGGCCCCTTCTATGAGGACTCGACGCGCCCGTATGTTGCCCGCCTTGGTGATCCCACCACGCTTGACCCGTTCGCCCGTTGAGCTTTCCGACGGCACAAGACCCAGATACGCCATTAACTGACGAGGATTATCAAAACGCCTGACATCGCCGATCTCGACCACAAAGGTGACCGCGGTCATGAACGCGACGCCACGCATCGCTTGGTAGGCGGCCACAACCGGGGCCATCGACCAGGATGCCGCGGTCTCCACCACCAGCTGGGTCAGCCTGTCCAGACGCACGCCGGCATCCTCGATGGCCTGGCAATATTCTGCCAACAGGATTTGGTGGGCGGGATGATCGAAGGCCTGGCATGTCAGCCATCGGACATGGGCGCGCGTCCATGGCGTGCGGCCGGTATAGAGCCGGCCGTGCCGCAGGAGAAAGGACTGGAGTTGCTGACGTGCCTGCTTCAACGCGTCGTTGGTCGCTTCGCGAGCCCGCACCAGGTCGCGGATCGCCTCATGAGCTTCGTCCGGAACCCAGACCGCGGTCAGCTCGCCCGCCCGGTGCAGGCGCGCCAGGCTCATGGCATCCCGCCGGTTGGTCTTCACCCGGTCGCCAGCACGCTTGGGCACCAGCGATGGCGCCACGACCATGCAGTCATGCCCCAGTTCGACAATCTGCCGGTAGAGACCATACCCCGTGGGACCCGCCTCATAGCAAAAGTGAAGCTTGGCTGCGCGCTTGGAAAGCTTGTTGACCATCGATGCCACCGATGACGGCTCCGACGAGATGTCGCCTAAAAACCGTACCTCGCCGTTGCGTGCTCCGTCGGCAATCGCCACCGAAATCTTCAACTTCGACGTATCCAAGCCGATGAAAATTACGCTATCGTCTTTCATGGTTCGCCCTCGCTAAGCTTGGGGCTCGGCTCCGGCCAATCCGGAGCAACCCCCGAATTCAGCTTACCGCGGGGGCGGGCCACCTTCACCCCGCGAACATACGGTCTAGGATCGTCCTCGCCGGGCATTCGGGGGTAGCGGACAGCATAGCTTTCGCCGAGTTCGCGCGCGAGGCTCGCCACGAGCTCGGTGTCCCAGCGATCGTGGACGCCTTCGCCGGCTCCTTGAACGAAGAGGACCTGCTTAGCCATACGCCATCTTATTCGACGAACGCTGACCGACGCAAGGCTGGGCTATCCGCTGCATGGATTGCACAGAACCTTTGCCGTCGGGCTGCCTAAACGGGGGAGTGTCGATTAGAAGAAGCTGGCCAAGCGCGCCATGAAGATGGCAGGGAGCATCATGAGAACGGACGGAAAACGAAAATCTGCCAACGGGGTAGCGTCGTTAGCAAATGCTGCCCGTAAGATACTGAAATGAAGGGGGAAAATGAAGTGGCACGCCCTAGGGGAGTCGAACCCCTCTTCCCAGAATGAAAATCTGGTGTCCTAACCGATAGACGAAGGGCGCTTCCTTCGTGGTGGCGCCCTTATAGTCAGGCACTTTGAAACCCGCAAGCGGCAAATTCGATTTTCTTCAAAATAATGACAGGATTTTTTTGCGAGCGCGAAACGCCGTTTATTGCAGCCGAATCAAAACACTACTGGTCGGTGTTCGCAATTCATCGGGCAAGCTTACGCCGCGTTATGAACGCCTGAATTAGAACGTCACAGGGCACGCGCGATGGTCGCCGGAGCCGTCCTGCCGCCGCAACCCCAGTTCCAGTCCCGGCTCTTGCCGGTATCGAGGTGGACGGAGTCCGTATGGCAATAGGTGCCGACACCGCCGCGATCCGGCAGTGAGCGGATATAGCTTGCAATATCCCATTTCGACACGCCGTCGATCTGAATGTCGGCCGCGTCGCACGTCTTGTGCATGGATTCCTCGGCGCCGCCGACCATGCGGTTATGGTCCGGGTCGCGATAGCCTGACGTGACCACGACCGACTTGCCGAAATGCGTTTCGACCGCCTTGATCACGTTCAGCAGGTTTGGCTTGAAACAGGCGACGTCCACCTTGTCGTTCTGAATATGTAGGCCGTTGGGCGCGATCCGCGTCATGCCGGGCAAGGAGGCCTTTTGCAGTAATCCGGAAAGACTACCGAGCAGGTTTTGCCTGGGCGCGCTGTAGAGCGCATTCATCGTCTGGCCTGTAAGGGCTCCCGTCGAGAGCGAGGCAGTCTGAACCGGCGCCATCTGGGTGCCCGTGTTTTGTGAGGACTGCTGCGGCAGCAGGGGTTGACCCTGCGTTTGCTGCGGTTGATCGACGGGGACCTGGCTGCTGTAGACGCTCGAGCGCATCGGGCTGACACCGACCGGCGCGTAAGCGTTGCCACCGGCCGGCTGCATTTGGGTTGACGTCGGGTTGTTCTGCGGCGTCTCGTGCACCGAGAAGATGCTCATCGCCTGGGCGTTAATACCGGTTGATTGCATTGCCAAGCCGCCGATATTGGCGGGAGCCGAAGCGGTTGATCCAACTGCCATCGGCTGCGCGTTCGGAGCCTGCGCTGACTGAGCGCCCGATACATTCGCCACCATGGGGTCGCGATAGCCGGGTTGGGCAGGCGTGGCTGCGGCGGCCTGCTGCGCTACTGCTGATGTTTCGACCGGGGCGACGACGGCTGCGGCATCGGCAGTCTTCTTGTCCGACACGCAGCCGGTGAGCAGCAGCGCCGATGTGGCGATCAGCAGGGCAGGTCCGAAAGGAATCCGCTTTTCAACAGCGAGCACGCGAGCATTCTCCAGAGGACGGCGAAAGCTGCGCCAAATTCGCATCGTTCGCCTCGAGTCGGCCGGAGAGTGCCTTCGCCGCAAGGCTGCGGCAAGCGCGATGCGGACACGCAGATCCGAAATCGCAAAAGCCGCAAGCCTCGCAAAAGCCTCGGCCTACCAGGCGCCGGTATTGCCCATCGAAGCCCAGGGTTCGGCCGTCGGGAGGCTGCCACCCTTCTGCAGAATCTCGATCGAGATTCCGTCCGGCGAACGCACAAAAGCCATGTGGCCGTCACGCGGTGGACGGTTGATCGTGATGCCGCTATCCATCAGCTTCCGGCAGATGGCATAGATGTCGTCGACCTCGTAGGCGAGATGACCGAAATTCCGCCCGCCGGTATAGTCCTCGGCGTCCCAATTGTAGGTCAATTCGAGGCAGGGCGCGCCCTTGGCGCGGGCCTCGGTCTTGTCGCCGGGCGCTGCAAGGAAGACGAGCGTGAAACGGCCCTTCTCGTTCTCCGTGCGCCTGATTTCCTCGAGGCCGAAGAGCGTGGTGTAAAAATGCAGGGAGGCGTCCAGATCTTTCACGCGGACCATGGTGTGGAGATAACGCATTCTATTTCCTCTCTAATGCAGGGCGATGGATTCTTATGTGGTGGAACACCAGTTTCGGGCAAGACAGGGGGGTATGATTGGCAACTGGGAATAATCGAAAAGTAGGACTTGCGCTAATCCGTTACCAACATGTTAATCTTGATCTCAAGAATCAGTTAACCGTAACAGTGTGACGCGTATTGAGGGGCTGGCGACATGGCTGACAGGATTTCATCAAAGGAATTCACTGACCTCGATCAACTCGCGGGGGAAGCGGTCGACCTCATTGAAATCACCGGCGTCGTCAAGTGGTTCGACGTGGCCAAGGGCTTCGGTTTCATCGTCCCTGACAACGGCATGCAGGACGTCCTTCTTCATGTGACCTGCCTGCGTCGCGACGGTTATCAGACAATTCTCGAAGGCACGCGGATCGTCGCGCTGATTCAGCGCCGTGAACGCGGCTATCAGGCATTCAAGATTCTCTCCATGGATCAGTCGACGGCCGTACATCCTTCGATGCTGCCGCCGGTTCGCACGCATGTGCAAGTGACGGCAACGAGTGGGCTTGAGCGCGCACTGGTCAAGTGGTTTAACCGCACCAAGGGCTTCGGCTTCCTGACGCGCGGCGAAGGCACGGAAGATATTTTCGTCCACATGGAAACGCTGCGTCGGTTCGGTCTTACCGAGTTGCGCCCCGGCCAGGTCGTGCTCGTGCGCTACGGCGATGGTGACAAGGGCTTGATGGCTGCCGAGATCCATCCGGACGTGCCGAGCCCGGTGAGCCGCGCACACTGATGCGTAGGTCCGCAGCCCATTGGATCAGAAGCGCCCTTGCGGCGCTTTTTTTCATCATTACCCTTCCAGCTCTTTCCCAACAGCCGATGACGTTCGACAAGGAACCGCTGATCATTCAGACGGCGTCCGGCAAGCGGCTGAATTTCATCGTCGAGATCGCCGACACGAACGAGCAGCGTCAGCGCGGCCTCATGTATCGCAAGGAAATGCCCGAAGATGCCGGCATGATCTTCGACTTCGGCGTTTCGCGGCGGGTGCAGATGTGGATGGAAAACACCATCCTGCCGCTCGACATGCTGTTCGTCGATTCGACGGGCACGATCCGCAACATCAAGCAGAACGCTGTGCCGTACTCCCAGGACATCATCGATTCGATGACGGAGGTGAAATACGTGATCGAACTCAATGCCGGCGTGACGGCCAAGCTCGGCATTCAGCCTGGCGACAAGGTGATGAGCGCGACGACCACGAAGAAGAGGTAGCCCGCGCCACGCCGTGTGAGTTGCTGGGAGAAGGTGTTCGACTGCACGGATCAGAGCTTTTCGGGAAAAAAGGGTTTCAAAATCCTCACAAGGAGCCCGGCGAGGGGCAGTCTTCGTGAAACGCCGCCTATACCCAGGCAGGGCGGCGGGATTGGAAGGGCACGGAACCTTGGCTCGCTCGTCTCGACATAGAAGCCCTCATCCGTAGGCTTTGGACTGGCAATCAATCTTCCGATCATTTGTCACCATAGAGCCTCGCGCGCTCTTACTGGTCGCGGAGTGTCCACATTTTTCGTCATCTAAGGTGAGATTTACTGTTTACATTCGTTGTTTACATTTGTTGAAGTCAACCTTGAGCGTTCGAGGAACGCGGCTGACGCTCTGACGTTAGCAGGCAGTAGAGGTCATTCAGTGCGCTCCTAGGCATCCGCATTTCGGTGCGCGAGGTAGCAATGATGGGTGCTGATAAAACGCATACAGCGCCGAGCGTCATCGATTGGCCTCTGGTTAGCGCAGAACAGGAGGAGTGTGCATGGCGGAGCTATCAGTCTATATCGGATGGGATTCTCGTGAAAATATCGCCTACGAAGTGGCGAAAGAAACTTTGCTGGAAAATGCCTCTATCGACGTCGATGTACACCCAATCAAGCTGCAGGATCTGATCGACCGTGGTGTCTACACCCGTGAGGTGGATCCGCTGGCATCAACGGAGTTCACATATTCTCGATTTTTCACTCCCTGGCTTGCTGACTACAAAGGCTGGGCTTTGTTTTGCGATTGCGATTTCCTGTTCTTTGGCGATGTCGCTGAACTCATTCAGTTTAAAGACGAAACGAAAGCGGTGTGCTGCGTCCACCATGATTACGTCCCCAAAGAAGGGGTGAAGATGGATGGCAAGGTGCAAACCACCTATCCGAGAAAGAACTGGTCCTCATTCATGCTCTTCAACTGCGCGCATCCGTCCACCCGGGCGCTGACCCCTGAACTCGTGAACAGGGAAACCGGTGCCTATCTGCATCGGCTGCAGTGGGCCGCAGACAGCGAGATCGGGCAGATACCTGAAGAATGGAACTGGCTCGAGGGTTGGAATACCAAGCCTTCAGTCGGCTTTCCAAAGGGCGTGCATTACACGAATGGCGGCCCCTGGTTTCACAATTGGCAGGATGTCGAATATGCGCAGATCTGGCGTGACAAGGCCCTGGCGATCGATCCTCAGTTCATGCCTGTGTGACGCTTGAACCTCGGCTTCCTGGTCAAGCTCCGTTCGTTTCTCTCGGGCGGGTCTTTGAGGATCGGAAAAGAACCGAACATGCGCTATTGGCCACGGTTCCGGTATCGGCGCGGCAAGATCGAGATCGGCGACCGGCTTTTTACCCGCTGTGGGGTGGTCATCGATGCTCAGAGCGGAGTCATCACAATCGGAAATGATGTCTCCATAAACGACTATTCCATCCTGCTGGGGCATGGAGGCATCCGAATCGGCGACAATGTCCGTATCGCCGCTCATGTGGTCGTGGTCGCGTTCGAACACAGCTACGATGATCCCGCGGTACCAATACGGCTCCAACCCGTGAAGAAGGATGGCATCGTTATCGGAGACGACGTTTGGATCGGTGCCGGAGCAAAGGTGCTGGCAGGTTCCCACATCGCTCAAGGTTGCGTCATCGGGGCGAACAGCGTGGTGAAGGGGGCAACGGTACCGTTTGGCGTCTACGTTGGGGCACCAGCGCGTCTGGTGAAAACACGCACGGCAAAGGCGGTTGAGAATGGAGAGCGGTGATCGCCCATCGTGGAAGCGCTCCATCAGCAAGATAACATCAACATGGTTCCAACGATGAGCAGATCTGACACTAGCGATCCCGAAACAATGGACGCAACTGAGGAAATCCACTCGGAGGACTGGAGGTCGTTCTTTCTCGGCTACAGCGATATCGTCCTGGTCGCAAATAGCGATGAGGTCGATATCGACGAGCTTACGTCCCGCTTTCCCGAGACAACGCTCTTCATCTTCTTCAACAAGGTTTACAAGGTTCTGAGCGAACCGTTCACGCGCAAGGCCCTGCTGGTATCGCGAAGCGGAACGTTGGGTGCCAACCTCGTCAAAAGCGGCAAAGTGTCCAAGGTTCTGCAGTACTTCGACAGAAGCAGCTTCCTCGGGATCGTCAATCTGACCATCGGCAACCGCGAAAAATTCAGCCCCGCTTCCGCATTTGGTGATGTGAAAGTCAGGCATCTGGATCTGACGGAGGTGTTCGCTCCGTTTTATCCACCTGCAAGTCTGCCGACCACGGGGTTTGCATTGTGCCTTTGGCTCACCAACCTCCAACTGGGCGTCAAGATCACCCTGGCGGGCTTCTCGTCAAAGCGAAGCGAGCGCTATCAGGTCCTCGATGTCCATGACTGGACGTTCGAGCAGGTGCTTTTGCGGCTCCTGTACCGCAACGGGAAGATCGACATTATTGGTCGCGAGCGGACCAATCCTTATGCCGAGCTTTCCACGCACTTTCCGGAATACTCTCCAGCCGAGATCGCTTTGACGGCAAACGAGGTACTGGCGGAGCGTCTTGTGAATTTGAGCTCATTCGTTGACAAGTTGATGCATGTGACGAGGTTCCTTCGTTTCGTTGACAGAACGTACAAGTGGCTAAAGCCAAAGACGCGGAAGGAACGGCGATGGGAGTCGATGGAGGGCAAATAGGATCCGTCGCACCTCGGCGAAAGTTGAGCTTGGTGCGCTTCCAGTAATCGCAGCCATACAATGGTTCCGCCAAGCAGAACGCCGTGCCGTACTTTCCAGGATATCATCGAACCGATGACGGAGGTGAAGTCCGTGATCGAACTCAATGCCGGGATCACCGCCAAGCTCGGCATCGGGTCTGGCGACAAGGTGGATGAGTGCGACGACCGCGACGAAAAAGTGGGCGCGCGCTTCAACCTGTTCTTGCGTGTCGGAGACTATCGGCTGTGACGCTGCTTAGAATTTCACGCCGATATCTGCCGAGACGACATGTTGATCAACATCGACGTCGGTTCCCTGAATTTCTTCGTCGCCATAATCGCTGTAGCGATATTCCGCCCGGCCGAAGAGGTTGTCGGCAAACGCGTAATCGAGGTCCCCACCGACCTCCAGCCGTTGACGGTCTTGTCTCCATCACCCGCCGGCGTACAACGGTGGCACGCGTGGCGGCCCATCCGGCCGTGGCGAAGATCAGGGCGCGGTCGACGGCATAGCCGCGCGACCGACGACCGAGCCGGAGAGGTCTGTCCCTGCCTCAGTCGGCGTGCCAAGGACCGTCAGGTCCTTCTTTCCAATTGTAGGAAAGGTCGCCTTCGATGCCGACGACAATGCTATCCATCTGATAGTTCGTGCCGAGGAACCCGCCGACCACCTTTGAAATCATCGGAAAGCTAGCGCCGGGTATGCTGAAATCGCTATTCAGGAATCTCATGCCGCCGCGCAGACCGCCATAGAATCCAGTCCAGCTGAAAAGTGGGGCCGGGGCAACGGGCGTTGCTGGAACATCGGGTTCAAGATCTGCTGCACAGACCGGCAGCGCAAGCGTGGTCGCGACGAGCGAGCGAAACCCGCAAAGACGACATCATCCGACTTCTCCCGTAGGGTTAAGAAAAAGGGATAGAATATGGTGAATAATATCCTACCCAACCTTAACAGCGGTTTCTTGGCTAGTTCGCGCATTGGTGTCATTGCTTGCACCGCGACTAGCCGAGGGACATGAGCTTTAGCGGGAGAGGTCGGATGGCGCGGCTATTTTCGCTTGGCTGCGAGGCCAAGTCACAATCGTTAGTCATGCCGTTAACTAAGGGGAAGTGGTCGGAGTGGAGAGATTCGAACTCCCGACCCTCTGGTCCCAAACCTTGGGGCGACTGGTCCGGAACCGGCGGGATGAAGGAGAATAGCCTATTTCTGCTTGTGCGTGGTACGCTTCGGCCCCCCTTTGTTCACTACCAGGTGGCTGTTGCGGTGGCGAACAGGTGGCGCGGATTTGAACGCCACACTTGAACTCTGCAGAGATTTTATTGGCTTTCGTAGGCAACCGCAACTAAGTTCCGCTCCATAGCTGGTGCGACCGAGTCCTTGTATGGACGTTCCTTTCTGACTAGCTCCAGCCTCGCAGAACGCGTCCTGCGCGTAGGTTCGAGAAAACCGAATTGGTCTTTCCGTACTGACCTGGGATGAGATGGCCATATACCCTTCTTATGATTTCGGGAGTCGTAGAAACGTAAGTGGCTACCTCGTCAACCGACACACCCATACTCAGCAACCAAGTCACGCATGTGTGTTTGAGTGCATGGCGATTCAATTGACGCGCGCGTTGACGACCTAACGCCTCCTTCATGACGCTTTCAAAAGCCTTTTTGCAGTCAACGCTTCGGCCTTGGTAGTGGATCAGGTACTGACAGCCAGCCACCATTTTTAACTTGTCGTTGCGGTACCAAATTCGCAGCAGTCGCAACAAGCGGTCCGGAATCTGAATAGGATCAGCTCGCTTGTTGTGGGGTGTGAAGTCTGGTAAGCGCGTAGGCCACCCCACGTATCATTCGGGCTGCTGATGGGCGATTTTCTGCATGAGTCATGCGGAGAATTCTATGAGCGACAGTGTGAATCACCCTCGAACGTTTGAGGTTTTGACCGCGGAGCCCGTGCGAAGACGACGCAAGCCGCGGGACTGGTCGGATGACGAAAAGGCGCGGATCGTCGCCGCGACGCTGCAGCCTGGGGCCAATGTCTCGGCGGTTGCCCGGTCTGAAGGCTTGGATCCCTCGCAGCTTTATGGGTGGCGTCGCAAGGCACTGGCATCGGGAGTTGTTGCGCCCCTGACGGAGGGAACGGGCAAGCAGATCAAGTTCGCGCGCGTTGAAACGGTAAGCAGCGGCTCGGTGGATATTGTCATTGCAGATATGGTGGTGCGCGTCGGCGGCGATTTTGACCCCGATCACCTGGTGAAGGTTCTGCGGGCGGTTCGCAAGGCATGATCGCTTCGGGTGTGGTGGTCTATGTGTCGTGCCAGCCGGTCGACTTCCGCAAGGGGGCCGCCTCGTTGATGGCGCTGGTGCGGGATGGCGGTCTCGATCCCTTCAATGGCGCGCTTTACGTCTTCCGGTCGAAACGGGCCGATCGTATTCGTATTGTGTGGTGGGATGGCAGTGGTGTCTGCCTCTATTCGAAAACCCTGGAAGATCAAGGCTTCTGCTGGCCGGGCATATCGGCGGCACGGATACGTCTGGACCATTCTCAGCTCATGGCATTGCTGGCCGGAATGGATTGGAAAAAGATCCGCCCGACCAAGGTCAGGCGACCCTTGTTGACGGGCTGACAGCGCCTGCGGCAAGATGAATCATGCCGCTGTAATGGTTGGGAAAACGGCTGTTTTTGTGCTCTACTTATTGCCATGGATTTGCCCCCTCACGACCTGCCGGACGACGTTGACGCACTGAAAGCGATGGTCCTCGCGATGGCGCGCGAGCAGGCTGCGAAAGAAGCCCGACTGAAGGCCGCTGAAGCTGAGATCGCCCGGCTGGAGGCGGTGGAGAAGAGCGCCAACGAGCGGATTGCCAACCTCACATCGATCCTGAAGGTTCTGCAGCGCACCCAACATGGCACCCGTTCAGAACGACTGCGTCTTGGCATCAACGACGAACAGGTGTCCTTTGCCTTCGAGGAAGTTGAGACCGGTCTTTCGGCAATCCAGAGCGAGCTTGATCACGCGGCCAAAGACAAGCCGAAACGAGCAGCACGTCCGCGCAAGGGTTTTGCCGCTCATCTCGAACGCATAGAGGAAGTGATCGAGCCAGAGATCCCGGCCGGCTGCGAGGGGCTGGAAAAGGTCCTGATCGGTGAGGATCGCTCCGAACGACTGGATGTCGTGCCGCCGAAGTTCAGGGTCATCGTGACGCGTCGCCCCAAATATGCCTTCCGGGGCAACGATGGCGTGCTCCAGGCTTTGGCATCGGCACACATCATCGAAAGCGGCCTGCCGACGGAGCGGCTGCTCGCCTATATCGCCGTCTCCAAATACGCCGACGGCCTTCCGCTTTACCGGCAGGAGGCAATCTATCTACGCGACGGTGTCGAGATCAGCCGATCGTTGATGGCCCAGTGGATGGGGCATCTGGGCTTTGAGCTGCAGATATGCGCCGATTACATCCTTGAACGCGTCAAGGAGGGCGAAAGGATCTTCGCCGACGAAACCACCTTACCCACTCTTGCGCCTGGTTCGGGGAAAACGACGAAGGCCTGGCTATGGGCTTATGCTCGCGATGATCGCCCCTATGGCGGAACCAGCCCGCCGATGGTGGCCTATCGTTTTGAGGACAGCAGGGGCGCTGATTGCGTGGCGCGTCATCTCGCCGGATTCAGCGGTATCCTGCAAGTAGACGGCTACTCGGCCTATACCAATCTTGCCAAGACACGTGCCAAGGCCGGCAGCAATGAAACGATCCAACTCGCAGGGTGCTGGGCGCATCTTCGTCGCAAGTTTTACGACCTTCACATCAGCGGTGTCTCAAAGGCAGCAACGGACACGATCATCGCGATGACCGAGCTGTGGCGCATCGAGGATGAGGTCCGCGGTCGCGATGCCGACAGCCGCTCCATGCTGCGTCAGGAAAGATCTGCAACCATCGTCTCCGGCCTCTTTGATCTTTGGGAAAAGGAACTGGGTAAGGTCTCTGGCAAGTCCAAGACCGCTGACGCAATCCGCTACGCGCTCACCCGGCGCGAAGCACTGGAGCGTTTCCTGACGGACGGTCGCATCGAAATTGACTCCAATACCGTTGAGCGCGCGATCAGGCCCCAAACGATCACAAGGAAAAACAGTCTATTCGCCGGTAGTGAAGGCGGTGGACGGACGTGGGCAACACTGGCCACGCTTCTCCAGACGGCCAAAATGAACAACGTCGATCCGCTCGACTGGCTTTCCCAGACCTTGACCCGCATCGCTAAAGGCTGGCCAGTATCCGAGCTCGAGGCGCTTATGCCATGGAACTTCAAGCCTGACGCCATCGGCTAACCGCTTACGAAGTCTGCGTCACCGCGGCGGTAGTAGATTCCGTTCTGCAGGTCGATCCAGGGTCGCCCGGGCTCCCTTTCGAAACTCGCGCGATTGATGCGATCGGCCCGCGTACCGGTCATCAGACCAACTACCAGGAAGCGCGCCACTTGGGTCGCGCAAAGATTGCCGCGTTTACCGCTTCGAAAATCACGCCGCCGCCGCCGAGCGACCTTGTACATTTTGATCGCTTCTTCAAGTGTCAGAAAATGTATGCGAGGCGGTGAGGGTTTAGGTATATCGTAGTTGTGGTGGCGTCGTAGGTTGACGATGTTGGCTTTTGCGGCGAAATTGACCGCCGCTTTCAATGCGATCAGTTCGTTTCTGGTTGTGGTGTCCTTGCGGTCTTTCTTGTAGCGCTTCGAATTCTCCTGGTTGATTTCTGCCACAGTCAACTTTCCCCAGAAGTTGTTAAGCCTTTGGTAGACTGCAAGCCAACTTTTCCGCCTGAAAGGTTTCATAGAGTCGAGCCACTCGCTGCGGCTAGTGAGATAATGCCGGATTACATCTGCAATATATACGTCTTCCTCCTCGACGCCCGTGGCCAATGGCCTCTTGGCATGCTTCATCGCGAGGTACTTTGCCAGCTTCTTCTCGGCCGCCTCTCTCTCGTCTTTCTTGCAGAAAGTAGATTCCTTCGTTTGTCCGTCACGGATGAGCCAAGTCGCCTGGTGCGTGCACTTTCCGTCCTTGTAGCGAGCCGCGCGGAGCCACAAGTGAGGACCTTTTGGAATTCTGGGCATGTGCCTCTCCTTTAACAATGTTTGAATGACTTCTCGCAAACAGCTTTCCCGTGGGCGTGTAGGAGTCCCTGCCGAACGGCGATCAAGCGGTCTCCTCCGCCGGTGAACCTGCAACGGCGAGCAATGGCGGCACGGGCTACCCTTGCGGACTTTCCGGTTGCGAAATCAGATGTGTGGGAGACGAGGAAACTTGAGGATAAGCCAAAGACTGTCGTTCCTCGTCGTCGATGGCGGTAGACAATATCTGGCCACTTCATCTAAGGAGGCACCCCTTGTGAGATACCAAGACGCGAACGCGTTTCTGAAGATGCCTGAGATAACCTGAACCGCGCGTTCTCGCCCAAGTACGTCCCGTAGCAGGCGTCCGAAATGCCGCCTGCAGTCGAAGTTTCCGCCGCCCGAGTGGATCAGGTACTGGCATCCCGGAACGTGTCGCTCCCGATCGTCAGCGTACCAGCGACGCAGATGTTTAAGTAGGCGATCGGCCAGTTCGATAGGCTTGCGTCGTTGTCCGCTGGGTGAGCCGATATCGAGATGAAGCAATCCATTCTCAAGATCGATCCAAGGGCGACCCGGCTCCCGTTCGAAACTTGCGGTGACGATCAGACTGGAACGGGCCCCGGTCATGAAGCCAAAGAGCACGTAACGAAAGAGGCATGGCGATTTGAGGGGCTTTCGTGCCCGGTGCGCGGCCCTCAAGACCGCGACAAACTCACGGTAATTAAGCACGTCGGGAACAGTCCGCCGCGGGGGCGTGATCCCATAGTCGGGCTTGAATTGAAGTTGAATACCCTCCGTTCTGACATACTGCGCCACCGCGGCCCTGAGTGTCGCAAGTTCATTTCGGGCAGCATACGGAGTACGACCGGTCTGGTACCTCTGAGAGGTTTCGGCGGTTATCTGATCGACGGTCAGTTCGCCCCAGAAGTCCATTAGTTGCGATAATTGGCGAAGCAGGCCTTGCTTCCGCCGTGAGGTTCTCAAGGCCCGACTCCGGTACCGCCGAAGAACGGTGGAGATTTTGATAGCTTCCGACGCGGCCCTTACCGGCGCTGTGGGTTCTTTGTCGTCGATGTACCGCCGGAGGACTTCCTCAGCTCGTTCAAGATCAGCGACGTCGCATCCTGTGCTCGTGTACTTATGACCGTCGCGGATGAACCAGGTGGCCGTGGCGACGTGTTTGCCGTCTTGGTCGCGTCGTGGTTCTCGCTTGACGAGTTGGGGCGGCTTGCGGTGTGGCATGTTTCTCTCCATTCGTTCAGTGTGTTTCTCGTGAGGTAAATGTTTTTCCCAGGGCGGTAGGCAGCCAGGTGCCCGTCTCGGACCGCTGCCCGAAGAGTGCTTTCCTTCACCCGGCCGGGCTCGCACGGTCGCCCCCGGAACAATCTGCCGCCGAACTCTGGCAAACAGATCGCTTCACGAAACCGGAGCCACTCGTCGGGTCCGGGTTCGTAAGGGAGGTCAGCCTCCCGCGTTACTACAGACTGCAATCCAGGGTCGCTTTTAGTCGTCGCTGTGTTGAGTTCCTTCATCCCTATAACTCCGTTGACAAGGGGCGCGTCCGTAGCCGGCGTATCTCTTTATGCGGGTATCCGTCGGAGTGAGGCTCGTAGCCTATCTCCCTTCCGCCCTTTAATTATTAGCATCTGCTAAACATTAAAAAAAGGACCCTAATCCTTTGATATAACGAGGACTATTGGATTGTCACTTTTGTCATTTTTTCAGGAACTCGTGCGCTGAGGCTGCGCGCAACCGTCGCGCGATAGTTGAGATCTTCTATTGTTGGTCGGCAAGAACTCAGTTTTTGAATTCGCTCAAAAGTGACTCTCCGGCGTCAGTCATTAGCTGGCACTCGGTTGTGGCAGCCCCTCAGCAAGCTGCCTGCGCGCCCCTACGCCTTTTGGTTGATGTCAAGCCTCATAGGTGGGAATCCGAACATCTTCGGGGGGCGGGTGAATTCAGAAGATTGCATTCGGTTAAACTCGCCAGAGCGACGGACTTAGTCGGTTCTTTGGCCCCATAAGCCATCGTTTTCCGGCCCAACACTGCGGCGCGGATCAGTAGCTAGGCGCAGTTATCCGCTAGGGCTATTTCTCGTCATTTTTGGAAAGAAGGCTCGCCTAAACTCGAGGCGTCGGAAGTAGGCCACCGCTTGGCGGTGCCTTATCGGGCGCGACACAAAGTTCGCAGCCTGTACGTCACGGAATGTTCCACCGGAGTCCCGAGGCCATGCTATTTACGCCACCCTCAGGCTCTCTGCTATTTTGGCAGCTTCCACAGCAGCCTCCAAACGGGCCGACGTTTTGTAGGGATAGTGCTTCCAACACCACCAGTCGTCGCGTTCTCCCGTTACAAAACCGAAGCCTGCCCAATCCCCGCAATGGCATTTCCTTGCCACGAGCTTTGGGGCACGCTGCAGTGGCGGGCGATCGATGTCACTCATAATATCTCCTTGATCGCCCAACCCGTCTTGGGTCGCTTCCACCCGCGTTTGGCGGCTCTGATATCTGCTTCGGCTGTCGCTTTCCGTTTCGCCTCCATTAGCCCGTCGGCCCACACGGTGATGCGGAACCGCCCGGCGGAGAAAATGTATCTGTCAGTATCCGCTCTGCGACCGGATGCGTATCCTGCGCGGAAGAGCTTCTTTGCGAGGCTGATGTTGACCCTGTTCTCGAGGTTCGGTCCCTGAGCTTGCCACCATTTACGAAAGGCGGTCTCGAAATTCGGCTTTGCTGTCCGGCTAGTCCTGTCCAGCACGTTAAACCTCCCGATCAAACGTGGGCGTCCATCCTCGCGTCATTCCGCGGCTCATCGCTGCCTTGGGCAATCCCAGTTGCATGCGCAAATGCTTGATGTCACCGAGCAGTGTCGCGATGGTCGCCTTTACATCTTCGTCGTGGAAGGCGAGGGTGGCTTTAACCTCAAAGGCGACATCCATTTGCGTTGCGGGCTTAATCGACATGGCCCGCTTCTCGAAGGACGTCATAGAAGGCCTGCACGACGTCGCTCGCGCATCCGGCGCATTGGAACCAGACCGGTTTGCGCATCACGATGCTGGAACCGACGGCATTGAAGTAGCCGCATCCTCGATGCGTGGTCGGGTCGACCGCTATATCGAAATAGCCAAGCGGCCCCCCGGAAGCCATGTCGTAGACGTTGGCCGAATAGAGGCTCCAGCCCTGGTAGTTGGGCATCATGATCATGGTTGCCATCAGGAGCGGATGGATTTCCGCCATCGTAGCTTCTGTGGGTGGTGTCCAGTAAGTGCCTGTAATGTCTTCAGCACGCAGCTGTGCGATCGGCATGTGTGGCATGGCCGTCGTCCTCTTCAAAAGATTGGATGTTCCTATTATGTTCTATTTTGTGATCAAGTCAACATTCGGATGCGACGAGACAAGGAAATCTCATTCGAGGGTCACCTCAACGAGGACGACCGCTCAGAGTTCCTCCGGCGGGATATGTGTTGGCTCTTGGTGATTACTCTTGAGCATCTGCCAGCGACACTAGATCGCCAGACTCATAGAGCATGAAAATGTTCTTGTGCTCGATTGTGCCGTTGCTCGTTTTGATCTTGATATTCGAAATCCCCTCGGGGCGCACTCGGAGCCACATCCGGTAGTCGGTTAGTCGCCGGGCGACGGATCTGTAAAGGTCTATCGCCTCGTCGTGGCCCGCTTCCATCACTTCCGCGTAGTCCAACGTCTTGAGGATTTTTTCCGCGCCGGAATCGCCCCTGCCTTCGGCTTCATCTCCGTTCGGCAACACAACGTAGTGAAGAACGTCATCATGGATATATTGGGAGTAAATTTCGACCATTCCTGAGCCTCCGTCCTACCGCGTTAGGCCCCCGATAGTGAGCCGCACGAAAGTAGCCCGGCAAGCGGTTCCCCCCAGACGCATTACGAAATCAACAGCTATTGCAATGGCGGTACGTCCAGAGCGTATGTGCCTCATTCCTACAGGGTGCCCCCGTTCGCATCCGCTGATGCGTAGAGTGTGATCCGGAGAAAAGGAGTCCATTCAACAGTGTATCGACGTTGGCTTATCTTCATGTAGAGATTCATAGGCGGTCTGCTGTCGTCTGCGGCGCGACTTCTGCGCGCCCATATCGAACAGATCCAGTCATCGGCCCATTTCGACTCCCAGAGTCCCCAAGTGTTCGGGTAGTAGGAATCAGTGGGCTCTGCCACGATTTGCCAGTTCCCTTGATTCCGGAACGGGTCGTCAATGTTGGGCGTGAAGCATGACGACTGCGAATGAACCTGTCTAAGCCAGAAACCGCGAGGGAAAAAGCGATGACAGCCGCCGAGAAAAGACCAGACCTTCAGTACGATGCCGTTGAACAAGCGATTGCTCGGCATTCGGGCGACATGAGGGCAGCCAGTGCGACGCTGATTGAGGACTGCAAGCACCTCAGAGATCAGCTCGACACCGCTCAGAAATGCATGAGCAAAGGCCTGGCGCGAGGTTGGGTTCCTAGTCCGGAGCGCTAGAGCGACGATCGGTGGGTATTCGCGTGCCGTAGGGCAGGTACTCGATTCCTGCCGTTCTTTAGCTGGCCCTATCGTCTATATCGCCGCGTCCAGACACGAAGGATTACGATGACAAAGAAGCCGAACTCGTTGGAAGCGACACGGGACTGCGTTTTGACGGCCCGTCCGTTCAAGGGAGCCTTCAGGCATATGGCTGTTGCCGTTACGGCCTAGGAGACACCGACGGTGCCCGAGCCAGCGAAGGGATCGAGCATCGTGTGCCCGGAGGTGACAACCATGCGCTGCCGTAGCACAACCATAATGCTTTGTGAATCACACCACACTCCTAAAGGTTCTCGCCCCATGTCCGGCTACCTCCCTCTAAAAGAGCAAATTCGTGCCGCGATGAAATCCAACACGCTGGAAAGCCTGCTCGAGACCAGCGATTTCAAGAAACTCGGGGAACTCGGCGTGAGCATGGCCGAGTTGCATAACGGGGGTGAAACTGATGTCATGGCGCTTCTCGACCGGTTGGTCTTGACGGGTCCTCGCGATCACGTTCGCTTGGGATATGCCTTGCGTGGATTCGCGGCCGCCGTGAAAGGCCCTGCGACGGAAATCTGGGGCTTCTTCCAAACGATGATGGGGCGGGCGTCCGGTAGTAGCCAATACCAACTGCGTGACGGTATCGCAAAGTGGGTCGAGGCGAACCTCGAGCAAGCGGTGATCCTCGCGGATCGTCTCAGACAAGAGGAATGGCAAGCACCACTCGTTCATGCGTTCCTGTCCAGTTGGGGTCGGAACGCACCAACTGAGGCGTTGCCTTATGTGCTGGCTCTCGGCAATGACCCGCGTGTCGCGATCAGACAGGCAGCCGCATCGGCTTTGACGGTTATCGGTGACAACTGCGCAAACGAGCGCAACGCCATTATATCGAAGCTAGAGGATCTGCTCGACGACCCGGACACCCGCTCCGGCGCGGCGGTCGGCTCAGCCTTCCACTTCCTCGTAACCGCGCCTGACAGTTCTGCTGGACTGATAAGAGCCCTCGAGGGTGCATGCAACGCGCCCAGTATCGAGGTACGAACCGCCTTGATATCCGGAATGTTGCTCGGTGCCTGTCCCGATCCCCTCCGGGATAAGGTCTTCCAGTTCATGAAAACCGCCGATTCGACTACTCCCGAGATATTGTACCTTATCGACGGCATTATCGACGGGATGGACTTCCGTGCGGAGGGGAATGTCGCCGCGGATCTGCTGACCGCTATCCTTGCGGCCGAGGAACGCGCACCGTCCCTAAAGTCTTTCCATCTGGCGATCGACAAGATGCGCACGTCAGGCGACGACGTTCTTGGCTGGTTTGCCGTCAATTGGCTGCGAGGCGGGGATCCGAAGATTTGCGCTCAGGTGCTCGATCTCTTCCAGCCCCTGGACCGAAGCATCTATCAGTTCAATCTCGATGATTTCGAATTGAACGGGCAGGAGGTGCTCTACCTGCTGCATAAGATCTTCGGCTACATGCTCTTTACGTCGGGTCCCGCGGTGTCGCTTTTCTATGCCTGCCTCGCTGCGCTCGCGCCGGAGGAACGCCCTATGCTCGAAGACAAAATCGTGTCGTTCTGGTTTCGCAACTACCCCCGCGATATCGAACTATTGGAGACCGTGTCGAAAACCTATCCGCGCTCAGGACTGGACGAGTCGGTAAAGCGGATACGGTTTAGTGTCGATGAATACGAGCGTTCCCTCGACGCGTTGGCTCCGAACCCCGCATTGCGGCCGTCGCTGATGGAACGGCGGATCCAGGCCGAGATCGCTCGGGAGCGGGGTAAAGACGTCTATAAGCAAGCGGAGGCAGCCTCGATCGTCTCATCTCTTTTGTCTAAAAGCACGCTCCTGTATGGCCGTTCGTCGGTCACCTATTTTTACCCAACACCCGACGCTGAACCCGTCCGCCAAGTCGTTGCGCTTCAGGAATACGAAACGTCTGCAACGCTGCCTCGATTGTACGTCCTACATCCGGCGCGGTTCGACTACTTCATTCGTCGGTTCAAAAGCGAGAGGCGACCTGTATGAAATTACTCTTGAAACAATATCTCGCCTCGCTCAACGAACGGGACGAACTCGACGTGGTGTTGCCGGACATCATTAGCGAGGCTGGGTTCAACGTCATATCGCGGCCGAAACGTGGAACGACGCAGTACGGTGTCGACGTAGTAGCGACGGGCCTCAATCCCAAAACAGGCAACAAATCGTTGTTTCTGTTGTCGATCAAATCCGGCGACCTCACCCGGAACGAATGGGCTAGCGGCAAACAGGCTTTGCGACCGTCGCTCGAAGAGATTCTCGAGGTCTACATTCCACACCATGTGCCGCAGCGGCTCAAAGGTCTCCCGATTGTCATCGCACTGTGCTTCGGAGGCGACATCCAGGAGGATGTTCGGGCGAGGGTCCATGGGTTCATGGATAGAAATACAAAGGAAGGACAAATCGATTTCGACGAGTGGAACGGCGACCGGATCGCCGAGTTTATGGTCACCGGACTTCTCAGGGAGAAAATGTTCCCAAAGGCGATACAGAACTCGTTTCGCAAAGCCGTGGCATTCGTTGACGAGCCGAGCATTTGTCTGACGCACTTCACGGAACTCCTACGACAGATAACGGCCACTCCGCCGAAATCTGAGATCATTCGCCTGCGCAATGCACGCCAGATCTACCTAGCTGCTTGGACGATTTTCGTGTGGTGCCGCGATGCGGGAAACCTGGAAGCCGCCTATCGGGCAGGGGCCCTCGCAAGTCTATGGATCTGGGACCTGTGTCGCGAGCAATTGGGAAAAGGCCCCAAGGTCAAGGACTTCGGCGACGTCGTTGACAAGGCCATCACATTGAGCCGCACAATTGGTGCCGCCTTCATCGAAGAGCATGTAGCACCCTATGTGAAAGTCGAGGACGGTCTTGGCCTGTCGGTCCCGTCGAACGCTAGCATAGACACCAATCTCGCGCTGTTTGAGTTCCTCGGCCGCGTTGCGGTGCATGGTCTTTGGCTGGTTGTGTTGAAGGAAGGCACCGAAGACAAAGCCATCCTCGCCGAAATTGATGCCGAAATACACAAAGCCGCGTCGGTTCTATGGAACATGATCATCAACAACCGCGTGCTGGAATCGCCGCTACGGGATGATCACGCAACCGACATCAGTCTTGCCACTCTTTTCCTTTTGTTATCCGGCCGCTCCGACGGCCTCATTGATTGGCTTGAAGGCGTTATGCAGATTTCGGTGTTCACTCACCGGATCGACGGGGCTTACCCGTGCATTTTCCGCGACTACAGCGAACTTGCCGTGCACCCAAAGGACGTGACGGGTTACAAAGAAGAAGCGACTGCGGGCAGCGTTCTCTACCCGACACTGGCTTTCTTCTTCGCCATCTTCGACAATGAAAAGTCCTTCAACGAATTGGCAAAATTCCGGTCCGACGATATGCAACACTGCACTTGGCAATTATGGGTTCCCGACGAAATATCCGAGGAACATCTTTATCGGAATACCGCGATACATGGGTCTGCCATCGTCCATATCACTACGTCCGCGCCAGAAAAGCTGATCGAACAAGTCAATAGCGAAGTGGCCGCCGCGGAGAGCTTCCAACACCTGAGCGCCATAAAGGCCGGCTTGTGGCCTCTGGTCCTGGTCGCGTGTCAGAGGTACCGCTTGCCCATTCCCATCCATTTCTGGACTATGCAAGTTCCGAGCGACCCATCTGTGTGAGCAACGTGCGCGCTTCTCAAGCGCGCACGCCCACATTCCGGCGGTGCGTATTTCCGCGTTGGTCCAAGGCACCTACGCAGACCGGGACAAAAGCCCGCCTGCCGCTGACAGGCTCCCTGCGACGCGCGTGAGATCGATCGGCGGCGCAGGCGTTTCCGAGAACATTCCCGGTAGCCGAGGCAGCGCCTCAAGCCGACCCTCAATTCGCCTTAGGTATTCGCTGAAAGATTTCGGGTCCATGATTTGCATCGCGGCGTCAGGATCGGGAGAATGACCGAACGCGACGGATGCCATCAACAGAAACATTCGTGACAGATGCTGGCGCACCTTCATTGGTATATCGAGGAGATCGAACACCAAGCCCACCACGACCGGATGGGGGAGAACGTCGCCGTTCGGCGCTGTCAGCACCGCTTCCATTGGACTACGAGACGTCACCAACAGCTGCCTCAGGCTACCTGGATCAATAGATCGTAGACTAGGAATTCCAAAGGTGGCCAGCGTTGAGTTCGACGTCATGAGCGGGTACGGCACCAACCTCCCGTCCGCGCCGTGCCGCGTCATGAGTTCTTGGGAGATTTCCCACGCACCCTGGTCATAGGCGACGTCGAAAAATTTGCGGGCAATGGCGACGGTTGCATCGGTTGGGTAGCGCAAGGTTGCTTCCCAATGCTCGGCATAAAACTGTCGCTTTAGCGTCAGCAATGAACGCACGGCATAAGCGCCGAAGCCACTGAGAGCGACTAGACTGCCGTTAGCCGCACTTCCAATCTCGGAAAACAAGGCATCGGCCATGGCAACCGACCGTCCGTTCACCCTGGCAATGACCAAGTGGGTGGGAGTCCATTTTCGCGGTAAGCCGGTTTTCCGATCCAGATCGAACCTAAGCTCTCTTACGGTCTTGGGGAGGGACCGGACAAAACCCTCGGCTGCTTTGAAGTCGTCGACGACAAACTCGACCCGCGCCATGTAGTGCTCCTTGCTTGTCTGAGACACGGATCAGTTTCTCAGGCTGTATTTGTCCATCACTGAAAGTGCCGTCGGCTATCGTCATTCAACTTCGTGGTTTGAGCGTTTTGAGCCGTGGTGCTAGCGTCGAAAGTTTTGCCCGCTTTGGTCGCTCCTGATCCCGTAGCGCGGCCCATCCTTCCTGGGAAAGGCAAACCTCCACCGCGTCAAGACTGGTAACTCGCTTGTCGGCATAACCGAGATCCACCAATCTCTCCGCCATCTCAACACTGAGGAAGGGTATGCGATCAACGCGTTCGAAGCCGCCAGTGGCTCTAAGCGCATTCAGGGCTTTGATGATGTGCGGCCTCTCGCGTATAAATACTCCTCAGTCTGACCAACGGATCTTGCAACCACGCAAATGCCTCGTCTCGGCCGCCCACTGCACTTGCGCGCGATTCCGTTCGCGTGTCACGATCGGAAGGAGCGCCCCCTCCAGCGGCAATATAACCTCCAGGCAGAGCCGGGGACTCGGAAGCCTTAGTATGTAATTGCTTGGGTATCGGAAATCATAATCGCTGTTCTTCTCGTTAAGCTCCCCTATGAGATCCCCAAGATGGGCGTTGACCGGCATCCCCAACTCTTCGCATTTAACAAAGAGCTTATCGAGTTGATGGCCAAACTTCTTGCCGCTGCGCAAGTCGAGTTTCGGAATGCCTTGAGTGGCGAGATACGACTTCAGGAACAGCTCGACAGCGTGAGTGAGCGCGAAGTATTTCGGGAACTGCATCTCGCCCTCTCGCTCTGCAAGTAAGCGGAATGCGGACAGATATTCGCGCGCTCTGTCGAAGAGCTGTCCAGCGAAAAGACCAAGCGGTTCAGGCATTTCCACGATTTCGTAGGTATTGGATTCTGTCACTTGAGGTCCGTTGGGCTTGACGAAAACTGACGAAGATATCCCTTCGGCAAAGTGCAACTTATCGGCCCAGCTCGGTCAATCCGAGAACCTTGGCAGGTCCTGGAGGTCTTCGCCGTCTTCCGTCCGCACGATCAGGTTGATATACGGCGAGTTGCCGCCGTCCGCCTCAAAAACGCGCCCGACCACGCGAACGAATTTCGTGGGACGCACCATGAGGGCGATGCGGTCACCGACAGCAGGCACCGTCCCGCCGAAGTCCTCCAATGAGACATCGTGTTGTCCGTCTTCGATGCCTTTGCCATTCTGGTATAGGAGTCTGACCCAGACGTTTTTCATCTTTCCGCTTTCTCAACTTCGTCATCACTGACCTTGCGACTCATTGCTCGCGCAACTTGCAAATTTACTTCGCGCTCCACGAAATGGCAGTCAAATCCGCTACCTGCAGCTTTATGCACAGGAATCCGGTCGCTTTGCGCGAAGGCGATCCGCTTCGTCGCTGTGAGAAACCTAATTCGTGCCCAGATCGGTGACGATCTGGCCTCGCGGGTGAAAAGACTTGCCATGAGACATAGCCACCGAATTGGCCACCTGTCCCCTGGAGTGGGCCGCTATTCTCAGTCTGTTGCCAGTCGAGATTATGGCCATGAAGGGAGTTGAACACACTGACAGCGGCACCAGTTCTCGCGGTTCCAGTGAGTTCCAGTGGATCAGGCAACGACAACGCCATCCGGGCGCTGCAATGGAGGCACCATTTGGTTTTTCTGACACTTAGTTCGCGGAGAGATCATTGTAAAACTCGACCATTGACGGGTCTGTCTTCGTTAGTGCATCCAAAACTCTGAAAACAGCTTCTCGCTGTCCGTGATCAGCCAGCACGCGGAGAAGGCTTCTCAACTCGCCTCGATAGTCATGGTAAGGCCTAGAGCTTGATAGCATCGTTTCAGTGAGCAGGGCAGCGTTTTGCGGGCTTGTGGGCGTAAGGCGAACGATCTCCTTGATTAGTTCGCTGATGTTGAAGTCGTGGCCGGCATAAGGCGCGACGGCTTTCAACAAGTCGGTTGAGTTTCTGTCGAGCTTGTCAACGTATCCGCCGAGCCTGCATAGTTTTGAGAAGAGACGAACTGGAGGGGCTTTTCGCCTGCTGCTCCAATCCAACGCTTTCGCCCAAAACCGGCGCACGAGGCGTTTTCGCCTTTCTGACATCTTGGTGTCGTGAACGCTCCAGAACCAGTCCGTGGCTGTCATTAGCTCCGCTTCGCGATCCGATTCGAACAGCTTCGAGAACCGAGCCGATTCCAGGTCCTCATCGCCCCACAGCAGCGCTAAGCACATGAATTCGACAATACGTTCACCTTCTTGGCGCTTCTGGTACTCAGTATCGAGCGCCGCACCGATTACGTCATGCTGAACCAGCAAGAGGTAAACTCGACTGGTAAGGGACGTGTAAGCCAATCCGGCTAGAGCGCAGCGGAAGTTCTCAAAACTGTTGCGGTTAAAAATCCTCTGGAAATTCTGCTCGAGCCATTCGGGACTGAGGTAGTCCAAGTTTGCCAGATATTGAGCCATTAGGAGCGAGAACTCGTAGTTACTCCCATTCGTCAGCGCGAGTTGTGCGTCGAAAACTGGCGCAAGTTCGTTCCAGACCGCCGCATGGTCCTTCCCAGATTTTTTCTCAACTCGGCAAGCTCGCAGAGCGTGGCTTACGGCCGCCTCGATAGCACGTCCTCGGGCCGTATTGATCGCCTGCATCGACAAGTCGGATAGCTCTAACTCCTCGATTTGAGGGCATCGCTCGAGAAGAACGCATATAACTCTCCAACCCGCAGGCAGAAGTTCCTTTGGGTAAGCGGTCTTGTCGGAACGAGTACCCGCAGCAAGCGTGTCGGCCATGGCCGACAGCACCCAGCTGCGCCTGGGTAGCAGATTTTGTCCGTCAACGTCTGTTGCTGTCCAAAAGCCGGGATCGGCAAGAACGTTCTCAAAGTAGCTAACCAGAGCTTTCCAGATTCGACTGTTAGCGGTTGGTCCCGGCTCTGCGGCCTTTTCCTGAACGCGACGCGACAGCCCTGAAATGAGAGTGTGGATGAGGGGAATTGAAACCCCAACGTAGTCATCCAGCCTTTCAACGAACAATTCGGGTTGGGCCGAGACTACTTCCTTTAACGTGTCCCAGAGACCTTCCTCACTCGGATCTCGCCAAGAGCCTGATTCCTTGAAGGACGACGTCAATTCAACAAGGCGTCCCTCCTGGGCGCTCGTAGCAAGAAGCTCTGCGGTGAAAGGCGAACGATCCGGGCCCGCTCGCATCGTGAAAAAGGACAGGAAGTCAGGGTGGTCGGAAAGTTCCCCTAAGCCCTTCCGGGTGTCGAGCGATCGAAAAAAAACGTCCGCAGGCTCGTAGCCCTTATCGCGGATCGCAGAGCACCAGTCGCGCTGCACGTAAGCTCGTCGACGCGCGGCGTTGTCATCTTTGCCCTCTACGTCCAAAGATCTTATCGCGTCCACTAGGAGCGCCTTATCAGCGTCGCTGAAGTCGGAAAAATGCCCTTTAAGGAATCGGTACAGTTCATGTCGATAGGGGTCGGCGAGGAAGTTGATTGCCTTACGGGGGGGCAGCAAGTCTCGATAGTGATCGTAGAATTCGTCGACTACATGGAGCGCGATGCGTTGAAGCACATCAAAGGCTTTGTCGCTCAATAACCTTTCAACGTAGATATCGACCGATTTGTCCCCTGTTTCGGTCCACGCCAGAAGTATATCGCGTAGTCCTTCAACGAAGATATTCTCTGCCTTCCGATACCCACGATTTTGTTCGTGGTCCTCGATAGCTGGACGCCACAGTGAACTACGATAGGGTTTCTGCCTAGCAGCAAACACGTTCCGCAAGCGGCTTTCGAGGACGATTGCCGCCTCGCCACGCGCACGAGATCCAAACAACTTGATATGCTTGGAGAATATCTCCTTGAGCCAGAAGTCGTCGACGACTGTTTTCACCTCGAAAACATCTTCATCTGTGCCATGCTCGAAATGTGTCAGGTACCTCAAAATGCGACTGGCCTGTCGAGCGGCTTCGTCAGAATCGGTGGCTAAAAGGTTGGAGAGAAGGCCATCTGACACTGCAATTGCAGCCAAAGATCGATCGTATTTGGACGTCAACCAGATAGGCACCAAATCTACTACCGAGTCATTGACCACGTCGATCGGAACTAATCCCACGATCTCGGCGAACTTCCGAAACGTGTGGTAGTTGTCGACTACAGTTTCGCCTGAGCTGGTAGGAATGGATATCGCGGCTACGATTTCCAATAGTGCCCGACCAAGTTCCAGGTCGTGCTTCTCCTTTGAGCGACGGGCTAAGGTCTCCAGATAATCCAGCGCACGCCAATAAGGGATTCGGACAAATCCCTCCTGGTCGGGAACCGATACTGGTTGGGGGTTCTTATCTGCGTCAAGAAGGCCTTCCTTTCGCAGAACACCAAGGTAATCTTGCGCATCCTCTCGTTTGGAAAGCAGGTCAAAGCCGCGATTGGCGTGGTCGGGGCTTTTTCTCATCATCGCCACGAAGGATGCTTGCCGAGCATTCAATGCTTCATTCATTTAGTAAGGCCTCCATGTCGGAGAAGTCCTGGGCCAGCATCGGGTCGCGCGCTTCCAAATTGTTGGCGAAATATTCAAGAACGTCAGCGAGTTGATCCCAATCTTTCTCGTCTCGGCGGAACCCTATCAATTCGATCCCACATTCGTTCAGATAGTAACTGCGCATGCTTTGCATCAGCTCAATTTCGTGGCCGAAGTACCCCTGAAGAATGTAGTGCTTGGCTTCATGTGCACCGCTGGGTTCGGAGCGCTTTGCTTTCTGCACGACGTACTGTAACCGATGTTTTCGCCCCACGTTGCCTTTGCCTATAGTTTCCGGGGCAAGCCTTCCTTTGACGTTCGGCTGGATCGAAAAGCTTTGCCATTAAGTGAAAGTCGCTGCTATCGGGAGTGCATCGACATTCTCTGATTGGTTGCGAAGGAGCTTGATTCCAGATGTCCAGGAGAAAGCAGTTCCAAGGGATTTGCCACGACATTCTCGGATCATTCGTTAGCCGCTATAACGATCTCGAAGGTTATTGGGCTGTAGGGCAGTACGTTTTGGCGCTCGACCGTCTCGGCGAACGCCAGCTTCAACTCAAGCTGATACACTCGACTGAGACTTCTGACCATCGTGCCTTTGCCGTGTCAGAAGAATATTATCGGGGGGCGGTTTTGCGAATGATGGAGGCAAATGCGATGCCGCAAGCGTGGCTCGCGGATGGAGCCATCAAGGTTTCCATCGTTGCACCGGCCAAAGCGAAGTGCGAAATCGAAATTGTCTCCGATCTCGGTAAGACTTACCGGAGCGCACACACCATAAGTGTTCGGCATCATGACCCCGGCGTTGAGCGGCGGAGAACCGATAGATTTGGTCCTTCAAACCAAAAAGGCCGCTAAATTTAAGCTGCTTTGTTCGCCCAATTCCATGGCAATAGTTCCTCGATCCGGGCTTGCTTGTGGCCATTAACGATGGCGGTGAGCGTCGCGGTCAGATAGGCCAGCGGGTCGACGGCATTGAGCTTGCAAGTTTCTATCAGCGAGGCGATGGTCGCCCAGTTCTCAGCTCCGGCGTCGTGCCCGGCGAATAAAGCATTCTTACGGTTCAGGGCTATCGGCCTGATGCTTCGTTCGACAGAATTGTTGTCGATCTCGATGCGACCGTCGGTCAGGAAGAAGCAGAGCCCATCCCAGTATTTGGCGACATAGGCGAGAGCTTCGCCAAGCGGCGACTTGCCAGCGACACGGGCACAATGATGTGTGAGCCACGTCCGCATGTCTGCGATCAAAGGCGCTGACCGTGCCTGCCTACCAGCTAGGCGAGCGTCGGCGTCGAGACCGCGCAGTTCCGTTTCGATGCGATAGAGGTCGCCGATCCGCTTCACACCATCCTCAGCAATCGGAGCCGAGCCGGTGCGTGTGATCTCGACCAGCTTACGACGGGCATGCGCCCAGCAATAGGCGAGCCGGATGTCGGGCCCGGCACGATCCGGTGCGATCAGCCGATTATATCCAGCGTAGCCGTCCACCTGAAGGACGCCCGTGAACCCCTGCAATATCCGCTCGGCATGGTGCCCGCCGCGACCTGGAGCGTAGGTGAAGGCCACTCCTGGCGGAGCGCCTCCGCCCCACGGTCGGTCATCACGGGCCAGAGCCCAGAAGTACCCGGTCTTGGTTTTGCGGGAACCGGGATCGAGCACCGGAGCACGGGTCTCGTCCATGAACAGTTTTGTCGACCGCTTCAGGTCGGCAATCAGAGCGTTGAAGACGGGACGCAATTCGAATGCCGCGCGGCCAACCCAATCGGCCAGCGTGGAACGGTCCAGATCGATACCCTGTCGGCTCATGATTTGAGCCTGTCGGTAAAGCGGTAGGTGATCGGCGTATTTGGATACCAGCACATGAGCGATGGCCGCCTCTGTCGGCAACCCGGCCTGGATCAATCGTGTGGGAGCGGGAGCCTGAGCAACGCCGTCGGTGCAGGCACGGCAGGCATACTTGGGACGTCGGGTGACGATGACGCGGAATTGCGCCGGGATGACATCCAGCCGCTCGGATACGTCCTCGCCGATGCAATGCAAGCCTCCGCCGCAAGCACAGATCAGGCTTTCCGGTTCGATGATCTCCTCGACGCGAGGTAAATGGGCAGGCAGAGAACCACGATTGGTGGCGCGGGGTTTGGGGTGTGGTCTACCAGAAGGGCTATCGGCCTCGTCTTCGGCATGGACAGCGGCGATGGCCGTTTCCAGGTCCTCCAGTGCAAGATCGAATTGCTCGGGATCGGCCTTCTCGGATTTGCGGCCGAAGGCGGCTTGCTTGAAAGCGGCGACCAACTTCTCCAACCGCTCGATCCGATCATCCTTGCGAACTTCACGGGCTTGTGCCGCAAGCAGCATCGCCTTCAGGGCAGCGATATCGTCGGGAAGATCGGCGGCGTCCAACATGGTCGAAGAGTATCAAAGCCGGCGGCACTTCGCCGTTGGAATTTGCCGCCCGAGTCATTGTGCCGCATCTATTCGATGGCGTCCGGCGCTCTCGCCACCACGGATCGGACCCGACGCCAGTCGAGGCCTGCAAACAACGCCTCGAACTGAGCATGGCCCAAGGACATCAGGCCATCCTTGATGCCCGGCCAGGTGAAGGTGTGTTCTTCCAGCCGCTTATAGGCCATCACCAATCCGCTGCCATCCCAGTAGATCAGCTTCAATCGGTCTGCTTTCCGGGACCGGAATACGAAGACCGTCCCTGTAAAAGGGTCCCTGTGCAACTCGTTCTTGACCAGAGCCGCCAAGCCATCGTGGCCCTTGCGGAAATCGACCGGCTTGGTCGCCACCATGATCCGAACCCGGTTCGATGGAAAGATCATGCAGGAACCGCGCAGGCACGCGCGACAGCGGCAATGCGGGCGGCAGACGCGCCTTCTTCCAGACGGATGGTGACAGAACCGACGATGACCTCCGGGCGACTGACCGGTTTGCTCAGTGCTTCCGAAACGGGCGGATCGACGATAACCGCTGCAAACTCCACCGGGTCCACGGGTGCGGGCAATACCAGCTTGCCCTGCCGCGCCATCGTCCGCCAAGTCGAAAGGCGGTTCGCCCGCAATCCAAAGCGTTCGGCGACCTCATTCACCTTCGCACCGGGCCGAAGGCTTTCCGATACGATCTGCGCCTTGACCTCATCGGGCCAATGCCGGTGAACCTCACGTCCAGACTTCCTGGTTGTGAGAAACTCCAATGTACTCTCCATCGAGAAACTCCCGTTGCTCATCCATGGAAAGGCGATCACAGATTAGGGCATGAAGGACAACGTGGGAACGGAACACCGGTTACGACGTACTCAAGGATTTCGAGTTCTTCCAGGCCGTAGCCAACAAACAGGACAGTCTTCCGCTGAAAGAGGTGCTCCAAGAACGTGAGTAGCCGGTTCTCACGTCCCGGTCGTGTGTCGTGGTGGTCGTTTGCATAGTGCCGGAGATAGTCGCTGGTCGTCATGATCATGCCGGCGGGGTCGAGCAAGCTACCGTGAATATGGAATACCCCAGGCTCGCTCAACCGGTCTGGCGTGAGGTCCTCAATCTTATGGTACACCTTTCGGGCGCGTGAGGGCGGCAGAGCAGATCCTTTTGGAGATTTGCTAGTGACATTCTGGCTTGGTGCTAACTCGTTATCGAGCCATTCGTCATAATTGGTGGTAACGAACGTCTGCGCTATTCCCGACAGAGCCCCGTATATGCGGCGTCCCATTGGATTTTCGTAGCCCTGGCTCGGAGAAAGGAGTTCTCTGAAATCGATCGTTCGATTTCCGTCTCGTTGCATTCCGAGTGCGATTGATATCTTGACCCTTGGGCTCAGATGTTCCAACTGAGCCAACTGAGCATAGCTGAAACCTCCCGAGTTAAGGAGTGCTCTCAAGGCACGCCCTGCGAACTGGTTCCAACTTGGGCAGCCGGCGAGCAGCGATGCACCTGCACCCACAAAAGGCACAAGCACACCACGGGTCGCCGCTTCGCGAATTCCGTCGGGAATCGTGGGAAGCAACTCGATGTTAGCGGCCAAGATCGCTCCACATCACTTCTATCGCCAACACTATCGTTGAACCAAGGACATACGGGCTAATTCAGACACCTTTCCTCTTGCGCGAGAATCAGCTTTTCAGACTTGATGACTGGTTGATTCAGTTGTCGAGATGTCTGGCCTCCCTAACAGGGATTTGCAACGGAATACTGAAAGTTGCAAGAGCGAGGAAGCTGCTTGGCAGTAATCAAATTGGCACATCCACATTCTCCACTTAGGCGGGCGGCCAACTGTACCCCATAGCTTCGGATCAGAGAGGGATTTGTCTGCAAATGAAGAACCATCCTGCCCATTGGGCTGTTAGGGCAGAGCGTTGAAGTCTTGCCTGCGATAACCCTCCACCATCGTGCGTAACTCTTCCGGAGCGACAACCTCGACCTTGTCGCCCCACTGGTAGAGATGCCAAGCCATTTCCAGCCATCCAGCGGCATGAAAGCGGACCACAAGGCTTCCGTCATCCATTGGCTCCAACATTTGCGTAGGGTGAAAGCGAAATTCCGCGGCGCGCGCGGCCGCGTCTGGAGTAAACCGCCAGACGACTTCGCCATACTGCGCGGGGTCCTGATAAACACCAAATGACTTGGCAGCATACTCGCCCAGGGAGAACCCGTCGGCCATGGCGAAGCTTTCGTCTAGAACTTGGGCGGCATGTATCCGATCGGTTCGGAAGCTAAGGATCGTTTCTCCACGGGATGGTTGCCGAGCCACCAAGTAGCTCCGATGACCGAGGAGCAGCCCGTGCGGCTCAATAGTTCGTTCTGGAGCGTCTGGCTCACCGTACCGCAGTCGGAGACGGAAGGGACCGCGGAGCGCCTCGATAATTTCATCGAGAACGGCCGGCTTGAGGTTTACGCGCGGTCCGGGCTTCGTCACAGACCCCATGGCCGTTAGGACTGCCTCGGCATCCGCCTCCGTCCTGAGGGCATCCCTTGGTGCAAGGCGAGAAAGTAAACCCTCGCGCAAATCAGATAGGGCCTTGGCATGGCGCACCCGACCCTCGACAAGAGCGGACCGACCTGCGATCTCTAATGCCTCGATCGCGGTCTCTTCTCTGGGCCTTAGGCGATCGAGCATAGGATCGGAGACCCGCCAGCGACGACGACGATCCGGTCCGTCCTGCCATTCCACGCCTGTGAAGACGGTCTCTAGCGCTTCGGTCATCCGCTGTGCGGTCCGGTGCGCAACGTCGAATTCCTCGCAGATTTCTTCGAGGCTGATTCCGATGCGGCGGGTCGCCGCAAGGCGGGCGAGGCGGATCAAGTCCTGAGCTTTCGAGAGGGACATCCTCACTCCTGGTGTGGGTGACAGAAAATGACACCCACAGTCACTACAACGCGTTACACAGCTGGTCGACAGCTGAACGATGAAAAAGACATCCGGAGTAGGTCGACAAAGGTCGACCGCGACGGGATCAGAGGAGTGAAATGATGGCCAGGATCGTAAACATTGACCGTCTCTTGTTTTGTGAAGGCGATGCCCAGTCGGCGACTCCGCGGGGCAAGGGAGCAGGTTGGGTCGTTCGGACCTCCGATCTCAGGGTAGCCGCTTCGGCAGCCCAGGCCAGACAGATAGGTCATGAGTTAGAGACTGGCCTGTGGCACGCAATCCCGGCAGGTGTGCGAGTTCGCATCGAGCGCGAATACCGCATACTGCGACGTAAGGGAATCGCGTCATTGTTTCATCGGACAGTCGGCCGCCTGCCGCGGTCACTCCGATCATGGGCTTGATGCTGATCGTATCGGCCGCTTGCTTGAAGTGTTGTTCCGGGGGAAGACGATTTTGACGGACTCATATCTCCAACAGATTCTTGCGAGCGAAGCAGTGGATGTCAGCATCAATTCGCCGGCACGGATGGTTCAAGGTGCTCTGATGCCAGTTTTGATGCATTGGGCCGGCGCTCAACTCGCAGGGGTTCATCCGAGTGGGTCCTTCGCAAAGGGCACAGCAAACCGAAATGGCACCGACATCGATCTTTTTGTGTCCCTCCATTCCGATACGACGAATACTCTCGCTGACATTTACGAGACCTTGTTCCGGGCTGTTGGAGGCTTGTCGCCCAAGCGACAAAACGTGTCCATCAACATCAAAGTGAATGGCTACGACGTAGACCTAGTGCCAGCCAAGCGACAAGACAACTTTTCTCACGATCACAGCCTTTACCGGAGAAGGGCAAACGCCTGGACAAAAACCAATGTCCAAAAGCACATCGAACTGGTCGGCAGATCAGGCAGAACGTCAGAGATCCGTCTTCTAAAGCTCTGGCGCAATCAGAAGGGGCTTGATTTCCCATCCTTCTACCTCGAGCTTTCTACGATCCTTGCCCTGAACGGTCGCCATGGAAGCCTGAGTGAAAATGTCTGGCACGTCTTAGCCTATCTCCGAGACAGCTTCCCTAATGCCCGGGTAGTTGATCCCGCGAACACGAACAACATCATTTCCGACGATCTTACTGCTCAGGAGCGAGCACGCATCGTTGCTGCCGCAGTGGCAGCGCGCGGAGCGACAAATTGGAGTCAGATCGTCCGATGAATTGGTCCCTTCCAAGCCTCATGGCTAACCTCCATCGAGATGTGGAACGCCGTTTGTCCGCGGCACGAGAGGCCTTGCAGCACCCGGGCACGAAGGGCGACGCGAGCGAGAAGATTTGGCGTGAACTCCTCGGTACATACTTGCCTAAGCGCTACTCCGTTGCCAAGGCGCATGTCTGCGACAGTCGCAATGGGTTCAGCCAGCAGTTGGACGTCGTGGTATACGATCGCCAATATTCCCCTCTGATATTCGAGATTGAGGGTGAAATCTTCATTCCTGCCGAGAGTGTCTATGCGGTGTTCGAGGCAAAGCAATCGATCAACGCCGCGATGGTCAACTACGCTCACGAAAAGGTGGCCAGCGTCCGGAAGCTCTGGCGGACAAGCCTTCCTGTTCCTCACGCTGGCGGCAGGTACGAGCCCCGCCAGCCCACGGCTATCCTGGGCGGTATTCTTGCGCTGTCCAGCGACTGGACTCCGGCGCTGGGGGATCCGCTTCTTAGATCGCTGGATGTTGGGGCCGAGAGCCGCCTCGACATCGGCTGCATTGCTTCGGCGGGCCATTTCACCTGGGATGCCGAAAGTGGGCTGAATGTCTACAACGGTGACAAAGCCGCGACCGCATTCCTGCTTGAACTCATAGGTCGCCTTCAGCAACTTGCTACCGTTCCCATGCTTGACGTGCGAGAGTACGCACGTTGGTTGGACGAAGTGTAAGGGGCAACCTCGACGGGAGCAAACATCATGGGAAGTCGAACGCCCTCGAATGAAGACCTTGGTTACGCGAAAGAGCGATGGAGCGCCGAACGGGCTGTTCGACCTATCTCCGAAAGTGTCCGCTACGATGCCGACTCGGGTAAGGTCATAATCGAGTTCATGAACGGTTCGGCGTTCATGGTGCCGGTCGGAGCTTTGCAAGGGTTGGAAGGCGGTAGCGAGGACGATCTAGCGGAGGTAGAGCTGCTGGGGGAAACGGGTCTGCATTGGGAGCGGCTTGATGTTGACCATTCCATCGCCGGACTTATGAGCGGTATCTTCGGTAACGCTGACCAAATCGGGGCAGGAAAGAAGCAGGAAAAGTAGCTTGGGGACGATGATCGGCCAGCGGATTTGTGAGGGATGGGGCAGACAGACCTAGGCCGTTCGATCCCCCCCTCGGTAGTGACGTCAGCGGCGGCCTCCGACCTACCATAGTTGATGTAGCTAGGCCACGCCGCGACAACGTTGAACACGCCGACGTCACAACTTAAATATGCAATCTCCACTATCCTTCAATGCCAGCTATTTTCGAAGTCGAGAATTCCGTGTCAAACCCAGATATTAATTTCCGCAATATTCGAAAACACCGCAGCTCTCAGAATGACGGTTTCGAGGAGCTGACGCGTCAACTGGTTTTGGCAGAGCCTCCTGAAGGCGCAATCGAAATTGAACACCGGGGACCGGGTGCCGATGGCGGCGTGGAGATCATCGCGCGTTTCGCCGATGAGCGCGTTTGGGGTTGGCAGTCGAAATACTTCACCGATGGCTTCGGCTCATCGGAGGTCGGCCAGCTGAAGAAGTCGTTTTCGGCGGCGCTGACCAATTATCCGAAATTGGAGCGGTACTACGTCGCGATACCCCGGAATCTAAGCGGGCATTCCGAGGGAGAGAACGATACCCAGACCAAGAACTGGAAGAGCTTCGTGAAGTGGTGCAAGGACGAAGCGACCGCCTTGAAGCGGAGGGTCGAGATCGTTCTGTGGGATGACACCTACTTCGTATCGCGGCTGCAGAGAAGCGACCCCGCCCACGCTGGGATGCGGCTGTATTGGTTCGACGAGACAGTTCTCGACCAGGACTGGTTTGAAAGGCAACTCGGAAAGTCGCTGGCCTTCATCGGCACTCGTTATAGAGAGCCTGATCATGTCAATGTGAAGATCGGCGACACTCTAGAAATCATGACCAAGGGGGAGGGGTTTCGGGAACGACTGGCCGCTGTTTGGACGGCCGTGAATACATCTACGGACAAACTGGCGGCGGTGATCGGAACGCTTGATAACACCGATAGCCATTTCGCGGACTTTGAACAGACAGTTTCCCTCCTCGGAGAACTCGGTAAGGCGGCGGAAGAAACTGATCCGGCCAGGTTGTCGGATCAACGTATCGCCGGCCTGCTGAAGATGCT
Source organism: Rhizobium sp. LjRoot258 (assembly GCF_964254185.1). Taxonomy (NCBI): domain Bacteria; kingdom Pseudomonadati; phylum Pseudomonadota; class Alphaproteobacteria; order Hyphomicrobiales; family Rhizobiaceae; genus Rhizobium; species Rhizobium sp. LjRoot258. The sequence goes on along the minus strand of NZ_CAXUST020000001.1, from coordinate 2,118,784 downwards.
GAGGGACATTGAGAATAGCGGATCGGTGGATTTCGTCCTGAAGCAGGCGCGCTTCCTGACGCGCAAAGACTCCAAGAACCCAGCGAGTGGACGGGAGCGATACGTCTATCCGGAAAAAACCCGGAGGCTGCTTTCGGAAGTGAACAGCGACATCATGGATGCCGCGTTCGAGTTTTCGTTGCAGGAAATCGAGCTGTTTCGGACGCCGGCGCTACTCATCGAGGGCGAAGCGGGGATCGGGAAGTCGCATATTATCGCCCGCGAGGTGCAGCGCCACGTTCAGCAGGGCTATCCTGCGGTGTTCATTCCCGGCCGCGTACTCGATCACGGCGACAAGCCGGAAAGCGAAATTCTTCATTACATGGATCTCGACTTACGTTTTGAGGCCTTCCTTGGCGCTCTCAACGCCGCTGCGAAAGCTAGCGGTCGTCCCGCGTTGCTCGCCATCGACGGTATCAATGAAAGTCTTGATGCCGCCGGATGGGAACCTGGTTTGCCCAAGCTGATTTCGCAGGTCCGACATTTCGACGATATCGGATTCTGCGCTTCGATCCGCTCGTCCTACAAGAAGCTGTGCTTGCGGCCCGGCCTCGGCGTCGTCACCGTCCAACACGTGGGGTTTTCGGCAAACTTCGGTGAGGCTGCTCGCCAATACCTCGATCGCCATGGTATCGAGCGTCCTTCGGCCCCGATCTTCGAACTGCGGGACATACTCTACAACCCGCTGTTCCTGACCACGGCGGTCGATTTCCTGATCGCCACGAAGCAGACCTCGTTCCCCAGGGGCCTGGATTCCATCAGCAGGCTCATCGATTTCTGGCTGGAAGCGATCGAAATCAACCTGACTACCAAAGGGTACAACCGACTGGAGCGCGGCGACGGGAAGATTTTGGAAGTGGCCGAGGCGATTTCCGCGAGGATGGCCGAAGACGGCAGTGAGTATCTGGATTTCAAAATCGCGAATACGATCTGTGAAAAGATTGTCGATCTGGGCCTCCCTACGAAGGCCGGTGATCGTTTGCTGATGAAGCTGATCGATGAAGGCATGTTCCTCGACACACCCGATCACAAGGACGGGAAAGCCGGGAAGCAGATCTCGTTCGCATTCCAGAAGTTCAGTGATTATTTCATCGCCGACGCGGTGCTTCGGGACGCAGGCAGCAAACCGGCTCTCGCCGCCGCAATCAAACCAGGTGGAAAATACCATTATCTTTTTGACGAGGAGACGCCGTGGAAGTTCGCCGGGCCACGGACCGCCTTGTTCGCCCTCACGGCGCTGCGCCTGGGTAAGGAGCTGCCCGATATCGAAAATAATATCGTCGATCACGTGTTCTTTTCCGCAGAAGACTTCCTCGACTCGCTCCAGTGGCGTCAGGGAAACGCGATCCTCGAGGAGACACGGAAATTGCTGGAAGGTATTCGGGGTCATTCAGGTAAGACCGAAGAGCCCGAAATATCTGACGATGTATATTTCGATGTGCTGCTGGGGCTGGCGACCGTTCCCGAATGCCGGCTCAACGCGCTCTATCTGAAGGAAAAACTCGGGTCCGTGACGTTGGGCGATCGCGACGCGACCTGGTCACTTTACCTGGTTCGTAAAACGGAGACCTATGACGAAAAATGGTCCGTTGTCCAAGAGCTTATCGATTGGAGTTGGACAGCACCTGCGGCTGAGATCGGCTCCGAAAAGATACACCTCATCGCGACGGCCATCGCGTTGATGACCTCGACGATGGATCGCGAAGTGCGGGACAGCGCGACCAAGGCCCTTTCGAGCCTCCTCATGAAGTTCCCGGCGGAGATCGCCCAGTTAATCGAGGAATTCAAGGATTGGGATGATGCCTACGTCCGTGAGCGGGTGCTGGCTGCGGCGGTCGGGGGAGCCCTCTATTGCATTGATCCTTCAATTCTCAAGTTGGCTGCGGAAGCAGCGGACCGGATGGTGTTCGCCAAGCAATCGGTTGAACGTCACGCTTGGGTCCGCCGTTACGCGCACCTTATCATCGTCCACGCCAATTTGCGTGGCGCTGCGCTTGATGCGGAGCTTCTCCGCCGGGCGACACCCCCTTACGCGTCTTCGCCGATCACGGAGTGGCCGACGTTGGCTGATCTCGCGCCGCTACATGAAACCGCGCGCGATATCTTCAGTTCGGTCATTGGCTATCTCTCAGAGAAAGACGGCTCCAAGCAGCCGATGATGGCGGGTGATTTCGGCCGCTACACTATTTCCGGCATCGACAGCCATTTCTCGGCAGAAACGAGAGGTGAGAACCCACCTCTATCGAGGGAGATGGAGATCGAGCAATTCTGGGCAGATGCGGAAGAACTCGATCCGCGGGCGGCGAGACTCCGAAACCAGCTGGAAAACGCCCGTTCGCAAAAGGCGGAGGGCTCGATGGCCGGCTTGTTGGGACGCGCCGATATTGACGCGCTGCTCGTCGAGCTGCACGACGACGATGACAGCACCAAGCTGGAGAAGTTCGCCGCCAGGATCGCCGTGCTAAGCACGGCGGAGGACGTCGACAAACAAGGACAGCTTGATAAAGCCTATGACGACCTGGAGACCTCGCTGCTGGCACTCCTCACTCCTGAACTGCGCGACCGTTATCAGGCTCTTCAGCCGCTTTCATATCGCAGCACTGGCCAGATCGAAAAGTTCTCGATCCTCTCTGCCAGGAATTGGATCGTCGATCGCACGTTGAAGCTCGGATGGGACCAAAGCGTGCACGAGCCCATCGAGAGACAGACCCTCCGCTACTCACATGGACGCCATGACCACCAGATCGAGCGGATCGGCAAGAAATATCAGCACATCGCCCACCAGGAACTCATCGGCTACCTTGCCGACCACCACTGGTATCTCGACTGGAACAGTCCTGCCACGGTTTTACTCGAACTCGAACGTTTCGACCGGTCCGATATCGATCCGAGCTACTTGGCAAGTGAATTCGCGAGGCCAGCGAGCACGTTCTTCCCGGAGGGTATCAAAATTCCGGAGATGGTGTTTACGCCAAACGAGCCGCTCGAAAACATGGAGTGGACCAAGACGCCGGTTGATCTTCCCGATGCCGTGCAATTCCTCGTCCAAAAAGATACCGACGATCTGGAATGGTATCTTCAGAAGAGTTTCTCCCGCAGCCTCGGCTACATGAACAATATCGAGTCGGCCGATCCATTCAAAAGCGCGCAGCTCAGCATCGAGCTGGTGATGTTCAAATCCGAAGATGTTGGGCGGCTTGACGACCTGACTACCGAATCCTTGGACGGAGATGACGGTGACGTTTTTGACGGTAGCAGGGAGTCACTGGCCTTGTATGGGCAGCGTAGCGTTCGCCACCTTAGCGGCCATGTCACGTTCGGGCTCTACAATGACATCGCAGATATCAAGTTCGGCCGGTTTGTGGATAGCTATTCGCCTAAGTTCGGCGAGTACGACCGCAGCGGCATACCGAGCGACAGAGGTTTCAATGTACCGTCAGCAGCACTGTTCAGCTCTCAGAAGTTGAGGCCGAACGATGCCTGGTCGACGTACTATGTCAGCGAAAATGGCAGACCGGCGTTCGTGCACGACACGGACAGCAGAGACGATGGCGTGACAGTCGTGCGCGCCGATGTTATCGCAGCCTTCGCCGAGCAAAATGGGCTCAAACCCGTATGGATTGTGTGGGCCGAAAAGGATGGCGGCAAGGGCAACAAGCGCTATGTCTATGAGGAACGGCTGTTCGCCCGGAACGACTTCATTGGCTTCTACTACGAAATGAACGGTGAATGGCACGGAAATCTCGTCCGCTTCCGGGAACCCTGATGAAGTTAGGGCGATAAGTGCGGCGGCTGGTTGCTTGCTCGGAGCTTCTTGCTGAGAGCCAACCCTGCCGCCCACGACTGTGAACAGGCTCCCGCGTGAAATCGACCACGCGCCTCATGGCCTCCACTGTCAGATCTAGGTCAGGGTGTGCCGTCTGGAAGGTTCCGAGGCGTGGCACCAGCCAGTAGGTCGCGAAAGTATGTACTGCGGTGATCGAGAGCGCCTTCCCGGATGCTTGTCGGATCGGGATGCGATAGGCGCGTATGGGCCTGCCAATGTTCTTGAGCGTTTGCAACCCGACATCCACGTATTGCAAGAGGAGTTTTCGCTCAACATGCTCATGAACGCTGCCGGACAGGCATATTCCGCCTGGCTCCGCCAAGGCCTCCAGGCGCGCCGCGATGTTGACGCCATCACCGTAAAGATTGCCGTCTTCGGCGAGTACGTCACCGACGTTGATACCAATGCGAAACTTCATCTGCCCGCTCTCCGATAGATCGAAGGAACGCTCGGCCAGTCCCGTGGATGTCGACCGCCGCCCGTACCGCGTCGAGGGTGCTGGCGAATTCCGCCAGCACGCTATCACCGGCACCCGCAAATATCCGCCCGCGGTGTCGTGATATCAGGTTGGCGATGAGGTCATGGCAGGAACGGAAAGCCTCATGGGTGCGCTCCTCATCGACCTCCATGAGGTGGCTGTAGCCGACAACATCGGCCGCAAGAATGACCGCTAGATGACGCTCCATGATACAACGGAGGATAGCGAACTACTGAGCGTAATTCCACTGAGCCTAGGTCGTTGTTTCAGCATAACTGGCCGCGGCGACGCTGCTCGGCGGCTTTACGCCCGAAAGCCGCGATGCGTTGAGTTCCGCATAGCGCCGGCTCCTTGCAATATAGGCGTGGGTTGGGACGGTGCTGACGTGTCGCCCAGAAGCGCTTTCCGAATAATGCACAACGGTGGACTGGGACGTCATGTTAGACGTGGGGGCAAAAAACACCGCCCGGAGATGCGGGATATCAGGATGCACCGGAGACAAGCAGCGGCACTGACAGGCTTTTCGATGTCTCGTCCAGTATCTCAAATCGGTATCGATCGTCGGCATCGATCGACACGGAATAGCTCAATCTTTCGACGATGTTGTTGTCGGAATCGAAAGTAAGGATTTTCGGCTTCAGTGAGGTGAGTTTGCTTTCATCCAGGTACACGGAGTTGCAGACGATGATCTGATCGCCTGCTTGGCATGTCCGAGCAGCCGCACCGTTCAGGACGCAGCATCTCGAGCCTCGTTCCCCGAGAATGACGTAGGTTGAGATCCGTGCACCCGAGTTCTTGTTCCAGATTTCCACGAACTCCATCGGGAGGATGCCAGCCTCTTCGCAATGATCGGGATCGAGAGTAATTGATCCGTGGTAGTTGAGGTTGGCCTCCGTAACATGAAGTCCATGAAGCTTGCCTGCCACCAACTTGCGCATCGATTCCTCCTGAGCGACGTGCGGCGTTACCGTACGTATTTCAGACAGCGGGATGCCGGCACCATGCGCACCGACGAGCTGCCGTTGAAAAAAGGCCCCGTTTCCGGGGCCTAAAGAGTGGCCTCCAACAGATTGGAGCAGAGGGGTACTAGCCCATTCGGGTTGTCGTTAACAGGCCGGAATCTGTCGTTTTGGTACGATACGCTCCTATGTCGGGATCTTTTACGGATGCTTTCGACGTGCCAAAATCCAGACCCCTTGCGCACCGATGCGCGGACTTGCTATTCAACTGTAGGTAGTTATAGGATTGAGGGAAGCCTCGTAAAAACAAAGCCGCCCGATGGACATTGAGTCGATCGAGCGGCCGTGCAATTTGCTATCCCGACTGGCCGTTAGACGCTGAGATGCTGTGCGAAGAACGATTGGAGCTTATCGAACGGAATCACGTCCACCTTATCGTAGAGATCGGTGTGGTTGGCACCCGGGATGATCATCAATTCCTTCGGTTCTGCTGCAGCGGCATAGGCTGTTTCGCTGAAGTAGCGCGAATGGGCCTTCTCACCGTGAACGAACAGGACCGGGCGCGGCGAGATTTCCGCGATGTAGGTCAAGATCGGCATGTTCATGAACGACAGCGGCGTGGTCTGCGTCCAGGCGTTGCCCGAGTTCACGGCGCGCTTATGATACCCGCGCGGTGTGCTGTAGTAGTCGTGGTAGTCGACAAGGAACTGCGCTTCGCCGCCCTTTAGAACATTGTAGGGTGGCTGGTACGCCGGAGTCCCTTTCTCCGCATCTGCCCAACGCTGCTGGCTAAGCTGCTCGAGCGCCTTTGTGCGCTGTTCAAGCGTCACGCTGTCGTTATAGCCCTTAGACATCACGCGGGTCATATCGTACATGGTGCTGGCCAACACGGCCTTGACGCGCTTGTCCACGGCTACGGCATTCAATGCCATCCCGCCCCAGCCGCATACGCCGATTACACCGATCCTCTCGCGATCGACTTCGGGGCGAAGACCAATGAAGTCCACCGCGGCACTGAAATCTTCGGTGTTGATGTCAGGGGAGGCAACGTTCCGCGGTTCACCGCCACTTTCACCAGTATAGGACGGGTCGAAAGCCAGCGTCACGAAACCACGTTCCGCCATCGTCTGTGCGTAAAGGCCCGATGACTGTTCCTTCACAGCTCCGAAGGGGCCGCTTACAACAATTGCGGCGAGCCGGACGTCGGCACGGTTCTTGGGTAGGTAAAGATCAGCTGCCAACGTAATGCCGTAGCGGTTTTTGAAGCTAACCTTCTCGTGGTCAACCTTGTCGCTCTTGGGGAATACCTTGTCCCATTCAGGATCCCCTTGGGCGAATACCGGGGCACCAGCGACCGTTGCAACGCCGAGCGCTGCAACGCCAACACCGGTCATCTTCAGCAAGGTGCGACGTCCTTCGTCCGGCTCGTCATGATTGGCCTCGTTTGGTATGCTCATCTCGATCTCCAGTTTGTTTTGACTTCGGGAAGACATGTAATCGACGTCAGCCGCTCGGATTAGAGCCGGTGTTTCGCTTGTTGTAATGAGGGATTTTCATCAATCGAGATCAGCGAATTGGACTGATATAAACGCAGCCTATAGGCGAGATGGGAGTCCTCTTGCGTGCAGGAACGATGAAGCCGATGCTGCCGCGAGAGGAGCGGACCGTCACATCTGGACACCAGGCTTTAGGCGCACGGCAAACGAGGTCTGCTCGCGGGTCGTCGGCGCATGCGGTGCGGACGCTACTCATATAACGTTATGTTATAGCGGCCGTCGTCGAGGCAGCTCGTTCCAGGTGTCGTGGTCTGATTTTCTGTTAGAAAAGATTCCGAGTGGATTCTGGACGATAACAATGGAACGAAGATCATCGATCGCCAAAGACCTGCGAGAGGCAGGTTTGCGGCCGACTGAGCAGCGGATCGCGCTGTACAGGCTTCTTTTCGCAAACGGACATCGCCATGTGACCGTGGAAGACCTTCATGCGGAGGCTATCGCGGGCGGCGTCGCTCTGTCGGTTGCCACAGTCTACAACGCATTGAACGATTTCACGGACGCTGGATTGATCCGCGTCCTTGCGGTCGAAGGCGCTCGGACCTGGTTCGATACCAACACCGCTGACCATCACCACTTCTACGTCGAAGGCAAAGGTGAGATCCACGATATCGACAGCGACAACATATCGCTCTGCAATATTGCAGTTCCTCCGGCAGGCTTCGAAATCGCGAACGTGGACGTCGTCATAAGGCTTCGCCCTGTTGGCCGCTAATCACCGGGCATGCGGCGCACTTTCACTCACCAACTACCCAGATCGCTTGGAGTCGAACCTTGAGAGTTCGCGTAAATGTCTTCGTCACGCTTGCTCCCAAGATGGCGGTTGTTTTTGTCGGATTTCTAATCGCAGGCATGGGGATGCCTGTCCTGCCGATCCACGTCAGCCGAGACCTTGGATTTGGGACATTCGTTATCGGTCTGATTACGGGCAGCCAGTTCTGTTCCTCTCTGATGACAAGGCTGTGGGCAGGTGATTTTGCCGACCGCAAGGGCCCCAAGGAGGCGGTGGTCGTCGGGCTGTCTTTGGCTGCCGTCGCAGGTGCCTTCTACTTTGCCTCATTGGCAGTGATTGGAAATCCCGCGTTGTCCGCGTCGATCCTTGTAGCCGGACGAGGGGTCCTCGGAGCAGGCGAAAGCCTGATCATCACAGGATCGGTGGCGTGGGGACTGGCAACAGTGGGGCCTCAGCACTCTGGGAAAGTCATAGCTTGGATCGGTACAGCGATGTTCGGTGCCTTGGCTGCGGGAGCGCCCGTCGGCAGCGCCTTGTTTGCCATCGAGGGGTTTGCGGCGATCGCCGCGGCGACGATCCTACTGCCGCTAGTAATGGCATTGCTGGTGGCACCCCTTGCACCCGTACGAGGCCGGTCGACGGCCTCCGCGTCCAGGCTCAGCGTCATCAAGGCGGTTTGGCTCCCTGGGCTCGGTTCCGCCTTCGCTAGCCTCGGCTACGGAAGTATCTTGGCATTTTCTAGCCTCCTGTTCCTTCATCGCGATTGGGCCGATGGGTGGCTTGCGGTGACCTGCTTTGCCACCGCGCTGGTTGCAAGCCGTATCCTGCTTGGTCACATCCCCGATCGGCTCGGAGGCCCCGTCACGGCGCTGGTATTCGCGATCGTGGAGGCGATCGGTCTGCTGACGATGGGCTTGGCGACCCATTCGACGATCGCACTGGCAGGAGCCGCATTGGTCGGCTTCGGCTATTCGCTCGTCTTCCCGGGGTTCGGAATTGCAGTCGTAAGAGCTGCCCCGCCCGAAAACCGCGGAATGGCGATGGGCCTGTACTCTGCTTGTCTGGACGTCGCCCTTGCGCTGAGCGGACCCACACTCGGCTTCGTAGGCGATGTCGCCGGGCTGCCGGCAATATTCGTGACCACGGCGCTTCTCGTATCGCTGTCGACGATTGTGGCAGTGTCTATAATGAGAAGAGCATAGCCGGACTCGCCGAAGGCCCCGGCGCTTTACCGGAGCGTCCAAAGACATCGCTACGCCCTTGATGCCTCGATACCGATCGGCACATCACCCTCGTGCATCGATATGTCTTTGGCTGCCCGCAAATCGTCGGTGTCGTGGCCCTCATCGAACCCATCAAGGACTGACCGAAGGATCGCTGCGGCTTTCTCGCGTTTTCCGAGGTTGCTTTCAAGAGTGGCGAGATCGCACGAGGCGCGCAGTTCCCAACTGCGTGCGCACATCTTTTGACTGGCGGCGATGGAACCTGCAATGCAACGGCGTGCCTCATCCGAAGCGGAAATCGATCCCAAAAGGCTCCCCTTTATTCGCAGAAGTTCCGGGCCGTAGCAGAAGTCCCCCTTGTTTTCGACCGATTGGATGGCTTTCTCGACACGCTCCAACCCTTCGTCGACTTTGCCGAGCGCCGCTAACCCTTTTATCAGCGAGATTTCCAGCATAGTGGTGAAGACCTCGTAGGTGGAGGCATGCAGCCGTTCAATGCATCCACGGAGGCTGTCGACCCCTGCGCTGGGATTTCCCCGGCGGATAGCGATTTCCGCCTCGAAGCCTCTCGCTACTGACACGTATGGCGACAAGGAGTGCAGCCCCGCACGCGAAATCAGCCAATCAATGTGCTCTTGAGCACCCTCCAGGTCGCCGCGCCAAAGGAAAACGGCGATGCCACCGAGCAGCGCGATGCAAAGCGTCAACGAATGATCCGCTTCAGCCGCTTCCTTGATCGTCTGCCGTGCCCTGTATTCAGCTTGGTCGGGAAGGCCTTGCAGCCAGAGGTTCCTCGCAAGTATTCCGCCTGCTAACCCGCGACCCTGGAAACCGACATAGCTTCCCGGCGCGCGGCTGGGGCGCGGATCGCTCGACAACGCGGCCTCCAATTCGACCCTGGCGCGGCTAAGTTCGCCGCTGAAGTGCAATGAATTGCCCAGAAAGAAGTGACCAAGCGAAATCGCGGACGACTCTCCGGTCGCCTCAGCGACGGAAGAACAGCGATAGGCACACTGGAGCGCGGATTTGAAATCTCCCGTTCGGAGATGAAACATGTTCAACGGACCGAGGACTTTGAGCTGATCCACCGCATCTCCTCGACCTTCGGCAATCTCCAAGCTCCTGGTCAGCGCGGGAAGCGTGTCACGGCCACCGTGGAGATACATGCGCGAGATTCCAAGGCCAGCCTGAAGATGCATCTCTTCAGGGCTTCCCCGAAGGTGGTCTCTCATTGCAGAAAGTGCGCGTTCGGACCAGCGCTGGCATTCCGGGAAGAGCGACATAGCCTGAAATACAGGAACTGCCGCAGCGGCCAGACTGATGCCGGCGTCGGCGTTGCCGTTGTCGCCGAACGCCCATTCCAAGGCCGCCCGGACGTTGTTGATGCCAAGGAAATAGGGCAGTCGCTCGGGCCCGCTCGAGAGAGTTGGCCAATCCGGCCCGAACTGCTCTAACCATCGTCTGTAGTACGATGCATGGCTTTCCGCTAGTTCCGCGCGATCTTCTTCGGTTTGCTCGTGAAGCGCGTAGGCGCGCGTGGTGTCGAGCAACCGATAGCGCATCATCGCGCCGAACGAGTTCGCGCTGAGCAGGGATTTAGCCACCAGACCATCGATGGCACCGAAGAGCGCAGGTCGATCAAGATGAGGTGTCGCGATCACTTCCCAAGCGGCATCAAGCGTGAAATCACCAACGAAGATCGCCAGTCTCCGAAGAACGGTGCGATCCAGTTCCGAAAGCAGTCCAAAACTCCAGTCGAGGGTCGCCTGCAAGGTTTTCTGACGAGGAGGCGCGTTGCGCGATCCCACCCATGCCAAGGCAAGATGCTGGTCGAGCAGGGCAGCCGTCTGGGAGAGGCCGTAGGCCTGAACCCGTCTCGCGGCCAGTTCCAGCGCCAGTGCCATACCATCGAGCTTTCGGCAAATCGCCGCAATGATGCGAGCATCGTCGTAGGTTAGGGACAAGGGCGCTCCGGTCGCGGCGATGCGTTCGACGAACAATTGGGACGCCGGATAGGAGAGAATGTTTTCGGCAGTCATTTCAGGATCGTCCGGAGCGCAGGGCAGCGTGTCCAGCTTGTAGATGCTTTCGCCTTCAATCCTGAGAGCTTCACGGCTCGTGACCAGGATGCGGACCTGCGGCGCGGCGTCGATGATGCTGGCCGCAAGGTCTGCGACGGTATCGACCAGATGCTCGCAGGTATCGAACACTAAAAGGATACGCTTGTCACGGAGGTAGGCGAGCAGGCTGGGGCGCACGTCGTCAGAGCCGACGGGTATTCCGAGCATGGACGCGAGGGCGGGCGAAACGAGCGATGGATCGCTTAGCGTCCCGAAATCAGCAAGCACTGCAGCTCCATCGAACGCTCCCGCCAGTTGATTGGCCAATGCTATTGCGACGGTAGTCTTCCCGACGCCTCCACCTCCCACGATGGAAACGACAGGAAATCTCGACAGCCTCTCGGAAAGGTCAAGGATATCACTCTCACGTCCGACCATACGTTCCAAGCGGTTGGGAAGATTGGCATGCCTGAATTTCACCGCGTCATCATCGGGGACCAGCGCAGGGGACGAGCCTGAGATCGGGGCAACGAAGCAGTAGCCGCGGCCGGGGATCGTGGTGATGTAGCGTGCACCGTCCTGCCCATCGCCAAGGGCTTTACGCAGCCCGGTCATGTGAAAGCGCAGGTTACCTTCTTCAACGACAACGTCCGGCCAAATCTGCGACATGAGATCGTGCTTGCTCAGAAGAGTGTTCGGAGCGGATACGAGCGCGATCAAAAGGTCGAGGGCGCGTGCGCCAAGCTCGACAGGAACCCCTTCCTTCGCAAGGAGGCGCTGACCCACATTCAGACAAAAAGGGCCGAAGGACAGGTCACCTGCCGCATCGCCTGTCGCCCGCGTCATTTCATTCCCCCTAACCACCTCCACCGTGCTGTTTATACTCCAACCTCTTTTTCGGAGCCATGGTGGCTCAACATTCGGTTTGCGCACTTCGGGACTCAGACAAGATTGTAAAAGGCATGGATGTTGCCGCGTGTTGCTCGGCAGTATGGGCACTCAAGTCGAGCAGCTTCAACCAAAGCAGATGCAATTTCCCGATCCAAGCCGGGCAGGTAGATATCCAGGCGAACGCCGACGACGTATCCCTGGTCGTCCGAGGATAACTCCACATTGGCGTATATCCTGACATCCGCGTGGAGCTTGATCCGCCTGATGTCGGCGACATGTTTCAATGAACTTGCGAAACTCGCCGACCAAGCGATTGCGACGAGCTGCTCCGGGTTCGTGCCTAGCCGATTGCCGCCAGGGTTTGAAAGCCTGATGTCGAGAGCCCCGTCCGAACTGCGCGCGAACCCGTTCTCTCGGCTGCCAATCGTCTCTGTCCTGGCAGTATGCACATGTTGCATGATCGTACCCCGGGTGAAGGAGGGAGGCGCGCGCATATGCGCGCGCCGGACAAAGGTCAGCCAGACTTCCGCAGACTACGGAACCCGGCCCGCACCTCATCGACGAACAGCTTGGGCTGCTCCCAGGCCGCGAAATGGCCCCCCTTCGCCACTTTGTTGTAGTGGATGAGCTTGGGGTAGGCGGCTTCAGCCCACGTGCGCGGAGTCTGGTAAAGCTCATCTGGGAAGACACTCACCGCGACCGGAACCTTGACGCCCTTGGGCGCAAAGAACGCGAGCTTGTTTTCCCAATAGAGACGGGCAGCGGAAACGCCCGTGTTGGTGAGCCAGAAAAGCGTGACGTTGTCGAGCACGTCGTCCGGGCTGAGACCTTCCTTCTGACCGTCGAAGGAACGGGCGATCAATTCAAGGCTTCGGGCATCGTGGTCGAGCATGTAGGTCGCAAGCGCGATCGGTGAATCGGCCAATCCGGTCAGCGTCTGCGGCCGCGTTCCCATCAGGAAGGCGTAATAGACGTTCTTGTAGAAGGAGACGAGCTGGTCATAGGAACTACGCTCCTCGTCCGACAAGCCATCCGGAACAGGAGCGCCGGCAAAGGAGGCGTTATTGATCTTCTCCGGAATGGCCCCCGGCATATTCGTATGAATGCCCAGCAGCTCTGGCGGGGCCTGAACGCCGATCATGTCGGTGACAACGGCTCCCCAGTCGCCACCCTGGGCGACGAAGTTCTTGTATCCAAGCCGCCGCATCAGGGTGACCCATGCCGTTGAAATCCGTTCCGGCCCCCAGCCTGTGGCGTCGGGCTTGCCCGAGAAGCCGTATCCGGGCATGGATGGGATGACCACATGGAAGGCATCGGAAGCTTCACCGCCATATGCAGTCGGGTCGGTCAACGGACCGATGATCTTCAGTTGCTCGACGATCGAGCCCGGCCAACCATGCGTCACGATGAGCGGCAGCGCGTTTTCATGCTTTGAACGAACGTGAATGAAGTGAATATCGAGTCCGTCGATCTGCGTGATGAAGTTCGGATAGCTATTGATCCGGGCCTCGACCTTGCGCCAATCATACTTTGTCTGCCAATGGCGCAAGACCTGCCGCACTGTCTTGAGCGGCACGCCCTGCGAGAAATCGCTTACCGTTTCCTTCTCCGGCAAGCGGGTACTGGCGAGCCTCCGTCGTAGATCGACGAGGTCCACTTCTGGAATGTTGACCTGAAATGGACGGATGGCTTCCGGATCACCGGATGCGTGCGAGGGTCCCGGAAGCAGGCTTTCAACGCCCAGCGCTGCGATACCCAAAGCGGCGGCACCAAAGAGGCGACGACGGTCCTGGTTGATAGCGTCGGTTTCGGTGATGCTCATGGTCTCTCTCCTCGAGAACTAAGGTTGAACGTCGGCACCGTTGTGCTGCTCAGAAAGCTACGCCCACGAGGTTCCGTGCTCACGTTAGGCGTTGTTAATCCTTGTTTGTTGGAGGGCCGCGGCAATCAACGTCTAACAACGACTAACGTGCGATTTCGGCTGTGCGGCAGTACCTCTGTTGGCAGCACAACGGTGCAGACACTCAACCAACACAGAGGAGTTTCGCCATGACACACAAGGTTCTGTTCACGGGTAAGACGCACAACACAAACGGCCGCGATGGCGGCGCACGCAGCAGCGATGGCCATCTGGACATCAAGATGAAGCAGCCACATCCGGCAGCGGAAAACCTGTTCGGCGCTGCTTGGTCGGCCTGCTACATGGGCGCTATCGAGTATGCTGCCTCGCAGAAGCACATCAAACTTCCGGCCGGAGTGGCCGTCGACGCCGAGATCGATCTGAACCTGGAGGAGGGCTCGTACTTCCTCAGCGCTCGCCTCAACGTCAGCGTTCCTGGCATCGACCCCGCAGTGGCAACCGAGCTGCTGCACGACGCCCACAACATTTGCCCGTACTCGAAGGCAACGCACGGCAACGTCGATGTTGTGACAACCCTCATCTAACGGAAGCCCGCCTGGCCTGGCCTGCCACGATGGCAGGTCAGGCAAGCAAATCTTTGATGTAGGAGGCTTCAATGGACAAGGCATTCCGACAACTCGAAGCCAGCAGCGATTTCGGCGAACTGCTGGACACGACAAGCTACTCGCCGTTGCCCGACGACTGGCTGATTGGAATCACCGACGTCGTCGATTCAACCTCGGCTATCGCCCGAGGGCAGTTCAAGGATGTCAATTACGCGGGCGCTTCGGCGATCGCGGCGCTGGGCAATGCTTTCGGCAATTTCGACTTTCCATTCGTGTTTCGCGGCGACGGCGCGGCTTTTGCCTTCGATCCCGATGCAAAAGAAGCCGCGATCGGCGTCCTGCGGCGCGTCGCGGGCTATGCGCGCGATCAACTGCAGCTCAGCCTCAGGATCGGCCTAGTGGCCGTGAAAGACATACGAGCGTCCGGAAGCGACGTGAAAGTAGCGCGCTACGCCGCCTCGCCGACGGCCACGTACGCTATGTTCGCCGGCGGCGGGCTGAACTGGGCCGACCGTGAGATCAAAGCTGGAAATCACGCGCTCCTGCCGTGTCAGGAATACGCAACGCCCGATCTGAAGGGGCTGACTTGCGAGTGGGCACCCATTCCCAGTCGGCGTGGCGATATCCTCTCCCTTCTTGTGGAGTCCCAGGACAACAGCAGCCCCGAGGCCTTCACCTTGCTGGCAAGGCGATTGCTTACCTTGCTCGGTGTAGAGGATGGCTCATCACGTCCCGTTCCCGAGGATGTCGTGATCACCAACTCCGTTGCGGACTACCTCGGCGGCAAGGGGTGGACAGACGTCGTTCTCAATTCCGACTACAGACGATACGACGATGTCCTTCGCCTGACCCTGGACTGTACGCCGGAGCAGATCAAGAACGTCGAAGCACTCCTGACGTCGGCGTACGATCGGGGCGAAGTCTACTTCGGCATGCATCGCCAATCTCATGCGCTGATGACCTGCCTCGTCCCAGTCGGTGCTCGAGGGTCCCATCTGCACTTCCTGGACGGGATGGGGGGTGGCTACACGGCCGCGGCCTCACTGCTCGAGGCACAAAAGCACGCTCATCAGCCGCGTTGACGCGACGATCAGAAGCTGGCTTCGGACGCCGAAAATCCGAAGATTTACGACCGCTAACGTTTCTCAAACACTAGAGGCATTTCATGACCCTTGACCGTTTCGCTCCCGCTATTTTTGTATTTCTCTGGTCAACGGGCTGGATCATTGCGAAGTATGCGGCGCTTCACTCCGAGCCATTCTCGTTCCTCATGATCCGCTACGCGCTCTCGGCCGTTGCCTTTTGCGCTATCTGCCTTGCCATCAGGGCGAAATGGCCCAGTGGGGCTTTGGCGTGGCGGGCGGTCCATTCGGGCGTTTTCCTGCACGGCTTCTATCTTGGCGGTGTCTGGTGGGCGGTGGCGCACGGGGTGCCGGCCGGCATCTCCGGCATCATTGCCGCCATGCAGCCACTTCTCACGGCACTGGCGGCCAGCGTCCTGATTGGCGAACGGCTGCGCCCTTCACAGACGGCGGGCCTGGCACTCGGCTTCATCGGCATCGCGGTCGCCATTTCACCGAAGCTCGTGCAACCCGGTGCGTCCGATCTCCTTCATGCTGGCATTCCGCTCGCCGTTAATCTGGTAGCTATGTTCGCTGTCACCTACGGGACGATTTATCAGAAGAAGCACCTTCAAGATGGTGACCTGACCGCAATTGCGACGTTGCAATATCTTGGTGCGTTGGCCTTAACCGCTCCCTTCGCGCTCGCCTTCGAGACGTTCCGCTTCGATGGCACCCTCCAGACCTACGCCGCTCTCGCCTGGTCGGTATTCGGGATATCGGTGGGGGGTATTGCGCTGCTTCTCTATTTGATCCGCCGAGGTCAGGTCTCGCGCGCTGCGTCCCTGATCTATCTCTGCCCGCCTACGGTAGCGGTCCAGGCTCTCATCGCGTTCGGCGAGCCACTTACCCCTCCACTGATCGTTGGCACGGTGATTGTCGCCGCTGGGGTTTACCTTACCAATCGGAAGGCACCCCGAGCCGCGAAGGCATGAGCTATTCCATCTGCTCGCAGCGGCTATGGGCCGCTGCGAGCAGAGAATATTCAGCTAGCTTTCCGCAGGCTTCGCAAACCTGTCCGAACCTCGTCTGTGAAGAGCTTCGGCTGTTCCCAAGCTGCGAAATGCCCGCCCTTGGGGAGTTTGTTATAGTGGATGAGGTTGGGATACGCCCTCTCGGCCCATGTCCGCGGTGTTACAAATAGCTCGTCCGGGAAAACACTCAACGCGACAGGCAACTTGATGCCCTTAGGCGAAAAGAATGCAATCTTGTTCTCCCAATAGAGACGAGCAGCCGAAACGCCTGTGTTCGTCAGCCAGAACAACGTTACATTGTCGAGCACGTCGTCGGGCGTCAACCCTTCCGGTTTGCCATCAAACGAGCGGGAGATCATCTCCAGGCTTCGTGCGTCGTGGTCAAGCATGAAGGTTGCGAGACCCATAGGCGAGTCCGTCAACGCGACCAGGGTTTGTGGTCGAGTTCCCATTTCGAAGGCGTAGTAGACATGCTTATAGAAGAACGAGAGCTGTTCGTATGTCGCCTTCTCCTCGTCAGACAGACTTGCGGGAGCTGGTCGGCCAGCGAAAGCCGCTTGGTCAATCTCCGGAGGAACTGTTTCGGGGAAGTTGGTGTGGATGCCGAGCAACTCCGGCGGGGCCTGCACGGCGATCTGGTTGGTGACAATTCCACCCCAATCACCTCCCTGGGCGGCAAACCGATCATAGCCGAGCCGCCGCATCAAGGTGATCCACGCACTGGCAATACGCTCTGGACCCCAGCCGGTCGTTTCCGGTTTTCCCGAAAACCCGAAGCCTGGCATCGACGGAATGACGACGTGGAACGCGTCCGAAGCGTCGCCGCCGTGCGCGGTCGGGTCGGTCAACGGCCCGATGATCTTCAGTTGCTCCACGATCGAGCCAGGCCAGCCATGAGTGATGATGATCGGCATAGCATCCTCGTGCTTCGAACGGGCATGAATGAAATGGATATCCAGCCCATCGATTTCGGTGATGAAGTTCGGATAGCTGTTGATCCGCGCTTCCACCTTCCGCCAGTCATAGTTCGTCTGCCAATGCTGGAGGACCTGCTTGATCGTCTTGAGCGGCACCCCTTGCGAAAAGTCGTTGACCGTTTCCTTTTCGGGTAGCCGGGTGGCGAGAAGGCGGTTGTGGAGATCGGTCAATTGCTCGTCCGATGCTTTGAATTGGAACGGTCTGATGGCCTCGCTGTCCCCGGCGGAGACGGCCGTTTTTCCTGCAAAAAGACCGACAGCACCTGCGGCCGCTGCGCTGGCGAGAACGGTGCGGCGCGTGATCATAGATGATATCGATGACATGACACTTCCTCCTTTTCTCGATTACCCGGATAGGAGGTCACACAATCAATCGGGTCGCTATGCGATATGCGAAAAACCCTTGTTTTCGTTTTTCGCATAGTGACGAAGGCACACCCTTTCACCGACGAAGAGGCATAGGACATCCGCAACTCACGGATCGTTGTATTGACGAAGCTCGCCGACTAAAATCCCGTAGCATTATGCTTCAAGGGTATGGGGCGTGATCATGGAATTCCTGGGCACACACCGGATTTTTGCGAGCGGCGATCTCGACGAAGGCGCGGAATTCGCGGGTCAGGTCTGGGAGAGAAACCGGAGCGTCAAGGTCGACCATCTCCGCTACGGCATCCGGTGGAACCAACTGGATATGGGGAAGGTCGGCTTTTCCTACATCGAGCATGACTGCGCCGTGGATTTAACGGCAGAAGGGCCACTTTCCGATCACTTTCGCCTTTTCCTGCACGAGGATGGCTCCATTCGTCACCGGGTAGCTGGGAATATATTTCACTCGCATCCGGGCAACGCAGTCATCCACGCTCCTGGGTCTGACCTCCATCTCGACATCAGTCCCTTCAAACTCCTTCTCCTGACGGTCGACGGTGATCTAGTGAAATCCTCCGTCGAACAGCGGTTCCGCAAGCTGCCGGAGTTTGCCAATTGGCTGAATGTGTTGCCGGACAGCGCGCGCGTACAAGCCCTGCGTTCCATGGCGAAATGGATGGCTGGCGAAGTTGAACGCCCGGGTTCTCCGGTAGCGGAAGCGGGGAAATCACGCCTTTACGCCGAGCGCCTCCTTGTAAGCCTCATTGTTGACTGCATAAGCGAAGCATCACCCGAAACCTCAGAACCAGTGCGGGATGTCAGCCAGAGTCAGGTGCGAAGCGCCGAGGAGTGGATCGACGCTCATCTGACAGACCCCATAGCCATCGAAGAAATCGCAGCCGCAAGTGGGGTGGGCGTCCGTTCATTGCAGCTCAGCTTCAAGCGGGTTCATGGATGCTCGCCTCACGAATTCCTCGCTAGACGTCGACTCGAGGAGGCACGGCGGAAGCTCTTAGCGGCATCACCGGGATCAACCGTAACTGAGATCGCGATGGACCTCGGGTTTTTCGAGCTAGGCCGATTTGCTACGCGTTACAGGCGGCATTTCGGGGAAACTCCCTCGGCTACGCTCGCGCAAGGTGAGGGGAGTGGGCTCTCTCACTGAGGAGAAAGCGTCCTTAGATGGCAGTCGTCCGTTCGCACAAAATGTAGGCCGCCGGCCGACGGCCCCGGGCCTCTCGGGAGATATACACCACATTGCAGCTCATCCAACCAAGGAGACTCCACATGAGTAACACCGAGGTTCGCAGCGAAACTTCACCCCAGCCTACGGGCCTGCGCGGCGTCGACATGAAACTGGAAGTAGTTGTTATCCCGGTTGCCGACGTCGATCGGGCCAAGAGCTTTTACGCCAGCCTTGGCTGGCGGCTAGACGGAGACTACACCACTGGTGACGACTGGCGCGTAATTCAGTTCACGCCGCCCGGATCGGGGTGCTCGGTGATCTTCGGAAGGAATGTCACTTCGGCTGCGCCCGGCTCCGCGCGGGGTCTGTACCTAATTGTCTCCGACATCACCGCGGCGCGCGAGGAACTGCTGGGGCGCGGTGTGAGCGTCAGCGAAGTGTTTCATCCAGGAGAAGTAAACATGGGTACCGACGAACCGTACCTATTCGGGAGCCGGAGAGTGAGTGGCCACGACCCGGAGCGCCGCACCTATAGAACCTATGCTTCCTTCAGTGATCCCGATGGGAACGGCTGGTTGTTACAGGAGGTTACCAGTCGCTTGCAGGGTCGTATCGACACGGGCGGGGCAGCCTTCGTCTCATCGGCTGAACTCGAGGCAGCGCTGCGGCGCGCGTCCGAGGCCCATGGCGAACACGAGAAGCTGACCGGGCAACACGATGAAGGTTGGCCGAGCTGGTATGCGGAATACATGGTACAGGAGCAAACAGGGGAGCCGTTGCCCACCTAACCATCCCCGCAAGGGGGAGGCCACTTTACGCGAAAACCTTGCCGCGAATCGACCATCGCTCCATGTTTGTGCGATGGACCAGCCGGATAGATATTTTTCGAAGCTGACGCCCCTTACGTGCACAGGGTTTTCCAAGACGGTTCGGTAGAGCAGGTAGGGGCGCTTTGCTATCGGAAATCTCTACGGGGTATCGAGGTACTTCTCATTACGACCCGTCAAACAAAACGGTGGACCATCCCCAAAGGGTGGCGGAGTGCAGGTTTGAGGCCGTACCAGGCTACGGAGCCGGAAGCGTGGGAAGAGGCCCACCCAGCGATCAGAAGAAGTTGACCACCGGCGTATTGCTGACTGGCTTGTGAGCCTCTCAAGTGGCCGGGGAGCGGGGATCGATTGATTGACTGGCCAGGAGCATCCTAGCCAGTCGCTATTGAGCTGTCGCTGGCGCTATAGCATCAACGCGCGCCCTTGCGAACCTCGTCTTCCATATCGACACCATTAAGCTTGCCGACGAGGTCGCTCAGCATCGGCACGAAGTCGTCACCGTGCCCAATCGCCTCGGCATGCGTGTAATACTGCACCGCGGCCGAAGCCATGATGCTTGTCACCTTGGAGTCGGCCGCCATGTTGTTGACGTAGCGGAGGTCTTTGGCTGCGTAGGAAATCATGAACTTGTGGGCGTCACGATCACGCTCGACGACGTACTTCATGAACGTGCCGAAGAACCCACTGTCCATTCTGCTACCCGTGATGACGTCCCGTATCGCTTGGGGCGTAATGCCGATCTTTGCTCCGAGGACCACGGCTTCGGCGTACAGTGCGCCGTAGCTCATGCCGATGAAGTTCATCAGCAGTTTCATTTTGTGTCCGTTTCCAACAGCGCCTACTCGGATGACACGGCCGGCCCAGCATTCGATCACAGGCTTCACGCGCTCGAACACCTCGTCGTCGCCAGCAACCATGGCATCAAGCGTGCCTTCCTCGGCTTCCTTAGGCGTCCGCCCCAGTGAGGCGTCGATCAATTTCCCGCCCGCTGTCTCAATCTCCTGTGCGAGCAGTAGGGTGGATGACGGATCAGAGGTCGACGTGTCGATCACGACAAGTCCGGGACGAAGCCCAGCGATAATGCCGTCGTTCCCCTTTACGACCTTCTCGACCTGTCCCGAATTTTGGAGGCAGATGTGGATGATGTCGCACCTCTCTGCGATGTCCTTGGGGCTCGCAGCGCTTTTCGCACCGATCTCCAGGAGGGTGGGCATCGGGCGTTGGTCCAGGAACCAAAGCTCGTAGCCCTTGGTGCGAATGTTCTTAGCCATGCCGTGGCCCATCATGCCGACGCCGATGAAGCCGATGACCGGTTTGTTACTCATGGATTTCTCCTCTCCTGGAATTCCGTTTTCAGTCTTTGAATGATGCAAGCCAGGCGAGGTCGGGAACCGCACCGTTCGCGGGCAAATACTCGGCACCGATCGGCTGAGCCCAGCCGAGTTCGCGTACGCGTCGAAGGGCGAACGAGTAGTCTAGCTCGCCGTGGTCCGGGCTTCCGCGATCCGGAACCGAGGCGATCTGCACATGGCCGACATACGGCAAAGCAGCTTCGAAGCGGCGCGTAACGTCACCACCCATGATCTGGACGTGGTAGAAGTCGAACATCAGCTTGAGGTTGGGCTTTGCCACCTCGCGAATGATGTCAGCGGCCTGCTCGACCGTGCTCAGGAAATACCCGGGCGCGTTGTAGTGGTTGAGCGGCTCGATCAAGATCGTGATGCTCGATCCGGCCTTCCCGCATGCATACACAAGGTTCTCGATGAAGACCTTGCGTGCTCGCGGACCGCTCGAATTGCCTGCCATTACGTGGATTGCACCGGCCGAAATCTCGGTAGCGTATTGAACTGCCTGGTCGATAGCCGCGCGTGCTTCCTCTTCTCTTCCTGGAAGCGCGGACAACCCGTTTTCGCCAATCGCGACGTTGCCGCGGACAGTATTCAATCCGAGTATCTTGAGGCCGGCTTCGGTCAACGCCGCTTTCGTTTCCACGGCAGGGGTGGCGTAAGGCCAGTGGCACTCTACTGCATCAAAACCTGCTTCCTTCGCGGCCTTGATTGCCGCGGGCAGGGGACGGTCGTTCCAGAGGAAGCCTAAGTTCGCTGAGAATTTCACGCTTCCCACTCCACATTGAAGGTCGTTACGACGTCTAGAATTTCTTCGGCCTTGAGTTGGCGCGGACGGCATCCGCACGTCAGCATGGCGAGGCGGGCTGTCGCCTCCAGCTCCTCGATGGCGTTGCAGGCCGCCTCTACGTCCTTCCCCGCCACGACTGGCCCGTGGTTGGCCAACATTACGGCAGTGCGCTTGCCGGCCAGCCCGCGGACGGCTTCGCCCATCGCCGGATCGCCGGGCCGGAAGAAGGGCAGGAGCTTCACACGGCCGAGCTGCATGATCGCGTACGGGGTCAACGGAGGAAGAAAGTCGTCCTCGTTGACGTCCGGCATCATCGACCAGGCGACCGCATGGCACGAGTGCAGGTGAACGACAGCGCCGGCCTGGCTCCTGGTGTCGTAGAACGCGGTATGCAAAGGCATCTCTTTTGTCGGCTTGTCACCGCTGACATGCCGGCCCTCGCTGTCGAACCGGCTCAACCGCGAAGGGTCGAGACGGCCAAAGCTCGTTCCTGTCGGGGAGACCAGCAGGCCGCCGTCGGCGGTCCGGGCGGAAATGTTGCCTGTCGACCCGTGGGTCAGGCCGCGGTCGAACAGGGACTTCGCGAGGTCGCAGATTTGTTCACGCAGGCGTGCTTCTTCGCTCATGGCTCGAGGTCCTCCAAGGCCTTCGAGAAGAATTGCTCGTTTCCAAAGTTGCCCGACTTGAGTGTGATTGCGATCCTCGCGTTGTGCGAGGACGCGAAACACCACGGCACGCCCGGGGCGATCTCGGCTCCGATGTTGAGACGGGTGACGCCCAGTGACTTCGTCACGGCTCCGGAAGTCTCCCCGCCAGCGACGACAAAGCGGCGGTAACCGCTGTCTCGGGCTCCCGTCGCACAGGCTGCCAACGTCTCTTCAATCAGGGACCCGGCTCGCTCAACACCGAGGCGCTCCTGGGCTGCGCGCACGGCGTCGGGCGCGGCGGTTGCGTAGATCAGGGGAGTGGCTGACGAATCTTGTGAGGCCAGCCAGTTCAGCACCTTCGCGTTTCCGCTTTCAGCGATCTCCAAGGGATCAAGCTTGAAGCTTGGTCCGCCCTTTTCCAGGAAATCGGCTACCTGCTTATTGGTCATCGACGAGCAACTGCCGGACAGAACGATGGCTGGGCCGGGATCGTACGAGCGGACATCTGAAGGCGTCGATTTCTCGAGAAGTCCTTGGTTTGCCCATAGCTCGGGTAGGGGCATCGCCACGGCGCTGCCGCCAGTCAGGAGTGTCATGTCCTGGCAGGCTTCCGCAATGGCGTAGAGGTCGTCGTTGGCGACAGCATCGACTACGACATGGGCGACGCCGTTCGCGGCTAGCTCGGCCAACCGTTCTCCAAGCGCTGCAGCGCCTTTCGCAACAGCCAGACGGTTGGCAAGGCCGACCGGCTTCGTGACCTGCGGAGCGAGCAGACGCGTGAGATTGGAGTCGCGCATCGGCGTGAGCGGATGATCCTTCATCGGGCTCTCCGACAGCGGTTGTTCACCGACAAAGAGATTGCCCATGAAGATCGCGCGGCCGTTTTCGGGGAAGGCAGGGCAGTAGATGGTCTGATCGACGCCGAGTGCAGCCATCAGGTTCTCTGCCACAGGCCCGATATTGCCCTTGGCCGTGGAATCGAAGGTGGAGCAATACTTCCAGAAGTACCGCTGTGCACCCGCAGCTTTCAGCCATTCAAGCGCCGCTTGGGTTTCGTGAACGGCTTCTTGCACCGGGCTTGTTCGGCACTTGAGAGCGATAATTTCCAACGGCGCTGTATTCTCCGGCGGCTCCGTCGGAACTCCCATACGCAGGGAAACAGGGACGCCCGATCTAGCGAGCAACCCAGCCAAATCAGTTGCACCTGTGAAGTCGTCGGCGATTGCGCCAAAGAACGTTGCCATTTGTCTATTCCTACCGGATTTGGATCACGATCCGGACTTAACGCCAGGCAGTTCGATCCCCGCGTTTCGTGCGTAAATCTTTGCTACCGCAGCGTCATCTTCTCGGCCGAGGCCCATTCCTGACGCAGCTACGAACTGCTGGAGGGCTGCTGCGGTAATAGGCGCGGAGAACTTCGAGGCGCGAGCCACGTCGAGCACAATTCCGAGGTCCTTGGGCCAAATGTCGATGGCTGAGTGAGGCGTGTAGTCACCTGCAGCCACGTGCGGTGCGCGATTTTCGAGCATCCAGCTCGTCCCAGCGCACTGAGGGATAACCTTGAGGAAGGTCTCGGGATCGATGCCCTGGGTGATGCCGAAGGTAATGGCCTCAGCCATTGCCGCGATATGTGTCCCGGCAAGCATCTGGTTAACGGCCTTCATAGCCGAGCCCGCGCCGGCAGCGTCACCAAGCTCAAAAACCTTCTCGGCCATGGCGTCCAGGGCCGGCCGGGCGCGAGAGAACGCCTCGGGTGTGCCGGAAGCCATGATTGAAAGCTTGCCGTTGGCGGCCTTCACCGATCCACCGGAGATTGGGGCGTCAAGGAAGTTGATGCCCAGGGCAGAACAGCGCTCGGCTGCCTTGCGCGCATACTCGGGAGCGACCGTGACACACATGATAACGACTGCACCCGGGGAGAGCTTCGAAACGACCCCGTCTTTGCCGAAGAGCACTTCCTCGGTCTGCGCTGAGTTCAGGACCACGACGACGACAGCATCGAGTTCGCGTGCTGCAGCTCCAAGCTCGGTCGTCGAGCCGCCATTGGCGTGAAGTCGCTTCACCGCCTCAGGGTTCACGTCCGCGCCGAAGACCTCATGGCCAGCGCGAACGAGGGAGGAAGCCATTCCGAACCCCATCGATCCCAGTCCAAAAACGCCAACTTTCATTTTACTCTCCGTACGTTCCAACGATCAGGTGTTGGATCCAAAGATTGCGTTGATCACCGCGTCGGTAACTTCCCGCGTTGTCGCGGTACCCCCGACGTCGGGCGTGGAAATTCCTGCCGAACACACGGTCTCGATCGCCTTCATCAACCGGATCGAGGCATCCGTTTCACCGAGGTGGTCGAGCATCTGGCATGCTGTCCAAAAGGCCGCGACGGGATTGGCGATGCCTTTGCCCGTAATGTCGAATGCCGATCCGTGGATGGGTTCGAACATCGAAGGAAACCGTCGTTCGGGGTCGATATTCGCCGTCGGTGCTACGCCAAGGCTTCCGGCGAGCGCGCCCGCCAGATCTGACAGAATGTCTGCGTGCAGGTTGGTTGCTACGACGGTATCCAGGGTTTCCGGGTGAAGCGTCATCCGGACAGTCATGGCGTCGACGAGAACCTTGTCCCATCTGACGTCCGGAAACTCCCTCGAAACCTCGGCCGCGATCTCGTCCCACATCACCATCCCATGGCGCTGTGCGTTTGATTTCGTGACGACGGTAAGCTGCTTACGCGAACGGGACTGGGCGATTTGAAACGCGAACCGCATGATCCGGGTGACCCCAACGCGCGTGAAGATTGCCACTTCGGTGGCGACCTCCTCGGGCAGTCCCCGGTGAGCGCGGCCGCCGTGGCCAGAATATTCACCCTCGGAGTTTTCGCGCACGATCACCCAGTCGAGGTCACCGACCCCCCTGTCGCGCAGAGGAGTCGGTATCCCCGGGAGGATCCGCGTTGGGCGGACATTCGCGTACTGGTCAAATCCCTGACAGATCGGCAGTCTAAGTCCCCATAGGGTGACATGATCCGGAATGTCCGGCGCGCCGACCGCTCCGAAGTAGATCGCATCATGATCGCGGAGCTGATCTAGACCGTCCTCCGGCATCATACGACCGTGCTTACGGAAGTAGTCGGAACCCCAGTCGAATTGCTTCACCTCAAGCCGAAAGTCATCAGAACGGCGCTGCAGAGCCTCGAGTACTTCCAGGCCGGCCCCAATGACTTCCGGGCCGATGCCATCTGCTGGAATGGCGGCGATCTTATGCGTGCGCTGTCCTGACGAGGATGTCATGCGAACTCGGGCAAGCTGCTTGCCTCCTCCTCGAAACCGTAGACGGATTTGGTCTCGAGATATTCTTCAAGGCCGATGCTGCCCATTGAGCGACCGATACCCGACTGCTTGTATCCGCCCATCGGGGTGACCGAATTCGTCGCCGCCCCATTGAAGCAAATACGACCAGCTTGCAGGCCGGCGGAGAACTCGTATCCTTTCCTTCGGTCGCCGGCGAAAACGTAGCCGCCCAGGCCATAGGGGCTGTCGTTTGCGATCTCCAACGCTTCTTCTTCGGAGCGGTAGGGGATGACTGCAAGCACGGGGCCGAAGATTTCTTCCTTGGCGATGGTCATCTCGGGGGAGACGTGCGTGAAGACCGTCGGCTTCACGAAATAGCCCTGGTTACGGCCCTCAGGCTTCCCGGTCCCACCACAGGCAAGACGGGCACCTTCGTCGATGCCGATCTGGATGTAACGTTGGATGCTGTCATACTGGGCCTGGTTGACGACCGGACCCATCGTTGTAGCGGGATCGCGGGGATCGCCGAGCTTATACTTCGACACCTCGTCGACCAGATGCGCTGCGACCTGCTCCATCTGGCTTTCATGCACGAGCATGCGACTAGGTGCATGGCAGGATTGGCCAGCATTGAAAAAGCACCGCTGGATATTCCAACGCGCAGCCTTCTCCAGATCGGCGTCCCGGAGAACGATGTTCGCGGATTTCCCACCAAGCTCCAACGAAACGCGCTTGATGGTCTGAGCCGCGGCCTCGCCGACACGTGCCCCCGCGGAGGTCGAGCCCGTAAACGAGATCATGTCCACCTCGGGGTGGGTGGACATAGCCGCGCCGACCTGGCTGCCTCGACCGATGATCAGGTTGAAGACACCAGCGGGAACGCCGGCCTTCTCGAATACTTCGGTGAGAATGACCGAGCTGATCGGGGAGGCGTCAGAGGGCTTGAGAAGGACTGTGCAACCTGCGGCGATGCCGTAGATTGCCTTGATGACAGGCGTCTGGACGGGCCAGTTCCAGGGGGAGATCAGAGCGCAAACCCCAATTGGCTCACGGCGAATGATCGTGTCCCCGAGTCGGCTTTCGAAATGGTAGGTTTTGAGAAGATCGCGAGCGACCTTCATATGGCCAATCGGGCCGGTCGCTTGGGCGCGGGCGCTGACGGGGATGCCGACTTCCTGCGCCATTACGTCGGCGATTTCGTCTACGCGCTCTTCGTAGGATGCAATGATGCGGTCGATTAGGGCGATCCGCTCTTCAAGAGAGGTCTTCGAATAAGTATTGAAAGCGCGCCTTGCCGCCAAAGCGGCCTTGTCTACGTCAGCTGCGGTTCCTCCGGTCGTGACTGAAGCGAACGGCGTCTCCGTATACGGGTCCGTAAGCAGCTTCTGGCCAACGTTCGTAGGCTCCTGCCAGCGGCCATCAATGTACAGTTTTCCGTAGTGTTTCATCGCATTACTCCGCTTGATCGACCGATCAGAAGCTGTGGGTGTAGCCGCCGTCACAGGCGATCGTCTGCCCGGTGATGAACGACGCAGCCGGGGTGGCGAGGAACATGGTTATGCCGACGAGATCAGACGGAACGATCGTCCGTGGAATGCACTGCAGATCGATATTCCGTTGGCGAATTTCCGCAGTGAGGTTGGCGACCCGTTCCGCGACCTCGGTCGCCACAGTGCCTGGGCGGATGCAGTTCGCGGTGACGCCGTGAGGACCCAGTTCGCGAGCGAGCGAATTGGTCATCCCAATCAGCGCCGACTTGGACGTCACATAATGGAGATAGTTCTTCGTCCCGCGGTGAACTGATGCGGACGAAATGTTGATGATGCGGCCGAAACCTCGGTTCCTCATGCCCGGCGCGACTGCGGCGGCACAGAAGAAGACGCCGTTCACATTGACGTCCATTACCTTCTGCCACTCGTTGGCCGGGATCTCATCGAATGGACGCTTTACAAGTGCCGAGAAGATGGAGGCGTTGTTGACGAGTACGTCTACGCGGCCGAATTCCCTCTCAATGGCCGCGACCATAGTGTCCACAGACTCCTTTTTGGATACGTCGACAGACAAGGCTAGCGACCTGCCGCCAGCATCCGCGATCTCCTTGGCAACACTTTCGGAGTTAGCGAGGCTCAGGTCGGCGACTACGGCGATTGCGCCGGCGGCCCCGAATTGGCGAGCGAGTTCACGGCCGATGCCCTGGCCGGACCCTGTTACGAGCACGACCCGGTCTCTTACACTGAAATCCCGCGCCTCAGCCGGGACCGCTGAATCGATGTTGTTCGTACCCATGTTCACGATAGTCCTCCGATAGACTGCCCACTTGGACTCTCGCTTTGCGGTCCAATGGATCGAGATGTGTTTCCTCAGGCCGCCTGCCGGCGGCTATGTCTTGTCTGGCTCAGCGGAACGACGCGGCTGTCGCTATCGCTGTATTTGTCAGGAACCCGGTGTCGCTTCCCGTCGAGACGTAGCGGGCACCCATCCGGAGAATTTCCTTGGCAATCTCCGGGCGGGTATTGAGCCCGCCGACGCCGAGATGCTTGCCCTTAGCGTTGCAGACATCGAGGACGTGCTTGTAGGCCTCGATGACCTTGGGGCTATCGAGCTGGCCTGGAATGCCAAGGGAGTTGCAGAGGTCGTTGGTGCCGACAAGGAGCATGTCCATTCCGTCGACCGATGCGATATCGGCGGCGTTCTCCACCGCGCTCACGGACTCGATCATGCCGACAACCAATGTCGCTTCGTTCATCTTCGCCATGGTTTCTGAGGCAGGACCCCCGCGGAAGAGCGTGTGAGCGTTCGTTGCCAGAAGCGATCGGTCACCTTTCGGTGCGAACAAGGCTGCCTCGACGATGTCTTCCGCCTGAGCGCGCGTTTCCACATGAGGGACGATCACGCCCTGTGCACCGGTTTCGAGGGTCCGGCTGATGTCTGCCTTGTTGTGGCCAGCTACGCGAACAAGCGGCGTCACGCCGAGCGCCGCAGCCGTGATGCTAATCTGACTGACGGTCTCCAGCGAGAAACTGTTGTGTTCGAGGTCGATGTAAAGGCAGTCGAAGCCCGCGCTCCGGGCGATCGCCGCGATCTCGACGCCGCGGACGATGCGGACGATCATTCCAACGGCAACTTGGCCGGAGTTCATGCGCGTCTTCATCAGGTTCTTAGTAGGCGTTTCGAGCGTATGCATATGGGATTCCAAACTCGCGATTTGTTCGCGTTCCGACTTCATTCATTCGTGCCGTCTGGCTGTGCTAAAGTTTGTGCAGGCAACCATGGTCGCGATCAAGAGCGCTGGCGGGGTGAGGGCGCGGAGCAATAACAAGATGTTATAACTCGGTTTTGGGGAGGATTTCGGAGTGCCCTACTTTCCTATTATCTGGAGGCAACAGAATTGTTCCCACCGAAGATAAGAGGAGTGAAAGATGCGTATTTCAGACGTAGCTAGTGCCGAGGGTGGCGCAGTTGGTTCAATGCGAACCGGGAAGCTCGATCAGAAGTTCTTGCTTCAGGGGGATGACGACTCTCCCAACAACTACCTGCTCAACGTCGGCCTGACCGGCTCGGGTGGCTGGGGTACCCCGCGTCACCGCCACAACTTCGACCAGATCCGTTACGTCCTCAAGGGCAAGTATCCGGCGTCCCCGCACAAGATCATGGGCGAAGGCTCGGTCGCCTACTTCCCGGAAAGCGTCCATTACGGTCCGCAGGACCGTCCGGAAGGCCTCGAAATGATGGTCATCCAGTTCGGTGGCGCGAGCGGCTCCGGGTTCCTCAGCACACCACGCCGCGAAGCTGCCAACGAAGCTCTCAAGGCGAAGGGCGAGTTCAAGGAAGGCATCTTCACCTGGGTCGATGAAAACGGCCAGAAGCACAACAAAGACGGTGCGACGGCGTGCTATGAAGAGGCGACCGGAAAGAAGCTCGTTCTCGCGCCGGCGCGCTACGACGATGTCGTCATGATGGACCCGGAATCGTACGATTGGATCGCAACCGGCACTCCGGGTGTATCGACCAAGCTTCTCGGCACCTTCACCGAGCGCAACACGAAGATCGGGTTCATCAAGGTCGATGCTGGTGCGACGTTCAACACTGGCTCGCGCGACCAGATCGACGTGCTCTTCATGAGCAAGGGCAACATCACGGTTGACGCCAAGACCTACGGCGACAAGACCGCTATCGAGCTTCTGCCGTCGGATGGCCCGATCGACATCAAGGCCAACGAAGAATCCCTGTTCTTCACGGTCACGCTACCTAAGTTCTAAAACGTCCGATCGTCCTGGACAAAGCCGATGCCGGCGTGATCATCTCACGTCGGCATTGCCGTTTTTGATGAACGACTACTTGATCCGTAGGGCGTCGACGATGAGCGAAAGGGCCGGATTATTCTGTCTGCGGTTGGGATAATACAGGCAGTATCCCTCGAACAGCGGGCACCAGTCATCGAGCACCTGAATTAGGTCGCCGTTTTTGATGCGATCAGAAACGAAGCTTTCCGGAAGGTATGCTAGGCCATAGCCCAGCATGACTGCGTCGATCATACTCGCCGGGTGGTTTATCGTCAGTTGGCCATTGACCCGCACACGGACATCCCTGCCATCCTTCTCGAATTCCCACGCGTAAAGCCCACCTGCCGAGTGCTGCCGCGTGTTGATGCAGTTATGCGTCGCGAGATCCTGAGGGGTGGATGGAATTGGGTTCTGTTCGAAGTACTGGGGTGATCCGACCACCACTAGACGCCAATTCTCACCGATTTTTACGGCGATCATGTCCTTGTCTAGGCGCTCGCCCAACCTAATGCCTGCGTCGAAGCGCTCTTCGATGATGTCGCTGATGCCGTTGTCACAATGGAGTTCAACGTTGACGTCCGGATACTCCCGAAGAACACCGCGCAACTTTGGCCACACCACGCTCTCCAGAGCGTAATCGGAGAGATTGATCCGGACGGTGCCGAATGGACGGTCGCGATAGCGCATAAGATCGGCGATATCATCGTTGATGTCGTCGAGCCGAGGCCGAATGGCACTCAAGAACTTCTCGCCAACCTCCGTGGTTGAGACACTTCGGGTCGTTCTGATCAGCAAGCGGAGCCCCAGCCGTTCTTCAAGGCGTTTGACCGCATTGCTAATCGTCGACTGCGACACACCCAACAGCGCGGCTGCGCGGGTGAAGCTGCGTTCCCTGGCAACGACGGTGAACCAAAACAGTTCGTTGTAGTCTTCTTGCACTACCTGATCTCCGCGTCTTGCCCGCAAAATGATCCGCAACGACGTGGCTTTGCAATATCCAATGCTGCCACCATTAATGCGTTACGCGATAGCTCTTAGCGGATTTGTCCACCTAATCGATAGCTGCTTCATCAATTACCTTTTGTGCTGACGCAATAGGACAAGGGATGAAGCATGGAAAACGATGCCGGACGCATGACTCTCGACAGGCGCAGTTTGCTCAAAATCGGCGGACTGACCGCCGCTACGGCTGGAGTACTCGCAATGCGCAGTGCTGTTGCCGAAGCAGCCACTTCGGAAACCTGGGATAAGACGTTCCCCAAGAGCGATAAAGTCGATCACCGGAAGGTGACTTTCTACAATAAGCTTGGGATCATGCTTGTAGCGGACCTTTACGTCCCCAAGAACCTGGACAGTTCCAAGCGTCATCCCGCGATCGTGGTCGGTCACCCCTACGGTGGCGTCAAGGAGCAAACGTCAGGTCTCTATGCGCAGACGTTGGCTGAGCGCGGATTCGTGACCGTTGCCCACGATGCTTCATATAACGGGGAGAGCGGGGGCCAACCTCACTTCACGGCTTCCGCGGAAGCTTTCGTCGAGGATTTCAACGCCGCCGTCGACTATCTCGGCTCGAACGCCTTCGTGGACCGAGAGCGCATCGGACTGCTCGGCGTATGCGGGAGCGGTGGGTTTGGATTGGCAGCGGCGGAAATCGACCCTCGGATCAAGGCGGTCGCAACGGTCAGCATGTACGATATCGGGCAGGGTCAACGGCAGGGTCTCGCTGCCGAACTCGAAAACGATGCCGTAAAGAAGCAGCTCAAGGAGATTTCTGACCAGCGTTGGGCCGAGGTCGATGGCGCACCTCGATTGATGGCTGTCGGCACACCCGAGGTGCTGACCGAGAACTCCAACCCGATCGAGCGCGAGTTTTACGATTATTATCGTACGCCGCGTGGCCAGCATCCGAGATCGACGACCACGATGGCGCGAACAAGCAACGCCCCGATGACCTTGTTCTGGTCCTTCCTTCGGCTCAGCTGGATTTCCCCGCGGCCGGTTCTCTTTATCACCGGCGACCACGCCCACTCGCGATTCTTCAGCGAACAGGCTTATGCCGCCGCTTCCGAACCCAAGGAGTTGCACGTCGTCGAAGGGGCAGGGCACGTCGACCTGTACGATCGCACGAACCTGATTCCATGGACCAAGCTCCAGTCCTTCTTCGAACAGAACCTCGCATAAGCGCAGGCACGCTGCACTTGGATGGCCCTGAGTGCAGCGAAAATGGGATACTCGTGATGAAATACTTCGACCGTTGGCGTTTTGCCGATGTTCGCGCCGCCGCGTGGTGCCGGGCAGTTGGGGGAGGCCTTGTCGCCGCGTTGGAATGGGCGTCCTTGTGCCTGATTGCCACCGTTTCATGGGACCCCACGGAACTGGATCAAAGCGGAGATCCAAGGCGTCGTAGGTAAGCAAAGCATTTGTCGAACCTGGAATGCCTTGAGGTGAGGGGCGGTTATGAGATGGACGGTTCTATCTCGGCCGCCCCGAATTGCTTCCTGCAGGCGATTATTGATCGAGTGCCACGCGGCGTCGTGTCGGATTGATGAGCCCAATCGATAACTACAAGCGAATTGCGCCGGGTAATCATCGAAGTCGACCCGTCTTACTTTTGGGGCATGACTCAACAAGCTCTCGTCCAATCCGACAATCTTCCTGCCTCCGACACCACCCGGTCTGGCGCTTGGGCCGCGGTTTTCGCTATGTCTCTCTGCGTAGCTGTGCTCATCTCTTCCGAGTTTATGCCCGTGAGCCTTCTCTCACCGATCGCCAGCGATCTTGGCGTCACGGAAGGTCGAGCGGGACAAGCCATTTCGGTTTCCGGGATTTTTGCCGTCCTCACCAGTCTCTTCGTATCGAGGCTGACAGGGGGAGTTGACCGCCGACTCGTGCTCGCATCATTCTCGCTGCTTCTCGTCATCTCCGGGATAATCGTAACCTGCGCGCCATACTACCCTGTGCTGATGATCGGTCGGGCGCTTCTCGGGGTCGCCATCGGCGGGTTCTGGTCGTTGTCGACGGCCATCATCATGCGACTGGTGCCTGCCCACTCTGTTCCAAAAGCCCTGGCCGCGCTAAACGCAGGCAATGCGATCGCCGCGACGGTTTCTGCGCCTTTGGGAAGTTTGCTCGGTAGCTACATTGGGTGGCGGGGAGCGTTCTTCGCCGTCGTTCCGCTCGCGCTGATATCGCTGGTTTGGCAGTGTGTAAGTCTGCCGTCGTTGCCGCCTCAGAAAACAGATCGACCGCCGCACGTTTTCAGGTTGCTACTGCGGAAGCGGGTTTCGCTTGGGATGGCCTCCATCACGCTACTGTTCGCGGGACAGTTCGATCTGTTCACTTATCTCCGCCCTTTCCTCGAGACGGTGACGCTGGTGTCCGTGTCGACACTGTCGCTTCTCCTTCTTGTGATGGGCCTCGCGGGCGTTCTGGGTACTTACGTCATCAGCGGGCTGCTGCGGACCCGCCTGTTCAGTATCCTCGGAGTCGTGCCCCTTGCGATGGCCGTGGTAGCTGTCGGACTTGTGGCGTACGGGTCTTCTGTCACCATCACAGCATTGCTTCTTGCGGGGTGGGGGTTTCTTGGAACCGCAGTTCCCGTTGGATGGGGAACTTGGCTGAGCAGGACAATGCCTAGTGATGCGGAAGCTGGCGGGGGTCTCCAGGTGGCGGTCATCCAGTTGGCAATTACCGGCGGTGCGTCGATCGGCGGGCTACTTTTCGACCACGCGGGTTGGCAAACCACGTTCCTATTCGCGGCGGTCGCGCTTGCTGGGTCGTCACTTTTTGCCGTCCTCGCATGGAGTTCATCGGAGAGGCCAAGGCGATAAAGTCAATGATCACAAGCCGAAGAAGCCTTCTTGGGATGGGTGCCGCGATGATTGTACCGAGTGTCGGGTTCGGCCTTCAGGCCGCTAGCGCTGACGACCAGGGTTCTGCCCCGGTACGCGTCAAATTTACGTTTGCGGACACTGGAATGACCGCGACGCTCTACGACAGTCCATCCGCCCGGGACTTCGCCTCGATGTTGCCCTTGGACCTTATGATCGAGGACTACAGTCACAATGAGAAAATCGTGCGGTTGCCGCGCAAGTTGACTGAGGAGGGGAGCGGACCATTCGACAACGAACAGCCCGGAGACCTCTGCTATTTCAAGCCGTGGGGGAACCTTGCGCTATTCTACGGGGACTACAAGTGGGATGGCCTTATTCGTCTCGGACGCTTTGACGAGGGCTATGATCCATTGAAGGTTCGCGGTGAGTTCCCGGTCCGCATCGAGCGTGAGTAGGAACCGGGAACTCACCACAAATGCATCTGAAGCCCTCACCTAGCGCCGTCGATGATCTGACCGCCGTCCGGGGTGAGACTCGAACCTGTGATAAACCGTGAATCACTGCTTGCGAGGAAAAGGGCGACCGGCGCGATATCGAGTTCGGGAGAGCCGTGCCGGCAAAGGGCGTTCGTGGGCGGCGGAGTGTTCGGCCCGGCTCCCCAGGTGTCTGCAACGGGGAGCAGATTATTGACGGTGATGTTGTCTGGACCCCACTCTCGGGCTGCCGAGCGGGTTAGTGCGCGCACCGCCTCCTTCGCGAGATTGTACGGTGCGTAAGGCGGTAAACCGAGGATTCCGGCGAGGGACGCGAAGTTGATCACGCGACCTTCGCCACTCGCTTTGAGGTGCGGATAGCAAGCCTGCATCGTTCGCAGATATGCAATCGGCCCAATGTCGAAGTTGCGTTGCAGCTGATCAACAGAGAGATCGACGATCGACGAGTGAACCACTGAGGGGTCAAATGCGACATTCACCAGGATGTCGATGCCGCCGAAGGCTTCCACGACCCGAGCAACGGCATTGGTGATCTGATCTCCGTCGCTGAGATCGCATGCAATACCAAGCGCGGTGCCGCCCTGGGATTGAATATGTTCGACGACCGTAGTGATGTTCACTGGGGTAACAGACAAGACGGCGACTTTCGCGCCCTCGGCGGCGAATAGCTCTGCCGTAGCTCGCCCAATTCCCCTGCCAGCACCAGCGATGATGGCAACTTTGTCGGATAGCTTCTTCATTTGGTTGTCCTGCTTCTGCGGTCTAGAGCGACTGATGGAATGCGTACGGCGACGAGACTTGCCGGCCGATGTTTTGAGTGGAGAACGAGGCGGCAAGCAGCGCCAATCCGATCACCGCGGGGACCGCGCCACCAAGCTTGCGGACGCCCGCATGGGCGAGGCCCGATAGGAGGAGGTGAAAGAACATTCCCGCGTAGGCCAGATCACTGATCGCTACGTTGAAGCGAAGGAGGATTGCCACCACTGCCGCAACCTTCACTGCGACCAGAACGGGGACCAGATAGGCCGGATATCCGAACCCGACGATTGTCCGGCGCACCCATTCGGTTTTGACCAAATAGATGACAGCAGAGGATAGGTAGAGCGCAACGAGTAGGGTCGTTGCGGTCCAATAAATGTAGAATCCAGCCATGAGTTCTCCATTGCGGTCGGTTGGCCCGACAGCTTGCTCCATTTCAGATTTGCGCTGCCCGCAGCGTTTTCTCTAATCGCTCCGGTGTTCGCATCGAAAGTGTGGTATTAGATCGAACAGCGCAAGTAGGATGAATTCGAAGTGGTTAGTATGGAAAAGCAGACTGTTGGGGCTCAAGACGTCGACATGCACGAAGAAATGCGGCGGGCGTTTGCGATGCTGTCGGGAAAATGGAAGCTCGAAATCATGTGGCTTCTCAATCAGCGGGTCTATCGGTTCAACGAGCTACGCAAAGCGATCCCGGGGATAACGCAGCATATGCTGACCGCGCAGTTGCGTGACCTGGAAGCTGATGGTTTGGTGTCGCGCACGGTCTATGCGGAGGTTCCTCCTCGCGTCGAATACGAGATGACCGAGAAGGCAAGGGGCCTGGAGCCAACCATGAACGCGTTGGCCGCATGGTGGGCGGAGTTTGGAAGCAGTATCCCCACAAGGACGACGACACGAGGGCGGAAGGGGTCTGGACAAAAGTGAGTGACCGCAGCGACTACCATTTCTTTATTGAGGTGAAGTGGAGCGTCATTAAATGGAATTTGGAACAGGCGAACTAGCCGATTTATACGAGGAAGTTTCGCATCCCGACGGAGTGTCACCTCAGCGACTTCGCGAAATGACTTCTCTCCTGGTTGAAGGAACAATTTCAGGCGAGAACCTCGATCGATTTCGTCGCGGGGCCAGGCCGTGGAAGCGACTCAAAGAGGAGATCCTACCGGTTCGGGACCTGATATCCGCCCAATATTCTGGCGTGGTGTCTGTGAGGTTTCCGCTGGATAGTAGCTTTCCGGACGCGTGGCTTCGTTTTGAAGACGGAAGCAAGCTGGGCGTTGAGGTGACCGGAGCGTTGGTTCGCAGTGACGTTGAAGTCGGAAAAGAACTGGCGTCGGGAGTGCCTGTGGCCGCGTTGATTGGTTTGCCAGATGCGGCTCCGCAACGTGAATTCACAACGGCTCGTCAGAAAGGCAGGATGTGGCATTCAGCTAGCCATGTCGACAGCGTTTTGATTGATGGCGTTAAGAGGGCCCTCGCCGACAAGGACGACGAAAAGTACGCCGGGTTCGCACTGCTAGTCGTTGCCCCGCTCAGGCGTCGTCCAGGGCGCAGCGACGCCGAATGGCGCGAGATGCTCCTGCAATCCGCGGAAATGCTACCATTTGCAGAGATTTATCTCATGGAACGATCCGGAGCACCTCGGACAATTAGGGTGAAGTAACCTCAACGTTCCGCTCCACATGCCGCCGTTTGAGAAGGAGGACGAATACTGCGGGCTGAAATCTAGGCCGATACGTCGTCCATTTCCTTGTCCCTGCAAAGCTCCATCCCGACTTCCGTGACGCAAGCGACCAAATCCTTACGTGGTTGATCCATCACATAGCCTTCGCGGAAGAAGACTGCGATATCCCGATTGAGGGTAGGGTCCCAGAAGGGCAACTCGAAAAGCCTCTGCTCGGCAACTTCCTCTCGAACAGCATGGGCGGGCAACAGGGCGAGGTGCTCGGTCTCGGCGACCAACGACTTGAGCAGGGATACCGATCCGCAGACAGTTATCTGGGGTAGGGGCGCATCCATGGTCTGCATGATGTGATCTAGCACTGTGTGCGTTCGTCGAGAGGTAGGACTGATCCAAGGGTACTTCACCAGGTCGGTCCATGTAAGCTTTTCCAGCTTCCGCAAAGGATGATTGATGCCCGCGATCACCCGCAGAGTGTCGCGGAAAAGCACCCGCTGACGGAGACCGTCCAGCATGTCGAAGACCTTGGTGAAGCCGATTACGAAATCGAAGTCCCGCCGCAGCAGGCCTGTTAGAAGATCGACCTGAGCGTTTTCGACAACCTCTAGGTGGCCACCTTCGTGGGTCTCTCGCCATTTGCTGAGTGCCATCGGCACGATTTTGCTTGCTAGGCTTGGTAGACTGCCGATGCGGATCGACTCGCTGCGACAATCGTCCGCGTTCAACAGGTCACGTTCAGCGAGCTGAATCTCTTCCCTGATGAGACGCGCATGACAGTAAAGGATGTCGCCCTTCCTTGTCGCGACAATGCCTTTCGGGCCGCGCTCGAGAAGCTGCATCCCAAGCTCAGCTTCCAATCGATCCATTGAGGTCGACAGGGCAGGCTGCGACACGCTCAGCTGACGTGCTGCGCGGTTCAAGCTACCCTGCTCAATCACCGCGGCGAAGTAGAGCAGCTTCTTGGGATCAATTTCGAGCACCATCGCCAGAACTCACCTCCATTCGTTCCAAGATGAGTCTAAAGCTTTGAGCTTAAAAATCAAACTCGTACGCGGCGTTCTGCGATTGTCTTGGCAACTGTGTAGCTGTTGTACATTTCAGTCCCGCCTTCGCGGCCGATGCCGCTTTCTCGGTAACCGCCAAACGGTGCATCGCCTCCAGGGCTGGTGAACACGTTGAGCGCCACCGACCCGACTTGAAGCTCGCTCGACAGATGGTTGGCGCGCTCCATGTCATTGGTGAACACGAACGCAGCAAGGCCCATGTTGAGGCTGTTGCTGATCTGGAGCGCTTCGTCCATGGAATCCACTGCCATGCACGGAGCGATCGGTCCGAACGGTTCCTCGCTCATCACCCGGGCGTCGAGGGGGACGTCCGCGAGCACAGTCGGTGCGTAGAACCAGCCCCGGTTGCCGACACGCTTGCCGCCGGTCGTGACCTTCGCTCCATGAGAAACCGCGTCGTCGACAAGGTCGGCCATCGCGGCCAAGCGCCGACGGTTGGCGAGGGGACCCATCTGCACGCCTTCGGAGAAGCCATCACCGACTTTGAGCTTGCTGGCCTTTTCAGTGAGGCTGCCGACGAAATCATCATACCGCGAGCGATGAATGAGGAAGCGGGAAGGAGCCGAACAGAACTGCCCCGCCATTCGGAACTTCCAGTTTACCGCCAACTGAGCGATCTCGTCCGCATTGGTGTTCTCGTCAATCAGCACAGGCGCATGGCCGCCAAGCTCCATGAGGACCGGCTTCATGGTTTCTACTGCAAGCCTGGTGAGGTGCTTGCCTACGTTGATCGAGCCGGTAAGCGTCACGAGACGAGTGATCGGCGACAGGACCAGCGTGCGAGACACCTCGTCCGGGTTGCCGAAGACAACGTTCAGAACGCCCTTGGGAAGGCCGGCGTCGAGGAAGCACTGCGCGAACAGGCATGCGGTCGCGGGGGTCTCTTCGGCCGGCTTGAGGATGACCGAGCAGCCTGCCGCGAGCGAGGCGCTGATCTTGCGGGAGGGAGCGCTCATCGGAACGTTCCACGGCGTGAAGGCGGCCACGGGGCCAACGGGTTCGCGGACTACGAACTGTTGGATCGGAGGATCGGTCGGCACGATACGGCCATACAGGCGACGGATTTCCTCCGAGTCCCAATCCAGGAAGGTCGCGGAGCGCTCGATTTCGGCCAGCACCTCAGCGTAGGTACGTCCTGACTCGGCCGTGAAGATAGGCGCGATCTCTTTTGCGCGCTGACGAACAAGAGCCGCGGCGCGCCGCATCACGGCCGCCCGTTGAGTCGGAGGGGTCTTACGCCACACCTCGAAACCGCGGGCAGACGAGGCCAGCGCGTTCTGAAGGTCTTGGGCGGTGGCTTCGGGCACCTGGCCGAGGATCGTCTCGTCGCTCGGGTTCTCCACCTCACAGAGGGGCTCGCGATCGTAGATCCATTCTCCGTCAATCAGGAGGCCGATCTTGGGATAGGTGTATTGCTGCTTGTCGGTCATGTCATCTGTCCTTTGGAGATCGATCGAAGTCGATCCCGCTGTAATGTTCTCGCCGGCGCGTGCCGCCCGTCAATGCGTTGCGGTCGCCAGGAATGCGAGAACCTCGTCCTCCGCGATCCGTGCTCCTCTGGAGCGTTGACCCCAGGTCTGACCGCCGATATGCGGGGTCAGAATTACGTTGGGTAGAGCCGCCAGACGGGGCGGTATCACCGGTTCACTATCGAGGACGTCCAATGCTGCGCCCGCGATCGTCTTGTTTTCCAGCGCTGTAATGAGAGCTTCAGTGTCGACGAGATTGCCACGTCCTACGTTGATGAGACGGCCCTTTGGTCCAAGCGCAGCAAGTTCCTTCGAACCAATGATGTTCTTGAGGTCCGGCGTTCCGGGGACAGCCAGCACAAGGATGTCACTTGCCGCGGCGAGTGCTTCCCATCCCTCGTAGAGCGTCGCGCCGAGGCCCTCATTCGAACTACGCTTGAGTCCTGCGATCTTCATCTTCGAGGCGGACGCGCGGGCGGCGATCGCCTGGCCAATCCGGCCGCTGAGACCTCCAATGCCGATAGTCATTCCTACCGGGCTGTCGCCTACCTCGAAGCGGCCGTTCTGCCAGTCGCCGTTGCGCGCGAACGCGTCTGCGCGGACCAGGTCGCGGCAAAGCATGATCGTCAGCGTCATCGCAAGGTCGGCGACATCATCAGTCAGCGCTTCGCCGACACAGCGGACGCGAACTCCGCGCTTCTCGAGAACAGGTATATCGATCTTGTCGCTTCCAGCCCCCTGGGAAACCACGAAGCCCAAATTGGGAAGAGCCGCGGCAAGCTCGGCACTGCAGCCGCGTGTCGCGCTGGTCATAAGAACGCGTACGGTCTCTCGCTCGCTCTCGGGGAGGGAGGCGACCTGTTCAGGTGCGGGCACAATCCGAACCCAGTCAGCTTCCTCGAGTTTCGGATAGGTCATGCCGGCGAGTGGCGGGAAGGAAAGGATCGGTTTCATCGTTCCAGACTGTTGTGAGATTGAGTTGGCATCACGCTATCACGGAGGCGTCGGGCGACAATGGTGCGGCCATGGACGTTATAGCTTTATATTATATCCTTAGGATCCAAGGCGGCGGCCTTATAGGTCCACGTAGAAGACCGCGCTCTTGGGTAGGCCAGCCGCCATGTCGGCTTCCGTTCCAATGAATGCCGTCATAAACAAACGACGGCCGTTCTCCCCGCCCAGAGTGCACGAGATTCCGGACCCTTGGAATTTGATGCTGTCCGTGATCTGCCCACCATCCAGCACGCGGACGAACTCGCCCGTGTTATAAATCCCGGCCCAGATCGCACCGGTCTCGTCCGCGCAGATTCCGTCAGGCTGCCTGCCTGAAAGGTCAGCAAAGAGGCGTTTGTTGCTGAGATTGCCGGCGGAATCGATATCGAACGCGCTGATCCGTTCCTTCCACGTCTCGGCAACGACCAAGGTGCGGCCCCCGTTGATGACTACGGAGCCGTTCGGGAAATCTACATCGCGGGCTGCAACGGCCACCGAGCCGTCAGGATCGACGCGGTGAAGATTTGTGGCCTGAGGAGGCTGTCCCGCAACGAAGTCGTACCCAAAATCGCCGACATATATCGTGTCCAGTGAATCGACCGCGAAGTCGTTGAGCCACCACTGGGTATGGGAGGAAAGATCGGCGTATTCGGAGACTGAATTGCCGTCGTATCGAAGGAGCTTCCGATCCTTGGCCGACACGATCACGAGCGACCCGTCGGAAAGGAATCCCAATCCCGACGGTCTGTTCGGAATTTCGAGACACTTCGACCGCCCACCGCTCGCCGTCAGCGAATAGACCTTGTGATCGAAGACATCCGAGACCCAGAGCTGACCATCCCGCCATTTTGGTGCTTCGAGGAACAGAAAACCGTCCGCAAACCGTTTTGGCTTGATCTCGTTCATCAGCATTCCTCCCATTGCCGGTCGTTACCACCCACCGTCGCAGTGGATGTCCTGTCCGCTTATAAGGTCCGCTTGCGGACTAGATAGGAAAACGGCAAGGTTGGCGATATCGACCGGCTCGATCCTGCGCTTGATGCTTTGACGCTCAAGAATCCATTGATGGTAGGCTTCCCGCTTTTCGCCAAAGTGCCGCCATTCGGCATCCGACAGGACCGCGCCAGGAGAAATGCCATTCACGGTGATGTTGTACTTGCCGAGTTCGCGGGCCATCGACTTGACCAAGCCGTACATCGCGCCCTTCGAAGCTACGTAGGGGACAAAGCCTTCCCAGTTGCCATTGAGGGTGAGGGAGGTCAGATTGATGATCTTCCCGTACTTCTTCTGCTTCATCAGGGTGCTGCAGGCTCTCGAGAGCACGAATGCCGCAGACGAGTTCACGCGGACTTCTTCCTCGTACTCCTCGATGGAGAATTCCTCGTGTGGCTTGTTGACCACGAACGCCGCGTTGTTCACGAGGATGTCGATACCGCCGACTTCGTCAGCAAGGCGGGTCACAGCCTTCTCGAGATCAGCAAGTTGGTTTAGGTCCGCGCCGAAATAGCGGACGTCTTTCGCCAGTTCCTTGAGGACCTCGTCGACGTTCGGCGCATCCGGACGGTCCGATGCGATTACCTTCGCGCCCTCTTGGGCAAAGCGTGAGACCAGTGATTTGCCGATCGTGCCCAAAGCGCCAGTGATGAGTACGGTTTTGCCAGCCAATGTGGGCATGATTCTCCTCCATGTGTGTCCCTTGAACTTTCCATTTCGGAGTTCACTTGAGAACCACCAATCTCGCGAGGCTCGGTTTTGATATAAGTAAAAGTTATATCCCGTCTCTTAGTGCGCCCGATCGTGTGCAGGTTGGGGATGAGATCGGCGCTGGTTCGTGCGACATCATTGCATTCGGTGAAGAACAAGGTTTTCGACAATGACTGATGATAAGCGCGATCTCGTCCATCTTTTCGGCACCCATGCTGCCGAGGTGACGTACGACCGCCTGAGTGACGACGCGCGTTGGGCTGCGAAGAAGAGCATTCTCGACACCCTCGGCGTCATTCTCGCGGCTAGTGGTATGGAGCCGGCCGTCCGGGCCGTCGCGGAGATCGTCGCCGAAACAGGCGGTCGTCCCGATTGCACCGTTCTGGGGTTCGGAGGCCGGGCTCCGGCCCTGATGGCCGCGATGGCGAACGGCGCGCTCGCTCATTGCCTCGATTACGATGACCAAACGCCATGGGGACAACATACGGCCAGTTCGATTGTGCCGGCCGTATTTGCGCTCGCCGAGCGCCGGGGCGGGGTGAGTGGAAAGGACCTGATTGCGGCGGTCGCTGCCGGCCAGGACATCTTCGCGCGTCTCAGGTGCAACGTAGGTTGGCAGAAGGACTGGAACCTGTCGACGGTGCTTGCGGTCTTCGCCGCTACTGCATCCGCAAGTCGGGTCTTGGGTCTTTCGCCGGCGCGCACCTCCGCTGCTATGGGGATCGCGACGATGCAGTCGTCAGGTATCATGGAAATGATCGCGGGCAGAGGAAGCGACTTGCGAGGGATGTACGCGGGATTCTCGGCGAAGGGAGCTGTGCTCGCAACCATGATGGCCGAGAAGGGCGTGACTGGCATCGACAAGGCATTCGAGGGCCAGTACGGCTTCATGAACACTTACTTCGGTGGACGCTATGATCGCGACAAGATCGTGGCGGGGCTTGGCAGTGAGTTCCTCGGAAGCGGGACGCTCTATAAACGTTGGCCATGTGTCGGTACCGCCCACAGCCACATGAAAGCTGCGATCGATATCGTCACCCGCAATAACATCCAGCCAGACGAAATCGCCGAGATACGGCTTCACGTGGGCGACTACCATGACCTTATGTGCCAGCCCCTGGAGGAGCGACGGGCACCTGCGACGCTTGCGGACGCCAAATTCAGTCTTCCGTACCTCGTGTCGGTCGCCGTGGTTCGCAGGGGAATGAGCGTTACCGACTTCACCGAAGCCGCCCTCAAAGACAAGCAGGTGCTCGCTGTTGGCAAGAAGATGACTTTAGCCCGGGACGCCGCGCTCGACTGGAAGCTCGAGTTGCCCCCTGGCCGTGTGGAAATCACCACGCGCGACGGCGGACGGTGGATAGAGGAGGGCCATCGTGTTCCGGGTAACGCCGATAACCCGATGAACTGGGAGGATGTCTGCGTGAAATTCTTCGAGTGTGCTTCCGTCGCTGCTAACCCAGTCTCTGAAACAGTTTCGGCGAGAGCCGCAGCCCTCGCTGAAAATCTGGAAACCCTCGAAGACGTAACGGAACTGGTCAGGTGCCTCGCCTGACCAGTAAAGTCTGTCAGATCCCCGCGGTCTGACCGCCATCCACGATCATGGCATGGCCGGTAACGAAGCCGGCCGCGTCCGAGCAAAGCCACAACACAGTGCCAGCAATCTCCTCGGGACGACCCATGCGGCCGATCGGC
Source organism: Rhizobium sp. LjRoot258 (assembly GCF_964254185.1). Classification (NCBI taxonomy): domain Bacteria; kingdom Pseudomonadati; phylum Pseudomonadota; class Alphaproteobacteria; order Hyphomicrobiales; family Rhizobiaceae; genus Rhizobium; species Rhizobium sp. LjRoot258. Next base: position 2,075,060 of record NZ_CAXUST020000001.1, on the reverse strand, counting down.
TCCTGGGCAATCATGAATGCGCGGCCTTCGTCAGTGTCATTGGTGTAGCGCGATATCATCGGAGTATCGATGATGCCGGGGCAAATGGCATTAACCCGGATACCCTTGTCGGCATACTCGAGCGCGGCAACCTTGCTCGCTGCGACGACGCCGAATTTCGATGCGCAGTAGCTTGACTGATTGCGGATCGCCAAGACACCAGCGCCGGAAGCCGTGTTCACGATCGCACCGCCACCCTGCTTGAGCATGATCTCGATCTGGTACTTCATGCAGAGGAATACGCTCTTGAGGTTGACCGAAATGATGCGGTCCCAAAGCTCTTCCGAAATATCTCCAATCGGCTGTGCCGGCTGTTCGATACCGGCGTTGTTGTGGGCGGCATCCACCCGGCCGAACGCTTCGACGGTCTTATCGAGCGCTGCTTTCACCTGATTGCCCTTGGTAACATCGCAGATAAGGGGAAGGACTTTGCCGCCTGCATCCTTAATTATCGCTACGGTCTCGTTGAGGCCCTTTTCGCTGATGTCGACGGCGGCAACCGATGCGCCTGCCTTGGCAAACGCGAGGGCAGTTGCCCGTCCAACACCGCTCCCAGCCCCGGTCACGAAGGCAACTTTGCCATTGTAGTCTACCCGCGGAATATCGGTCACGAATTTCACTCCAGTGTTTAAACGTAAAGAAAAACGGCCGCCGTCAGGTGACAGGCGGCCGCGGGATGGTTGTCAGGTCAGCCGCCGGTCTTTGATTTCGACTTATTGCCACCGACCGTGTAGATGGCCGCAGCTACCACCACGACGATCCCTTCGATCAATCCCTGCCAGTTCGCGCCGAGGTTCAGCATGTTGAAGCCGTTGGTCAGCGAGAAGAGGAGGAGAGCGCCAGCAAGCGTCTTGATCACGCTGCCTGCACCGCCGAACAAGGAAGTGCCACCGAGAATGGCCGCGGCGATGACCGTCAGCTCCGCGCCCGAAAGTCCCGCAGGGTTGATCGAACGAAGGCGGCTTGCAAACAGGATGCCTGCGAAGCCGGCCGTCCCGCTGCAAAAGACGAATGCCATGAGCTTGTACAGAAGGACATTGATGCCGGAGAGGCGCGCTGCTTCGGAGTTACCGCCGACAGCATAGAGTCGCCGCCCAACCATCGTGAAGCTGAGGGTGAACCAGACGATCGTCGTGAAGATCGCCAGATAAATGACGGGGTTGCGAAGTGTCAGTTCGCCGCCGGATGCCCAGGCAAGCAGAAGGAAGCCAGCTCCGCCAATCGTCATCCCGACCGCGGACGGGCGCAGCGGCGTCTTACCATTCACTGACTTGATCAAGCCAATGATGCCCAGGGCCAACAGAACGACACCACCGGCCAAGATCAGCCAGAAGCCGTCGTGGCGACCGCCCTCGAAAGCCTTCATCGTTTCGATGACATTCGGCTCGGACGCGGACAATGAACGTCCGTCGGTATAGATGAGGACAAGGCCTCGCACTGCTGTCATCGTGCCGAGCGTGACAATGAACGCATTGATGCCGAGAAACTGGACGATCGAACCGTTGATGAGGCCGATAGCCATCGCGACCGCCATCGCTAAGGCCGCGGCCGGAATAAACCCGATGGCGTCGGCGTTCCCGATTAGGATCACAGCCGCCAGTGCGGCGACCGATGCAACCGAGAGGTCGAAATTGCCGCTGATCAGCACCACCGTCATCGCGACTGCCATGATAGCCATGAGCGAAGACTGATAGACCACGTTCGAGAGGTTCAGAACGCTCAGGTAGTTTGCCTGGCCGAGGTAGGTGGTGAGCAGCGTCAGCACCGTGATCAACAAGAGCAAGGCGTAGTAGACACCGCGCTCGCGCAGGCCGAACATGCGACGCCAGTTGGTGGTTGGCGATACAGTCTGCACCTGGGAAACCTCCGGCACCTTCTCGGCTGGACTATGTGTGATCGTGTTCATGATATTTTCTCGCTTTCTCAACGATGCCGGTTAGTGGACGGCAGCTTCAACGGAAGCGGCCTGCCCGCCGGCAAGCAGAAGCAATTCGTGTTCAGATGTTTTATGGGTGTCGCGTACTGCTACGCATTGGCCGTCCCTCAGCACGATGATGCGGTCCGACACTGCCAGAAGTTCCTCGAACTCGGACGAGACGATGATGACGGATTGACCTTGGCTTGCCAATTTGCGGACGAGCCGCAGAATGTCCGTCTTTGCTCCGATGTCGATACCGGCCGTAGGCTCGTCGAGCAGGAACAGTTTCACATCACTGAAAAGCCACTTGGCGATCGTCACCTTCTGTGCGTTGCCGCCGCTGAGTTCCTTGACCAGAATATCCGGGGAACTTGCTTTGATCGAAAGCATGCGGATAGCTTCCCAACCGCGCTCGCGCTCACGATCCTCGATCGGCATTGAGTTCATCACGGAGACGCCGCCGAGCGCGGGCAGGGTGGTGTTGCGCCAAATCTCGAAATCCGGCACGAGGCCTTGGGCCATGCGGTCTTCAGGGACCATGCCCATACCGGCTTTCACGGCCGCACCAGTGTTTCTCGGGACAGTCTCCCCGTCCAAGAGCACAGTTCCCGTCGCTTCGTGATCGGACCCGTAGATTGCGTGCAGAAGCTCACTTCGACCCGAACCGAGAAGGCCGGCAACGCCGATGACCTCGCCACGGGCGACGTCGAGCGAAATCGGGCCAAACCGCCCCTTGGAGGCAAGGTTCTGCAGTTGCAGGCGAGCCTTGCCTGTTGTTGGCTCCCGCCCCTGGGCTTGGCGCTCGAGTGCTACGATCTGTTTGCCAACGATCGCTTCGGCGATGCGGTCTTCGTCCAGATCGGCTGTATTGGCACGGAGCACAGCGGTCCCGTCGCGCAAAACCGTCACTTGGTCGGTGAGGGCCATTACTTCATCAAGGAAGTGGCTGACGAACAGGATCGCCTTGTTCTCGCCTTTCGACAGCCGACGCACGGTCGCGTAAACGAGTTCGCGTTCTTCGGCTGCAAGCGAGGCTGTTGGCTCGTCCATGACAATCAGATCGGCACCCGTGCCAACGGCAGTCATGATCGAGACCATCTGGCGCTCGCCGATGGATAGGTTTCCGACCAGGGCATCGGGATCGAGCCGATAACCGATACGCTGGCACAGTTCTTCGTAGTCGCGGCGGCTACTCGACGCGAGCCGCCATAGCCCCCGGTTCCCGAGATAAATGTTCTCGAGAACCGAAAGAGTGGGGACCAACGGAATGTGCTGGTGGACAGTCGCAACGCCCATGTCGTTGGCAGCCTTGGGGCTATCCCACTTGATGGGCTTGCCGCGCCAGATGATCTCTCCCAGGGTGGCCCAATAAGCGCCCGACAGGATTTTGATCAGCGTGGATTTGCCAGCTCCGTTTGCGCCGAGCAGGCCGTGGACCTTACCCTGCTCGATGTCGAGATCGACACCGCGCAGGGCAAGAGTGCCATTGGGAAATCCCTTAACAACACCACGTAATTGCATGATAGGGTTATCGTGTTGCATAGGACACCTCCCATTCATCAATCGAAAGATCTCACCACTGCTCAGGGCAGGAGTCGATGGTTTCCTTCGTGATCGGCGGCATGTCGTAAGACACGAAGCGACCTTTGGCGGTTTCGGGCTTTGTCGCCGCCTCGTACATGGCATCGAACATCAGCTTGCCGAGGAGTTTGGGCCGCGTGCAGACCGAACCATACATTTCGCCTGCGAGGATCGCGTCATGGCCGAGCTTCGACCCACCGCCCGTGGCGATGAGCTTAGGCTTGGAGTTGGATGCGTCGATTGCGCGGGCGCACCCGATCGCCATGTCGTCGGCGTGGCTGAAGATCAAGTCGATGTCGGGGTGAGCTGTCAGGAAGTTTTGGCAAACCGCCTCACCCTCGTCCGGTGTCCAGTTGGTAGGCTGCTCGGCGACGATTTGGTATTTTGCACCAGCCTTATCCAGGGCAGCTTTGAAGCCATCCGTGTCGAGCTTGACGATCGTATAGGCAGGATCGCCCATAACGATGCCGATTTTAGCCGTCTTGTCCTTAGGCAACAGGCCAGCCGCCATCTCGCCGGCAACAACACCGGATTGATAATTGTCCGTGGCAACAAGGGCCGAAAGACCCGGATAGGGGTCCTGAAGCTTGCGTTTTGCGGAGTCGCCGACTTGGAGTGCAATGGCGACAATCGGCACCTTTGCATCGTTGACCTTGTCTACGAACCCTTCCGCCACGACGGAGTCGAGCGGGAGAAAGCCGATGGCGTCGACCTTTTGAGACAGCAGATCGTCGAGGGAGTTACCCTGCTTTTCGACGCTTCCGCGGGGATCGAGAACGACCGTCTTTACGCCCTTTTCTTTAGCGGCTTCTTCGAAGCCTTTTGCCGTCATGACGTTGTAGGGATACTCAAGACTGGCCGGGACGTACCCGAACGTCAGGTCCTTTGCCATGGCAGAGCCGGCAAAGAGAAGAGCTGTCAGTGCGATAGCCGACGACCGAAAGATCGATCCCGATACGGACTTGGAGTGCGTGCGATATCTGTTCTGTGTAGCGTGCATGGAATCCTCCCAAATGCAGTGTTGCCGTTCGGTCGCCGAGTGCGTTGAGACTGAGCTTCCGGTACCTGTAATTCCGGTATTCTGTGCCTGGTCGCTTGAAACCAAAGTCGCTAGGGACCAAATGATCCGTAGCCTTGAAAGAGCGGCGTTTTCCCCCGGTGTGCCACCTTGCACAGCTGTCCCGTTATCAATTCGGTAACATGCTAGAACCGCTCAAAACAGTGGCGCGGCAGAAGGGGTATAATGCGGAATTATATGCGTTCTGGGTGCCCCAGCCGCAGGCGTAATGATCCCAAAGGGATGCGCTTCTGAAGTGCCGAAACGGTCGCTATCGCGATATAACAAAACACTATAGCCAGCTGAGTGCCCAGCCGGTTTGTGACCCTCCTCCTATTGTGCTGGACATCCAGATTTGTAACCAGCGTGGATAGTTCAGAGAGGGCTTTCGCTTGAGCGTGCCCGATCAGCTCAAAACGGCATGTGGAGGATCCCCGTATGAAAGGTCTGGTATTTCTTGGAGAAGGCAAAATGGAATTCCGGGATTTCCCGGATCCAACGCCTGGCCCAGACGAAGTCGTAGTGCGGATCAAGTCGTCGGGAATGTGCGGAAGCGATTTGAACCATCTCAATGAGCCCAAGCGACGCGAGGATCAGATCGTCATTGAGGGCCACGAGCCCTGTGGGATCATTGAAGAAGTTGGCTCAGCCGTCCGCCCGTGGGAAGCCCGAGTTGGCGATCGCGTGATGGTCTATCACTACGATGGCTGCCGGACCTGCTCGAATTGCCGAACGGGGTGGATGCAGAACTGCGATCATACGCGAATTGCGTTTGGCGGAAACGGCCACGGTGCGCATGCACCTTTCATGAAGGTGCCGGCTCATACGATCATCAAATTGCCCGAGCAACTCTCGTTCAACGCGGGTGCGGCTGTTGGATGTGGCAGCGGTACGGCCTACGCGGCTCTGAAGAGGGTCAACCTGCTCGCGGACGAGACGATTGCCATTTTCGGCCAGGGGCCGGTCGGGCTTAGCTGCACACTCTTCGCGAAGGCTTTCGGGGCTCGCGTTATTGCACTGGACGTAGGCGACGAGCGCCTTCAAATGGCGAAGAAGTTCGGTGCTGACTTCGTCATAAACCCGATGAAGGACGATCCCGTAAAGGCCATCCGTGACCTGACCAGGGGTGGCCTGGGTGCCGACAAGGCGATCGAATGCAGTTCCAATGCTGGTGCGCGCGAGCAAGCCTTGCGAGCCATCAAGCAATGGGGCACCACCTGCCTGGTTGGGGTCCATGGCTCGATGCAATTCGAATGCAACGAACTCATCACCAAGCAGAAGAACCTCGTAGGCTCTCTCACTTTCAACAAGAACCTTCAGGACGAATGCGCTGGATTTGTTGCGGAAAGAGGGATCGATCTGGATTCCCTGTTCACTCACCAGTTCCGGCTGGATGATGCCGTTGAAGCGTACGCTCTCTTCGAGCAACGAAAGATCGGCAAGGGCGTCTTCGTATTTGACTAGCCTGGCACTCGTGGCCGCAGGGCAGCGCTCGTTCGCACAAGCGCCGAAGAGCGCGCCCGCAGTTCCCATCGACATCATGCAACACTGCAACCGACGCCCGAGAGGGCGTCGTTCCATCGTCGCGACTTACCGCGCTCGCTTTAGGGCAGAACCCAAATGAAAATCGGATCTCCAAAGGAGACCCTCGACCGAGAGGCTCGAGTGGCTCTCACACCAGACAGTGCAAAGCAACTTGTGAAACTCGGTCACGAGTGTTTTGTGGAGAGTGGCGCAGGGGCTTCGTCGGGATACACCGACGAAGCCTACCGAGCGGCTGGCGTCGAGGTCGTCGCGGACGGCAAGACGCTTTTTTCGGTCTCTGATGTTGTCGTAAAAGTGCGACCGCCCCAGCCATACGAAATTGACGCCTTGGCTGCTGGAAAGACCCTGATTTCATTCTTTTACCCCGGGCAGAACGGGCCGCTTCTCGAACAGGCAGTCGGGAAGGGCGTCAACGTCATCGCAATGGACATGGTCCCTCGCATATCCCGCGCGCAGAAGATGGATGCATTGTCTTCGATGGCGAATATCGCAGGCTATCGCGCAGTCATCGAAGCCAGCAACAATTTCGGGCGCTTCTTCACTGGGCAGGTCACTGCTGCAGGCAAGGTGCCACCTGCGAAGGTGTTGGTCATTGGTGCCGGCGTGGCCGGACTTGCAGCAATCGGTACCGCGACGTCGCTGGGCGCGATCACTCTGGCTTTCGACGTTCGACCCGAGGTGGCCGAACAGATCGAGTCGATGGGAGCCGAGTTCGTCTACCTAGACTTCGCGGAGCAGCAGGACGGGCCGGCGACCGGCGGATACGCCGCGCCTTCGTCGCCGGAGTTCCGCGAGAAACAGCTAGCAAAGTTCCGCGAGCTAGCGCCCGAGGTGGATATCGTCATCACGACGGCGCTTATCCCAGGTCGGGACGCTCCCAAACTCTGGCTGGCAGACATGGTCGCAGCCATGAAGCCGGGCTCGGTGATCGTCGACCTGGCCGCCGAGCGTGGCGGCAACTGCGACCTTACGCGTCCGGACGAGAAGGTTATCTCGGAGAACGGTGTTGTCGTGATCGGCTACACTGATTTCCCAAGTCGCATGGCAACCCAGGCTTCCTCGCTCTATGCGATGAACATCAGACACATGTTGGCTGATCTGACCCCTGGCAAAGATGGTCGGATCGTCCACAACATGGACGACGATGTGATCCGCGGGGCAACGGTCGCATTCGAGGGAGGGCTTACTTTCCCTCCACCGCCACCTAAGGTCCAGGCTATCGCCGCGCAGAAGCCACGGGAGAAGGCGAAAGAGCCTACTCCCGAGGAGAAACGCGCAACGGAGATTGCTGCCTTTCGTGCACAGACCAAGAGCCAAGGGCTTTTGCTCGCGGTGGGAACGGCCTTTTTGTTGGTCCTTGGCGCATTTGCTCCATCGAGCTTTATGTCACATTTGGTCGTTTTCGCACTGGCCTGCTTTGTGGGCTTCCAGGTCATCTGGAACGTCTCCCACTCGTTGCATACCCCGTTGATGGCCGTAACCAATGCTGTCTCGGGGATCGTTATCCTCGGTGCTCTGCTTCAGATCGGTTCCAGCGATTGGTTGGTGACGATACTCGCGGCGGTCTCCGTACTTATCGCCACCATCAATATCGTCGGGGGCTTCCTGGTGACACGGCGCATGCTCGCCATGTTCCAGCGGTCTTGATCTGAGGGGAAATCATGACAATCGGTGTTGTCTCCGCAGCGTATATCGCCGCGGCTGTTCTATTCATTCTGTCGTTGGGCGGCCTTTCGGGACAGGAAAGTGCGAAACGGGCCGTCTGGTATGGCATTGTTGGAATGGCACTTGCTGCCGTGGCCACCATCCTCGGACCCGGCGTCGGAAACTGGCTCGTAATCGGCGGGATGATCGCCGGCGGCGCTGTACTCGGCTACTTCGTGGCCAGCAGAGTGCAGATGACCGAGATGCCGCAACTGGTTGCCGCGCTCCACTCCTTCGTCGGATTGGCGGCGGTTTTCATCGGCTTCAACGCGCATCTGGAGGCCGCCCGGATTTCGGTCATGGATGAGAGCCTGCGTGCGATGCTCGATGGGTTCGCGGGTATTCTGGCCCACAAAACTGCGGTCGAGCTTTCGATCATGAAGGTTGAGGTCTTTCTCGGTGTGTTCATCGGAGCCGTCACCTTCACCGGATCGGTAGTTGCGTTTGGAAAGCTGGCTGGGAAAGTCGACGGCAAGGCCAAGAAGTTGCCCGGCGGCCATTTCCTCAATGCTGGCGCTGCAATCTTGTCGCTCATACTTCTCTTGGTCTACGTGAACCAGGGAGGCATCTGGCCCCTCGGCGTGATGACCCTTCTCGCCTTCTTCATCGGCTACCATCTCATCATGGGGATCGGCGGCGCGGACATGCCCGTCGTGGTGTCGATGCTCAACAGCTACTCGGGCTGGGCTGCAGCGGCGATCGGGTTCACGCTCGGCAACGATCTGCTCATTGTAACCGGTGCTTTGGTGGGCTCGTCGGGCGCGATCCTGTCTTACATCATGTGCAAGGCGATGAACCGGTCCTTCATTTCCGTCATTCTCGGAGGCTTCGGTTCCGTCAAAGGACCGGCAATGGAGATCATCGGCGAGCAGGTCGCCATCGACGCCGAAGGGGTGGCATCAGCCCTGAACGATGCGGAAACCGTGGTAATTGTTCCTGGCTACGGAATGGCCGTAGCTCAGGCTCAGCAGGCGGTCTCGGAACTGACCCGAAAGCTCCGAGCTGCCGGCAAGACCGTCCGTTTCGCGATCCACCCCGTCGCAGGACGTTTGCCAGGTCATATGAACGTCCTGCTGGCCGAGGCCAAGGTACCCTATGACATCGTTCTCGAGATGGACGAGATCAACGAGGACTTCGCGACAACAGACGTGGTCATTGTCATCGGCTCGAACGACATCGTGAATCCGGCAGCCCTTGAAGACCCGAACTCTCCGATCGCCGGTATGCCTGTCCTTGAAGTCTGGAAAGCCAAGCATGTCTTCGTATCTAAGCGGGGGCAGGGAACCGGCTACTCCGGCATCGAAAATCCGCTGTTCTTCAAGGACAACACGAGGATGTTCTATGGGGATGCCAAGAAGTCGATCGATGGCCTCATCCCCTTGATGGCGTAGAGTGTCGTTCCATCTCAGAGACGAGTCGATTGGATCGAAAGAGCAGGTGCCCGCTTGAAGCCGTATATTGCATGTCTGATGTTGACCTCGCCAGACGGAAGCCTCCATCCGAGTAGGTGGACCAAGTCTCCGGATGGTGACCGTTCAGATTTTTCGAAGGTTTGCGAGAAGGTTCGCGAGGGGCTTCAGTGCCAGGCTTGGATGGTTGGTCGTGTTACGATGGCCGAGATGGCGAAGGGGGTACCTCACGCGCCTGAAGCCCCCTACAACGTCGAGAGACCTTGGCACTTTGCAAACCGTGAGGCCAAGAGCTTTGGCATCGCTATCGATCGATCGGGTGCGGTCCATTACAAGGGGCCCGACCTTTTCGGTGATCACATCGTCGCCCTTCTCGGAGCGGATGTCCCGGACAGCTATCTCGCCGAGCTGGCAGCCGACGGGGTCTCATATGCGGTCGCTGAAAGTTCGGACTTCGATGTTGGCGAGCTGTTGGGTGTCCTGAACCGTGAGCTGGGTATCCAGCGGATCGTCCTTGAGGGCGGCGCTGGCACCAATGGCGCGCTGCTGGCCAGTGGTTTGGTTGATGAACTCAACTTCATTGTTGCACCGGCCCTGGAAGCCCGCTCGGGCACCGACAGCGTGGTGGAGTTCGGCTCAGAAGGTCTGGCCGGCAAAGTAGAATTGTCGCTTCTCGAGTGCCAGCAGTTGGGTCACGGCGCGGTTAACCTCCGGTACGCAGCGAGCAAGCCGTCGATCTGACGAATGATCACTATTTGTGCCTGAGGGCATCGAGCGTGGGTCGAGTGTTTCTTGCTTCGGCGATCGTGATCGTCTTCGCATGTCCGATCGCGCTTTCGCTGAATCAAAAGCCGGTCGCGAAACATTCATGAAGCATTCTCATAACTGCATTCGGAAATGACGGACTAATCCGTTCCAGAAAGATGACTATCTATCTGCCCGAGTACGCGTGATCTGACGCGCTGCACGAACATTTCCAGTCGGCGCTGCCGTGCCGACGGCATCGAGCGAACGGTCCTCCGCACTAAGGCCCGCCGCATTCCATAGCCACACCGATTGAACAGGAGACTATGCCATGTGCGACCTTGACGAGAATACCACCGGCCGAGCGGTAGGAAAGCCCTCCAACAGACTTGCCACAAGCCTTCTTCCTGCAGCGCTGTTCGTTGCGGTAACTGCATTTCCTGCAGCTCTTATCGCCGCCAACTGTGCGCGGGCGGAGCAAATGGAAATCATAGCAAAGACTTCGCGCGAAACCGTACTGGCATCGTCAGATTACCTCGCGGGGGAGATACAGGTTTCATCGCCTGCGCCGGTCGCCCATCAGGAAAGGTATATGTGATGCCGCACATAGTCGTGAAGATGATTTCGGGCCGTACGGAAGCTCAAAAGCAGGCGTTGGTAGAAAAGCTGGCCAATAGCCTGATCTCCGAGCTTGGAAGCGACATCAGTTCGATTTCAGTAGCGATCGAGGACGTCCCGCAAGCTCGGTGGGAAAGTGACGTCTTCATCCCCGAGATCAAAGGGAAAAGGGACACTCTTTACAAGAAGCCCGGTTACGCGTCCGTCGATTAAGCGAGAACGAGCGATCAAGACGGTGACGCTCGTCGCCACCGCCCCGATGCCGGCTTGGCACTAACGCTGAATGTAAACGCTCTTTGTGTAGAGTCCAGGTGGGCCAAGCCGCGCTTGGCTCCATAACCGCTCATCTTCGCGCCTGGGTAAGCCTGAAGAAATCGCGGCGGCCGTGCTATGGCTGTGTTCTCCGGACGCGGGCTTTGCCATTGGGCATGCGATGGTCGTCGATGGCGGTCACACCAGCCGTTAATGGCGAGGAGGGACTGAGCAGAACCTTGGCAGTGCGGGTCGTGCGTCAGCTGGTCCGCACCGCGGCACTGCTCTTGGCAGGGCGTCAGAACTGACTTTTGAAAGATTGCGATACGCTGAACGGCGGGAAGTTTGGTTTTTCGAGAGTGCTTTGCATCAGACTGAAATACTGTGCCCACGCAAATTTGTCCGTGAATTCCTGCGGTCGCTCAAATGTATAGAGTTGCAATCCATCGACCATGCGGGTGGGTCGGTAGCCTGCCCGCGCGATCGGGTCGATATACAGTCGGATGGCATACCGGATGTTGTTCAGAAATTCGGCGATGTTGCTGGCGTGATAGGCCAACAAATGAGTGTGAAACCAGTCCCAACAGTCTGGCAGTGCGAGGTAGGCGTCGCTTTCATCGATAGTGACCCCGTTCTCCGCTAGGATCGTGCGTAATTTATTTGCCTGACCGCCCAGACGTAGGAAGTTGTGTTTGCCTATGTCTCCGCTCATGCGGATAAAATCGATCCGTTTGATGCGAAGATCCACCTCTACGTCGATATTCCCTAGCCAGACGCCGTCAACGGTTGCGTATGATTCAAGCCACTCGCTGAAATCATCTACGATACAAGCCATTTGATGGATATCTCTACCAAGCAAGGGCTTTTCACAAACGCGGCGCAGGTAGTAGAGCGTGGTGTGATCGGTGGTCCTGGGTCCGTTTTCCGGCTTTGGCAAACCGAATGGAAGTCCTCCCTTTCCCTTACCTGTAACCGGGGACAGAAAGTCCCTCAGAAGGGTGCCGAACTGCCGCAGCGTCTGCGACGTCTGCGGAAGAAGGTTTGTGTTCTGCCGGTTTTCGCCCAGTGGGCAAAAAATTGCATGGTTGACCATATCGTCCACCATGCCGATTACGGCATTCAGAACGATGGCTTCCTGCTCGATCTCAGATAAAGCCACGCTCCTATGCCACTTCGCGCTTGAGGAGCCTGATTACCTCGTCGACACTAAGTTCGCGGCCGATAAGGCCCGCGCGAATGTTGTCGAATAGGGCGGCCATCTTGCCGTAGCGCACCACAGTCGGGGAGTGGGAGTTCATCGACCGGCCTTTGAAGGCCTCGAAACGGTTCAGTTTCTGCACGAGGAACTGCGCAATGCCCATATATTCCCCTTCGTTGTTGCCATCGAACCCTGCGAATTTGGGGTTCTCTGCCCAAGAGCCGACCTCGTCAACAAGGCGCTTCTTCTCGGCAGCTCCGAAGTTTTTGCACGCTCGCTCTATGAAGTTCCACATGTCCATCACATCCACGACAAGGCTTACCCGTTTTGGGTCGTCGACATGATTGTGAAGGATGCCAGTCATCTCCCAGTCGAGCGCCCAGAAATGACCGCCGTAGATCGCCTGCTCGATAAGGTCGACATCTTTTGTGTCGAATTCGTTGTTTTTCCTATCCTTCCTCACGCTGAGCTGTTCGCGCCGAATTTGAGCTAGCATCCACATCATGAGCTTTTCCGGGTTTGTCGGTCGAAAATCCCGTTGAGATTTAGCGGTGAGCCCTCCTTCCACGAGGCGGCGGATAGCCTCTGAGCGCGAGGGTAGGTCATCCTGCTCACCGCGCCAAAAATCCACTTGTTCGATCAAATCGGCATCAAGTCGCAATTCCACGCGTTCTGTTTTCGGCACCATGGTTCTCTCCTGTGTGGTCCGGTGTATTGTCGTATTGTACGGCGAATGTACGGCGATTGCAACTTGTTCACGGTGCGGCCTCTTTGCGATAAGGTCGAGAACCGCATTGGGGGCACATCCGCGAATGACTTCAGGCCTGATCGACGTCTGGAACCTTGGGACTTTCGACGGTGCGCTTATGCGCGAGCTGGAAGCGAAGCGTGACTTGCTTTGCAATTATGAGCGTACCGGCAAGAAAAATTACCGCGAACAGCAGGCAGCTAAGGGCTGGGTTCCGCTCAAAGAGAACCCCTACGCGGATGAGCGCCAACATATCCTTGAGCAAATCGTTATGCCGGCGATGGAACAGCGCACCATTCGAGCATGGCATTACACGCGCCTGACAGAGGACGAGGCTAACCTCCTCCAATCCGGTGGAATCTATATTTCGAATTTGGCCGCCATCCGTAAAAGGCTGGACACCCAGGTGGTCGCAGGCGTCATTCCGGTCGAAAGCGCAGACGCGCTACATGAGGCAAGCCCATTCCATCACCAGACCGACTCCCGCTCTGGCAAGTTCTGGATGACCTCCCACCCTTTTCCTCCTGACGACTCTGGCGTGGAACTGCTGTTGGGTCACTGGGGCGGGGAGGGCGTCTACTTCTGGCTTAAAGATGACAGGCTGATTGAGTTGGTAAAGCTCATCGGTCGATCCCGCGTCATTGAGGTCGCCGTTCCATTGCACCTCACAACTAGCGCCTACTCAGCGGCCAAGGCTGTGATCGCGACTTTTGTTTTGGCGCACGGCTGCGAGCCGGAATGGTCAGCCTTTGACCTGTACACAACATCCGCGCTGGGTGCCGACGCTGTGCTCAACGTCCGGACGGAGGGAGACTCCGAGTTCTCGGCGCTTGCGCGCGGCTATCCGGCGCAATTCATTGACCGAGAATCATAGAGATGCCAGCGCCTCACCCTCGAGGAGTGAGGCGCTATGGTACAATCCCGGCGCAACAGCGCCTCGCGTAAGGCCCATTCTGAAATCTCCTTTTGTTCTATGGTGTGGGGAGGAGCGGTGTTCTCACTCCTCGAGGGCCTCGTCTTTCTTTCGGCGGATCGACGGCAGGAGCATCGCTCCGAGTGCAAGAGCCGCGATAGTCAGGAGAACGGCGCTTACGGGTCTTTCGACGAATACCAGGGCGTTGCCACGCGAGACCACCATTGCCCTTCTCAGGTATTCCTCGAGCATGGGACCCAACACGAAGCCGATCAGCAACGGTGCGGGTTCAAGCGCGAGCTTGAAGAACAGGTACCCCAGGAAGCCGAAGAGGACAGTCTCAAAGACGTTGAAGGCAGAGTAGTTCACCGAATAGACGCCGATGGCGCAGAAGACCAAGATCGCCGGGTACAGGTACTTGTAGGGAAGCCTCAGGAGAGACACCCACATCCCGATCAAGGGCAGGTTGATCACGAGAAGCATCAAGTTCCCGATCCACATGCTGGCGATGAGGCCCCAGAACAGCGCCGGCTGGGCTTGCATCACTCCAGGGCCTGGTTGAATGCCGTGGATCATAAGGCCGCCGATCATCAGGGCCATGACCGCATTCGCGGGGATGCCAAGAGTGAGCATCGGAATGAAGGAGGTCTGCGAGGCAGCGTTGTTCGCGCTTTCAGGACCTGCGACGCCCTCGATCGCACCAGTCCCGAACTCGTGGCGGTGCTTGGAGACCTTCCTTTCCAGCATGTAGGAAGCGAACGTAGAAAGGGCCAAGCCGCCACCCGGGAGAATGCCGAGGATCGAACCTACGGCCGTGCCGCGCAGCACGGACGGCGTAGCTCGCTTCCATTCCTCCTTGGTGAGCATGAGGCTGCCAACCTTGGCGACCGTCCCACTGCGATTTTCCGGGTTTTCCAGATTGCGGATGATCTCGGCAACGCCGAAAATTCCCATCGCGACAGCCACGAAGTCGATGCCCTCGAACAACTCGAAGAAACCGAAAGAGAATCTGACCTGGCCGCTCTGAACGTCGGTTCCGACCAGACCTAAAGCGACACCGAGGACAAGCATGGCAATCGACTTGAAGATGCTGCCCTGCGCGAGAACCGTCGCAATGATGAGCCCGAGGAGGATCAGCGAAAAATACTCTGCGGGACCGAATGACAAAGCGAGGTTGGTCAAGAGAGGTCCGGATGCTGCAACCACAACAGTTGCGACCGTTCCGGCGAAAAACGACCCGATGGCTGCGGCGGCCAGCGCAGCGCCTGCGCGACCCCGTTTAGCCATCTTGTGGCCTTCGAGGGTCGTGACGACGGCCGTTACCTCGCCGGGAAGGTTGAGAAGAATTGCGGACGTCGACCCACCGTACTGAGCGCCGTAGTAGATACCGGAGAGCATGATAAGCGCCGTTACCGGGTCCAACGCGAAGGTCAGCGGAAGAAGCAGTGCAATGGTTGCTAGTGGTCCAATTCCGGGAAGGACCCCAATCGCCGTGCCGATCATACATCCGATGAAGGCAAAGCCGAGATTGTGGAAGGTCATTGCGACCGAAAGGCCGAGCGTAAGGTTCTCGATCATAGCTGTCTCACTCAGAATTCGTTGAATGCAGGAGGGAGGAACGAGACGTTCAGGCCAAGTCCGAGCGTGAACACCGCCCAACAGATCGCAACGAGTGCGACTGTCAAACCGATGATCCCGCGGATAGTCTGTTCTCGATCAGCCAGGCCGCTCACCACAACAACAACGGCCACTGAAACCGCCATTCCAACGCGTTCGATCAAGACGCCGAAGGCGGCCATCGCTCCAAGGATGAGGACCATTTCTCTCCATGCCCAGTTCTCGAGCGGATCGTGGTCACCCCTTATTCCGACGATCACGACGGCCGCACCGAGTAGCCCGAGCAAGCCAAAAACGAGCATCGGCATGTAGCCTGAGCCCATCTGCGCGGCGGAGCCGACTTCGTACTCTTGATTGAAGTAGAGACCCAGCAGCGCGATAGCGACGAGGAAGACGCCCGCCGATACGTCCTTGGCTCCATAGGGTCGACGCTGCGGCGGTGCGGATTGATCATTTTGCATTGAGTGTTCCCCCGATTTTTATGGTTGTCAGTGGAAGGATCGGCCGCCGTCGACGGCGAGTGCCGCGCCGGTAACGTATGAGGAGTCAGTCGAGGTCAGGAAGAGGAGCGCCTGAGCGATTTCCTGTGGTGCAGCGAGGCGCTTGAGCGCGTAGTTCCCGACGTTAGCGCGGTATCCGTCCGCCATCGGCGTATCCACCATTCCCGGAGCGACACTGTTGACCCGGATTTTCGGCGCAAGTTCCGCGGCGAGGGCGCGTGTCAGGTTGACGACCCCGCCCTTTGAAGCCGCATAGGCGGAATGGCCCGGAGCATTGGGCAGGAGGCCTTGTGCGGAAGCGATGTTCACGACTGTCGAATGATCGTGCAACTGCAGAAAGGGAATGCAACTGCGGGTGACGATGTAGGTGCCCGTCAAATTGACTTCGATGATCCGCCGCCAATCGTCGGCAGGCACTTCGGTCGCAAGGCCCTTGGACATGATCCCGGCCGCATTGATCAATCCGTCGACGCCGTCCATCTCGGACGCCGCTTTTTCAACTGCTTTGGCGACTTCGGCCTCGTTGGTGATATCAACGCTGCAAAACCCAGCTGGGATCTCGTCGGCGACTTTGCGGAGGGCCTCCGTGTTCCTGTCGAACAGTGTCACCTTGGCACCCTCCGCCACAAACAGGGTGGCGGTGGTTCGGCCGATACCGGAGGCGGCTCCTGTGACGATGATCTTACGGCCGGCCAATCGCGCGGAATGTCCGTTGCTCTGAACCGGAGTTGAAAAGGGTGATGCACTCATCGCTATTCACTTTCTTGTATCGGATTATCTCGGGTGTGGCCCGCGCGTGCGGGGACGCATCTGTCACCTCATGATGAAGGGATTGGTCGGGCCTTCACTCGCGGTTGAAAGGAAAACGCTCTTGGTCTCGAGATACTCGTTGATCGCCTCGATACCGCTTTCGCGACCGAGGCCGGACTTTTTCATTCCACCGAACGGCATCATGAAACTGTAGGCCCGGTAGGTGTTCACCCAGACGGTGCCAACCTTGAGCGCCTTGGTCATGCGCATCGCGCGACCGATATTTTGCGTCCAAACACCAGCCACGAGACCGTATGCGATATCGTTGCCGATCCGGGTGGCGTCTTCTTCGGTATCGAACTCGATGATGGACAGGATCGGGCCAAATACTTCTTCCTGAGCGATCCTCATGTCGTTTGTGACATCGGCGAAGATCGTCGGTTCGACGAACTGACCGGCGCTGAGACCTTCGCCCGTGGCCCTGTTGCCGCCGAGGATGCAGCGCGCTCCGTCATTTCGCGCAACCTCGATGTAATCCAGGACTTTCTGGAATTGCGGAGGCGTCGAGATCGGGCCGACATTCGTATTCGGATCCATCGGATCGCCCATGCGAATGTATTTGGCGAGATCAACTAGCTTTGCGGTGAAGGCGTCCTTGATCGACCTCTGCACCAAAAGGCGGGATCCCGCTGTGCACATCTGTCCAGCCGCGCCAAATATCCCGGAGACGACACCCGCAGCAGCAAGGTCGAGATCGGCGTCTTCGAATACGATATTGGGCGACTTTCCGCCCAGTTCCAGCGAGACCCGCTTCATGTGCTTGGCGGCGGTCTCGTAGATTTTGGCTCCGGTTAGATCCGAGCCTGTGAACGTGATCTTCGCGACGTCCGGATGTTCAACAAGCGCAGCGCCGGCATCATTTCCATAGCCAGTGACAACGTTGAAAGCCCCGTCCGGCATCCCGGCTTCCTTGACCAGCGCCGCAAGCTCAAGCGTGCTGGCCGAAGCGAACTCTGATGGCTTCACAACGACCGTGCAGCCCGCCGCGAGAGCCGGCGCGCATTTGACGGTCGCGAACCAGATCGGGGAGTTCCAAGCGGTGAGAGCCGCAACCACGCCGATGGGCTCGCGCATCGTGAATGCCATGGTGTCCGGCTTTTCGACAGGCACCCATGCGCCTTCAATTTTATCAGCCAGACCAGCATAGTAGTACCAGCATTCCGCGACGCCGTTCAGCTGGCCTCGTACCTCCGCGAGGAGTTTGCCGTTATCCCTTGCTTCGATCTCGGCGATGCGCTCGGCATCCCGCGCTACGAGATCGCCGATTTTCCGCAGTATCCTGCCGCGCGCGGTCGCGGTCAGCTTTGACCAAGGGCCGATTTCGAGCGCATCGCGGGCGGCCTTTACAGCACGATCGACGTCACGGCGAGTGGCCCGCGCCAGTTCGGCCCATGGCTTGCCGTGATAGGGATCGAGACTCTCGATACGCTCCCCGTGTTCTCCGTCGGTGAATTGCCCGCCCATGAAAAGTTGGTAGTTGCGCATCGTTACTCCTGTGAATTCATATTTCAGCGCAGGTGGCCGCGTTTCGCCGATGGGTACCCGCAGCGAAAACGGGCCCGTCGGCGACTGCACAGCGGTCCGCGACCGTCTGCCATTTGTATGCTGGTGGCTGCTGCCGCCGGCTCAGTTGTTCAGTCGAATGTTGTTCTCGGTTATGACCTTGCGGAACTTGTCCTGCTCGCCTTTGAGAAACACCGTGAGTTCATCGCCGGTCTTGATGTCGGTTTGAAACGACAACGGCGTGAAGCGCTCCTGGAACTTGGGGTCCTTGACCCCTTTGATGATCGCGGCGGAGAACTTCGTCACCACCTCGTCAGGCACACCCTTGGGTGCCGCATAGCTGTACCAGACGCGTGAATTGATCTGCGGGTAGCCGATCTCCGCCGTGGTCGGAACATCGGGCAGGTTGGTTGTCCGGGCCGGCGACGTGACAGCAAGAACACGGACGTTCGGGTCCTCCTTGAGCAAAGCTGCTTCGCGCGCCGACGCGAAGATCATCTGGGTGAAGCCGCCGGCGAGAGCTTGGATGCCTTCCGGGTTATTCTTGTAGGAAACATGGACGCCCTTGCCCTGAGCTTCCTTGAGGAACATTGTCGCGGTCAGGTGGCCCATCGTTCCGACGCCGCCACTTGCGAATGTGACGCCATCCGGTGACTTAGCCACCGCCATCAGGTCATCAAGGCTCGTAATTCCCGCCTTGGCGGAGACGATCAGCGCCAATGGGTAGCCGCCGATTTCGACAATCGGAACAAAGTCATCCAAGCCGTACTGAAGGTTGTCTCTGAGCACAGTTTGAACCAAACCGGCCGTGATTAGGCAGAGAATGTTGTAGCCGTCGGGCTTGGCTCCGGCGACGGCGTTTCCGGCAACTGTCGTCGATCCGCCTGCACGATTTTCGATGACGACGGGTTGTCCAAGTTCCTCGCTAGCTGTCTGCGCTAGGAACCGGCTGAGCGTGTCGTCATCGCCGCCAGGCGCGTTACCGACGTTGATGGTAATCGGTCGCGCCGGCCACTCGGCGGCGCGAGCATCCGACACCCGCGCCAGCAGTCCGGCCGAAATCGCCGCTGTCGTTCCAATCAAAACGTTTCTTCTCGAAATCATGTGAATCTCCCCCTGAGATGTCCATTTGAATCGCTTCCAGCTGCCGCTGACCTCCCGTCAGACAACAGCACCTACCGCCAAAAAATGGCCCGCGGCGACGCGTATTAATCGAACCCGACAATCTCAGTCTGTAAAGGCGAAAGCCGCGGGAAGGGCTCGGAGTTATAATCCAGCGTTATATGTGAGTGCGCTCAAGAGATGGCCCGAAGTGCCAGCCTGCATGGCTTCCAGGCTCTTTGGCGAGCCTCATTTTTTGGCTGGCGCAGGTGGTGTTTTGGCGCTTATCGTTGCTGGATGAAATGGCGTCGCGACCAATCGTGGTTGAATCGGCCAGTCACGTGAAGATGGAGTGACAGTTGACGGACATGTCCGCCGAAGATGAAAAATACCGAGCGCCGGCGCTCACCAAGGGCCTCGATATCTTGGAGTTACTGGCGTCTGCCAATGATGGGCTCTCGCAGGTCGAGATCGGGAAGATGCTGGGGCGGACAACGTCGGAGATATTCCGTATGCTGGTCGTGCTCATGCAGCGCGGCTATGTGGAACTGAGCGGGGACGACCGCTACCAGTTGACGACCAAGCTGTTTGAAGTCGCACACCGCCATCCTCCTGTTCGCCGGTTGACAGCCATCGCGGGTGAGGCAATGCAGAGGCTGGCAAACCGGATCAATCAATCAATCCACCTGTGTATTCTGCAGGGCGGACGCCTCTTGGTCATCGCGCAGGTCGATTGCCCGGACAACAACCTCAATTCCGTCCGGCTAGGTGCGCAGATACCGATTTTCGATTCGGCATCGGGACGTGTGCTGGCGGCGTTCATGGATGATGCCGCCCTTGAGCATCTTCTGACACTCGCGGGACCCGAGCCGAAAGACCGTCGTGAGAAGTTCCTCGCAGACCTTCCCGGCGTTCGCGCCGCAGGGTATTGCGAGGGCCCCTCGCTCACACTAGCTGGCGTCACAAATCTTTCCGCCCCGGTTTTCGACTACACCGGAAAGGCGGTCGCGGCAGTTACCACGCCCTTCATCCATAGGCTTAATAGCCCGCTCAGCGTACCGGTCCCTGAAGCCCGTCACATACTGGTGGAGACATGCAGGGACTTGTCGAAGAGGATGGGTGCAGGGGCGGCTGCGGGCCAATAGAAGCCCGCTATCCAGTTCGAATTTGAGGGCTCGGTTCATCGCCGAGCCCTTTTGTATTTGAAACCCGGTTGCGCAAATAAAATATTGACTGCATCTTCAACATATGAAAGCCTATTTCATATACGAAATTCTACACCAGCCCTATTGGCCGACCGATTGCATTGGAGGAACAGCATGAGACGTTTCGAGGGCAAGGTTGTTTTGGTGACGGGAGCCGGCAGTGGCATCGGTGCGGCCACGGTACGGCGTCTGCATGCCGAGGGCGCTACTGTCATTGCCGTGGATGTCACGGAGGAAGGCGTCTCGAAGATTGTCGCAGAAATCGGCGATAGGACCAGGGTGGAGGGGATTGCCCTCGACGTTTGCGATCACAAGGCTTCGATCGAGACGGTTGCTGACGTTCGCAAGCGACACGGCACTCTGCACGGCCTCGTGAACTGCGCCGGCATCAAGGGCGTCGGAAGTATCGTGGACGTCGAACCTGAGAACTTCGGCCGTGTTCTGGCAGTGAATCTGGAGGGCACGGTCAATTTGTGCCAGGCGTTCGTGCAGGCCGTGAAGGATGACGCTGGCGATCGGGCTATCGTGAATATCTCGTCCGGCGCGGGCGTGATGGGGGTGGCAAACAGGCTTCCCTATGTGGCGTCGAAGTTCGCGGTATCCGGCATCACACGTTCGATGTCGCCCGAACTCGGACCTTTGGGAATCCGCGTAAATGCCGTTGCGCCAGGCATGACAAAAACGCCCTTCACCGAGTACATGCTGCAAGATCCGGCCGCCGTAGAACGCGTGAACGCGAAGCATCCGATCGGGCGAATGGGTGAACCGGAGGAAATCGCAGCCGTCATCGTTTTCCTGCTGACGAAGGATGCGAGCTTCATGACCGGCGCGATCGTCCCGGTCGACGGAGGCCAGACCGCCTGCCTTTGATCGATGATGGACCGACGAGGGAGGATGCGTTGGCCGATATTCGACTTTTAGTGGACTGCAAGAACAATCTCGGCGAGGGCCCTGTCTGGGACGTTCGCGAACAGCGCCTTTACTGGGTCGACAGCACTGCGGGAGAGATATGGTCGTGCAGTGAAGACGGAAACGATGTTCGCACCTTCTATGTCCCGACTTACATCGGCTCCATGGCCCTTCGCGAAAGCGGCGGCGCTGTTCTGGCACTCGCCAGTGGATTTGCCCTGTATGAGTTCGATACCCAGAAGATCGAGATCGTTGGAAATCCGCTGGCTGACCAACCCGACTATCGTTTCAATGATGGAAAGGTCGATCGAAGCGGCAGGTTTTTCGCAGGCTGCATGGGGTACGACTTTGATCCGCTTGATGTGACTATCCCTAGAAAGCCCTCGAGCAACGGATCGCTCTACCGCTTGGATCCGGACCTTCGCATTACTCAGGTGGACTCGGGGTTCATCTGCTTCAATGCGCCGTGCTGGAGCCCGGACAATCAGACATTCTATTGCGGTGACTCCGAGCACAAGGCCATCTGGGCGTACCATTACGATCTCGAAACGGGCGACGTTCGCGACAAGCGTCTCTTCATTTCTGATGCGGGCTACGTCAGCACGGTCGACGGTGCGACCGTCGACTCCGACGGCTTCATCTGGAACGCGAAGGTTCTTGGCGGCCGGATCGTCCGCTACCGGCCGGACGGTGTCATCGACCGCGTAATCGACGTTCCGGTCCGAAACGTGACGAGCATCATGTTTGGTGGTCCCGATCTGGACATTCTTTACTTCACGAGCATGGGACGCCCGATGCGTGGCGTCCCGCAAAAGGAGCCCGGTGCCGGCGGGCTGTTCGCCATTCATGGTCTCGGGGTCACAGGACTTCCCGAGACCCGGTTCGCCGGTTGACCGGCAGTTTGAAATCAAAACGAGGATGACGCCGAAATGACCATCACTGCCGACCTTTCGCAGGAGCTTGCTGAATTCGCAGCCAACACGAAGTTCGCTGATCTACCTCCGGCAGCAATCGAAGCTGCAAAGAAAAGTGTTCTGGACACGATTGGTGTCATGTTGGCTGCGAGTGGCATGGAGCCTGCTGTCAGGCCAATCGTTGAACTGGTACAGGAAACCGGGGGCAAGGGCGAGGCGACTATCCTCGGTTACGGCGATCGAGTTCCTGCAGGTTCCGCAGCCTTCGCCAACGGCGCTCTGGCACATGGTCTGGACTTCGACAGCCAAACGCCATGGGGAGCGCACGCTGATAGCTCGATCGTTCCCACTGTACTTGCTCTTGCCGAACTGCGTGAGGGTGTGACGGGAGAAGAACTGGTTACCGCCGTTGCCATAGGACAGGAGATATTCATTCGCCTACGCTGCAACGTCGGCTGGCATATGGACTGGAACCTCTCGACCGTTGTCGGCTGCTTCTCGGCTACCGCGGCCGGTGGATCGATCTTCCAGCTCGACGCAACGCAGCTAGCAAACGCCTTAGGGATTGCCAGCTTGCAGTCCAGCGGAACCATGGAGCAGATTTTCGGCCTCGGCAGCGATCTGAGGGGCATGTATGCGGGCTTCAGCTCACAAGCCAGCGTGAATGCGGTGAGGCTTGCTGCTCGCGGGATGACGGGCATTCGAAACCTGTTCGAAGGTGAGGCGGGCGTCTTCAAGGTCTATTTCAAGGGTGAGTACGACCGCGAAAAAATGGTCGCAAACCTGGGTAAGGAATTCCTCAGCGGGGGGATGACCTACAAATACTGGCCGGCTGTCGGCAACGCCCACACATATATCCACGCCGCAATCGAGTTGATGAAGGAAACTGACGTCGACCTGGATCAGGTTGCCGAGGTGAAGGTTTACGTCGGGGATTTCCAGCAAAGGATGTGCTCCCCGCTGGAAGAGCGCCGGGTTCCAAACACACTCGTCGATGCGAAGTTCAGCCTTCCTTTTCTCGTAGCCCTTGCGTTGGCGAAAGGTCGGATGGACGTCGGAGACTTCACAAGCGAGGCGTTGAAGGACCCTGCAGTTCTCGCCTTGGCGCGGAAGGTCGTTCCGGTGCCGGACAGTAGCTACAACTGGACTTCGAAACTTCCCGACGGAAAGATCGAGGTGGTCCTCGGCGATGGAACATCCATCTCCCGTTTGGGATCGAAGGTACCAGGCTCGGTCGAATTGCCGATGACTTGGGAAGAACTGTTCCACAAGTTCGGCTCTTGTGCGCGCGCCGCTGTCTCACCGCTGTCGCCCGAAAATATCGCCGACCTTTGTAATTCGATTCAAGCACTCGAAAGCATTCGGGACGTCCGAGATATCGTCGTGGCTATCGCTTCAAACGACGCCGTCGCGCGGAGGAAGTCCGCATAACGCGGGGTGTGTCCGGGGGCAGTCAACGCCCCCGGATGTGGAAACAGCCATGTATCTCATGGGAGGAGAGCAGCATGACATGCTTTGAACTTACGCGACGTCGGTTCCTGATGACCGGAGCCGCGACGGCAGCGACGCTCGCAGCGTCAGCCCCGGCCTGGGCGGCATATCCAGACAAACCAGTCAAATGGATCGTCGGTTACCCGCCCGGTGGGGCGACCGACACCGTCGCTCGCCTCATCGGCCATCCGATGTCGGGCGCGATGGGAAAACCGATAATTGTCGATAATCGCCCCGGTGCGGGCAGTTCCGTCGGGGCGGCGGCGTTGGCAACTGCTCCTGCGGATGGGTACACTGTTGGAAGCGCCGATAACGGGACGCTGATCATCAATCCCGTGGTGTATCCCAAGATTCAGTATGATCCCGACCGCGACTTCCGGCCGGTGGGCATGTACGCTGGGATTAACCTGCTGCTTTGCGTTCCAAGCAACTCGCCGATCAAAACGGCCGCTGAGTATCTTGAGAAGGCCAAGGGCGCGCCGGAATCCATCCTCTACGCCAGCCCGGGTATCGGCACGCCGCTTCATCTCGCTATGGAGCGTCTCGCCCGTGACGCGAATGTCCATCTCAAGCACGTGGCGTACAAGGGCATGGCACCGGCGCTTAACGACGTTCTGGCGGGGATCGTCGACAGTATTGTGATCGATTACACGACAGCCAACTCTCAGATCAAGGATGGCAAAATCCGAGCGATTGCGGTCTTCTCGGAAGAACGCCTCGCGGTTCTGCCGGATGTGCCGACGATGGCGGAACAGGGCGTGCCGGGTTTCTCCGCAGGCGCATGGCACTCGCTGATCGTCCCCAAGGCCACGCCGGACGATGTCGTCGCCATCTTGTCTCAGGCACTTGGCAAGGCTTTGCAGGATTCCATGGTGAAAACCCGGTATGGCGAGCTTGGGCTCGATATGCCGCCGAGCGATCCCGAAAGCATGGCTCGTCGATGGGAGAGCGACAAAGCCACCTGGCAGCCGTTAATCCGCTCCTTGAACATCAAGCTCGATGGCTAGTCGTTGGAATGGGCAGTTTCTAACTTAAAGGGACACAGCCCACGGATCACGGCGCTTACGACGCATCTGACTTGGTGCCCTCCAAGTCAGATGTGTGTGTCTTCTCGATCCACATACTGATGAAGTGGCTGCGGTTCACCAGGGCCGCCTTGCGCGACAAAAGGGCTGTTATCACGGGCGGCCTCGGGCATCGGACGCGCGATAGCGTTGCGTTTCGCGAGGGATCGAACGGCGGAGCACGCCACTCGGTGGCTGATCCCGTCCTCGGACGCTTTCATGAGCTAAATCGATAACCGTATGCGTTTCCGCCGGGGTAATCGGGCTGGTTACGTTGGTCTAAGTTTGCGGCAGTCGGCTTTGTCCCCGTTCTGCTTCTCGTTGGCGGAGCGGTCACGAGGACGTCTTGCATCACAATCGATGACGACTTTTGGAGAGGCGCAATGAAAGTACAAGTGAACGAGCAGACCTACGACGTCGAGTCGAGCGGTGATACACCGCTCCTTTGGGTCATCCGAGACGAGCTTGGACTTACGGGAACAAAGTATGGCTGCGGCTTAGCGCAATGCGGTGCGTGTTCGGTTCTCATAGATGGGCAGGTTGTCCGCTCGTGCGTTACTCCCCTCGACAGCGTATTTGACCGGAAGATCACGACGATCGAGGCGATCGAAGCCGATGATGTCGGGAAGAAGGTCGTCGCAGCTTGGATAAACCATCAAGTTCCGCAATGCGGTTACTGTCAGTCAGGTCAGGTCATGGCCGCGACAGCTTTGCTCAAGGAAGTCCCAAAACCCACAGAGGAAGACATTGCTGCTGTGATGGTAAACCTCTGTCGCTGCGGCACCTACAACGCCATTAAAGCTGCGGTTCGTGACGTTGCTGGCCTGGAGGTCAGAGCGCTATGAACGAGGTCGCACGGAACATTGAAACAAAGGAAAGATTTCCGAACGGGTCCCCGGTGAATATTTCCCGCCGTGGCTTTCTACTCTCGTCCGTGGGCGCTGCTGCAGGAGCACTTGTTCTCGGCTTCGGTCTTCCTGTTCGTCCCGTCGCTGCACAAGAGGCTGCGGCGGCCGCACCTGGCACGCGTGTGCCTGCCTTCATCGAAATTCGCCCCGACAACACGGTTCGCTTTATGAGTCCGTTTGTTGAGGGAGGGCAGGGCATTTTTACCGCCATGGCACAGATCGTGGGCGAGGAGCTGGACATCGACCCGGAAACCTTCATCGTTGAAAACGCTCCGACCGGCTCAGACTATCAGGTCGTTGGCGGCAAAATGCGTATCACCGGTGGCAGCATGTCCGTACGCATGAGTTACGACACGATGCGTCATTTGGGGGCGTCCGCTCGCCTGATGATCTTGCAGGCCGCGGCGAACCGGATGAGTGCGCAGATCCAAGACCTGACAACCGAACCGGGTCGCGTTGTGCATGCAGCCTCCGGCAGGACTCTGACCTATGGGGAGCTGGCCGCGGACGCTCTGGCTCTTCCTGTGCCGCCGGCTTCGGATGTCAAGCTGAAGGAAAAGTCTCAGTTCCGCTGGATAGGGAAGCCGCTCAAGCGCCTGGATATCGCCGACAAATCTACTGGGAGGGTGACTTACGCGATCGACTGCAAAGCCGATGGAATGTTACACGCTGCCGTCCAGCACGCACCCAGACTCGGTCTTACCGTCGGGGAGATCAGGAACGAGAGTGAAGTGCGTGGTATGGCTGGTGTCCATTCAGTGCATTCCCTTTCGGGAGCCGTCGCGGTTGTCGCCGAGCGGTGGTGGAATGCCAAGCGCGCGGTGGAGGCGCTGGTCGTAGATTGGGTGGAACCAACTAAGGAACCAGACAACCCTGGCCTTCGCAATATGCCTGCCGAGTTCTCGACCGATGCGTTCCGTGACCGTCTTTCCAAAGAACCGGGCGACGGCAAGGATGCCGAAAACGAGGGGGACGTTGGTGGTGTCTTTGAGAAAGCAAATTCCGTCATCTCGGCCACATACTTTAGCCAGTACCTGAACCATGCTCAGTTGGAGCCTCCTTCTGCGCTGGCCCGGTTCAACGATGACGGAACGTTGGATGTCTGGATGCCGAACCAGGCACCGGATATGTTCCAGGGTGATATCGCGAAAACACTAGGCCTCGAAACTACCCAGGTGCGGGTACACAGCCCGTTGCTCGGAGGTTTTTTTGGGCGGCATTTCCTCTATGCGTCAGCCAACCCTTATCCTCAAGCAATCCAGCTTGCGAAAGCGGTAGGCAGACCCGTGAAGGTAATCTGGACGCGAGAGGAAGAGTTCCTTCGCGACCCACTTCGCCCAATGGCGGCTGTCAGATTTCGGGGGGCGGTCGACGGCAGCGGAATGCCTGTAGCGATTGAGGCGGTCAGCGTTTGCGAAGGTCCAACCGAAGGTCTCGCGGGGCATAATCCGGACAAGATCGACGACGGCGCTGTCGAGGGCCTCACAGGGAAGCCTTATTCAATCCCCAATCACCGCATCGCCCACCTGTACGTGAAAAGCCCCACGACGCTGGCGTACTGGCGCTCGGTTGGCAACTCCATGAACGACTTCTTCTATGAGACGTTCCTGGATGAAATGGCCGATGCGGGTAAACAGGACCCATTTGAACTACGCCTTCGCCTCCTCAAGGACAATGCGCGGCTGACGACTCTTTTGAACACGGTCGGCGATCTTTCCGGTGGATGGAAGCGTGGGCCGTTCACTGCCGAAGACGGCAGCCGCCGCGCTCGAGGGGTTGCAATGGCATCACCCTTCGGAAGTCACACAGCTGCGATCGCGGAAGTATCTATCCGGAATGGCGAGGTCGTGGTTCACGATGTCTGGGAAGCGATCGATCCAGGCAGCATCGTGAACCCTGCAATCATCGATGCCCAGATCAACTCTGCGGTTGCACTGGGACTTTCCCAAGTTCTGCTCGAGGAAGTTCGCTATGAGAATGGACTACCGGTCGCACGGAACTACGATCTTTACCCCATTTTGCCTCCGTCACGGATGCCTCGAGTTCATACGAAGATCGTAGAGAGCGGAGAAAAGATGGGGGGCGTGGGCGAACCGGGCCTGCCGGCCATACCTCCGGCGGTAGCCAACGCAGTCTCCACATTGACCGGGCAGCGCATCCGAAGCATGCCCCTCTCGCGATATACCTTCGATAGCTGATCACTTTCCGACCGCCAGCCGCTGATCTTCGGTCGTGACGCCGCGGTAGTTGATCAGCGGAGTCCAGGGCGTTCTGCGCCTGTTGGCTTCCACTCGTTTTTCTGGGGACAATTCATTGAAAAAAGCACTCATTGCAATTCTGGTTGTCGTTGTAGCCGTGGGTGGAGGACTGGCTTGGTTCGTCAATCGGATTCCGGGCTCGGTTTTTGACGGGCAACCGGCGCAGGAAACCTTCTCTTCCGACCTAGTGCAACGCGGCGAATATGTCGCCCGACAGGCCGACTGTGTTGCTTGCCATAGCTTGCCCAATGGCAAGCCTTTCGCTGGCGGGCTGGAAATGGGAACCCCGCTGGGCTCCATTTTCGCCACGAACATTACACCCGACAAGCAAACCGGAATCGGCAATTACACCTTGGCTGACTTCGATCGTGCGGTGAGACAAGGGGTAACGCCGGACGGTCGACGCCTCTACCCGGCAATGCCGTATCCCTCATACGCCAAGATGAACGACGACGATGTTAAAGCACTGTATGCGTTCTTCATTAACGGCGTCGAGCCGGCAACGAAAGAAAACAAGGTCAGTGGAATAACCTGGCCGTTGAACATGCGTTGGCCGCTTGCGCTATGGAACACGGTCTTTACGGAGGGCGGCACCTATGTCCAGAAGTCCGCGGAAGACCCGGTGTGGAACCGCGGTGCTTATCTCGTTCAGGGCGCGGGACACTGTGGCAGTTGCCATACGCCGCGAGCGGTTACCATGAACGAGAAGGCGTTGGACGAGTCCAGTCCGCTCTATCTTTCGGGTGCCCTTCTCGATGGATGGTATGCGCCGAGCCTCCGTCAAGACCACAATACGGGCCTCGGCCGATGGACTGAGGACGATATTTTTCAGTTCCTCAAGAACGGTCGCAACCAGCATGCGGTCGTCTTCGGTTCCATGAGCGAAGCCTACAACAATTCGCTTGCGTTCATGACTGATGAGGACCTGCGCGCCATCGGCAAGTATCTCAAGTCGTTGCCGGGCGATCCGGTGCGCGACGGACCCCCTTGGAAATATCCCACGAATGCGGGATCGGCGACGCTTTCTGACCGGCGAGCTGCTCCGGGAGCGCAGACGTTCGAGGCTAAATGCAGTTTCTGCCATGGATCGGACGGCAAGGGACGCAACGAATGGATCCCACCATTGGCAGGAGCAGCCTCATCCCTTTCGTCGGAGAACGCGTCTCAGATCAATGTAACGCTCAATGGTTCAGCCAGAGTCGTGACGGATGGCATTCCCGACTCTTACCGAATGCCTTCGTTCAGGGAGCAGTTGTCCGATCGTGAGATCGCTGACGTCTTGACTTACGCACGGTCCGCATGGGGCAACCACGGCGGCCCGATCAAGGCCGAGGACATCAGAGCCCTTCGGGACCACACAGGGCCGGTCAGCAGCAACCCCATCGTCCTCCAGATGCGGTAATCACCAAGTGAACGAGCAAAGGCCGGGGTCGACGTTCGGCCCTTCAAGTGGGCCACTCATGAGACCGTTCGATAACCGTATGCGGGAAAAAGAGGTAATCCTGGGACCTCTGTGACCTATCTCCCATCAGACGCGCGACTTGGGCGTGCCTGGAACACCGCCGAATACGCAACTGATGGAGTGAGATATGCCGCTGTCCAACCAACTTGAAGTTTCGCGCCGGAACTTACTTATCTCGTCCGCTGCCGTCTCGATCGCGGCGGTGGGAGCCGAAGACGTGAAGGCTGCCCCGCAGTCCAAGGGAGAAACAATGAACCCGACATCGGAAACGGTTCTTACAGTCAATGGCATTGATCACAGTCTAAGGATCGACAACAGAACAACACTGCTCGATGCTCTCCGCGAGCATCTTCACTTAACTGGCACGAAGAAAGGCTGCGATCATGGCCAATGCGGTGCGTGCACTGTGATCGTGGAGGGTCGACGTATCAATTCCTGTCTCACTCTTGCTGTTATGCACGACGGTGACGACATCACGACTATCGAGGGCTTGGGACAGCCCGGAAACCTCCATCCCATGCAAGCCGCTTTCGTCAAACACGACGGCTTTCAATGCGGATACTGTACCCCTGGTCAGATCTGTTCCTTCTTGGCGGTGCTCGAAGAAATCAAGTCCAATATCCCGAGCCACGTCACCAGTGACCTTTCGGTCAAGGCTCAACTGACCGCCGCGGAGATCCGAGAAAGGATGAGCGGGAACATCTGTCGATGTGGCGCTTATTCGAACATTCTGGATGCAATTTCGGAAGTCGCGGGGATCAAGGCATGAGAGCGTTTACCTACGAACGTGCCTCGACAGCGGAGGCTGCGGCGAAAGCTATTGCGGCGAACCCCGAGGCCAAATTCATCGCCGGTGGTACCAACCTTCTTGACTTGATGAAGTTGGAGATTGAGCGGCCCACGCACCTGATCGATGTCAACGGCGTCGGTCTGGATAAAATAGAACCCACACCAGACGGCGGCCTTCGAATTGGCGCGCTTGTCAGGAACACGGATCTTGCAAGCCATGAAAAGGTCCGGAGCGATTATGGCCTTCTCACTCGTGCTCTGGTCGCGGGTGCATCCGGCCAGTTGCGAAATAAAGCGACAACGGCAGGCAATCTGCTACAGCGGACTCGGTGTCCGTACTTCTACGATACGAACCAGCCGTGCAACAAGCGCCAGCCAGGAAGCGGCTGTTCGGCGATCGGCGGGTTTTCTCGTCAGCACGCGATAGTCGGAAGCAGTAACTCCTGCATCGCCACCCACCCGAGCGACATGGCTATTGCAATGCGGGCGCTCGATGCGACGGTTGAAACCGTGAAGGGAGACGGCAGCAAGCGCTCAATTCCGATCGCGGACTTTCATCGTCTTCCAGGCGATACGCCTCACATCGAGACGGCGCTCGAGCAGGGTGAATTCATTGCGGCGGTGGTTTTGCCTCCACCGATCGGAGGCAAGCAAATCTACCGTAAGGTTCGCGATCGGGCGTCCTACGCGTTTGCGCTCGTGTCGATA
Source organism: Rhizobium sp. LjRoot258 (assembly GCF_964254185.1). Classification (NCBI taxonomy): domain Bacteria; kingdom Pseudomonadati; phylum Pseudomonadota; class Alphaproteobacteria; order Hyphomicrobiales; family Rhizobiaceae; genus Rhizobium; species Rhizobium sp. LjRoot258. Next base: position 2,044,095 of record NZ_CAXUST020000001.1, on the reverse strand, counting down.
GGCGCGGTCATCCAACCAGATGGGACAGGCCGCTTTGCCGTGGGTGGCGTTGCCCACAAACCGTGGCGGACATCCTCCGCCGATGACAGGCTCAAAGATGGCGCGAGGGCTGCCGCAAACGAAGTGCTCGCCGACGCACGTCCCACCGATCAGAACCGCTTCAAGATTGATCTCGTCGAGCGAACGCTTGGCGCTGTGATCGTCGAGGCAAGGGGGTAACGACGATGAAATTCGACACACCTGCTACCCAAAATCCTATTGATCAGATGAAGGTCGTCGGTCAGCCCGTTCCCCGTATCGACGGTCAACTCAAGACCACCGGCCGGGCGATGTACGCTTACGAGTGGCATGACCCGAATTTCCCGTACGCTTACGGCTATCCCGTGGGAGCCTCGATCGCGAAGGGTCGCATCCGGTCTATTGACGCGGACGAGGCAAAGAAATCTCCGGGCGTACTCGCCGTCGTAACGGCATTGGAGGTGGGAAAGCGCGAGAAAGGGAAATTCAATACTGCAAACCTCTTTGGCGGCGATGAGGTCCAGCACTATCACCAGGCGATCGCGGTCGTCGTGGCTGAAACCTTCGAGCAGGCCCGAGCCGCGGCTTCGCATCTAAAGGTCGACTACGAAGTGAGGGAGGGCAGTTTCGATCTCAGAAGAGCCAAGGACATGGCGGTCAAGCCGGACGAGAAGCTGCAGCCCGACACTGCGGTCGGCGACTTCGAAGGCGCTTTCAGAACTGCCGAGGTGACCCTGGACGAGAGTTACTCCACGCCAGATCAATCGCACTCAATGATGGAGCCCCACGCTTCGATCGCCGCTTGGGATAGTGATAAGCTGACCGTCTGGACGTCCAGCCAGATGATTGACTGGTGGAGGTCTGACCTTGCCACGACCCTTGGCATCGACAAGGACGATGTACATCTTATGTCGCCATTTATCGGTGGTGGATTTGGCGGAAAGTTATTTCTGAGAGCCGACGCGGTGCTCGCCGCTTTCGGAGCGAAGGCCGCGGGCAGACCGGTCAAAGTGGCGCTTCCACGTCCGTTCATGCCGAACAACACGACACATCGCCCCGCCACTATCCAACGTCTTAGAATTGGCGCGGGACGCGACGGGAAAATAACGGCAATCGCTCATGAAAGCTGGTCGGGCGACCAGCCTGGAGGTCAGCTGGAGACCGCTGTAAACCAGACGCGACTCTTGTATGCGGGACAAAATCGGATGACTGCCATGCGGCTGGCGACCCTGCATTTGCCCGAAGGCAATGCGATGCGGGCACCGGGGGAAGCTCCTGGTTTGATGGCACTTGAAATCGCCATCGATGAGATCGCTGAGAAAGTCGGCATGGATCCGGTCGAGTTCCGCGTCCTCAATGATACTCAGGTTGACCCCGAGAAGCCCGAACGACCCTTCACGCAGAGGAATCTGGTTGGGTGTCTCAAGCTCGGCGCAGAGCGTTTCGGATGGGACCAGCGAGGTAAGCCCGGTTCGCAACGGGAAGGAAACTGGCTGGTTGGCCTAGGCGTGGCTGCCGCGTTTCGTAACAACCTGCTCCTACCTTCCGCCGCGCGCGTGCGCCTCGGAAGAGACGGGATAGCGACGGTCGAAACGGATATGACGGACATCGGAACTGGCAGCTATACGATCATCGCGCAGACAGCCGCCGAAATGCTCGGTCTTCCAGTGGATCGCGTAGCTGTCCAGCTTGGCGATTCCCGTTTTCCGGTCTCGGCGGGTTCCGGTGGACAATTTGGTGCGAACTGTTCCACCTCGGGGGTATACGCAGCCTGCGTGAAGCTTCGCGAGGCGATCGCGCAGAAGCTCGGGTTCAATACCGACGACGTGGTCTTTGAGAGCGGCCAGGTACGGTCAGGCAATCGTTCTGTACCGCTGGCGGAAGCTGCCGGACCGGATGGTCTATCTGGCGAGGACGGCATGGAGTGGGGCGATCTGGCCGAGACCCATCAACAGTCCACCTTCGGTGCACATTTCGTCGAAGTAGGCGTTGATATCGCCACCGGAGAAACCCGCGTCCGGCGAATGCTCGCTGTCTGTGCGGCTGGCCGTATCCTGAATCCGATAACAGCTCGCAGCCAAGTCATCGGAGCCATGACAATGGGGGTAGGCGGGGCCTTATCCGAAGAGCTGGCTGTCGACACGCGTCGCGGCTTCTTCGTCAACCACGACCTCGCTGGATACGAAGTTCCGGTGCACGCCGACATCCCACATCAGGAAGTCGTCTTCATGGAAGAGGCAGATCCAATGTCATCGCCGATGAAGGCGAAAGGCGTAGGCGAACTCGGCCTGTGCGGTGTGTCCGCTGCTGTCGCCAACGCGATCTACAACGCGACCGGAGTAAGGGTGCGGCATTATCCGATTACGTTGGACAAGCTTATTGGTGGGCTACCAGACGTCGCCTGACGTTTGAGGTGGCGATGCGGCATTCGCATCGCCACCAACTTCAGAGTGCACCGTTTGAATCAGATTTTTCATTCGACGTTAAGCTCTGCCTCGATCTTGGCGACGCCGTACACATTGATTGATGAGAAAACCTCATAACGGCAAGCGTCTGCTGGGCGCTAATCCCGAAGAACGCAATTTGCTACGGATTATCTGACTGCCGGCCGAAATACCGAAGCAGGTTATCCGACATGTGGATCTGGTGCCGACGGGAGGACCGGCATCGACGAAAAGAGGGTTGCTAAATGAAGCGCAAGACCGTCGCGAGCTGGAGCGGTGCACTGACTGCTGGGCTGGCTGTTTTCATTGGAGGGTACTTTTCGACCCAAGGCCTCAGCGGGACGAGGTCAGCAATTGCCGCTGCGAACGCCGTGTCCTTCCCTGCATTGGATAACCTTGTCCATTACACGACGGTGCGAAGGGGCGTGACCCGCGAGCATATGCTAACGACCCCAGAGGCTCTCAGCGCGATCAAGGCTGGCCAACCCGTAGCCGTTGGAACGCATGTGGTCCTTGTGGACTATCAGAGCGATGTTCTACACCGCTATCTAGTGGCTCAGAAAGTGGGCGAAGGCTCCTCTGAGTGGGCCTATCAGTGGTTTTGGCCCGATCAATCGATCAAAGCGGACGAGAATGTGGCTCAATGCTACTCCTGCCATCGATCGCGCGAAGAGGAACAATTCATGTTCACCTTCACTGACGCAACGGCCTTCAAGTGATTAGATACTAGCGCCGGAAACGCGAATGTTCAGAGTCTTCCTTCTGCAGCGTATCGCGCTGCCGACATGCATGCTTGCACTTCTACTTTTGTCGCTTGCCTATTGGTGGCTCGACAACGTACCGCACGAACTGTTTGGCACCGGCCTTTTCGTGCTGCTGTGCTGGCACATTTACCTCAATCGCGCGTGGTTCAGGAAACTGAGACGTGGCACCTACGATAGCAAGCGCGCATTCGAAGTGGCGCTACATTTGGGCCTTATCGCCAACATGGCAGTACTGTCGATTACCAGCGTGGTCATATCGAAAACAGTGCTAGCCTCGTTACCGATCCCGGATTTTCCTTATCTGCGGGAAATACATTGGTTCTCGGCATATTGGGTCGTTGTGGCCACCGGAATACACGTTGGCTTGCACTGGGAGCGTTCGCGCGCGGGCCTTTTTAATCGACTTGGAGTGAACCAGTCCAATCGAGCGCTCAAGACAATACTCTGGGGGATAGGCACTGTTGCTCTTGTTCAAGGGGTTTCCAGCTTCCGGATACTCGGCGTATGGACGAAGCTCACATTCAATTACAGCCTCGAGTTTTGGGACTTTACAGCCTCGGTAGCGCCGTTCTTCGCACATTGGATCGCGGTGTTTATGATCCCGGCGGTCCTTACCCACATAGTGATGGTCGCGTGGCGACGGAGAGGCCGAAGACGTAAAGCAATCCGGCCTGTAGGCGAAACTCAGGTGGAGAATATCTAATCTCGGTGCCTTAGTGCATCGACCAACGCAGCAAACGCGGGAGAGGACTGACGTCGGCTGGGGTAGTAAAGATAGTAACCATCCCAGGGAGGTGAGAATTCTTGGAGAACGTGTTGCAAGCGCCCTTCAGCGATATACGGTGTTACAATTTCCAGCGGGATATAGGCTAGGCCGAAGCCATCCAGTGCTGCCTCGAGAGCGTTGAAGGTGTTATTGAACACAAGCTGTCCGTCTACCCGGATCCTGATTTCCTGTCCGTTCTCCTCGAATTCCCAAACGTAGAGCCCGCCCGAACTCGGAAGTCGAAAGTTTATGCAGGTGTGGTCGACCAAATCCTTGGGGTGTGAAGGAACGCCGTGCTCCGTGAAGTATGCGGGTGCACCGATAACGGCAAGGCTGAAGTCGGGCCCGATTCGGGCGGAAATCATGTCTTTGGCGAGGTGCTCACCCATGCGGACGCCCGCATCGTATCTTTCGGTGACGATGTCAGTGAGGCCGTTATCTAGAATCAATTCGACGTTGATGTCAGGGTACTGCGGAAGGAATTTCCGAAGCTTGGGCCAAAGAACATGGCTGATTGCGTAGTCGGACGCAGACAGTCGGATAGTGCCGGCAGGCTTGTCCTTGAGCGCGCTCAAGGCTTCCACGTGGGCATTGATTTCATCGAGATGGGGTCCGACGCCGTTCAGCAGCCGTTCCCCCGCGGCCGTCAGCGAAACCGCACGTGTGGTTCGAGTGAGTAGGCGAACACCAAGTCGAGCTTCAAGCTGCCGTATGGTGTGGCTGAACGCTGACTGGGACACGCCCATCTTGGCGGCGGCGCGGGTAAAGCTACGTTCGCGGGCCACTTCAGTAAATGCAGTCAAATCGTTGATCGACTCGCGGGCCACTGATGAATCCTTCTCATGTTGGAGAGAGGATAATAAAGCAATTTCGCTGAAAGGCTCTACTGAACTGATTTCACGCCTGCGTGATCGTCGGAGTTCCTGTTGCGCGACACCACACGGCAATTGGCGCGTCGCGGCCGCGGACGCGACGGGATTGATCGGCGTGCAGGCCGGGCATCACGGTGCGGGGATCGACGCCCCTGTTCCGGATCGCTGATAGGAGGTCATTGCTGACCATGACGTGAGACGGCGAGCCTCTCGTAAGACGCTCTAGCCTACTTGCCACGTTCACGGTGTCTCCAAGCACCGTGTATTCCAGCCGCCGACTGTGTCCGGTATTGCCGACCACGACCTCGCCAAAGTGCACCCCAATTCCGATTTGGATTGAATCTAGTTGCGACGCTCTTCGTTCGGCATTCCAGCGTTCGATCTCCGTTATCATAGCTTCGGCACAGGCTAGTGCCCTGACGGGATCGTCCCCTTGAGGTTCAGGCGTACCGAAATGTACCATGATGGAATCGCCAATGTATTTGTCGACCGTCCCTCCATGCTGAAACGTGACCTTCGCGAGGCGACCGTGAAATTCGCGTAGCAGCACCATGATCTCGTTCGGTGAAGATCTTTCGGAAATGGCCGTGAAACCAACCATATCCGCGAAGAGCACCGCTGCGTGCTGCGTAGTTGACCGGTCCAGGCCCGACAGATCGCTTGAAAGTGAACTGACAATATTCGGCGAAAAATACCTGGCCAAGTTCGAGCGTTCCTTTTCGGCCGCCACCTGCTTTCTGACAAGCTGCCTGGAACGCCATACAGTGACCGTCAGCATCAAGGTCACCAAGACAATGAACAGTATTTGGTTATACCAAGATGTGAGGCTGACCGTGTTGCGATCGAGAAAGCTCGCTATCACGGCCTCGGACGACATGCCGGTGTCGAGTGTCTTTCTAGAGCTTGAAAGCACAGATCCCGGAAGGGTCGCGACCCAAGCGAAGCCAATGGTCCAGGCTACCGCTGCCATAAACCCAGAAAATAGGACAAGCCATGGCGAGTAGCTCAGGGCCATACTGACAATGTAGATGCCAACATACAGGAAGTTAGGCAGGCGCAGGTTGATCTGCGGCGTCCAGTCGTCGACGTAAAACGGGGGAGGTACGATCAGTAGGAAGGTCAACACCGAAACATCGAGAAGGACAAATATGGCGAGGACGATTTTGCGCTGTAGGCCGTGCTTAACAAGAAGCCGGGGCAGCGCCCCAAGAATACCGAATGCGAGCAACGCGGAAAGGTAGCCGCCTGAACGTTCGAAGGGCAGGGTTAGGGCCCAGAGGGATAAGATGGCAAGCGCCGCAGATCGACCCCAGAAAATGGTGTTGAGACCTCGCAGCTCTTCGCGACTGAGTTCCTGTTCGATGTATTGAGTAGCCGGATCTCCTATCGGTGGAGCGGCCGTGGCTTCATCTCGCCTCAGGGCTCCTGCGGACACCAGAGCTGCCAGGGTATTGAGAAATTTCGCCATATGGTTCAGGGCTCCTAGATGACCGCTCGGGCGTTGCGACCGCGACAGGGCAGGCCTCAAAGCGAGAGCCGCGGTCAAAGACTCCCTCCCGCGCCATCCCTGTTGAACAAATCGCGCGGTCCGGTCGATTTTCATGTCAACGGATATAAGGACGGCAGCCAACCCGCATTAGGCAGGTTTTTTTGCTAGCCGTTATTAGATTGCCTCACTAATAGGCGTGCTCTTCAATGGCAAAACTGCACTACCAGGCCGGCGGATGCGCGACAAATCCGCCTTGCTAGCGAAGAGCATGTCGGACCCGAAGTACGGTTAGCGCGACCGCCGCGATAACGACCGGAATAGAAGCTAGCATCGCGATCGACCCAATGTGGACGCCGGTGTGATCGAGAGTTTCCGCGGTCATCTTCAGCAAGCTAAGGAGATAGTAGCTGATTGCTATGATCGAAAACCCTTCCACCGCTCGTTGGATTTTCAGTTGGACCGCCGCGCGTTCGGCCATTGCACGTATTTGGACAGTGTTCTGGTATTCAATTTCAACTTGGATCCGAGTTTGCAGCAAATCGAGAAGGTGCATCGTGGCATGCGACAGCTGTTCCAGTCGCAGTGCTGTCGCAGCACAAGTTCGAACCGCCGGCTTGAATCTCCTTGCAACGAAGACACCGAACCGCTGAAAGCCGGGGACATGGGATTCGCGCAGCTCGGCTATGCGCTCTTCCACGATGGTTGCGTACGCCGCTGTCGCCCCGAAGCGGTTTCGCGTCTCCGCGGTTGCGGAGATCACGTGTGCTGACAGCGTGGAAATCTCGTCGAGGAGCCTCTTGTGCTCTTCGGCGGGAGTGTTCAGATGACGGTTCGTAAGATCGGTTAGCTTCTCGTCGAAGTCCTTCAGCACCGGTGCGAGGCGTCGGGCCTCTGGTAGGCCCAACAGGGCCATCGACCGATAGGTTTCAATCTCGCAAATCCGCCGTACCATTCGACCCAGCCGATAAGCGTTCAGTTCGGCGTTGAACAAAAGGATTCGGCTGCTCTCGCCGGGGCCCACGACGAAATCCGAGCAAACCTGCGCCGCGCTACCGCCAATAGCAGATGCGGCCGTGTCGCCGAACCCATACTGTCTGAGGATCGGAGAGAGATCTTCAGGCGGCGAATCGAGAACCAATACTGAGACCCTACAGATCAATTGAGAGGGTGTAGTGGTAACGCCAAAATCCTTATGGAAACGCGTTTCCTGTGGCCATTCCTGCACAGGCAGTTTGAGCGGCGTGACCCTCGTCACTGTCGTGAATTCTGTGTGGTGCTCGATTTGCACCCTAATTCCGTCATCGCTCATAGCGTTCGTCTGCTGGATTTCGGCGATTCCTTGCGTCTGCGTTGAAGCGGGCATGAACGCAACATGCTCAACCAGAGAAGGTCCGCTGAAGTAAATTGAGGGGCGCGCGTGAAGTTCGGCATTGAAATTCGTCGAAGCACTCACCTTTAGGCCCCCGTCGGCGGTTTTCGTCAATCGTTTCCTTGATAGCTGTTTAGCAGCCCTTTCGGAACTCGTTGCTCAGTCGGCGTTCGAGGCTCGCGACGCGACGTCTCTCGTGGTCTGATCTCCGTCGCAGCGCGGACTGCCATAATTCCCAAAGGCTTGTATCTCTCGACGAGATTGATGTCCGAATTCTCTTTCCGTTGTGAATGGGGCACTTTTTCCTCGCTTTGCCGATAGAGAGTTGGGGTTCCGGTCGAGTTAGATTTCGGCCACCCATCATGGCAGCTATCACGTTTGACGATTTCCGATGTCTGCGAGGCGGCCGATAGCTCCAGCGTCCTTGCCGATTGGTCGGTGTCTATTCATATACTTGATTGGCAGCAGACCAGACATACTGTCCAGACATCGGATATAACCTGTGGCTATTGCTTGATGATCCGAGATCCGCGTCATGGCCAATGCCGATCATCGATTTTTCGCTGAAGCAGGCGAGGGCTCAGGTATCACCCGGCACGACCGATGGAAGCAATTTTGATGCGGCAGTAAGGGCCTGGAGCCTGTTCCAGGTGCGCGCCCAACCATGAGCGCTGAAATCGCGAGTCAATTGGAAGAGGGGTTGGAGGACAGCTTTCTGATCATCAACCCTGTCGCCGCGACATCTACGAGCATTCGAGGGGCCGGCCAGCGTGATCGGAAGGATGGCGGCGTCAGTTAGCTCTTCTCAGCGATTGAAATCGACCTGTCGGCGCGAATGACAGGAGCAATCCCTGTGTAGTCGGGGATCGAATAATTGGCAGCCGTCTCTAACTTGTGCCCCGCGTGCTCAATAATCACCACAGCCGATCCGGCGGCGATACCTGCTTTGACACCAGCTTCCACATCTTCGAAGACAAGACATCCGGAGGGCGCAACGCCGAGCCGCTCTGCGCCCAAGAGATAGCCCTGCGGATTGGGCTTTCCAATCTTAACATCTTCGCCAGTGACCATGAACCGGGGTACGGCAAGCCCCGCGGCCTCCAAGCGACGAAGTGCAAGTGCTTTGCTCGAAGAGGTGACGATGGCCCAGTTGTCGGACGGCAAGGCAGCGAGGAACTCCTGTGCCCCGGGAATAGCGACAACGCCGTCCACATCTTCGATCTCGGCTCGTTCGATCGACGCAGCTTCTTCAATGGGGTCAACGCCCGGAAGCCCCAACTGGCTGATGGTGTCAACGCCGCGCTTTCCATGCATTGTCGGCAGAAATTCCGCGGGAATCAGACCATGGCGCTGCGCCCAAGCTCCCCAAACCCGCTCAGCGGCGGCGGCGGAACTCAAAATAGTGCCGTCCATATCGAAGAGGAACGCTGAGTATCGAACAGAAGGATTAATGGGCACCAGACACCTTTCTTAGGAAGAGGGTTTCTTACTGGAGGGGACGCAACTGACCCCGACGCGCGTAGTCGTTGAGGTTCACGATGTCCACCATCTTGTCGGCTTCGTGGGCATCTAGCGTATCGAGGACGACACCATGATATTCCGCTGGCCAACCGGTAAAAACATCGACGACCGACCAATACTTGTCGGCGGTATTTTTCAGGACCTGGTAGCGAAGATGATGCATCCCAGAGAGGGTAAAGCGTGGATGCGACAAAACAAGGGAAGGATTGAACCCGCAGCGAAAGTCTCTGTTGTGCGAAACCGACGGACAAAACTCTTTCTTATGCGAAACTGGCAGACATTTAGGTTGATAGTTGCGTTCTTATGCGAAATTGACGGACAAAACTCGCCGCGAACAAAGCCGCCCTCACGTTTGTGGAGGGCAGCTTTACATCATGTGTGCTACGATTATGGGGTCGGCGGAAACCCGGAGCAGGCGCTCGGGTGGAAATCACCGGCGGCCGACAGGAGCGAACGTCTTCACCATTCGGGCGGGCAATTTCTCAATGTTTCCTTTGTGATGACCGCGCTGTCGTAGGTTACGAACTGCGCCTTCTGTGATTTCGGATTTGTTGCCGCCTCGTAAAGCACCTTAAAAGTTAGCCGTCCCAAAAGCTCCGGACGCGTGCAGACTGAGCCGTCCAGGTCGCCATTGGCGATGGCGTTGTTGCCTTCGAGCGATCCACCACCGGTCGAGACTAACTTTGCGCTTGAACCCGACATGTGCAACGCTTTAGCGCATCCAATTGCCATCGGATCAGCCTGGCTGAATATCAAGTCCAGATCGGGTGTCGTCGACAGCATGTTGTTGCACACAGCCATTCCCTGCTCGGGTGTCCAGTCGGTTTCCTGCAACGCTACGATCTGATATTGGATTCCTGCTTTATCCAGAGCTGCGCGGAAACCTTCAGTTCTTTGAGTGACGGCCGAATAGCCATGAGCGCCTTCGACAACTGCGATTTTTGCGGAATGGGTTTTAGGCAGGAGCGTCGTCGCCAGTTCGCCCGCGCGCTCACCGATGGCCACATCGTCAGTGGTCACCAGGGCAGACAGACTCGGAAACACGTCTCTCATCTCCCGAGTTTTGCTATCGCCAACCTGGACCGCCACTGAGACGCTCGGGATATTTCGAGCGGCGCTCTTATCGGCAAAGGTTTCGGCCAATCTCGAATCCATTGGGAGGAAACCAATTCCGTTTACGCCCTGGGAAATGAGGTCGTTGATCGCTGCTGCTTGCTTCCCAGCATTTCCTTCCGGATCCAGGACGATCGTCTTGACATCGGCCTCCGCGGCCGCCTCCTCGAAACCCTTTTTGGTGGCGGCGTTGAAAGGAATTTTGAGGCTCGCCACGACATAGCCCAAGGTCAACTGGCCGGCCGATGAGGAGGTTTCCATTGCAACCAAGAGGCCCACTGATGCGGCTGCTCCGATGGCGGCCTTTTGAAGTCGGATGTTCATAGTATTTACCTTTCCGCTAGTGTCGTCTGGCCGCTAGGCTGCGTGAAATCTTGTGTCCGCTGCGCGCCCATGCACTCTCACGGTGTTGCGCTTTGGGAGTTGGAACTTCTCGACTTCTTCTGAGAGAACGGTGGCCTGATCCCGCAGCGCGTTACTCATCGCGGCTGTCTCTTCAGCCATGGCTGCGTTTTGCTGAGTGGTGCTGTCGAGAGAATGAATTGCGGCGGAGGTTTCGCGCAGGCCGGTGGACTGCTCTTTAATCCCGACAACAATATCATCGACCTTGATGTCGATAGAGGCGACAAACGAACTGATTTCGGTAAGAGCCTTCCCGGTCTCCCCAACGTGCTTTACGCCTTGACTAACTTCCAGCGTCGAGTTGTCGATCAGGAGCTTGATCTGTTTAGCAGCGCTGGCGGAACGCTGGGCGAGTTCGCGAACTTCGCTCGCGACGACCGCAAACCCCTTGCCGCTTTCTCCTGCTCGTGCGGCTTCCACTCCTGCGTTCAGGGCCAACAGATTTGTCTGGAAGGCGATCTCATCGATTACACTAATGATTTGCGCGATCTCGTTGGCCGAACGCTCGATACGATTCATCGCTTCAACCGCATTCCTCGTGACTTCGGTCGAGGCCTCCGCACGGGCGCGCGCTTGGCCAACGAGTTGACGTGTCGCTTCCGTGCTTTTCGTAAGTTGTCCTATTGTAGCGGTAATCTGCTCGAGTGCCGCGGACGCTTCCTCGAGGGCAGCAGCCTGCTGTTCCGTGCGCCTTGACATTTGATCTGCGCCGGAACTGAGTTCGCCGCCAGCCCTTCGAACATCGCTGGTTCCCTCCATCACCCTTTCGAGCGTCACCTGAAGCGTTTCAACCGACCGATTGAAATCCTGTCGAATCTGATCGAATTCGGGGCTGAATGCCTCGGAGATTTGTACCTCCAGATTGCTGTTGGCGAGCCCCTCCAAGGCCGCCCCCAGCCGCCCAACGGCCGCGGCAGTATCGTTGGCACGCCTCATGGCGTCCGCCTCACGAGCCTGCTGCTCTCTCATCCGCTCGACGCTTGCAGCCTCCACTTCGATTTCGAGGTTTGCTTTTTGAATTCCCGCCAACCGGAAGACCTCTAGAGCCTTCGCAATCATCCCAATCTCGTCGACCCGACTTTTGAAGGGCACAGCACACTGACTTTCCCCGGCTGCAAGTCTTTCCATGTAGGCAGTTATCGACGAGAGCGGTGCGATTGCGCGGATTCGAATGAAGATAACGCCCGCGACGAAGACCAGAACCGCCAGAAGGCCGCCATAGAGTGCGCTCGTGCCCAGCCAATCGACCTCGTCAACCGCGGTGCGTTCGTTGGATGCCGATATCTGAGACGCAAGGTCGCTAAGTTCGAGGACGGCCTCCCGCTGATTCTCATAGGCGCGAGCTAAGTCATCCATGATGGCCATCATGGTGTCGTAGCGTTTCCCGACCGCCGGCACGAATTGCTCCAGCGTGACAAACCAAAACCTGTCAGATGCCGGTATTAGTTTTTCATTGAGAATTGCAGCTTCTGAAGGCGGAAGGGATGCCGACGTCCAAACCGATTTGCGTTCATCGTAACGTTTTTTTAGCTCGTAGATTCGAGCTATCGCTCTGGCGCGGCGGTCAGGATGGAAGTTTGCTTCATAAACCGCTGCGTAAGCCTCCACTTCGAACAGCGGAGGCGGGACGAGATCCGCCGGCAAATCTCTCTGGATCGCTATTTCTTGATAGAGCGGACCTTCAATTTGGCCCCGTTTCATCGCGTAAGTCTGGACATACAGAGCGGCGACGAGGCCTGCGGTGACCAGAAGAGCAAAAAGGAAAAGCAGACGGCTGATTGTCAGTTGTGGCATTTGATGACCCACGGATATTCGGACTTAGACGATCAGAAGTCATTTCCGGCTAAACTATTGTCATAATAGTTGTCTTCCGCCGGCCGAGGCGATGGAAAGGCAATTTTGGAAATATTGCCCGGAACATTTCTTGTTCCTTAATTCTGGGCGGGCAGGCGTCCAATGGGTAAACTGCTTATAATGCTGTCTGATACGCGTCATTGCGCACGCTGTAGTAATTCTCCTGTCCATCTTCTCTTAAACATTGATTTAATCTTTTGCTTTGCGCGAATCGGACGCAAACATGCAAAGCGCTCCGCCATTTTCCTCGACAATGCGGTCTGCTTGATAGACGGGCCTTCGGATGGCTCGATGAATAAAAGGCGAGAGAGAAAGACCATCCTGGCAAACGCTGTCAGAGCGGAGGTGAGGGGTCGCCTCTCGCGCTTCGCGCAGCGCACTTTTCGCGGCCCTACGCGGCGGCTAACAAACCCCTCATCCGTGCGTTAGAGCGCCAGCGGCAATACCATCCAGCGCCTCCTGCAGGGTATCGTACACTTTGGCCAGTTGACGACCCGAGAATGCCGGGATCGCGGCTCGCAATGCACTGTAGCTGGAACGCGTGACGTACATCCGCCCCCTCTTCTCGTACACGTATTCCATTTCAGTACCGCTGTCAGAGCCGTTGACGTAGTCGAACTTCAGGAGCCAAGCATCCTCGTGGGGAACAAGCGTTGCGTTCGATATCGACACGTCTGGAACCTGGAGTTCAGCGCGGCTAATAAATAGCGTCCAGTCGCGATCTTCGAAGAGATCATCCAAGCCTTTCTCGATATCCAGGGAGGCCTTGGGGTCCCAAAGCGCAAAATTGTCAAAGGCCTCCACATATCTCTGAACGCCGTCTTGAATAGTCTCGAGCGACTTCTCGTCGTCGCCAAGTTCCTGAGCGCGATAGCGCAGGCAGCCCTCCGCGGTGTCGAATTCTTCGGATGCATCGAATATCTCGATCTCATCGTCGAAGGTGACTGAATGCCGAACACCCCATTCCCTGTAGCCATCTGTCGGTCGTTCGTCCTCGTCTGGAAACGCCACCTCGAGACATCCGTACGTCCTCCCGGTCTTAGCCATACGGCGCGCGCCGAAAACCGCACGTGAGTGAGCCACGCCGCGAGCTATGGCGGGTAGGATTTCGGTGATTGCCATCGAAAGCGTAGGTCCAGCAACGTCTCGCTCTCCCTCGTCGTATTTGCCGAAGAAGGTGAGGGAGAAAGCGCATTCCGTTGAGGTTAGGGCGGCGGGATGAATGGATGGCTGAGTGGATGACGGCACTGTGGTGTTCGACATTTGGAGTTCCCTAGAATTGGCTCTAGGAAAATGGTCATCCGGAAACTCATCGGCCGCAAGGGCCGATTAGTTGGACGCGCGGTAGCACGACGAGAAAATGAGATCCTGGACGGACGCCGGTGGCAACCTCCCGCTTGTAAGCCATCAACGACACCCATCGCCAGAGCAGGCGGCAACGCAGCTAACGCCAAGGTCGAACCCTGTCATCGATTGCCGTTTTGGATTTTGGAAACTTCGGGGCGGAAGACCGTCAGAATAAGCGAAATGATTGCATCGCTTTCATCTTGCGTCATTTCCGCAAACCTGCCGCCGAGGGGGCTGAGCATCATCCTCAGACGGTCGCTTGCGAGCTTCTGATTGGTATGGGGAAGGATAACGGGATCGAGCAGTGCACTCGGCATTGTCTTGAACTCTTGTGTATTCTTCATTCGACGATCATGGCGCGGGGTCGTCAACCCGGCCGGTCGAAATTGGTGCCGCCGTTTTGTGTCGTGGTTTATTAGCGTAGACGATGGTTACGTGCCATATATGCGACCTAAGTGGTTCAATGACGGATGTGTAGCATGCCCGAAAGCAAGAAAAAGGTCGCGAGGGGAGCGGTCGTCTATCCGCGTGTCGAACGGGTTTTGCAAAAGATTGGGGATGATATCTCGCTGGCCCGCCGCGTCAGGAAAATCACAGTCGACGACTTCGCAACTCGCATTGGAATCTCGCGGGCGACATTGCACAGATTGGAAAAAGGGGATCCGGGCGTCGGACTTAATACGCTGGCGATGGCTCTACATGCGCTAGGGCGGCTCGATGCCTTTGCTAATATTGCAGATCCGTCAACCGATCACGTGACGATGATGCAAATGAGGGACCAAGCGCCGAAAAGGATCAGTAAGCGCCGCATCGAGCAAACGCCTCGTAAAGAGGCCGAAGGCACACATGAGGCGGTCGTTGAAGGAGAGGCATCCGATAGCAAGTACGTGGGTTTCTAGCTGCCATGTGGGTGGATCTCCCGTGCGCTATTTGAACGACTTGGGCGGCGGCGGCTGCGTCGCGCCAGCAGCCGGTGGCATTCGATTACGCAGTGACGTCGACGACGAGATAAGGGTCAAAGCCTGACTTTTCGTGCTCATCGACATAGCCTTTAGGATTACAGATCACTCGTGTTGTTTGGATCATGTAGTCAGATCGGTTGTGGAGATGCCCGTGGATCCAAAGACGAGGCCGATATTTTATTATGTGTTTTTCGAACCTTGATGCAAAGGAAGGGGCGACCGGATCGTCGATGAATTCCGGAGGTACCGACAATATGCTCGGCGCGTGGTGCGTCACCACGATCGTCGGGAGTGCTGCTTCGTCCCAAAGCGCCCTTTGAATGAATAAATTGTCTTCCCAGTGTAGTCCTTGTGCATGCCTGGCCGAGAACCGCTTGAAAGGCTTCTTCGACAGTTTGATCTGCCGATAGTCCGTCATCCCCTTCTGCGCTTCCAACATGGAAATTTGCGGTGTGCCGAACAATTGAAGGTCGCTCCAGAAAGTCGCCCCGACGAAACGGAACCCTTCGAAAATTGCGACCTCTTGATGGAGCAGGTGGACGTCGGGATAGTCTTCGGCCTCCCGAAGACCTTCCTGATATCCCTCGCGGATCGACGATCCGTAGTATTCGTGATTTCCAGGAACGAAGAGCACGGGCATGTGGGGCGATATGCACTCACCCAGAAACCGGATGCTTCGAACCAGCTTATTTGTGATGTCACCGGCGCAAATGCAGATATCAGCCTCTGGGACGGTGGAAACCGGGCAGATTTTACCGTCTTCCAAGTGCAGGTCGGAGAATATCCAAGCTTTCATGCTGTGCTCCAAAACGCTCGTTTGTTTGCAGCCGGACCGGGCCGGCTAAAGACCGTGGGCTAACGGGATCAGACGATGACTGCGAACGCCGTAGGCTCGAAGTGACCGCACGTCGCAGTGGTAGCCTTCGGGCCGAGCCTTCTGCATCGGGACCGGACGGTCTGCTTCAGCAGCGGTTAGTCCAAAGGCATCACTGCCGGCGAGGGAAACTGTGCCGCAGTGCGGCGGCGGTCCGATGCGGCCGTGGCACCGTGTGGAAGAGATCGCGCAATCTCACGGGTATCTGCTGTTCCAGAAGTCGGGGCTCACGCGCGGCCCGAGGCGATACCAGCGGCTGAAGGTGCGAGCGAGCCCACGGCGTTCGTCGAGATAGTAGAGATTGCTGGAGAACATCGGCTTTCCGTCACGAACGGTCGGATGGCCTTTCGGCTGACCTATTAGACATGGCACGGCCCGTTTCGCCAAAGCCCAGTCCTCGATTGAGACGGCGGGCACCACGCGGGAATCGTCGAACCGATCTGCGTTTTCTAGGTCGTCAGCTAACGATCTAAGTCGACGCACGAGGGTCTCTCGGGGCATGCCAAACCAAGCATCAAAAACAGAATCATCCATGCAGGAAACTTCCTTCCGTAAAATGGTATTTAATAGCCCTTTTACATGTTTATTAAGATGAAAAAAGATAAAAAAAGACTTCATTGTGGATTTCTTGACATTTTTTTCGTGCGCCGGTTTTTCGGTTGCATGAACGTAATCCTCCCCGCCGATATTTTGAGAGTAGCGCGCGCTTTAACGGGGCTTCCGCAACTCGTCGTCGCCAAGGAGGCTGACCTCGCAGTAAAGACAGTGACGAGGGCAGAATCAGGAAACTTGACTGCACAGGTCAGTCATAAATTGCGTGCTTTCTACGAGGGGCGGGGGATTGAGTTCCTCGGTTCGGTCGACATCTCAACGGGCAGGGCGTCGGGAGCTGGTGCCCGTTGGCGGATGCCCGAGTCTATTCCGCCAACCGAAGCAGATGCCGCGGTGTTCCACACAGAATCCTACGGTGTCAGTTTCGCGGCAGCACGCGGAATGCTCGGCGGTACCCAAAAGGACATCTGCGTTCGTGCAAGACTCCCAGAAAAGACCGTAATCGCGTTGGAGCGCGCTGCCGGCTACAGCGATAGCGAGTTCCAAAGGCTTCGCACGTATTACGAGGGATGCGGAATTGAATTTTTGGCGTGGGGGGATGTCTCCAGGAAAGCCTATTACGGTGTCGGCGTTCGTTGGGCGGGGCAGGGACCAGGAGGCCTCGAGGCCGTCGCTTCAAACGGATCAGCGCCATGACAGTGGTCTGCCTCTGCTCAACGGGATCTGCAGGGGCGGCGAGAGCGCGGTATAGCCCGACGACCGCTCAACAGAGCACCGAACGTTGGACCTCCAGTTTGATGGGGGGAGGACCTCCGTGAGGGATGCTCTGCCGCCTCCGCGAATTTTTATGGCCGGTCGTCTTCTCACATGTGTCGGCCTGCGAGAGATGGCTGCCATTACGGGTCTTTCTCAACGAGCAGTACAGTTGGCTGAGAGTGAACCCACAACATTGCTGGTGGCCGACAAGCTTGTCGGCGCGTTGAATAGGAAAGGCGTCGGTATTCGTCCCCCGGAGGGAGCGCTTGGGTTCGGAATTTATTACTTGCATCCAAGTGACGAAATTCCCGAGGTGTTGTTGGCTACCGGTCGGCGACTCGCTCACTTAACCCAACAGCAGTTGGCGATCCTGGCACGGCTCAACAGACGAACTATAATACGAGCTGAGGCAGGCAAAAGTACGCGTCCAATCGTTTCCACTTTAGTCTCGACGTTGACGACGTCTGGCGTTCGCGTCTTGCCTCCTTCTGGGGCTCACGGCTACGGGCTATGCCTGACCGTGGATTGGGAGCGGCTCAGTGCGGCGGCCCAACTCGTCGCCGGTGGCAAGGCGAGAGGTTGAGACGTCTCCATGTTCCCTCTCCAATCTCTCTTGGCTACTCGGCCTAAAACGGCGGCATCATTTGGCCTACGGGATACCATCAGGACCCTGGTCCGAAGTTGGACGCAGGCGTGCTACCTATGGGTGTTGGCTACGATTAGGAATGCTTCCCGCAGTGCTGCGTGCAGAGCTATCTACAAGGGCTAGGGTCGCATAGAGCGTTTCGAAAGCTCATGCACGACACCGGAATTGACCGAAGCTAGCTATAGCGAGTCCTTAGGACGCTGATCGCCTGCAGAGTCACATTTGGCTCAAAAACCAGATGACGAAATTGCTGAGGATTAGATCACTGCCGTTTAACAGCGAACCCGCGGAAATGCGAATCTAGTGCATTGGTTTCGCACCATGTGGTAGAATTGCTTGGTCAAACTGCCGCGCAGCCGCCATGGAGAATCGACACCGCAGCCGGTCGAAAGGCGCGTTATCTGATCAATCGGTGGCGGAACCGGTGGCGGTAAAGGTGGCGGACAATCTTCGGTCCGATTACGTCGCCAAGCCGAAAACCCCTGATTTTCAAGGGGATGTCGGTGGTCGGAGTGGAGAGATTCGAACTCCCGACCCTCTGGTCCCAAACCAGATGCGCTACCAGACTGCGCTACACTCCGTGCCGACGAGGGAGGGCAATACACGGTTCGCCTCGCGTCCGCAATATCTAAATCACCTAACCCCCAGCTTGGTGTAGGCGCTCTTTTCGTTCAGGTCGGCTTGAGGAATGTTTGACGTCAGAGCGAATTATGGAAAGGCACGGACGAACGAAGGCTGCCGGAAATTGCCGAAAATCCAGCTCCCGCCACCGCGGCTTTTTTCTTGAAAAGAAAGGGATTCGCCGCTAAGCAAAATTCACCTCTTCGTGCGACGGTTTGGATGAGGAGCCCCAACCGTGGGGTCGAATAAAGTTTCAAGTGCGAAAGCCGCTAATTCGGAGGCGCTGCAGCAATGTCTGCCAAGATCTATCGTCCAGCCAAGACCGCGATGCAGTCCGGCAAGGCAAAGACTAATATTTGGGTTCTTGAGTTCGATCAGGAGACACCGCGCACCATCGATCCGATCATGGGCTACACGTCGTCTTCGGATATGCGCCAGCAGCTGAAGCTGACGTTCGAAACGCAGGAACTCGCCGAGGCTTACGCAAATCGCAACGGCATCGAGTACCGGGTCATTGCCCCGAAAGATCCGCAGCGCCAGATCGTGGCCTATCCCGACAATTTCCGCTATACGCGGACGCAACCCTGGACGCACTGATCCGCGTTCAACAGCACGGATTTGACCGGGCACATGTTTCCCGGTCACGCGGCCCCTTAGCTCAGCTGGATAGAGCACCTGCCTTCTAAGCAGGTTGTCGCAGGTTCGATTCCTGCAGGGGTCGCCAATCATTTCAATCTCTTACATAACCCCTAATGGCGCTGTGTTCCTGCCATACGAGGGCGGAAGAAACCCGCTCCTTTGGCGAAGCGGGTTGAAGGAAGCGACTTGGGTTGGTGCGCCTTAAACGGAGCTTGCCTCCTTCTCAAAATAAGCAAGAGCAGCGGCGACCATCGCTGTGACGGTTGGGTCCGAGGCGAAGTTGGAATTTTCTTCGTGAGCGAAGCGTAAGGCCTCGCGTGCTCCTCTTCGGCCTAAGGCAGTCTGTTCCCAATTCTCTAGACTTGCAGAGGAATCCAGACGCACGCGCTGCAAGGCGAAGAATCAGGAGCAGCCGCGCGAATGCTGACGCTGCCAAGGCGCCAGGCTGGGTTCTGAACGTTGCCGCGGCAAAGTTCGATCCTGCCGGCGATCGGAAGTTTCGCGATTACAAGCTCGGGACCTTCGGCGCTGCTTCTGAAGTGAAGCGCATCGACCCGGTTGCGCACCTGACTGAGAAAGCCGCGCGAGGTGAGCGTTGAACCAATCTCCAAACAGCGCCAGTACGAACGACTTAGCGCGAAGCCGCGAACTGAACGGCGGGTTTGGCGTCTTCGGCCCTCATCCGACCCTCAATGACCGCTCGGCAAGCTTCCCATGCTCGTTGCCATTTGGCCGTGCTCTGGTTCGGCTCATGAATGAGCCAGGTCAAGGCCTCCTCCGGGGAACCGACAACGATGCGGATGCGGCTATCTCCCAGCACGAGGGGTTTTTTCCATCGGTGTACCAACATGGCTACGCTCCAATCGTGGGGGTGTCCTGTCATCGACGGGCGCTGCTCCGCCTCTCCAAAAGTGGGGATCCCGAGCCTGCAATGGAAGAGGAAGACAAGCAGAACGCTTCGCTGACGCCGCTGTTCGATCATTGACAAAGTGACGGACATACGGATTTGAACATGGAAATCACGCCTGTCTTTCAAATCAAGGAAGAGGCATTCAGGACTTTGCGAGCCGATGAGGGTTTCATTGACAAGTGGAACCGCCGCGCGAGCGCTGGTAGGCATCCTGGTGAGCGCTATAGTACATGCTACTAAGCCGCTGGTGACATTCTCGTGCCGTACGTTCAATCGTTGACGTTGCTGTGGCCGTGAACGGCCGTTAGGATTCCCGTGCTTTCAGGGTACGCCGCCGTGACCGATACGATTGTCCCACAGCTGATATTCACTCTGAACGTTGCGTGGGAAATCGCCTCGCGGGAGAGTCCGGACTACGATCTCGTCGTGTATTTTATCCAGCAGGCCATCCAGGCAGCTCAAGAGGAGGCACTGCGACACGGGACTGCTATCGCTTCCGAAGAGAAGTCTGAGCTTCAGTAGGTCGTCGGCCTAAATGCATCCGCCGGAAGCGTCTTAAGCGCCGACCGGGTGCTCTTGACACGGGAGGGCTGCGCGGGCGTCAACCCATCGATTTATCCGTGTTCATATCGCTGCTTTCGTCGTTGTTCTCGTTTTGGATGGAGTGTGAACCAACCGCCCCGAAGGTCGCGGGACCAAGGTCCAATGTGCAATCCTCCTGGGTCGTCTATATTCGGGATTGCCACAATCTCCTGGTGGCTGTGAACCGAGGGCAGAAGGGCTGGCGCTGGTTCGAACGAGACGAGGGAACCTTGCAGCTTCCACACGCTACGAGGTTCCTTCGAACTTTATCGGCAGGCGGTCGTCGCCTGTTGCTTTGGAGCGGGTTATGATGCCTGATCCTACGAAGGAGGAGGTCAGATGAACCGATTTCACAGATTTGTAGTGGCGGGGGCGTTGATCAGCCTTGCGGCGATCACATCGGCCTGTACCTCGACAGCCGGCCAACAGGATCGAAATCGCCCCCTAAACTCAGCCTGCGCACTTGGATTCGATAACGACCGGCCTTGTAGTTACTAGATAGAACAGCCGAACAAAAAAGCCCTGGTGTTGGTGAGGCGAGAGCAAGGTATGCTCGGAAAGGTCGTGCCGGAGAAAGGACAATTTCGACGCGATCTGCCCCTTGAACGCCGAACATTCGCTCGGGTTCACTTGTTCGAGCCCCCTTAGCGCCTCTCGTCGGCGGCTCATTCTATGCCAAACACGCCGACGAAATGCCTCATGCGTGCGACGGCAAGATCGGGTTTGTCCAGGACGTTTGCTTTGTCTGCCAGCCGGAAAATATCGGCATAGTGATTGACGCCGCGCGCCGACTGCAGCCCTGCCGGAAGGCTGAAATGGCTCTGGTGACCGTTCAACCACGCCAGGAAGACGACGCCGGCCTTATAGTATTGCGTCGGGGCTTCGAAGATCTTGCGGGAGAGCGGAACAGTCGGCTCGATGATGGATCGGAAGGTAGCAGCGTCACCCGCAGCGAGCGATGCCAACGCCTTTGATGCCGACGGGGCGACGGCGTCGAAGATGCCGAGCAGCGCATGGCTATACCGCTTGCCATCCCCCTCGATCAGTTCCGCATAGTTGAAATCGTCACCGGTAAAACAGAGCACGCCTTCGGGAAGCCGATTGCGAAGTTGCACTTCCTTGGCATTGTCGAGCAGCGAGATTTTGATCCCCTCGACCTTGTCCTTGTTCTCGTTGATGATTCTGAGGACGCAGTCGAGCGCCGGTTCGAACTGCGCGCTGCCCCAGTAGCCGGCTAAGTTCGGGTCGAACATGTCTCCAAGCCAGTGCAGGACGACCTTGTCCTTGGCCTGCGAGAGAATTCTGCCGTAGACCTTGGCGTAGTCGTCGGGGGAGGACGCCACGCGCGCGAGGGCGCGGCTAGCCATCATGATGGTGCGGCCGCCATTCTTTTCCACGAATTCGATCTGCGCCTCGTACGCCTTGATGACATCGTCGATCGATCTCGCATCGACTGCCGCGAGATGATCAGTGCCGGCACCGCATGCAAGGTCAGCGTCCGGAACGGTGCGAGCCTCCTGCAGCGATCGCCTGATTAGTTCCTGCGCGCCAGCCCAGTCGAGGCCCATGCCACGCTGGGAGGTATCCATCGCTTCGGCGATCTTGAAGCCGAGGCCCCACAGGTGCCGGCGGAAGGCGATCGTCGCGTCCCAATCGACGGCCGGACGGCCCCAAGGGTCCACGTCCTTTCGAGGCTCCGATACGACATGGGCGGCCGCATAAGCGATCCGGTTGAATTTTGGCGGTGTGGAAGGGCGCCCGATCGGCGTGCCGACAAGCCGGTATTCGCTGGCGGAACCGTCATTGTTCGGCAGATTTAAAGACAAGCTCATTGCGATCCTCCTCGATAGGTGGATGACGCAATAATTTGGATCGTTCCAAATTGCAATAGTATTTTTCAAATCTAGAGGACTCGGGGCAGGGATGCGGGAACCTCGGCGCGAATTTGTGGCAAAATATAAGAGAAACAATGCGATGATTGTGTTCTTTGCCTTGTTACAGGGGTGAAGGTTTTTCAAAGATTGCGCTTGACAAGTTTGGAACGTTCCAATTATTTACTGCCCAAGTTGCGCGGGCCGGGAGGATTTCATGTCGAAAGGGAGGGTGACGGTCATTGACATCGCGAAGGCCGCCGGCGTCTCGAAGTCGACCGTCTCGCTGGTATTGCAAGGATCCCCTCTGGTGAACGAAGGGACGCGATCCAAGGTGAATGCAGCGATGCGTGAGCTTGGCTATGTCTATAACCGCGGGGCCGCGAACCTTCGCCAAACGAGTGCAAAGTCGAAGATCATCGGCGTCGTGGTGAACGATCTCACCAACAGCTTCTTTGCCGAACTTGCTGTTGGCGTCGATATGGTCGTGCAGTCTGCCGGCTTCGTGCAGTTCCTCTCGAACACGAGCGAGAGCATTGACAGGCAGCGGGAAGTCATCGCCTCGATGAGGGAGCATGGTATCTCGGGGCTCATCGTCTCTCCGGCGCGTGCTACCGAGGCGGCCGATTTCAAGCCGCTTGTTGCGGCCGATATTCCGGTTGTCGTTGTTGTTCGCAGCCTGCCTGGTGCGAAGGTCTCGTCGATTGTTTCCGACAATCAGGGCGGGACTTCAGCGGCAGTCGAGCACCTGGCATCCCTCGGCCACACACGAATCGCATTTCTCGGCGGATTTCCCGACACGGCGGTCTTCGAGGAGCGTCTGGCGGGTTATATGGATGGCATGAACGCGGCTGGTCTCAGCTTTCATGAAGAGCTGGTGGTCTCATCGGCGCCCTCGAGAGCAGGCGGAGCGGATGCAATCGGGCGGGCGATGGCAATGAGCAACCGGCCAACGGCGGCGGTTTGCTTCAATGATGCCGTCGCCTTCGGAGTCTGCGATGGTCTGCGCGCGCGTCATATGGAACCCGGTCGTGACTTCGCTGTCGTTGGCTTCGACGACGTGATCGAGGCACAAACGGCGGTCCCTGCTCTCACGACGATCTCCGTCGATCCGCAAAGCATGGGCAGACGCGCAGCACAGCTTCTCCTCAAGCAGATCAACGCAGGCAAGGCGGAGCCCGAAAGCGTGACCACCGCTGTCCGGCTCGTCGTTCGTGAGAGCTGCGGAGCCGCGCAGAAGAAGACAGGGAGAAGGATGGCATGAGCGTTCGTTGGGGACTGATTGGGGCAAGTACCATTGCTCGGGAATGGGTGATTGGCGCTATCCGCGCTACTGGCGGCGATATCGTGTCCGTCATGAGCACGAGCGTCGAGCGCGGCCGGTCCTATGCGAAGGAGAACGGGATCCCGAGGCATGTCGCTGATGTCGATGTCCTTGTGAACGATCCAGATGTCGATGCAGTTTACATTTCGACGACGAACGAACTTCATCGCGACCAGGCGATCGCTGCGGCCCGCGCCGGCAAGCATATTCTTTGCGAGAAGCCGTTGGCGATGTCGCTGCAGGATGCGCACGCCATGGCCAAGGCGGCGAAGAACGCCGGTGTCGTTCTCGCCACCAACCACCATCTCCGCAACGCGTCAACTCACATCGCCATGAGAGACGCCATCACCTCCGGCAAGATCGGCAAGCCGTTGGCCGCTCGCGTTTTTCATGCGGTGTACCTCCCGGCTCACCTGCAAGGCTGGCGGCTGGATCGGCCAGAAGCCGGTGCCGGTGTGATTCTCGACATCACCGTTCATGACACCGACACGCTGCGTTTTGTGCTCGGCCGCGATCCGGTCGAGGTCATTGCGTTTTCGCAGGCGGCCGGGATGGGGAAGCCAGGCGTCGAAGACGGCGTGATGGGTGTCATGCGTTTCCAGGACGGGATCCTTGCTCAATTCCACGATGCCTTCACGACCAAATATGCCGAGACCGGGTTCGAGGTGCATGGCACTGAAGGTTCGCTCGTCGGCCGCAACGTGATGACGCAACGTCCTGACGGAACGGTGACCCTTAGAAATGCGGATGGCGAGCAGCAACTGCCGACCAACGCGAGCAACCTTTATGAGACGGCACTGCAAGCCTTTCACGGTTCTGTCGCCGGAACGGGTCGTCCTTCGGCGACGGCGGAGGATGGCATCTGGTCGCTGGCGACAGGTCTGGCGGTCGTCGAAGCCACCAAGAGCGGGACGGCCGTGAAAATCGAAACAGGACTTTGAGTAATTCCAATGAGCAAGCATATCACCCCGGCCGAAGCTGCTGCACTGATCCCCGATGGAGCCATTGTGTCGGTGTCGTCTTCCAGCGGCCTTGGTTGCCCTGACCTCATGCTGAAGGCGATTGGCGAGCGCTTTGATAGCACCGGTCATCCACGCGATATCACAACGCTGCATCCGATCGCGGCAGGTGACATGAGCGGCGTCAAGGGTGTCGACTACATCGCCAAGACGGGCCTGCTCAAGCGTATCATCGGCGGCTCCTATCCGTCGGGTCCATCCAGCGCAGAGCCGCCGCTGATCTGGCAGATGATCACCAACAACGAGATTCCGGCCCACAATATTCCTTCGGGCATCATGTTCGACATTCACCGGGAGGCTGCCGCGAAACGACCCGGTGTCCTGACGAAAGTCGGTATCGACACATTCGTCGACCCAAGAAGGCAGGGTTGCGCGATGAACGACCTTGGGGCCGCGGAGCCAGTGGTCAAGCGTGTCTCGTTCGAAGGAGAGGACTGGCTGTTCTTCCCGTCGATCGTGCCACAGGTCGCGATCATCCGCGCGACAACTGCGGACGAGCGTGGCAATCTTACGTACGAACACGAAGGCGCCTATCTCGGTGGCCTGGATCAGGCGCTCGCCGCCCGCAACAATGGCGGCATCGTCATTGCCCAGGTCAAGCGCATCACCAAGGAAGGCTCGCTGAAGCCGCACGACGTGCGCGTACCTGGCATGTTGGTCGACTATGTCGTCGTCGATGCGGATCAGAAGCAAACCACTCAGACGCTCTATGATCCGGCCATCTCGGGTGAGATATTCCGCCCACTGGAGAGCTTCCGCGTTCCGGAATTCAATATCCAGAAGGTTATCGCGCGCCGTGTTGCACAGGAGCTGCAGGCTGGTAGCTGCGTCAATCTGGGCTTCGGCATTTCCGCCAACGTACCGCGCATCCTGCTTGAGGAGGGGCTGCATGGCGCGGTCACCTGGGTCATCGAGCAGGGGGCCGTGGGAGGCGTTCCTTTGCTGGACTTCGCATTCGGCTGCGCTTCGAACGCCGACGCCTACATGCCGTCGCCATACCAGTTCACCTACTTCCAGGGCGCCGGCTTCGATGCTTCGCTCCTGTCTTTCCTCGAGATCGGCAAGGACGGTTCTGTCAACGTCTCGAAGCTCTCGTTCCGACCCCATGTGACAGCGGGGGCCGGCGGCTTCGTCGATATCACCGCGCGGGCGAAGAAGATCGTGTTCTCGGGGATGTTCAATGCGGGAGCGAAGCTTGGCATCGCCGACGGCAAGCTGGTCATCGAGAAGGAAGGCAAGCTGAAGAAGCTCGTCAGTGAGGTCGAGCATGTCACCTTTTCCGGCAAGCGCGCGATCGAGCAGGGCCAGGACATCACTTATGTCACCGAGCGGTGCGTGATGAAGCTGACGCCGGAAGGCGTTGTTCTCACGGAGATCGCACCGGGGATCGACCTGCAGAGCCACATCCTCTCTCAATCCGAGTTCCCGCTGATCGTAGCGGAGGACCTCAAGGTTATGGATGCGCAGCTCTTCGGCGAAGCAAGCATAGGCCTGTCCCTGCCGACGAAGAGCGCCCGCGTTCTGGAGGGTGCCTTCAATGGCTAGCGGCACCGTAAAAATCCAAGTCGAGGATCACGTCGCGATCATGACGGTATCGCGTCCAGAGAAGCTCAATGCGCTTGATCTGGACATGCTCAGGGCGCTCGCAGATGCGGCCGACGAAGTCGAGGCAAACGCCGACGTGCGCGCGGCAATCCTGACGGGCGAGGGCAAGGGCTTTTCTGCCGGCGGCGACATCAAGGCGTGGGGCGGCATGCAGCCGCAGGAATTCGGTCATGCCTGGGTGCGCCACGGACATCGCGTTTTCGAAAGACTTGCGACCCTTAGGGTGCCGTTGATCGCCGCCCTCAACGGGCATGCGCTCGGCGGCGGGCTGGAACTCGCTGGCGTCGCTGACATTCGCATTGCTGAAGAGCACATCAAGATCGGACTTCCCGAGACCGGTTTAGGCATGGTTCCCGGCTGGTCTGGCACGCAACGCCTGGTCAAGCGCTTCGGCGCGCAGGTCGTTCGTCGCATGGCGCTGGGCGGCGAAATTTTCACTGCGGAGGAAGCCCACGTGCTCGGCATCGTGGATGCGGTCACATCGAGCGGAAACGCGGTCGATGCCGCGAAGGAATATGCGCAGAGGGTCTCGGCTAGAGGGCCTGCCGCGCTCGAGATCGTGAAGCTGATGATCGCTTCAGCAAACGGCGAGGACAACGGCACCGCCGTCGAAGCGCTGGGCTCGATCCTCGTTGCGAAGACCGCCGATCTCAAGGAGGGCGTTGCTTCCTTCAGCGAGAAGCGCCCGGCAAAGTTCAAGGGAGAATGGTAATGACGGTTCTGGTGAATCCGAAGGCGCTTAGCGACCACAGGGCCCGCGACTTCAAGATGCTGGTCGACGGCAAGTGGGAAGCTGGGTCCTCCCAACCGATCGAGCGCGTTGCTCCGAGCCATGGTGTTGTGGTGAGCCGATTTCCGGCTGGCAGCAAGGCAGATGCCGAGCGGGCGATCCTCGCTGCTCGCAAGGCTTTCGATCATGGACCGTGGCCGCGGATGACCGCTTCCGAGCGGTCGGCCATTCTACTCAAGGCGGCTGGCCTGATTACGGCCCGTGCGGAAGAACTCGCGTTTCTGGACGCGATCGAAGCCGGCAAGCCGATTTCCCAGGTACGCGGTGAGATCGCCGGCTCGGTTGACATCTGGCGATATGCCGCAGCACTTGCCCGCGATCTGCACGGTGAAAGTTACAACACGCTTGGAGACGGTACGCTGGGTGTCGTCCTGCGCGAAGCGATCGGCGTAGTATCGATCATTACACCCTGGAACTTCCCCTTCCTGATCGTCGGCCAGAAGCTTCCCTTTGCATTGGCGGCGGGTTGCACTACGGTCGTCAAGCCATCGGAACTGACCTCCGGGTCGACGCTCGTGTTGGGTGAAATCCTGCAGGAGGCGGGCGTCCCGGACGGCGTCGTTAACATTGTCACCGGGACGGGACCCGAGGTCGGCGCAATCATGACGTCCCATCCTGAGGTCGACATGGTTTCATTCACCGGCTCGACCGGTGTCGGCAAACTCACCATGACGAATGCCGCACAGACGCTCAAAAAGGTCTCGCTGGAACTGGGTGGCAAGAACCCGCAGATCGTGTTCCCGGATGCGGATCTCGATGCGTTCATCGATGCGGCAGTCTTCGGCGCCTATTTCAATGCCGGCGAATGCTGCAATGCAGGCTCCCGCCTGATCCTCCACAAGAGCATCGCTTCCGACGTGGTCAGGCGCGTGGCCGAACTCGCCAAGGACGTCAAGGTCGGCGATCCACTTGATCCAACAACGCAAGTTGGTGCTATCATCACACCGCAGCATCTGGAGAAGATTGCTGGTTACGTGGCTGGCGCGACAAGCAGCGGTGCAAAGGTCGCGCATGGCGGTGATAAACTCGACTTGGGCATGGGGCAATACATGGCACCAACCATCCTCGAAGCTGTTACGCCTAGCATGGCGGTTGCGCGCGAGGAGGTCTTCGGTCCTGTCTTGTCCGTCCTCACGTTCGAAACCACTGAAGAAGCGATCGAGATCGCAAACGCGATCGACTACGGCCTTTCGGCGGGCGTCTGGAGCCGAGACTTCGATACCTGCCTGACCATCGGGCGCAGGGTGCGCGCCGGGACGGTCTGGATGAACACCTTCATGGACGGGGCGTCCGAGCTCCCGTTCGGTGGCTACAAGCAGTCTGGCCTCGGCCGCGAACTCGGCCGCCATGCGGTGGAGGACTATACCGAGACGAAGACGCTCAACATGCATATTGGCAGCCGGACCAACTGGTGGATGCCGCGAAGGGAAAAGCTGGCGTAGCCGGCTTGAGGGAGACCACGCTCGAGGAGGGCGGGTAATTGGAGCGGGAATGGGTTCCGTTCCACACTTTAAACTGGGAGGTTTAACATGCGCAGGTTTCTTACCGCGACCGCAGTGGTCGCATTGGCAATGGGCGCGGCGGGCGGCTTGGCGCGCGCTGCCGACGTGAAAGAAGTCCAGATGCTGCATTGGTGGACGTCGGGCGGCGAAGCTGCGGCTCTCAACGTCCTCAAGGAGGACCTTTCCAAGGAAGGATTTGCCTGGAAGGACGTGCCGGTTGCCGGCGGTGGTGGTGATGCGGCAATGACGGCGCTCAAGGCCATGGTCGCTGCGGGCACCTATCCGACGGCATCCCAGATGCTCGGCTACACCGTCCTCGACTACGCGCAGGCCGGCGTCATGGGCGACCTCACCGAGACGGCAAAGAAGGAAGGCTGGGACAAATCCGTTCCGGCAGCGCTGCAGAAGTTCTCCGTTTATGACGGCAAGTGGGTTGCTGCTCCGGTCAACGTTCACTCCGTCAACTGGCTGTGGATCAACAAGGCTGTCATGGAGAAGATCGGCGGCACCGAGCCGAAGACCTTCGACGATCTGATCGCGCTGCTCGACAAGGCCAAGGCGGCAGGTGTCACCCCGCTCGCGCTCGGCGGCCAGAACTGGCAGGAAGCGACGATGTTTGACTCGATCGTTCTGTCGACAGGCGGCCCCGAGTTCTACAAGAAGGCCATGAACGATCTCGACGAGGAGTCGCTCAAGTCGGACACGATGAAGAAGTCGTTCGACAACCTCCAGAAGATGGTTACCTACGTCGATCCGAACTTCTCCGGACGTGATTGGAACCTTGCAACGGCCATGGTCATCAAGGGCGATGCCCTCGTTCAGGTTATGGGCGATTGGGCAAAGGGCGAATTCGTAGCGGCCAAGAAGACGCCGAATACGGATTTCCTGTGCTACCGCTTCCCGGGCACTGACGGCAGCGTCATCTACAACTCCGACATGTTCGGCATGTTCAACGTGCCGGACGATCGCAAGGCGGCGCAGGTCGCGCTTGCAACGGCAACTCTTTCCAAGAGCTTCCAGTCTGCATTCAACGTCGTCAAGGGCTCGGTTCCGGCTCGTACCGACGTTCCGGATACCGACTTCGACGCTTGCGGCAAGAAGGGGATCGCCGACCTGAAGGCTGCCAACGAAGGTGGCACGCTGTTCGGCTCGCTGGCACAGGGCTATGGCGCTCCTCCAGCAGTCGCCAATGCTTACAAGGACGTCGTCTCCAAGTTCGTGCATGGCCAGATCAAGACCTCCGATCAGGCGGTCGAAGAGCTCGTCAAGGCAATTGAAGACGCCAAGTAGTCACGGCCTCCTACGGTCTTCCCCGCCTTTGTGGCGGGGAAGATTTCGTAATGGACGACATCGTCGGAGGGGATGAACCCATGAGCACCATCGCTACAGATAAATCTGTTCTCGCACCACATCGGGGAACGCCTATTTCAATCCGCGCGCGCCTGCAGGACGCGCTGCCGAAGATCGTGCTCGCGCCGAGTTTCGTCATCACGCTTGTCTTCGTGTACGGCTTCATCATCTGGACGGTCTATCTGTCCTTCACTAATTCCAAGACCTTTCCGTCCTACGCGCTGACGGGGCCACGCGCCTATCAACGGCTGTGGCGCTGGACGTTTGAAAGCGATCCGCCTTCCAGTTGGTACACCTCGATCACCAACATGGGCATTTTCGGTTTTCTCTACATCGGTATCTGCCTCGCCCTCGGCCTGTTTCTGGCGATCTTGCTGGATCAGAAGATCCGCGGGGAAGGTCTGCTGCGACCCATCTTCCTGTACCCGATGGCGCTTTCCTTCATCGTCACGGGCGTTGCCTGGAAATGGTTCCTCGATCCGGGGCTTGGCCTTGAGCAGACGCTGCATCAGTTCGGCTGGACGAGCTTCCATTTCGACTGGATCAAGAACAAGGATTTCGTGATCTATACCGTGGTGATCGCCGGCGTTTGGCAGGCTTCCGGCTTTGTGATGGCGATGTTCCTCGCAGGCCTTCGCGGCATTGACAGCGAGATCATGAAGGCGGCACAGATCGACGGCGCAACGACGGTGCAGCTCTATCGACGCATCATTATTCCGCTGCTGCGGCCGATCTTTCTGTCGGCGTTCATCGTGCTCGCGCACATGGCGATCAAGTCTTACGACCTCGTCGTGGCGCTGACATCGGGCGGACCTGGCGGCTCGGCCTGGCTGCCGTCCAACTTCATGTACGAATACACCTTCAAGCGAAATGAGATGGCGGTCGGTTCGGCCAGCGCAGTGATCATGCTGATGACGATCTCGGCAATCATCGTTCCGTATCTTTATTCCGAGCTTCGGGAGAAATCGCGATGAACGCCGTCACCTCGACCCTTTCCGACGCGGCCAATGCGGCACGCTCAAGAATGTTCAGCCGGATCTTCATCTACGGCCTGCTGGTCATATTCGCGATCATCTACCTGATGCCGTTGTTCGTCATGCTCGTCACCTCGTTCAAGACTATGGACGAGATCCAGAATGGCAATATGTTGGCCTTGCCGAAGTCGCCGACCATCGATCCTTGGTTCAAGGCCTGGGGCGAGGCCTGCGTCGGTCTGACCTGCACCGGCATCAAGGGTTACTTCTGGAACTCGATCAAGATGGTCGTTCCGGCCGTGGCGATCTCCACGATCATGGGTGCGCTGAACGGCTACGTGTTGACGAAGTGGCGCTTTCCGGGGCACACGCTGGTTTTCGGCTTGATGCTGTTTGCCTGCTTCATTCCGTTCCAGTCGGTGCTCCTGCCCATGGCGACCATCCTTGGCAGCCTCGGCCGGTTCGGAGCGACGTTGCGCAATGAGATTGGCGTATCGCTGGGCTTCGGCAATCCGACCGTCAATCTCGTCACGGTTCACGTCATCTACGGTCTCGGCTTCACGACGCTTTTCTTCCGCAACTACTACGAGGCCTTCCCGACCGAGTTGGTGAAGGCGGCGCAGGTGGATGGTGCGAGCTTCTTCCAGATTTTCCGCCGCATCATGCTTCCCAATTCGCTGCCGATCATCGTCGTCACGGTGATCTACCAGTTCACCAACATCTGGAACGACTTCCTGTTCGCGTCAGCCTATGCGGGAACCGGCGATTCGATGCCGATGACCGTGGCGCTCAACAACGTCGTGAACACCTCCACCGGTGTCGTTGAATACAACGTCAACATGGCGGCGGCGATGATCGCAGCCCTGCCCACACTCCTCGTCTACATTCTCGCCGGCCGCTACTTCGTGCGTGGTCTGATGGCGGGCGCTGTCAAAGGATAATCCAATGGCTTTCCTCGAAATTTCAGGTCTCAAGAAGCGCTTCGGTGCATTGGAAATCCTCAAGGGCATCGACCTTGAGCTGGAGAAGGGCGGCTTCCTCGTGCTGGTCGGCCCCTCCGGTTGCGGCAAGTCGACATTGCTGAACACGATTGCCGGCCTTGAGTCGATTACCGCGGGCGATATTCGAGTCGATGGTCGGAGCATCGCCGACCTGCATCCGTCGAAGCGTGATATCGCGATGGTGTTCCAGAGCTATGCGCTTTATCCGAACATGACGGTCGCCGGAAATATATCCTTTGGCATGGAGATGCGCGGCGTGCCGGTTGAGGAGCGCAGCAAGGCGATCGACAAAGTCGCCAAGGTGCTGCAGATCGGTCATCTGCTCGATCGCAAGCCGAGTCAGCTGTCGGGTGGTCAGCGGCAGCGTGTTGCGATGGGCCGCGCACTTGTGCGCGATCCCAAGCTGTTCCTGTTCGACGAGCCGCTCTCAAACCTCGACGCCAAGCTGCGCGTCGACATGCGCATCGAGATCAAGCGGCTTCATCAGGCAACCGGCACGACGATCGTCTACGTGACCCACGACCAGATCGAGGCGATGACGCTCGCCACCAAGATCGCCGTCATGCGGGACGGAGAGGTTCAGCAGTTCGGAACGCCTGCAGAAATCTATAACAACCCCGCCAACATGTTCGTCGCCGATTTCATGGGATCGCCAGCCATGAATCTTCTCTCGGGTACGATAGAGAAGGGCGCTGCGGGACTGACCGTATCGCTGGCGCGTCCCCATGGGGAGCCAGTCCGGCTTCCCGTGACATCGGGCAACGGTGCGCTTGAGGCGCATACGGGTCGGGAGATCGTCTTCGGCATCCGGCCGGAGGCGCTGACCGATCCTGACGGCGCAGACCGCAACGCCAAGGCCCTGGCAGAGAGCGATTGCCTGATCGAGGTCGTGGAGCCTGCGGGATCGGATACGTTCGCAGTGACGAAGCTCGGCGGGAAGGAAGTCGTGGCACGTCTGCGCGCCGACGCCCGGATTCAGCCGGGACAGAGCGCTCGCCTGGCATTCAATCTCGACAAGGCGGTGTTCTTCGATCCGCAAAGCCAGATGCGCATCGCTTAGTCTAGCGCTGGATTTTCGACATGAGCAGCACTCCTGATATCGTCATCATAGGGTCGGGCGTGGGCGGTTCCACCGTTGCCGCCGGACTGGCGGCGACCGGCGCCGAGATCCTCATCCTCGAGGCTGGCGACTTCATTGCCGATCGCCCCGAAAACCGTGACCAACGGGCCATTTTCCAGCGCGGGCATTTTCGGCCGAAGGAAACCTGGTACGAGGCCGACGGGACCGGCTTCAACCCGGGCAACTACTACAATGTCGGCGGCAACTCGAAATTCTATGGCGCGGTGCTGTCGCGCTATCGCAGGGAGGATTTCGAGGAGATGCGCCACGCCGAAGGGATCTCGCCCGCATGGCCGTTTCCCTATGAGGCCCTGGAACCTTGGTACAACCGGGCGGAACAGATGTATCAGGTCCGGGGAAGCCTAGGCGAAGACCCCACTGAACCAACCCACTCCGGCAACTACGAATACCCCGCTGTCCCCGACGAGCCGCCGATCGCCGATGTCAGAGCACGGCTGAAGGCGAAAGGTCTGCACCCGTTCTCGCTGCCATTGGGCGTGAACGTTGAGGCATGGCTCTCGAAGGCCAAGACGCCTTGGGACGCGCACCCGAATTCTCGCGATGGGAAGATGGATGCGGAAACTGCTGCCCTCCTTAAGGCCTTGGAATATCCGAATGTCCGTCTCGAAACGAACGCCAAGGCCACGAAGCTGGAGGCAGGTCCGGGCGGCATGATCGAGCGTATCCGCTACCGCAAGAAGGGTGAGGACATTGTTGTCACTCCAAAGCTTGTCATTCTGTCGGCAGGTGCGGTTCAATCCGCTGCTCTGTTGTTGCGTTCGGCGGACACGCGCCATCCAACTGGACTGGCGAATACTTCCGATCAGGTCGGGCGCAATTTCATGAACCACAACTCGTCGGCGGTGATTGCGGTATCGCCAACCTATCGAAACAGCTCGATCTATCAGAAAACGTTCGGCTTCAACGATTTCTATCTGTCCGATGGAAACGGCGGTCCGCCACTCGGGAACGTTCAGTTGCTGGGTCGGATCTCGGCGAAGGTGCTGAAGGGATCGCTGCCTTGGGCGCCGGAATGGCTGCTGCAGAACATCACCGGTCACGCGATCGACTTCTATGCCATGAGCGAGGACGTGCCCAACCCCGAAAGCCGCGTGAGGGTGGATGGGGACCGCATCGTTCTTCAGTGGCAGCGGACGAATTGGAATGCGCATCTCGCACTGGTGGCGAAGCTGAAATCAATACTCAAGTCGATCGGATTCCCGATCGTCCTCGCTAAGCCCTTCGACAAGCGCACGCCATCTCACCAATGCGGCACCGTTCGAATCGGAAACGATCCGGCAAGTGCTCCTCTCGACCCATACTGCCGCTCCTACGACCACGCCAACCTTTTCGTGGTGGATGCCAGCTTCCTGCCGACCTCGGCGGCTGTGAATCCAGCTCTGACGGTCGCCAGTCAGGCGCTGCGGGTCGCCGACCACATCGCAGTGAAGGATCTGCACGTATGACAGACCACGTTGAAAGGCCAGTCGCCATAGTGACCGGCGGACGTCGCGGCATCGGTCTCGGGATCGCGACCGCGCTGGCGAAAGCCGGTTACAACATCGCGATCACTGGCGTGGGTGCTCAGGAAGGTAGCCAGGGCGTCGTTGACGAACTTCGGTCCTTCGGGGTGGATGCAGTCTATCTGCAGGCTGATGTTTCCGACGTTTCGAGGCACGACGAGACCGTGCGCGCCGTTCTCTCGAACTTCGGTCGCATTGATTGCCTCGTCAACAATGCCGGCATGGCGGCGGTGGTCCGGGGAGATTTCCTGGGGCTGCTTCCCGAGAATTTCGACACCGTCATGGCGACGAACCTCAAGGGCACGGTGTTCTTCACGCAGGCTGTCGTGAAGGCCATGCTTGTCACCGGCGCGGCTCCCCATCCGAGATCGATCATCAACATCACATCGGTCTCCGCCGAGGCAAGTTCGCCGGAGCGACTGGATTACTGCATCAGCAAGGCCGGGCTTGCCGCCTTTTCGCAGGGACTTGCGCTGCGGCTGGCGGATTCCGGAATCGCGGTTTTTGAAGTGCGGCCCGGTATCATCCGAACCGACATGACCGCAGGCGTGACATCAAAATATGACGCCCTCATCGAAAACGGCTTGGTGCCGATGAGACGATGGGGCGAAGCGGAAGACCTCGGGAAAATCTGCGCAGCGCTTGCTTCCGGTGATTTCGGTTTTGCCACCGGAACGGTGATCGACGCCGATGGCGGCCTGTCCATTCCTCGCTTGTAACAGGATAGAAAAATGCGTTTTGACTACATCATCACCGGAGCGGGCCCAGCGGGATGCGTGTTGGCCAACCGGCTGAGCGAAGATCCCGACATCAATGTGCTGCTGCTGGAGGCTGGTGGGGGCGACTGGAACCCACTCTTCCATATGCCGGCGGGTTTCGCGAAGATGACAAAGGGTGTTGCGAGTTGGGGCTGGGAAACAGTCCCGCAGAAGCACATGAAGGGCAGGGTGCTGCGCTATACGCAAGCCAAGGTGATCGGCGGCGGCTCGTCGATCAACG
The DNA here is from genome assembly GCF_964254185.1 of Rhizobium sp. LjRoot258. Taxonomy (NCBI): domain Bacteria; kingdom Pseudomonadati; phylum Pseudomonadota; class Alphaproteobacteria; order Hyphomicrobiales; family Rhizobiaceae; genus Rhizobium; species Rhizobium sp. LjRoot258. The sequence continues at coordinate 2,008,516 of NZ_CAXUST020000001.1, read as the reverse complement.
CCCAGCTTTATACCCGTGGAAACGCGGCAGACTATGACCTCTGGGCAAGCGAGGACGGATGCGAAGGCTGGGACTATCGCTCTATATTGCCGTACTTCAAGCGCGCAGAGGACAATCAGCGCTTTGCCGACGACTATCATTCCTACGGCGGCCCCTTGGGCGTATCGATGCCCGTGTCGCCCTTGCCGATCTGCGATGCCTATATCCGGGCGGGCCAAGAACTTGGCATTCCCTACAATCATGACTTCAATGGCCGACAACAGGCGGGTGTCGGTTTCTATCAACTGACGCAGCGCGACCGCCGCCGGTCGTCGGCGTCGCTGGCATATCTCTCTCCGATCAAGGCGCGGAAGAACCTAGAGGTCCGCACGGGCGCGCGGGTTGCTCGCATCGTCCTGGAGGGCAACCGCGCCGTCGGCGTCGAGATCGCAACCGAACGTGGCGCCGAGATCGTTCGCGCCGAACGCGAGGTGCTTGTTTCGTCGGGCGCGATCGGATCCCCCAAGCTTCTCCTTCAGTCAGGGATCGGTCCCGCCGACCATCTCCGATCGGTAGGGGTCAAGGTGCGCCACGATCTCCCCGGCGTCGGAGGGAACCTTCAGGATCATCTCGATCTCTTCGTCATCTCCGAATGCACCGGCGACCACACCTACGACGGCGTCGCGAAGCTCCACAGGACGATCTGGGCAGGAGTTCAGTATGTCCTGTTCAAAACAGGCCCGGTTGCCTCCTCTCTCTTTGAGACCGGCGGCTTCTGGTATGCCGACCCGGAGGCGCGCTCGCCGGATATTCAGTTCCATCTCGGCTTGGGATCGGGGATCGAGGCGGGGGTCGAGCGTCTGAAGAACGCCGGCGTGACCCTGAACTCGGCCTACCTGCATCCACGCTCACGAGGAACGGTGCAGCTTTCCTCGGCTGACCCGAGTGCTGCGCCTCTGATCGATCCGAACTATTGGTCCGACCCGCATGACAAGGTCATGTCACTCGAAGGATTGAAGATCGCACGCGAGATCATGCAGCAGGCAGCGCTCAAGCCCTACGTTCTGGCCGAGCGGTTGCCGGGCCCGAAGGCAGTGACCGACGAGCAGCTCTTCGACTACGGCTGCGCGAATGCCAAGACCGACCACCATCCTGTCGGCACGTGCAAGATGGGGACGGGGCCGGAAGCTGTTGTCGGTCTCGATCTCAGGGTCCATGGTCTCGAGGGGCTTCGCGTGTGCGATTCGTCGGTCATGCCGCGAGTTCCATCCTGCAATACCAACGCACCGACCATTATGGTTGGCGAACGAGGCTCCGACCTTATCCGGGGACTGCCACCGTTGCCGGCAGCGATCTTTGCTTACGAGCGCAACGAAACGCGACCGAGAGCGAGGGCAATCGTCAGCTAGACCGAGTGTCCGGACTGCGAACCTTTAGAATGGAGTAGGGTTTGATTTCTGATCCACGAGCTTTCCTGCAAACCCTATTTCACGAGGCAGTCAGGGCGGCGGACCCGTACGAGGCGTTGGTCCGCCATCTGCCAGATCCACCGAAGGGAAGGACAATCGTTGTCGGGGCCGGCAAAGCAGCGAGCCAAATGGCTGCCGCGTTCGAACGCGCGTGGTCTTATCCCTTCGAAGGCCTCGTTGTTGCCAGGCATGGGCCGATCGCCGAGTGCCGATCGACCAAAGTTCTCCAGGCGGCCCATCCCGTCCCTGACAGAGCGGGTCTCGTCGCAGCGGAGGCGCTGATGAGCCATCTGCATGGGTTGACATCCGACGATCTGGTCATCGCGCTGATATCCGGTGGCGGGTCGGCGCTCTTGCCTGCGCCCCCGAGCGGCTTTACCCTCGCTGACGAGAGCGCCCTGAACGAGGCATTGCTGGCGTCGGGCGCTCCGATTTCCGGAATGAATGTTGTGAGGAAGCATTTCTCTCGCATCAAAGGAGGACGACTTGCCGCCCTTGCCCACCCGGCAAGGGTTGTCAGCCTGGTCGTGTCGGATGTTCCGGGGGACAATCCGGCCTTCGTTGCCTCCGGACCAACGGTTCCCGACGGCAGCGATGCGCAGGAGGCGCTACGGGTGGTCCGGGACTACCGGATAGATCTCCCGGCGCGTATGATCGACTGTATCCGCAATGCCAGAGCGCCAACCGCCGGCGACAGCGTGTTCGCGAACAACGAAGTTCATGTGATTGCCTCCGCGCGGGTGTCCCTGGAGGCGGCTGCCGATCGGGCGAGATCTCTTGGCGTGCAACCCCTCATTCTTTCGGATTCGATCGAAGGGGAGGCGAAGGATATCGGCCGGATGCATGCGGCGCTCGCTCGTGAGTTCGAAGCCAGCCCCCCGGCTCCAAAGCCTCTCGTGCTGCTTTCCGGCGGAGAGACCACAGTCAGTATCGGAGCTGGAACGTACGGCAAGGGGGGGCGAAACACCGAGTTTCTTCTCTCGGCAGCCATCGATCTTCAAGGTCTCGACGGCGTCGTGGCAATGGCCGCGGACACCGACGGAATCGACGGCTCGGAAGACAATGCGGGCGCGTTCTGTGACGGCGGGACGGTGGCGCGCATCAGGAACGCAGGCGGCGATGCGCGCACGTTCCTGGCAGGCCACGACGCGTGGTCGGCCTTCAACCTCACGGGCGATCTCTTCGTGCCGGGGCCTACTGGTACGAATGTCAATGATTTCCGAGCTTTTTTTGTAGTGTGACGACGAGAGTCTCATCAGCTTTCGCGTGCATCGACCCGGATTGTTCCCAGCAGTCGCCGGAGCGTCAGGTTTAGCGTGCCGTAAGACGCCGGATGGCATTGCCACCGGCGCGTATGTCTTTGTTCTGATTTTGGAAGCCCGCCCCAGGCCCCTCGGGGGCGGGCTCTATCGATCCGGACCCCTTCCGGACCGCGGCTGATGGTGAGCCGCTGGAAATACACATGCCCGTTGTCGCGCGTTGAGACAACCGAAAGCTGTTTTGTTGGTTATTTGGTAAGGTTACCGGCCGGCGCGCCGTGCGTCTGGACATCGCACGAGATTCTCTTCAACACTGGTATCGGCAGCGTTCTCTTAAACGAGAATGCGCGACGGCGGAACAAAGGGGACTGGGTCATGGTCGACCGGCTGAAGGGGAAAGTTGCAATCGTTTCAGGTGGCGCGACGGGCATGGGCGGGGCAGCCTCGCGTCTCTTTGCCGTCGAGGGCGCCAAGGTAGCGATCATTGACCGAAATGAAGCGGCGGCGCGCCAAACGGCGGAGGAGATCCGCGCTGCCGGTCATGTGGCGGAGCATTGGGTCGCCGACGTGTCCGAAGAGGCGGCTGTCATCCAGGCCGTCAAGGGTGTGGAGAGCAAGTTTGGTGCCGTCACCGTGCTCTTCAACCACGCGGGGACCATCGTGATAAAGCCGTTCCTGGAAACGACACTCGACGAGTGGGAATGGCTGCATGCGGTCAACGTGCGATCCATGTTCTTGATGACCCGGGCCGTGCTGCCGGGGATGATCGCCGCGGGCGGCGGTTCCATCGTCTGCACGTCGTCGATCTCCGCTGTCGCGGCAACGCCGATGGAGGTGTTGTACGACACGACGAAGGGCGCAGTGCATATGTTTGCGCGGGCGATCGGGGTCGAGTTTAGAGATCGCAACATTCGCTGCAATGCTGTCTGCCCCGGTTTCATCCGCACACCGCATGGGTTGCGCGAGGTCAGCGAATTGCAGGCGCTTGGTGTGGATGTCTCAGATGCCGCCATCGCCGCTCAACAGGGCCGTATCGGCGAGCCCGACGACGTGGCGCGTGCCGCGCTCTATCTTGCCAGCGACGAATCGATGTTCGTCAATGGGGCGCATCTCTTCGTCGACAACGGCTTCACCGCGATCTAGGTGCCGGTCAGCTCACCGAGGGTAAAATCGAAAGGGCCGAGATTGTAATCTCCGCCCTTGTCGTTTCGTATTCTGCGGGTACTCGCTTACCTGCCCGCTTTCGCGGTGTGGCGGCGGCCCTTGCCGATATCGGGCAGGAAGACGGTCAGCAGGCCAAGCAGCGGCAGATATGAGCAGATGCGATAGACAAACTCGATGCCCATGTGGTCTGCCACCATGCCGAGGCCGGCAGCGCCGATGCCGCCAATGCCGAAGGCAAAGCCGAAGAACAGGCCGGCGATCATGCCGACGCGACCCGGAACCAGCTCCTGCGCGAAGACGACAATGGCCGAGAAGGCGGAGGCGAGGATCACGCCGATCAGGAACGTCAGGAAGACCGTCCAGTTGTAGTCGGCATAAGGCAGGGCAAGCGTGAAGGGCAGGGCGCCGAGGATCGAGAACCAGATCACGAACTTGGTGCCGAACCAGTCGACGATAGGGCCGCCGGCGACGGTGCCGATGGCGACGGCGCCGAGAAATACGAACAGCAGAATCTGTGCGTGCTGCACAGATACCCCGAAGCGCTCGATCATATAGAAGGTGTAGTAGCTCGACAGGCTTGTCATATAGACGTACTTCGAGAAGACCAGAAGTGCCAGCACACCGATCGCTGCGATGACTTTCTTGCGCGGGAGGTGTACGGCGGGCACGGCTACCTTGTGGCCGGCATTGCTTTTGCGGTGGTCGGCATACCAGGCGCCGACGCGCCACAGGATGATCATCCCAGTCAGCGCCGCGAGCGAGAACCATGCTACGCTATGCTGGCCGCGCGGCAGCACGATGAATGCCGCCAGGAGCGGACCGATCGCCGAGCCGAAATTACCGCCAACCTGGAACAGCGACTGGGCAAGGCCGTGGCGACCGCCTGATGCCAGCCGGGCAACGCGTGAGGATTCCGGATGGAATACGGCCGAGCCGAGGCCGATGACGCCGGCGCCGACGAGCAACACCCAATAGGCATGTGCATAGGCCAGGAGCACCAGGCCGATCAGGGTGAAGCCCATGCCGACTGCCAGCGAGTATGGTAACGGGCGTTTGTCTGTGTAGATGCCGATCAGCGGCTGTAGAAGCGATGCCGTGACCTGGAACACGAGGCCAAGGAAGCCGATCTGCGTAAAATCGAGGCCGTAGCCTTCCTTGATCATCGGATACAGAGCCGGAATCAGTGACTGCATGGTGTCGTTGAGCAGGTGGCAGAAGCTCACCGCCATGATGATGCCGAAAATCGTCTGTTCCGCAGAGTGCCTCTCTGCCGTCATTGCGCTGTTTGTCACGATTCCACTCCGTCATTTGACGATCCGAGATAGCCGACTTGCCGTCGTCCCGCTTTCGTGTTTTGGTCTTGTTGTTTCGCGAGTGGGCCAAAGATGACAAAATCCGGACAGCGGTTGGCGGTGAGCGAGCTGGCCAAGCTTCATGTGGAGCGTCTCGCTGCCATCGAGGCTGCTTCCGAGCCGGTCTACGCCATCCCCTCGGAATATCCGGCCGGCTATCACGTGAAGCCGCACAGCCATAGCCGCGCGCAGTTCGTCTATGCCCGAGCTGGCGTCGTCATGGTGTCGTCCGTGCAGGGGCGTTGGATGGTGCCGCCGCAGCATGCGCTGTGGATACCAGCGGGTCTTGTGCATATGGTCGACATGCTGGGCGATGTCACCATGCTGTCCGCTTATGTCGCGCCCAACGCCTTGGCCGATCCGCCGACGGCGATTCGGGTTGTGGCACTGACCGACCTTGCCCGCGCGCTGATCATAGAGGCCGTCGCGTCACCGTCGGGAGCCACGAGCGGGCGGCATAATCTCGTCATGGCCCTGCTGCTGGAGGAGGTCTTGCGGCTTCCTGACCGGCCGCTGGGATTGCCATTTCCGTCTGATGTACGCCTGGCAGCCCTCTGCCGCGGCTTTCTAGAAAATCCGAGTGCCCGGCTGGTTATCGACGACTGGGCAGAGCGGCTTGCCATGAGCCGTCGCGCCTTCACCCGATTCTTTCGCAAGGAAACGGGAATCAGTCTCTCGACGTGGCGCCAGCAGGCGGCCGTATTCACAGCCTTGCCCCGCCTCGCGGCCGGGGAGGCCGTCACGGCCGTCGCCATCGACCTCGGCTACGACAGCGTCGCTGCCTTCACCACGATGTTCAGACGGACGTTGGGCGCTGCTCCGCGAGCATATTTCAAAGCGCCGCCCGAACAATATTGAGCATCGGAGGAACGGATCGCGGTGTCGCAAGGCCCCTGCGGCATCCGTGGGTGAGGCCCGATATGACGTTGACGTTCACGGCATATCTGTGGCTTTCAAGAATTCGAAAAACATTCGTTTGACATTCGAATAATCTTCGCTTTAACTGCGTTCACTTTCGCAAATGCGCAAGCATGTTGCGTTGCGGTATATTCTGGCTCGGAGGGGGAATGTGAGCCGTCAGATTCACGATCTTTTCATCGTCGGCGGTGGCATTAACGGCTGCGGGATCGCGCGTGATGCGATTGGGCGCGGCTATACGGTCGCGCTTGCGGAGATGAACGATTTCGCGTCCGGCACGTCCTCGGGCGCGACCAAGCTCATCCATGGGGGCTTGCGATATCTCGAACATTACGAGTTTCGTCTGGTGCGCGAGTCGCTGATGGAGCGCGAAGTGCTCTGGGCGATGGCGCCGCACATTATCTGGCCGATGCGCTTCGTGCTGCCCTATCACAAGGGCGGCATCCGACCGGCCTGGCTGATCCGCCTCGGGCTGTTTCTTTACGACCATCTCGGCGGCCGCAAGCTGTTGCCGCCGACCGCCGTTCTCGACATGCGTCGGGATCCGGCTGCTAAGCCGTTGAAGGCGCTCTTCACGAAGGCATTCGAATATTCGGACGGCTGGGTCGACGATGCACGCATGGTTGTGTTGAACGCGAGGGATGCCGCCGACCGCGGCGCGCTGATCATGCCGAGAACGAAGGTCGTGTCGGCGCGGCGCGAGAACGGACTGTGGTCAATCGAGACGATCGACACCGTTAGCGGGCAGGCGAACAGTTTTCAGGCGCGGATGCTGGTGAATGCGGCCGGTCCCTGGGTTGATCACGTCATTCGCGCGGCTTTCGGGCAGAACGAGGCTCACCATGTGCGGCTCGTCCAGGGCAGCCATATCGTGGTGAAGAAGAAGTTCAACGGTCCGCGTGCCTATTTCTTCCAGAACCCAGACAACCGCATCATCTTCGCGATCCCCTACGAGCAGGACTTCACACTGATCGGTACTACCGACCGCGACTACTCGGCCGATCCAAAGGATGTGAAGATTTCCGAAGAAGAAACGGCGTATCTCTGCAACGCGGCGAGCGAGTATTTCAAGGAGCCGGTGCGGCCGGAAGACATCGTCTGGACCTACTCGGCCGTGCGGCCGCTGTTTGATGACGGCGCTTCCAAGGCGCAGGAGGCAACCCGCGACTACGTGCTGAAAATCGAAGGCGAGGGTGAAAGCGCGCCGTTGCTCAACGTCTTCGGCGGCAAGCTCACGACCTATCGGCGGCTTTCCGAGCATGCGCTGGAAAAAATCGCTGCGGCGATCGGTGCCAAAGGCGCGCCGTGGACAGCGAAAAGCCATCTGCCGGGCGGCGATTTCGCGCCAACCGGCTATGAGGCTGAAGTCGCGAAGCTGAGGCGCCGCTATCCGTTCCTGGCCGACCGGCAGGCGCGCCGACTGGTGCGCCGCTACGGCACGAAGGCGTCGGTTCTTCTTGGGCGGGCTGTCAACACCGAGGACCTCGGACGCTGTTTCGGCGGCGATCTCTACGAAGCAGAGGTTCGCTATCTCATCGATCACGAATGGGCCAGACGCGCAGATGATGTGCTGTGGCGAAGAACGAAGGACGGCCTGCGTCTAACCAAGGAACAGGCTGCGCTATTGGAGGAGTACATGGCCGCGCGACCGGCACAGATGGCTGGTTGATGCGGTAATGTCCCCGCTGTTGAGGAGGCACGGGAACGGGAATGCTTGAATTGCTGAACGCCGCAAAGATGGTGGGCGGGGAGTATCATATCCACGCGACCAATCTTGCGTTTGAAAAAGGCACGCTGAATGTGCTGCTGGGGCCGACGCTGTCGGGCAAGACGTCGCTGATGCGGCTGATGGCCGGGCTCGATCGTCCGACGAGTGGTTCGGTCCATTTCGACGGCGCGGATGTGACCGGCATGCCGGTGCAGAAGCGCAATGTCGCGATGGTCTACCAGCAGTTCATCAACTATCCGGCGCTGACGGTGTACGAGAACATCGCCTCGCCGATGCGGATTGCCGGCAAGGATGCGGCGACAATCGACCGGGAAGTGCGCAAGGCCGCCGATCTGCTGCGCCTCACGCCCTATCTGGACCGGACGCCGCTCAATCTCTCCGGCGGCCAGCAGCAGCGCACGGCGCTTGCTCGCGCCCTCGTCAAAAATGCCAGCCTGGTGCTGATGGACGAGCCGCTCGCAAACCTCGACTACAAGCTGCGTGAGGAACTGCGGGCCGAGCTGCCGAAGATCTTTGCGCAATCCGGCGCGATCTTCGTTTACGCCACGACGGAGCCCTCCGAAGCGCTTCTGCTCGGCGGCAACACGGCGACCCTTTCGGAAGGCCGTGTGACCCAGTTCGGACCGACCATTTCAGTCTATCGAAACCCGTTCGATCTTGTCACAGCAAAGACCTTTGCCGATCCGCCGCTCAATTTCATTGATGTCGTCAAGGCTGGTGGAGTGTTCCAAAGGCAGGATGCGACGATGCTGCCGGTGCCTGCACATCTGGCCGGAATGGCCGATGGTCCGGTCACCATTGCCTTCCATCCGCACCACCTCGGTCTCTCGCAGCAAACCCCGGCCGCCGCAAGGCTGCAGGCTCGCACACAGATCTCGGAAATTACCGGCTCCGAGAGCTTCGTGCACCTGGATTTCGACGGCGTGCGCTGGGTCATGCTCGCCCACGGTATTCACAACATCGATCCGGACACCGAGGTCGACGTGTACCTCGACACGCGTCATGTCATGGCTTTTGGCACCGACGGTCGCGCTATCGCAACTGGCGCAAAGGCGTAAGGGAGAAGGACATGGCACGCATCACGCTCGACCACATCCGCCACGCCTACGGACCGAACCCGAAGTCGGACACGGACTACGCGCTTCGCGAAGTCGATCACGAATGGAGGGACGGCGGCGCCTACGCGCTTCTCGGACCATCCGGCTGCGGAAAGACAACACTGCTCAACATCATTTCCGGCCTGCTGCAGCCATCGCATGGCCGCATCCTCTTCGACGGAAACGATGTGACGAACCTTTCGACACAGGCGCGCAACATCGCGCAGGTGTTCCAGTTCCCGGTCATCTACGACACGATGACCGTCTACGACAATCTGGCCTTTCCGTTGCGCAATCGTGGCGTCGCCGAGCCGGAAGTCGACCGCCGCGTTCGTGACATTCTCGAGATGATCGACCTCGGGGGCATGGCCAAACGCAAGGCGCAGGGCCTGACCGCCGACCAGAAGCAGAAGATTTCGCTCGGTCGCGGCCTGGTGCGCAACGACGTCAACGCCATCCTGTTCGACGAGCCTTTGACCGTTATCGACCCGCACATGAAGTGGGTGCTGCGTTCGCAGCTGAAGCGGCTGCACAAACAGTTCGGTTTCACCATGGTCTACGTGACCCACGACCAGACGGAGGCGCTGACCTTCGCTGACAAGGTCGTCGTTATGTACGAGGGAGAAATCGTCCAGATCGGCACGCCGGCAGAGCTTTTCGAGCGGCCGAGTCACACGTTCGTCGGCTACTTCATCGGCTCACCGGGCATGAATGTCCTGCCGGTCCAGCTGCAGGGTAACGCGGTCCGTATCGGCAGCGAGACATTGTCATTGGACTATGCGCCGCAAACGGCGGCTGGTGCAAAGACCGAGCTGGGCATCCGCCCGGAGTTCATCAATCTCGGCCGCGAGGGAATGCCGGTCACCGTCAACAGGGTCGAGGACATTGGACGGCAGAAGGTCGTTCGGGCCACCTTTGCCGGTCAACCGATCGCCATCGTCGTGACGGAGGACTCTGAAATCCCGACCGATGCACGGGTGACCTTCGATCCGGCTGCAATCAATATTTATGCCAATTCCTGGCGCGTCGGCAGGGAGGGCTGAGCATGGAAAAGACCTGGAACAACAAAGCCTGGTTTCTAGTTCTACCAGTTCTGGTACTGGTTGCCTTCTCAGCCGTCATTCCGCTGATGACCGTTGTGAACTACTCGGTGCAGGACACGTTCGGGAACAACGAGTTCTTCTGGGCGGGTACGGACTGGTTTGTGCAGACGCTTCATTCCGACCGCTTCTGGGCGGCATTGCAGCGCAATCTCGCCTTCTCGCTGATCATTCTGGCGTTGCAAATCCCGCTTGGCATCTTCATCGCGCTGAACATGCCGAAGAAAGGGCTCGGCGTGCCGGTCTGCCTCGTGCTGATGGCGCTGCCGCTGCTCATCCCATGGAACGTGGTTGGTACGATCTGGCAGGTTTTCGGTCGTGTCGACATCGGCCTGCTCGGACATACGCTGGAAGCACTGGGGTTTGACTACAACTATGTCCGTGACCCGATCGATGCGTGGATCACCATCATCGTTATGGACGTCTGGCATTGGACAAGCCTTGTCGTACTGCTCTGCTATGCCGGCCTCGTCTCGATCCCGGATGCCTATTATCAGGCGGCGAAGATCGACGGCGCGTCGCGCTGGTCCGTCTTCCGCTATATCCAGCTGCCGAAGATGAAGCGGGTGCTTCTGATCGCCGTGCTGTTGCGCTTCATGGACAGCTTCATGATCTATACCGAGCCTTTCGTCGTCACCGGTGGCGGTCCCGGCAACTCGACCACGTTCCTGTCGATCGACCTCGTGAAAATGGCCGTCGGCCAATTCGACCTCGGTCCAGCAGCGGCAATGTCGATCATCTACTTCCTGATCATCCTGCTACTCTCATGGATCTTCTACACCGTGATGACCAGCGGCGACGAGAACGCGTGAGAAAGGAGAGGACCATGGCTCAGACAATGAAATACAAGCCTGCGGGCAACTTCTCCTGGGTCGTTTCGACGATCTACATCATCTTCCTGCTGCTGCCGATCTACTGGCTGATCAACATGAGCTTCAAGGAAAATGCCGAGATCACCGGCACCTTCTCGCTCTGGCCGCTTAACCCGACGCTCAGGAACTACACAGTTATCTTCACCGATCCGTCCTGGTACAACGGCTACATCAATTCGATCACCTATGTCGTCATGAACACGGTGATCTCGGTGCTGGCAGCCCTTCCAGCGGCCTACGCCTTCTCGCGCTACCGGTTCCTCGGCGACAAGCACCTGTTCTTCTGGCTGCTGACGAACCGGATGGCGCCGCCGGCCGTGTTCGCGCTGCCGTTCTTCCAGCTCTATTCGGCATTCGGGCTGATCGACACTCATATCGCGGTTGCGCTCGCGCACTGCCTGTTCAACGTGCCGCTGGCGGTCTGGATCCTCGAAGGCTTCATGTCCGGCGTGCCGAAGGAGATCGACGAGACGGCCTATATCGATGGCTATTCCTTCCCGCGCTTCTTCGTGAAGATCTTCATGCCGCTGATCGCATCAGGCATCGGTGTCGCCGCTTTCTTTTGCTTCATGTTTTCGTGGGTGGAACTGCTGCTCGCCCGCACGCTGACGACGACGGCGGCCAAGCCAATCTCGGCGATCATGACGCGAACGGTGTCTGCCTCGGGTATGGACTGGGGCGTGCTGGCGGCAGCCGGCGTGCTGACCATCATTCCCGGCGCGCTCGTCATCTACTTCGTACGCAACTACATCGCCAAGGGCTTCGCGCTCGGTCGCGTCTGACAAGGGAGGACCACTCATGCATTTTTCCTGGATGGCGTGGACGCTGCCGACAGCATTGTTTTTCCTGACGATTCTCATGCTGCTGGTCGGCATGAGCGTCTGGGAGTATTTCGCGCCGGGCGGTTCGCCGCGTGTGGGAATCCTCAGGTTTGAAACCACGCGAGGAGACCGGCTCTTCGTATCGCTGCTTGGCGCAGCGTTCATTCAACTCGCATGGCTGGGTCTTGTCGGACCCAACCTGTGGTGGGCTCTTGCCCTCTCCGTAGTCTACGCCATCGGCGTCTTCCGCTACGTGTGACGGCAGGGAAAGACAGATGGCCGGGGGTACTGGCCGCCTGAAACGTGAAGACCGCAATCGCAACCTTGGGAGGATATTATGCGAAAGCATTTACTAGCGACAACAGCAGGCATGTTGCTGGCCATGGCGGGCTCCGCCTATGCCGGCATGGATGAGGCGAAAACCTTTCTGGACAAGGAAGTCGGCGAACTCTCGACGCTTTCCCGCGCCGACCAGGAAAAGGAAATGCAGTGGTTCGTCGATGCGGCAAAGCCTTTTGCCGGCATGGACATCAAGGTTGTTTCCGAAACGCTGACGACTCACGAATATGAATCGAAGGTTCTGGCGCCAGCCTTTACCGCCATCACCGGTATCAAGATCACGCATGACCTGATCGGCGAAGGCGACGTCGTCGAAAAGCTGCAGACACAGATGCAGTCGGGCGAAAACATCTACGACGCCTATGTCAACGACTCGGACCTGATCGGTACGCATTGGCGCTACCAGCAGGCCCGCTCGCTGACCGACTGGATGGAGAAGGAAGGCAAGGACGTCACCAATCCTGGCCTCGACATCAATGACTTTATCGGCACCAAGTTCACGACGGCACCTGATAAGAAGCTCTACCAGCTTCCCGACCAGCAGTTCGCGAACCTATACTGGTTCCGCTACGACTGGTTCAACGACGAGAAGAACAAGGCCGACTTCAAGGCGAAGTACGGCTACGATCTAGGCGTTCCGGTCAACTGGTCCGCTTATGAGGACATTGCCGAATTCTTCACCGGCCGTGACGTGGGCGGCAAGAAGGTCTTCGGCCATATGGACTACGGCAAGAAGGATCCGTCGCTCGGATGGCGCTTCACTGACGCCTGGCTCTCGATGGCCGGCAACGGCGACAAGGGTCTTCCGAACGGCCTTCCGGTCGACGAGTGGGGCATCAAGGTCGATGAGAACTCGCGTCCCGTCGGCTCGTGCGTCGCGCGCGGTGGTGACACCAACGGCCCGGCCTCTGTCTATGCGATCCAGAAGTATCTGGACTGGTTGAAGGCCTATGCACCACCGGCAGCGCAGGGTATGAACTTCTCCGAATCCGGCCCCGTTCCGGCGCAGGGTGAAGTGGCCCAGCAGATCTTCTGGTACACCGCGTTCACGGCTGATGCCGTCAAGCCCGGCCTGCCAGTGGTCAACGAGGACGGCACGCCGAAATGGCGCATGGCACCGAGCCCGCACGGCGTCTACTGGAAGGACGGCATGAAGCTCGGCTATCAAGACGTCGGTTCCTGGACGCTGATGAAGTCGACACCTGACGATCGCGCCAAGGCTGCATGGCTCTACGCGCAGTTCGTGACCTCGAAGACGGTGGACGTGAAGAAGAGCCATGTTGGTCTCACCTTCATCCGCGAATCCACCATCCGCGACAAGAGCTTCACGGAACGCGCTCCGAAGCTCGGCGGTCTGATCGAGTTCTACCGCTCGCCGGCCCGCGTCCAGTGGTCGCCGACCGGCACCAACGTTCCTGACTATCCGAAGCTGGCACAGCTCTGGTGGCAGGCCGTCGGCGATGCATCTTCGGGTGCGAAGACCGCGCAGGAAGCCATGGATTCGCTTTGCGCCGAGCAGGAAAAGGTCCTGCAACGCCTCGAGCGCGCCAAGGTGCAGGGCGATATCGGTCCGAAGCTCGCCGAAGAGCATGATCTCGAATACTGGAACAAGGACGCGGTCGCCAAGGGCAACCTCGCTCCCCAGTTGAAGATCGAAAACGAGAAGGAAAAGCCGGTTACCGTCAATTACGACGAACTGGTCAAGAGCTGGCAGTCCAACTGATCAGCGGCATTTGGTCGGGTACGAGGCCCTACCAATAGCAATGCCGACGGCGCGCGAACGCCGTCGGCACCAACCACCCCATGGAATGACCTATCGCATCAGCTGGCGCGTTCGCGGCGGCGAGGCGAACTATTGCGCCGGAGAAGACAATGAGCGGCCATATTCTCGCGATCGACCAGGGCACGACGTCCTCGCGCGCGATCGTCTTCGACGCCGGGATGAAGATGATCTCTTCTGCGCAGGAAGAGATCAAGCAATCCTATCCCCAACCAGGTTGGGTCGAGCATGACCCGGATGAGATCTGGACCACGGTGGTCAATACGGCACGGAAGGCTTTGGCAAACGCCAACGTTCCAGTGGCCGATATCGCCGCAATCGGTATCACCAACCAGCGTGAGACGACCGTTGTCTGGGAGCGAAAGTCGGGCAGGGCGCTCTATAAGGCAATCGTATGGCAGGATCGGCGCACGGCCGAGGTCTGCGACAGTCTCAAGGCAGACGGTTACGAGAAGCTCTTCAGCGCAAAGACGGGTCTGCTACTGGATCCATATTTTTCCGGAACGAAACTGCGCTGGCTGCTCGATAATGTCGACGGATTGCGGGAGCGTGCCGAGGCTGGCGAGGTGTGTTTCGGCACTGTCGACAGCTGGCTCATCTTCAATCTGACCGGCGGACGCGTTCATGCCACGGATGCCACCAACGCGTCGCGAACGCTGCTTTTCAATATAACGGAGGGCCGGTGGGACGAGGAGCTTCTTGGCCTCCTCAGGATCCCGGCAGCCATGCTTCCGGAGGTCAAGGACTGCGCCGACGATTTCGGCGTCACCGATCGCGATGTCTTCGGGGCAGCCATCCCAATCCTCGGTGTTGCCGGCGACCAGCAGGCGGCCACCATCGGCAATGCCTGCTTCAAGCCCGGCATGATGAAATCGACCTATGGGACAGGCTGCTTTGCCCTGCTGAATACAGGGCGCGACTGCGTGGCATCCAGCAACCGGATGATTACGACGATCGCCTATCGGCTCGGCGGCAAGACGACCTATGCGCTGGAAGGCTCGATTTTCATCGCCGGTGCAGCCGTGCAATGGCTCCGCGACGGCCTTGGCCTTATTTCACAGGCATCGGAGAGCGGCACGCTGGCGACGCGAGCCGATCCCAATCAGCGGGTCTATGTGGTACCGGCCTTTACGGGGCTCGGCGCTCCTTATTGGGATCCAGAGGCGCGGGGTGCGATTTTCGGCTTAACCCGAAACAGCGGCCCGGCCGAATTTGCGCATGCGGTACTCGAATCCGTGGCCTACCAGACGCTCGATCTGCTGATCGCGATGCGGAAGGATTGGGGCGGCCATCACATCGAGACGGTCCTGCGCGTCGATGGCGGTATGGCCAGTTCCGACTGGACGATGCAGCGTCTTGCCGATGTGGTCGGCAATCCGGTGGACCGGTCCGCTGTTTTGGAGACAACGGCGCTGGGGGCGGCCTGGCTGGCGGGTTCGAGAGCGGCGGTCTGGCCGGATCACGAGCAATTCGGAAAGGCTTGGGCCTGCAGCAGGCGGTTCCAGCCGTCAATGGAGGAGGCCGAGCGGCAGACGAAGATCGCCGGTTGGCGCAATGCCGTGTCGCGTACCCTATCCGGCGCGCAATACGGCAATCCGCTGGCGTGAACCGCTCAATGTATGCTCGCCCTTTAGATGCGGCTGCGATGCCTCGCCTTCAAGCGTTCAGGTGACTGTCAGAATATCCGGCCATGGCTGGCCAATATTATCGGCGGCCATGAACTACCTATGATCCAATCCTGGTTCCGTCGACGCCAAATCTGGACGCGGAGACGACCAATTGAAAGATAGTGCCACCAAGGCCCGCCTGATTGACCGGCGGCCCGCAATCGGCAGCGTGACCCTTTGCGTTGCTACCACTCTCTACCTGCTCTTTGTGACAAATCACGCGTTCTGGAGCACTGCCTACGGCGATTTCGCTACCGATCGTCTGTCGTTCGTGCTGTTTGCGATCGGTATTTCGGCAGTCAGCATGGCAATCGTCACTGCTTTCTCTGCAAAGTACGTTACCAAGCCGTTTCTGATCCTTTTCGTGCTCGCGGCAGCCGCTGGCTCCTGGTTTACCGATCAGTTCGGGGTGATCGTGGACAAGGAGATGATCCGCAATGCAGCTGTGTCGACAGGCGCGGAGGCAGGGCACTTGATAACGGTGCGCTTTGCGCTTCATATGCTGCTCACCGGAATATTGCCGTCGCTTCTCATTGTGTGGGTGCGTATCCGGCATCGGCCGATGCTGTCGAAGCTTGCTCATAATACGGGCGTGATTCTGGCTTGCCTGGCTGTCTTCGCCACAGTCGGATTCGGCGACTACCGGGCCTTTGCGGGTGTCGGGCGGGCTCATAGGGACATCCTCGAGAGGTTAAATCCATTTGCGCCGATCACAAGCACCATTGGCTTTGCCGTCTCGTCCGAGGAGGATGCGCATGTCACTGCTGCGCCGCTTGGCATAGATGCGCATCGGGTAAATACGGCCGGTCTAAACAAGCCGCGCGTGACAATCATCGTCGCCGGCGAGACTGCCCGTGCAGACGATTTCTCGCTTGGTGGCTATCCGCGCAAGACCAATCCGGAACTCGAAAAGCAGAACATCGTCTATTTTCCGAATACGAGCAGCTGCGGTACAGCGACGGCAATCTCGATTCCTTGCATGTTCTCCATCTATCCGCGGACGGCCTATACGCATCGCAAGGGCCTTGCGACCGAGAACCTTCTCGACGTGCTGAGCCACGCCAAGGTCGACGTGTCCTGGCTGGACAACGATACCGGCAGCTATCACGTGACTGACCGCGTCGCCTATACTTCGCTGCCGAAGTCTAACGATCCCCGCTTTTGCAAGGACGGCGAGTGCCATGACGCCATCCTGCTCGACAAGGTCGACGATTGGCTCGATCACGTGAAGGGTGACAGCGTCTTAGTCCTCCACCAGCTCGGCAGTCACGGGCCTGCCTACTTCGCTCGTTACCCCGATGAGTACCGACGCTTCGTTCCCGACTGCCGGGCCAATGACTTTGGCAGCTGTACGGCCGAAGAGATCACCAACGCCTACGACAATACCATCCTCTATACGGATCACGTCGTTTCGACCGTCATCGACAAGCTCAAGCAGCATTCTGAGAAGGTCGCGGGTGCCGCGATCTACGTATCGGATCACGGTGAATCGCTTGGCGAGAACGGCATCTACCTGCATGGTGCGCCGTATATCGTGGCCCCGTCGCAGCAGACGCACGTGCCGTTCCTGGCGTGGATCAGCGACGATCTCGCAAAATCCGCCGGCTTCGACACGAGCTGCATGGCCAAACAGACGGATGACTCCCGTTCACATGACAACCTGTTCCACAGCGTGCTTGGGCTGATGGATGTGGCGACCACGGTGTATGATTCGCATCTTGATGTTTTCGCCGCGTGTCGCCGGCAGACGGACAAGACGGCAAGTATCCAGTGATGAACTAGCCAGCCTTGGTGTGCTGCCGCAGCGGTTAGCCGTGGCCTACTGGTATTGGCCGCCTCTTTTGGGCGGCCACTCAGGATTCAGTGCTTGCGGTTTGCCGCTTTCATCCGCTCCGAAAGTTCCGAGAGCCCGAAGGGCTTCACCAGGAAATCGTCTGCGCCACTTTGCAAGCCCTCGATCTGATCCGAGGTCTGGTCATGGGCTGTGAGAATGATGACGGGGACGAAATTCGCTTGTCGTCTAAGCGACTTCAGCAGAGTAAGGCCGTTGCCATCAGGTAAGCGCAAGTCGAGCAGAATTACGCCGTACTTGCCGGTTCCGGCCGCTTCTGTCGCTTCGGCGAGGTTGAGGCACCAGTCGACTGAATGACCGTCGGCCGCGATATGATCGCGCACGGCATCTCCCAGCAGGACGTTGTCCTCAACCAACAATACGTTCACGCGTCATCTCCGCTGCTGCGTGCCTGCCTTGCGGCAGCATGCCCAGTCACCATGATGGTTTCGCTTGGCGCCGCCGCAGAGCGTCGCCAGGATTTCTAATGAGGTCGCTAGCTGACAGTGGCCTTAAAGCTGCGTGGTGGTCGCGTTCAAAAGCTGCCGTGGCGAGCGCTCTGGAGCTGTGCCCTGGCAAAGCGACCAGCCGAGCGAAATGTGCTCTTGGCGAGCTTTGACTCACGCCGGTGTTCTGACGTCAGAGCCGGCCAGCAGCGAAAGCTCGCCCGCGGTTTTCATCACCATGGTGATCGTCTGGCTGATGTCGGGTGAGGCCGGCGCGTTGACCAGGGCAATATAGGGACAGGTAAGGGCTGCAATGCAGCGACCGTCCGGCCCAAGGATCGGCGCCGACAGGTTGTGGACGCCTGCCGTCTGCGCGCTCGCCATCATTTCGTAGCCGCGCTCGCGGATATGGGCGAGGCGCTCGTAAAACTCCGGGCCGAGATTCACCTCCTCGCGGCTGCGTGCATGTTCTGCGATCATCATCTGTCGCTCTTCGTCGCTTCGGAAGGCAAGAAGCACGTGGCCGGAACCGGTGTCGAAGAGACTAATATGGGAACCGACGCGGATCGAGATGCCCCAATAGTCCGGCGCCTCGTGCTGGGCGATCACCACCGCCGAACCGCGATCAAAGACGACCAGATGGTTCGCCTGCTTGGTCCGTTGCGCAAGCTCGCGCATCAACGGTGTGGCGAAGGAAGCCAAGCGGCGCGTCGGCGCATGCAGTTGCGACAGCCCGAAAAGCTTGAGCGTGAGGGTGAACCGATCGCCCTCCAGCTTGGTGACGTAGCCGCGTCGGACGAGGCGGTCGAGCATGCGATAGAATTCGTTGGGGCTGCGATCGAGACGTTTGGCGATCTCCGCCTGGGTCAGCCCTTCCTCGACACTGGCCAAAAGCTCAAGGATATCGAGCCCCTTGTCCAGCGCCGGGGCGCGGTATCGGTCAGCGTCATCAGCTTCCATCAACTTCTCCTGTGAATACGAACTTACATATACAAATGTGCAATTGCCGAAAAGCGTAAGTTGATATCGGGTTGCCCGCCCGCGCGTCTTGTATATAAAAAGAAAACTCATTCATGAGTTGTCGGCGGCAACGCAGCGTGGTCGTCTTGGCACGATGTTCCAAGCTTGCCGTCTGATTGGTCGGTGCCATCTATAGAACCGAACACCCGCGTAACCGAATTCGAGAACGCCATGACCCGTATCACCGACCTTCGCGTCTTCGACCTCCGTTTTCCGACGTCGCAGAGCCTTGATGGCTCCGACGCGATGAACCCCGATCCCGATTACTCCGCGGCCTATGTCGTCTTGGAGACCGATGAAAGCGGCCTGTCCGGCCACGGGCTCACCTTCACCATCGGTCGCGGCAACGACATCTGCTGCATGGCGATCGAGGCGATGCGCCATCTGATCGTCGGCGCTGAGCTTGCCGATATTCTCGCTCATCCAGGCAGGTTCTGGCGGCACCTCACCAGCGACAGCCAACTGCGCTGGATCGGGCCGGAGAAGGGCGTGATGCATCTCGCGACAGGTGCTGTCGTCAACGCCGTCTGGGACCTGCTCGCCAAGCAGGCCGGCAAGCCCGTCTGGAGACTGGTGGCGGAGATGTCGCCGGAGGAGATCGCCGACATTGTCGACTATCGCTATCTGACCGATGTTTTGACCCGCGATGAGGCGATCGAGATTCTGAAGCGCGCGGAGACTGGGAAGGCCGAGCGGATCGCGACGCTCGAGACGGAGGGTTACGCCTGCTACACGACCTCGGCCGGTTGGCTTGGTTATGACGATGCGAAGCTGCGCCGCCTGTGCCAGGAAGCGATCGACGCGGGCTTCAACCATGTGAAGATGAAAGTCGGCCGCGACCTCGAAGACGATGTCCGTCGCCTGAGGATCGCCCGCGAAGTGATCGGTCCTGACCGTTACTTGATGATCGATGCCAACCAGGTATGGGAGGTGCGGCAGGCGATCGATTGGGTGAACAAACTCGCTTTCGCCAAGCCGTTCTTCATCGAGGAGCCGACGAGCCCGGACGATGTTGCCGGCCATCGCAAGATCCGCCAGGCGATCGGTCCGGTGAAGGTTGCCACCGGCGAAATGTGCCAGAACCGCATCATGTTCAAGCAATTCATCGCTGAAGGCGCGATCGATATCGTGCAGATCGACTCCTGCCGCATGGGTGGATTGAACGAAGTATTGTCCGTCCTGCTGGTCGCAGCGAAGTTCGGGCTGCCGGTCTGGCCGCATGCGGGCGGCGTCGGGCTTTGCGAATATGTCCAACACCTGTCGATGATCGACTACGTCGCCGTTTCCGGAACAAAGGACGGGCGCGTTATCGAATATGTCGATCACCTGCACGAGCACTTCCTCGATCCCTGCGTGATCAGGGATGCGGCCTATATGCCGCCGCAAAAGCCGGGCTTCTCCATCGAGATGAAACCTGCTTCGATCGCCGACTATACGTTTCGGGGATAGACCTTTTCCCGGCTGCGTACGCAGTCGCGGCCTCTTTGTCTGGCGCGGCCGCCGCCTCTGCCCGCTCGGGTCCTATGGCGACCTTCTCCATCGACTATGAATTGCGGACAGGCTAGGTTCGTGCCCCGCGCGCTTCGTGCGACAAGGTCATCTATATTCCCGGGAATTTTGAGATGTTTCTGACGGATGGAGAATTCAGTGAAATCAAGGCGTTTCGACGTGAGCTTCACCGTAATCCGGAAGTGTCCGGTGAAGAGGTGCAAACCGCGTTGCGGCTGAGGGAGGAACTCAGTCTTACCGGATCCGATTGCATCGTTGCCGACATCGGCGGACATGGCCTAGCAGCCGTCTACGAGGGGGCGGCGCCAGGTCCAACGATCATGATCCGTGCGGAACTGGACGGCCTGCCGATCGACGAAATCTCCGATGTAGCACACCGCTCGACTGTGCCGGGCAAGGGTCACCTCTGCGGCCATGACGGCCATATGGCGATCCTGATGGCGCTCGCAAAAGGGCTCGGGCAGAGGCGGCCTGCGAGAGGGCGGGCGATCCTGATGTTCCAGCCGGCCGAGGAGAACGGTGCGGGCGCGGCGGCCGTGCTTTCGGATCCGAAGTTTGCGACACTGGCGCCGGATATGTCGCTCTCACTTCACAATTTCCCCGGCGTCCGGCTCGGCCACGTCCTGCTGAAGGAAGGGCCGGTCAATTGCGCGTCGCGCGGAATGAAGATCGTTCTGAAGGGCAAGACATCGCACGCTTCGTATCCGGAGCAGGGCATTGCGCCGACTTTCGCGATGGCGCGGCTGCTCGATGATCTGACAACACTGGGCAATAACGGTCCGCTTGGGCCAAATTACTCGCTGGTGACGGTCACACATGCGCGTCTGGGGGAACCGGCGTTCGGCATCAGTCCCGGTGAAGCGCAGATCTGGGCAACCTTGCGGACGCTGACCGATGAAGCGATGACTGCGTTGGTTTCGCGGGCCGAGGAACTGGTATTGACCCAGGCGAAAGCCGGACAGTTGCAGGTGGAGATCAGCTACGAGGACGTGTTCCACCAGTGCTACAATTCCGCCGAAGCGGTGGCGGAGTTGCGCCAGGCGCTAGATGACGAGGGCGTGAGCCATGACGATGCAAGCGGCCTGCTGCCGATGAAAGCATCTGAAGACTTCGGTCTGTTCCGGACCGTGGCGCCCGCCGCGATGTTCTTTCTCGGGGCAGGCGAAGATCATCCGCGCCTGCACAACCCCGACTACGACTTTCCCGATGAGCTGATTGCCATCGGATCGCGGGTATTCATGCGGGCCATCAGAAACCTTCTCGACTGAGCCACCGCCGTGCCGCCATCCCTAAAGGAGCCATTGAACACTCCGGCCGACGATTGGCCGGAATGCGAAAGTGCCGCTTCCCGCGGCACACCGCCGCTTCACGGACAGACGCGTCGGTCGCTGCCTTCGCAACTTTTTTGCGCGCGATTGAAAACTAATCTCTCAGGTTGAAATTAAGATCGCGATCGCTGATCGACTTGCGCGCGGATTTGCGCAATATTTTCGGCGGCCGATGCATGCGCTGTTTGCGCTTGGCATCAGATCGGCACCATTCGACTTCCTCCAGAGTGCAATGGGATTATCATGTTTGCTCAAGACATCATGAATACCGACATCACGACGATCAGCGCCGACAGCAGCGTGCATCAGGCAATCGACCTGATGGTTGCCAAGAATATCAGCGGCCTGCCTGTGATCGACAACGACGGCAACCTTTGTGGCCTGCTGACGGAGGGCGATCTGCTTCGCCGCATCGAATTTGGTGGCGGCAGATCCGCCGGCAACTCCGATGAAACATCGCTCGTCGATTTCGACGACTATATCCGCAGCCGCAGCTGGCGGGTATCAGATGTCATGTCCGCAAGCGTGATCAGCGTTACGCCGGATACGCCGGCGGCGTCCGTCGCCGAGGTGATGTTCCAGCACAAGATCAAGCGTGTTCCCGTCGTCAGCGGCAAGCGACTCCTTGGCATTGTCAGCCGCATCGATCTCCTGAAGGGCATCGTTGCTGCACCGGCCGAGAGAACGGCAAGTGGTGACGATGCCCTCGCTCGTGCCATTCGAGCAAGACTGCAGGGCGACCTCGGTCTCGACACCGTTGCGATCAAGGTATCGGTTCAAGATTCCAGAGTAGTGCTTGAAGGGACGGTATCCAGCGAACTGGAACGCCGCGCTATCCGCGTGCTGGTGGAGAACGTCAAGGGCGTCAGCGGCCTTATCGACAAGCTGAGCCTGGCCTGATTGGAGATCCTAGGCTGCCGAGCGCAGGAGCTTTTTGGCGTGCGTTGCCATCAGGCGTTCCTCGTTTGTCGGGATCACGAGCGTCTTGAAATCACCGAGGAAGCGGAGCCTTCCGAGGATTGCCTCGCGCACCGGGCCGGCGTGCTCGCCGATCCCGCCCGTGAAGACGAAGGCATCGATGCCGCCCATGGAGACGGCCATCATCGCCGCATGCTGTGCCGTTTTCAGAGCGAAATATTCGAGGGCGAAGGCGGCGTGCGGATCGTCGCTGCGAAGCAACGCCTCGACGTCATTGCTGATGCCGGACAATCCCTTCAGGCCGGAACGCTCATAGAGGATATCCTGGACGGTCTCGACGCCGAGATCCAAGTCGTGAAGCATGTAGAGGACGGCGCCGGGATCGATTGATCCGCTGCGCGTTCCCATCGGTATGCCGTCGAGCGCGGTCATGCTCATCGTGGTATCTACGCTGATGCCGTTCTTCAGCGCGCAGAGGCTGGCGCCGTTGCCGAGGTGGCCGACGACGACGCGGCCGGCACAGAGGTCCGGATAGTCCCTGGACAGCACCTGCGAGATCCACTCGTAAGAAAGCCCGTGGAAACCATAGCGGCGAACGCCTTTGTCGCGCATCTCCTGCGGCAGGGCGAAGCTGCTGGTCAATTCATCGTGCCCCGCGTGGAAGGCGGTATCGAAGCAGGCGATATCGGGCGCTCCGCTTGCGAGCCTGGCCGAAGCGGTGATACCGGCGAGGTTGTGCGGTTGGTGAAGCGGCGCCAAAGGGATCAGCGCTTCGAGGCGGCACATCACCTCGGGCGTGACAATGACGGGCTCTGCGAAATCCTGCCCGCCATGGACGACGCGATGCACAACCGCCGCTGTGCGCCAGGCGTGGTCGTTCCCGCCGATGAGGTCCATCACGGCGCTGAGGGCCGATCCGTGATCCGTGTTCGCGGGCAGGGAGGTTTGCGTCTCTTGTCCATCGGGGAGCTTGGTGCGCATCTCAGCTGTGTCACCAATGCCGGTGACCTTGCCGCTCATCAGCACGTTTAGGATCTGATCCTCGAAAATCTGAAACTTGAGGCTCGATGAGCCGGCGTTGAGAACAAGCAGCGTGTCGATCATCGAATTGTGCTCCGACTCCGGTCACGTGAATGGTGAAGCGATGCTGTGTCAGGAGCCAGGTGCGACCCGCGCAGCCGGGGAGATCACATTGACGCTGCCCCTGCGCGCCACGGTGGCCGCAGAAGATGTAGCTGTCAATTGTTTTTGCTTCGAAATTTCGCGTAGAGCGAGTTGCCTGCGGCGTGCCTGGGTGGCCTTTCGGATTCCAAAATCCTTTGAGATCTCAGGATTTTCTCTTTCCGCGTTGCACTGATCGGCCTATCTAGCGGTAGTGCTATTCGGCACTTATCGGATCCGGCTTCCTGCCCGTTCTGTTCCCAATCATCCAATTCACACCGGCAGATCAATGATAGCGATGCAGACGACAGAGAAAGACGATGCGCAGAGCACCCGCAGGGCAAAGATCGTAGCTCTGGTCGTTGCCGTTTCGTTTTTCATGCAGATCCTCGATGGCACCATCGTCACGACGTCACTGCCGCAGATGGCCGCGAGTTTTGCTGTTCAACCGGTATCGATGAGTATCGGCATCACCGTCTACATGCTGACGATGGCGGCCTTCATTCCACTTTCGGGATGGCTTGGGGATCGATACGGCGCAAGGCGGATCTTCATGGCGTCCATTGCCGTCTTCACCATCGCCTCGCTATTCTGCGGGCTCTCCGGTGGCCTTGCCGAGTTTGTCGTCGCTCGCGCCGTGCAGGGAGCGGGCAGCGCACTAATGACGCCGGTCGGCCGGATCATTGTCCTGAAGAATGCCCGCAAATCGGAACTCGTCCAGGCGATCGCGCTGATTACCTGGCCGGCGTTGACGGCTCCCGTTATCGGTCCGCTGCTTGGTAGCTTCATCACCACCTATGCAAGCTGGCATTGGAACTTCCTCATCAATCTGCCGATCGGAGTGCTCGGCATGGCGCTGGTTCTTCGCTTTGTGCCGGAGCAGCGCGAAGAGGATGCCGGCCGGCTCGATGTGCTGGGATTCGTTCTCAGCGCTGGCGGGCTGACCTTCCTGCTGGCGGCGCTTGAACTTTCCGTGAAATGGGACGGCGGCCTGCTGCCGATCCTGCTGATGCTCGCGGCCGGCATTTTATTGTCTGTCATGGCGACGCGACACTTCCTGCGGGTCAGCAATCCGCTGCTCGACCTATCCGCCTTCAAAGTGCAGACATATGCGATTGCGACCCTTTCGGCTGGGACGGCGAGCCGTGTCGCGATCAATGCCACGCCGTTCCTCTTGCCGCTCCTCTTCCAACTCGGCTTCGGACTGAGCTCGATCGAGGCGGGTGCCTATCTGCTGGTGTACTTCCTCGGAAATCTCGGGATGAAGGCCGTAACGACGCCGCTGCTCGCCAAGCTTGGATTTCGCACCGTGCTCTTCTTCAATGGGATGATTGCTGCATTGTCGATTGCGGCCTGCGGCTTTCTCGTGCCCGAGACGCCACGCGCGATCATCTACGCGCTGCTGATGATTGCGGGCCTCTCGCGGTCGATGGAATTCACGGCACTAAACACGTTGGCTTTTGCCGACATCAATCCAGCGCAGCGCAGCTCTGCGTCCACGCTTTCGAGTATGCTGCAGCAAGTTTCGATGCTGCTTGGCGTCGCGATCGCGGCGGCGGCGCTCAACATCTCTGTCGCTTTGCGTAGCGTTGAAGGTCCGGGGCTCATCGATTTCCGCTGGGCGTTTCTTGTCGTCGGAGCAATCGGGATCATATCGTCACTGCGTTTCCTGCAGCTAGCGCCGGATGCAGGCGCCGAAGTGTCGGGTCACAAGATGGGCACGAAATAGTTGGTCGCTTTGCAATCGGTCGCCTTTGTCAGGAGGAAATATGGAACTCGGATATGTCTGCACACCGCAAGAGGTCTTCGACTTCTGGTTCGAGGAGTGCGGTCGTGACCAATGGTTCAAGGCGACGTTGGACCTTGATCGGGATATTCGCCAGCGCTTCCGCGACACCCATCTTGCACTCTCGCGTGGCGTGACGGAGGAATGGCGCTCGACCCCGAACAGCAGGCTTGCCGCAGTGATCGTGCTCGATCAGTTTCCGCGCAACATATATCGTGCGACACCGCTCGCGTTCGCCACCGACGGGCTTGCGCTGCGCGAGGCAAAGCTTGCGCTGGAAGCTGAAGCGGACCAGCAAGTCAGCCCGGAACGCCGGACGTTCTTCTACATGCCTTTCGAGCATTGTGAAGATCTGGAGGAGCAGGAGCGTGCCGTGGCGTTGTTCAGGGCGCTTGGTGATGAGGAATATGTCGACTATGCGCTTCGCCACCGGGAGGTGATTGCAGTCTACGGTCGATTTCCGCATCGAAATGTCATCGTCGGGCGGCAATCGACCACGGCAGAACTGGAATATCTGGCACAGCCGGGCGCCGGCTTCTGATCGCGTCGCCTTTCTGTCGCCTTTCTTTCTTATGAAAAGCTGGAATCCAATTTGATCCAGCAAACCCGAGCGGGGATATTTTGCGGCCGACACAACTCTTGCTTCGCATTCTCCTTGTTGCAACGCTGGCGGCCGCCGCCGCGAACCTTGCAAGCGCGCAGGCGCCGCAACCGCAGGCTTCGCAACAGCCACAAGCGACCGAAAAGGCGTCTGTTGCTGACAGTCCAATCGAGCAGGCCGCGAAGGCGATAGAGAAAGTAAAGCGAGATCTCGTCTCGCTGGAGGATGCCGTCAAGCAGAAGAGCGACGATGACGATGCGCTGGTGGCTCTCGCTGGACAGACTGACGAACTTGGCCGCACGGTTCTCAACATATCCGTTGGCCTCAGACCGCGGCTCGACCAGATCAAGAGCCGCCTTACCGAGCTAGGCGACCCGCCGAAGGAAGGTCAGCCGGCGGAGGCGGAGATCGTCACGACCGAACGCAACGCCCTGACGGCGGAGCGCGCCCAGATCAATGCCGTCACCGGCGATGCCGAAACCCTGTCCGCCTCCATCGGTAAGCTCGGCAACCGCATTGCTGAAACCCGCCGTCAGCTTTTTGCCGCCACCTTGCTGCGGCGTACCGACATCTCGTTTTCCGTTCTCGACGATGCGGCACGCGCCTTCGTCCAGGAAGGCTCGGAGTTCATCCAGGCGCTCAGCAGCTGGCTGGGATTCGTACTGAAGTTCAAGGCTTTTGCGTTCTTTGCGGCCATCTTCATGTCCCTCGTGACGGCAATGGTGCTCTTGTCTGGCGGCTACCGCATCTTTGGTCGCTACCTTCAGCGCAAGGAGACGGACGAGCAGCCCTCCTATATCAACCGTCTCTCCATCGCTTTCTGGTCGACGCTGATCCGGACGTTTGCGCTTGCTGCCCTCTTGGTCACGTCTTACTTCTTCCTCAATAGTTTCAACGTTCTGAGGCCGGATATCGCGCCGATCATCGGCGCGCTCTTCGGATCGATCGGGCTGATTTATTTCGTCAGGCGCTTCACCAATGCGGTGTTCGCACCAAGGGAGCCGCATTGGCGTCTTGTCAGGCTTTCCAACCGCGGTGCGAGCTCCATCGGCGCCTGCCTGCTTGCGATGGCAGTCGTCAATGCGCTTGACTACCTCTTCGGCAGCATCAGCGAAGCGATGGGGTCTCCACTCGTCCTGACCGTCGTCAAAAGTCTGATTGCAGCCTTGATCATTGGTTTCATCCTGATCGCAGCGTCTTTCGGCCGGCCGATGCTGGCGCGAAACGGGGATCCGGACGCGCCGGGACGCCATTGGCCGCGCGGCATGGCGATCATTCTGCGCGTGCTGGGTGCAGGTCTGATCATAACGGCGTTGACCGGCTATGTCGGGCTTGCGCGCTTCGTCGCGACACAGTTGATCATCACCGGTGCAATCATCGTCACGACCTATATTGGTCTGCTGTCGGGCAGGGCGATTTCGCGCAGCGAAACCTTCGGCGACACATCGCTTGGTCGCTTCCTCCAAAGGCGCTTCAAGCTTGGTCCGGTCGCCATCGACCAGGCGGGACTGTTGGTCGGCATGTGCATCTCCGCCATCGCCCTGATTGTTGGGATCCCGCTGGTACTGCTCCTGTGGGGCTTCCATATCCAGGATCTTCAACTCATCGCCTATCGCCTTCTCACGGAGGTCAGGCTGGGCGGCATCAGCATTTCGCTGGTCGGGATAATGACCGGCATCCTGCTCTTTGCCGGTGGTTACCTGCTGACCCGCTGGATCCAGCGCTGGCTTGACGGCAACGTCATGGCCCGCAGCCATGTCGACCTTGGCGTGCGAAACTCGGTCAAGACAGGTATCGGCTATCTCGGCGTTGGTCTTGCGGCGATTGTCGGCGTTTCCGCCGCGGGCATCGACCTCTCGAGCTTCGCACTCGTAGCCTCTGCACTTTCGGTCGGTATCGGTTTCGGCCTCCAGAACATCGTGTCGAACTTCGTCTCCGGCCTGATCCTGCTCGTCGAGCGGCCATTCAAGGTTGGCGACCACGTGGTCTCCGGGGCTGCTGAAGGTATCGTAAAGCGGATTTCCGTGCGCGCGACCGAAATAGAGACGTTCCGCAAGCAGTCGATCATCGTGCCGAATTCCGAACTGATCAATGCGTCTGTCGGCAACTGGACCCATCGCAACAAGATGGGGCGCTCCGAAATTCCGGTCTCGGTGAGCTATGATTCCGACCCGCAGAAGGTCATGGACATCCTGTTGGAGCTGGTAAACGCCGTGCCCGTGGTTCTGCGCAATCCGGAGCCGCATGTGGAATTCCTCCGTTTTGGGCCTTATTCTCTGGACTTCGAGCTGCGCTTCATGCTTGCCGACATGGGTGACGGCTTGAAAGTCAGGAATGATCTCCGCATCGCGATCCTGAAGCGGTTCAGGGAGGAGAGTATCGAAATACCTCTTCCGCAGAGCGACGTCGTGTTCCATCGACAGCCGGAGCAGGTTGGAGCAGCGGCCAACGCAGGCAAGCCGCCGGCAAAGATCGAGGACGTTTCCGAGGCGAGCGAATTGGACGAGGAGGCCGGCACGGTGCGCCGGTTGCGCGGCAAGTCGGCTGATGGCAATCTCAAGGGGTAAAGGCGTTGTTCAGCGATCGTTCAGAGCGGTCGCCGTATAACGTCTGCAATCGGGTTTTCGTTGCTGGGGGCAGCAGCGCCGAGACGCTCCAAGGGAGGGCGCATCATCCGCGCCGCACTGTATGGCAAGATTTGCCGTCGTACTGCTTCTTTCGCTCGTGGCCGCAGGCCAAACTCACGCAGCTTCCATTACCAACACCGACAGCGCGGCTGTTGTGATCGTCCTTACCGAGGGCGGCAACAAGATGCAGCTCGTGCTCGATCCCGGCGCATCGGAGACGTTCTGCCCGTCGGGCTGCTTCATCACCGCGCCTGACGGCGATCGGATCGGCCTAGATGGCGGTGAAACGATCGACATCATCAAGGGATCGGCCGTCGTAAAGTGAACGACGGTTCCCTCTGATCGCAATTTCTGTCCATGGATTTTCGGTCAAAGGCCTTTTGCGGCTTGCCTATCTGCATGCAGTCGCGGCAAGCTTTTCCCATGTCGTAAACAGGCATTTGGCAAGCCCGACGTCGCTGCATAGTTCGCAAAGACGATTTCCGTCGGCGGCATTCGTCGGACAGGTTAGTAGAACAGAGGGTAATTCTCCATGAAGACACATGCGCGCGCAGTGGTCATCGGCGGCGGCGTCGTTGGCGTTTCGACGCTTTATCACCTTGCCAAAAAGGGCTGGGACGATGTCGTCCTGATCGAACGCAAGGAACTGACCTCCGGTTCGACGTGGCATGCCGCCGGCCTGCTGCCTCTGTTCAACATGAGCTATTCGGTCGGCCAGATCCACAAGTACTCCGTTCGATTCTATCAGGAGCTTCAGCAGGAAACGGGCATGAATGTCGGTTTCAGCCAAGTTTCCAATATCCGCCTGGCGCGCACCAAGGATCGCTGGGACGAATACATGTACTATGCCGGCATCGCCGAAACGATCGGCGTCAAGGTCAACGTGCTGACGCCGGAGCAGGTCAAGGAAATCTGGCCGCTCTGTGAGACGGACGGCCTTCTCGGCGCGATCCAGCATCCGGACGATGGCTATATCCAGCCGGCCGACCTGACGCAGGCGCTCGCCAAGGGTGCCCGCGACCGGGGCGCCACGATCTACCGCAACACGACGGTCACAGCGATCGAGCAGCAGCCCGACGGTCTCTGGAAGGTGACGACAGACAAGGGCGAGATCACCGCCGAGCATATCGTCAGCTGTACCGGCAACTTCGCGCGCAAAACCGGCGAGATGGTCGGCATCAACATCCCCGTGATCCCCGTCGAACACCAGTACATCGTCACCGAGCCGCATCCGGCTATCCTCGAGCGCAAGGCCAAGGGATTGCCGGAGATGGGCGTGCTGCGCGAATCCGACAGCGCCTGGTACATGCGCGAAGAGAATGGTGGCCTCATTCTCGGCCCTTATGAGCACGGCGCACCGGTCTGCTATGTCAACGGTCCCTCGGACGAGAGCGAATACGAACTCTTCCAGGAAGAGCTCGATCGCCTGATGCCGCATATCGAGACTGCTATCGCCCGTGTTCCGGCTTTCGGTGAAGTCGGCATCAAGAAAGTCTACAACGGCGCCATCGCCTATACGCCTGATGGTAACCCGATCGTTGGTCCCGCACCGGGCCTCAGCAATTTCTGGCTTAACGAGGGGCACTCCTTCGGCATCACAGCAGCCGGCGGCGCCGGTTGGCAGTTGGCGGAATGGATCGTCGACGGCGAGCCGACTGTCGACATGATGGGTGTCGATCCCCGTCGTTTCGGCCCTTACGCAACCGAAGGATACCTCATCGCCAAGAACGAAGAGGCCTACGCGAATGTCTTCACCATGCACTATCCCGACGAAGAGCGGGAGGCTGCCCGTCCTTTGAAGACAACGCCGGTTTACGAGCGTTTGAAGAAGCTGGGCGCCGTCTTCGGGTCTGTCTACGGATGGGAGCGTGCCAATTGGTTTGCGCCCGAGGGTTACGATCTGCCGAAGGACCAGCTCGGCGTCGGCGCGGATGTCCTCACCAACCATAACCACTCATCGCCTGAAGAAGACGGCCGCATCCTCGAAAGGTGGTCTTTCCGTCGCTCGAACTATTTCGAGCATATCGGCAACGAAGTCACGAACGTAAGCAAGAATGTCGGCGTGCTTGACATGTCGGCCTTCGCGAAGATGGAGGTCTCCGGCCCTGGTGCGCGCGCCTGGCTCGAATCGATCTTTGCAAACGCCATCCCGAAGAAGCGCGGCCGCATTGCTCTTTGCCACATGCTGACAGTCCACGGCGGAGTACGAGCCGAGTTCACGGTCTACGAATGGGCGCCAAACCGCTTCTATCTCGTCTCTGCAGGCGCCTACGAGGCGCACGACCACGATTACCTGCGCAAGCTGGCGCCGACGGACGGTTCCGTTCGTCTTCAGCAGATCACCCAGCGGCTCGGCGTGCTCGTGCTTGCCGGCCCGAAGTCACGTGACCTGCTCAAGAAGCTCACACGCACGAGCCTTGAGAACAAGGACTTCCCGTGGCTTTCCGGCAAGGAGATCTCGATTGGCGTTGCGAGTGCTCATGCGCTGCGCGTCAATTTCGTCGGCGAGCTTGGCTGGGAGTTACATCACCCGATCGAGATGCAGAACTACATCTTCGATCAGTTGATGGAAGCGGGCGCCGAATTCGGTATCAAGCCCTTCGGTATTCGCGCGATGCTGTCGATGTCGGTCGAAAAGTCCTATCGCCTCATCCCGCGCGAGATGTCGATCGAGTACAACGCCTATGAATCGGCGCTTGATCGCTTCATCAAGCCGGAGAAGGAATTCCTCGGCCGCGACGGGCTGCTGGCCTACAAGGACAAGGGCTTGAAGTGGAACTTCGCGACCCTCGTTGTTGAGACCGGCAACGATGTCGATGCCCGCGGTTCGGAGGCCATCTACAACGAGGCTGGCGAGCTTGTCGGGCGTGCGACAAACGGCACGTTCGGCTTCCGCATCAACCGCTCGCTTGCGCTGGCGATGCTGCGGCCCGACTACGCCAAGGAGGGTACCAAGCTCAAGATCAAGATCCTTGGGACGACGTATAACGCCACTGTCGTTGGCGAGAGCCCCTTCGATCCAGACAATGCGGTGCTGCGCGCATAGTCTTTTAAGCATGTTTTGAAGAATCTCAGGGCGGCCCTCGTGGCCGCCTTTTTGTTGGTCAGAGAACACGGCCGATTAATACTTATTCAAACCGGGTATTGTACCGATTTGAACCGGGGACAGGAGTTTCATCAAAAGGTTTGGAAATGGCGTTTTTGGGTATTTCGGGAATGCAATATTCCGGAGGCATGTTTGCTGATGCGCGCATTATTCTGGCGGAGGATTCGAACGTATTTACGTCGATGATCGGCAAGCGGCTGAAGGAGCTCTTCGATATCGATGTGGAAATCTGCCGGAGCTTCGAAGAGCTGCAGCTGTCCTACGACAAGTCGACCGACCCGATCACGCTCGCGATCTCCAACATCAACCTGCCAGGCGCTGAGAACGGCGAGGCTCTGGAGTATCTGGTCGACCTCAGCATCCCAACCATCGTTTTCACCGGCACCTTCCAGGAAGGCATGCGCGACAAGCTGATGGCCAAGGACATTGTCGACTACATCCTCAAGGACAATGTCTTCGCGGTCGACCTGCTTGCGGAATCGATCTGCCGATTCCTCACCAACCATCGTCACCACGTTCTGATCGTCGACGACAGCCCGACGGCTCGCGCCCTGCTGTCAAGCCGTCTCAAACGCTACAATTTCCGGGTCAGCACAGCCGACAGCGGCGCCAAGGCTCTCGAGATCCTCAAGGCGAACCGTGACATCGGTCTGATGATCACCGACTACAACATGCCCGATATTGACGGATTCGAGCTGACCCGGCGCATCCGCGCCACCATCGGCTCCCATGAACTCCGCATCATCGGGGTGTCGTCATCGTCGAACCGGCTGCTGTCGGCGCGCTTCCTCAAGGCCGGCGGCAATGACTTCATGCTGCGACCATTTATCGACGAGGAGTTCTATTGCCGCGTCAACCAGAACCTGGACACGCTGCTGCAAATCCAGTCGATGCGCAAGGAGCGTGCCGTTGCCTGACGCCCTGCCTCCGCCCGACGATGGTAGGCGGAGGCGCTCTCACGCGCTTGAGATCGAGATTTCTGCAATTTCCGGTATTGCCAAGTCTCGATATCTTCTCAGGCGTGTTTCTGTGAGTTATCTTCACATAAGCCGAGAAGATGGTCGATTCGGACCGCTGCGGCTTTCTGGGGGATAGGAGTGAATGGCTGTCCGGGAGGATCTCCATCGGGATGGGTCCGGGCCACGCTTTGGTGGCCAGCGGTTACTCCTGGTTGAAGATTCCCGGATGTTCTCTGCCGTTCTGTGCCACCGGCTTCATGCCGAACTGGGGCTGAACGTCAAACCGTGCTCCTCCCTCAAAATGCTCGCGGAGACGATCGCCCAGTCGCCGACTGATTACAGCATGGCGATCGTCGACCTCAATCTGCCGGACGCGCCCTATGGCGAGGCGCTCGACTGCACCATACAGGCTGCTGTTCCGACCATTGTCTTCACCGCCACGTTCGACCTCGATACGCGCAACCGCATCATGGAGCGCAACGTCATCGATTATGTGCTGAAGGACAACGAGTTCGCGCTCGATAACGTTGTTGCCAGCGTCAGACGGGTCTTGTCGAATCGGAAGACGCGGGTTCTCGTGGTCGACGATGTTGCTTCCGCGCGCCAGGTCCTTGTCGGGCTGCTCGAGGCGCAGCAATATATGGTAGTCGAAGCCGCATCCGGACTGGAGGCCTTCGCCGCGCTTGAGGCCTACGACGATATCGAGGTTGTGGTCACTGATCATCATATGCCCGACATGAGCGGTTGCGAATTGACGCGGCGGATACGGCGGCGCTTCGGCTCTGACAGGCTACGG
Organism: Rhizobium sp. LjRoot258; assembly: GCF_964254185.1. NCBI lineage: Bacteria > Pseudomonadati > Pseudomonadota > Alphaproteobacteria > Hyphomicrobiales > Rhizobiaceae > Rhizobium > Rhizobium sp. LjRoot258. Next base: position 1,974,882 of record NZ_CAXUST020000001.1, on the reverse strand, counting down.
ATCATCGGGGTCTCATCCTCGAGCGATCGCATGCTTTCCGCGAGCTTTCTGAAGGCCGGCGCATCCGATTTTCTCTACAGGCCGTTCGTCGCAGAAGAACTGCAATGCCGGATCGCCAACAACGTCGAGACCTTGACACAGTTGAAGCAGCTTCGCGCGGCTGCAGCATGCGACTATCTGACGGGGCTCTACAATCGCCGCTATTTCTACGACCTCGGACCGAAGCTGGTGAAAGACTGCCTGCGTCACAAGGCTGCGAGCGCTGTTGCGATCCTCGACATCGATCACTTCAAGCGGCTGAACGACACCTATGGGCATGAAATCGGCGATGAAGTCTTGAAGGCGGTCGCCGGCAGGTTGGCGGCGATCTTCGAGGGGAGCGACCATCTGCTTTCGCGCCTCGGCGGCGAAGAGTTTGCGATCTTGTTCCCGATGATGGACTCGATTGCCGCGGCCAAGCTGTGCGACGAGATACGGTCGGACATCTCACGCCTGAAAGTGATGGCGGATGACGAAGAGCTTTCCGTCACCGTTTCGATCGGCGTTGCCGAAATTTCCGACTACGAAACCTTCGACAACTACCTGAACGCCGCGGACCAGTTTCTCTATATGGCCAAGCACAAGGGGCGCAATCAGGTCTATTCCGACGTGCGTATGACGGAGGAGGCGGCTCAATAGCCGCTTCGCCATTGTCAGGCCGCGATGGCCTGGCGTGCCGTTGCCATCGTCATCTTGCGCTCGGCTCGCTCCTGCTGCGGCGAGCGGTGGTAGAGTTCGCGATAACACTTAGAAAAATGCGAGGCAGAGACGAAGCCGCATGCGACCGCCACTTCGACGACCGGCATGGACGATTGCACCAGCAGATGGCGGGCGCGATCCAGCCTAATTTCCAGATAGTAGCGGGCCGGCGAGCGCCCCATTTCCTGGCGGAAGAGCCGTTCGATCTGCCGGCGCGACAGATCGACGCCATCGGCGATCTCCAGAAGTGAGAGCGGTTCGGAAAGGTTGCCCTCCATCAGTTCGATGATGGAAAGAACCTTGGCATTCTGGACGCCGAGGCGCGCGCGCAGCGGCAGGCGCTGGCGATCGTTCGGGCTGCGCACGCGATCGGTCAGGTGCTGCTCGCAGACCCGGTTCACCAGCGTTTCGCCGAAATCCTGGCCGATCAAATTCAGCATCATGTCCAGCGAAGCCGTGCCGCCAGCACAGGTATAGAGATTGCTGTCCACCTCATAGAGATCGGCGTAGACCTCGGCCTGCGGAAAAGCCTCGGAGAAGCCAGGCAGGTTTTCCCAATGGATCGCACAGCGCTTGCCATTCAGCAGCCCCGCCTGGGCGAGGATATGTGCGCCCGTACAGAGGCTCCCGACTGCGACGCCGCGATTGTAGGATTCGCGCAGCCAAGCGCTGACGGACTTGTTATTGAAGTCTTCGACATCGATGCCGGAACAGACCAGCACCATGCTCGGGCGATGCTCGCCACCGAGGTTGCGGCGCTCGTCGGCAAGCGACGTATTTGCCTCGATACCGATGCCGCAGGAAGAATAGACCTTTTGCCCGTCAACCGAGGTCAGCCGCCACGTATAGGCCTGGTAGCCGAGCATACGGTTGGCGATGCGCAGCGTATCGATTGCCGCTGAAAAAGGCAGCATCGTAAACTGCGGAACCATGAAGAAGACGAGAGAGCGTTGCTTATGCGACATCTTATTCATGAGACAAATCCGTGCTCGAGGTCGAATGCACTATTCGTTGCTTGGAATACGCCGTTTCGATATCCTGAAAGCGACATTCTCATGGATATATGCGGCCGCAAAGAGCAAATTTGCGACATTGCTGAAATTGACGAAGGTCAAATGACGATCGCTGTCGTCAAAAGTTCAAAAAAGGCGATTGCGGAAAAAATATGTGTCTGAAATTCAAGATTTAATAAGGTGGCCGTAACGACGGAGAAAGCGGCGCTGCACGAACGCGAGGCGCCGCTTTCACACGGGGAGGAATGTCGGATCCATTACATAACCTTGCGTTCATCCGCGTCATCCGCCGACGGCCAGCCAATGTCCTTGCGCATGTCGAAAGGCATGGATTCGATTTCGCGGGCGGCCTGCCACTGATGCCATGCACGAACCAGCTTGCGGGCGTAATCGGTAATATGCAGATGGGCTTCGCTTGAAGGCGTCTTGGTGTGCCTAACGGTAATCGTCGTCATGTCCGTTTCCTTTCCTTGTCGGATGACGCTTGTTTCATGCCTAGAATATGGGTGTTTCGCTCCCATCAAACAAACGAATAGATTTTATGACTATCATCAGAGTTTTTGAATGATAGCTGGCCGCGCTGGTCGCTCTGGTCCAAACATCGATTGTATAGGCTCAGTTCAAAATGATTTATTTGCTGAAAAAACTGATTTAGGCCGAGGATAAGTGCCTGAAAATACTCATATGCGCTTCAAAAGGCATGTGACGGCTCGGCACATTTTTTCTCTCAGAGCAGCCTCATACGCCCGGTGAACGTCTTCCCGCGATCTGTCCGCGTGGCACTGAATCGTTTTTCTCGGCTTCATTGAATGTCAACTGTCGGGCCAAAAGACTTAAATTTTAAATCAAAGACTTTGCGATTTTAGCAAACAGCGGTTGCGATTTTCGAATCGATACCTTTCAGTGCTAAATGGCAAATTATACAGTTAGCCTTTGTGAGGCTGCAGATTTTGTCTCGGTCGGAGAATTGACCCAAGCTATCTGCGATTTGTCCAAAAGAATGTGATTTTCGGTTGCCTCCGTAGAGAGAGGATGATCGTGCTCTCAAGACTCCGGGCGCAGACGACGCGAGAGTATTTTCGTGATAGCAACTGCCACCAACCCCCTCGGAACGAGCCAATTTCGGATACCTCCGCACCTGGGTGGTGTCGCCTATATATTTGGCAATTTGCCCTGATATCTGGGCAAGATCACAATGGCCGCGCAGTCCTGCTTGGCAGACGCTACCTGACTAGCGGCGCCGCTTAGAACGCTCGAAAAGCCAGATAGCGGGCGCGGCGAGTGGAGCATCGCGCAGCCACCTGCGGCATGCTTTCGGTCAATCCGCGGCGAGAACCTGGCGAAGCTCCCCGCCGCACAGTGAGGGGGTCCAATGCGGCGCGGATTCCTCGAACTCAACTCGTTAGTTTGGCGTCTTTTTCCGCTTCGACGGAGGAATGTTGCGGAGCTTGTTGAGAGACAGGGGATCATCTCTCGTGTTCGCGTTGAAGACTCCCCAACCCTTGCCGTTGGCTGGAGGAACGAACTCGATGCCCTGGTCTTCATAGAAGCGCTGCAGGCTAGTTACGTAGTGGACGACTACGCTGTCTCCCCGCTCTATTCGCTGGATGGTCTTGCGTGACACGCCAAGGACGGACTCGACGTCGTCTTGGCTGAGACCGAGAAAGTCCCGTGCAATCTTCAAAATCGTCGATGGTGCCGGCTCCATAAGGATTCATAAGCACGGATCTGTGGGCGGATCAAAACCCTTCGGCAAAAATCATTGACGCCTCAGTTCCAATGGAGTTCGACAGACGCCAGTGGCGTCACATTGACGCTTTGAGTCGCACGAATCCTTGGTGGTTTCATCTGACATTTGGAGGGAATACGAATCATGGAAACCCGAATAACCAAAGAAGTTGGCCGGTTGAGGAGGCTGCTCGTCGATCTCGAGAGGTTGGAAGCCGGTACGGTCTCGGCGCCGGCATTGATGGCGACCCCGGTTCTCGATCAGTGGAGCGCAGCGCGAAGAAATGTGCACTGCTTGCAAGGCATCGTCGAAGGTCATCCCTCTCTGCCCGATGGCCACGAGATCATCACCAGCGAACTCTATGCGCATTTTCACGCCGACGACGAACACTTCGTTCGCACGCTGAACCGTTGGTACCGTCTAGGTACCCACAGAACGGGGACGAGATCATGAAGCACAGAATTTCCGCGTGGGCCTTCAAAGAGGTAAGAAAACGTCCTGGAGTGATGCTCGCGTACTTCGTGCTGCGTCGAGCGCTGAGGGGCACGCGCCAGTTTCGAGGAAACGCTGGCGGGCTGATGGTGGTAATTGTTGACAAGCACTGGCTTGCCCGTTTCGAACGCGCTGCGGAGCTCCTTTTCTCAGGACAGGGCCGCGCGTTCTTCAATGCGGAAACATCGCGGCATCGGGTCGTGTCGAAGGAATACGGTTCCAAAAAAAAATCGACCTCGACCTGCTGATGTTCAATTCGCAAATGATCGTGCTCACCGACAACATAGACGCTCTCCCGGCGACGGTCCGGCTGGCAGCCGACGTCACGGTCTCCGTCGAGAAGCCGACGGCTCGGCACCTGAACGCGGTCCGAAAGCTGACAGGGAGGTCCCGCCTCGACGCAAAGACGGCGGAGGCTCTGGCACGTGAAGACTGGAACATAATCGAGGCGCTGGTGTGCCGACACTCGTTTGCTGAAGTGAAGTTTGGAAACCTCTCCTTACTAAAGGATTCGAAGGCTCCCCAAGGCCCGCGGCTTAGCGATCTGCCGGGTTTCACCTCGACTCGGGGCTGGGTGTCTGATCTTGCCACCGACCTCGCCTCATGGAATGCCAAGAAGCTCGAATGGTCGGCTTTGGATAGGGGCGCACTCCTAGTTGGTCCACCTGGCGTGGGAAAGACCATGTTCGCCACGGCCCTGGCCGCGGAGCTTGGCATCGCACTCGTTGCCACCTCGGCAGGGCAGTGGCAATCCTCCGGCGATGGATACCTTGGTGAAATGCTTCGAGCAATGCGGGCGTCTTTTAACGAAGCGCGCTCGAGATCATGCGCGTTGCTGTTCATCGACGAACTCGACTCGATTGGAAACCGTGAACATAAGGGCCGCAACGCTTACTACGAGACGCAGGTGGTCAACACCTTTCTCGAGCTTACAGGCAGCGCTTCCGAATGGCCGGGAGTGATCTTGCTTGGTGCGACCAATCGGCCCGAGGACATCGAGCCGGCAATCCTGAGATCTGGGCGCTTCGAGCGGCACATCGCCATCGAGCTTCCCACTCCCGAGGAGCGAGCCGCCATACTCTCATACCACCTCGGTGGGATTTGGCCGGAATTGCTCGCGCCACTGACCGACCAGCTTGAGGAGACTTCGCCCGCCGATCTCGAACGTTTGGCGCGGGCGGTGAAGAGATTGGCGCGCGGGCCGGGGCGCAACGTTGAAATTGCCGACGTCGAGGCAAGCATGCCGCCCCTGACGAAACTTACGGACGCCGTGCTCCTGCGCATCGCGACACATGAGTGTGGACACGCTCTCGTCGCCTTGATGTCCGGGCTCGTCGACGCTGTAACCGTCAAACTGAAGGACACGGTCATTGAAGGAAGTCTGCAGTCCGGTGGCCGTATGACGTACGATGTCAAGGATCATGTACTACCGACGGAGACGGTTCTGCGGGCAAGGATTCGCATCGCCTTGGCGGGAATGGTCGCCGAGGACGTCGTACAGGGGGATCGTTCGGTGGGGGGAGCGGGAATTCTTGGCTCGGACCTGGATCAGGCGACCGGAATCGCAACACGCATGGTCGCGAGCTATGGAATGGGAGACAGCCCGCGCTTCGACATCGACTATCGTAGAGCAAACGAATCCTATCGGCCGCCTTCCGACCTTCGTCCTGCAATCGATCGAATCCTTCGGGAGGAGTGGCAGACAGCGAAGGAAATTTTGACCAGCCAAAAGGATAGTCTAACACGTCTGGCCGCGAAATTAGTCGCCGAAAGGAAGATGGAAATCACAGCGATGTAGATTCGAAGACGCATATTTGGTCGCACCGGGCCGTTCGCAGGCCAGTGCGACAGCGGGTGAGGACGGCTTCGGCAGCGATCTGGATATCGGGCTTGTCGCAGGCGAGGAAGTCCTTGCTGAAACGGTCGAAAACATCAAAGAGAATCTGCGGGAGTCGTTAAAATCGCTCGGCTTCACCCCTTCGGTAGTCGGCCTAGGTATCGATGACGTCCGACACCTCGATCGCGATCGCGATCCTTGATGGAACTCGCTGCGAGAGGACGCGATCGTCCTGGGAGGGCGTCGCCCAGTGGCGGCGCTGGCAGATCCGCTCGACGGAAGGGAGAAACGAATCCTGTCGAGATCGCGGACGCGTTTGCCACCGCCTTCCACGCCCATGAAGCGCCGTCGGGCTTCAGCTACGAGCCGCTTTGTTGCAACGGAGACGGTGACAGCGGCGATTGCCAGAGGATTTCGTCGAAGACCGTCCGCCCTGGTCAAGAAGGATATGAAGTGACGCTCCTGCCTGGCGACCATCGGCTGGCGACCCGCAGATACGTCATCCTGATTCCACAGGCGCAGACCAGGAAGTCGCCGGACAACGCCTATCACCTCTGCCTGTTTCCCAATGAGGATACGGTGCGTTGCTTCTATGCGCCGCCGCTGTGGTTCTAAGAGAATGCGAGCGTCAGAAGACGCCTATCGTGCCGTCCACGAATTCGTCGATCAGGTTCGACAGCCTGTTGAGGTGATCTTCCGCGACGGTTGCAACCTGCTGTCTGATGTCGGAGACAACCAATCCCTTGCGTGTCGCGACCTTCACGTGAAGCACCGACGGCCGATTTACTGGATCGCCGATGCGGCTCACTATCAGGCAATGGACACTGCCTCTTGCCATCTGGGACTTCAGAGCCTCCCGGACCGGGCGATTGCGCGCACGAGGCGAAGCGTAAACCAAAGCGCGAGAGCAAAGGCGAACGCCGCGAATACCGGGATCTCACCAAAAATACGTGGTCCTGCGGCATCCATGAGCAGTGATCCGGATACGAAGAGGCCCGACGCAATAAGGCCGAGCACCAGCCGGTTGCTGCTCCTGTCGAGGTGCTCGTGCAGGCCCTTGAGTTCGCGCACATGCAGGCTGAAACCCAGGCCGCTGCCTTCCCGAGCAAGCTGCTGGACCCATGTGCTGAGCATCGACGGCAGGTCGCGCGCGGTGGAGGTGGCATCGAGCCTCAGGCGATTGATCGTGGTTGTCCAATCGGCCTGCTTCATCGCCGCTTCCAATACGTTAGGGGCCTTGGTCTGCAGGGTCTCAAGAAGTTGGAAATCAGGATCAAGGATGCGCACGGTATGTTCGGCGAGAAACATCGTCCGCATCAGGATGAGAAGGTCCAGAGGGACAAAGATATTTTGTGCCTGCCCCAGCCGCGTCACTCGCAGGAAAGCCTCCGCCAGGGACCAGTCCTTGAGCGGCAGTGCGGCATAGTCGCCGATGATCTCCACCAGGCCGCGGCGAAACTCGCTCCGGTCCAGTTCTCCCCCCAGAATGCCGAGATCAATTGCGGCCTCAAGGAGCCAGTCGGCGTCCTGACGAACAAAGGCCAGGGCAAAGGCGGCGAGCTTGCGGCGCATGGCCCTGTCGAGAAATCCGACGATCCCGAAATCGTGGAGGCAGAGCCGCCCGTCTTCAGTGACAAGGAGATTGCCCGGATGGGGATCGCCGTGAAAGACCCCCAACACGAAAATTTGATGCAGGTAGGCGTCGACGAAGTTTCCCGCGAGGCGAGGGCCGGTCGATTTCAAAGATGCGTCGTCGATCCGCATGCCGCTGCTTCGCTCCTGTACGATCACGGTCTCTGAGACCAGGTCGTCGACCACATCCGGAATCTTGAGCGCCGGCCAATCGGCGAAGGCCGTCACGAAGTGCCTGATGCTTCTTGCCTCGCGGCAAAAATCGATCTCCTTCAAGAGGTTGGTCCATATTTCCCTGACGATGCGCAGCGGCTGATAGTGGCGCAGGCGCGGTATGATCACCGTAGCCACGCGCGCCAGCCAGAAGAGTGAACGCATGTCCTGATTGATCTGGCGTTTCAGGCCGGGCCGGCGAACCTTGATGATGACGCTTCGTCCGTCGCGCAAGTGTGCTGCGTGCACCTGCGCGACGGACGCCGCTGCAAGTGGCGTTTCCTCGAACTCCGCAAACAACTCCGCTAGGGGCTTGCCGAGGCCATGCTCGATTTCCTGCACGGCGACGCTCGTGGGGAAGGGCGAGACATGGTCCTGCAATTTCTGCAAGGCGACGACGTAGTCGTCGGGCAGTATATCCCGGCGTATGCTGAGCGCCTGGCCGAACTTGATGAATGTCGTGCCAAGGCTTTCAAGACTGAGGCAAAATCGCTCGGAGGAGGGCGGTTTCGAGGGGAGGAGGTGAAGCGCGCGCAGGGCGCTTCCCAGCGCGAACGCCGTGGCCACGAAGACGATGTGAAAGATCCGGAATATCGGCATCTGACATCTCAATCGGTTGCCCGTGCCTCATCTCGTGCACTAATACTCGAGACCGGCTTGAATGGGGTGTTCCCGGCCGAGGACGCTGATCTGGAGGCGAATATCGTAGCGGTCGGTGCCAGGCAGCGCGAATTGCCGTAGGAAATCGTCCCGGTGATCGCAATCGGCTGGAGCTCGATCGGTTTTGTGCCGACGTGACCCAGGCCCGACACGATCGCCGTCACTTCGGCGTTCTCGATCCGAGCTCCGCTGCGCGCGTCGAAGATCGCGACGACGATGTGGTACTGGTGCGCTCCACCTGGAGTGCCATCATGCAGGCTGGCTTCGGGATGCTCCTTCGGATGGCCGCGAACCATGGCGGCGGGCAGAACGCCGAGGTAGACGCTCCGATTGTCGATGACCCGGTAGTTCTCGTCTTCGGCCACGGCCGAGACGTGAGATGTCGCGAACGCGATCATGAACGCGACGGCAAGGAGCGTCAGTAGGCATTGCCGCCACACCGACCGATACTCGCGCGCCAGAGCGACTGCGGTCGCTTCAGGCCCGTATCCTGCTGAATGCAGCATGTCCGTTCTCCTCATCGAACGACCCGGCATTGGCGGCGTTACCTCTGCGATTTCCGTAGCTTTCAACGTCTCCACAATGTACCTGAGTTTTGGCAGTCAGCTTTGATGCCGATCAAGAAAGCGCCCCGGTCGGGGACGTGCGGCAATCACCTGACCGAAAGCCAGCCGCCGCTGAAGCCGGCATGGCGCAGCCCCGTGGTAACGTGGGGCCATTTGCGCATCAGATCCCACAGCAAGCCGCTTTGGTAGTTCTCTATCGTCAGCACGATCGGGCCTTGGCGCGGCACTTCCGTTCCAATCACCGTGTTTTCAGAGTGTCCATTAAAGAAGTTCGTCTCCGAGAAGTGCTTGTTGTAGGCGTTCGTGTGCTTTGCCTGAACGATCACAGTGCCCGACCAGGGAGATGCTTTGCTCGGAGTTAATTCCGCGACGTGCATGAATTTCGCGTCCCCCCCCGCCGTCCGGCCCCTTGGCGCCAAAGAGACGACCGCTGCCGCAAGAAGGATATAGATTAAAGGACTGAGGAACTGGCGCATAAAGATGCGGAATATGTTCTCCGACGGTGCCTTAGGCAGAGAATAGGGACCGAAGCGCAATAGTCGGGCTTCAGCGTCCTTTTGCGAAAGGCCGTCATGACGGCCGAGCGGCGGCGTTACGGTGCTCATCGATTGAAGGTAATGTCTGGGTAGCTGACATCATTGATCTGGCTCAACGATCTGTCGAGCGATGCCGGGCCGTGACACGCTCTTCCTCAGCGCCCCTGCCGCACCTTGACTCCACCCGGAACTGAGTCAGGCTTCAGATGTAAGCGTGCCTCGAATTCGTATCTTGCTATTCTACGTCACCTGGGGGATTTCGGCCATGGATAACGCTCAAGACAAAAAAGTGATCTTGGAATTCTTGCGCGAGCACGCCCTTGACCGCCACGCTCACCGCCATCGTCAATGGCCACAAGCAGAGCCAGATCGATGAACCTGTACCTGGAATTATCCGGTCTTATGTGGCAAATGCCACCAATGAACGCTGCCGGGCGTGCCCGACACCGGGATGTCCGCAATGCGAAGGTGGACACAAGGCAAAGCGGGAAGCCGAAGCCACCCTTTTCAGTGTCGACTGTCAGACCTTTTTCACCTGTGGGATAACCCAGGAACCGTCCAGGATCGACGGCGGGCTGTCGTCCGGCCAGTAGAGCCTCATCATTAGGATGAACTTGCCTTTCGGTGCCGGAAGCCAGTTTGATTCCTTGTCGGCGCCTGGGGATTTGTTCTGGATATAGATGTCGATCGAGCCATCCGCGTTCGGCTTCAGGTCCTGCCTGGCGCTGATGGAATAGCGGTTGATCGGATTGGCGACGAAGAAGTACTCTTCGTTGTACATCGTGATCGACCAGAACCCCTTCACCGGCGGTGTCTGTCCTTTGGGGAACGTGAGGATATAGTCGTCGGACCCCGAATAGGCACGCGAGAATAGCCCGTCCTTGGATTTGGTCGACGTCGGATATATGGCATCCTCTGGTCGGTTGGCCCCAAGCCCGATCGCGGTAACCAGTGCCCGCTGCAGATAGTTGGTGCCATAGATCCCTGTTTTAGTCGTGTAGCCCCAGCCGTTAATATCCTTAATATCGCCATCACTGAACTTGAAGTGCAGCATGATGCGTGCGAACGCGACCTCCGGAATACGCTTGACGAAATTCGCATCAAGTTTGCTCTTGTCGAAATCCTTTCCGGGGACAATGCCGATCTCCGCCATCTTTTCGACCATCTCTGCATCGGCAGCCGTGGGCGGATTGGTCTTCAACAGCTTGCTCAACAGCGCGAAATACTCGACAGCGTCCATTTTGTTGACCTGCTCGCGGACCGCCGTTTTCATGTCGATCTTGGGATCTATCTTACCGGGCGGTGGTGTCCACTCCTTGCCGTAGCTGCTGAGCGGCACGAGCTTGCATTGGTCCTGTGCAGCGTGAACCGCCTTGTAGTCTTCCGGCGTGCCGGTGCAGTAGATGCGCCCGAGTATCCAGACGATACTCGTCGGCGACTTGTACTCGGTAACTCCCTCGGGCAGTTTGCCTTGCCATCCGGGACCGGTGATCGCGTAGGTCTGCGCTCCGCCACCAGTGGTCCTCTTTCCCGGCACCTCGAACACGGTCGTCCATCCGTCGAGCATCGGGAACAAGAAATACCGGTCCTTCATCTCAGGGATCGAAAGGACCCACGGTTCCTTGCCGACGTCGATGAATGCGGTAGTGTAGAGCGTATCCGCATTGGGCGCGGTAACGTCGGTAAAGGACGAATCAGGGTACTCGCGGACCTTAATGATCTGGCCCATCGGCCCCTTGGTGCCCTTGACCTTGGCAACGTTGGTAATCACCCGCCGCGTCATTTCCATCGTTACCAGCGGATAGCCGTAGATGTAGGCGTCGACCGCCAGCCAGAAGTCGGTTTTCCCCTCGAAGGGATCAAGCAGGGGATCGTCAAATGCGTGTGCTGGTGACAGCGAACTAGCGGCAAGCAAACCTAAACTGCCAATCGATACGGCGCGACGTGTGACTTTCATTGTTTCCCCCACTGGTTTTACTTGGCGCCTGCATTGGCTTCCAAGTCATGCTACCACCTTGAAATTAGCATCATCTAAATTTCAGGAAAATACAACAGCAGGTTTAAACTTAGTTGATTCGATATGAGGAACACCGAATAAGGACGGCGTCCAAGTCTGCTGTTGGCGCATAGTTGCCATAGCGCTCCACAGTTGGTGGCATTTGTTATCGAGTGCCGGAATTATACCGCCCAAGGTGAGCGGCACACCGGTTACAGGTGGCGGTTGCTACCTTGGTTGATGATCATCCCGATGCTTCTGAAGATCGACTTTGCCTCGCTGTGGAAGGTCCGCAGCTACTGGCGCGGATCGGGGGTGAAGGCTGGTGTGCCCGGCGTCCGCTTGCACTCAGCCTTGGAATTGAACATTCGCATGAGACTTTCTCCGAACAATTGATCCAGCGCAAATTCACTGCGATGTCCTTCGCCTATGATGCAAGCTGTCCGTTGTTGACAATCGGGCGGGAGCCATCGCTGAGCTCGAACGGTTCCACAAGAGTCCTGACGAGAGGAGAATGCTATGATGACCGCATTGCTGCGTTCGGCCACGCTTGTCACTTTTGTCGCTGTCACCAGCACCGCCGGTGCTGCCGCACAAACGCCCGCGGTCGATCCGCATCATCCCAATCCGACGCTCGCGCAGGCGATGCCACCTTCCGGAATCCAAGGAATGCCATGGCAAGGCGGGCAGCCTGGCCAGTGGGGCATGATGCCTGGGATGGGGCCAGATATGATGGGCCAAGGCATGATGAGCCAGGGCATGATGAGCCATGGCGCGGGTATGATGTCACCCGACATGATGGGGCCGGGCGCTATGAGCGGGCAGATGATGGCCATGCGCGGGCAAATGATGAAGATCATGTTCGCCATTGCTGACGCGAACGGCGACGGTGGCCTCTCCTTCGATGAGGTGACGGCTATACATAAGCGGATCTTCGAAAGAGTAGATTCCAACAAGGACGGCAAAGTTGTACTCGAGGAGGTTCAGGCCTTCATGACGCCGTAGCCGGTCGCCGTCCGGTACGGAGTCGGCCAATGCGAAAGCTACTAATCATATCGGCTCGCCGAGGCGGAATCCTTCCACGTCTGCGAGCGAATGCGCGGTCGCCGCGGCCGCCTGTCGTACAGGGGCATGCGGTACGGCACCCTCTGTGCTGAGCACGCGGCAGGGGCCGACGCTCATCCGACAGTCTTCGACCCCAAGCCGAGGTCGAGATCGTCGTTAAAGGAGAAGCGTTTCTCTATGACCCTGGCGCCGATCCGTTGTCGTCGGGAGGGCATAATCAAACGCCGAACTGGCCACTACGCTCGCCGCGGAGCGCGCAGCGGCCACCTGCTGGTCGTCGAGATCCTCGAGTTAGGTTGAACGCTGACGCGTTCGCCAGGTTGCCCGGCACGATATGCTGATGGTTGGACTGGAAGCCGGGCCGGCGAGTTCCGGGATCAGTCGCCTGAAATGTTGGCTTTCGCTTCCCCAGAATCCATGTTGAGGAAGGCCCGAAAACATCGATCCGACGGCGCCGGTCCACAGACTTTGATCCTAATCAAAGAACTCTGCCATTGTTCGCCTAGAATTCAATCCTTCGGCATCAGCGCAGTTGCCGGATGTCACAAGAGCGCTTGGCTCGTCCAAGTTGGACGAGTCAGGCCTACGGGAGGAGGTTATCAACATGGCCGTCAGATTTCTCACCGCGTTTCTCAAATCCTCCGGCGAAAACGGCATCGTGATGCTCGAAAGCGAGGGCGAGCAAAAGACGGTGCTGGTCGATCGGAAGGCATTGATGGCGCTTGGATCGCCGCCACGTGCGGATGAAACACGTCTCCAGGAGAACGTGCAGACATTGTGCGATATCGCGGAGGCGAAGCTTCTGTATCCGGTCGCCATGGGGCAGTCCATCCGGATTAGTGAGGCTGACGTGACTGATTGGAAGCGGCACCATTTGCGCTGACATCGCAAAGGGGCGAAGAGCGCCATCCTTCGAAGATGTTATGGCAGTCCATAGGCGCATATTTGACAAAGTAGGTGCCAACAGGACGGCAAGATAGTGCCCGAGGAAGTCCAAGTATTCATACCCTTGGCCGTTGCCGCCTATGGCGGAATTCGGCACGACCTATCGCGGCAGCCGCACCCCGGCGATCAATCTCGCTTGAGGGGTGACGTGACCCCGGCGATGGGCATGCGTCGCGCACAAATCTCGATGAGAACCCTTTGGCGAAAGGGCTGTCGAGACATGCGGTGGGTTCAAGCCGTTCGCGATCGCGACTTTCCACTCGCGAGGTCATATAAGGCTGGGTTTGGGACCACTCTGATCGTTCGGACGCCCCGTTCAGGCGCAGATGCGGTGGCGGCGATGGCGGAGAAGAAGTCGTCACAGTTCGTCAATGTGACATGAGGACAGGCAAAAGAGGCTCGTGCAAGACGCCATCGGTTGCTCCGCCAAGGACAAAATCTCGCAACCTCGAGTGCCCAAATCCTCCCATCACCAGAATATCGGCGCCCAGTTCCAATGCGGCCTGCTGAATACTGAGGCCGATGGATGACGAGGTGAACCGAGCTACCGTGGCGCTGGCATTGACACCGCCCGAAACCAAGATCTCAGCAAGATGCGCCCCGGTCGTCTCCGGCAGCGGCTTTTCGCCCGTCAGAGACAACACCGACACACGCCGGGCCTTGCGAATGAGCGGCCTTGCATCGCTGACCGCCCGAGCGGCTGCTCGGCTTCCGTCCCAGGCAATAACCAAATGGTCGATTACGCCTGCAAGGGTCTTGTGGGGAAAGATGATGGCTGGCCGGCCGGAGCCGAATATCACCGCTTCGGCGATGATACGGGTATCCGGAACGTCCGCGATACATTCGAGAAAAGTCAGATCGAAAAACCGTGCTTCCGCGGCCGCCGTCTCATGCAGTAGAGGCAAGCTGGTTTTGACCGTTCGGCAAAATAATCCGATCTTGGCATTCGCTCCGAGGTTGGTCGCCGCTTCAACCAGTTTTGAGGCGCGATTTCGGCTCAAAGTTTCGGCATGCTCGATCATCTTCGGAGTATCGAGCAGCAACGACGACCATTCCTTGGGGATGTGCGGGATCGCGACTCTTAATGCGCATACGTGAAGATTTGCGCCGCAGAACCCAGCAAACGCTACAGCGTTGGAAATGATCAATTCAGAACTTGAATCGGGATAGGTCGCTAGCGGAAGAAAATACTGTGCCTTCATGTCCTACTCCACCTCTCGGAGACCGCAACTATTCCAACTATCTATCTGTTTTCGCAGCTCGGCATTGATGTAACGCAATTGCGCGAACGCCGCGAATTCGCTGGCCTTGGCGACCGGAAGTCTTCGTAAGTTGATCGTGGTCAAATCCTTGATGGTCGAGGTCCGGTATTGAATTCGGGACGACGTGCCTTTGACAATGGGAGCGAGAAGTGAATTCAACCACCGCCGAAACCGCTGAGATGCAACCCAGACTCGCACGCACGCTAACCCCTGGCGCACGCCGTCCTGCACGGTCTCGGCGTCACCATAGGCGCGGGTATTACGTCCTCGTCGACGATCCTCGTGTTTGCCCCCTTCGTATCGCTCGAAGGTCTCGCCAAGCTGACATCGCAGTGCACTCTGGGGCTGTTCGCTTTGGTAAACTTGGCGCTGATCCGCATCAAAATGACCGATGCCGTACCGCTGCCTCCGGGCTTGTTCATATGCCCGTTCTGGGTACCCGTCGCAGGTGTGATCGCGAGTACCGCGTTGCTCGTGATCGACATGCGCTCTTCGGTTAATCTCGCACTCACTACGTCAAATCGGCTTTGTCCTGGAGACACTCATGAGCAGACTGCATTCCGAACATCACCTGATCTCCCGCATCGGCTGGCTCCGGGCAGCCGTCCTCGGCGCAAACGACGGGATCGTCTCGACGGCGAGCTTGATCATGGGCGTCGCGACCGCGTCCGCGGGACCGTCACAGATCCTGGTGGCGGGCGTCGCGGGTCTGGTCGCGGGCGCGATGTCCATGGCGGCCGGCGAATATGTGTCGGTAAGTTCGCAGGCCGACACCGAGGAAGCCGATCTTGCGCGGGAGCGGATGGAGTTGGAGACACAGCCCGAAGCGGAGTTCGAGGAACTGACGCAAATCTATGTCAAACGCGGTCTCACCCAAGATCTGGCCACGCAAGTCGCGACTCAACTGACCGGTGGTGATGCTCTCGACGCGCATTCGCGCGACGAACTCGGTATTGTTGATCATATGGCGGCCCGGCCCGTTGAGGCAGCGCTGACGTCGGCTGCCACGTTCGCGGTGGGGGCCGCATTGCCCCTGCTCACGGTCGTCCTTTCACCCGCCTCGATGCTGATCTACACCGTTGCAACCGCGTCTTTGGCTTTCCTCGCGCTGCTGGGCGCGATCGGTGCGAAAGTGGGCGGCGCGAACGTCTGGAGGGCCACCACCCGCGTCACGTTCTGGGGCGCTTTCGCCATGGCATTGACGGCTGGAATCGGTGCGCTGGTTGGCACTGCGGTCTGAGAGGCGGCCTCAACCCTCTGTACCTTCCTGCACGCCCGGCTTGTCGGACGGAGTGAGCTTTTTATGATGTTGCGGTTCTCGTCGCGCAATGAACGAGAAGCCGATCGAAGTTCGCTCCTCGGCGCAGGCTGTTTAGATCCACATTCAAACCGGATTTGGAAGCCGGCTCTCGTAATATCCAATGTCAGACCTCCGCCACCACATCGGCGAGCATCGAGCGGACCTTGCCTGCCAGAAGGCTCAGCATTTCATTGTCGATCGGCTGCATCGACGCGACCGGATCGATGGCGCTCACCACGACATCGCCGCAACTGACGTCGCGCACGATGACATTGCACGGCAGCATGGCTCCGACCTTCGGTTCCAATTTCATCGCCTCGAACGCCATGTGCGGATTGCAGGCTCCGAGGATGAGGTAGTCGTCGATGTCGACGTCGATCTTCTTCTTCATGGTTGCCTTGACATCGATCTCTGTCAGAACACCGAAGCCGTGCTTGGAAAGAGCGGATTTCGTCCTGCGGACGGCATCTTCGAAACTGGTTGCCGACAAGGTTCTATCCAGCGTGTAGGTCATAAGATATCTCCTTTGGTAGTAAGTGTCCGACCATATCCGCGACGATTGCCATCAGATGACACCAAACAAGGCCAGCAGCGTGACAGTGGGAAGTCTCAGCATAGACATTCTGCATCTCCACTTTGAGGCGTTATCCTCCACGAATATGGAGTTGCCTTCAAAGATACGATGAAGGCCGGGTTCAAACGTTGCGATGGATCAAACCACGTGCCGCAATGCCGAAGCGACACTGAGGATCGAGCCGTCCGACGCGAGAGCAAGGATTTTTTAAGTGCGATCGGCTCATTTCAGGGTTCAAAACCGTTGAGATTTTGAGCCGGCTGTTTCGAGGCGCACGATCAGCGCGCAAACAGGCCGCATCCGATCCCTTTCGACTGGCCATGCTCGAGGAAGAGAACAGGCAGACCAAGCGTCTCGGCGAGCGCAAGACCACGTGCTTCGCCGAGAACCATCATCGCCGTCGCCCAGGCGTCGGCGCTCATACAATCGCAAGCGATCACAGTGGCGGACGCGGGCGGATGCCTGAGCGGCATGCCGAGGCGCGGGTCCATGGTGTGCGACAGACGGCGGCCGCCGACATCGATCCAGTGCCGATAGTCGCCGGACGTCGCAACGGCGGCATCTTCTAGCACGAGCACGGAATGCGCGGCACGCGTTTCCAGGTTTGGCATTTCGACGGCGACGGTCCAGCCGCGACCGTCGGGCTGAGTGCCGAGCGCTCGCAGTTCGCCGTCGATGGCGAAGAGGCCGGCTTCGATACCGTGCTGGCGCGCAGACCCGGTCAGTTGATCGACGCCATAACCCTTAGCGATGCCATTGAGATCGAAGCACATCTCTGAGTGCTTGCGGGCGCGTCCGGCGGCCTTGTCTAGCTCCAGAACATCATGGGCCGGGCTGCGTCTCGCGAGACGGGCGGTCTTGATCCGGTCCTCGCTTGCGTCCGCCGGGCCGAAACCCCAGGCGGAGACGGCGTCACCCATGCCGATATCGAAGGCGCCGCCCGAGGCCTGGCCGATTTTAAGACCCGTTCCCAGCACGGTTAGCAGGCGGTCGGGCAGAGAAACCCATTCACCGGGCTTTGCGGCGTTCAAGCGGTTGAGGTCGCTTTCAGGCCTCCAGGTGGACATTTGCTTGTCGACTTCGGTCACTGCGTCGGCCATCGCCTTGCGGGCGCGGTGGACATCGAAATCCGATGGCATGTGAAAGAGGGCTGACCAGCGCGTGCCCATAGTCGGACCGTTTATCGCGTAGCGTGTCATGTCAGTACACGTCCTCGGCATAGCGGCCATTGGCTTTCAAGAGCGCGAGGTTGAAACCCTGTGCCGCGAGAATGTCGGCGAGCACGGCCGCAACGGCCGCCGCCATGTCCCGACTCCCGCAGATGAGAACCTGACCGCCCGCGGCGATAAGCTTGCCGATTCGCTCGGCATCCTTGCATAGAATATCCTGCACATAGGCCGGGCTCGCGGTTCGCGAGAAAGCGGTCGATACCGAGGTCAGCCGGCCGTCCTTGTTCCAGTTGGAAAGTTCCTCCGCGTAAAGCGCATCGCTAGCTGGATGACGGGTTCCGAAATAGAGGTGCATGGGACGGCATGCCCGGTTTCCACGGGCAAAGCCGGCCAGCGGACCGATCCCCGCGCCGGCGCCGATGAGGATGACCGGCTTGCGGCCGCGCGCCGGACGGAACGTCGGGTTCGGACGCACGAAGGCCGCAATAGTCTCGCCCGGTTCCAGCGCGGTGAGTTGGCTTGAGCAAAGCCCTCCCACTTGCTTGCGGACGCAGATTTCGAGAAAGCCATCTTTCGTACCGGAAGCAAGCGAGTAGAAGCGCGGCAGATCCGAGCCTTGCGGCACGATGCCGATCAGGTCTCCGGCCTCAAACCGCGGGAAGCCCTTGCCCGTCAGACGCTGCCAAAGCGATATCTTCGGCAGGGCAAAGCGCAGGATGGCCGTGGTCGCCTGGACGCTTGCGCCATAGTCGCGGCGGGATATGAGCGGCAAGCTGCAGGTCTTCGGAGCAGTCGGTTGGTGGTTCAGCTCGAAATCGAGGCCAAGCGTCTCAGCCAGGCGCCGCCCCCAGCGGGCGAAATCCTGTGGCGATTGTCGATCTACCGTGTCGAAGGGGCTGAGCGCGGTCCAGCCCTTGTCCTCGGCGATCCTCGCGATCTCGGTGGCGAAACCGCAGAAGGCCGGGAAGCTGCGATCGCCGAAACCGAGCACGGCGAGCGGCAGGCCGGGCATTGCCGGCACACGCTCGAAGCGTTCGACGAAGTCCTTGGAGGCGGCGGGCGCTGTGCCATCGCCGTAGGTGGCGGCGAACAGAATGACACGCCGCGCCTTCGGCCAGCGGGCCGGCTCGAAATTGGACATCGGGCCGACATGGACGCGAAGACCCTGTGCGGAAAGAGCAATCTGCAGCGTATTGGCGAAGCCCCAGGTCGTGCCGCTCTCACTGCCGACAAGCAGGATCGTATCGGCCTCGCCGGCGGCAGCCGAGGCTGCCTTGGGGTCGCGGCGCCCCCTCAACCAGACAATCATTCCCGTCCAGCCCAGGACGGGTACCGCAAGCGCAGAGAACCCGAGGACGAGCCCGAGCCACGCCACGCCGTGCCCGGTGTGCAGCATGGTGATGAGGCGCGTGACCTTGTCGACCCAGCCGGCGTCCGACCAAGCCAGCAGCGCGCCGTTGCCCTGGTCGATGTAAGCTTCTCCTCCTGCTATCTTGAGTGTGAAAACGTCCGTTGCGTCGCCCGTGGCGGGGAAATTAAGCGAGAGCAGGTCATCGACCATCGTCTCTTGAAGCAGGGCGACAGAAGTGGGAGCCACGCCGGTCTTGCCGCTGACGTCGGCCGGGAAGGCCGGTGCATTCGCGCCTTCCGGCAATAGCCCGAAAACAGCAGCCGTCATCCAGAGCGCGGTGAGCGCGGAGAGGAAGAGGCCGGGCAGGGCAAGGCGCGAGACGACGGCGTGTAAGCGTCCATCGCCGGAGCCGCAAATGGATCTCAGGACGGACCGCCATCCGCCGGCGCGCCGTGCCATCAGGAACAGCCCGGAGATTGCAAGGGCAAGCGCAACCGCCGCACTGCCAGCAGTTATGAATCGTCCGGTATCGTCCAAAAAAAGCGAGCGATGAAGATTGGTCAACCAGCGCTCCAGCTCCGAGGTGTCGGCGCTGCCGACCGGCAGGCCAGTGGCAGGGTCGATGACGGCGGAGGCGGGTTGGTCTCCTTCGTAGTAATAGGCGGTGATCCGCCCAGACGGCGCGCGCCTGATCTGTTCCACCGTAGGCTCTGCCGCCTGGACTCGCGTAGCGAGTTCCGCGACGCTGATGCGCTGCGCGGCAGGTGTGGTGAGCGCCTCTGCGGCAGGGAATATCGACAGTGCGGCGCCGCTCAGCGCGACGACGGTGAGAAGCGCTGCGGCGATCAGCCCGAAGCTGCGATGGAGCGAGCGGCTCATAACAAGCCTCCTTCCGCCTTAACGCACGTAAGTGAAGGCGGCGATGTAGCGCGTACCCTTCACCTTCTGGCCCGAGCCGCCCGACGTCAGCGGCACCACGATCTCGTTCGGACTGTCGCGCATGTCCTCCACGGCAGAATCGATGTGAAGCTGATAGCCGGCATCGAACAGCGTATCGGCAAGGTCGACCGCGACCTTAAGCGAACGACCCGCACCAACGCTGGCGCCCGTGATGCCGTTGATCTCGCCGGTGTCGCCGCCGGCGGCGCGGTACCAGCCGCTGAGATGCTCGTAATACCTGGTCTTGCCGCCCGCCATCCAGAGACTGCCGACATACTTGCCTTGCGCATCGGTGACGTAATAGGCAACGTAGGCACCATCGCCGCCGTAGCTGCGCATGTTGGTGGTGAAGGTCACCTCGCGGGCCATGGCAAGGCCGGGAACGGTAAGGGCCGTAGTGACCGCAAGCAGGGCAATGAAGGATTTCATTCTCATCGATAATCTCCTTGGTCGGACTTGGCGGTTCAGTTCGTCTGCGCGCGCGGCTCGGAGCCAGGCGTGAACAGGCCGTTGCTGGGCGGGGTGGCGTTCTGCTGCTGCAAGGCGCCGCCTCGACCGCAGGCATCGTCATCCTCGTCTTCGCAGTCATCGGCGGCGTAACGGCCGTTGTCGTCGTGACGGAGGCGATGCTCCTCCTTGTGATCATCGTCCTCGCTCTCTTGATAGCCGGCCAGTATGGCCCCGGCGGCGGCGGTCTTCGCTGCGGGGAACGGCATTGCGAGACTGCCGAGGGGGGCGAGAAAGCCGATGCCGGCGCAAGCGGCCAGAAGAAATTTGCGGTATGTCATAAGTGATCTCCAGTTGGGTATCTGATGGGGATTTCGGGCTGATCAATTGCGTCCTAAGCTGACCGGCACCTGACAATCGGCGCGACATTGCTTCAGGTTCCCGTAAGCTGGCGGGTGGACTAGGGGACGAGAGAGAAGGAGAGAGGAAAGGCTGCGATGCGGGTTCTGCTGATCGAGGACGATACGGCGCTTGGCGCGGCCATTCGCGACCAGATCGCCGCCGATGGCCACTCCGTCGATTGGGTCAGCCGGCTCGACCAGGCGGGCGATGCGATCGTTGCGGCTGCCTATGATCTGGTGCTGCTCGATCTGATGCTGCCCGATGGGCTCGGCGTTCCCTTCCTGAAGGGATTGCGCGGGCGGGGCGACGTGACGCCGGTCATGATCCTGACAGCGCTCGATCAGGTCTCTGACCGTATTGCCGGACTGAATGCCGGCGCTGACGATTACATGGTGAAGCCCTTCGACCTTGCGGAGCTGTCGGCCCGCATCGGATCGGTGGCGCGCCGATATGCCGGCAATCCCAATCCGAACATCACGCTCGGCCCGCTCGCCGTCGATCTCGCTGCCAGAAGCGTCGCGTTGAATGGCAAGGCCGTGGCTCTTACGGCGCGAGAATGGGTCCTGTTTGAGGCCTTCCTGCAACGCCCCGCCCAGCTCCTATCGAAGGCACAGCTCGAGGAGCGGCTCTATTCCTTCGATACGGAAATCGACAGCAACGCCATCGAGGTCCATGTGAGCAGGTTGCGCAAGAAGCTCGGCGCTCACGTGATCGAGACCGAGCGCGGCCTCGGCTATCGGCTGGGGCAACCGTGAAGATCGGCGCTTCGCTTCAGACGCGCCTGGCACTTGCCATCGGGCTTTCGGTGACGCTTCTGTGGTTGGCGGCGGCGGCGGTCACGGCGCACCGCCTTGGCGGGGAAATGCAAGAGGTGTTCGACGACGGGCTGAAGGCCACAGCACTGCGCGTTTTGCCGATTGCCCGGCACGACCTGCGTGACGGCGACGAACGTGGCGATCCTGTCGAACATGATGCTAATGAGGAAGGCGACGATGGCGAGACGCGCATCGGCCGCGAGGCGCGGTATGGCGAGGACGTAGCTTTTGTCGTGCGCGACCGCGACGGGCAGGTTCTCCTCGCCTCCAAAGGAGCGGATGCCTCCATCTTTCCGCCGTTTGTCAAGCCTGGCTTTCTCCGCACCGAAACGCACCAACTCTATTACGATGCTAGCTTCGATGGCAGCCTGACGATTGCCGTTGCCGAACCGCTCGATCGTCGCACGGAGCTTTCCCGCAAGATGCTGCTGGGTCTTCTGCTGCCGCTGATCGTGATGATCCCATTCAGCCTCCTCGCAATCGTTCTGGCGGTGCGCCGCTCCCTGCGCCCTGTACGCTTGCTTCGACAAGAGCTTGCCCGCCGTGGTGCGCAGGATCTGTCGCCCCTGCCAGATAGCGGTCTGCCGAGCGAGCTTCGCCCGATCTCGGCGGGCGTCAATCAGTTGTTGGACCGTCTGAAGGCGGCGTTCAACGCCGAGCGCGCCTTTGCGGCCAACGCGGCGCACGAGCTGCGCACGCCGGTTGCCGGCGCAATCGCGCAGGCTCAGCGCATTCGGACTGAAACAGGGGAGGAGTTAACAGGCCAGCGGGCAACGGAGATAGAGACCACGCTGAAGCGACTGATGCGCACGTCGGAAAAACTGATGCAGCTCGCCCGAGCTGAGGGAGGACGGCTGCAAAGCGATGAGCCTTCCGATCTGAGACCCGTCCTGGAGATGATCGTTGAGGGTTTCACGCGGACTGGAGAGGGACGGATCCTGCTGACCCTTCCGGAAGGACCGGTTCTTTCCAGGCTAGACCCCGACGCCGTTGGCATTCTGTTTCGAAACCTGATTGAGAATGCGCTGAAACACGGGGCTCAGAATGGTCTAGTCGAGGCAGTGTTGCAGACAGATGGCTTACTTTGCGTTGCCAATGATGGCGCGGTCTTGCCCGCCGGCGCCACGGAGAGGCTGGCGAAGCGGTTCGAGCGCGGCAGCGGAAAGGTCGGCGGTAGCGGCCTGGGATTCTCCATCGTCAAGGCCATCGCCGACCGCACGGGCATGAGTTTGAAAATCGTTTCCCCGAGGCCGCTCAAGCATGAAGGCGTACAGGTTCAGGTAAAGCTGCCGCTCGCCTGACTTTCGCGAGAACCAACAAGAAGAAACGAATAAAGGAGCTACCGACCCTGATCGAGTTTCGAGCTCCGGGAGGAAGCGCGCTGGACTAACCGCGCCAAGTGAAGTGGTATCCCTGTAGAGCGAGCATCAAGTTTCAAATGAAGGCTAGAGCTAAAGGCTTCATCTTAGCTGAAGCGCGCCCTAGACGAAGGCGCGTTGTGGGTGGCTAGTTATCCTGGACGGCTACGATGTGCACGCCCTTCGGCCTGCGTTCGAAGAACGTGCCCTTGATCGCCAGGTTGTTGGCCTCGCTTCTCGTCGGGACCACAGCCGAGCAGTCCGGCGACCTGGCTCCGGGCGTGCTCCAGCGCAGCCTACGCCGGCGTGCTCGCCCAATGACCGCTGGACAGATTGCCGAAGGCCTGATCGAGAAACGGCCGCATGGCCGCCGCCCGGTCGGATCGATCGGCGTGCTCGCGTTGTGGTCGAGATAGATCGATGTCATGCGCTGTTCTCCAATGAAGTGGGGGCGCCCGAATCCTTGACCGTCTCACGCATGGCGATGGCGACGACCGCACCGGAGAAAAACGTCAATGCGGCAATGGATGTGATCGCCCATGACAGCCCGAAGCTGTCGGCGATCAGGCCGGCGGAGAGCGCGCCGATCGCGTAGCCGAGGTCTCGCCAGAACCGGTAGACGCTGAGCGAGCGGGCGCGCCAGGTCGGATGCGAGGCGTCGGAGACGGCGGCGATCAGGCTGGGATAGACCATGGCCGTGCCGAGCCCGAGCAGCAAGCTGCCGACGATCCACCACTCGAATCGGGCCGTCGCCGCGGTGAGGAACAGACCGGCGGCCTGCATCCACATGCCCGCCACGATCAGACCCTTGCGTCCCCATCTGTCGCTCAATGGACCTGTGGCGATCTGCAGGATGCCCCATGTCGCCGGATAGATCGCCTTGAGGATGCCGATGCGCTCGACTCCGAGGCCGAAGGAAGCGAAGAACAGCGGGAAGATGCCCCAGCTCATGCCGTCGTTGAGATTGTTCACGAGACCGGCCTGCGAAGCGGCGAACAGATTGCGGTTTCGGAACGAGGTCAGCGCGAAGACCTCGCGGAAGCTGAGCGGCGCGGATTGCTGCGGATGGCCGGAGACCTCCAGCCGGACGTGGTCGCGCGTGTCGCGGACGAGCAGGATCGACAGCAGGGCGCCGAGGACCGCGTAGCCGATGCCGAGATAGATCGGTACTGGCCGCAGTCCGTATTGCGAGGCGAGATAGCCGGTGAGGAACGCGGTGACGCCGACGGCGAGGTAGCCTGCGAACTCGTTGAGGCCGACGGCCAGGCCGCGCGACTTCGGTCCGACGAGATCGATCTTCATGATCACGGTCATCGACCAGGCGAGCCCCTGGTTGATGCCGAGAAGGGCGTTGGCCGCGATCACCCATTCCCAACGCGGCGCCCAGATGATCATGAACGGCACGGGCAATCCGACCAGCCATCCCAACACGAGGACGCGCTTGCGTCCCCAGGTGTCGGCGAGTTGGCCCGAGATCAGATTGGCGAAGGCCTTGATCACGCCGAAGCTGACGATGAAGGAGACGATGAGGGTGGTCGACGCGAGATGGAATTCCTCCGATCCAATCAGTGGCACCACCGTGCGTTCGATCCCGACCATGCCGCCGACGAAGGAGTTGATCAGGACGAGCAGCGCGAACTGCCGCCAGTTCTCCTTCAGGCCGAGCCTGACCGACGAGCCTGTCGTTTTTGCCGACGCCGCTTCGCCCATCGATCAGGCCGCCGCGGCGGCGAGGCCGGAGTTGGCGGCGCGCAGTGCCGCGGCCTCCGGTGGTGCCGGTGGGATCTCGGCGAGCATGAAGCGGACGAACGCGGCCTCGTCCTCGATCCGCAAGGCCTCGTTGTGGCGCTTCTCGAACCCGATGGTGGACCACGGCTTGCCGCTCAGACGCCGGCCGCAGACCGAGCCAGCATAGGCGCCGGGCAGCACGTCGAGATAGTCGGGGAGTCCTTTGAGGCGGCTGGCGCTGCGGAACAGGTCCTTCGCCCCCTGTTCGGCGCTGACGGCAAGCTCGGTTCGACCGAGATCGCCGACCATCAGCGTGTGGCCGGTCATGACGAACCACGGCTCCTCCGCCCGCGTGCGGTCGCTGACGAGCAGGCAGATGTGCTCCGGCGTGTGGCCGGGCGTATGCAGCACCTTTGCCACGACGTTGCCAAGCGGCAGCACCTCTTCGTCGCGCGCTCCCCTGAATGGAAAGGAAACGTCGGCGTGCGCCGCAAGGACATACTCGGCGCCGGACGCCTCGGCGAGCTGCCGCCCCGCCGAGAGATGGTCGGCATGGACGTGGGTATCGATGACGAAATGGATGCGCATGCCGGCGGCTTCGGCCGCGCGCAGATACGGCTCGATGTCGCCGACCGGATCGACGACGGCCCCAGCCGCCTTGCCGCCGCAGCCGAAGAGGTAGGAGATGCCGACGGGGTTCTTGTGAAGGAACTGGCGGAGGATCACGGGCTTGCACTCCTTATCGGGAAGAGCTAAGAACATTCAATCATTCTGCGGAATGTTTCATTGACGAGGACCCATGTCAAGCACCGGACCAAAACAAGCGATCTACAACAGTCTCGCCGAAGTGGCGCAGGCGCTGGGGCATGCGCACCGGCTCGAGCTGCTGGAGCACCTGGCCCAGGGCGAACGCAGCGTCGAGGAACTCTCCGCCCGCGCCAGCCTGACCTTTGCCAATACCTCGCGTCATTTGCAGATCCTGCGTCGTGCGCGGCTGGTCGACACCGAACGTCGTGGCAAACACGTGCTCTATCGACTTGCTGGTGAGGCTGAGGTGGTGGCGCTGATGCAGGCGCTCGGCCGTGTCGGCGAACGCAACGTCGCCGAGGTAAACCGCGTCATGACCGACTACTTCAGCGCCCGCGACGCGCTGGAGGCTGTCTCGCGGGACGATCTGCTCTCAAGGCTGCAGGACGGCCTTGTCACGCTTCTCGACGTGCGACCGGAGGACGAATTTGCGCTCGGGCATCTTCCGGGCGCGTTCAATATCCCACTCGCCGAACTGGAGCGCCGCCTAAGCGAGCTCCCTGCCGACGGAGAGATCATCGCCTACTGCCGCGGCCCTTACTGTGTCCTCTCCTTCGAGGCAGTCGCCGCCTTGCGGGAGCGGGGCTATCGCGTTCATCGCCTTGAGGACGGCTATCCGGAGTGGAAGGCCGCCGGCCTGCCGATCGAAGCGGCGAGCCGATGAAGGACGGGCGGTGCGCCGTGCCGAGAATCGTCGCGGCGGCGAAGGAGATGAGGAAGAATCTCCGGACGCGGCGATGTCCAGATCACCTAGAGATATTTCGTGATCGTCTTGAACTCATCGATCGACTGTCGCTTGTCGCGTGGCAAGGGCCCGACAGTCTCTTCGAGGCAGTGGTCGAGATGATCCTGGATCAGGGTCCTTTTTGCGTTGACGATCGCCTTCTCCACGGCCGAAAGCTGCTGGGCGATGTCGAGGCATGGCTTCTCGCCTTCGATCATGGCGATGACGCTGCGCAGGTGGCCCTCGGCACGTTTCAGGCGCTTGACAATCTCTGGATGAGTGGCATGCGTGTGCGGTTCGGTCATCGTGTCCATTTCCAGTCCAGAATCCATCGCCTCGCGGGCCGACGGACGTTACGCCGCCAGGCCCGCTGTGGGAAGGTCAGTGATGATGTCCTTCCGGCTCTTCCATGCGGAAGGTGAGGTCGTCCACCTCGATGCCCGCCATCAGCTTCAACACGGCGTCGAACTCGTGCGGCTCCGCTGGAGCGACTGTGCTGAGCAGTGCGTGAGGATCGACCGGCGAGGGGAGGAGGGGCAGCCGTTCCACGCCGCTTTTGCGGGTGATTTCAACGACCGCCTGCAGTCCACGCGCGTGTTTCGAGATCGAAAGCCGCATGCGCTCGCCCTCGGGAGTATCGATAATCTCGATCAGTCCGGTCGCCAAAGGAGAACTCACCGTGAACGGAGCGGGCGCATGATGATGTCCGTGTCCACGATCGTCGACTGCCGCAAGAGCGCTGCCGGAATCGAGTTGGATGGTCGCTGTTGCCAGCGCTGGCAGATGGGCGTTCAGCTCGTTCCGGAGAGCGACGACCAATGCGTTCGCTTCGGCGACCGTCTGGGACGGATCGACGGCGATCGTGACGTCGGCATGTAGCTTGTGGCCCAGCCATCGCGCCTTCACATTGACGACGCTTTCGATGCCCTTCACGTGCTCGGCCGCGTGACGGACCTCCTCTGCCGTTCCCGGTTCGATGCCGTCGAGGCTACGGGTGATGACGGCCCGCGCCGATTGCCAGACGATGCCGAAGATCGCGATGGTGATCAGCAGGCCGACGATCGGATCGGCGAGCGGGAAACCCATCCAGACGCCAAACGCGCCGAGGACGACGGCAAGGCTGGTGAGGCCGTCGGTTCGGGCATGGTAGCCGTCGGCGACGAGGGCTGCACTGTTCATCTCGCGGCCGACCTTGATGCGGAAGATGGCGACCGCCTCGTTGCCGATGAAGCCGATGACGCCCGCGACGGCGACTGCCAGAAGCTGCGTGATCGGCTGCGGGTTCATCAGGCGATCTATAGCCTCGTAGCCCGCAACGATCGCGCTGAAGAGAATGATGAGGACGATGACCAGGCCTGCGTAGTCCTCCACCCGGCCGAGACCGTAGTTGAAGGTGGGGGTTGGCTTCCGTCTGACTAGAGTGAAGGCGATCCAGAGCGGGATGGCTGTCGCGGCGTCCCCGATGTTGTGGATCGTGTCCGCCAGCAGGGCCACGCTTCCCGAATAGAAGGCGACGACGAGCTGCAGCACCGCCGTGAGCGCCAGAATGACGAACGACCACTTGATCGCCCAGATGCCACGCTCAGAAGACGCGATACTCGGATCGATCACGCCGTGCGTGTGACCGTGTCCCCCTTCGTCGCCATGCGAGTGGCCGTGCGGCCCATGGCCATGGCTGTGGCCGTGGTCGGAGTGGCCGAAGCCGAACCATTGCTTGATGCTGGGGAACATTTCAGACCTCTATCGGGATGTTGTCAGCACCTATCCTCCTGGAGAGGATACGTCAAGTTGGTTGAAGACTGACGGGGAACTTTGATCAGCACTCCGTCTGGTATTCCTTGCGGTGGTTGCCCCAGAACGGTTCCTGCAGACCCGCTAGGTCGTCGTTGCTAAAGTGCTCGTCGGGATAGATGTGCGGACCGCTTTTGATCCGTCGGCCACGTTTTTACAGCGACGCTGTTCGTGGCTCGGATGCACACGACAAATGAAGCGATTGGCGACAAACCTCCCGTCGAGGTACGGTGGTCATAGGATGCGCTAAGTCCTATTCGCCCCGGTTCGAGAAAGACAGGATTTGCCGTATCAAGGGGGATCTTGACGTGCAGACAAATATAGGTCCACCCGCCTCTCCAGTGCTCGATCCTCATGCGCTCTCGGTGGCCGCCGTTGCAGGTGTTCTCGACGTCGATCCCGCTGTCGGGCTCAGTCAGAATGAGAGCGAACAGCGATTGAGCCGTTTTGGACCTAACCTTCTTCCGGTGCGAAGTCGAGTTTCTGAGATCAGTCTGATATGTCGGCAGTTTGCCAGTTCCGTGGTCGGGCTTCTGACTGCTGCGATGGCACTTTCGCTTTTTTTTGGCGAGCACAAGCAGGCCGCGGCGATCGCCGCAGTGCTGGTGATCAATGCAGCAATTGGATATTACACCGAGCGGCGAGCGGTGCGCTCTATGGAGGCGTTACGGAAGCTTGGCGGTCGCAGCGCACGTGTGCGCCGGAATGGCCGTGTGCAGCAGGTTCCAGGGGATCAGCTTGTACCTGGCGATGTGGTCCTCCTTGATGCGGGCGATGTGGTTTCCGCCGATATGCGTTGCATTACTTGCGCAGGCATATGTGCCGATGAATCAACCCTTACCGGGGAATCCCTCCCTGTTGAGAAAGGCACCGACCCCAACCCGGAATCCACCGGACTGCACGACCGAAGCGCCATGCTGTTCAAGGGTACACATGTCGTGCGTGGCAGCGCCGAGGCTATCGTTACTGGCACTGGTCTCTCAACTGAACTTGGTCGGATCACTAAGCTTGTCGAGGAGACCGAACACGGAGAATCGCCGCTGGAGAGGCAACTCGCATTGCTGTCGCGTCAGCTTGTCTGGGCGACTCTGGCGCTTGCTACTGTCCTTACGGGGATAGGAGTCTATTCTGGAAGCCCAACCGTTACGATGGTGGAAACAGCAATAGCGCTCGCGGTGGCTGCCATCCCCGAAGGTCTTCCTGTCGTTGCCACACTCACACTCGCCCGAGGCATGCTTCGGATGGCCAGGCAGCATGCGCTCGTCGAAAACCTCGCCGCGGTCGAAACGCTGGGATCCACCACGCTCATCATCACTGACAAGACCGGCACGCTGACCGAGAACCGAATGGAAGTTGAGCGAATCCAGACAGTGTCCGGCGAGTTTTCGATTGATCATCGAAGCGCCGCGATCTTCAAGGACGGGATCGCCGTCGATCCGGTCTCTGATCCGGAGCTGATGCGGGCATTGTTGATTGGCGTTCTTTGCTCGAATGCAGACTACGACCGCGAGGCTGGATCAGGTACCGGCGATCCAATGGAGGTGGCGCTTTTGCGCGCCGGCAGCTTCGCCGGCCTCGAACGCCGGCGGCAGATCGACGTTTATCCGGAAGTGGGCGAGCACCCCTTCAACGCGGCAAGCAAGCGTATGGCGACTGTGCATAGCCACGGCGATGGCCAATTTGCCGCCGTGAAAGGCGCGCCGGAGGAAGTTCTGAAGGCGGCCGACCGCATCGGCACGCAAGAAGAGCCTTTGGATGAGGCCATGCGATCGGCTTGGTTAGCCAATGCCGAGCGGCTTGCTGCGGAAGGGCTGCGGGTCCTCGCCGTTGCGGTTCATCCAAAAGCGGCCAAGGATCAGCCGATCATTGACGGCCTGATCTTCTTCGGTCTTGTCGCCTTTCGTGATCCGCCGAGGCACGATATCGCGGCGACTATAGCCTCGCTGCGTGGGGCAGGCATTCGGGTGATTATGGCAACCGGCGACCATCCCAGCACCGCCCTCAGCATCTCCCGCGCGGTCGGCATGACGGAACCCGGCGCGCCGGTTCTGACCGGCGCTTGGTTGTCCTCCATCGCCGGTTCAGATGAAGAACGACGCCGAGTGATTGCTCGTCACCACGTCTTCGCGCGCGTCAGTCCCGTACAGAAGCTGGAGCTGATCGACGTATTCCAGCGCGAAGGCGACGTGGTAGCGATGACAGGCGATGGCATTAACGATGCGCCGGCACTGGTCAAGGCCGACATCGGCATTGCCATGGGCCAACGCGGCACCGACGTGGCGCGCGAAGCTGCCGATATTGTGCTTCTGGACGATGCCTTCCGGACGATCGTGCATGCGGTTGGCGAAGGGCGGGTCATCTTCGACAACATTCGGCGCTTTGCGGCTTATCTGCTTTCCTGCAATCTCGCCGAGGTGCTCGTCGTCAGCCTTGCGATCCTTGCCGGACTGCCTTTGCCTCTGCTTCCTTTGCAAATCCTTTTCCTCAATCTGGTGACCGATGTCTTTCCTGCCTTCGCCCTCGCTACCGGCGAGGGCGAAGGCGACGTGCTCTCCCGTCCACCACGGCCGCCGAAGGAAGCTATTGTTTCAACCGCACAATGGCTCGCGATCGGGTTCTTCGGGGCGCTGATTTCCGCCGCCACGCTTATTTCACTGACGGTCTCCGTGGTTTGGCTTGGGTTTTCTACCCAGGAAGCGACAACCGTTTCCTTCATCACCATTGCCCTTGCTCAACTCTGGCATGTCTTTAACATGCGCAGCCATGGAAGCCGGTTCTGGCGCAACAGCGTAACCGAGAACCGGTTCGTATGGATGGCCGTTGCACTCTGCCTTGTATTGCTCCTTGCCGGCGTGAACATACCTCTTTTGGTTGGGCCGCTCGGAATTGTCTCTGTCGGTGCGGCCGGCTGGGTCCTTGCCATCACCTGCAGCTTGCTGCCATTCTTCATAATACAGACCTGGCTTGGCCTGAGCCGTCGAGCGTGACACTAACGGGTGAGCGCTATCCCTTTGCTGCGAGGGCGCTTCGTGGCTTGCCGGATGTACGGCAAATAAGCGCAATTCTGGAGGACTAAGATACTCGCAGCGGCGTCCGCTCGCGGACGACGCCGCCGACCATAGGCCGGGGAATCCTAGTGCTGAACTCCCGCTGACTAATCTTCGGACTCCGGTGCATTTGGCTCCTCCTCATCGGGATAACCTGCCTCCAGAAACTCTTCGGCATCGAGATAGGCGTAGGCTTCGAGCCTGAGATCGACCTCCAGGATGTGCACTGCACACCCCCCGGAAGATTCCCTTATCGGTTCGGCATATGAATAGTTTGCCCAGGGGAAGAGCTTGATCATGACCTCATGGAGACTGCGGGCGCGCAGGTGATAGTCGATCTGCTCATCCGGTTCTTCCTCCGGGCCTTCGCCGAAAAAGATGCGCAGATTGCTGAAGATCGCAGTTGCATCGCTCCACTCGTCCCATACAAAAAAAGTTATCTCGTCCCGAACTTCTTCCATCAATTGCCGATCAAGCGCAAAGGCTAAGCGCATCAAGGACTCGGGATCGGAAGGCACGGCTTCCTCGAAACAAAGCCTGGCAGATGCATTCAGCGTGTTATCTGCCGGAACGGTGATCGACCATTTGCCGTCGGCTTGCGCGTATCGCTCCGTCTCAATAAGTTGCCACCGCATCAGCCCGGATTCAGGGTCGGCTAGGATCACGCAGACCGTCAATGCGTGCCTCCTCCAGTAGTCCAAGTGGCCCTTCTCTCCGTGATGGCGGTAGCCGCCGTTGTCCGTTCGGGACGGCATCAGCCTGATCTGCAGCGGCAGAAATCTGCCCGTGGGCCAACCGCCGTCGAGGATTTCGGCTCGTGCATCGATGCCGATGCTCGTATCCTGCAAACGGCGGAAGGACCATTTGAAGTCCCGGACGAATACTTTCTCGATCGCCTCGATTGCGACGCGCGTTGCCAGATCCGTCTGGTCGTGCGCTCTTTTCCCATGGCGCAGCCGTCGTGGTGGTATTGGCGGCAGGATCCAATGTCGAACGGCCGAAAAGAACCTCAAGGCTGCTTGGAGCCAGGTTCCAATCGCGATGAGCCCTGCGCCGAGAAGTCGAAGCATTGCAAGATTGCCGTTACGAAACGCGGCCTCCCTTGTTCACCTGCTCAAGCAGCGCGAGCAGACCTTTGAGGATGTCCGTCGGAGAAGGCGGGCAGCCCGGAATATGGAGGTCCACCGGTACAACCGTCGAAACTCCGCCGAGGACAGCATAGCTGCCGGCAAAGCAGCCGCCGTCGCGGGCGCAGCCGCCGAGCGCGACCACCCATTTGGGATCGGGCGTGGCATTATAGGTCCGCAGCAGTGCCTCGCCCATGTTCCCGGTCACCGGTCCCGTCACCATCAGAACGTCGGCATGCCGCGGGGAGGCAACGAAACGGATACCGAAACGCTCGACATCATAGAAGGCGTTGCTGAGCGCGTGCATTTCGAGTTCGCAGCCGTTGCAGGATCCGGCATCGACGGCGCGGATCGACAGGCTGTGACCGAGCCGCCTGCGGGCAGCCTTGTCGATCGAGGTCGCGAGCTCCTCCATCGCGGCGTCGGAGACGCCTGGAGGCGGTTCGGTTAGCGGCGGTCGGATCAGACTTCCAAAAAGGAGCTTGCGCATGGTGGCCTGCCTTCAAAGATCATGGCCGGAATAGGAGCAGTTGAATGATTTGTTGCAGAGGGGGAAATCGGCGACGATATTCCCCTCGATGGCAGCCTCCAGGAGCGGCCACTGGAACCACGAGGGATCGCGCAGATGGCAGCGTTCTATCCTGTTTCCGGAAAGCCGAAGCCAGATCAGCACGTCGCCCCGAAAGCCTTCAACGACCGCCATGCCTTCCCGCGCCTCTGCATTTTCCGGGACCTCGATCCGCACTGGCCCTGTCGGGATCCGGTCCAATATCTGCTCGACCAGGGACAGACTGTTCTCCACCTCCCGGATGCGGATCCAGATGCGCGCATTCACGTCGCCTTCGCTGAAGACCGGCACGTCGAAGGCAAGCTCGTCATAGGGCGAATAGCGCAAATTTCGCCGCGCGTCGAAATCGCGGCCGGACGCGCGCCCGACATAACCGCCTGCACCATATTGGCGGGCAAGCTCCGCAACGACGCGCCCAGTCCCGACCGTCCGGTCCTGCAGCGACGCGGTATTGTCGTAGAGTTCCACCAAAGCGGGAAACCTGCGGCGGATTTCCGACACCAAGCCGCGCAGGGCGGAAATGCCGGTGTCTTCGAGATCGACGGCAACGCCGCCGGGGATGATGCGATCACGCATCAGTCGGTGTCCGAAGGCGACGTCTGCGGCCCGCAGCACCCGCTCACGCAACACACCGCAATGGGCCAACATCAGCGAGAAGGCCGCGTCGTTGCAAATCGCGCCGATATCGCCGAGATGGTTGGCGAGCCGTTCGAGTTCGGCCATGAGCGCCCGCAGCCAGACCGCACGCGAGGGGATTTCCATCCCAAGTGCCGCTTCCACGGCTCGTGAGAACGCGTAGGCATAGGCGACTGTGCTGTCTCCGGATGTCCGGCCGGCAAGCTGAGCCGCCTTGCCGAGTTCGGCACCCAAGATCAGCGTCTCGATCCCCTTGTGCACATAGCCCAGGCGCTCTTCGAGGCGCACGACGGTCTCCCCATTGGCCGTGAACCGGAAATGTCCCGGTTCGATGATGCCGGCGTGGACGGGGCCAACCGGAATCTGATGCAGGCTTTCTCCCTTCGCCTGCAGAAACGCGTAGGGCACGGCCTCCGAACTTCGAGACACCGCCTGCCCAAGCGGGAAGCGAATATCCCAGCGCCCGTGGTCGAGCCAGGGCCGGGTATCCGGTAGGTCCTGCGGTTCGAGGCCGGTGAGATCGCGGATCGTCCGCTCCAATCGGAGCGCCGGGGGATGATATCCTGCAATGGAGGGATAAGTGCCCTCCAGCTCATTGAGGCTCACGACGCCGACCGAGGCAT
Source organism: Rhizobium sp. LjRoot258 (assembly GCF_964254185.1). Classification (NCBI taxonomy): domain Bacteria; kingdom Pseudomonadati; phylum Pseudomonadota; class Alphaproteobacteria; order Hyphomicrobiales; family Rhizobiaceae; genus Rhizobium; species Rhizobium sp. LjRoot258. The sequence continues at coordinate 1,940,792 of NZ_CAXUST020000001.1, read as the reverse complement.
CGGACGCATCGAGCAACGCCATATGGACGGCGTCCCTCTCTCCCCAGAGGCCAAGCAGGATCAGATGCCCGTCCCGAAGCGCCCCGGCCACGGAAATCCAGGCAGGCACGTCAACAACAACGCGCGGCCAGGGTTGGTGTGCCGGGGCGGAATGGCTTGCCTTCATGACATTGCTTAGCATCGGCATACCCAATCTCCCCAATCATCGCAGAAGGTTGGCGATATGCTGGAACCAGGCGACCAGCGGTGGCGGCAGGTAGATGCCGGCGCCGAGCACCAGCGCTAGATGCGCATACATCGGAATGTAGGATGCCTCGCCCGGAGCGAAACTGCCCCGCGGCTGGCCGAAGGCCACGCCGGTCAGCCGCAGAAGCAGGGCCCCGAATGCCACCAGGAGCCCGAAAACGAGCGGGATTGCGAGCAGCGGATGCGTGGCGAAGGTGGAGCTGACGATCAGGAACTCGCTCATGAAGATCCCCATTGGCGGCAGACCGGTAATGGCGACGACGCCGGCGAGCAATCCCCAGCCCAGACCCGGATGCGTCTCCGTCAGGCCCCGGATGGCGGAAAGTCTTTGGGTTCCCTTGATCTGAGCAACATGGCCGACGGCGAAGAAGATTGCCGATTTGGTGAGCGAGTGCATGACCATGTGCAACAACCCGGCAAAATTGGCGAGCGGCCCGCCGAGGCCGAACGCGAAGACGACGATGCCCATGTGCTCGATCGAGGAATAGGCAAACAGGCGTTTGATGTCGCGGCGGCGGTAGAGCATGAAAGCCGCAAAGATCAGCGACGTGAGCCCCATTGTCATCATCAGCGGTCCGGCGGCGATCGCTTCGGGACTGACGGAAAGCAGAATCTTGAAGCGAAGGACGGCATAGAGCGCGACGTTCAGCAGAAGGCCGGAAAGCACTGCCGAGATTGGCGTCGGCCCCTCGGCATGCGCATCCGGCAGCCAGGCATGCAGCGGTGCAAGGCCAACCTTGGTGCCATAGCCGAGCAACAGGAAAACGAAGGCGACGTTGAGGAGCGCCGGATCGAAGGCGGCGGCATGCTCGACCAGGATGGTCCAGACCATGGCGTCATAACCTTCGCCGACCACCGGTTGTGCGGCGAGATAGACAAGAATGGTGCCGAAGAGTGCAAAGGCGATACCGACACTTCCGAGGATGAAATATTTCCAGGCAGCTTCAAGCGCCTCGTGTGTGCGATAGATGCCGACCATCAGCACCGTCGTCAGCGTTGCAAGCTCGACCGCCACCCACATCAGCCCGATATTGTTCGAGACGAAGGCGAGGTTCATGCCGAACATCATGATCTGATACATGGCATGATAGAAACGCAGGTTCGCCGGCGTCAGCCGCCCCGTACCCAGTTCGTGCGCTATATAGCTCGCGCTGAATATGCTGGTGGTGAACCCGACGAAGGCATTGAGGACGATGAAGACGATGTTGAGATCGTCGACGAGTAGATATTGTCCCGGCTCGGGCCGTTCGGTGACGAACAGGGAAAGGGCGGCGAGCAGCGTCAGCAGGGTTGCAAGCACATTGAGCCGCGCCGTGATCCTGTATCCGGGCAAAATAGCCAGAAGTGCCGCCGCCACGACCGGGATCAGCAGGACCGCCGCCACTGCATCGAAGGCGAGCAATGGGGATGGCGCGCTCACTTCCGCCTCCTCCCCCTGAAATCGTCGAGCGCCTTGACATCGACGGTATCGAACCGTTCCCGGATGCGAAACAGGAAGACGCCGATGACGATGAAGGCGATCAGGATCGAGAAGGCCACGCTGATCTCGACGACGAGCGGCATGCCCTTGGCGCCAGTCGCGGCAAGCACCAGCCCATTCTCGAGTGACATGAAGCCGACGACCTGGCTGACCGCATTGCGGCGCGTGACCATGATCAGCAATCCGAGCAACAGAACAGAGAGGGCGAAGGCGAGATCTTCGCGGGCAAGCGGATCGGCCTGCGGCGTGACGCGCAGCATGACCACGATCGAAAGCGCAACGAGCCCGATGCCCGCCAGCATGGTGGAGCCGATCCCGACGACCGTCTCGATCTCGCGATGGATGCCGAGTTGGCGGATCATGTGATGGAGCACCACCGGAATGACGATGGCCTTGAAGATGAGGGCGATGGCCGCGGTCACGTAGAGATGCGGCGCATCTTGCACGAAAGCCTGCCAGGCGACCGACAGCGTCAGCACCAGCGAGTGCAGCGCGAACATGTTGAGCAGGGCGTAGAGGCGATCCTGGTAGAGCATCATCATGCTCACCAGCACCAGCCCGCCGGCGAGCATGTGAGCGATGTCGAAGACCGGACCATTCATCACAGGCTCCTCGAAACGAACCGCAGGAGGGTGGCAAGCAGGGCAAGCATGAGCGCAGCGCCCAGGAATTCCGGCACGCGGAAAACCCGCATCTTGGCAACCGAGGTTTCGAACAGGGCAAGAAGCGCGCCCGCGATCGCGAGCTTGGCGAGATAGGCGAGAAACCCCGTCAGATAGGCGGCCGGTCCCGCTTCGGCGGCCGCAAGTTTCCACGGCACGAATATGCAGGCAATCAGTGAAATGTAGAGGAGCAGCTTGAGCGATGCTGCCAATTCGATCATCGCGAGGTGCCGCCCGGAATACTCGAGCACCATCGCCTCATGCACCATGGTCAGTTCGAGATGGGTCGCCGGATTGTCGACCGGAATACGGGCGTTTTCGGCAAGCGCCACCATGACGAGGGCAACGAGCGCAATCGCCAGCGAAACCCGCAAACCCACGGCGGGTGAGCTCATGAATGCGGCGATCGTCGAGAGCTGCGTCGAGCCGGCAACGAGCGCCAGGGCGAAGATGATGAGCAGCATCGAAGGTTCGGCAAGCGTCGCGATCATCGCCTCGCGGCTTGAACCAATGCCCCCGAAGCTGGTGCCGACATCCATGCCGGCGAGCGCCAGGAAGAACCGCGCGCTGCCCAGAAGGGCGATGATCGCGATCAGGTCGGCCGTCCAACTGAAGATCAGGCCGGTCGCGAATGTCGGGATAACGGCGGCCGCCACCCATGTCGAGGCGAAGATCAGGTAAGGTGCCACCCTGAACAGCCAGGAGGCGTTCTCCGCCACCACGGCCTCCTTGCGAAACAGCCGCAGGAGATCGCGATAAGGCTGGATCAGCGAAGGGCCCTGCCGGCGCAGCAGCCGCGCCTTGACCTTGCGGATGAGACCGGTCAGCAGCGGCGCCAGCAGCACGACAAGTGCCATTTGGCAAGCCTGAACGAGAAGAGCGGAGATCATGACCATAGCGCCAGCACCAGAAGCAGGAGAACAAGCGCAAGGAAGACCAAGCTCAGATAGCGCCGGATCGAGAGGAATTGCAGGCGGTTGAGCTTCTCGGCGGCGAACCCCACGGCGCCCGCGATCGGCAAATACAGCCCTTCCCAGACCAGGTCGTGTTGCTCGACGGAGAAGGCGGCCGGCCTGAGATCGCCGGGGGCCGGCATGTCGACCCGCTCGCGGGCACGCATGGCGAGTGTGCCGAAGACGCGCCTGACGGGCTGGGCAAAACTGCCCGCCGTATATTGTGTCCAAGGGCTGCTTTCGGGAAAACCGCAGTCCCAGGCGGCAGAACGACGAAGCGTCCGCGAGGCGTAGCGATGGACAATATAGATCGTCGCAGAGGCCGAGCCGGTGATGAAGAGGAAGATCAGCAGGCCGTTATAGGAACTGCGGCTTTCAGCGATCGGTACGATCGACAGCCACGGGATGTCCATCTGCACCGGCATCCGATCGCCGATCAAGGAAAGCACTACGGGCGACGCACCGTCGATGACGATTCCCGGCAGGATGCCGGCAAGCAGGCACAGGCTCGCGAGCACGCACATCGCGCTAAGCGAGAAACGATCCACTTCCGGGACCACGCTCGCCGCAGGGGTCCGGGGGCGGCCGAGAAACGTGATGCCGAAGGCCTTGATGAAGCAGGCGGCCGCCAGCGCAGCCGACAGGGCCAGCAGGCCGCCGACGGCCGGCACGGCGATCTTCAGCGCCCATTGCGGCAGATCGGGGCTTTGCAATATCGCCTGGAAGGCCAGCCATTCGGAGGCGAATCCATTGAACGGCGGCAAGGCGGAAATCGCAACGCAGCCGACAAGGAAGGCGAAGCTGGTGACGGGCATGCGATGGATGAGGCCGCCGAGCTTCTCCATGTCCCGCTCGCCGGTTGCCGTCAGAACGGCACCCGCGCCGAAGAACAGGAGGCTCTTGAAGAGCGAATGGTTGAAGACGTGGAACAAGGCCGCAGTCAGAGCCAGCGCCGCTGCCAGGCCCATGCCGTTTGCCTTGAACGCCAGTGCCAGCCCGAGGCTGACAAATATTACGCCGATATTCTCGATCGTGCTGTAGGCGAGCAGGCGTTTGAGGTCGCGTTCCATCAAGGCATGTAGGATGCCGAGCGCCGCGGTCACTCCGCCCAGCAGCAGGACGATGAGCCCCGACCACCACATCGGCGCCCCGAGGAGATCAAAGGTTACTCGGATGAAGCCGTATATCGCGATTTTCGTCATGACGCCGCTCATCAGCGCCGAGACGTGGCTCGGTGCGGCGGGATGGGCCAAAGGCAGCCAGACATGCAAGGGCACGAGCCCCGCCTTGGAACCGGCGCCAAGCAGCAGGAGGATCAGGACCAGGCCTGCCGTGAGCGGTGCATGTTCATCCGCGCGCATGGCGGCAAAACCGTAGGCGCCGTCGCGTCCGGCAAGCAGGCCGAAGGCAAGCAGCAGAGCCAGCGTCCCGAAGCTTGCCATGACAATATAGAGATAACCCGCCCTGCGATTGTCGGCATTGCGGTGATGCGCCATCACCAGTGCCCACGAGGCGAGCGACATGAATTCCCACGAGATCAGGAAAGTGAACGCATCGTCGGCCAGCAGTACCAGATTCATGCCGGCGATGAAGGCTGGAAAAAACGGCAGCACTCGGTGCGGCGCGTGTTCGTGCCGGCCGTAACCGAGACCGTAGAGGCTGGAAAGCAGACAGCCGAGATTGGCCACGAGGAGAAAGAAGGACGAGAGCGCGTCGAGCCGGAAATGAGCGCCGAGCCACGGCAGGCCGATGGGAAGGACGAGGGTCGGCGCGTTAACGAAAGGTGTCGCGAGATGCGTCAGGCTGGTCACGAAAGCAATGGCCGAGAGAAGGAGGCTCAGACCGTAGATTGCCGGGGTCGCCCGGTGCGACCGGCTCATCAAAACCGCGAGCCCCCCCGTCACCAGAAACATGGCAATGCATGACAGGATGACAACGAGCGATGTCATGAACGCGACCTCGCCTTACTGGGGGAGGGTGATGTTCCTGTCCTGTGTTCGAGCGGCCTCGTTTTCAGCCGGACCCCTCGTCCGCCGTCATTGCTGGCAGCCCCCTCGTTGATGAGTTCGATCCCGGCACTCTCCAGAGCGGCTAGCAACCGCATCAGCGACTCCACGTTGCCGCGAACGACGTCGACGCTTGCTTCCATACGCTGGACCGTGGGAACCGAAATTCCCGCCCGCTCGGCCAGTTGGCGCTGATCGATGCCGAGGAGGGCCCTTGCAGCCCGCATCTGAGCTGCAGTGATCACGATTGAACGATCGCCTATCTTGCATGAGCCCTGATATTTGCAGCATACAATATATTTAGTGATGTCTCAAATTAGAATTTTGATGTATTCGATGCAGAGCCTTAAATGCAGAGATTTCGTGTTGGAGAGTCGGGAAATCTCCGTCTTTCGACGTTCGTGTCGTGGAGATCCTCAGCGAGCACCTGTGCCAGGGATGGCTTGAAGGCTATCTCCTGACTGGACGTGGTCGATCGCTCCGCCGCCATGGGAACCCCGTCCAGAGCGGAAAAGCCCATGCTGGTCTTCGACAATGCTGCTAACCGCCGTATGATGGAAGCCGCGGGCCGAGAGCGGGCACCAATTTCAGGATTTTGGCTGCAGGCAGAGCCGGTGTGCTTTGGCAGTGTGTGGCAACGCGCAGCGGTGGTCCCTCCGACGCCACGCTCGACGTTCTCGCCGATCAACTGGCGAGAGAAACGGCGGAGACCGGATGGCTGAAGCTCGATGTGGCACTAGCCACGGACAGACTCGTGGATCAGGTTCTCAGTGTACTGGAGATCAACAAGGCTGTTGCGCCGCTAGGCAATGGAGACGGCTAGCCAGTCGGCGTCTACCATGTCCCACCACAGCGAGGCGCAGTTCGACCTTAGCATTTCGCCGCAACCGAATGTTCCGAAATAGATTGATGAGAATCAAAGACCGCTGCTCGAGGACTTTGTAAGCGGGTCACCGATCTGGGAGGTTTCCAATGTTTACAAACATTCTCATTCCAACAGATGGGTCGAAGCTTGCCGAGACAGCCGCCGAGAACGCTGTCGCCTTTGCTCGAGACGCCAAGGCGTCGGTCGTGTTCGTCTGCGTAATCGAACCGTTTCATATCTTTACGACGGATAGTGAGAAGCTTACGATTGCCAAGGATGATTACGATCGGTTCGCAGACGCACAGGCCACAAAATTCCTGAGTGACGTTGAAGCGCGAGCGCGTCTTCAGGGTGTCGTCAGCCACACAGTGAAAGTTCAGAGCGATCAGGTACACACCGCGATAGTCGCCGCTGCTATACAGAATGGATGCGACTTGATCGCAACGGGATCGCATGGTCGCGGGAGCGTCGCTAGCCTCCTGATAGGCAGCGTCACAGCCAAGGTGCTGAGCCATTCGCGGATTCCGGTTCTCGTCTATCGCTAGCCTCAGCAGGGCGACCCGGCTCGGCGTGCGAAATACTAGCCTCTCGATGAATGCCTGGACACGATCCTTCCTGTCAGCACGACCATGGATAAAGAAGTGGAGATCGAATTATGACAACATGGACCGAATACCCGCCTTTCGGGCTGTTCTATCTGCCGGCGGTTGCGAGCGCCGAGCAGGTATTTGGCGCTGGAGTTCGTTTTCAGACTCACGCTTTCAGGGCTGTCATGCGCTATCAGATCGAGAGTTTGGAGTTCCTTACGCACCGTTGCGAACAGGATATGAAACTGATGGACGATCTTACCAAAAGCCTCGAATACCAAGACGCGTTCGACGTTGTCAGCAACTTCGTCCAGAACGCCAGCGCCGAATACGCAAATGAAGCAGCTAGAATGGCCATGATCGGCTCGAGGCTGGCTTCTCAAACAGCCACACGCGTGAGCGAGGAAGCCAAAACGACGTTCGAGGATATGGCGGCGAGATCGCTCGCCTGAGCGCGTCAGATCACAGTGCAATCGGTTTTTTGACCGAGTCAAAGTGCGGATGGTGAATGCCGCAGTCCTGAACCCGCCGCTTTGCTCCCGGTTCAGTGCGCGATCTCATCGACGCAGCACAAGTTAAGTTGATGCCCACTCTTTCCTGTAGATTTGTTAATTTCTTCGAATGGAGATTTCCATATCAACCATTTGACTGGTTTGCGCCACCCACCGGTCGGTGCCGGCCCAATCGGGCCGGCTGGAGAGAGCTTGATCGATTATCGTATCACTGGCTCACCGTGATAACGTCGCTTTGACGGCTTGGATACGCCAAATCCGACTTCCATCATGAGACGCGGAGTGTTCTTCGCCAAGGTTCCCATATGGAAACCAAAGGGGTCCTCGACAAAACCGGACCCGGCCTTTCCCGTCAACGTGACGGCATTACTGTCACCATAAAAGCCCAGAACTTCCTCGGCTGGGTGGCCCACGAGCAGCGTCAATTGGTGCTTTACTCGCCGACGATTGTGGCTGCCTCGGACGTAGACGTGCGGGCCTGCATCGGCATCGACATCGGACAGATAGAAGAAGAACTTCAGCATCCGCCAGTCATCGAGATCGAAATGGAACTTGAACGAGGCCCGACTTAGATCGGCTTCAGAAGCCGTTTTCGTCGGAAAGCTCCACCATGTGCGAGTGGTAATCAATTTCGCCTCACCGCCAAGATAATGCCTTGCAACATCAAGAAGTAGCGGGTCTTTCTGAACGGCAAGGGCTGCCTCGCATTGTAGGACCCGTTCGAAATGATGACCGCTTAAGATGGTGCGCCCGAAGCGACGTTCGGCTTCAGCATGCTCTCCGGCGACAAACTCCAGTTTGCGGTCAAAATTACCAAAGCACGGCGTCTCATGCGCGAAGCGGGCGATTTCCTCATGGATCGATGCAGGTAGTGTCAGGCCGGTGAAGATCCCCATTCTTTTCAGTTCTGACGCGACTTCCCCCGCCTTGATCTCCCCAAACATCGATGGTGCTGTTGTCGCTGAGGGCGGAACAGGTTTGGCGGTGAGCCAATGTGCCCGACGGAAAGGTATCGTGCGGGCCAACAGGAACATCGGCAGCCAGGCAGGATTTTCCCGCAGGTCCGTTAAGTAGGTGGGTACGCGCGCTGCCATACGACGAAGGGGCCCACCAGTGCGGGCAATTGCTTCGAGGTCTTTCGGCTTGGATTTAGGCGTATCAAGCATCTGATCTCCTTATGCGAATAGCGTGTCCCACGGCGCCTTTCATTCCACAGCCCGCCCAGAAGCTACGCGGTTTTGGCCCATGATGCAATGCAACATAGAAATTGCACCGTCCTTGTGGAGATACCAACTAATTGAACTGATTAACGAATCTCTGTTGCTTGATCCCAAGCAATCGATGCCGGCGCTGGGCGTAGATAAACGAAGCTTTTCTTCACCATGCGTTAGTTTTCCGATGATGAAATGAGTTAGCAAAAGGGGTTACATTGCCGAGTGTCTTCGGCGCGTCAAAGGTGCGTTCATTCTCTTCGTCAACGACGTGCCCCAAGTGCGCGAGGTCGTTGCCGGCTTCAAGCTCGATGGAGCCGAGCTAACGTACACCGCCAGGCAGCAGCAACGCCACAATCACGGAGCTAATTATCAGCCCGCCCTCGGGACGGTTTAAATCAAAGCGAGGCTCTGGAAGGGAAGCCCTCGGCGAGGTCTGCTGCAACGTGCACTAAAGCTTCCGTTCTTGTCCTGGCTCTCCAGCGGGTCAGAACAATCACACTGCGCCGATTTGCCGGGATCGCTAGTTGGACCAAAGCCCCCAGCGCAAGAAATCGAGGGGGAGGTTCCGCAGCTAGGCGTACGCGCAGGGGATCGCTGTCATGAACCTGGCCCCTCAACCCGTCCTGCCCTGAACGACAGGACGCCAGGAAGACCTCAGGCGTGTGGAGGGTAACCTGAAGTCGTCCCAAGAGTGCCAAAGACGGGGATCATTGGCACTCCGTCATCATACGCTCATGGCAGCGGGCTGGGGAGAGAATTCGTCACGGCAGGTCGAGGCCGGAAGCGCCAAAATAGGACTGCACCTTCTCTTCTCCTCAAGCCTGACGGGTCACCGTAGTTCTCGATATCTTCGACCCACCAATGGGCAATATGGGCATAGGGACGAAGATGTGGGCAGCACATGAGAAGGGTCGCCAGTCCATAGCGAAAGCTGTCGAAGATGCGATGCTCGGATCCACGACACCGTGCATATGCCGGCGACGCCATGCGAATGTGCGTGCGAGCCGTGGCTGTGGCCATAGGCGTGATCGGCGTGACCGAAACCAAACCATTCCTTGATGCTGGCGAACATGGGAGACCTCCGTAAGGATCCGTCTGCGCCCTGGAGAGGATACGTCAAGTTGGCCCCGTTGCATGAGCGACAATGGCACCCGGTTTTCGCCGAGCCGGCGATGACGGAGGGAAGATAGGCGAGACGGCCGGTCCCGCACTCGACCGCCTGTTCGTCGCCATGGCGGCTTCGCGATCGATCCTTCCGACTACTTCCAGCTTCCAAGCAACCGGATCGTGGAAGTGATCGCCGCCTAGGGGAAAATCGCGGATGGCCGACGATCGGCCCTTCTCAAAAACACGGGAGCGCACCCCTGGTTTCGGGCGAAGACGATGCCCTCGAACAAGAGCGATATTGGAACGGGCGGGCTTCTTCTTCCCGGACATGCCGACCTCCCCGAACGACCCTGCGCAGGACCGAGTCGATGCGGCTGCTGATCAACGTCTTTATCGCGACCATGATGCTGCTGGGTTCGCTTGCCGCGCCCTGCATCGCCGAGCCTGTCGATCGTGCGCACGCCGACCGGCTCGTCGTCAGTGTCGCTACGACCTCCGACGGACACCATCGCGGTGACGGCCGATCTGTTTGGGGAGCACACTGCCAGCAGGACGGCATCGTCGCACAAGCGCCAGAAGTCCTTTATTCGCAGCCCAAAGCCGTCGCGTTTGGCGTCGTCGCTTCGGCCGCCTTTGCAGGCGCTCTCGAACCTGTCGAGCAACGTCCTCCCATCGCTTCCGTCTGATCTCGTTCGCTCGAATTTCCGACCAAAGGGAAGGGCATGACCTTGCGCGTGTCTATGTTTGCAAGCCACCTCAGTGGTCTATCTTCGTTGTTGAACATTTTGAATCAAACAGACCGGGGTGGGCGACGCCTTCGCCGGCTGGCGCTTGCCGTCGTCGCGATAGTCCCGAGCGGCTGCGTACAGTCGCTCGACGATCTCGGCGTGGCTTCGCACGACATCCCGCCGAAGCTGATGGCCAGCAGGCATGCGCCCGAGTTTCCGTGCTCTTCTCAAGGAAAACGGCGACGTCAAGCTCGCGGAGAAGGTCTCCGTCATCAAGTATCCAATCAGTCGCCCGGTGGCGGCGCTGGCCGATCCATTCGATGGAAGGGAATAGTGTGCCCCAATCGGCGCTGTATGCCGCCCAGTTCAACAATTGCACATTTGAAAGCGAGGACGCCATGCGAATGATACTTGTGGGGATGGTGATGCTTTTTGCTGCTGCCGCTGACGCCCATAACGCGCCATCGGGCTTCGCTTACACCCGTTATTGTTGCAACGGAGACGGTACCAGCGGCGATTGCCAGAGAATTCCGTCCAAGACTGTTCGTCCCCGCGCGGGGGGATATGAAGTAACGCTTCTGCCTGGCGATCACCGCTTAGCAACGCGCAAGCACGTCTTCCTGATCCCGCAGAGCCAAGCACTGGAGTCGCCCGACGGGGCTTATCACCTCTGCTTGTTTCCCAGCGAAAACAGAGTTCGTTGCTTCCTTGCTCCGCCAATGAGCTTCTAAGGCAGGTAGACCGTCGAACCAAGGACCGGGAATGGCGGGTGACGATGCCATGCATCTTCATGCCGTCGTCTGGGAACCACGCGTATCACTTCTCCCAAATACAGTGCCGCCCACCCACAGCGTCCTCCCTGTCCAGATGCTTGTCTCAAGCACGATAGGCAATCAGCACTGCGCCACCGGCGATCATGACAACACCCAGCCAGTTCGGCAAAGACAACCGTTCGCCGAGGAACAGGACTGCAAACAGCGCCACGAACACGACACTCAGCTTGTCGATCGGGGCGACACGAGCGGCGTCGCCGAGCTTGAGCGCTCGAAAATAACAGATCCACGAGGCTCCTGTGGCAAAACCGGAAAGCACGAGAAAGGCCCAGCTCTTCGGCGACACGCTCGATGGCTCCTGCCAGTTGCCGGTGACGTAAACCATTAGACCGGCGGCAAGGAGAATGACGATCGTGCGCACGAATGTCGCGAAGTCCGAGTTGACGTTCTCGATGCCGACCTTGGCGAAGATTGCCGTCAAGGCCGCGAACCCGGCGGAGAGAAGCGCCCAGAAGGGCCAAAAAAGAAGCAGATTTCTCATGCGGGCTGCCCCTGAGCGAGGAAGCGGACGATCGCGAGACCGGCGCACAGTCCACCAAGCGAGAGTAGAAGCGAGAACGCGACATAGGCTGCGCCGGCACCCCATTGGCCGCGTTCCCAGAGACTGATCGAATCCAGCGAGAAGGTCGAGAAGGTGGTGAAGCCACCAAGCATCCCCGTCGTCAGGAAGAGCCGAAGCTCCTGCGAAAACCCGCCTCGGATTGCAAAATATTCGGCCAGGACGCCCATCAAGAACGAGCCCGTGACGTTCACGGCCAGCGTCCCATAGGGGAATCCCATGCCGAACAGGTGTGCGGCAAGCTGGTTGGCGCCGTGGCGAACTGCGCCACCAATTCCGGCACCCAGAAAAACAATCACATAAGCCATGGGTCGTGCCTTTCAGGTTCCCGCCACTCAGTCGAGTCTGTGCCGCGTCAGGCGACGGCTTCCTGTTCCAGTGCTTCCTCGGTGCCGGCATCATGTCCGACGACGTCCCAATGCTCGATATGCTTGTAGATGACGACCTTGCCCTTGAGAAGATCGCCCTGCGTCCGGCAAAAAGCTTCGAGCTGGTCGCGGGGCGCGATGAGTTCGACGCACATGGTGAGATCCGGATTGGGGAGCTCGGAGCCCTCGTTCTGGAGCTTGCCGCCATTGCTATATCCGAAATGGGTGTGGTGGGCCGTGGCGTTCATGATGCTGGCGGTCTTCGCCTGCATCACGAGTTCGCGGTACAGTGGTCGCCCGCCGAAGATCCGCCCGCCGCTGCCCGGTGTCTTCTCGCGGGGCTTCATGTAGATGCGAACCATGCCGATTTCTTTCAGGGCAAGCTTGTGGCGTGTCATTGCGATCACCTTTTCTGGGGGGAGGGTGCTGGTCGACGAGGTCTTGATCGAGCGCAGGCGAACGCGGCCGACGAAGTCGCCGATCGCCTGAGCTTTGAGATCACGGAGATGGCGGACGGATACGTCCGGCGGGATGTCGTTCGCCGCGGCCGTCTTCGGGATGCCGAGGCGCTGCGACAGATAGATGCTAGAGTGGCCGCTGCAGAGATAGGCCAGGAAGCAGGCGACGGCGATGTAGACGGTATGTGTCGATCCGAAGAGCTCGATCCCCATCACCATGCAGGCCAGCGGCGTATTGGTCGCTCCTGCAAAGAGCGCGACGAAGCCGAGCCCGGCCAGGAGATCGGCGGGAGCGCCGAGAAGACCCGCGAGCGCATTGCCCAAAGCGGCTCCGATGAAGAACAGCGGCGTCACTTCACCGCCCTTGAACCCGGCGCTGAGGGTCACGATGGTGAAGACCGCCTTCCATAGCCAGCTCCAGTAGTGGATATGCGCCGGATCGAAGAAGCCGGCGATCGTCGCGTCGGCCGGATTAGGCGACCAGACGCCGAGGCCGAGATATTCGCGGGTGCCGAGTACATGGACGAGGCCGACGAGGATCAGCCCCGAGATCGCCGGGCGCATCGGGGCATAAGGGCAGATGGTCTTGAAGACCGACGACATGACATGGGAGGTTTCGGCGAAGCATCGGGCCGCGAGACCGAAGGCCACGCCCGCTGCTCCAACCTTCAGAAGCAGCAGAGCGTCGAGGTGGAAGCCGACGGCGTCTCCAGTCCCTGAAAGGAAGCCGATATGGTAGTGGATATGTTCGATGCCCCAGGCGTGGCAGGTCCAGTCGCCGGCGATCGCCGCCATAAGGCAGGGAATGAGGGCTTCATACTGCATCCGGCCGATCGTCAGGACCTCGAGGGCGAAGATCGCACCCGCGATCGGCGTGCCGAACACCGCTCCGAAGCCGGCGGCGACGCCTGCCATCAGCAGAATGCGGACATCCGCCCGGTCGAGCCGGAAGAGCTTGGCGAAAGCGCCCGCAATGCTGCCGCCGAGCTGGACCGCCGTTCCCTCGCGGCCCGCCGAGCCGCCGACCAGATGGGTCAGCAGCGTCGAGACGAGGATGAAGGGCGCCATGCACAGTGGGACGCCGCCGCCCGGTTCATGGATCTGCTCGACGATGAGATTGTTTCCGCCCTCGGCCGCCCGGCCGAAGCGCTGGTAGGTCATCACTGTTACGAAACCGGCGAGGGGCATCCCGTAGATGAGCCATGGATGGTCGAAACGAATCCCGGTTGCCTGGTCGAGCGCCCAGAGGAAGAAGGCGCACAGAGTTCCGACGGTGGCCGCCATCGGACCGATCACCGCGATCCATTTGGCCATGCTTCGGAGCTGCATGAAACGTGCGTCGACGAATTCTGCGACCGGCATCAGCGGGCCTCCCCGCAAAGGGGTCTGGCGACCATCGAAACGAGATCGGATTTTGTAAGGGAGAACGGTACTAGGTTGAATTCAGGCACGACTCTACTCCTTCGCCGGAACGGCGAGTTGAGTAGGAGTCATCAGCTTCGTCGAGGAAGCGGTTCGGCCACCATGGCCCGGCAGAATCCATTACCGAATCCTCCATATCGATAGGACAGCAATGCTGTCAAGGCAACGCGGCTCTTCGATTTTCATCTCCACTTCCCGTGGCGGCTTCGCTTGAACTTCGTCGCAACAAGCATAACTATGAAGGGACATGCGGTGGTGGAGTTCACCCTAAACAGCCGGTCCGGCCAATGACTCCTGCTCGATGAACAGCAGGAGTCCGTCAAATGGACGATCACAACACATCCCTGGACGGTCGCGCTCGCCCCCAAGAGATTCGCGATCCTGTCGCGCCCAACCAAACACCGTTGTCAAGGACACCCGGCTTGAACCGCAGCGAGCTTGGAACCGCGCCGGGTGCCGTCGTGTCGTCGGAAACTGGCGAGCCAAACGCCCTTTCGATTCCGTTCACTAGCATTCTGTTTTCGGAGACGGATCGTCAGCCCAGCGTCGGTCAATCGCACCAGCCTGAATGCTTTACCGATCTGAACCTCGACCAGATCGTCGCTTCGATCACGATCGGGTACGAGGAGTATGACCTGAAGCCGTTCTTCCATTCCGCGCTGACCGACTGCGACGCGATCGTCTACCGTCAGGAAATCGCGCGCGACGTCGAGGATGCGGAGGTAAGCGCGGTGATCAAAGCCTTCGCCGCCGGCATGCGGGCGGTCCGCGGCAATTTCGAGGAAATCGGCAAGCTGCACTACGACCTCCAGAAGCGGGCGGTGCTGCTCGATGCGATCGACGTCTACTGCGGCTCCTCCGTGGCACTTTCGCGCTCGCTGGAACAGCTTTCGCCGAAGTCGCGCGGCCTTCGGGCCTTCTCAGCGTGGTTGCGGGGCTATGTCGGCAGTTCGAGATTTGTGACGCTGGCAGCTACTGCAAAAGAGCTGCAGGCCCGCCTGGCGGCCGTCCGCTATTGCGTTCTCATAAACGGCAGCAAGGTAACGGTCCGCAACTACAAGGGCGAGGGCGACTACAGCGCCGAAATCGAGGGTGTTTTCGGAAAGTTCAGCCAGGCCGCGCCAAAGGATTACCTGCACGAGCTGCGCGACTGGAGCTGGATGAACCATATCGAGGCGAAGATCCTCGATCTTGTCGCCGCCCTCAACCCGGCGCTCTTCGACCGCCTGCAAGAGTTCTGCACCGCCGAAGACCGCCGATTCGTCGATCCGAGGGTTGCCGCCTTCGACCGGGAAATCCAGTTCTACTTGTCGTATCTCGCCCACATCGCACCCCTGCAGGAAGATGGCCTGCCATTCAGCTATCCGGTGATGAGCGCTGCGATCAAGGAGATGAAGGCCCTCGATTGTTTCGACCTTGCGCTGGCGGCGAAACTGAAAGCCGACGGCGACCGGGTGGTGACCAACGACGTGGCGCTGACAGGCGACGAACGCATTTTGGTCGTGTCCGGCCCGAACCAGGGCGGGAAGACGACGTTCGCCCGCACCTTCGGACAACTTGCCTATCTGGCGCGGCTCGGATGTCCGGTTCCCGGACGCGATGCCAGGTTCTTTCTTGCGGATCGCGTCTTCACGCATTTCGAGCGGCAGGAAGACAGCCGAAACCTGCGCGGCAAGCTGCAGGACGATCTCGTCCGCATCCACGACATTCTCGCTGCGGCGACGCCAAACAGCGTCGTCGTCATGAACGAGATATTCACCTCGACGACGCTGCGGGACGCGACCTTCCTCAGCCGCGAGGTGCTGCAACGAATCCTCGAACTAGATGCGTTCTGCGTCTGGGTGACCTTCATCCACGAACTCGCCGCCTATTCGGACCGAACCGTCAGCATGGTCAGCACGGTGGATCCGGGCGATCACGCCGTCCGGACGTATAAGGTGATCCGGCAGCAAGCGAGCGGCCGGTCCTATGCCCTGTCCATCGCGGAGAAATACGGACTGACAACCGAGCGCCTGAAGGAGCGCATTGAGCGATGAAAGCTCTCTTGATGCACCGAGATCGCGACTTCGACGTGAAGGCGCAATTGCCATGGAACCATCAGGCCTTGATAGAGGACCTGGCGCTCGACACGCTGTTCGATGCGATGTCCGGCGGCGACGCCTTCCTGCGGGAGGTGGCGCGATGCGCGATCCTGCTCGGGAGCTCCGGCTCGACCGACACCATCCAGTATCGTCATGAGATCCTGAAGGGCTGCCTGGAGCATCCGGCGGTCTGCCGCGAGCTCTATGCCATCGCCGTTGGGACGATCGGCCCGAAGGCGAAGTCGAGCTGGAGCTGGTATGGCAACCAGCCGTCTGCCACGCTCCGTCAGGCCGTCGACAAGCTGCAGGTGCTGATGGAACGCCTGAAAATTCTAAGAGAGGTCGCCGATACCCATTCCGGCACCTTCCGCTCCGAGGGCATGTGCAACCTTTTCGCCATGCTGCGAAGCGAGCTCGACGACAGCTATCTCGCGGCGGTCGCCAGCCACCTCGAGAGACTGGCGTTCACGAACGGCGTCCTGATGAGCGCCCGGCTGGGGAGAGGCAACAAGGGTGCGGACTACGTGCTCCGCAAGCCGCTTCCGGATCGGCGACGCTGGTTCGAGAAGCTGTTCGGCTGGAACGAAGAGGGCTTCACCTTCGCGCTCCATCCGCGCGACGAAAGCGGCTCGAGATCGCTGGCGGAGCTCGCCGACTGCGGCGTCGACCTCGTCGCCAACGCAACGTCGCATGCGCTCGATCACATCAACAGCTTCTTCGACATGCTGCGGCTGGAGCTGGCCTTCTACGTCGGTTGCCTCAATTTGCACGAACGGCTCGATGAACTCGGCGCGCCGTCCGTGTTCCCGTCCCCGACGGATGAGTCGCTAAAGCAATGTCAATTCGCGGGTCTCTACGACGTCTGCCTCGCCTTGAACACGGGCAGGAGCGTCGTCGGCAACGCCTTCGACAGCGGCGGGCGTCTGCTCGTGCTCATCACCGGCGCAAACCAGGGCGGCAAGTCGACCTTCCTGCGTAGCATCGGCCTGGCGCAGTTGATGATGCAATGCGGCATGTTCGTCCCGGCCGAGAACTTCGCCGCAAGTCTCTGCGACGGGGTGATCACCCACTACAAGCGCGAAGAAGACAATTCGATGCGCAGCGGCAAACTGGACGAAGAGTTGAGCCGCATGAGCGCGATCGTCGACCATTTCGACAGCGATGCCCTGACCCTGTTCAACGAATCCTTTTCCGCGACCAACGAGCGGGAAGGCACGGAGATCGCCCGCCAGATCGTCGGCACGTTGTTAGACCACCGCACGCGCATGTTCTTCGTCACCCACATGTTCGAATTTGCCAACGGATTTGCCGAAGAAGGCCGACGGGACGTGGCCTTCCTGCGCGCCGAACGGCACGACGACGGATCGCGAAGCTTCAGACTGATCGAGGGCACGCCGTTGCGCACGAGCTTCGGGGAGGACCTCTATCGAGATATTTTTGAAAGCACCTCCGATACGCGGTTGCAGGCGTGACTTGAGAGTCGTGCGGAACGGCAGCGTTGCTGGATCTGGTGTGCAGGAGTAAGATTCATCTTGATCCTTCGAGCAGGGCACGTTGGCTTGCGGCGAGGATCAGTGGACCAGGAGCGGTATGGGAGCATCGCGGAAGGAGGTCCGGAATGAACAACGCGCCCTCGAGCGACAGCCCGCGGACCCCCCCTCGGCAGAGGCCGGCGTCGTCTTCGCCGGCCATGTGCACGAAGTGACCGTCCATGCCGACGTTCTCGCTCTGCTGCCGGATCCGGAAACAGCGCGGACCTGTCTCGATGTCGCCGAAGACGCAGCCGGCGCCGTCCGCGGCACCATGGCCGCCGCACATGTCGGCGCCGATCCCGTAAGGATGATCGCCGCGCCGGAGGAGATCGACCTGCAGATGCTGCGAGACCTGGACGAAGGCTCGCCAGCACAGCGATTGGAGCGGGTCGCCGCCGCCTTCGAGAATTGGAAGCAGGACAATCCCGATAGAGAACGTCTCCTTCTGGACGACTGCCGCGGCGATCTCAATCGCTGCGTGACCAGCGAATGCCATGAGACGGCGCTCGTCGTCGCCCCGTGGCATGGCAACATGGATGCCCGCGACGCGTTCCATGATCTTCTGTTCAATGAACACAAGCTCGTCCTGGCGCCGCCACCCGGTCCCTATCGAGGCAGCCTGCTGGGACATGTGGTGATTGGCTGGAAACCGCATGATCATGCGCAGCGTGCGGTCGTCGCCGCCCGACGCTGGCTGGCCGCGGCCGATCGGGTCACGGTTCTATGCGTCAACGACAAGCCGGATAGAAGCTATCAGTTCACCGCGAGGGAGTTGCTTGACCAGCTTGGACTCAAGGGCGACGTCGTCGCAATCGGCTCGGGAAGCCGGTCCGTAGCTGAAGCCATCCTCGATTTCGCCAGCTCGGCGAATGCCACCTGCCTGCTGATCGGCGCCTTCAAGCACGGCTATTTCCTGGAACTGCTTCTCGGTCGTGTCACGCGTCATCTGCTGTCGCATGCCACGCTTCCGTTGATGATGAAGCATTAGGTCCGGCTGCGATCATTTGACGACCAGGACCTGGCAGGGCGCCAATTCGACCAGCCTGTCGGTGGTGCTGCCGATCAGACGGTTGTAGAGCGCCGAGTGGCCCATGTAGCCGATGACCAGCAGATCGAAGCGCTCCCGTTCGATGAAATCGGTGATCACCGGCACGGCATGCCCCACCCTGACATGCGTCTCGATCGTCACATGCGCCGTCGCCCAGCCAGGCTGCGGACGCTCCTTCAACGCCTGCGATAGACACCAAGGGCAGGCTGAGACGCGCTCTCTTTCTGTGACCACACGTCATCTTGCTACAAACGTGCCAAACTTGTAGCAACGCCTGGCCGGGTCGCCGGCTCTGGATCTTTAGGAGCGCACCAAAGCATCATGGACGCCGAACATCGTCTCGCGACGTATGGAAGCCTTGCGCCCGGCGAGGTCAATCACGGACAGCTCGACGGCCTTCGTGGCACCTGGCGTAAAGGCACCGTTCGTGGCCGACTTCTTGAGGCCGGATGGGGAGCGGGGATCGGCTTTCCCGGTCTGGTGCTTGATGACGAAGCCTTCGAAGTCCCTGTTTCAGTATTCGAATCCCCGGACCTTCCGAAACACTGGAAGCGTCTCGACGAGTTCGAGGGCGACAGCTATCAGCGTGGTGTCGCCAAGGTCACGGTTGGAGGCCAGCAAGTTGAAGCATTCGTCTACGCATTGGCGAAGATGACCTAACTATAGGCGTCCATTCGGTCGAACTGACATCGTCCTCTCCAGCATTTAGCATCGCGGCCAATGTCCGCAGCCCGATCTCGAGTTGATCCATTATGAAGTGGTTGGGCCGGTGTTGAGCCTCGTTGTCCACTTCGCTACGCTGCGACTTCCCTAATCGCTTGCGCAAAGACGGGCAAAGAGCGCTCGACCATCACATCGTTCGCGGTGAGGCTGATCCGCAGGCGGCCGGGCAACTGCGCGACGCTCCCCGGCAGAACCCAGACGCCGTCGGCCGCAAGGCGCGCCGCGAAGGCCATGTCGTCCGGGATCGGAGATCGCGGAATCAGATAGAAGGTGCCTTCGGGCACCGGTAGATCGTAGCCTGCTTCCCTAAGGCTTTCGACCATACGATCGCGGCGCCGCTCGAGGGCGGTAACATCGATGCAGAGCTTCTCAAGATCGGGCAGGGCCCGCTGCAGGGTTCGACCGGCGAAGGCCCAGCCATGCGATACCTGAGCTATGTCGACCGCCTCGCGCAGCCTCATGCGATCGGCCTCTGGCATGTCCGCCCCGAGGGCGAGCCAGCCGAGGCGCTCGCCGGGTGCAAGCAGAGTCTTGCCGTAGGAGTAGGCGATCAGCGTGTGCGGATAGCTATCGGCCGGGCTGATATGGGCGTTACCGCCAAACACTAGCCGCGCATAGGGCTCGTCGGCAAGCAAGTAGATCACCTTGCCGTGTCGCTCGGATGCCGCGGCAAGCATATCGGCGAGCGCATCGAGTTGAGCGCGCGGGAATATTCGACCGGTTGGGTTGTGTGGGGTATTCACCACGACGACGCGCGTGCGCGGCGTGATCGACGCCGCGATCTTCTCAATATCGAGATCGAAATTGACGGGCGACAGGTCCACGGCAACGGGCGTGCCGGCGGCTCCGCGAATCTGAGCGCCATAGGCGAACCAGCCGGGGCGCGGATAGATGACCTCGTCGCCCACCTCGAGCACGGCGAGCAGCGCCGCCGCTATCGCGCCGAACCCTCCGGCGGTGATGGCGATGTCGGCCGGTTCGTAGGACCGGCCGCGCGTTTCGCTCAGCTTGCGAGCGACCGTCTCGCGCGCCAAGGCATCGTATTTCTGGTAGCCGAACCAGTGAACGTCGTGCGGTTCAGCGTGGCGGACCAGCGCATCGACGAGGCCGCGCAACGGTGGCTCCTGCGGATTGCCGAACATGAAATCGCAAGCATCTGGACCGAGGCCATCTCCTTCGAGCACCCGTTGCGCGAAGTCCATGACCGCGCGCATTTCCTCTGTTACGGCGAGCATCCGGCTGGACACGGCGGCGATCGGCATGGCGCACCCCCCTGCGGGCGGCGCCTGTCCCTCGGTCAAATACGCCGCCCGACTCCGACAGTATCATCTGTCTGCCTCCCAGTCGCAGGAAAGCTCTCGCCGCTTTCCCGATGCCAGGGCGCGGATTCTGCAGATGGCCTTGAGGGCCCGGCCAATCGGACAATAAGCAACGGCGCACTGCGGTAACGCGGTTTGCGGCTGACGCGCCAGCTCAGATCCATACCAAAGCAATGTGAAGGGCAACTGTGCCACCAGGGGACGCTCGTGGTTATTCCACTAGCACCAAGGAGTTAGTGTCGTTCAAACGCTATTGGGAGGGGTCGATCCGAAATAGCGATGTGCCCGAAACCCACACCGAGCCAGCGCCATAACGGATGGCGTCTCCCATGCCTTCCGCGTCGCGGGGCGCATGGAACGTTCCAACAAGTTGATTGTTCTTGGCGTCGATCTTGATGACGGGCCACTCGCGCGAGGTGACCCATGTAAAGCCACCGCCAACCGCGATATCACCGCCACCGCCTGCTGCGCCGGTCTCAATCGTCGCCATCAGCTCATTGCTTCTGGCGTCGATCCGCTGCACCGTGCCGTCACCCTGGTTGACGACCCAAACCGACCCTTCACCGGATGCCAGGAAGCGCGGGCGTTCGCGCAGGGCGATCGTTGCGACAACACGATTGGTCACCGGGTCCACGCGATAGAGTTCATTCTTGTTGAACCCGGTGACCCAAACCGAGCCATGATCGAAAATGGCGGCGGCCCCACGTGCAGGCAATTGCAGCGTTGCTTCCAGTACACCCGTTGCGGCGTTGAAGCGGCTAAGCTCGCGATTGTAGTCTTTGGACGTGATTTTCTTTCCGGCCATTGTAACGACCCAGACGGCTCCCGCGCCGACACCAATGCTGCCTTCGCTGTCGGACAAGTCTGCGGGGATGCGCATCACGACCCGGTTTGCCTGCGGATCGATCTTGAAAATGGTCTTGCTCTCAATGTCCGGTACCCAAACCGCGCGCTCTCCGGTTGCGATCCCCCTATATGGCCCGATTGCTCCCTCGACCGGAATGTCGATTGTGCTGTTGTCAGCAGGGTTGAAACGGCCGAGGTGATTACCGCTCATCATCCATACGGAGCCAAATCCAAAAGCGATGAAATCACCCCTGCGCAAGATTTTTGCTTGAACCTTTAACTCCTGCTTTTCGTGCGCCATCGCTGGCTCGTCCGCCTGCGCGACGTCCAGGTTCGTGGCCGCAGCGAAGAGTATGCTCAGGAAAAATACTGATGCGGACTTCATCGTAATTCTCCGGACAAGTTGGCCGGCCGCGATTTCGCGCAGGAGATGCAAGCCTCGATACTGGACCTAATCTGTTTCCCTCGCAAGATAAGCGCGCCGCTGTCCATTCGCTGCGAGCGGTCGCTGGGTAGATGAGCCGCGAATTTGCGGGTCGGTCAAAAACAGAGGCTCTCGACGGCTGCTGTATTGCGCCAACTGCGGTCATCCGCCCCGGCTGTATTGGGGCAGAAGCTGTCGCTAGTGACCGTTGCTGACTGATAGCGCGGAGTTCCTGCGCGACCCAGTGATCTTCGATCCGATAGGGACGAGCAGACATTCGGTCGGGAAGCCGTCCGGCAACAGATTTGGTGGATGAACATAGCGGCGGGCGTTTCGCTATTCACGTGGCCGCCATGGTGGCAGCGCGGGGTCCTCCCGACGCAACGATCGCGAGCGTCATTATCGCGACGAGCGACAATGGTCATCGGTTTACTCGTCTGGCGAAGACCGACATCACATGATCCGGCAAGGATTCCTGACGTTGATCGAGGCCTGCGCATTGGTCGCAGCAGTATCTGAAACGCAGCGGCTTGCCTTCATTGCTGAAAACCCAGTTTAAAATGGCGCGCCCAAGTCCCTGTCGGACAGCGACCTTCGGTCCTTCGAAATACTCGACGAGTTCTTTTCGGAAGCAGTTTTTTGAGCCGAGCAGGGCGGTGAGGTCATCGATCTGAGAGAACCGCTGCAGCAGCATCGCCCGCGCAGTGATCTCATCCAGGCCCGAACCGCTCGCGGTTTTTTCGGCCATAAACCGAAGGAGTCCGACGTCTCGGCCGGCGCCGCGGCCGGCCTCGGTGAACGCAACGGCAACAGACTGCCTGCCGTCGCGACCAACTCGGCCGAGTTCCTGTAGATAGTCCTCGACCGATGCTGGCTGCTGCCAGTGGATGACCAAACGGACGTCGGGAACATCCAGCCCCATACCGAAGGCGTTCGTGCAGATGATGTGGTTGACGAGCGGACGGCTCTCTCCTTGAAACCGCTTCAGCAGTTCCTGCCGTTCCCACTCGGTTCCAAGTTTCGAGTGGTAGAAGGGTACGTCGAGGCCATTGTTGCGGAGGTCGCTCTGAAGCTCCTGGCCGACACGTGCCGTCGGTACGAAGATCATCGCCTTTCGGTCCGCAAACACCGGGAGCCGAAGTAGCTTGGCAATGTCATGGTGACGAGCTCCCGACGGCGCGTTCCATCTGATCAGCGCGATGTTGGGACGATCGACGCCGCGGACGAATACTGTTGCGTCTTCGATGCAGAGGGAGGAAAGGATTCGCTTCTGCATGGCCTGGCCGGCAGTGGCTGTAAACGCAAGGACCGGCGGCGAACCGAGACTGGAGCGGACTTCGCTCAGGCGGCCGTATTCAGGCCGGAAGTCCCGGCCCCATTGATCGACGCAGTGCGCTTCGTCCACGACGAGGTATTCGGGTCGGCTGCGCGAGAGTGCGTCGCGTTCTTCCTGTCGCCGCACGAAAAATCGCTCAGGAGCGACGTAAAGGAACTTCACCGCGTTCGTCCCAATCCAAGCGTAGCGGATTTCCTTTTCCTCAGGACCGAGCGCGCTGTTAATGAAAGTGGCCGGTATCTTCTTTCGCAAGAGCCCTGAGACCTGATCGCTCATAAGGGTCTTCAGCGGGCTGATGATGATTGTCACCCCATGACGGAGCAGGGCAGGAAGCTGGAAGCACAGTGACTTCCCTGATCCTGTCGGACTGACGACTAGGATCGACTTCCCGGAGAGCGCCGCGAGGACGATCGGAAGCTGTCCTCCGCGGAAATGCGACGCGCCAAAGAGTCGAAGTACGGGGCCGAAGTTCATGCCGGCTTCGAGCGACCGCGCTTCGTCGTCCAGCCATCGGGCGAGACGCATCGCCCAGCGTTCGATAACCCGGCGTGCCAGCCCCCCGGCCAGGTTCGGGTGATGCGCTGCGTGACAGCCATCGCAGAGGGTGACAAGGTTGGAGAGCTCGTCGGAGCCGCCCATAGACCTCGGAAGAAGATGATGGACGTCGGCGTCGCGGGAAGCCAGCTTCAGAGAACAGGAGACGCAGCGAAAGCCGTCTCGCTCGTGAACTAGCCGACGCGTCTCTTCCCAAGTGCTCACGATACGAATCTTTCCAGACGACTGTTTTGGCGGAGTCTGGAACAGAGTCCCTGAAAAAGCGTAACTGAACACGCTGCTTTCCACTCGTCCCGGCCGAGGCGCGTCAGTCCCACCATGAAAGCGCATAGAATGCCGTCACACGATCCAGCAGTGAATGATGGCCCTCTGGAACGCTCCGGACGCTCAGGCTATACGACGACGATGTACGCCAAGAACCTCGCCCACTTTCTTCATGAAGCTCTCGTGCGGCCAGACCCGCTGAGCGACACGCTCAAAAGATTTGAGCATCTGCGTGGATTCGGCCTTCTACCAAGAGGACGCGAGAATGCCGGGGTGCGGTTGGACGACAAGCAGATTGCCAGCGCGGTTCTAGGATTCGCTCCGATCGGACTGGGTTTCGCTGGGCTCGCGTCGTTGTCCCTGGGAGGCCTATGCTCTGTCGGTGGTGCCGTCGCCGGCTTCCGGAACTGCAGGACGCTGCAGGACACGATGGCGGCCATTCTAGCCAGCGACGATGCCTGCACGTCGGTGGTCGCATTGACATTGACGATTGATCGCACGAACCAGGGGGACGACTATCACGCTCGTGCGGTTTTCGACGAGAAGGGAGTGCGAAGGACCATCTCGTTTGTCTCCGACATGGCATTGTCCCTGCTGCGCGAGGGCGCCGAGAAGACGCACGACCACGATAGGATTCACGCCCCGTCGGCAAGACAGCTCGCCCTAGGGCGGGAGTTCTTTCTAAGACTGCGGCGCGACATCGCTGTTTCCCGGCACCTAGACCTTCCCCTCAAAACCGATTGGACCGAATACGAGAGCGAAGAGGAGAAAAGCGAGTTTCATCGAAAGCTCGGTGCGCGCGTATCCTCGCGCTTTATGAATTTGCCGGTGGACACCGCTGTGGCTTGGCCGAAGGAGCCGACGCTTGTCACCTTCGCAGGCCACCAGTTCGTGCTTTTTCCGAGGACGAAGGACAATTCTCATTCGATCAGTATCGATCTGACGAACCAACGGCTTTCGCACGTGGAGGCGCGGACCCTGCTCAACAGGTTCCTAAGCATCCTTAGCTGGTGCCAGGATCAGCATGCGATCCTTGGTGACGGCTGGTCGGGCAATCCTGTGCCGGTTCCTGTGCGGAGGTACGACAAGGGTGGTACCATCGCGGGGCAGTGGGTCTTTGATCGATCGCTGCCTGAGAACAAGGAAATATTGCAACGTCTTGCGTACTATCGCGAAGGACTCAATGCCCACGAGGCGGGCCTCGTCTCTTACGAGGTCCTGAGCTTTTTCAAAGTCTTCGAGCAGCGCGTTAAAGGTGATGGGAAGGCTCCCAATCCGACAAAGATCTGGATCCGAGACAATTTCGACGCCGTCGCTACGAAACTCAGTCCAGATGCCCTCAAGCGTTTCGAGGAAGCTCGTGGGGGCAAGCCAGGTCACAAATACATATTCGATAACTGCCGGGTCGCTACAGCACATGCTTCCGAGAAGTTTCCGTCGGACGCCGATGCGTCGCTTGAGATCCGGCGGCTCTACTCGGCCGCGGAGGTCATTCATGCTTTGGCGCGCCACTATCTGAAGACCGAGTTCCACTTATCAGACTCGTATTTTTCAGACGACGCGCGATGAACCGTCAACTTGATAGACGGGAAGGTGGGCGATTTGAGCCACGACCGGTGTCGATTATGACCTCAAATTAGATCAACGCGTTCTGATCCTAAGTTGAGCAATCTTTGCCAATTGCAATCCGAAAACCTGCGGCTACGATGGGCGTCGCAGAAGGTCGTCGCGTGACGGGATATCGAACGAGGGCACGTTGGTGACTGATGGAGCTTCGGATACGGAAGACGACGACAGCTATCTCGCTTTCGAGACGAGATTTAGGAAACATTCCGACGAACCCGACATCCTTGACTGGTCGGTGGAACTGCGACGGTATCCCGCATCAAACGACGAACCGGGTCCGCCGCTGGCCCGACTGAAGGGCTTCCTGGCGCAGCCCGGCTATCTGCCCGAGGAAGACGACGACTGGTACTTCGCGGTTTTTGACATGCGAAGCGAGCACGCAGTCCAAGCCCTGGAAATCCTCACCGCGAATACGACGCTCATAAAGAAAGGCTTGAAACGACCGATGTCGTTCGATGAATGTGGGGCCGTCGCGCATCTCGAGCGGATGTGGGTCGACCCTTCATTGCGCGGAAAGGGCGTCGGGATTCGGTTGATGCGCGAGGCGAAGCATGTACTCGGCCGATACGGGTTGTTAGTCATTCTGAAAGCGCATCTGGACGGAGACGACGTCTCCGGCGCAGACAACCTCAAGCTCGCGGCATACTATCAGTCGGACAAGTCCCTGGGACTCGTCCCCGTGTCGAAAAAGAAACGGCCGGGGTGGCTGGTCGGCGTCTGGGATGAACCTGTCGCGCATCCGGACGACAGTTTGTTCTTCTATGAAGATGATTGAAGAACCGAGGACGGAAGGGTGCATCAGCGCAAACATATCCGATTACGGACTGAAGCCCGCCATCCGGTTCGCCCGATACTTACCATACCGTTCATGCAAGCCGTCCAAAAGCGACGGATAGGTATAGGAGTGGTCAGGGACATTTTCCGAGGCGATCTGCGGCAGCAGTCGTCGGAGACGATGCTGAACAGATGGATCTGCCCCAAGGAGCAGCCTTGCGTCGTAAATCCTATCCTCTGAACGATAGTCCGCGAGGCGGTTGATCTCCTCCTGGGTGGCTAGCTGTTTGTCGGGTATGCAGGTGAATGCACCCCTGTACCTTCTTGAAAGCTCCTGCGCGACGAAGTTCAGAGCGCGGATCTGATTGTTCGGAAAGTTGAGAACGATTGCCGGCGTCCTATCGAAATCTGCGGCATCTAGGATGACCGCTACGTCGGCCTCGAGTCCTTTGAGAAGAAGTGGACTTCCGACAGCTCGTGCAGGTACTCTCCGTCTTTCGATCTCGTCTGGAAGGGAGAAACGGGTTCTCAACCCAACCCGACGACATCGTTAATTCTTGCAGTCGTCCGGAACCTAGAGCGTCAAGGGACATTAACTGTTCAGGGTCATGGGTTCGCTGCGATTGTCCTGGAGACTCCTACGACAGAGAAGCGAGAAGGTAACGCTCGGCCCTGTGCGTCCGCGAATGGAGGAAGTTATGGCCTACAGAGATATCGTTGTCTATTTGGACGCTGGAGCAGATTCCACGGCCCGTGTGCGCACTGCCATCAATGTCGCAGCCAAGCACCAGGCCAGGCTGATCGGCGTCGACGTCAGCACGAAAGAAGCACTTGAGGGGGAGAGCCGAGAGCAGGCGCTCGCGATTGAAGACGAATTCGCCACCGCGGTTCGAAAGGCTGGCCTTGATTTCCAATATCACGTGGCACGGCCGGAGGCTCATACCGCAGAGCAGCTTTTTTCCCATTGCGCGGACCTTCTGGTAACAACACAGCCGCATCCGGACCACCTCCATCTTTCCAATTCAGCAGTCCCCAAAGAAATCTTGATGACAGCCGGGGTTCCCATGTTGGTCCTTCCAACGGGCTGGGCAGGAGAAGACGCAATCGGCGAGCAGGTGGTCATTGCCTGGAATTTCAGCCGCGAGTCAACCAGGGCAGTTCACGACGCAATGCCGATCCTCAAGGCCGCACGCAAAGTCTTCCTGTTCGTGTTTGCGAGCAACTATAGCGACAAGAATGCAGACGTTCAGGAGATAAAGAGCCATCTCGAGCACCATGGGATAGCGGTAGTCTTAGCGGGATGGCGCAACACGGGAGAGAACGATTTCACCAGTGCTTTGTTTGCCGGCCTCGACCGAGAGAGTGCAGATCTTATCGTCTGCGGCGCCTATGGCCACTCGCCGCTTTTCGAAGATATGTTTGGCGGCGCGACGCGCGATTTGCTGAACAACATTTCAATGCCGGTCCTGATGTCGCATTAAATCGCGGCCTTGCGGCTGGTCAATGCTCGATGACTTCTTTGAGCGCGTGACGCCGGCACGCGACACAGCCCTTGATGCTAGTTCGTCGAGGATGGATTCGGCAAAATGCCTGAGAGCGTCCCTATCTCAGCCAATTCGACAACCGGCGGTTACGGAAAACGACAACAACAAAGGATGATCGACGACCCGCACGGATCCGATTACCGCGATCGCCACTTCCATTCGAAATGCGCGGCTCTCCACAATGTGTCGATGATTTTCTGAATTGCGGTCGTCACAACGCGTCCTCGTGAAGAATGGATGAAGTATGTGAAATTTCAGGGTGCAAATCGAGCGGCGGCGCTACGACAAGCGGCCGCCGAGGCCGGCCGAATAGCAGTGCATCCCAATCGAGTTCCATCGCGCGCAGAGCCGAGAACATCGCCAGCCCGACCGCCTGCGCCATCCTCGGTGCTACTGCATTCCCGATCTGCTCGGCAACGCTCGCCACGCCACCCACGAATTGCCAGTCGTCGGGGAAGTCCTGCAGTCGAGCGCGCATCCTCAGTGTAAGGCCGGGGACGAAGCCCCGTTTCTGGGCGTCGGTATCAGTCGGAGCCTCCTTTGGTATTGGCGCGTAGGTGAATCCCTTCCGGAGCCAGCGTTCAGTTTCCTTCGGTAGTCCGGCTCCCTTCCGTCCGCGAATTGTCGCTGACAGAGCGCCGCGTTGAACGAAGTTTCTAAATTTGTCATGGAAGGGCTGTTCCCGCATGGCCCGGACCCATTTGTCGACGTCGGACCATCCGTTTGCGCCCATAAGGTCGGCCAGTGCGTCACCAATGTTCGTTCGCCATCCGGGGAACCGCGGGGGCATACGGAAGGCGCCAGCCAGTTCCTTTCGCAATCCGATCACGAGAATACGGCTGCGGTCTTGCGCGATGCCGTAGTCCCGTGTGTTGATCCGGTGGATCGAAACTTCGTAGCCTGCCTTCGACAGACGCCGAAGAGCGGACGCGACGTGGTCGGCATGCTTGGCATGGAGGAAGCCCTCGACGTTCTCGAAGACGAACGCCTTCGGCTTCGATTCCTTGACGGCCCGGACGCCTTCCAGCAGCAGGTCCTTCTCGTCGTTCTTGCCTTCGCTCTTGCCCGAGGTTGAATAAGGCTGGCACGGAATCCCGCCTACGAGGAGATCGACCGCGCTCCTCCGAAACTGCGTGAAGTCGATCGTGCGAACATCGGCCTCGATCACCGGCCAGTGCGGGCGGTTTTTCCGAAGCGTCGCCGCAGCGTTCTTGTCTAACTCGACCAGTCCGACATGATGGAATCCTGCTCGCTCGAGACCAACGGCCATACCGCCCGCGCCCGCGCAGATTTCCAGCGCTTTGAGATGGTACCGCGGGGGCGGGAGTTCCGTCAGAGGCGACGGCGCCTTTACGAGCCCGTATACCGGTTGCGGTTTCCCCGTTAACACAAGAAGAGCGTCGACCGCCGTCGGCCCGATGTCGGAATCGTTCAGGCCGAAGCCGAACGTATTTCCGAAATCGCCATTGCGGAACCGCGTGAGAGCATGGTGCGCGCGTCCGATCCGCTGTCCGGGCGAGTTCCGCTTCAGCGGGCGCGGCTGCGGGTGCTCGGCCCCGAATACGGATTCGAACTCTTCGAGGAGGGATCCGGCGCGCTTGCGAATGTCGTCGGGAACGACCGGAGTTTCCGGCGGCAGCATCCTGACGCTACGCACGAAGGACCACATCTTCTCCTCGAAGAGGGCTATGGTCGCCTTCATCTGCTTGCGGGCCGCGGCGGCGGCCAGTCTCCGGTTCCGGATGGCGATCGCTTCGGCGACCGTCAGTTTGGCGTCGGAAAGCCTCCGCCGGATCGCGGCAACGTCCTTCGTGTCGATCTGGGCGCCGATCTGCATGCGCTCGAGGACTTCCTGCTTGGCCTCGGGGTCCGCCGCGACGAGCGCCTTCAACACAGGGAAGGAAACCCGAGCTTTACGGAGGACTTCCTCCGCTCCCTTCAGGGTCTTCGCGAATCCTACGTAGGTCGACAGTTCGACTGCTGGCAGATTGCACCGGGCCTTGAGGAAGGTCCTCGCCTCCATTGGTGGGACGATCTCCATCAACGTTTCGACCTCGGCGGCCATCTGCAGGAGGCGATCGGTCATCTGCTCCTGAAGCTTCAGGATTCGCGTCCGGGCGTCGGAAAGCGCCTGCGCCTTGATGTCGATGTCCGCCATGAGAATGTCCCCTTTCGGGACGTCTCATACGACACAGGATCTTTCGGGGCAGGTAAACGGATCGGTAAAATGCTAGCGATCTCAAAGGATTCGGCGCATGCGTTAAACTCGGAATCCCGTGGCCGCGCTTGCCGGGCCAGGGCTACATGTTGGTGCCAACGGCAATGGCCATGAGCGGCCAAAGCATGATGGGCCAGGATGCGAATATGATATTCCATGGGATGATGGACCCAGGAAGGGGCTCGGATCCGTTCTCATCGAACGAGCCTTGCCTGGGAAGGCGAACGCGGAGCGTAGAACCACGTTTCGCCTAGGCGGCCTGCTTTTTGAACTCGCATTCTCGATAGACGAGCTGGACTCAGCCGGACGGCGCCGCCACATCGATTTGGTGCGCGCGTACAGCCGTAGCCGCCGCGGCCGCTGCCCCGGTTTTGTCTTCACCGCCGACCTGGACCCTCGGCTGGGCGAAGCTGACGCCGTTCGCCAGGAAAGCCTCGCGTAGCTTCGCGTACGCCTTGCGTCGGATGTAGGTCTGCATGCCGGGAACTGTGGTCATTCCGAAGCTCAAGACGATGCCGTAATCGCCGAACTCTTCGACGCCCTTCATTTTTAGGGGCTCGATGAACAGCGGCCCCAGCTCCGCGTCTGCCTTCAACTCGGCGCCAACCTTCTTTGTAAGCTTGCGAGCCTTCTCGATGTCGGTGTCGTAGCCGACCGAGATCCGGAACTTGTCGATGACCCAGTCGCGGCTCATGTTCTCGATCGCGCCGAGCTCGCCGAATGGGACCGTGAACACCGGGCCCCGATGATGCCTGAGGCGGACTGATCGTAGGCTGAAGCCTTCGACTGTTCACTTGTAGTCCTTTGCCTGAATGTATTCCCCAACACGGAAGGCGTCATCGAACATGTAAAAAACGCCGCTGATGATGTCCTTCACGAGGGTCTGCGATCCAAAGCCGATCGCGACGCCGAAGATCCCGGCACCTGCAAGCAGAGGTCCGATCTGAATCCCGAGCTGCGCAAGCACGACAAGGCCAGCGATAACAAGAACCGTCACCGCGATGGCATTTCGGAAAATAGGTAGCAGGGTGCGGAACCGTGCCCGGCGCGCGGCATCGGCGGGGGAAAGGGACGCGGTGTCGGAGGCGGTGCTCAACGACAGGTCGATCCAGTGCCTGACTAACTGCCAGACAAGGTCGGCAAGAAGGAGAACGACGACGCTCTTCATGCCTCCGTAGACAAGGGCTTCCACCCAAGGGTCTTGTCGGCCAGGCGCGTCCGGATTG
Source organism: Rhizobium sp. LjRoot258 (assembly GCF_964254185.1). Classification (NCBI taxonomy): domain Bacteria; kingdom Pseudomonadati; phylum Pseudomonadota; class Alphaproteobacteria; order Hyphomicrobiales; family Rhizobiaceae; genus Rhizobium; species Rhizobium sp. LjRoot258. The sequence goes on along the minus strand of NZ_CAXUST020000001.1, from coordinate 1,909,276 downwards.
AAGCGCCAGACGAGGGCGAGCCAACCGATTGCCAGGCCGACGACCACCACTCGCACAGCATGGGCGACGAGCAGGCGTCGGAGTGTGCCGGCATCGGCAGACAGCGCCGCCGACATGCGTGTGGTTCCCCGCAGTATGGGGGGAAGGGCGATCGCGTAGATGCCGAGCCAGAAAAGTCCTTTCATTTCGAGGCACCATGCTACCCAGAGTGCCACGCCAAACGCGGTTATCGCCGCCTTCCACGACGCCGAGGTTTCGATCGTAGCCCAGACGGTCTCAAGGCTCAGCGCGAGGACTATCAGCGAAAAACAGATTGAGATGGCCTCGGCGGCGCCGGGTTCAATGCCCAATGGCCCCGCGAGTGCAGACGTTGCAACGGCGACGGAGACGATTGCCGTTAGGAACGACAAACGACGGCGCTGTGAAGGTGGAAGGGCCGTCATTGGCATCAAGGCCGTCGACCGAATGACAACGAGCGCGCAGATGTAGGCGAGGAGCGTCAAGCGTGCCAGCGGAGGCCAGTCGACGGCAAAGAAGATCACGGCCATCCCGGCAGAGAATATGCCGATGGACGCGAGTCTGACGAACGTGCTGTCGGTGGGGGCAACGAGTCGACGCCAGATGGATTCGACCACGAAACCCACGGCGACGAGGCCCAGAAAAATGACAAAAACGGGCGCGTACCCTTGCGCGGTGGCTTCTGCGCGCGTCCGCGTCGCAGCCATGCGAACTTCTTCAGGCACTCGCGGTAGGGCGGACAGGACGCCGTTGATACGCGCGCGGATCGACGCTTCCCATGTTGCGAAGCTGAACCCGCTTACGACCACATCAGATGTTGGGGGGCCAGACTTCTTACTTTCAAGCCAGGCTCGAACGTCAGGATCCTCCAATAGGCTCACCAACTGCTGGATCTTTTGATCCGGCGCGGGGGCAGGCGCTGCCGACTGCGCCGCCGACCCAAAGGAAGCGAACAGAGCAACGAACCCGACGATCATCCATCTCATTTCAAAATCCCCGCGGTCCAAGTCCAGCGCGCGACACTTGGCGACGGTGAGGTCGAGCACTACGACGGCTGAGTTTTGGAGGCATCCCCAACCGAGTTGCTGGTTTCACATAGGGCGACGCAGAGCTTTAGTGCGACATCGAGCTTGGTAGGCGTCTTGTCACGGAGACGACTTTCAAATAGACGCACGATCTTGGAGAACACGTTCGGGTCTGTGCAAACGGAGTGTGGCAATGCCGCACGGAGCGACGCCGGTAGATCGTGAAGATCATCATGTCCCTGGCTCTTCATCGGATTCCATGCTTCAAAGTAGAGCCCTCGAAGCAGCGTTGGCAGATCGTTGCCAACTTTGGCATTGTCATCCACTGAAAGCTTGTCACGCACCGAATGGAGGGTTGTCCGCAACACCTCGTAGGCGACCCGCTGCTCGCAGCCAAGCAGTTCCGCAAGCTCTCGAACCCACATCGCGCCTTCCTGTGCAGCGTCCGGAAACGTAAGAATGGGGCTATAACGCATCAGACCCTCCTGTCTCGAAAGTGCGACCCGCGGCACGTTCGTTGCAGGATGGATTCTACAGCGATCGCTGTCCTTGATCTTTGTCAAACTTGGCGGGGCGTGGACTTGCGTCGTTCTCAGTCAAATCTCGAGCAAAAGCAGCAGGAGGAGGCCACCGAGGAATCCGCAAAAGACACTCGAGTCCACGAGCCGCAGTTCCTGTTTGATCTTGCTCAAAGCGTGTGCGCGGTCCGGTGATAGTCTTGCAGATGTCCGTGCCATTTCACTCAATTCGGCTGCAACCGTTGCAACGAATAGCACAGGAACCCTCGGGGCGGGCACGCGCTGAGTTGAGGTCAGCAGTCATGAAGCGGAGAGCAAGATATGTCTGTGTCCCGACGAAGTATGGTCTCTTCAACGTGATTGATACGACGAGTGGAGGGCCTGCCGAAATAGCCGTTACGACGGTGCTCCTCACGCGCAGAGAAGCTCATCACCTCTGCGCGTTACTCAATAGAACGGAGGTGTCAGCACGAGCGAGCGGATCTTCGGATAGATCGGGAAGGGTGGCGCTTAGATGTGATGAGGAGGCTGAAGATCGAACCCTCGGCGCCGGTGCGCTCCGCCGCGGATGAGAGTGCGTTGGCGACATGAACAATGTTTGACTATGGATCAACCGTTTTTCCGTGCCGTGGTAGCGTCGTTGCCGAGAGGTGGAGAATGACAATCAACATTCAGCGCTACGCGACGCCGTTCTTTACTGGCTTGTTCCTCGTTTCGATCGCTCTCGCTCGCCGCGGCACTTTTCTATGTAGTTCCAGGTCCAGGAACTGAGCGTGGCCGCGCCGGCCGGCCACCCCATTTCGCCTTCGCCAGCATGATCCTCAAGAATTCCGTCTCCGAGGTCGCGCCTCTTCTCGGAACGACGCGGAGGCCGTCGTTCCGAAACTGGCCGGCGCCGGTTTCAAGGCCGCCGCACCCGACGTCGCCCTGGCGGACATTGCTGCCGGGTCGGGCAGGGACGAGGCAGCACTCCTCCAGACGTTGTTGTCGCGGCTTCGCTAGGCCTTCGAGATCGTCGCCTCACGCCCGTCGCCATCTCCAGCTTGTGATTTCCGGCATATCCTCGCCGTACTCCCTGATGAATGCGGCGTGCTCGGCGAGGTTGGCCTTCAGCTTCTCAGTCACGTCCGGCACCTTCGCAGCCAGACCCGTTACCCGTGCGATCGCCTCCAAAGCGAGGTGATACCGGTCAAGCTGATTCATCACCGTCATGTCGAACGGCGTCGTGGTCGTGCCTTCCTCCACGAAGCCTCTAACGTGGATGTTCTCATGGTTCGTCCGCCGGTACGTCAGGCGATGAATGAGGCTGGGATAGCCGTGGTAGGCGAAGATCACTGGCCTGTCCCTGGTGAAGATTTCGTCGAACGTCTGGTTGTCCAGGCCATGGGGGTGTTGATCCTGATCCTGCAGGGCCAGGAGATCGACGACATTGACGGTCCTGATCTTCAACGCCGGGATCGCGTCATGAAGAAGCATGACCGCGGCGAGCGTTTCCATCGTCGGCACGTCACCCGCGCAGGCCATGACGACATCGGGCGAGACCGTGTCTTCCTCGAAGCTCGCCCACTCCCAAACGCCTAGGCCGGCTTCGCAATGCCCGATCGCTTCGTCCATCGACAGGTACTGAGATTCCGGCTGCTTTCCCGCAACGATGACATTGACGCGGTTAAAGGTCCGAAGGCAATGGTCGCCAACCCACAGCAGCGTGTTGGCGTCCGGGGGCAGGTAGATGCGAACGATGTCGGCCTTCTTGTTAGCAACGAGGTCGACGAAACCCGGATCCTGATGCGAGAAGCCGTTATGATCCTGCCGCCAGACGTGCGACGTCAGCAGATAGTTGAGCGAGGAAATCGGCTTCCGCCATGCCAGCTCCCGCGAAACCTTGAGCCACTTTGCATGCTGGTTGAACATCGAATCGACGATGTGGATGAAGGCTTCGTAGCACGAGAAGAACCCATGCCGACCTGTGAGAAGGTAGCCTTCGAGCCATCCCTGACACAAATGTTCGCTCAGGATTTCCATGACCCGCCCGTCTCGAGCGAGATGGACGTCGTAGTCCTCGATCTTCTGCAACCATACCCGGTTGGTCTCCTCGAAGACGCTCCCGAGGCGGTTGGATTCGGTCTCATCCGGTCCGAAGATTCGAAAGTTGCTTCGGCCGGCATTGAGCTTGAGGACGTCGCGCAAGTATCTTCCGAGAACCTCGGTCGACTGGACTTGGAGTGACCCGCGCTCGCCCACTTCAACTGCATGTTCGGCAAGCTTCGGCAGGATCAGTTCGGTTCGGAGGCGACCCCCATTCGCGTAAGGAATAGCGCCCATTCTCTTGTCACCTTGCGGAGCAAGCGCACGCAGCTCCGCTTTCAGGCGGCCGTCCCCATCGAAAAGGTCCTCTGGTTCGTAGCTCCGCATCCAGTCCTCGAGGATCTTTCGGTGGTCCTCGTCACCTCGGCAGTTTGCAACCGGAACCTGATGGGACCTCCAGAAGCCCTCGACCTTCTTGCCGTCCACCTCCTTGGGGCCAGTCCATCCTTTCGGGCTGCGCAGCACGATCATCGGCCATCGGGGCACGTCGCTGTACTCGGGCTGGGACCGAGCATCCCTTTGGAATGCCTCGATTAGATCGAATGCCTGGTCGAGCGCCTGTGCCATTTTCCGATGCATCTCGGCGGGCTCGTGTCCTTCGACAAAGATTGGCTGATAGCCGTGCCCCCAGAACAGACTTTCGAGATCGCCGTCACGCGTTCGTGCGAGAATGGTCGGATTGGCGATCTTGTAGCCATTCAGATGGAGGATCGGCAAAACCGCGCCGTCGCGCTCGGGATTAAGGAACTTGTTCGAATGCCACGCCGCCGCCAGAGGTCCGGTTTCGGCCTCCCCATCGCCAATGACACAGGCGACTACTAGACCGGGATTGTCGAAGGCTGCCCCGAAGGCATGGACGAGCGCGTAGCCGAGTTCTCCCCCTTCGTGAATCGAACCGGGCGTCTCGGGTGCTGCATGGCTTGGAATTCCACCCGGAAAGGAGAACTGCTTGAAGAGCTTGCGCATACCGGCGATGTCTTCTGACACCTCGGGGTAAATCTCGCTATAGGTGCCTTCGAGATAGGTGTTGGCCACCATTCCCGGCCCGCCATGACCGGGGCCGCAGACATAGAGAACGTCGACGTCACGGTGCTTGATAATGCGATTCAGGTGGGCGTAGATAAAGTTGAGTCCGGGTGTCGTCCCCCAGTGGCCGAGCAGCCGCGGCTTGATGTGCTCGGGTCTTAGCGGCTCGCGCAGGAGCGGATTGTCCATCAAATAGATTTGGCCGACCGACAGATAGTTGGCGGCGCGCCAATAGCGGTCGGTCAGATCGAGTTCCTGTCCCAGCAGGGTCACATTGTCTGCCATTGTCGCTCTCCTCGATGAAGTCCATGTTGGCTGATGACGGTGAGTGCCTCGTCGGCGATCACCTGCTCCTCGTCAGTGGGGATGACGAACGCTTCGATGGCGCTGTCCTTGGCGTTCAGGACTGTCGCATTCGTCTTGTTGGCGGCCACGTTCAGCGAGAGTCCCATCCATGACAGGTGCCTCTCGATGCCTCTACGGATTTCCGGCTGATGTTCCCCGATGCCCCCTGTAAACACCAGCGCATCGACGCCGCCTGTTGAAACGGCAAGACGGCCAACCTCGCCGGCAATTCTGAAACAGAACAGATCGAGTGCCTCCTTTGCGGCGGGGCGGAAATCTTCCAGCAGCGCTTGAGTGTCGCCACTTATTCCCGAAACCCCCAGAAGGCCGCATTGGTGATAAAGAAAGGTCTCCAGTTTGTCGGCATCCGCAAACTCGGATCTGAGCAGGTGGATCAGCACCCCAGGATCGAGCGTGCCCGGCCGTGTCGCCATCGGGATACCGTCAAGAGTGGAAAATCCCATGCTGGTGTCGATGCTGACGCCGTCGACCATGCCGCACAGACTTGCGCCGCATCCAAGGTGAGCGCAGACCACCCTGGCGCCGCCGATATAAGGTGCGAATCTTTGAAGATAGTTGGCTATGTACTTGTAAGAGAGGCCGTGGAAGCCGTATCGACGTATGCCCGCGTCGTGCATTGCGCTGGGAATTGCCAGCCTTGTCGCGAGACTGCATTGCGAAGTGTGGAACGCCGTGTCGAACGATGCCGTCTGAATGACGGATGGATAGAGGGAGAAGACGGCATCCATCACGTTCAGCGCCTGAGGCTGGTGAAGCGGGGCCATTGGCGTCAAACTTCCAATTTGCGACATGACGCCGCCGGTGAGAAGCGTCGGCCCTTTGAAAATCAGCCCACCATGCGCGACGCGGTGTCCGACAAAGCCGATATGGTAATCGCCGTGCAACAGCCGATCAAGAACGCTTGAGATGACGTGGATGCTAAGGCCCTCCGAGGCGGCGGGCAGATCGATCTCTTGGATATCGTCATCGCTGCCATACTTGAGGCGAGGGTGCTCGCCGAGGGAGACGATAGCCCGGCCGAGGCGCTTGGCAGCACCGGAACTGATGTCGAAGATGCCGATCTTTAAGCTCGACGAACCGGCATTGATGGCAATCCCAACTTCCTTGTTCATGATGACCTCGCTCGGCCTTTGGCCTATCGGGAGCCGGCCTCTGTCACGGCGGACTCCAGAATCTGCAACGCATACTCGGCAGTTGCCTTCTCGTCGTCCGCGCAAAGCTTCAGCGACCGGCATCGATGCTTGAGGTCGTGCAGGATCCGACGCCGAACTCTGCCTACGACAGGCGCATGCTCCTTTTTCAGGAGTTCCTGCAGGCAGGCGACAGCGACAACCTCGCAAACAAGAAGCTTGCCTTCCACTTCGCCCTGGCTCGGAACGGCGAAGTGTTCGCCGCCAGGTCTGCAATCCCGATCAGTGGACAGCATTTTCGTTCTCCTTTGCACCGACGGCATCTTGCTCCGGTTCCAGGGCCCGTTTGACCTTGCGGAGAATGATGGCCCGTCCTTTCTGATCAGCCGCCTGCGTCAAACGGTCGGACAGGTCGAGGACGAAGCTCTGGAAGTCGTTGTGCCAATCCGGGCGGCCAAGTTGCTCGGCTGCAAGCCGGATACGTGCCGCATCCTCGATCAGACGGGCGCCGTCCTCGGTGAGGAGGAAACCATCGTCGAGCCGAGGCTCCATCACGGGAACCTTCAGGGTTTTCGACAGTCGTCTCGTCAGAGCGCTGCGCGCTGCGGGCTCGCCGTGAACGAGGAACACTCCTTTTTCAATAGGCGCCCGCGCAGAAACCCATTCCTCAAGATCGCTGGCGTCTGCATGCCCGCTGTAGGCATCGAAGGCTATGATTTTCGCGTGCACCACGATCTCGTCGCCCTGGATACGCACCACGCGGGCGCCGTCTTGGAGGATTCGACCGAGGGTTCCTGCTGCCTGGAAGCCCACCAAGAGAACCGTGCACTCCTGTCGCCAGAGCCAGTTGCGCAGGCGGTACCGGATGCGTCCTGCTTCACACATGCCGCTTGCCGCAATGATGATATGGAATCCGCGCACGAGATCGAGAGCCTTCGACTGCTCTGCGGATTCGGTGAACCTGACATTAGGCGCGTTGAGCGCACGTGTGAACGCGGCGGCGTTTGCAAGCTCTCCGGCCTGAGCTTTGAACACTTCGGTCGCTCTGGAGGCCAGTGGCGAGTCGATCATGATCGGCGAACGAGGAAGACTGCCGTCGTCCATCAATGCAACCAGGTCCGTCAGCACTTCCTGCGTGCGCTCCACGGCGAAGGAGGGGATCAGAAGCGCGCCGTTCGGATTGTTCGCCTTGCCTACGATCTCTCTCAAGCGGTTGCGGCGAGCGTCCTGCGTGTAGTCCTCGCGCTCGCGGTCGCCATAGGTGCTTTCGCAGACGAGGTAGTCGACGCCCGCAGGAGCCTGAGGCAGCCCTTCCAGCATCTTGTAGCGGGTGCCGATATCGCCCGAAAAGAGAAGACGCCGCGGACCATCGGCAACGGCCACTTCGATCTCGATAGAGGCCGATCCGAGCAGGTGTCCAGCGTTCCAGAAGCGGAACTTGACCCCGCCCACCGTTTCTCGCCACTGCTGGTACGGAACGGATACGAACTGGGGCATCACCATGCGGGCGTCGTCAGCCGTGTAGATGGGCTCGACAGGCTCCCGTGACCGCCTGCGGTTGCGGCGGTTGAGCTGCTTGACTTCGGATTCCTGGATGTGTCCGGAATCCTGCAGCATGACTCCACACAGTTCCATGGTCGGTCGGGTAGCATATATAGGTCCGCCGAATCCTGCCTTTGCGAGCTTTGGAAGCAGACCGGTATGGTCGATGTGGGCGTGAGTCAGGAGAACGGCGTCGATTTCCGCCGGATCGAAGGGGAAGGGCCGGTAATTGAGCTCCTTCTCGCTCTTCGAACCCTGGAACATGCCGCAGTCAATCAGAATCCGGGAATCCGCCACCTGGAGAAGGAAGCAGGAACCGGTGACCGAGCCGGCCGCGCCATGGAAGGATAACTTTGGTTCCTGCATGTTCCACCTATAAGCTTTGACGAGAGCATACAGGAGGAGGGCACCGCTTCCTTGACGGAGATCAATCTGGCCTCGATCCAATCGGAAAGCTCAGATGCGATCCTCTTCGCCAACCGGCGGCGGCCGAGCCACTCCCTAGTACGGATCAATCCAGGTGAGATGGTCCGTGATCGCTCTGACGCCTGGCACATTCTCAGCGGCAACCTTCGCGGCGAGACGCTCCCGTTCGTCGAAGATAGTACCGGAGAGCTCGGCTACTCCGTTTCTGACCTGGCAGCGTATCCTGCTCCAGCCTTGCTTCGCCATTTCGGCATCGACCGCCTCCTGGATTTGGGCGTCCTGAGTGGATGGAGCCGAAGGCTTTTCCACTTTCGTCAGGGCGCGCAGCAGGTCTGAACGCGATATTATGCCGACGAGTCTTCCGTCCGAGATCACGGGGAGTCGCTTCACCTCGTTTCGCTCCATCAGGCGCACGGCGTCGGAAAGCGCCGCGGTCGGAGGCACGACCACGAGGTGCGAATTCATTATTTCGTCAACACGCCGTCCGTGAGAGCGCACGTATTCGTCGGCGATCGTTCCGGGGCCTGCAAGCCAGCTTTGCAACCAGGACCGTCTGCGGTCCGTGTTGAGCTCGTATCGCCGCAGGAAGTCGCCTTCGGTAATCATGCCCACCAGCACTCCGTCGTCATCGACGACAGGAAGGCCACTGATCCGGTTGGCGAGCATTATTTCGGCCGCCTCCAACACCGTGCAGGATGCGCCGACGGTGATCGGGGACGGGGTCATTGCGTTCTCGACTATCATGTGTGGTTCTCCGATCCAGAACCTCTTTCTCAAGCTGCTCGATCCACGACATCGGCTGAAGAGGGACGGCCGATACAATCATACATCTGCACGACGTACGCATTGACGGAGGTCAAAGATCCGCCCGTGCCTCCCGGTGGGTTAACCACATTCCCGGAAACATGGGCATCCAGAACGACATTCCTCGGAAGATCAGCGTGGCAGCAAGAGCGACTTCGATGCTGACTCCAAGCAAGTGGAGGACTGCGACGCAGCCTCCTTCGAACGAGCCCAGGCCGAGCGGGATAGGTGAGACGGTTGCAACGACCGACGCGAGAACGAAGGCGAGAAACGCAGGAGAGGGGCCGATGCTCGCCCCGAGAGCTCGCGCGGCGAACCAGAGCGTGGTCGCGTCCAGAACGAAAATCGCCAGTTGAAAGAAGATTGTCGGGCCCAATACCTTCGGATCGCTAGCCATGTCGGTCCGAACCTGTGCAAGCGCTTTTGCAAGGCGCGCCATCAGCGGCCTGCGGAGGAGAGACCTTGGGATCCAACGGCCCTTGGTAACCGTCACGGCGACGAGGGAGACGGTGATCAAGATAACGATCGCGGCAAACATGATCGAGAGCCATTCCCACGTGTCGCTAAGGTCGCCGGTTGACCACAGTAGGACGAAGGCAAGCGCCGCCATTAGAAAGTAGGCGGCGTAGTAGGAAAGGGCGGCGACCAGCAAGGCGGTTATGGCGATGGAAGATGGGATCCGTCTCCGCACGAGGCCGCGGGCAACCAGCAGACTTCCGCTCAGGCCGCCTGTAGGGATCGCCTGGTTGGCGAAGAGTTCCATGACAGCCAGTTTGAGAAGGTCCGCAAGTCGAAGCTGAAAACCTGCACGCCTCGTGACCATCTGCCAGACGGCGGCGGCGCAGGCGTAGGTGCCAAGCTGACACGATATAGCCGCTGCGATCCAAAGCGGACTCGCCGCTTTCAACACGGCCAGCAGTTCGGCGATGTCGGCGAAGTGCAACAAGAGTCCCATCACGCCGGCAAATATCAGCGCGCCGGCGAGCCAACCCATGATCGCACGTCCCGAAGATTGCTCAGATTTCAGAAGCAGGTCGTCCGACGCAGCCGAATGTCCCTTCGCGTTAGCCAACGGTCGCCTCCGTGGTCGTCGCGGTCTTGGGATCGCCAGCCTTCCGTTGAAGTGGCGGAAAATCCTCGGGCGTGATCGTCTCGCGCTCGAGCAGCAAGTCCGCACCGGCGATTAGGTCCTTCATTCTCGTTGACAAGATCTTCTTGGCCTCTTCGAACGCGCCATCGATCATCTCGTGGACGGCGACGTCCACCTGACGGGCGGTGGCCTCCGAATAGTCCCTGTCATACGCGCCGGGGTGCCCGTCGTTCAGCCATTGCAGCCGGCGAGGTTCCAGAACCGCTTGTCCGACCTCGCTCATTCCGAACCGTGTGACACATTCTCTGGCTATATCGGTCGCTTTCGCGAGATCGTCCGCAGCGCCCGTCGAGACCTCGTCGAAGACCAGAGCTTCCGCCGCCCTCCCGGCGAGCAGCGCGATCATCCGCTCCTTGAGTTCGCTCGTGGTGATCAAGAAGCGATCTTCGGTCGGCCGCTGCAGCGTGTAGCCGAGAGCGCCGATCGACCTCGGGATGATCGACACCTTTTGAACCGGATCCGTCTTCACGAGCGAGGCCGCAGCCAGCGCGTGGCCCATCTCGTGATAGGCGACCCGTCTCCTTTCGTCCGGCGTGAGCATTCGACTTCTGCGTTCGGTTCCGACGATGATCCGCTCCACCGCCTGTATGAAGTCCGCCATGGTAACAGCGGCCGCGTTCCGGCGCGTCGCGCATATGGCCGCCTCGTTGACGAGGTTTGCGAGGTCCGCTCCTGTGAAGCCGGGCGTCAGACCGGCTACGTCGTCCATGTGCAAGCCGGGCTCGATTGTTACCTTCTTCGCGTGCACCGACAGGATTGCCGCACGCCCCTTGCGATCGGGCCGTTCTACCACGACCTGCCGGTCGAAGCGTCCTGCACGAAGTAGTGCCGCGTCAAGGATCTCGGGGCGATTGGTTGCGGCCAACAGCACGATGCCCACGCGCGGGTCGAAGCCGTCGAGCTCGGACAGAAGCTGGTTGAGGGTCTGCTCCTTTTCATCGTTTCCGCCAAATCCACCGACTTGGCTTCGAGCGCGCCCAAGTGCGTCAAGTTCGTCGATGAATATGATGCATGGCGCGGCCTGACGAGCCTGCTGAAAGAGATCGCGCACCCGCGCGGCGCCCACGCCGACGAACAACTCGACGAACTCCGATCCGGAGATCGAGAAGAAAGGGACGCCGGCTTCTCCCGCAACCGCGCGAGCCAGAAGCGTCTTGCCCGTTCCGGGCGGCCCGACGAGCAGGATGCCCTTCGGAATGTGAGCGCCGAGACGCCCGTAGCGCACCTTGTCCTTCAGAATGGACACGATCTCCTGCAACTCGGCCTTCGCCTCGTCCGCACATCGTCGAAGGTGACGCCAGTCGCGCGTTCCAGATAGACCTTGGCCTTCGATTTTCCGATGCTGACCAGGCCGCCCATGCCTTGCTGTTCGGCGATCCCACGAAAGATGAAAAGCCAAAGACCGAACAGCAGGAGAGTCGGGATTGCCCAGGAAAGCATTATAGTGAGCCAGTTGCTGTCAGTGCCACCAGAGACCTCGACGCCGGCTTTTTCGAAGACCTCAGCGGCGACCGGATCGACGCGAGCGGAGACGAAATGGGTCTTGCCGGACTGCGATTCCTTGAAGACGCCTTCGATCGTGGTTTCCGTCACTGTCACCGACCGAACCTTGCCTTCGGCGACCATCCGCATCACGTCGCTGTAAGGGACATGCGCAACGTCGCGCGAGGCCAGCCAGAATGCGACCGATGCCCAGATCGCCAAGGCTGCGACCAGATATCCGATCCGTATGACCCTCTCACGTTTCATCGCGGTTCCGCCTAGCTGTTTCCTCAAGGCTTCTTCGCACATCTGCTCCTTGCATTCCTTGACCTTGGTCAAGGTGGAGGTTGCTTGAGGAGCAATTGGCAAAAGGGCAACGAGCGCAGTTCCCTCAACGAATTTTGACAAGGATCAAAGACGGGAGACCGACCTGCCGTAATATCTACGTGAGGAGGAGGAATACCATGTTTGCAAAGATTCTCATCCCAACGGACGGCTCCAGACTTGCGGTCACGGCCGCAGAGAAGGCAGTGGCATTTGCCAGAGACGCGAACGCATCGGTCGTGTTCATCTGCGTAATCGAACCGTTTCGGATTTTCACGACAGACAGCGACAAGCTCGCTGCAAGCCAGGAAGACTATGATCGGCTGTCCGATGCACAAGCCGTTCAATTCCTAGACGAGGTCGAATTGCGCGCTCGTCATCAGGGGGTTGCCTGCTATACTGTCAAGCTCAGAAGCAATGAGGTGCACGAAGCCATCGTCGAAACGGCCATTCAGAATGGATGCGATCTGATCGCAATGGGATCGCATGGTCGCGGCGGCGTCGCCGCGTTGATCCTCGGCAGCGTCACGAACAAAGTCCTCAGTCATTCGCGTATCCCCGTGCTCGTATATCGATGAAGGGATCGGGGGAATTTACCCGCCAACTGGAGAAACGAAATGATCCAAGACACCGATCAAATCTATCCCATCCCCTCGAATCTTCCGGCTATTGCGGCTGCGGAGAAGCTTCTGGAGGCAGGCGTCGGCTTTCAGGTCCAGGTTTTGAACGCGGCGTCGCGCCTCCAGATCGAGTCCTTCGATTTCCTGATGCGACGTTACCAGCAGCAGGTGAGGTTAGTTGGTGACCTCGTCGGCAGCGCAGGATACAACGACGCTCTCGACACCATCGGCGACTTCGTTCGAGTTGCTAAAATCGACTACGCCGGCGAAGCGAGCAATATGCTCATGATTGGTTCGAAGTTGGCCTCTCAGGCAGCGCATCGCATGCGCGAGGAGGCCCGTACGACGTTGGAGGACAGCGCTGCGCGCACGGTCGCATAGCCCTCTGAAGGCTGTTCCATATCCGTAAAATGCCGCTATTGAATTTGTTGGCGGGGCGACCCGGCTGGCTATCATCATCGACCGCCATCTCGGCATGAACGGCGTCCTGAACGCGTGGCCGATGATGCTCGACGAGCGTCTGATCAACGACGTCCGGCGGCACGACAGCCCTCTGCTGCGAAGGATCGAACCCGTGCTGCACGAGCAGCTCCAGCGCGCCATCATCGAATGCCGGCGCAAGCAAGTCGAGCGCCTCTGGATGGATCTCATCGACCGGGGAAGCCTCGCCGGTCACGAGATCGAGGAGGTCCTCTGAGTCGAGGACAAGATCCCGATCCCGACGCCGAAGATCCGCCGAAAGATCAGACAGCGTTTGCACGGATGAAGGAGAGGGAGCTTTGGGCATGAGGGCCTCGCTCAGCCCAAAAAACACAAGAGGACGGTTCCCAACCCGAGCTCTCAACGCGGGTTGCTTGCTTGTCAATGCTTTCTTGCAAGATCATACGCCAAACGGATAAGTCTCATCCTCGCCGGTGGTTACTTGTGTCGGCAGTGGAACCACAGCACTTGTCTGATCGAACCACGCAAACGCGTCGTACTGGCCGGGCATCGACGCATAACTGTAATGGCTCCAGCGCTCCGTATCTGGCCGATAGACAACGCCGATGTAGCGTTCAAGTCGTGGTTCAGCCATGACGCGGCGAAGATCTTCATGTTTCCCGGCGCGAAGATCCAGAAGGAAACGCTCGGTGCCGACGTCGTGGCATAGCGCTTCATAACTGTCGGGGCGAGACGGTCGGACGGCCTTGATTTCCATCGGTGCGTCCCACTCCGACGCTGCCGCGACGGTACCGGTATGCGTGCCAAAGCCGATCAGGGCTGCATCGTTTCCGTAGGTCTGTCTACACAACTGGCCGAGGTTCAGTTCACCCCGCTCCATACCCATATCGGTAAATCGGGCGTCTCCGATATGAGAGTTATGTGCCCAAACGACGGCTTTTCTATTTGAGCCTGTCTTCTCAAGGATGTTCTGCAACGTGTTGAACATGTGCTTGTCACGCTGATTCCATGACTCGTGGGCGCCGTAGTACATGGCGCGATAATAGCGCTCCGCATCTGCTACTAAGAGGGCATTCTGCACGGCGTCGAAGAAGTCCGCGCCATCCTGCCTGGCGTACTGAAGCTCCTTCTGCAAAAGATCGATCAGGATCCTTATTATCGGTCCCTCGCATAGGGCGTAGCCTTCACTCAGTGATGCGCGGCCATAGGCGGCCGGCTCTCGCGACCACGGCGAGAGACACGCGTATCGCCCACGTGCCAGTTTCGCGGCCTGAGGGTCGACGCGATCGAGATAGGCAAGCACAGCGGCCATCGATGCCGTCATGTTGTAGAGGTCGAGGCCATAAAATGCGACTTTCTCGCCTAGCGGTTTCAAGGCATTGTGGGTACGCAGAAATCCGATGAAGGCATCAACATCCTTGTTGCGCCACATCCAGGTCGGAAAGCGGGTAAACGGCATCGGGTTCATCGGCCGATGCGGGCTCCGCCGCACGTAACGGTCGATTGCTGCGGCATCCGGCCAGTCAGCTTCGACTGCGACAATCGTGAAGCCGTGTTTCTCGATCAGCCGGCGCGTGATGGCAACGCGCGCCCGGTAAAACTCCGAGGTTCCATGGGACGCTTCGCCGAGCAACACTACACGAGCCTGGCCGAACCGATCGAAGGCGTCGGCGAAGGCCGGATCGTCCAGCGCGGGCAACGGCTCGGCGGCGGATCGTAGTACTTCCGCTATCGATGCCTGCGATACTGGCTGCGTTGCTGTGGCCGCGGATCCGTGGCTGAGGGCTTTCGGGGCGAGGTAATGCTGGAACCAAGCAGTTGCCATCTCGGTCACCGCCTCAAGTGCGCCAGGTTCCTCGAACAGATGCGTGGCGCCGGGGACGACCCTCAACAGTTTCTCGCAGGTCAGGGCGGCAAGGGCTTCGCGGTTTAAAGCAAGAACCTGCTCGTCATGGCCACCGACAATGAATAGCGTTGGCGCTTCGACCTCGGTCAGCCGTCGCCCGGCCAGATCTGGACGACCGCCACGCGAAACTACCGCCGATACCCGCTCCCGAAGCTCCGCCGATGCTAGCATTGCTGCTCCTGCCCCGGTGCTTGCTCCGAACAGGCCTAACGGCAAATCAGCGATGTCCGGCTCAGCACCGATCCAGATCGCAGCCTCGAGCAAGCGCTCCGCGAGAAGCGGGATATCAAAGACGTTGCGGCGGTCTCCTGCCTCATCCGCCGTCAGCAGATCCAAGAGAAGGGTTGCGAAGCCCGCGTCATTCAAGCTGTCGGCGACGGCAATGTTCCGCGGACTGAGCCGGCTCGACCCGCTGCCATGAGCGAACAGGATAATGCCGCGCGGGTCCGGCGGAACGCTCAAATCGCCAACCAGACCGAGTGGCGGGACAGCAATCTGCCGTTTGCTGGGGCTCGGCTCGGCTTTCGCGGATTCGGTCCATCCCTGCCTCAGAAGTCCAATCGTCTCTTCATCGGTGAGCTGGTGGAAATCCTCGTAAAAGGAGCCAACGCCCCAGAAATCTTTGGCGGGATGAAGGCATACGACCACGTCGGCATATTGACGCATCTCGGCGAGTGTTTCTTCCGGCGCGACTGGAATGGCGAGAACGATTTTTGCGGCACCTTGGCCTCTCATAGCAATAAGCGCCGCTTTCGCCGTCGCCCCTGTGGCAAGTCCATCATCGACAATGATTACGGTGCGACCCTTGGGGTCTACTCGCGCGCGGTTGCCGAGGTACAGCGCGCGGCGGCGCTCAAGTTCGACAAGTTCGCGCTGTCGGGCGCGTTCAAGGTAGGCATCGTCAGCACCACTCCCCAGCCGCACATTCTGGTTAATGACCGTCTCCGGGCTTTCACCATCCACAACGGCGCCCAGCGCGACTTCAGGCGCGCCTGGCGCGCCAATCTTACGTACAAGGATCAAATCGAGCGGAGCATTTAGGGCGCGCGCGATTTCTAGCGCCACCGGCACCCCACCGCGTGGCAAGGCATAGGCAACTGGACGATCGAGCTTCAGCTTGACGAGCTTGGTTGCAAGCTGACGACCAGCATCTACCCTGTCCAGGAACTGAAAGTGTTGTTGATCCATCAAATGAATATACGTGATCTCTAATTTGCTGCATTGAGCGAAGTCAAACCACTTCTAAGATCGAGATCAGATCCAATGCTCTCACAAACCTTGATGGCTCCGGCCTAAAGGCTCCCTAGTCAGCGTGAATGTCGTTGAACGTGGGCCGCGGTCACCAACCCCAATGCATCGACACCCACAACGCGCATTGGGCGACGCCCGACAATGGTCGCCGAGTGCCTCACGGTATAGAGAAGACAGCCAAACGGCCCAGCCACTAAAATGCGGAATCTCTAAAACTCTACGGTTCCGAATTGTTCCCACCGGCCTGTCAACCGAGTACCGTATCTGTCAGGAGGCGGCAATCTTCCTTGCTGTATCCTGGACAAGACCGAGCCGCTTAAGCTCGAGGAGTGCATCAGGAAGGGCGCGATGAGCCGGGTTGGCGGGCTCCGACCGTGCGATGACACTGGCGACCAAAGCCGGAACGTCGACTGTAGTGCCACCCGTATTGAGGATAGCTGACGCCACCTCGGCAAAGAGATCGTCGGATTTCCGCAGTCGCAACGCATGACGTGGCATTCCTCCTCCTCGAAGTAGCGCGCTGAGCCACTTCCCGTCCCACGAAGGCGAACTCGCATAAAGCTCGTTTCCTGAGAGCTCCGCCATGAGTTCCCTGACGACGAGTTCGACGTCGCTTCCTTCCTCTTGCAGGCGATCGCGCGAGATACCGTGGACCTTTTCCGCATCTGCGGACCAGTCCGTCCATCCGGGCTTTGGCTTGATCAGGAACGACCGCGAGCGACCGTCCTCGAAGACCCAGGCAATTTCGATGGGGTAGCTGTGCTTGCCAAGGGAGGAGGCTTCGAAGTCAAGGAATATGATCATGGCCAGTAGGTAGAGCGGGACCGAGTTGGTCGCAACGCCCGATCGAAACCCACCGACGGGAAGATCACGATCGGATCCCGCTCTCCTTGAGCTCTCGATAGGCCAGCCCAGCTCGAACGCGTCAACGTCGGCCACGACCATCGGATCGAGGAGGCGGCGGAAATCGATCGTGAGGACGGTCGCCGCGAGGAGAGGGTTGGCGACGAATCTGTAAGAACCGTGCGATATGCGGGTTCCGTCAACCCAGTGGTGCGATGACCGTGGAGGGACACTAGGTTATCGGTTGCCGCCACCTCGACTCCTCTTGCAACGAGGCATTGAAGTTGGTGGCAGACAACGTCCTGAACATTCGGACTCTCAGGTGGGTTGGCCGTGAGTTTACGGCGCGACACTTGGTTGGCGCGAGTCCAGCGTGCTCGCGTCGCGGATAAGCTCGTACTTCACTTGCGTGACCCTCAAGTCGCGATACCAGTCGACGAGCGCTCCCCAGGGATCCGACACCTTGTTGAGGCCCGCAATGAAGGCGACGACTGTCCCAATCTCGATCTTGCCCGTTATGACATAATAGCCGCCAAGCGCGAATATTCCGGCAAAACCGAGCTGAAACATCAGGTTCATCAGGAAGTTGAGCGCGTACTTCAGCTTGTAGATGCTCATGTTGGTCGCGAATAGTCGCTGAACACGGGCGGCCTGGTGCTTGGGCGATTTCGGCGAGGTGTGGTCGACCATCTCCTCGCTAAGGTGGCGCATGACGGTGATCTTCGTCTTGACCCGTTGATTGATGAGCCCTTGGAGAACAGGGACCAGGACGGACTGCGGAACGAATACGGCGATGACGGCGAGAGCGAGAAGTGGCTGAAGGTAGATCATGTAGCTGCCAACTGCCAGGAGGATGCCTGCCTGGAGAATCGGCTCGGAGATGCTGGTGCCGACAAACCCGCCCACAGGTTCCGCCTCTGCGAGCACGATCGACATTTCGACGCCTTCGGCCAAGGTCGTAAGATCGTCGGGATGACGCTCTTTCGTATCGATGACTGTCATGCGAAGCCATCGAACGGCGACTTCCCCGATCCAGCCGCGGTAGATGTTCAACACGAGCTTGATCCCGCCTTCGCTCAGGACCAGCGCCAGGTAGGCTAGCACGAGAGCGAGGATCGTGTTCAGGGTTGCTCCCTGCGTCGCGCCGTTTACGATGCGCCGTTGAACCTCGAGCGGCAGAATTCCCACGGCGAACAAGACTACCGACAGCAACACCAACAACGCCTGATGGCCCCGTCCCATCATCAAGATGAAACCGGAAAGCCTCCGCGGCATAGGTTCTTCCTTGCGAGATGGCATATCCGCCTCCGTGTCTTCCTGTGCGGGTGCCTCGTGTAGTCTGCCCTCAAATCCCATTGCGCGTCCTCCTGCGAGGACATTCAGCCAGATCCTGGCCTGCGCTTCATTGACCCACCGCAATTTCGCTGCCGCTCGGTAGGTCACGCGGAGGTCGAGCGCCTATTCTTACAAACCCCATCTTCGGACAAACCAAACCTTCGCCAGATGTGCGAGGGTTGCATAGAGAAAGAGGATTGCCGTCAGCATTGGCCAGTACAGAAGAGGCAGGGACACGAATCCCAGCGCGCTTCCGACGCCAGTAAAAGGTAGGAAAATGCCGGCGCCCGCGATGAGGAGGCTCGTTGTCACGAGGGCGGAGCTGGCTGAGCTTTCGATGAAGGGAATGCGTGCAGTCCGTATGACGTGTATGATCAACGTCTGCGTCAACAGGGACTCCACAAACCACCCCGTCTGGAAAAGGGCGGGGGTCGTCCACGCCTTGAACACGAACAGCATCATGGCGAACGTCAGATAGTCGAAGATCGAACTAACCGGTCCGAGCACCAGCATGAAACGGAAGATGCCAGCTATGTCCCACCGCCGCGGCGATACGACGTATTCCTCGTCGACCGTGTCGGTCGGAATGGCCGTTTGCGAGAGGTCGTACAGCAGGTTGTTGGTGAGAACCTGGATTGCTGTCAGGGGCATGAACGGCAGGAAGATGCTCGCACCAAGGACGCTGAACATGTTTCCGAAATTCGAGCTCGCGCCCATTCTGATGTACTTGGTGATGTTCGCGAACACCTTGCGCCCCTCGATGACGCCGTCTCGCAGCACCAGCAGGTTCTTTTCCAACAGGATGATGTCGGCCGACTCCCGAGCTATATCCACGGCGCTGTCTACCGAGACGCCGACGTCCGCGCTCTTGAGTGCCGGGCCGTCATTGATGCCGTCACCGAGGAACCCGACCACGTGCCCGCTCGCCTGTAGGAGCCGGACGATGCGCTCCTTCTGACCTGGAGTGAGTTTCGCGAAAACCGTGGCGGACGCTGCCGTCATCGTAAGCTCGACGTCCGTCATTGCGTCGAGGTGTGGGCCGAGAAGGACGTCCTGGGCCTGGATTCCGACGTCGCCGCAGATCTTCCGTGTGATGACCTCGTTGTCTCCTGTAAGTATCTTCACGCGGACGCCGCTGGCTTCCAGTGCGGCGATGGCCTTCGAGGCGCTCTCCTTTGGCGGGTCGAGGAACGAGATATAGCCGAGCAGAACGAGGTCGCTTTCGTCTTCGACGCCGTAGTCCGGCTTCGTCTCGCTCATCTCCTTGTAGGCGACCGCGACGACTCGGAAGCCGCTCTTGTTGAGCAGTACGGTCTCTTCCTTAGCCGTCTCCAGGTGTCGCGCGTCCAGCGTCCCGATGGCTCCAGCATCTTCGTATCTCGTCGAAACCGCGAATATCTCCTCGACGGCCCCTTTGCAGATGAGAATGCGCTTGTCGCCTCCGTCGGAGACGATCACAGACAGCCGACGACGAGAGAAATCGAATGGGATCTCGCCGATCTTTTGGAAATGCTCGTCGACTCCAAGAGTCTCGTGGACGTCGCCGTGCTCCAGAACGGCGACATCGAGGAGGTTCTTCAGTCCTGATTGAAAGTAGCTGTTGAGGTAGGCGTAGTGCAGCACGCGCGGCGAATCCGCGCCATGGATGTCGACGTGCTGCTTCAGGATAATTTTGTCCCGCGTCAGCGTCCCAGTCTTATCGGTGCACAGGACATCCATCGCGCCAAGGTTCTGGATCGCATCCAGACGCTTGACGATCACCTTGGACCTAGCCATCGCCAGCGCGCCCTTGGCGAGGTTGACGGTGACTGCCATCGGGAGCATCTCGGGTGTCAACCCGACGGCGATCGCCACGGCAAACAACAGAGCCTGCAGCCAGTCCCCCTTGGTGATCCCGTTGATGAGGAATACCGAGGGGCCGAGAACGAGAGTCACGCCGATCATCAACCAGGTAAACCGCTTGATCCCGCGATCGAACGCCGTCTCTTCCTGCTGTGCCACGACCTTCTCGGCCAGTGCTCCAAAGAAGGTGTTTGCCCCTGTTCGGATCACCAGGCCTCGACCGAACCCGCTCACGACGTTCGAACCCATGAAGCAGAGATTGCTCCGGTCCAAGGGGCCCTCTATCCGATCACGGCAGGGAGTTGCTTGCTTTTCGACGGGCATTGCCTCGCCGGAAAGCGCCGACTGGTTCACATAGAGATCCGTGGCCTCGAGGAGGCGGAGATCGGCGGGTATGAGATCGCCCGCCGACAGTACCACGACGTCTCCAGGTACGAGGTCTTCGACAGCGGTATCTATAGTCTTGGGATGCGCCTCGCCAGGACGGTGAGCGCTTGCAGTTGTCCTTACCATCTCGCGGAGCTTCGCGGCGGCCTGGCTGGAACGATGCTCTTGGACGAATGCCATGCCCACGGAGAGAACGACGATCGCAGATATGACGATTGCAGCCCGGATATCTCCGAGGGCGTACGAGACGAGCGCGAGTGTCAGCAATAGGGCGTTTAGAGGGCTCTTGGCACGCGACCAGATCTCGCTGAGCAGTGGCACGCGCCGCTCACGACTAACCACGTTCGGGCCATATTGCTCTCGCCGCAGTCGAGCTTCAGCGGACGAGATGCCAGAATGGCCTGAACGAAGCAGCTCGCAAGCTTTGTCCTGCGAGCACTCGCTAATCGTCCCGAGGTCTTCGAGAGGAGGTGTGGGCGAGTATATGGCGTCGGCAATCCGCGTTCCAGCTCTCACGTTCATCATGCCGCTCGAGCCTCCAATTTTTGCGTGAGACCGCTAGCCGGAAAGTCGCTCAGACGATGCCGCAACTAGGCAAACGTCATGAGCTGATGTCTGTCTCCGACGTCGATAACTTCGATGGCGAAGATTTTTCCATTGTCATCCTGTATCGAGATCTTCTGCGGGCGATCGACGACGTGCGTCATGCCCTTGACCGATATTTCGAGAGCGTCTTCCTTCGGTTCATAGGTGGCACCGAGTAGGGGTGCCGATCTCACCAGGATCTGGTCGCCAATCGTTGCGCCGAGGACTTCGATCTTGATTTCCTTCCCTTCCACTTCCTTGTGAAGGCGCGAGAAATAAGCAGTCCATTCGGATTTCGGGAGCACTGTAACGCCCATGTTTTCATCTCCTTCTTTTAGGTATCCTGCCGCGGAGAGCAGGGCTTCTGTCGTGCGCGACGTGTGAAGGGTCATCGTCTTACTCCTGCCTTGAGCGATGCCCGCGTCCTGAGAATGCGGAAACGCCTGAAAGAACGACCATGATGCCCCCCACGACAACGGCGGCCCAGGTTGCTGCAGTCGGCTCTGTGAACGGCTCGACGACCCACGGCAAGACCATGAGCCAGATGCCGAGCGCAAACTCGATCAAAGCTTCCCATTTGCCAGGAAGCACAATGCCTACGACTGCGATCAACCCGGTTGCCAGGCCGGTCAGAAGAAGGGCCCACGCCATCCTGTCGCCCGCCATGGGATCCCCGAAGGTGGACGGTAGCAACCATGGGACTGCGAACACGAATGTTCCCAGTGTAACTATCGTCGGATCCTGCCAGCCTGGTTCGTTCATTGAATCCTCCCACGGCCGAGTTCGTGACGCTGTCAGGATAGACCTCTTCCTGCACAGTACATTGCGCTCGATCAAAATGACCGATTGGCGAGAGAGGATCCGAGCGCCAGGGTACCTGCGCGATTTGAGCAGCGCCTGATTAGAGCTACGCTGTCGGAGCGATCGAGCGGGACGCATCAAACCCGACGATCGGCATAGTGGGGGTCGCGGATCTCCTCAAAAGAAATGGATCTGAGCAAACGCCGCAACGACGCGGACCGTCAAACAAGTCGCCTGCAAACAAAAAAGGCCCCGCGGTTGGCGGGGCTGAGCAGTTTGGACATAAGGAAAGGCACCGCTTGGCGACACATCGAAGGCAAGCGTTACCAACCAGTTTAAACGCCGTCGCCTCAATTTGGTTCCAACGCCAGGACGCGGGTCGCTTCTCAACCCGCCGTGATCTCGATCTTCCGATCGTTTCTCTTCGCATTGGGGGTCTTGGGCAGCGTCACCTTAAGGATGCCTTTCGCGAAGGCGGCGCTCACCTTGTCGGTATCGACGTACTCCGGAAGCTGGAAGGAGCGCTGGAAGGAGCCGTAGTGACGTTCGGAAACGTGATACGATTTATCCTTCTCCTCCTTCTCCTCGGTCTTCTCGCCGCGGATGGTCAGTACGCCGTTCGCGAGCTTGACCTCGATGTTCTTCTCATCGAGGCCGGGGACTTCCGCCGTGATTTCGAAGGCGTCGTCCTTTTCTACGACGTCAACGGCGGGTGACACTACCCAGTCGCCGTTCGATGCGCCAGATATGCGTCCTAGCAATGGCCGGGCCAAAGGGCGCCATGAAGAGGGACCAAAGTCGTCGAATAGACGGTCGATTTCCGTGCGAAGGGACTCAAAGGGCGACCAGAAGCCACCTTGAGCCGGAGCGGGGTTCTTGGGTTCTGTCTTAACGGGGAACTTATCGGGCATGATCGTCTCCTGTTTTCCAAGGAGGTCCGGAAGCCGGATCCCATTACAGTTGCTTGTGCTCGACATTGAGCCCAGTCATCAAAGCACGTTCAACATCTTCGAACTTTGATTCCGGTCAAAGAACGAGCCTAGCTTGCTCCGCTTGCCACACTTGTCGCGTCCAACCTGTAGTGCTCAGCCCATGCTCGAAGCGACGTCAGATGCAGGTTAAACCGCTGCATTTCGTTGATCCTGCCGAGGTAAAGCGTAGAAAGTCGCATGGCACCGAGTAGTCCCTTCCGCTCTGATACCCGCCAAGGACAGCAAACTGGGAAGCGACAAATCCGCATTGTTTTCACACCTCCGATGGTCGCTGCCTCTTGGAGCATCGTGGCCTGTTGGATATTGACCCATGTCAATGCGCACCCGTTCCCCAATGACCAATAATGGTTCCTGTTAGAGTCGTTAGACCTTGGCTGATGATCGGAAACCTATCGGAACTCGATGGGCCGATTTGCTTGGGGCCCGCGGACCGACCATGAAGGTTGGAGGACCATGATGGAGTGCGACGAGAGATGGAGACTACTCGAGGATCGATACATTCTTGATTTTGAAAGACTGTTCGAAGTGCGGTCGCGTCGAAATTGGCTCCTGGCGCAGTGGGTATGTTCTTTGATCGGACGAAATGACAGGGATGCTTACGTTGCCGAAGTCATCGAGGCAGCTAGTTCGGCGCCGGGAGACAAAATCATTCTGAAAAAGGTCCTGAAAGACCTCAAAGATGCTGGTGAGGACGTCGGTGGGGCGACAATAGAGAAAAAGATGCATGAACTAATGTTTACAGCGGCCGAGGATATGGCGCGTGAAAGCGCAAAGCTTTGAAAATCCCGCTCGACCGCCTAACGCCCACCGTCCCCAGAAGGGGAGACAAACTGGGTCGCCGCCGACGATGTGGATAGTTGGAATGGACCGCGCGCCGCTGAGGAGGCGGAGATGCCCGGTGTTACCGTCGTGGAAAACCGCATGCAATGGAGTTGAGAAAATGACTGCTGGTGCTGGCGTGTACTTCCGTTGCCGAACAGCCGTTTTGCAAGGCTGACGCGCCAGGGTCGTACTTTTCAGTCGTTTGCTTTCGAAATTCGGCGCGAATGCGGTGACCGCCCAGTCGACAGCTTGGTTCAACCACATCTCGCTGAACGTGATCTAGGGAGTTGACGTTGTCATTCATTGATCGATCCGATGCGGGAAAGCATCTAGCGTTGGCGCTCGAAAAATACCGGGGCAATGATGTTGTGGTGCTCGCTTTGCCGCGCGGCGGGGTGCCCGTAGCAGTCGAAGTCAAATTTGTAGGCAACTGGCAACTGCTGAGCGGTGGCGGCGGGCTCCCAAAGTGGCCGGCTGCTCTAGTCCGTTAGTTATCTCCTGTCCGCTACAGCGGCGCCGCCCACAAACTGCCTTCGCGCGGGTCTTCGGCAGTCTACGCGACAGCTTCGGGCTGTTGTGACGGGGGAGGTTCGGGAACTTCCGTCATTGTTGCCTCCGTCAAAAGAAGCACGCCGGCAACCGATACTGCATTTTCCAAGGCCACACGCACAACCTTCGTTGGATCAATGATACCTTCCTCGAGCATATCAACATAGCGGTTGCGCGCGGCGTCGAAACCAATCATGCCTTGGCTTTCCAGCATCCGGGCAACGACAACTCCGCCGTCGACAGCCGAGTTCTCGGCGATTTGGCGCGCTGGCGCCTCCAGTGCCCGTCGGAGGATCTGAACGCCAGTTCGCTCGTCACCCTCGCAGAGAGCTTCCGCCGCGGCAACGGCACTGACGCACCGTAACAGCGCTAGTCCGCCCCCAGGGACCACCCCTTCCTGAACGGCAGCTTTGGTCGCGTTTATTGCGTCGTCGAGGGCCTCTTTCCTTGCCCTCATCTCGGCTTCGGCCGGCGCGCCGACCCGGATAACAGCAACGCCACCGGAAAGCTTCGCCAAGCGCTCCTGCATCTTCTCACGATCATAGTCGCTAGTGCTCTTTTCAATGTCTCTACGGAGCTGGTCGGCGCGCCCCTTTATCTCTGACTGCTTGCCGCCGCCACCAATAATCGTCGTCGTGTCCTTGTCGACAATCACACGCGAGGCAGTGCCAAGATGATCGAGCGTGATATTCTCGAGCTTAAAACCAAGATCCTGGGAGATGAGCTGTCCGCCCGTCAGAATGGCGATGTCCCGCAGCATCTCCTTTCGACGATCGCCGAAGCCGGGTGCCTTGACGGCACAGTTATGCAAAGTGCCACGAATTTGGTTTACAATGAGAGTAGCGAGAGCCTCCCCGTCGGTGTCTTCGGCGATCACCAAAAGCGCCTTGCCTGATTTCGCGATCGCCTCCAAAACGCCAACAAGATCATTGAGGGCTGAGATCTTTCGATCGAAGATCAGAATCCTCACATCTTCCAAGACAGTTTCCATCTTTTCGGACTCGGTGGCGAAATAGGGTGAGATATAGCCGCGGTCGAATTGCATGCCCTCGACGACATCGAGCTGGGTTTCCATCGTTTTTGATTCCTCGACGGTGATTACGCCGTCCTTCCCGACCTTTGCCATCGCAGTGGCAACGAGCTTGCCAATCATTTCATTGTTGTGGGCGGAGATCGCTGCCACCTGCTCCTTTTCCCTGTCCGTCGTCACCGGGCGGGAGAGCTCTCCTAGGGCTTTGATTGCTACGGCCGCGCCTCGGTCAAGACCGCGCTTAAGGTCAATCGCATTGGCGCCTGCAACGACATTGCGATGACCGTCCGCCAACATCGCATGAGCAAGAATCGTCGATGTGCTCGTGCCGTCGCCCACGACCTCGCCTGTTTTCTCGGCCGCCGTGCGCAACATTCTGGCGCCGAGGTTCTCTTCGGGATCCCTGAGGCTGAATTCTTTCGCAATTGTAACCCCGTCGTTGCAGACGATGGGCGTACCCCATTTCTTTTCGATGAGGACGGACTTCGATTTAGGTCCAAGTGTGAGGCGGATCGCGTCCGCAAGCTTGGTAGCTCCCTGCAACACCTTGCCGCGAGCTTCCGTTCTGAAAAGGATCTGCTTGTATGGCATCACAGCCTCCCAACGCGTAGCGGGCTTTGTCCAAAGCCTCCCATCTGCATTGTTGAGAATGGCGCATTTCAAGCCGAGATTGTTTGACCAGTATCAAACTAGCGCCATGTGATCAGATCGACAGTCCGTCAGTTTTACCCGGTGGACGGCGGCGGTGAGAACCCTGGCAGCAAGTTCGGGCGTCCCGATCACAAGCAGTCCGTCATCGTGCCCTCGGCGCAATGTTCATGTTGGAGTAAACGGCCACCAGGATGCCGTTAGGGGCAGGCATATGCAGCTTTGCCCGCTCACCGGACCACTTGCATCAAAGCCTCGCAGTAATTCTCGAGATCGAGTCTCCGCCAAATGTCATTCAGACGCACTGGGCAACTGTGCGCATTGACCAGGGTCAATGCGAAACTAGAGCACGTCGACCAGGATCTGCAGTTTGAAGAAGGAGGATCTCGATGCTCGTCCAAGACCAATCCGCAATCGTGGCGTTTCTTAGGGAAGCCTTGCGCAGGGATGAGCTTCCTGTTGAGGTCGTAAATACGCATATCTCCATCATCTTCCTGTCGGGGGACCGCGCTTATAAAATGAAGCGCGCCGTCAAACTTCCTTATGTCGATTTCTCTTCGATCGAGGCCCGGTTGGTTGCATGCTATAAGGAGATCGAGTTCAACGGCGTCACCGCGCCGGAAACCTACCTTGGCGTCAGATTGATCACAGAAGAGGCTGCCGGCCACTACAGTATCGATGGCAGCGGCCCGACGCGCGAAGCGCTCGTCGAAATGCGTCGTTTTGATCAGTCGGCGCTGCTCGACAACGTCGCCAGGTCGGGCGGCTTGACGCCTCAATTGATCAACTCATTGGCATACGCAATCGCGCGGTATCACCGTGGCGCGAAACCTGACGACACAGTTTCAGGGCGAAGAGCCGTCTCGTCGGTTCTCGAGATCAACGAAGCCGGATTTGCAACAAGCAATGTCTTTTCTCGAGAGGAAGTGCGAGAGCTCACATCGAGTTTTTATCGATCCCTGGGAGGTCTTGCAGATATCCTTGAACAACGCGGACAGGAAGGAAAAGTACGCAGGTGTCACGGCGATCTTCACCTCAGAAACATCTTCCTGCTGAACGGCGAGCCACGCCTGTTCGACTGCATCGAATTCAATGATCGGATAGCCACGAGCGACGTGCTCTATGACCTTGCGTTCTTGCTGATGGATCTATGGCATCGCAGAGAGTATACGCTGGCGAACCGGTTGATGAATCGCTACTTCGATGAGACGGACGACGAGGAAGGCTTCGAGACGCTTCCGTTCTTCCTGGCACTTCGCGCTGCAGTTCGCGCCCACGTTCTTGCCACCAGTGCGACGGATGCGCAGCCGCAGCAGGGCGATCACATCATCAAAGAGGCAAGATCATACTTTCAGCTCGGAGGCTCGATGCTGCGTGCGAAACCGCCCCGTCTGATAGTGATAGGGGGCCTCAGCGGCTCAGGCAAGACGACGCTTGCGGAAGCCCTGGCACCGCTCATCGGCGCCGCACCAGGCGCCCGAATAATCGAAAGCGACAGGCTCCGAAAGGCACTGCACGGGGTTCCTCCCGAGACAAAACTGCCGGCGGCAGCTTACCGACCAGAAATCTCGGCGAAGGTCTACCGGGAGATGGCTTGGCGTGCGCGGCTCCACCTGAAGGCTGGCGGTTGCGTGGTCGTTGACGGCGTCTTCGACAAGCCGCGGAATCGCAAGTTAATTGAGGAGTCGTGCATCGGGGATGAACGAATTTTTCAGGGTGTCTGGCTTGACGCTGATCCAGTACTTCTTAGACGGCGTGTAGTCGACCGCTTAAGGGGCGTCTCGGACGCCGGGATTGAGGTCTTGGAGCAACAGCTTGATCACGCGCTAGGCATTATAGAATGGAAGCGGTTTGACGCAGGAAAGCCTATCAATGTTCTGATTGATGAGATACTTCGCCCACACGACGCAGTAGGAGAAAACTTCGACGCTTCGATCTAAAAATGCGTTCGATCTAAAAATTGGCTGTTCAACGTTACGACGTGCGCGATTCACCTGCAGCTTCGTCACCCGGTTCTGGAAGCCTGTAAAGCGTCCCATTTTCGACGCCGAAGGGCGCCTGATCCATCGCCTGCATCATGTGAGAAACGTGACTGTAGAATACCACCAAGCGCCGGAGCTGAGCGGCAAGAACTCGAGGCGCGAACTCTAAACCTTTGGCGCCTCGAATCCTTTCACATCAGGATTTTTGTCAATTGGTCATTCAAGGGGCATCGAATTTCTCCGTTTTAGGCGGATCCACGGTCTGAGCCCATAGTCATTACCGGCCCGTTCGCGGGCCTGTACAATCTCACATACGGTCGCCGTCCGTAGCGGCTGCACCATTATCCCGCTTTCGACGGGCACGGGCTCAGGAGAACGGGACCAAACTCAAGATCGGCGTTTGAGAGCCAAAAGGATTCCCGGTCCGTCCACCTGGATCCGTCAGGACTGATCAGGCCCTGAGGATGGGTCTTCTGATAAAGCTAGCGGCGTTTGCATTTCAGGCGGTTTTCATGATTGCGCCTTCGATTACGACGCCGGAGCTCACGTATTTCCACAGTGCAACGAGCAGTTTACGGGCCAGCGCCACGATCATCGGCGTTTTAAGGCGGCCCGCGTTGCGAGTGATGCGCTCCTTGAACCATAACGTTAACGCCGATTTCGGTTGATGCCGCAACCATAGCCAGGCGAGCTCGACCATGGTCGCTCGCAAACGCGGATTTCCCGCCTTCGAGACACCTTGTTCGCGATTGACGTTGCCGCTTTGCCAAGGGGAGGGGGCGAGGCCAGCGTAAGAGGCGATTTGCCGTCGATTGTCGAAGTGTCGGAACAGGCCTTCCGTGTAGAGTATCGTAGCGAACTCTGGACCAATTCCTTTGATCCCCAAAAGCGCCGTCGCTCCTGCCGGCGTTTCCGGCGTCTCCTGCACGATCAACGCATCTCGCTCTGCTTCTACGGCCTTGATTTGTGTAAGTAACAATTCGAGGCGATCAAGCTCTCTGCAGATCTCTGCTTTCAAATGCTTTGATAGCGCACGGCCATCTCCAGTTCGAAGCGCGTCCAGACGCTGGCGACGATCTCGATTTACAGGCTCGTACCCTCGTATTCCTTGCGTGAAGAGCAGCCCCTTTATGCGATTGACGTGGAAGACCCGCTCCGCAATCAGGGTTTTCCGCTCCCGCCCGATCCGACGGTTATCGTCCTCCTCAGGTGTGAGGAGTTTGACCATCGAGCACGCACGCGGCTCGCCACGTTTCCATGCCATCAAAGCGCGGATCAAGGTTTCTCCATCAATCCGATCCGTCTTTGCCCGGCGATGGCGGCGGGGCATCGCAATGGATGCGGCCTCCACAATATGGCTCTCGATCCAGGGTTCCTTGCTGAGCACTCGCCCCAGCCAGAAGCCATCAAGTCCGGCCTCCTGGATCACCACCAGCGGATAAAGTCTTTCCTTACGCCGCTGGGCTTTCTGACGAAGGGTGGCAAAACACGAAAACAAGCCGGCGATATCGCCTCCGGTCACCGTATGACGGGACAGCTTCTCGCTTCCCGGCGACAGAGCTGTCACGAGCCATGTCGATTTGCTCAATTCCAACGAGACGAAAATTGCGCCAAGATCGACGGGGGTAGCGGTCTGTGCTTGAGATTGATCTGCTGTCATCGGCATGATTGGCCTCCAGAGAGTTTTCTAGCGACCTCACTCTGCCACGGTGCAGGCCGCTACTCACCCCTGATGGGATCTCAAGCTTTAGCCGATACGCAGATGATCCTCGACCGACTTTACGCCTGCAGCCGACCAGGCGGCGTGTTCGGCGGCCTGCCGCTCGGACCAGCGCTTGACGGTTCCATCAAGCGTGACCTTGCCGTCAAGCACGTTCACTTGGATGGCTTGAGCCTCGAGTTCTGCGTCGCGCCGGAACGCTTCTTCGATCCGCCGTTTGACGTCGCTCGAGGTTGGGCGAGGGGCAACTGCGATAAGGTTGGAGATGCCGACGACGCCGGCCAGATCACGAATGGCGCTTGCCGCTGCGTTTTTCTGATACTGCCATTCGACCTTGCCTTCGAGCGTTACCCAGCCGTTCTGGACCCTGACAGTGACCGCATCCCTTGGTACGGTGGTGCGCCATGCAAGCGTGCTGACGGAGCGCTTCGCGATCTCGTCGTCCGCGGTGATGTGCATGCCATAGGGGCGCACTTCGATTTCCTGGGCGATGGCATGCACGCCCTTCACTCGTCGTGCCGCGCGCTCGGCGGCGTCCTTTTCGGAATAGGTAGCAACGTGGCCGGTCAACGTGACCACACCACCTTCTGCCGTGACACCGATATGGGCCGCATCGATGCTCGGTTCAAATTCCAGCTCGTCCAGCACATTCTGTCTCAACGTAGCGTCTGTCATGGGAAAGCCTCCTTCCACGGTTCGACGGCGTGGATCTTAGAGACAAATAGAAGCTCGTACTTTGACCTGTCTCAAAATAGCGCGCGTCGGCTCCCGCGGCGCCATTAAAGCCGGTGCACAATTTCGTCTCGTTTGATCAAGCGCAATGTAGCCCTGGCAAAAGAGACGGATCATGAACGCGAGGTCTTCCCTCGAGGAATTTTGGTCAATGGAGGAATTGTCATGAACGATCTCGCATTACGCCAAAACATCATCGACGAACTCGGGTTCGAACCGAGCGTCGATGCGGCTAACATCGGCGTCGCGGTGGAGGAGGGCGTCGTCACTTTGTCAGGCCATGTTGGCAGTTACGCAGAAAAGATCGCTGCTGAAATGGCCGTGAAGCGGGTCAAGGGCGTGCGTGCGCTCGCCGAGACCCTTGAGGTCCGGTACGCGGGCCGCAAGCACCATGCGGACGACGAGATCGCGGCGCGGGCTTTGGACATCATTGAATGGGACGCGCTTCTGCCGGACGGCGCGATCGGCGTCAAAGTTCAAAAAGGCTGGGTGACGCTTTCAGGGGAGGTGCCGTGGCATTTCCAGAGGGTGGCGGCTGAAAAGGCGGTCATGAAACTCGGCGGCGTCGTCGGAGTGACAAACGTATTGTCGATCAAGCCCGCCGCATCCATTCCCGATGTCAAGAACCGCATCGAGGGTGCGCTGAAACGTAATGCCGAGGTAGAGGCGGACCGAATCCAGGTCGACGTTTCCGGTGGCAACGTCACGCTGAAGGGTGGCGTAACCGGCTGGCGGGAACGCAATGCTGCGGAGCGGGCGGCCTGGTCGATTCCTGGAGTCGTCAGCGTCACCAACGATCTCGCGGTCAGAGGTTGATCCGGGACATCTCGAACAGAATTGGCAAGGCTGAATGAAGCCTTGCTGACTAAGTAGGATTGCCAATATGCACGCTCAAGACGGCTACAAATGGCTGCGCTGGTTGATCCTTGACCACGCGTTGCTGCTGGTTCTCATCGTGATGATCGCGACGGTGTTCAGCGTGCTCTTGTATCGTGCAGACAGTGTCACCCGCTCGGATTTTCGTTTGCAACGATCGATCGAGGACCGGCTTTCTGAGGAACGGAGCGATTGAAATGTCAATGGCATTGAAAAACATGACGCATGCGGAATGCTTGGACATGCTGAGAGGAGGGCACTTTGGCCATCTGGCCTGCAGCACCGACGGGCAACCCTACGTCGTTCCCATCTACTTTGCGTTCCAGTCAAGAGTAGCCTACAGCTTCTCCATGCCCGGACGCAAAGTCGAGTGGATGCGACAGAATCCGAAGGTATGCCTTCAGGTCGAGGAATGGCCATCGAAGGGCAGTTGGAGAAGCGTAGTGCTCACTGGAAAGTTCCAGGAGTTTCCTGACGACGATGCCTGGCACGAGGAACGTCTTCACGCGTGGTCTTTGCTGCAGAAACACATGAATTGGTGGGAGATCGGCTCGCTGAAGCCCGACGAAGTTCCGCCAGCGCATGCCTCTACCCATCTCTTCTACGGCATCTATATGAACGATGTCTCCGGCCGAGCCGCGATGCAGATTGGGTGAACGTGCAGTTAGCGATGTCCTTGATCACCCATAAACACAAAGGCCTCCCGCAGGGAGTTCAGCGGGCTCTGTTTCCCTGGAATTCCAGCGGCCCAAGAGTTGTCTGTAATGGGCCCCCAAGGTATCCACGAGGCTGGTGGCCGGCGCCATCAATGGC
The DNA here is from genome assembly GCF_964254185.1 of Rhizobium sp. LjRoot258. Lineage (NCBI taxonomy): Bacteria > Pseudomonadati > Pseudomonadota > Alphaproteobacteria > Hyphomicrobiales > Rhizobiaceae > Rhizobium > Rhizobium sp. LjRoot258. The sequence goes on along the minus strand of NZ_CAXUST020000001.1, from coordinate 1,877,205 downwards.
CGCTCCTGCCATTGGAGGCCCCCTTCTCAAGGCCGATCTATTGGGTAGTTTGGATAGCCACGTGAAGGCTTCGCTCGGAAGCCCTTCGCTCTGACTTTGAATCTCGTGACCTAGTGAACGGTGCCTGAAAACAGTTTCCCCGAAGCGCTTTCTGGCGAAGTCTCGCAATGAGTATCCGCGAAATATCATCTACGCTGCTGATGCCGTGTTGGTAGATCTGGATCGCTAGCGCGCAAACGTGGGAAGAAACCGCCTCATCTAACGGCACACTGTAGTGTCGATACCAATTCTGAACTGCGACAGACAGCTTGTTCAAGTCCGATGGGGTTAGAGACAGATGGCTCATCTGCGGCTCTCCAGATGTCGGAAGTATTCGCGATACTTCCTCATCTTCGCGGAGAAGACCTTGACTGATGTCAAAGACATCGTGTTCACGTGCACAGCGTGCGTGAGGGGTAACCGTTTGGATTGCCGCAAGTGATCGTTACGCCGTCGTGCATTTTGATGCGTGTGCAAAAAGCTGACCTTGCCCACAAGGATACGAACAGCCATTCTTTGGAATTGGAGATACCTCGCGCCCAAAGCATTGACACCGGACATCAGAACGGCGATCTGCAAGCATTCTTTGCTGAGCATCACGCTGGGCAAAAAATGAGATGTTAGAACCCGTTTCCCTTGGTCGGCGGAATGAACAGATCCGGATATCCAAGTTTGGGTGGTTTCTTTTGTGATTGGGCACCGACTGCCCGGCTTTCTCCGCGCGTCTTTGCTATGACGGTATAGTCAACACGAACCGCCGCCGCTATCGCAAGGCATATCACGGAGATCTTTAGCATTTGCTGGCTCCTTTCCTATTTCGCCGAGCATTCTTGATCCAAGGAAACTTTGTTCATTGCGCTTTGGGGCTTTGCGAGTGGTGCTGCTGCGCCTTGATGTAGGCCACGAGATCAGCGATCTCCAAGCGTGTCAGTGAGAGGTTGGGCATTCGCGAGTGCTGGGGAGATGCCAAGAAGTCCGACAATCGCTTCTCGTTGAAGTGCTCGGATCCACCAATCTGAGCGAACGTTGGCACGGAATCCGAGCCATGAGCCTGTCCGGGAGCAACGACGTGGCATTCGCCACACCAGCGCAGAGCGATGCCGCGTCCGCGAGCAAGATCGGCCGTGGCGCCCTCATCAAAGAACCCCAAAACGAGAGCAATGGCGATCGCACCTGGCAAAATGCCTTTTCGGGTCATGGGTCGTGTCATCCTCAGCTAGGCTCATCGAGTGAGGCAATTCTTCGTGAAACCGGCTATCGATCGGCACCTTGTTGGGCGACGAAGATCGCTTGAACGCGCTGGATGCTATAGATAGTTGGCATACGCATCTTTGATGCTGATCAATGCATCTGGACTCTTGTCCGGATTCGGGCCCCCGAACTTCATTAGAAGGGCCGAGCACGACCGTCTACGTATTTCGGCGATGCCGGAGGGGATTGCTAGTCGATGCCGGGCAGTCGGCCCTTGAGTCGTGTGGATTTTTGAACTGACGCCGCCTTGCGGTCACGCCGCCGTTGTTTGGCCGCGGTTTTTCTATTTTCGCATACTCTCGCTGAGCTCGATGCGATAAGCATTTTTCACGAGGCGGTCCAGGATGGCATCGGCGATGGTTGGATTACCGATCACGTCGTACCAATGCTCCGCGCTTAGCCTCGTCGACAGCGAGCCAAGGCAGCATCTGCAATCCGGGCATTGCCGCGGCGGATCTGTCACAGACTGTTACAAACTTAGACCAATTGGCACGGAAGTGGCATCCGGATGTGACGTTGCGATCGTCTACTGCGATCTTCATGATTGCAGGGAGCAAGTTCATGTTCGCGAACAGTCTCAACGTCCGTCCCCTGTTTGAAGAAGCCGGCCCGGCGCGCGAGGAATGCAGCCTCGGCACGCTTTTCGACCGTAGTCCACTAGAGCGTGCGACGGCGGGCCAGATCGTCTTTTTTGAAGGCGACCGCGCCCTCCATGTCTTTGCGATCCGCGAGGGCAACCTAAGAATTTGTCGCCAGCTTCACGACGGGCGTCGCGTTGTTACGGGTTTTCTTACGAAGGGCGACATTGTCGGCGTCTCGTTCAAGAACCGCTACCTCTATAGTGCCGAGGTATTGGACGATGTCGCGTTCCAGCGGCAGACTAGGGTGGCATTCGAAAAGCAGCTTCTCGCTCGCCCCGATCTGCGACCAGTGCTTCTCTCTCAGCTTTGTGACGAGGTGGCAGCAGCGCAAGATCAGATGGTGCTGTTGTCGTGCAAGAGCGCCGAAGAGCGTCTGTGCAGCTTCCTATTGGCCCGGTTGCAGAAAAGCACAACCGAAGGCTGTGAGCCAAACGTGGTCAATCTGCCCATGACCAGGCTTGATATTGCCGACTATCTTGGCCTGACGATCGAGACAGTCTCGCGCACGGTGACGAAGCTGGCAGGGCAGGGTATCTTATCGGCGGGCCGTAGACATGAAATTCTCGTGCTGAAGAAGTCGGCGCTTGTGCAACGGGCCGGAGAAGACGAAGCCGACGTCGATGACAGTCTCGACGATACGGCAAGGTACTATCATCATTAGAAGGCAGGCCGTGATGCCAGACGATGCCATAGTTCCACCAGCTCCGACGCAGGATCTCGACGTCATCGCGCGGGTTTTCGACGATACGAGTGTCATCATTCACGGCGTGGACGGCGTCATCAGCCACTGGACGTCGGGGTGCGAGCGTCTCTACGGATGGAAACGCATCGAGGCCGTGGGGAAAGTGGTTCACACGTTACTCCGGACGAAATTCCGTAGGCCGATCGAGGATATCCTAAGGGACGTCTACGCCGGCCTCGCCTGGGAGGGCGACATCGTCCACTACCACCGGGACGGACATCCGATGACGATCGCGACGCGATGGGTCGTCTTCGATGCCGCATCGTCGGCCCCTGTCGTCATCCAGACGAACACGGACGTATCCGAAACAAGAAAGATCCAGGACGACCTTGCCGAACGCGAGGCGCATCTCAGGTCCATCCTTGCCACCGTCCCGGACTCCATGGTCGTGATCGACGAGGCGGGGTCGGTCACCTCGTTCAGTAGCGCGGCGGAAAAGCTCTTCGGCTACTCCTCCCGCGAGGTCATCGGCCGCAACGTCCGCATGCTTATGCCGTCACCATATCGCGACGAACATGACAGATACATCGCAGACTACCTTGGCACCGGCAGGGCGAAGATCATAGGCCTCGGGCGAGTCGTGAAGGGACGCAAAAAGGACGGATCGATTTTCCCAATGGAGTTGTCGGTGGGTGAAGCAGTGGCGAACGAAAGACGGATATTCACCGGCTTCATTCGTGACCTGACAAGCAGACAACGGATCGAGGAAGAGTTGCGGCAGTCCCAAAAGATGGAAGCCGTCGGGCAGTTGACCGGGGGACTGGCACACGACTTCAACAACCTGCTGACAGTGGTCAGCGGTAATCTCGAAATGCTAGAGCCGCTGCTTGCCGATGATGAACAGCGCGAGCTGCTTCGGGAGGCTCAGGAGGCGGCGGACGACGGTGCAAAACTGACGACACAGCTTCTCGCCTTTGGGAGGCGTCAGCCTCTCAAACCCGAGAGCGTCGATGTCGGATCCCTCGTATCCGGCTTCTCCGAGCTTCTGCGACGGACCCTTGGGGAAACGATCGAACTTCGCACAAACATCAAAGGAAGCAGCCACACCGCTTTGGTCGACAAGTCACAGCTTCAGAGCGCCTTGCTCAACCTTGCTTTGAACGCTCGAGACGCAATGCCGATTGGCGGAAGCCTGACGCTCGATATCTCACGGGTGCTGCTCGATACTGACTATGCCCAGATGTATCCCGAGCTAAGGCCCGGCGACTATATCCTGATCGCCGTGACGGACACGGGCAAAGGGATGCCGGAAGAGGTGAAAGCCCGTGCATTTGAACCGTTCTTTACCACCAAGGGTGTCGGTGTTGGGACCGGCCTTGGCCTCAGCATGGTCTACGGCTTCGTCAAGCAATTGGGGGGGCACGTTCAGCTCTACAGCGAGCTTGACAAGGGAACGACAATCCGAATCTATCTTCCTGCCGTAGACTCCGCGGGTGTCGAGAGATTCCGGAAGGTGGCCCGCCAGGCGCCTCCTCACGGCACCGAGCGTATCCTGGTCGTTGAAGACGACGAGCGGGTGAGGCGGGTCGCGGTGGCAAGGCTTATGACGGCGGGCTATTCCGTCCTGCAGGCCGGTGACGCCGCTCGGGCCCTCGACGTGCTCTCGACGAGCGAGCCGGTCGATCTGCTGTTCACGGACATCATAATGCCGGGCGGCATGACTGGCGACGAGCTGGCAAGGCAGGCAGTGCTGCTGAGACCCGGCCTCAAGGTGCTGTTCACATCAGGGTATGCTGAACCGAGCATAGCCAACCATTCAATTCCAACGACCAGTTGGTTGAAGAAACCATACACGGCTCAGGAACTCGCAATCCGGCTCCGGCAGCTTCTTGATTGAAGCGCGTAGACATCATGTCGGCGGCTTCATCCGGCTGATCATGCGATAGGCGATCTGGATGTTGTTCGACACGCCCTGAACGCCAGGAACGCTTTCGGCGGCAACTCTTGCCGCGTCTCGCTCGACCGAGCTTTCCAACTCTCCTCGCAGGTACACATGCCCTTCTTTGACCGAGGTCTCGACATCTTTGGAAAAGATGCCCAGATCGGTTTCCAGTCTCGCTCGCACCGCGGTGCAAAGGGCGTCGTCTCCCGCTGCCGCGAATTGTCCGGGCGTGTCGATCATGGCGCGCATGAGGTCGCGGCGGCTCACCATGCCGACTAGGCGTCCGTCGTCGACGACCGGAATATGTTTGATGGCGCGGGCGTGCAGGAGATCGGCAACCTGGGCAGTCGTCGCACTGGGAAGCGCACTGACGACCGGCGAAGTCATGACGTCCTTGATCCTCCAACTCCTCGCCTTGATGTAGTTCCCGAGCGCCTCAGCCCGGCCTCGAGTGTGGGGAACGGGTCGCGTTCCATTCGACGAGGAGATGCGGCGAAGAAGGTCGCCTTCCGTGACGATGCCAACTACCTTGCCCTTGTCATCGACGACCGGGACGGCGCCGATCTTGCTTGCGTTGATGATTTCGATCGCTCGCCGGACGTTCTGGTCTTCGCCGATCGTCGTCACCGGACTGGTCATGATGTCCTTGGCAAACATTGCGATACCTCCTTGGCCTGATCGACGAGGATGGGCAGGCCACCTTTACTGATTGTCAGCTTGTAGCCGCGTTTCGATCTCGTAGACAGGCATCTTCGTGAAGTCCTTGGCGATCTCTCCGGCTATCGCGTGTCTTGACGCAGGATTGAAATGTGATCGCAACAGCCCAAGCGCACGGGGAGGTGCGATGAGAAACAGCCGCTGCACGGCGCCTCGGGCGATTTCATTCTCCATCTCCTGGGCGACGCCGGCAAGGAAGTTCCGCTCCTCGCGCTCGTGCAGGTCCGGCGCCTCGACGGCGCTCCGGATGCCATCTGCCGCTCCGTAGACACGTCCTGGCCGATCATCTCCCAGTTCGTGCGTCGGTACGCCCTCGTTGCTTGTTTGGCGGATCTCGACGAGGTTCAAGTTCTGCGCGTCTCCGTCGTTGCGCAAGAGGAGTGCCTTCGATCCGTCACAAACAAGAATCCAGTCCTTCGAGTGAATCCGTATTTTATCCATTTTCGTCGTCCTCCTTCGCAAAGGCAGACGAAATGCGGGATCGCACGACCTGCCTCTGACTTCACAAACCTAGTCTATCGTTCGACTGGGCGAGCTACATTGCACTGGATCAAACTAGCCTCATCCGAACAGGAACATCGCGGCAGCCGAAACCCCGATACTCCCGCCTGCGAGGCCGTGGCGACTCGCCTCGATCGTCGTCTTCCACCGGGGACAAGTCCGCGACAGAGCCGAGACAACGGACGCTTCTTCAGCCGTTGCCAGCGCGCAGGGAAACCGCGTTTCGCCATTTCTTCGCCTATGCGGCACAGAGGTGATATGGCATCAGACATGGGATCCAGCCGATCAGTCTATCGTTTGACGATGAGGAAGCTTCTGTGACCGTCCCTGAAAATGCCGAGAAGGAGAAGGTCTGTCGAAGCCTTCGATAGCTCGACCACCATCTGCGGCGTCGTTGCGTTCGTCTGATTGACGCTGGTGATGATATCGCCGGGCTGCAAGCCAGCAGCCGCGGCGGGGCTACTGTCTGAAATCGAGGATATCACGGCACCTTGAACCTTTCCGAATGAGTCGGATGCGGCGTCGAGGGTTTGGAGCGTGACCAGATCGAGCAACCCCTTTCCATCGACGTAGTCGACAGTTTCGACCGGCGGCTCTGCCACCGTGGCCGCCGCGAGCGTCGCGACAACCTCGATACTGCCGCTACGTCGCAGAAGTGTCAGCTTGACGACCGTTTCTGGCGGAAGGGCAGATATGCGCGCTCGTAGTTGCGTGGAGCCCGAGACCGGACGTCCGTCGACCGCGGCGATGACGTCACCAACGACGATGCCGGCCTTGGCACCGGGGGATTGAGGCCGCACCTCATTTACCAAGGCTCCAGTCGAGGCGTTGACTCCAAGGGCCTTTGCAAAATCAGCACTGCTATCTTGAACCTGCACGCCAAGCTGGCCGCGGCGGATCTCTCCATGCGCGACGAGCTGCCGCATGATCGCACTGGCCATATTGATTGGGACGGCAAATCCAATCCCTATGTTTGCTCCCAATGGTCCAAGCATCGCTGTGTTGATGCCCACCACCTTGCCCTCGAGGTCGACGAGGGCGCCTCCGGAATTGCCAGGGTTCAAGGATGCGTCGGTCTGGATGAAGCCTTCTTCGGAATCCAACCCCAGCCCGGATCTATCGAGCGCGCTGACGATGCCGAACGTCGCGGACTTCCCCAGGCCGTATGGAGTGCCGATGGCGACCACGTAGTCGCCGACTTTCAACGAACTGGAATCTCCCAGCACTGCCTGGCTCAATCCGACGGCGCTGATCCTTATGACGGCCAGATCGGTCTGGGCGTCGGCGCCGACGGCGACCGCCTCGTAACTTTCGCCATTGGCGATCGTCACTTTGATGGACGTGGCGCCCTCGATCACATGATTGTTCGTGAGGATGTAGCCGTTGTGTGCGTCCGTTATGACCCCGGTTCCTGCCGTCTCGGAGATCTGACCTACAGCCGTTTCGCTCGGGGGCGATTTGTTTTGAGCACCGGGCGTCGGGTAGAAAGTGTCATCCTGCTCTTCGTTTGATTTTCCACGCACGGATATGCTGACGACCGTTGGAATAACACGGCTGAGCATCGGCGCTAGCGACGGGGTCACTGATTGCCCTGCGTCGGCGGTCTCGAGGGACCCGATAGCGAGCCCGAGTGCGCCAATGACAAATGCCATGCTCCTCAATCTGTAAAGGAAGTAGCCGCCAGCCATGCCTCATCTCCTGTGTCACCAGTGTGCAGGACCAAGATCGAGGAGAAAGAATGTGGGCGCATTGATTAAGCGCAAATTGCGGACATGCGCACGACTGGAGGCTCAGCAAGAGGCGGCGGGTCGCCAGAGCTGGACTTGCTATCTTAAGACCGACGCCAGTAACGGGTGGTCACCATTTCACGGCCAACTCCATCAGAAAGCCCGCTACTATCAAAATTGCCACAACGTAGAACAGACGCGATACGACATTTTCTCGCGGAGGAGAATTCTTCCTTGGGTGCAATCAGTTGGCGATTTAGATGTGATTTGCAACGCTAGGCGTATTCTTTTTCACAAATATGTGAGCGGATGGTCAGCCAAATTGCTATTCTCTAGTGGTGGAGGGACTTGGGTTTCGGGCATTGTTCGCCGAAATTTATCTCGAAGACGTGCCCCAGCTTGGAAGTGGACTGGCGAAGCGAGCCTCGGTGCAGTTCAGCTATCCGTCTGACGATCTTCAAACCGATGCCCAGGCTGTCACTGCAGTGGGACGCGCTGGTTTCTCGCCGCATACCACCTCGATGCCGATCCTCGACACGAACCGTATTGCTCCCCACGTACACAAGAATATCAGTTCCGGCTGGCGTATGGCGCACGGCGTTTTCGACGAGATTACGCAAGGCATCCTTCAGCAGCGCCGGCGCCCCTTGAACGAGGGCGGTTTCGACTTGAGGGCAAAACTCGAGGGAATGAACTTGCCCATAGACCCACGGAGCGAGTTGCTCGACGACTGAGGACGAAAGCGCGACGAGGTCGACGGTCTCAAACATGCCATGGTCGAAGCTATCAAGTCGGGCGAGGGTCGTCAGTTCTGCGACGAAGCGTACGAGGTCATCCAGATCGGCTTCCGCTTTGCGGGCACGCGGATGGTCGATGTTTCCCAGTTCAAGCTTTATGGCCGCAAGTGGCGTGCGGATTTCGTGAGCTATGCCTGATGTAAGAACTTTCTGTGACGTCATCAGTTCGCCCACGCGCTCGAAAGCGCGATTGACGGCGATAGCGAGATGGGCGACCTCGCGCGGCATCTCGTCGAAATTCAGGTGCGAACGTGCATCCATCGGATCGATGTTATCAGCCGCGTCGGCTGCGGCACGCACCGGCTTCAATGCCTGTCGTACGGAGAGCAGGGTGGCGCCGAGAACCAGGACCAGCAAGATGCTCATCGGCACCAGCATATGTTCGATGACTTCCTTCCAGAAGACGGAGGAGACTACGTTTTGCGGATCGTCGATTGTTGCGACGTCGACGACGAACCGTTGATTTCCAACCACGAACGCGCGACCGCCGACCAGGGTCAACGGCTTACCTGGCTTCAGCGACCTCAGCCAAAAATCCGGTGGATTCACATCCGCTGGAAGAAACCGGCTTTCGCAGGCGTCGTCGCAGGACTCGAACACAAGTGCGCCAGTGGCATCGCGTATTCTCGCGACGTAGCCGGACGATGGCTCTTGATAGCGCTGCTTGATATTCTCAGGAAGCTGGTATCGGACGCTTTCCCCATCCACGGTTATGCCTGAGGCTAGACGCTCGGTTTCCTGCTCGACAAACAGGCGCGATAGCTCGCCGACGTTCCAGTAGTAGTCGGAGAATATGACGGAGAGTTGCACGACCATCGCGAGCAATGCAAAGAACGCAATCCGTCTGGTCAGGATCGCACCGAGGGTAGGATGTGAGCGGCTCACGCGCTTTCCTCTCGCATCATGTAGCCGACGCCTCGGACGGTTTCGATCGAAGAGCCGGTCGGATGCCCATCGAGCTTCTTGCGTAGCCTCGATATCGCCAGCTCGACCGCATTGCTGCTTCTTTCGTCGCCGAACTCTGAAAATGCATGCTCTATCTTAGCCTTGGAGACCACCTTGCCACCATTGCGCATCAGAAGTTCGAGCAGATCCTTTTCCGATGGGGCCAGTGCGATCTCGGTGCCGGCGCAGGATAGGCATCGCGAAGCGACATCGAGTTGAAGGGCAGCGAACTCCAATATTGGCATCGTGGTGAGGGGAGCTCGACGCATGAGAGCACGAATGCGCGCGATCAGTTCGCCATTGTGGAAAGGCTTCGCAAGATAGTCATCCGCGCCTGCATCCAGGCCAACGATACGCTCGTCGATCGCGCCGCGTGCCGTCAACACGAGAACGGGCGTCTGAACCTTTGAACTTCGCAGTGATTTCAGAACATCGATTCCGTCCTCATCGGGCAGGCCGAGATCAAGAAGGAGAAGATCGTACTCCGCTCCGTTGAGAGCGAGACGTCCTTCCTGCGCCGTCGCGAAGGCGTCGATTTTCCAACCGACGCTCCTGATAGCTTCGCAAAGTAGGTCGCGAAGCCGTAAGCTGTCCTCGATCAGCAGAATTCTCATGCCTTCTTTCGACCTGTAACCATCGACCAGACCAGATTTTCCCTGTGCCTCCAGCTTTCGATGACAGCGGCGCCGGCATGGATGAAAGCGAGGACCATGATGCTGTTGGCGATTGCGCCGTGCAATTCCTCCAGCCACTTTTCTCCCCAGAAGGCGTCGAGCGTCGTCATCCAGCCCGTCAGTGCCGTTGCCGCCAGCAATGCCATCAGGCAGAGCATCATCACCGAAGCTAAAGGGTTGTGGCCAATGTAGCGCTTTTCGTTCCGATCGAGGATGTCCAGGATTTGATCCATCACCTTCGAAGGCGTCGGCAAGAAATCATTGAAACGGGAGTGTTTCGTGCCAATGAACCCCCAGATGACGCGGACGAGGATTGCGGTGACAACGACGTATCCTGTGACGCGGTGCCAGTACTTTCCCTCCTCGAGTACGAAGAGGTTGAGCATGCATGCCACGACCACCGTCCAGTGAAATGCCCGGACAACGGGATCCCAAACCTGGATCGTGCGCTGGACGGTGGTGGAGGGCGCGAAGCCCTCCCTCTTCGATGAGACCATCGTCATCTCAGTCGCCCTTCTGGACGATCACCCCGGAAACCGGGTTGAAATAGACCTCGGCCCGGTTGCCGCTCTTATCCTTGCCGTAGATTTCGTAGCAGTTGCCCGTAACCTCGAACGTCTTGACCTTGTAGCCCATGGCGTCGATCTTCGCCTTCATGGCCTCTTCGGACATCCATTTGGACTTCGGTTCACCGGTGCAGCTCGGGCTTGCGAGCGCCAGGGCGGGCGTTGCGGATGCGATGGCGATAGCGGCGATAAGTTTCAGCGTCATGAACAATGTCCTCTGTTGGTACCCGTTGCGGGTGACAGGGACATCGATACGGCTGCGAAGCTGTCGATTTCCTGTCCGATGCGCGATGATCCGCCGAGCGCTGTTTTGCCGCTCTCGCCGACGCTGCGTTCCGGTCGGCTAGCCCGAGCATGACAATGGGCCACGGCAGCGAGCGGAAAATCCGACCGACAGGCCAGGTTCGATTTCGTGTCCGATATTAGGCACTCAATGTCTGACCGGCGCTTCGATAAAGCATGTAGGCGGCAACGACGAAGATTAGGGCGGCGAACAGGCTGTTCAAAAGCCCCTTACGCGCCGAAAGATGTCGGGCGAGATTGGCACCAACCAATCCTCCGACCACGCCGCCGGCGATGAAGACCGCTGCGAGCAACCAGTCTACATATCCGGATAGGGCGTAGTTGAGCGCAGTCGTCAATCCGAATGCCGTGACGGCGACGAGTGACGATCCGATTGCGAAGAGGATCGGCATTCCGGTCGAGGCGATCACGCCTGGAACGATGAGAAAGCCGCCGCCAATACCGAAGAAGCCGGAGAACACACCTGTCAGTCCGCCAAAACCGACCACCTTGTGCACGTTCCCTCGTGAGCATTGCGCTCCTGGATCGCCTTCCGCTCCGCGCCTACGGAGCATCAGGAAACCGACGACGAGCATCAGAAGTGCGAAGAATACAAGCAGCTTCTGTCCGTCGATCATCTTGCCGACGGTCGACCCGATGAAGGCTCCGACGATGCCCGCGACACTGTAGACGCCTGCGCATCGCCATTTGACATTGCCGAGCCTCGCATGCCCGAGGAGGTTTGCGAACGCATTGGCGGCCACTGCAAAGGCGCTCGTCCCGATTGCGAGGTGAGTGCTCGGAACGCCGACGAAGTAGACCATTAGGGGAACGGCAAGGATCGAGCCGCCACCGCCGAACATCCCAAGCGTGAAGCCTACAAGTCCGCCGGAAACGGCCCCAAGAATATATTGCATTGGATCGAGGTACATGGCGATGGTTTTGTGCCGCCGCGCGGCCTCCTCATGCTCAATGAAGGCGAAGCGGCGCGCCTTGCCCGGATTGGGCGATGCGGTAGGCGAACATGCCCGCAATCATGGCCACAGCGAACAGAACGGTCTCCCAACGGCCGATGACGAGTGATGCGATCGCAGGGCCGGGGCAGAGACCGACCAGGCCCCATCCCAAGCCGAAGAGAACCGCGCCGGAGACGAGCCTGGCATCTATGGAGCGGCTGGTCGGAACATGAAATTCTGTATCGAACGCCGGGCGCGATCGATATTGCTTGATCGCATAGGCTACGGACGAGGGGATCAACGCGCCGCCCATGACGAAGGCGAGAGACGGATCCCAGTCTCCGGCGACGTCGAGGAAGGCAAGCACTCGAGCCGGGTTGACCATGTCCGATACGACCAAGCCAATGCCGAAGAGAATGCCGCAGAAGACCGAAGCAAGGATACGGTTGGTCATCACAGCCCTCCGATCAGATGGCGCATCACGTAGACAGTCGCTGCCGCAACAGCCATGAAAGTCGCCGTGGCAACGAGCGAACGCGGCGACAATCTTGCCAGACCGCAGACGCCGTGACCGCTGGTACAGCCCGAGCCCAGTCGTGTGCCGAAGCCTACGAGCAGGCCGCCGGCAATGAGAAGCATCGGTGACGATACGATCGTCAACTCGGCATGCCGAATATAGGTGAACGCGATGGCGGCGCCACCGACGATCCCGCCAATGAAGCCGATGCCAAGGGGACTGATGCCCGCACCGGTCCAGCCGAAGGCAGAGGCGGTCAAGCCGGATATGCCTGCGATGCGGCCGTCGAGTAGCAAGTAAAGTGCTGCTGACAGGCCGATCAGAAGGCCGCCGGAAAGCGGCCAGATGTAGTTCAAGTGAGACATGTGTGCCTATAGTGCGTTGATTGGAATCTTCAGATAGTGAATGCCATTGTCCTCGGCCGGGGGCAGCTTGCCCCCACGCATGTTCACCTGCACCGAGGGGAGGATCAGCTTCGGCATGGCCAGAGTGGCATCGCGATCGTTGCGCATCTTGACGAACTCGTCTTCGGTCACTCCCTCATGCACGTGGATGTTGCCTGCGCGTTCGGCGCCGATGGTCGTCTCCCAAGCGTAGTCGTCGCGATCCGATGCCTTGTAATCATGGCACATGAACATGCGCGCCTCGTCGGGAAGCTGGGTTAGGCGCTTAATAGATCGATAGAGCGTCCGTGCGTCGCCGCCGGGAAAGTCGCAGCGCGCCGTTCCGTAGTCGGGCATGAACAGAGTGTCGCCGGGAAAGACAGCGTCGCCGACGATATAGGCCAGACAAGCCGGCGTGTGGCCGGGAACGTGAAGAACCGTCGCATCCAGATTTCCGATCTTGAAGCGGTCGCCGTCCCGGAAAAGTTGGTCGAACTGGCTGCCGTCTCTTTGAAACTCCGTGCCAGCGTTGAAGATCTTACCGAAGACCTCCTGAACGCGAACGATCTCGCGGCCGATGGCGAGTTGGCCGCCGAGTTCAGCCTGCAGGAGCGGCGCGGCCGACAGGTGGTCGGCATGCGCATGCGTCTCGAGAAGCCATTGAACTTCCAGACTTTCGGACTTCACATAATCGACAAGGGCGCGAGCGGATAAGTTCGCCGTTCGCCCGGACGCCGGATCATAGTCGAGCACGCTGTCGACGATGGCGCAGGCCTTCGAGTTCGGATCGCGGATGACATGGCTGACGGTGAACGTCGCGGGATCGAAGAACGATCGAACTGCAGGCCGCTTGGAATGATCCTGAAGAGCTTGTCGGACGATCCCGGACGCGTGTGAAAGGTGGGTGGCGATAGCCGAGTGGGGCATGACCTTCTCCATTTGCAATCACTAAAATATATATTTACATTAATTATACAAGTATGTATTTTGACGTTTGGCGGATTCGCCGTGCTGGCCATGGACAGAGGTAGAAATGGACGGGATGACTGAAAATTTGGAGGCCGCGTCAGCGGCTTTGCGGATCAACGACAGGGCCCCTGGCTTTACCGCCCGCTCGACTACTGGGGAAGTGTCCCTCTTGAGCTATCGGGGACGATGGCTCTTGTTCTTCTCTCACCCGGCCGACTTCACCTCGGTGTGCACCAGCGAGTTCATCGCGTTCGCTCGTGCCCATGCGAGCTTTTCCGAACTGAACTGCGATCTCCTTGGCCTGTCGGTCGACAGCCTCTATTCTCATGTCGCATGGCTGCGTGACATCGAACGTAGCTTCGGCGTCAAGGTGCCGTTCCCTCTGATCGAAGATTCGGGGATGGTGATCGCGAGAGCTTACGGCATGTTGGACAATTCTTCCGAGAACAGCGGGACTGTGCGGGCCACCTACGTGATCGATCCGAAAGGCGTTATTCGCGCCATCGTCTGGTATCCGATGAACGTCGGGAGATCGGTTGGCGAACTCCTCCGCCTTGTCGAGGCATTGCAGACCTCGGAAAGGGAAGGGGCTCTCACGCCCGAGGGCTGGAAGCATGGCGATCCGCTGCTGGAGCCTGCTACGACCTCAATGGAGGAAGCCAACGAACTTCGCAAAGGCGAGTCCTGGTACTACCGGGAGCGGCGCGGATGAGTGGTGCCGCTCTCCCCCTTGAAGAAATGCAGGAGAAGGCCGTCGAGGCTGCGGAGTTCATGCGGCTGTTCAGCACGCCAAGCCGGCTGATGCTTCTTTGCTACATCGCGCAAAGAGAGCGTTCCGTTGGCGAAATCCAGGAGGAACTCGGCTTTAAGCAGCCGGCGCTTTCGCAGCAACTCGCGGAACTTCGCCAGGCGGGACTGGTCGAGACCCGTCGCCAATCGCGCCAAGTCTACTACTCGATCTCCGATGGGCGCGTCGCGGTCGTCATGAACATGCTCATGCAAATGTTCTGCGAGGTTGCACCGACAAGTGACGCGCAAATCGCTCCGGTTAGTCCCGTCAAACGACAATCCCGTGGGGGCGCCGGATCTGCTGTCCTGGGAGAAATGGCGCGCTGGGCGCGACTGGAAAAGATGGACTGAATTTGGAGAATGCCGGATGGAGATGCCTATAGCCAATGACGGTTGGTGCGCTGATCCCTTTTCGAAGCGTCGCTCAGTCATGTCCGGTCCGGTGCTAGCAACCAGAGGCGCAGTTGACCAACAGGACTTGCCCAGGCGTTCTGCGCCTGATCCAAGGGCTCGTTCAACAGTAGTGATCCAGAAGCGGTGATGACTATGGGGTCTCCAGTAGAAACGCAAATCCTTGTGGTCGACGACGATCCCCGCATCCGGCAGATGCTTCAGCGGTACTTCGAACACGAAGGTTACAAAGTCACCTGCGTCACAAACGGCAAGGAAATGAGATCGGCGCTAAGCGCGAAACCTTTCGACATCGTGCTTCTTGACCTCGTCCTTCCTGACCAGGACGGGATAGATCTGGCCCGAGAGATACGAAGCGTTTCGAACGTGCCGATAATGATACTCACTGGACGCGAGGACGTCGTCGACTGCGTGGTCGGCCTCGAGGTCGGCGCGGACGACTATGTCGTGAAGCCGTTCCATCTGCGTGAGGTTCACGCGAGGCTCAAATCGATTCTACGCCGTTGTCAAACAGCCAGAAAACCGGCGCCGAACGCCGATGAAGTATTGGCTTTCGAAGGCTGGCGCCTCGACAGGGAAAAACGACGGCTTCTTAATCCCGAGAACGTCGAGGTGGAGCTTTCCACCGGGGAGTTCGAGATGCTGGACGCATTTGTCCACAATGCGGGTCGGGTTCTGAGCAGAGACGTATTGATGGATCTCACGCGACACAGGGAGCGGGATCCCTTTGACCGCTCGATTGATACACAGATTTCCCGATTGAGACGAAAGATCGAAATCGATCCGGCGCGACCGAAGCTCATAAAGTCCGTTCGGTCGGTCGGCTACGTCTTCACCGCCAAGCCGGTTCTTGCGGCTTTGGATGGACGCGATAGATAAGTCCATGATCCCAACGGCGAAAAAGGACGGGATCCTCCAGTTCTTGCAGGTTACCGGGTAGGTTGGTCCAGACGCGCATGAACCGGCACGCAGTCGCCTGAGCCTCAAGCGATGAAAACAGGCTCTCGGCGATCCCGTGGTGATCAGCAGCGCTAAGGGCGATGAAGATCGGCACATCCATGAGCAAGCCCGCCTCCGGGTGCATTCGAAGCCTGAAAACGGCCAAGCCTCTCACGCGCCCCGCCAGATCGCTGGCGCTGATGCAGTGCCAGTTCCGAGTGTCATCGCACAACGCCGCCCAGTCCTTTTCCTCGAAGGCAGGTGCGACGCTGCAGATAAGGGCGAAAGCCGCAAGTTCGTCATCTCGCAACAACTCGCCAACGACATAGTCATAAGGCATGGCGTCCTCCCCGGTGACGGGCAACTGGCACAATTTTTCCCGCGAATGTCCCTCTCGTTCATTGTCATAGATCAAGGAAGCCAACTTGGTTTATGACAGGTTTCTCCCGTAGCGCAGCTTTCAAGGAGGACGAGCGGCATGCAATCGCTCGAAGCCGCATCAATCGACAAGTGGGCTGCGTTCGCAAACCGCGCGAAGTTCCTTGTCGAGCGGTATTGGCCCCTTATCCTGTTTTGCTCCGCTCTCACTTTTCTGACGAGCGGTCTTATCTTTGCACTGCTGGAAGTTCGACTCGCCGCGAACGTTCTTCTCGTTACAAGCAACGTCATCGTTCTTTCCTGCCTGCTGTTCGAAATTGTTTCAAAGCTTCGACGGGGAGAATTCGGACTTGATCTCATCGCGGCCCTGGCCATGGCCACGGCGCTGTGGTTCGGCCAATACCTCGCTGGCGCGATCGTTTCGGTCATGTACGCCGGCGGACACTTCCTCGAATTCTATGCGCATCGTCGTGCCGAAAGCGGTATGACTGACCTTCTCTCACGAGTGCCCCGCAGCGCGCTGCGCGTCAACGACGGCGCTTTCATAGAGATTCCCATCGATGCGATCGCGCCCGGAGACCACCTCCTCATTCGGCGTGGCGATGTCGTTCCCGTCGATGGGACGGTGGATGGGCGTACGGCCGTCGTCGACCAGTCCGCACTGACGGGAGAGCCGCTGCCCGTCCGCTTTACGCAGGGCGAGGTCGTGCAGAGTGGTGCATCCAACGCCGGCGACGCATTCGATCTGATCGCATCGAAGACGGCCAAAGACAGTACCTATGCGCATGTTCTGCGGCTCGTCGAGCAGGCGAAGCAATCCAAGGCGCCAATTTACAGGGTCGCGGACCGGATGGGAATCTGGTTTCTGGGACTCACCCTTCTCGTCGCGGCAACCGCAGTGGCTGCATCGGGAGACAGCGTCAGGTTCCTGGCGGTCCTCGTCGTCGCGACGCCCTGTCCCCTCATCCTGGCCGTTCCTGTGGCTCTGGTGGCGGGGATATCGAAGGCGGCCCGCGGAGGAATCCTGATCAAGGGCGCAGGCGTGCTCGAATCCTTGTCGAAGATCGAGATCATCATCTTCGACAAGACGGGCACCCTGACGATTGGGCAGCCGACAGTCTCTGACGTTCTCGGCACGGACGACCCAGACGCGCTGTTGCGGCTGGCCGCATCGGCGGAGCTGGCATCGGCTCACCCATTGGGCCGGGCCATCGTCTCAGAAGCGCAAAGTCGGCATCTTTTGCTCAGCAAGCCGGAGCAGGCGGCCGAGGTGGCGGGAGAGGGGGTCGAGGCGATGATCGAAGGGCGACGTGTTCTTGTCGGAGGGCCTGCCTTCGTCAGGTCAAAGGGTATCGAGCCGGAGATGTCGGCTCCCGACGCCTCGGCCAGTGCGCTTGTATGCGTGGGTGAACGGGTTCTAGGGGCAATACGTTTCGAAGACCTTCTGAGGGGGGATGCCGTTTATGCGATCGAAGATCTTCGTAAGCTCGGCATAAAGCATATTTCGCTCGCAAGCGGCGATCGGCTCGAGGTCGCAAAGGCAATCGCCGATCGTCTTGGAATGGATGCTGTCGAGGCAGATCTCAGTGCGGCAGACAAGGTCGAAATCGTCAGAAGGACGAAGGCGCTCGGCAGAGTGATGATGGTGGGTGACGGTGTCAATGACGCCCCGGCACTGGCGGCGGCCGACGTCGGACTCGCCATCGCCCGCGGTAATTTGGCTGCGGCGGCTGAGGCTGCGGACGTCGTGCTTCTGCAGAGCGGTTTGAACGGCGTAGTGACCGCTTTGGAGGTGGCGAGGCGGTCGAAAACGATCGCGCTTCAAAGCGTAGCAGCCGGTATCGGCTTGTCTGCTGTCGCGATGGTTTTCGCCGGAGTTGGACTTCTGCCGCCGGTCCAGGGCGCTCTGATCCAGGAGGCGATCGACGTCGCGGTAGTCTTGAACGCCCTTCGAGCCCTAACCTAGTGGGATAGCAGGGTCGGAATACGGAGATTGTCGAGTAGGCTGCGTGTCGCACCGCCGACCAAGGCCTCGCGCAGCTTGGTGTGCCCATAGGCACCAGCGATAAGAAGGTCGGCATGGCCCTCGATGGCGGTGTCCTGGATGACGGTAGAGACATCCTCTCCATCGCTGTGCACGGCAGCCAACGCGACTTCGAGCCCTGAATGCTTCAGCGCTTCCACGTAGCGATCAAGGAGATCCTCGCTCCACGGAGCCGCAGCGCACTCGTGTATCACTGTCGCTTTCGTGGCCGATTGGATCATCGGATATGCGTTGGAAGCCGCGCGGGCCGCCGTTGCACTCCCATCCCATGCGATCGCGATATTGTCGATGCGACCGTAGAAGTCCCCCGACGGTAGGAGAAGCAGCGGGCGACCGCTGTCAAAGAAGAGACTTTCAATGATCGGCCTCGCCAGCTCGGTGTTTTCCAGGATCGTAACGTCGTAGGCGCGAGCAAGTTCGGCCAGCCGCATAGTCGCCGACATCGCCTCGGCCTCAGCGGGGACGAGCCTAACGTCGAGAGCAACCCGTTCGGCCCGCTCTCGCAAATGCCTGACGAGCTGAGCTGCGACATCCCGGTCAAAGCGGTCGGCCTGGAACTCGTCGTCGTCTGAATAAGTCTCGGCAGCTTCGTGGCCATGGCGCCGTGCGGCAGCAAGGCTGGCGACAAGATCGGCACCCTGATGTAACGAAAACTGGATAGCGTTCTCGATTATCGCAAACGAACTCGCTTCCGGATGCGTGGTCAATGGCAGATGGAACTGTGGTTTCATGACGCCCTCCCGGACGCAAACACGACACTGTCATCGCTTCTAGCGGCCAAGCCCGAACGACAGGGCCGCTAGAAGTATGCATTTACCGCGATAAGAAGAGCGGAACCTGGCTGTCCTTCAGCATCGAACGGGTGACGCCTCCGAACAGGCGTTGCTGTATCCGCGGGTGGTTATAGGCACCCATGACCACCATGTCGGCTGCCACGTCCGTCGCATGTTGGCGCAGGGTTTCGTCCACGCGGCGTCCGCCGCTGGCCACCCGGTCAACCTCGACCCTCACGCCGTGGCGAGTGAGAAACATGGCGATGTCGGATCCCGGCTCTTCACCGTTCTCCCAGCTCCTTGCGACGGGATCTACGAGCGTCACATGCACGGCATCGCAACCCTTGAGGAATTCCAAGGATTGGCGGGCCGCCCGCGCGGCCTCATCGCTTGAATCCCAGGCAAGCAGAATCGATTTTGGAAACGAGGCAACGGCCTGCATACGTGGGTTAATCAGGATCGGCGTCGGAGATTGGAACAGCGCGCCATCGATGATACGTCTCTGAAGATCCTCATTGCCAGCAGCTTGCGCTCCAACAAGGACGAGATCGGCGTAAAGCGCATGCTGAGCAATGTCTTCCTCAGCCCATGCGAACTCTGTGTAGATCTCCTGGACGTCAAAGGACAGCTCGGTTTTCCCTAGGACTTCTTTTACTGCCGTCGTCTCCTCGGCGAGGCGGTCGATTTCCCTTTGTTGGCCTTCGAGCCAGGTCGTAGAAATCGCTTCGTAGGTGGCGATCGCTGGCACGCCGCCCATGCAGATTACGAGGGCGGTCATATGGGCGCCCTGTGTTTCGCAAAACTCAATCGCCGACTTGACGTCCTGGTCCCAGCGGTCGACGTCAAAGACGCACATAACGGTTTTGATGCTCATCGCACTGCCTCCATGTTGAGAGCTGGATCGTATCGCGTTCCTGCAAGGTTTCTTTGATGTTCGTCAAAGTCGATGCGATCCGTATTCGGATGGATCAGTGCCCCGCACTTGGTTCCCAAGGGTCTTGAAATTCGCTGGGCTAAAAGACCTCCATCCCGCCAAGCCCGACGAACTCCGTTCTGAACCCTTGTGCACGAGCCTGCTTTAACAAGCACTTGGCGCTCATGATATCTCGCCGCATGCTTCCGGCGAAGCAGGAGCGAAGCGCAGCAAAGTTCCCTTGTCGCCCAATCCAGTGCCCGCGGCGAAATCATCGTTACAATCCAGTGGTCAAAGTCTGACGAATGGCCCATACGCCTGAACCAGCCGCATTGAAATCAAACAGGAAACCTCCTCTCTCGATGCCACCCACGTGGATCGGATAACCCATACTGTGAACCCAGTCGGCAGCGGATACTTCAAAAGCAGAAGAGGGCCGGCGCCCGTAGGTCCGACCCGCAAGTCAGTTCGCCAGGGATTGTCTAAGACAGAGACTATACCCGGTAGCGCAGTGCTGGTGACATATCCTGGCGGGGGCGCCGTTTCCAGGCTCTTACGCTTACAGAGCACCTGGCTGAGAGCCACTGTCAACGACTTCTTGGACTTCAGTTGTGCATCCCTGCGCGTCGTCGCCGCCGATGCACCCCGGCACGTTTTCAGGCGTTTGAAGCAAGATTGTCGATACCACTCGAGTACAATTGATCTGAATCAAGGATCGCCCGCTCGGAGAGGTCCAATATTCGTAGTCGTCGTAGTGGCATGGACAGTTGCATCGGAGGGTTACCAATGGCAAATACGATTCTGCACTCCGTTCCCGAGCCGTCTTCGGCGACGCCAGCACATGTTTCCGTTCCGGTGCTCGGTGCGACGCTAGCTATCTTTGCAATCGTGTCGTTCCTGCTGTGCATGCTCCTCGGCTTCGTCGCTCCCGACTGGGGGCTCCACAGGCCGTGGCTGCAGTTCTACCTGGGACTGACCGGTTTCGATCTTCGAAGCCTGGCGCTGGGCATCATCCAAAGTGTCATCTTCGGCGGCTATGCGGGAGCATTGATCGCCGCTATCTTCAACGTGATCAGCCGACGCTTCGGCTGATCAGGGGAACGGAGCCGAGCACATGGCCGCCGACCGCCGCAGGTTCACATGGATGAACGCAGTGCTGACCTTCCTGGTCGCACTCGCGCTTCTCTTTGCGCCCGTGGCGGGCGTGCAGGCGATGCAGTGCCATGAACGTCCGGCCCACGGACACTCAGGGCTCGAGCATTCCTCCGTGCTGACAAAGGACGCCCACGTCTCGCTCCCAAGCGGCCTTCACACTCCCGACCACAAGGGCTGCTGCGCCGTCCCATGCGGCTTCTGCATCGTCCTGGCCAGCATGGACAGGACGGACGCTCCCGCAGCCACGGCCACGTTCCTTCGTTTCCCATGGGGCGACCAGACCGGCAGCGGTCTGGCGCTTCCGCCGACGCTCGGTCCTCCTCGTCTTCCGGTCTGAGGATGCCGGAGGCCGCCTCGTCGCGGCATCCGGTTGCTTCCACGGGCCTCCCTCCGGACGTCCACGACCAATGGTCGGCGCAGCCGACCCGGAAAGCAGGACCAACTACAATGAAACGCCGCGAATTTCTCAACGACCTGATGGTCGGCGCAGCCGCGCTCGGCACATCGGCCATCCTTCGCCCCATGCGCGCCTTTGCGCAGGAGACGGCCAAAACGTCTCCCGCGCCACGCGCCTTGTCCGTCGGCTACAGGACCATCGACGTCAAGGGCAGATCCGCCCGAGTCTTCGGCCTTGTCCAGCCGGACGGCAGGCCGGGACTGGCGCTGGACGCCGGAACCGAATTCGACGTCGCTCTGTCGAGCGCCATCGACGAACCGGCCCTGATCCACTGGCACGGGCTCACGCCGCCCTGGGCGGCCGACGGGGTGCCGGACAATCCGGCGGCACTGCTCCAGCCGTCCGAAACCCGCCGCTACACCTTTGCTGTTGGTGCGGGCGGCACGCACTGGATGCACGCCCATACGCTTCAGGAGCAGAACCTGCTCGCCGCCCCGCTGATCGTGCGGACCGCAGACGATAGGAAACGGGACGAGCAGGAGGTCGTCGTCCTGCTGCACGACTTCTCCTTCCTGTCGGCGGAGGAACTACTGGCGAAGCTGAAAGGGAATGCCGCGCCCGGCGCCATGCCGATGGCCCACGGCTCGATGCAGGGCATGGCCGGCATGCAGCACATGATGCCGGGCAACGACATGGGTGGCATGACGATGCCGGGGATGGCGGCCATGGACCTCAACGACATCGACTACGACGCCTATCTCGCGAACGACCGCACGCTCGACGACCCCGAAGTCGTTAGGGTCGATAAAGGCGGCCGTGTCCGTCTGCGCATTATCAACGGCGCGACGGCGACCGCCTTCACCATCGACACCGGCCGCCTTTTCGGAGAACTGGTCGCCGTCGACGGACAGGGCGTGGAGGCTGTCGCCGGGACATCCTTTCCCGTCGCCATGGGCCAGCGCCTCGACATCAGGCTGAGCCTGCCGAAGGAGGGCGGCGCCTTCCCAGTCCTCGCCCTTCGCGAAGGGGCGGTTGAGCGCACGGGCGTAGTCCTGGCCACGGCAGGGACGGATATTCGAAAGATTGCCGTCGTGGGCGACGCGAAGGGGCCGGTTCTCGGCTTGGACCTCGAGCGGCGGCTGCGTCCCGTCAGTCCCCTGGCGACCCGTGCGGCCGACCGCCGCTTCGATCTGTCGCTGACGGGCGACATGGCCGCCTATAGCTGGGGCGTCGACGGCGCAGACAGTCTCGTCGTGAAGCGCGGCCAGCGGATCGAGGTCACAATCAGCAATGCGTCGATGATGGCGCATCCGATGCACCTGCACGGGCATCACTTCCAGGTGATCGGCATCAACGGAGCCCCGGTCGCAGGTGCGGTCAGGGACACCGTCCTGCTGCCGCCGATGGCAAGCGTCGTCCTCGCCTTCGACGCCGACAACCCCGGCCGCTGGCCGCTTCACTGCCATCACCTCTACCACATGGCGACGGGCATGATGGCCTACGTGACCTACGACGGCATCGGCTGACGCGTTCTCGAAGCCGCGAAGCCCTTTCTCCAACTCTAAGGAACCGAGGCATCTTCATGAATCAGAACCATTCCTCTCCGTCGGCCTGGAGCACGTACAGCCGAACCGTCTTCATCGCCTTCGCCGTCATCGCGGCAGGGCTCATCGCCTACGAGCACCGCGTGCATGTGCTCGGCGTCCTGCCCTGGCTTCTCATTCTGGCCTGTCCGCTCATGCACATGTTCATGCATCACGGACACGGCGCCCACTCCGGTCATGATCATTCCGGCCACGATGCGGGCATGACGCCGCATAAGCCGAAGGAGAAAGAAGATGTCTGACACCCCCGCCTATGGACTCTGGAGTCTGGTGATCATCAACTCCGTGGTGTTCATCGTCTTCGCCGCGAGCTTCACCAGGCTCGAGACCAAGCGCGACTGGCGATCGCTCGGAGCGTTCTCCGCCTTCGTCGTGGCGCTCTTCACGGAGATGTACGGCTTCCCGCTCACCATCTATCTGCTATCCGGCTGGCTCGGGCGCCAGTTTCCCGGCGTCGACTTCTGGTCCCACGACGCCGGCCACTTGCTGGAAATGATGTTCGGCTGGCGCGTCAACCCGCATTTCGGGCCGTTCCATCTCCTGAGCAACATCCTGATCGTCGCCGGCTTCTGGCTGCTCGCGTCAAGCTGGCATGTGCTCTACGCAGCCCAACGCGATCACCGTCTGGCGACCACGGGACCATACGCGCGGGTCCGGCACCCGCAATACGACGCCTTCGTCGTCATCATGATCGGATTCCTGCTACAGTGGCCGACCTTGGTGACGCTCGCCATGTTCCCGGTGATGGTCTGGGTGTACGTGCGCCTGGCGAAGCGGGAGGAGGAGGCTTCGCGGGCCGAGTTCGGAGCTGCGTGGGACGCCTATGCCAGAGCGGTTCCCCGGTTCCTTCCGAGGTTCGGCCGCGGAACGGATGCCGCTGGAAGCCATCGCGGAGGAGCTGTCCATGACTGACCACAACATCCATGAAGGCCATGCCCATGGCGGCCATCACCATCACGAAGAAGGGCGGCCGGCCACGCAAGCGGCCACTAGGCAGCCGGAGGCTCCGGAGGGCGTGATCTATACCTGCCCGATGCATCCGCAGATCCGGCAGGTAGGCCCCGGCACCTGTCCGATATGCGGCATGACGCTCGAGCCGGAGGTCACGACGAAGGAGACCGGGCCGAGCGCCGAACTTGTCGATATGACCCGGCGGTTCTGGATCGGACTCGCCTTGTCGCTGCCTGTTCTCGCGCTCGAGATGGGCGGCCATCTCACCAACCTGCACATGCTGCTCGGCGCGCGGCTCGCCAACTGGATACAGCTCGTGCTTGCGACGCCCGTCGTGCTCTGGGCCGGATGGCCATTCTTCGAACGGGCCTGGGCCTCGCTCCTCAACCGCAGCCTCAACATGTTCACGCTGATCGCGATGGGAACGGGCGTGGCCTGGATCTACAGCGTCGTCGCCACGGCGGCGCCGGACATCTTTCCTGCCACGTTCCGCGCCGCCGACGGTTCCGTCGCGATCTACTTCGAGGCCGCCGCGGTCATCACCGTGCTGGTGCTGCTCGGCCAGGTTCTCGAACTCCGTGCGAGGGAGCAGACCGGCGGGGCCATCCGGGCGCTGCTCGACCTCTCACCGAAGACCGCCCGCCGCATCCGTGAAGACGGATCGGACGAGGACGTCGGGCTGGACGTCGTCGCGGTCGGGGACCGTCTGCGCGTACGGCCCGGCGAGAAGGTCCCTGTCGACGGGGAGTTGCTGGAGGGCCGCAGCTCCGTGGACGAATCCATGATCACCGGCGAATCCATGCCGGTCACCAAGGAGGTCGGCGCCAAGCTGATCGGTGGCACGATGAACCAGAGCGGCGGCTTCGTCATGAAGGCCGGCAAGGTCGGACGCGACACGATGCTCTCGCAGATCGTCCGCATGGTGGCCGACGCCCAGCGCTCCCGAGCGCCGATCCAGCGGCTGGCCGACCAGGTGTCGGGCTGGTTCGTCCCGGCTGTGATCCTCATCGCGGTCGCCGCTTTTGTGGCCTGGGGCGTCTGGGGACCGGAGCCGCGCTTCGCCCACGGCCTCGTCGCCGCCGTTGCCGTGCTGATCATCGCCTGCCCATGCGCGCTCGGCCTAGCGACGCCGATGTCGATCATGGTGGGCGTCGGACGCGGTGCGCGAATGGGCGTCCTCATCAAGAACGCCGAGGCGCTGGAGCGCTTCGAAAAGATCGACACGCTTGTCGTCGACAAGACCGGCACGCTGACGGAAGGCAGGCCGAAGGTGACCGCATTGAATGCCGTCGAAGGATTCGACGAAGCGGAACTCCTGCGGCTGGCCGCAACCCTCGAGCGTGCCAGCGAACATCCCCTTGCCGCGGCCATCGTCGCCGCGGCGCAGGAGAGGGGCCTTGCCCTGGGCGAGGCCCGAGAGTTCGACAGCCCCGTCGGCAAGGGCGTCACGGGAACCGTCGATGGCAGGAAGCTGGTCATCGGCAGCCACCGGATCATGGCGGAGGAGGGCGTCGACCTCTCGGCGCTGGTGACGGAGGCGGAGGCGTTGCGCGGCGAAGGCGCGACGGTGATCTATGTCGCCGTCGACGGCAAGGTGGGCGGTCTTGTCGCCATCGCCGATCCGATCAAGGCGACGACGCCCGAGGCGCTGCGCTCGCTCAAGGAGGAGAACATCCGCGTCGTCATGCTGACCGGAGACAACAGGACGACGGCGCAGGCGGTCGCCCGCCGGCTCGGCATCGACGAGGTCGAGGCGGAGATCCTGCCGGAGGACAAGGGCAAGGTGGTCGCGAGGCTTCGAAGCGAAGGTCGTGTCGTCGCCATGGCCGGCGACGGGGTCAACGACGCTCCGGCGCTCGCGGCCGCCGACGTCGGTATCGCCATGGGCACGGGAACGGACGTCGCGATCGAGAGCGCCGGCGTGACGCTGCTGAAGGGCGACCTGCAGGGTATCGCGAGGGCGCGCAAGCTCAGCCACGCGACGATGAGCAACATCCGCCAGAACCTATTCTTTGCCTTCATCTACAACGCGGCGGGGGTGCCCGTGGCGGCAGGCGTGCTCTATCCGGCCCTTGGGCTGCTGCTCTCGCCGATCATCGCGGCCGCCGCCATGGCGCTGTCTTCGGTTAGCGTCATCGGCAACTCGCTCAGGCTGCGCCGTTCGTCGATCGACTAAGTGGTTTGGCGGCGCGTCCGCCGGACAGGACTTCGAATTCATCCTGCTCCCCTTCAGGAAGCAGGCGGATACAAACCAAGCCAAAGGAGGTGGCATGAAAGAGGCCGCGCCCGCTGAGAGAACGGATCACTGAGATGCAGGTGATGATCGAGGGACAGTCACACTTCCAGCCTTTCGGCTTACCTTATTGGGGTTTCGAAGATCTCAATAAGGGAGTTGGAAGCATGACTGCCTCTTATGAATACCATATCGGCGTCGACTACCACAAATCCTACAGCCATCTGGTGGTGCAGGATTCGGCGGGTAAAACGCTGCGCTCTGGCCGTGTGAAGAATGACCGTCAGTCGCTTGGCGGCTTTTTGGAGCGGTATCGGGAGAACTCGCATGCCGTGGTCGAGGCCACCCGCAACTGGATGGTGATGTATGACTGGCTCGACGACATTTGTGATGATGTCGTTCTCGCCCATCCGTGGAAGGTCAAGGCGATTGCCGACGCCAAGATCAAGACCGACAAGATCGATGCGACGGTGCTGGCGCATCTGCTTAGAGCCGACCTGGTGCCGGAGGCCTGGGCACCCGGCGAAAAATCTCGGGAGCTTCGCGTCGCGCTGCGCGAACGGATGTTTTACGTGCGGCTGCGCACAATGACGAAGAACCGCATCGTCACGGTGTTTGATCGCTATCCGGAGCAGACAGCCCAGCTCAAGAAGCTCGGCGATCTGTTCGGCAGGGCCGGCCGTGTCCAGCTAGCGCAGGTCAACGTCTCAGAGATCGACCGCATCCAGATCGACCGTGGCCTCGACTTCATCGGCGACATTGACATCAGGATCAAGCAGTCGGAAGCAACGATCCGGGCGATGACCAAGGCCAATGCCAACGTCAAGCTGTTGAAGACGATCCCCGGCATTGGCGAGTTCTTCGCCCGGCTGATCGATGCCGAGATCGACGACATATCGCGCTTCCGCAACCCGAAGAAGCTTGCCGCCTATGCCGGGCTCGTGCCCTCGACCTATTCCTCCGGCGGCAAGACCTTCCACGGCAAGATCATCAAGCAGGGCAACAAGTGGCTGCGCTGGGCCTTCGTCGAAGCCGTCACCCCCGCCATCGCCACCGATGCGCAGCTTCGCGCCCAGTATGAACAATTGAAGATCAGAGGAGTGAACAAGGCGCGAGTTGCCATCGCGCGCAAGCTTTTGACGATCGCCTTCCAGATTCTGCGTGACCAGCGCGCTTACGAGCCGCGCGGCACTGGCACCACGGAAGGCGCGTCGACGATATCCCGGCTGTCCTGATGGTGTTTTAGCGAGCCCGGCAGGATCTGGGCTGCGCTCCTCAAGGAGAATGGGAAGCCGGGAGCCGAACGCCACTCTGTGACCGAAGCCACAAGCATCAGGGTCACGCATTGGAGAATGGTTCGAGAACCGAAGGACGCAAACAACTGTCCGGCGGAGGGAAGAGATTTAGCCGATCGGCGAAAATGCCGGTCAAATAACAACAGAACCCAAGGAAAAGCCCGCAAATGCTGGTGTTTTACCCCTTGTGTTCTTTCATTGGAGAAACGGCATGAGAACGACAAGAATTTCAAATGCGGTTCTGCTGGCCGCGACGATCGCCATCGGCGGAGCCGGCTCAATCTTCGCACAGCCGAGTGGGGCGGATCCCCATCATCCCGCGAACTCGTCGCAGGCGATCCCGCCGTCAGGAATGGAGGGCATGATGGCACAAGGCCAGGGCACAATGCCGGGTGGAGCGGGCATGATGCAGCCTGGCATGATGGGACAGGGTCAAGGTACAATGCAAGGCGGACCAGGCATGATGCCTGGCGGTATGCAGTGCATGATGATGCAGCCCGGCGCGACGGGCGGCATGCCGATGCAGCCTGGCATGATGGGCGGCGGCATGCCGATGATGGCGATGCGCGGGCACACGATGAAGATCATGTTCGCGGTCGCCGACGCCGACGGAGACGGCGCGCTGTCCTTCGAGGAGGTGACGGCGATCCACAAGCGGATATTCGACAGCGTGGACGCGAACAAGGACGGCAAGGTCACGACCGACGAGCTGCAGGCGTTCTGGGGGCAATAGGTCGAGGATCGACGATGGTGCCGCCCGATCGCTACGACCGCGGTCGGGCGGCGTTGCTGCGGGGAAGACCTTCCCTCGACCCAGCCTTCGATTTCGACGCCACCATCGCGGTCATATGCGCGCCCTGCGTTTCGCAGAACTCGATAGCAGACTTGATATCCTGGTCCGAGCGGTCGACGCTGAAGACGCACATGGCGGTTTTGATGCTCATGGCACTCCCGTCCGTTAGATGAGGGTGAGCCTACCGCGTTCGTAAAACGTTTCCTTGATGCTCGTCAAAATGGGCCTTCGCGAAAACTAAATCGTGCCGTGCCTGCGATTGCAGCGTGCGCTGTCCCGCGGTGAGGGCTTTCGCGGCAACGAGCACCGGGTGAAAGACCTCTGCGCGTCCTATAGGATGACATTTATCACCGGACTTGGTGAGGTCAGCGAGCCGGCCTAGGGATTCCCAGGAGTGCGATCGGCGACTTACGCAAACGCCTGACGTGCGTTCTGCGGGCCTCCCTGAGACCGCGCGCTCAGTGCGATGTTGGGGAGACCTCCACGAAAACCGTCCCGCCGGCGCGCCAATGCGAGTGGAGCTTTTGTCTTGGAGGTTGGGGTTTGGGAGAGCTCGCCCTAGTGCGCGCTGCAGTCTGTTGCATATGACGTTTTTATGACAGAGTTTGTCACGACAAGTTCAAGAGGGAGGCGGAACATGGGTGAGAAGCGGAAACGCGTTTATGAAGCGCTTTTGGATGGCGCCACAGAAGGTCTTTCCGGCAAGGGGCTTTACGATTTCGTATTGAACCGTTGTCCCCAAGCGAGCAGCAAGAAGATTGTGCGTGCCTCGCTTCTGGCGCTTACAGATCCTCATGTAAAGGATCCGCATATCCTGAATACCATCTACGCGCTCGCGATAAAGCACCGAATGGATGAGGTCGGCTCCGCGTACGATCCCGACGATCGGGAGAACCCTGCCGAGAAAACCCCAGTTCTCCGCAAGCTGAAGAAGAAGGCGGAATCGTCCGCTTATGCAGCCCTTCAGGCACATCCGACGTGATTGGGAAGCGGCTATACCGAGGCGGCTCCCGGAAAGGCGACCAAGATGCAAAAAAGCCGGGGTTAACCCGACCTTCCGTGGCCACCTCCCGCCGCTGTTGCAGCGATCAGTTGAACCCACCGCCAATTGCGGTCATGGCTTTCTTTTGACAGGTGGATATCACCTCATGCCGGCTGCGTTTGGATCACCTCGTTCAGGCTCTCCGAGGGGACGCCGATACTTTTTGTCTCGAAAAGATATCCGGTGGAGAAGTTGGCCTCCCTACATCGCCAAGCTGGCCGGGAGGCTGATAACGGCGTCACGAAGGGCTTGGGACCAAGTGGAATCGAACATGGTCGATGTCGCTACGACGAAGATCGCGAGGCTGAGCGAAAACAGAGCGACAGAAAGGAGAGCTGATGGTTCGATCTGATCAGCGGGCGAACGGGCGCTCGCTTGATCATCGGATTCCCGCAACGTCCGCGGCGTGGTGCGAGGCACGGGGATGTTCGAGTTGGCAGGCGCTAGAAGGTGCAGTTTGAGAGCGGCGCCCTTCTTCGACTGCACGTTTTGCCTCGAGGAGAGTTCGGAGACTTTCATAGTCGTTTAGCCTGAAGAATTTATGATGGGTCTACGTATGTCCTGGGACGGGCATCAGCAATCTATCTCTTGGTATCAGTCTCGAAACACTCTGTTCGTGCATCGCCAGATCCCGAGATCATGTGTTGCAGCTCAAAGGCGGCGTCGTCCATCTGATCGCGCAGCAGTTCTTCGATCTTAGCGGCGACCTTGGCTGGCGGATCCGGCCCGGTGCCAGCGGTCGTGCTCAGCGGATCGCCCATGAGAGGCATCGCGCCTTGTGGGTCCTGCCACGGCGACATCGAGAACAAGCTTGGTAGCCCATGGCTCGGCGGTCAGTCCGCTGTCGACATCAAGGCGCAGCTCGAGGCGTTCGCTTCCGGATCTCGGCGGAATGACACCAGCGAGCAGATGCGAAATATCGCACGGCCATGACGCCAGAGGAAATAGACGCTGCAGCGACCTATTATGCTTCGATGCGATAGCAGCCGGCATTGAGCTCCGGTTCCGCAGCGACGTTTTGCCACGAAGATTCCAACAGTTTCGACGACCGATCCGATTGGGCTGCCAACGCCTATCGGCGGGCGAAACCCCGAACTCAAAAGATGTTACTGCGCCTTGTGTCTGGTCTCGCTCCTGAGCGGCCCATGCACGGTCTCCGCCGCGGAACTGATCGACCTCGGCCGCCGTGGCCCTTGTAGGTCGGAGCACGTGCTCGGTGTTTCCCGCGTGACTGCTACTTGCCGAGCAAATTGGTGGCCTGGAGCACTTGCGCTGAATAGGTCTTCCTGTTCCCGGAATGCGCAAGAGCGGGCGCTACCGTATGAGGGGTGGAATATATCTCTAGGATACGTAGAATTCGAATAGTTGAAGCAATCAATACTTATATCGATATATATTAATGTGCCTCGTGGCTGTATTGGATCCGGGGCGCAACGATGCTTGAGTTTTTCAGTCGGCATGCTCATCGATTTGTTCGCGACAATGACGGCAACTTCGCAGTTCTGACTGCGCTGGCAATGGTGCCGTTACTCGCGGCGGCTTCCGTTGCGGTTGACTACGCCAATGCCGGTTTCGAGGCTGACAAGCTGCAGGAGGCATTGGATAGCGCTGCGCTCAGGGCGGTCCGGCTTTACGGCGAGGGCCAAACCGAGGCGGAAGCCACTCAGATGGCGAACGAGACGTTCTTCGGCAATTGGGACCCCTCTCAACGCAACGGGGAACCCCCCGCGGTGGTGCTTCCCCCGTCCCTGAATATCCTCTACTCGGAGGTGGGACAGCAGATAACGGCGGCGGCCGACTATTCTTTTGACTACCAGCCGGTGTTTCTCACTCGCTTATCGTTCCCTATCTCGCGCCACAGCAGCGCTTCTTACCAGACGGGCGGCGAAGCCTGCATCCTGGCGCTCAATCGGACAGCCGACCGCGCGTTCGAGGTGAGCGGTAGTTCCAGGGTCGATACGTCTGGCTGCACGATCACCGCAAACTCAAGCAGCGACGAAGCCATCTATGTCGGCGGGTCGGGAACCCTGAAGACGGAGTGTCTTTATACGCCGGGCAAGGTCTCGGCGTCGCCAAGCAGCACTACTCTTGCGTGCGGCCAACCGCGCGAAGGAAGCGCTGTGGCCATCGACCCGTTCAAGCGCAAAACAATGCCGACTGCCGGACAAGCGGTGGATCTGTCCGGATGCGGACAGAACTTTGTCGGCGGCGGCGGCGGTGGCGGCACGTGCAATGGTACGGGCAAGACACCAAACAAACCTCCCGAAGGATATGCCGTGACGCTGAAGCCGGGGACGTACGACGGTCTGGAAATCAAGGGCAATGTGAAGCTGGAGCCCGGCAATTACATTATCGACGGCGGCACATTGAAGTTTGCCAGCCAGTCGGTCCTCACCGGCGATCAGGTCACCTTCTTCCTGCTGAACGGTGCTGCAATCGACATCCATGGCGGCTCGACCTTCAACGTCACCGCCCCGACATCGGGCGCATGGGCCGGGTTCTCGATTGTCGCCGACCGGAGCAACACAGCTCCTGCGGTCATCAACGGGAACAGCAACTCGCACCTCAACGGCATCATCTACATGCCGGCGGCCCAGGAAGTCCAGTACGCCGGCAATGGCGGGACGGGTGGCGAATGCGTCCGCATCATCGCACAGGAGATCACAATGATCGGCAACAGCACGTTCAAGCTGGATTGCAAGTCGGAACTGGCGAACAACGAGATCAACAATCCCGGTGCCATCCGACTTGTCGAATGAGGGCAGACAATCGGCGACTGCCGGGTAACCGTGTACGTTTCTTGTCCGATTTCGACGTCGGCACAGATGAATGTGGTGCGGGGCAGCACGTCGGCGGGAATCCTTGCCACCCTATGGCGACGAACGCGACGTCCTTGAGCAGCAGGATGGGACGCCCGGCCAAATGAATGCGTCTATCGCCAGAACCGCTTCGCATCGAGGATGTTGTCCACCGAGTCCTGCGCCTTATCAATGAGGACGTCTTTGTCGGCATGGGACAGGACGCTGTCGCGAGCCGGATGGTCGGCCAAAGCGTACTTCTCGAGGACGTCGGGACCGATCGCCAAATCATTGAGCGCCCCCAGATAGTCTTGAAGATCCGCCATGCCGGCGATGAACTCCTTGGACCGCCGTGCCCCACGCTTGCTGTCAAACAGAGAACCGAAGAATTCCGCCGCATAGCGAAGCTTCTTTGCGTCCTTTCGAACCTCATGACGATGCTCGTCGTCGACCGCCGCCAGCGCTCTGCCGTGCTTCTTCAGTTTCTTTCTCATCTTGTCGAGTGCCTCGGCGGCGAACTCCGACGCCGAGATGCCTGGCCGATCGTCGGTGGCTATCCATTCAAGGTATTCGCCGCACTGAAGCCAGTCATTGAAATCAAGCGCGAGCGCCCGAGCGCGCGACGAGTTCAGCGTCACGATCGCATCGTCGTACGCGTCTCTGCGAGCGTCTGTCAGCTTGCTGACCAGACCGGCGTCCTTAGCCTTCGCGAGCAGGACGTCGATGTTGCGGGCTTCGCCTAGTACGCCGGCCAGCCATCGCATCTCGGCGTTCAGTCGCCCTGGCTCCTCGCCCGACAGGATTGGCTTGAACAGCGAAAACGCCGAACGCAACCGCCGGAGCGCCACGCGAGCCTGGTGCACGGCTTCAGGATTGCGTCGATGCAGGAGGACGTCCTCATTGAGGCGGAACTGCCGGAAGCAGGACGAGGCGATCGTCTCGAAGGCTGCCACGGCCGGCATATTGCGGTCGAGATCGAGACCCTCCGCCTTGAAGACGGACCTCTGCTGATCAACGAGCGCGAATCCTTTTTCCGACTTGGAGCGGACGCCGAACCGGGACGGGACGATCCCGTCGACCTTGCGCGCCAGGATGAACAGGTCTCTTCGGTCGCCATCTCTACGCTGCGACTTCCCTAATCGCTTGCGCAAAGACGGGCAACGAGCGCTCGACCATCACATCGTTCGCGGTGAGGCTGATCCGCAGGCGGCCGGGCAACTGCGCGACGCTCCCCGGCAGAACCCAGACGCCGTCGGCCGCAAGGCGCGCCGCGAATGCCATGTCGTCCGGGATCGGAGATCGCGGAATCAGATAGAAGGTGCCTTCGGGCACCGGTAGATCGTAGCCTGCTGCCCTAAGGCCTTCGACCATACGATCGCGGCGCCGCTCGAGGGCGGTAACATCGATGCAGAGTTTCTCAAGATCGGGCAGGGCCCGCTGCAGGGTTCGACCGGCGAAGGCCCAGCCATGCGATACCTGAGCTATGTCGACCGCCTCGCGCAGCCTCATGCGATCGGCCTCTGGCATGTCCGCCCCGAGCGCGAGCCAGCCGAGGCGCTCGCCGGGTGCAAGCAGAGTCTTGCCGTAGGAGTACGCGATCAGCGTGTGCGGATAGCTTTCGGCCGGGCTGATATGGGCGTTACCGCCAAACACTAGCCGCGCATAAGGCTCGTCGGCAAGCAGGTAGATCACCTTGCCGTGTCGCTCGGATGCCGCGGCAAGCATATCGGCGAGCGCATCGAGTTGAGCGCGCGGGAATATTCGACCGGTTGGGTTGTGCGGGGTATTCACCACGACGACGCGCGTGCGCGACGTGATCGAGGCCGCGATCTTCTCAATATCGAGATCGAAATTGACGGGCGACAGGTCCACGGCAACGGGCGTGCCGGCGGCTCCGCGAATCTGAGCGCCATAGGCGAACCAGCCGGGGCGCGGATAGATTACCTCGTCGCCCACCTCGAGCACGGCGAGCAGCGCCGCCGCTATCGCGCCGAACCCTCCGGCGGTGATGGCGATGTCGGCCGGTTCGTAGGAGCGGCCGCGCGTTTCGCTCAGCTTGCGAGCGACCGTCTCGCGCGCCAAGGCATCGTATTTTTGGTAGCCGAACCAGTGAACGTCCTGCGGCTCGGCGTGGCGGACCAGCGCATCGACGAGGCCGCGCAACGGTGGCTCCTGCGGATTGCCGAACATGAAATCGCAAGCATCTGGACCGAGGCCATCTCCTTCGAGCACCCGTTGCGCGAAGTCCATGACCGCGCGCATTTCCTCTGTTACGGCGAGCATCCGGCTGGACACGGTGGCGATCGGCATGGCGCACCTCCCTGCGGGCGGCGCCTGTCCCTCGGTCAAATACGCCGCCCGA
This sequence comes from Rhizobium sp. LjRoot258, assembly GCF_964254185.1. Lineage (NCBI taxonomy): Bacteria > Pseudomonadati > Pseudomonadota > Alphaproteobacteria > Hyphomicrobiales > Rhizobiaceae > Rhizobium > Rhizobium sp. LjRoot258. Next base: position 1,842,739 of record NZ_CAXUST020000001.1, on the reverse strand, counting down.
CCCCGACAGTATCATCTGTCTGCCTCCCAGTCGCAGGAAAGTTCTCGTCGGTTTCCCGACGCCAGGGCGCGGATCCTGCAGATGGCCTTGAGGGCCTGGCGGATCGGACAATATGCAACGGCGTACCGCGGTAACGCCGGTTTGCGGCTGACGCGCCAGCGCTTCCAGGAGCCCTTCCCGCGTGCACATGGAGCGACACGTCGGGCGGCCTCTCCAGGGAGGTCACCTAAATTGGCGCTCTGCGGTCCCACGCTCGTCTAACACCAAGTTTTTTGAGATAGTGAGTGTTGGGCAGATCACCCGATCTGCCCGTTATCGAGGGAGGATGTCCTATGCCACTTTTCGTAACAACAGGGTGCTATACAACCACGTCGGCGAAGGGAATGATTGACAATCCATCGAACCGAGAACAGGCGGCCCGTGGCATCATGGAAGCAGCGGGCGGGAAACTGCATTCTTTCTACGTCACGACCGGCGAAACCGACTGGATGGCAATCACGGAATTCGACGATGGTGCTGACCTGATCCCCGCACTTCTCGTCATCGGCGCATCGGGAGCCGTCTCGAATGTCAAAACCGTGCGAGCCTACACGGGCGCGGAATTCAAGGCTGCGCAAGAGAAGGCGGGCACAATCGCATCTACCTACAAGCCCCCGGCAAAATAGGCAGGTCCCTGGTTGAAACATCTCTGGCAGCGGATCGAACCTCCGCTGCCAGAAACGATGTGTTGGCGCTCAATGAGGCCGCATTCGAGCGCGCGGTCAGTTCGATTGCGGCATGCCCGCGAGCTGCTCGATTCGCTGGAGACCTCTCAACCTCCTCGCGATCGCGAGGAAGTAGCGGCAAAGGCGCGCGCGAGAACGGCGATCCGGTTCTGCCAGACGATCATGGGCGTTCTGATCTTCGCTCCGTTCGTTCACTTCGGCCAATCCATTTCGCCGCCGTCCTGGGGCTGGCTTCTCGGCATTGGCATCATTCATACGGGCATTGCTTGGGTCATCATCTACTCGGCCTATCCACAGCTCTCGACCCCCGTCATCGGTATGCTGAGTTTCATCTACCCGATTGTCGCCGCCGTCATCGACTGGGCGATCTACGACCATCCCCTTGGTCTGTCACGGGATGGCGGATCAGGATGCTGACAGGCGCGACTGCCAAAATTGGGAGAGGCTAGGCTTTGACTTTGAATTGGATACTATCTGTGGTCCTCTTTGCCATCGCTTCATCCGGCTCGCCGGGACCGAACAACATGCTTCTGACGACAACCGGCGCAAACTACGGCTTCGCGCGTTCGTTGCCGCACGTATTTGGCACGGGCGTCGGCATCTGTATCATCTTTCTGGGACTTGGTGTGTTTGGCAGCCAATTGTTGGAGAATGAGACCTTTCGGAACGTGCTGAAGTGGGGTGGCGTCGTTTACCTCGCTTGGCTCGCTCTTAAGATCGCCACGAGCCGTCCCGACGCAGCATCCCAAGGAGATGCGGATAGCGCCCAACCCCTGACCTTTATTCAGGCGCTGTTCTTTCAAGCGCTCAATCCGAAAGTCTGGTTAGGTGGCGCAAGTGGCATCCTGCTTCGGCATAGTCTCCGGCTCGGGATAAATCCCGGACCTCCATATCGACATCTTGAAGGTGCAGGCGCGAAATTTCCACTAGCTTCGTGTGTCGGTGTCGGATTGTCGTTCCCCCGTTCGTCCTCTGCTTCAACAGCACAGGAGAACGGCCAATGAGCAGCGAAACCAAAGTCAATATCGAAGAAGAGACGATTATCGCCATGCTAGCGATGCGCGCTTCCGCGCTCGGCGAAAAAGATGCCAAGGGCGCACTTTCCTACGAAACCGAGGATTCTGTCGAGTTTTCGCTAGCGCCGCCGCTCGTCTATCACGGCAAGGACGAGGCAGGCCTACAGGCGTGGTTCAATACCTGGGAAGGTCCGATCGGTGGCGATGTTTGCGATGCCAAGCTAACGGTCGGCGGAGACGTTGCTTTCTGGAGTGGTCTGACGCGCATGACGGGAACTAAGACCGACGGCACCGAGGTCGATCTTTGGTTTCGTCAAACCCTTGGCCTGGTGAAGTGCGATGGCCGCTGGATGGTGTCCCACCAACATGCATCCGTGCCATTCGCCATGGATGGAAGCGGTCGCGCTCTGCTCGATCTCAAACCTTAAACGGCTGGCCTCATATCGATGTCCCCAGGCCGCCAACGGTGGAGTTTTACTTTGTCCGATGAGAGGTCCAGGCTCTGATGCCCAATCTCAGCGCCTCTTCGCGATGCTTTTCGCTTTCATTGAGAGGTGCGCCGATCGTCGCGATGGCTTCAAGCTCGGCTGCAGTTGCGGTCCGCCTCTTCAAAAACCCGCTCCGACGACATTGATCACGGCATCTTATGGTGGAAGTGCTCATTGAGCCGAACCTCGATGCGTGCGTGTATGTTGCTGGCACGCATCCCGCGGGGTTGCGACGAATCTGCATAAGGCCTCCTTGTCGAGTATGCGCTCGTAGCTATCCGGATCGACCAGACGCCACGAATTAATCTACGAGACAAAGGCCGCCTTGCGACGGCCTTTCAATAGCGAATGTTGCGTAAGTCAGCGGCTCTGGACTGCGGCCGCAGCCTTGCGGATCACGTCGATGACTACGTCGGGTTGGGAGAGTGCAAATAAGATCTGGGAAGAGGAGGGCCGTCTTGACGGCTTTCACGAAGGTCATTGGAGGCGGGCTGAAGAGCAGCCCACGGCAGAGGAGGCTGCCGACGTCACGGAAGCGAACCAGAATGCCTCCGCACAGTTCGATGGCGATCGCAAGTCCGGCTCTATCGCGAACGTCCCCCACCCTCGAGGATCAGCCCCGTCGTCGGTCGGCCGCTCGGCCCAGAATTATTTCAGCATTTGAATCGTTTTTACGATTTCAGAATCGATTTTTCGTCCATGCTTGAATCAGATTTTTCTCGGTTGCAGCAAATTCAACGGTTTGGCTGAATCGGCTTGAATTGATTGCATAGTCGCGGCAGAGCCAACCTATTTGCACCGTGTTTGGGGTGCATGCAGAGGGAACGAAGCCAGCTGATTCGAGATGTTTGCTCGCTGCATTCTGGAGTTCCGGTTTGAATGAAAGCGCGCCTTAATGTTCGTGTGCTAGTACCGGGACATAAAAAGGGCTCCTGAGTATGAAATACGCGCGCTTGCGACCGCTTCTCCTCCTCTTCGTTCTTCCTCTTTTCGCTGCGCTCTCGATCTATACTGGGCTCGTCGCGGTTCTGGAGTTTGCCACCGAAAGGAGCGATAAAATCGCAGCCGAGCGCCAAAAGCATCTTGCCGAGACGCTCGTTTCGAAAATGCAGGCGGCGGTGGCCCACGACCAGGAGAGTGCGACTGTCTGGGACGATGCGGTTCAAAACGTCAGCGACGGCAATACGGACTGGATGGAGATGAACCTCGGCAAGTGGATGTTCAGCTACTTTCAGCACGACCGCGCTTATGTGATCGCTCCGGATGGTCGCGCAGTATATGTTTTTGCTTCGGACGAGGCGAATTCGGCGAAAGCGTACCAACAGGTCCGCGATGTCGTGTCGCCGTTGGCGGACCGGCTGCGCGCAAGGCTCGTTGACGGTGACGACACCGGGATTTCTGACCAAGTCTTGAGTATTGGGGAAAGCGATCTCTCAACCGTCAACAGCCACCCGGCAATTGTCAGCGTGAAGCCGATCGTCTCCGACACCGGGAACATCAAGCAGAGCCCCTCGGAGATATATTTCCATGTTGCCATTCGTTATCTCGATGGCAGCTTCCTGACGGGGATGTCGAGCGAATATCAGTTTGATGACCTCACCTTTGCCCGGACCAAGTCGCCGCAAGACAAACGGTCTTTCGCGGCAACTAGAAGTGCTGATGGCAAAGAATTCGGATACTTCTCCTGGCGTCCCTTTGAACCCGGGGAAGCGGTCGCCAAGTCAGTTCGCCCGGCTCTAGGTGCTGTCGGAGTATCCGTGTTCGTCGCGCTGGCAGGAATGGGGGCGATGATTGGTGCGCGAAACCGGAAGCTACGGCAGAGCAGGGCCGAGCTTGAACATCTCGCTCGGCACGACACCCTCACTGGACTGGCGAACCGGGCGCGGTTTGCCGAGCATTTGGCTCAAGTGATCTCGGGGTCTGCCGCGACCCAGTCGAACGCGGTCCTGTTCATGGATCTTGATCGTTTCAAGCAGGTGAATGATACATTGGGGCATCCCGTTGGCGATCGGCTCCTCGTGCTCGTAGCGGACAGGTTGCGCGAGATTTTTCCGGACAGTGTCGTTGGCAGGCTCGGAGGCGATGAGTTTACAGCGGTCATCACGGATGTCACGAACGATCAGATCTCGCAGTCGTGCAAGCGAGTCATCGAATCCATGCGGCGTCCGTTCGAGATCAACGGAACGCCAATCAGCATCGGTGCGAGCATTGGCGTTGTGATTGGTATCGGACCTGATGTTGATCCTCCCGACCTGACGCGGAAGGCTGACATCGCTCTCTATAATGCGAAGGCGGCGGGCAGGAACCGCTTTGCGATCTTTGGCCCCCACATGGACGACTTGGTCCAAGACCGCCGCGAACTTGAATGCGACCTGCGGCTGGCGATCCAGAATCGCAGAGATCTAGAGGTGCATTTTCAGCCGGTCTACGCTGCCCCGAATGGAGCCTTGTTTGGCGCTGAGGCGCTCCTTCGGTGGAAGCACCCCTCAAGAGGCCTTATCAGCCCGGAGGTGTTCATCCCTATTGCCGAGGAGTGCGGCGTCATCGCCCAACTTGGCGATCTTGTTCTTGAGGAGGCCTGCCTGGCGGCCCAGCGGTGGCCGAATCTCGAGATTGCAATCAACGCCTCACCCGTCGAGCTTCGAAGCGAGGCGTATGCGTTCAGGGTCACTGCGGCTTTGAACAATCATCGGATCGATCCGACACGGCTGGAGATCGAAATAACCGAGGGCACGCTTCTCGACAGCGTAGGGGAATGCCAGCGGAATATTGAGGCACTTCGCTCCATAGGCGTCCGCTTCGCGCTGGACGATTTTGGCACGGGCTTCTCCTCCTTCGGTCGCCTACAGTATATCGCAGTCGATCGTATCAAGATCGACAAAAGCTTCGTGGACGGCTTCGGCAGCCAAGAGGCTGACAACCGAGCTATCGTCGAGGCGATGATAAGGCTGGCAAGGGCCAAGGGGCTGAAGACAACTGCGGAAGGCGTGGAGACCGAAGAGCAGCGGGCAATCCTCAAAGAACTGGGTTGCGATCATCTGCAAGGGTACCTCTTGTCGAAGCCCATGACCAAGGACGCATTCGACATGATGGTTGGTGCAAATGTCATTGATTTGCAGGCGAAGCGATAAGTTGACATGCGCGCCCGGAAAAACACGCGGGCCAGACAGGGCTCCCATCTAGCGGCTCGTGGCGCGAAGCGCGATCGGCAACAGGTGCCAATTTCGCGGATGAGCGGCTGATCGGTGCCTTTGCCAAGCTGAGTTCAAACCCTGAGAATTTCGGCTCCGCTGACCTGGAATGGGCAGCCTCGAAATGAGGACGAGGAGTTCTCGAACGCGCCCGCAGTTGCTAGGGGCTTGCAATTGGTCCGGCCACGCCAGCTTCGAGACGAGACTCTTGCGATCCGATCACCATCCTGTTTCCCCGCCAATCGAAGCTCCCGGCCAACCAGCTCCTTATCCAGATGATTGGGAGCAGGACATCGCGCGTAACCATTGCGACGGGCGATAGCGGGGTGAGGTACCAATTCTTGCGGGCTGCAAGAATAAGCTCTGGCGTGTAGGCGGCGCATAAAACGGCGAAGGCTGCTGCGAAAAGACCGGCCCCGGAAATAAACGCAGCGCTCATGCATAGAAATAGTGGCGGAACCACGCCAAGCAGGATTTCCGGCGCAAAGAAATGAGGGAAGGTGACGCGTCTCAACCGAGCCCAACGGCACTGTCTGGCCCACACGTCGCGGAAGGTTCTCCTTCCCAGGGGCTGCTCGAACGGCCCGGCGACGAGATGCACCTTAAGGCCCATCGTGTTCACAAGTTTTGTAGCGGCGGCGTCTTCTGCGATTTCAGCCGCAAGTGCCTGGATGCCGCCGTGGGAGTCGAGGGTTTTCTTGCGCCATAGCATGCTCTTGCCTTGCGCGAAGCCGAATCCAAGGGCCTCTCCCGCATATTGCCAACGCGCTTGATGCGTGTTGAGAAACGCGCATTCGACCTCCGCCCAAAATCCGTTCGGACGGGAGCCGAGTGGCGTCGAGCAGACAAGTCCGCTATCAGGCCGCCATGCGGCCATCAGGCGTGCGAGATAGTCCGCGGGCATCAAGACGTTGGAATCGGCAAGAACCACCCACTCATGCGACGCCGCGTTCCAGCCCTTGACGCAATTGTTGAGTTTCGGATTTGCGCTGATGCGATCATCCCCGACGAGAATCTTCGCCTTTGTCAGCGGTTTTTTTCGGAGCGCCTCCTCAGCCAGGCAAACAACCGGATCGGTCTTGTCGGCAATGCAGAAGATGATTTCGTACTCGGGCCAGTCCAGGCTCAGTGCGCTTTCGAGCGTCTCTCGCGAAAACTGTTCCACGCCGCAAAGCGGCACCACGATTGAGACAGGCGGACGCGCGGGGACGCTTGGCGTTTCGTCTTGGCGCGATCGAATCCGCCATCCCGCGATCATAAGGCTGAGGGTATTGACTGCCAGTAGGGCACCGGCGACGGCAATGATATACAGCATCAGTCATTCCAGCGGTGAACAGCGCCGGAATGAAAACGAGTCTCAGCGCCCGGTGCGTTAAGACATCACCGTCACATGACGCGATGATGACATCTGCCCGGCGGCGGCGTCCTAGCCCGTGCGGAGGACGGTCCGACCAGGTGTCTGGCGCCTGCTGCGATGCCGACGGCGACCGGCCTCGCTCAATGTTTTCTCCTCATAGCCCTCTGAATCTTCACAACCTCACCTTTCATCAAGATCAGAAAGTGCTTCCTGTCGAGGCGATTGGCAACCTCGCCATCCACTGTCATGTAGTCGGTTCTAGGGCTGGCGATGGCTTCATCGGCAACCCTGATCTGTTCAATAACGATGCAGGGATTTCCAGCGTCACCCGTGCATTTGAACCGCCGCGTCTCCTGGTACTGTGACATCGCTACCCTCCTAGCTGAGGGCAAGCATCATCGTTTCCGAAGCCACGATTTCAAGTTCTATTTTAGTTGATGCTGAATTATTCGAAGGGTGAATGTCGTGCGCGAGATAACGGGCACAGCCCGGTGCTGGTTTGGACAGCGCCGGGCCTATGTGACTGCAGTTGAGGGACATGCAGTCGGTGCAACGACAAAGGGTTGCGTTGCCTAGAAAGAACGCCGCTCAGCGTTGAATGTTCCGCCCACGGCCTATCGGTGCGTTGTCGACAATTGGCGGTTGTTTTGGCGCCATGGAAATAGCGGTTGGTAACAGCTTGTTAGGTCTAGCGTGGCGCCTCGGCGCTGAACACGAGCGCCGACATCCGCCCTTCGATCGGACCTTTGCCAAAGATCTGTTCAAGGATCTCGGTTACCCGTGCCAAGACATCGACCTTCGGTTCGCGTGCTTCGATTTCCATGCGGAGCGGACTGCCCTTACAGAAGGCGGTCGCCACGTCCCTTGCCGAGGATGCACGGGCAGTCATTTCGACCTTTGCGAAGGTCGCCGACTGGAAGCCGGCCCGCTCGAGTTCAGATAGGATCGCCTCGGCATCAAAGTAGCCGTGCGGTGTCCGCCGGAAGAAATCCGGCGGATCGTCTGGAAACAGCGCATCCGTCGCAGCCTTGACAGCCTTTGCGAAATCGTTGTTCTCGACGGAGTCCCAGGTGTTGAAGAGGAGCGTCCCCTTCGGCTTCAGCACGCGGAGGATTTCGCGGTAGGCGCGGTGCTTGTCGGGAAAGAACATGACGCCGAACTGGCTTGTGACGGCGTCAAAGATCTGATCGGGGAAGGGCAGGCTCAACGCGTCGGCCTGTCGCCATGCGACATGCCCTCCGGAATGTCTCAATGCGGCGACATCCAGCATGGCCTGGTTCAAATCGGTAGCGATGATTTCGGCGTGCGGAAGCGCCGACGATATCGCACGCGTCAGAGCGCCGGACCCCGCTGCGACTTCGAGAACGCGGTGCGGATGAAGCGACGCCAAGCGCTGCGCCAGATCGGCCGCATAAGGGTCAAACAGGATCGGCACCAGATACCGATCATAGGCTGCAGGGATATCACCTTGGAAACACGCGTCGTTCATCGCCATGGTCGTTCCGCTCCGTAGCCGCGCCCCGGAGCGTATATTAGAGCCTTTCACCGCATCTTTGAAGGCGCAAGGATATACGCTGCGTGCTCAATGAGGGTATGTCATATCCAAAGCTTGCAGACCGAGGTCATCGGCGAGATGTCTCGGCAGTCGTGCCAACTGGTCTCGCGTTCGATTGCGTGCCTGACGTGTGATTTGACGCGATCTGAATGCGTAGAAGATGTCGAAGATTGCGTTGAGAGTGCTCATCGCGGCCTCCTTTCATCGGTACTAGCCACTACGATCGAAGGGTATTGCCCGGTTGACTTTCAATCAAACAAAATGATATGGAATTCAAATTCAGAAAAATTGAAAGATGCGACGATGAGCATTCCCTTTCGCCGTCCCATTCCTTTGCTTGATAACGACGTGCTGCGCACGTTCGTTGCCATCGCAGAGACCGGCAATTTTTCCACGGCCGCCGAGGCTGTCTATCGGACACCATCGGCCGTCTCCATGCAGATCAAGAAGCTGGAGGAACAGCTCGGTGCCACGCTCTTCCTGCGGGATGCGCGGTCGGTCAGCCTGACCCAACATGGCGAACTGCTGCTTTCCTATGCGCGCAACATGCTTGCTTTGTCGAACGAGGCGGTTTCGCGATTCATTATGCCCGATCTCAGCGGCGTCGTGCGGCTTGGCGCACCGGAGGATATCGGCGAACGACTGCTGCCGAGCATCCTGAAAAGCTTCGCCGAGAGTTTCCCGAGCATCATGGTCGATGTCACCATCGACATGAGCATCGGCCTCAAGAAACGTATGGAAGAGCAGCGGCTGGACCTGGCACTGATCAATTGCGCGACGCGTCCCCTGCCGACGGATGGCGAGATCGTCTTTCGCGAGCGGCTGATATGGGCCGGCGCCAAGTGCGGTACGGCGCACCGCCGCGATCCGCTGCCGATCTCGATCTGGGAGGATGGCTGCATCTGGCGCTCCGAGGCATTGTCTCAACTTGAGCGCATGAAGCGCGGTTATCGTGTCGCTTTCCTCAGCGGCCACACCATGGCCCAGCGAGCGGCTGTGGTTTCCGACCTGGCGATCGCGCCACTGCCGCGCTCCTATGTCACCGATGAGATGACAATCCTCGGCGTGCAGGAGGGGTTGCCTGAACTCGGCTCCTTCGACATTAGGCTTCTCACTGCGTCGCAGATGAATGGCCCGATGCGGGCAGTGGCCGAAAGCATCCGCTTTGCCTTTGCGGAAAAAGCCAAGGCCGTTGCTGCTTGACAAGTTTGCGGTGACCTCCTTTCTTCCTTCGGCGTTTAACGCGCGCGGCGGCTGTCGCCGCGCCCTGGACGGTTGAGAAAAAGGATTTCGCAATGACGACAATGGCCAAAATCGGCTCCGCCCTCGCAATTCTGCTCGTGCTTTCCTCGTGTGGGAATACGATCCGCGGCATCGGTCGCGATACGGCAAATGCCGTGAACGCGACTCAGGATGCGGGCCGTTCGGTCGGCCGCGCGGCGACGCGGTAGTACACCATCAAATCGCTGCCGGTGGGTAGGCATTCTCCAGCCCGCCGGAACGCAAAAGCCCGGTCCGCAACGCCACATAGGCCGAATGCTGGCTTGATTTTGCGGCCTCCGTGAGACGTATCTGCAGGCGGGCCGGCGCCGCCTCGCCAATCCATTTTCCAAGGTTCTCGAGTTTCAGCGTGTTCAGAACGGGTGCGCTTGCCGCGTTGTTCAGGTGGCGGTGAAGACCATCGATGACGTTCTCGTCCTGCGCCGCATTTCCCATCAGCAGGACGACGTAGGATTTCTCCCGTTCCCCAAGGCCCGCAAGCTTTGATGCGATTGTGTCGCGGGGGGAAACGGAGCGGATGTCATCTTTGTTCTCCTCGTCTGGGCAGCGGCTTGGCGCGATTCGGGCAAGCAAGCAGTCGCTGCTTATAGGAAACCCATACCTCCACAGGGAAGACGTTCTCGATGCCGATCGATCGCGTGCGCGGTTGTGCGAGTTCCTATCGAGAAGGGCGCATCGGCAGGCGAGGGATTGCCTTGCTCGCCTTAAAGCCCAGCCTTAACCTTCTGGGCGACATCGGCGGGAACCCATTTGGTCCACAGGTCGGCATAATTCTGGAGGAAGTAGATCGTGGCGTCCTCGTTGCTCTTGTGGTTCCCATCCTGCCAGGCAAGCACTTCGTTGATCGTCGTGTTGTCCCAGGAGCGGAGCTTCAGGTAATCCATGGCCGGTCCGGCTCGCTCGGCGAAGGCCTTAGTCACGATCGTGTAGGCCCGAGAGACGGGATAGGAATTCACCTGCGGCCGAGCGCAGCCGGGGACCGATGTGCATTTGTCCCATTCTGCCTTGTCATGAGCGACGCCGAAGCTCAGGCGCGTCATGTCGTGTTTTCCGAGGATAGCCGTCGGGGCCCAGTAGTAGCCAAGCCAGCCGGCCTTTTTCTGGAATGCGTTTGCGATGGAATCATCGAGGTCCTGCGGGCTCCCGGTTTCGATAAGCTCAAACCCCTCCCTCTCGGCGCCCAGCGCGCGGAACAGATTTGACGTCGAAATCTGGCAACTCCAGCCGACGGGACAACTATAGACGGCGCCCTGTGATGAGTTGCCCGGCGCCGGGAAGAGTTCGGGATGCTTGAGGGCATCCTCTACGCTGCGGATATCCGGGTTGGCGTCGGCGATGAATTTCGGAATCCACCAGCCCTCGACAGCGCCCTCCGAGAGGATTTCGGCCGCCTGGATCAGCTTGCCTTCCTTGACCGCGCTATCGAGCTCGGTACGCACTGAGTTGATCCAGAATTCGGAAGCGATATCCGGCTCACCTTTTCCGTTCATCGACAGGAAGGTCGGCATCGTGTCGCCCGGGACGATCCTAACCGAGCAGCCGTAACCCTTCTCGAGAATGAATTTATCGAAGTTGGCGGCAATACCGGCCGAAGCCCATTTCATTTCAGCGACGGTAACGTTGCCGCATTCGGCAGCCTGCGCAGTCGCGGCGGCTGCACAAACTCCTGCGGCGAGCAGGATTGACGTGCAGAGAAGTCTCATCTTGCGTTCCCATTCTTGCTGCCGCGGCCACAACCTAGGCGTTCCCACCTTGCGGAGGTCCTCGTGCTGTTTGTCCGGGCTGTAGCTGTGGCGCTCGTCCTGGCACCTTGGAAGGCAGCCTACGCGTTCGGCTGCGGAAATCAATTGTCTTCTGTGGTTGAGGCGTGAAGCATAAACGCCTGATTTGAAATCGTTAATGCTAGTCTCATCAAAAGGTGGCCGCGAGCGTTCCAAGATCGTGCTGGCATGCTTGCCAGCGACGCGCTGATCGAGAAGAAGAGAGAGAAAGTGCCGAAATTCACCTTTGCTTAAGGACTTGCTAACCCTCCGGTAACAATGTGGCGCTATCTGTTGTTGCGTAGCGGGGGACACCGCTGCTTCTCCGGATCAGGTATTGCGTCCCGGAGAACGTGAGCGTCGCCGTGTATGGGCGAACGCGCCAGCGTATTTCGGCAGGCCGCGCAACCCTCAACGGTTGACGCGGCCTTCGCATTTTCGACGCCTGCGATTGACCGCAACAGAGACGTCGTTGTAGGCCGAGGGGAGTTCTCCGGAGTTCCGCGACAATGACCAAGGCCATCATGCTGCAGGGTACCGGCTCCGATGTCGGCAAGACCGTTCTTGTTGCGGGGCTTTGCCGGCTTGCTGCCAATCACGGCCTTGCGGTCCGTCCCTTCAAGCCGCAGAACATGTCGAACAATGCCGCTGTCGCTGACGACGGCGGTGAGATCGGCCGGGCGCAATGGCTGCAGTCGCTCGCTGCGCGGGTGCCGTCCTCGGTGCACATGAACCCTGTGTTGCTCAAGCCGCAAACCGAATACGGCAGCCAGATCATCGTTCAGGGCAAGGTCTGGGGGCAGGCCAAGGGACGGGACTATCAGAAGCTCAAGCCGACACTCCTCGATTACGTGATGCAGAGCTTTTCGGAGATTTCGGTCGGAGCGGATCTCGTGATCGTGGAAGGTGCGGGCTCGCCTGCCGAAATCAATCTCAGGGCCGGTGATATCGCCAATATGGGATTTGCGACGCGCGCCGGCGTGCCGGTGGTGATGGTCGGCGACATCGATCGTGGCGGCGTGATCGCCTCGCTGGTCGGCACGCATACCATCCTCTCCGATGACGACCGGGCAATGATATCCGGCTACATCATCAACAAGTTTCGTGGTGACGTTTCGCTCTTCGATGCCGGAATCGATGCGGTGCGGCGTTTTACGGGATGGCCATGCTTCGGCGTCGTGCCATGGCTGAAGCACGCTTGGCGGTTGCCCGCCGAGGACTCGGTGGCGCTGGAGAGCCTGGCACGAGGCAGCGCGGCCGCGCTGAAGATCGCAGTACCGGTCTTTCCCCGCATCGCGAATTTCGACGATCTGGATCCGCTGGCGGCAGAACCGGATGTCGAGTTGGTTTTTGTTCGCGCCGGCGAGCGGTTGCCGTCGGATGCCCGACTGGTGATTCTGCCCGGTTCGAAATCGACGATCGCCGACCTGGCGGATATGCGCGTGCAGGGTTGGGATGCCGATCTTCTGGCCCATGTGAAGCGGGGCGGGCGGGTCATCGGCATCTGCGGCGGCTATCAGATGCTCGGACGCAAGGTGCATGATCCCCTGGGCATCGAGGGGGACCCCGCGGAGGTCACCGGCCTCGGGTTGCTGGACGTCGAGACGGAGATGGCGCCGGAAAAGACGGTGCGGAACAGCGTCGCCGTGGCGGCGGAAGACGGCGCACCGCTTACCGGCTATCAGATCCACCTCGGCATCACCGTAGGAGAGGATTGCGGCCGGCCATTCGCGATCGTCGATGGAGAACCGGATGGTGCCGTATCGGCCGACGGTCGGATTGCCGGCACGTATCTGCACGGGCTCTTTGCGAGTGACATCTATCGTTCGGGTTTGCTGTGGAGTTTCGGTCTTTCGGGTGAGACGAACGATTACCGCGCCGGTGTCGAGAAAGCTCTAGACGACGTTGCGGCCGAGCTGGAAGCCTGTCTTGACCGGCGCTGGCTTGATGAGCTCTTCGGCTAGATCTCGCCGGATATTTCGCGGCGACGGCGATCGAGTTCTTCGCTGTAGCGGCGCAGCGTGTATGCCTCGCTCAACTGCCCGACAACCTTCCGCTCGATCAGATTGTTGACGACCGCGAGCGCTTCGCTTTCGGTCTTGTCGAAGATGGCGGCTGCCTGCCTGGCGTTCATCTGCGGCTGCAGGAAATCGTTCTTGTAGCGGATGAATTCGCTGAGATCCTCGCCGGTGTCGTCGGTGTCGGTCAGGTTCGCGTAAATATCCGGGACGAGCACTAGGCCGCTGTATTTGCCGGTGTCGTCCACCAGGACGACGCGCTGCGCCGAGCCAATGGGGAAGCTTTCCTTGAACTCTTGGATCGAAAGGCTGGCCTTGGCGGTTTTGACGTCGGCGCGCATCAGCCGCCCGACCGTCAGGTTGCGAATCCAGCCGACATCGTGGGCGCTGCGAATGCTCTCGCCGCGCAGATGAAAGCGCCATGTTGCGAAGGAGTAACCGAAGGTGCTGCGCACGACCAGTGAGGAGGTAATGACGGCCGCAAGGACAAGTGCCGTGATCGGAAAGTCGCCCGTGATCTCCAGCGCCAGGAACGTCATCGTCAGGGGGCCTCCAATAACGGCGACTGCGAGCGAACTCATGCCGACGACCGCGTAGATAACGGGTGTCAGCGTCGCGTGGGCGAAATAGGGCGCGGAATAGGCAAATAGCTTGCCGAGCAGCGCCCCCATGAACAGCGACGCGAAGAAGAGGCCGCCTCTGAAACCCGAGCCGATCGAGATCGCGGAGGCGAAGGCCTTGAGGAGAAACAGCCCAAGGAGGACGGGAATCGCGACATCACGCCCGAGATTGAGGTGCAGCGCTCCGTGTCCCGCTGACAGAACCTGCGGCGTGATAAGGGCGAGGAGACCGACGACGATGCCGCCAAGGGCAGGGCGCAGCGGTGTTGCGATGGAACTCCTGCGCGCCAGTTCCTCGATCGCGGCGACGCCCTGCATGATGAGAATGCCGACGCCGGCGCAGACGGCACCGAGCAGCAGCGCCGGGACATAGTCGGCCGGCATGACGGAGCCGAATTCCCCGACATCGATTAGGAAATCACTGCCGGCCAGCAGCCGCGCAATCTGGGTCGACACCAGCGCGGACACGACGACTGGTGTCAGCGAGACGATGGTGTATGTGCCGATGATGAGCTCGAAGGCATAGAAAGCGCCGGTCAGTGGCGCATTGAAGGCCGCCGCAATCGCACCGGCCGCGCCGCATCCGACGAGAACGCGCAGGTCCGATCGGCGAAGCTGCAACTTCAGGCCAAGCTTTGAGGCCAGACCGGCTGCCAACTGCGTGTAGCCGGCTTCCAAACCAACGGAGGCACCAAAGCCGTTCGAGATGAGGTTCTGAACGGCAACGAGAATGCTGTCGGTCAGCGACAGGCGTCCGCCATGTAATGCGTTCGCCTCGATCGGGTCGACCATCGGCTTCTTACGGGTCTTGGCGAGGATGAACAGCAGAAGACCGAGCAGGATGCCGCCGCAAACCGGTGCCGTCAGCAGCAAGAACTTGTCATCGATCTGGGAGGAGCTCAGCCTCTCGACGTCGCTGATTCCGAAGATCAGCCTGTGCATTGCGCGGGAAACGAGGCTCATCCCCGTCACCGCCAGGCCGGAGATCACCCCGACGATCGCGCCGGCGATGACCATTCCCATCTCGCTGCGCCGCAGCAGAGCGCGCATCCGCCCGATATCGAGAAGGGTATGAAACGGACCGAAACGGCGGATATCGATTTTTAGGAGCATGACAGGAAAACTAGGCAGGTGTAGGCGCGATCAAGTGCGGTGAGGGACGGGCAAATCAGTGGCGCGACCCGCTTGCGACGCAATTGCGGCAAAAGACCGGCGCCGGCAACAATTATTTGTGACGTAAGCTACTGATAAAAGACGATAAAGTTGGTAGAGAAGGTCGCCTTGGTCGCGTTTCAGGCATGCGATGTCATAATGCGAGACGACGGCTTACGATTGACTTCGTCAGGGGCCTTGCCTAACGATGACTCCATAACGGATGGTTCCGGACCGGTTGAATCGGTGCGGATGAAAAGGGAATGTGAAGCGGTGGACCCAATCCGGGCGCCGTCATCATAGCCGACCCCGCGACTGTAGAGCGGTCAGGGTTTTCCGTCCGGCGTTGGTTCCTCGTGGTTGACAGTCTGCAACAGTGCAGGCGGGCGGCGGGGAAGCGGCGACGGAAAAGTCACTGGCAGTGCATCATGATCAACCGGGGCTGGACGCCTCTCAAGTCTACGAATCGTCCGCCTTTTCATGAAATGCAACCGGGAAGACGAGGAAAATCCGCTGGCACGATCAGGGGCGACCGGTTTCCGGTCTGCCCCGATCGCGGCCAAAACCCGCGAGCCAGGAGACCTGCCAATCGTGCCGGGCGAAAAGCCCATCCCTGGGCGATGCCCGCTGCCAGCACGGAGGTTGTCATGGCTGAAAGTAAGATTTTAAGGCTGCGTGCAGCCGTTCCGGTTCCGTGCGGAAGGCGTCCGCAGATCGGACAGTATTTTCCATGAGCCTGATATCATCTGGCACGACCTTCGTTCTCGGCGGTGCGCGCTCGGGAAAATCGCGCTTTGCCGAGCAACTGGTCGTTTCGAGCGGCCTGGAGCGCCACTATGTGGCGACGGGCCGGGCTTGGGATGAGGAAATGCGCTCCCGGATCGACATCCACAAAGCCGACCGCGGCGATCTCTGGCACACCCATGAAGAGCCGCTCGATCTTGTCGGATGCCTGCGGGCAATCGATGGCGAAGGACGGGCGATCCTGGTGGATTGCCTGACGCTTTGGGTCACCAATCTGATGATGGAAGAGCGCGACATGGGGGTGGAGTTCGCCTCGCTTGCCGCCTACGTGCCTACGGCACGCGCGTGCCTCGTCATCGTTTCCAACGAGGTCGGTCTCGGCATCGTCCCGGAAAACCGCATGGCGCGGGAGTTCCGGGATCATGCCGGCCGCCTGCATCAAATGATCGCGGCGGAAGCTGCGGACGTGTATTTTATCGCGGCAGGTCTGCCGCTGAAGATGAAGGGTTGAATTTCATGAACCAGCAGAAAATCCCGGCGACCGTGATCACCGGCTTTCTCGGCGCCGGCAAGACGACGATGATCCGCAACCTGCTTTCCAACACGAACGGCAAGAAAATCGCGCTGATCATCAACGAATTCGGCGATCTCGGCGTCGACGGCGAGGTGCTCAAGGGCTGCGGTGCCGAGAATTGCACCGAAGATGACATCATCGAGCTCACCAATGGCTGCATCTGCTGCACGGTTGCCGACGACTTCATTCCGACGATGACCAAGCTTCTGGAGCGCGAACAGCGCCCCGACCACATCGTCATCGAAACCTCCGGTCTCGCGCTGCCGCAGCCGCTCGTGGCGGCCTTCAATTGGCCTGACATTCGCACGCAGGTCACCGTCGACGGCGTCATCACCGTTGTCGATAGCGCTGCCGTGGCGGCCGGCCGTTTTGCCGACGATCACGATGCCGTGGAAGCCCGTCGCGTGGAGGATGAATCGCTCGACCATGAAAGCCCGATCGAAGAACTTTTCGAAGATCAGCTCACCTGCGCCGATCTGATCGTGCTCAACAAGACCGATCTTCTTGACACGGCAGGCCTCGGTCGCGTGCGCGATGAGGTCGCGTCCCGTATCGCCCGCAAGCCGGTGATGATCGAGGCGCGCAACGGCGAGGTTCCTGCAAGCGTGTTGCTCGGGCTCGGGGTCGGCACCGAGGATGACGTGGCCAACCGCAAATCCCACCATGAGCTCGAGCACGAGGATGGTGTACCGCATGACCACGACGAGTTCGATAGCTTCGTCGTGGAACTCGGCCCTGTTGCCGATCCTGCCGCGTTCGTGGCTGCGCTGAAGGGCGTCATTGGCGAACATGACGTGCTGCGGCTGAAGGGCTTCGTCGATGTTCTCGGCAAGGCGATGCGCCTGCAGCTGCAGGCGGTCGGAAGCCGTGTGGACCATTATTTCGATCGCGCCTGGGCACCCGGCGAAGCACGCGGAACCCGCCTGGTCGTGATCGGCCTGCACGACATGGACGAGGCGGTAGTTCGCACGGCAATCGAAGCGCTGGTATAAGGCAGACCAATGCATCTGCTCCTGGCACAGCAGGGAACGATCAGCGACGGCGAGGAGGCGATCGATCTCGGTCAATCTCCCGGCGATGTCCTATTCCTGTCGGCCGCCGATACCGAGCTTGCCGCCATGGCGGCCGCGTATGATGGTGCGGCCGCCGGTTTTTCGCTGCGGCTCGCAAGCCTGATGAGCCTGAAACATCCGATGTCGGTCGATGCCTATATCGAGCGGACAGCCCGGCACGCGAAGGTGATAGTCGTCAGGGCGCTCGGTGGTGCCAGCTATTTTCACTATGCGCTGGAGGCGCTTCATGCGGCGGCAGCGCGCTCTGGCGCGCTTATCGCCGTACTGCCGGGAGATTCGAAGCCGGACGCGGGTTTGACACCGTTTTCGAATGTGCCGCTTGAAGAGTTAAATGCCCTCTGGGCCTATCTCATCGAAGGTGGCGACGCCAATTCGCGTGCGTTTCTCTCCTATGCCGGCGCGATGCTCTTAGGCGCGGAAAAGCCAGAGGCGGCTTCGCCGCTGATGAAGGCTGGGATCTGGTGGCCGGGCAAGGGCGTGGTCGGCGTCGAGGAGTGGAAGTCTGCGTGCGACGAGCGGGTTCGATTCCTGCAGGAGGTGCCGCATTCGCCAGTTGTGGCAGTCAGCTTCTATCGCGCGCTCGTGCAGAGCGGCGAGACGCGGCCGGTCGAAGCGTTGATCGATACGCTGCTGGCCGAGGGCATCCGGCCGCTGCCGGTGTTTGCCTATAGTCTCAAGGATCCCGTCTCGAAGGGCATTCTCGAAAGCGTCTTTGACGCCATCAAGCCCAAGGTGGTGATCAACACGACCGGCTTTGCAGTATCTGCGCCCGGTGCGGATCGAAAGCCGACCGTGCTTGAGGCCAACGACGCGGTTGTGCTTCAGGCGATCTTTTCGGCGTCGTCGCGGCAGGCATGGACTTCCTCCTCGCAGGGGCTCTCCGCGCGCGACCTTGGAATGAATGTTGCTCTGCCGGAGGTTGATGGGCGGGTGCTTGCCCGTGCGGTCTCGTTCAAATCAGCTGCCCGCTATGACGCGAGGGTCGAGGCCAACATCGTCGGCAGCGAGCCCGATATCGAGCGAATGCGCTATACAGCCCGGCTTGCTGCCAACTGGGCGAAGCTGCGCACGACATCGTCCGGCGACCGGCGCATTGCGCTCGTGATGGCGAACTATCCGAACCGAGACGGAAGGCTCGGCAATGGCGTCGGGCTGGATACGCCTGCCGGCACGGTCGAGGTGCTAAAGGCAATGCGTGCCGCCGGTTACACAGTCGCGGCTGTGCCGGATGATGGCGACTCCCTGATCCGGCGCCTGATGGAAGGACCGACAAATTCCGGTACGGATGGGAAGCTTGTACGCGAAGTGCTTTCATTGAGTCGTTACAATGCCTTCTTCAGAAGTCTTCCCAAAAAGATTCAGGACGAAATCAGCACGCGTTGGGGTGCGCCTGAGACCGATCGCTATGTGCTGGACGGCGCTTTTGCACTGCCGTTCCTGCGGCTTGGAGAAGTGCTCGTCGGCATCCAGCCGGCGCGCGGCTACAATATCGATCCGAAGGAAAGCTACCATTCGCCGGACCTCGTGCCGCCGCATGGCTATCTCGCCTTTTACGCTTTCCTTCGCCACGAGTTCGGCGCTCACGCCGTCATCCACATGGGCAAGCACGGCAATCTCGAGTGGCTGCCAGGCAAGGCATTGGCGCTCTCCGAGGAATGCTATCCAGAGGCGATCCTCGGCCCTATGCCGCACCTTTATCCGTTTATCGTCAATGATCCCGGCGAGGGAACGCAGGCCAAGCGGCGGGCCGGGGCTGTCATCATCGACCATCTGACCCCGCCGCTGACGCGTGCCGAGAGCTACGGGCCCCTGAAGGATCTGGAGGCGCTGGTCGACGAATACTACGAGGCGTCAGGTGGCGATCCACGCCGCATTCGGCTTCTCAGCAAGCAGATTCTCGATCTCGTCGCAGATATCGGTCTCGACCGCGATGCTGGTATCGACAAGGGCG
This sequence comes from Rhizobium sp. LjRoot258, assembly GCF_964254185.1. Taxonomy (NCBI): domain Bacteria; kingdom Pseudomonadati; phylum Pseudomonadota; class Alphaproteobacteria; order Hyphomicrobiales; family Rhizobiaceae; genus Rhizobium; species Rhizobium sp. LjRoot258. The sequence goes on along the minus strand of NZ_CAXUST020000001.1, from coordinate 1,823,234 downwards.
AGAGCGAAAACGAGGCGTTGAAGAAGCTCGATTCCTATCTCTGCGATCTCAAGGAAATGCAGATCCGCGATGGTTTGCACGTCTTCGGTGTCTCGCCGCAGGGTCGATTGCTGACCGATCTGACCGTGGCGCTGGCTCGGGTCCCGCGTGGCCTTGGCCAGGGTGGCGACCGCAGCCTACAGCGGGCGATTGCTGCCGATGTAGGCTTGGATTTCGACCCTCTCGACTGCGACATGGCCGGGTCTTGGCCGGGGCCGTTCCCGGATATCCTTGCGGCGGCCATGGACGGTGTCTGGCGCACGAATGGCGATGCGGTCGAGCGGATCGAACTGCTTGCGGCACGGCTCGTCGCCGGCGAAGTCGCTTGCCCGGAAGATTGGGGAGCCACGCGCGCCGTCCTGGCGATGATCGAAACGCGGCTCAAGCCTGCCATCGTTGCATGCGGGGCCGCGGAGATCGAAGGCCTGCTGCGGGGGCTCGACGGTCGTTTCGTGCCACCCGGGCCGTCGGGGGCGCCGACGCGAGGACGCCCGGATGTGCTGCCGACCGGGCGGAACTTCTATTCGGTAGACAGCCGTGCGGTTCCGACGCCGGCGGCCTACGAACTCGGGAAAAAGTCCGCCGAACTGCTGATCCGCCGGTATGTGCAGGATCACGGCGAATGGCCGGTATCCTTCGGCCTGACCGCCTGGGGCACATCGAACATGCGCACCGGCGGCGATGATATTGCCCAGGCGCTGGCGCTGATCGGCGTGAAGCCGGTATGGGACATGACCTCGCGGCGCGTCACCGGTTACGAAATCATCCCGCCGGCGCTGCTGCGCCGCCCGCGTGTCGACGTGACGTTGCGCATTTCCGGCTTCTTCCGGGATGCGTTTCCCGAACAGATCGCGCTCTTCGACAAGGCGATCCGTGCCGTCGGTGCGCTGGACGAGGGTTCGGCGGACAATCCGATTGCCGAGCGCATGTGCGGCGAAGCGGCGCGGCTCGAGGCTGCCGGGCTGGACGCGGCACAAGCCCGACGCCGTGCCGGCTATCGTATCTTCGGCTCGAAGCCGGGCGCCTATGGTGCCGGCTTGCAGGCATTGATCGACGAGAAGGGATGGGAACACCGGGCCGATCTCGCCGAAGCCTATCTCGTATGGGGAAGCTATGCCTACGGCGCCGGCGAGGAAGGCCAGGCGGAGCGCGGCGTCTTCGAAGAGCGCCTGCGCTCGATCCAGGCGGTGGTGCAGAACCAGGACAACCGCGAGCACGACCTTCTGGACAGCGACGACTACTACCAGTTCGAGGGCGGCATGGCTGCCGCGACCGAGATGCTTTCGGGTGACCGACCGTCGATCTACCACAACGACCACTCGCGACCGGAAAAGCCGGTCATCCGATCGTTGGAAGAGGAGATCGGGCGTGTCGTGCGTGGCCGCGTGGTCAATCCGAAGTGGATCAATGGCGTCATGCGCCATGGCTATAAGGGAGCCTTTGAGATCGCCGCGACCGTCGATTACCTCTTCGCCTTTTCTGCGACGACAGGCGCGGTGGGCAATCATCATTTCGAAGCCGTCTATCAGGCCTTCGTAGTCGATCCGAAGGTGCGAGATTTCATGGTCGAGAAAAATCCGGCCGCCTTCGACGACATGAAGGAGCGGCTGCTCGAGGCCATCGATCGCCGCCTTTGGACGCCGCGCAGCAATTCGGCGCGGTTCGATCTTTCAGACACATTCAAGCTTGCATCCGGGGAAATTTGAGATGACTGACGAAACCACTGAGCCGGCTGGCCACGACGACGCACGCCACGCCGAGAAGATGGCCAAGAAGAAAGCCGGCCGCGACAAGATCATGGCCTCAAAGACCGATGAGAAGGGCCTCATCATCGTCCATACCGGTAAAGGCAAGGGCAAGTCTTCCTCGGCGTTCGGGATGATTTTCCGGCATATCGCGCATGGAAAGCCCTCCGCCGTCGTGCAGTTCATCAAGGGCGCGATGTGGACCGGCGAGCGCGATCTGATCGAGAAGCACTTCTCCGACATCTGCCAGTTCCACACCATGGGCGAGGGTTTCACCTGGGAGACGCAGGATCGCGCCCGTGATGTCGCCGCCGCATCCGCGGCCTGGGAGAAGGCGAAAGAGCTGATCCGGGACGAGCGCAATTCGATGGTGCTGCTCGACGAGATCAACATCGCGCTTCGCTACGACTACCTCGACATCAACGAGGTGGTGGAATTTCTGAAGGCCGAAAAGCCGTATATGACTCACGTCGTTCTGACCGGGCGCAACGCGAAGGACGAACTGATCGAAATTGCCGATCTCGTCACCGAGATGGAGCTGATCAAGCATCCGTTCCGCTCGGGCATCAAGGGGCAGCCGGGCGTGGAGTTCTAACAGGAACTGCCTCGGGGTGCCGCCGGTCGCCGGCGGGACGCTGTTGCTCACGCTCTTCTAGGAGCCAGGCCGGCACACCGGGCGCCAGCGTCAAATCTCCAGCCAGACGCGGATCGGATTGGCTGGATCGGCCAGAAGTTTGATCGTGAAGGCGACGCAGACGACGACGAGCAGCGGCTTGATCAGGCGCGCGCCGGTGCGCATCGCAAGCCGCGAGCCGAGCTGGGCCCCGAGGAACTGGCAGACGCCCATCATTAGCCCGATCTTCCAAAGGATCGCGCCGAAGGAGACGAAGACGACGAGCGCGCCGATGTTCGAGCCGAAATTCAGGAGCTTGGTATGCGCCGTGGCCTTTAGCATACCGAAGCCGGCCAGCGACACGAAGGATAGCATGAAGAAGGAGCCGGTGCCCGGACCGAAGACGCCGTCGTAGAATCCGATTGCCGGAACCAGCGTCAGGCCGAAGACGAAGGGCCTCATGCGGCGATGCTTGTCGACGTCGTTCAGGTTTGGCTTCAACGCAAAATAGAGCGCGATCGCCACAAGAAGGACCGGCATGATTGCCCGCAGTACGTCACCAGGCACGATCGTTGCCAAAGCGGCTCCAAGGGAGCCGCCGAAGATTGCCATCAGCGCCATCGGTAGCTGCGTACGCAGATGAACATGTCCGTTTCGGGCATAGGCGATCGTGGCGGAGGCTGCGCCGAACACCGACTGCACCTTGTTGGTGCCCAGTGTTTGCAGCGGTGGAATACCCGCAATCAACATCGCCGGGACCGTGATGAGGCCTCCGCCGCCAGCGATGGAATCGACGAATCCAGCGAAAAAGCCGGCTGCGGCCAGCATGAGGAGCAGATGAGGGGCAAGGTCGGACAAGGGAGGAAACTCTGGAATGCAGTATGCGGCGCACGCATGTTGCATTTCCGGTCCCTTGCTGCAATGGCTCGAGGGACACAGGGGCCGGTTTCATTGTCGCACGTGACTGGAATTGTATTTGATAGGACGCGCCGGTACGTGCTCGGTCTGGGCTGCGAGCGCGGAACGTCGGAGGACGAGGTAAACGAGCTTGCCCGTACGGCATTGGCGGCAGCGGGCATTGACCAAGTCGAGCTAGCGGCCGTCGCCACCATCGACACTCGCATCAATGAAGCCGCGATCGTTGCAGTAACGCGTGACCTCGGTGCGCCGCTCTTATTCTTCGCTGCCGCACGGCTCGAAGAAGAGACGCCGCGGCTGAAAAATCCCTCGGCGATCGTGTTTGCCCGCGTCGGATGTCACGGCGTCGCCGAATCGGCTGCGCTGGCTGTGATCGGACCGCATGCGGAGCTCATCGTCCCGAAGATCAAGTCGCGCCGTGCCACTGCGGCGATTGCGTGTGCCCTGTTGCAGAAAGATTAGCGGGCGCTATGGTGGCCGCCGATTTCGTGGCGCCGTCCGGCTGCCCTACGACAATAACGAAAAGAGGCACACTCATGCACAAGGTCATTTATGACACGGATCCGGGCGTCGATGATGCAATGGCTCTGCTCTTCCTTCACCGCCATCCCGAGATCGATCTGATCGGCATCACGACGGTCTTCGGCAACGCGTCGGTTGAGACGACGACGCGCAACGCGCTGTTCCTGAAGCGTGAATGGAACATTCCTGCTCCCGTCGCCAAGGGGGCGAGCGTGACGATCGATCCGGAGCGTCGGGAAGGGGCGTGGCCGACCTTCGTGCATGGCGAGAACGGCCTCGGCAATATCAAGGTGCCTGAAACGATCGATCTGCCGCTCGATCCGCGTCCTGCGCACCGCTTCATCATCGATACGGTCCGCGCCAATCCGGGCGAGGTCAGGCTGGTTGCCGTCGGTCGCATGACCAACCTGGCCGTGGCGCTCAAAGAGGACCCGGAGATTGCCGGTCTCGTGAAGGACGTCGTCATCATGGGCGGCAACTTCTACGTTCCGGGCAACGTGTCGCCGGTCGCGGAAGCCAACATCCATGGCGATCCGGAAGCGGCCGACATCGTCCTGACCGCGCCCTGGAAGGTCGCCGTCATTGGTCTCGACGTGACCGCGATCACGACGATGAGCCGCAGCTACCTCGCCGACGTTGCGGCCAAGGGCGACCGCGCCGTGAAGCTGCTGAACGATCTTTCGCAGGACTACATTGATTTCTACAAGCACGCCGTCGAAGACGGGATGATGGTTCACGACAGTTGTGCATGTGTCTACGTCGTCGCTCCCGAGCTGTTTTCGACCATCCATGGTCCGGTTCGCGTCGTTTGCGGCGGTATTGCCGACGGACAGACGATTGTGAAACCGGACGGCCGCCGCTTCCCGCCAGGTGGTTGGGACGGCCTACCAAGCCAGGTTGTCTGCACTGGCATCGACTCCGAAAGGGTGATCACTCTCATACGCGATGCGGTTCTGCGCGCGTGAGAACTTGCGCCCGGTCGCGCCGCGGTCGGGCCGCGAATCTTTGTGCGTCCGTTGGACCGACAGAGGGGTTTGAGAGAGCTTGCCTTTCACATCTTTCTGTTGCCCAGCGGCGTTGACCTCGCCACCTGCGGAGCATAGATCATGCCAATGATCGAAGCTGCCTTTTCACAGCTGCCGGCTCTTGAGCCGGGCAGCGTCTGGCTTGTTGGTGCGGGTCCGGGCGAGCCCGGATTGCTGACGCTTCTTGCCGCCAAGGGGCTGGCGGAGGCCGACGTGGTGGTTCACGATGCACTTGTGAACGCCGATTGCCTGAAGCTCGCGCGGCCGGACGCGTTGCTGGAATATGCCGGAAAGCGAGGTGGAAAGCCGTCCGCCAAGCAGCGCGACATTTCGTTGAGGTTGGTTGAACTTGCCCGCGCCGGTATGCGCGTCTTGCGTCTCAAGGGCGGCGATCCCTTCGTCTTCGGGCGTGGCGGCGAGGAAGCGTTGACGCTGGTCGAGCACAATGTTCCGTTTCGCATCGTTCCGGGCATCACCGCCGGCATCGGCGGATTGGCCTATGCCGGCATTCCCGTAACGCACAGGGATGTCAACCACGCGGTTACATTCCTCACGGGGCATGACTCCTCAGGCATCGTGCCGGATGCCATCAATTGGGAGGCCATCGGCAAGGCCTCGCCTGTGATCGTCATGTATATGGCGATGAAGCATATCGCCCAGATCAGCAGAAATCTCATTGCAGCGGGGCGGTCCCCGGAAGAACCGGTCGCCTTCGTCTGCAACGCATCGACGGGCGATCAGCAAGTGCTCGAAACGACACTTGGCGAGGCACCTTTGGCGGCCTCGGGGCTCGAGCCGCCGGCGATTGTTGTGGTCGGGGAGGTGGTGCGGCTGAGGCAATCGCTTGATTGGCTGGGTGCTCTTGCGGGACGCAAGTTGCGCTCTGATCCGTTCCGGGACTCCAACAGCAGGGAGACGGCATGAGTGGTTTGTTGATTGCGGCCCCGTCCTCCGGATCGGGCAAGACGACGGTGACGCTGGGGCTTCTACGGGCGCTTCGAAGGCGCGGTGTTGCGATAGCACCCGGCAAGGCGGGCCCCGACTATATCGATCCGGCCTTTCATGCCGCGGCGAGCGGCGTTGCCTGTCTCAACTTCGATCCATGGGCGATGCGCCCGGAACTGATTGCCGCCAATGCGACCCTGCATCGCTCCGGCGACCGCATCCTCGTCATCGAGGCGATGATGGGGCTCTTCGATGGAGCGACCGACGGGAAGGGGACCGCAGCCGATCTTGCCGCCATGCTTGGTCTTTCCGTGGTTTTCGTCGTCGATGCCTCGCATATGTCGCAGTCGGTGGCGGCACTGGTGACTGGATTTGCTGGCTTCCGGGCCGATGTTCGCATCGCCGGCGTGATTCTCAACAAGGTTGGGGGTGAACGCCATGAGATGATGCTTCGCAAGGCGCTTGATGCGGTCCGCATGCCGATCGTTGCCGTCGTCCGCCGCGACAATGACATCGCCCTTCCCGAAAGGCATCTCGGTCTCGTCCAGGCGGGAGAACATCAGACGCTCGAGAGCTTCATAGAGCATGCAGCGGATGCGGTGTCCGATGAATGCAATTTCGAATTCCTGCTGCGCATCGCGCGTCAAGGGCTCAATCGTCCATCTACTGCCAACATCGCCCGGTTGCCACCGCTCGGCAGCAGGATCGCCGTGGCGCGCGACGTCGCCTTTGCTTTCTCCTACGAGCACATGCTTCTCGGCTGGCGTCGGCGCGGTGCCGAAATCTCGTTCTTCTCGCCGCTTGCCGACGAGGCGCCGGATCCCGCTGCAGACGCGATCTATCTGCCAGGCGGCTATCCCGAGCTTCATTGCGGGCGGATCGCGTCTGCCAGCAACTTCAGGGCAAAGGTTATCGACGCCGCGGGAAAGGGCGTGCGAATCTATGGAGAGTGCGGCGGATACATGGTTCTCGGCGAAGGGCTGGTTGACGTCGCCGGCGAGCGTCATCAGATGCTCGGTCTCTTGCCCGTAGTCACCAGCTACGAGGAGCGCAAACGGCATCTCGGCTATCGGCGAGTCAAGCCGTTGAACGCTGCCTACTTCGAACAGCTGATGACCGCGCACGAGTTCCACTATTCGGCCGTGGTTTCCGAGGGCGGGGCCGATCGTCTGTTTCAGGTGACGGATGCGTTGGGCAACGACCTCGGGCAAGCCGGCCTTCAGCGTGGACAGATTGCGGGATCATACATGCATCTGATCGACCTTGCCGAGGGGGCAAGATGAACGCCCCGATCGTTCATGGAGGCGGCATCACCGCTGCCGCTGCAATCTACGGCGGCGAGGCAGAACACTGGCTTGATCTTTCAACGGGAATCAATCCGTGCCCGGTGCCTGTGCCCGAGATCCCGATGCGCGCCTGGCACCGGCTGCCCGACAGGCATCTGATTGATCAGGCGCGCGCGGCGGCGCAGAGCTATTATCGCAGCGGCGACATTCTCCCGCTGCCTGTTCCCGGCACGCAATCCCTCATCCAGCTATTGCCGCGGCTTTTCGACGGGGGCGGCAAGCGGGTTGCGATTCTCGCCCCGACCTACGGCGAATATGAGCGCGCGTTCCCGATGGCAGGCTGTTCCGTTGATCTTATCGCCGGTCTGGATGACGTCAGAGCCGATCACGCAGTTGTCGTCATCGTCAATCCGAACAACCCTGATGGTCGCATCTACGCTCCGGAGAGGCTCGTCGCACTCAGCGAAGAGATGAAGGCTAGGGGTGGTGTTGTCATTGTGGACGAAGCCTTCGGGGATACATGCCCTCAGATGAGCCTGGTCCCTCTTGCCTCGAAAATGCCGAACGTTCTCATCTCCCGTTCTTTCGGCAAGTTCTTCGGGCTGGCAGGGTTGCGCCTTGGGTTTGTCGTGGCCGCTCTGCCGATCGTGGAGCGCATCGAAGGCTTGCTTGGCCCGTGGGCTGTGTCCGGTCCTGCTCTCTCGATCGCAGTAGACCTCCTCCGATCGGACATCGCGCCGATACAGCTTCGGATCTCAGACAGGGCCGGTGCGCTGCGCAAGATTCTCGATCAAGGCGGTCTGCGCATTATTGGCGGAACCGATCTCTTTGCGCTTGTCGACCATAAGCAGGCCGCCCAGTTACATCGGCATCTCTGCCAACATCATATTCTGGTCCGCAAATTCGACTATCAGCCGCGTTGGTTGCGTTTTGGTCTCACCGCCGATACGGCTGGCGACCAACGGCTTTCGGATGCATTGCAGAGTTATACGTCATGACACTCGACCATAACCTTCTCGTGCTGGTTCTGGCCCTTTTGCTCGACAGGATTGTCGGGGATCCAGATGCGCTCTGGATGCGGGTACCGCACCCCGTCGTGCTGTTCGGAAACGCGATCTCCCGCGTCGACCGGATGTTCAATCGAGCCGAGCTCCACAAACGCGATCGTCGGCGCAACGGCGTCTGGTCGATCGCCGGTCTCTTGTTCCTAAGCGGTGTGGCTGGTCTTGTGCTGCATTGGTTCTTCTCGCTGTTCGGCCTTCCTGGAATCCTCCTGGAAGTCATTTGCGTTGCCGTCTTCATGGCGCAGAAGAGCCTTGCCGATCATGTGGAAGCTGTTGCCGCTGGGTTGAAGACCGGAGGCCTCGGCGGTGGCCGACTGGCTGTTTCGCGAATCGTCGGGCGGGATCCGGAAACACTGGACGAGCCCGCCGTCTGCCGCGCCGCGATTGAGAGCCTTGCCGAGAATTTTTCAGATGGCGTGGTTGCTCCAGCTCTATGGTATGCCGTTTTTGGCTTGCCCGGCCTCTTCGCCTACAAGATGCTGAATACGGCGGATTCGATGATCGGCCACAAATCCGAGAGATACGCCGATTTCGGCTGGGCGGCCGCGCGCCTGGACGACTTCGCCAACTGGCCGGCGGCGCGCATTTCGATTCTCCTGATTGCGGCCGGAGCCTGGCTGCGGCGAGGAAGCACAGCCTGCCGGGAGGCGCTGCGCATTGCCGCGCGCGACGGGGGCCTGCATCGCTCACCGAATTCCGGGCGACCGGAGGCGGCAATGGCGGGGGCACTGAATGTGCAGCTCGCCGGACCACGCGTTTATTCCGGGGTTGTCGTCATGGAGCCGATGATCAACGGTGGCGGGCGCGATTCGGCAACGGTGGCCGATATCGAAGATGGCGTCTCGGTCTTCTATGCGAGCTGTTCAATCCTTGCCGCGGCCGCCTTGGTTCTTTTCCTAGTGCTGCTCTAAGCGCAAACAGGGGTGTTTTGCCAATGCATTGCGCGACAAACGGCGCGTTATGCACTGCTGTTTAAGCAACACTGGTCTTGCAAATTGCGTGCCGAGACGGATGAAAGCATTGGCTTTTGAAATGGATTTGCCTATGAGGAGGGTTAAATCGTCATTTCATGAGGTAAAGGCGTGACCGCTACATTCGATAAAGTTGCCGACATCATTGCAGAAACCAGCGAGATCGATCGCGATACGATCAAGCCGGAGAGCCATACGATCGACGACCTCGGTATCGACAGCCTCGATTTCCTCGATATCGTCTTTGCGATCGACAAGGAATTCGGCATCAAGATCCCGCTCGAGAAGTGGACACAGGAAGTCAACGAAGGCAAGGTTTCCACGGAAGAATATTTCGTGCTGAAGAACCTCTGTGCCAAGATCGACGAGCTGCGCGCCGCCAAGGCCTGATCGGCACCGTCATCTTTTTCTCCGCCCTGCCGCTGTTAACCTGGCGGCCGGGCGGTTTCGTTCCTAAGTAGGCCTAGCCGCGGGGCAAGGTGTCCTTGTGGCCGGAGGATCCGATGCTACTGGAATACTTCCAGATGATAGACCGCATCGAGGCGGTCGACCTTCAGAAGGGGACGCTCAGGGCGCGCTCCGTCGTGCCGGCGAAAAGCCCGGTCTTCGAAGGTCATTTTCCCGGTATGCCCCTGGTTCCCGGCGTGCTGCTGATCGAAACGATGGCGCAGGCATCCGGCATGCTCGTGCTGGCGGCCACTGATTTTGCGGCCATGCCGTTCCTGATGTCCGTCGACGGCGCCAAGATGCGTACCTTCGTTGAACCGGAGGCGGTACTGGATATCGAGGCATTTCTGGAGCATGACGGCTCGGGATTTGCGGTAACCAAGGCGAAGATCACAAGCGGCGGCAAGAAGGTTTGCGACGCGCAGCTGAAGCTGCGGACAATGCCTTTCAGCGAAGTTCCGCTCGGGGATATCGTCAAGAAACGTGCCGGTGAAGTTGGCCTGATGGATGCGATCGCTGCGCAGGGAGTGAATGGATGAGCAAGGCTCAGAATGATGTCGTGATCACGGGCGTCGGCATTGTAACGTGCCAGGGCGTCGGCAAGGAGCCGCATGTTGCGTTGCTCAACGCCGAGGGCGCGCCTCAGACGATCGTCGAGCTTGAGAAGTTCAAGCCGTATCCGGTCCACCCGCTGCCGGAGATCGATTGGTCGCAGCAGATTGCCAAGCGCGGCGATCAGCGGCAAATGGAAAACTGGCAGCGCATCGGTGTCTTTGCAGCCGGCCTCGCCCTCGATGACGCCGGCTTCAAGGATGATGCGGAAGCCTGCGGCAGCATGGATATGATCGTCGCGGCTGGCGGCGGCGAGCGCGACATCAACGTCGATACGTTGATTGTTGACGAGGGCCTGAAGCGCAACGACCGTGAGGTTCTTCTGAACGAGAAGCTGACGACGGAGTTGCGTCCGACGCTCTTTCTGGCGCAGCTGTCCAATCTGCTCGCCGGCAACATTTCCATCGTCCATAAGGTAACGGGCTCTTCGCGGACCTTCATGGGCGAAGAATCTGCCGGCATTTCGGCAGTCGAAACGGCCTTCTATCGTATCAAGTCGGGTGAATCGACGCACGCCCTGGTTGGCGGAGCTTTCTCGGCGGAGCGTCTGGACATGGTGCTCTTGTTCGAAGCCATCAACTCCCACAGCCGCAACGAATGGCAGCCGCTCTGGTCGCGCGACCAGGGCGGTGTCATTTCCGGCTCGCTCGGCGCATTCCTCGTTCTGGAATCGCGCGCCCATGCTGAGGCACGCGGCGCGCATATCTACGCGTCGATGTCCTCCATCGAAGGCGATCGCGGCAATCGCAATCCCGGCAATCTTGAGAAGCGCCTCGAGCGATTGCTGGAAGCCGCGGTCGACGTTCCGGCGGAAACCACGGCGATCTTCTCCGGCTCGACAGGTATTCCCGACTTGGCGAGGCGCGAAAAGGCGGTTCTCGAACGTCATCTGCCAGGCGCGGCTATCCGCGGTTTCGGCGGCGTTACCGGCCATGGACTTGAGGCGCATTTCACGCTCGGTCTGGCGCTGGCGGCATTGGCCATCGACAGCAAGGCGAAGGTCCCGGTCTTCGACCCGACCCACGAAAAGCCGATGGGCGCCGCGACCAAGGCAGCCATCGTTACGACAGTCGGTCATCAGCGCGGCGAAGGCGTCGCGGTTCTTTCCGCCGAAGCGTGAGGAGTGTGCAAATGAAAGATTCGGCTTACAAGGATCACCTAGGCCGCCCGATCGTCGCAGTGACGGGTGTCGGTATCATTACCTCGCTGGGGCAGGGCCTGAAGGACAACTGGTCGGCACTGACGGCCGGTACCTCAGGCATTCATGCGATCAATCGCTTTCCGACCGAGGGGCTTTCGACCCGCATCGCTGGCACCGTCGATTTCATCGACATTCCGGTCGCAAACGCTGTCGAACGCTCCTATGCGTTCGCCCGGGAAACCACGATCGAAGCGCTCGCCGATGCTGGTATCAGCGGTGATTTTGACGGACCGCTGTTCCTGGCCGCGCCGCCGATCGAACCGGAATGGAGTGCGCGTTTCGAACTCGCCGACCGTTCGCCGCCGGCCGATCACGCCGGAGACGCCTATGACCGGTTCCTGGCTGCCATGCGCCAGCGTCCTGATGCTGCTTTCCATGAGGCATCGCTGTTCGGTGCAATTTCCGAACGCCTTGCTGATCGGTTCGGCACACGCGGCCTGCCGGTAACGCTGTCGACGGCCTGTGCGTCGGGGGCGACGGCGATCCAGCTCGGCATCGAGGCAATCCGCCAGGGCCGCACCTCGCGCGCACTCGCTGTCGCGACCGACGGCTCGGTAAGCGCAGAGGCACTCATCCGCTTTTCGCTGCTTTCGGCACTCTCCACGCAAAACGATCCGCCGACCAAGGCCTCCAAGCCGTTCAGCAAGGATCGCGACGGCTTCGTCATCGCCGAAGGCGCCGCCACCTTGGTGCTGGAATCTCTCGAAGCGGCCGTCGCGCGCGGCGCGAAGATTCTCGGCATCATGAAGGGCGCCGGCGAAAAGGCCGACTCCTTCCACCGCACCCGTTCCTCTCCGGATGGCGGTCCGGCGATCGCGACGATCCGCGCAGCGCTGGCCGATGCCGGCATGGGTGAGGGCGATATCGGCTACATCAATGCGCATGGCACCTCGACGCCTGAAAACGACAAGATGGAATATGCCTCCATGCTGGCGGTATTCGGTGAGCGGATGGCGTCCATTCCGCTGTCGTCCAACAAGTCGATGATCGGCCACACGCTGACGGCCGCCGGTGCGGTTGAAGCGGTGTTCTCGTTGCAGACGATGCTGACCGGCACGTTGCCGCCGACGATCAACTACACCAACCCCGATCCATCGATCGTTATCGACGTGGTGCCCAACAAGAAGCGGGAGAGCCAGGTCAGCGCCGTACTGTCCAACTCCTTCGGCTTCGGCGGGCAGAACGCCAGCCTTGTCATGGCGCTCGAACCGGCTTAATCGGTTCCCAACAAAACATCGAGATAGAACGCCCTCGCGGCGAAGGACTTTGCTATGCGCGCTTTGCAACTGATTGACGATCGCAAGCTTGAGATCACCGACCTGCCGGAACCCGAGGCTCCGGGCGCAGGTGAGGTTACACTGCGCGTCAAGGCAGTGGCTCTCAATCACATCGACGTCTGGGGCTGGCGCGGCATGGCGTTTGCGAAACGCAAGATGCCGCTCGTTATCGGTGCGGAAGCTGCGGGCGTTGTCGAATCGATCGGACCCGGCGTTGCCAATGTCCTGCCTGGCCAGCTGGTCTCGATCTACGGCGCGCGCACCTGCGGCCTCTGCCGTCCGTGCCGCGAGGGACGCGACAATCTCTGCGAACATGTTTCCGGCGTTCATGGTTTCCATCTCGATGGTTTCGCGCAGGAGAAGGTGAACCTGCCGGCACGCCTGCTCGTTCCGGCACCTCCCGGCGTCGACGCCATCGGTGCGGCACTTGCTCCGGTAACCTTTGGAACGGTCGAGCACATGCTGTTTGACAACGCAAAGCTCGAGCCGGGTGAAACCATCCTGGTGCACGCGGGCGGCTCCGGCATCGGCACTGCGGCGATCCAGCTGGCCAAAAAGATCGGCTGCACCGTCATCACGACTGTCGGCTCCGACGACAAGATCGAGAAAGCCAAGGCGCTCGGCGCCGATCACGTCATCAACTACCGCACCGACCGCTTCGAAGGCGTCGTCCGCAAGCTGACCAAGAAGAAGGGCGTCGACGTCGTTTTCGAGCACGTCGGCAAGGATACGTGGGCCGGTTCGATGCTCTCGATGAAGCGCGGCGGCCGTCTTGTCACCTGCGGTTCGACCTCCGGCGTTTCTACCGACATCAACCTTATGATGCTCTTCCAGCAACAGCTGAAGCTGCTCGGCTCCTTTGGTTGCCGTATGGAGAACATGGCTGACGCCATGCAGAAGATGGCGCGCGGACTGGTCCATCCTGTCATCGACACCGAAGTAAGCTTCGCTGACATCGACCGCGCATTGGAGCGGATGGAATCGCGTCAGATCTTCGGCAAAATCATCCTCAAGATGGATTGAGCCCTTGAAGCTCTTCATCACGCGGATCGTCCTTGCGCTCGATCACTTTCGCCAGTGGTTGATCGCGCAGACCATGTTCGGTTTCCTGAACTTCCTGAAGCTGTTTCCCGCCGACGGTGCGATCAACTTTGCGGATTGGCTGACGCGCAAACTCGGGCCACGCATGAAGCGCCACCGCCTGATGCTCGCCAATCTCCGCAACGCCTTTCCTGAGAAGAGCGAGGCGGAGATCCAGGAGATTGCGTTGGCGAGTTGGGGAAACATGGGGCGGCTTGCTGCCGAGTATGTATTCCTCGACAGGCTGTTCGACTTCGATCCTGAACGCAATGAACCGGGCAGGGTGGAAGTCTCGGGGATACCGATCTTCCTCGATCTGCGCGACAATCCGCGACCGTTTATCGTTTTCACAGGGCATACAAGCAATTTCGAACTGCTGCCGGTGGCCGGCGCGGCGTTCGGTCTCTATGTGTCCGTCCTCTTCCGTCCGCCGAACAATCCGTATGTCGCGCAGAAAGTTTTTGATTTTCGGAGCGCCCGAATGGGTAAGCTGGTGCCGTCTCACGCCGGCTCGTCTTTTGCGTTGGCGCGGCAGTTGGAGGCCGGGCAGGGCGTGGGCGTGCTGGTCGATCAGAAGTTCCGCAAAGGTCTGAACACCAAGTTCTTCGGGCTCGATGTGAAGACCAACCCGCTGCTCGGCAAGCTCGTGCGCCAGTTCAACTGCGAGGTTTATCCGGCGCGCTGCATCCGGCTGCCGGGCAACCGCTATCGGCTGGAAATCGAGCCGAAGATTGAGATGCCTCGGGATGCCAACGGCAATCTCGATATGGTCGCGACGGCGCAACTCCTAAACGACAAGGTGGAAAGCTGGGTGCGGGAATATCCCGAACAGTGGCTCTGGTATCACGATCGTTGGAAGATAAAGCACGACGTGCTGTAGGCCGGCGTCGATCCCTACATCTTATCATTGAAAAAGAGGGGCATGCGTTCATTGAATATGAACATGCGTCATGTTACCGATTACCATCAAGGCGAGTGGCTAGGCGTCGGCGGTTTCAACTTCCGTAACGCAAGCTCAGCCGATCTCTCGGTCGCATTCCCTTAAGGAATGCATTGGAGGCGTCTTGCTAGGGCTTTTTCGGGCGTTCTCATTGTGTTGTGCGCAGATCGACGCAGCAATCGCTGCGGGCGACGATGCGCGCGTCAACACGCTCGATTGCTCAATCGAGCCTCTTGTCGATGCTATCCTTGGATACAAAGCCGCAAATATTCTCGAAGTTCATACGCAGCTCGAGTTCGTCGGCTGCCTTATCGACCAGTATTCTGAAGACAGCGAATCTGTGCGCGCCTATGTCGCGCTGCTTTGCGACCTTCTGGAAAAGTACTTCGGCGGAGCGACACCGCGTTGGCGCATGCCGCCCGTCGAGCGGCTGCCTGTGGCTGCCCCCCTTGCGTTTACGCCGAACGTCGACAACGGCAACTTCCTGAATGCCGCGATCCTGGAGGCGATACCGGACCGCGTCGCGGTGCTGACGCGGGATTATCGCTATCTCTATTCCAACACGGTCAACTCGGCATATCTCGGCAGGAAGCCGATCGATATGATCGGCCGTCACGTGATCGAGTTCATTGGCGATAAGCGCTTTTACGAGGGCGCGAAGGCGAAGCTCGACGCTTGTTTTGCCGGGTGCGGGAGCGATTACGCTTACGAACGCCGCGACAGCGACGCCGTGAAGACGGTTCGCTGTCGCATGTCGCCGCTGCACGATTCCTCAGGGGGCGTGATCGGGGCGCTTATCATTCTCCAGCATGCGGGGGCGACGGCCTCGACCGTCGCTGCCTAATCAACTCTTCGTCCACACGGCAAGCTCATACCCATTCGGGTCGCTGAAGTGAAACCGGCGACCGCCGGGAAAGCCGGTGATCGGGCGAACTATTTTTCCGCCGGCACCTTCCACGCTTGAAAGGGCGGCTTCCAGATCGTGCGCATAAAGGATCACGAGCGGTCCGCCAGGCCTCGGAGTGCCCAGCGTCGTAAAGCCACCTTTTAGTCGTCCGTCATCGAATTCGCAGTACTCGGGGCCGTAGTCGGTAAAAGACCAGCCGAAAGCCCTGCCGTAGAATGCCTTGGAGGCTTCTATATTGCCGACGTTGAATTCGACATAGTCGATGCGTCGGTCGTCCGTTGCTGCCGTCATGATTGTCTCCTATCCTTCCATCAATGCCTTCAATGCCGCGAGATCTTTCGCGATATGGGCGGCATCGGCCTCGAACTGCTCATCCGTCATGCCCGGGATACGCACCAGCGTGAACATGACCTCGCAGCCGTCGCCGTTTGGCACGATCCGGAGAGCGTTGTAGACGCGCAATCCGCTCTCGATCGTCACCGTATGGTCGATGACGCCGAACTCGTTGTGCGGGACGAAACTGACCTTCACCGTGCCGAGCGCGCCTGTGGCAATCCAGTCATCGCCGTTGCGCTCCAGCCCTGAGGCCAATCCTGACGCCCAGAGCGGCATATTCTCCGGGGCGGCGGCAAATGCATATACGTCACGCCAATTCCTGTCGATGGAACGGTGAATGATCCTTGCGGGCATCGTAGACATGGCGCTTTCCCGTATTGCTCTAAATGGAGATAGCAGAACAGACCGTTTCGTATTGAAGAAAACGGACATTCAGCCGGCTATCTGTTGCTGAAGCTGCATTGGTGTCAGCGTGGAGATTTCCC
The DNA here is from genome assembly GCF_964254185.1 of Rhizobium sp. LjRoot258. Lineage (NCBI taxonomy): Bacteria > Pseudomonadati > Pseudomonadota > Alphaproteobacteria > Hyphomicrobiales > Rhizobiaceae > Rhizobium > Rhizobium sp. LjRoot258. The sequence goes on along the minus strand of NZ_CAXUST020000001.1, from coordinate 1,806,821 downwards.
GTGCGTCGCGGGTCATATGAGCCTGATCGGCATAGCCGGCCGCTACGGCCAACGCCGCGAGCGGAAGGACCTTGCTGCTCCGGCAGAGGCCGAGCATGCCCTGAAACCGGCGAATTCGGACGAGCGTCTTCGGCCCGTAGCCGAAATGAGTGTGGCAACGTCGGCGAAGCTGGCGCGCGCCGATGGAGAGTTCGTCGAGCATCACATCGGCCACGTTCTCGGACTTCGAAATATCGCTCGCCCGCGCAAATACTGAGCCCATATCGCTTGCCGGTGGCTGGCGTTTGGTGGCTTTCTGCTCGAGCGCCGCCTTCAACTGCAGCAGCCGTTCATGCGGTTCGGCACAGCCGCTCAGCAATTCATTCAATCTCAGCGCCGGCGCGCCCCAGAAATCCTCCAGAGGAATTGACTGGCCGACGATGTCGCAGAGCGGCACCTTGAGCCACTCGGCCGCTGCGCCCGGGGCGAAGCGCGCGCCCATTATTCTCTCGCCACCGGCAAGGAACGGGAAAGCACTGCTGCGGTCCGGCCCTGCGACCACAAGCCTGCCGCCCATCCAGACGATGTCGCAATAGCGTCCGGCACGATCGCGATCCTCTGATTGGCTCCGTCACGGATATCATGTGACCAAAGGCAGCAAAAATGGGGTCCAAGCACAGGCGAGGGCGCATACTCCCTGTATCGGCCAGCGCGTGTGGCCAGAACGGCATCCTCTTGTGGTGCTGCGCTGCTCATCCGTTCTCTTCCTGTGGGACCAAGAGGGAATATGGCTTAGTTTGCAGTGCCGGCAATACGAGGCCGATTCGAAGCCGAATCGAACTTGCCGTTTGAGCCAGAGAGTGCCACAACACCGGTCCAAAATGACTCATCGGAGGTGTATCGTGGAAAAGGCAGAAATCGGGCTGATCGGCCTTGCCGTTATGGGTTCCAACCTGGCGCTCAACATTGCGGAAAAAGGCAACAAGATTGCCGTCTTCAACCGCACGCCTGAGAAAACGGATGAATTCTACGAAAGCGCCGGCGATCTCAAAAAGCAGATCATTCCCTGCAAGACGATCGAAGAATTCGTCGACGCGATCCGCCCGCCACGCCCCATCATCATCATGATCAAAGCCGGCGAGGCCGTCGATCAGCAGATGGAAGCGCTGCGCCCGCATCTCTCCAAGGGCGACATCATGATCGATGCCGGCAATGCGAACTTCCGCGACACCATCGCACGTTTCGAGCGCCTGAAGAACACCGACCTGACCTTCATCGGCATGGGTGTGTCGGGTGGCGAGGAAGGGGCGCGCCATGGTCCTTCGATCATGGTCGGCGGCACCGAAGACTCCTGGAAGCGCGTCGAGAAGGTTCTGACCTCGATCGCCGCCAAGTACAACGACGACCCTTGCGTTGCTTGGCTCGGCAATGACGGCGCCGGCCATTTCGTCAAGACAATCCACAACGGCATCGAATATGCCGACATGCAGATGATTGCCGAAATCTACGGCATCCTGCGCGACGGTCTCGGCAAGAGCGCCAAGGACATCAGCGGCATCTTCGGCGAATGGAATAAGGGCCGCCTGAACTCCTATCTTATCGAAATCTCCGAGAAGGTGCTGGCCGCGACCGACCCGGTTTCCGGCGGTTCGATGGTCGACATGATTCTCGACAAGGCCGGTCAGAAGGGCACCGGTAAGTGGTCGGCGATCGAAGCCCAGAACATGGGCATTCCGGCAACCGCGATCGAGGCCGCCGTCGCCGCTCGCAGCCTGTCATCGATGAAGACCGAGCGCGAAGCCGCCGAGAAGATCTTCGGCAAGCCGGAATACAAGTTCCCGATCGCCTACGGACCGGAGCTCAACAAGGATTTGGAACTGGCGCTGTTTGCCGCCAAGATAGGTGCCTATGCGCAGGGCTTCGCGGTCATGGCGGAAGCGTCGCGCGAGTTCAACTGGTCGCTGCCGATGCCTGTTATCGCCAAGATCTGGCGTGCCGGCTGCATCATTCGTTCGCAGTTCCTCGATGAGATCACCTCGGCCTTTACCAAGGCCCCGGACGCTGCAAACCTGATCGTGACGTCGGCTTTCTCCGAGATGGTCAAGGAATCGCTGCCTGCCCTGCGCCGCGTGGTTGGTGCCGCACTGCAGGCCGGCCTGCCGGTTCCGGCGCTCACCTCGGCTCTGACCTACTTCGATGCCTATCGCCAGGGCCGCGGCACTGCCAACCTGATCCAGGCGCAGCGCGACTTCTTCGGCGCACACGGCTTTGATCGCCTCGACGGCAAGGACTTCCACCATGGCCCGTGGGGCAGTGGTGCGGCGACGTACTAAGTCTTTTAAAAGACCAGCCGGGTTTGCCCGGCTGGCCAGGCGTTCCTAGGATTGGTACGCCGGGAATGCCGTGTCAGAAGCGAATATCCGCCATCGGGCGGACCAGGATGCGGGCGCTGCCGGCATCGAAATCGTCGAGCGTTTCGTTGTGGTGCGCGACGATATCGGCGAAGTTCAGTGTATCGGAATCGGCCGTCGTATGGCCATCACCAACCAGTGTAACATCAAAGCCCAGCGACACCGCACGCCTGACTGTCGTGTCGACGCAAAACTGCGTCATGCAGCCGCCAACGATCAGATGCGTGACATTTCGCTCTGCCAATCGGTCGGCAAGATCCGTTTCGAAAAACGAGTCCGAGCTCTTCTTGTGAACAACGGTGTCGCCCTCGGCAGGCGAGAGTTCCGACCGGATGGCCCAGCCGTCAGTGCCAACAGCCAGTCGATGACCGGGATCGCCGTCGTGCTGGACGAGCACGACCGGTGCCTCGACGCGATGGGCCTCGGCACGAAGCGACTGGAGCCGTGAAACCGTTTCATTCAGCGCAGCATCGATGATGGGTTGGCGCTCGGGAGTGCCTTTTCCCGCAAGGATGGCGTTTTGTACGTCGATGATCAGCAGTGCCGTCGTCATATCCAGTGCGTCTCCGCTGTGATTGCTTGTCACTCTACCGCCACCAGATAGGGTTGGCGCGCCGATGGTCTATCTGCTCCTCCGCGACCAGACGGGCTGGCTGATGCTTTGCAGCAGCTCCGGCTCGATTCCGTCGATGCGCGCGATGACCGCCTTGGCCATTTCCCGCCCGGCATGGCGGACATCCTCATAGGCGGTGATGATCTCGGGACGGATCCAGTTGAGGATCGGCGCCGATTCCTTGGAGACCATGTCGACATCGTGGCCAAGTCGCTTGCCGGCGGCCTCGATACCGGCGTTGACGGCGATGGCGGCGCTTCCGGCTGAGCACACGATTCCGTCAGGCGCATTCGGCGCGCGCATCATCACCTCGACGGCATTGCGGATTTCCTCTAGCGGGTTGTCGATCGTGACGCGTAACGGCACTTCCTCGGCTCCGTAGTCATGCAGTCCGGTCTGAAATCCGATGCGCGTGTGCGTGTAGTACGTCAGCTTGCTTGGAGGCTGGAGCAGCGCAATGCGCTTGCGGCCCCTGCCGACCAGCTTCTCGACGGCCTGATGGGCGAAAGCCTCGTTGTCGAAGTCGTGAAACGGATGGGTGAGGCCGGCATCGGTGCGCCCGTGCGTGGCAAAGGGCATATTGTGCTCTGTGAGCAGGCGAACACGTGGATCGTCGGGCTCGATGCGCGAGATGATGACGCCGTCGGCGGACCCCGTTTCCAGGATGTAGCGTACCGGCAGCATCGGATCCTTGCTGTGGGAGTGCGGCGTGACGACGATATGGTAGGGTGTCCCGGTCAACACCTCCGAGATGCCGAATACCATCTGGCTGCTGAAGCCCATGATTTCCTCATCGATGCTCAGCACCAGCGCAATGACGTTGGTCTTGCCGGTTCGCAGGCGCACGCCGGCCCTGTTCGGCTGGTAGCCAAGCTGGCGGGCGACCATGCGCACGCGTTCCTTGGTCTCCGCACCGATATCAGGAGCATCCTTGAGCGCGCGCGATACCGTCGTCACGCCGAGCCCGGTCATGAAGGCAATCGTTTTCAGTGTCGGCCGCTCTCGAGTTGCCTCGGAGACCGCTCCTGCAAAATTCGCTTTGTTTTCCATCCCTCTAGACCGTCCCGCGCGATTTGGTCCCGCTTATAGTGTCTTTTCGGAGCGCTGTAAGCATGGAGCGCTGTAAGCATGAAGAACGCAAAAGCCGCTCCTCCTCTAAGAAGCAAAATCTGTAACGATACAGTTGAAATGTCGAGCACTTTTTATTGAGGGCAGATTATAGGTGCCCGTATTGGTTGAAATCGCTAATTTTTCCCGAATTTTGTGCATGTGCGAAGGACGGCCCGGTGGAATGTTGCCGCATGATTGATAAAAATTCATATTTATCAGTTATATAGTTAAATTGTGCAAATGCTCGTTCCGTTTGCTCACCTTTGAGGCGACCTGTCGAAAATCAGCACATTCCAACAGGCACTGGTAGCAAATGGTCGCCAGGAGGAAAATTTTCGAGGCGGGCTGTTGCGCCGAAATATCGATTGAACTAAGTTTTTCCGGCAACGTTTCAGTGAGGGAGGAGAACTCATGAATTTTCGTTTGATGGCGGCTGCACTTGCCGCTTCCGTCGTACTGCCGCTCGGTGCGGCGAACGCGACCGATCTTGAAGTCACCCATTGGTGGACATCCGGCGGCGAAGCTGCTGCCGTGGCGGAACTCGCAAAGGCATTCGATGCGACCGGCAACAAGTGGGTCGACGGCGCAATCGCCGGTTCCGGCGGTACCGCGCGTCCGATCATGATCAGCCGCATCACCGGCGGCGACCCGATGGGTGCGACACAGTTCAACCACGGCCGCCAGGCGGAAGAACTGGTTCAGGCTGGGCTGATGCGCGATCTGACCGATGTCGCTACTGCCGAGCACTGGAAGGACATCATCCGTCCGTCGAGCTTGCTCGATTCGTGCACGATTGACGGCAAGATCTATTGCGCCCCGGTCAACATCCACTCCTGGCAGTGGCTGTGGCTCTCGAATGCAGCCTTCAAGAAGGCCGGCGTCGAAGTACCGAAGAACTGGGACGAATTCGTCGCTGCTGCTCCGGCGCTTGAGAAGGCCGGCATCGTCCCGCTCGCCGTCGGTGGTCAGCCGTGGCAGGCTGCCGGCGCGTTCGACGTGCTGATGGTTGCCATCGCCGGCAAGGATACCTTCCATAAGGTATTCAAGGACAAGGACGCTGAAACGGCTGCCGGTCCGGAGATCGCTAAGGTCTTCAAGGCTGCCGACGATGCTCGCAAGATGTCGAAGGGTAGCAACGTTCAGGACTGGAACCAGGCAACCAACCTCGTCATAACAGGCAAGGCCGGTGGCCAGATCATGGGTGACTGGGCGCAGGGCGAGTTCCAGCTGGCCGGTCAGAAAGCCGGTTCCGACTACACCTGCCTTCCGGGCCTCGGCGTGAACGAGATCATCTCCACGGGTGGTGATGCCTTCTACTTCCCGCTGCTTAAGGACGAAGCCAAGTCGAAGGCGCAGGACGTTCTCGCCAAGACGCTTCTCGATCCTAAAACGCAGGTTGCCTTCAACCTGAAGAAGGGCTCGCTGCCGGTGCGCGGCGACGTCGACCTCGCAGCCGCCAACGACTGCATGAAGAAGGGTCTCGATATTCTGGCCAAGGGTAACGTGATCGAAGGTACGGACCAACTTCTGTCGGCTGACAGCCAGAAGCAGAAGGAAGACCTCTTCTCCGAGTTCTTTGCAAATCCGTCGATGACGCCGGAAGCCGCTCAGAAGCGCTTTGCCGAAATCATCGCTTCTGCCGACTGATCGTCGCATTCCGACGCTGTTGCTACCTGGCTCCGTTCAACGGAGCCGGGTTTGCCCGGAATTCCCATCGTGATCCGGGTGGCTGCAGCGCTCGATGCCGGCGCGTGCTGTGCACGGTCGACCGGTTTCGGTGCGGGAGTGAGAAGAGGAGGCGACCGGCAGGAGGTTCGCCGCTCTGGATCACAGAGGAATTGCGATTCAGGAGGAATTACAATGACGGGTCAAGCGAAAGCAGGCCGGCCAAATCAGTTACTGCGCAATCTGAATTCGAAGATTGCATCCATCCCCATGATCCTCACCGCCCTCGTTATCTTTCTCGGCGGCACGGTTTGGACGGTATTCTATTCATTCACCAACTCGAAGCTTCTTCCGCGGTTGAACTTCGTCGGTTTCGATCAATACCAGCGCCTTTGGGCTGCTCCGCGCTGGATCGTCTCCATCGAGAACCTTGCCGTCTACGGCGTTCTCTCGCTCATTTTCAGCCTTGTCATCGGCTTCGTGCTGGCGGCGCTGATGGACCAGAAGATCCGGTTCGAGAATACGTTCCGCACGATCTTCCTTTACCCCTTTGCCCTGTCCTTCATCGTGACGGGTCTCGTTTGGCAGTGGGTTCTCAATCCGGAGTTTGGCATCCAGTCGGTGGTGCGTTCGCTCGGCTGGACGAGCTTCACCTTCGATCCGCTCTATACGCCGAGCATCGTCATTTACGGTGTTCTGATCGCAGCACTCTGGCAGGGAACCGGGCTTGTCATGTGCCTGATGCTCGCCGGTCTGCGCGGCATCGACGAGGATATCTGGAAGGCCTCGCGCGTCGACGGTATCCCGATGTGGAAGACCTATCTGTTCATTGTCATTCCGATGATGCGGCCGGTGTTCATTACCACGCTCGTCATCATCGCCAGCGGCATTGTCAAGGTCTACGACCTCGTGGTGGCGCAAACCAGCGGCGGTCCCGGTATTTCGTCGGAAGTGCCCGCCAAGTACGTCTACGACTACATGTTCCAGGCGCAGAATCTGGGTCAAGGCTTCGCGGCATCGACCATGATGCTTGTGACCGTCGCAATTATCATCGTTCCCTGGGCTTATCTGGAATTCGGGGGAGGGCGTAAACGTGCCTGACACCATTGCTCTCAAGAACACGGATACCGGTATCGTGACGGACAAGACACTTTCCGGGCCGCGTGGCCCGAAGCCGAAGCGGGTGATTTCTCCGCGCAATATCATGCTCTACGGCACCCTTTTCGTCGCTGCGGCCTATTACCTGCTGCCGCTCTACGTGATGATTGTCACGTCGCTGAAAGGGATGCCCGAGATCCGTCTTGGCAACATCTTCTCACCGCCGGTCGAAATCACCTTCGAGCCTTGGGTCAAAGCATGGGCGACAGCCTGCACCGGCCTCAACTGCGACGGCCTTTCGCGTGGCTTCTGGAACTCGGTGCGGATCACGGTTCCTTCCGTGGTCGGCTCAATCGCAATCGCTTCGGTGAATGGCTATGCGCTTGCCAACTGGCGCTTCAAGGGATCGGAGCTGTTCTTCTCCATCCTCGTGATCGGTGCATTCATTCCCTACCAGGTCATGATCTATCCGATCGTCATCGTACTGCGTGAACTGGGGATCTACGGCACGCTGACCGGCCTGATTATCGTCCACAGCATCTTTGGCATGCCGATTCTGACACTGCTTTTCCGCAACTATTTCGCATCGTTGCCGCAGGAGCTGTTCAAGGCGGCGCGCATCGACGGCGCGGGCTTCTGGCAGATCTTCCTGAAGATCATGGTGCCCATGTCGCTGCCGATCTTCGTCGTCGCAATGATCCTGCAGGTCACCGGCATCTGGAACGACTTCCTCTTCGGCGTCGTCTTCACCCGGCCGGAATATTATCCGATGACCGTCCAGCTCAACAACATCGTCAATTCTGTCCAGGGCGTGAAGGAATACAACGTCAACATGGCCGCAACGATCCTCACGGGTCTGGTGCCGTTGGTTGTGTATTTCGTGTCAGGGCGACTTTTCGTCCGCGGCATTGCCGCTGGCGCAGTGAAAGGCTGATCCATGAATTCGAGCGTTTCCATCAAAGATCTGTCGTTGAACTTCGGCGCGGTGAGCGTTCTCAAGGATCTCAATCTCGAGATCAATGACGGTGAATTCCTCGTGCTGCTCGGATCGTCCGGTTGCGGCAAGTCGACCTTGCTGAACTGCATTGCCGGTCTGCTGGACGCGTCCGACGGTCAGATCTTCATCAAGGGCAAGAACGTCACTTGGGAGGAACCCAAGGATCGTGGCATCGGCATGGTGTTTCAGTCCTACGCGCTCTATCCGCAGATGACGGTCGAGAAGAACCTGTCCTTCGGCCTGCAGGTCGCCAAGATCCCGCAGCCCGAGATCGACAAGCGCGTGGCACGCGCTTCGGAAATCCTGCAGATCCAGCCGCTTCTGAAGCGCAAGCCGGCCGAGCTTTCGGGCGGTCAGCGTCAGCGCGTGGCGATCGGTCGTGCGCTGGTGCGCGATGTCGACGTGTTTCTCTTCGATGAGCCGCTTTCGAACCTCGATGCCAAGCTTAGGTCGGAACTACGCGTCGAGATCAAGCGCCTGCACCAGTCGCTGAAGAACACAATGATCTACGTTACCCACGACCAGATCGAGGCGCTGACGCTCGCCGATCGTATCGCGATCATGAAGAGCGGCATCATCCAGCAGCTCGCCGATCCGACGACGATCTACAACAGGCCGCGCAATCTCTTCGTTGCCGGCTTCATCGGTTCGCCGTCGATGAATTTCCTGCGCGGTGAGATCACCAAGCAGGGCGACCAGACGTTCTTTTCTGCCAATGGCGTAAACTTCTCTGTCGCAGACTATAACACACCCGAAGTGCTGCGGGCCGGCCGCAAGGTTATCCTCGGCGTTCGTCCGGAACATGTGAAGGTCAACGAGAATCTCGGTGCCGAGGTTCACGATGCGACCGTCGACATCGAGGAACCCATGGGCGCCGACAACCTGCTGTGGCTGAAGCACGCCGGCCACACGATGTCGGTGCGCATCAACGGCGCACGCCGCTTCAACCCTGGCTCTGCCGTCAAGCTCGGCTTCGATATGTCGCTGGCGTCGATCTTCGATGCCGAGACCGAGCTTCGCCTTTAGAAACCGCAAATGCGGGCGGAGCCACCGGTTCCGCCCGTTCGTCAAATCGGCCATCAGGCCACCAAGTTCGGCTGCGGCCCGCGGGTGCGGGCATTCCCAAGCGCAGCCCGATCGGGATAATGCTATGACATCCTTGCCGACAAATGGGTTTAACCTCGACCTGTCCGGATCGTGGACGCTCACCTCAGCCGAGGGCGATGTCACGACATCCATCACGCTGCCGGGCGATGTGCACACGGCACTTCATGCCGCCGAGCTCATTCCCGATCCATATTTCGGCCGCAACGAGGAGGTCGTTCAGTGGGTGGCGCACCGCGACTGGGTGCTTGAGCGTAGCTTCACACTGTCGGAGCTAAACGGCGACTGGTTTCTCGATATCGACTATCTCGATACCGTGGCTGCCGTCTTCATCAACGGCTCGCCAGTGCTGCTCGCAGATAACAGCTTTCGGCGCTATCGACCTGACGTCGGCGGCCAGTTGAAGGCCGGCGACAACGTTATTCGCGTCGTCCTGCATTCAGGCATTGCAGCCGGTGCCGACCGACAGGCCAGGCAGCCTTTCTACATTCCCTATTCGACGGGCAATTCGCCGATCCCCAACGGCAACATGCTGCGCAAGCCGCAGTGCCATTTCGGCTGGGACTGGAACATCGCGATTGCGCCGCTTGGGCTTTATGGCACGATCGCCCTGCGCAAGCTCGAGACGGCTCGCATCGAGCACGTCACGACGCGGCAGGTTCACAATCTCGACGGTTCCGTGGATCTGCAGGTCAGCGCGACGTTGTTTGCCAAGAACCCCGGCATCGTGCCGCTACATTTCTCGCTTGATGGCGAGCGCGTTCGCCTCGACGTCGGCGTCGGTACCGGCGAGACGGTGGTCAATCATGTCTTCGAGATCGACAAGCCGCGGCTCTGGTGGCCTGCCGGCAGCGGCGAGCCGGCGCTTTATGCACTGACGGTCGATCTGCCAACGGATGCGGTGACCAAGCAGATCGGCCTTCGCACGGTCGAACTCATCACGACGCCCGATGCTGCCGGCAGCCGCTTTGCGCTGAAGGTCAATGGCCGCGAAATCTTCTGCCGCGGCGCCAACTGGATCCCGGCCGATGCGCTGTTCTCGCTGTCCAGCCCGGAGAAGACCGAGGATCTCTTACAGTCGGCCAAGTCCGCCAACATGAACATGATCCGCGTCTGGGGCGGCGGCTTTTACGAGCACGACCATTTCTACGATCTCTGCGACCGGCTCGGCCTCATGGTCTGGCAGGACTTCATGTTCGCCTGCAACCTTTATCCCTCGACCGAGGACTTCCTCGACAACGTCACGCTCGAAGTCGATTATCAGGTGCGTCGGCTGTCCTCGCATCCCTCGATCGCACTCTGGTGCGGCGACAACGAGCTGGTTGGCGCACTGACCTGGTTCGAGGAATCGAGGAAGGACCGCGACCGCTATCTCGTTTCCTACGATCGCCTCAACCGGACGATCGAGCAGGCGATGAAGAAGGCGGCACCCGATGCCATCTGGTGGCCGTCGAGCCCGGCGTCGGGCTATCTTGATTTCGGCGATGCCTGGCATGCCGACGGTTCCGGCGATATGCACTATTGGTCGGTCTGGCACGAGAACAAGTCGTTCGACAATTACCGCACCGTGCGCCCGCGCTTCTGCTCGGAATTCGGCTTCCAGTCCTATACGTCGCTGCCCGTCATCAAGACGTATGCCGACGCGAAGGACATGAACGTCGCTTCGCCTGTGATGGAGCTGCACCAGAAGAATGCCGGCGGCAACGAGCGCATAGCCGGCACGATGTTCCGATACTTCCGCTTCCCGAAGGATTTTCCGAATTTCGTCTATCTCTCACAGATCCAGCAGGGTCTGGCGATCAAGACGGCGGTGGAATACTGGCGGTCGCTGAAGCCGCATTGCATGGGCACGATCTACTGGCAGCTGAACGACACATGGCCTGTCGCCTCTTGGTCGAGCCTCGACTACGGCGGGCGTTGGAAGGCGATGCACTATCTGGTGAAGCGCTTCTTCCAGCCGGTCGCGGTCGCGGCGATCCCGTCCGAGGATGGCAAGCAGATCCGCTTCTCGCTGGTCAACGATACGCTCGCCGAAGTCAGCGTCGACCTGTCGATCTCGATCCTCGACATGAAGGGCGAGCGCAACCACCTGAGGGACGTCCAGGCCGTCTGCACGCCGGATGCCGCGGTTACCGCCGCATCCATCGATGTGGCAGATCTGCCTGCGGGCACGCTGCTTGCGTGGCGCTTCACGGCGTCGAACGGCATGGGCGGCGAGGGGCACTATGTCCATGGCACCTATAAGGCGCTGGAACTCGAGCCCGCCGGCCTGATGGTTACGCACGAATATGTCGAGGAGGCCGGCTCCGTCTGCCTCAACGTCACCGCCAAGGGACTTGCGCTCTTCGTGATGATCGAGACCGACACCGAGGGCAAGTATTCCGACAACGCCTTCGATCTGGCGGCGGGCGAGACGCGCCGCATCACCTTCGCCCCGGCCAGGCCGCTCGAGGGCGGCACACTGCCGGAATTCCGTTTCTACGACCTGCAATCTTGTCAGTCCGTGGATTAACCCTGACTGAAATGCAATGGGCACGAGGCCCGAGGAGGAATGATGACGAAACTGAGTTTCCAGCTTTACAGCGCCCGCAACTTCCAGCCCTATTCGGCGATCTTCGAAAAGCTCGGCAAGGCCGGCTATCAGGAAGTCGAAGGCTTTGGCGGCATCTACGCGGATCTCGACGATGCCGGCTTGAAGAGCCTGCGCGCGGAACTCGACAAGAACGGCCTGACGATGGCAAGCGGCCACTTCAGCCCGGATTTCCTGGATGGCGAAGTTCAGAAGTCGCTGAACATTGCAAAGATCCTCGGCATGGACTCGATCTATGCTCCGCATCTGGCGGCCGATCAGCGCCCGACCGACGGTGCCGGCTGGCTCGCATTCGGCAAGCGCCTGCATGAGATGAGCAAGCCCTACAAGGACGCCGGTTATGAATTCGGCTGGCACAACCACGACTTCGAGTTCGTGAAGCTCGCCGACGGCTCGCTGCCAATCGAGCGCATCTTCGAAGGCGCCCCTGACATTTCCTGGGAAGCCGATATCGCCTGGGTCGTCCGCGGCGGTGCCGATCCCTTCGCATGGATCGAAAAGCTCGGCTCGCGCATCACCTCGGCCCACGTCAAGGACATCGCCCCATCAGGTGAGAACAAGAGCGAGGACGGCTGGGCCGATGTCGGCCACGGCACACTGCCTTGGGCAAAGCTCATCGCAGCACTCAAGGACACCACGACCAAGCACTACGTCGTCGAGCATGACAATCCGGCCGATGTCGATCGCCTGATCACCCGCTCGATTGCATCCTTCAAGACCTACTGAGGCACACCATGACCAAGGAACTTGGCGTCGGCATCATCGGATGCGGCAACATCTCCACCACCTACTTCTCGCTTTCGCCCCTGTTCAAGGGGCTGAAGGTTTTGGCCTGCGCCGATATCAACGTGCAGGCTGCCCAGGCCCGCGCCGAAGAATACGGCGTCAAGGCGCAGACGATCGACGAGCTTCTTGCCAATGATGAGATCGACGTCATCGTCAACCTGACGATCCCCGACGCGCATTTTCCGGTTTCGAAGGCGATCCTCGAAGCCGGCAAGCACGTCTATTCAGAAAAGCCGCTGGTCCTCACCCTCGAACAGGGTGAGGAGCTGCGACGCATTGCCAAGGAGAAGAACCTTTCCGTCGGTTGCGCGCCGGATACCTTCCTCGGCGGCGCGCATCAGCTTGCCCGCAAGTACATCGACGAAGGCGGCATCGGTCGCGTCACCTCGGGTGCCTGCTACGTCATGAGCCCGGGCATGGAGATGTGGCATCCGAACCCGGACTTCTTCTTCCTGCCCGGCGGTGGCCCGATCCTCGATCTCGGCCCGTACTACATCGCCAACCTGATCAACCTGATCGGTCCGGTGAAGCGTGTCGGCGCCATGACCTCCATGGCATCGGAAACCCGCACGATCACCAGTGCGGCGCGCAGCGGCGAGATCATCCCGGTCAAGACGCCGACGACGATCCAGGCGATCCTCGAATTTGTGAGCGGCGCGACCGTCACGCTGACGGCGAGCTGGGATGTATGGTCTCACCGCCATGCGAACATGGAGCTCTATGGTACCGACGGTTCACTTTACGTGCCGGATCCGAACTTCTTCGGCGGCGTCGTCGAGGCCAGCGGCCGCGACAAGGAGATCAAGGCGCTCGTCGGCTGGGAGCATCCGTTCGGCATCTTCAACCAGGAGAGCCCGCAGGGACCGCGCGCAAACTACCGCACCGCAGGTCTTGCCGACATGGCGATGGCGATCATCGAGGGCCGCGATGCGCGTTGCTCGCTCGACCGCACGCTGCACGGCGTCGATGTCATGACCTCGATCCTGAAGTCGGGCGAGGATGGCCGTTTCATAGAGCTGACGACGACCTGCACGCAGCCGGCCGCACTCGGCATCGAAGAGGCGCAGGCGCTCTTGAAGTAAGCGACCAAAGGACTATGGTCCGGCGCGGGCGACAAGCCCGCGCCTTTTTGCTTAAAGGATCAGAATTATGAGCTGGCAACCGGCTTCCGACCGCTATTCAAAGATGAAATATAACCGCACAGGCCGTTCCGGACTGAAGCTGCCGGCCGTCTCCCTCGGCCTCTGGCACAATTTCGGCGGCGACACGCCGCATGACCGCAAGATCGACATGTGCCGCACGGCCTTCGACCTCGGCATCACCCATTTCGACCTCGCCAACAACTACGGCCCGCCTCCGGGCAGCGCCGAGACCGCCTTCGGCGAGATCCTGCGCACCGAATTTGCCGGCCTGCGCGACGAGCTGATCATCTCGTCCAAGGCCGGCTACGACATGTGGCCGGGCCCTTACGGCGAGTGGGGCAGCCGCAAGTATCTGATCGCTTCCTGCGATCAGAGCCTGAAGCGCATGGGCCTCGACTATGTCGATATCTTCTATTCGCACCGCTTCGACCCGGATACGCCGCTCGAAGAGACCTGCGGCGCGCTCGATCATATCGTGCGTTCGGGCCGTGCGCTCTATGTCGGCATCTCCTCCTACAATTCGCAGCGTACGCGTGAAGCGGCAGCGATCCTCAAGGATCTCGGCACGCCATGCCTGATTCACCAGCCGAGCTATTCCATGCTCAACCGCTGGGTCGAGGACGACAAGCTGCTGGATACGCTGGATGAGGTGGGCATGGGCTCGATCGTGTTCTCGCCGCTGGCGCAGGGCATGCTGACGACCAAGTATCTCGGCGGTATTCCGCAGGATAGCCGCGCGGCGCAGAACCACTTCCTCAAGAAGGACTTCATCCGTCCCGCAATCATCGACAATATCCGCAAGCTCAATGAGATCGCCGAACGCCGCGGTCAGACGCTGGCGCAGATGGCGATTGCCTGGGTGCTGCGCGGCGACCGCGTGACGTCGGCGCTGATCGGCGCCAGCCGCTCGTCGCAGATCGTCGATTGCGTCAAAGCGCTCGATAATCTCGAATTCACGGCAGACGAACTCAAGGAGATCGATGGCTACGCCCGCGAGGCTGACATCAATCTCTGGGCAAAGTCTGCGGAACGGGAATAAATCCTAGCGCCCGGAACGATCTTCCGGGCGTTTTTCATATGCATTTTGATGTACGTGCTGCAAATCCAGCGTGTGTGGGAGGAGATGTCACCATGATCCGCAATCCTATTTTGCCGGGCTTCAACCCCGATCCGTCGATCTGCCGCGTCGGCGACGATTATTACATCGCCACCTCGACCTTCGAGTGGTATCCCGGTGTGCAGATTCACCACTCGCGCGATCTGGTCAATTGGACGATGGTGCGGCGTCCGCTTGAGCGCCAGTCGCAACTCGACATGCGCGGCAATCCGGACAGTTGCGGCGTCTGGGCGCCCTGTCTTTCCTATGCCGACGGTTTGTTCTGGCTTGTTTATACCGACGTCAAACGCTTCGACGGCAATTTCAAGGACGCGCACAACTACATCGTCACCTCGGCTGATATCGCGGGCGAGTGGTCCGAACCGGTCTACGTCAACTCTTCCGGTTTCGACCCCTCGCTGTTCCACGACGAGGACGGCCGCAAGTGGTTCCTCAACATGCAGTGGAACCATCGCACCGAGAGCTTCGGCGGTGCGCCGAAATCGCCGGCCTTCGACGGCATCCTGCTGCAGGAGTGGGACGCGGCGACAAATTCGCTGAAGGGGCCGACCAAGAACATCTTCGCCGGCAGCCCGCTGGGCTTGGTCGAGGGCCCGCATCTCTTCAAGCGCAACGGCTATTACTACCTGACGACCGCCGAGGGCGGCACCGGCTATGATCATGCCGTCACGATGGCTCGTTCGCGGACGATTGACGGCCCCTACGAGCTGCATCCGAACAGGCACCTGATCACGTCAAGGGATCATCCCGAAGCCATTCTGCAACGGGCAGGGCACGGCCAGTATGTCGAGACGCCGGACGGTCAGGTCTACCACACCCATCTCTGCGGCCGCCCGATGCCGCCCAAGCGTCGCTGCACGCTCGGCCGCGAAACGAGCCTGCAGAAGTGCGTGTGGAAGGAGGATGGCTGGCTTTATCTCGAAAACGGCACGACTGTTCCGGATGTCACCGTGCCGGGACTGACTGGTGCAGTGCCTGTCGAGAAGCCGGTGCGCAGCGAATACTCCTTCGATGGTGTCACTCTGCCTGAAGATTTCCAGTGGCTTCGAACGCCAAAGCCTGAGCGCATCTTCAACCTCACCGATCGCGCAGGTCATCTGCGACTGATCGCGCGCGAAAGCATCGGCTCGTGGTTCGAACAGTCTCTCGTTGCCCGTCGCCAGGAGAACCACAGCTTCCGGGCGGAGACTGTCGTGGAGTTCGATCCCGACACCTACCAGCAGGTTGCCGGCCTGACCCACTATTACAACAGGTATAAGTTCCATGCGATCGGCGTCACCCTGCACGAGAAGCTTGGACGGTGTGTCACGGTCTTTTCGTGTGATGGCGATTATCCGAACAGCCGCCTCAGCTTCCCGGCCGGCAGCGGCGTTGCCATTCCGGCCGAGGGACGCGTGCAGCTTTCCATGGAGATCCGAGACAACGACCTGCAGTTGTTCTGGCAGACGGAAGGGAAGGGCGCGTGGCAGCCGATCGGTCCGGTGCTCGATGCGGGCATCGTTTCCGATGAGGGCGGGCGAGGCGAGCATGGCTCCTTTACCGGCGCATTCGCCGGGGTCTTTGCCTTCGATACCTCAGGCCGCGCGAAGACAGCGGATTTCGACTGGTTCAACTACGAAGAGCTTTGATAGATATGCGACATCGCCCGGAAATGCCGGGCGATGTCGCAATCTTTAATTTAGAATATGCTTCTAAGCATATGTTATTATTACAGAAGTTTAATTTAAACTTCAGTTTCAGTTCATCATTTGGAGCCTAGGTTCGGGCCGTGTTCAACACGAGGAACCTCCCATGAAAAAGCTCACCACCGTCCTTCTCGTTGCTGCCGTACTTGCTGCTCCGCTGCTGGCAACGACCGAAGCGAGCGCTCAGGATCATCGTCGGCCGGTTGTCGTGGAGCGCGACGTTCACGTTACGAAATATCGCTGGACGCGCGGTCACCGCATGACACCCGTCGAACGCCGCCATATGCGTGACGTGCGCGACTATCACCGTTATCGCTTGTCGGCTCCGCCACGCGGTTATCGCTGGGTGCGGGTCGATAACGACTTCCTGCTCATCGGCGCCGTCAACGGTGTGATCGCGAACGTCGTCATTCGCTAAACGGCCACGTCAGGAAAGGCGGCTCCGGTGCCGCCCTTCTCATTCAATCGGACGCTTGTTTGCGGGTCTCCAGCAGACGCTGTACGAAAGCGGCCAGCAGGTTTGCAGCGCCAGACTGTGTTTCGACCGGCGGCGGCGCCGTCAGTCCGTCTATCGGGGGAAGCTGCTCACACTCCTCACAACGGCAGCGATAGGCTTTTGCGGCTTTTGTCGTCACGCGGCGAGTTCTCCCCAGCTCGCGAACGGATCCGGCAGTGCGCGCCACTTTTCCGGTGCAAAGGTCTCTTCCGGCACAAGGCAGCCGTCAAGCCTTTGCCGTATCCAATCTTCGTCCATCGGATCGCTGCCGATGAAGACGATCTCCTGTCGGCGGTCGCCCCAGACCGCGTCAAGATAGGGAGATATGGTAGCCAGGAAGCGCTCGTCCTCCGGCCATCGCTCACGCGGCACCGACGCCCACCAGAGCCCCATCCTCGCTGTTCGCAGGAGCCCCCCGGCTTGGCTGACTTCGCCGACATGATGAGGGCGCGTTGCAAGCCAGAAGAACCCTTTCGCTCGGACAACGCCCGGCCAGGCAGAGTCGAAGAAGCGCTGCAGCTTGGTGGGGTCGAAGGGCCGTCTTTCCCGATAGACGAAGGAGCGGATGCCGTACTCCTCCGTCTCAGGTAAGTGCTCGGAAAAGCCGTGCAGTTCCTTGTACCAGAGCGGATGCGTCTCGGCGCGATCGATGTCGAAACGTCCTGTCCCGAGGACCTCACCAAGATCCACTTGGCCGAAGTCGGTCTCGATCAGCCTGGCGTCGGGATTAAGTCCGACGATGATTTGACGCACTGCCTGGCGTTGTGCCGGCGTCACGGTGCTGATCTTGTTGAGGATGATCACATCGGTGAATTCGATCTGCTCGACCAGCAGATCGATGATGGTGCGATTGTCGCCGTCGCCCGCGGTTTCGCCGCGATCAGCTAGAAAGTCTGCGGATGCATAGTCCGAGAGCAGGTTGGCGGCATCCACAACCGTCACCATCGTGTCAAGCCTCGCAACGTCGGAGAGGCTGGCGCCGTTCTCATCGCGGAATTCGAACGTCGTCGCCACCGGCAGAGGTTCGGCAATGCCAGTCGATTCGATCAGGAGGTAGTCGAAGCGCCCCTGTTCCGCCAGGTTGCGGACTTCCTTCAGGAGATCATCTCTCAGCGTGCAGCAGATGCAGCCGTTCGTCATTTCCACGAGCTGTTCGCCGGTCCGTGACAGGTTGGCACCGCCGTCGCGCACGAGGGCTGCGTCGATGTTGACCTCGCTCATGTCGTTGACGATGACGGCGACGCGCAGGCCTTGCCGGTTTGCGAGGATGTGGTTCAGCAGCGTTGTCTTGCCGGCTCCGAGGAAACCAGACAAGACCGTTACGGGAAGTCTCCTATCCATCTTTGATCTCCGATATGTTATAATATTACATTTGATTAGCTGGAAAAGGCGGGCTCCGGGCCCGCCTTTTCTGTGTCAGCTTTCTCGCGCGAGGCAGTCCTTCATGCTGTTTGCAATGCCGTGCATGAGGTTGAAATAGAGGTCCGGCCCGGCATCAAGCGTTGCCGCTTCGGGATCGAGCACACCGGCCTTCGCCTTGGTGCCCTCTATGACCACGTCGACCAATCGCGGCTGGAATTGCGGCTCGGCGAAAACGCAGGTGGCACCCAACTCACCGACCTTCTTGTGAATTTCCGCGATGCGTTCGGCGCCTGGGATCGTTTCGGGACTAACGGTGATCGAGCCGGCGACCCGCACATTGTAGCGGTGTTCGAAATATTGATAGGCATCGTGGAAGACGATGAACGGCTTGTCCTTTACCGGTGACACGATGCCGGCGACCTCCTTGTCGAGTGCGTCGAGCCGGTCGTCCAACGTCTTCGCGTTTGCCTGATAGGTAAGGGCATTGGCGGGATCGGCTGCGACCAGAGTAGTAGTGATCTCGGCTGCCATCGCTTTTGCATTTTGCGGATCGAGCCAGAGATGGGTATCGAACGCGCCGTGCTCGTGGTCGTGATCCTCATCCGCATGGGCGTGGTCGTGCCCGTTGCCGTCGTGGTGGTCTCCATCGTTGTGGTCGCCGTCATCGTGCGGCTCGAACGCACCGCCTTCGCGGAATTTGAGCTTCGTTAGACCGGGAGCCTTGTCGAGTTCGGCGACGACCGCATCGGACCCGATCGCCTCGAGAGGCTTCTCCAGAAACGCTTCGAGCCCAGGGCCGACCCAGAAGACGACCTTGGCATTCTGAAGCGCACGCGCGTTGGAGGGCTTCATGTTGTAGGTATGCGGCGAGGCGGCACCGTCGACGATCAGTTCGGGTGTGCCGACGCCCTGCATGATAGCCGATACGAGGGAATGCACCGGCTTGATCGAGGTCACGACGACAGGCGCATCGGCCGTTCTGCCCGCCTCGGCAAACAGGATGGCGGGGACTGCGAGGATAAGGGCCGTCGCGAGTTTCATCTGTGTGCTCCGCTTGAATTGCTATTGTAATGTTATTACATCAATTGCGTTATGCTATAACGTGTGCGATAGCAAGTCGCAACAGCACATTCGGAAAAATGATGTCCTTTCCTGCAAATTCCGAAGCGAAGCCGTTGGTGTCGCTTTCCAATGTCGGCGTCCGACGCGACGGCCGTTGGCTCGTCCGCGGCGTCGATTTCTCCGTCTCGCGCGGCGAGATCGTCACGCTGATCGGCCCCAACGGATCGGGCAAGTCTACGACGGTCAAGACGGCGATCGGCGTCCTGAAGGCGGACGAGGGCAGGGTGGAACGTGCCTCTGGTCTCAAGGTTGGTTACGTGCCGCAGAAGCTGGCGATCGATTGGACTTTGCCGCTCACCGTTCGCCGGCTGATGACGCTGACTGGGCCGCTCTGCGAAGGCGACATGGCCGCTGCACTCGATGCTGTCGGTCTGTCGCATATGCTCGGTGCGGAAGTGCAGCATCTGTCCGGCGGCGAGTTTCAGCGGGCTTTGATGGCGCGGGCGATCGCCCGCAAGCCCGATCTCCTTGTCCTCGATGAACCCGTTCAGGGTGTCGATTTCTCCGGCGAGATTGCGATCTACGATCTGATCCGGTCGATCCGCAACACGACCGGCTGCGGTATCCTGCTGATTTCGCACGACCTGCATGTCGTCATGGCGGCGACGGACACCGTTATCTGCCTCAACGGCCATGTCTGCTGCCGCGGCACGCCACAGGCGGTGAGCCAGAGTGCGGAGTATGTCCGTCTGTTCGGCAGCCGCGCAGCGCAGGCGCTCGCGGTCTACAGCCATCACCACGATCACACACATCTGCCGGATGGCCGTGTGCTGCATTCGGACGGCTCAGTGACCGATCACTGCCATCCCGATGATGGGCACCATCTCGGCCACGAGGGCCACGACCACGATCATACCCATGCCGCCGGTGATCATCATACCGATGATCCCAAACATGACCACGATCACAGGCAGCCTGCAGGAGAACGCCATGTTTGACGATTTCTTCGTCCGCGCGATCCTTGCCGGCGTCGGGCTGGCGCTGACGACCGGCCCGCTCGGCTGCTTCATCATCTGGCGGCGCATGGCCTATTTCGGCGATACGATCGCCCATTCGGCCTTGCTCGGCGTAGCGCTCTCGCTGCTCCTGCAGTTCAATCTGACGCTTGCCGTGTTCCTTGTTGCGGCGACCGTGTCGATCCTTTTGCTGTTCCTGCAGAAGCGGCAGGCGCTATCTGCGGACGCGTTGCTCGGGATTCTCTCGCATGCGACGCTGGCGATCGGCCTCGTCATGGTCGCCTTCATGAGCTGGGTGCGTATCGACCTCATCGCTTTCCTGTTCGGCGATATCCTTGCGGTCTCGAAGACTGATATTGTCATGATTTGGGGTGGCGGCATTCTCGTGCTGGCGGCGATTGCCTGGCTCTGGCGTCCGCTGCTGGCCTCTACGGTCAATCCCGAGCTTGCCGAGGCCGAGGGACTGCAGCCCGAGCGGGCGCGGCTCTTCTTCATGCTGCTGATGGCTGTCGTCATCGCCATCGCGATGAAGATCGTCGGCATCATGCTGATCACTTCGTTGCTCATCATCCCGGCGGCCGCAGCGCGCCGTTTCGCCTCGACGCCTGAGGTCATGGCCGTCTTCGCCTCGCTAATCGGTGCCGTCGCCGTCGTCGGCGGGCTGTTCGGCTCGCTGACCTATGATACGCCCTCGGGCCCGTCGATCGTCGTGGCTGCCCTGATCCTCTTCATCCCGAGCCTGCTGCCGAAGCGCGGGCGCGGGCAGGCCCTGGAAGGACAACGTTCATGAACGCACCTGCTTTGACCAAAAACCAGGCGCTCGTCTTCGAGGTGCTCGAGAAGGCAGACGGACCCCTCAGCGCGTACACGATCCTCGACAAGCTGCGCGACCATGGCTTTCGCGCACCGCTGCAAGTCTACCGCGCGCTGGAGAAGCTACTTGAGTATGGTGTCGTCCACCGGCTGGAGAGCATCAACGCCTTCGTTGCCTGCGCCCATCCGGACCAGAACTGCCATAGCCACGGCATCGTCGCCTTCGCGATCTGCGAAAGCTGCGGGCATGTCATGGAATTCCATGACCACGAGGTCGATCACCGCCTGATGAACTGGACCCGCGGCAAGAAGTTCAAGGCGGAGAAGACCACGATCGAGATCCGCGGTCTGTGCGAGACCTGTGCGGCTTAGGCTGCAACCGTGCGCTCTCAATGATTGCGAACGATATTTAATGTAAACGTTGGTTGTATTTCGAGAATATCTATGATGTGCGGCGGGTTGGGGACCGCACATTGGCAATACGTCATCTGCCGTGGCTGAATTCCTCATCTACGGGGCCGCGCAGAACAAACTGACGGCGGGGTCAGAGCGGATGCAGGTCGCGCGCGAAACGCTGCCAGTTGCCGACATACTTCTCGGCAGAGCGGCGCAGCCCCGCTATTGCCGCATCGTCGAGCGTGCGGACAACCCGTGCCGGTGAGCCGACGATGAGCGAATTGTCGGGAAACTGCTTGCCCTCAGTGATCAACGCATTGGCGCCGACCAGGCAGTTGCGACCGATCTTGGCGCCATTAAGCACGGTGGCTCCCATGCCGATCAGGGAATTGTCGCCGATCACGCAGCCATGGACGATCGCATGATGACCGATGGTGCAGCCTTCGCCGATTGTCACCGGAAAGCCCGGATCGGTGTGCAGCATGGCGCCTTCCTGAATGTTCGTCGACCTGCCGACGATGATCGGCTCGTTGTCGCCGCGCAATACCGCACCGAACCAGATGCCCACATCCTCGCCAAGCGTAACTTGAGCGATTACATGCGCGTCCGGCGCGATCCAATAGGTGCCGGCGGGCGGCAGGTCCGGCGTCAGTCCGGCGAGTGCGTAGACAGGCATGGCGTCTCCTCTCAGGCCACCTTAAGCGACAGCGTGGCGATGCCGTCGATGCCGCAATCGACGCGATCGCCCTTCTTCACGGCGCCGACGCCGGCTGGCGTGCCGGTCATGATGACATCGCCCGGGGCGAGGACGAAAAGCTTCGACAGTTCGGCGATGATCTCCGGCACCTTCCAGATCATCTGGTTGAGGTCGCCATCCTGCGCGCGTTTGCCGTTCAGCTCCAGCCAAATGCGTCCGCCCAAGAGGTGGCCAAGTCTGCTTGCCGGGACGATCGGCGAAACCGGCGCCGAACATTCGAACGCCTTTGCGACCTCCCAGGGACGGCCGAGCTTCTTCGCCTCGACCTGCAGGTCGCGGCGGGTAAAATCGATGCCGACGGCGTAGCCGTAGATGCAGTCGAGCGCCCTTTCGACAGGGATATCCTGGCCACCGGCCTTCAGCGCCAACACGCACTCGACCTCGAAATGCACGTCGCTGGAAAGCGGCGGGTAGGGAAAATCCCTGCCTGCGGGCAGCAGGTTGTCGGCGTTTTTCTGGAAAAAGAAGGGCGGCTCGCGGCTTGGGTCATGCCCCATCTCGATCGCATGGTCGGCATAGTTACGCCCGACGCAGTAGACCCGGCGCACCGGGAAGAGTTCGGCAGTGCCTTCTACGGGAAGCAGAACGGGTTGCGGGAGGGGGATGACGGTGGCGGGGAGGGACATTGCGAGCTCGTGTTGTTCATCGGTCCCCGCATCTTAGACGGAAAGCGACCGCGGGGGGAAGCGTTCAACAAGTGACCTTGCCGTCGTCCTGCATCCTGACATTGCTGCCCTGCGCGGGGAAAACTGGCGTTTCGCCCGCCTTTGCGCTATGAGCGCGGCATGACGACATCCAATTTCTACGCCGAGGCCCTGAAAACCGGCCGGCCGATCTTCGCCGTTGCGCCGATGATCGACTGGACCGATCGGCATTGTCGCTATTTCCACCGGCAGATCAGCCGCAATGCGCTGCTCTACACGGAAATGGTCGTGGCCGATGCGATCATCCATGGGCCGCGCGAACGACTCCTGTCCTTCGATGCGGCGGAGCATCCGGTGGCGCTGCAGCTTGGCGGGTCGGATCCGGCAAAGCTCGCGGAAGCGGTCCGGATCGCCGCGCCCTATGGCTACGACGAGATCAACCTGAACGTCGGCTGCCCCTCGGACCGGGTGCAGTCGGGCACCTTCGGTGCCTGCCTGATGCTGACGCCGGAGACGGTGGCGGCCTGCGTCAAGGCGATGAAGGCGGTTGCCGACCGGCCCGTGACGGTGAAGTGCCGGATTGGCGTCGACGAGCAGGATCCGGAAGCGGCTCTGCCCGATCTTCTTGACCGGGTGCTCGATGCCGGCGCCGACGCCGTCTGGATCCACGCGCGCAAGGCCTGGCTCAAGGGCCTGTCGCCGAAGGAGAATCGCGAAATCCCGCCGCTCGACTACGAGATCGTCTACCGCATGAAACAGGCGCGGCCGGATGTCTTCATCGGCATCAACGGCGGCATCCAGACGCTGGACGAGGCGGCGGCTCACTTGAATCATATCGACGGCATCATGCTCGGACGCGCGGCCTACCAGAACGCCGCTGTTCTCGCCGACGTCGATCAGCGATTCTACGGTGCATCGGCCGAGGAGGCTGATTGGGGCGCGATCCGCGACCGGATGATGGCCTATGCCGAGCGCCATATCGAAAGCGGCGGGCGGATGCAGCAGGTGGCGCGGCACATGGTCGGGCTGTTTACCGGGCTGCCCGGTGCGCGGCGCTATCGGCAGATCCTTTCGACCGATGCGGTGAAGACAGGGGCGGGGCCAGAGGTGATCGCCGCTGCCTTCGCTGCGGTCGATTTCGAAGGCGCGCGGGAAGCGGTCGGCGCCTAGAGCGGTCAGGCATGGCGGCCCCTCTTTGAGCCGGCCCGCTGCCACGATCGCTTTCCTCAACAGCCCTCCTGCTCGTCCCCGCAAACGAAAACGGCGCCCCTTGCGGAGCGCCGTTCCATCCTGCCGAAACAGGGAATTTGGATTAGTTGGCCGAGATGTTGACGGCCTTCGGGCCCTTGCCCATACGATCCGGCTCGGTGTCGAAGGTTACCTGCTGGCCTTCGCGGAGCGACTGGATGCCGGAAGCCTGGAGCGCGGAGATGTGAACGAAAACGTCCTTCGCGCCGCCGTCCGGAGTGATGAAACCAAAACCCTTGTCCTGGTTGAAGAATTTTACGACGCCTTTGGTGGCCATTGGGATAGTCCTTTTCCCTTAGTCTGTCTGGTATCCATCCCCCCGAGAGGAAATGGACGGCTTTAGCTTTCGCGCTCCCTCATCGAAATTCAGCGCGCGAAGGGTCAGTCGAGTAGTTCACGAACGGGGAAAGAACGTCTACGCACGCGGGTGTCCCCCACGCTGCCTTCCTGCCGGAAGGCGTTACCACATCAGTCCAGTCACCGGCATGCAAATGCCCGAGAGCTGCATTTGGTGACAGCATTCGAAGCAAAAGGCAAGCGGCAATATTGTGGCACGCGATTCCGCGGGCCGGGAATGGCCAAAGATTCAGACACTTGCCGAAAGGTAAGGATGCACAGCCGGCACTGTATCTTTTCCGGATTCTGTGCCGGAACGGCGCTGTTTCGGCGTTTTCGCAACCTCCGCCTCGATCCGAAGGATGGCGTCGAGGTTGCCATGGCCGCGATCGCGCGAGGGTAGGGCGGACGATTTCCGTTACCGAGCGGTGATAGTCCGGCCGGTCCTCGGACCCGCTGGCGGTAGAGGATGCCGAGCCGGCCGAAATGCGCGGCCTGGTAGACGTCGGCGGCATAGGCGAACAGAGCGTCATGCGCCTTGCGCTCGTCATCGCTCAGCATCGTGTAGCAGAGCCGCGTCCTGTCGTGCGTGAAGCCCGGGGGCAGATCGTTCTGGTGCTCGTAGAGGGGCGCGGCAGCTCGGACGTCACGCCGGTGTAGAGCATGCCGTTACGCTGCGAGGCGAGGATATAACGTAGCCCTTCATGCGCGGATCATGCGTGTCTTTATAAAACGATGCAATCATTGGTGGCCATAGCCGTCATGCCGGGCTTGATCCGGCATCCAGCGGCGCGATGTCCATCGCGCGAAGGCCATTCTGGGTTCGGGTGCATGTTCGCTGAGCATTCACCGCGCGGACGCGCGGTCGCTTGATCCCGGCTCTTCCGGGATGACGGGAAGAGGGTCAGGTCAGCGCCCCGGTCGCCCGGTTTTCCCCTTTGTCCTGCCCTTGCGCTTTTGCTCGGCCGGGTCCTCGTAGGAGCCAATGCCCGTCTTGCCGCGGACGAGGGGGCGGGGGTCGCCGTTGGGTCCTCGGGTCTCGCTGCGCTCGCCCGAGGATGACGACGGAGAGGGAAGCGGCGAGGCGCGCTTCTTCGTACCGATCGATTCCCCTGGCTTCTCCGGCTGCGCGCCGATGACCGGTTTTTCGGTGCGGCCGACGGTCATTTCGTCGAGGCTGTTGCGGCGGAAGAGACTCTTGCCCGCGGGCTCGGCGATGTCGCGGCCCATTTCGTCGAGGTCCGGCTTGCGGAAGAGGGGCATTGCGGTGTCGGCGCCCGGGCCCATGTCGTCGAGGCTGGGCTTGGCGAAGTAGGAGGTTCCTCGCCCGCCCTCGTGGTTCGAGACGGCCCTTTTGGCCTCCTCACCATGAGGGCTCTCATTGTGGCCACGGCTCGCGGCTGCGTCCCCACCCCGAGGGCTACCCGCCGCGGTCGTTACTCCGTCCTCATCCTGAGGCGGTCGCGCAGCGTCCCTCGAAGGACGAGGGCGGCCGCCTTCCATCGCCCTGGATTCTTCGCGGGCCAGAGGGTCGTCCATGGCTGCGAGTTCGACGGCCTTGAGGCGCTTGATCTCGTCGCGCAGGCGCGCGGCCTTTTCGAAGTCCAGGTCTGCGGCGGCGTCGCGCATCTGTTTTTCCAGCGCGTTGAGATGGGTCTGCAGGTTGGCGCCGACGAGGTTTCCGCCGTCCGCAAAGCCCTTGCCTGAAGCACCCGAGATGTCGGCGCGGACGTGGTCGCGTTCGTAGACCGAGTCGAGGATATCGGAGATCTTCGCCTTGACCGATTCCGGGGTGATGCCGTGTTCGGCATTGTAGGCCATCTGCTTTTCGCGGCGGCGGCCGGTTTCCTCCATCGCGCGCTTCATCGAGCCGGTGACGTTGTCGGCGTAGAGGATGACCTTGCCGTCGACGTTTCTTGCGGCGCGGCCGATGGTCTGGACCAGCGAGGTTTCGGAGCGCAGGAAGCCTTCCTTGTCGGCATCGAGGATGGCGACGAAGCCGCATTCGGGAATGTCGAGGCCTTCGCGCAGAAGGTTGATGCCGACGAGCACGTCGAAGGCGCCGAGGCGGAGATCGCGGATGATCTCGATGCGCTCCAGCGTATCGATGTCGGAGTGCATGTAGCGGACGCGCACGCCCTGCTCGTGCAGGTATTCGGTGAGGTCTTCGGCCATGCGCTTGGTGAGCACGGTGCAGAGGGTGCGGTAGCCCTTGGCCGCGGTCTCTCGGATCTCGCCGAGCACGTCGTCGACCTGGGTGCGGGCGGAGCGGACCTCGACGGGCGGGTCGATGAGGCCGGTCGGGCGGATCACCTGTTCGGCGAAGACGCCGCCGGACTGATCCATCTCCCAGGCGCCTGGCGTGGCCGAGACCGCGATGGTGTCGGGGCGCATCGCGTCCCATTCCTCGAAGCGCAGCGGCCGGTTGTCCATGCAGGAGGGCAAGCGGAAGCCGTATTCGGCAAGCGTCGCCTTGCGGCGGAAGTCGCCGCGGTACATGCCGCCGATCTGCGGCACGGTGACGTGGCTTTCGTCGATGAAGACGATGGCGTTGTCGGGGACGTATTCGAACAAGGTCGGCGGCGGGTCGCCTGGATCGCGGCCGGTGAGGTAGCGCGAATAGTTCTCGATGCCCTGGCAGGAGCCGGTGGCTTCGAGCATTTCAATATCGTAGCGGGTGCGCTGCTCGAGACGCTGGGCCTCCAGCAGGCGGCCGGCCTTCTCAAGCTCGACGAGGCGGCCCTTCAGCTCCTCCTTGATCGACTTGATGGCAGCGTTCAGCGTCGGGCGCGGGGTGACATAGTGCGAATTGGCGTAGATCTTCACCGATTTCAGGTCGCCGGTCTTCTGGCCGGTCAACGGGTCGAACTCGGTGATGGCGTCGATCTCGTCGCCGAACATGGAGATGCGCCAGGCCGCGTCTTCCAAGTGGGCCGGGAAGATCTCGATCGTATCGCCGCGGACACGGAAGGAGCCGCGCTGGAAATCCATGTCGCGGCGCTTGTACTGCTGGGCGACGAGGTCGGCCAAGAGCTGGCGCTGGTCGAGCCGGTCCCCGACATTCATCTGGAAGGTCATGGCGGTATAGGTCTCGACCGAGCCGATACCGTAGATGCAGGACACGGAGGCGACGATGATGCAGTCGTCGCGTTCGAGCAGCGAGCGCGTCGCCGAGTGGCGCATCCGATCGATCTGCTCGTTGATCGAGGATTCCTTCTCGATATAAGTGTCGGAGCGCGGGACGTAGGCTTCCGGCTGGTAGTAGTCGTAGTAGGAGACGAAGTACTCGACGGCGTTATCAGGGAAGAAGTTCTTGAACTCGGAATAGAGCTGGGCGGCGAGCGTCTTGTTCGGCGCCAGAATGAGCGCCGGGCGCTGCGTTTGCTCGATCACCTTGGCCATGGTGAAAGTCTTGCCGGAGCCGGTGACGCCGAGCAGCACCTGGGAACGGTCGCCGTTTTCCAGGCCCTCGACGAGGTCTCTGATGGCGGTCGGCTGGTCGCCGGCGGGCTGGTATTCGCTGTCCATGCGGATCGAGATGCCGCCCTCGGATTTCTCCGGCCGGGTAGGGCGGTGCGGCGTCCAGATCTTGCCGTTCTTGTGCAGCGGGTTGCCGCTTTCGATCAGCGCCGACAGCGCCTCGACAGTGGCGGTGACGGCGGTGCCGGCCTGCAGCGAGGCGGCCTCCTCCAGCGTTGTATCCATGCCCGCCACCGGGTTGAGGCCGGCTGCCGCGCGGGTCTTCGGGTCGGTCGAGCCGCCCATCGACGTCCCGCGTGCGGATTTCGACGCGGCGATCTCCACTTTCTTGCGATGCTTGCCCGCCTTTGAGGCGATCTGCCGCTGGGTCTCGACGCCGGAGGCCTCCGCATCGGCTTCTAGCTGCTTCACCCAGTCGGCGACGGAACCCTCAAGAGGGGCGCCTTCAAAAGACGACTGTGGGGCTTCCTCGAAGCCATTCGGGGCGGGAGATTTCTTCGGAGTTTTGGCCATGGGCGGAATATGGCGAGAGTCATTGCGAAAGTGAAGAGGCAAAGAGTACAAAAGGGAAACAAATGAATCGTTTGGATTTGGTGAACAGTGGCGTTCGATTTTCTCCTAACCCGCTGTCGGCTGAGGCCGCGGTGGGACGTCCTTGACATGTGAGGCGGGCTGCATAGAGGCCCACGAAGGGGAGTAGATATGAGAAAGATCATCACAGGTGCATTCGCCAGTCTCGACGGCGTCATGCAGGCGCCGGGCGGCCCGCATGAGGACCCGATCGGCGGCTTCAAGTATGGCGGCTGGGCCGCCCCTTATTTTGACGAGGCGATGGGACAGGCCGTGGGCGAGATGTTCGCCAATCCCTTCGATCTGCTGCTCGGCCGCAAGACCTATGATATCTTCGCCGCGCATTGGCCCTACGTCGCTGCCGACGACCCGATCGGTCCGCTGTTCGACCGGATCACCAAGTACGTCGCGACCCGTAACCCGGACCTGAAGCTCAGCTGGCAGAACAGCCAGGTGCTCGGTGCCGACGTCGTCGGCGTGCTCAAGGGGCTGAAGAGCAGCGATGGCCCGGATCTCCTGACGCAGGGATCGACGGACTTCCTGCAGACCTTGTTCCAGAACGACCTGGTCGACGAACTGCATATTTCGTTCTTTCCCGTTGTGCTCGGCAAAGGCAAGAGACTGTTCGGCGACGGCGCCTGTCCGGGCGCGCTGAAACTCATCAGTTCGAAGGTCTCCGGCTCCGGCGTGACGGTGAACAAATATGTCCGAAGCGGCGATATCGTCACCGGCTCGTTCGAATTCGAGCAACCCACCGCGGCTGAGCTGGAGCGGCGCAGGAAGCTGACCTGAGGCGATGGGATGGGGTGCCGTCTTGAACCAAATGGGGAGGAGCAGATCCAAGCGCTGCTTCTCGTTTCCCTTGGAAGCGGTTTGCAGACGTGAGTCGTGGAGGACCTTCCGCTGATTAAAACGCGGCGCAAGGGCAAAAACGTTATGCAGAGCATGCTGATCCCGAGCGAGACGATGGTCGCCGACGAATTGCGCGCCCCCCGACCGGGCCACCTGGCGGATATCGCGGAGGTAAGGCGCGCACTCGCGTCGAAGTACGAAGCGGATGCGTGCTGCCCGGTGACCGCGCAGCGGGATCTGGTACGTATCAGCCAGGACGACAGCGCTCCCTTTTGGCGCGTTGTCGACCCCGACCGGCCGTTCGCCCGACGCATGGCAGGCGGGCCGGATCGTATCCGCGAGAAGCTTGCCGCCGAGCGCTGAGCGACGGTCAAACTGTCGCAGGCGGGAACCAGGACAGCAATGCTGACGTTAGCCGGGGCTGCGCTCACCCCGCAGCAGCGCAACACCGTGATCGCCAGCTATCTCGGCTGGACGCTCGATGCCTTCGATTTCTTCATTCTGGTTTTCGTTCTCAAGGACATTGCAGAGGGGTTTCATACCGACGTTCCGACCGTGTCGGTTGCGGTCTTCCTGACGCTGGCGATGCGACCGCTCGGCGCGCTGGTGTTCGGGCTGGCGTCGGACAAATACGGCCGGCGGATCACATTGATGGTCAATGTGCTGTTCTATTCACTGTTCGAGTTCCTGACCGGCTTTTCCACCGGACTCACCATGTTCATCGTGCTGAGAGCGCTCTACGGCATCGCCATGGGGGGCGAGTGGGGCGTCGGCGCCTCACTCGTCATGGAGACCGTGCCGGAGGAAAGCCGCGGCATCGTTTCCGGCATCCTGCAGGCCGGCTATCCCTCGGGCTATCTGCTTGCCTCGATCGCCTTCTTCCTGCTCTTTCCGGTCATCGGCTGGCGCGGCATGTTCTTCGTCGGCGCACTGCCGGCGCTGTTGGTGTTCTATATCAGGCGCAATGTCGAGGAGAGCCCGGCCTTCCTCGAGCGCCAGGAGCAGGGGCGGCGGCCTTTCCTCAGCGTACTGCGCGAGAACGTGCCGCTGTTCGTATGGGCCGTGCTGCTGATGACGGCGTTCAACTTCTTCAGCCACGGCACGCAGGACATCTATCCGACCTTCCTGGAAACACAGCGCAACTACGACAGCCACACAACGGGCGCGATCGCGATCGTCTACAATATCGGCGCGATCTGAGATCCGGACCAGCGATTGGCGGCAATGGTGCGGTAAGTACGTCCGGTGCAGCATATCGGCCTGTCAGGCTGCGCATGCCTCCCGGTCTCGCTCGACAAGCAAATGCTGTTCCTGCACGCCCAGCCTAGCGCTCCACGAAGGCGCGCAGGCGTTCGAGCGCTTCGTCCCATTGTCGCGAGACGCTGTCGAGATAGGCGCGCATCTCGCCGATCCGATCGGGCTGGAAGGCGTAGTGGCTTTCCCGCCCGACTTTGGTGGAGCGGACGAGGCCGGCCTGTTCCAGCACGTGCAGATGCTTCGTCACCGCCTGCCGGGTCAGTGCGGTACCGACGGAAAGCCCTGATATCGAGCGTTCGCGCCCGTCGCTGAGGGTCGTCAGCAGCGACAGGCGCGTCGGGTCCCCCAGCGCGGCAAACAGGATTGCCGCGTTCCCGCGATGGAATTCGACGTTAGCGATCGACGTATTCCTTGATGTTTTTCATCTGTTCGGCCCAGCCGCCGTCGTTCATGCGGAAGGCTTCCTCGCGGCGATGCGGCGGGACCTTGTCGAACCCCGATTCCGTGACGGTCAGGCGCGATCCCGATGGCGTCGGCTCCAGGCGAAACTCGACCAGGGTCGGCGGCTCGCCGGAGTAGTCGACACCGGGATCGATGGCGTAGGGAT
This sequence comes from Rhizobium sp. LjRoot258, assembly GCF_964254185.1. NCBI lineage: Bacteria > Pseudomonadati > Pseudomonadota > Alphaproteobacteria > Hyphomicrobiales > Rhizobiaceae > Rhizobium > Rhizobium sp. LjRoot258. Next base: position 1,775,628 of record NZ_CAXUST020000001.1, on the reverse strand, counting down.
GCCAGGTGAAGGAAAACAGTTCGGGCTCTTCCATGCGCTTGACGGTCGCCTGCCAGCGAATGTGCTCGTAGCCGGGGTAGGTGATGTGACCGGTCGAATTCTCGCCCGGCACGAAGGGGCCGTCCAGCTGGACGCGGAACCATTCGCCGAATTCGCGGTGATCGGTGATGGCTTTCCAGACGCGCTCGACCGGCGCATTCAGTTCGATGATCTTCTCAACGCGATCAGACATATCAGCAACCTCCTGGTTGCCTTTTAAATCGCATATTCGCGATGAATTGGCAACCAAAAAGTTGCGAATTGTTACCCGAGGATGTCGTAGATGCGGAAGATGAAGCTGACCTGATAGACCAGATTGAGCCAGACAAAGGCCGTGTGGAAGCGGCGGTTTGCGGTCCATGCGGCGATGACGCAGAGGATGACATAGACGATGTTGCGCGCCGGATACTCCCAGCCGATGGAGTGGATGTGGTCAGCGCCCTTGATCGCAGTGTCGACGATGTCGACGGCGTAGGTGAGGGCGAGCGTGCCGAAGAACCAGCGCCGGCGCGAGTAGAAATACTCTTCGTAGCCGCCGTACTCGTCGAGCGAGACGGGGAAGAGCAGGGCACAGAGCATGAAGAACAGGCAGCAGAAAGAGATCAGAAACAGGTAGATGCCGAAATGCAGCACGGGCACGGCCTGCAGCCGGTACTCCCACCACCAGATGTGGATGATGAAGAGGAACATGGAGGCCGCCCAACCAAGATGCACGGCATAGGGCTTGGCCTTTCCCGGATGCTGGATGATACCGGCGATGCCGGTCAGCAGCCGCGCAAGGCTGAGCGAGATCACCATCCCCATCACCACCTTGATGTGGAGAAAGACCTCCGGCGAGGCGACCGTTTCCATGGCCTACTCCGCGGGAACCGGCTTGGGCTTTCCGCTCTCGTCGAGCGCAACCATGATGAAGGTCGCCGCTGTCACCTTTTCCATGTTGTTGTAGCGGGCGCGCGTGGCCCAAGCCTCGACCGAGAGCATGATCGAGGTGCGGCCGACGGTTTCGATCGTCGTATAGACCGACAGCGTATCGCCGATCTTCACCGGCAGGGCGAAGGCCATCTCCTTGACGGCCGCAGTGACGACACGGCCCTTGGCGCGCTCGGAGGCGGTGATGCCCGAGGCAAGGTCCATCTGTGCCATGACCCAGCCACCGAAAATGTCGCCCGCCGGATTGGCGTCGGCGGGCATCGCCACGGTGCGAAGGGTCAGCGCGCCACTCGGCTTGGCGTTGTCGGTCATGCAAGGTTCCTCTTGAGCATACAGATGGCGATTCCGAAGGACCGTAGCGCAGATGCCGTTGAAGCGAAACGCGGCGCTGTCGAGAGACGGTCCGTTGGCCGCCGCACCTGCTACCATAGTTCTATGAGATCTTACCTAGCGCGGTTTGCACGGGTCGTGGCTTGTCAATAATAATCAATGCTTTGCCTGGAAATATGCGGTGGCGGCGAAAGTGCTCACGCTGCGGCAGTTCAGTAAACTCTAATTAAAATTCACGATCCGGTAAGGCTCGCATTGCAGTATTCGACTATTCTCAAATTCTGAACTGCCGGGGCTCAATGCGTAACGTCAAGATTTCCACTCGCCTCTATTCTCTCGTGGGGCTGGCGCTGACCATTCTGGTGCTCGCCATCACCTTCTTCCTCAACTATTCGCACGCGAAGCTGGAGAGCGAGCGCAAGCATGGTCTTGCGCAGATGGATGCAACGGCGATCGCCATCTTCCAGAAATACTACAAGTTGGAACAGTCCGGCGCCATGACGCGGGAGCAGGCGCAGACCGCGTCGAAGGACGTGATTTCAGCCATGCGCTACGGCGGCAATGGCTATTTCTGGATCAACGACATGCACCCGACGATGATCATGCATCCGATCAAGCCGGAGCTGAACGGAACGGACCTGTCCCAGAACAAGGATCCGACCGGCAAGTTCATCTTCGTCGAGTTTGCCAATACCGTGAAGAAGAGCGGCGAAGGCTTCGTCGATTACTACTGGCCCAAGCCGGGCGCGGCCGATCCGGTGCTCAAATATTCTCATGTGGTCGGCTTCGAGCCCTGGGGCTGGGTGGTCGGCACCGGCGTCTATGCCGACGACCTTGCGGCGCTCTATCGCCAGAACGCGATCTGGGCCGCGGGGGCTTGCCTTATCGGCGCGATCGTGATCATCGGCGTCGCCTTCGGGATCGTACGCAGCGTTACCTCGCCGATCGCTCGGCTGAAGGGCGCGATGAACGCCATTGCGGATGAACGCGACGCCGGCGAGATCGCAGATCACGACCGGCGTGACGAGATCGGAGCAATGGCGAAGTCTCTGCTTGTGCTGCGTGATTCCGTCCGCGAGCGTGCCCTGATGCGCGATCGCGAGAGCCGGCACCAGCTACAGATCGAGGAGGAGCGTCGCGGCAACGAGGCCAACTGGCGCTCGGCAGCGGATCGCCAGGCCTTTGCGATCCAGTCTCTCGGGGCAGGCCTGGAAAAGCTTGCCGCCGGCGACCTGACCGTGTCGATCGGCGATCTCGGCGACGATTACGCCAAGCTGCGTTCCGACTTCAACTCAGCCGTCGACGCGCTGAACGGCGTGATCCAGGCGATTGCGGAATCGACCAGTGTCGTCAACGACAGCGCCGGCAATATCAGTGAAGCCACGAACAATCTGTCAAAGCGTACCGAGCAGCAGGCGGCCGCCCTTGAAGAGACGGCGGCGGCACTTGACGAGATCACCGCGACCGTGCGGACTGCTTCGGAACGCGCGGCTGAAGCCCGCGAGATGGTGGCGGAAACCAAGACCAGCGCCGGCAAGTCGGGCGAGATCGTCCGCAATGCGGTCACCGCGATGAACCGGATCGAGGACTCATCAGACCGCATCAGCCAGATCATCGGCGTCATCGATGAGATTGCCTTCCAGACGAACCTGCTGGCGCTGAATGCCGGCGTCGAGGCGGCACGTGCAGGCGAGGCAGGTCGTGGTTTTGCGGTGGTCGCACAGGAAGTACGCGAACTTGCTCAACGCTCCGCAAACGCAGCAAAGGAGATCAAGGTACTCATCAGCACCTCGGCAAGCGAAGTCGGAAACGGCGTAATGCTGGTGCGTTCGACTGGTGATGCGCTGCTCGAAATCGAGGAGCTGGTCAATCGTGTCAACAACCATGTCGCCTCGATCGCGACTGCAGCGCGCGAGCAGGCCACGGGGCTCAACGAGATCAACACCTCGGTCAACCACATGGATCAGATGACGCAGCAGAATGCCGCGATGGTGGAGGAGACGACGGCTGCAAGCCAGACACTGGCCGAAGAAAGCCGGCAGTTGAGCACCTTGCTGGCCAATTTCAGGCTGCGCGCTGCCGGTGGCAATGGTGCAGGACGGATGTCCCGCGCTGCCTGACGAGTTGACTAACAAAGAGATCAAGGTCTCCCGGGCGACGCCACGGGGGACCTTTTTTGTGGCGCCTACCTCTTCGCGCGTCTCTTGAATTTGCGCTTTCAGATAGTAATGTGCATGGCGTCCGCAATTGGAGCCCACGAATGCTTCGGCCCTCGCCTTGCTTCCCGTGCATGCGCTTGTTCGGCATCGTTTTTTGCTTGTTGTCGATTGCGTTTTCTCCAGCCAAAGCTGCGGACTTTGAGGCCGAGCATGTGGTGTCGGAGCGGGAATCGGCGGTGATCGTCAGCCCCTATGCCCGGGCAGGTTTCCTGAAGGGCAACGGATCACTTAGCGGCTTCGATACCGATGTGGACGTGTCGTTCTCCAATATCCTCGACCATCTCGAGTTCGCATTGATGGGTAATGTCAAAGTCACGAACGGCAAATGGTCGGCGCGAGAAGCATGAGAGGGAACGCATGAGACGTTTGCTGCTGCGCCTATTCGTGTCGCTTTCGACGCCGGGGTTGGCACTTGGCTTCATTTTCTTTGCCGCGTCGCTGACGCCGAGCCTCATGCCACGCTCCTTCTTCATCCAAGGCGCGCTGTCCGGCATCGCCGCCGCCGTAGGGTATCTTTTCGGGGTGGCTTTTACCTGGCTCTGGAAATACCTGGAACTGCCGATCCCGGGCGGACGCAGACTGCCCGGCAACCTGATCGTTTGCGGACTTGGTGTTGTGCTGTCGGTGGTCGTCCTTTGGCGCGTTGTCGGCTGGCAGAATTCGATCCGCGACTTGTGGCACATGGAGCGTGTCGATACGGCTGAGCCTTTCAGCGTCGCGCTTGTCGCAACCGTCGCCTTCTTCGTTGCTCTTCTGATCGGTCGGCTGTTTCGGCTCACGTGTCTGTTCCTGTCGGAGTGGCTGTCGCGCTTCGTGCCGCGCCGCGTCTCGCAGGTGATCGGCGGTGTTCTTGCGATCGCCCTCTTCTGGTCTGTCGTCGACGGCGTGCTGCTGCGTGCGGCGTTGCATCTGGCCGACAGTTCATTCCGGAGGGTCGATGCGCTTCTGGAAGACGGCGTTCCTATCCCAGGCGATCCGGCAAAGACCGGAAGCGTCGCCTCGCTTGTCGCCTGGGAGGGACTTGGGCGTCAGGGCCGTAATTTCATCGTGTCAGGGCCGACAGCCGCGCAAATCGGCGATTTCTGGAAGACGCCGGCGCGCGAGCCGCTGCGAACCTATGTGGGCCTGAACAACGCAGAAACGATCGAGGAGCGCGCAAAGCTCGCACTCGAAGAGATGAAGCGCCAAGGCGCATTCGAACGCTCGCTCCTCGTCATCATCGTTCCGACGGGAACCGGCTGGATCGACCCGGAGGCAATGGACACGCTCGAGTATCTGCATCACGGGGATGTGGCGAGCGTCGGGCTTCAATATTCCTATCTGACAAGTTGGTTATCGCTGCTTGTCGAGCCGGAATACGGTTCGGCGTCCGCCAGGGCGTTGTTTCGCGAGGTCTACGGCTACTGGACAACGTTGCCGCGGGACAAGAGACCGAAGCTTTACCTGCACGGCCTCAGCCTTGGAGCACTGAATTCCCAAGTCTCCGCAGATATCTTCGACATCGTGGCGGATCCATTTCAGGGGGCGTTATGGAGCGGGCCGCCTTTTGAAAGCAGGATGTGGCGAGACGTGACGGCCGCGCGCAATCCGCAATCGCCTGCGTGGTTGCCGCAGTTCCGCGACGGATCCCTGATCCGATTCACCAACCAGACGAACCAGTTGGATATTCCCGGCGCAAACTGGGGACCCATTCGCATCGTCTATCTGCAGTATGCCAGCGACGCAGTGACGTTCTTCGATCCCTATTCTTTCTATCGGGAGCCGGCATGGATGAGGCGTCCGCGCGGGCCAGATGTTTCGCCGAGCCTGCGTTGGTTTCCGGCGCTGACAATGCTGCAATTGCTGGTCGATATGGCGATCGCAACGAGCTCTCCGATGGGGTACGGCCACGTCTATGCCCCGCAGCACTATATCGATGGCTGGATCGCCGTGACGGACGCGAAGATCGACAGCGAGCGGGTCAACGCCTTGAAGCGGCTGTTCGAGGAGCGGTCCGTGCAGACGGGCGAGGGCGACTAGTTATCCACAGACCGTGTTTCAAACAGGGAAACGCTGTGCATTAACCATGTTCATTAGGCCTTCATTCAGCGTCTCGTATCAGTTTGCGCCGCAGTGGCTGGGAAACCACAGCATTGAGGCTCGAAACAATGACCTACAGCGGCTTGCTTCTTACTGCCATCGTGGCTGGTCTGATCACAATTCTGGCGGTCGGCAGTCGCCCGGCGAGCGAGGCCGCGTCCAACTGGCCGCAGATGGACGTGATGAAGACGGATCGGATCGTCACTGGCAGCGTTCCTGCGCGATAAATGAGGGCGCGTCAGTTTTGTTCTGCGCCAGCGGCGGCAGGCGCATCAAATTGGTACTTCGGACGTCTCTCAGAGAGACGTTGCGACTGATATTCAGACTTTGTTAGGTATCTCGGGGGCAAGGCCTTTTTCAACCCCGGCGGATGACCTAAGCCGAGATTATGGGAGAGAAATCATCATCCGAGTCGCGGCCGTGCCTGATCGATCTGGTGATCGTCGGGGTGGCCGCGGGGCTTCTGGCCTGCCTGCTGCGCGGCGGCAACATCGGTGCGATCGCGCCGGTGGGTTTGGGAACTGCCTTGTCCTGGTATTTTCTGGGCTTCCCGATCATCAGGACAAGAAATCGCTCGCGCTAATTGGGAGTCCGAAGCAAGGGCGCGTTAATAGTGAGGGGCTTAAACGGGTAGGGTTCGTAAGGCAAATCACCCATGTATAGTTCCGATCAACGTTACGACGTCATTTGCGACCCGCTCGATCTCTGGATGGTGTGGGACAACCAGACTGAAGAGCCTGCGTCCTTCGGCGGGCAGATATTGCACGGCTTGACGGAAGGCCATGCCGTCGAGGTCGCCAAAATCATGAATGAACTCTACGGCAGCGACAAACGAGATGTGCCCACAGCATTTCGCAGCGTCGGGGGCTGACGCTCTGAGGGCACGTCACCGGTGCGTTTAGCCGTCGGACTGGCACCGCCACAGAGTTCAGGCTATTCTCCGCCATCGCAGGCTTTGGCAGCGCGATGTGGGGGAGGCGGATGCCATGGGCACGAAGGAATTGTTCTCAATCGCCGCCGATCATGCCGTGCGCTTTCGTGACACGACCGACAGTCGCGCCCATCGCCCATTGCGTGACTATGCCACCGCCGTGGAGGCCTTTGCCGCCCCACTGCCTGAACAGTCATCGCCGATGGTCGACGTGCTCGACGAACTGGTGACGACGGCGGAGCCGGGATTGCATCTGATGACCGGCGCGCGCTTTTTCGGCTGGGTCATCGGAGGCTCTCACCCGATGGGAGTTGCCGCCGATTTTCTAACGAGCGCGTGGGGACAGAATGCCGGCAACCATACGGCGTCGCCTTCGGCGGCCGCCGCTGAAACAGTAGGCGCGCGCTGGCTGCTGCAGCTGCTTGGACTTCCCGCTGGCTGTTCTGTCGGCTTTGTCACTGGCGCAACCGTCGCGAATTTCACCTGCCTTGCGGCCGCTCGAGGCGAGGTGCTGCTACAGGCGGGCTGGGATGTCGATGCCAACGGACTGTTCGGAGCGACGCCGATCACGGTGCTGATCGGCGATGATGCGCATACGACGGTGTTCTCCGCGTTGCAATTTCTCGGCCTCGGCCACGATCGCGTGATGCGGATCCCGACGGATGATCAGGGGCGCATCGTGCCGGTGGCGTTCGAGCAGGCCGTTGCCGATGTCTCTGGCCCTTGCATAGCGATCCTCCAGGCAGGGCAGATCAATACGGGCGCCTGTGACGATTTCGGCAGCTTGATCCCGATTGCCAAGTCGAAGGGCGCATGGGTGCATGTCGACGGGGCGTTCGGCCTCTGGGCGCAGACCTCGGCGCGGCGGCGTCATTTAACCGCCGGCGTGGAGCAGGCAGACAGCTGGGCCACCGATGGGCACAAATGGCTGCAGACGCCCTATGATTGCGGCTATGCGATCGTGCGCGACGAACTCGCGCACCGGCGGGCCATGACCATATCGGCGAGCTATCTGCCGCTTGCCAGCGAGGGCGAGCGCGATCCTTCGCACTATGTGCCGGAGCTGTCGCGGCGGGCGCGCGGCTTTGCCACATGGGCGATGATCAGGCATCTCGGGCGCAGCGGCGTCGAGGCCCTGGTCGACGGCGCATGCGACGCTGCGACAGGCATGGCACTGGCGCTTGCCGGGGAACCGGGAATTACGATTGGCAACGATGTCCTCCTCAATCAGGTGATTGTGCGCTTCGGAGCGGACCTGCCGCCTGAGCAGGCCGACGAGTTCACCAAGCGAACGATCGGCGCCTTGCAGCGCGAGGGCGCTCTGTTTGCCGGCGCAGCAACATGGCGCGGCAGGCAGGTCATGCGCCTATCGGTTACCAACTACCAGACGAACGCTGCCGAAGCGGCGAAGGCGGTCGATGCAATCTTGAGAGCCTATCGGGCAGAGCGGCGCGACGCCGTATAACCGTATGGTGACCAGTCGTGTCGTGGTTGCGACGGGACACATGCCAATCGCCATCCCGTCCAGCGAAGCCCGGTACTACTGCCCGCGACCCCTTCGCCAGTGATCGATTGAGAGAGTGCCGGCTCCGGCGGCGGCGAGCACGAACATGCCGCCCGCGATGGCCAGATCTTTTTCGAAATGAAGCAGTTCGTTCTGATCGCTGAAGTTGGTATGGAAAAGCGTTGCAGTGGCGACGCAAAACAGGCCCAAGGCGGAAGCGCCGATGCGGGGCAAAAGCCCGGTGGCGATGGATAGGCCGGCGCCGATCTGGAGAGCGATCGTTGCTACAAGCAGTGGAACGCTCAAACCGAATTGCGCAGCCATCTCGACGGCGCCCGAAAAATTGAGCGCCAGCGAGACCCCCTCATGTAGGAAGATCCAGGCGAGAAGCAGCCGGCCGATCAATAGCGCAATGTCGATCGCTCCTGTGCCGACCGAGGATTTGCCGTCTGCCATATGAACCTCCGTGCCGCGCTGCCAACGACGTCAGGCAGCCCGCTCGCATCATAGACCAGGGACGAGGATTCGCCAGCCTTACCTCCTGAGCCGGTAGGGCAAGCAGGAGGCTAGGCAGCGTCCATCTTTGGATTGTCGATACACGCGGGAGCCTCGTGGACCTGGAAGCGGTTCTTGCCGTCAGTCTTGGCCTTGTAGAGTGCAGAGTCGGCACAAACAAAGATGTCGGAGTTCATTGATGCATCGAAGAAAGCGACGCCCACGGACGCGCCGACATGCATTCTGGAGCCGTCCCGTTCGACCGAGCGGTTGAGGCAATGGACGACGGTCTCAGCGAGCTTGGCGACGCTTTCGGCGCTGTCGCAGCCGCTGACAAGGACCGCAAATTCATCGCCGCCAATGCGGGCCACGAGGTCTGCTCCTTTGCACGCTGCCAGCAGCCGCTCTGCCGTTTCCTTGAGGCACTCGTCGCCAGCCTGGTGGCCGAAGGTGTCGTTGATGCCCTTGAAGCCGTCGAGATCAATGAGCAGCAGGGCTGCGGTGCTGCCACTGATGCAGCGTAGTGGCAGGCGCTGCAGGGCAGTCTGAAACTGCGCGCGGTTCGGCAGGCCCGTCAGGATGTCGAATTCGGCGAGATAGCGGATCTGGTCAAACATCATCTTTTCGGCCGTGATGTCGAGCTTCATGCCGAAGATGCGGACAGGGACATCGCCCTCACATTCGACGGTGGCCGTAATGCGGATCCAACGCGTGGTGCCCTTGGGTGTCACGATCTCCGCGTCGAGCGTAAAGCCGCTCTGCTCCTGGATCGCGCGGCTGCGCAGCCGTATAAGCTCGGCAAGCGACTCCTTGGAATAGCATTTCAAGATCTCCGCGCGATCGAGATCGGCCTCGTATGGCACGTCGAAGAGATCATAGACCATCTTGGTCCAGACGAGGCGGTTGTCGGGCAGGCTGCATTCCCACACGCCGATCCGTGCGGCTTCGGATGAGCGATCGAATATCTTCCGGCTGTGGGCGAGGGCAATCGCCTGCTGTTCGAGCTGCTGTTCTTTTTCCGCGACGGCACTTTGGAGCGCCTCTATGACAGTCTGGCTGCGACGCCGGGATGGTGCCAGGCGAGCGGCAATTTTAGCGAAAGTAGCAAGGAGCTTCATGCCCGACCCAACGGTTGACGATCCAAATCCTACAATCGTTGGAATGACTTAAGATTTCGTTCTGTGCATTGTGCAGCAAGTTGCGTTGTCGAACGAAACGATGCCCAAACCGGAACATCTGCGCGTCCGGGCAAGCGTTTCTCCCTCGGGCCTGCGTGTGCTGTTCCGACTCTATATCGGGCTTAAGACGTCGGCGGCAGGAATCCAGGTAAGCTTTCGTTCACCGTTCTTCATTAAATTTCGGCTTAAGTTTTAGATCCCTGCCGTTCCTCGGAAGCGATGAGAGCATGGCGTTTGTTTCCATTCTTCGGCAATGCGTGCTGCCAGTGCTGCTCTCGACAGCACTGGTAACGTGTTCGACCGATGGCCTTATTCCGCCCGGCGACGTAGACAATGGCACACGGGTGGGGTCGATCTCTGCGCCTGAGCGTCGCGCGCCCCCGGCGCGGATGCAGATGGCACCGAGTGAGCAGGCCTATCCGGCAGCAAATGCACCGCTCAGTGATGCTGCCGGATCCGTCGACTACCTCAACACGCCCAATCTTGCCGGAACGGGACAACGCCGCGCCCAGAGCCAATCGCAAACGCTTCAGGCACCTGCGCAGGCCGGGCGACTGCCGATGATCGATAGCGACGAGGCAATGGCGGGCGCACAGGGCGCGGCCGTCTCTCTTCGCAACCAGCCTTCGACCTGGGGCGGCACGCAGCAGCTCGCCGTGCCTGCAGGGGGCGTCAATATGGACGCTGAACTTGGAGCCGAGCCCGTCGTCGGTCTTGCCGAGGAGCAACAGCAACAGATCGCCGAGGGCCAGTCGGATCAGCCCGTTGTCGATGGCATCGGTACCGACAATCCCACCCAGCTCAACCGCGGGCGCATCCCCGCGCCGGCCGCGCAGGCGCAGATGGGCAACGCGCCTGTGTGGACCGATGGAAGGCCGGTGGTCGCGCCGGCGCGCGTGCCGGAAGAGAACGGGGAACAGCAGGTCGCCATGCTGCGACCCAACAACCCGACCGCGCCGATGATGAGTGAACCGGCCGCCCCCGCGGATCCGAGCGTGATGCCGGCCTCGGAGCTTGCCTGCCGTCGCGAATTGAAGCGGATGGGCGTCCTCTATTCCGAGAAGCCGCCGATCTCGAACGGGCCCGCCTGCCAGGTGCCGTACCCGATTTCCCTGCAGGGCCTTTCGGGCAATATCGGCGTCCGGCCAGCGGTGACACTGAATTGCCAGGTGACGCTCGCCTTCGCCAAATGGGTCAAGAACGAACTCGCGCCTTCCGCCCGCTTTCGCTACTGGTCCGGCATCAAGACCATTCAGCCTCTCGGCGGATATAGTTGCCGCCGCATGAACAACAGCCGGCAGCGCTACAATCCGATGTCCGAGCATGCCCGCGGCAACGCAATCGATGTCGGCAAATTCGTCCTGAAGAGTGGTCACGCGATCGACGTGCGCAAGAAAGGGCTGTTCTCGTTCCGGGAGGGCCGACTGTTGCAGGCCGTGCGCAGCGACAGTTGCAAGTATTTCAATACGGTGCTCGGACCCGGCAGCAATCCGGAGCACTGGAACCATTTCCACTTCGATCTGCGGGCACGCCAGAGCGGTAAAGTCTACTGCGATTGAAAAGGAAAGGCCGGCCCGAAAGCCGGCCCAAGGCGAACGCGGCTTGGGCGGCGCCGCCCGGCCGGGTCAAGGCATGTGATGACTGGATACACTTCACTGCATGTCGAGGAAGCAAAGGGAGCGTAACGAGATCGCTCAGGCGGCTCTCCGCAGGGGGTGCGGCGGGACGGAGAGCGGTTGCTTGCCTCGCCGTCTTTATGGCTGAGAAATATCACCGGTTGATGACATCTTGCCGCTTTGGAGTTTTCCACAGGCGCGAATGGTTTTTTCTCTCAGACGCGTTTTCACGCAAGTGAATACTCTGTTCATCTGTGCCGGGATGTCAAAACTACTCAAAGCGGATATATAGCGCCCCAGCAACTCCCGCCGCAGACGTCAGAAGAGCCCTTCATGGCCCCGATCATTTCCATCCGAAATCTCACCAAGACTTATGCCAACGGATTTCAAGCGCTCAAGGGTATCGACCTTGACGTCGAGCGGGGCGAGATTCTGGCCTTGCTCGGACCGAACGGCGCGGGCAAGACGACGATGATCTCGATTGTCTGTGGTATTGCCAATCCGAGTGGCGGCACAGTGACCGTTGACGGTCATGACGTGGTCAAGGATTTCCGGGCGACGCGCTCTTTGATCGGCCTCGTTCCCCAGGAGCTGACCACGGACCAGTTCGAGACGGTGTGGAATACGGTCAGCTTCTCGCGTGGGCTACACGGCAAGCGATCCGATCCGGCGCATATCGAGAAAGTGCTCCGCGACCTTTCGCTGTGGGACAAGAAGGACAACATGCTGCGGCAACTGTCGGGCGGCATGAAGCGGCGCGTGCTCATTGCCAAGGCGCTGTCGCATGAGCCGGAAATCCTCTTCCTCGACGAGCCCACCGCCGGCGTCGATGTGACGCTGCGCAAGGACATGTGGCACGTCGTCGAAAAGCTGCGGCGCTCCGGAGTCACGATCATCCTGACCACGCACTACATCGAAGAGGCAGAAGAGATTGCCGATCGCGTCGGCGTCATCAACGGCGGGGAGCTCCTGCTGGTGGAAGACAAGACGGCACTGATGGCGAAACTTGGCCGCAAACAGCTCATTCTCGAATTGAACGAGCCACTGCAGGAGCTACCGGACCGTTTTGCCGGCAACGGTCTGTCACTCGCCGCAGACGGCAGCCGACTGATCTACGATTTCGATGCCCAGAACGAGCAGGAGAGTGTCGCCACGCTGCTGACGCGGCTCGGCGAGCACAATATTCACTTCAAGGATCTTTCGACGCAGCAGAGCTCGCTGGAAGACATCTTCGTGGCGCTCGTGGGAGGAGCGAAATGAACGTCGAAGCCATCAAATCCATCTACTTCTTCGAAATGGCGCGCACACGCCGGACGCTGTTGCAGAGCGTCGTTTCGCCTGTCATTTCGACATCGCTCTATTTCATCGTTTTCGGCGCGGCGATCGGCTCGCGGATCCAAGAGGTGGAGGGCGTTTCCTACGGCGCCTTCATCACACCGGGGCTCATCATGCTGACGCTGCTTGGCCAATGCATCAGCAACGGATCCTTCGGGATCTACTTCCCGAAATTCACCGGCACGATTTACGAGGTATTGTCGGCGCCGGTGGCCATGAGCGAAATCCTGCTCGGCTATGTCGGCGCCGCGGCGACAAAGGGGCTGATGATCGGGGTGATCATCCTGTTGACGGCGAATATATTCGTGGATGTGAGGATCGAGCATCCGGTGATGATGGTCCTGTTCTTCTTGCTGACGGCGATCACCTTCAGCCTGTTCGGTTTCATGATCGGCATCTGGGCGACCAACTTCGAACAGCTGAACCTGATCCCCATGCTCGTCGTGCCACCGCTGACCTTCCTTGGTGGCAGCTTCTATTCGATCAGCATGTTACCGCCGTTCTGGCAGGCGGTGAGCCACTTCAATCCGGTGCTCTATCTCGTCAGCGGCTTCCGCTGGAGCTTCTTCGGCATTGCCGACGTCAACCCGCTGGTGAGCCTCGGGATGATCTCGATCTTCCTGGCGATTTGCTTGGGGACGCTGGGGTGGATCTTCAAGACCGGATACAGGCTGCGGAGTTAGCTGCTACCTGCGCGAGGTCCAAGGGCCGTCCTAGTCTCGCATCCGCAGCTCGTCCGTCTGGATCTGCAGAGACCCGAGGGTGGAGAGGAAGCTCATACCGAGGAGGCTCTGGTCGAGTTTTCCGTCCTGCGCGACGCTGGCAGGAACGTTATGACGGATGATCGGGCCGATCGCGACCTCGGAGAGCGTCACACGGGCTGCGCGGGCGCGACCGTTGGCCGTCATGACACTCATCGAATAATCGAGATTCTCGGGAATGATGCCGACCCGCTCCGCGTCCTCGCGGGAGAGCGCGATCATGCTGGCACCCGTGTCGACCAGCATCGAAATGCTCTGGCCGTTGATCGTGACATAGGCCTCGTAGTGACCGTTCAGGAGCTTGTGAAGGATCACCTCTTCGCCGCCCTCGCTGGTGGTCACGACGACTGCGCGGCCCGGGACAAGGCCGGCGAGCAGGCGGTTGCCGATGCCAAGCGCCTCCTGCCGATACAGATAGACGGTCGCAAGACCGAGGATCAGCACAAGCCAGATCATCAAATTGCGCAGGGTCTCACTCGCGCTCGTGCGCCGTGCCCAGACGCCGGCGGCCAGCATCAGCGCGATCGGAAGCAGATAGACGACGCGGCCGAAATCGTCGGTCCTCATGCCGAAGATTCGGTTCGTGTCATCGCTGAATATGAGTACGGCGAGACCCAGGCCAAGGACCCCAAGGACGATCGTCAGACGGTTCATGCACGCTGCTCCGCTGTGACCTGCGTTGTCGGCTGTAATGGGATGGCCAGTCGGCTTGCGGCAAGCCGCGCGGGCAATAGGGTCATCAGCCGCGCGCGTTCCTCGTCGGAGAAGGACATCCAACCGCCGATCTCGGGAAGCGTACGGCCGCAACCCATGCATAGGCCGGTTTCCGGATCGATGGAGCAGACATGGATGCAGGGTGTTTGCATGCAATCTATATCGAAGTTTCACAAAGCCATGGCAAGGGCGCAGACGGCGGCGATTTCCGAAATCTGCTGCGCAGCGCCAAGCGTGTCGCCGGTATGTCCGGCGAGCTTGCGACGGACGAACCGGGTGAAGGCCATGACCGACAAGCCACAGGCAAGAAGCGCGCAGACGAGGGGCAGGAGGCCGAGGCTCGGCCAGAGCAATAGGGCCGACAAAAGGCAGCCGGAGGCAAGCGCCATATGCATCGTGCCTTCACTCGGCTGTCCCGCGGCGACGGCCAGGCCATCGGGTTTTGCCGATGGCAGCCGATGCCAGTGCCAAACAAGCGCGCCACGGCTGATGCAGGCTATCGCCGGAATAGCGAGTGCTGCGGCTAAGGGCGGCGCCGCACGTGCGACTGCGGCGAGTGCTGCTGCTCGAAGCGCAAACGACAGGATCAAGGCGCTTGCGCCATAGGTGCCGATGCGGCTGTCCTTCATGATCGAGAGTGCATGCTCGCGGTCACGCCCGCCGCCGAGGCCGTCGGCGCAGTCGGCCAGGCCATCCTCATGCAGCGCGCCGGTCAATGCCGCCTGTACGGCAAGCGCGGCGAAAGCCGACATCAGCCGGTCTGCATGCAGGCAGAGCATCACCATGAAGACAAGCGCGGGCAGGAGTGCAATGACAATGCCCGCGACGGGGAAGGCGCGAGAGGCCCTGTCAAGCTTGCCGTTGAATTCGACGAAGGCAGACGACGGCGTCGGAATGCGGCTGAGAAAGGCAACGGCGCGAGCGACGTCGGCCGCATAGTTTCCAATGTTCATCGTGCAGCCCGACCCCGCGACCATATGCAGCGCTTTTGGAGTTGTTCGTCTCCGCGGCTGCCTTTAAGAGAGTGGCGACGAAAGAAGCTGATTTGCAGCGAAAAGACAAGTTATCGACCAAGACAAGGAAACCGCTTCATGAGCGTCTCAGGCCTGCCATTCGATGATTTCCGGGCACTTCTGCGCGATCTGCCGGGGCCGGATGCCAGGGCGCTTGCAGCCGCACGCGAACGCGATGCGCAGCTGACGAAGCCGCCCGGCGCGCTCGGCCGGCTCGAGGAAATTGCGTTCTGGCTTGCCGCTTGGACGGGCAAGGCACCGGCGGTGAACCGGCCGTTGGTGGCGATCTTCGCCGGCAACCACGGCGTTACTAGGCAGGGCGTCACGCCGTTTCCGCCCGCCGTGACACAGCAGATGGTCGAGAATTTCGCGGCTGGCGGCGCGGCCATCAACCAGATCTGCGTGGCCTATGATCTCGGCCTGAAGGTATTCGATCTCGCTCTCGACTACCCGACCGGCGATATCACCGAGGAGCCTGCGTTGTCGGAGCGCGATTGCGCGGCGACCATGGCATTCGGCATGGAAGCGATCGCAGGCGGCACCGATCTTCTCTGCATCGGCGAGATGGGAATCGGCAACACCACGATCGCAGCGGCGATCAACTATGCGCTTTACGGCGGCAAGGCGCGCGACTGGGTCGGTCCGGGAACCGGCTCGGAAGGCGAGATGCTGGAGCGGAAGATTGCGGCTGTCGAAAAGGCGGTCGCGCTGCACAGCGATCACCTGGACGATCCGCTGGAGATCATGCGCCGCCTCGGCGGCCGCGAAATCGCGGCGATGGCTGGAGCCATCCTTGCCGCGCGAGTCGAGCGGATCCCGGTATTGATCGACGGCTATGTCGCAACGGCGGCCGCCGCCATCCTGAAGGCCGCCAATCCTTCGGCGCTCGACCACTGCCTGATCGGCCACGTCTCCGGTGAGCCGGGTCATCTGCGGGCCATCGAGATGCTCGGCAAGACGCCGCTTCTGGCGCTCGGCATGCGGCTCGGCGAGGGGACGGGAGCAGCGCTGGCGGCCGGGATCGTCAAGGCAGCGGCGGCCTGCCATTCCGGCATGGCAACGTTCTCGCAGGCCGGCGTCAGCAACAAGCACTGAGCTTTCGGGTTTGTGACAGGTTGATGACAGAGTTCTTGCCGCGGGGGCGGTGAACCGGTATTCGCAATTTCTGACTGATGGCGGCAACGGCCGCCATTGACGGACAACGAGGGCACTTGATGAAACCCGCCGTGACAAAACTCACTGGCATCAGCCACTTCCTTGCAGCAGCCGGCTATTCGATCGGCGGTTTCCGGCGGCTGATCAAGGAGGCTGCGTTCCGGCAGGAACTGTTGTTCTTCGTGGTTTCGCTGATCCTGCTGATCGCTGTCGGTGCGACACTCGCCGAGCTGATGATCGCCACTGTGTTGTTTCTCGCACTCTTCGCTGTCGAGGCGCTGAACACGGCGATCGAGGAAGTCATCGACAGGATTTCGCCCGAGATCTCGATGGTTGGAAAGCACGCCAAGGATCTCGGATCTTTCGCCGTCGTCTGCATGATCGTCGCATGCGGCGTGTTCTTGGTGTTCACGATCGGGAAGCATCTGCTGTTCGGATGACGGCGCCCGCAATCGGCAGTAGCGTTAGGTTGTGTATGTTGTTTTGCTCATCTTGAGGGTGCGCTCAAGATGTGACTGACTATTCTTTCCTCGGGCAGAGCTGGGGATACGATGTCGGTTTTTCCGGAAAGATCGAACCAATCAATGAGCGGTTCCAGGCCGCGGAGCGCAATCTGCACGCGGTGCTGCGCCTTCAAGTGGGCGCGGGCGCAACCGTTGCAACACTTGCCTTTGGGGATTCGCGCAAGGTGATGGCCGCTTGGCGGTTTCGGGATCGGCGCGCTCATCGTGTTCGCGGGAATTGCGATCGCAGGATTGCTGGGGTCCTCTTTTCCGTCCCTCGTGTCGTGGCGAAGGACAATTTGCAAGCACTGCTGTTGCTGGGCAACAAACTCGCCGCCACGCCGGCGGCCAATTTATCGCGCTATTGGTTTCCAAGGCCTGCTGCCTACGGCCAAAAGAATCACCATTTGCCGAGCGATGCATCCGCCGAGGAGCGCGGGGCAACGCGAGATGCTGTCTTGCATGCTGGGCGCAAGGCCGTAGAACTCAGCCAGACCGCCAGACGAGCTCTCAAGAACTTGACCGATCCGACCGGCATCGACAATGACCTGCAGGACTTCACAGACGACCCTGATTTGAAGCGGATCGTCGACAAGGACGGCTACGCAAAGCTCCGGCGCTTGCGGGAAACCGCCGGCGTGTCCTCGACGGCCGGGACGGTCTGCAGCACGCGCTTGGCGGGCAGGATCGCTATGACTTCGGTGCCTTCGCGCAGCTTCGACTTGAGGATGAACTGGCCGTCGTGCTTGGCGAGGATCGCCTGAACAATCGGCAGACCGAGGCCGGTGCCCTGTTCTGCGCTCTTGATCGCGATCGAGCCCTGGCCGAAAGCCGACAGGACTACAGGGATCTCTTCTTCCGGAATTCCGGGACCGTTGTCCTTGATGGAGATGTACTGGCCGCCCCCTGCCGTCCAGCCGACCTTAACGTGGATCTCGCCCGCCTGTGGCGTGAACTTCACGGCGTTCGAAAGCAGGTTGAGGATAACCTGGCGCAGCGATTTCTCGTCTGCCCAGACGGCAGGCAATTCGGCCTCGAACTGCTGCGAGATGGTGATGTTCTTGCCGCGGGCGCGCAGTTGCACCATGCCGATGCAATCTTCCGATATGTTCAGCAGCGAGATTGCGTCCTCGCTGAGCTCGTATTTGCCAGCCTCGATGCGCGACAGGTCGAGGATCTCATTGATCAGGTTCAGCAGATGCTCGCCAGAGCGGTGGATGTCGCTGGTGTATTCCTTGTAGGTGGGGTTGTTGAGCGGCCCCATCACCTCGGCAGACATGACCTCCGAGAAGCCCAGGATGGCGTTAAGCGGTGTGCGCAACTCATGCGACATGGAGGCGAGGAAGCGGGACTTTGCCAGGTTCGCTTCCTCCGCCCGGCGACGGGCTTCATCCGACATAGACTTTGCAACTTCCAGCTCGGCGATCAGATCGTCCTTCTCGGCCTGATATGCGAGGATCTTCAGGTTGGACTGGAAGAGCCGGTCGCTGATGTAGTTGAAAAGGATCACCGTCGTGGTGAAGATGGCCGTCAGGCTGATCTCGAGGATTTCGCGGGAGAGCCCGGCCTTGGCAACCAATCCGAGAACGACAGGTGCAAAGGTTATGAGGACCGACGGCGTCAGCATGAAGTTCGACATTGCCGTGACGGAGAGCGCAATGAGCAGCGTGGCGCCCTTGTAGAGCAGGAAGCTCGAGGGCTCGCATGCGGTGCAGTCCTGCAGGGCGAACACCGCCCAGCAGCAGCCAACCATGAATTGCCCAAGCAAGAGAACGCGGCGCCATTTGCGCGCTGTTGTCGCGTTGATCTCCTGACCGCGGGCGCGTCGCGCGAGGAACACGTTTGCGGCATGGGCCGTCAGCGTCAGCAACGCCCACAGAAAGATCTGCGTGTTTTCCGTGAAGTAGACGCCGAGAGCGGCAATAATGATGACGAAGAGCGGTACGATCGATGCGCCCTGGAGGACAGCATTGATGTACATCACGAGCACGTCGCGATCGAATGCGCCGCTTGCTGCGTGGCTCGACTGGAGGCGCTCCCGCGTCAGCCGAACAGCCTTCGACACAGGCTTGTTCCGGTGACTGCGTGACTTGTCGACGATGTTCTTATCGGTCGATGTGCTAACGCCTGTACTCATTGTGCACGTTGAAACTTGATCCGCGGGTGTCTACACCCTAGACCGCAATCCTTAAGATGATGTTAGGCATCTTTGCCAAGGATTTGTTTTTGAAGGAGGCGAAAGCGTGACGCGCGGTTTGCGGGTGATGCGCGACGGCGTGACGGCGTTGGCTCTGCTGGCATTCCTGTGGCTGATTGCAGCCAAGCTGAACGACGGGGCCGAAACGGTTTATTCCGGCCAGTTTCATGCGGCGGACGGCGACAGCCTGAACCTCGGCAAGGAGCGAATGCGGCTTTACGGCATCGATGCACCGGAGCTCAGCCAGAGGTGCGAACGGGCAGGCAGCGCGTGGGCCTGCGGGCAGGAGGCGAAGCGGGCACTGCAGGTTCTTGTCGCGCCTGCAGATACGCAGTGCAGCGGGACGGAGCGGGACCGCTTCGATCGTCTGCTTGTCGTCTGTTCCTCCGGCGGCGTCGATCTTAACGCTGCAATGGTGCGCAGGGGCATGGCGGTATCCTATGGCGCCTATGGCGACGAGGAAGCGCGGGCGCGGGGGGAGAAAGCCGGGATCTGGGCAGGCACGTTCGAGATGCCCCGCAGCGTCCGCGACCATGCGCCGCGCGCAGATGCTCGTGGGATCATGGGGTTGCTTGGATGGTGATTGGGAAAAACGCGCCGGACGAGTGGGTGCTGGATGCTCTTCGACAGGAGATTGCAGCCTGCCGCGTCTGTCGTGACGCGCCGCTTGGCGGGGCGGTCGCTCGTTTGCCGCATGAGCCGCGGCCAGTCGCCGTGATATCGTCGAAGGCGAGGATATTGATCGCCGGGCAGGCGCCCGGCCTCAAGGTTCACGAGACCGGCGTTCCGTTCAACGATGCATCCGGCGATCGCCTGCGCGACTGGCTGCAGGTCGATTGGGAGACGTTTTACGACCGCGATCGCTTCGCCATCGTGCCGATGGGCTTCTGTTTCCCCGGCTATGACGCCAAGGGTAGCGACCTGCCGCCGCGCCGCGAATGCGCACCACACTGGCAAAGCAGGACGATTTCGGCGATGCCGCAGATCGAACTTCTGCTGGCGGTCGGCCAATATGCGCAGGCCTGGCACATGGGCACCGAGCGCCGCGAAAACATGACCGAGACAGTGCGGGCCTGGCGGGCGACGCTGTCGCATCGGCGCTCACCGGCAATTTTGCCGCTGCCACATCCGAGTTGGCGCAACACGGCCTGGATCAAGCGCAATCCGTGGTTCGAGGCGGAGCTGCTTCCAGTTCTGCGGGAACGCGTGAAACTCCTGATTGACTGAAACAAAATTCTTTTAAACTGCCGGAATCGCGCTATACAGAGAAAATAATTCGAAGGGGCTTTGCTGTATGGACCGTCTTGACCGCAAGATCCTGCGCCTTTTGCAGGAAGATTCGACTTTGGCCGTTGCCGATCTCGCCAAGAAGGTCGGGCTTTCCACGACACCCTGCTGGCGGCGCATCCAGAAGATGGAAGAGGATGGCGTCATCAAGCGCCGCGTCGCCATCCTTGATCCGGAAAAGGTCAACACCAAGGTCACGGTCTTCGTGTCGATCCGCACGGCAACGCACTCGATCGAGTGGTTGCGGCGTTTTTCGGAAGTCGTTGCCGATTTTCCCGAGGTGGTCGAGTTCTATCGCATGAGCGGCGACGTGGACTATTTGCTGCGCGTGGTCGTGCCAGATATTGCCGCCTATGACGCCTTCTACAAGCGGATGATCGCGAAGATCGAGATCCGCGACGTGTCTTCCACCTTCGCCATGGAGCAGATCAAGTATTCGACGCAGCTGCCGCTCGATTACATGATTCTCGACAACGCCAAGTCGAACGAGGACTGAGGCGGACGCCGCGGGTCGCTGCGCCTTCTGCTACTCGCTCTGCCGCAGGTTTCTCAGCCGGTCGAAAAGAACCGCGAGAACGATCGCGCCGCCGATGAAGGTGCCCTGCCAGAAGGCGTTGATACCAAGCAAGCCAAGGCTGTTTCGGATGACTTCGATCAGGGCAGCGCCGACGATGGCACCGAAGGCGGTGCCGACGCCGCCGGCGAGATTGGCGCCGCCGATGACGGCCGCGGCAATCACCTGCAGTTCCATGCCCGCGCCGATGTTCGTGGTTACGGCGCCAAGCCAGCCGGTCTGGATGATGCCGGCAACACCGGCCGACAACGCCGAGATCATGTAGATCGCGACCTTGATCTTCCTGACGGGCACGCCGGTCAGCGTCGCGGCGTGCTCGTTTCCACCAATGGCGAAGACGTAGCGACCAAATCGCGTCCAGCGCAGCACAAAGCCGGTCAGAAGTGCCAGAACTGCCATGTATAGCACCGGGTTGGCGATGCCGAAGAGCCATGCGCCACCGCCGAGCGCCAGCAGCTTGTCGTGATCCGGGCCAAACTGGAAGACGACGGTATTGTTGGAGGCCACCATCGCGAGGCTGCGGGCAATCGACAACATGCCGAGCGTGACGACGAAGGGCGGGAAACCGAGATAGGCGATCAGGATGCCATTGAACGCGCCGACCACCAGCGCTGTGCCAATCGAGGCTGCAATGCCCGTTCCGATGCCGTAGCCGGCATGCATGGTAACCGCCAGCACCATGCTACAGAGGCAAAGGACCGAACCGACCGAGAGGTCGATGCCGCCCGTGATGATGACCAGCGTCATGCCGAGGGCGATGATCGCGATGAAGGTGACGTTGCGGGTGATGTTGTAAAGGTTGGCGGGTGTGGCGAAGGAGCTCGTCGCAAAGGACAGGAAGATACAGGCGAGAACGACGGCAATGAGGACCCAGAAGGTCTGGCTCGCAAATACGGATGAGAACCAGCTGCGTTGCTTTTGCGCTATCGTCTGATCGAGGGTTATTGCCATGGTCGACCTTCGCTTACGTTAGGACCGGGTACGGATCACACTTGTTCGATTGCGCCCGTTATGAGCCCCGTGACTTCCTCCGGCGAACTCGCCGCGATCGGCTTGTCGGCAACCTTGCGCCCGCGCCGCATGACGATCACACGGTCAGCAACCGAGAAGACATCAGGCATGCGGTGGCTGATCAGAATGACGGCGATGCCACGATCGCGCAGTTGGCGGATGAGGGCAAGAACCTCGGCAACCTGGCGCACGGAGATGGCGGCGGTGGGCTCGTCCATGAGCACGAGCTTTGCCTCCGCCAGCATGGTGCGGGCGATCGCGACCGCCTGGCGCTGGCCGCCCGACATCTGCTTGACCAGGTCTCGCGGGCGCGTCTCCGATTTCAGTTCCCTGAAGATCTCGCCGGCGCGCCTGTACATCGTCTTGTAGTCGAGAATGCGCAGGGGCCCGAACCCGCGGCGGATTTCTCGGCCTAGGAACACATTGGCGGCAGCCGTCAGATTGTTGCAGAGCGCCAGGTCCTGGTGGACGATCTCGATGCCGCGCTGCCGGGCTTCAACCGGCTTGTGCAGAATGAGGTCTTGACCATCAAGCTGCATCGTTCCGTGGCTTGGGCGGAAATTGCCGGCAATCATTTTCACGAGCGTCGACTTGCCGGCGCCGTTGTCGCCCATCAAGCCCACGACCTCTCCCGCCTCGAGCGAAAACGAAACGTCGTTGACCGCCTGTATGGCGCCGAAATGTTTTGAGATGTTGGCGAGCTCGAGAACTGCCACCAGCCGTCTAGCCTCCCAAAGCGGCGACCCCTTCTCGAGCCGCGATTTCGCCCGCCAGTTTCCTCCCCGCGAGCGCTCTCGACATTTATCCAGAACCACGCGAAACCGTCAATCGGATGTCGCTAATTTGCGGTCTCCGCTACAATTATTCGTTTTGTAGTACAATTTCGTTGACGCGCGGAAGTGTCTGTATATTAGCTGTTGTTGGAGGAGAGCATGCTGATCCTTGTCACCGGTGCAACGGGCAAGGTCGGGCAGCACTTCATTGCTGGGCTGCTCGACGATCCGCGATTTTCAAAGGCGCGCATTCGCGCGCTTTGTCATAATCGCTTGTGCCCGGAAACCGAGCGTGTCGAGGCGGTGCGCGGCTCGATCAGCGATCGCGAGGCGGTGACGAATGCGCTCGCTGATGTCACGCATGTCGTGCATCTCGCGACGTGCAAGGAGACACCGGACGACATCATGGACGTCACCGTCAAGGGACTTTTCTGGCTTCTCGAGGGCTTCAGAACGAGTGCCACTGCGCGCCAATTCATTCTCATCGGCGGTGATGCGGGGATCGGGCACTTCTTCTATCGCCATGAAGCGCCAATCACTGAAGCGACGCCGCACCAGGCCTATCCCGGCTGCTATGCGCTGTCGAAGGTGCTGGAGGAGGTGATGCTGGTGCAGTTCCAAATCCAGTACGGCATCAATGGCTGCTGCCTGCGTGCGCCCTGGATCATGGAGAAGGACGACTTCAAGTTCACATTGTCGTTCGGCGACGACGTTTTCGGCGGGCCAGACTGGAAGGCGCTCGTGCCGCGGGCTGACGCGGAACGCTATGCGCGGGAGCACGCGGTTCCGCTGTTGCGTGATGCTGACGGCAGGCCCTTGAAGCGCAATTTCGTTCACGTCGACGACCTCGTCTCCGCGATCCTTGCCGCGCTCGACAATCCGCGCGCCAAAGGTCAGCTGTTCAACATTTGCATGGACCGACCCGTCGACTACGGTGAGGTTGCCGCCCACCTTGCGCGGACGCGCGAGCTCGGCTCGGTCGACATACCGAGCCAATTCCATTCGAACTGGATGGACAACAGCAAGGCGAAGTACCTGCTTGGATGGCGGCCCGTCTACGATCCGGAAATGCTTATCGACTCGGCCTGGGGGTATGTGCGTTCGGAGGAGGATCCTCGCATCGTCTGGTATCCGGGTTGATCATGTGGCGGGCGATGGCGTCCGCCATTTTCAATGGGAGGTAACTATGAGGAAGGCATTATTGCTTACAGCCGCGGTGCTGGCGCTGACGGCCGGACAGGCCCTGGCGGCCAAGAAACAGTTGGTCATCGTGGTGAAGGGCCTCGACAACCCGTTCTTCGAGGCGATTAACCAAGGTTGCCAGAAGTGGAACAAGGAAAATCCGGACTCCGAATATGAATGCTTCTACACCGGTCCTGCATCGACCTCCGATGAAGCCGGCGAGGCGCAAATCGTTCAGGATGTATTGGGCAAAGCGGAAACGGCGGCTATCGCCATTTCACCGTCGAATGCCAAACTGATCGCACAGACGCTGAGAACGGCAAGCCCTAAAGTCCCTGTCATGACGCTCGACGCCGACCTTGCGGCAGAAGACTCAGCACTGCGCAAGACCTATCTCGGCACCGACAACTATCTGATGGGCGCACGCATCGGCGAATACATCAAGAAGGCAAAGCCGAAGGGCGGCAAGATCTGCACGATCGAAGGCAATCCTGGCGCCGACAATATCCTGCGCCGCGCTCAGGGGATGCGTGACACCCTGACCGGCCAGAAAGGCCTGGCCGAGCTGAAAGGCGAGGGCGGGTGGACCGAAGTTGCCGGTTGCCCGGTCTTCACGAACGACAACGGCGCCACGGGCGTGCAGGCGATGACCGATATTCTTGCCGCCAACACCGACCTCGATGCCTTCGGCATCATGGGCGGCTGGCCGCTGTTCGGCGCGCCGCAGCCCTATCGCGACCTGTTCAAGCCGATGGCTGAGAAGATTGGCAAGAACGAGTTCGTCATCGGTGCGGCCGACACGATCGGCGATGAAGTCGCCATCGCCAAGGAAGGCCTCGTGACGGCACTTGTCGGTCAGCGGCCATTCGAGATGGGCTACAAGGCACCATCGGTGATGATGGATCTGATCGCCGGCAAGCCGGTCGAGGATCCTGTTTTCACCGGCCTCGATGAGTGCACGAAGGATACGGTCGATACCTGCATCCAGAAATAGCTGGCAGAGGGACAGTGGGTGGGCGAAGTTCGTCCGCCCGCTGCTTTGACGGACGAATGGGCGATCACTGTGCCGCCGCTGTCCGCTCCAGTCTAGCGACGACCTTCTCGCTGGTCAGTTCCCGGACTGCATCCTTGCCGATCCAGCGCGCGGTCCGGTCGTGCGATGCGGCAAGGCTCTCGGCAAGTGCCAGCGCGCGACCATGACAGCGGAGGTTGCGTTTGCCGATGTTTCTCAGCGCCCAGTTCACTGCCTTGCGCACGAAATTGCGCGGGTCGGCAGCATGTGCCGCTATGAGCGGAAGCCATGCCAGCAACGTCTCGTCCGGCTCTTGCTTCAAATGAACGGCAGCACCTGCCATCATCGCGAAGGCGGTTCGCCGGACAAACTCCCGATCATCGGCTGCGAATTCGGGGACGAGTGCCTCGATGCGGGCCTCGACGCAAAGATCGGCCGCGCAATCGACTATTTCCCACGAGTCGAAATCATCGGCCCAGCTTCTCGCGATATCTGGTGTGAGCTTCTTCGGTTCCGCCGTATAGAGTGCGAGCAGACGCGCCTCGCGGATGTTGCTCTGCCAAAGCTCGAGGGCTCGCGCGTGGTTTCGCTTCGCTGCTCTGGCGATCTTTTGGAGGTCTGGATTGGAGATTCCGAGCGCCGTTTCGGTGACGATACCGAAACGGGCCATACCGGCGATATTTTCCTCCGAGCGCAAGGCCTGCAGATGCGCAATCAGCTCCGCGGCGCTGGAGGAAGGACCGATCATTTCTCGAGTCGAGCCAACAGCGAGGACGTATCCCATCTGTTACCGCCCATGGCCTGTACGTCGCCGTAAAACTGGTCGACAAGGGCGGTGACAGGCAGCTTCGCGCCGTTGCGGCGCGCTTCGTTGAAGACGATCCCGAGATCCTTGCGCATCCAATCGATGGCGAAGCCGAAGTCGTACTTGCCCGCGTTCATCGTCTTGTGCCTGTTCTCCATCTGCCAAGAGCCGGCAGCACCCTTGGAGATAACCTCGACAACCTTCTCGATGTCGAGGCCGGCGCGCTTGCCGAAATGAATTCCTTCCGCCAGCCCCTGGACGAGACCGGCGATGCAGATCTGATTGATCATCTTGGTCAGCTGACCGGCGCCGGCCGGTCCCATGAGGCCGACCATGCGGGCGTAGGCATCGATCACCGGCTTCGCCTTCTCGAACGTGGCTTCATCGCCGCCGCACATGACAGTCAGAACGCCGTTTTCGGCACCGGCCTGCCCGCCGGAAACCGGGGCGTCGATAAAGCCACAGCCCTTGTCTTTCGCCGCGGCATAAAGCTCGCGGGCGACTTCTGCGCTCGCGGTCGTATTGTCGATCAGGATCGCACCCGGCTTCATCGTCTCGAGAGCGCCGTTCTCGACCATTGTCACTGAGCGCAGATCATCGTCATTGCCGACGCAGGTAAAGACGAAATCCGCATCCTTTGCGGCTTCCGCGGGCGTGGGGGCAGACTTGCCGCCGAATTTCTCCGCCCAGGCGGCGGCCTTTCCTGCGGTCCGGTTATAGACCGTGACGTCATGGCCGCCCTTCACCTTGAGGTGGCCCGCCATGGGAAACCCCATCACGCCGAGACCGATGAATGCGACTTTTGCCATGTGCCTATCCTTTCGCGATTGCAGGGCACGAGGATTAGCCGAAAGCACGGCGCGCGAAAAGCCGCCGGGGCCGCCAGTGACCTCGCACCGGAAGAATTTTCCCCGAAAGGGGCGAATACTGGTCGGGATAATCCCGCAAACGCACAAAGATAATAAATATAATGTCGATCGAGTTTATAGAGTTTATCAGAATTGGAATATCGAAACATTGGGGCGGTGAGACCTGCCGACTTCCAAGGAGGAACAACTGTGATTTCACGACGTCAAACACTGGGGCTTTTCGGCGCGGCTGCGGCCACGGCATTATTGCCGGGCATCAAAGGCGCGCGTGCAGCAGCATCCGAGTTCCGCATCGGCTGGCAGAAGAACGGGGTACTCGCTTTGGCCAAGCGGCGCAGCGCGTTGGAAAAGCGGCTCGCCGACAGAGGCATCACCGTCACTTGGTCGGAATTCACCTCCGGTCCGCCGCTGCTGGAGGCGCTCGGCGCAGGTGCGCTCGATTTCGGTGCAACGGGCGACGTGCCGCCGCTTTTCGCCCAGGCGGCCGGTGGCCACCTCTACTATGTGGGGCTCTATCGGGGCAGTTCCGCCGGCTCGGCAATCCTTGTCCGAAAAGATTCGCCGATCCAGACGCTGGAAGACCTGAAGGGCAAGAAGGTCGCCTTCAAGCGCGGTTCGAGCGCCCACAATGTAACGGTGAAGGCTTTGCGCAAGGCTGGCCTGACGCCGGAAGATATCGAGGGTCTGGATCTCAGCCCGCCGGACGCCGCCGCTGCTTTCAAGAACGGCAGCATCGATGCTTGGTCGATCTGGGATCCGTATCTGGCCATTGCTCAGGCCGATCCCGAAACTCGGGTTCTGACGACAGCCGAGGGCATTGTCGACTCCTACAGCTTCTTTCTTGCGAATGCCGAGTTCACCGATGCGAACGGACAGGTCATCGTCGACGTGCTTGACGAACTTGCACAGGTCGGCCGGTCCGCACAGAGCAATCTCGAAGCGACAGTCAAGGAGCTCTCAGAAATCACCGGCGTGCCGCCGGAGGTAACGCGCGTGACGCTCACGCGTGCCGGCGCCGATCTCGGCAGCGTATCGGGAATTACGGACTCCGCTGCGGCCTACCAGCAGGCGCTGGCCGATGAGTTCTACAAGCTCGGCATCGTCCCGAAGCAGCTGAAGACCGGCGATATCGTCTGGCGTGCGAAGGCAAGCTGATTTCAATTCCGACTAGAAGGCATCAGATCCATGACCGGCAAACACGATCCTATCAATTTTCTCTGGTTCATCCCGACCTCGGGGGATGGCGCCTATCTTGGCTCGAACGAACAGACGCGCGCTCCAGAGATCGGCTATCTCACGCAGATTGCCCAGGCAGCCGATCGTCTGGGCTATTCTGGTGTATTGCTGCCGACGGGGGTGGCCTGCGAAGAATCCTTCGTAACGGCCGCAGCACTTGCCGCCAAGACCGAGAAGCTGCAGTTCCTGGTGGCAATCCGTCCTGGCACCGCCTCGCCGGCATATTACGCGCGCCTAGCGACGACGCTCGATCGTATTTCGAACGGGCGCCTGCTGCTCAACATCGTCGTCGGCGGCAGTCCGGCAGAACTTGCAGGCGACGGCATTCATCTCGCGCATGACGAGCGCTATGCCCATGCCGATGAATTCTTCACCGTTTTTGAAGAGCTGCTTGAAAAAGGCACCGCGAGCTACGACGGCAAGTACATCAAGGCGACCAATGCGCGCCTTGGCTTCCCCTCCGTCCAGAACCCGCGTCCTCCGCTCTATTTCGGTGGTTCGTCGGACGCCGGCATCGATTTCTCGGTCGGTCGCGTCGACAAGTACCTGACCTGGGGCGAGCCGCCGGCACAGGTTGCCGAAAAGGTTCAAAAGGTGCGCGCCGCTGCCGCGCGAAAGGGGCGCGAGGTCAGCTTCGGCATTCGCCTGCATTTCATCGTCCGCGAAACGGACGAGGAGGCATGGGCAGCGGCCGATCGCCTGATCTCGAAACTCGACGATCAGACGATCCGCGAGGCGCAGGAGCGCTTCGTCAAGGAATCCGATTCTGTCGGCCAGAAGCGCATGGCGGCATTGCACGGCGGTCGCCGGGAAAAGCTGGAGGTCTCGCCGAACCTGTGGGCCGGTGTCGGCCTAGTGCGCGCTGGGGCAGGGACGGCACTGGTCGGCTCGCCGGCGACAGTGGCGGCGCGCCTGCGCGAATATCAGGATGTCGGTATCGATACCGTCATCGGATCCGGCTATCCGCATCTCGAGGAGGCCTACCGTGTTGCCGAGCTGCTGTTCCCCGAACTCGGGATCACACGCCAAGAGCAGCGACACGGCTTCCAGACCGATTTCGGCAAGCATCAGGTCTTCGGCGGCGGCAGCCATGGCGGAAACCTAAAAGTGGTCTCCGGCTCCTGATCCGCCGATTGGCGCCGCCCCGCTGTCGGGCGGCGCATTTTCATAGGGGAATGCACCGGCTCCGGAAGCTAGGTAGTGCACGCAGAAGCGAGGAAAATCTTCATGTCGACTTTCGATACGCCGATCGGGCGGGCGCTGACCGAGCGCGCTGAACGCAAGGGAAGCCTCCGGGTCTCGCTTCCGGGGCGCGACAAGGTGTTTCCCTTCCTCGTGCCGGTGGCAATCATTGCCGCCTGGCAGCTGGCCTCGTCAGTCGGCTGGATCTCCTCTCGCATCATGCCGTCACCTGTCGACGTCGCCGCCGCCTTCTGGTCGACGACCGTCACCGGGCAGCTTCCGCATGATATTCTGGTGAGCGCCGCCCGCGCCTTTGCGGGATTGCTGGTCGGCGGCTCGATCGGTTTCCTCCTCGGCATCGCCAACGGCGTCTCGAAAGTCTCGGAGCAACTGACGGATACGACACTGCAGATGCTGCGCACGATCCCGCATCTCGCCATGATCCCGCTGGTCATCCTCTGGTTTGGGATCGGCGAAGAATCGAAGTTATTCCTGACCTCTCTCGGCGTGCTTTTTCCGGTCTATCTCAACACCTATCACGGCGTTCGCAACGTCGACCGCGATCTGATCGAGATGGGCGGGGTCTATGGGATGGGAAGCTGGACCTTGTTCCGGAAAGTGATCTTCCCCGGCGCGCTGCCGTCGATCTTCGTCGGCCTGCGCTATGCGCTCGGCATCATGTGGCTGACCTTGATCGTGTCTGAATCGATCGCGGCTTCATCAGGCATCGGTCACATGGCGAACAACGCCCGCGAATTCATGATGACCGACGTGGTCGTGCTGGCCTTGGTGATCTACGCCGTTCTCGGCAAGCTTGCCGATGTCGTTGCCCGTGCCCTGGAGCGCCGGGCGCTCAAATGGAACCCGGTTTACCAAAAGTAGGAGAGGCGCCATGACCATCATCGCGCACGAGCGTTTTCAAGGGGCTGCGGATGAAGTTGAATACCAAACCGATCGTGCGACGCCGGCCGGCACCGGGGCTGCGGCAATCACGCTCAAGGGACTTGAGAAAAGCTTCGGCAGCAACCGCGTGCTGCGCGGGATCAACCTCCACATTCCGGCTGGCCAGTTCGTCGCCGTTATCGGCAAGAGCGGTTGCGGCAAGAGTACGCTGCTGCGGATCCTGATGGGGCTCGACGAGCCGACGAGCGGCGAACTGCATTTCGAAAACCCCGATGGCGCGGACGCCGAAGCGAACGCCCGGATCGTGTTTCAGGAGCCTCGTCTGCTCCCCTGGCTGAGCGTCGCCGAAAATGTGGCGGTCGGGCTCGGTGACGGGATCGACAAGCAGGTCGCCGAAGCTCAGGTCGAGGCGGCACTGGGTGAGGTACAGCTTGCCGAGAAGGTGAAGGAATGGCCGACTCGTCTTTCAGGTGGCCAACGGCAGCGTGTCGCGCTGGCGCGGGCACTTGTGAGCAAGCCCGGCGTCCTGGCGCTGGACGAACCGCTCGGCGCACTCGACGCACTGACGCGGATCAGCATGCAGGAACTGCTCAATCGCGTATGGCGCGAGCTGGGCTTTACCGCGGTGCTGGTCACGCATGATGTCAGCGAGGCGGTGCATCTTGCCGATCGTGTCATCGTCCTGGACGAGGGGCGCGTTGCGCTTGACCTGGCGATCCCTTACCCGCACCCGCGCCGCCACGGCAACCCGGAGCTTGCCGAACTCGAAGGGCGACTGCTCGCAGCGATCCTGGGGACGGACACCGCTCACTGAACTGAACCGTTCGTGACGTCCGACTGGCGAAACTCAGATCGCGCCGTCGACGATCACCATCGGTGTGCCCTGCGAGCACCGCTCGACGCGGGCGTTGATCTTGTAGATGTCGCGAAGCATGGCGTCTGTGATGACGTGCGACGTCGGCCCGCTCGCCGCCATCATGCCACTGGCAATGACGATCGTGTTCTCACAATAGCGCAGCGCGTGATTGAGGTCGTGGAGAGCGATCAGCACGATCATTCCATTGCGGCGGGCAAGGTCGGCGATAAAGCTCAGTACTTCGACCTGTCTGTGGAGATCGAGTGCAGAGGTCGGCTCATCCATCAGCAGCACTTCAGGCTTGCGGACCAATGCCTGCGCGAGGGACACGAGCTGACGCTGACCTCCGGACAGTTCGCCGAGGCCGCGGAAGGCGAGGTTTTCGATACGCAGGGCCTTCAGGATCTCATCGATGCCATCAAGCTCGTCGTCGGCGACCCGCCAGCCGCCTCCTTGCTTGGCCGACAGAAGGATCGATTCAAACACGGTCAGGACGGCATTGGCGCCCGTATCCTGCGGCATGTAGCAGATCGTTCGCGATCCGCGATCGGTGTCGGAAAGCTCGACCAGTCCAGGACCTTTCACCAGGCAAGCAATCCGCTTGAACAGCGTCGACTTGCCGGCAGCGTTGGGGCCGATGATGGCGGTGACGCTGCCGCCTTTCAGATCGTCGATGCTCACGTTCGATAGAACGGTCATGCGCCCGTAGGCGGCGCCGACGTCTGCGAGGGCAAGCGCTACCATGCGCGCCTCCTGTTGCTGAAGATGAGAATGAAGAAGAAGGGTACGCCGACAAGTGCCGTGATGACGCCAATCGGCAGGATCGCCCCTGGGATCAGGATCTTGCTGACGACCGATGTCACCGACAGGAGAAGTGCGCCACAGATGACCGAACCCGGCAGGAAGAAGCGCTGATCTTCGCCTACAACCATGCGGGCGATATGCGGGCCGACGAGCCCGACGAAGCCGATCGTGCCGACGAACGACACCGGGATGGCGGCCAGAAGGCTGACGATCATCATCGTTTGCAGGCGCAGCCGGTGGACGTTGATGCCGAGACTGGCGGCCTTGTCGTCCCCGAGCCGCAGGGCGGTCAGCGCCCAGGCCTGTCGCATGAACAGCGGCACAGTGACAACAAGCACCGCGGCGGTGAAATAGACCTTCGCCCAAGTGGCCTTAGTCAGGCTGCCCATCGTCCAGAAAACGACGGCGGCCAGCGCCTGTTCGGAGGCGAGGTATTCCAGCAGCGACAGTGCGGCATTGAAGGTGAAGACGAGCGCAATGCCGAGGAGCACGATCGTTTCGACGCTCACGCCGCGCATGGTCGAGGCGAAGTGGATGAAGAGCGCGGCCGCCATCGCCATCAGGAATGCATTCAGCGGCACCATGTATTCGATCGCGCCCGGAAAGATCGCAACGCCGCCGACAAGTGCCAGAGCGGCGCCGAAGCTCGCGGCGGCGGAAATGCCCAGCGTGAAGGGGCTTGCCAGCGGATTTGAAAGGATCGTCTGCATCTGCGCACCCGCCACGGAAAGCGAGGCACCGACGGTCACCGCCATCAAGGCAATCGGCATGCGGATATCCCAGATGATGACCCGAAGCTGGTTGGCTGCCGCGGCGGGATCAAAGAGCGCCGACAGCACGTCCGAAAGCGTATAGTTGGCAGGCCCGAGCGCCATATCGGCCGAGATGCTGAAACAGAGCGCCGCGGTGAGCGCGACAAGGATGAGGATACGGCGAAACGCAAGGGCGCGATATTGCTCGCGCCCCGTTGTCTCAACCTGGACCTGACTGAATGAGGCCATCAGTTGGAGCCTTTTTCAAGAGAAACGAAATAGCCCGGCTTGTACGTCACCGGCAGGAACTTCCTGTGGAATTCCGCGAAGTTGGCTTCGGGATCGAGATCGGCGAAGAGATCCGGGTGAAACCACTTGGCGAATTGCTGAATCGGGAAGAACTCGTAGGGCGCGCCATAGAACTGATGCCAGACGGCATGCACGTTGCCGCTCTTCACAGCCTTCAACTCGGGAAATGGCGTGCGTGTCATGAGATTTGCCAGCCTCTCGCGCGCCAGCGTCATATCCGCGCCGCGCCCAACGGGCACGAACTGGTTGATATCGGATTCGGCTGCCCAGTTTGATCCGGTAACGATGACATGCTCCGGATCCGAGATGACGAGTTGTTCGGGATTGAGATCGCCGAATGTTGTCTTGATGAGGTCGGCAGCAACATTGTGGCCGCCAGCCTGTTCGACCATGGCGCCGAAATTGACCGGGCCGAAGGTGCGGCAGCACGTGTTTTCGCCGGAAATGCCGGGCGCGCGTTCGATGAAGACGCCTGGCCGCTTGAGATCCTCGACGGTCGCAAATCTGTCGGTCACGCGCGCAATCTCGGCGCGGCGATAGGCGACGAACGCCTTGGCCCGCTCTTCCGCGCCGAAGAGCTTGCCGAGAAGCTCGATCGAAACCTCGCTGTTTTTGTCCGGATCAATTCGGAAATCGAGATAGACGACCCTGATGCCCGCGGCGGCCGCCTTCTCCTCGAAACCGCTTTCCTTTGCGGACTTTTCCGATTCGAGATTGAGCGTGATGACATCAGGCGACAACGAGATCGCTGTTTCGAGGCTGAAATCGCCCTGGGGCACATAGCCGAAACGCGGTAGTTTCTCGATCTGCGGGAAACGTTCGGCGTAGGCTTTGTAACTGTCGGGGTCCTTCTTGATGAGATCGTCGCGCCAACCGACGATGGTGTCGAAGGTCTGCTCACCCTTGAGCGCTGCGATCACATGGATCTGACGCGCCTCGCCAACGATGACACGCTTGGCGGGCATGTCGATCTCGACCGTGCGGCCGGTGACATCGGTGATTTGCGCTGACAGGACGGGGGTGGTCAGGAGCGCCAGCGAAAGGGCGGCAACGTGCCGGAGTGTCGTGAGTCGCATGGAGACCTCTATTTGAAGCAGAAACGAACCGAGCCGCACGTTTGCGGCTCGCCCTGCGGTGCGCCGGCTGAACTCTCGGGTCATGCCGGCTGCGTCCTACCGGTCGTCCTTCAACGAAACGAAGTAACCCGGCTTGTACTCCAGCGGCAGGAAGCGGGCGTGCAACTCCTTGAACGTTGCCTCGGGGTCAAGATCCGCGAAGAGGTCCGGATGCAGCCACTTTGCAATCTCCTGGATTGCCACGAACTGGTAGGGGTTGTTGTAGAACTGGTGCCAAATGGCGTGAACGTTGTTGTCTTCGACGGCCTTGACGCCGGTAAAGGCAGGGCGCTTGGTCAGGGCCTCGAGCTTGCGGTGCGCTTCCTTGAGGTCCGAACCATAGCCGACGCCGACCCAAGCGCCGCCGGGCACGTACTTGTCCCAGTTGCCGCCGGTGATGATGATCTGGTCTGGATTGGAGGCGATGATCTGCTCTGGATTGACCGTGCCGAAGGTGCCCGGAATGATGTCCTTGGCCATGTTCTTGCCGCCTGAAATCTCGACCATCTTGCCGAAGTTCTCGTCGCCGAAGGACATGCAGCAATCGTCGGAATAGCCGCCGGCGCGCTCCACGAAGACGACCGGCTTGGCCGGGTTGCTCTTTTCGAGAACGTCGGTCACGCGCTTGATGCTATCGGCGCGGAACTTGATGAAGTCCTCGGCGACAGCCTCCTTGCCCATCAATTGACCCATGATGCGCATGCTGGGCTCGGTGTTCTCCATCGGCTTTTCGCGGAAATCCACATAGACCAGCGGGATGCCTACCTTGGCGAGCTTCTCGATATAGCCGGCTTCTTCGGTTGCTGTCTTGGCGTCGACGTTCATCAGGATGACATCGGGTTTGAGGGCCACGGCCTGCTCGATATCGAAGGTACCGTCCTTCATGCCGCCGAAGGTCGGAAGCTTGGCGATGTCGGGATACTTCGTGAGATAGGCCTGGTAGGATTCAGGATCGGCCTTGGGCAGGTCGTCGCGCCAGCCGACGACGTGCTGGAAGGGTGCTTCCTTGTCGAGGGCGGCCAGGAAGTAGATCTGCCGTCCTTCGCCGAGAATCACGTGATTGACGGGAGCGTTCACTTCGACGCTACGGCCGGTGACATCCTTGACCGTGATCTTGTCGGCCAGGGCCGGCAGGACCATGGAGACGAGAAAACCCATTGCAAGCGCAGCTGTTTTGCCTGTAAGTCGCATCGAAAAGTATACCCCCGTGGAAAACTTTTCGTCGTCTATTATTTTCTGAGTTAAACAGTCAAGTTATATCTATTAGAACGATTTCAAACTGAAATAGCGATTGGCATGAGCATGAGTGAAACGGGAATTGCAGGCGGGCACAACTACGGGCTTCGCGAGGAGATCAAGGCTTACTGGTCGGCCCGCGCGGCGACCTTCGATCTGTCTCCCGGGCACGAGATTTTTTCCGAGCCCGAGCGTGTTGCCTGGCATCGCCTGATTCTAAAGCATCTGGGGCCGGGCAACGGCAGGCTGGCCCTCGACCTTGCAAGCGGCACCGGCGTTATTTCCCACTTGATGGACGATCTTGGGTTCAGGGTCACCGGGTTGGATTGGGCTGAGCCGATGCTCGAGCGGGCGCGCGCAAAGGCAAAGGCGAGGGGACGGTCTATTTCATTTCGGATGGCGGACGTCGAGGCGACGATGGAACCCGATGCGACGTACGACGTCATCATAACCCGCCACCTCGTCTGGACGCTCGTGGATCCCAAGGTGGCTTTTGCCGAATGGATGCGCGTCCTGAAGCCCGGCGGAACGATCCTGATCGTCGATGGCGACTTCGTGAATGTGGGCCGTGTGGAACGGATGCTGAAGGCACTTGCGAAGACCATGGAGAGGGTCGGGTTGCTCAAGGCTGATCCGCAGCATGCACCACTGGAGCTGACGAAAAATCACAACGACATCGTTTCGCGCGTTCATTTTTCGAGCGGGGCGCGGGCGGAGCTGGTCGCGGGCATGCTCGGCGACGCGGGCTTCGAAGGCATGACGATCGACATGAAGCTGCGCGAAATCCATAAGAGCCAGGCGAGGCACTGGAATTATCTGAAGGCGCTGTCACGTGGCATCCAGCATCGTTTTGCCATCAGTGCACGTAAACCGGGCGGCTGAGGCGGCCACAAGGAACTGCAACAACGAGCGGCGATCCTCGAGGCGGCTAGAACAGCAATGCATTGACCGTGACGATCACGAAAAAAGCAACGACGACCAAGGAAGCCGCCCACACAACCGTGCGGTTGGCATTGGCCAGGACTTGTGGTCTGGGGCCGCGCTTGGGATTGAATTTGTGCCGCCGCTTTAGTGCGGTTCCACCTTGTGAAGATCGCTTCTCTGCAGCCATACCGCCTCACTTGCAGCCGTGGGATTGTTGAAACGCCAATCTAGCATGAAAGCGGTCCAATATTTAGTGCGCGGTGCTGGCGTCGCGCTCGACGTAAGCTTGGATGCGATCGACCAAAATCTCGGTTCCCTGCCGACGCGAGCCACCGTCGGCGTAACCATCGAGGAAGACGACTTGCTCCGTAAAGAGCATGGTTGTTCCTGATGGTGTCGCCTCGAAGGTGATTGTCGCGAGCGAGGCCGAAATTCGTGTTTCGCCAAGCTTCATGTCGTAAGCATAGATGATGCGGGCTTGCGGGACGATGTCGAGGTAGCGCGCCTCATAGGTGTGCGGAACGCCGTCGCTGTCGGCAACGCGGTTCCGTTCCTGGCCGCCGACGCGGAAGTCTAGGCTATATTCGAGGGACACCCATTCGTCGTGGCAAGCAAACCACTGGCGCTTGGCCTCCGGATCGGCCCAGGCAGCAAAGACGCGCGAGACGGGCGCCCGCATCTTTCGCCCGATCGCGAATGTCTCGTGCATGGCGGAATGCTTGGTCATCTCGTTCTTTACTCCGGTTGGTCGTCTGCGAGGAACTGCTCCAGGCGGTCGAAGGTTCTGTTCCAGCTTGCTTTGCGCTCGGCAAGCCAGCGCTCCATCTGCGCCAGCGCCTCCGTCTGCAGACGATAGGTCCGCACACGGCCGCTCTTTTCCGAGCGGACGAGTCCGCTCTTTTCCAGAACCGCAAGGTGCTTCATAACAGTCGGAAGTGCCATCGACAGAGGCTCTGCGAGATCCGACACGGAGGCAGGCCCATGGCCGAGACGATCGATCATCCCGCGCCGGCTGCGGTCCGACAGCGCCTGGAACATCTGATCGAGCGCGGCAGGTTCGTGGATCATTCCGCAGCTTCATCCGGTCGGAAGCGAGCAGGCAGCCGCTCGCGATAGGGATAGAACTTGAAGTATGGTCGCGCCGCTTCCAGAACGCGCGCAAACGACGGGCGAGCCAGAAGCCTGCTATAGTAGCCGTGCAGCCTTGGCTGGTTCACGAAGGGCACAAGAGTCTCCGAGTAGAAGAGGGCCGGGGCGGCGGCACAATCGGCCATGGTGAAGCTATCCCCGGCGATCCATGGGTGGTCACCAAGTTGCTGCTCGATCATGTCGTAGGCTTTCCGAAGGGCCGCCTCGGCCTGGACCACGCGGGCTGGATCACCGCCGCCGCGCAGGCGT
This sequence comes from Rhizobium sp. LjRoot258, assembly GCF_964254185.1. Taxonomy (NCBI): domain Bacteria; kingdom Pseudomonadati; phylum Pseudomonadota; class Alphaproteobacteria; order Hyphomicrobiales; family Rhizobiaceae; genus Rhizobium; species Rhizobium sp. LjRoot258. The sequence continues at coordinate 1,738,401 of NZ_CAXUST020000001.1, read as the reverse complement.
TCGCCGACGATCTGCTGCATCGGCTCCTGCACGTGCAGGTCGAAGCAACGATCCCACAGTCTAACTTCGAGCGCTTTATCGAAATCGTTTGGGACAAGGGCTTTCGCACCTGGATAGTACCGATCGAGATACTCGATGATGATTGTCGTCTCCGGGATCGTGCGATCGCGCGCTTCATCGCGCAGCACCGGCATCTTGCCGAGCGGCGAGACGCTCAGGAACGCGGCTCTCGACGCCTCGTTTGCGAGGTCGACATGTACCGCCTCGAAGGGTGTGGCGTTCTCGTAAAGCGCAATAAGGACCTTGTGGCAGAAGGATGCAAGCGGATGACTGTGGAGGAAGAGCGACATGCGGCCAGCCTTTCACGTTGTTTGAAAACTTGCGTGAATGGCTAAGTATCAGCCCATCGATGTGTCTTCAATAGAAAAGTTGCGCGAATGGCTAACTATCAGCGGGCGGAGGCGCCGCGATTGCTGGCCCGTTGTCCAGCCGCTGCGAACGATTGCCAAGATCATCTGATATTTCCTGCCAGATGCGGCGGCGGCGCACGTGGAGATCATCGCCGATCCATCCCATCAAATGTTCCACCCACGCATTCGTTGTCGCCTGGTCGGCAGCTATGGTTCGGGGGGCCATTCAAAGTGCGCATCAACCGTCGTTGCTTCGATTGGCGGAGAACAGCAGCCGTGGCGCTGCCTCCGCCTGCCGGTGATCGTTCGGGCAGCAATCAGCGATTGCATCCAGTGACGCCCGCAATGTAACGGGATATTCCGTCGCTGCTGGTATCAGCCAAGGCGCGCGATGATCAGATGGCCCGGGCTTGGATGACCTTCCTGCATGCGCACGTTGATCTCTCTCATCTCAACGAGTTCGAACCCGGTCGCTGCGAGCCGATCGCTGATATAGGCTGCGGAATGAAGGAAACGCTGATGAGGTCCGACCATGTAGGGTTGGCCCTTGGCCTCGGCTTCGGGGAGCTCTTCCGACGAGAAGATGAAAAGGCCAGCCGGATTGAGGTTTTCGGCCGCACCGAAGAACAGCGGTTCGAGCGCGCCTAAATAAGGCAGGACGTCTGTCGCGGTGATGAGGTCGAATGGATCCTCGTCATTGTCATCCAGGAAGTCCTCGACTTCTGCGACGAAGAGCGTTTCGTAGAGCCCTTTTTCGTGGGCGATCTCGACCATGTTCTCGGAGATATCGAGGCCCGTCATGTCCTCACAGAGATCGCCGAGCGCGCCGCCGGTGAGGCCGGTGCCGCAGCCGAGGTCGAGCATGCGCTTGAAGGGGCCAAGGTTGAGCTCCTGCAGGCGCTGGCGGACCATCATCGGCACGTGGTAGCCGAGCTGCTCCACCAAAACATCCTCGAAGACCTCCGCGTGCTGGTCGAACAAGGTTTCGACATAGGCATCCGGCGCCTTGGTCGGCGTTTCGCCGCGTCCCATGGAGGCGATCCGGACGGCTGCGCCCCCATGATCTTCGGGATCGATGGCGAGCACTTCCTCATAGGCTTTCACAGCCGCATCGACATCACCTGCCTTCTCGAGAGCAAGCGCCCGGTCGTAGGCTTCCGCAAGCGCGTCTTCGTCGATCTTCTTGGCCATAGCAATCCACCACCGTTTTTATTCCAGAGCTGCGTCTACGGCGACTGAATGCCTTTTGCAATGGCGACGTTCGGGGAGCAGAATAAGATCCCTCTAATGGATAAAAACAAAATGGAGGAAATGCCATGGTCGCCGAAATCAGCAAGGCAAATTTCGATAAGGAGTTGGACAGTCCGCGCCCGGCGCTTCCGGCGAGCCCAGGGGAGATCACGAATACGCTCAGCCACTACTATCGTGGCGAGCTCGCCCGAATGATAAGCTGGCGCGATCGCATCGACCGGACATCCAACTGGGCCATCACGGTTGCGGCAGCACTGCTTTCGGTATCTCTCTCGACACCGACTTCTCACCATGGCGTGCTGCTTTTCGGGATGATGCTGATCACGCTGCTGCTTCTCATCGAGGCGCGCCGCTACCGTTTCTTCGATATTTACCGTGCCCGCGTGCGAAAGCTCGAGCGGGGATATTTTGCTCAAATTCTTGCGCCAAACGGCGAGCCCAAAGTCGATTGGGCCGGCGCCATCGCCAAAAGTTTGCGCAAGCCGCAATTTCTGCTGAGCTATCGCGGGGCGGTGCAGCGCCGACTGCGCCGAAACTATTGCTGGATGTACCTCATCCTGCTTCTCGCATGGTGCCTGAAGATCACGACACCCAAGCTTCAGACCGAAGGCAATCCGCTAACGCAGGCGCATTCCTGGGACTATGTGATCGACAACGCGGCGCTTGGCCCGATCCCTGGTTTGGCCGTGCTCTGTATCGTCACGGTGGCCTATCTCGGCATTCTATATGGCGCACTGCATCGCCAGATGGACGAAGGCGAGTTCGTCCAAGGGGAGGCTCATGTCTGACCGACCACTGCGCGGTCAGTTTAGGATGAACTCACCTTTCAGCGCACGCCATTCGGTCGCCGAGATGAGTTTGCGGTGTATGTAGCGTACCGAATGCAGCGGCCCGTCGAGCTTTTCCTGCCAGAATTTGAGGAAGCCGCGCATCTCGGGAAAGTCCGGAGCAAGATCGTAGTCCTGCCAGATGTAGGTCTGAAGGATCATCTGGTGATCCGGCATGCGGTAGATGATCTGGGCCGTCGTGAGGCCGTAGCCCCGAAGCTGCCTTTCCATGTCCTTGTGCATCGTCGTCTCGCTTCTCGTTCCAATGATCGCGTATCGGCGATCCTTGAAATGGAACCATGACATGCTTAACCGAAGCTTGACGAATTGCTAGAGGAATATGGATTTATTCTGAAATTTCAATTCGTTAGCAGCTCTCTGTGGCGAGTGCTGCCAAGTCCTTAGCGTTTCAGGTGGCGGGTCAGGCGACGCTCGATCCAGCCCCAGAGATGGCGTAGCGCTTCGACCATGCTGAGATAGAAGATCGCCGCCCACAGATAGGTCTGATAATCGAAGGTGCGCGAGAAGGCGTAACGCGTTTCACCCATCAGGTCGAGGACGGTGATGATGGCAACGACCGCCGAGCCTTTGATCAGCAGGATGATCTCATTGCCGTAGGGCCGCAAGGCGACGATCAGCGCTTGCGGCAGGATGATCTTGCGGAAGGCGATGATCTTGTGGATGCCGAGCGAGGCTGCGGCCTCGTGCTGGCCGCGCGGAACGCTCTGGATGGCGCCACGCAGGATTTCAGCCTGATAGGCGGCGGTATTGATGGTCATCGCAAACAGGCCGCAGTACCAGGCTTCGCGGAAGAACCACCATAAGCCGACAGCTTCCAGTTGTGGACGGAAACTGCCCAGGCCATAGTAAATGAGAAAGAGCTGGGCCAGCAGCGGCGTGCCACGGAACAAATAGACGTAGCAGTAGGCGATGCCATTGATGAACCTGTTCTTCGACATGCGGGCAAAGGCCAGCGGCAACGACAGGATCGCTCCGAAGACCACCGAGATCGCCACCAGCGCGATCGTCGTGTACAGGCCATGCAAATAGCGAGGGCCGTAGCGGGTGAACTTCTCGGGATCCCAGCCGCTTACGACCATCGCGATCAGGGCGGCGGCAAGGACGATCCAGAGGGCGACGACGACGTAGCCGGTGATGCGCGTCGCGGTGATCGGCTTGTGCGCTTGCTTCGGCGCCGGCTGCGCCGGAATGAGCGTCTGGGCGTGGCTCATCGGCTGATCTCCGACCGCTTGGCCCACCGCTCGATGTAGCTGAGGCCGAAGGAGGATATGACGGCAAGGCCGAGATAGAGAGCGCAGGCGACGGTATAGAACAGGAACGCCTGCTTCGTGACCTTAACGGCGACGCCGGTCTGCCGTAGGATATCGGCAAGGCCGATGATCGAGACGTAGGACGTATCCTTGAGCAGGATCATCCAGAGGTTCACCAAGCCGGGAAGGGCGATGCGCACGAGTTGCGGCAGCACGATCAGGAGTAGGGTCCGCCCGCGATGAAAGCCCAGCGCGTCCCCTGCCTCGTACTGGCCCTTCGGAATGGCGCGGAAAGCCGACAGCAACACTTCCGAGCAATAGGCGGAGAATACGACCGAAAGCGCGATCATGCCCGCGAAGAAGGCGTTGATTTCGATGCGGCCGTCGTAGCCCATGGAGGCGAGAACCGACTGGATCAGGATCTGCATGCCGTAATAGATGATGAACAGCGTCAGCAGTTCCGGCAGGCCACGAAAGATCGTGGTGTAGATGCCGGCGGCCAGACGAACCGATTTCTCTTCAGATTGCTGGCCGAGCGCCACGAGAAAGCCGATGGTAAGTCCGATTGGCAGGGTAACCAGCGCGACCGCAACGGTAACCTTCAGGCCGGCGGCGATCTCATCGCCCCAACCGGTGTCGCCACAGGCCAGGATCGTCGAAGGGCCGAACCAGGTGAAGAGTCCTGCAGGTCCGCAAAGCGGATCGAAGATATACCCAATCCAGGCCCAGAATGAGCCTAGCGCGGAAAATAATCCGCCCATGCCAGTTTTCCCCTCGCGGTTTGTACCGCTTTGATCTTTCCATTCTTGTCAAACAAAAATGGCGGAAGAGCAAGCCTTCCGCCATCAGCTTTATGAGCGACCTACAGCTTTTCTTATTGGCCGTAAACGTCGAAGTCGAAGTACTTGTCCTGGATCTTCTTGTATTCACCGCTGGTGCGGATCGCAGCGATCGCCGTGTTCAGCTTTTCGCGCAGCGCGTCGTCACCCTTGCGGACGGCAATGCCTGCACCAACGCCGTTGATTTCCTTGTCGACTGGCAGGGGCGTCAGGATCTTGCAGCATGCGCCGGCATCCGACTTGACCCACTGCGACAGAACGACGATGTCATCGATGACAGCGTCGACGCGGCCATTCGTGATGTCGAGCTTGTACTCGTCTGCTGTCGGATAGAGCTTCAGCTCGGTATCGGGCAGGTGCTTTTCAGCATAGTTCGAGTGGGTGGTGGAGGTCTGTGCGCCGATCGTCTTGCCCTTCAGGCCGGCAACGTCAGTGACGGTCGAATCCTTCGGTACGGCAATCGCCGGCGGGGTGTTGTAGTACTTGTTCGTGAAGTCGACGAGCTTCGAGCGCTCCGGCGTGATCGACATCGACGAGATGATCATGTCGAACTTCTTGGCCTGCAGCGCGGGAATGATGCCGTCCCAGTCGCTGCTGACGATGGTGCACTCGGCCTTCATCTCGGCGCAGAGCGCGCGGGCGATGTCCATGTCGAAGCCCAGGAACTGGCCGCTGGCGTCAACATATTCGAAGGGCGGATAAGTCGAGTCCGTGCCGATGACATACTTCTCGCCATCAGCCATCGCGGCGCCTGCGAAAAGAGACATCGCGGCGACGGAAGCGGCGGCGAGAATACGGGTGGAGATACGCATGTTAGTCCTCTCTTTTGGTGCCGCCGTTCGTGTTTTTCTTTTGCGACGGAGGCGGAATTGGGGCGGTGCGGACACTGCCTTGGCGCGATAATCAAACCTTTTTCAGCGGAATTGCAACTGGAATCGCAGGGGCGCGGGGGACAGCCAACTATGGCGAAGATGAACAATGCCGCACTGCCACATTCATACCGGGTTAATAGTCCAGTTCCTAAGACTCGTGGAACGAATGCAGTCCTCGCGCGGTTGTCGCCGCGGGTGAGTGCCCCAAAATCGGACGTGGCCACGACCGCGTCTCAAAAAGCATAAAAGTCAACGAGGAGCCCCTATGGGTATGAAATCGAGATTGTTTGCCAGTGCCGCCTTTCCGCTGTTGTCACTGTCGCTCGTAATGCCTCCAGTGCATTCCTTTGCCGCAGTTGTCAGCGTTGATCAGGTTCGCACAGCGCCGCAAGCGGTCGCGGGCAGCTTCGAGGTCGCGCAGGATGCCCCCTCCGACGAAGAGCTTCTGAAGAAGCGGCATAAGCAGCACGGCGGCGGCGGCGAGGAACAGGCGCCGGCGGCCCAGGAGCAGCCCCCACAGCAGGCGGCGCCTGCCGCGCAACCGCAGCAGCAGCAGGAAGCGCCCGCCGAAAAGCCCCGCAAGCAGCGTGAGCCAGCAGCCGAGGCGCAGCCCGCGCAACAGGAAGCACCGGCAGAGAAGCCCCGCCGTCAGCAGGAGCCTGCGGCCGAGCAGCAGTCTCAGCAGCTACAAGAAGAAGTTCCCGCCGAAAAACCGCGCAAGAAACGGCAGCCCGCCGCCGAACAGGCGGAGCCTGCCGTGCCGCAGGAGCAGGTAGCTCCCGCACCGGAACAGCAGCCGGCGGAGAACCAGGAAAAGCCGCGTCGTAAGCGCGACAAGCAACAATCGCTGGAGGGGGCCGCGCCGCAACCTCAGACGGAACAGGCCGCCCCGCAGCAGGAACAGGCCGCCCCGCAGCAGGAACAAGCTCAGCCGCAGGGTGAAGAGTCGCAGCCCAAGGGTAAGGGAAGCAAGCAGCAGGCGACCGAAGGCTCCGAGCAGCCGGTAAAGCCACGTAGGAAGCCGGCCGCCGCTGACGCGCAGCAGCAGGAAACGCAGAAGCCGGCAGCGGAACAGACCCCGGTTCCACAGGGTTCCCCGGCTCCCGAGAAGCCGCCCGTTCCGGCACAGGAACCGGCGACAGAGGCCCAGCCTGGCGGTGCGCAGCCGGCCCAACAGCAGGGCAAACAGGTCCCAGTACCTCAGCAGGGTGAGCAGGCGCCTGCCCAGCAGCAGGGCGAGCAGATCCCGGCGCAGCCGAACGGAGCACCGACCGATCAGCCGGCAACGGGTCAGGCCGAACAGGTGATCCCTGCTCCAGAGACGATCACGCCCAAGGAACTCGAGCGTCGCAAGGCAATTGCCGCGGATCCGAGCAAGAGCACGGAAACCGTCGTTCTGCCTGTTGAAAACGGTGCCGCCGTTCTCGATAGCGACAAGGACGCCGATCGCTCCGGTGGCATCCAGTCCCGTCGCGATCGCGACAGGCAGCGTGGCCAGGAGCAGAATTTCCGCGTTCCGAAATCCGATGCTGACGCCCAGATCGTAACCGAAGGCGCCAAGGCCGCGCCGATCAGGATCGAAGCCGTCACCAGCGAGGAAGGCCGACGCCTCGACAGCCGTCCGCAGTTCGAGCGGCCGGAAGGTGCACGCTTCGGCGAGCGCGGCGACGACAATCGCGTGATCATCCAGATCAACAACCAGACGATCATTCGCGGTGATGACGACCGGCGCTTCCTACGTGACGGCGAGCGTCCGATCTACGAGCAGCTGCCGCGGGACCGCTACCGCGAGACGATCGACCGTGACGGCTATCAGATCGTGACGATCCGCAACCGCTATGGCGACCTCATTCAGCGGTCGCGCGTAGACAATCGGGGGCGCGAGTCGGTGCTCTACTATTCGCCGGATCTCTACCAGGATCCGGACCGCGGCTACTTCGAGGATCCGGGTCGCGATCTGCCGCCGATGCGCCTGCGCATTCCGCTTGATGACTACATCATGGACACGAGCAGCGATGACGACCGCGACTACTATGACTTCCTGCGCGAGCCGCCGGTCGAGCCTGTGGAGCGTGTCTACTCGCTGGATGAGGTGAAGTACTCGGCGCGCATCCGCGACAAGGTTCGCCGTATCGACCTCGATACGATCACTTTTGCGACGGGTAGTGCCGAGATCCCGATGAGCCAGGCGCGCAGCCTGCGCAAGGTTGCCGATGCGATCAACGAGGTGCTGCGCAAGGATCCGTCGGAAACCTTCCTGATCGAAGGTCACACGGATTCTGTCGGCTCCGACCAGAGCAACCTTGTCCTGTCGGACCAGCGCGCGGAATCGGTGGCGAACGTCATGACCGACGTTTACGGCATCCCGCCTGAAAACCTGGCGACGCAGGGCTACGGCGAGCGTTACCTCAAGGTCAACACGCAGGGGCCGAACCAGGAAAACCGCCGCGTCACCATCCGTCGCGTGACGGCACTCGTACGCCCGGTCGCCTCACGCAACTGAGCCGACCGCCAGAACTGATCGAGAGCCGCCGGGAGACCGGCGGCTTCTTTTGCGGACGTGGGCAGCGACCGAAGCTCTAGGTCGTAAAGCGGGCGTCAACGATCGGTGTTGCGAGGCAGCAAAGGATTGCCGGATCGAGCCGCAGGCCGCAGGAGCCAATCATGCGGCGCGAAGCTGTATTGTCGGCGTGCACGAACTCAACCACTTCGTCTGCGCCCAGCTTTTCGAATGCGGCCATAATCGCCACAGCGTTGACAACCCGGCCGAGCCCTTTTCCACGCTGATCTGCTGTGACCGTTATCAAGCCGACCCAGGCGACGCCACGATAGCTGCTGTGGGTATTGAAGGGCAGGGTCGCGTGAGCCGTGGCGACGATATTGCCATCCTCGTCTGCGACGGCGACCGTCACAGCAGGCACGATCTTGCCAAGGAGCATGTCGGCGGAGAATGGCGCGATGCCATTGTCCGCCATGCAGAGCTGAATGCGCCGAACCGTCTCGTCCTCGGGACGGGCCAAAACGTCGAGAAAGGTTAGCCTGTCGGGTAGGCCGGCCGCCCGGATCGGGGTGCAAGTGGCGACTGCCGTCATGCGGTCCGCCCTAAAGACGGTCCACACGTCAACCCGGTAGGACGATCCGAGCCTCTGACGGATGTCTTCGATGCGCTTCGCCGGCATCATGCGAAAACCGAAGACACCATCCTTGGCGAGGCGCTCATCGACAAAGGCCCAGTCGATGCGGTCGAAATCGTCGAACGAGAAGAACCGACCCGCTTGCACGAGGCCGGGTGTGGCGGCAATCCTCGCCTGTGCCTGGTCGGACTGACGCTGCAGTCGCTGCTGTTTTTCGGTGCCGTAGTAGTTCATTGCTCCCTCGCAACAAGCTTTCCTACTTTGCAGGTAGTTCCACCATTCCCGAAATGAAGTCTGCGATCGCCTGCGTATCATCGAGATTGAAGACCGGCAGAAAGGCTTCGGCAATCGGGTGATCGGCCGCAATGGCGGCGATGAAGGGATCGGTCGGCGCAAGAGGTTCCTGGTCGGCTGCTTCCAGCCGCCGGGCCTCAATCTTTGGGATCGGTTCGCGCTTGTAGCCCTCGATCAATACGAGGTCGCAGGGCGCAATCCGGCCAAGGATCTCTTCGAATGTAGGCTCGGGGGCGCCGCGCAACTCGTGCATGATGGCGTACCGCGTGCCGGATACGATAATGACTTCGTGTGCGCCGGCCTGCCGGTGGCGGTAGCTATCGGCACCGACCTTGTCGATGTCGAAATCATGATGGGCGTGCTTGATCGTCGAAATGTTGTAGCCGCGGCGGGTAAACTCCTCGACGAGGCGGACGGCCAGGCCGGTCTTGCCGGAGTTCTTCCAGCCTGCGATGCCAAAGACTTTCGGTTTTTCCATCAGACGAGCACCTTCAGCCAGCGTTCCGCCTCGGCGAGATCGTCGGGCGTGTTGACGTTGAAAAACGGATCGAGAAGGCTCGCGCGCGTCGGCCGCAGCGGAAAGGCAACTTCCGTAACGTCATGCCGTAAGAGGAAGTCCCGCACGCGGCGTTTTTCGTCCGTGGCGATCCAGGCTTCCAGATCATCGGCAAGCTTGACCGGCCACAAGCCAAACACGGGATGACTGCGGCCTTCCGTGGCTGCGATGGCAATTTTCTCGGGCGCATCGATGGCGGCGGCGAGCCAGTCCACCAGGTCGCGGGGAAAGAATGGACTGTCGACGGATACCGTGACCACGTGCGTAACACCTCCGAGCGTCGCGCCATAGGCCATCGCGGCATGGATGCCGGCCATCGGTCCCGCTTTGCCGGGAACTATATCAGGAATGAACAGGTGGCGGCAATTTTCCGGCGTCGCGTCGGCGTTGACGGAAAGGATGCTTACCTGCGGCTGAAGCTGTTCGACGACACGCTCCAGCAAGGTGCGGCCGCTGAGCTGCACGGAGGCTTTGTCGCGGCCCATCCGCGAGGAGCGCCCGCCGGCCAGGACGACGCCCGGTATATTGGATCTATCCAGCGAAAAATCGTTCATGGTTGCCTCAGACAGGTGTTCTCGGCTCGGACTCTTGGGCGACCGGCGGTACATGGCGCTTGGCCTCACGATAGAACGTGTAGAGGCCGGACGCGATGACGACTGCAGCACCGGTGAGTGTCCAAAGATCAGGGAGTTCCGCAAAGAAGACGAAGCCCAGCAATGTCGAGAAGATCAGGCTCGTGTAGCGGAACGGCGCCACGAAGGAGATTTCGCCCGTTCGCATCGCCATGATCACGGACTGGTAGCCGATCAGGACGAGAATGGCCGCGAGTAACAGATGGGAAAGCGATGCAAGGCTAACCGACTGCCATCCGCCAAGCAGCGGCGTCAGCAAGGCGCCGACGATCGTCACGGAGACGGCGGTGACGACGGTGATCATCAGCGACGGGATCTCCGGGCCGATGCCGCGCGTGGCGAGGTCGCGGCCGGCCGTGGTGAGCACGCTGCCGACGCAGAGGAGTGCGGCGGCCGTGAAGCCGTCCGGTCCCGGTCGAATGATGATCAGTACACCAAACAGCCCCACGAGAATCGCCGACCAGCGACGCCAGCCGACTGGTTCCGAGAAGAACAGCGCCGCGCCGAAGGTCACGACCAGCGGCAGCGATTGCAGGATGGCTGAAGCATTCGCGATCGGCATCATTCCAAGCGCAGTAATGTAAGTAACGGCTGCCAAGATCTCGCAAATGACGCGGACGATGACCATCGGCTCGAGCACCATGCGCCACGACCGCAATGCGCCCATGTAGCGCGCGATGACGTAGACGAAGATGCTGGTGAAAAGGCCGCGCAGGCACATGATCTGGCCGGCATTCATGTAGGCGATGACTGATTTGGAAAGTGCGTCGCTGCAGGAAAATCCGGCCATGGCCGAACTCATGTAGATGGCGCCCTGGGCATTGCGGGACCGCGGCATGTCGATATTCCGATTCTCGTACACGTCCTTTTAGAGGGTGCCAGGCGGGATGGGAATCGAACGAAAGCCACACCTGACATAATTCGATGGCGCAGTGCACAATAATGCAGGCGATGCGTGCCGACACTGCAGGAAACGGGTGGCTGCCAGCCCCGATCTCTGAGATTTGGAATGCCGCCAACAACAAGCGGAGGTTCCGATATGAGATATCTGGATGGCAAGGTTGCGATCATAACAGGCGCGAGTTCCGGTATCGGCCGGGCCGCGGCCAAGCTCTTCGCCGCGGAAGGTGCGGTACTGGTCGTGGCGGCGCGGCGCGAGGCCGAACTCGGCATGCTGGTGGAAGAGATCGGGGATGCAGGCGGCGAGGCGGTCGCGGTCGCGGGCGACGTGCGCGAGGAGGCCGTGAACCGGCGGCTGGTCGAGGTGGCGTTGCAACGCTTCGGCGGTCTAGACGTCGCCTTTAACAATGCCGGCAGCGCGGGCCAATCCGCACCCGTGGCCGAACTGTCGCTCGATGCCTGGAACGAGATGCTTGCGGTCAACCTGACGAGTGCCTTCCTTGCGGCGAAATACCAGGTCCCTGCGATGATCGAGCGCGGCGGCGGATCGATCGTCTTTACCTCGACGTTCGTCGGCCATACGGCGGGGATGCCCGGCATGGGTGCCTATGCAGCCAGTAAGGCGGGACTGACCGGTCTTGTCCAGGTGCTTGCGGCGGAGCTCGGTGCGAAGAACATCCGCGTCAACGCGCTGTTGCCCGGCGGCACTGATACGGCGATGAATCCGGCCAACTTCGAGAATCCCGATAGCGAACTCGTCGCCTTCATCCACGGCCTGCATGCGCTGAAACGCCTGGCGCAGCCAGAGGAGATCGCCAAGGCGGCGCTCTTCCTCGGATCCGATATGGCGAGCTTCGTCACGGGAACGGCCATGCTGGCGGATGGCGGGGTGTCGATCAACCGGACGTAGTTCGCCCAAATCCAGCGAGCGTCACCCGCCGGTGACGCTCATGTGGCGGGCAACGGCGGGTCGATTATGGGTGCGGTCGATGATGAAGTCGTGGCCTTTCGGCTTGCGCGAGATCGCCTCGTCGATCGCGGCATAGAGAAACCCGTCGTCTGGTGTGGCGCGCACGGCAGCGCGCAGATCGGCGGCGTCGTTCTGTCCGAGGCACATATAGAGCGTGCCGGTGCAGGTCAGCCGCACGCGATTGCAGCTTTCGCAGAAGTTATGCGTCATCGGCGTGATAAAGCCCAGCCGGCCGCCGGTCTCCCTGACTTCGACATAGCGGGCCGGGCCGCCGGTGCGGTAGGCGATCTCGGAGAAGGTGAACTGGCGTTCGAGATCGGCGCGCAGCTTCGACAGCGGCAGGTAGCGATCGGTGCGGTCTTCCTCGATTTCACCCATCGGCATGGTTTCGATGACGGTCAGATCCATGCCGCGACCATGCGCGAAGCGGATCATCTCGGGCATTTCGACGTCGTTGAAGTCCTTGAGCGCCACCGCATTGAGCTTGACCTTGAGGCCGGCTTTCTGTGCCGCCTCGATGCCTTCCATCACCTTGTGGAAGTCGCCCCAGCGGGTGATCTGGCGGAACTTGTCGGGATCAAGCGTATCGAGGGAGACGTTGATGCGGCGCACGCCGCAATCATAGAGCTCGTCGGCGAAGCGGGCAAGCTGCGAACCGTTGGTGGTCAGCGTCAGCTCGTCGAGGCCGGAGCCGATCTGCTTGCCGAGTTCACGCACCAGATACATGATGTTCTTGCGCACCAGCGGTTCGCCGCCGGTGAGCCGCAGCTTGCGCACACCTTTCGCGATGAAGACGGAACAGAGCCGGTGGAGTTCTTCGAGCGTCAAAAGCTCCTGCTTCGGCAGGAAGGTCATGTGTTCGGCCATGCAATAGGTGCAGCGGAAATCGCAGCGGTCGGTGACGGACACCCGCAGATACGTCACGGCCCGCTTGAACGGGTCGATCATCGGTTTTGCCTCTGCGACCAGTGGCGATGCGCTGCCTGTCGTTCCGACGTTGCTGTTCACGAATGCCTCCGCAATGCTACTAATGTGCGTATAGGCTATTGCCGCGTCAAGGGAAACGCTTCTTGGGCACGGCAAATTGAACTTGCCTCGCCACGCTGCATTGCCTACTCGTGATTTTGAAGGGGAATGGGATCATGAGCGATATCTGGCCGACTGAACTTAGAGTTTCGAAAGACCGGCAGCACCTCGTTGTCACCTTCAACGACGGGCAGAGCTTCGATCTTTCCGCCGAGATGCTGCGTGTGCTTTCTCCATCCGCGGAGGTGCAGGGGCACGGGCCGGGACAGAGGGTGACGGTGCCTGGCAAGCGCAATGTCGCGATCATCTCTCTGACACCGACCGGCAACTATGCGGTGCGCATCGGCTTCGACGATATGCACGATACCGGTATCTATACCTGGACCTATCTGCGCGAACTTGGCGAGCGTGGCGAAGAGCTGTTTGCTGCCTATGAAGGAGAGCTGCGCGAGAAGGGCATGAACCGCGACACGTCAGAAAAGCCACGCTGAACGACAACGGCCACAGGGGGAGTGCATGGCGGGAACGAGCAAACGAAACTGGCTGCGCGCCAAGGGCAGCCCGAGTGAAAGCAGGGTCACCTTTCTCGAACTGTTCTTCGATCTCGTTTTCGTCTTCTCGATCTCGCAGCTCTCGCACGCCCTGGCGGCCCATTATACGCCGCTCGGCGCGCTTGAGGCCGGCCTGATGACCTTTGCGGTCTGGTGGGTGTGGATATTCACCGCCTGGGTGACCAATTGGCTCGATCCCGACAAGATGCCGGTTCGGGGCATGCTCGTCGTGCTGATGTTGCTTGGCCTCGTTCTTTCCGCGTCTATCCCCGAGGCTTTCGCAGACAAGGGGCTGCTCTTTGCCGGCGCTTACGTGCTCATGCAGGTCGGCCGCTCTCTTTTCGCGGCCTATGCGGTCAAGTCGGACGCCTCCAAGTATCAGAACTTCGTCCGCATCAGTAGCTGGCTAATTTTTTCCGGCGTATTTTGGATTGCCGGCGGCCTGCTGGAACATGAAGCGCGGATGATCGCATGGCTTATTGCAATTGCCATCGAATATGCCGGTCCGGCGAGCGGCTTTGCCGTGCCGGGACTTGGCAAATCGACCGCCTTAGACTGGGACGTGTCAGGCGCACACATGGCCGAGCGTTGCGCGCTTTTCGTCATCATCTGCCTCGGCGAGGCGGTGCTGGTTTCGGGGCGGACATTCTCTGAAATGCCATTTTCAACGTTGACCGCGGTCGTCTTCGGGACCGGATTCGTTGGCACGGTGGCGATGTGGTGGCTCTACTTCCGTTTCGGCCATGAGCGGGCGGCGCATCGCATCGAGCACGACGAAAGGCCGGGAAGCCTGGCGCGGCAGGCGTTCACCTATGCGCATATTCCAATCCTGGCAGGGATCATCGTCCATGCCGTCGCGGTCGAGTTCATGTTCTCGCACCCGCACGAGACCGGCAATCTTGGCGTAGTAACCTCGGTGCTCGGTGGCTCCGGACTGTTCCTTGCCGGCAATCTCTGGTTCAAGGGAGCGACCAGCGGGCGCTTGCCGCTCTCGCACCTTGGCGGCCTCGTGCTGCTGATCCTGCTTGCCTTCGTCTCACCGTTTATCGAGCTCTACCTTGCCGGCATCCTTGCGACGCTGGTGCTGATCATCGTGGCGGCATGGGAATATAAATCCCTTGCAGGGGGGGCAGTCGGCCACACCGTTCACTGAATCACTCTTCGTAGACCAAGTCCTGCTGCAGGACACGGATGATCCGTTCCATCGAATCGGCCATCGCCATGCATTGCTCGATCGGTTCGGGTGAAAGCACGCGCTCGATGAGATCGGTCTGAATGACCATGGCCTTTTCCGTGACATCGCGGCCTTCCGGCGTCAGGAAGAGCCGAAGCACGCGCTTGTCCTTCTCGTCGCTACGCCGTTCGATCAGCCCGCGCTTTTCCATCTGCGGCAGGAGCATGCTCATGTTCGAGCGGCCGACCAGCAGTTTGCGCGCGAGTTCCTGCTGCGAGATGCCTTCGAAGCGGTAGAGATTGATGAGAATATCGAGATGGGGGGTCTTGATATCGAGTTCGGTGAGCGAGCGGCCGAGCGACTGCTGCATGAGTTGGCAAGCGCGCGCGACAGCGATCCAGCTGCGAAAACGCGGATGATCCCAGGGCAGGGATTGATTTTTGTTCATCGTTGTACTTTATTGTTCAGTGTTGAACATTGTTGGATTCCCACTATGACAAACTTTGCGCTGAAGGTCACCCGCCTCGGATTTTCGCTGCTGCAGTCGGTTTCGCCGCGCATCGCCGGAAAGGCGGCATTCCGTCTGTTCTGCGTAACGCCCTCCACGAAACCCAAGGGCGAGAAGGCTAAAGCAGCACATGCGGCGGGCGCGGAAAAGCTCGCCGGAGCGGAGCGGTTTACGCTTCGTCTTACCGGCGGCGGACGGGCGCACGCCTATCGGCTGAATGGCGGCGCTTTGGGGTGCCGCCCCCGTTATCTTGTGACGCACGGCTGGGGATCGAGCGGCGCGTATATGGGCGATCTCGCGGAGACTCTGGCGGCAACCGGCGCGGAGGTGATCGCAGTCGACTTTCCCGGACATGGCCGCGCGGCAGGGCGGGTTCTCCACATGGGCCTGGCGGTGAAGGCCATCGCGGCAGCTGAGCGTCGATTCGGGGCGTTCGACGCTGCAATCGGCCACTCCTTCGGCGGCGCCGCACTGATGGTGGCGGCGGCAGGGATGCTGCCCGGCGTTACTGCCGTGCTCCCGGAGAAGCTCGCGCTGATCGGCTCGCCGAGCGAGATGCACTGGCTCTTCAAGGATTTCGGCAAGATGATCGGCCTTGGACGGTCGGCGCAACAGGTGCTTGAGACCGAGGTGTTCCGGGTCACCGGCCGGCGACTGGAGGAATTCGACGCGAGCAGGGCGGCCGACGCGATCCGGCGCCCGGTGCTGATTGTGCATGCCGAAGACGATAAGGAAGTGAACGCCAACCACGCGCGACGTTACGCGGCCGCAAGCGATGCGGTGCGGCTCTACTGGGCCAATGGGTACGGGCATCGCCGGATCGTCGGGGCTCGGCCTGTTCTGGATGCGATCACCGGTTTTCTCGCTGAGGACGATGCGGACAAAGATGCTGAGATCATTCCGCTTTTCGATCTTCCCGCCAGGCGTATGTCATTGTAACGTCACGCTAGGCAGCTAAAGGCCGCCACGACAACGCGGCAGGACAACCATGAAAATCATCGAAACGGTGGAAGAACTCGCGGCGATCTACGCTGGCGGGTTGACGCAGGCATCCGTGGCCAAGGTGACGGATTATCTGACGCCGCTTTATCGCGCAATGATCGAGGCATCGCCTTTCGTGGCGCTGGCGACCGTGGGACCCCAAGGTCTCGACTGTTCGCCGCGCGGCGATATCGGCGGGGTCGTGCGCATCATCGACGACACGACGCTGCACCTGCCGGACTGGCGCGGCAACAACCGCGTCGATTCTCTCTCCAACATTGTGCGCGACCCACGTCTGGCGTTGATGTTTCTCATTCCCGGCTCGAACACCACGATGCGCATCAACGGACGTGGCGTCGTGACCAATGACGAGGCGGTGCTTGCCAGCTTTGAGATGGATGGAAAGCATCCGCGGACGGTGATCGTCATCACAATCGACGAGGTTTATTTCCAGTGTGCTCGTGCGCTTATCCGTTCCGAGCTATGGAACCCGGAAACCTTCGTTGATCCGAAGAGCCTGCCGACGCCGGGGTTGATGCTGAAGGCGGCGATCGGGGATTTCGACTACGAAACCTATGATCGCGAATGGCCGCAACGCGCGGCCAGGACGATGTGGTAACTTCAGTAGTTCTTCCAAATGGGCTCGCATGCAGGCTATCGATGGCTGTTGCTTGCGATAGCGCCGGTGTCGCGACAATCGCCGTTCATCGACTAAAACGGGCAGGCCAAGACGGTGTCGGCTGGGATTTATCCCTTGTAGATCAGCCAGCTTTTTGTGAAGTCTTTCTGCATACCGTCTTCGAAGAGGACGCTGCAGTTGCGGCCGGAATTCTTGGCGCCGTAAAGCGCCACGTCGGCCTTGTGGTAAAGCTCGCCGGCGTCCTCCGCGTAGGATGCCATGCAGACGCCGACCGATACGGTGACAGGTCCGTAATTGATCCTCGTGCGCGAGTTCGTGAAGGGTGTCGTTTCCAAGGTGCGGCGGATGCGTTCGGCCGTTCCCATCACCTCCTCGGAAGTGTTGCCCTCGATGATCAAGGCGAACTCCTCGCCGCCGGTGCGGGCGACGAAAACGTCGCGGCGTACATTGGCTCGGATGACCGAGGCGACAGTCGCAAGGATCTTGTCACCCACCGGATGACCATAGGTGTCGTTGATCTTCTTGAAGTTGTCGATGTCCGCAAGCACGAGCGCGGTAACGGGACGCATTGCCGGATTGTTGAAGACGGCCGCCAGGCGGTCGTCGAAGGCACGTCGGTTCGACAGGCGCGTCAACGAGTCCGTATTGGCAATGCGCTTGTACTCGTCGAGTTCCTTGCGAACCTGATCCATTTCCTGCGAACGCTGAACGACGTTCTCGACCGTGCGTTCGCCGTGCGCCATCGTGTCGCCGGTTGCCTCGGTAAGCAGGGTGAGGGCGTTTTCGATCAGCTCCACGCTTGTATGGTTCTTCGAGCTGATCCGCTTGTAGGTTTCGCCGAGAAGCTTGTTGTAGCTCTCCAGCGATATTTGCTCCTGGCGAAGGACGCGCAACAGTGTCTCGAGCTCGGCGGCGATGCGACCGTGCGCGTCGTCGAACACGCGGGCAGGGCTGTGCGCAAAGTATTGTGCACCGAGGGTGTCCAACTCCTCCTGCGTCGCCTGACTGCCGAGCGCCGCGAGGTCGCGAGTCAGCGCCGGGTTGGAGCCGATATAGGCTTCGTAGAAGAGTTCGTAATTGCGAGGGATCGGCGCAACGCCCATGGAGCGCATGGCGAACGTGATCTGACCTGCCACGTCGGGAACCTGCGCCCTCGTTGGCGCTGCGGCCGTCGTCATGCGACTACTCCTCAATTGAATGTCAAATGCAGTCTTTAATTTGTTAGCCTACAAATATTGGAAAATGATTAAGGGGGGATATACCAATGATTACATATGAGATTTGTCCGATCTTCTGCATATTTGCTTATCGCATTGATTTTATCTGAGAATTTGCATCGACGTAACAATTGTTGCGCCTTGTGCGCGAGTAACGCGAAATAAAAAATCCCATCAGCCGTTTTGGTTGCTTTCGATCGTCTCCAAATCGTTGACAGTCGGCGTTGATTGGTCGCTCTGTTGTGCGTCGCTGAGAAGGCGCACGTTCCTTCCCAGGGAGCCGCGGGGCTCCACTGGAAGGCCAGAGCATGGAAACGTCTCGTCAACTTCACCGATCGTACGCGTCGCCACCTTATCGCTGGGTCTGTCGCGCTGATTCAGCAGAACCGCTTCTTCGATCGGGTCTCCGCAGCGACATCCTCGCCAGTGTGAAGGCAGAGGAGGTACAATGCATTGCGGGCTCCGAGAGCCAGATCGATAGCGCCGCGGTCGACCATCGGGCGACCGCTGCGATCCATTGAAATCGATCAGCCGAGGTTGAATTCCTGGAAGAAGTCGTTGCCCTTGTCGTCGGTGACGATAAAAGCCGGGAAGGCCTCAACCTCGATCTTCCAGACGGCCTCCATGCCGAGTTCCGCATATTCCAGGACGTCGACCTTCTTGATACAATCCTGCGCCAGCCGCGCGGCCGGTCCGCCGATGGAGCCGAGGTAGAAGCCTCCGTGCTTCTTGCAGGCTTCGCGCACGGCGCGGGAGCGGTTGCCCTTGGCAAGCATCACCATCGATCCGCCGAAAGACTGGAACTGGTCGACATAGGAATCCATGCGGCCGGCCGTGGTCGGGCCGAAGGAGCCGGAGGCATAGCCTGCCGGGGTCTTGGCCGGACCGGCGTAATAGACCGGATGGTTCTTCATGTAGTCGGGCATGCCTTCGCCCTTTTCCAGCCGCTCGCGGATCTTGGCGTGGGCGAGGTCGCGTGCGACGATAATCGTTCCCGTGAGCGAGAGCCGCGTCTTGACCGGATGCTTGCTGAGTTTGGCGAGAATGCCGGACATCGGCTGGTTGAGGTCGATGCGGACCATCGATTCCGACAGGTTCGACTCGTCGATCTCGGGCATATACTTCGACGGATCTGTCTCCAGCTGCTCGATGAAGATGCCGTCGCGGGTGATCTTGCCCTTCGCCTGACGGTCGGCGGAACAGGAGACGCCGAGGCCGATCGGCAGCGAGGCGCCGTGGCGCGGCAGGCGGATGACGCGTACGTCATGACAGAAATACTTGCCACCGAACTGAGCGCCGACGCCCATCTGCTGCGTCAGCTTATGGATTTCCCTCTCCATCTCGATATCGCGGAAGGCGTGGCCGCTTTCGGAGCCCTCGGTCGGCAGATCGTCGAGATAGCGCGTCGAGGCGAGCTTGACGGTCTTGAGGTTCATCTCGGCGGAAGTGCCACCGATGACGATCGCAAGATGGTAGGGGGGGCAGGCTGCCGTACCCAACGTAAGGATCTTCTCCTTAAGGAAGTCGATCATGCGATCATGTGTCAGGAGCGACGGGGTACCCTGGTAGAGGAAGGTCTTGTTGGCCGAGCCGCCACCCTTGGCGACGAACAGGAAGTCATAGGAGTCAGTTCCCTCCTGGTAGATATCGATCTGCGCCGGCAGATTGTTCTTGGTGTTCTTTTCTTCGAACATCTTGACAGGTGCTAGCTGCGAGTAGCGCAGGTTCTTCTTTTCGTAGGCGTCCATCACGCCTTTGGCGAGAGCCGCATAGTCCTCACCTTCGGTCCAGACGCGGCGGCCTTTCTTGGCCATGATGATCGCCGTACCGGTATCCTGACACATCGGCAGCACGCCGCCGGCTGCAATGTTGGCATTCTTCAGCAGATCGTAGGCGACGAAGCGGTCGTTGTCTGTGGCTTCCGGATCCTCGAGGATCGAGGCGAGTTGCTTCAGATGGCCGGGCCGCAGGAGATGGTTGATGTCGGCGAATGCCGTTTCGGCCAGCAGGCGAATGCCTTCCGGCTCGACGGTCAGGATGTCCTGTCCCTTGAAGCTGTCGACAGAGACGTAGTCGCTGCTGATCTTGCGGTATTGGGTGGAGTCTTTGCTGAGGGGGAAAAGATCGTCAGCCATCGAAGGACCTTTCATGCGGACCGAAATCGCAGATGGTCTATTCGGGCATCTTCGCAATTGCAATAATTCTAAAACTTGTCTGTTTTTGTCATGAAAGTCCATGAAAACACCGCCGCGAGGGCGGCGGTGTCTGCTACTTCGATCAGGCTCGCCGGCGGCTTTACTTCGGGCCGATCATCGTTTCGGGACGGACGATCGTGTCGTATTCCTCAACAGTGACGAGGCCGCTCGCCAAGGCTTCTTCCTTCAGCGTCGTACCGTTCTTGTGTGCGGTCTTGGCGATCTTGGCGGCATTGTCATAGCCGATCTTCGGGGCGAGCGCCGTGACCAGCATCAGCGACCGCTCGAGGCCAGCCTTGATGTTGTCCTCGCGCGCCTCGATGCCGACGACGCAATTGTCGGTGAAGGAGACGGCGGCGTCACCGAGCAGCTGTACCGACTGAAGGAAATTGTAGGCCATCATCGGGTTGTAGACGTTGAGCTCGAAGTGGCCCTGGCTGTCGGCGAAGGTCAGCGCAGCGTTGTTGCCGAAGATGTGAATGCAGACCTGTGTCAGCGCTTCGCACTGCGTGGGGTTGACCTTGCCCGGCATGATGGAGGAGCCGGGCTCGTTTTCCGGCAACGCGAGTTCGCCGAGGCCGGCGCGTGGGCCGGAGCCCAAGAGGCGGATGTCGTTGGCGATCTTGAAGAGAGCGGCGGCGGCCGCATTGATGGCGCCATGGCTAAAGACCATCGAGTCATGGGCGGCGAGCGCTTCGAACTTGTTCGGGGCGGTGACGAAAGGCAGGCCGGTGATCTCCGCAATCTCGTCGGCGACCTTCTCGGCAAAGCCGACCGGCGCATTGAGGCCCGTGCCGACCGCAGTGCCGCCCTGGGCCAGTTCGCAAAGGCCGGGGAGCGTCATTTCGATACGCTTGATGGCGGAGCCGACCTGCGCGGCATAGCCCGAAAACTCCTGGCCAAGCGTTAGCGGCGTCGCATCCTGCGTATGCGTACGGCCGATCTTGATGATGTGACTGAACTCGGTAACCTTCATGTCGAGGGCGGCATGAAGGTGCTTCAGGCTCGGCAACAGGTGGCGCACGATCTGCTCTGCGCAGGCGATATGCATCGCCGTCGGATAAGTATCGTTCGACGATTGGCTCATATTGACGTGATCGTTCGGATGTACCGGCTTCTTCGAGCCCATCACGCCGCCCAGCAATTCGATCGCGCGATTGGAGATCACCTCATTGGCGTTCATGTTCGACTGCGTGCCGGAGCCCGTCTGCCAGACGACGAGAGGGAAATGGTCGTTGAGCTTCCCGTCGATGACTTCCTGCGCCGCATCAACGATGGGGTTGCCGATCGCCGGCTCGAGCTGGCCGAGCGCCATGTTTGCGCGGGCCGCTGCCTGCTTGACGATGCCGAGCGCGCGAACAATCGAAAGCGGCTGCTTTTCCCAACCGATCTTGAAATTACCAAGCGAGCGCTGCGCCTGCGCACCCCAATATCGGTCATTTTGCACTTCGATCGGGCCGAACGTATCTGTTTCGGTGCGGGTGGAGGTCATGGCCATGCCTTTCTGTCGCGGTGCCTCTCAGAGATGCGGTCTTATAGGTCCGAAACGGGCCGAAGAAAACCGTCCAGAAATGAAAACATGAATGGGCAATTCATATTATTTGCCAGGATCAGTGATCTTTTAGACACGGCTGAATTTTTATCTTTCAGCGGCTTTTTGGCCACTGTGTCTTGAGGCGAAAATAAAGTAAAAAATTAACCAATAATTTCATAATTTTGTGTGAACTGCGGATCAACGTAAGCGTTCGTCGCGTTACTGTAGGTTGAGTTGGCCGAGGCTGGCGGCAGCGCCTGCTTTCTGCCATGTGACGCTCGCGCCGGATGAAACGAGTTCTGAGGCGGGTCTCGCCCGCGATTTGAAGACAGCATGACACTGGGACTGGATAAAAGCATGACATTCCTTCTGAGAGGTGCGGTTTCCGCACTCGCGCTTTCTTGCGGTATAGCTGCGATGGGTGTCGCGCCCGCGCATGCCTACACGTTGATGGATATGATCCGCGGGGATCGCGCGCGGACGCAGAGCACGATTGTCAATCCGAGGCCGTCGGTTCCTTCGTTCCTTCAGTCGGCTCCGGACGCGCCGCTGCCGAAGGTGTCAAGCCCGCGCTACTATACCTACCAGCCCGATGCGATGCGCTTCGTCGATACCGGCAAGTTCACCGATCCTGTTGTCACCGGAGCAGTCGCCGACGCGTCGGCGGTGACCGAGACGATGCCGTCGGTTCAGCGCCGTTTCCTCATCGAGGCAAAGGTGCGCGCACCTGTCGAAGTCGCCAAGGCGCTCGAGGCCTATTACGGTGACGTGAAGAACCCGCTGGTTTGGCTCACCGGAACGGATGTGAATGATCGCGCCAAGGCCGCGATGGCCGTATTGGCAGATGCGGCGTCGGTTGGTCTCGACTCGGCCGACTATGCGGTCCAGGTGCCGACCGAGGATCCGACCAATCCGGATCCAGCGGTCCGCGACCGCGCCCTGACGCAGTTCGAGCTGGAGCTTTCTGCCAAGGTGCTCGCCTATGTGCAGGATACCTTGCGCGGACGCATCGATCCAAACAAGCTCTCCGGCTATCATGATTTCAAGCGTAAGGATGTGAACCTTGCGCCGGTGCTGAAGCTCGCCCGCATGAGCCCGGATACGGCAGCTTATCTCAGAAGCCGGACGCCGGATGGGCCGCAGTTTGTTGCGCTCCAGGATGAGTTGGCGAAACTGCGCGCCGAAGGCGCAAGCGACGACAGCATCGATATTGCCCTGAGCGGCCTGCTTCGTCCGGGCGATAACTCATCCGAAATCCCGAATATCGTGAAGGCGATCGACAAGCACGGTTCGGCCGCCCTCAAGGGCGAACATGCCGCGACGCTCGCCGCATATACAGGTAGCACCGACTATTCGCCGGAGATCGTTGCACTCGTCGAAGGTTTCCAAAAGGAACATGGCCTGAAGCCGGACGGTGTCATCGGCCAGGCCACGGTCCGCGTCATGACCGGCGGCGACAGCAACCCTTCGAAGGTCGAGAAGTTGATCGTTGCCATGGAGCAAGCGCGCTGGCTGCCGGCTGACCTCGGCTCGCGTTACGTTTTCATCAACCAGCCGGCCTACATGGTTTACTACCACAACGACAACAAGGAACAGTTGTCGATGCGTGTCGTCGTCGGTCAGCCGTCGCACCAGACCTTCTTCTTCCAGGACCAGATTGAGACGGTCGAGTTCAACCCGTTCTGGGGCGTGCCGCAGTCGATCATCATCAACGAGATGTTGCCGCGCCTGCGCTCCGACCCAAGCTATTTGGATCGGATGGGCTATGAAGTAACGGTTGGCGGCCGCGCCGTGGCGTCGTCCAGCGTCGACTGGTACGGGTCTACGACAAACGTCTCGGTGCGCCAGCCGCCGAGCGACGACAACGCCCTTGGCGAACTCAAGATCCTGTTCCCGAACGCGCATGCGATCTACATGCACGACACGCCCTCGAAGAGCTTCTTCAAGCGCGACATGCGTGCTCTCAGCCATGGTTGCGTGCGCCTTGCCGAGCCGCGTGCGATGGCAGCAGCTGTGTTGAACACTTCGGTGGACCAGATTGGCAAGGAAATCGCCACAGGCAAGAACCACGCCCTGCAGGTTCCGCAGAAGATACCGGTCTACGTAGCTTACTTCACGGCCTGGCCGAACAAGGATGGCGTCGTGCAGTATTTCGACGACGTGTACGGCCGCGACGCCTATGTGCAGAAGGCCTTCGATGCCACGACGAAGGCACGCGGCGCGCAGATCTGACCGCGCCGAGCAGATGACATGAGAAAGGCGGCCGGTGAGCCGCCTTTTTCTTTCGCGTCAGCCTGCTGCCGCGGCCGGCTTGGCGGAAGCAAAATCCCCGATCAATTCATCAACGAGCGCAGGCGTCAGCTCCCTGAAATGCGTGATGACGCGGGTCGGCGCGAGTGTCTCGACGGGGACGTCGGAATAGCCGAACGGCACGGCGATCGAAGGCACTCCCGCATTTCGAGCAACAAGAATGTCGTTGACGCTGTCGCCGACCATGATGGTCCTGCGGACATCGCCGCCGGCGCGTTCAATGGTTCCGAGAAGATGCTGGGCGTGCGGTTTCCTGATCGTAAAGGTATCGCCGCCGGTAATGGCGTTGAAATAGTGAGTGAGTTCAAGCTTCCCGATGAGGCCGCGCGCCAGACCTTCGAGCTTGTTGGTACAAACGGCAAGCTTGTAGCCGGCGCTCTTCAACTGATCCATTGCCTCGACAAGGCCCGGGTAAGGGAGCGTATGCCCGGGCATGTTGTCGGTATAGTGAGTGATGAAGTGGTCGAGCAGGGCCGGGATCTGCTCCTGTGATAGCGGATGTCCCCGAAGGTTGCAGGCCCGCTCGATCATGACCTTGGCGCCATGTCCGACGAGATGCGTGAGGTCGTCATAGCCGACTGGTGCCAAACCGATCGCGGCGATCGTATAGTTCAGGCTTTGCACGAGATCGGCGTGAGTATCGAGCAGCGTTCCATCGAGATCGAATACAACGAGGGCAGGGGTCAAGGATTCCGCCTTTCAGAAATGATGTCATTCGGCAGTAGGTGATGAGGACGGGAAAAGCAACGTTTCGCGGCAAACGCGATCAGTTGTAAATGCCCACGGCTTTTCGAAAATCATTACGCTATTTTGGCTTTCGTTTGGCAAGCGAGCCGTGTAAACAGCACATCCAACGCAATAATCGGAGTGAGCGGCGCATGGATGCCCGCGAAATGAAGATCAAAGCCGCCGAGGCGGCTCTCGCTCATGTCGAATACGGCATGCGGCTTGGAATCGGAACCGGGAGCACTGCCGAAGAGTTCGTTCGCCTGCTCGCGGAGAAGGTTGCCTCCGGTTTCAAGGTGGAAGGGGTGCCAACCTCTGAACGCACGGCGAGGCTTTGCCTCGAGCTTGGCGTTGCGCTGAAGTCCCTCGATGAACTGCCCGAACTCGATCTGACGATCGATGGCGCAGACGAGGTCGATTCCGACCTGACGCTCATCAAGGGTGGCGGCGGTGCGCTGCTGCGCGAGAAGATCGTTGCTGCGGCATCTCAGCGCATGATCGTCATTGCCGACGAGAGCAAACTGGTGGCGACACTGGGCGCCTTCGCGCTGCCGATCGAGGTCAATCCGTTCGGGCTCGTCTCGACGCGCATGGCAATCGAAAAGAAGGCTTCGAAACTGGGGTTGGGCGGCAGCCTGATGCTGCGCCAAGCCGGTGGCGAAGATTTCATGACGGACGGCGGCCACTACATCATCGATGCATCTTTTGGCCGCATTCCTGATGCAGAGGCGCTTTCAAACGAGCTGAATTCCATACCCGGAGTCGTTGAACACGGGCTCTTTCTCAAAATGGCGGCGCTTGCGATCATTGCAGGTCCAGCAGGTGCACGCACGCTGCGGGCGAATAGGTAACAGGAGCATTGAAACTTATGATTAAATTTGCAGGTCTTGGCCGTTTTGCTGCTGCGACCGTTATTCTTTCGGGCGTCGCATTCGGCTCTACCGCCCTCGCTCAGGAAGCCTCTCCGGAGCAGCTGAAGGCAGCCCGCGCTGCCATCGACGCGATTGGCGCCACTGCGCAGTTCGACAACATCCTGCCTGGCTTGGCTGAACGCCTGAAGGCCGATCTCATCCAGGATTCGCCGAACTACCAGGATGCGATCACCGCTGAGGTCGACAAGCAGGCCTTGGCCCTTGCTCCGCGCCGCGCCGACCTCGAGAAGGAGGCCGCGTTGACCTATGCCAAGGCATTCTCCGTCGAGGAACTCAACGCGATCGCCGAGTTCTACAACTCGGCGGTTGGCAAAAAGCTTTTGAAGGATGGCCCGATCGCATCGCGCGAAACCGTGAAGGCCGCCGACATCTGGGCGCAGGGCATTTCTCGCGATCTGCAGAAGCAGACGAGCACCGAGCTCAGCAAGGTCATCAAGGCGCCGCCGCCGGCCGCCGATCCGGCTAACCCGGCTGCAACGGCCGCGCCGAAGGCCGCGACGCCCGCCGCAAAGCCGAAGCCGTAAACAGGTGTCAATAAAGATCAAAAGCCCGGCATCGTCCGGGCTTTTGTTTTTGCGGCGGTCGATACTATATCACTTTCACCTCACCAGCCGATTCCATCCGGAGTTTCTCATGACGTCTTACGACTACGATCTCTTTGTCATTGGCGGTGGCTCAGGGGGTGTTCGCAGCGCCCGCGTTGCAGCCTCGCTCGGTAAGAAGGTCGCGATCGCCGAGGAATACCGCTATGGCGGAACATGCGTGATCCGTGGCTGCGTGCCCAAGAAGCTCTTCGTCTACGCGGCCCAGTTCCACGAGCACTTCGAGGATGCCGCCGGCTTCGGCTGGACGGTGGGCGAGAGTTCGTTCGATTGGAAGAAGCTGATTGCCGCAAAGGACGCCGAGATTGCGCGATTGGAAGGGCTCTACAAGAAGGGGCTTGCGGGGGCGAACGCAGAAATTCTGGAAACGCGGGCCGAGCTCGTCGATGCCCATACGGTTCGACTGATCAACACCGGCCAGACGGTGACCGCCAGGACGATCGTGATCGCGACCGGTGGCCGGCCGAACCCGCACATGGCTTTGCCGGGGAATGAACTCTGCATTTCGTCCAACGAGGCCTTCCATCTGGACGAGCTCCCGAAGTCGATCGTGATTGCCGGTGGCGGTTACATCGCGGTGGAATTTGCTAATATTTTCCATGGCCTCGGCGTCGAGACGACACTGATCTACCGTGGCGCGGAGATCCTTTCTCGCTTCGATCAGGACCTTCGCCAAGGGTTGCACGAGGCGATGTCCGCCAAGGGCATTCGTATTCTCTGCCACGACATGCTGGAGAAGGTATCGAAGCAGGACGGCCGTCTTTGCGTTGAGACGCTGAACAACGGCGCGCTGACGGCCGATGTCGTGATGCTGGCGCTTGGGCGCATCCCCAATACGGAAGGCCTCGGCCTGGAAGCGGCGGGCGTGAAGACTGACTTGCGCGGAGCGGTGGTGGTCGACGAATATTCGCGCACCAGCGTCCCGAACATCTATGCGCTTGGCGATGTCACCGACAGGATACAGTTGACGCCGGTGGCGATCCACGAGGCGATGTGCTTCATCGAGACCGAGTACAAGGATAACCCGACCAAGGCGGATCACGAAACGATCGCAACGGCAGTCTTCTCGCAGCCTGAGATCGGTACCGTCGGGCTGACAGAGGAGGAGGCGGGCAAGCGCCACAAGGAACTCGAGGTCTACCGTGCCCAGTTTCGTCCTCTGAAAGCGACCCTGTCAGGGCGTGGCGAGAAGATGATCATGAAGCTGATTGTCGACGCGTCCAGTCGGAAGGTGGTCGGAGCGCATATCCTCGGCCACGATGCCGGTGAAATGGCGCAGATCCTCGGCATCACGCTGAAGGCCGGCTGCACCAAGGACGATTTCGACCGGACGATGGCTGTGCATCCCACGGCGGCGGAAGAGCTCGTCACGATGTATGCACCGAGCTACCGCATACGGGATGGCATCCGCGTCTGACGCCGATCAGCTGGTGATGCGGGGCGTACGGATAACCTTGAGGAAGAGCGCCTGCATGGCATCTGTGATGCCCTGGGTCGGCGTGACCTCGAAGTAAAGACCGGGCGAAGCGCAGCTCTGCATCTTCGTCGGGATTTCGCTCTGGAAAGGCTTGATCCAGGTGTTGTACCAGCTGTTCTTCGGCAGCGGCAGGTAGGTGGTGTAGAGCACTGCGATCTTGACGCCGCGATCCTTCAGCGGCTTGCAGAATGAGATGTCGATCGGCTCCTGGCAGCGCTCGCCGGTCTTCGGTTTCGTGCAGTTCGACTTCTTGCTGTCACCGACGCCGTCCGACACGAAGAACAGAATCTTCTGCGGCTGGGCTTCGGTGCTGCCATCGCCCGGCGTCGAAATGATCTTGTTCATCTGCGTCAGCGAGTTGTCGAAGCTCGTTTGCTGGTCGTTGTTATAGCCCTGTCGCGGAATCGACATCAGAGTGACGGCGTTCGTATAGCTTGCGACCTTGGCAAGGTCGGTGATCGGCTCGGAAATCGTTGTCAGGTTTGCGTCCTCCGCCTTCTTGCCGAAGGTGTAGACACCCATTTTGAACTGGTTGTCGGAGGCGCGCTCGGTCTTAGCCGTTTCGGTCAGTTTCTGGGTCGCCTGTCGCACAACGTCTACGCGGAGTGTGACGCCGTTGTTGCGGGCGATATTGTAATAGCTGTTCTTATCCTCGACGCCGGCTTCAGACACGACGTGGCACGCGAAAGCGCAGCTATCGGGCGTCTTGCTCTCCATTTTCGCGACGTCCGCAGGCGTGGCGCCAACACCCATCGAGGGCGTATTGTCGATCAGGATGTAGAAGTCCATGAACGAGGCCGTCTGAAACATTGCCGTTGCGGAGCCTGATATGTCGACGCTCTTGCGACCGAAGATCTGCATGAAGGTCGTCGGAATCGACGCAGTAAAGGTAACCGCGGAGTTGAGCTTGTTGGATGCGCGGCTGACCTGGACATTGACGGCGACCTGGCTTGCCGTCAGTTCGCCCTGCATCTGGCCAACGAAAATGTTTCGCGCGTCGTCCTGTCCGGCCGAGATTGGCCCGTCGCTGGTCATCTTCATTGCGGCGGCGGCTGCAGCCGACTTCTCTGAAATCGCGCCGACGGCCGCTGCGTCGGCCGCCGCGTAGAGCTGCGTGCGCAGGCTGAGCGCGTGCGCGAAGTCGACGGCCACGCCTGCGGATCCGATGAGCGGCACCATCAGGATGGCTGTCAGCATGCCGAAATTGCCAGAACGGTCAGTACAGAAACGATACAAGCTGCGCACGAAATCAATCCCACGGTTTTACCATGCCATCGGTGTTCAAGCGGGAGTCATCATGACGCGCCATCAGAATTGAGGGGGTTTCTACGGTATAAGTTTAAATTAGATACAAACTGTCTTGGTATATTGATCGTTAATCGCGCGTGTGCTGTTTGAAAACACGTCGCCGAATTCCTTTATACCGGTTCGTTGTTCGTCGATTGAATCGGTAGCGCCAAAGAGCGGGACGCCGCTATGCAAGATGGTGCTAAAGGTTTATAAGCCGCCCAACATTTTTAGGACGGAACATCCGGACTGGACCGGATGCTGGAACAGGTGAGCGAGATGGCACAGAATTGGTGAGACGTCTCCTTGCAATTGCAATGGGTTGTTTTGTCAACGTTTCTGGCAATTGGGCGTTGACAAAGGTTTTGTCAACAATTGTCAACAGCACGACTAAGTGTTTGAATTTATAGGGTGACGTTATGCAGAATTGGACTCCGAGCAGTTGGCGGCAAAAACCGATCCAGCAGGTTCCGGACTATCCGGACCAGGCGGCATTGGCAGCAACGGAAGCCCAGCTCGCATCCTATCCGCCGCTCGTTTTTGCGGGCGAAGCGCGCCGTCTCAAGAAGCACCTTGCCAATGTTGCCGAAGGTAACGGTTTCCTGCTGCAGGGTGGGGACTGTGCCGAGAGCTTCGCCGAGCATGGCGCGGACAACATCCGCGACTTCTTTCGCGCGTTCCTGCAGATGGCCGTCGTATTGACGTTCGGTGCGCAGTTGCCAGTCGTCAAGGTCGGCCGCATCGCCGGTCAATTCGCCAAGCCACGCTCCTCCGGCATCGAGACGCAGAACGGCGTTTCGCTGCCGAGCTACCGCGGCGACATCGTCAACGGCATCGAGTTCACCGAGGAAGCGCGCATTCCGAACCCGGAGCGCCAGGCGATGGCCTACCGCCAGTCTGCAGCGACGTTGAACCTGCTGCGCGCCTTTGCGATGGGTGGCTATGCCAACCTCGAGAACGTGCATCAGTGGATGCTCGGTTTCGTCAAGGATAGTCCGCAGGGCGAGCGTTACCACAAGCTTGCCGGCCGCATCAGCGAAACCATGGACTTCATGAAGGCGATCGGCATCACCTCCGAAAACAATCCGAGCCTGCGCGAGACGGATTTCTTCACGAGCCATGAAGCGCTTCTACTTGGCTATGAAGAAGCGCTGACGCGCGTCGACTCGACGTCTGGCGACTGGTACGCGACCTCCGGTCACATGATCTGGATCGGCGACCGCACCCGTCAGGCTGATCACGCGCATGTCGAATATTGCCGTGGCATCAAAAACCCGATCGGCCTCAAGTGCGGTCCGTCGCTGCAGGCGGACGACCTCCTGAACCTGATCGATATCCTGAACCCTCAGAACGAAGCGGGCCGACTGACACTGATCTGCCGCTTCGGACACGACAAGGTCGCCGATCATCTGCCGCGCCTCATCCGTGCGGTCGAACGGGAAGGCCGCAAGGTCGTTTGGTCCTGCGATCCGATGCACGGCAATACGATCACGCTCAACAGCTACAAGACCCGTCCGTTCGAGCGGATCCTGTCGGAAGTCGAAAGCTTCTTCCAGATCCATCGCGCCGAGGGCTCGCATCCGGGCGGCATCCACATCGAGATGACCGGCAAGGATGTGACAGAATGCACCGGCGGCGCCCGCGCGGTGACGGCAGAGGATCTGCACGATCGCTACCACACGCATTGCGACCCGCGTCTCAACGCCGACCAGGCCCTGGAGCTTGCCTTCCTGCTGGCCGAGCGCATGAAGGGCGGCCGCGACGAAAAGCGGATAGCCGTCAACGGCTGATCAAACAAGACGGAAGAAAAGGAGCCCGGCCCACGCCGGGCTTTTTTATTGGATTAGGACAGACTGTGGGGCGGGCGTCGGTAGTGCCTATTCGGCGGTCTCGCCGGACTTGATGCCGAGCGTCTCCAACCCAGGCCGCCGACTGTTGGGTGGTGTGCTAGCTGATCTGACTGGCGGCCCAGTGGATCGCACTGTCCAGTTCGGCGAACTTTGCGGATTGCCAGTGGAAATAGTCTTCGATGAATGTCCGGGAGAGCCACAGCGCACCGCGGTTGCGGGGGCTTTCCCAGCCAAGCAGGTTATCCGTTTCGGCGCGCTTGAACATCCGCTTCAGATTGGTGAGGGAGATGCCGAACTCATTTGCGAGTTCGCTGATACTCACGCCCATTAGCAGGACGCGCTTGTGCTCCCGCGCATCGTCGGGGAGGCGGCTGATCAGGTCGTGGAGCACGAGGCCGCCGACATCGGACCAGAGGAAGTGGCCGATACTGCTCCGTGGCTCCTTCCAGATCGGCTCCTGGATGAGGGCGCGTGCAGCACGCGGCTGCGCGAGATGAAAGAGCCGGGGCTCGTCCGCGGTTAGACTGGCACGATTGCCGTCGTCGAGTTGATCAAGGCAGGCCATATGCCCCAGGAACCACGAGGCCATGGCTTCCTCGCTGACCTCGGTCGTCTCGAGGCGACGGAGGCGCCGATCGGGCATTTCATCAGGAGCATCCCGCAGAAATTTGTAGGCGATGAGTTCGGCAAGGAATGAGGCTGCCGTATTTTTGCTGGCAAGGTCAAACTCCTTGGCGACCTGCATCATGCGACCAGCCGTGAGCCCTGAAACGGGATTGCCTCGATCGCGTCCTGTATGCATGGCGAATAGCGTCTGCGTCAGCAGCCACTTTTGGTGCGAGGCCGCGAGGCGCGCAAGACGAGGAGCGCGTTTGTGAATGCCGATAAGATGGAGCGCGATCTGACGCTCGATCGACAGAAACAAGGGGTGATGAAGGATTTCATCGCGTGTATGCGGTCGGCCAATGAACATCGTCTTCGCGTCGGATCGAATTGGTTCCAGTTGCTCCTCGTACATTTGAGACGGTGTTTCAATGCGGAACTTGGTGAGCGGGTCGTTAATTGCTCGGTATAGTTAAATTCTACGGCCCGGGATCATTTCGTCAACTTGGCAGCCGCTGGTTCAGTCGCTCGATGTCTTCGCGCAATGCTGCAATTTCGGTGAGCACCCGCATGTCTATCTTCTGATGCAGGGAGAGAACCTCGAGTTCTGCTTTGAGATTGACTTCGTAGTCTTTCGCCGCCTCGAAGCGGTCGCGCTCTGCTTGCCGGTTCTGCGACATCATGATGATGGGAGCCTGGATTGCGGCAAGCATCGAGAGCACGAGATTGAGGAAGATAAAGGGATAGGGATCGAAGGCGCGGGTGAGCAGGACGATGGTGTTTACGACGCACCAGAAAACCAGGAACAGGAAGAAGGCGACAATGAACGACCAGGAACCGCCGATGCGGGCAATCGAATCCGCCAGGCGCTCTCCAGCGGACGATTCCGCCTGCAAGGCCGCGTTAATGTCCGTCGAGATTATCTTGCGCTCATGGGCTTTTGCGAGAACGCGCTTCTCGATTTCGCCGAGTTCATCAGCAGGTTTGTCGAAGTGATGGTGGATGAGGTCCGATAGGTTATGCATGGCCGACTCCGAATGCTAGATCGCTCGGGCGCCAGTATTCCGTAATGTTTTCAAATTGCAATGCG
Organism: Rhizobium sp. LjRoot258; assembly: GCF_964254185.1. NCBI lineage: Bacteria > Pseudomonadati > Pseudomonadota > Alphaproteobacteria > Hyphomicrobiales > Rhizobiaceae > Rhizobium > Rhizobium sp. LjRoot258. Next base: position 1,705,742 of record NZ_CAXUST020000001.1, on the reverse strand, counting down.
GGCTTGTGCCGCTCTTTTACGTGCCTTGCGCATACAGCCACGCATGCTGTGGGAAGAAGCGATCGAGCGTCTGAGCCTTGCCGAACATGATGTCGTGCTGGAGGTATCGATAGTCCCGTACGAGAGGATCGAGGCTCTTCGGTTTCAAAACCCAATCGGGCGACGGCGTGTTGTCGCGCGCAATCAGCTGATAGCGATCGATGACGCTGTACTTCTTCTGCACGCGGCCGAGAAAGCCTGTGTAGTAGGGATGCTCGAAGCCGGCGAACTTCAGAAGATGGTAGGGAAGGAGCGACGGGCTGATCGTACCCACATCCTTCTTGCTGCCTTTCTTGTTGGACCAGATGACGAGCGGCGTCTCGTGCTCCTGCTTCATGACGCTGACCGATGCCTTGCGCGTGGCAACCTGGTCCGGCATGTAGCCGGTCGCCATATAGACGTTGCCGAGCGGCGGAAGGTGATCGCCCCAGAGGACGATGATCGTCTCGCGATCGCGCTTCTCGGCCCAATTCATCAGCATCTTGAGGCTGTCGTCGGCTTCCTTGATCCCCTGCGTATAGGTGGCCAGCGTTGCCCGGTCCGCATCGTTCAGGTTGCCCTTGATGTCGATGGTGTTGTGTACGTAACGGTTCGGCTCGTAGGGACCATGTCCCTGCAGGGTGACGCCAAAGAAGAAGAACGGACGATCAATACCGTCGGCCTCGTTCATGATCTCCTTCATAAGGGATGCGTCCGAAGCGAAGATACCCCTCTTTTCCATCGGCGGCAGGGTTTCTTCAGAGCGAAACTGCTCGAAACCGAAGTCCTTGTAGACTTCGTTGCGGTTCCAGAACCAGCCGCTGAATGGATGCAGAGAGCGGGCGGCATAGCCTTCGCCGCGGAAGAACGTCGCAAGCGAGGGGATGTTGCTGCGAATATACTGCTGGTAGGGAATGCTGCCATAGGGCAGGAAGGCATTCGAGAAGCCCGTCAGTGCCTCGAATTCGACATTGGCGGTCATGCCGCCAAATTCGGGTGAGAAGACATGGCCCGACTGCTCGGCCCTGATATTCGGCATGGGATCCGGCGACAGGGTGAGAGTCTTCAGCCGGGTCGGATCCCAGAAGGATTCACTCATCAGCATGATCACGTCGGGCTTTTCGCGCGGGCCGCTGAGATAGCCGTAGTTGCGGCTCGGAATAGCATCAAGCGCCTGTGTACCGAAGCCGACCGGCGCTGCCACGTCGGCCATCGGAATGTTGAAGATGAAGGCGAGGATGAAGCCGTTGCTGCGGTAGTTTTCCTTCTGATCCCACATCATCGGCACGACCTGAAGGCGATCGCGTATGTAGGAGTATTTGGAATAATCCATCAACGCGCCAAAAGCCGCGATAACAGGTAAGCCGATACAGAGTTGACGCAGTTGGGCGGTCCTCGAGAGCCGCGGAAAGCGGCGCCAAGCGAAATGCCAGAGGACGGCAATCGCGGCCGCGGAAAGAACGATGCTAACGACCATGGCAACAGCTGTCCACGGCCGGTCGCGCGCCATCACGGGAAGCAACTCCATGATCTGGCGCCCAAAAAGGATGTCGGATGGATACAGGGGGTCCGTGAGGTAATGCTGCTTCTGGCTGGAGACGATGGCGGGAACGAGCACCAGCGGCAGAACGATCAACGCCGAAATGAAATGTCTTCCCAAGGCAGCGTCCAGCGAGAGCATCAGGACCGTCAACATCACGACCGTTGTCATGCCGGGGCGTACCGGCGATGTCAGGAATTCGCGCACATCGGCCAACCCATCGCGGGCGATTATTTCGACCGCTACAGTGGCGAAGAGAGCAATCAGGGCCGAAAGGCAAACTCCGAGCGCAGCGCGTAAAGCTGGCGATTGGACGCTTCCCCTGACACCGGTGGAAAGCGACGCGAAACGCGCTGCCGCTGCGGACCTCATTACCAACGCGATCAACTAAGAAACTCCAACGTCATAAAAGCTTCATCGAACTGTCACACCTTCGTCATGAACGCTAGATGAACCGGTATGTTTCCCGCATTTGTGATCGGTGGATAAAGCGCCGCCCGGCCAACGGGCGCCGTCCGCGGATGCCCGCTTCGGTTCACTTGCTTGTGCTGAGCGGCGAGCCGTCGTAGGTCTGACGAATTCGATGTCAGGAGGATTCAGATTGAGAAGTTCCATCGAGATCTACAACATCAGAAAAGGCCAGGCGCGGGTTGTCTGGCAAACCACGCAACTGGTGGAAGCGCCGAACTTTTCGCCGGATGGAGGCTATCTTCTGCTAAACGGTGACGGGCTTCTCTACCGCCTGGCGCTTGACGGTTCAGGCAAGGTCGAGAAAGTCGATACCGGCTTTGCCACGGCCTGCAACAACGATCACGGCATCTCGCCTGACGGCCATCAGATCGTCATTTCCGACAAGACCGAGTTCGGGAAATCGACGATCTATGTGCTTCCGGCAGAAGGCGGCGCGCCGCGCCTGGTGACGCAAAATCAGCCGTCCTATTGGCACGGCTGGTCGCCCGACGGGAAGGATCTCGCCTATTGCGGCATCCGCGACGACCTATTCGACATCTACACGATTTCCGTAGACGGCGGCGAAGAGAAGCGGTTGACGCGTGGCGAGGGGCGCAACGACGGGCCAGACTATTCAGCCGACGGCCAGTGGATCTACTTCAATTCCAGCCGCACGGGCCTCATGCAGATCTGGCGCATTCATCCGGATGGGACCGGCCTCGAACAGATCACCAGCGACAACTACGGCAATTGGTTTGCTCATCCGTCGCCCAACAACGATAAGGTCCTGATCCTCTCCTACGACCCGGACGTCTTCGACCACCCGCGCGATCTCGACGTTCGTCTGCGGCTGATGGATATGGATGGCGGCAACCTGACGACGCTCTTCGGACTGTTTGGTGGGCAGGGAACGATCAACGTGCCGAATTGGTCGCCGTCGGGCGATGAGTTCGCCTATGTGCGGTACTACCCGATCTCAGCATGAGGGATTGCATCGACAGGTTTTTCGCGGCATAGACCCTCCGTCGGGTGCCCGTCTCAGGCGGGAGAATCGGGAATTCGGTGAAAAACCGAAACGTGCCCAACGCTGTAAGGCTGACGACTGCCGCAACGAGCCACTGGTCCAGTATCGGGAAGGCGCGGCAGCCGGATGACGCCAAGTCAGAAGACCGGCCCGACATCATAGACTGACCCGCGCGGACGGCGGGCGGTTGTGTTGTTGGGGATTGACGATGCGACCAGAAAATTCAAGCTCCCTTTTGGGAGCCGCAGCCTTTTCGACCGAGGAGCGTGACGCCGTATACAAGGCGATCTCGACGCGTCGTGACGTACGCTCGGAATTTCTCCCGGACCCCCTACCGGTTGACGTCATCAGCAGGCTTTTGACGGCTGCGCATCACGCGCCGTCCGTCGGGTTCATGCAGCCTTGGAATTTCATTCTGGTGCGCGATCAGCAGGTGAGGGAGGAGGTCTGGCAGGCGTTCGATTACGCCAACCGCGAGGCCGGCGAGATGTTTCAGGGAGAGCGACAGCAGCTCTACCGGTCGCTGAAGCTGGAGGGCATCCGAGCCGCACCGCTCAGCATTTGCGTCACCTGTGATCCCAATCGCTGCGGCGATGTCGTTCTCGGCCGAACGCACAACCCACGAATGGATTCCTACTCCACGGTCTGCGCCGTGCAGAATCTGTGGCTCGCAGCCCGCGCCGAAGGCGTGGGGGTCGGCTGGGTGAGCATATTTCACGAGTCCGATATCAAAAGGATTCTCGGCGTTCCGGAGCGGGTCGAGATCGTTGCCTGGCTCTGTGTCGGCTATGTCGATCAGCTGTATCAACAGCCGGAGCTGGCGGTCAAAGGGTGGCGCCAACGCCTGCCGCTCGAGGAGCTTGTCTTCATGGATCTTTGGGGCAAGTCAGCGGACTGAAACGGACTACTGTTGCTGCGGCTGGGGGCCTGGCTTTGCCGGGTTCTTGAGGTCGATCGTGCCTTGGTCGCCGGCAAGGAACTGCGGGCCGATCTGGCGCACCTTGCTGCTTGCCGGATCATAGGGCCTGTCCGGCACCTGAGGCTGCGGCGCGGCCGGTGCGACGGCTTGGCTCTCCCTCTCGGGCTTCTTGGTTTCGATCGTTGTGATCGATCCCTGTTGTGGCGGTTCGCTGATCGATTGGTTTTTTCGCATCCGTGCGTAGTAGGCGTTAAGATCGCAACTGCAGGACGACTTTTCGCCGGGCTTGCGGTTCTTGTAAGCGAAAGCATTCGGCATGGCGGTGTAAGGAGCGCCTGTCGTCGCTGAGAGCATCTGCGATGTCTCGGTGCTGGAGACGTCATGATAGAAGAGCTCGGTTTCGATGCCTGGACACATCTTCGAGCAGGTGTCGGCATCGCGGGCAAAGTCTTGGGATGTTGCGTTCGAGCTCAACGGAAAGAAGCCGCCGTCGCAGCTTCGCACGCATACAGTGTTCAGATGAGAGAGCGGCGACATGCCCGGGAGACCATAACGGCGTTGGCTGGGCTCGCCACCCAAGGGAATGAACGTGTCGTTCCGCAACGCCTGATCTTCGATGCTGGGTGGCGGCGCATATCCTTCGCCGGTTTCAGCGGGCCACTGCTCCTCGTTGCAGCCATTGTCGTCGAGCGCTGCAAGAAGCTCGTTCCTCATGCGGACATCCTCACTCTCGCCGCGCAGATCGTCGCGACGCTGCTGCAGATAACGGATGTTGTCGACCATCTTGGCTTCGGCGCGCTCGAGTTCCCCGCAGTAGCCGTCATCATCGCCGATCACGACCATGCTGCCGCTCGTGCAGCCGTTTTGGCGCAGATCGCTCCGGAGTTTGCGAAGTTCGAGGTTTTGTTCGGCTATGGCGCCGGCGTATTTGCGCACTTCGGGCGTGCTGCCGATGATCTGCGGCAGGTCGGCGAGGCGGCCGCGCAGGTCGCCACAGATCGCCGGCACCTGGGCATGGGCTGGCCCGGTCAGAGCAAGGGCGGCTGTGAGTGACAGAATCCAGCGTTTCAAGGCATCGTCCCATCGATGAGCAAAGACCAGGGTCATCAGGCGCGGCGTCCTGCCGCGCCTTCATTGCTAGCCCGTTTGTCGCGGCAAGCTGCGGTCGGAACCTTAACGCATTTTCTCGATCTGCCGCAAATCACGCTGGCTGTGAAGCTTCGACGACGGCGAGGGCGGCCATGTTGACCACGCCGCGGGAGGTCACGGAAGGCGCCAGGATGTGCGCCGGCAGTGCCGCGCCAAGCAGAATCGGCCCGACATGCAGTCCGTCGATCATCGACTTTACAACGCCCAATGTGATGTTGGCCGCATCGAGGTTCGGGAAGACCAGCAGGTTGGCTTCGTCATGCAGTGTCGTATCAGGCATGACGCGCTTGCGCAGGGCGTCGGAGATTGCGCTTTCGCCGTGCATTTCCCCGTCGACTTCCAAATCCGGCGCAGCCTCGCGCACCAGCTGAAGCGCAGCGCGCATCTTCGTCGCGCTCTCGGATTCACGCGAACCGAAGTTCGAATGGGATACAAGGGCAGCGCGCGGCGTGATGCCGAAGCGCTTGATTTCCTCTGCGGCGAGTATTGCGGACTCGGCAATCTCTTCGGCGCTCGGATTGAATGTAACGTAGGTGTCGGTGAAGAAAGTAGCACCGCGTTGAGAGATCAGCAGGCTGAGCGCCGAGAAGTCGCAAACGTCTTGCCTCTTGCCGATGATCTGGCGGACATCGCGCAGATGCTTCTCGTAGCGGCCTTCCAGGCCACAGATGAGCGCATCAGCTTCGCCGCGCTTTAGCGCCAAAGCGCCAATGACCGTCGTGTTTGTACGCACGATCGTGCGGGCCGCTTCCGGAATGACGCCACGCCGTCCGACCAGCGAGAAGTAAAGATCCACGTATTCGCGGAAGCGCGGATCGTCTTCCGGATTGATCACATCGAAATCTGCAAGCGGGCGGATGCGCAGACCGTAACGCTGCAGGCGGGTTTCGATGACCGATGGGCGGCCGATCAGAATCGGCTCGGCAATGCCTTCTTCGAGCAGGACCTGTGCTGCGCGCAGGACGCGCTCATCCTCGCCTTCGGAGAAGATAACCCGCTTGCGCTCGGCGTTCTTGGCCGCAGCAAAGATCGGTTTCATGATGAAGCCGGAACGGAAGACGAAGCGATTGAGCTGATCGAGATAGGCGTCAAAATCGTTGATCGGACGCAACGCGACACCGCTCTCGGCAGCGGCTCTCGCGACTGCCGGGGCAATGCGCAGGATCAGGCGCGGATCGAAGGGCGAGGGGATCAGATAGTTCGGACCGAAGACCGGTGTCTCGCCCGAATAAGCGCGGGCCGCGACATCAGATGGTTCCTCGCGTGCAAGGGCGGCAATGGCGCGCACGGCGGCCATCTTCATTTCTTCGTTGATCGTCACTGCGCCGCAATCCAGCGCCCCGCGGAAAATGTAGGGGAAGCAGAGAACGTTGTTCACCTGGTTCGGGAAGTCGGAGCGACCGGTGCAGATCATCGCATCGGGGCGGGCAGCGCGGGCGAGATCGGGCATGATCTCCGGCGTCGGGTTGGCGAGCGCCATGATCAGCGGGTTCGCGGCCATCTGCGCGAGCAGTTCCGGCTTCAGCACGCCGGCGGCGGAAAGGCCAAGGAAGACGTCGGCGCCACCGATGTTTTCGGCGAGCGTGCGCGTGTCGCTCTTCTGGGCATAGACGCTTTTCCACGCGTCCATCAACTCGGTGCGGCCTTTGTAGACGAGGCCTTCGATGTCATGGACCCAGATATTTTCCCGCTTGGCACCCAGCGTGACGAGGAGGTTGAGGCAAGCAAGGGCTGCCGCGCCGGCGCCTGAGGCGACGATTTTGACCTCGTCAATCTTCTTGTTCGCAAGTTCCAGGCCATTGAGGATAGCGGCAGCGACGATGATGGCGGTACCATGCTGGTCATCGTGGAAAACCGGGATCTTCATGGTCTCGCGGAGCCGACGCTCGATCTCGAAACATTCCGGCGCCTTGATATCCTCGAGATTGATGCCGCCGAAGGTCGGCTCGAGCGAGGCGACGGTGGCGACCATCTGATCGACGCTCGATGCCTCGACTTCGATGTCGAAGACGTCGATGTTTGCGAATTTCTTGAAAAGGACGGCCTTGCCTTCCATGACTGGCTTTGAGGCAAGCGGACCGATATTGCCGAGGCCGAGAACGGCCGTACCGTTGGAAATGACCGCAACCAGATTGGCGCGCGAGGTATAGTCGGCCGCCGTTTCGGGATTGTCGCGGATCGCCAGGCATGGTGCTGCAACACCCGGGGAATAGGCGAGCGCCAAGTCGCGCTGGTTGCCGAGCGGTTTGGTCGCCTGGATTTCGAGCTTGCCCGGACGGGGATAGCGGTGAAAGTAGAGCGCCTGCTCGTCGAGGCTTCCACCTGCCAAATTCTTTTCCGTCTTGGACTTTTCCTGATGATCCATCGTCGCCTCCGAGCTGCCGCATGCTGTCTTGGAGTGTTTTCAATACATCAAACGGCATGGCGGAACAGTCGGAATTTCGGTTCGAAATGCGAAAACAACGCAAATCTGCCGTGACGTCAGCGCAGGTCCACGGAAACCGGGAAAATCCACCAAGACAGCAGCATGTCATCTTCCTGAAACACGACTCTGGTTTTGGAGAGGGAGGTGAACGATGGGACACGAGCAGGGTGCTTGTGAGGGACAATATGGATACGCGGCACTTCCGTACGCTTTTCATTTCCGATGTGCATCTCGGCTCCAAGGCCGCGAAAGTTGACTTCCTGCTCGACTTTCTCAAGCATCACGACGCGGATACCATCTTTCTTGTCGGCGATATCATCGACGGCTGGCGGCTGAAGCGTAGCTGGTACTGGCCGCAGGACTGCAACGACGTTGTCCAGAAGCTGCTGCGAAAGGCGCGCAAGGGCACGCGGGTCATCTATATCCCGGGCAATCACGACGAATTCCTTCGCGACTTTCCGGGCACCCATTTCGGCGGCATCGAGGTCGCTGAGCGGATGATGCACGAAGCGGCCGACGGCAAGAAATACCTCGTGCTGCATGGCGACGAGTTCGACGTCGTCGTGCGCAACGCGCGCCTGCTCGCCTATCTCGGCGACTGGGCCTACGACATGGCGATCATGATCAATGTAGGCCTAGCAGCCATCCGCCGCCGGATGGGCATGCCCTATTGGTCGTTTTCCGCATGGGCCAAGCTGCAGGTCAAACACGCAGTCAACTTCATCGGCGAATTCCAGCGTGTCGTCGCTGAAGAAGCCCGCAAGCACGGTGCCGATGGCGTGATCTGTGGCCATATCCACCACGCGGTGATGGAGGACATGGACGGCATCCGTTACATCAATACCGGCGATTGGGTCGAAAGCTGCACGGCGATTGCCGAAAATCAGGACGGCACGTTTGAATTGATCGAGTGGCGTGCAACGAGTGGCATGCAGCCGATCCCGATGGCGATCGGCCATCGTGAAAAGGAAGTCGCGCAGCAGGCCGCCTAAGCGCGGCCTTTCGCTCCCCAATTCAATGCGTCAATTTTGCCCGTTGTGTCTTTGCGACAGGCCCTATTTATTTTTTGAAACGTTTCAGATGGGCAATTTCTTGCCATAGTCGCCTCTAGGTTGATGTGTTAGGCAACGTTCAGTTTCCTGCAGGTCCACCGATGATTCCCGCTCAAAATCCTCCGGCAAGTGAGGAGGCACCACCGCGCTTTCGGCTGCTCAGTGCCTTGTCGTACTGTGCGCCGTTGCTCGTCAATGGCGTGGCCTTGCCGTTCTTCCCGATGTGGCTTGCGCTGCACCAGTTCAACGACCATGAGATCGGCGTCATTCTCGCCGTGCCGATGGTCGTGCGAGTCCTCGTCGCCCCTATTGTCGCGATGTATGCCGACCGGATGAAGGAACGGGCGGATGTGTTGCTGTTTTCTGGCTGCCTATCGCTGCTAACGGCGATTGCGCTCTACTGGACCAGCACGTTCTGGCCGGTGCTGATCGTCTACACGATCCAGGGAGCAACCTTTGCCTGTTACGTCCCGGTCGTCGAGTCGATTGTGATCTCAGGTGTCCGGCGTTGGGGCCTGGACTACGGTTCGATGCGGGTATGGGGTTCGGTGGCGTTCATCGTCTCCACCCTGATCGGTGGGCAACTGATCGGGCGCTGGGGCGGCGAGATGGTGTTGCCGGTCATGACATTTGGCTTCGTGACAACGGTGGTGATGGCGATCTACTGCCCACGAATCGGCCCGACGCGCAGGCGTGGCACACCGGTCGATATCTCGGCGGCGACCGGGAGTTCGCTACGACAGCCTCATCTGCTCGCTTTGCTGATCGGCGTCGCAATCCAACAGTCGAGCCACGCGGTCCTGCAGGCGTTCGCGTCCCTCTACTGGCGCGATCTCGGCTTCTCCGGCACACAGATTGCCGTCCTTTGGAGTGCCGGCGTCGCGGCCGAAGTGTCGGTGTTTTTTCTGTCTCGTCGGCTGAGTCGCCGATTTAGCGCCTGGACGCTCATTCGCTTCGGTGCGGCGGTCAGCGTGTGTCGCTGGATCCTGTTCCCGATGCATTGGGGTTTCTGGGGCTTCTTTCTGCTCCAGTGCATGCATTCCTGCACGTATGCCTTCGTGCATACGGGTGTACAGAGACGGATCGTCGCCTCGGTGCAGGAGACCCAAGAGTCGTCGGCACAGGGCGCCTATTTCTTCTACAACGGCATGTTCATGGGACTAATGACGATTGCTTCCGGCTACATCTACGCATGGCTCGGCCTCGCAAGCTACTACGTCATGGCGCTGGTTGCCCTAACCGGGCTGGGCCTCGTAATCGCGGCCTATTATCTTCAGCCCCAAAGCGTTGTTTCCGGCGGCCAAACGAGGGAAGCTGCGTAACGCAGCCCGGGTTCGCGGTCGCGAGCAAGGAGTAGCGGCCCGTCCAGGTCGACGAACTCGGCATCCTGCCCCAACAATACGGCAGGCGCCATTGCCAGGGACGTGCCGACCATGCAGCCAACCATGATCTTGAAATCAAGGCGTTGCGCCTCTTTCTTCATCGCAAGCGCCTCGGTGAGGCCGCCAGTCTTGTCGAGCTTGATGTTGATCACGTCGTAGCGGTCGCGAAGGCTCGCGAGGTCGCCGGTATGATGTACGCTCTCGTCGGCACAGACGAGCAGCGGACGACGGATCTCGGCCAAGAGTTCGTCCCTGCCTGCCGGCAGTGGCTGTTCGACCAAGGCGACACCCACCTCGGCAGCGATGCGAAGATGGTGCTCCAGCGTTTCCTCCGGCCAGCCTTCGTTGGCATCAAGGATGATTGCCGCATCAGGGGCAGCGTCGCGAACCGCGCGGATGCGGCTTTCGTCGTCGCCGGTGCCGACCTTAACCTTCAGCAGGGCCCGACCGGCGTTCGCACGCGCCTGGGCTGCCATGACATCAGGTTCGCCGAGCGAGATCGTAAAGGCCGTCGTCAACGGTTGCGGCCTAGCCAGTCCCAGGCTGTTGCTGACAGCGTTGCCCGAGTTCTTGGCTTCGAGGTCCCAGAGGGCGCAATCCACCGCATTGCGTGCGGCTCCGGGCGGCATTGCACGCTGCAGTTCCTGGCGCGTCAGGCCGCCCTCGATCAGCGGTCCCGCAGCCTCGATCTGTGCGGCAACGCTTTCCATCGTCTCGCCATAGCGGCGATAGGGAACGCATTCGCCCCGGCCGACCATGCCGCGTTCCCGGATTGTGCAGAGGATCACATCCGCCGACGTTTTGGCGCCGCGCGAGATCGTAAATATGCGGGCAAGGGGGAAGGATTCCGTCCGAATTTCAAGTGACCGTGGCATATTTGCAATCCTGCGCGCATGGAAATTTGGTGTGGCTTGGGTATATTGATCCGAAGCGGCGAACCGGTAGTTCGCGAGTCGGCAATGTCGCCGTAAGCCTTGAAAGACACAAGCGTTTTGAAGTCCGAAACCCGCAACGCCGCCTCACTGCATGTGGACGACCAGACCCATGGCTCGGGACAGCTCGTTCATATCGAGGGGAATTGGCGAAGTGCCAACCTGCATCTCATTCTGCGCGACTTCGAGAAACTCACAGCCGGCCGCACCGGCGAGGTGACCCTCGACCTTTCCGGCGTGACGGATATCGACACGGCGGGGGTCTGGTTGCTCTGCCGGCTGAAGAAGCAGGTAGAAGGCGCCGGTAGCACCGTACGCTTCGAAGGCAGCAACGCGCATATCGACGAAATGATCGAAGAGTTCTCCGCGGAGCCGCCGCAGCCCGAGCAGGAGCCGCAGCGACGCCCAAGCTGGACGGAGCGGATCTTCGCGCCGATCGGCAAGATTACCTTTGATATCTGGGATAACCTCGCGGCTGCGATGTATATCCTCGGCTCCGCTGTCCGCGGCGCGCAGATGAAATTCGGGCGCGGCAGCGGCGTATCGCCGGCGTCGATCGTTAATCAGATCGACCACATGGGCGTGCGTGCGGTGCCGATCATCTTGCTGATGTCGTTCCTGATCGGCGCGATCATCGCGCAGCAGGGCGCTTTTCAGCTGCGCTATTTCGGTGCCGAGGTCTTCGTCGTCGACCTCGTCGGCATCCTGCAGCTTCGCGAAATCGGGGTGCTTCTGACAGCTATCATGATCGCGGGCCGCTCCGGCAGCGCCATCACCGCCGAAATCGGCTCGATGAAGATGCGCGAGGAAGTGGATGCGCTGAAGGTGATGGGGCTCAATCCTGTTGGAGTGCTCATCTTCCCGCGTCTGGTTGCGCTCACGGTGGCACTGCCGCTGCTGACTGTCATTGCGAATTTCGCGTCGCTCTTTGGCGCTGCGGTCGTGGCGTGGGGCTATTCGGGCATTACCTTCGCGAATTTCATCGCGCGCCTGCATGAGGCGATCACGCTGTCGACGGTTCTGTCGGGGATGATCAAGGCACCATTCATGGCGCTGGTTATTGGTATCGTTGCGGCGGTCGAGGGCTTAAAGGTAGGCGGTAGTGCTGAGTCGCTTGGCCAGCATGTCACGGCGGCGGTGGTGAAGGCGATCTTCGTCGTTATCCTCATGGACGGGCTTTTTGCCATGTTCTATGCGGCCATCAATTTCTAGGGATCGTACGTGGACGGACAGCAGGCAGAGACCAGAAACGAGGAAGGACGGGATGTCGTGCTCTCGGCGCGCGGCGTGACCGTCGGTTTCGGGTCGAAGGTCGTTCTCGACAATCTGAACCTCGATATCTATCGCGGCGAGATACTGGGTTTTGTCGGTGCGTCGGGGACAGGGAAGTCGGTCTTGATGCGGACGGTGCTTCGGCTGCTGCCGCGTCGTTCCGGCAACATCAAAATCCTTGGTCAGGATTTTGACGAACTGGACGAGCCGCAGCGCAATGCACTCGACATGCGTCTCGGCGTGCTCTTTCAGCAAGGAGCCTTGTTCTCCTCGCTGACGGTGAGGGAAAACATCCAGGTGCCGATGCGCGAGTATCTGGATCTTCCGCAATCGCTGATGGACGAACTGGCTCAACTCAAGATCCGGCTGGTCGGGCTCGCGGCGGATGCTGCCGACAAATACCCGTCGGAGCTTTCGGGCGGTATGATCAAGCGTGCGGCGCTGGCGCGCGCCTTGGCGCTCGACCCGGAACTGGTGTTCCTCGACGAGCCGACTTCGGGCCTCGATCCGATCGGTGCTGCGGAGTTCGATGAGCTCATTGCAAGGCTCAGAGACACTCTCGGACTGACCGTCTACATGGTCACCCACGACCTCGACAGCCTCTTTTCGGTTTGCGACCGCATTGCTGTGCTTGGCAAGAAGCGGGTAATGGTCGAGGGAACGATCGACGACATGCTGGCCTTCGACGATCCGTGGGTTCAGGCTTATTTCAAGGGCAAGAGGGCGCGTTCGATCGTGCCGCAGAGTGGCCACGCCGGCGGGGACAGCCTGGCGCAAGATAGCCGCGGGAAGTGAGCGGATACGATGGAAACAAAAGCGAACTACACGATTGTCGGCTTTTTCACGGTGCTTGTCATCGCGGCGGCGTTCGGCTTCGTCTACTGGATGGCCGAATACGGGCGTGGCGGGCCTATGGCCGAACTGATCGTCCGGATCCCTGGCTCCGCGAACGGCTTGAGCGTCGGCTCGCCGGTGCGGTTCAACGGCATTCAGGTCGGTTCGGTCAAGTCGCTGTCGATCGATGCGGACGATCCGAGCTTCTCGCTGGCGTTCACCGAAGTCCGGGTCGATGCGCCGATCTATCCTTCGACGAAGGCGATCCTTGAAATCCAGGGTCTGACGGGTGCTGCCTATATCGAACTGTCGGGGGGCAAGATCGGCGAAAAGAACATCCTCCAACAGTCGATCGACACCGGGAAGCGAGCAGTTATCGTCGCGGACCAGTCGAGTGTGACCAACCTTCTGGCGACGGCAGATAAGATTCTCGACCGCGCGAACGATGCCATCGGGCAGGTTCAGGGGTTTGTGAAGGATGCGCGTGGGCCGCTGACCAAGACATTGCAGAATGCCGAGACGTTCTCCGACGCGTTGGCCAAGAACTCCGGCAACATCGACTCGTTCCTGCAAAGTGTCGGACAGCTGTCCGACACGGTTCGCAAGGTCTCAGGTCGTGTCGACTCGACGCTGGAGGCGGTCGAGTCGCTGGTGAAGGCCGTCGATGCGAAGAAGATCGATACCATTCTCAGCAATGCCGATAAGGTCAGCCGCGACGTCGCCGATGCTTCAGGCAACTTCAAGGGAGCGATCGAGAAGTTTCAGGAAACGGCGACGACCTACAATGACCTCGGCAAGAAGGCGCAGGCGACACTCGATCGGGTGGATACTCTGGTAGCGCAGATCGATCCGGCGAAGGTCAAGGGATCCGTAGACGACATCTCGCAGGCAACCAAGGATGCGCGCACCGCTGTCGCATCGATCAAGGACGTCGCGAACACCGTTTCGGCCCGGCAGAAGGACATTGATCAGACGATCCAGAACGTTTCGCAGATGGCGAACAAGCTGAACTCGGCTTCGACTCGCGTCGACGGTATTCTGATCAAGCTGGATGCGCTGCTCGGAACGGACAATACGCAGTCGCTGTTTGCGCAGGCGCGTGACACGCTCACCTCGTTCAAGAAGGTCGCCGACAACCTCAACTCGCGAATCGGTCCGATTGCGGACAATCTGCAGAAGTTTTCCAGCGGTGGGCTGCGCGATATGCAGTCGCTCATCAACGACACGCGCTCAACCGTACAGAATCTTAGCAATGCGATCAGCGATTTCGACCGCAATCCGCAGCGGCTGATTTTCGGCGGGGATACGGTAAAGCAATATGACGGCCGGACGCGGCGTTAACAGGGATATTAGGGGAGCGCATATGGCCGTATCGGATGTGTTGCAGCGTCGTTCGTGGATATCGACAACCGCGATCGCGCTGCCGCTCTTGGCGGGCCTTGCGGGCTGCGGGACGGCTGCAAAGAACGACACCTACGATCTGTCAGCGTCGGTGACCGGCAGTGGACCGGCGGCAAAGGGCCGGCAGATCCTGGTGCAGCAACCGACCGCGCTGAAGGCGATCGACAGCGAACAGATCGTCATTCGGGTGGCTCCTTCGCAAATACAGTACCTTTCCAAGGCGCAATGGGGCGACAAGCTGCCACGCATCGTTCAGGCGAAGCTGGTCGAGGCCTATGAGAACTCCGGCAAGCTCGGCGGCGTCGGCGTCCCCGGCCAGGGGCTCGCGATCGATTATCAGCTCGTGACGGATATCCGCTCTTTCGAGATCGACACGACCGCGGGCAGCCGTGCGGTGGTTGAGATTTCAGCCAAGATCCTGAATGACCGCAATGGTTCCGTGAGGACTCAGAAAGTGTTCAGACAGGAGGTGCCTGCCGGCGGATCGAACGATGGTCTTGTGAAGGGCCTCGATCGCGCGTTCGCAAGTGTATCTGCTGAGATCGTCAACTGGACGCTGCAGTCAATTTGATCGTCCATGCCGGGGTAGGCGGGAAGGTGCCGCAGGTCCCTACCGACTGGCGCCGGAATGACCGGTGGAAACCGCATCCGAGACTTCAATGAAATGCGACTGCAAACAATGCCCTCGAAACGAAAATGACCGCCTTTTGGCGGCCATTTCTTTTTTGCCTAGGGCCTCTTAGCCCAATCGTCCTGCGGCATGAGCAAGCATCGTGTAGACCTTGCCCGTATCCGAGGTCAGATAGGACTGGGTGATCGTCTTGTCGCGATCGCCGCGGGAAACATCGGCAAGCAGCTTCTCGAAATCGGCGATGTAACGATCGACAGCGGTGCGGAACTCCGGCTCTCGATCGTACTTGCGCTTGATCTCGTCGAAGGTCTGCTGGCCCTTCAGCGTGTAGAGGCGGCGCGTAAATACGTCCCGCTCGCCGCGCTGATAGCGACGCCACAGATCGACCGACGCGTCGTGATCGATCGCACGGGCGATATCGACGGAAAGCGAGTTCAGGGACTCGACGACATGGCGTGGGTTGCGGCTGTCGGCTGTGCGGGCCGGTGCTGCTGCGGTAGCCTCAGCGCGGGGGGCCGGTTGCCGGGCCGGAGCTTCCTCGGCGGCCTCTTCGCGCGATGCCCCACGCAGGAGGTCGCTGATCCAGCCACCGGTTGCCGGCGAGGCCGGAGCCGGGGCCGCAACGGGTGTGCGCTGCGGCGTCGCGGCCGCAGGCGTCGGCGGCGTCAGCGAACCGCGCAGGCCGAAGCTTTCGATCGGCGAGGGGGTCACTGCCGGTGCCTGGGTCGGCGCTGCGGGCGGTGCAGGCTGCGGCGCCTGCTGGGTAACGGCTGGCTGGGCCGGACGCGGCGCCGGCTGAGGCTGAGTAACAGCCCGCGGCGCCGGCTCGGAAATTTCCAGTTGCTGCGTTGAACGGCCAACGATGTGCGAGATATCCTGCAGCGCTTTGATCTGCTCGGCGACGGCGCGCCGCATGGCAGCGGCGCTTTCCTTTGCCTCTTCCGGAAGGTCGAATGCGCCCCGCTTCAGTTCACTGCGGGTCATGTCGAGTTCCTTGCGGATGTCGCCAGCGGAGCGGCGGATCTCCTCGGTCGCGCCAGAGAATCGGGATACCGCCTCCTCGACTGCCTCGCGAAGCGACTCGCGCATGGTCTGGGCAGCGCCGTCGGATGCACGACCTGCCTCGCCGAGCATACGCTCGACTTCCGACAGAGACGCTGTCAGGCCACCGCGCAACCGGTTGGAGAGCTCGCCGGAGCGACGCTCGGCGTTGCCGAATGCACCGTCGATTGTCGCGTTGGCGTCTTCTCCGGCCTTGACGAGCGCGGCGCGCATGGTTGCTGCTGCTTCCTCCGCACGCTTTTCGGTTTCGGAGAGAACGCGGCCGATGTCGGAGAAAGAGGACTGCACGCTCTCGCGCAGCGTACCGCTGACCTGGTTCGAGCGCTGCTCGGCGCGGTCGAAGGCGGATTCGACCATACCGCCCAGCGAACGCATGGTCTTCTCGATTTCCTCCGAGCGCTGGACGAGACCAACGGAGAGGTTTTGCAGTGCCGTCTCGCGATCCTCGAGCGTCGAAACGAGGTTCGATTGGGCCGCTGCGAGCAGACCGGATGCCTGGCCGAGCACCTTCGAATGCTCATCGAACCGACCGATGATGCCACCGACCTGGGCAAGCGTCTGACCTGAAATATCGGACAGGCGATCGACCTTGCCTTCGAGCAGGCGGGTCGAGGCGGAAACCATCTCGGCGGCCTTCGATGCGGATTCGGTGAAACGCGACGTCGTATCGCCGAGGCGGCCATCCACTGCCGCTAGATTTTCGGCTGCACTGCTCATCATCTGACCCATGGCGGAGCTGTTGTCCGACAGGCGCTCGATCAGCTTGTTGACGTTGGCAAGGAGGCTGTTCTCCATTGCGTCGACGGCCGAGGAAGCGCTCTCGGTGCGTGCGGCGATCGCATTGATCAGAGCCTCGTTCTCGCTGCGTAGGCGCTCAGTGCTGCGCTCGGTCGCCGCAGTGATGCGTGCCGCGGCTTCCTTGCCCGCGTCGGCATAACGATCGATCAGCGGTCGTGCCGTCTCGTCGAGAATGCGCGCCAGTTCCGTAGAGCGGCCGGAAAGCATCGAGTTGAGTTCGCGGGTCCGGTCATCGAGTGTCGTACGGATGGCGCTGCCGCGCGCCTCGAGTGCCTTTTCGACATCGCTCAGTGTCGAGTCGATTTCGCGCGTACGGTCCTCGAGGCTTGAACGGATTGCATTGCCGCGCGCTTCCAGAGCGCGTTCGACCTCTGCCATGGTAGAGGTGATTTCCTGGCTTGCATCGGAAATCGTCGTGCGGATGCCCGCGCCGTGGTTTTCGAAGGTCGCCTGGGCGTCGCCGAGTGCGCGGGAAATGGCGCCAACCTGGCCGCTGACCAGGGTCTCCGCTTCCGCAACCTTGTTGATGATCGCGTTGCCTGCTTCCGAGAAGGTCTGAGCGACGGCCGCTGCCTGGCCGGCCAAACGGTTCTGGGCTTCAGAGACCCGGCCGACGATCCGTTCGGAACGCTCTTCGATTGCGCGGCTGAACTCGTTGCTCTTGGCCTCGAGGCCCTCCGCAAACTGCTGGCCGGTACGGCCGAGGCTTTCGGCAGCACGGGCGGCTTCGTCGTCCATGCCCTGTGTCGTCTCGGCGACGGCGCTGCGCAGCGAAGCGGCGAGGCCGGCAGCCTTGCCTTCGATGGTGCGATTGACTGCATCGAGCCCGACCGTCAGAGCCCGGTCCATGGTCGACAGGCGCTCGTCAATGCGGGCACTGCCACGCTCCATCGCCTCGTCGATGCTCGCCGTGCGGGTGTCGATGCTGGAGGTCAGATTGGCCGTGCGGCCATCAATCGTCTCCGCGAACTTTACGGCGCTGTCGTCGAGTGCTGCCGCAATGCGGCCCGTTGCCTCTTCGCCAAGGGCGCCAATACGCGAAATGCCGTCGGCCAATGTGTCGGAGAGGCGGCCGCCAGCGGCGTCGACCTGCTCGGCTACGCCGCCGACGCCGTCACGAATGCGGTTTTCGAGGGCGGCAAGGCCGGCCTCGACACGCGACCCGGTTTCAGCAAAGCGACCGGTCATGCCTTCGATCGACTGGTCGAGCTGCGAGGAGAAGGTTTCTGCCGAGCGCGATATCTCGCCTGCAGCCTCCTGGAAGCGACCGGCAATATGGCCGGTGCTGTCGCGCAGGCGATCTTCCAGGGCCCGGCCACTGTTGTCGATCGTCTGGCGAAGCGAGACCTCATGGTCTTCCAACGACATTTCCAGCATGCCGACACTGGTGGCGATCGATGCTCCGATCGTCGTCGCCTGGTCGGAGAGGGTGTCACTAATACGGTTGTGAGCGTCGGTGAGCGCGAGGTTGATGGACTGTTCGCGATCGGCCAAGGTCGAACGGATGCGTTCGTGAGCCGAGTCCAGACCACTTTCGATGCGCGCGGCTGCATTGCCGGTCAGAGCCTCGAAGCGATCGTGTGCCGCGGCAAGGCCGCCTTCGATGCGGGATGCAGCATCACCGTGCAGTGTCTCCAGTCGCTGATGCGCATTGCTCAGGCTGTATTCGATGCGGGCAGCGGCGTTGCCGGTCAGCGAATCGATGCGGTCTCCACCGCTCGAGAGCGTGCCAGCAAGCGTCGATGCGTGATCGTTCAGCGAACGCTCGAGGCGTTCCTGGTTCTCGGTGTAGGCGCTGCGAATTGCATCCGACTTGTCGACGAAAGCGCCGGCAACGCGGGATTCGGCGCCGGCCACCGTGTCGAGCAAGGCATTGGTGCGCGCTTCCAGCGCGTCGTCAAACCGGCTCTGGCTTTCGCCGAAGGAGATAGCGAGCGCCATCGCTTTCTCGTCGAGCGTATCCGAAAGGCGGTCCTGGACCGTCGCAATCGAGTTGGCAATGGTATCGACGCGCCGGGAAAGCGCGTCTTCAATGCGGCTATGGCCCTCGTTCAACGATGCGGCGAGTGCCATGACGCGGTCGTCGAGCGCCTCGGTGATCCGGTCATGTCCGCCGGCAAGTGAGTTGCTGATCGTTTCGGCGTGGTGGCCGAGCGTATCTTCAAGACGGCTCTGGCTTTCGTTCAGGGAAATGGCAAGCGCCATTGCCCGGTCGTCGAGAGCCTCTGTGAGCTTCTCGTGGCCGCCGACGATCTGCTTCGCGATCGTCTCGGTATGGTGGCCGAGGGTGTCGGCAAGCCGCGTCTGGCCTTCATTGAGGGAGATGGCCAAGGCCATCGTTTTGTCGTCCAGCACTTCGCTAAGCTTTTCGTGGCTGCCGGCCAGCTGGCTTGCGACGGCATCGACATGAAGGCCAAGCGTATCGGCCAGGCGGGACTGCCCTTCGTTGAGGGAAATGGCGAGTGCCATTGCCTTGTCATCAAGAGTATCAGCAAGCTTTTCGTGGCCGCTGGCGATCGAAGCGGCAATCGCTTCGGCACGCTTGGCGATCGTATCCTCAAAGCGGTTCTGGCTTTCATCCAGCGAGATAGCGAGCGTCATGGCCTTGTCGTCGAGCGTGTCGGCAAGGCGCTCGTGGCTGCCTGAGACGGCGCTGATGATTGCATCGGAGCGGCTTGCAAGCGTACTCTCGAAACGGTCCTGGGTGTCTGCGAGGGCAGCACTCAGCGCACCGCCGCGATCGGCCATCACTCCGTCGATCCGCTCATGCGCGGAGTCAAGCGCCTGGGTGATATCGGCTGCGCGCCTGGAGATCATCGTGTTCAGTTCGTCGGCACGGCCAAAGGCCGAGGTAATCTGCTCGGTTCCCGCGGAGACGGCAGAGCTCAGATCGGAAGTCGTGGACAGCAACGTGTCGCGGAATTCCGTCGCGCGCGCGGCGAGATTGTTGTGGAGTTCCGACGTGCCCGATGCGAGCGCCAGGGAGATTTCGGAGGTGGCGTGGCTCAGCGCCGACGTCATACCCGTCGTATGCGTATGAATGGCCTCAGTGACTTCGGAAACCTTGCCCGCCAGCGAGCTTTCCATGACTTCCTGGCTGGTGGCGAGGGCCGTGGCCAGTGCGAAGGACTGGTCGGTGAGCGACGCGCCAAGGCGCTCGATGCTCGAGCTCAGGATGCCGTTCAGCGAGTCCGAACCGCCGGTCATCGTGTCGTTGATGCGGTTGAGGCTCTCCATGAGCTTGGTGTCGAGCGAGCCGGCGCGCTTGTCGAAGGCATTGGTGAATTCCGCGACGCGCTCATCGAACGAGGTAGAGAGCTGCGCGACGGTTGCCTGCAGCCTTTCGTCGAAGAAGCCGGAGCGGAGATCGAGATCCATGATGGTGTCGTCGACGCTCGACTGCAGGCTCTGGCGGAAGCTCGAGCCCTTCTCGTCGAGCGCGCTGTTGAGCTTGGAGAGGACGTCATCCAGCGTGGTGCTGATGGTGCGTTCGCCACCGGTCAGGCTCTCGTTGATCTCGCGGGTGCGGGCGATCAGGATCTCGTTCAGCTGACGGGCTCGGTCGTTCAGCGCAGCGTTGAGCTTCTCGGCGTTGCTGTCCATCGTCGACGCACGCGTCTCGAACTGCCGAAGGATCTGATCTCCGTGCTCGCTCAGACTCGACGTGAGGGAATCCAGGCGTGTGTCGAATTCGTTGGTTAGTGCAAATCCTGAGGACGTCAGCGTTTGCAGCAGCGAATCTGTCTTTGCCGCAAGAAGCGTGCCCAGCGACTGGATCGCCGACTCCGACTTCTCGGTGATGGCCGCGGCGCGCGTATCGATCATCGAGGCGAAGGCTTCACCCGAGGTTGCCAGGCGTACGGCGATCTCTTCCGTGGCAAGCGACAGGTCTTCCTTGAGCTGGTCGTGTACGCCGGCAATCGACGTGCGGATACGCTCGGCGTGATTGACGATCGCTTCGCGCTCAGAGCCGAGCTCGTGCACGAGACCACGCACGCGCAATTCATTGTCGGCGTAGCTGCGCTCGAGTGCATTGACCTCGGAATGGACGAGGGTTTCCAGTTCCGAAGCGCGTGCGATGGTCCGCTCAATGCCTTCATTCATCGCCGAGACTTCACGGCGAACTGCCTGGCCAACGGTCATGATGCGTTCGGAAGCAACGGTCTCAGGCTCGGAGAGGCGAAGTGCCACTTCGGCCATGGAACGCGCCGCGTTTCGCATGTCGTGGGCACGCGCCATCATGACCGCGAAGGCGTAGAACAGCAGCACCGGCACGACGATGCCGATGAAGCCGGCGATGACGCCCGGCAGTGCCAAAAGATCGGCGATGGAGCGGATCTGCCAGATCTGCGGCGAATAGAGCAGGGCCATGAGGCCAAGGCCGGCGACAATCCAGAGAAGCGACACGATGGTTGCGTTGCGGATGGCCGAGCGGCTGGAACCGTTCTCCAGGGATTTCAGGAGCGAAGCCGGCGACATGCGGGTGGCGTCGTTGGCGGCGAAGGACGGGGCGCGCGACGGCTGCTCGGGCTGGCGAGGCGTGTTGGCGGCGCGGGCGCGCTTGGCGTCGGTCTGGCTCTGTTGATTGCGGACACTTGGTGTTTCTGACAATTTGGCCTCCGAGGCGTCGGTCTTGCCGTTCAGCGTATCGTCTTCTCCGAAGTCGATCTGGAGCGCTTCGTCCAATGCCTTGAACGCCTTGTCCTCGATCGACTCGTTGTACTTGTTGTTCGCCATTTAAGTTACGCCTCGTTACATCCCAGCCGGTTCAACAACGCATCCGGACTTCCCGCCGAGCCCGAACAAAACCTTGCCTCTGAGCCCGTCCGTCCAAGTCGCCGAGGACGGATAAGCATATCATTTCAGAGTGGATAGCTGCTTTTTCATACAGACGGTATCAAAACATTACCATTATCCACTTGGCGAGCAAAGGCAGGTGCCAGAGAGCTCGCCCAGTAGTATCGTAGTGACACATCCGGGACTGCTAGACAATTAACGCAACCGGTCAAATCCCCTGATATTAAGGTCTTGTTAACACCATTTAATAAAAGCGGCCCTTTAAAAACCAACGAGTTAGGGATGTTTAATGGACGTTAACCATAACCTGAGAAATCCGCCATGAATGTGCCGAAATTTAACGTGATGGCCACGCCGCGCCCGCAGCATGAACGAACGGCGGGATAGACGACGGGAGAATTGGCACATGGCAGCAGTCAGTATTGCGTTTGCGGCACCCGATAATTGCAAGGGTCCACGTCCTTCGCAGGAGCGTCCGGTGGATCTGGTGCATCTGGCAAACCAGACAATGGGCGACAAGAGCCTGGAAATCGAAGTTCTGCAGATGTTTGCGCGGCAGGCGCGGGCGTGCCTGCAGGAGATATCATCCGGCGACGAGAAGATCATCGAGACCGCGGCACACCGCCTCAAGGGCGCCGCCGGCGCCGTGGGTGCGTTCCGCGTTCATGCCGCTGCTGAAGCGCTCGAGGGCAATTGCGGCGATGCTGCCAGCATGGCGGCAGTCGGCATTGCGGTGATCGAAGCCGAGAACTTTATCCTCAAGCTTTGCCGCTGAGCCGCAGGTCAGATACGAGACCCGCTGATCCGTTTCGGGGCAGCGGGTCTTTTTGTGACTGTCGGCATGGCGCATTTTGACAAGCGCGTCGCTTCCCAATCTGGAATGAAAGGCATCGAGCGGTCGATGTTGACTGCCTCGACGATTTGTTGGAAGAAAAAATCCAGACCCTCCCATTGACGACTACCGGAAATCATCATGCCCAAACTGACCATTGTCGCCTTCGACGGCACGCGCTTCGATCTTGATGTCGATCAGGGATCGACCGTTATGGAAAATGCCGTGCGCAATTCGGTGCCGGGCATCGAGGCCGAATGCGGTGGCGCCTGTGCCTGCGCGACCTGTCATGTCTACGTCGACGACGAGTGGACAGAACGCGTCGGTCCGCCTGAGGCGATGGAAGAAGACATGCTCGATTTCGCGTTTGACGTGCGTCCGACGTCGCGCCTATCCTGTCAGATCAGAATGAAGGCAGCCCTGGATGGGCTTACCGTCCACGTGCCCGAGCGCCAGGCCTGATCCACTGCACTCCCCAAAAAAAGCCTCGCTGGCCGCTAGACGAGCGAGGCGAGGTAGGCGCATTACCTACGGACGAGGGAGGATCATCCGCGGCTTCGCAACGCGCCAGGAGAACCCAGCAGCGAAAGTTCGGGCTTACGGACCTGAACTTTCGAATGTTTGAATATTACCGCGTTGTAGTTGATTTAGCTAGACCGAGAAATAACCACTAAATCACTGGGGCGACTGCAGTTTCACACAAGTTTTGTTACGCGGCTAAACTTCTGTGATCGCCTTGAGCTTGAGAATCAGCTACCTTGCGCCGCCGGATATTCTGATCCGATTGTTCAGAAGTCTCATCATTCGACTCTGAAAATTGACGGCTTCGATTCGGTCGAATCGGGCCTGCAGCCGGTCGTGTTCCTCGATGCCGCGTGTCGAAACGTCGGTCACTAATTCCTGCATGCGCTCGCAATTGGGTTGCGGGGGAAGCGCAAGAATCTGCCGTTCCATTGCGCGTGCCTGGTTTCGCGCAATCTCGGCATGACGTTCTTCGTGCCGCTTGATGTCGCTCGAGAGTGCATCCCAAATCATCGACAACTGCTTGCTGGCGCCTTTGCGGTTGGTCCAGCGGGGCAGGATGATCTGAGTGTGGACGGTGACCTTGGCGCTGGCGACCCGGCATCTCCCTCCCGCCTGGACATAGGTGGCGTCGCCGCCGAAGCGGATCTTGGTCGCACCCGGATGGCGAGCCGACGAACCGCTTGCGGTCGGCCCGTTGGTGCTCAGTTGCTGATCGAGTTGGTCCGCGGTTTTGCCCTTGATAGCAAAATAGGAGTAGCTTCGCGTCGCGATCACGGTAGCGGCGGCTGGACTGAACGCTGCTACGGCGATGGAAAAGCCGAGGAGGAGAGGCATATAACGCGATACGGAAAGCATTCTGCAGATACTCATGTTGAAGTTTGCCGGAGCTTGGGGCATAGCCACGACCAGCGCAATATCGCTAGCGTTTTTTTCGATCGATAGGATGAATGCCGTTGGCACAGCTTGGGAGCAGTTTCTGGCGCGTCGGGCATGGTCGTGAGATCGGACTGGGCGCGCGTGCCGTGATCATGGCAATCGTCAACGTGACGCCGGATTCCTTCTCGGACGGCGGGCGATACGAGACCGTCGATGCGGCGGTGACGCGTGCTCTCCAAGCTGCCAACGAGGGCGCTGGGATCATCGATATCGGCGGCGAATCGACACGTCCCGATGCGGATGTCGTCAGCCCTTCCGAAGAACAGGCACGAGTGTTGCCGGTGATCGAGGCACTGCGCGGCAAGACCGATGCGCTGATCTCGATCGACACCTATCGAGCTGAGACCGCGCGGCTTGCCGTGGGCGCAGGGGCGCATATTGTCAACGACGTATTCGGGCTGCAGAAGGAGCGCGAGATCGGGAAGATCGTTGCCGATACCGGCGCAGGACTGTGCCTGATGCATACGGGCCGCGATCGGGAGAAGCTTGCCGATGTGATCGCCGACCAATTTTTCTTTCTCGAACGCTCGCTAGAAATCGCTTCGGCCGCAGGTGTTTCGAGGGATCGCATCGTGCTCGACCCGGGCTTCGGCTTTGCCAAGGATACGGAAGAAAATGTTGAGCTCATGGCGCGTTTCGGCGAGTTGCACCGCTTGGGATTGCCGCTGCTTGCCGGCACCTCGCGCAAACGTTTCATTGGCGCCATCACAGGCCGGCAGGCCGCCGACCGGGATGCGGGAACGGCAGCGACTAGCGTGTTGCTGCGTCTGGCGGGGGCTAGCATTTTTCGCGTACACGATGTCGCAATCAACAGGGATGCTTTGGCCATCGCCGATGCTATGCTCGCGGCCAGCCATAGCTGCGAGCAAGGAAACTTGGCATGAGCACTACGTACACTATTACGCTTCAGAACTGCGCCTTCTTTGCCCGCCATGGCGTTCATGACGAAGAGGAGTTCCTCGGCCAACGTTTCTTTGTGGATGCAGAGCTCGACGTCGTCGCCGGCGATGCCCTGGAGAGCGATTCCATCAATGACACGGTCAACTATGGCATTGCCTTCACCGTGATCGAGGAGATCGTTACGGGTAAGCGTCGCTATCTGATCGAGGCGCTTGCGCTTGATATCGCCAAGGGGCTCTGTTCGAAATTTCCGCAGATCAGGCGTGCAAAAATCACGGTGCGCAAGCCGAACGCACCGGTACCAGGCGTTCTCGATTTCGTTCAGGTGAGCGTCGAACACTTTGCCTGAGGCCATTTTCCAAACCGCAACGCTCGGCCTTGGCGGCAATCTCGGCAAGCCTATTCATGCAATAGCCGTCGCTCTCAGGGCGCTTGGCCAGCGACCCGACTGCCGGGTGGTAGCGGTATCGCGACTCTATCGCACGCCGCCCTGGGGCAAGACCGACCAGTCCTATTTCTTCAACGCTTGCGCTGCCGTCGAGACGACGCTTGGCCCGGAGACGCTTCTCGATGTCTGCTTGGATATCGAACGGGGGATGAAACGAGAGCGTATCGAGCGGTGGGGGCCGCGGACGCTGGACATTGATATTCTGACCTATGCCGATGTGGTTCAATCCGCGCCACGGCTGGAGCTTCCGCACCCGCGCATGACAGATCGCGGCTTCGTGCTGATGCCACTTGCCGACTTTGCTCCGGAGCTGCTTGTCCACGGGGCACCCGTTCGCGAATGGTTGGCGAAGGCCGATGTGCAGGGGATCGAAGTGGCCGATCAGACCAGCAACTGGTGGCATACGGCCTGAAATAGAAAAGCGGCGGAAAGTCCGCCGCTTCAAAAGGCCGCACAAAAAACCTATTCGACAGAACCGACGGTGATTTCGTCGACTTGGCGCGTGAGCGTCAGGCCGATAACAGGGATCATCTGGCTTTCGACCTTGACCGAAACGGTAACGTTCATGGTCTTGTCGTCGCGGACGCGGGCGATCATGGCGCCGTTAAGCTTGGAACGGTTGAGGCCGACGACCACCGTATCCTGGGTAACGGCACCCGATATGACGTCGAGCCCCTTGCCATCGGCGCCATCAAGGAATTTGCCCTTGTAGGAATTGCCAGACTGGGTGATGAGCGCGGTCATCGGCTGCTTGAAGACACCGACCCTGCAGCTTCCGTCAAGCTTGATGCCCGTGCCGCCAGCGCTCACCGGTTCGCCTACGAGATTGCAGGTGAATTTCGTGCCTTTGTACTTGCCGGCAACGATCTCGCCGGGGCCTCTCCAGGCGCCGGCAACGGATTCGAAGAAGGCTTTGTCACGTGTTGCCGCTGTTGCGGACGGAGCCATGTCGGCGACCGGTGACAACGCCACCGCAGCCAGTCCGAAAAGAAGAAGAAACTTGCGTGAATACATGGATTTTCCCTAGCGACACCATCGCTTAACTGGTCCCAAGTTTTGCCGAAAAATGGTTAACGGTTGGTTTCCTGCGAGCCTGAAAGCGCTGAACAACAGTGCGTTCCACAGCTGCCGAACGCCGATAGCGGAGCGCTAGCGCCTTGAATTCATGGCAAGTATTTTCGCGTATCGTTTGACGCGTGGCAAGCACGACAAAACGGTCATTTTCAGGAATTCTTATCACGCGATGTCATGGATGGCGCGAGATCCCCAATGAAGTCGCCGATTCCCGGCCGTTTCAGGGCATGGAACGAAAGGGGACGGCAAAGGTCCATGGCGGCGATTCCGATGCGGGCCGTCATCAGGCCGTTGATAACGCCTTCGCCGAGGCGCGCCGACAGCTTCGACGCCAGCCCATGGCCAAGCACCTGCTGCACGAGGCTATCGCCGACCGCGATCGAGCCGGTCACGGCAAGATGCGCCAGAACGTCTCGCATGAGCCTGATCATGCCGAGCGTTCCCGGCCGCCCTCCGTAGAGATCCGCCATAGCCCGGACGAGTCGGGCGGCCTCATAAAGCACGTAGAGCAAGTCGACGATGGCACGCGGGCTGACGGCGGTGACGATGGAGACTCGCTTCGAGGCATTGACGATCAAGGCCCGCGCCTGCCGGTCGAGGGGCGCCAGAAGCTCGCGTTCCGCGAGGGCGATGAGATGCGGCGCATCGATGATATCGCCCTCTGTCGCTTTCAGCGTGGCGCGGCCCTTGGCCGTCTCGGGCTTGCCGGAGAGCAGGGTTTCCAGCCGTTTGACCAGCGCGCGCGCCTTCGCCGGTTTGGTCTCCACCATGGCGGCCTCGGCTTCGCTTTTGATCGCCTGCACGGCCGTCAGCCGCATCATTCCGGCTGTCTCACGGATAACGATGGCGATCACCGCCAGGATGCCGATTGCGAGTGCCGCAAGCGCTGTATAGCCCAGCCAATCTGCGCGGCTGAAGAGATTGCGGATAAGGCTGTCGGTCCAAAGGCCGAAGGCAAGCGAAAAGAGAATGCCAAATGCCGCCGCTGCGATTTTCGCAAACGAGGTGCCGCGATTGCGCGGGACCGCGACCGGAATTGGAGGGACATCCTTCTCGGGATTGAGAAAAGGATCATCCTCGTCAGCGGTCAACACGATATCGTCTGTAAAGCTACCCGGTCTTTGCTGGCCACGCTTGGTTTCGGTTGTCGGCCGAGCCGGTGCGTCCTCCTCATAGGAAAAGGCGGCCGGTGCGCGGTGTGCGGGATGTTCGGATGGTGGCTTGATCATGTCAGGCGATCTCCGAACAGAAACTGCATGGCACGGTCGAGGCGAATATGCGGGACCGAAAGCTTTATGCCGCCGCCTGTCTCTTCAAGGTGCGGCGGGCGAAAGCGTACGACACTGACATCTGGCAGGGCGATGTCACGGTCTCCAGATTCTATGCGCTCGAACAGGCTCTCTGGATCTTCCGGCAGGTCGCCGGGAAATATCGCCGTCTTCTTGAGGCCGTCAAAGCATTCTCCGCCGATGGTTTCACCCTCCATCGGTGTTCCAACGATTACCGGAAGCTCATGGCCATCGTGTTTCACGGTCGCTTCGCGCGTGGCGCGGACCGAGGCGAGTGCCATGACGTCAATGCCTGCGCCAGCCATACCAATGCGATGCACGGCACGATCGACCAGGCGGCGGGTGAGGGCGTCGAGCCGGTCATGGCTTTCATGGTGCAGGTGGTCGGCCTTCGTTGCCGCGACGAGTACGCGATCGATACGGCGGCCAAGCAATGACGACAGCCAGGAATTCGTGCCCGGACGAAAGCACGCCAGAACGTCCGTCAGGGCGCGTTCGAGGTCCTGTACTGCCTCTGGGCCACGGTTGATAGCCTGCAGCGCATCGACGAGCACAATCTGTCTGTCTAGGCGGGCGAAATGTTCGCGAAAGAAAGGCTTCACCACGACCGATTTGTAGGCCTCGTAGCGCCGCTCCATCATCGCCCAAAGCGATCCTTTTTGCGGTTTGGTTTCCGGTGGAGGCGTGAGCGGCGCAAAGGTAAGTGCGGGCGAGCCATCAAGATCGCCGGGCAGCAGAAAGCGGCCAGGCGGAAGTGTGGAGAGCGAGCGTTCGTCGGCTTTGCAGGCCTTGAGGTAATCGGCAAAAGACGTGGCCAGGTCGCGCGCGCGCATTTCGTCTGCTGGAGCGTTAACGTGCGTGGCGTGGGTGAGGGCCAGCCAATCGCGCGAGAGTTCTGCACGAATGCCCGTTCCCGCCAAGGCGATCGTTTCCTCGCTGAACGCGCGGTAGTCCTTTCCGAGCAACGGCAGGTCCAGAAGCCATTCGCCGGGATAATCGACGATATCGATCGACAGCCGACCCGGCGAGAAGAGACGGTTCCAGGCGCTGGCACTTTGATATTCGAGCGTGATGCGCAATTCGGATATCGCCCGGGTGGAATCGGGCCATACGCGATCCTTCACCAGAGAGCGGATATGATCTTCGTATTGGAAGCGCGGCACGGCGTCATCCGGCTGCTGCTCAAGCCGCACCGCCGAAACACGACCGGACTGCGCAGGCTCGAAGAGCGGCAGGCGGCCACCGTGCAGAAGATTGTGGACCAGGGAGGAAATGAAGACCGTCTTGCCGGAACGCGAGAGGCCGGTGACGCCAAGGCGCACAGTCGGATTGATCAGGCCCGATGCCCGGTCCGCAAGATTGTCCAGGGCGATGCGCGCGTCATCGGAGAAGGAGGTCAGGCTGGGCGGCAAGGCGGAATTCCGGTTCTAATCGTGACAAGCCATATAGGAACCGCAGGTCGATGCGAAAAGACGTTCCGCGAAAAGACCTTAGTCGATCACGAAATCAACAAGGCGCCAGCCTGCCAACCTGCTGTCATAGTCCAGAACTGCAAGGCCGGCAGCCGGAAAGCCGGTCGGCAGTGCCTGACAAAGCGCCTCGTGGCCGATCAGCACTTCTAGCGTTTGCTCCATGGTCGGGTTGTGGCCGACGAGCATCACCGAGCCGACCGCTTCTTGCGCATCGATGATCTCGAGGTAGATGTCCGGTGAGGCATTATAAAGTTCGTCGACGAATCGAAGATCGAGCGTCGAGCCCATAGCCCTGTGCACAGCATCCGCCGTCTCCCGGCAACGCGCTGCTGTCGAACTGAGAAGCAGATCCGGCCTATAGCCCTTGTCGGCCGCCTTGTCGGCGACGATCTCGGCGTCCGCATAGCCTTTCTCGCTCAGCGGGCGGTCGAAATCACGTTGCCCAGGTGCTGCCCAAGCGGCTTCGGCGTGCCGCAGCAGATAGATCCGGGAGGGCGGAGGCGTGATTGCAGCCATAGGAAAATCCACGTCGAAGGGACTTTTTCAGTAACGGGTGAGCGACCCGCGCGTCAACCGTAGCGGAAGGTATTGCCGCCAAATCAGGGGTCGGAAAGTGCGGGGTTACCGGGAGGAGAATATGCGCCCGGCGGAATAGTGGTGAGAAAATAGTCTGTTAGCTCAAAAATATGACAGATTTAAAAAACTGTTCACCTAGCGTATTTGGCTTGAATCAACCGTAGTGCTCGCGATATACACCCGCCAGATGAGATGTTCTTCAGGAGAATCGCGTTGAGTGAGAAGATCGATCTTAGCAACTACGTACCCTCGGAAGAGGAAGAGTTCATGAACGGTAATCAGCGGGCTTACTTCAGAGCCAAGCTGGTCGCCTGGAGGAACGATATTCTGAGAGAGGCGCGCGAAACCCTCGACCATCTGGCGGAGGAAAGCGCAAACCACCCGGATCTTGCTGACAGGGCATCGTCCGAAACCGACCGGGCTATCGAACTGCGTGCCCGCGACCGCCAGAGAAAGCTGATTTCCAAGATCGACGCAGCACTGCAACGTATCGAAGACGGCACCTACGGCTATTGCGAGGAGACCGGCGAGCCAATCGGCCTCAAGCGGCTTGACGCTCGACCGATCGCGACGCTCTCGATCGAGGCCCAAGAGCGGCACGAGCGCCGGGAAAAGGTCTACCGGGACGAATGAGCCCGACATGCTGACAACAAAAAGGGCACCGCGGAAACCGCGGTGCCCTTTTGCTTTGTTCGGTCGGTCCACTATTTGTCGCGATTAACGCTCATCTCGCCGAAGATGCGGGCGACTTCATTTTGAAGTGCGGCATCTGCGCCGGTGAGCGGGGCCATGTCAGGGTCACGGCGAGGCAGGTTTCCAGGCGCCGGGCTAGGCCTTGCCGCGGGCGCTTGCGGTGCCGGTACGATGCGCTCGGCGGCAAGCGTGCTCGTCATCTCCTCCTCGAGTATGCGCTGGAAGTCGCTCGGCTGTACTGCAGGCGCCAGCGTGCCCACTTCGACGAATGCCGATGCGGGCTGCACTGGCGTGGGCGTGTTGCGGACGGGGGTGATCTGGGGCTCGATGCGCTGTTGCGGCAACACCCGCTGGCGGGCGGAATCGAGGATGTCTGCGGCAACCGAGGCCTCGATCGGCGCAGGCGCCTGATGCGGTTCCGGTCGCGGCTCGAACGACGGCGCCGGGCGCGGCGCACGTTCACGTTCGGCGATAACAGGCGGAGGCGAGGGCGGCGTGGCGACGACAACCTGTTCGGGTCGAGCTTCGATCGGCGCGCGTTCGGGCACGTAGGGTTCAACTGGCGTGTGGCTGCGGATCGGCGCATTCTGTGGTTCAGCCGGCGCGATGCGAACAGGTGCTGGCGCCTCGGACGCAGCCTCGAGCTGCGGCGGCATCACGGGGACAGGAACTGGAGCCGGACCCAAAGCCCGAGCAGGTTGATCCGCCGTCGCAGGCGATACCGTGTCGGCAGCCTCGCCAATGCGGCTCTCGATGACGATATCGGTCGGTCCGCCGATCATGATCAGATGCTCAACGTCGTCCCGCCGGACGAGGACGAGACGCCTGCGCGCATCGACAGCCGCCGCATCAAGGACCTGCAGCCGCGGCTGGCGATTGCGGCCGCCGCGCACAAAGGGCGAAGGCGCGCGGCTGCGCATGATCCAGAGCACGACAATCAGCAGCAATAGAGCTATGCCGACGCCGCCGGCGGCGAGAAGGAAGCGGCTCCCATAGGCTCCCATGAGATCATCGAACATCTTGGCTTACTCCCTTCGCGGTTTTGAACCAGCCGGCGACTTTACCACTTCGTAGACAAGTCACGATGGCCTTGTCCAGTCATGCCAACCCGAAGTGGAATTCGAACATGCTTTCTTAACAACGCATTTCAATGGCGAAATTGGCGCTCTTCGCTGTGAATTCAATCAGTCTTCACAGAGACCAGTGTTTTTGCGGAGACCGCAAATTGGTAAGAAGGAAAAGGCGCCTGATTCCTGCTTTGTCTCCGTGTTACGAGTGAAG
The DNA here is from genome assembly GCF_964254185.1 of Rhizobium sp. LjRoot258. Taxonomy (NCBI): domain Bacteria; kingdom Pseudomonadati; phylum Pseudomonadota; class Alphaproteobacteria; order Hyphomicrobiales; family Rhizobiaceae; genus Rhizobium; species Rhizobium sp. LjRoot258. The sequence goes on along the minus strand of NZ_CAXUST020000001.1, from coordinate 1,674,030 downwards.
CCCGGCAGGCCATGCGAGGGAATAGATGACGAGACCGCGTCAGGCCGACGATTATAGCGAACCGCTCTTGGACCGCGGGGGGCGCACGGGAACGGCTTTGCGCATCATCCTGCTTGCGCTTGTGCTCATCGGCGCAGCCGCCGCGTTTGTCGTTTTCAAGAGTTCTCTGGACAATGAAATGGTACTCGGCGTTCTCGGCGTGCTTGCCATGGTCGGGATTTTCTTCCTCGTGTCGTCGGTGATCGGCTTTATCGAAGTCATGCCACAACGGCAGTCCGACAGCCTGGCGCGAGCATTCTTGAACAGCCACCCCGATGGGTCTCTGATAACTGATGAGAAGGGTCGCGTCGTTTATGCGAATGCGGCCTACGGCGAACTGACCGGTGCCCGCAAGGCGACGGAGGTTCAGACGCTTGAAGCGCTGCTGTCGCGGCATCGGGAGTCGAACGAAGCGCTCTATCGTCTCTCCAACGGGCTGCGCGAAGGCCGAGAGGGCAGCGAGGAATTCCGCCTGTTGCGGTCGCTTGGCCCTTCGACGAACGGCGCAGGAGCGCATTGGTACCGCCTGAAAGCGCGGAGCCTGCACAGCGAGGAGATCGGACGCAAGCCGCTGCATATCTGGCAGATCAGCGACATCACCTCCGAGCGCGACGACCAGGAGCGGTTCTTCAAGGAGTTGCAGAATGCGATCGACTATCTCGACCACGCGCCGGCCGGGTTCTTTTCAGCCGGCCGCAAAGGGGAGATCTTCTATCTCAACGCAACACTGGCGGAATGGCTTGGCATCGATCTCACCAAATTCGTTCCCGGTTCGGTAACGATCGGCGACTTCGTTGCGGGCGAGGGACTTGCACTCATTCAGTCGGTGCAGGCCGATCCGGGCCTGAAGAAGACCGTGACGCTCGATCTCGACCTGAAGAAGATGAACGGTCAGAGCTTGCCGGCGCAGATCGTCCACAGCGTGACGTCGATGCGCGATGGTGCGCCTGGAGAAAGCCGGTCGATTGTGCTCACGCGCCAGAAGAGCGGTGAGAGCGATCAGTCCGCGTCGGCGGCTGTGATGCGGTTCACCCGTTTCTTCAACAACACGCCGATGGCGATTGCCTCGGTGGACGGCGAAGGCCGCATCCTGCGCACCAATGCGCCGTTCCTGAAGCTGTTTTCCGGGATAGTCTCCCGGAATGATGTGGAGAACGGCGCTTTGCTCGAAGTCATTGTTCAGGACAGTGACAAGTCGAAGCTGCAGCAGGCGCTTGCGGCGGCGAAGGACCGGCAGGGCGATATCCCTCCGATAGACTCCCGCACGCCAACGGATGAAGCCCGCCATTTCCGTTTCTACGTCAATGCGGTGATCGACCAGAGCGATGAGGCGCCGGAAGAGGCCGCGATCGTCTATGCCGTCGAGGTGACGGAGCAGAAGGCGCTCGAGGCGCAGATGGCGCAGACGCAGAAGATGAACGCGGTCGGCACCCTGGCCGGCGGCATCGCGCACGACTTCAACAACGTTCTGACGGCCATTTTGCTGTCTTCCGATCATTTGCTGCTGCAGGCGCGACCGGCCGACCCTGGCTTTGCCGACCTCATGGAAATCAAGCGCAACGCCAATCGTGCCGCCGTGCTCGTTCGGCAACTGCTGGCGTTCTCGCGCAAGCAGACGATGCGGCCAACGGTGCTCAATCTGACCGATGTGGTCGGCGACCTCAGGATGCTGGTCGACCGTCTGCTTTCCGGTACGAATGTGAAGCTTGACGTCGAGTACGGCCGCGATCTCTGGCCTGTTAAGACCGATCTGTCGCAGTTCGAGCAGGTGCTTATCAACCTCTGCGTCAACGCGCGCGATGCCATGCCGCAGGGCGGCAAGCTGACACTTCGCACGAAGAACGCAACGGCGGAGGAGGTGGCAGCATTCAATTACTCCTACATGCCGCACGAGGACATGGTTCTCATCGAGGTCTCAGACAACGGGACCGGCATCGCGCCCGAGATCATGGACAAGATCTTCGAGCCCTTCTTCACGACGAAGGAGGTGGGCAAGGGAACGGGCCTTGGTCTCGCGATGGTCTACGGCATCGTCAAGCAGTCGGGCGGCTACATTCAGCCGGAGTCGGAAGTCGGCAAGGGTACGACTTTCCGCGTCTTCCTGCCGCGCCACATTGTCGAGCTGGCCGTTGCCGCGGAAGCTGACGCCGTCACGCCCGCCATGGGCGCGCGCGCTGAACAGGCGCCGACACCGGCGGAGCAACCCGAGGATCTGACGGGATCTGCCGTCATTCTGCTCGTCGAGGATGAGGAAGCAGTACGCCGAGGTGGCAAGCGCATGCTCGAGACCCGCGGCTATACGGTTTACGAGGCCGGCTCTGGTGTCGAGGCGCTCGATATCATGGACGAGCTTGAGGGCAAGGTCGACATCGTCGTCTCGGATGTGGTCATGCCGGAGATGGATGGTCCATCACTGCTGCGCGAACTGCGCAAGAACTATCCGGACCTGAAGTTCATCTTCGTTTCGGGCTATGCCGAAGATGCATTCGCGCGCAACCTGCCGCCGGATTCCAAATTCGGCTTCCTGCCGAAGCCGTTCTCCCTGAAGCAGCTTGCTGTCGTCGTCAAGGAGACGCTCGACAGCTAAGGGGCGCCGCGGCGCCCCTATTCAATGATCAACCTGCGAGCGCGACGGCAATTTCAGCCGCCAGTCGGGCATTGTTTTCCACCAGCGCGATGTTGGTCTTAAGGCTCTGGCCGTCGGTCAGGTCAAAGATGGTGCTGAGCAGGTAAGGAGTGACCTCCTTGCCGCTGATTTCGTCGCGTTCGGCGCTGTCGAGCGCCCGCTCGATGTAAATCTCCATTTCTTCCCGCGGGATCTCGTCTGCCTCCGGCACGGGGTTGGCAATCAGCATGCCTCCGTCGATGCCGAGCTGCTCGCGCACCGTCTGGAAGTTGGCGATTGCGGCCGGGCTGTTGAGCGTGAGCGGACTGCGCAATCCGGAGGCGCGCGACCAGAAGGCGGGGAATTCCTCGCTTTCATAGGTGACAACCGGCACGCCCGCGGTTTCGAGCACTTCCAGGGTCTTCGGAATGTCGAGGATTGCCTTGGCGCCGGCGCAAACGACGATGACGCCGGTGCGGCCAAGTTCCTCGAGGTCAGCGGAGACATCGAAGCTTTCCTCGGCACCGCGGTGGACACCACCGATGCCACCGGTGGCGAAGACCTTGATGCCGGCACGTTCGGCGGCGATCATCGTCGCTGCCACGGTCGTCGCGCCGTGACGGCGCTCGGCGATCGCAAAGGCGAGGTCGGCCCGCGAGACCTTCAGGACATCCTTGGCCTGCGCCAGCTGCTCCAGCTGATCGGCTTCGAGGCCGATGTGCAGCGTACCGTGAATGACCGCGATGGTGGCCGGGACGGCACCCTCCTCACGAATGAGCGCCTCGACGCTGCGGGCCATCTCGATGTTGCCGGGGTAGGGCATGCCATGCGTGATGATGGTCGATTCGAGCGCCACAATCGGCGCGCCGCGCTGCTTGGCGCTCGCGACCTCTTTGGAATAGGCGATCGGCAGGAGGGGGGAGATCGGTTTCGTCATTGTCTCTTCCATTTCGTCGGTATTGGCTTCAATGCAAAATTCTCGCCGGTGGAACAAGCGAAAGTGTCTCCCTGACCAAATCCGGGGAGAGGTTTTCATTGACGGCGTACGGAGACTGTACCGTAAGAGCTGCGGCAGCGGCGCCCTCCCGAACGGCATCGGCCAAGGGAATACCGCGCATCAATCCGGAAATAACGCCGGCCGCGAGCGAGTCGCCGGCGCCAGTGACATCTGCAACGCCCTCGAGGTTTACCGGCTGCAGGGCAACGACGCGGCGATCCGCAAAGGCGATCAGCTCGCGCTGGCCGCGCGTGACGACGCCGCCGCGCAACCCGATGTCACCCAGCAGTGATGGCCAGTGCGCCGGATCGTTAGGGCGTTCGCCCGTCAGCGCGGCAGCCTCGGCCTCGTTCAGGAAAAGATAGTCTATCCCTTGAATGCACGGCTTCAGCTTGATTGCCTTCGCCGGCGAGATTGCGATCGCGCCCACCGGCTTGCCGAGCGCTTTAGCGCGCTCGACGATCGACGCCAGGGTCTCTGCCGGCAGGTTGGCATCGAAGAGGATGAAATCAGTGGCGGCAAAGGCATCGCGGACGGCGCGGATCGAGAGCCGGCGCGGCAGGAACATGCGGTAGAGATCCATGTCGGCAAGGGCAATCACCAGGTTTCCGTCGTTCTCGATGATGGCGGTATAACTCGGCGTCTTCCGATCCAGGAAAACGAAGGGGCGATCGTGAACACCTGCGAAATCGGCTGCCTCGCTGACCATCTCGCCGACTGGATCGCCGCCACGGGGCGAGATCATCGTCACGTCGAAGCCCAGCCGGGCAAGGTTGCGCGCCGCATTGAAGCCGCCGCCGCCTGGCTCCTCGAACCATGAGCCCGGATTGCTGGCGCCGGCCACCGTGCCGCCGGATATGCGTCCGCGCCTGTCGATGTGTGCGCCGCCGAGGACAAGAATCTTCTGCTTCATTTCATCGTCCTGCATCACCGGAAAGATACGAATCGTCCCGCCGCCGCCGCCACGTTGGCGACGAGTGCCCTATCTCTAAGCCGTTGCTTTCCATTACTAAAACAAATGTAGAACACAGGCCATTTTACCTTTTTCTTTCAATTATTTGAACCCAGCTTGCGCAGTGAGAACAAATACGGTACAAAATCGAGATCGGCGGCGACATTGCTTGAGCGGCTTCAATAACCTAAAGGTGGATCGAATGTCACAGAATACATTGCGGCTTGTAGAGGACAAATCGGTGGACAAAAGCAAGGCACTTGAAGCGGCACTCTCACAGATCGAGCGGTCGTTCGGCAAGGGCTCTATCATGAAGCTGGGCTCGAACGAGAGCGTGGTCGAGATCGAGACGGTCTCGACGGGCTCTCTCGGGCTCGATATTGCGCTCGGTATCGGCGGACTGCCGAAGGGACGCATCATCGAGATTTACGGGCCGGAAAGCTCGGGCAAGACGACGCTGGCACTGCAGACTATTGCGGAAAGCCAGAAAAAAGGCGGAATCTGCGCCTTCGTCGACGCCGAACACGCGCTCGATCCGGTCTATGCCCGCAAGCTTGGCGTCGATCTGCAGAACCTTCTGATCTCCCAGCCGGATACCGGCGAGCAGGCGCTCGAGATTACCGATACGCTGGTGCGCTCCGGCGCCATCGACGTGCTCGTTGTCGACTCCGTGGCTGCGCTGACGCCGCGCGCTGAAATCGAAGGTGAAATGGGCGATAGCCTGCCGGGGCTTCAGGCACGGCTGATGAGCCAGGCGCTGCGCAAGCTGACGGCTTCGATTTCGAAGTCGAAGACCATGGTCATCTTCATCAACCAGATCCGCATGAAGATCGGCGTTATGTTCGGCTCGCCGGAAACGACGACCGGCGGTAACGCGCTGAAGTTTTATGCTTCCGTTCGTCTCGACATCCGCCGTATCGGCGCGGTCAAGGAACGCGAAGAGGTGATCGGCAACCAGACGCGCGTCAAGGTCGTCAAGAACAAGATGGCGCCTCCCTTCAAGCAGGTCGAATTCGACATCATGTATGGCGAAGGCGTGTCCAAGACCGGCGAGTTGGTCGACCTCGGTGTGAAGGCGGGTATCGTCGAGAAATCGGGTGCCTGGTTCTCCTATAACAGTCAGCGCCTCGGTCAGGGTCGTGAGAACGCGAAGATTTTCCTGCGCGACAATCCGGAGGTTCTACGCGAGATCGAAGCATCGCTTCGCCAGAATGCTGGACTGATCGCTGACCGCTTCCTGCAGAATGGCGGGCCTGATGCAAATGATGGGGACGACGTCGAAGGATAGTTCCCAACAGGTACCGAATAGTTCGAAACCGGCCGCATTCTCGATCAGAATGCGGCCGGTTTTGTTTGTCGGCTGGACAGTGGTTAATGCGAGCGATAAAAGCCACTGGATTTAAGATTTGACCTGCCGATTGGCAGCATTGAAGGGCATAGCATGAGCGGTGTGAATGATATCCGGTCGACCTTCCTCGACTACTTCAAGAAGAACGGCCACGAAATCGTTCCGTCGAGCCCATTGGTGCCACGCAACGATCCGACGCTGATGTTCACCAATGCCGGCATGGTGCAGTTCAAGAACGTTTTCACCGGCCTGGAGCAGCGCCCGTACAAGACCGCCTCGACGGCCCAAAAGTGCGTCCGTGCCGGCGGCAAGCATAACGACCTCGATAATGTCGGCTATACCGCGCGCCATCACACCTTCTTCGAGATGCTCGGTAATTTCTCCTTTGGTGACTACTTCAAGGAGCGGGCGATCGAGCTCGCCTGGAACCTGATCACCAAGGAATTTGCTATCGACGCCAAGCGGTTGTTGGTCACCGTCTACCATACGGACGACGAGGCCTTCAACCTCTGGAAGAAGATTGCGGGTCTGTCGGACGAGAAGATCATCCGTATCCCGACCAGCGACAATTTCTGGGCGATGGGCGATACCGGCCCGTGCGGCCCTTGCTCGGAAATCTTCTATGACCACGGCGATCATATCTGGGGTGGCCCTCCCGGCTCGCCGGAAGAAGACGGCGACCGCTTCATCGAGATTTGGAACCTCGTCTTCATGCAGTACGAGCAGGTCACGAAGGATGAGCGCATCGACCTTCCGCGTCCGTCGATCGACACGGGAATGGGGCTGGAGCGCGTTGCCGCTGTTCTGCAGGGCAAGCATGACAACTACGACATCGACTTGTTCCGCGCTCTGATTGAGGCTTCGGAAGAAGTGACAGGCGTACGGGCAGAGGGCGAGCGTCGTGCAAGCCACCGCGTCATTGCCGACCACCTGCGTTCGTCGGCGTTCCTGATTGCCGACGGCGTATTGCCCTCGAACGAAGGCCGCGGCTATGTGCTTCGTCGCATCATGCGCCGCGCGATGCGGCATGCCGAGCTGCTCGGCGCCCGGGAACCGTTGATCTGGAAGCTGCTCCCGACGCTCGTTCAGGAGATGGGGCGTGCATATCCGGAGCTGGTCCGTGCGGAATCGCTGATCTCCGAGACGCTCAAGCTTGAGGAAACCCGCTTCCGCAAGACGCTGGAGCGTGGCCTTTCCCTGCTGTCCGATGCCACGACGACGCTCGGCAAGGGTGACATGCTCGATGGCGAGACGGCGTTCAAGCTCTACGACACCTATGGCTTCCCGCTTGACCTGACGCAGGATGCGCTTCGCGCCCGCGAAATCGGCGTCGACATATCAGGCTTCACCGACGCGATGGAACGCCAGAAAGCCGAAGCACGCTCGCATTGGGCTGGCTCCGGCGACAAGGCTACCGAGACGATCTGGTTCGAACTCAAGGAAAAACACGGCGCGTCGGAGTTCCTCGGCTACGATACCGAGACCGCAGAAGGCGTTGTTCAGGCCCTTGTGAAGGACGGTGCGTCGGTCGCATCTGCGTCGGCCGGGGACAAGGTTCAGATCGTCGTCAACCAAACGCCATTCTACGGCGAGTCCGGCGGCCAGATGGGCGATACTGGCGTCATTACCTCTGATACGGCCAAGATCGAGATCACGGATACACAGAAGAAGGGCGAGGGCCTCTTTGTCCACATCGGCAGCGTCGTCGAAGGTACCGTGAACGCAGGCGATGCGGTGGCGTTGACGGTCGACCATTGGCGCCGCTCGCGCCTGCGCGCCAACCACTCCGCCACGCACTTGCTGCACGAGGCGCTGCGCGAAGTGCTCGGTACACATGTCGCCCAGAAAGGCTCCTTGGTCGCGCCCGAGCGCCTGCGCTTCGACGTTTCGCATCCGAAGCCGATGACTGCGGACGAACTGAAGGTCGTCGAAGACATGGCGAACGAGATCGTGTTGCAGAATTCGCCGGTCACGACCCGCCTGATGAGTGTCGATGACGCGATTGCCGAGGGCGCCATGGCGCTGTTCGGCGAAAAATATGGCGACGAAGTTCGCGTCGTCGCTATGGGCCAGGGCGTGCGCGGCGCCAAGGCGGGCAAGCCTTATTCGATCGAGCTTTGTGGCGGCACGCATGTCGGCGCGACCGGTCAGATCGGGCTGATCCGCGTTCTGGGCGAAAGCGCGGTTGGCGCTGGCGTGCGCCGTATCGAGGCGGTCACCGGCGAGTCCGCGCGCGAATACCTGGCCGAACAGGACGAGCGCGTCAAATCGCTTGCGACGTCGCTCAAGGTGCAGCCTGCCGATGTTCTTGCTCGTGTCGAGGCGCTGATGGATGAACGCCGCAAGCTGGAGCGCGAACTGGCCGACGCCAAGCGCAAGCTTGCGATGGGCGGCGGGCAGGGCGGTTCTGCCGATGCGGTCCGTGATGTCGCCGGTGTGAAATTCCTCGGCAAGGCGATCTCGGGCGTGGATCCCAAAGATCTCAAGGGTCTCGCTGATGACGGCAAGGCGAGCCTCGGTTCCGGCGTCGTCGCTTTGATCGGCGTTGCCGAAGACGGCAAAGCGAGCGCAGTCGTTGCAGTGACCCCGGACTTGACGGGCCGGTTCAGCGCCGTCGATCTCGTTCGCGTCGCGTCGGCTGCTCTTGGCGGGAAGGGCGGCGGCGGTCGCCCCGATATGGCGCAGGCCGGCGGTCCGGATGGCGCAAAGGCTGACGAGGCGATCGAGGCTGTGGCGGTCGCGCTGGCAAGCTGAGCGAACTGACGTTCTCACGAAACTCTATGGAAGGCGGGGCTGGTCCCCGCCTTTTCATTGGCGGATTCGTCAAAGTCCGCGGGATTTGTCAAATCGCAGTATGGTGTTCTGCAGCCGATCGAGTTGCACGAGGTTCAGACATGAATGGCGAAACGGCATGGGCACTCTGCGAGCACCGTCTGCGACGGGTATCGGCCTATATCCATGATCATCTCGACGAAGAGCTCGACATGGACAGACTTGCCGAAATCGCCTGCATGTCGAGCTACCACTGGCACAGGATCTATCGGGCGGTTCACGGCGAAACGCTTGCGGCGACCGTCAAGCGGTGCGGCTGCATCGCGCCGCCGGCGACATCGTGCGCACAGGTCTTTCTGTCGGGGAAATCGCAAAGCGATCGGGCTATCCCAACCTCCAGTCCTTCAACCGTATCTTCAAATCGGTCTACGGCATGCCGCCGGCGCAATACCGGAAAGAGGGAAGCCACAAAGCCTTTGAGCCCTCACCCAACGGAAAGACTGCAGCCATGTTTGACGTTACCTTACGGAAGATTGAACCAATTCAATTGCTTGGCGTGCCGCATGTCGGCTCGTACATGCAGATCAGCCAGGCGTTCGAGACCTTGTTCGGCACGCTTAATGCGCGTGGGCTTGCCAAGCCTACGATGCGCATGATCGGTGTCTATCTCGACGATCCCGACATTGTGCCGGCCGAAAAGCTGCGGTCGGTCGCATGTGTGACCACCGACGGCGAGATTACCGTCACGGCGCCGTTCGAACGCCGCGTGCTGGACGGCGGGGAGTATGCGGTGCTGCGCCACAAAGGCCCCTATGCTGACATGCACAAGGCTTACCAGTGGCTCTATGCGGAATGGTTGCCCGCTTCAGGCCGGCAGCTTCGCGACGGTGTGATGTTCGAGGAGTATCTCAATAACCCACGCGATGTGCCGCCGACCGAGCTTTTGACTGACATCCACATGCCGCTTACCTGAGCCTCTGGTCGCTACTGGGCGATCTTCATGGCCTCGTCATCGATTGCGACGGCGCGCTTATGGGCCGGGCGATCGGTGACTCGCCCGAGATAATCGACAAAGGCCTGCCGCTTCTCGATGGTGCCGAAGCCCAGGCCCCAGCCAATATGCGAGCCGACGTAGACGTCGGCTGCCGTGAAGCGATCTCCGGCAACGTAGGGCGTGGTACTGACGGCGGTCTCCAGCGTGTTCATCACATCGGCGAAGCTGCCATATCCCGCCATCCGGGCTTTGTCGGGAGGCGTTTCAAAGCCCAATGCCTTGTTGGTGGCTGCGGCTTCGAGCGGTCCGGCGGTAAAGAACATCCAGCGATAGTAGCTGCCGCGTTCATCCGGCTTTGGAGCAAGGTTTGCCTCGGGGAAGGCGTCAGCGAGGTAGGCGCAGATTGCGGCGCACTCGGTGACGACCGTCTTGCCATGCCGGACCGCGGGAACCTTGCCCATCGGGTTGATGGCAAGGTACTCCGGCGACTTCATGGTTCCGCCAAAGGTCATGATTTCTGTTTTGTAAGGTACGCCGGTCTCCTCCAGCATCCAGCGGGCGATGCGACCACGCGACATGGGGTTCGTATAGAATACCAGTTCGTCTGCCATGCACTCCTCCTCATTTTCTATTTACGCTCCTTGGATCCGAACATAGCGTATCAAGCCCGGCCACCAGGGAGATAGGACAGAGAGGCCCAGCGCAAAGTCCGCAACTATTTAGAGCGCCTTGCGATATTGGATGAAGCCAGATCGCTCGGCGATCCTGTCGTAGAGTTTTCGCGCCGTTGCGTTTGTTTCGTGCGTCATCCAGTAGAGTCGACCGGCACCATGTTCACGGGCGAGATCGGCGACGGCGTCGATGAGAGACGCGCCGGTGCCGAGACCGCGCTGCGTGTCGTCGACATAGAGATCCTGCAGATAGCAGGTCCACTTTGGCAGCCAGGTCGAGCGATGGAAGATGGCGTGGACTATGCCGACGAGGCGGCCGCTATCGTCGAAGGCGCCGAGCGCGTGCATGTCCTCGGCGGGGTCCTGAAAGCGACCCCAGGTCAGATCCGTCGTCTCCGGCGGAATGACGACCTCGTAGAAGCGCTGATAGCCGGCCCAAAGCGGCTCCCAGGCGGCGCGGTCGGATGGTTGTAGCGGACGGATCGTTGTGGTCATTGTTCGCGTTCCCCTTTGACGTCGCTGAAACGAAAACGGCGGGGAAATCCCCGCCGCACCGTTCGCATATCGCTGATGGCTTAAGCCATGGCCTTCTGCAGGTTCGCGTCGATCTTATCGAGGAAGGCGGTGGTCGACAGCCAAGGTTGATCGGGGCCGATAAGCAGCGCCAGATCCTTGGTCATGAAGCCGGCTTCGACTGTGTCGACGCAGACCTTTTCGAGCGTGGCCGCGAACTTTGCGAGTTCGGCATTGTCGTCGAGCTTGGCGCGGTGAGCGAGGCCACGGGTCCAGGCGAAGATCGAGGCGATCGAGTTCGTCGAGGTTTCCTGGCCCTTCTGGTGCTGGCGGTAGTGGCGGGTAACCGTGCCGTGTGCGGCTTCGGCTTCGACGGTCTTGCCATCCGGGGTGAGCAGAACCGAGGTCATCAGGCCGAGCGAGCCGAAGCCCTGTGCGACCGTGTCGGACTGGACGTCGCCGTCATAGTTCTTGCACGCCCAGACGTAGCCGCCAGACCACTTCAGAGCGGATGCGACCATGTCGTCGATCAGCCGGTGTTCGTAGGTGATGCCGACTTCCTTGAACTGATCCTTGAATTCGGTCTGGTAGACTTCTTCGAAGATGTCCTTGAAGCGACCGTCGTAGGCCTTGAGGATGGTGTTCTTGGTCGACAGATAGACCGGCCACTTGCGCATCAGGCCGTACATCATCGAGGCGCGGGCGAACTCGCGGATCGACTCGTCGAGGTTGTACATAGCCATGGCCACGCCGGCGCCCGGGGCGTCGAAGACTTCCTTTTCGATGACCTGGCCGTCTTCACCGACGAACTTGATGGTCAGCTTGCCTTTGCCGGGGAATTTGAAGTCGGTGGCTCGGTACTGGTCGCCGAAAGCGTGACGGCCAACGACGATCGGCTTGGTCCAGCCGGGAACGAGGCGCGGAACGTTCTGGCAGATGATCGGCTCGCGAAAGATGACGCCGCCGAGGATGTTGCGGATCGTGCCGTTCGGGCTCTTCCACATCTGCTTGAGGTTGAATTCCTTGACGCGGTCTTCGTCGGGCGTGATCGTCGCGCACTTGATGCCGACGCCGTGCTTCTTGATGGCGTTGGCGGCGTCGATCGTGACCTGGTCGTTGGTGGCGTCGCGGTTTTCGACGGAGAGGTCGAAGTAGTCGATGTCGAGGTCAAGATACGGATGGATCAGCTTATCCTTGATGAGCTGCCAAATGATGCGAGTCATTTCATCGCCGTCGAGATCGGCGACGGGATTGGCGACCTTGATCTTCTTCATGTATCTGCCTCGTTAAGCTTAGAAGGGACGGGCGTCCCGGGTGGGTGATATCAAATCCCGAGCGCTATAGCATTGTGCGCCGGGAGTGCAAAGCCGGAAGCGGGCGGGGCGGCGTTTTTGCGGCCATTGCCAAGCCGACGAAAATGGCTAGTCTCCGCCGCGAAACCATTGCCCGGATATTCGTCATGAAGAAGATTTCTCTTGCCCTGGCCGTCCTTCTCGGCTCGACCGCACTGATCCTTGCCGCCGACGTTACGGCACCGGTCAAGGAGATCATGGATGCAACGATCAAGAACTGGTCGGGTGCGGACAGCGACTGGATCGACATCTTCGATGCAAGCAAGCTTTCGACGCTGTATAGCAAGGACTTCGTGACCAAATACCAGGCCGCGATCCAGAATCCGGCTGCCGACGAAGACGGGGTTTCGCCTTTCGACTACGACGTCATCGTTAATGGCGAGGATGCATGTCCTCTCGAGGATTTGACGTATACGCCGAAGCCTGGCGCTGACGGGGCGACGGAAGTGATTGTCACTTTCAAGAAGGCGACATGCATGGATGACGGATCGGACAAGCAGGCCGTGACCACCGTGCGGTTCGAGATGCGCGACGAGGCCGGCAAACCTGTGATCGATGACATCGTCACCGAGGGTGATCCTGGGCAGCCACCAAATTCGCTCAAGAACACCATGGTGCAGATCGCCAAGGGCCAGTGATGGCTCCGATAACTTAGGGCCGCACTTTTCCGAGATGGTCGGTGCGCTAGGTTCTCACCGTCGGGTAACGGTTACGTGGAGGGACGGCGAAGCCGTCCGTTGGTACTTGTCGAAAACTGCCTCTATCATTGGCTGTCTGAGGGGCGCGAATGAGGGGCCAGAGCAGCTTGCTTTCCGGTTTTGACTTTCGTGACTGGTTGCTCGCCCACGACCCGGCGCTGTCGTGTCTGCGAATGGCGTCGCGTGTGACGCTGACGATAGCGCTTTCATTTGCGGCGCTGCTCGCAATCCACCATCAGCTGTTTCCGCTGCCAACCGCCGCCTACGGTCTCGGCATTGTCTTGTCGATCGAAGGCGGCGTCGCGGTAAAAGACAAGGGCAGCGCGCCGCAGCTTGTGACGCGTTTATTTGGTTGCGTGGCGAGTGTCTGCGTTGTTGGCCTTGCTGCGGCGCTGGAAGCAAATCGCCCTGTCTCAGACGCAGCCTTCCTGCTCATCATCTTTCTTGCCGCGGCCGGACGGGTGTTCGGCCCGCGGGGGCATGCGATCGGCATGTTCGCCTTCACATCCTATTTCATGGGTGCTTACTTCCGCCCGTCCATTGCAGAGCTGCCGCTGATTGCAATCGGACCGGTCGCTCCGGCGCTGATCGGGCATGTTGTGCGTTCTGTCGTGCTTCCCGATGATTGGCGTCGGGATCTCTTGCGTTCGCTGGAAAGCGTACGCGGCCGCATCAACCAGATTCTATTCAAGATCGCGGTAATCGCGTCCGTGGGGCGAATGACGGACAAAGATGCGCAGGAACTGCGCCAGCTGGAGGAGCGCCTGAAGGAAGTCGTGCTCATGGCGGAGGGCTTCATTCCCCGGCCACCGACGGGTGTGTTCGATGCCGGCACGGAGCCCGCCGGCGAGTTGGCTATCCGCCTGTTCGACGCTCACCTTGCCGCCGAGAGCGCGATCGTATTGAGTTCGCAAAGCGTGCCGCCGTTTGCTCTCGTTCACGCCATCATCGAGGGAGATCCCATCCCCAGGACGCCGGTGACGCCCGATGAATTGCAAGCTGAGACGAGCCAGGCATTGATCCGCCTCGGTGAGGCGCGCGCGCTGCTCGCGCGGACGATCGAAAAGGGCTACTCGACCGGATTTGCCGAGGTCGCTGCCGTGACAGAAACGGATGGCGCCCCGGCCAAGATCGACTTTTCGCTGGCCAATCCCCTGATCCGTTCGGCGCTGCAGGTAACGCTAGCATCCGCGATCGCGATGACGTTCGGCTTGATGCTATCGCGCGAGCGCTGGTTTTGGGCCGTGCTCGCTTCCTTCCTGGTGTTCACCAACACGAACTCCCGTGGCGACACCGCGATGAAGGCCCTGCAGCGTTCCCTTGGGACGCTCTTTGGGATTGCGATGGGGCTGGTCTTGGCGACGTTTCTCACGACGCATGTGGTAGCTGCGCTGGCGGTCACGACGGTTGCCATTTTCCTCGCGTTCTATTTCCTGCAGACGTCCTACGCGACGATGACCTTCTTCGTCTCAATCGCGCTCTGCCTGGTCTACGGGATGATCGGGACGCTGACGGTCGACCTGCTCATGCTGCGTATCGAAGAAACGATGCTTGGGGCCGCGGCGGGCACGTTCGTCGCATTCGTCGTCTTTCCGGCGCGAACACGGGGGGCGCTCGATGTCGCGCTAGGCAAATGGTTTGCGGCGCTGGAGGAGCTGCTTTCGGCCGCGGCTGCGAGGGAAGCGACAGATTTGCTGATCGCTCTTTCGCAAAAGCTGGACGCTGCCTACCGCGATCTAACAGCTGCAGCACGTCCTCTCGGTTCGACCTGGTCAGTTGTCACCAGACCGGGACACACCCGGCAGACGCTGGCAATCTTTCTCGCGGCGACCTATTGGGCGCGGATCATGGCCAAAGACGACGGGGGCCCTGCGTGCGATGCCGAGAGCATTAAGCTGATGAACGCAGAGCTCCAACGCGTGACGCTTCTGGCAGGGCGTCAGTCGGAGTGTTTTTTCGTCGACCGAAAGACTAGCAGTGCGCCCGCACGGCACCTGGCGCTGTCACGTGCCGGCGCGCGCCTGGGCGTGGAGATGATTACTTCGACGTTGGACAGGCTCTACCCGAACGCTTGACCCTTGCCGTTTTGGCCTGGCTTGTCTATTCCGCCCGTAGCAAAAGGATCCAGCGTCATGGCAGGCACGAACAGCGAGCGGCAACTTCTCACCGAAGGTCCGGTTATCATTCTCGTCGAACCCCAGATGGGAGAGAACATCGGAATGGTTGCGCGCGCCATGGCGAACTTCGGCCTAGCGGAACTCAGGCTCGTCAACCCGCGCGACGGCTGGCCGAACGACAAAGCTCAGGCTGCCGCCTCGAAGGCAGATCATGTGATCGATGGCACGAAGGTCTTCGAGACGCTGGAACAGGCGGTCGCCGACTTGAACTTCGTCTATGCGACGACGGCGCGCGAGCGGGACGGTTTCAAACCAGTGCGTTCGCCTGTCGTGGCGGCAGAGACGCTGCGGGCGAAATTCCGCGCGGGCGAGGGCACCGGAATCCTGTTCGGCCGCGAGCGGTGGGGTTTGACCAACGAGGAAGTCGCGCTTGCCGATGAGATCGTCACCTTCCCGGTCAATCCCGCTTTCGCGTCGCTGAATATCGCGCAAGCCGTGTTGCTGATGTCCTATGAGTGGATGAAGTCGGGCATGGAAGATATCGGAACCGTTCCCTTCCAGGCGATGTCACAGACGCAATCGACCAAGGAACAATTGTTCGGCCTCTACGACCAGCTGGAAGAGGCACTGGAGGCCCGCAATTATTTCCACCCTGCCGGGAAAAAGCCCAAAATGGTCGACAATCTGCGCGCAGTCCTGTCCCGCCGCGCCTTCACGGAGCAAGAAATCAGCGTGTTGCGCGGCGTGATCTCCTCCCTCGACCGCTTCTCGCGGAAGTATCCGCGCGGCAGCCGACCACCTGCAGATGCCAAGGAACAGCCGAACGATGACCCCAGCGGCGAATGAGCTGAAACCGGTTCTGGTCTTCGATTCCGGCATCGGGGGGCTGACAGTGCTGCGTGAGGCGCGCGTTCTGATGCCCGAGCGCGGTTTTATCTACATCGCTGACGATGCCGGCTTTCCCTATGGCGGCTGGGAAGAGCAAGCGCTGAAGGAACGGATCATCAGCCTTTTCGCCAGGCTGCTTGCGGAGCATGACCCAGAGGTCTGCATCATCGCCTGCAACACGGCGTTCACGCTGGTTGGCGCCGATCTGCGCGCGGCCTTTCCTCAGATGACCTTCGTCGGTACGGTACCGGCGATCAAGCCGGCGGCGGAGCGGACGCGCTCAGGGCTCGTCTCGGTGCTGGCGACGCCAGGGACGGTCAAGCGCGCCTATACACGCGATCTGATTCAGTCATTCGCGCAGCAATGCAATGTACGCCTCGTTGGCTCCGAAAACCTGGCGCGAATGGCGGAGGCCTATATCCGCGGGGATTCCGTATCCGACGAGGTCGTGCTGTCCGAGATCGACCAGTGTTTCGTGGAGAAGGACGGTCGCAAGACCGACATCGTGGTGCTTGCCTGCACGCACTATCCCTTCATGGCCAACGTCTTCCGGCGGCTCGCACCCTGGCCGGTCGATTGGCTGGACCCGGCGGAGGCGATTGCGCGGCGCGCCCGCAGTCTGGTACCGCAGGTCGCCGATGCTGTGCACTCCGATAATTTCGACTTTGCGGTATTCACCTCGGGCAATCCCGATTTTGCGACGCGGCGGCTGATGCAGGGATTTGGGCTCTTGGCTTGACGTTCGGCGCTAGCGCCAACACCAATCTGGTCTTGATGCAATAAGGGCTATCGCAAAGCTAAGCGACTGCGCAGACTGGGGGTTGTGATTCGCATCGATCCCGCCAGGCTCCGCATGTCCTTCCAAAAAAGTGTCATGGCTATCTTTTTCCTGCAGCCGATTGCGTTCGGCAGCTGGTTGCCGCGCATTCCTGAAATCCAGGCCCGTTTGGAACTCGGGCCTGCCGATCTTGCGCTGGCCTTGCTCGGAATGCCGGTCGGTATTCTCTCGACGCTGCCCGTCGCCGGTCGAGTGGTGTCTCATATCGGCGGCAAGGCCACTGTCATAGCTGGCTTCTTCGTCTTCTCGGTGATTGTCTGCCTACCGGCCTTCTCCCATACGCCGGTAGAGCTCTTCATTGCGCTGACGCTGCTTGGCATCGCGATGTCGACGCTGGAGTTGGGGCTGAATGTCGAGGCGGATCGCGCCGAAAAGGATACCGGCTCGATTATCATGAACCGCTGCCATGGGTTCTGGAGCCTTGGTATCATGGCCGGCAGCTTGCTGGGTTCGGCGATGGTGGCCATTGCAACGCCGGCCGAATGGGCGATCGTGGTGGCGGCCTCCATCGTTTTGCCGTTTGCTGTCCTGGCAAGCCTCCGCTTGCCGCCCGATCGCGAGGCTGGGTCGGCACCGCCGCATGCGCCATTCAAATTGCCGAGCAGCGCGCTCTTCGGCATCTGCGCCTTCGTCTTCGGGATTACCATGACCGAAGGGGCGATTGCCGACTGGTCGGCTGTCTATCTCAAAGACGTTTTCAGGACCGACGGTATGATGACCGGCATCGGATATACGATCTTTGCCTCGATGGTGGCCGCCGGGCGCTTCAGCGGCGACCATCTGAAGCAGCGTTTCGGCGCGATTTTACTGGCCAGGGGCTGCGGGGCGGCTGCTCTTGTGGGCATGCTGATCATCGTCTTTGCCTGGCATAGCCTGGTGACGTTGGCTGGCTTTGGGCTGGTCGGCATTGGTGTGTCGGTCGGCTTTCCCCTGGCCGTCACGGCGGCGGCAAGCCTCAAGGACCGACCCGCGGCAGCCAATGTCGCCATCCTGTCCTTTATGGCTCTTACAGGCTTTCTGATCGGGCCGCCGCTCATCGGTTTCATCGCCGAGGTGTCGGGTCTGCGCGTGGGGCTAGCGGTGTTGATTGTTCCGCTCGCCATCAGCCTTGCCTTCACGCGCATGCTCAAAATCCGGTTCTGACGTTTTCTCCTGTGGGTTTGTGCATCCGTGTCGCCAAAGACACGGTCAAACCTGCTAGCACGCCGTGTTCGATTGAAAGAGGAATGTGACATTGCAGGTTGGTATCGATATGGGATCGGCGTCGGGGGGGAATCCGGCCACGCTCGATATCGAGGAGCTTCTGGCTACCCGTCTTCTGGTGCAGGGCAATTCCGGCTCCGGCAAGTCGCACCTGCTCCGCCGCCTGCTGGAGCAATCCGCGCAGTGGGTGCAGCAGGTCATCATCGATCCCGAAGGTGATTTCGTCACGCTGTCGGATAAATTCGGCCATGTCGTCGTCGACGGCGAGCGGACCGAAGCAGAATTGGCCGGCATTGCCAACCGTATCCGCCAGCATCGCGTCTCCTGCGTCCTGACACTCGAAGGGCTTGATATCGAGCAGCAGATGCGTGCCGCCGCCGCTTTCCTCAACGGCATGTTCGATGCCGACCGCGAATACTGGTATCCGGTTCTCGTCGTGGTCGACGAGGCACAGATGTTTGCGCCTTCGGTCGGTGGCGACGTCTCGGAAGACGCCCGCAAGATGTCGCTCGGTGCGATGACGAACCTGATGTGCCGTGGCCGCAAACGCGGTCTTGCCGGAGTGATTGCGACGCAGCGCCTCGCCAAGCTCGCCAAGAACGTGGCCGCAGAAGCCTCGAACTTCCTGATGGGCCGCACCTTCCTCGATATCGACATGGCACGAGCGGCCGACCTGCTCGGCATGGACCGCCGGCAGGCGGAAATGTTCCGCGACCTGAAGCGCGGAAACTTCGTCGCGCTGGGCCCGGCGCTGTCGCGCCGTCCGCTACCGATCCAGATCGGTAATGTTGAAACGTCCGCGCGTTCGTCAAGTCCCAAGCTCATGCCGCTGCCGGATGCGCCGCAAGACGTCGAAGACCTGATCTTCACGCCGGATCCGGAAGAATTCCAGCGTCCGATCATCCGTCGCGCCCCGCCTGCGCCGCGGCCGACAACTGATATTCTCGCCGAATTGGCGCGTTCGGCGCCTGCTGCCTCGGCTCCCCCCTCGGAGACGCGGGTGCCACAGTCTGAGCTATCGGCGGAGGAGCGAGAGGAGCGCCTGACAGCCGTGCTTCACGAAATTCTGGACGATCCGGACTCCGGATTCCGAACGGATTCTGTGCTTTACCAGGAGTTCCTCGTGCGAGTTCGTATGCGCCGGGTTCCCGGTCCGCCGATGTCTTTGCCGGAGTTCAGGCGTCGGGTCGCGATTTCGCGCTCCGGCGTGGACGCGGCAACGGCGGAGACGGAGGCGTGGGCGACGGCGCTGTCGCTCTCTACCGGTGTTACCGATGATCTGCAGGGCGTCTTCCTGATGCTGGCGAAGGCCGCCGTCTGCGGCGAACCGTGCCCCTCGGACGCCCGGATTGCACGCGCCTACGGCACCCATTCGGCACGGCGGGCCAGACGCCTACTCGGATATTTTGAAGAGCAGGGCACCGTCGTCGTGCATACCGACTTTTCGGGCAAGCGTATCGTCGCGTTTCCCGACATGAACCGCCAGACGGCGCCAGGCGATGCAAATGCGGCTGATATGGCCGACGTTCCCTCTGCTGCAGAATAACGCAGCGATCGAGGCCGAGTTGTTCTCCGGCGAAAAGCGAACGCTAGGGACGGGACAGATGTGGATTGTGATTGACATTCCAGCGACTTCCCCCTAAAGACCGCGCCAGCACCGGGCAGAGATGTCCGGTGTTTCATTTGACATGTCCCGTGGATTTGTCCTGTTCGCGTAATGGGATGATCCTGTCGGATCCTCGAAAGAAGATCAAAGGAGGGCGTGTTTCCTTCACGCGGTTTGGCAACAGACCGTTCTAACTTTCTGAAAGGAAATACGATGAGCAAGCGCGAATCGTCTAAGTACAAGATTGACCGCCGTATGGGCGAAAACATCTGGGGCCGTCCGAAGTCCCCGGTGAACCGCCGCGAATACGGCCCGGGCCAGCATGGTCAGCGCCGCAAGGGCAAGCTGTCTGACTTCGGTGTGCAGCTGCGCGCCAAGCAGAAGCTCAAGGGCTACTACGGTGACCTGCGCGAAAAGCAGTTCCGTGCAATCTTCGCTGAAGCCGCCCGCCGCAAGGGTGACACCTCTGAAAACCTGATCGGTCTTCTGGAGTCCCGTCTGGACGCGATCGTCTATCGCGCCAAGTTCGTTCCGACCGTTTTCGCTGCCCGCCAGTTCGTGAACCACGGCCACGTGACCGTGAACGGCGTCCGCGTCAACATCGGTTCTTACCGTTGCAAGGCTGGCGACGTCATTGAAGTTCGTCAGAAGTCGAAGCAACTCGTTTCCGTTCTGGAATCGGTTGGTCTGGCTGAGCGCGACGTTCCGGACTACATCGAAGCCGACCACAACAAGATGGTTGCTACCTTCGCTCGTGTTCCGGCTCTCGGCGACGTACCGTATCCGGTCGTCATGGAACCGCATCTGGTGGTCGAATTCTATTCTCGCTAATCAGCGAGAGGCGTTTTCGCATACGGAAAAGCCGCCTCTCGGGGCGGCTTTTTTGTTATCTGGAGCGAGATGATCATGACGGATTTGCAGGCGATCCTCGACGGGATCTATACCGAACTCAAGCCGAGGATCGGCGAGGGCAGGGTGGCAGATTACATTCCCGATCTGGCCAAGGTTGATCCGAACCAGTTCGGGCTGACCGTGACGACGGTCGACGGCAGGATCTACAGCGTCGGCGATAGCGCCGTTCCGTTTTCGATCCAGAGCATCTCCAAGGTTTTCATGCTGACGCTGGCGCTGGGAAAAGTTGGCGAGCAGCTGTGGAAGCGCGTCGGCCGCGAGCCTTCCGGTTCGGCGTTCAACTCGATCGTACAGCTCGAGCAGGAATCGGGCATTCCGCGCAATCCCTTCATCAACGCCGGCGCGATCGCGGTGACCGATGTCGTCATATCAGGGCATGCGCCACGCGAGGCGATCGGCGAGCTGCTGCGCTTTGTGCGCTACCTCTCAGACGACGACGGGGTCACCATCGACGGTCGGGTTGCGAAATCGGAAACGCATACGGGCTTCCGGAACTTCGCGCTCGCCAATTTCATGAAAGCCTACGGCAATCTCGAGCACCCGGTCGAACACGTGCTCGGTGTCTATTTTCACCAATGCGCGCTGTCGATGTCATGCGAGCAGCTTGCCAAGGCCGGCCTGTTTCTGGCGGCACGCGGCAGCAACCCTGTGGCGGGTCTGTCGGTGGTGTCGCCGAAGCGCGCGCGGCGTATTAACGCCCTGATGCTCACCTGCGGTCATTACGACGGATCGGGCGACTTCGCCTATCACGTTGGTCTGCCCGGCAAGAGCGGCGTTGGCGGCGGCATCTTCGCCGTTGCTCCCGGGATTGCATCGATGGCGGTCTGGTCTCCGGGGCTGAACAAGGTTGGGAACTCGCAGCTCGGCGCTGTTGCGCTTGAGATGCTGGCGGCTCGCACCGGATGGTCGGTTTTCGGCGATTGATGCTGTGTTGCGTCGTGGCTTTCTGCTAGAGCAGATCAGACTCTGATTGGACGAAGATATGAACATCGCAGCCAATATTGCCGACGAGGTGGAGACAGCGGCAGCTGACGGCGGCATCGCGCATGCGCTGTTCGCCGATGCGCCGAGCTCCGTCTCGTTCAACAAGCTGCGGAAGCGTCTGCTGCGTCAGATCAGGCAGGCGTTCGACGACTTCGGCATGCTCAGAGGCCAGCAGCGCTGGCTGATCGGCCTCTCCGGCGGCAAGGATTCCTATGGGCTGCTGGCGCTGCTGCTCGACCTGCAATGGCGCGGTCTGTTGCCGGTCGAGTTGATCGCCTGCAATCTCGATCAGGGACAGCCGAACTTTCCAAAGCATATCCTGCCCGACTATCTCACGAGGATCGGCGTCAAGCACCGTATCGAGTATCGCGACACCTATTCGATCGTGAAGGAGAAGGTTCCGGAAGGGGCGACCTATTGCTCGCTCTGTTCGCGCCTGCGCCGCGGCAATCTCTACCGGATCGCCAAGGAGGAGGGCTGCGACGCATTGGTGCTCGGCCACCACCGCGAGGATATCCTCGAAACCTTCTTCATGAATTTCTTTCATGGTGGGCGGCTGGCCTCGATGCCGGCCAAACTGCTCAACGACGAGGGCAACCTGATGGTTCTGCGCCCGCTCGCCTACTGCGCGGAAGACGACATGGCGAAGTTTGCCGCGGCAATGCAGTTTCCGATCATTCCTTGCGACCTCTGCGGCTCGCAAGACGGGCTACAGCGCAATGCGATGAAGGATATGCTGGCCGATATCGAGCGCCGGATGCCGGGCCGCAAGGATACCATGCTCCGAGCACTTGCGCATGTGAACCCATCGCATCTCCTCGATCCCAAACTTTTCGATTTCGCCGGCCTGATGGCCGGGGAGACCGCGCCGAAGAGTGCGTAATCGGCGCGCACGCCAAGAAGGAAATTCCATGAGTTCGACGATAGATACCACGACGCTTGCCGATCTCCTCCGGCGGGCGGCGAAGGCGGAGATCTTGCCGCGTTTCCGCCGACTTGGGAGCAATGACGTCCGCGCCAAGAGCGAGGCAACCGATCTGGTCACGGAGGCCGATCTGCAGGCGGAGCGGATGATCAAGGCGGAGGCGGCCACGCTTTGGCCGGACGCTGTGTTCGTCGGCGAGGAGTCAGTTGCTGCCGATCCCGCGCTACTCGGCAAGCTCGAAGGCGCCGACCTTGCTGTCGTCGTGGACCCCGTCGATGGGACGTTCAACTTCGCGTCCGGGATACCGGCCTTTGGCGTCATGGCATCGGTCGTGGCCAGGGGCGAAACGGTCGCCGGCATCATCTACGACCCGATGGGTGACGATTGGGCGATCGCAGAGAAGGGCGGCGGCGCCTGGCTTCGGCGTCCCGGCGGCGAAACAGAACGGCTCTCCGTCGCTGCGCCCGTCGCGCTGGACCAGATGGTCGGCATGGCGTCGACCGGCTTCCTGCCGAAGCCCAAACGTGGCGAAATCCTTGCCAATCTGGCCAAGGTCCGGTTCCTCGCCAACTACCGCTGCGCAGCCCACGAATATCGGGCCTTTGCGGGCGGCCACGTGCACTATCTCATGTATAACAAGCTGATGCCCTGGGATCATCTTGCCGGCACGCTTCTCAGCATCGAGGCCGGGGCCTATGCGGCCCGCTTTGACGGGTCGCCGTATCTGCCGCATCACATCACCGGCGGCTTGCTGATTACGCCGGACAGGGCGAGCTGGGAACTCCTGCGGCGTGAGGTCTTCACAGTCTGACAAAAAGCCCACCGAACTGTCGGGCTCCTAAATGTGGAATACGTTTGGCGCAGGCCGCTCACCTCGCGCGCCTCCGTTTCCGCTTCAAGGCAAATCATCAGCGTCAATGGATCGGCCGCGTTTGCACAGACATACAATACCAGAAGGAAACGCCGAGCTTAGGATGCTCCTCCTATGTTGAAACGACCTGGAGAGCGAACATGGATACTGCTCAGGCGCTGGCCTTCCTGTTGTTTGCATTTATCGCGGCGGTCACGCCGGGGCCCAGTAACGCGATGATCCTGTCCGCCGGTGCGGCCGTCGGCGCTTTGAGAGGTATCACCTGTCCGATCGGTGCGTCGGTGGGAATGGGGGTGATGATTGTTCTGAGCGCCTTCGGCGTTGGAGAGATTGTCGCGGCTGCGCCAACGGTTGTGATTGCGATGAAGGTGGCGGGATCTCTGTTCTTGCTGTTGTTAGCTTGGCAGATCGTCAATGCAGGCACCTTCGAGGCGGACGGTCAGGGGCGTGCGACGGGATTTCTTCAAGCTTTCCTCTTCCAGTGGCTGAATCCAAAAGGCTGGCTTGTCGCCCTGAGTGCGGGAAGTACCTATCTCGTACCTGTGCAGTACAATCCAATCAGCGCCGCCTTGTGGATGGGGACACTTTTTGTTGCTGCGGCATTTCCTGCGGGCATGCTGTGGCTTGCGACGGGCGCGCTTATGGCCAGCCTTCTCCGGGGTGAGCGTTCGGCCAGGCTCTTCAATATCGTCATGGCATTGGCGCTGGCTGCGTCGGTTGTTCTGGTCTGGCGATAAACCTGAGAGGGAGTGCCGCCCGCAACGAGTGCCGCGAGCGACCACCACGGAAGTGTAGCGCATTCCTATTGAAGGAAGCCGAACCAGCCATTAGAAGTGTCCGGCACTCGGATCGAGCTGAGGGCTGTCGCCCGGATGCGTAAAGAGCTTGCCGCCTTCCGCCCAGAGCGTTGCGGCGATGCTGATCGCGCCGAAGACCGCGAAGCCGCCGAACAGCGGCTGGACTGTGCCATTGAACAGCTGGCCAACCGTGCCGCCGAGGATCGCGCCGAAGGTCGTCGACACGAAGCCGGTGATGGCGGTCGCCGTGCCGGCCAGATTGCCCATCGGCTCCAGGCTGATCGCAGTGAAATTGGTCGCGATGACGGCAAACATCATCAGCAGGATGGTGAAGAGCGCATAGGCGAAGGCGAAATCGGGGCGGCCGCCAAGCGCCTTGACGTAGCCGATTGCCGAGACGATCGTGAACAGGATCATGGCGACGTGCGAAATGCGGCGCATGCCGAACTTGCGCACGAAGAAGCCGTTGGCGAAGTTTGCCACCGCGATACCGCCTGCCGTTGCCGCAAACGCGATCGGCAGCCAGTCGCCAAGCCCGTAGACCTCGCCGAAAACCTGCTGGACCGAAATGACGTAGGCGCTGATGACGCCCGTGAACATGGTGAGACCGATCATGTAGCCGCAGGTGATCTTGTTGGTCAGAACGGTCTTGAAGCCGTCGACGACGGAGCCGACCGAAAGTGGGATGCGCTCCTCCTTCGGCAGAGACTCCTTGAGACGCAGCAGCGCCCAGATGAACAGGATTGCGCCAACCAGGCCGAGCAGGATGAAGATCCAGTGCCAGTTGGCATAGGTGATGATCAACTGACCCACCGAAGGTGCCACGATCGGCACGATCATGAAGACGATCATCACGTAGGACATGACACGCGCCATCTCGCGGCCGCCGAAGCAGTCACGAACGATCGCCATGGTGGTAATGCGAACGGCAGCGCCTCCGAGGCCCTGAATGAAGCGCATGACCAGCAGCATTTCAAAGCTGCCGGTGGCAGCCGCGGCGAACATGGCGAGCACATAGACCGCCAGACCGCCGAGCAGGATGTTGCGACGACCGAAGGTGTCCGACAGGCTGCCAAAGATGATCTGCGACACGCCGAAGCCGAGGAAGAAGACGCCGATCACCAGCTGCGTATCGTTGGCGTTGGTGACGCCAAGCGAGTGGCCGATCGCTGGCAGGGAAGGCAACATGCTGTCGATCGCCATGGCGATGCTGGCCGTCATGATGGCGATGGTGACGACGAATTCGACGAAGCCCATGCCTATTCGGCGGGAGCCCTGATTTTCAACATGTGGTTTATGGGCAGGCGTCATAATGGAAATCCTGAAATATGAAGTGGGGCGAGCCGATCAGACCGCGGGATTGTGCGGTTGGAAAAGGCGCCCCTTTTCTGCGATCAAAACGAAGATCAGACCGATGATCGAGACGGTGAAATAGCCCGCGACCATCGGCAGCGCGGTGCCGTTGAATGCCTGGCCGATACCGGCGCCGATCAACGCACCGCCGACCGTGCTCATGAAGCCGAGCACGGACGAGGCCGTTCCCGCGACATGGCCGAGCGGCTCCATTGCAAGCGAGTTGAAGTTGGAGCCGATCCACCCGAACTGGAACATCGCCAGACCGAAGAAGCCGATGAAGAGGGGGAAGGGCATCGGATGCGGTCCGAGGATGAGGGCTGCAAGCCAGATCGTGTTGATGGTGATGAAGCCGACCAACGCGCCATGCGACAGCCGCCGCATCCCGAACTTGCCGACGAGCCGCGAGTTTAGGAAGGACGACAGCGACATGAAGACGGCAACACCGGCAAAAGCAAAGGGGAAGTACACGCCGAGATCGTAGATTCCGACATAGATCTGCTGCGCGGAGTTGATGAAGCCGAACAGCGAACCGAAGATGAAGGTACTGGCGATCGTGTAGCAGAGCGCAATGCGGTTCGTGAGAACCAGCTTGAAGCCGCCGATTACCGAGCGGGCGGTGAAGGGGCGAACATTCGCGGGACGCAGGGTTTCGGGAAGGCGGAGATAGGCCCAGATTGAAATCAAAGCCGCCATGATGGCGATGAACACAAAGATCAGATGCCAGCTACCGAAGAACATGATGATCTGGCCGCTGCCTGGCGCGATGACGGGAACGATCATGAAGACCATCATGATCAGCGACATCACTTCCGCCATTTGCCGACCGCCGTAGATATCACGGACGATGGAGATCGTGATGACGCGCGTGGCCGCCGAACCAATGCCCTGAACGAAGCGAAGCACGAGGAGGCCGGCAAAGGACGGCACGAGCGCGATCCCGAGTGCGGAACAGATATAGATGACGAGGCCAATCAGCAGCGGAAGGCGACGGCCGAAGCGGTCGGAGAGGGGACCGTAGAAGAGCTGCGCCAGGCCGAACCCGAGCAGATAGGAGGAGACGACGAACTGGCGGTGATTTTCGCTCTCGACGCCGAGGCTCGCGCCGATCTGCTGCAACGCCGGAAGCATGATGTCGATCGCAAGCGAATTGACCGCCATCAGGAAGGCGGCGAGCGCTATGAATTCCCCTTTGCCCATGGGCAATTGGCCCGCGTGCACCGCTTGTGATGAATCTGTCACAATGAAATTCCCATAAACAGGCCAAGGCGCTGTTCAGCACAGCGCCTCGGACTCAAAATACAAGATTTGGAAACCGGGCGGACGCCCGGTGACCGGACAGGTCAGGCGGCGCCGCGAACGGTGACGCCGTGTTCCTGCAGGTGCTGCTGCAACTCACCGGCCTGGAACATTTCCCGGACGATGTCGCATCCGCCGACGAACTCGCCCTTCACGTAGAGCTGCGGGATCGTCGGCCAGTTGGAATAATCCTTGATGCCCTGGCGGATTTCGGAGTCAGCGAGCACGTTGATGCCCTTGTAGTCGACGCCGATGTAATCGAGAATCTGCACGACCTGGCCGGAGAATCCACACTGCGGAAACTGCGGCGTGCCCTTCATGAAGAGGACGACGTCGTTGCTCTTGATTTCGTTGTCGATGAATTCGTTGATGCCGCTCATAGGGACTTAATCCTTTCCACAGGCGAGTTAAAGGCCCGCCGTTTCAATCGTTAAGCTTAGATAGCATGTGATCGGCGGAATTCCAGCAGGCCGGGGCAAAAAAAGAGCACCCTAACGGTTTGCTGAGCGCGGATTGTTGCCCTTGCGTTACGCCGCCTCCGGAAGTGACGCGATATGGTGCTAGCCGCGCCCGCTCGTCATGGGAATCCACCCGGATTTCGCCACAATTGTCGCAGATTGCGGCGCAGCAATTATTGCCGCTGCGCGGCCACGAAAGAGAATAATGACATTGATTTCAAAAAGGGTCGTTCTCCACTTTCCGGGGTTCGAGCCGCTTGATGGGCGTGCCCACTGGTCGCGCTACGCACGATCAGCAAAGCAAAGCGCGGCCGTCTGGAATTTCTCAGCGGTGACAAGCGAACCGGAATGCGGACCGGATTCAACGAGCTTCAAGGTGCAAGCGAGCGCCGATGGCTGGGAGACCAGCAACCACATCCATGTCTTCGACCACAATGCCCTCGTCGAAAGGCTTAGGACGGACGGCCGGGCGGCGCAGATCAGCGCAGGTTTTTGGAGCGCGTTGCAGGTCATCGCCTATGGCGGGATGGCCGGCTATTTCAGGCATGCCTGGCGGTTCGGACTGTTCTTCATCTTCCCGTTTCTGATGATGATCCTCGGCTTCTCGCTCAGTGCCACGATCGCTGTCATACCGATCGGAATGGAGTTGCCCGGCTTTCATCTTCTGTGGAGCGCGGCGCTGGCGTCGTGTTTCTTCGTCTTCGCGTTTCTACCTTTTGCCGAACGTTTCTACACGTTGCATCTTTTCGCGGACTGGCGCATGGCGGTGGCTCTTGCTCGGATGAGCCATCCAGAATTCAACGAGTGGCTCGATCGCTGTGCCACCACTGCCCGGGCGGCCTTGTCGGAGCCGGCGGACGAATATGTAATCTCATCTCACAGCATGGGCTCCAGCGTGGCGGCGCATGTCATCGGCATACTTCTCGAGCAGCATCCGGATATTCTCGCCGGCAAGAGCGTGATCTTTGCGACGCTCGGGTCAGCAATCCTGCAATGTGCATTGTTGCGTCCCGCGCAGTTGCTGCGGTCGCGCGTGGGCCTGATAGCGAGATGCGACACCGTCAAATGGCTCGATGTCCAGTGCCTGACCGATGCAATCCATTTCTACAAAGTGCCGGTGGTGGCCGTTTGCGGGCACGCTGATCTACGCCCAGCCAAGATGGCGTTCATCCGCGTCAAGCAGATGCTGACCGTTGGACACTACAGGAAGATCAAGAAGGACTTTCTGCGCGTGCATCGGCAGTACGTCCTGGGTCCGGACTTGCGGGCTCCCTTCGACTTCACGCTGCTGACGGCCGGCCCACGGTCCGGCTCGGTCTTTGCCGAGACCGGCTACAACAAAATGCCCGGCTTGTGACCGGGCATTTTGCATTCGCTATCAATCAGGTGCCGATGTCTGCAGCGCCAGGGCATGCAGTAAGCCGCCCATGTTTCCCTTGAGGGCTTCATAGACCATTTGATGCTGCTGCACGCGGCTCTTGCCGCGAAAGGCTTCCGCGACGACTTCCGCTGCATAGTGGTCGCCGTCGCCGGCGAGATCGCGAATGGTTACCTTGGCGCCGGGGATTCCAGCCTTGATCATGTCTTCGATATCACCGGGTTTCATAGGCATGATCGTTACTCCTTGCGCATTATTCCGTGGCAGCGAGCGTGCCATGGCCTTCCATGTAATCAGGGAACCATGATTCATGGGCGTCGCGCAATTGCTGAATCGGCAGCGACAGCAGATCGTCGACCACAAGGCTATTACCCTCGACCGTGCCGAGGCGGCGGAAGGGTATGCCCGCACCTTCGGCATTGGCGCAGACGAAGTTTGCGACATCCGCCGGCACCGTCAGCACGTAGCGGGCCTGATCTTCGCCGAACAGCAGCGCGTGCGGCGCTCCCCTGCATTCACGGAGATTGATGCTGAGGCCCTTGCCTGACGCCATCGCCATTTCGGCGAGAGCGAGCAGGAGGCCACCTGAAGAGATATCGTGGCAGGCCGTTGCCTGGCTGTTGCGGATGACCGAGCGCACGAAGTCGCCGTTGCGGCGCTCTGCAAAGAGGTCGACCTCCGGAGCAGGGCCTTCGGTGCTGCCGATAACATCGCGCAGGTAGACCGACGAACCGAGATGGCTGCCGTCGGTACCGATCATGATCACCTTATCGCCAATCGAGGCGCTGCCGATACGCGCCATCTTCTTCCAGTCGGGCAGAAGGCCAACACCGGCGATCGTCGGCGTCGGCAGGATCGCAACACCATTGGTTTCATTGTAGAGCGAGACATTGCCCGACACGATGGGGAAATCGAGAACCCGGCAGGCTTCTCCAATGCCCTTCACGGCTTGGACGAACTGGCCCATGATCTCGGGCTTCTCAGGATTGCCGAAGTTCAGGTTGTCGGTCGCCGCCAGCGGTTCTGCGCCGGTTGCCGTGATGTTGCGCCAGCATTCCGCGACCGCCTGCTTGCCGCCTTCGAACGGGTCTGCCTCAACATAGCGCGGCGTGACGTCAGAGGAAAAAGCGAGAGCCTTGCTCGCATGGTTTTCGACGCGAACGACGCCGGCATCACCGCCAGGAAGCTGAAGCGAGTTGCCCTGGATCAGGGTATCGTATTGTTCGTAGACCCAGCGGCGGCTTGATTGATTGGGAGAGCCAACGAGCTGCAACAGCGCCTGACTGTAATCGGCCGGTGCAGCAACGAGGTTGGCAGGCAGCGCCGCGCGCTTGTCGGACTCGCGCCACGGACGGTCATATTCCGGCGCCTGATCACCGAGATCCTTGATCGGCAGGTTGGCGACTTCCTCGCCCTGATGAACAACCCGGAAGCGCAGGTCGTCGGTGGTCTTGCCGACGATGGCGAAATCGAGGCCCCACTTGACGAAGATCGCCTTGGCGACGGCTTCCTTCTCGGGCTCCAGCACCATGAGCATGCGCTCCTGGCTCTCCGACAGCATCATTTCGTAGGCCGTCATCTGCTCTTCGCGCACCGGCACGGTATCGAGATCGAGCAGGATGCCTAGATCGCCTTTGGCGCCCATTTCCACGGCCGAGCAGGTGAGGCCGGCAGCACCCATGTCCTGGATGGCGATGACGGCGCCCGTCTGCATCAGCTCCAGGCAGGCTTCCAGCAGGCACTTTTCGGTAAAGGGGTCGCCGACCTGAACGGTCGGGCGCTTCTCTTCGATGGATTCGTCGAATTCAGCCGACGCCATGGTCGCACCGCCAACGCCGTCGCGGCCCGTCTTCGCGCCGAGATAGACGACTGGGAGGCCGAGGCCCTTGGCTTCCGAGAGGAAGATCGCGTTCGACTTCGCCAAACCAGCGGCAAAGGCGTTGACCAGAATGTTGCCGTTGTAGCGGGCGTCGAATTCCACTTCGCCGCCGACGGTCGGCACGCCGAAGGAGTTGCCGTAGCCGCCAACGCCGGAAACGACGCCAGAGACGAGGTGACGGGTCTTCGGATGGTCCGGCTCGCCGAAACGCAGCGCATTCATCGCTGCGATCGGGCGGGCGCCCATGGTGAAGACATCGCGCAGAATGCCGCCGACACCCGTCGCCGCGCCCTGATACGGCTCGATGTAGGAGGGGTGATTGTGGCTCTCCATCTTGAAGACGACGCAGTCGCCATCATCGATATCGACGACACCTGCATTTTCACCCGGTCCCTGGATGACGCGCGGGCCTTTCGTCGGCAGCGTGCGCAACCACTTCTTCGAGGATTTGTACGAGCAGTGCTCGTTCCACATGGCCGAGAAGATGCCGAGCTCCGTAAAGGTCGGTTCGCGGCCGATAAGGTCCAATATCCGCTGATATTCGTCTGGCTTCAGGCCATGGGCGGCGATCAGTTCGGGGGTGATCGGGCGGGTATTGGAAATGGTCATGAGCTCTCGGAAGTCCCTGCCGTTGCGCGATTGCGGTGTCTTTAGCCTAAGTGAATGAAACGCGCGACAGGAAAATGCCCGCTGTTAACAGACAGCGGGCACCGAAAGGCAACCGCGATGGCTTAGAACTTGTAGCCGACCTGGACGCCGGCGCGCGTCATGCCGTTGTTCGGCCCGTCGCAGAGATTGGCGTGGGACGAATGAGCGACCTGCGCAATCACGTTCCAGTGCTGATAGAATCTGTAGCCCGCGCCCAGATATTCGTGGAAGAGGAACCGACAGCCGAGGCTCGGACCATCCGTATTGCCCTCGAGCTCGCCGTTGTGCCTGAGGCCGCCGAAGCCGGCTTCGGCAAAGAGCTTCTCATTGAAGTTCGCGGTCCACGCCAGACCCGTCGCCTGCATGAGCCGGAATGACAGAGATATTGGCAAGAGCCGCCGCCAGAAACGCTATCGATGAACGCGGCATAATCTTCCGGAATTCGGTCGCCATTCAGATTACCTCGTCCGACGCACGCCAGATTGCTGATCCGAATTTCGTACATCGATCATGGTTAAGTAGAGCGGCTTTTGCCGGCCGTCGCTGCTTTGTCTCTGGTCTGCGGCCCATCTGCCGCAGTCTCAAATCTCGCCATCATACCCGGCGCCGCCGCTTTCTAGCAGGCGTCGCAATGTCATGAGACCTGCAACCAAATCTTCACGGTTTCTCGGCGAGGAGAAGCCTATCCGTACGCGGTGATAGACTTTCTCGGCGCGAGCTGCCTTGAACTCATCCTCGTCATCGATCAGCACGCCGTCTCTATAAGCGGCGTTCTTGAACGTTCCTGAGAGCCAGGGGTCGGGCAGTTTCAGCCAGAGGAAGGGCACGTGCGGATGCGATACGAAGTCGTATCCTTGCAGCTGTTCACGTGCAAGACGTTCGCGGATGGACAGTTCCGCCGCGCTTGCCTTGCGGATCTCGTGCGCCTGGCCGCTTTCCACAAGACGAGCGCAGGCTTCAGCCAGAATGAAAGGCAGCCCGCCAGTAATCATCTTGTGCGTCACCTTGATCCGTTGCGCAAAATGCGGCGGGCAAGCGACCCAGCCGCCGCGCACGCCGGCAGCCACCGACTTTGAAAGGCCACTGATCAAAAACGTGCGATCGGGTGCGAGCGACGCAAGCAGGGGATTTTCGTCTCCGGTCATCCCACCATAGAGATCGTCTTCAATCAGCCAGACCCCGTGCCGGCGCGCAATTTCTGCGACCCGTGTCCGGCGTTCGTGTGGCATCGTCGCCAGGGTGGGATTGTGCGCGGTTGGCATCAGGAACGCGAGTTTGGGATGCTGCTGAAGGCAGAGGCGTTCGAAGTCATCGGGTATCACGCCATTCTCGTCGGACTCCACGGTAATCGTGCGGCGACCGAGAATGCGGGCGCTGCGGCTGACCTGCGTATAGCTCAGATCCTCAAATACGATCTTGTCGCCGGGCGATGACACGGCCGAGATGACCGAGACAGCCGCTGCATGGGCCCCAAGGGTAGGGACGATGTTTTCTGTCTCAGGCGTCCAATCGTTTCTGGCGAGCCAACGCCGACCTGCTTCGTACCAGTTTCGCGGGAAGACCCGGGAATAGGACGAAATCTCGGAAAGCTGATCCTCGCCAATTTCAGCGAGCACTTTACCGATGATCTTGCCTTGGCCAAGATCCGGAGCCGCCGTGGTATCAAAGCGTATCTTGCCGACAGGCGCATCGATCGCGCGTGTGCCGCCGAGCGCAATGGTCAGCGGGTCCAGCTGATTGCCGGGTGTGGTCTCGGCGCGATCCAGCACATAGGTTCCGCGGCCAACTTCGCCCGCGACGAGGCCGCGCTCGTGCACCAGCGCGTAAGCACGGCCGATTGTCCCGATTGTTACGCCAATATCGTAGGCCAGGTTTCGCTGCGGCGGCAGTTTGCTGCCGGCCGGCAATGTGCCGCTAGCGATGGCTGATTCAATGCTGTCGGCAATCCGGAGATAGACCGGGCCGGAACCACGAGAAACGTCTGGGAGCCAAGTTGTCATGATGACAATTCTATATATTGTCACCCTTCTGTGGTCAACATTATGTAGAACGACGGATACAATTCTGCTTGGAGAATGATATGTCTGCCGTTCCAGAGAACGAGCCCCGGATTGCACCTCAGTTTTTCAAGGTACAATCTACGCAATACAGTATTCCGCAAGACTCGGGCGACGCATCGCGCGCTCGGGGCTTGCTGCAGTCCGCATGGCATCGGCTATCGTCGTGGCACCAGAAGCGCGAGACCCGCAGGGTCCTGCGCGATCTGACGGACGACGGACTGTTGGACATTGGCATCACGCGTGCGCAAGCACGCGAGGAAGCCGGCAAATCGCTCTTCTGGGATTGATCAGCCGCAAGCCTTGCCGCCGGATGCCCAGCGGGTGACATCCTTGACGATCCGCGGCCCTGTGGAGCCTTGCATCATTGGACCAAAGGCGTCGAGCTTGGAAGGGTTGCCTTCGGCCTGAACGACCAGTAGCGGACGGCTTTCGGGACTTCCCTTATGCACGACGAGAATGCGCGGACGACCGGAGAAGGAATTCAGTTCGGGCGCCAGCCTGTAGTCAGCGAAAGCGGCATCGCCGGACTTGAACCAGCAGGCGTTGGCGCCGAGAGCAACACGCTCCATGGTCGAAAGCGCGCTGCGATCCGGACCCTTGGCCGGCGTGTTCGATTGGCACGACGCAACCAGTGCCGCTGTTGCGGCAATCGCGAGAACACGTGTCGTCGAGAGGCGAGGGCGCATCAATCTTGCTCCAATGGACGGGATGAATGGCCTCTTACCTGCCGAAGGTTAAGCAGCGATTACCTCGAGGGCCGAAGCGAACAGAGCGCGGCCGTCGGAACCACCATGCGCCGCTTCGATGAGGTTTTCGGGGTGCGGCATCATGCCGAGGATGTTGCCCTTGTCGTTCATGACGGCGGCAATATCGTTCATCGAGCCGTTCGGATTGGTGCCTTCCGCATAGCGGAAAACGACCTGACCGTTGCCCTCGATCGTCGCCAGCGTCTCTGGGTCGGCGAAATAGTTGCCATCGTGATGCGCAACGGGGCAGCGAATGATCTGGCCCTGGGAATAGGCACGGGTGAAATCGGTGTCGGCGTTGGCGACTTCAAGCTTGATCTCACGGCAGACGAACTTAAGCGAGGCATTGCGCATCAGTGCACCGGGTAGCAGACCTGCCTCGAGGAGGATCTGGAAGCCGTTACACACACCGAGAACCTTGACGCCCTTGTTCGCCTTTTCGACGATTGCCTGCATAACCGGCATGCGCGCTGCGATGGCGCCACAACGAAGGTAGTCGCCATAGGAAAAGCCGCCAGGGATGACGATAAGGTCGACGTCCGGAATGTCCGTCTCCGTTTGCCAGATCGTCACCGGAGCATGACCGGAGATTTTCGTCAGTGCAGCGATCATGTCGCGATCGCGATTGAGGCCCGGAAGTTGAACGACGGCTGATTTCATGACTGCGGCTAAAACCTTGTTTGTGCTTCTGCAAGTTCTCTAAGTACGAGACGCTTTTCAATACGCTCCAGCCGGCCTTCGTGCCGACCGAGGACACCGTAAATACTGTGTATTTCCTGCTGCATCGAAGTCATCGTGTCGCTCATGCAGTGCATTTCGCTCCGGATCTCTTCAAGCGACGCATCTAGCGTATCGATGTGTTCGTGCATTTTCGTCAACAACTCAAGCATGAGCTCTTGCGTCAATTCAGCCATCGAGTGCGCTCCTCGACCAGATTAGTCGACGGAAATATTATAGTTCTCGATCACCGTATTTGCGAGGAGTTTCTCGCACATCGCCTTGAGGTCGCTCTCCGCTTTCGCCTTGTCAGCGCCTTCGAGTTCGACGTCGAAAACCTTGCCCTGACGGACATGCCCGACACCATCGAATCCAAGCGCGCCGAGGGCGCCCTCGATTGCCTTGCCCTGCGGATCGAGAACGCCGTTTTTCAGCGTGACGGTTACACGAGCCTTGATCACTTTATCTTCCCTGTCTTGCTTGGCCTGAATGTCTTACTTCACGAGTACCGGACCGGTGCCGCGCACAGGCTCGTTCTCGTTGATGATGCCGAGACGACGCGCAACTTCCGAATAGGCTTCGAGAAGGCCGCCCATGTCGCGGCGGAAGCGGTCCTTATCCATCTTCTCACGGGTATCGATATCCCACAGACGGCAGGAGTCCGGCGAAATCTCATCGGCGAGGATGATGCGCATCATGTCGCCTTCATAGAGGCGGCCGCATTCGATCTTGAAGTCGACAAGCTGGATGCCGACACCTAGGAAAAGGCCGGTCATGAAGTCGTTGACGCGAATGGCGAGCGCCATGATGTCATCGAGTTCGGCGGGGTTTGCCCAGCCGAAAGCGGTGATGTGCTCTTCAGAGACCATCGGATCGTCGAGCGCGTCAGACTTGTAGTAGAACTCGATGATCGAGCGCGGCAGCACCACGCCTTCCTCGATTCCCAGGCGCTTGGACAGTGAACCGGCGGCAACGTTGCGCACAACGATCTCGAGCGGGATCATTTCCACTTCGCGGATCAACTGCTCGCGCATATTGAGGCGGCGGATGAAATGCGTAGGAATGCCGATCTTGTTCAGATGGCTGAAGATGTATTCCGAAATACGGTTATTCAGAACGCCCTTGCCATCGATGACTTCGTGCTTCTTCTTGTTGAAGGCGGTGGCATCGTCTTTGAAGAACTGGATCAGCGTGCCCGGTTCCGGGCCCTCATACAGAATCTTTGCCTTGCCCTCGTAGATACGGCGGCGACGGTTCATTGCAATTGTTCTCTATCGTTGGCGCTCTTGGGATAGCGCGAGTGGATCGATCTCGTGGCGTCCCCTTAAAGGAAAAGCGAGGGTTTCACAATCCGCCTGTCACTCCTTCCCCGGATTCCGGGGCTTCCGGAGTCCGCTAAGAGAATCGAAGACCTTCTGCAAGGCAGTTTACAGGTTTTTCGCGGCCAACGGAATGTGACGCAGCGGCGTCAGGGCAGTCATGCAAGCCTTTATCTCGCGCCCGAGCCGCTGAGCGACTTACGCAAATCGTGCTGCAAACCACGCGCAAGGCCCTCGACGCCGCGCCAGGACGCGGCGCGCACGAAAGGCGGTATCTGCAGGGCGGGCATGGGGCGGGCGAGCGCGTAGCCCTGCAGCATATCGCAACCGAGATCACAGAGAATGCGGACGTGGTCCATCGTTTCGACGCCCTCCGCGGTGACGAGGATATTCAGCGAACGGCCGATATCGATGATCGAGCGGACCAGTTTCCGCTGCTCGGCGGAATGTGGCAGCATGCGGATCAACTCGCGGTCGATCTTCAAGGTCTTCGGACTCAGCTTCAAAAGACTGACAATGGATGCATGGCCGGTGCCGAAGTCATCGATCTCTATGTCGATTCCGAGGCGGCGCAGGTGCCGGAGATTGGCGATCACGGCATCGTCGCAATCGTCGAGTGAAATCGATTCAAGCAGCTCGAACGAGATTGTGCGAGGTTCGATCTTCAAGCCGCGAAGCTTCTTCGCAAGGTTTGGATCACCGAGACGACGCGACGACACGTTGACCGCAATCTTCGGGATGAGAAGACCCTCGTGCTCCCATCGGTGCCGGTCCGCGAGCGCCTGCTCGAGGATCAGCCCGTCGATGGTGGAGACCACATCCAGATCCTCAGCGATCGTCAGGAAACGATCAGGCGCCAGCAAACCATGTTCCCGGTGCTGCCAGCGCGCCAGCGTCTCGACGCCGGCGACATCGAGCGTTCGGGCATGGAACTGCAACTGGTAGAGCGGGACAAATTCACCCCGCTCGAGACCGAGGAGGATTTCGTCCGCCAGCCGCTTGCTGGCGATGATGCGGTGCCGCTCGTCGGTCGAGAAGAATTCGTGTCGGTTGCGTCCGCCGCTTTTCGCGCGATAGAGCGCGATGTCAGCATTGAGCAGAAGCTGCTTGGCATCGAGCGCCGGACCGCTTTCAGTCGCAATGCCGATGCTGGCGCCGAAACGGCAATCGTGGCCCTCGTAGCGAATGGGCTTGCAGAGCTCGCGGATGATGCGCTCCGCCAGATTGGAGATCTTCTTCGGCGTGACATCGAGTGTGCAGAGGACCACGAATTCATCGCCACCAATGCGGGCGACGAAATCGGTCGAACGGACGCTCCCCGTCAGCACCTGTGCTGCATGCTTCAGCATTGCGTCGCCGGCGCGGTGGCCGAGCGTATCGTTGATCTGCTTGAAGCGGTC
Source organism: Rhizobium sp. LjRoot258 (assembly GCF_964254185.1). NCBI lineage: Bacteria > Pseudomonadati > Pseudomonadota > Alphaproteobacteria > Hyphomicrobiales > Rhizobiaceae > Rhizobium > Rhizobium sp. LjRoot258. The sequence goes on along the minus strand of NZ_CAXUST020000001.1, from coordinate 1,636,691 downwards.
GAGATCGATGTGGAGGATCGCGAGCGTCAGCCCGGTGCGGCGACATTCGGCGGAACGCTCGTCCAGCATACGGTCGAGGTATCGCCGGTTTGGCAAGGCGGTGAGATAATCGTGCAACGCCAGGTGCTCGATGTTCTCCTTGGCGCTTTCGAGTTGCCTGTTGCGGGCTTCGGCGAGATCCTTGGCGCGCTGCAACTCGGTATTGAGCCTAACTTCGGCGGTCACATCCCAATTCGCGCCAATCAGCTTGCGGCGCCCGTCGCTGTCAAGAAAGAAGGCTGCTTTTGCGCGGATGACACGTTCGATCCCGTCCTGCCTGATGATGCGGAATTCGTGTTGGAAATCGGTGTTGTTGGCGACGCTCTCATTGATGGTCGCCAGTACGCGATCCCTGTCGTCGGGATGCAGCGACGCCTCCCAGGCGTTGCCGGTGCTGGAAGCAGACGTGTTGGTAATGCCGTAGATTGCCAGAAGGCGATCGTCCCAATCGACGGTGCCGTTTTCGATATCTGCCTCGAAGACGCCGATATCAGAGATATCGAGCGCGAGATCCAGGCGACGCGACAGATGCGCAAGCCGCTCCTCGGCCTCCTTGCGTGCGGTGATATCGTTGTCGGTGCCGACGAGCCGGGCAGGGGCGCCGTTTTCGTCCCATTCCACGCAAGCGCCTCGGCACTCGATCCAGATCCAGTGGCCGTCTCTGTGGCGCTCCCGATACTCGAAAATCTGATAGTCCGGATCGCCGGCGTTCTGCCGTTCGATGGCCTTGACGACGAAGTCCCGGTCGTCCGGGTGGATGAGTTCGATCCACGTGTCATAGTCGCCGTCGGCATCCTCATCGGGCGCCATGCCGCGCATGATTTTCCACGTGTCGGAGTAATAGCGTTTGCCAAGACGCAGATCGTGGTCCCAGACGCCGAGGCCCGATCCAACAAGAGCGTAGTTCCAGCGGCTCTCGCGTTCCGAGGGTTCAACACTGTTTTGCGGGGCCGTGTCGCCGTCAAACGCCGCGGTGTCAAGCTTGGTCTTCGATTTGACCCGTTTGTCGGGAGTTGTTTGCTTCAATCTGCATACTCGCTCTTTTAGCGTGTATATATTTTGCATTCATTGAATTAAACAGCCCTTAATGTCGTCAAAATAATAATAATGCAAAAACAAATGCTTAGTCGTGCTGTAATGGGTGCATGCGCCGGGAGGCGGGGTAACTTTTCCGCAATGTGCATACACTTGTCTGGCAGCACCCTATATTGCACCGATCCGGGAGGGAATGACATGTCTCCAGAATGGCCGATGTTCATCCTGCAATGCATCGTTCTCGTGGGCCTGGCGGGCGTTCTCTTCATTCGCGGAGAGGGCGACTAGCCGCCAGATCAGCCACAAACCGTCTGTGCGTGTCCACGACGCGTGGCGTCGGTACAGTCAGCTATGGGTCGTGATCTCGCTCCTTCGTTTCGCGAGCGGCCGAGAAATGATCTTGAAGCGCTGAGGCTTCGCGAATTTGCCGATCGCATCGATGCAGCTCTATTGAGGGCGTTACGGCTTCAAGCGGCTCAGGAACTGCGCAAACACCATGGTTCCTTCCGGCCATGGCCCGTGGCCCGACTCGCTGTTGATGTGCCCGGCTTCCCCCGCATCGATGAGGAGGGATCCCCAACTTGCCGCGATGTCATCGGCGTGTTCGTAGCTGCCGAAGGGATCATTGCGGCTGGCGATTGTGATCGTCGGAAACGGAAGTGGGTCGCGCGGGTACGGCCCGAATGTCATCAGGTGCTTCGGTCGTATTGCCGGATTGGCAACATCCGGCGGTGCGACGAAGAATGCCCCCGCCACCTTGTTGCGAAAATGCGGAATTGCGTGGATGGCGGAAGGAATGCCAAGCGAATGCGCAACCAATACCACCGGTCGCGTCGCGGCATTCACTTCCTCGGCAATGCGGTTCACCCAATCGTCGCGGACCGGCTTCGACCATTCAGCCTGTTCGACACGACGAGCCGTGCTGAGCTTGGCCTCCCAGCGGCTTTGCCAGTGGTCGGGACCGGAATTTGTATAACCGGGGATGATGAGAATTTCGGCGTCTGAAGCTTTCATGATGCGCGGATTTGAGAAAGCTTGGCGGCGATGTCAAGGGAGGGTGGGACAAGGCCGCCGAAATTTGTTATGTTTTCAGCAGTGCCGGTTGCGTCTCGTATCGGCGTTATCGCCGATCCTTTCGCTGCCGGCTATCTTGGCTGAGGAGGAGAAAGCCATGACGGCATTCCATGTTATGTCGGGTGCAGGCGATGTCTACACACGCCCGGTCGTCAACAAGATCAGCGTTGCGGATGTCTTCGATGCGCTACGGCGCGGGCTCGACGATTTTCGAGAAAAACCATCCCACTATGTATTTCTGTGCCTGATGTATCCGATTGCCGGCATTTTTCTTGCGCTCGCAACATCAAGTGCCAACCTCCTGCCAATGATTTTTCCGCTGATATCAGGCTTTGCGCTGATCGGTCCCGTCGCCGCGATCGGGCTCTATGAGATCAGCCGCAGGCGGGAAGCCGGCCTGGACACCTCATGGAGACATGCCCTCGAGGTGACAAGATCGCCGGCGTTCCCATCGATCATTGCCGGCGGATTGCTGCTCTTCGGCTTCTTCGTCGTCTGGCTCGTCGCTGCGCAGACGCTCTATTCGAACGTCTTCGGCGACGTTTTCCCGCGCTCGATCTCCCTATTCTTCTCGGAGATCTTCGGCACGCCTGTGGGAATCCAGCTGATCATATGGGGACATCTGCTCGGTCTGGGCTTTGCCATCATCGTCCTTGCGACGACCGTCGTGACCTTTCCCTTGCTGCTGGATCGGGACGTCGGTCTCGTTTGCGCGATGGAAACGTCGGTCAGGGCGACCGTCGCCAACCCGGTGCCGGTCTTCTGCTGGGGTCTCATCATCGCTGTGAGCCTCATCGTTGGCACGATCCCGCTGTTTGTCGGGCTTGCCCTGGTCATGCCTGTGCTCGGCCACGCCAGCTGGCATCTCTACAGGAAGCTCGTGGCACCACCGGTCGTCTGACGGCCACAGGGCTGGAACTGGACCACCTCCCTCGGAGTTTCGCTGAGGCGAATACCCGAGGGAGTTACACATGGCTACGCCGCAACATCTGTTTACCCGCTTTGCCAGCAAGACGTCTGAATGGGCAGGGCGACCCGTGACGTTCGTGCTTGCCGTCGTCCTTGTCGCTGTCTGGGCGGGGACGGGGCCGCTCTTCGACTTCTCGGAGACTTGGCAGCTGGTCATCAACACAGGAACGACCATCATCACGTTTCTGATGGTGTTCGTGTTGCAGAACGCACAGACCAGGGATGCTCGCGCTGTTCAGGCCAAGCTCGACGAAATTATTCTGACGAGCCACGCCGAGAACAAGTTCATCGGGATCGAGCACCTCGATGACGAAGACCTGAAGCATTTGGATCGCCTGGTCGCCAAGGCGGCAAAGGGAGTGCGCGAGGGGCGGACAAACGGAACGCCGAAGGCGACAAATTCCAATGATGAGGCGAACGAAAAAAGGACATCGGCAAAGCCCCGGAAGCCGAAACGGAAAACGGCGCCCTCGAAGGCGCCGTCCCGGTAGTCAAACTCAGGTAGCGCCGAAGACGCGCCGGAAAATGGTATCCACGTGTTTGGTATGGTAGCCGAGATCGAACTTCTCGCGGATTTCTTCTTCGGATAGCGCGGCACGCACCTCCGCGTCGGCAAGCAGTTCCTCCAGGAAATCCTTGCCCTGTTCCCACACCTTCATGGCGTTGCGCTGGACGAGCCGGTAGGCATCCTCGCGCGAAACGCCTGCCTGGGTCAGCGCCAGAAGCACGCGCTGCGAATGCACGAGGCCACGGAACTTGTCGAGATTTTTCATCATGTTGTCGGGATAGACGACGAGCTTCTCGATGACGCCGGCCAGCCTGTTGAGGGCGAAGTCGAGCGTGATCGTTGTGTCGGGCCCGATGCCGCGCTCGACACTCGAATGGCTGATGTCGCGCTCATGCCACAGGGCAACATTCTCCATAGCCGGGACCACCGACATACGAACCAGGCGGGCAAGACCTGTCAGGTTCTCGGTCAGAACCGGATTGCGCTTGTGCGGCATCGCAGAAGAACCCTTCTGGCCGGGCGAGAAGTATTCCTCGGCTTCCAGCACTTCCGTGCGCTGCATATGGCGGATCTCGATCGCGACGTTTTCGATGGAAGACCCGATAACGCCGAGCGTGGCGAAGAACATCGCGTGACGGTCACGCGGAATGACCTGCGTCGAGACAGGCTCCGGGACCAGGCCGAGCTTGGCGCAGACGTGTTCTTCGACGCGAGGGTCGATATTGGCAAAAGTGCCGACGGCGCCTGAAACCGCACCGGTGGCGATCTCGACACGCGCAGCCACGAGGCGCGCGCGGTTGCGGCTCATCTCGGCGTAGAAGCGCGCCAGCGTCAGTCCCATCGTCGTCGGCTCGGCGTGAATGCCGTGGCTGCGGCCGATGCGGATCGTATCCTTGTGTTCGAAGGCACGTGCCTTCAGGGCCGCAAGCAGTCGGTCCATGTCGGCAAGCAGAATGTCGGCTGCACGGACCAGCTGGATGTTCAGCGTGGTGTCGAGAACGTCCGAAGAGGTCATGCCCTGGTGGACGAAACGGGCATCCGGGCCTACGATTTCTGAAAGGTGCGTCAGGAAGGCGATGACATCGTGCTTGGTGACGGACTCGATTTCATCGATGCGCGCAACGTCGAACGTCGCAGCGCCGCCTCGCTCCCAAATTGTCTTTGCAGCGGATTTCGGGATGACACCCAGTTCAGCGAGCGCATCGCAGGCGTGAGCCTCGATCTCGAACCAGATGCGGAATTTGGTCTCGGGCGACCAGATGGCGACCATCTCTGGCCGGGAGTAGCGCGGGATCATGGCTTCCTGCTTTCGTTCATAAAAGGAATGCTGGCGCCCCTGTAGCAAAGACAGGCGGCAATCTCAACGCATGCGTTTGGCAAGCGCTATACTCGTACCGAAAAGGCAGAGAATGCCGAGTGGAAGAAACAGGCGAATTCCGAGCACGGCAAACTGATAGACTGCGCTGGCTCCGGTAAAGACGAATTGGAACACCCATGTGAGGGATCCGAAAGAGGCGTGCCAAGCGGAGTAGAAGACCCGGTAGTCCATGGCGAAGAGAAAGGCCGTCATCAGGATGGTCCCGGCGGCAAGTGCAACGACGAATGCTGCAAAGCGTGTCTCCAGGGATCGTCGATGCGCAAAGAACCGACCCAAAGGCAACATGAACGGCCAAGCCAGCAAACCGCCCGCAAAATAGAGCATTGCGAGGTCACGGACATGTGCGGTCTCCATCCCGTTTCTGAGATAGAGACCGGCCATTGCCGAAGCCAACATCTGGATGCCCCAGAGGATGGCGCCCACAAAAAGCTCGGAGAGGGGCGGGCGGGCCGCCTTGAGCCGCTCGGAGATCAAGGACGACCTGCTTTCGTCACGACTTGGATTTGCCTTCGGCGGCGCTGCGCAGGGCGCTGATCGCCGTCTTGTAGGTCTCGAGCGAGCCGCCCTTGAAAATTGCCGAACCGGCAACCAGAACATTGCCGCCCGATTTGCCGATAATCGGTGCGGTTTCGATCGTCACTCCACCGTCAACTTCAAGGTCGATCGGCCTGTTACCGATAAGTGACCGCGCTGCGGCGATCTTGTCCGCCATCGCTGGAATGAATTTCTGCCCGCCGAAGCCAGGGTTCACCGACATGATGAGGATCAGGTCGATGTCGTCGAGCACGTTCTCGATCGCAGAAAGCGACGTGGCAGGATTGATCGTGACGCCGACCTTCTTGCCGAGCCCGCGCACAGTCTGAAGCGAACGGTGGAGATGCGGCCCGGCTTCAGCATGGACGGTAATGCGGTCGCAGCCGGCCTTCGCGAAGGCCTCAAGATACGGATCGACCGGCGCAATCATCAGATGGCAATCGAAAACCGCATCCGTGTAGGAACGCAACGACTTGATCACGTCAGGGCCGAAGGAAATGTTGGGAACGAAGTGACCGTCCATGACGTCGAGGTGGATCCAATCGGCGCCGGCCGCCGTTACGTCGCGCACTTCCTGGCCGAGTTTGGCGAAGTCGGCAGCAAGGACGGATGGCGCGATGCGAATGGGCGTAGTCATTGAAGTCTCTCCGTAAAACTCATGCCGCGGCGTCAGATCCTATTCGATCGGTGTGCTTGGCGGTACGAACGAACCGGCATGCCACTGCAGCATGCGATAGGGGTTATCGGCCAGTTCGTGGCCGACGTTGAAAGCGATTTTTCCGATGACCGTCTCAAAGGAGGTCCCGCCGATGTGCTGTGCGATGGGCCGGTCGTCCGCAGCGGCATCCTGGGCTGCCTTCGTCGCGATTTCCACCGCCGCATAGGCGGGCAGCACATAGCCCTCGGGCTCGACGCCGCTCGCACGGAACGCGTCGACTACAGGCTTTGCCTCAGGGCGTGCGGCATAGTCGGGCAGGGCGACGGCGAGAACGCCATCCGCAAGCCCGAGCGGCTGGTCGGCGGCGCGCATGGCGTCGCCACCGAGAATATCGAGGTGAATCTTTTCCGCTGCGGCATCGCGTGCGATGACGGCAACGTCGCTACGGTCTCCACCGACGAAGACTTTTGTTGCCCCGGCTTTCCTCAACCGTCGCACGAGAGCGACTTGCTGCTCCTGACCCGGTCGATACGTGTCGGTGAAGACGGGCTTGAGGCCTTTTTCCTCGAGTGCGTTTCGGATCGCTTCCGTAAGCTCCCGACCATGGATGGTGCCATCCTCGATCAGCGCAATCGGCGAGGCTGCCCACTCGCCCACGATCGCCTCGATGATCTTTTCCGCTTCGGCGCCATCGGCCGGCGCCATTCGGTAGAGCGGCCAGCCATTTTTCAGCGCGTCTTCCATGAGAATGCGTGAACGCACAGAGACGGTGATCGCCGGGATATTTGCGTCCTTGAGCTTCGGCAGCGCGCCTTCGAGCGTCTCGCTGCAGAGAAAGCCGACGGCCACCTGGACCTTAGCATTGATCAATGCGTCAGCGATTGCCGCACCACTGTTTTCCTCGCAAGTCTCTCCGACCGTGACGATCGTGCTACCATCCTGCTGGACCTTGGCAGTGGCACCAGCGATGATCTGCGCACCAATTGGCGCGAGATTGCCACTCTGTGGCGCTACGACACCGATTATCAGACCCGCGGCATGGCATTCTGCGGCCGCAAGAAGCAGCATCGGCAGAAGTGCTAGGCCACGCAAAGTATTCATAAAAGCTGCAGGTCCCTGTCGTTGTCCTGCTCTTTTATCCGTCCGGCATCGATCGTCAAAGAAAAACGCACAATCGGGAAGCTTTTCGCCTGGCTTTTGTAGAAAAGGTAACCGATCACCTTCATATTACAGGAAACAGCAAGCCGGTGACGCCGGACGGAGAATGCCTTTGTTGAACAAGCAACCGATCGATCCGCGCCTCTACCGAGATGCGATGAGCCGCTTTGGAGGCCATGTGCAGCTCGTGACGACGGCAATCGGCAAGGAGCGCCGTGGCGTGACGATCACCGCCGCTTGCTCCGTATCTGATGACCCTGCAACCGTTCTGGTGTGCCTGAACAACAGCAATCCGAAGAACGACATCTTCTTCCGGAGCGGTATCTTTGCTTTGAATACTCTGGGCGCGCACCATCAGGCACTTGCCGATGCGTTTTCTGGCCGCACCCAGCTCAGCAACGACGAACGTTTCGCGACGGGCCGGTTCGACAAGCTGGTGACAGGGGCGCCCGTTCTTCACGACGCGCTTGCCTCCTTCGATTGCCGCGTGAGCGAGATCAAGGAAATGTCGACACACCACATCATTTTCGGTGATGTCGTGGCGGTCCGCTACAACGAGGCCAAACCCGCGCTTCTCTATATGAACCGGGACTATCACACGCTATAACTTCCTGAAAAAGGGAGAAGACATGCCGGATCAAGCGCATCCGCCGCTGCCGTCGTCGATCGACGAGACGATTTCGATGTTGGGCAATCAGGACTATCTGGCAGGGCGGGCGCTTGGCACGGTGCTTTTTCTTGCCCTGAAGATGAAGCGTCCTCTCTTCCTGGAGGGGGAGGCCGGCGTCGGGAAGACGGAGATCGCCAAGGTCCTATCAAAAGCTCTGGGGCGGCCGCTGATCCGCCTGCAATGCTACGAAGGGCTGGATATCGCCTCGGCCGTCTACGAATGGAACTATCCGGCGCAGATGCTGGAAATCCGCCTCGCGGAAGCGTCCGGACTTACCGACCGGGACAGAATCGAGTCGGACATCTTCTCGGAGCGCTACCTCATCCGCCGACCCGTTCTGCAGGCTTTATCCAGCGCAGATGGTCGCGCGCCGGTCTTCCTCATCGATGAGCTAGACCGTACCGACGAGGCATTCGAGGCCTTCCTTTTGGAGGTTCTTTCCGACTTTCAGGTGACGATCCCCGAGCTCGGCACCATCCGGGCCGCCGAACCACCGATCGTCATCATCACCACAAACCGGACGCGCGAAGTCCACGACGCCCTGAAACGACGCTGCCTCTACCATTGGGTCGATTATCCCGATGCCATGCAAGAGCTCGAAATCATTCGCCGCAAGGTACCGGGCTGCAATGCCGCGCTGTCGGCACAGATCGTGGCCTATGTGCAGCGGCTTCGGACACTAGACCTTTTCAAGAACCCGGGCGTTGCCGAGACGATCGATTGGGCGACAGCACTGACGGAACTCGACCGGCTGGCGCTCGATCCGGAAACGATCTCCGATACGATCGGAACGCTGCTGAAATACCAGGACGATATTGCGCGCATTCAAGGCAGCGACGGTGCAAGGGTGCTGGAAGACGTCAAGAGCGAGCTGCAAGCGGCAGGATAGCGCATGGACCCGCCAAGCGGACAAGATGGGATCGTCGTTCCGCCACTTCCGGTCGGTGCCGGTCGATTTGCAGACAATATCGTCTTCTTTGCCAGGGCACTGCGGAAGGCCGGCATGAAGATCGGGCCGGCGGCGATCGTTGATGCCATCGAGGCGGTCGAGGCAATCGGAATGGGGTCGCGCGAGGAATTTCACGCCGCACTCTCGTCCGTCTTCGTCAAGCGACATGAAGACAAGCCGGTCTTCGACGAGGCCTTCCGTCTTTTCTGGCGCTCGCGAGACCTTGTCGAAAAGATGATCGCGATAATGTCACCGCGGGCGCCGGACACGCGCGAAAGGCAGAAGGCGAAGCCAGGCGAGAGCCGCGCCGCGGACGCTTTGCTTGGCGAACAAAAGGACAGCAAGCCGCCGCGGGATGAACCCGACATCGAGATCGATGCGCGCCTCACCATGTCGGGCAACGAGGTCTTCCGGCGGATGGACTTTGCGCAAATGTCAGCGATGGAGATCGCCATGGCCAAGAAGGCACTCGCGAAACTGCAGTTGCCTCTGGACAAGGTGCGCACTCGGCGCTTCCGGCCGTCGCATGTTCATTCGCACGTCGATCCGCGCGCCACCATGCGGGCGGCATTGCGCAACGGGGCGGGCCTCATTCTTCCGCGTTACCGGGAGATCCGCGAGGTCCAGCCGCCCTTGGTGGTTCTCGCCGATATCTCCGGCTCGATGAGCCAGTACACGCGCATCTTTCTGCATTTTCTGCATGTGCTGACGGAGAAGCGCCGGCGGGTGCATACCTTCCTATTCGGGACGCGCCTCACGAATGTCACCAGGCAGATGCGCCACAAGGACCCGGACGAGGCGATGGATGAATGCGCCGCGGCCGTAAAGGATTGGTCGGGAGGAACGCGGATCGGTGAAACGCTAAAGGAATTCAATCGCCTGTGGGCCCGGCGCGTGCTGGGCCAGGGTGCGGTGGTGCTGCTTATCACCGACGGCCTGGAACGCGAGGGAACGGAGCTGCTCGCGGACGAGATGGACCGCCTGCACCGCTCTTGCCGGCGACTGATCTGGCTCAATCCGCTGCTGCGCTTCGATGGCTTCGAGCCGCGAGCACGTGGTGTGCGCACAATGCTGCCCCATGTTGACGAATTCCGACCGGTTCACAATCTATCATCCTTGAGCGATCTCGCAGAAGCACTCGGCGCAACCAGGTCGACCACATACGACCCGCGCCGGTACCTCGGAACATTGAAAGGCATCGCATGACAGGGACATTTTTTGACCTTGATCCGTTGATGACGGCGGAAGCCTGGCGGAAAGGCGGGCGAGACGTTGCCATCGCTACGGTGATCGAGACGTGGGGCTCGGCGCCGCGACCGGCAGGGAGCCATCTGGTGATCGATCGTGATGGCAATTTCGAAGGGTCCGTCTCGGGAGGCTGCGTCGAAGGGGCTGTTATAGCCGAGGCTCTGGACGTGATCGCCGACGGCCAGGCGAAGATGCTCGAGTTCGGCGTTGCGGATGAAACCGCATGGCGCGTCGGCCTTTCCTGTGGTGGCCGAATTCGCGTCTATGTCGAAAGGCTCGATTGATGGATGCCGCAAATCTTGCGCGGCTCAATGATGCTCGCCGGGCTCGCACGGGAACCATATTGCTGACCGATCTTGAGAACGGCAGCGATAGCGTCGTCCTCGAGGGAGATTCCGTGCAGCCTTGGTTGGTGCGTGCCGTTGAAGCTGCTTTTCGCTCGGGCAAATCGACGTCGATCGAGGTCGATGGGCATCGGTACTTTCTGAATGTGCATCTGCCGCCGGCCCATATCGTGATCATCGGTGCCGTTCACATCAGCCAAGTCCTGGCGCAGATGGCATCTCTTGTGGGCTTCGATGTCCGCATCATCGATCCGCGCACGGCTTTCGCCACGCCCGAACGATTCCTCGGCATCGATCTGACGGCGGAGTGGCCGGTGGACGTGTTCAATGATCGTCCGCTGGATGCCTATACTGCGCTCGTCGCGGTTACGCATGACCCGAAGATCGACGATTTCCCGATCACGGAAGCGTTGCGGATCGGTTGTTTCTACGTCGGTGCGCTCGGCAGCCGCAAGACGCACGCGACGCGCCTGGAGCGCTTGCGCGCCGACGGTGTGGACGAAGCCGCGCTTGCCAGGATCAGTGCACCCATCGGGGTCAATATCGGTGCGGCGAGCCCGGCAGAGATCGCGGTCGCCATTCTCGCGGAGATCGTCCAGACCTTGCGGACCCGCGAGATATCACCCACAGGTGACAGGAAATGAAATTCGGGTCGTTTTCCATCGACGTCGCCGAAGGCGTGGTCCTCGCGCATGCGGTGAAGCTTGCAGGCGGCAGCCTGCCCAAAGGGCACAGGATCGACGCCGGTGACATCGACAGACTGCGCGGCGAGGGTATAGAGCATGTCATTGCAGCGCGCATCGAGCCCGGGGACGTGGGTGAGGATGACGCGGCGGGACGACTTGCGCAGGCCGTCGCTCCCGACCACCTGCGCTTCTCGGAGGCGTCCACGGGGCGCGTGAATGTGTATTCGACGGTCCACGGGCTGTTCGTCGCAAGCCGAAGTGCCGTCGATCGCCTGAACAGGGTCGATCCCGGCATAACGCTCGCCTGCCTCAACGACCATGTGCCTGTCCGGAACGGCGACATGGTCGCAACATTCAAGATCATTCCGCTCGCGGTTTCGGGCGAGAAACTGGACAGGGCATGCGAAGTGCTGCGGGCGACGTCCGCTTTCGAGGTCAAACCTTTCGCCAGCCGGTCAGTGTCATTGATTGCGACGCAGCTGCCGTCGCTGAAGCCTGCGGTGATGGACAAGACGGCGCGCGTGCTTTCTCGCCGGCTCATCGCATCCGGCAGCCAACTCGTCAGGGAGGCAAGGGTTGCTCACCATGCGGACCCGGTTGCAGAGGCGCTCAGAGACGCATCTCGGCAGCCCGACAAGGGACCGAAAATGATTATCGTTTTCGGTGCGTCTGCCGTGATCGATGCGGAGGACGTGATTCCCGAGGCCATTCGGCAGGCTGGGGGCGAGGTCGTGCAGGTCGGTATGCCTGTCGATCCCGGTAACTTGCTCGTTCTCGGCCGCATCGGCAATATCCCGGTGATTGGGGCACCGGGATGTGCGCGCAGCCCCAAGGAGAATGGCTTCGACTGGGTGCTCGATCGAATCCTGGTGGGCGAAGAGCCAAGTGCACTCGAGATCAGCGGCATGGGTGTCGGAGGTCTTCTCATGGAAATCCAAGCGCGGCCAAGCCTTCGCGAACCGGAGGCGCGATTGGCCCCCGCGGATAACGTCGTGACCGTCGTTCTTGCCGCCGGCAAAGCCAGCCGGATGGGTGAGGGCGGTCCACATAAGCTGCTTGCGGAGTTTGACGGTGTGCCGCTCGTCCGGCGATCGGTGATGACGGCGATCGGTAGTCGATCGTCGTCGGTCGTCGTCGTGACGGGGCACCGCAAAAACGACATCGAAGCGGCGCTGTCCGGGCTGAATGCAATGACAGTTTACAATCCGGACTACGCCTCGGGCATGGCCTCGTCGCTCTCGACAGGATTTTCCGTCGAGCAAGCGCGGGATGCGGATGGTATTCTGGTCGTGTTGGCCGATATGCCGGGCGTTTCCAGCGGCGATCTCGATCGACTGATCGCAGCGTTCCGGCGATCGAACGGCCAGTCGATCATCCGTGCGGTGTCGCGCGGCAAGCGCGGCAATCCCGTGGTCATGCCGAAATCGCTGTTCGATGAGGTTATGAGGCTGGAGGGCGACGTCGGCGCGCGGCATATCATCGAGACATCGGGCGTGCCTGTGGTAGACATCGATATTGGCGATTCGGCACATTTGGACGTGGATACGCGGGAGGCCGTCATCGCGGCAGGCGGCGTTTTGAAGGGATAAGGGCAATGGATGCGGCGGCGATCGAAGAAATGTTTCAAGGCCTTGGTCCCGTCACCATCAAGCGCATGTTTGGTGGCAAGGGCATCTACCACATGGGCCGGATCGTGGCGGTCGAAGTGCGCGGCGAGATGTTGCTGAAGGCCGACGAGCGGAGTGCATCCGAATTCGCCGCGGCTGGGGCGACGCAATGGGCCTATGAAGGCAAGAAGGGAAGTCCGGTGAAAATGCCGTACTGGTCGATCCCGGACGATGCCTATGATGACCCTGATGTCATGGCACGATGGGTGCGGCTTGCCTATGAGGCTGCGCTGCGGGCGGAATGATGCTTAGAGTAGTTCGTCGGCCTTCAGCCGCTCCATCGCTGCCGCCGCAAAGGCGGAAAGCGGCCGCGGGAGTTCGGAACGGCTGAACCAGCCGAAGTCCGAGAGTTTGTCCGGCTCGGTGAGCTTCGGTTCACCGTCAAACTCGGCCGCTATATAGAGCAGGGAGATCCAGTGCTGTTCGTCCGCCTTGCTGATAAGTTCGGCAGGGCCGAGAAGATTGACGCGGCCGATCGATAGGCCGGTTTCCTCTTCCGCTTCGCGTCGCGCCGCCTGCTCGGCTGGCTCCATATGATCCACCTTGCCGCCCACAATGCTCCAGTGGCCGGCCTCAGGGGCGCGCATGCGCTTGTAGAGCAGGATCTTGCGGTCACGCAAAATCACCAGGCCAACGCCAAGGCCCGGAAAATCGATGCCCGGCGTACCCATGGTTCGTCAGATCTTGGCGTTGGCCGTGATCAGCATGAAGGCTGGAATCTCATCGCCAAAGCCGACAGGCGTCGGGCCGTCGTCGTGGTCCCGGTAGCGGCGGCGATCGCGATTGTCATCGTTTGCCGGATAAGGACGAGCGGCGCGCGTGTTGTGTTGCGGCTTGTGTTGTTCTGCTTTGCGCTCTTGCTTCACGCTTTCGACCTTTGCTGGTGCTGCTGTTTCCATCGTCTCGACGTCATTATCTGCGACGGCGATATCAGTTTTATGACCTCCACGGCCCTTGCCGCGACCGCGGTCCTTGTCTCGACCCTTGCGGCGCGAGCGATCGTCGTCGCGGCTGGGTTCGGGAGGGGGCAAGGCGGATAGGTCGCCGCTCAACCACTCAACTTTCTCGCCGATCAGCTTTTCGATCGCGTCGGCATGTTTCTGGTCGTGGCGGGTGACGATGGTGAATGCAGCGCCGGAACGGCCTGCGCGGCCGGTGCGGCCAATGCGATGCACATAATCCTCGGAATGGATCGGAACATCGAAGTTGAAGACGTGGCTGACGTCAGGAATGTCGAGACCGCGAGCGGCGACATCGGAAGCCACGAGAAGCTGGAGGTTACCATCCTTGAAGTTCTGCAGCATGGCCATGCGCGAGCGCTGATCCATGTCACCATGCAGAGCGCCGGCAGAAAAGCCGTGACGGTCCAGAGAACGGAAGAGCTCGGAAACGTCCTTCTTGCGGTTGCAGAAGATGATCGCGTTCTTGAGATCGGTCTGCGCTTTGACGAGGTCGCGCAAAACGGCGCGCTTCTCGTAATCCTTGCCATGCGAGGCGACGAAGCGCTGCGTTACCGTCTTTGCCGTCGATGCCGGCTTGGCGACTTCGATGCGTTCCGGATTCTGCAGGAAGCGATCGGCGAGCTTCTGAATCTCAGTCGGCATGGTTGCCGAGAAGAACAGCGTCTGGCGGGTGAAAGGAATGAGCTTGGCGATACGCTCGATATCGGGAATGAAACCCATGTCGAGCATGCGGTCGGCTTCATCGATGACGAGAATCTCAACGCCGCTCATCAAGAGCTTGCCGCGCTCGAAGTGGTCGAGCAGGCGGCCGGGCGTGCAGATCAGAACATCGGCACCGCGCTCAAGCTTGCGATCCTGATCTTCGAAGGAGACGCCGCCGATTAGCAGCGCGACATTCAACCGGTGATTTTTGCCGTACTTTTCGAAGTTTTCCGCAACCTGCGCAGCCAACTCGCGGGTCGGCTCGAGGATCAGCGTGCGCGGCATGCGGGCGCGGGCACGGCCCTTTTCCAGCAGCGACAGCATCGGCAAGACGAAGGACGCCGTCTTGCCCGTTCCCGTTTGCGCAATGCCACAAATATCGCGGCGTTCCAGCGCAAAGGGAATGGCGCCAGCCTGGATAGGGGTTGGCACCGTGTAGCCCGCGTCGGTGACAGCGGAAAGCACTTTTTGGCTCAAGCCAAGATCAGCAAATGTCGTCAAAGGGAAAACTGTTTCCGTTCCGGTTCGGCCGTACTCTGATTGAGTCGGCGTGATTGCATGCCGCAATGCAGCGCGACATAAGCCGAAACTGTCCTTAAGTCAAGGAATACAGGCTTTGCGACCAATGCAGAGGTAAAGAGGTGGTTAGTACCCGTAATTACTTCATGTAACTGGCAAGCTTCAAGCCCGCGTTCATGAAATAAATGGGGTCAACGGCACGACCATCCTGGCGGACCTCGTAGTGTAGATGCGTGCCGGTGGATCGGCCCGTGCTGCCCGCAAGGCCAATGACGTCAGTGCGGTCTACCTTGTCGCCGACTTTCACGCGAATTTCCGACATATGGCCGTAGCGCGTAGAAATACCGTTGCCATGATCCACCTCGACCATGTTGCCGTAGCCGCCGGTCCAGCCTGCTGCGATCACCTTGCCGGGCGCTGTCGCGCGAACCTTCTCGCCGGGCGCAAAACGGAAATCGATGCCGGAGTGCAGTGCCAGGCGCCCGAGGAACGGATCGCGCCGGTTCCCGAACGAGCTGGTGATCTCCTTGCCAATGGCCGGGTTCTGGAACGGTAACGATTCCGCCGTGCTCCGCACCGACTCCAGGCGGGTGAGGGCATCGTCAAGCTGCGAAAGCGAGGTATCGAAATCATCCGCGCTTTCAGGCTCGACATACGGTCCGCCGACTGCGGTGTCATCCTGTTTCACGCGCTCGGCCGGCACCGAAATGCGGAAACGTGTCAGGACCTTCGATATGGCATTGGCGGTGCCGCCCGCGTCGCTCGTCAATTGCGCGATGCGATTGCGCTGCTTCTGCTCGATGTCCTTCAACGACAGCGTCACCTTGGAGAAAACACGGTCGGCGCGGTCGCCAACGGTTTCAGGTGCCGGCACGTCAGCGAGCGTGGTGTTGTCGGAGGACACGTCGGCCGGTTCGTCAGCCCCCGCGAGCTGATTTTCGATTGCCTGAACTGCACCGGAAAGCGAGGCGTGCTTGTCTTTTGATTCGGGAGCGTAGGACTGCAGCGGTGTCGCCCCCTTGCCGCCCAGTCCGGAATTCTCCGCGCGGTCAAGAAGCGAACCGAGCTTACCGTGGCGCGAGGTAAGCGCCAGTTGCTGCTCCATCAGCTTGTCGACCTTGTCTTCGACCACTTGCTGATCGAGCAATTGACGCGACGTAACCCGGTCCACCTGGGCGCGCAAAGCTGCGATGCGGTCTTCATAGTCATGCTGCATGCGCGCCTGCCTGGCCATCGCCGCGCCGATCAGGTCGTCACGCAGCACGAGATAGGACGTGGCCAGCAGATAGCCGATCGCAAAGACGCCGACGAAGCAGAAACCGAGTGCTGCCATCCACGGCGTGACGGTCAGGTGACGGACCCGGTCGCCGCTCGCCAGGATCAGTATATGCTGTTGTTTTCGCTGACCGAATACGCGGCTATGCTGTGCATGCGTCACGGAGAATCTCCCAATTGACGGCCGATGCCTCAATTGCCACGATTACGCACCATTATGGTTAATATTTACTTAGGTCAGCATGGCTGTCGCTATCGGATCAGGCGTTGCTCGTCGATGTCAGCGACCGGTAAAAGGACGGCGTCAGGCCCGCTTCGGCCCGCGCGACGTCGTTGAAGGGAGGCTTCAACGGACCGCGGAAATTGGCACGCACCAATTCGTGGAATGTCCGTGCGGGATCCCGTTTTTCCCTGGAGCAGAGGAAGCGGAACCATTTGGCGCCGATCGCAACGTGGCCTTTCTCGTCGTTATAAATGACATCAAGTACGGCTGCGCTCTCCAGATCGCCGGTTTCGCGCATTTTGGCCTGCAGCGACGGCGTGACGTCGAGACCGCGGGCCTCAAGGATGAGCGGGACGACCGCAAGCCGCGCCGTCAGGTTGTTTCTCGTCGAGTGCGCCGCCTGCCACAGGCCGTCGTGCGCGGGCAGGTCACCATAGTCTGCGTCGAGGTCTCTCAGGCGGGCGCGCACCATGCGGAAATGTTTCGCCTCCTCGAAGGCTACCTGCATCCACCCGTCGAAGAAGGAGTTCGGCACCAGCTCGGTGGCGAACCGGGCAACGATATCAAGCGCCAGGTCGACAGCGTTGAGTTCGATATGGGCGATGGCATGCAGCAGCGCGATGCGCCCCTTGACCGTATGCAAGGAACGCTTTTCGACCTGCGTCGGCGGGATCAGCTCTGGCTTGTCCGGACGGCCCGGCCTCTCGGGCAGCGGCGCGTCAAGCGGCGAACGCAGTGACAGCTTGCGACTGAACCAACGTGTAGCAGTTTCCTGGGCGAGCGTGGTCTTCTCGTCGAGATCGGTTGCGCGGATGGCGTCGATCGCACCGCCGCGCAGGGATGCGATGCTGGACCGAGACGTCATCGCGACAGGTTCTGCACGGCGGCAAGCACGATTTCGGCGTGGCCGGGCACCTTCACCTTCTGCCAGATCGTTCCGATCGTCCCATCCTCGCGGATGAGGAAAGTCGTGCGCTCCACACCCATGAAATTGCGTCCATACATGGTCTTCTGCTTCCACACACCATAGGCTTCCAGCGTCGTCTTCTCTTCATCAGACGCCAAGACGACCGCAAGGCCGTGCTTCTTGATGAATCGGTCATGGCACTTCACGGAGTCGGGAGACATTCCGATAACGCCGGCGCCAGCTTTCTCAAATTCGCCAGCAAGCGCGGTGAAGGCGAGCGATTCCGCCGTACACCCCGTCGTGTCATCCTTAGGATAGAAGAAAAGTACCAGTGGTTTGCCGCGGAAATGACCAAGCGAGACGCGGCCTCCGCCATCACGCGGGAGATCAAAGTCGGGCGCCGCGGTGCCGATGCTGATATCCGCCATGGAGAAACCTTTCTTTTGCCGAGTTTGTGGATAACAGGTGATTTGCCAGATATATATTGGACGAACAATCGTCCAGCCAGTCTGGTCCAGACCACAAATTAAGGAGTTAGGCGAGACGCATGTCGGCGATCCGCGGTGAGAAAATTACATTCCGCAAGAAAGATATCGTCGCACTGCATGAGCTTCCCTCGGCGCAGGCCGAAGATCCCATCATCGTCAGCTGCCCGCCAACGCGTTCGCGCATGCGCAGAACGGCTGGCGCCACGGGTGGCTGCATTGCCGTCATTCTGTTCGTGCTCGCGGCGATTGTCTTCACGGTGGAAAGCGGCATATTCGACGCGCCGCTTTCGCGGCAGGCGCAGGCTGCCCTCAACTCGGCTATCGGGCCGCGTTATCGGGCCGAGGTCGGCTCGACGGTCATCCGCTTTACATCGAACCTGCGCCTTGCGCTCGAGGCGCGCGACGTCAACATGATCGATGAGAAAAGCGGCCAGCACCTGTCGACGACGCATGCCATGCGCATGGCACTCGACCCGCTGCAACTTTTCCGCGGTCGAATAGCGATTGCGCAGATCGAGGCGGAAGATATAGCACTCGATACAGCGTTGCTGCCGTCAGGAAAACCGCTCAAGCTCGATGATGTCAGGATCGACGAAATCCCGGCCGCCATGGAAGCGGCATTTGCTCAACTCGACATGATCGACAGCTTCGTGGAGCGCAGCGGAACGCGGTCGGTCAAGCTCTCGGGCATCGACATCAAGCTTGCCGATACGGCAAACGGCCCGCTCTCGATCGTAATCGACAGCCTGGCCTTCTCGAGGACACGCCAGGGCGCGCTGGCGTTGGATGGCGAGGTCGCGATCAACGGCAAACCGGCAACACTCAGCGTCGTCACAGAAATGGCCAGCGGGCGTACTTCGAAGTTGACAGGGCAGGTGGCTGGCGTCGATCTGGGCCCGTTCACGCTCAAGCGAAACGTCGAAGGTCAAATCCGGCAAGGCATCGATGGCTCTGGAGACTTGACGATCTCTGCGGTTCGTACCGGCGATCAAGCTTCGCCTGCGCTCGATGCCGCGATCGAGCTGAAGCCGGGGCACTTCTATATGGACGGCGACCAGCAGGAGTTGAGTGGCGGCAGCATCAACCTTGCCTATGATTTCTCCAAGCAAACGCTCGAGATCGCCAATTCACGCGTTCAGTTCGGCGCGACGTCTGTACCGCTCACCGGTGCCCTTATCGATCTTGACAAGATCGATGCCTCCGCAGGAAAGGGCTTCGGTATCGATCTGCTTGTGAGTGGCGGCACGGCGGCGCCAACTGGATCGGGAGAGCAACCCCTTGCCTTCGATATCCAGGCGACCGGTCGGTACCTCGTTGCCAGCCGCGAACTGCAATTCGAGAATATGCGGGTTTCGAGCCCGGCCGGCGGCCTCTTCGGCTCCTTGCATGTCCGCTTCGGAGACGTCTCACCGGAGATCAGCTTTGCCGGTCAGTCACAGCAGCTGCAGACAACGGCAGTCAAGCAGTTATGGCCGTTCTGGATGGCGTCGAAGGGCCGAGAGTGGGTTGAACGCAACCTCTTCGGGGGCACAGTCAGCGACGCTTCAATCTCCGTCTTCATTCCGTTCGGACGCTTGGACGAGGCGGTCGGCAAGGGGCTGAAACTCGACGAGAACCAGATCCGCATTGCGTTCGACATCGCTGGTACGCGGATGAACGTGGTCGGCGACATCCCGCCGATCCGCGATACGAATGCGCATTTTGATTTGAGCGGTCCGCGCGCGACGATCTCGATCAAGAGCGGGACGGCGTTCTTCCCGTCGGGACGATCGGTAAACGTCGGCGAGGGTACGTTTGTCCTTCCGTCGACCTACGACAAGCCGCTCATGGCCGAACTCAATCTTCCCATTTCCGGCGCGGCGGACGCGGTCGGTGAATTGCTGACCTACAAGCCCATCCAGGTATTGCAGCGTGCGGGCCTCGTGCCTGAGGATCTCACCGGCAAGGTGTCGGCGAACGTGCAGGCACGCCTCGGGCTGATCTCATCGCAAAATCCTCCGCCGGCCGAATGGAAGGCGGTGCTACAGCTTCAGGATCTCGATATCGCCAAGCCGATTTCGGGCCGCAAGATCACGGGCCTCGACGGGGTGCTGCGCGCCGATCCGAAGCAGGTGAGCCTCGACGGAAAAGGGCTGATCGACCGCATTCCCGCCGGTATCGAGCTTGTCGAGCCGACGGATAAATCGTCCGGCGTTCAGCCGCAGCAGAACATTACCGCTACGCTCAACAACGATCAGCGGGAAAAGTGGCTACCCGGCCTCAACAACATCATCGATGGCAGCATCGACGTTGAACTCAATCGCATCGATCAGGACCGGCAAGGGGTCACGATCGACCTTGGAAGGGCCCGCCTATCGCTGCCATGGATCGGATGGTCCAAGGGAAGCGGTATCGGCGCGACGGCTACGTTCGAAGCATCCGGCCCAGCCGACAATACGCAGTTGAAGAACTTCGTCCTCAAGGGCGACGGATTCGGCGCGAACGGCTCTCTCGTCATCGGCAAGGGCAACCTGGTGAAGGCGGATCTCGACAGCGTCAAACTATCTTCTCTTGACGATTTTGCCGTTTCGGTGAAGCGCAACAAGGGAGGGCTTGATGTCTCCGTATCAGGCAATAGTGCCGATGCCCGTCCGATCATCTCCAGATTGAAGGCTGGCAGCAATGGCGGAAGCGACGACGACCAGAGCGGTAGCGTATCCATACGGGCCAAGCTCGGTCGCATCGTCGGCTTCAACGATGAGAAGATGCGGAATGTCGACATGCTTTACGTTTCGGCGGATGGCAGGCTGCAGTCACTGAATTTAACCGGTGTCACCGACAGCGGCGAGGCGTTCGTCGCCCAGACGAAGGGCAGTGGCGTCATCAATATCACGAGCGGGGATGCGGGCTCCGTCTCGCGCTTCGCCGATCTCTATCAGCACATGATGGGCGGCTTGCTCAATCTGCAGATCCGCCTCGGCGCGGGCGACAGCTGGGACGGGTCGATCGACATCAGGCGCTTCTCCCTCGTCAATGAGCAGCGCCTGCACTCGATCGTTTCGACGCCGGTCGGTCAGGAGCAACGGAGCCTGAATTCGGCGGTCAAGCGGAACATCGACACCTCTGCACAGCGCTTCCAGCGCGGCTTTGCCCGGATCGTTTCGAAGAACGGCGTGATCAGCATTGAGAACGGCGTCGTGCGTGGCGATCAGGTCGGCGCGGTGTTCCAAGGCATGGTGCGCGACCAGCGCGGAAGTATGGACATGACGGGCACCTTCATGCCCGCCTATGGGCTGAACCGGCTCTTCGCCGAATTGCCCCTGATCGGTATTATCCTCGGCAATGGCACGGACCGCGGCCTGATCGGCATCACGTTCAAGCTGACAGGGAAATTGGAATCGCCCGATATGATCATCAATCCGTTGTCGATCATCGCGCCCGGCGTCTTCCGCAACATTTTCGAATTCCAATAGGAACGAAAAGCCGGCGCGAGGCCGGCCTTCCTTTTTCCGATCCTGGCAGCCCTTACGCGGCGCGGCGGATCAGGATGTGCTTCTTCTTGCCAAGCGAAAGCTTGATGACGCCATCGGCGGTGATCTCGCCGCTGCCGATGATCCTGCGTTCGTCACTGACGGCTTGGTCGTTGATGCGCACCGCACCGCCCTGGACATGGCGGCGCGCCTCGCCATTCGAAGCGGCAAGGCCGGCCCGGACAATCAGCGACAGCAGGCCGATACCGTCATCCAGTTCGGCAGCCGGGACCTCGACCGAGGGAAGGTTTTCGGCAAGGCCGCCTTCCTCGAAGGTCTTGCGGGCGGTTTCGGCAGCCTGTTCGGCACCCGTCCGGCCGTGCAGGATCGCGGTCACCTCGGTCGCCAGGATCTTCTTTACCTCGTTGACCTCCGAGCCGGCGAGCGCCGACAGGCGTGCGACCTCGTCCATCGGCAGCGTCGTGTAGAGCTTCAGGAAGCGCGAGACGTCGGCGTCTTCGGTGTTGCGCCAGTACTGCCAGAAGTCGTAGGCCGACAGCATGTCGGCATTGAGCCAGACGGCGCCGGTCGCGGACTTGCCCATTTTGGCACCGGAAGCGGTCGTCAGCAGCGGCGAGGTCAGCGCGTAGAGCTGCTGCGTCCCCATGCGGTGACCGAGGTCGATGCCGTTTACGATGTTGCCCCACTGATCCGAACCACCCATCTGCAGACGGCAGTCGTAGCGCTTGGCCAGTTCGACGAAGTCGTAGGCCTGCAGGATCATGTAGTTGAATTCGAGGAACGACAGCGACTGCTCGCGATCAAGGCGCGTCTTGACGCTGTCGAAGGACAGCATCCGGTTGACGGAGAAATGCCGGCCAACGTCGCGCAAGAACTCGAGGTAATTGATCGAACGCAGCCACTCGGCATTGTTGATCATCAGTGCATCTTTGGGGCCATCGCCGTAGGTCAGGTAGTTCGAGAAGACGCGCTTGATCGAGGCGATGTTGCTCTCGATCGTGTCAATAGTCATCAACTGGCGTGCCTCGTCCTTGAAGGAGGGGTCGCCGACCATACCGGTGCCGCCGCCCATCAGCGAAATGGCGCGGTGACCGGTTGCTTGCAGCCAGTGCAGCATCATGATCTGGATGAGCGAGCCCGCATGCAGGCTGGGCGCCGTCGGGTCGAAGCCGATATAAGCCGTTACCGTTTCCTTGGCGAAGAGTTCGTCGAGGCCCGATTCATCGGAGATCTGATGAATGAAGCCGCGTTCTTTCAGCGTGCGGAGGAAATCGGATTTGAACTCGGACATGACCTTTTGCTCTCGGGTGCGGATTTTCGGATTGGCTATTGTTGAAGTGACGCGGCGCGTTTAGCACTGTTTTGCCGAACAGTCACCATTTGGCAGGAATCTTCCAGCGAGGGGTCATGGAGAAGGTCAGGACCGCGATCGGCTTGATGAGCGGAACATCGATGGACGGTATCGACGTGGCGCTGCTGCGCACGGATGGCCGGGCCGTCGTCGAACGCGGGCCTTTCCTCGGCGTTCCCTATGATCCGGCCTTCCGGGATCGTTTGAAGCTGGCACTGGAGCAGGCGAAGACCATTACCCAACGTGAGCAACGGCGTGGCGATCTGGCCTCTATCGAGCGCGAATTGACGTTACGTCATGTAGTTGCCGTTAGGGAATTTCTGGCCGCCAATGCGCTCGATGCGGCCTCGATCGATGTCATCGGCTTTCACGGGCAGACGGTGCTACATCGGCCGGACGAGGCGTTGACCGTGCAGATCGGCGATGGGGCACTGCTGGCGCGGGAGACGGGCATTTCGGTGGCCTACGACCTCCGTGCCAACGACATGGTGCATGGCGGCCAGGGTGCGCCGTTGGTTCCGGTCTATCATGCAGCACTTGCCGCCAACCTCACGAACGCGGCTTTGCCGGTCTGCTTCGTCAATATCGGCGGGATTTCCAACCTCACCTATATCGGCGCACACGGCGTCATCGTCGGCTACGACAGCGGACCCGGCAATACGCTGATCGACCAGTGGGTCGAGACCCATGCGGGTGTGCCGTTCGATCAGGGCGGCATGATCGCTTCGGAGGGTCGGATCATCGCGGAGCTGGCCGATCGTTATTTGAACAGCCCGTTCTTTGCCGCGGACAAGCGGCGCTCGCTCGACCGCAACGACTTTCCGCCGCCGTCGGGCGCAGATGCAGAACTTGCCGATGGTGCGCGCACACTTGCCTACGTCGCTGCCGCTTCGATTATCAAGTCCGCCGGTCACCTGCCGGTGACGCCGACGCTTTACATCGTCTGCGGCGGTGGTCGCCTCAATCGCGTCCTGATGCTGGATTTGAGAGATATCGCCCGCCGCCAGGGCGCCCAAGTGATTTCTGCGGAGGCGGCTGGTTTCAACGGAGATTCAATGGAGGCGGAAGCCTGGGCCTATCTCGCGGTGAGGTCGTTGGACGGCTTGCCCTTGACGTTTCCCGGGACAACGGGCGTGCGTGCGCCGGTGAGCGGCGGTGTTGTGGTGAAGCCGTGATGCAGCCGGTCATTCTGGAGACACCGCGCCTTGTCGCGGTCATGTGGGAACCGGACGATGCGGGCCTAATCCAGGAGCTTCACTCGACCATCGAGACGACGCAATATCTTTCGGGTGCTGCTGCGTGGTCGCGCGAGAAGTCGGAGGAACGGTTACGCAACTGGTTCGGCGAGCAAGCGCGGGACGGAATTACGAAATACAAGATCCTCGGCCGCGAGGACGATCGCTTCATTGGCCGCGCGGGGTTCTCGCTTTTCGGCGGTGAGCGGCAGGAATTGGAACTCGGCTATTCGCTTCGACAGCAGGAATGGGGCAAGGGCTATGCGACGGAGATTGCGGGCGGGCTGGCGGACTGGTTCTTCGCGCGGAACTTCGCGTCGCGGTTTATCGCCTTCACCCATCCGGACAATACCGCATCCCAGCATGTCCTAACGAAAATCGGCATGCGAGGCCGCATGCCGATGATCGTTGACGGATTGTCTTGCCCGACGTTCGAATTGACCGCCGGGATGCGGTCAGCCTAGCGAATCCGCTTGGCGGCCGGTTCCGGTACCAGTTCGCCGTTCAGGCGGCGATCGAGGTAATCCTCGCATTCGCCCATCAGCGTCTCGACCTGGCCGTTGAAGAAGTGGTTGGCGCCCGGCACCGTGCGGTGCGTGATCAAGATACCCTTCTGCGTCTTCAGCTTCTCGACGAGGCCGTTGACATCCTTCTCGGGTGCCACCTTGTCGGCGTCGCCGTTGATGATGAGGCCGGAGGACGGGCAGGGCGCGAGGAACGAGAAGTCGTAGGTGTTCGGCTGCGGCGCGATCGACATGAAGCCTTCGATTTCCGGCCGTCGCATCAGGAGCTGCATTCCGATCCAGGAGCCGAAGGAATAGCCCGCGACCCAGCAGGTCTTCGAATCAGGGTGCAGGCTCTGCACCCAGTCGAGCGCAGATGCGGCATCCGAAAGCTCGCCGGCACCATGGTCGAACTCTCCCTGGCTGCGACCAATTCCCCGGAAGTTGAAGCGCAATGTCGTGAAACCGCGCTTCTGGAACATGTAGAAGAGCTGGTAGACGATCTGGTTGTTCATCGTGCCGCCGAACTGGGGGTGCGGGTGCAGAATGAGGGCAATCGGCGCGCTTTTTTCCTTGGAGGGCTGGTAGCGGCCTTCAAGGCGGCCTGCGGGGCCGTTGAAAATGACTTCGGGCATCTGTACTCCGGCGTTTATTTCTTCGCGTTCACGCTGCGCAGACTTGACGAACGTTGTCAGCTTTTCTAAAACGCAGTTTAGAACAATTCGAAACTTGCATGGCAATCCACGCGTTGTGGGATGTGTCATAAGGCAAGCCCGGCCGAAATTTCAAGGAAAATGAGCCGAGCCGCCTCGCAAGGATTTTAGCGCAGGACGAAAGATCATGGCGCCGCCACGCCTTTATCTCGATTGGAACGCGACTTCGCCACTGCATCCGCATGCGCGCGAGGCTGTTCTGCGCGCGATGGATCTGTTCGGCAACCCGAACTCGGTTCACGGCGAAGGCCGGACTGTGCGCGCGGCCATCGAACGTGCGCGGCGCCAAGTGGCGACGCTTACGGGCGCCGATCCTGCGCATGTGATCTTCACGAGCGGCGCAACCGAAGCGGCCAATATGGTGCTGACGCCCGAGTTCAGGATGGGGCGGACGCCGCTCGCAATCGGCCAGCTCTACTACTCGGCCGTCGAGCATCCCGCGGTGCGTGAAGGCGGCCGGTTCCCGAAGGAACAAACGACGGAAATTCCTGTTACCGAGGCCGGTGTCGTCGATCTCGATGCGCTTGGCACTTTGCTCGCTGCGCATGACAAATCGAGTGGCTTGCCGATGGTCGCGGTTATGCTTGTTAACAACGAGACCGGCATTGTCCAGCCGATCGCCGACGTTGCGAAGATCGTGCAGGCGCATGGTGGTCTGCTTGTCGTCGATGCTGTGCAGGCAGCGGGTCGTTTGAAGCTCGATCTCCACGCATTCGGCGTCGATTTCATGATCATCTCGTCGCATAAGCTCGGCGGCCCGAAAGGTACCGGTGCGCTGATCACCCGTGGCGAAGTCCTGATGCCGCGGCCGCTGATCCATGGCGGCGGCCAGGAGAAGGGTCACCGCTCGGGGACAGAGAATTCACTTGCGGTGATCGGGTTCGGCGCCGCCGCCGAAGCCGCCGTTGCGGAATTCGATCAGCGCAATGAGGCCGTTTCGGCACTGCGTGATCGATTGGAAACCGGAATGCGAGGGGCTGCGCCTGACGTCGTCATCTACGGCGCCGCGGGTCAACGCGTCTCGAATACGACCTTTTTCACCCTTCCGGGGCTGAAGGCCGAGACGGGACAGATCGCCTTCGATCTCGAAGGGGTGGCGCTCTCGGCAGGTTCCGCCTGCTCCTCCGGCAAGGTCGGGGAAAGCCAGGTTCTGGTTGCCATGGGGCGTGACCCCAAGCTCGGTGCTTTGCGCATTTCGTTGGGCTTTGCCACGACCGAAGAGGAGATCGACAAGGCGATTTCCGTCTTTGCGAAAATAGCCGCTCGGCGCAAGCCGGCCGGGGAGGCGGCGTGACCGCTTCATAAATTTGCGGAAACGCAAATTTCCGCTTGCCATTCGGGCTGAAAAGTCCCTTTTGGCCACCTACATACAGGGCAAACGATACTGCCCGAACGACAAGCTGCCGGACCTTTTCTCCGGCGAGATTGGAGAATGACATGCCCGCCGTCCAGGAAACGGTCGATCGCGTCCGCGAGATTGACGTCGATCAGTACAAATACGGTTTCGAGACCATCATCGAAATGGACAAGGCACCCAAGGGTCTGTCCGAAGACATCATCCGGTTCATTTCCGCCAAGAAGCAGGAGCCGGAATGGATGCTCGAATGGCGTCTCGAGGCCTACAAGCGCTGGCTGACCCTGGAAGAACCGACCTGGGCGCGCGTCAATTATCCGAAGATCGATTTCAACGACATCTATTACTACGCCGCGCCGAAAAGCACGCCTGGCCCGAAGTCGCTTGATGAAGTCGATCCTGAAATCCTCAAGGTTTACGAAAAGCTCGGGATTCCGCTCAAGGAGCAGGAAATACTCGCTGGCGTCGAGAAACCGCGGATTGCCGTCGATGCGGTCTTCGACTCAGTCTCCGTCGTCACGACCTTCAAAGAGGAGCTGAAGAAAGCCGGCGTGATTTTCATGTCGATCTCGGAAGCGATCCGCGAGCATCCTGATCTCGTGAAGCAGTATCTCGGCACGGTTGTTCCGACGAGCGACAATTACTATGCGACGCTGAACTCGGCTGTCTTTACCGATGGCTCGTTCGTGTTCGTTCCAAAGGGCGTTCGCTGCCCGATGGAACTGTCCACCTACTTCCGCATCAACGAGAAGAACACCGGCCAGTTCGAGCGCACGCTGATCATCGCCGAGGAGGGGGCATACGTTTCTTACCTCGAGGGCTGCACCGCGCCGCAGCGCGACGAGAACCAGTTGCATGCCGCGGTAGTCGAACTCGTTGCACTCGATGACGCCGAGATCAAGTATTCGACGGTGCAGAACTGGTATCCGGGCGACGCACAGGGCAAGGGCGGCATCTACAACTTCGTCACCAAGCGCGGCGATTGCCGTGGTCACCGGTCGAAGATCTCATGGACGCAAGTCGAAACCGGCTCGGCGATCACCTGGAAATATCCCTCCTGCATCCTGCGCGGCGATGACAGCCGCGGCGAGTTCTACTCGATCGCTGTGTCCAACGGCCATCAGCAGATCGACAGCGGCACGAAGATGATCCATCTCGGCAAGAACACCTCGAGCCGCATCGTCTCCAAGGGCATTGCTGCCGGCGTGTCGCAGAATACCTATCGCGGCCAGGTTTCGGCTCACCGCAAGGCGTCGAACGCTCGCAACTTCACGCAGTGCGACTCGCTGCTGATCGGCGACAAGTGCGGCGCGCATACAGTGCCATACATCGAAGCGAAGAACTCGACGGCGCAGTTCGAGCACGAAGCAACCACCTCGAAAATCTCCGAGGACCAGCTTTTCTATTGCCTGCAGCGAGGCATCCCGACCGAAGCGGCGATCGCCCTGATCGTCAACGGCTTCGTCAAGGAAGTCCTGCAGGAACTGCCGATGGAATTCGCCGTCGAGGCGCAGAAGCTAATCAGCATCTCGCTCGAAGGCAGCGTCGGCTGACGCAACACGATATGAATGCGCGAGGGCGCGTGGATCGCGCCTTTTTCCGATTGCTTTTTATGGGACAACACCATGCTTGAAATTAAGAACCTGCACGCCCGCATCGCTGAAGACGGCACGGAGATCATCCGCGGCCTGGACCTGACGGTAGAGGCTGGCGAAGTTGCCGCCATCATGGGCCCGAATGGCTCTGGCAAGTCGACGCTCTCCTACATCCTGTCAGGCCGCGAAGACTACGAAGTCACCGAAGGCGACATCCTTTACAACGGCGAAAGCATCCTGGAACTCGATGCTGCCGAGCGTGCCGCCAAGGGCATCTTCCTCGCGTTCCAGTACCCAGTCGAAATTCCCGGTGTTGCCACCATGCAGTTCCTCAAAGTCGCGATGAACGAACAGCGCAAGGCACGCGGCGAAGATGAGCTGAAGACGCCTGATTTCATGCGCCTCGTCAAGGACGCTGCCGGCAAGCTGCAGATCAACACCGAAATGCTGAAGCGTCCACTGAACGTCGGCTTCTCCGGCGGCGAGAAGAAGCGCGCCGAAATCCTGCAGATGGCGCTGCTGCAGCCGCAGCTTTGCGTTCTCGACGAAACCGACAGTGGTCTCGACATCGATGCACTGAAGATCGTTGCCGACGGCGTCAACGCGCTGCGTTCGCCGGACCGCGCCGTCATCGTCATCACCCACTACCAGCGCCTGCTCGACTACATCGTTCCGGATACGGTTCACGTTCTCTACAAGGGGCAGGTGATCAAGTCGGGCGACAAGACACTGGCGCATGAGCTGGAAGCCAACGGCTACGCCGACATCATCGGCGCCGCAGCCTGATCTAGGCGGAAAGGACGAGTCTCATGAACATGCAGACGACGAGCCGCCAGACCGCCGCGGAAGCGGCGCTCATCGAGGCTTTCAACAACCAGATCGGCGAATTGCCGGGCGACGGTTCGGTCATCGCCATCCGAGACAGGCTGCTTGACGACCTGAAGAAGGCCGGCCTGCCGACGCGCCGCATCGAGGCCTGGCACTATACCGACCTCAAGACGCTGTTGCGCGCCATTCCGGAACAGGCAGGCGACGCCGGCTCAGAAGCCCGCGACCCGCTGGTTGAGGAATCCTCGGTTCTTTCGGTTATTCAGGGTGTGCCGGATCTGAAGGCTTCGGTCGATGGCCTCGACATTTCGGGCTACGCGGCCCAGCTTTCGAACGGCACGGCTGCCACCGGCCTCGGTGCCCTCGGCAGTGACGATGCGATCGGCCGCATCAACGGCAGCTTCGTGCGGGATGGCTACGTCATTGACGTCGCCGCCGAAACTGCGCTTGAGGAACCACTCGAGATCCAGTTCGTTCACGCTGGCGGCCAGACGCATACACGCCTGCCGGTGAGCTTCGGGGCAAACGTGAAGGCGACGGTGATTGAACGTCACCTTGCAGTGACCTCCGATGCCGCCTTCGTGTCTCACGTCAGTGACGTCACGGTTGGCGAGGGTACGGAACTCACCTGGATCATTATCCAGCAGCAGGGCGCAGCGGATACGCACCTCGGCCAGATCCGTGTCGATCTCGGCGCGGAGGCCAAGCTGAAGCTTTTCGTCATCAATGCCGGCGGCAAGCTGGTTCGCCAGGAGTTGCACATCAAGGTAACGGGCGAGGGCGCCGACCTGACGCTTCGTGGCATCAACCTGCTTGGCGCTGAAACCCATACCGACGTTACCATGGTTGTCGGCCATAACGTTCCGCATACGGGCTCCACCGACGTGATTCGCAACGTCGTCTTCGACCGTGCCAAGGGCATCTTCCAAGGCATGATCCGTGTCGCCCCCGATGCGCAAAAGACCGACGCCAAGATGGCGTGCAACACTTTGCTAATGTCCGACGACGCTGAATTCTCGATGAAGCCGGAGCTCGAGATTTTCGCTGACGACGTTCAGTGCGGCCACGGTGCGACGGTTACCGACATCGACGACAACCATCTTTTCTACATGATGGCGCGCGGCATTCCGGAGAACAAGGCGCGTGCAATGCTCGTCAATGCCTTCGTCGCCGAGATCGTCGAAGAACTCGATGATGAAGCCCTGGTCGAGTCGCTGGAAAGCGTCATTTCGGCCTGGCTCGAAAAACACGCCTGATCGGATAGCGTCATGGACAAGATAGTTCCGGCAACCTCATACGACGTCGAAGCCATTCGCAAGGATTTTCCGATCCTTGCGAAGGAAGTCTACGGCAAGCCGCTGGTCTATCTCGACAACGGTGCCTCCGCGCAGAAGCCGCAGGCGGTTATAGACGCGATTTCGCACGCCTATTCGAGTGAATATGCGAACGTTCACCGTGGTCTGCATTTCCTTTCGAACGTTGCGACCGACGCGTATGAGGGCGCACGCGAAAAGGTGCGGCGCTTCCTGAACGCGCCTGATGTCAACGACATCGTGTTCACGAAGTCGTCGACGGAGGCAATCAATACGGTCGCCTATGGCTGGGGCATGCCGAAGCTCGGAGAGGGCGACGAGATCGTCATCTCGATCATGGAGCATCACTCCAACATCGTGCCCTGGCATTTCATCAGGGAGCGGCAGGGCGCCAAGCTGGTCTGGGTGCCTGTTGATGACGAGGGCGCCTTCCATATCGAGGATTTCGAAAAGAGCCTGACCGAGCGCACGAAGCTCGTCGCCATCACGCATATGTCGAATGCGCTCGGCACCGTGGTTCCGGTCAAGGAAATCTGCCGCATCGCGCATCAGCGTGGCATTCCGGTTCTGGTCGACGGGTCGCAGGGAGCAGTCCATATGCCTGTCGACGTACAAGACATCGATTGCGACTGGTACGTGATGACCGGCCACAAGCTCTATGGCCCGTCCGGGATCGGCGTGCTCTACGGCAAGAAGGAGCGGCTTCGCGAGATGCGGCCCTTCCAGGGCGGTGGCGAAATGATCTTCGAGGTGACGGAAGACACCGTTACCTACAATGATCCGCCGCATCGCTTCGAAGCCGGGACGCCGCCGATCGTGCAGGCGATCGGGCTCGGCTATGCGCTCGACTACATGGACAAGGTCGGCCGCGAGGCGATCGCCCGCCATGAGGCGGATCTCGCCGCCTATGCCGCAGAGCGCCTACAGGCGGTCAACTCGCTGAGGGTCTTCGGCACGGCGCCGGGCAAGGGCGGCATCTTCTCTTTCGAGCTAGCCGGTCTGCATGCGCATGACGTGTCGATGGTGATCGACCGCCAGGGTGTTGCAGTGCGCGCAGGCACGCATTGCGCCATGCCGCTCTTGAAACGCTTCGGCGTCACCTCCACATGCCGGGCATCCTTCGGGATGTATAATACACGCGCCGAGGTCGATGCCTTGGCCGATGCGCTGGAATATGCGCGCAAGTTCTTTGCTTAAGGAGTGTCCGAATGAGCCTGGACGAAAGCGAACAGAAGATCGACGTGCGCGAAGGCATCGTGCATTCCAGCATTCCGGCCGATGAACTAGCGCGGCTCAGCGACGATGTGATTTCGGCGCTCAAGACCGTCTACGACCCTGAGATCCCGGCCGACATCTTCGAACTTGGATTGATCTACAAGATCGATATCGAAGACGACCGTATGGTGAAGATCATGATGACGCTAACGGCGCCCGGATGCCCGGTAGCCGGCGAGATGCCCGGCTGGGTCGAGAATGCTGTCGGCGCGGTCGAGGGTGTATCCGGTGTCGAGGTCGAAATGACCTTCGATCCGCCGTGGACGCCGGACCGCATGTCGGAAGAGGCGCAGGTCGCCGTCGGCTGGTACTAGCATGACGGCGAAAAGTTGCAGACTTTTCCGACAGGCTCATAGTGCAGGCTGGTATTGATCGGTTAAGCTGCTGGCACTACATTTGAATCGTGAAACGCCGGACCTTGAATCCGCGCGCGGAAGGAGAAGAAGCCGATGGGCTTTGCAATCATGAGCATGACGGTAGCTGCAGCGGACCGCGTGAAAGCGATCGTCGAAAACTCCGGACCGGAGGCCAAGGGCATTCGCGTCGGGATCAAGAAGGGCGGCTGCGCAGGGATGGAATATACCATCGACCTCGTGACCGATCCGAATGCGAAGGACGACCTGATCGAGCGCGAAGGCGCAAAGGTCTGGGTCGAACCGTCCGCGGTGCTCTACCTGCTCGGCACAGAAATGGGCTTCGAGAGCACGACCTTGCGCTCCGGCTTCACCTTCACCAATCCGAACCAGACCTCGGCCTGCGGCTGCGGTGAATCCGTCGAACTGAAGCCGGCGGATCTTGCGGCGCTCGCCGCGCAGGGCAACGCCGTCATTCCCGCGCACTGATTGTCACAATCGTTCGAATTCTCGAGAAGGCTGCCGGTTTCGGCGGCCTTTTCATTTTACCTCATCGCGATAGCGCCTTAAGGGCTCTCTTTGAAAGTCCGCGGGATTGCCCCTGCGGAAGGGAATCGACTGAACGATGCTACTGCTGTTTGCGAAGGGCGCTCTGCTGGGTGTCATTATCACCGCGCCACTCGGGCCGATCGGAATGCTCTGTATCAAACGCACACTGGAGCGCGGCTTTCCTGCGGGTCTTTCCTGCGGCCTTGGGACCGCGGTCGGCGATGCCAGTTATGCGCTGGCAGCGGTCACCGGCATCGCTGTCTTCGAGGAGACGATGTCGGCAGCGAGACTGCCCTTGGCGATCGTCGGAGGTCTATTGCTTCTCGCGCTGGGTTATCGAGGACTGACGCACGATCCGGTCCAGGCGGCCGATATCAGGTCGGCCGGCCTCATCGGCACAACGCTGGCGACGTTTTTGCTGACGGTCTCCAATCCGGCCACGATCCTCTCCTTCGGTGCGCTGTTTGCGGGTTTCGGTCTGACAGAAGAGACACGGCGCTTCAGTTCGGCCGTCATCGTAGGTGGTGTCTTCAGCGGATCGCTTGCCTGGTGGTTCTTTCTGAGCGGAACGGTCAGCCTTGCCAGGAACAAATTGCCAAGGGATTTCACAACAAAGCTCGTACGGGGAACAAGCTACCTGTTGATCCTCTTCGGCCTCGTAGCGCTCGCTTCCGGAGGCTATTCGCTCCTTTAAATACGCCTCTGTAGCCCACGGCTGTGGCAGATTGAAGATAGAAAACATTCGCGATATGCGTGCAGGCTTTGGGAAACGGTGCGAGCCATTATGACTAAACGCATTCTTGTTACCGGCGGCGCAGGGTTTGTGGGTTCACGTCTCTGCAAGCGACTGCTCGACGAGGGGAACCGCGTTGTGTGTATGGACAACTTTTCCACGGGCTCCGTGGACAACATAGAAGCATTTCTCGGCGATCCGGCCTTTACCCTCTTGAAGCATGATGTCACCGAGGCTGTCGCCGTTGGTGTCGACCAAATCTACAATCTGCCTGTCCGGCCTCGCCTGTTCACTATCAGGCCGATCCGATCGGCACACTTAAAGTAAGTGTCATAGGCGCGCTGAATGTGCTCGAACTGGCAAGGCGGACGAACATCCCGGTCCTGCAGGCCTCGACATCGGAGGTATATGGTGATCCGCATGTCCATCCGCAGTCCGAAGATTACTGGGGCAACGTCAACCCCATTGGACCGCGCGCCTGCTACGATGAAGGAAAACGCAACGCCGAGACTTTGTTTTTCGACTATCACCGGCAGTACAAGCTACCGATCAAAGTCGTTCGCATATTCAATACCTACGGTCCCCATATGCATCCGGCCGATGGTCGGGTCGTTGCGACCTTTATCGTTCAGGCACTATCGGGCCGCGATATCACGATCTATGGCGATGGAACGCGATAGGCGATACGGATTTGTGGCGACCCAGCGCCAACGCGTTCGAACTCGCGCCTGAAATATGGACCGACCTTCCACGTGTTATAGAGGCGAAACGGCTTGAGGCTAGTAGCGTACGTCATCGTTTCCTTGAGATCGATAGGCGGAGGAAGATGTGCGAGAATGTCATGTCGATGTCGCGCTGCAGCCGATGCCTGGTATCCAATCCATATGGCGAGCGGCGCCAAAAAGCCAGACCGGCAGACGCCATTGCTACCGCCTCCTGCGGGGCAGGGCGGCTTACCTGTCGTCGGCGCAGGAACCGGCGGTAGCGCCCGTCGGTTGGGCCATCGAATGCCTTGCGCGGAAACTCTATTCCCTTCCTTACGCCACCTATACCTATGTGTAGCGCGTGCCCGATTGACCGGGCGGCGGGTGGCGAATAGATTCATCTGTGAAACGACCCCCATGCGCAAAGCACTTGTGGAGCGCCTTGTGAACTGGTCGTTTTGTAAGGCCGCACAGCGCGCCAGTGACGCTACAGGGGCAACGACAGGAAAGCCAACCACGCAGATTTTCACAAGCCAGCTTTGTGCGGAGCCGGAGGCTTGCGCGCGCATAACTGATTGTTCAACGCTCAGGGAACACCGATCATGATGATGAACCGACGGACTTTCTCAGCGGCACTCGTTGCAGGCGCTGCCGCTTCCCTCATCTCCACCCGTGGCATGGCCGCGCCCGCCGCGCCGGCGAAGGCACGAAACGTCGTCTTGGCGCACGGGCTGTTTGCCGACGGCTCCTGCTGGACGGAGGTCATTGCGCGCCTGCAGGCCGCGGGGCTCAATGCCACGGCTGTGCAGAATCCGCTGACGACACTGCCGGAGGCTGTCGCCTCAGTGCAGCGCGTACTCGACCGGCAGGATGGTCCGACGGTTCTGGTCGGGCATTCTTTCTCCGGCATGCTGGTGACCGAAGCGGGCGTGCATCCGAGCGTATCTGCACTTGTTTATGTTGCTGCGCGTGCACCTGATGCCGGCGAAGACTACACGACCCTTGCCAAGACATTTCCGACACCACCAGCTTCCGCAGGCATCGTTTTCGATGGAGACGAGGGACGACTGACTGAAGCGGCATTCCTGCGTGACTTTGCGGGAGATCTTCCTGAGGCGAAGGCGAAAGTGCTCTATGCGGTCCAGGAGCCGTTCCACAAGGCGCTACTCACGGGTAAGACGACGCAGGCTGCATGGCGCTCAAAACCCAGCTGGTATGCCGTTTCCACCGAAGACCGAACGATTGATCCAGACCTCGAACGCTTCATGGCCAAGCGTATGGGCGCCAACACCATCGAGCTGAAATCCAGCCATCTATCGTTGATTTCGCACCCGGACGCCATTGCAGGGTTGATCCTGGCGGCAGCGGGCCAACAGAAGGCATAGCGAAGATCTCCGCTGCCGCCTCCGAACGCCGACACAATGAAAGCGCAACCGAGCGGTCAGCTCTTCATGTCGATGCCGGCCTCGACAGCGGCGGCGATGAAGGCTTTGCGGGCATCCTCGTTGGTGCGCTTGCCCTTGATGACGTCGGCGCAGACCAGTAGGGCCTTGTCGAGTGCCGGCCCGTCTTCGGTCGGCCAGTCCTCGATCATCGCCCAGGAGGCGGCCTGAGTTGTCTGAATGGTCACGTACTGGCCGGGTTCTTCCAGCGCCAAGAGCACTGGCTCTGGCCAGAGTGCCTGGGTGATATCGCTGTCGGATTTTGCCATGGGGTGGGTGACCTGTGTTTGCATCGCGGGTTTTCGGTGGTGCCGATGCTTACGCGTTCCCAACCCCTCCCCACAAGGGGAAGGGGACCGAGAGGTGTCGTTATTCAGCCGCTTCCGCGTAGCTTTCGACCGGCGGGCAGGTGCAGATCAGGTTGCGGTCGCCGAAGACGTTGTCGACGCGGTTGACCGGGGACCAGTACTTGTCCACCCGGAAGGCGCCGGGCGGGAAGCAGGCCTGTTCGCGGCTGTAGGGACGATCCCATTCGCCGACGAGGTCTTCGACGGTGTGCGGGGCGTTCTTCAGCGGATTGTTGGCCTTGTCGGAGCGGCCTTCCTCGATGTCGCGGGCTTCCTGGCGGATGGCCAGCATCGCTTCGCAGAAGCGGTCGAGTTCGGCCTTGGTTTCCGATTCCGTCGGCTCGATCATCAGCGTGCCTGCAACCGGCCAGCTCATGGTCGGCGCATGGAAGCCGCAATCGATCAGGCGCTTGGCGACGTCGTCGACGGTGACGCCGGCGCTTTCGACCAGCGGGCGGGTGTCGATGATGCACTCATGCGCCACACGTCCGGCCTCGGACTTGTAGAGCACGTCATAGGCGCCTTTGAGCCGTGCCGCGATGTAGTTGGCGTTTAGGATTGCCACCTTGGTCGCCTGCGTCAGCCCTTCGCCGCCCATCATCAAGCAGTAGCTCCAGGAGATCGGCAGGATCGAGGCCGAGCCGAAGGCCGCCGCCGAGACCGCGCCTGAGCGTCCGTCCGTTTCCGGGTGGCCGGGGAGGTAGGGCGCCAGATGTGCCTTGACGCCGATCGGGCCCATGCCGGGACCGCCGCCGCCATGCGGGATGCAGAAGGTCTTGTGCAAGTTGAGGTGGGAAACGTCGGAGCCGATGTCACCAGGGCGGGACAGGCCGACCATGGCGTTCATGTTGGCGCCGTCGAGATAGACCTGACCGCCGTGGCTGTGCACGAGGTCGCAGATTTCCTTGACGGTTTCCTCGAAGACGCCGTGCGTCGAGGGGTAGGTGATCATGCAGCAGGAGAGATTGTCCGCATACTGCTCGGCCTTGGCGCGGAAATCGCCGAGGTCAATATCGCCGTTTTCGCGAACCTTGACGACGACGACCTTCATGCCGACCATCTGGGCCGAGGCCGGGTTGGTGCCGTGGGCCGAGGTCGGAATCAGGCAGACGTCGCGGTGACCATTGCCGTTGGCGATATGGTAGTTGCGGATCGTCAAGAGGCCCGCATATTCGCCCTGCGCGCCGGAGTTCGGCTGCATGGAGAAGGCGTCATAGCCGGTGACGGCGCAGAGCTTTTCGGTGAGATCGTCGATCATCTCGCGATAGCCGAGCGCCTGGTCTGGCGGCACGAAGGGGTGAATGTCGGAAAACTCGGGCCAGGTGATCGGCAGCATTTCGGCCGTGGCATTCAGCTTCATCGTGCAGGAGCCGAGCGGGATCATCGAGCGGTCGAGCGCCAGATCTCGGTCCGACAGACGCCTAATATAGCGGGTCATCTCGCTTTCGGCGCGGTTCATGTGGAAGATCGGATGCGTCAGGTATTCGCTGGTGCGGGCGAGGCCCTTCGGCAGGCGATAGCTCGGCTCGAAATCGGCAACGGCGAAGTTGCCGCCGAAAGCGCGCCAGACGGCTTCCAGCGTTGCCGGGCGGGTGCGCTCGTCAAGGCTCATGCCGATCTTCGTGGCGCCGACCTTGCGCAGGTTCACACCCTCGGCGACGGCCGCGCGCAGGATGACGCCCTGCATGTGGCCGACATCGACGGTGATGGTGTCGAAGAAGGTTTTCGGCTCGATGGTGTAGCCGAGCTTTTCTAGGCCCTTGGCCATCAGCACGGCCTTCTGATGGACCTGCTGGGCGATCGCCTTGATGCCCTTCGGGCCGTGGAAGACGGCATACATGGAGGCCATGACGGCGAGGAGCACCTGCGCGGTGCAGATGTTCGACGTGGCTTTCTCGCGACGGATGTGCTGCTCGCGGGTCTGCAGCGACAGGCGATAGGCGCGGTTGCCGCGGGCATCGACCGAGACGCCGACGAGACGGCCGGGCATGGAGCGCTTGTGGGCGTCCTTGACCGACATGTAGGCCGCATGCGGGCCGCCGTAGCCGACCGGAACGCCGAAGCGCTGCGAATTGCCGATGGCGATGTCGGCGCCCATTTCGCCGGGCGATTTCAAGAGTGTCAGTGCCAGGATGTCGGCGGCAACGATGGCGATCGCGCCGGTCTGGTGCAGACGCGAGATCAGGCCGGTGAAATCATGCACGTGGCCGTGCGTGCCCGGATACTGGAAGATGGCGCCAAATACGTCGACCGGATCGAGATCGGTGAAGGGGTTGCCGACGACGACGCTCCAGCCGAGCGGCTCGGCGCGGGTCTTGATCAGCTCGATCGTCTGCGGATGGCAGGCGGCGTCGACGAAGAAGGCCTTGGCCTTCGACTTGGAGACGCGCTCGGCCATGGCCATGCCTTCTGCGGCCGCAGTCGCTTCGTCGAGAAGCGAGGCATTGGCGACGTCGAGGCCGGTGAGGTCGCAGATCATCGTCTGGTAGTTCAGCAGCGCTTCCAGTCGGCCCTGGGAGATTTCCGGCTGGTAAGGCGTATACGCCGTGTACCAGGCCGGATTTTCTAGGATGTTGCGCTGAATGACCGGCGGTGTGATCGTGCCGTAGTAACCCTGGCCGATCAACGAGACGAGGACCTTGTTCTTGTTGGCGGTCTCGCGCAGCTTGTCGAGCGCCTCGCGTTCCGTCATCGGCGCGCT
This sequence comes from Rhizobium sp. LjRoot258, assembly GCF_964254185.1. Taxonomy (NCBI): domain Bacteria; kingdom Pseudomonadati; phylum Pseudomonadota; class Alphaproteobacteria; order Hyphomicrobiales; family Rhizobiaceae; genus Rhizobium; species Rhizobium sp. LjRoot258. Next base: position 1,598,232 of record NZ_CAXUST020000001.1, on the reverse strand, counting down.
CCAGACGAGCGGCGCCTTCTGGCGGATGGACGGCGGCACGGTGGCGTCGATCAGGTTGTCGAGGCTGTTATAGCCGATGACCTTCAACATATCCGTCATTTCGGCAGGAGACGGGCCAATGTGACGACGGTTGGCGAAGTCATAGGGCTGGTAGTCGGTGAACTGGAATTCTGTCGGCGTCGTCATTACGCGGTGAGCTCCTTGTAGGCCGCCTCGTCGAGCAGGCCATCGGCATCGGCGGCGTTTGCAAGCTTGAGCTTGAAGAACCAGCCGGCGCCCTGCGGGTCCGAATTGACCAGCGACGGATCGGCAGCAATGGCCGGATTGACCTCGGTGATCTCGCCGTCAAGCGGACAATAGACGTCGGAGGCAGCCTTCACGGATTCGACGGTTGCGGCATTGTCGTTCTTGGAGAAGGTGGCACCGACTTCCGGCAGTTCGACGAAAACCAGATCGCCGAGCTGTTCAACGGCGTAGGTGGTGATGCCGACCGTCGCGACGCCGCCCTCGATCTTCAGCCACTCGTGTTCTTCGGTAAACTTCAGCATGATTGTTCTCTCCGGAAAAATGTTTCAGCGTTTGTAGGTCGGTGTAATAAAGGGAAGGGCACTGACGGTGACGGGCAGGTACTTGCCGCGCACCTCGGCGTAAACCTGCGTTCCAACGGCCGCCTGGGCGACCTTGACATAGCCCATTGCGACGGGATGTTCGACGGAGGGGCCGAAGCCGCCCGAAGTCACTTCGCCGATCTCAGACTTGCCTTCTGGATCCGCAAAAAGCTTCGAGTGGCCGCGAACCGGAGCCTTACCCTCAGGCTTCAGACCGACGCGGCGACGAGCTGCACCCTTTTCCAGCTCCGCCAAGATGCGGTCTGCGCCGAAAAAACCGCCGGCCCTTGCGCCGCCTGCCTTGCGGGCTTTCTGCATGCCCCATTCAAGCGCTGCTTCCACGGGCGTCGTCGTGGTGTCGATGTCGTTGCCATAAAGGCAGAGGCCAGCTTCGAGGCGCAAGCTGTCGCGGGCACCGAGCCCGATCGGCTGTACGTCCGGATGCTCGAGCAACCGCTTGGCGACATCCTCGGCCTTGTCGGTCGGGATCGAGATCTCGAAGCCGTCCTCGCCACTATAGCCGGAGCGAGAAACCAGACAGGATACGTCGTGCAGCCGGCAATGGCGCACGTCCATGAATTTCATCGCGGCGACATCGGCCCAGAGTTCCGCAAGCACTTCGACGGCGCGCGGTCCTTGGAGGGCGATCAGCGCACGATCGAGCAGGATGATGTCGCAGGTGTCGCCGATATGCTTCTGTAGGTGAGCAAGATCGGCATCCTTGCAGGCGGCGTTGACGACGACAAAGAGGTGATCGTCGAGATGGGTGATCATCAGGTCGTCTAGAATGCCGCCGTTGTCATCGGTGAAGAAACCGTAGCGCTGGCGACCTTCCGCAAGACCGAGGATATCGACCGGAACGAGGCGTTCCAGCGCAAGCGCGGCGTCCTCATACTTTCCCGATTTTGCCTTGATGACCACCTGGCCCATGTGGGACACGTCGAAGACGCCGGCCGACGTGCGGGTCTGGATGTGCTCCTTCATGACGCCAGCCGGATATTGCACCGGCATGTCATAGCCTGCGAAGGGAACCATGCGGGCGCCGAGCGACAGATGCAGCGCGTGAAGCGGAGTTTTCTTGAGGGCAGTAGTATCGTCCAACGACGCCTCCGGGGTTTGCGCCTGGAATTCCATGCGCGGGCTCAAATCTTCAGACGCGGTTGCGCCTTGCATTTCGAGCCCCCTCTGTCCCTGTGCCTGAGATTGTTATCCCTTCGGCGAGCGTTTCGAGAACGCTTCTCTCCAGAGTTCCGTCTGCCCCTTGCTGGTCCTTTGGCCTGAGAGTTTCCGGGGCGGTTGCTCCTTCGGCACTGGTCGCAGATGACCAGCTTCTCCCAACAAGGTCGGGGGCAATTATCTGGCCATGGCTGTACTTGGCAAGGGGGAATGTCGCCGCCGAACAAATTTTTGTCGCGTGGTCTTGAGGATAGACGGCTACGGGTGAGAGGAACCGGGCGACGTTTAGCTGTCGCTATAGAGTTCCAGTGCCTGTTTCAACCCGGCCTGCGGCTGCCGTTGCCCCATCGTCATCAGGTCCAAAGCGACTTCCGTCGATTGGATGATATTGGCCGGCTCTTCCACATCTTGGCCGCTCGCAACCCTGGTTTGACGGTCGGCAGTCCGGCGCGCCTCTTTTGCAGCCGTGCTTGCGGACACACGCTGCGGAATCCGGAGCGTTTCGAACGCTGCGGCGGCGGTGCTCGCGGAAATGGTGCCGACCAGGACTGTCATGAGGCCAGAATAAAACGTCGGATGTTCTTAACTGGCTAAATTAACTGCCAGCATTTTATGCATCTGGATCTTCCCTGTGGATGACTGGAATTTTCCGTGAGATGCTTTAGAGCAAATCCATGATTCAAGCCCTCCTTGTCGCCGTCGGCGGCGCAATCGGTTCCGTCCTCAGATATTATGTCGGCCAATGGGCCCTCAGGCTTGCTGGCCCGGCCTTTCCGTGGGGGACGCTGACAGTCAATGTCGTCGGATGCTTTGTCATCGGCGTGTTCGCGGAGATGATAGTGCGGCGCTTCGATGCGTCGCCGGAGATGCGCTTGCTGTTGATCACTGGCTTTCTCGGCGGATTCACGACCTTCTCGGCATTCTCGCTGGATGCCATTTCGCTCTTCGAGCGTGGCGCGGCGGTCTCCGGCGCAGTCTATATCGTCGCCAGCGTCGGCCTGTCGATGGCCGCGGTGATCGCCGGACTGGCGCTCATGCGCGCAACCTTGTGAGATTACGGTTTCCGTTTTCAGCGAAAATGCTCTAAAGCCAGCCGCAAAGGCCGCACAGCGCGCCTAAGACCATTTTCCGAAAGATGACGTATGGCGGGTATCGAACACAAGAAAGTGGAGCTGGACGAGGCGGGCATGCGGCTCGATCGCTGGTTCAAGGTGCATTTCCCGGGGCTCGGTTTCGGCCCACTCCAGAAGCTTCTGCGATCGGGTCAGGTCCGCGTCGATGGCGGACGCGTGAAAAGCGATACCCGCGTGCAGCCAGGGCAGGTGGTGCGCGTGCCGCCGCTCGATGTCGACGCCAAGTCGAAAAACACGCCGATCGCCGGCCATGATCTGAAACACGGGGGCGATTACGAGCTTCTGCAGCGCATGGTGCTGCATGAAGACGACAAGGTGATCGTCCTGAACAAGCCGGCCGGTCTAGCCGTGCAGGGCGGGTCTGGTGTGACGCGGAATATCGACAAGATGCTCGAAGCATGGACCAGCCCGAAGGGCGAAAAGCCGAGGCTGGTGCATCGCCTCGACCGCGATACATCCGGCGTCCTTGTCATCGCCCGCACCCGAGGCGCCGCACAGAAACTGACGGCAGCGTTTCGCGAGCGTGATACCAAAAAGACCTATTGGTCGCTGGTAAGAGGCGTTCCGCGCAAGCACGAGGACAAAATCTCGACCTGGCTGGTGAAGGAAGCGACCGCCGATGGCGACCGGATGCGTGTTGCCAAGCACGGCGAAGACGGAGCCGATCACGCGATTTCCTACTATCGCGTCCTGGAAACCGCCGCGCAGAACCTCGCTTGGCTTGAGATGGAACCCTATACCGGACGGACGCACCAGCTTCGCGTTCACGCGCTTCATATCGGTCACCCGATCATTGGCGACCCCAAGTATTTCATCGAGGATCCGAACTGGGATGTCCCGGGCGGTATCCAGAAGCGGCTGCACCTGCATGCGCGCAAGATCGACATTCCGCACCCCTCCGGCGGCCGACTGCGCGTCAGTGCACCTTTGCCGCCGCATATGGTGCAGACCTGGAACCTGCTCGGCCTCGATCTCGCATCCCAGGAAAGGGAAGACGAAGAATGAGGCTCGCACTCTTCGATTGCGACGGGACGCTGGTCGACAGCGCCGCGCTGATCCATGAGGTGATGGCGCGGACATTCGTGCATTTCGGCTATGACCGGCCTGATGTCTCGTTGACGAAGTCGATCATCGGACTGACGCTGGATATCGCGATTGCGCGGATGCAGGGCAAGCCTCACGTCGACGACGAAGCGATCGCAATGACGGCGCACTACAAGGCGATCTATGTCGGCGTTCGTGACGAACCTGGAATGGACGTACCGCTCTTTAGTGGCATCAAGCCGCTGATCGATGAGTTGGCGCGGAATGATGACATTCTGATCGGTGCGGTAACCGGCAAGTCGCGTCGCGGTCTCGTCCACGTTCTCGAAACACACGGTTTTGCACCACATTTTATCGTTTCGCGCACTGCAGACGACTGCCCATCGAAGCCACATCCAGCTATGGTAATGGAGTGCTGCAGCGAGGCCGGCATGAGTCCCGCCGATGCCATCGTCATCGGCGATGCCGTCTACGATATGCAGATGGCGAAAGCCGCAGGTGCCAAGGCCGTCGGTGTCTCGTGGGGCTATGCCAGTGTGGACGACCTGGTGGGTGCGGGTGCCGACAGCATTGTTTGCCACCCGAGCGATGTTTTGAAGCACTTTCCTGAGGTGAAGCATGCGTGATCTGTTGAACGACATAGCAGAGGGATTGAGCCATCCCGACCCGATCCGTCGCGCCCAGATCCAGATGAAGAAGCCATTGCCGAAGCGCTTCTATAAGACGGTCACAGTCGGGGAACTCAACGAAGGCCTTGCCATCGAGCTGGACGGCAAGGCTATCCGCACGCCAGCCCGCAAGCTGCTGGTCGTCGCGACGAAGCCGCTTGCGGAACTTTTAGTTCGAGAATGGGATGCGCAGGCCGACCTCATCGACCCTTCGACCATGCCCGTGACGCGGCTCGTCAACACCGCTATCGATGGGGTTGCACCCGACAAGCAGGCCGTCTTCGAAGACATTCTACGCTTCTCTTCGAGCGATCTCATCTGCTATCGCGCCGATGCGCCGCAAGCTCTCGTCGAGCGTCAGAAGGAGCTTTGGGATCCAGTGCTCGATTGGGCTGGCAATTCTCTCGGCGCGCGCTTCATCCTGATCGAGGGCGTCATGCATCGCGACCAGCCGCGCGAAGCTATTTCCGCGTTTTCCGCGGCATTGCGACGGCACGACAATGCGACTGTCCTGGCTGCCCTGCATACTATCACGACGTTGACCGGCTCCGCGCTGTTAGCGCTTGCCTTTGCCGAAGGCGTCCTGCCGGCAAAGAAGGTTTGGTCGCTCGCGCATCTCGACGAAGACTGGACGATCGAGCATTGGGGAAGCGACGAAGAATCCGAGGAACGGCGCGAGAAGCGCTTCGAGGACTTCAATGCAGCCGCTGACGTTTTTTTGGCCATGAAAGGCTGAAACATATTGCTTTGAGACTGGTTATCGCGAAAATCTGCGACTCTATCGGGGGCGGACGCGGATTTTCTGAATGAACTGGCTCAAGTCGTGCTTTTTTCGGGTTGCGCTTATCTGCATCGCCCTGGCCTCGTGCTCGATCTTCGCGAAGGAGCAGGCCGGACCCCTCTATGACGTGCGAAGCGCCGTCGTTGTCAGCCCACAGAAGATACCGCCGGCAATCCTTGCCGGCGTCGGTGATCGCGTAAATGCCGCCATCAACGCTACGGTGCGAACCGAAGTCTATCCGCGTGTCGTTTTGACGATCCGGATCCTTTACGTCGAAAAGGGCCAGGGCTTCGACAAGAGCCGGAATGTCGCGAAGGTCAGCATCGACGCCGCTTCCGTCGAGGATGGATCGGTCATCGCTGTCAGTTCGTTCGAAGTGACCAGCTTCTCCAACAGTCCCACGGCAGCCGACGAGATCCTTGCCGAGGATATCGCCGCCCGCATTCGTTCCGCTTTCTCGCTGCGCGCCGGACGCGCTTGAACCGGCCGCGGGATCCGCGGCAAGGGGTACCCATGAAGGAAATTCTCGAAGAACTTGAACGTCGCCGCGGCATTGCAAGGCTTGGCGGAGGCAGGGCCCGTATCGATGCCCAGCATCAGCGCGGCAAGCTGACGGCGCGCGAGCGAATTGATCTTTTCCTCGACGAAGATTCCTTTGAGGAGTTCGACATGTTCGTCGAGAATCGGTCCAACGACTTCGGGATGGACAAGACCCGAATTGCCGGCGATGGCGTGGTCACCGGCTGGGGAACGGTGAACGGACGAACCGTCTTCGTTTTTGCCAAGGATTTCACGGTGTTCGGCGGCTCGCTCTCCGAGGCGCATGCCGAGAAGATCATGAAGGTGCAGGATATGGCGCTCAAAAACAGGGCGCCGATCATCGGCATCTATGATGCCGGCGGCGCTCGCATCCAGGAGGGCGTTGCTGCGCTTGGCGGCTACGCCGAGGTGTTCCAGCGCAATGTGCTGGCGTCCGGCGTCATTCCGCAGATCTCCGTCATCATGGGGCCATGCGCCGGCGGCGACGTCTATTCGCCGGCGATGACCGATTTCATCTTCATGGTCCGCGACACGTCCTACATGTTCGTGACCGGCCCGGATGTGGTGAAGACAGTGACCAACGAGACCGTCACCGCGGACGAGCTCGGCGGCGCATCGGTGCATACGACCAAATCCTCGATTGCCGACGGCGCCTACGACAATGATGTCGAGACGTTGTTGCAGGTCCGCCGGCTGATTGATCTTCTGCCGCAATCGAACACCTCGCCGGTGCCGCAAATCGAATGTTACCAGTCGGTGACAGACACAGATGCATCGCTGGATACGCTGGTGCCTGCGAACGCAAACAAGCCGTACGATATCAAGGAATTGATATTGAAGACGGTGGATGAGGGCGATTTTTTCGAGATCCAGGCGAGCTTCGCCAAAAACATCGTGTGCGGGTTCGGGCGGATCGAGGGATCGACAGTCGGCTTCGTGGCAAACCAGCCAATGGTGCTCGCCGGCGTGCTCGACAGCGATGCGTCGCGAAAGGCGGCACGGTTCGTCCGCTTTTGCGACTGCTTCAACATCCCGATCGTGACGTTCGTGGACGTGCCAGGCTTCCTGCCGGGAACTGCGCAGGAATATGGCGGGCTGATCAAGCACGGTGCAAAGCTGTTGTTCGCATACGCGGAGGCGACGGTGCCGAAGCTGACGGTAATCACGCGCAAGGCGTTCGGCGGTGCCTATGATGTCATGGCATCGAAGCATCTAAGGGGTGACTTGAACTATGCCTGGCCGACGGCTCAAATCGCTGTGATGGGCGCGAAGGGGGCCGTCGAAATCATTTTCCGGAAGGACATCGCCGATCCCGAAAAGATCGCCGCGCACACGAAAATGTATGAGAACCGATTCCTTTCACCTTTCGTGGCTGCCGAGCGCGGCTATGTGGACGAAGTGATCATGCCGCATTCTACGCGCAGGCGGCTGGCACGTGGCCTCAAGATGCTTCGCAATAAAGACCTGAGCAATCCCTGGAAGAAGCACGACAATATTCCGCTTTGAGGAGACTAGAGTGGGGAAAGCTAAGAAAAATCAACAGGAAGTGATCGCCCGTCAGCGATCCGTGTCTTCATTCCTTTTGGCGAAGCGGCTAACGCTCCGCTGTCTTTACTCAAAAGGAGAGTCTACATGGAACGACTGAGCGCATACCAGCCCCACGCGCTTGCCGCCCTGCGCGTCATTGCAGCGCTGCTGTTCATCGAACACGGAACAATGAAACTTTTCGCGTTTCCGGCCGCACAAATGGAGGGGCCGCTGCCGCCATTGCTGCTGGTCGCCGCTCTGATCGAAGTCGTCGGTGGCCTTCTCGTCCTGATCGGCCTGTTCACGCGTCCGGTCGCCTTCATTCTGTCGGGACAGATGGCCGTGGCCTACTTCATGGCGCACGGGTCGAAAGCCTTCTGGCCGGCACTGAACGGTGGCGACGCAGCGATTCTGTTCTGCTTCATCTTCCTGTTCATCTTCTTCGCCGGACCTGGTGCTCTATCGGTCGACCAGCGCAAGGCCACCGCCTAACAGCGATAAACGCCGTAGCCTTCAAACCGGCAATCCCGGCGACAATCAGTGAAATGCAGAGCAGACGCGAGGCGGTGGCAGCATCGCCGAGCAGCCAAATGCCGAGCAACACGGTGCCAACACTACCGACACCGGTCCAAACAGCATAAGCCGTCCCGATTGGCAGCGTCTTCACGGCGATGCCCAGCAGCACGACGCTGACAACCATCGAAATGACAGTCAACGTCGTGGGTAGCGGGCGCGTGAATCCATCGGTGTATTTTAGGCCGATTGCCCAGCCGCACTCGAAAAGGCCGGCGAGAAAAAGCAGAAACCAAGCCATCGTTATCTCCATCCCGAGCGAAGACGTCCCCCATGCAGCGAGCTCCAGATAGGGCGCCGCTGACTTGGGATAGCGGTTCAATTCAGGTAGGAAACCACATGGCGGCGCTACCACCCGTTTCTTGCGCGCCCTTCAGGCAAGCCGTTCCGCATGCCACTTCAGATGGTCGTCCATGAACGTCGAGATGAAGTAATAGGAATGGTCATAGCGCTCATGCATGCGCAGGGTGAGCTTGATATCGGTGTCCTTGACGGCTTCTTCGAAGAGCCAAGGGCGCAAGCCATTCTCCAGGAAACCATCGGCCTTCCCCTGGTCGATCAGAAACTCGGGAAAACGTGCGCCGTCTGCTACCAAGGCGCAAGCATCGTATTTACGCCAGGCCGCAGGGTCTGGGCCAAGGTATTTTTCGAACGCCGGAGCCGACCAATCGGCGGTCGATGGCTCCGCGATCGGTGCGAAAGCCGAGCAGCTCTTGAAACGGTCCGGATTCTTGAGCGCAATGGTCATAGCGCCATGGCCGCCCATCGAGTGGCCGAAGATGCCTTGGCGGCTCATGTCCATGCGGAAGTGTTGGCTGACATGCGCTGGAAGCTCTTCGGTAATGTAGGTGTACATCTGGTACTTTTCGGACCAGGGCTCTTCGGTCGCGTCGAGGTAGAAGCCGGCGCCCTTGCCCATCTGCCAATTGGTGAGCTCATCGGGGACATCATTGCCGCGCGGGCTTGTATCCGGGCAGATGATAATCAGACCGAGTTCGGCGGCCATGCGCCGATACTCGCCCTTTTCCATAACGTTGGCATGCGTGCAGGTTAAGCCAGAGAGGTACCAGACAACCGGGCAAGGCTCCTTGATTGCCTTCGGCGGAACAAAGACTGCAAAGGTCATATCGCACTTGCAGGCTTCGGATTCGTGCGTGAAAACACCCTGCATGCCGCCAAAGGCGGTCGTCTGTGAAATGATGTTCATTCTTTACCGTTCGTTTTTGGAGTTAGCGCCTTGGCCCTGCGGCACAGGCGATCGAAAGTTTCGAGGAACCGCGAGCGATCCTTCGGGTTGAAGGCGGCATTGTAACCCTTGCTTTCGCCGGTTTCTCTCAAGTGAGCACCGAGATCGCGCATGGCACTGGCCATGCCGATATTCGTGTCATCGAAAACCCGTCCCGTCGGACCGCTGACAAGCGCGCCGGTCGCCACGCAGCGGACCGCGAGTGGGACATCTGCGGTGACGACCACGTCACCGGCGCCGGCACGCTCGGCAATCCAGTTGTCGGCGGCATCAAAGGAGGCCGAGACGAGGACATTGTGCACCATCGGGTCGCGCGAGGGGCGCAGGCCGGAATTGGCAACGAAGGTCACCTCGATGCCGTGGCGCTCGGCGACCTTGAGGATTTCCGGTTTCACTGGGCAGGCGTCTGCATCGACATAAATCATGAATTTCAATCTGCTTTGGCTGAAACGCTACGCGGCACCTGACGGGCGCGTAGCGGCGGTTCGTTCGGGTCTCATAATCTGACGGCTGCCATGCGTTCAAGACGTCAGGCTTCCGTCAGCGTGCCTGCCTTCTTCGCCACCCAGGTTGCGATGACGTCCATCAGCGTCGGGTTCAGGCAGTCATAGGGCGTGAGGCCGAGTTCGTTGAGGCGGCCGCGTACGCCTGCCATCGCCGAAGGCGGCGTGCCCGACTCGATGATCGAGGAGACGAAGGCCGCAAATGTCGGCTCCGGCCAGCCGCCTTCCTGGAAGCGTTCCGGATGGATGAAGTCGAGCCCTTTGAACGCATGGTCGCGCTCCACCGGTCCGTACATGTGGACGCCGCAGGCCTTGCAGGCGTGGCGCTGGATCAATGCATCCGGATCCACGACGTGCAGCTTGTCGCCATTTTCCAGCACGGTGACGTTTTCATGCGGGGTCACGGCGACGACTGAAAAAGCCGCTCCCTTCGGCTTCCAGCATTTCGTGCAACCGCAGGCGTGATTATGGGCGATGGTGCCTTTGATCGCGACCTTCACGGGGCGGTCGGTGCAAGCGCAGACCAGCGTGCCGCCATTGAAATTTGCCTGGCCTCTCTTCACGCCGCCGTCGAGGGCGGGGTGTATCGATACTTGACTTGGCATGTTCAGCTCCTCCTCCTTAGCTGCCCACGGCTCCCAAATCAGGATCAATTTGCGAAAAAGCCGCGGGCCATTTCAAAGTCGCGCCGCATTCCGTCGTCTTCTCGTCAATAAAGTACCACGCTTCGGATGCTTTCGCCGGAATGCATCAGCTCGAAGCCCTTGTTGATGTCTTCGAGCGGCATCGTGTGGGTGATCATCGGATCGATCTCGATCTTGCCCTGCATGTACCAGTCGACGATCTTGGGCACGTCGGTGCGGCCGCGGGCGCCGCCGAAGGCCGTGCCCATCCAGCTGCGGCCTGTGACCAGCTGGAACGGCCGGGTGGAGATCTCCTGGCCGGCACCGGCAACGCCGATGACGACCGACTTGCCCCAGCCGCGATGCGAAGCTTCCAGTGCCTGGCGCATCACGCGGGTGTTGCCGGTGCAGTCGAAGGTGTAGTCGGCACCGCCGATCTGGTCGGCACCGCGCTTCGTCATGTTGACGAGATAGGGAACGATGTCGTCGCCGACCTCCTTCGGATTGACGAAATGCGTCATGCCGAAGCGCTCGCCCCAGGCCTTCTTGTCGTTGTTCAGATCGACGCCGATGATCATGTCGGCGCCGGCAAGGCGAAGTCCCTGGATGACGTTGAGGCCGATGCCGCCGAGACCGAAGACGATGGCGGTCGCGCCGATCTCGACCTTGGCAGTGTTGATCACCGCGCCGATGCCGGTGGTGACGCCGCAGCCGATGTAGCAGATCTTGTCGAAGGGAGCGTCGGGATTGACCTTGGCAACGGCAATCTCCGGCAGCACCGTGTAGTTGGCGAAGGTCGAGCAGCCCATATAGTGGTGGATCTTGTCCTTGCCGATCGAGAAGCGCGAGGTGCCATCCGGCATCAGGCCCTGGCCCTGGGTGGCGCGGATCGCGGTGCACAGATTGGTCTTGCGCGACAGGCAGGAGGGGCATTCACGGCATTCCGGCGTATAGAGCGGAATGACATGGTCGCCCTTCTTCACCGAGGTGACGCCGGGACCGACATCGACGACGATGCCGGCGCCCTCATGGCCGAGGATCGCCGGAAACAGACCTTCCGGATCGGCGCCAGACAGCGTGAAGTCGTCGGTGTGGCAGATGCCCGTCGCCTTGACCTCGACCAGCACTTCGCCGGCCCGCGGTCCCTCCAGCTGCACGGTCATCACTTCGAGCGGTTTGCCAGCCTGTACGGCAACGGCGGCGCGAACGTCCATGTCAGGTGTCTCCTGCTGATTTGATTGCGCGGACCTTTGCACGCACGGCGCTGCCGGCTCAAGGAAAAACTGTCCGGGAGCGAGAGTTTCAGCCTCGAATACGCTGATTGCGCCAGCCACTGCGCGGCTTGCGTCAGAAGAGCTTTTCGGTTGCGAAAATAATGGCATAGCCATGCATGGCAATAGCCGCATAGAGACCGAAGGCAACGAGCATGCGCTCGCCATCCTTCATCTCGTCGAGCATCTGGCGCGGTTTGACCGAGCCGCCGCTGACGAGACTGACAAGCGTGAAGACGAGCAAGCCCGTCGACAGCATTTTCGCGGGCAAACCGATCTCGAATCCGATGCCGAGAATGCAGAGCGTTACCACGAAGCTGGCGGCTATCTGCGACCTTGGCGTACGAAAAATCTGCCGGAGGACCTGGCCTCCATCGAAGCGATGCATCGGCAGTAAATTCAGCAGATTGAAAGCACCGAGGATCAACATGAAAACGAGCAGAGGCGGCCGTGATGGCGAAGGCAGCAGGCCCGCGTCCGAAAGCTGCGTGGCGACGGCAAGGATCGGGACCAGGAAGGCCGACATTCCCGCGCCCATCAGCGCACAGGTTGCCACTTCGAACAACGACCGGTACGGCCTGCCGCCGATCGCAATGCCGCCAAGCAGCGGCACAAAGATCATCCTGACCGATGCATGGCCGAACATGCGATAAGCGGCCATATGGCCCAGCTCGTGCAGCGCTATGACCATCGTCAGGAACGTCGACAGCATCAGGCCACTCGCATTGAGCCCGAAGAACGGCCAGAGCAGCAGACTCGACAGAACCGCAAGACCGCCCTGGACCAGCGGTCGCTCGAAGTAACCCTGCGGCAGGGATTCGCCCGTCTTCAACCATCCGTCCAGCGCCTGCATTTCACGGCGCAGGACAAAATAGCGAAACATCAGGAAAGCCAGTCCGCGATAGCGGTCGGTCTGCTCGACCTCCAGCAAGGCACCATCCGATGTCGGTCGAATGATGCGCCGCTCCCGGTAGTCATTCCAGAATGCGGGGTCCAGCGTGCTGTCATCAATGATGCGAGACTGGAACCCGCGGGCGTTCTTCGCGACGTATGGCAGCGGTTCAAGTGCGAGAAGTCTGCGTGACGGCGCGCCGTTCTTGTCGAGATGCCGGTAGGTTTGCTCCACAATGCCACGGCGATTGGCGAGCGCGCGACTGCTGATGACCGAGTGGTGCCAGGATGCATCGGGACCGGCGGGATTCATCGCCTTCCAGAGTATATCGGGGGAGCATCGATAGATCCGGCCAAGGCAGATGGTTCTACGCCCCAGCGGAGCGCGCATCAAAAGCCAGAGAAGGCCAAGATTTATGATCAGCAAGAGGACCGCCGATTGCAGCGCCGACATTTGCTACCTCCATCCAGCATCCGACCGGGGAGGTGCAACGATAGGCAATCAGCGGTTAACAAAACTTAACCGGCGCGACTGCCGGCAGTATCGGCGTTCGTCACGCAAACTCGAGTATCACGGCATCGACAGCTAGGCTCTCTCCCGGCTTGGCGTTTATTTTGCTGACGACGAGATCGCGTTCGGCGCGGAGAACATTCTCCATTTTCATGGCCTCGACCACGGCAAGCGTTTCACCGGCTTTGACTTCCTGCCCCTCGACTACGGCGATGGAAACGACGAGACCGGGCATCGGGCAGAGCAGCAGCTTCGACGTATCCGGTGGCAGCTTGACCGGCATCAGTCTCTCGAGCGCGGCATGACGCGGCGTCAGCACCTTGGCTTTCAGGGATATTCCTTGCCAGTCCAGCCGAAGACCGTTGAGAATAGGACGGATCTGCGCAACCACGCTCTGGCCCGCGACATTGCCGCGCCACACGGCGTCGCCAGGTCTCCAGTCGGTGACGACGTTAAAAATCTTGCCGCCGATCTCGATGTCCATGTCGAACGGGATCGTCACGAGCCCGTCCACCAAACGCGCATCCACGTAGCTGTCACCGAGCCTGACGGTCCATTCCGCCCGGCTCGCGCCCGACGGGGGGCGCAACCTGTCGGCGAAACGCTCCCTGCGGTTGGCTTCAATGAGAGACGCTGAAACAGCGACTGCCGCCAGGAGGGCCTCCTGACCCGCATTCGGCGCCACCGGGGCAAAGCCGTCCGGGTACTCCTCGGTGATGAAACCAGTCGACAGACGTCCTTCGCGCCAGCGAGGATGCTTCATCAGTGCAGCAAGGAAGGGGACGTTGTGTTCGATCCCATCGACAACGAAGCCGTCGAGTGCCTCGCCCATCGCTTCGATCGCCTCCAGGCGCGTCGGCGCCCAGGTGCAGAGCTTTGCGAGCATCGGATCGTAATACATCGAGATCTCGGCACCCTCGAAGACGCCGGTGTCGTTGCGCACAATGGCGCTTCCGGATTTGCCTTCAGCAGGCGGTCGGTATCGCGTCAGGCGCCCGATAGACGGCAGGAAATTGCGGTAGGGATCCTCGGCGTACAAACGGCTCTCGACGGCCCAGCCGTTCAGCTTTATGTCGCTTTGCGCAAACGGAAGCCTCTCACCGGAAGCAACGCGGATCATTTGCTCGACCACATCGATGCCGGTAACCAGTTCGGTGACTGGATGCTCGACCTGCAAGCGCGTGTTCATTTCCAGAAAATAGAAATTGCGGTCACGATCGACGATGAACTCCACGGTGCCGGCGCTTTGGTATTCCACAGCGCGGGCGAGTGCGACGGATTGCTCACCCATCGCCGTGCGGGTCTTAGTATCGAGGAAGGGCGAGGGTGCCTCTTCGGCAACTTTCTGGTTGCGGCGCTGGATCGAGCACTCGCGCTCACCGAGATAGACCACATTGCCGTGTGCGTCCGCGAGTACCTGGATCTCGATGTGACGGGGTTCGACAACATATTTCTCGATGAAGACGCGGTCGTCGCCGAATGAGCTCTTCGCCTCCGAACGAGCCCGATCGAAACCGTCGCGCACTTCCGCCTCGTTCCAGGCAATGCGCATGCCCTTGCCGCCGCCGCCGGCCGACGCCTTGATCATGACGGGATAACCGATCTCGGCGGCGATCTTTTCGGCGTGCGATGCATCCTCGATCACGCCGAGGTAGCCAGGGACGGTGGAGACCTTGGCGGCGTTGGCAAACTTCTTCGACTCGATCTTGTCGCCCATCGCCATGATGGCCTTCGGCTTTGGACCGATGAAGACAATGCCTTCCTTCTCGAGTGCCTCGCAAAACGATGCCCGTTCAGACAGAAAGCCGTAGCCGGGATGGACGGCTTCCGCACCCGTCTGCTTGCAGGCAGCGATGATCTTATCCGTCACAAGATAGCTTTCGGCGGCCGTCGCAGGTCCGATATGAACGGCCTCATCAGCCATTTCCACATGGAGTGCATCCCGATCCGCATCCGAATAGACCGCGACCGTCGCAATTCCCATACGGCGCGCGGTCTTGATAACGCGGCAAGCGATCTCGCCGCGATTCGCGATCAGGATTTTCTTGAACATGGAGACTCCACCCAAAACATGCGTTCCGGAGTTTTACGCATAAACACCGGAACGCACAATCAGCCGAAAAAATATCGGCGGGCATCAGGCGACCGCGGTTTCGCTTTCGAAGCTATCATCCACGATCCTGAGCCAGCGGCTGCGGCGGGGGGGCTCGGCATAGTCAACGAGTTGTAGCGCCGAGAGAATGTCTGCCCAACGCGGGTGATTACCGACGGGCAGCGTCGCCTCGGCGACCTGCATCAGGACGCTCCAGGTGAGGGGCGGTGCCTTGATGACGCCGGCATCGCTTACGCCGCGCAGAACCCGCATCACGTAGTCGATGTCCTGGCGGGTGATGCCCTTTCGATCGATCGCACGAGATAGCTTGTAGCCACCGATGTTTTCCACCAGGGCAAGACGCAACTGGTCGAGCGCGAAGGCGCGCAGCTCATCCGGCACGTTCGCCGAGATCTCCATTGCGTGCAGAACCAATTCGAGCTCGATCGCCGAATTGACCACGCCATCGGTTGCGACCATGCGCATGAGCCAGGCCACATTGATCTCGTCGAGAGACCCTTGAGGATAGGTGTAGTTGACGATGAAACCGGCGAGCTGCTCCACAAAGAAGGAGTTCCACTCCGGGCATTTTTCGGGGCAGGAATTGTTCAGCGCCAACATGGCGACCACGTCGTCCGCGGTGCGGATGCCTTCCGGGAAGGTGTGCTTGCGCAGCAGACTTATGTCTTCGGCCGTCAGCCGATGCTTCCCGGCAATCACACATGCCGGAAAAGCAAGACGGAATTCGCTCATCTTTTGTCTCCAAACCTCATCATGAGGCCGAAGGCCCTTCTACCGCGAGCGAATTGATGATCCCTCAAGAAGCAGTGTTAACGGCGCGCTCAATCAGTCACGACGTTTTTAACGATCGCGCCTGCACGCGCTCCCGCCAGATGATGAAGAGACCGGAAGCGACGATGATCAGGATACCGATCCACTTCGAAAAGTTCGGAAAATCGCCGAACAGCGCGTAGCCGAGCACCGTTGCGGAAATGATTTCGAAATACTGGAAGGGTGCGAGTAGCGACAGCGGTGCCAGCCGGAAAGCTCGTACGATGACCATATGAGCATAGCCCGAAATGGTCCCAAGGATCAGCAGCAAAGCAAGCGCCCACGTAGAGGAAGGCAAGGAGGGGTGAAAATCGCCGACGCCGAGCCCATTGCCCATGGTCAATGCGGCGGCCATGAAGGCGGTGCCGCCGATACCCGCCATCGTCTGCATCGTCAGCGGTGAATCGGCATCGCCGATCGCCCGATTCAGAAAGAGATAAAGCGAGTAGAGGAAGGCACAGAAAACAGGCAAGAGTGCTTTCAGGCCGAAAATCTCGTAGCTCGGCTGGATGACGATCATTGCGCCACCGAAACCGACGGCGATCGCCATCCACCGACGCCAGCCGACCTTGTCGCCGAGGAAGATCGCCGACAGCGCGGTGAGCATGAGGGGCTCGACGAAATAGATCGCGAAGACGTCCGCGAGCGGCATGTATTTCACGGCAACGAAGAAGAGGAGACTGGCTGCTCCGTGGAGGACCCCGCGCAGAAGATTCATCCAGGGCCGCTTTGCATGCAGTGCCTTACGGCCGAAGATCAAGAACAGGAACGGCAGGGTGCAGACGAGCTGGAAAAAGAACCGGTAGAATGTCACCTGGCCGGGCGACATTGCCTCGAAGGTCGCCATGTATTTGGCGATTGCGTCCATCGCCGGCAGCACGAGCATCGCGCCCACCATCAGGGCCATTCCCTGAAGAGGATTTTGGTGTTCCGGAGGATTGCGCATCGGTGAGATTCTACATTCGGTTCAGGGGGCTATACCGAAAGTCACCCGCTTGGTGAAGGGGCGGAATCAGCCGAAGGAACCGAAGCCGGGTGCATAGTCCCCCTGCGGATGTCGGGTGGAGCCTTCCCGGAGCGACAATAACAAACGCCTGATGGAGCGTCGCAGTATCGCCTTGGTTAGGGCCTCGATGCAAACGGAGGGAAATTCCCTGCAAGTCAGTCAAGCCATGACACGCGATGTTCGCGTTACAAATTCAGATCAATCGATAGGTGCAGTCCGGCAGCGGGCACGGTAAGAACGGCGCGGAAGCTGTTTGACGGCAGAGTATTCCCAAGGTGACCAACGCCGCGTTGTACGTCTGCGAGGTCAACGGCCACCGTGGCTAGGCCGTCGCGCTCGCGTCCTGCAAAGTTCGCTGCGAGGATGCCGCGTTCGCTTGAGACACACCGAAGCGAACGAAGATCTTGGCGAGCAGCGATTTCGGCTCTTCGCAGCAGATCGGCGTCGATCTGTCGGAGCCGCCGGTCATCCGGTCATTCCTTCGGCGCCTGCGCGCCACATGCTTGCCTGCGACAACCCAATCGCGAGGCTGCACCTCTGCAGACGGGCTTTATACCGGCGAGCTTTCGAGGACGTCGGTGAAAGCCTGCGCGATCTCGGCCCTTGACCCGGGGAATTGCGGCCGGGAACGTGTTCGACACATATCAGCGGCATCGACTTGTAACGCCCGTTGCAAATAGGTCGGACCCTGCCGGTCTCGAGGATCGACAGCCGCCCTTTCTTCGAGGGATTTAAGACGAGCGACAACGCGATCCGGTGCCGTTGCCTGAGCCTGAGGGCGTTTCAAACCACGTCGCCTTCCGCCGCACCTAGGCACTATGCGCTCTCGGGAGACGTCGTTTCCCCTAAATATTCGGCGTGGATTTGGCATGCGAGACTGAGTAGCGTGAAGTCGCTCGCATCGGCGATGTTGCGGCCCGTGACCGCTTCGATACGCTGAAGGCGTTGATAGAGGGTGTTCGGGTGAATGCCCAAAGCCTGAGCGCTACGCGTTACCGACTTTCCCTCCTGAACGTAACGCAAAAGGGTTTCACGAAGGACGCGATGCCTCGGGTCCGAAACGAGGGCCGCTAGGATGTTGTGGGCGAAGGCAAGGACGTCCTGCCGCGCCTGTCCTTTCAGAAGTAGCTCCAGTCCCATTTCGCGGTATCGGAGAAGTCCTGCACGGCCACGGCGTGAAAGCGCTTCGGCGGCCTGCGAGGCGAGGTCCTGCGAATTGAAATGATGCTCGTTTGCGTCATAGATCTCACTCGCTCCAATGGAGATCGACAGCCCGGTCGCCACGTTCGAGACTGCGTTGAGATTGCGTTCGAGCGCTGCGGTGGTGGACGCGGAGACAAGCATGACCACCTGTTCGTTCTCGTGGAAGATCAGCGCATTCGGTGTGGTCATCGCCTGCTGCAGATCGGATTCCAGCTTGTACAACGATAAGACGGTGTTGGTCTGATCCGTTATTCGAGGGGCCGGAGCGACGAAGATCTGGTGGAGGCGGTCAAGCCTGAACCCGAAATGAGTCCCGCGACCCTCGGACTCCAGCCCAGTCGACAGGGCCTCGAAGTGCGCTTTCTTGCGCGCGTTCAAAATGTCCATCCGCGACATGTCCCGCACGAAATCCAGCGCGACGAATGCACCCAGCGTACCGAAAAGCGCGCGATGAAAGCCTGAATCTCCTGAATGTCGAAAGTGGAAGTGGCCGACCGGCGCCTCCGCGACTTCCACCGATTGGCACAGCGTTTCATCCCCGTCGGTCCAATCGGGGGATCGATAGTCGACGCCCAGCACGTTCTCAAACCGGAACTCTAGATGGAACAGTTCGGACACGGCGCGGAGTTGCTCCATCAGTCCGTCGCCGGTGGAAAAGATGCGCAGCAGCGCCTCGTGCAACTCGACGGCGCGATCTAATTCTGCGTTCTTTCGTGCGAGATCGCTGCGCATCTGTTCGAGTCGACGCGACGTTTCGACGGCGTTCTTATAGGCCAGCGAGCGTTGATAGGCGACTGCGATCTGCGCTGCAAGGGATTCAAGAACGGTCCGATCGAAGGCCGAAAAGGCTCCGTCTTGTGAGAAGGATAGTGTCGTCAACGTGCCCAGGCATTTCCCTTCGACTACCACCGGCACACAGAGTAGCGCGTTCGCGATCTGGGACCGCTCCATGAAGGACTGGCTTTCCGGACGCATTACGCGATGGGCATCGATGATGTTTTGCCTGCCGTTGTGCAGGGCGGGCCGACCGGTCGTGAACACCTCGCCAGAAACGGATTCGTTCGGCTGTAGGCGATAGTGCGTGTAGTCCTCAGACAGGCCTTCATGCGAGACGGGAACAAGATAGCCGCTTTCCTCGTCGAACAACCGAAAGACGCCGGCATCGCAATGCGGTAGCACATTCATCACTTCGCGAAGCACGTTGTGGACGATCTCGTTCTCGTCCAGTGAATTGATCACCGCAGAATTGACCGATGCGAGCTTCCTGAAGGTCTCGGTCTGAAGCTCGATCACGGCGCTTTGGACGGCCTGTAGAATACGCACAGCCGCCCGATCTCCTTCATCGTCGCAGATTTCGAACTTCGATCGTCTTGCCGTGAAATAGGAATGATCGACGACCAGGTGAAGTACGTCGCCGACGCGTTCTATTGAGTGCCTGATCGAGGCGGGCGCATCGTCCGCGTCGGCCTCGACATCCTGCACGCGCAACCCGTATGGCCGTGCGAGTTCAGATAATTCCGGGTGTGAAAGCAGATCGATCCTCAATGCGATCCTCCATGGAAGAGAACACACTTTATTTCCGACAAATATGTGTACTTCAACATAGGATATTTGGGAGGTGGTGTCACAAAGGCGTAAAGATCAAAAAGGGGAACTACGTCATGCTATCAAGCATAAAACGACGCCACATCATCATAGGAATGCTGTTTGTCTGCTGGGTCGTCGGCTTCATAGACAAGACTGCGATCAACATCGCAATTATTCCAATCAGCGAAGAGTTCGGCCTTAGCTCCGACCACCAGGGCATGATCATCAGCGCGTTCTTCCTGACCTACTCGATGACCCAGTTGATCGGCGGCTATCTGGTGGACCGGTTCGGTTCTCGCCGAGTCCTTAGTTCGGCCGTCGCAATCTGGTCGTTGGGTACGATGGCGTCCGGCGTCGTAACCAATGCCATCGGATTGGCGGCTGCACGTGCCGCGACTGGCGCCGGCGAAGCGGTATTCCCCGCAGGCGGATCGGTTGCCATCACTGAGCACTTTGAGAAATCGCAGATGGCTCGCGCGAAGTCGGTGCTGCAATCGGGAGCCTCGGTTGGCTTCGCCGTCGGCTCGATCGTCATCACCGCACTGATCGCGGCTCATAGCTGGCGCATGATGTTCTTCGTACTTGGCGTCGTCGGACTTGTCCTCTCCGCCGCACTCTACATCATCATGAAGCCGGTATCCGCGCCCAGGGTCGCGAAGGACGCAAGGCAGAAGGTCTCGGAAAAGAAGCGCGTAGGCGCGCTGTTGAGGAATTCCCTGACCTGGAAGGTCACCGCAGTCTACTTCTTCACCAACATCGTGTTCTGGGGCCTCCAGTCCTGGCTGCCTTCCTACTGGGTGAAGGTGAAGGGCATGAGCATGGTGGAGATGGGCGCCTATTCCATGATCCCGCCGGCGCTCGGGTTCGTCTCGTTCCTCACCTGCGGCTGGCTCCTGGACCGCTTCTTCCACCAGAAGGAGAAATATCTCATTTGCATCGGTTCGGCGGTGTCCGCAGTGTTCATCTACCTGATGGCGAACGCGCAATCCATTCCGCTGGCTTTCGCCTACCTTTCAGTCTCGAACGTCTTCCTGAATGCGATTTCGATCAGCGTGTTCGTGAGCATCATGAAGCATTTCCCGCAGAACTCCGTTGGCACGGCCACGGGCCTCATCAACTCGCTGGCTCAGCTCGGTTCGTTCATCTCGCCAATGCTCATCGGTGCGGTGCTGTCGGCGACCGGCCAGAACTACGGCATCGCGTTTTCGGTCCTCGTCGGCTGCGCAGTGATCGTCTGCGCCATTGCCGCCACGTTTCCAGCCATCCAAGGCAAGAAGCCAGTCGAACAGACCGCCTAAAGGAAGACCATGACCTATATCGACATTATCGAGCGGGCAATCGCCGCGCACGCCGCCAACCTGACATCCGTATCGGACGCGATCTGGTCGTTCGCGGAGATCCGCTACGAGGAGACGAAATCCGCGACGCTTCTGGCCGACGAACTGGAGAAGGCCGGCTTCGTCGTTAGCCGGAACGCTGGCAACATTGAAACTGCATTCGTCGCCAGCTACGGGGAGGGCCATCCTGTCGTTGCGATCCTCGGCGAGTTCGACGCCCTGACCGGGCTCAGCCAGAAGGGTGGCGTCGCAAGTCACGATCCCATCGTCGAAGGTGGAAATGGGCACGGCTGTGGTCACAACCTGCTGGGCACAGGAGCGCTAGCCGCGGTGCTGGCGCTCAAAGCCTGCAAGGACGAACTGAATCTTGGAGGCACCATTCGCTACTACGGCTGCCCGGCCGAAGAGGGCGGTGGAGGCAAGGCGTTCATGGCGCGGGCGGGTTTGTTCTCGGATGTTGACGTGGCTTTCACTTGGCATCCATGGGACGAGAACCTCGCCTACAACGCGAGGATGCTGGCCACCAACCAGGTTTACTTCACCTTCAAGGGCACAAGCGCCCACGCAGGGTTTGAGCCACACTTGGGTCGTTCCGCGCTGGATGCGGTCGAGTTGACCAACGTCGGCTGCAACTATTTGCGCGAGCACATCATTCAGGATGGCCGCATCCATTATGCGATCACGGACACGGGCGGGCGCGCGCCCAACGTGGTCCCGTCGAACGCTCAGGTGCTCTACAAGGTTCGCGCGCCTCGAATGGACCAGGTTCGCGACATCACCGAAAGGGTGAAGGACGTCGCACGCGGTGCCGCGTTGATGACGGGAACCGAACTGGCAATCACCTTTGATGCGGCCTCGGCCGACCTCGTCCCGAACGTCACCCTCGCCAGGATGATGCACGAGGAATTCGAGAAGATCGGCGTCGTCAGCTTCTCGAACAGTGAGAAGGATTTCGCGGCGGCCATTCAGCAGACCTTCTCCGCAGAGGTGCAGGCGCGGATCGCCAATCGCGGAAAGATCATGTCCGAGGATTTGAATGCCTTTCAGGAGAAGCCGACGTTCCTGCACGGGTCGACGGACGTGGGCGACGTGAGCTGGCTGGTTCCAACCGGGCAGGTCTATGTCGCGACGGAGGCATATGGCACTCCGCCGCATACGTGGCAGATCGTGGCTCAGGGGACCTCCGGCTATGCCCACAAGGGAATGCTGCAGGCTGGTAAGGTGCTGGCGGCGTCCGCGCTGCGGGCGCTCACCGATCCGCTATTGATCTCGGCCGCCAAGGTCGAGCATCGCGAGCAAGTGGGCGCGGCGAGCTATGTCCCGCTAATTCCCGCGGACGCAACACCGCAACGTCTGCGCTGAAACGATGGGCCATACTGACGAGTAGGAGCCCGAAACCACCTGCAGCCTGCGAGAACCGCCGTCGTCGCGACCACGGCCACATTTTTCTATTCATCATTCGTCCTCCTAATTTATCGGTGAGTTTCCACCCGGAGCCGAACGAGACTGTCTGCCACAAGTCCGTACTCGTCAGGTTCGAGTTTCTCCTCTCCCGCATCCGGATGCGAGGTCGTTAGCTCAATCGTCTGGTCTTTCTCCACTTCGGCGAGGACGAACGGTACTGGACCTTCGTGCTGCTTGAAAAAGAGCTAGGACGTTGTTCCGATTTTATTCGTTGCCGGTGGTTGCGAGAGAGCCGCGGCAATTTCGTGCCGCCGACGTCGACCCCTTGCAACACTTTCTGCCCGCTACGGTCGGAGATCGGCGACATATGGTATTGGCCGACGCCATCCCGGTCAGATTTCCCGAAGCCTTTCCTTGACGAAGTCTATGAAGCGCTGGGTCTTCGCAGGTAGCAACCGTGTCTCCGTGACCGCGTAGATCGGTTGCGCCATGCCCTGCCACTCCGGCAAGATTCGCTGCAGTCTTCCAGCAGCAACGTCGTCGGCGACAATCCGTTCGGGAAGGAATGCAACTCCCATCTCCAGAACCGCTAGCTGCCTGATCATCGAGACGCTGTTCACACGAAAGCGGCTGCCGACCTTGGGATCGGCGGTGCCCGTAGCGGAATGTACGGGCCAGCGAGGCATGGTGGGCATCGTCAGACACTGGTGCTGCTCGAGATCAGCGGGTGTCGAGGGTTCGCCGTTGACCTGAAGATATCCGGGTGCAGCGTAGAACTGTGCGGAGATCCGCGTGATAACGCGGCTGATGAGCGTTGCGTTTTCGGGCGCTCTCATTCGGATCGCCAGATCGAACGGCTCTCCGACGAGGTCGACATTGCGCGGGGTCAGATCGAAGTCGAAGCTGATCCCAGGGTAGAGCGCCGCGAACTCCGGTAGCAACGGCGCGATGTACGTCGTCGCGAAATCTACCGGCAACGAAACCTTCAGAACGCCCGTAGGCTGCGCGACCATGTCGCCCAACTCCTCATAGGCAATTCGAGCTTCCTCCACGATGCGGCTGCAGCGCTCGTAGTAGAGCTGCCCGGCTTCGGTAAGTTCGATTTTGCGGGTGGTTCGGTTGAGCAACCTCAGTCCGATGCCTTCCTCGAGGAGAGCGATCCGACGCGAAAGGGTCGAGTTCGGCATTCCAAGAGCGTCGGCAGCACGGCGGAAATTCCGTGTCTTCACCACCTCGACGAACAGCGCCATGTCGTTCAGGTAATCCAAAACATTGCTCCACTGGATGGATAATGATTCTCATTTTCTTATGGTTATCCCGCTGGATGAGCAAGTCCATATGAGGGTGACCAACGAAGGAAAAACGGCAATGAGCGATATCTTTACACCGGTCACCCTGGGCGGCATTGAACTTCAGAACCGACTCGTCATGGCTCCCATGACCCGGTCACGTGCGAACGCCGACGGGACCCCGAGCAAACTGGCCGCCGAGTACTACGCGCAGCGGGCAAGCGCGGGCCTGATCGTCACCGAAGGCACGCAACCTTCCGACGATGGGCAAGGTTATCTTACGACGCCGGGCATCTACACGGACGCCCACGTCGAAGGATGGAGGAAGGTCACCGGCGCCGTCCGTCACAAGGGTGGACGCATCTTCGTTCAGCTCATGCATGCGGGCCGCATGTCGCATCCCGACAATACGCCGCATCATCGTCAGGGAGTAGCGCCGTCGGCCATTGCACCGGGCGTTCCCATGTTCACGCCCACGGGCATGCAGGACATTCCTGCACCCCGGTCCATGACAACGGATGAGGTTCGTCAGACTGTGGCCGACTTCCGTTTCGCCGCCCGTCGCGCGGTCGAGGCCGGAGCGGACGGCGTCGAAATTCATGGCGCGAACGGTTATCTGATTCAACAGTTTCTAGCCCCCAGCGCCAACACCCGCACCGATGAATACGGTGGCTCCATCCAGAACCGTTCCCGTTTCGCAGTGGAGGTCGCGAAAGCGATCGCGGAAGAGATCGGCGCCGACCGCACCGCCATCCGCCTGTCGCCCGGCATCACGATGTGGGGTATCGACGAGGGCGTCGAAGGACCCGCCCTCTACCAGCACTTGGTCGGCGAACTCGACACGCTAGGACTGGCATACCTCCACATCATGCACAGCGGCGCCGAGGAGCAGTTGGCGGACGTCCGCGGACTTTGGCATCGGCCCCTGATCATCAATAGACCCGGACGTCCTCGGGATCAGATCGGCGCAGACATAGCCACAGGATTGGCCGATCTCGAATCCTATGGCCAGATGGTGTTGGCGAATCCGGACTTCATCGATCGTCTGAAGGTTGGCGCGCCGATGAACGAGGCTGACCGTAGCACGTACTTCGGTGGGACGGAGACAGGTTTCACGGACTACCCCACCTTGGCCGATGCCGCAGCGCAGGAGGCCGTCTGATGAAGCGCGACAGCTCGATCACGTGGCGTCGCGTCGAGAAGAATTCCCTGGATCTGACTGGACTTAACGTGGCCGTCATAGGGGGGACAGGCGGTATCGGCCGCTCGTTGGCCCAGGACTTTGCCAAGCAGGGCGGCGATGTTCTGGTCGTGGGACAGACTTTCAGGGACGCGAAGACGAAGAACATCAGCTTTCTGAAGGCCGATCTCAGTCTCCTCGTGGACGCGAAGCGTGTCGCGGATGAAATGCCAGTCGAGAAGCTTGACCTCGTCGTCATGACGACGGGGATCATGGCCGGCCCGAAGAGAGAGGTCACGGCAGAGGGCATAGAACGCGACCTGGCAGTCAGCTACCTCAGCCGGTACGTCATCCTCAACGCGATCGCCCCACGCCTTGGGAAGGCTCGCTCCCAACCGGGCATGAAGCCACGGGTGTTCGTTATGGGCTTTCCCGGTTCGGGCCAGTCGGCCGATGAGGCGGACCTGAATTCGGAGAAACGCTACGGCCGCATGAAGGCCCATATGAACACGGTCGCAGGCAACGAGGCTTTGGTGCTGGACGTTGCACGGCGCTTTCCCGACATCGACGTCTTCGGACTGAACGCAGGCTTCGTAAAAACGGGCATCCGGGGGAACCTCTTCGGGTCCAACAAGCTTATTCTAAAGATCATCGAGGGACTGACCGGCTTCATGACGATCGACCCGGAGGTCTACTCGACAAGAATTGCACCCATGCTCGTGTCGCCGGATCTGGAAGGGCTTAGCGCGGCGATGTTCAACAACCAGGCGGAGGCGATCCTACCGAGCAAGAACGTCGCCGACCCATCCTACATCCGCGCCGTTGTCGGCGCGTCGGACAGACTGGTGGGATCGATCCTGACGACCGATCGACGAACGTAGGTACCGCGGGGAGAACCCGATGAAAGATCAGAAGCCAAGAGCCGTTGGTGTCAACCACATTTGCCCTTGAAGTTGGAAATATCGACGAAGCGCTCCGCTTCCATGACAAGGTCTTCTCGTTCGAACTGCGGGGAACACATAGGGACGACTCTGGAGACAAGGATATGGCGTTCATCGATATGGGCGACCAGTTCCTCGCACTGAGCCGGGACAGGTCGCGACCTCCCGACACGAGCCGGCACTTCGACGCCCTCGGCGTTTCGCCGGAGAAGAGCGACGAGGCGAGGGCACAAATGGCCGCAAAGGGATTCCTTTGATCGATGTGGCAGAGGACGCGGCGACGGCAAGCGCGCCGCGCCCGGTGCTTGTCACTGCCCCGAGGTCAGGGTCGGCTCCCATTTGAAGTGGTCGCCGTCGGACTGGATATGGCCGACGCCTGGGAACGGAAAGTGTGGGGCGAAGATGAGCTCGTTCGTTTGCGCGAGCTTCTTCAAAGTATCGATCCGGTTCCTTTCACCGCCGGCCACGTCGTTGTCAAAGCTGACCGGCCATCCCGGTTTGGCAAGCGAAATGATCGAGCTGTGGACGGTGTCGCCGATGTCGAACAGCTTCTCTTTGCCGGATACGATCTGGTAGCCGACATGGCCGGGCGTATGCCCTTTCAATCCGACCGAGGTAATGCCGGAGGCGACATTGGCGCCCGGCTTGAAGGTCTTCACGTGGCCGTCGATTGTCTTGACGATATCTGCGAGCTGGTCGTTCTTCTTGGCGAACGCCCACTCGGGCGACGACATGCGGATGGTGGCCTTGGGAAAAGCAAGCTTGCCGTCCTTGACGAGGCCGCCGATGTGATCGGGATGCGAATGCGTGATCAGCACGTCCGTGACGTCCTCCGGCTTATAGCCAGCCTGAGCGAGAGACTGTTGAAGCGCACCGCCCACGCCGGTGTCGATGAGGATCAGCCGCTTCGGCCCCTTGACCAGCAGCGCGTCGACGCTGAGCGTCACGGTATCCGTGGGCGCACCAGCCGCCTTCAACACTTCTCCGACGTCTTCAGGGCTGTGGCCAACGCCGAATATCTTGCTGTCGTTCGGTCTAACAAACTGAGCGTCATGCAAGGCCACAATGTCGAATGAGCCGAGCTTGAACGCTTTTGCATCTGGCTGCTGCGGGGGCATCTGCGCGGACACAGAAGTGGCTAGCGTGGTGGCGAAGACGAAGCAGACGGCGGAGTGAGCTCTGGGGGTGAGCATGACCAATTCCTTTTCATCACATGAAGGTTTTAGGCAGCCGTATTCTTACGCGCAGGATCCGACCGCAGTCACCTCGATTTCTTGTGAAGAGAATGTGGTGCGTGAACGGGGTTTCAATGATCCCACGTGAATGAAGGATGATGCGGCAGAGATCTGCCCGAAGGAAGGTCCGGTCCTTGAACGCCAGAATGTCGTCTCGTAGCTGGACCTTCACCATGGCCGAACCGGACGACGTTCACTGACGAGGAGTGGCGGAATTTTCAGTTCTGATGGCCCTCAAGCCTGATCAGATGACAACGGACGAAGCCATAGCGACCGAGGGCGCATTCACTGAACGAGTCAGTCAGCCCTAAACTGATTTCAGGCCCCCGATCTCAAGAATGAATTCGAACTCCGGGGCAAGCCCCGGGGAGTAGGCCACGACAGGTCCGCCTTCCGACAGAAGCTGTGTCAACGTCGGCATGGCCACAATCGCTCCCGCCTCTGAGGCGATCAGAGCGCCTGCCAGCATGTCCCATGCGTTCAGATGCTGTTCGTAGAAGAGGTCTGATGCTCCCTCGGCGACGCGCACGAGGTCGATTGCGGCGGCGCCCATGCGGCGATAGTCCATGCCTCGTTCGTGCAGACGGTTTAGAAGGACGAGATGCTCGTCGAAGCTTGTCTTGCGAGAGTGCCCGAGGACACAGATCGCATTGGTTGGATCGACGGTCGAAGCGGCCTGCAATGAGACGCCTTCACGAAATGCACCCCTGCCACGGATTGCCGACACGACCGAGTCCTTGGCGGCGTCATACACGACACCTAGCTCCACCCGG
This sequence comes from Rhizobium sp. LjRoot258, assembly GCF_964254185.1. Taxonomy (NCBI): domain Bacteria; kingdom Pseudomonadati; phylum Pseudomonadota; class Alphaproteobacteria; order Hyphomicrobiales; family Rhizobiaceae; genus Rhizobium; species Rhizobium sp. LjRoot258. Next base: position 1,570,259 of record NZ_CAXUST020000001.1, on the reverse strand, counting down.
CCTTCGAAACAAAAGGCGATCGAGACGCCCCAATGACTGAATCCGCGGATATAGTTGGTGGTGCCGTCGATAGGGTCGACTACCCAGGCTCCAGCCGCGCCAGCCTTCCCGCCAGTTTCTTCTCCGACGAACGTATCCTGCGGAAACAGCGAAAGCAGTTCCTTGTAGATCGTCTGCTCGGCATTGCGATCCGCAATCGTTACAAAGTCCTGGAGACCTTTGTTCTCCACATTCAATCGCGACCCCATTTCTGCGCGAAAACGGGCAGCCTCACGACCCACGCGGCGAGCGATTTCTATCGCTGCGGCACCGCGGGCTTCAAGCGTAGCTGGATGGAATTTAGAGCTCATCAGGAAGTCTTTCTTTTAATCAACTCGACGGGGGTGAACTCGACACGCGCCGTCATATCGGAATTCGCCATCCGGCTGACCAGCATTTCGACAGTCTGCTCTGCCTGCAGGCCGCAGGGCTGCAGGATCGTCGTGAGTCCATAGGCATCCCATTGCGCCTGCGGAATATCATCATGGCCGACAATGCGAATAGGAGGCACATCAGGGCTGCCGCGATTTGGCGATAGCCTGTCGATCACACCACAGGCCATGTAGTCATTCGCGCAGAAGACCCCGTCCGCCGACAAGGCGCCGAGCTCGGGAGCCGCATCGAAGCCGCATCGATAGTCATTCACTCGAACTGTAATGAGCTGCGCTTCGACACCTCGTTGACGGCTGCGTGATAGAAACGCATCGCTGCGCCGGCGGGCCGTGTAGGACACGCTCGAAGCCGCCATGACTGCCAATCTCCTACAACCAACGTCGATCAGGTGGTCGGCGGCCAGATGGCCTGCGGTGCGGTCATCGGAAATGATACGGTCGACGAAGGGAATATCGTCGCCCTTGTTGATCAAGACGATTGGCACGCCCTCTGCGGCGCACTGTTCGCAGATTTCCGTCGGAGGGGCGTCCGACGTCACAATAACCCCCGAAACTGGGTAGTGAAGAAGCTGGCCGATCACGGCTGAAGTGTCGGCTTCCTTTGACGTCGGCAACAGGATCGGCCGAAAGTTGCGTAGAAGGAGCGCCCGTGCCAAATGTTCGATCTGGAGACTTCGAAACGGATTGTCTAGACCGGCAACGACGAGGCCCACCAGATCGGAACGTTGGTTCGTCAAGCTGCGCGCAACATAGTTGACGCGGTAGCCAAGCTCCTTGGCGGCCTGGTAGATCTTTTCGCGCGTCTTCGGCGAAACACTTGCATCAGGAGAAAAAGCGCGCGAAACCGCCGCGCGTGAAACGCCTGCCACGCGCGCCACATCGAAGGAGGTCGCTCTGCGCTGTGGCTTATCCCTGTTTGACACTTTCCGAACTCTCCACCGTTCGCATCATGTCCGGCAAATCTGTGCAGATACCGAGAACCGGCAGCTTCATTATATCATCCAGGACCAACCGCCTTTCCTCGTGCCAAAGGACGATTTCGCGGCCTTCGGCAAACGCACGGTCTGTCAGCGCCGGGGTGACGAGATCCTGCGGCTGATCGCTGGCGCGTTCCCAGCAGAGATGCAAGATATCCGCACGCGCCTCGTCACCCTTGGCATGCGGATCGTCGCCGACGCGGACAAGAACCGAAAGCGGATAATCGCAGCCCGCCTCGCGAAGCTCGCGGACTTGTGCTGTGTCGAATGAACCGAGGCAGGCGAAACGCTGGTCGTGTTCCCTAAGGTGATGCCAGCAGCGTAGACCACTTCCCGGCGCCTTCAGCTCGATATAGAGGCCTGTTCCGGTCTCACGCGCGAGAGCTGCGACAGCTTCGAAGGTCGGCACCTCCACGTCCAATGCCGCAAGTTCGGCCGCAGCTATTTCCGAGATGCGGCGGTTCACACCGAAGACGCGCTCGAGGTGGTCGTCATGAGAGACGACGACAACGCCATCTTTCGTGATCTGCGTATCGAGTTCCCACATCTCGGCTCCAAGCTCGGCCGCCAGGCGGAAGGCGGCAAGCGTGTTCTCGCGCACACGCCCGCTGGCGCCGCGGTGTCCGATGCAGAAGGGGATTTGGCCCTTGTCTGTCGGCCAGTGGTAGCGCTCGAGGAAGATCGAGAAATCGCGCCGCATCAGAGCCTCCTTCCGCTTTCATCGAAGACCAGCACGTTGCGACTATCGATAGCCCACGTCACCTCGTCGCCGACCGCGATGTCTTGGCGCACCGGCTGGATAGACCGCAACAGCGGGCCACCTGCCAGCCGCACGTCATAGAGATTTTCGCGGCCCTGGGTTTCGGCGAAGTTTATGGTTCCGGTCACATGGACGTCGCCTGTCGGACTATAGTGTTCCGGCCGCACGCCGAGCATCAGCTTTGTACCTTCGCCGGCGTTTACCGAGGCCGGCAACGGAACTTCGATCTGGCTGCCGGGAACGGAGAAGGCGCCGTTCGACGCCACCCCGTGTAGGAATGTGATTGGCGGGTTGCCGAGGAAACCGGCGACGAAGGCAGTGCGCGGATCGTTGTACATCTCGGCCGGTGTTGCTATCTGGACGATCTCGCCTTCTTTCATGATAGCGATCCGGTCGCACATGCTCATCGCTTCCACTTGGTCGTGTGTAACAAGGATCGCCGTGATGCCTGTCTCGCGTTGGATACGGCGGATTTCCGAGCGCATCTCCAGCCGGAGCTTCGCGTCGAGGTTAGCGAGTGGCTCATCGAGAAGCAGGACGTCGGGCTTGCGGATGAGCGCGCGGGCGAGCGCCACGCGCTGCTGCTGGCCGCCGGAAAGCTCGGAAGGGCGGCGGCCCATCAGATTGCCGATTTGTACGAGGCCAGCGATGCTGTCCACTTCCTTTCGGATATCAGCGGAGGCCGTTCCCTTGACCTTCAACGGAAAGCCGATGTTTTCGGCCACCGTCATGTGCGGGTAGAGTGCGTACGACTGGAAAACCACGCCGACATTGCGCGCCTGGCTCGGAAGATCGGTCACGTCGCGGTCGCCGAAAATAATGCGGCCCCCGGTCGGGCGATGGATGCCGCACACCGCGAAAAGCGTCGTCGATTTGCCGCAGCCCGAAGGGCCGAGCAGCGCCAGCATCTCGCCATGCGCCACTTCGAGATTCATGTTCTCGATCACCTTTGTGGAGCCGAAGCTTTTCGAGAAGTTGTCGAGGAGGATACGCATCAGCCCTTGTTCCCGCCGCCATAGATGTTCATGAGATATTTGTGGAAGAATCCGTAAAGCAGCAGGACCGGGATCACGTAAAACACGCCGACTGCCTTGAAAGTGCCGAAGTTGAAATTGTTGTCGTCGGCGATTAGCCCAGAAAGATAGACCGACAGCACCTGGACCTGGCTGCCTGGGGCAAGCACCTGCGGCAGGATAAACTCGCCCCAGGCCGACAGGAACGAAAAGAGCGCTAGCGCCATGATCGCCGGACGCACCTGTGGAAGCACTAGACTGCGCCACACACGGAACCGCGAAGCACCGTCGACGACGCCGGCCATTTCGATCTCCCAGGGGACAGCGTCGTAGAAGCCCTTCATCAGCCAGATGCCGAGCGGCAGATCTATGGCTGCCTTCACCAGGATGACGCCGATGAGAGAATTGTAGAGCCCGACCATCTGCAGCACGATAAAGATCGCAATGATGAGCGTCACCGACGGGAAGGCGTGCAACACCATGACACCGGCGAGGAAGAAACCGCGGGCGGGGACGTTCAGCCGCGAGAGCACGTAGCCCGCCATCGACGAGACAAGCAGCACGACAGCCGTGGTGCTTGCCGTAAAGATCAGCGTGTTTAGCGTCACCAGCCAGATGTTGGGCCTGGCGGGCGGCGTCTGCCAGAGGAACGACCAGTGGCGAAATGTGATCGAATCCGGAATGAGCGACGCGGGCTGCTTGTCGGTGATCGTGTCGATGAAGAGATAGCCATACATCAGCACCAGCGGCAGACTGACGATCGCCAGCGCCAGGATAACCGGCCAGGTGCGGTAGTTTGCAGAGGGTTGCGATTTTTCCGCCATGGATCAGTCCTCGATGAGCGGCCGCGCAACCAGCGTGGCGTAGTTGAAGACGCGCAGATAGGCGAGCGACAGAATGATGCCGATGACCACGAGGACCAGCGCCATTGCTGCGCCAAGCCCGTATTCCAGGTTGCCGGCGTAGTTGTTGAGCGCCGTGTGATAGGCGGCAAGCGACCAGACTTCGGTCGCCTTGCCGGGGCCGCCGCGCGTCGAAAGCAGGATTTCGTTGAAGGAGGCGAGCAGCGACAGCGTCTGGTAGCAGGTGACGAAGAGGATGGGCCAGCGCATCTGCGGCAGGATGATGTAGCGGATTTGTTGCCAGCGGCTGGCACCATCCACCTCGCTTGCAAAGAACTGGCTCTTGGGAATCCCCCGCAGCGCGGATGAAAAGACCAGCATGCCCATGGAGGCGCCGATGAAGCCGTTGATCAGCACCACGAAGAACCAGGCGTGGTAGGCGCTATCGAGAAGATAGTTCTTCGGCGGGAAGCCGAACTTGCCCATCAGCACCGAAATGAAGCCGGTATCCCATGCCAGCCACTTCCACATCAGTACGTAGATGACGACAGGCGTGATGCGGGGTAGGAGCCAGATTGACCGGAAGATCGTCGCCTGCATGTCCGGCATGTAGTGCGTCCAGATCGCGAGCGCCATCGCGTAGGTCGTGTTGAACAACACGAGCACAAGGGCGACGTAGAGAAGCGTGTTGAGGAGTATCTGCGCCATATCCGGAGAGGAGGCGATGCGCGAGAAGTTCTCCCTCGTCCAGTTCCAGCCGGTATAGGTTGCCTTTGCCAGGCCCTCCTTCTGCCCCGCCGTCAGCTTGAAGCCGAACTTGTCGAGAGAGGCGAACAGGTCGTCCTTGCTCGCAAAACGCAGGTTTGCCGCGGAGCGGTTGAACTGTTCGGAAATCTGCTTGACATCTCGGGTCGAGGGCCGGTCCTGGAGATCCTTAATCATGCGCTCAGCGTCGCGCCGCGATTGGAAGACCTCGCCGAGATGCTTCTCGCGCAGTTCCCGGGGTATGCCGGGATCAAGCCCGAGGCCTTCAACGCTCTTGATGCCTTCCTCGTCGATCGCGTAGCGCGGCTCGGTCAGTTGTTGCGCGACATCCGGCATTTCGCGCCTAAGCGCATCAAGCGCATTCGGCGCGATCTGAAAGGCGCCGCCCGAAATGCCCGTGGCCGTCGTCATGTTCGTGAAGGAGAAGACGGCCGTCAGGACGACCGGCATCAGGAAAAACAGCACGATCATCACCGCTGCAGGCGCAATCATCACCAATCCGAGCGTTCTGGACGTTCTCATCGAAAGTCTCCGCAAAGTATCCGGGCGGACTGGCCCGCCCGGACGTTGCCTGTGCTTAGCGGATGACGATCTTGTCGCCGAGCGTGCTCTTCAGCTCGCTTTCGACGTCGTTGACGGCGGCATCTGGGGTCTTGGCGCCTGTCCAGGATGCTTCGAGGCCCTTCCACATGATGTTCCAGTAAGTGCCAAAATCGGCGTTGTTGGGCATCGCGTCGGCGTAGGGCAATAGACGCTCGGTGGCTTCACGCGTCCAGCGATCGGAGGAATAGAGCTCTATCTCGGTTTCGGCTTTCGAAATGCCGAGGTGCGCAGACTTGACCGCATGCAGCACATTGATCCGCGGCTCTGAAGCGATCTTGATCAACTGAGCGGCGACGTCGGTCGAATCCTTGTCGTGACCGGAGGTCAGGAGGTAGACGAGCGGATGCGTCAGCGTATTGGCCTTGCCGCCGTCACCGGCCGGGATCAGCGTGAATACGACGTTGCCGAAGAAGTCCTTCAGGCCTTCCTGGTTCACGTAGCGAGCATAGTGCCATGTACCGCCGTGCCAGATGCCGGCCTTGCCGGAGGCCACTTCCTTCCACCACTGGTCGCCGGGCATGCCGATATGGTTCTTCTTGGTAACGCCATCCTTCACGGCATCGGCGAAGAACTGGTAGGTGCGCTGCATCGCCGCCTTGTCGAAGACGAGTTTGCCGTCTTCTTCCATCGTGCCGCCGAAGCTGGTGTAGAACTGCCAGTAATCAGGGCCGTTGGAGTTGCGCGGATAGAACCCGTAACCCGCCTGGACGAGGCCCTTGTCCTGCATCTTTTTGGCGTCTTCGAGCACGTTCTTCATCGTGTAGCCGCCGTCCTGAACCTTCTTCGGCAGCGCGTCGAGATCGGCATCGCTGTAGCCGATGGCCTTCATGTAGGGCTTCCAGAAGAACATTGGTCGGGATTCGGCATCCTGCGGAATCCCGTAGACCGTGCCATTGAAGGAGGCGATATCCAGGAGGTTCTCATAGATGTCGTTGAGCGGCCAGGAGTCGAGATCGACGTAGTCCTCGATCGGCACGATCAGGCCCGACTGCGCCCATGGGCCGATGTCCTCGTGGCCGGTAACGACGATATTCGGAGCGGTCTTGGCCTCGGCGGCAAGCGTCATCGCCTGCTTGAAGTCCTCCCAACCGCTATAGGCCTTCTTCTCGACCTTGATCTTGAGGTCTTCGCCCTTGATTGCAGCTTCACGCTGAAGCTGCTGGGCGGCGATATCGATTGCGTCGAGGCGATAGACGTCGTTGGGCCCGGTGCCGCCGGCCCAGACGGTGATGGTGACATCCTTGGCAAAGGACAGGGCGCTCGTCGAGGCCAGGATGGCGGCCGCAATCGTCATGCACTTCAATGTCGGCAGAATAGTCATTTCTTCGTCTCCCTAGAAGAGCGGCGTGAGCCTCTTGGCGGGCCATCACCTGATGATGACCGCTTCGCAAGCTCCGTGAAAAGCGAACGAGTGCCGCTTTAGGGGGGCAACGTAACGGCCGAATGACAAAATTGAGCACGTGTGCAAAAATGTGTATGGCGACAGAGAAAAGATTGCAACCCACTCCATTGAATACCTTGGACCAGCTCCAGCACGGCGGCCGCGCTCTCTGTGTCCTGCTGCGTGGTGACGTTGCCACGCTGGAGCTGGAGCTGGCCGTCAGCCTTCTGCGAGGCGAGCTTCTGAGCCGCCCCGGCCGAATCCAGTATCGCCTCGGCTGAAAGGACCTTGGCCCTGAACGGCGCGGGATCCATCTGGTAGAGAACGTCTCCTTGCTCCACGTTTGAACCCTGCTGGAAGATCCGCTTCAGCACGATCCCCGTTACCCGTGACCGGACGTCCGTCATCATCGTCGGCACTATGCGGCCGGAAGCTCGCTGACGACGGGGATTGTCCCGAGCCTGACCGCGACGATCGAAACCTGCGTGGGCGCCGTCTGCCGCGCAGCGGACTTCGGCGCCTTGTTGCTGCTTCCCGTGAGAAAAGATCGCGCCGAAAACTATCGTCCAAGGCGATATGGTTCTTGCAACATCGTCCCTTTGTCCCCCGTTCGTTCAAATCATGTCCCTTCCGTCTTGGCACGCCTCGGGGGCCACGGGCGCGCTTCGAGGTGCCTATGAATTCCAATTGGCCTTCTCCTGCTGTCCGAACAATACGCATTCGTTCCAGGGGCCCTGGTGCGCGTATTTCCGTTCCATGGTTCCACCGATCGCCTGCTAGCGCGCAGGCTGCAGCAGAGACGCAAACGGAATCAGCATGGATGCTTGGGGGCTTGCGATACTCTGCCGATGAACTGAGAAAAAAATCGAGCAACCCTGCCGACGGAATGTAGCGGAGCAAGTTTCTTGGACAACCACGGCGACCGCTCGTCACGGGATCTGTACCGGATCCGAGTTTGCATCCCTCGCCAAGATGCTCCGATTGCTGCGGAGTGGCAAGAACCAGCATAGTTGCGGGCGGACGACGCTTCATGGTTGTTGATTGGCATAAATCAGGTATACTTTTGTTCTGAAATCGGGGCGTTACCTACGGCTTTCTTTGCCCGGTTCAAGGCGCGGCACTTCGACTCTCCCGCGCATCTTCCAGGACTACTACGCATCTTCAATCCAATCGAATTTCGCAACGCATCTTCGAGTGTTGGCAGTTGGAGGCAACTCATGGCGCAGGCGATGAAGGCGGCTGTCGTTCGACAGTTCCGGACACCTCTGGTTATCGAGGAGATGGCTGTGCCGACTCCTCGCCCAGGGCAGATACTTGTCAAATATGAAGCGACAGGTGTCTGTCATACCGATCTGCACGCGGCCAACGGCGATTGGCCCGTGAAACCGAACCCTCCGTTCGTTCCGGGACACGAGGGCGTCGGATTTGTTGCAGCAGTTGGCGGCGGTGTGAAGAGAGTGAAGGAGGGCGACCGTGTCGGCGTGCCATGGCTCCACAGCGCGTGCGGCTACTGCCCGCATTGCCGGACCGGTTGGGAAACCCTCTGTGCGTCGCAGTCAAACACCGGATACTCGGTGGATGGAACGTTTGCCGGATACGGGCTCGCCGATCCCGATTTCGTCGGCAATCTCCCGAATGGCTTAGACTTCGGCCCCGCCGCTCCGGTCCTGTGCGCTGGCGTGACCGTCTACAAAGGATTGAAGGAAACGGAAGTCCGTCCTGGCGAATGGGTCGCCATCTCGGGCGTGGGTGGCCTCGGCCACATGGCCGTCCAATACGCGAAGGCGATGGGCATGCACGTCGTCGCCGCGGACATTTTCGACGAAAAGTTGGCACTGGCAAAGCAGCTAGGCGCTGACGTCACGGTCAACGGCAAGGACAAGGACGCCGTCGAGCAGGTGCAGAAGGCCACGGGCGGCGTCCACGGAGCTCTGGTGACCGCCGTGTCCCCTGCGGCCATGGAGCAGGCCTTCGGCTTCCTGCGATCGCGCGGCACTATGGCGCTCGTCGGCCTGCCTCCGGGCATGATCTCGCTGCCCGTGTTCGAAACCGTCCTGAAGCGCATCACCGTCCGGGGATCGATCGTCGGCACGCGCCAGGACCTGGAGGAATCGCTGCAGTTTGCGGCGGAAGGGAAGGTGACGCCGCACTTCTCGTGGGAGAAGCTCGAGGACATCAACGACATTTTCCATCGCATGGAAGCGGGCAAGATCGATGGTCGAATAGTGTTGAGGATGTAGGAGACTGCGCCAACAGGCGTTCGGCGGAATGTGACATCGAGCAATCACCGCAGTACGCGGCAGCGCTTGGCTGACAGACGCGACGAGCGTCGCCCGGTAATCAGAAAGGAAGTCGTCATGAACACGGGCCCGTTCTCTGATCGCACCGGCGGCCTATCCCGTCGAAATCTCCTGCTGGCGGCGGGGGCCGCCGCCACGCTCGCGAACTATCATAGTATCGCCGGGGCCGCGACGACCGCGGGTACCTTCACGATCGACGAGGTCAGACAGGACGAGGACGTCTTTGCCTACATCGAGAGGGTCAAAGGCAGCTTTGATCAGACGACCTACCAGCAGGTGATCGGCGCTGCCAACGAATTCAAGGAAGGAGATCAGGCGATCGGTGTGGGGGCCGACAACGAGGCGACGCGAAGCAACGCCCGCGCCCTCCTCGCAAACACGAAGATCGGCGACCTCTACCGAAGACCGCTGTTCCACGACGATCTGCAACAACTGATCTGGCAGAGCACGGATCAAGCCCAGTACGCACAGGCACAGGTCAAGGACTGGACGATGGGCCAGTTGAAGGAATTTCTCCTCGCAGAACCGGAGGACAGGATCAAGGGGATCATGAACGGCCTGACCAGCGACACGATCGGCTGCGTCCCGAAACTGATGAGCGATGCGGAGCTCGTCTCGATAAGTGGGAAGATCTTCAACGTGATGCCCGGAACCAGGTTAGGGGCGAAGGGGTATATGGGCGCGCGAATCCAGCCCAATTCTCCAACGGACCACCCCGACGATATCTTGTTCCAGGTCTTCGACGCGTTCTCCTATGCGACCGGCGACATTGTCATCGGCACCAACCCCGTAGACAGCACCGTGGCGAGCGTCGCCATTGTCGAACGCACGCTCAAAGACGTCGTCGATACGTTCAAGCTACAGGATGTGATCCCGTGGTGCGTGCTCGCACACATCGACGTGCAGGCGGAGGTCAGCGACAGTTTCCCAAAGACGGTCGCCACGATGTTCCAGAGCCTCGCGGGAACGGACGACTGCAACAAGATCTTCGACATCACGATCGACAAAATCATGAAGTATGCCCGTTCGAAGAATGGCGAAAGATATGGACTCTACTTCGAAACCGGGCAGGGTTCGGAATTCACCAACGGTGCGGCCAACGGCGTCGACATGATGATCCTCGAGTCGAGGAAGTACGGCTTCAGCAGGGCTGTAGGATTCGAGTTGGCGAAGGTGCAGCCCAAGGGGGCGTGGCTTCATGTCAACGACGTCGCCGGCTTCATCGGCCCCGAGGTCTTCAAGAGCCGCGAGCAACTGGTGAGATGCTGTCTCGAGGACTTGGTCATGGGCAAGCTTCACGGGCTTACCATCGGTCTGGACGTCTGCACGACCCTGCACATGGCCGTCAGCCTCGAGGACCTCGACTGGTGCCAGGAGCGGATTATGCCGGCCAACCCCGCCTATCTAATCGCCTTGCCGACAAAGAACGACCCGATGCTGAGCTACCTCACCACTTCGTTTCAGGATCACGTCCGGCTGCGCAAGAAGTTCGGCTTCAAGGTCAATGACGCCATGTGGGACTTCTACAAACGGATCGGCGTTGTCGGGAACGACGATGCCTACACCGCCCACTTCGGCGACCCTCTGTGGGTGTATTTCCAGTATCGCCTCGCCAAGGGGGACACTAGGTCCATGGACGAAGTCTATGCGGAAGGCAGGCAAACGATGCGGGAGATCGACGACCGCGGCGTCGACATGGCAACCGGTCATGGAACAGAGATTTGGGATCTCAATCCACCGCTCGCCGTCAAGGTCAAGGGACTGTACGACGACGCGAAAGTCTCCCTCTGGGCCGAGCTCACCCCGGAGTTCATCTCTGCGGTGCCGGGCGTCGTTCCGGTGCGCACCCTGTCGAAAGATCGCAACGACTATATCGCCCACCCTGTCACGGGTGAGATGCTGAGCCCGGAATCCATCAGGGATGTTGAGCGCCTTAGGGATTCCTGGGGGAAGGACATCCCTCAAGGTCAGATAGTCATCTCCGACGGACTGAACGCAAAGGCCATCATGGACGACGGACATCTTCAGCCGTATCTCGACGAAATGCGCAGGCTGCTTGCCGAGGCGGACGTCACCATGAGCGACAAGAACATCATGGTCACCAGCGGAAGGGTCCGGGCAGGCTACAGGATCGGCGAAGTCCTCTTCGCAAACGCGGATCCCAATAGCTTCAGAGGTATTCTCCACATCATCGGCGAACGGCCCGGAACCACCCACCACGCCTACTCGGTCTACATCACGGTCGCCAAGGGCAAGCGATGGGCTGAGAAGGATATCGACCACGACATCACCAAGCTCGTGAGCAATGTCGCGGATACGGCCCTGCCACCCAGGGAAGCCGCCAGGGAAACCCTGACCATCATCCGGGAAGTCGTCGGTAAGGACGTCAACGGCAGTCGTCGCTATGGGTAGTACCCAGGGCCAGACGATCTGAAGATCAAACCAAAGTCCAGATTATCCCCCACACCAATAAGTGGATTTGATCACGATTCCTGGACGTTGAAAAGACAGCGTTCGCTTACCCATTTGGATGTTCTGACTGATCACAACGCTCGTTAGCTGGTGATCACAGGAACCAAGGAAGTCTCAAAAGAAGATGACTTGCCCACCCTGGACGCGCTGCAGCGACGACACGTCGACGGAAATTTGTGTCGTCAGTCCAGACTGTAGCGGGGGAACTTCTTCAGCTCCTCAGCCATGTCTTCAAGCGTGGGCGTCTCCTAGATGTCACCTACTTCACCACTCTCGTGGCCACAGAAAGCGAACCGGAAGCGCCGCTCCATTCCGGCTCTCGCTGCCTGCCGCTTGAACGTGTGACGCCATGCGTGGTTAGGGCTGATGTCTGGGTCAGTGACACCGACCGAACCACGTACCCATTCCGCGAGCTTTTGACGAGCGATCACATACGGGGGGCGTACTGGCTTAGTGGGGTCAGCGCTGGCGGCCCGCTTGTCACTGGGATCGTAGAACAACGGACCAGTTCCAACCGCCTTCACAAAGTCGAGAAAGCCCAGTTCGATTAGGTGTTCTGGATTGGTGCTTTGCGGAATTAAGCGCCTTTGACCGTTCGATCATCTGGGGTGATGTCGATGACCCATATGCCGTCCTGCTGCCGAACGCTGGAACCGCTGAGCTGCGTCATCTCCCCGGGCCTAGAACCGGTGTAGGCGCACAGCCACGGCACCCATCGACGAGCGGCAGCCTTCTCACGCTTAAGGCGTTCTGGGGGTGCTGCTAGCGATGCCTGGAGGATTGCCTTCCATTCGTCCCGCTCGAATGCCCGCTCACGCTTCTTGATCTTCTTCGTAGTCGCCACTTTGACGCCGTCGAAGGGATTGGTCTTGATCTTCTTATTGCTGACCAGCCAGTTAAAGACGGTAACCGCCGCGCGTACCCAGACCTCGTTGACGACACGGGCTGACCTGCTCTCGGTAACCAGCGTGTCTTTCCACGCGATAGCCTGCCCATCGGAAATGAACGCCACGTCTCGCTTCTCAAGGTACGCGTTGAGTTCGAGGAAGACGCTGCGCCATCTGCCTACTGTGGCCGGTGCGGGCTGCCGCTCCTTCACCCAACCTTCAAACGCCTGCCATGTATCCATGCCCGCAGGCTTTACCGCACCATTCGCCAGAGACGGGCTTGCCGCAAATCGAGCCACGCGAGGTCAGGAGAATAGTCGCCGCCGGCACGACGACGAAGCAAACCGAACGCTGCCGGTAGCTCCACCTCAAGTGCGTCCATGAGAGCGCTTCGGCTATCACCATCCAGAGACAGGTGTTCCTCAGCTAAGAAAGTTTCGACCTTTCCAAGCTCAGCCAGCTTAGCCGTGACATGGCGACGGACAGTCGGGGCAGGGCCTCGTTCTCATCTCGAACGGGGCTTGCATCGAATCGATCATAGACACTCTCGAGGCTGTCCATGCGGGAGTCCCAGTCCTCAGGTTTGCCGGGGTCGTCATCGTGCTGAGCGATGAACCATCCATACCATGTGCCGCTTAGGGCGCCGATCTGCCGAGGGGTGAGGTGAACGCTCTCGTTGGCTACTGAAGCCCTGAGGGAATCGATTCGTTGGGAGATAGTCGCGTCCCAGTCTCGCAGCTCAGCCTTGGCGGCATTCTGACTTAGGGAGGAGGGCCTACGGAAGCGTTCCTCTCGGGACACGCCATGGGCCAGCTTGTAAGCTTGCCTAATGTCAGCGGGGATTCCCTTGCGGGCAAACCAGTCGCCATTCTTGGCGCGCGTCCGAGAAGTCATAGCAACCATTTTGTAGCACCCTTTGTAGCGATAGGGCGACGACAAGGCGCTGAAAACCAATAACTATTTGGATTGTCTCACTATTAGAAGTGAGATGGTGCGGTCGAGAAGACTCGAACTTCCACGGGTTGCCCCACAGCGACCTCAACGCTGCGCGTCTACCAATTCCGCCACGACCGCATCGTGGTAGGTGCCGATTTGTGCCGGCGGGGCAGCATGTAGCAAAAGCGTTTGGGGTACACAAGGGCGATGTGACAGATTTTTTCAAAACAAATCACAGCATTTGAATAGCCCGTGAAACAGGGCCATATACGCCTTCGCGTTGCTGTCTCCCGAGCAGCAGCGACAAGGAATGGCCATGCTACGCACAGATCTTGAATTCTCAATGTTGCCCCGTGAAGGCTCGCGGCCGGTCCGATGGCGTATCGCCGATGGCTTCGTGCCCTATGAGGAGGCCGTGGAAAACATGGAGCGCCAGGTCGCGGCAATTGCCGACGGCGGCGACGAGCTCGTCTGGCTCGTGGAACATCCGCCTCTCTATACGGCTGGAACCAGCGCCGATGCCAAGGATCTGGTGCAACCCGATCGCTTCCCAGTCTTCGCGACGGGACGCGGCGGCGAATATACCTATCACGGGCCGGGCCAGCGCGTCGCTTATGTGATGCTGGACCTGAAGCGCAGACGCCAGGACGTGCGCGCCTTTGTAGCCGCGCTCGAAGAGGTGGTCATTCGCACGCTTGATTCGATGAACATCCGCGGCGAACGGCGTGAGGACCGTGTTGGCGTCTGGGTGCGCAGGCCGGACAAAGCGGCTTTACCCGACGGCACGATGGCTGAAGACAAGATTGCAGCACTGGGTATCCGGCTGCGGAAATGGGTGACATTTCACGGGCTGTCGCTGAACGTCGAACCGGATCTCGATCACTTCAGCGGGATCATTCCGTGCGGGATTTCGGCTTACGGGGTGACAAGCCTGGTCGACCTCGGCCTGCCTGTCATGATGGCTGATGTCGATATTCTCCTTCGGCAGGCATTCGAATCGGTCTTCGGCGAGACCGTCCGCGACAGTTGACGCAAAACCTCGCGAGGCAAAAGGGCCGGGTGACCGGCCCTCAGCAATCGATTGCTATTTATCGCCGACGTCGCGGCAAGCGTCCGAATGTGAAGCTCCGCTGTCCCCGCCGGCCGTATGCACCTTGGAGTTCGTCTTCATGTAGTCGCAGTCGGGCAGGGGCTTGATGCTGGCCGTGGTCGTCCTGTCGACGGGCGACGACATCCGGGCCGGCGCGAATCCATCGCTGTCATTCGTGTAGTCGGACGAGTATTCCGGTGCCTTGCGGTTGGCATAGTGAACCGGCTTCTTCGGTACCATCTGGACCGGCGAAAACCCGTCACTGTCGTTAGTGTAGTCATTCGAGTACTGCGGTTGGGCGAAGGCCGCACTTGCAAGGCCGAGGGCGAGAACGGAAGCAGCGGCAGCAAATTTGAAGCGCATGGGAAATATCCTCAATTCTTCGTTGCAATGACAACGATACCAAACCCTCGGCAAGAGTGACTTCGCGCTCGAATTGCGGCAAGAATGTGGGCGAAAAATCACGCAAGCACTGCCGCTTTATCAAATGAAATCACACATCCGCGACCGGATTTGACAGGTTTGTGATGGAACATTGCCCCCTGTTCGCAAGGCGGGTGGTGGGAACATTTCCACAATCGAAATACGTGACATTGATGGCCTAAACTGGGTGTTTCCGTAGGCTCCAAGCCATGGTTAGTCGCGCAACTTCTCCCAGCGTTTGACCAGGCGCTCGCGCTTAAGCCTGGACAGGCGCTGCATCCAAAAGACACCGTCGAGCTGATCGATCTCGTGCTGGATGCAGACTGCGAGGAAGCCCTCCGCTTCTTCCTCGTGCTCGACGCCATTCAGATCACTGTATCGAAACCGGATTGCCTTCGGCCTCACGACCTCGTCGGTCACTCCGGGCATGGAGACGCTTCCTTCGACATGGCGAGCCGTTTCGTCGGACGCAAACATGATCTCCGGATTGACGTAATGGCGTGCGCCTTCGTCACGGCTGAGCTCTATCACGACGACGCGAAGGAAGACGCCGATGTGAGCGGCGGTGATGCCGACGCCGGGAGCGGCCCGCATCGTCTCCAGCAAATCATCCGCGAGTTCTCGTAGCCTCTTGTCAAAGACGTCGACGGGCTCGCAGACGGTTCTGAGGCCAACGTCGGGGAAGCGCAATATGGGGCGAACAGCCACTGGCAAGGCTCCTGATTTCAGATGCGCGGAAACTATCGCCGCGCACGCGCATTGTCATCCACGCGAGGCGTTTGCGGCTGGACGGGCTTTGAGGTTTCAGCTAGCACGAAGCTACATGTTTCGGCGCTTAGTCGTTGAACTTCAAACGAGATGCGAGGGCGGCAAATCATGACGAACGACGCAGAAGAGCTCGTCCGCCCGCGGTCAGACAGCGGCGATGCCGACATCTATGACGAAAACGGCAACGTCCGAGGCGATTTCCTCGCGCTGGTGGGCGCAGCCATCGCCGATCGCGATACGATTTTCCTGCGCCAGCACGTCGCCCGCCTGCACGAATCCGAAATAGGCGACCTTCTCGAGTCGCTGCAGCCAGACCAACGCCTAGCGCTCGTTCGCCTGATGGGCGACGAATTCGACATGACGGCGCTGACCGAGGTCGACGAAACGATTCGCCGCGAGATCGTCGACCAGCTGCCGAACGAGCAGATTGCCGCGGCAATCGGCGAACTCGATTCGGACGACGCTGTTTACATCCTTGAGGATCTCGACAGCGAGGACCGCGAGGAGATCCTTGCGCAGCTTCCGTTTACCGAACGCGTGCGATTGCGGCGTGCGCTCGATTATCCCGAAAGCTCGGCGGGACGCCGCATGCAGACGGAATTCGTCGCGGTGCCACCGTTCTGGACGGTCGGCCAGACAATTGACTACATGCGCGACGAGGAAGACCTGCCATATTCCTTCTCGCAGATCTTCGTCATCGACCCGACATTCAAGCTGCTAGGCGCCGTCGATCTGGACAAGATCCTGCGCACAAAGCGGCAGAGCAAGATCGAATCCATCATGCGGGAGACGAACCATCCGATCCCCGCAGAGATGGACCAGGAAGAGGCCGCTCAGCTTTTCGAGCAGTACGACCTTCTCTCCGCCGCCGTCGTCGACGAGAACGACAGGCTGGTGGGCGTGCTCACGATCGATGATGTCGTCGACGTTATTCACGAGGAAGCCGACGAGGACATCAAGCGCCTGGGTGGCGTCGGCGACGAAGAGCTGTCCGACAATGTCTTCTCGACCGTGCGCTCGCGCTTTCTCTGGCTGGTGATCAATCTCGGAACGGCTTTGCTGTCTGCAAGCGTCATTGGACTATTCGACGAATCGATCGAGAAGATGATCGCGCTCGCGGTGCTGATGCCGATCGTGGCGTCCATGGGCGGCAACGCGGGGACACAGACGATGACGGTCACTGTCCGCGCGTTGGCAACGGGCGACATCGACATCTACAACGCCGGGCGTATCATCCGCAGAGAGGCAGGGGTCGGTATTGCCAACGGCCTACTCTTCTCGGTCATCATGGGCATGATTGCCGCAACATGGTTCCACAATTATCAGCTGGGCTTCGTGATCGGCTCGGCAATGATCATCAACCTCTTTGCGGCCGCGCTTGCGGGAATTCTGCTGCCATTGCTGCTGGATAAGGTTGGCGCGGACCCCGCCATTGCGTCGTCTGTTTTCGTCACCACCGTGACCGATTGCACGGGCTTCTTTGCCTTTCTCGGTATCGCCACATGGTGGTTCGGAATTTAGCCGGCTCGAATTTCCCTGCAGAAATTGACTATTACGTAAAAGTCAATATTATCGGCTCCTTCAATGGTGGGGAACCCATGCCGGTCAGCAAATACTATAGCATAACCGAATTGACGCGCGAGTTTGGAGTATCGACGCGTACGCTCAGGTTCTACGAAGACGAAGGACTGATCCATCCCGAGCGGCGTGGACGCACGCGGCTGTTCCGTCCCGCGGATCGTCGGCTGATCCAGGAAATCCTGCGTGGCCGGCGGATCGGCTTCACGATCGCAGAAATCCGCGAGATCATCCAGGTTTATAAGGAACCTCCGGGCGAATTGGGCCAGTTGAAGCTCCTGATGAAGCGCGTCGATGAGAAGCGCGAGGACCTGCGCCAGAAGCGCAAGGATATCGACGACACTTTGACCGAACTCGACAACATCGAAGAGGCATGCCTCGGTCGTCTGGCCGACATCGGTGTCGGCACCTGATTATTGCGCGTCGGCGTTGCACTCGCTCGCCAGCGCCATGATCCGCCCGTCATCCGGCTTGAGGGCGCCAGACTGGAATTCCGTGAAGAGATTTTCCGTCTGGAGCTTGTCGAGCGTGCATTGGCAGAAGCTGCGGCATAGCGCTTCGCCTTCCTGCATCATGCACGAAGCATTGCATTGCTTCAGGTAGCTTTCGACGGGATCCGGTTTCGCGGGTGGAACGACCACGGACAGCCCGTAGGCAATAGCGATCAGCACCGGCTGGTGAATCAGGTAGAAGGCGAGGCTGTGCCGCCCGGCTTTCGCCGGCAGGCTTGAGCCCGTACCAAGCGCTGCAAGCCTCTCGAGCAGCCGCGTCCTCATGGCAAGCAGGGTCGCCGTCATGCCAAGCAGGAAAGGCGCCGCCCAGGGGAAGATTGGAACGTAGTCGTTCGATCGTTGCGGCATTTCCGCTAGGCCGATCCAGGCGAGGTAACGCGGATTGAAGATCGGCGAGCGCAGCAGATTCGGCGCAACCCAGGTATCCACAACCCATGCGGCGGTCACAGCGGCGGTCGCGGCGATGGTCACAGGCAACGGCAGGCGCAGGAAGACAAGGCCAAGCAGGCTGAGGACAGCGATGCAATGCAGAATACCGAAGAAAATCCATTCGCCAGGGAAGACGAAGCGCGTCACCACAGAGATCGCAAGGGCCGCCGCGGCGATCATCGCAAACCGTTTCCAGAACGATTGCCAGCGAATCTCTGGCTTGTTGGCGAGGACCAGACTGATTCCGACGATAAACAGGAATGTCGATGCGATCGCGCGGGCATAGAGCTTCAGCCAGCCGGTTTCAGCAGTGCCTGGGGCAAGGTAGCCCATGAACTCCATATCCCAAGTGAAATGATAGGTCGCCATCGCCAGCAGAGCGACACCGCGCGCCGTATCCAGCAAGCCGATGCGAGGCGGCTTGACGCTCGCGTATGTTTCCGTCGCCGTCGCCGTCATTCACAATCCCTCGGATGAGTCGTTGCCATCGGTCGACGGCTTGGCGCGGGGAATAGGAGAAAGGTGGAGATTTGATGGCGGATGGGCGTCCATGATCGCCAGCCGCGCCTCAGAGAAGAACTGCCGCCTCGTCAGGACGACGATGACGATCGTCGTCGTCAGAATGAAGACATAGGGATTGATGAACCAACCGAGGTAGCCGATCGAGAGGAAGATGGCGCGCAGCCCTTCATTGAAATGACCCGCCGCAATGATGTTCATGCGGATGACACGTTCCGCCGCCCGCTCTGCGGCAATCACATCCTGTTCGGTGTCACGCATCATCGGGATCGAGCCGAAAAGGATGGTGCAGTAGTTGAAGAGCCGATACGACCACCCGAACTTAAAAAAGGCATATCCGAAAAGCGCTGCAAGGCCGCCGACCTTCATTTCGAAGACGGCATGCCCGCTATGAAAGACGAAAGGCAGATCGGCAAAGACGGCGTCAACCTTCTCCGTTGCGCCCAGCAGCGCAAAGCAACTGCCTATGGCGAAGATCGACGTCGAGGCGAAGAATGCGGTGCCGTTCTGCAAGCCGGCCATGATCTGGGTATCGATCATCTTCAAATCGCGCCGCAACGAATTGTAGATCCACTCGCGCCGGCGCTCCCGCATGGCATGAGTGAGGCTGGTCCTGCCGAAGAAACTCGAGCTTTGCAGCAGGCGCGCGTAGCAAAACCAGATCGCCGCAAAGAACACCAGTGCAATGTAATCCGCTGTCGTCATCATTATATTGAATCAGGTTCCCGTCGCCGCGCCACTCTACAGATGCCGACGCATGCTGCAATGACTGGCAAGCCGCCGCGCTTCGTTTTACAGATGTCGCACGCGTGAAATGCCATGTCGGTCCATCGCAGGGATCGCGAGAGCCGGTAGCGTAGGTTTGCGCAGCAACTTTACAGGACGCAGTCATGTTCCTTTCCGTTTTCGACGTATTCAAAATCGGCGTCGGGCCTTCCAGCTCTCACACGATGGGTCCGATGACCGCGGCCAATCGCTTCCTCGATCTGATTCTGTCCAACGATTGGCCGCGCCCGACCTCTGGCGCTCAGGTCGCGTCTATGACGGTTAGCCTGCACGGTTCGCTGGCGCATACCGGGATCGGACATGGAACGGGCCGGGCCGTCATTCTCGGGCTGATGGGAGAGCAGCCGGACAGCGTCGATCCGGACGTGATGGACGGCATCATCGATCAGGTGGAGCGCTCCGGCCGCATCACGCCGCCAGGCCACCCGAGCTATGCCTTTCAACCCAAGAACGACCTGATCTTCGACAAGAAGCAGCCGCTACCCGGCCACGCGAACGGTATGTCCTTCTCCGCCTTCGATAAAGACGGTCGGATGCTTATCAAGCGTATCTACTATTCAGTCGGCGGCGGCTTCGTCGTGACTGACACCGAACTTGAACAGATGCGCGCGAAGAAGAAGACGCCCTCCGATTCACTCAAGGTTCCGTATCCTTTTGCCTCAGCCAAGCAGATGCTCGATATGGCTGCGCGCTCCGGCCTCTCGATCGCACAGATGAAGCGTGCAAACGAGGAAACGCAGCGCAGCCGCGAGGAACTGGACGCGGGTCTCGATCGCATCTGGGAAGCGATGCGATCGTGCATCGAACGTGGCCTCAAGGTCGACGGCATAATGCCGGGCGGGCTGAATGTGCGCCGCCGCGCCCGTGCGATCCACGACAAGCTGCAAGAGGAATGGCGCAGCAACCGTATCAACCCGCTGCTCGCCAACGACTGGCTCAGCGTCTACGCCATGGCCGTCAACGAAGAGAATGCGGCCGGTGGACGCGTCGTGACTGCCCCGACGAATGGCGCCGCGGGGGTCATCCCCGCAACG
This sequence comes from Rhizobium sp. LjRoot258, assembly GCF_964254185.1. NCBI lineage: Bacteria > Pseudomonadati > Pseudomonadota > Alphaproteobacteria > Hyphomicrobiales > Rhizobiaceae > Rhizobium > Rhizobium sp. LjRoot258. The sequence continues at coordinate 1,549,753 of NZ_CAXUST020000001.1, read as the reverse complement.
ATCCGCTACTACGAGCATTTTCACGACGATTGGGACCAGAACGGTATCCGCGACTATCTGCTCACCGCCGGCGCCATCGGCGGGATCATCAAGCACAATGCCTCTATTTCGGGCGCAGAGGTCGGCTGTCAGGGCGAGGTGGGATCTGCGGCCGCCATGGCAGCTGCCGGCCTTGCCGCGGTCATGGGCGGCACGCCGGAGCAGATCGAGAACGCCGCCGAAATCGCGCTGGAACATCATCTTGGCATGAGCTGCGACCCCGTCGCGGGCCTCGTGCAGGTTCCCTGCATCGAACGAAATGCTCTTGGCGCAGTCAAGGCGGTTACGGCCGCATCGCTGGCGATCAAGGGAGACGGTAAGCACTTCGTTCCCTTGGATGCCTGTATCGAGACCATGCGGCAGACCGGCAACGACATGAGCGAGAAGTACAAGGAGACATCCACCGGCGGGCTTGCTGTCAACGTGGTGGAATGTTGACTTTGTGGACATGCGACTTGCCGCTTGACGCTGCCCGATAAAAGGATTTCAACGGCGGCATGGCATTGCATCTCATTAAATTGTGCGTAGGCGCGGACTCGATCGACGATCTGCGCGAATGGGTCGCCGAGCGCGCTCTCCGGGCGATTGCGGCCGGGCTTGAGCCTCATTCCGTGCATACGACGAGGATGGTCCCGAAGCGTGTCGAGGAATTACTCGACGGCGGTTCGCTTTATTGGGTCATCAAGGGGCAGGTTCAGGCGCGCCAGAAACTGCTCGACATCCAGACCTTTACCGATGGCGAAGGAATCTCGCGATGCCATCTTGTCCTGGGGCCCGAGGTCATCGAAACTGCCGTGCAGCCGAAGCGGCCTTTCCAGGGCTGGCGCTATTATCCGCAAGACGACGTGCCGCGCGATCTGAACAGCCTGGGCGAGGGAATTGCGGAAATGCCCGCGGACCTTCGCCGCGAGCTTTCTGAACTCGGCCTGCTCTGATCAGCGTAGACGGAGTGTCACCGGTGCCCGGCCTTCCGGGCAGGTGACGTGAAGATGGATGTTGGTTTCGGCCTGCGAGCAGCGCCACGCCCGTGCGCCATGGCACAGCAGCAGGTTAATCAGGTCTTTGGTCTTTGCGGATTTTGGCTTCTGCCGCTGCAATCCTACCTCTGCCAGTCGCAAAGCCGCTTCGTGTAGCGGGTGCAAACCGGCTCGCGGATTCTTGCCGGTCACCCGGCCGTGTGGCGGAAACTCCGGAACATTCTCGTTGATCGCCATTCTCATCCCCGTACGCATTACAAACCGAGTCTCAGAACTCCGTCGGATCAAACACACAGATCACGACGTTTTTGGACTGCCGCCCGCGCATATCGGGCGGCAGACCCGCTGATCACTGGGCGGTGGCCCAGCACTTCACACCAGCCCGTTTCAGGGCGTTGCAGGCGTTCACGGCAGCACGCTGGTCATCGAAGCCGCCGAAGCGTGCACGATAGCTTCCGGCGTTTGCGACCGCGAGAGGCTTCGCGGAGCGCAGAGCCTTGCCAGCCTTGTTCTTGGCGCCGTCGAGCAGATCCATTGCGCCTTCCTTGCTGCCGGAAACACCAATCTGGACGGCCCAGCCAGTTTGCTGCGGCTCCCTGGTCGATGCGGTCGTCAGTTCGTCGACAGACGTGTCGCCCTGTTCCGGCGGCATATAGACGGGTGCAGGCGTCGGCGTGGCGACAGATGCCTGTTTGACAGCCTGCGTCTTGACCTTCGTCGGCGCCGGCATTTCCTGCTGGAGCAGCGGATTGTCGGACTTCGACTTGGCGACATCGGCATAGGCGACCTGCGCGGAGGCCGTTTGATAACGGGTGTCCGGGGTCGGCGCGGGGCGCGGCGGGCTGACTTCAGGCACAGCTGAAGCGACGCGCGTTTCGGCGGCAGGTGCTGCGGCTTGCGGCGCAGTCTGGGCGATCAGATCGGAGGAGCCGCCACGGCTAGACGCTTTCGGTAGATAGGTTGCAATCAGCTTGCGCATCTGATTGTCACGGGCAGGGGTCGAGGCGCCGCCGAGAACAACACCGACGATCGACTTGCCATCGACCTGAACGGAGCTCACCAGGTTGAAACCAGCCGCACGCGTATAGCCGGTCTTGATGCCGTCGACGCCGCGCACAGAACCAACGAGACGATTGTGGCTACGGATGACACGGTTGCCGAACTTGAAGCTCTGCGTGGAGAAATAGCCGTAATACTGCGGAAAATGCTGGCGAAGTGCGATACCGAGGCGGGCCTGATCGCGCGCGGTCGTCATCTGGGCGGTATTCGGCAAGCCGTTGGCATTGCGATAGGTCGTGCGCGTCATGCCGAGCGCGTGCGCCTTTGCCGTCATCACCTGCGCAAAGCGATCCTCCGTGCCGGCAAGCAATTCACCAAGAGCCGTCGATGCGTCGTTGGCTGAAAGCGTCACAAGGCCGAGGACCGCCTGTTCGACGGTGATCGTACCGCCTGGACGCACACCGAGCTTCGTCGGCGCCTGGGCGGAAGCGTGTGCGGAGAAGGGAACCGACGTATCGAGACGGATGCGACCCTGTTCCAAGGCTTCGAAGGTCAGGTAGAGCGTCATCATCTTCGTGAGAGATGCCGGATACTGCAGGCGATCCGCGTTCTCACTGTAGAGAACATTGCCGGTCTTCGTATCGACGACGATGCCCGCATATTTCGAGTTGGCGGCCTCTGCGTCGGCATTGACCGAGTCGACCATGACGATACTGGCGGCCAAAGAAAGCGCCGTGATCGCCTTTACCAAAAAACTGCGGGATAGCGATGAAAATACGGAGGAGACTGACCTTGACACTATTCTACTCTTCGCTTGCATTTCGGACATTGGAGAGATCGCCCGCCCTCCCGGCACGATCGTTCTCTCTCGGCAAATTATCTGTCCGGGGTTACCAATCCGTTTATGATTAATCGTTTCTTTCGCCACATCGGATCATTCTAGCGACGTGTCGCAGAAGCGTTCACAAGTCGCGCCTCCACGAAATGGCGAATAGCGGCATCAATATGGTCCCAATCAGGCAGATGCCTGCTCGAGAACCGGTAAAGCACAGTTAAATCGCGGCCGACTTTGATGTCGCGCTGGCAATCGCCGCTAGTCGCCGTCTGCGGTGTCGACGGAAAGGCGCAACGCACGACGTAATCAGGGGCACCGGCGCGTGGCGCGGTCAACAGAACCTCGTCGGCATAGCCTGCGTCCGCGCGCAGGCGATGCAGCGTCATTCCATTGGCGAAAGGCACGCCGTCGCCCTTCATCAGATGCGAATAGATCGGCTCGAGGCGCCCGGACATATCCCGCGACATCGTGCTCTGCGCGATCTGGAGGAAGATCAGTCCTGACGACTGGGCCACATCGTCGAAACGCTCGCGATGCTCCTTGCTGTAGCCCTGCATTTCAGGCCAGGTGAGGTAGAGGTCCGCCCGTTCCGACATGCCGTCTCTCCGCTGACTGAGGAACCGCAGCGTGTTTTCAGGAAGACGCAGCGTATCGCGGCCGATCGTCAGGGTTATCGCTGCCGTTGAGGCCGTATTGCCGGCGAGCGATATCCGCGCCCCGAACCAGCGACCGCCAAAACTGATGACGAGCGTCAACGCCGCAAGACAAGCGATGATGACCGTAAGGCGGATGACGAAACCTGTCGAAAGGAGAGGCGTTTCCTGGATCTCGTGGGCAGTCTGCACGGTATGGTTCATGGCGACTTTCGGATGTCAGACCGCCGCGATGAGAACAGGAGTCGCCGGTGTCGATGGTGAATGTGCCGATGATCCGGCCGCAGTGGTTAACGGACAATTAAGCCTCGCGCTAAAGCGCCCGAAAAACGAGCCGCTCCCGGGACAGCGGGAGCGGCTCCATGGCGCCGGTCTGGGACGGGGATGCGGGGGACGACCGGAGCCGTATCGTTGTCGCCGGTCGATCCGGCGACAGCTTACTTGACGCTGCCGACTGCCACTGCGCGACCGTCCTGCAGCTTGACCCAGCGGGTCGGATCTTCAGCGGACTGGCGCTTCAGGAACGTGTATTCGGTATCGGCCCAAAGCATGACTTTGTTGCGCATGTTGTCGAGAATGAAATCGCCGCGGTCAGTGCGGACGGTCAGCACAGCATGGCCTTCGCCGTTCGGCTGCAACACGACGGTCATGAGCAGATCGGAAGGTGAAAAACCGGCATCGATCAGCATTTTCCGCTTCAAGAGCGCATAGTCCTCACAGTCGCCAACGGTGCGCGGATAGGCCCAGCGCTCTTCGACGCCGTAGATTTCCTTGTCGGTGAGTGGCGTGATGGTCGAGTTGACCTGGTAATTGACCTTGAGGACCGTCTTCCAGCGGTCTTCGGTCAGAAGGAGCTCGCCCTGATCGCCGGCTGCATTGGCGCAATCGGTAGGCAGTTCCTTGCAGAATTGATAGGCGCCGATCGGCGGGCTTGCGTTGCCAAGAACCGTCATGTTGAGGGGGGTCGCTTGTCCCGAACCCACCATCGCGATCAACATCGCACCGGCGGCCAGACCGCCTTTGATGAAAGTTGCTATCGTCATTTATCGTCTCCCCGTTGTGAGGAGAACCTGACACAGACGTTTTTATTCGGCGCAAAATTACGCAGTTAAATTAAAGACTTAGTTGATTCAAACACGCAGAGAAATCGACTAAAAACAGAATCAAATGCACCTAAAATTCGAAGCGCTTTCGCGCTAATTTTGATTAAAATTGTTGCTTCCTCGGAAAGGCGTTCCGGCCGTGTTGTCGGAGCATTTTGGGACAAGTTATTAACGGGGCGGCCAGGCCCGGAATTTTGGGAAGCCTTTATTTACTATCCGAGTTGGCCGCCACGCCGGCGCTAGCTTCGATCGAAACCGAGGAACTGGCTGTGAAATTGGCCGATTGGAACGCCAGTTTCGGCTGCGGTAGCAGAATTATTTTTGAGGAATTTTGCGAAGAGCGTCTATTGCATCGACAATGGCGCCTGCCAAACCCTCGTGCGACGCCGAATGGGCGGCATTCTCTACGATAACAAGCCTGCTTTGCGGCCAGGCTTTCGACAATTCCCATGCCGTCACGAGTGGCGCCTCGAGGTCCAGCCGCCCCTGAACGAGCACGCCGGGTATGCCCACCAGTCTTTCTGCATTGCGTAGCAGGACGCCGTCGTCCAGCCAGGCGAGATTGCGGAAGTAGTGCGTGATGATCCGAGCCCGTGTCAGCAGGTAGCGAGGATTTTGCCAGCGACGAGGAAGCCCCATCGGATCAGCGAGGAGGATAGAAGCCGCCTCCCAATCGTGCCAATTGCAAGCAGCCTCAAGGCGAATGTCGACGTCGGGCGAGTTGAGAAGACGGTGATAGCCCTCAAGGACACCGAGCTGCCTGAAATCGGCGGGAAGCGCGTTCAGCAGATGGTCCCGTTCCATCGGAAAGAGGCTGGCCATTCCATGTGTGAGCCACTCGATTTCCGACGGGCGCGTGGTGGTGACGCCGGCAAGCACGAGCTCGCGGATGCACGCTGGATATGTCTGTGCGTAGGCAAGCGCCAGCGTCGAACCCCACGAGGTGCCGAGCAGCAACCAATTCGTCACCTGCAGCTGACGTCTCAGTTTCTCGATGTCTTCGACGAGATGCCAGGTCGTATTGGTCCCAAGGTCGGTCGCCATGTCGGCAGCGTTCGGCAGGCTGCGACCGCAATTGCGCTGATCGAAGAGGACGATGCGGTAAACAGACGGGTCAAAATAACGGCGAGCAAATGTTGAACAGCCGGAACCCGGTCCTCCATGAAGATACAGTGCCGGCAGGCCATCGGGATTGCCGCAGGCTTCCCAATAGACCTGCTGCCCGTCGCCCACATCAAGGAGCCCGTGCTCGTAAGGTTCTTTTTCCGGATAGATAATCGTCATACGCCACCTGTTCGGGCAGCCTCATGCATTAGGCGCGCGACGCGACTGTGACAGCAATCAGAGAAATTCGCGCAGCGTTTCCCGCGATTGGATCGACAGGAACTCGATCGCCACACCTTCCACGAAATGGCGCACAACGCGGCCGCGCATATTGCCGAGACGGAGAGGCGTCCCAATCGGCGGACGCACCTCGACATCGACTGCGGCGCCGGAAAGCGACAAGTCCATGATGCGGCAGCTGTAGCGGGCGCCGTCTTCCAAGGTGATTTCGGTCTTGGTCTCACGCGGCGTCAGGCGGTCGTGGCGGCGGTCTTCCGGAAGGCCGAGCTCATGCTTGTTTGCGAGCCAGGTGAGCTGCGCCGCGAGCTTCTCGCGCTTACGTTCGGTCGCGTGGATCGACATGGAGAAACCACGACCGTCGACCGTCTGCACATAGCCTTCGACGCGTCCGAGGTGGTCGATGTAGGCCACGACACGCTCATTGGCGCGAGGACGCCCCTGGCAAGTCACGTACATGTCGCCCGGCGACATGTCGATCACCAGGCACTCAAATTCCTCGTAGTTCGCCAGCATCAGCCGGCCCTGCATGTTAATGGGTACGCGTTGAAAGGCACCTTGTTCGAGGCGAGGCGCAGTCCGTTGCGTCTGAACTTGCTGGAACGCGTGCATCAAAGGGCTTCTTCATAAAATACAACCGGCCGATCATTACCCGCAATCCCTTAACAGAAGGTTGTTCAGGTTCGTCCTCTGCGTACGCAATTGGTTGTGTCGAACCGGAACACCAGGAGCGTCGGCTTCAACAAATAGACTAGACATGACGCGTCGCATCGTATCCGCGATCGAGGGTGGGCGCGCGTACAGCGTGTGCTGGTCGTCGAACTCCGTGTCATCAGGCTCCTCATCGCCGCCAAGCCGTTCGTGCAGCAATCGACTGCGATCGAGAGCGAGGAACTGGAGCGGCACGACTTCGAGCCAGCTTATCGCGGCGGCGGGAGCGATGGCGCCCAGCAGCTTGTCGCATTCGCCGTCCTCGGAGCGTAGCGGCAGCAGGATAATTTCGAAGCAGGCACGATGACCGGCTGCAGTGAAACCGGTGGCGTTGAGCAATGCGGGGATCGCGTGCGTCATGACGCCGGCCGCTGTGTTTTCGATATCGTCGTTCGCATGCGCCCAGAGTTCGGAAAACGGGGCGCCACCGAGATCGCGACCAAAGAGATCGCAAATGCGCGTTCCGGCAAGACGAAACGCGACGCGACCCGAGTCGCTTGTTTCGAGGAGAAACACACTCGACAGAATTTGGCGCAAATCCGTTGGCTCGACCTGCGATCTCAGCGGCGCAAGGTCCTGGCCGCGGAGGCGATTCCAATATTCGAATAGGTCGATCGTGGTTTTGAGACGCATTACGGCACCAGCTGTTTCACTTTGGATCAAAACACAGCCGTCATGGCCGTGTAGTCTGATGCCGTGCGTATTTCGTGCCAACTCGCGGCAGTTAAGGTTAAGGAAGGGTTTCGATTGAGCCGCCAGCCGTGCCGTGGCAGTGTTTCCTCATCGCTTCCTGCCTTCGGGAAGTTCAGCACGGACTGTCGGGCGCGGGTCTATCCCCACACGCTCGAAGGCCGTCCGGTCTTTGCCGGACGGCTTTTTTTTTGAGCTTTCGTCCTGTAAGGCTGTGCCGCAATCAAGCGAGGACGAAGATGAACGAGCACTCGGTCGAGCCGCAAGCGGCGATGGAGCCTCCGGCGCCGCCGCCGTCGCCCATCTTCAACCTTCCAGGCCCGGTGCTTGCAGCACTTGCGCTATTGGGGCTGATATACGCCGTCCAGTCACTGTTTCTATCTGGCAACGGTCTCGACTGGCTGTTCTTCAATTTCGGCTTCATTCCGTTGCGGTACATCACGCCGTTGTCGGAGCAGGGCCCGCAACTTCTCTGGACGCCGATCACCTATTCGCTCCTTCACGGCAGCACAGAGCATATCGTTTTCAACGGGCTATGGCTGATGGCCTTTGGCACGCCGGTGGCGCGCCGAATTGGCGCGTTCCGATTTGTCACCTTCTGGGTGCTATCCGCGATCGCGTCGGCCGCTCTCCATGCGGCCTTGAATTGGGGAGAGGCCACGCTGCTGATCGGCGCGTCCGGCGTGGTGTCCGGCCTGATGGGCGCCGCCTGCCGCTTTGCATTCCCACCCCAACAGCGGATTGCCCGGCCGGCCCATCTCAATGCGCGTCTTTCGATGCTCGAAGCGTTTCGCAGCCGCACGGTCGTCGCATTCATTCTCTTCTGGTTCGTGGGCAATCTGCTGATTGCTGTCGGCGTCCCGTTGATCGGCGACGGGTCACAGGCAATCGCCTGGGACGCCCACATCGGAGGGTTCATTTTCGGCTTCGTTCTCTTCGGTCTTTTTGACCGGAAGCCGCCCGAGGAGCCGCTAACTTCAGAGACATCGGATATATTGCAATCTTGAGGATTGGAGTGCACCATTCGAACTGATCCGTGATGGGAGGAGAGACCGCCGCGGATGCCTGTGATCAGTTGAAGTGCTTCACTTTCGACATAGGAGGTTCAAAATGTCCAATTCAGTCAAGGCCATACTCGACGCAAAGGGCAGGGATGTCGTAACCGCCGGGCCTGACACGACCGTTTCCGAAGCGGCTGTGATTCTCAGCAAGAAAAAGATCGGCGCTATCGTCATCGTCGGGATGGAGAACAAGATTTCCGGGATTTTCACGGAGCGCGATGTCGTGCACGCGATCGCCAAGGCGGGAGCAGCCTGTCTCGATCAGCCCGTTGCCTCAATGATGACCGCAAAGGTCTACCGGTGCCATGAAGATTCAACCGTGAACGACCTGATGGGGCTGATGACAAGCCGCCGCTTCCGCCACGTGCCGGTTGAAACGAACGGCAAGCTCGCCGGTATCATCTCGATTGGCGACGTCGTGAAGACGCGTATCGCGGAAGTCGAACTGGAAGCCGAGCAGATCAAGGCCTACATCGCCGGCTGAATGCTTCGCCGGTGCCTAGAGGGAGCCGGCGAATATTTCCTGCATCCGTTTCAGCTCAGGAAGCCTCAGCTTGGCTTCATCGTAGCCGCGCTCGATCGCTTCTCCAGCGCGATGGAATTCCGACAGGCCGATATCGCCGAGGCGCGGTTGAAGCGATAAATCCGGCGGATCGCCCGCAAGGCGCGCACGCGCTATCCTGTCCTGGATGATGTTGAAAGCCTGCACCATCACACCGGTCATGCCGAGCCTGGCATAGGGCACCTCTTCGCGCCGATGCACTTCAGACGGCGAGAGGGTGGCATTGTGCCGGACGACGGCTGAGCGACCATAAAGATCGTAGTTCAGGTTGACGGCGACCACGAGCGGTTGCTCATAGGCGCGGCAGACGGAAACAGGAACCGGGTTGACCAGCGCGCCGTCGACGAGCGTCCGTTGATTGCTGCGAATGGGTTCGAAAATGCCGGGCAGGGCATAGGAGGCGCGAAGCGCCGTGATCAATGAGCCGTTGGCGATCCAGACCTCATGCCCGGTGTTTACCTCGGCGGCAACAGCCACGAACGGCCGGTCCAGATCTTCGACATTCAGGCCTTCCAGATGCTCCTGCATGCGTTTCGTCAGCCGCATGCCGCCGAACAAGCCACTGCCGCCGATTGTGAGGTCAAGCAGGCTGGCAATGCGCCGCATCGTCAGCGAACGGGCGAAGCCTTCGAGTTCGTCGAGCTTGCCGGCCAGATAGCATCCACCGACGAGGGCGCCGATTGAGGTTCCGGCGACCATGCCGATCTCGATGCCTTCTTCATCCAAGGCGCGCAGAACGCCTATATGGGCCCAACCGCGTGCGGCGCCGCCGCCGAGCGCGAGAGCAAGCTTGGTTTTTTTGGGAGTAGGCTCGGGAGTGACGGGGACGCTCATATCTGGCGATGCGGGAGTGCTGGTGCTGGACGTGCCTGCCTCAGAGCTTTGGCGGTACAAACCCCAATTTAGCATGGCTCGCCTCCCTCCCGGCAAACAATCAAGTGAGTATATTAGTGTCCCGTCTCCCTTTCCAATTCGTATATAGGCGTAGCTTTTGGCCCAATAAGTGGCAATTGCCCGTTCTTATGACTCTTTTCCGTAAACTTCATTCGGGTCGAACTGGAGCTCGTCATCGACGATTTCGAGCATCGGCTTGCCGTCTTCGAGGTTGACGGTTCTATAGAAGCAGGACCGGCGGCCGGTGTGACAGGTTGCATCGTGGCCAGCTACCTCGACCTTCAGCCAGATGGCATCCTGATCGCAATCCGTCCGGATTTCCTTGACCATCTGGGTGTTGCCCGACGTTTCGCCCTTGATCCACAGCTTGCCGCGCGAGCGGCTGAAGTAGTGAGCCTTCCCCGTCTGTATGGTCAGGGCGAGGGCCTGTGCATTCATATGCGCCACCATCAGCAACTCGCCATCGGTGGCATCGGTGACGATCGCAGTGATCAGGCCGCGATCGTCGAACCGCGGCGTGAAGTCGCCCGCGTCCTCGAGTTCGGATTTGTCGTCGGACGGTGCATTGAATGCAAAGGGCATCATCGCGGCTTTCTTAATCGAAGCCGTAGTCAGCGGCTCCGGACCATGGTCATGAATCGGGCTTGATCAGCCGGCTCAGTTTTGAACGTTCCGGTAAATGTTGTCGTCAATGTGGTCGAGCCCTGCTTTTGCACGCCGCGCATCGCCATGCACATGTGTTCAGCCTCGATCATGACTGCAACGCCGCGCGGCGCCAGCGTGTCGTCGATGGCCTTGGCAATCTGGGCGGTCATAGTTTCCTGAGTTTGCAGGCGGCGGCCGTAGATCTCGACGACGCGGGCGATCTTCGAAAGGCCGAGCACCTTGCCGTCGGGCATGTAGGCGACATGGGCCTTGCCGATGATCGGAACCATGTGGTGTTCGCAATGGGAGAAGAAGGGAATGTCCCTCACCAGGACCATATCGTCATAGCCGGCGACCTCTTCGAAGGTGCGGCCAAGCACGTCTTCCGGGTCCATATCATAGCCGGCGAAAAGTTCGCGATAGGCCTTGGCCACGCGAGCCGGAGTATCCAGCAGACCTTCTCGCGACGGATCGTCGCCGGCCCAACGCAAGAGCGTGCGGACCGCGTCCTCAGCTTCTTTTTGGCTGGGCCGATCGGCTTCTAGATCGGAGGGCGTCTGGGGAAAATTCTTGATGATGGCGTCCATATGTAACAGTCTCCTGGTCCGCTTTTGCGGACCGTCTTTCGGACTAGCCACTGGCAATTCCACTCAAGGGAATTCATGCACCTTTGGCAGGCTCCGGGGCTTTCAGGGCTGGAATTGCTGCCCTTCCGGCACGGTTTCCCAATCAAACTTAGCCGAGGCCATTGCATTTTACTGGCCTTCGAACGACATACATATAGGAAAACGGCATCCTTATGTAAGTCTCCCGGCACGACACGCTGTGTTTTTCTTTTGTGCTACAATGAGTTTTGAGGCGCCGATCCGCATGAATTCTGGAGCGGAATCCACGATGGACGATATCTACAACAGCAAAATCCTCGAATTTGCGGGCAACATTCCGCTGATCGGCAGCCTGCCGGATGCGGACGCCAGCGCCCAGGCGCATTCCAAGCTCTGCGGCTCCAAGGTCAAGATCTGGCTAAAGATGGATGGCGAGACGGTGACCGGATTTGCGCATGACGTCAAAGCCTGCGCGCTTGGACAGGCATCCTCTTCGATCATGGCGCGCCATGTCGTCGGCGCGAACGCGAGGGAATTGCGCAAGGCGCGCGAGGACATGCTGGTGATGCTGAAGGCGGACGGCGAGGGCCCGGAAGGCCGGTTCGAGGACATGCGCTATCTCCGCCCCGTGAAAGATTACAAGGCACGACATGCTTCCACGATGCTGACCTTCGACGCCGTCGTCGATGCAATCGGCCAGATCGAAGCCAGACGCGCCGAAACCGTCGAGGCCTGAGCGGCAACACCGATGTGCGAGTTCTGCTCCATAAGCCGAGATGATGACGAAGACGAAGGTGGCGCCGCCGCACCGCGCCAGCGAACAACCCTCCACTCCCGTAACTATTCCGGCCCGTTTCGCAAGACGCCCGGCAGATTGCTCGGTATGGGATTCATCCGCCTCTATCAGCTGACGCTCTCCGGCTTTGTCGGCAATTCCTGCCGGCACATCCCGACCTGCTCGGAATATGGCTACGAGGCGGTCGCGCGGCATGGGCTGTGGAGCGGTGGATGGATGACATTGTTTCGCGTCGCACGCTGCGGGCCGGGGGGCACGAGCGGGCTCGACCCGGTCCCCGACCAGCTCGGTGCGCGGTTGCACTGGTGGACGCCCTGGCGCTATTTCGCGCTCGGGCGCAAGCGGGCTGAGAGATGACGGCGGGCGCATTTCAGGTATTTCGCCGTCGCCATGAAGTCGCCGATGCCTTGGCCAGGCGTGTCGATGCGACTGCATTCGAACGCGTCCTTGCAAACCTTCCGGACGGAGCAGCGGAGTTCTGGAAGGCATGATCTACGTTGCACTGCTGCACAGTATCGTGCTTGCGCCCGGCCGCCGGGTCGTGATGTCTGACCTTCGCGACATGGCAACTGACGTCGGTTGCCGAAATCCGAGAACGCTGGTCTCAACCGGCAACATCGTTTTTGAGGCAGACGGAACACAACTCTGCGATATCGAGGCAAGGCTGGAAGCAGCGTTCAATGCACGGTACGGCAAGCCGGTCGATATCATTGTGCGCAGAGGTGTCGACTGGCTGAAGCTTGCGGGCTCGAATCCGTTTCCGGACGGCGAGGGCAGCCAAGTCATCGTACGGGTGATGCGAAGACCACTCACCCCTACGGCCATCGATACGCTTCGAGCTTATGCCAATCCGCAGCAGCGCCTCGCGATCACGGATGGCGACCTCTGGATTGATTTTGCCGGCAAACCGAGCGACTGGAAGCTGCTTTCTGCACTGACAACCAAGCGCATGGGCGTCGGCACGCTGCGAAACTGGAACACCGTTCGCGGCCTTGCCGAAATGATCGGCTGAGCTGCCTTTTTCTTTACTCAAGCAGCAAATCTCGGTATCAGGCGGCGGCGCATTCGTGCGGACGAAGCGCTTCATTTGCAACCACCCGCATTCGTTGGCGGGACTGGACAAGGAGAATTCTAGATGTCCCAATCCGTTTCCCTGACATTTCCCGATGGTTCCGTGCGCAACTACGATGTTGGCGCAACCGGTAAGGATGTCGCAGAATCCATTTCCAAGTCGCTTGCCAAGAAGGCAGTCGCGATCGCGATCGACGGTCAGGTTCGTGACCTTTCCGATGCGGTGACGGCAGGCACGATTGAAATCATCACCCGCACCGATGGCCGCGCGCTGGAGCTGATCCGGCACGACGCAGCCCATGTCATGGCAGAAGCGGTGCAGGAGCTCTGGCCCGGCACGCAGGTAACGATCGGCCCGGTCATCGAGAACGGTTTCTACTACGACTTCGCCAAGAACGAGCCCTTCACACCGGACGATCTGCCAAAGATCGAAAAGAAGATGAAGGAAATCATCGCTCGCAACGCGCCGTTCACCAAGGAAGTCTGGTCGCGAGAAAAGGCCAAGGAAGTCTTTGCCGCGAAGGGCGAAAGCTACAAGGTCGAGCTCGTCGATGCGATTCCCCAAGGCCAGGATCTGAAGATCTATTATCAGGGCGACTGGTTCGACCTGTGCCGCGGGCCGCATATGGCGTCTACCGGCCAGATCGGCACGGCCTTCAAGCTGATGAAAGTGGCCGGCGCGTACTGGCGTGGCGACAGCAACAATCCAATGCTGACCCGCATCTACGGCACCGCGTTCGCCGAGCAGGCGGATCTCGACAATTACCTCCATGTGCTTGCTGAGGCCGAGAAACGCGATCATCGCCGGCTCGGCCGCGAAATGGATCTCTTCCACTTCCAGGAAGAAGGTCCGGGCGTCGTCTTCTGGCACGGCAAGGGATGGCGGATGTTCCAGACGCTTGTCGCCTATATGCGGCGCCGCCTCGATGAAGACTATCAGGAGGTCAACGCGCCGCAGGTGCTTGATAAGTCGCTTTGGGAAACGTCCGGCCACTGGGGCTGGTACCGCGACAACATGTTCAAGGTGACCGTTGCCGGCGACGATACGGATGACGACCGCGTCTTCGCGCTGAAGCCGATGAACTGCCCCGGTCACGTTCAGATCTTCAAGCACGGTCTGAAGTCTTACCGTGAACTACCAATTCGCCTTGCGGAATTTGGCACCGTCCACCGCTACGAGCCGTCGGGCGCTCTGCATGGCCTGATGCGCGTGCGTGGCTTCACGCAGGACGATGCGCACATCTTCTGCACGGACGAGCAGATGGCAGCCGAGTGCCTGAAGATCAACGATCTGATCCTTTCGGTCTACAAAGACTTCGGCTTCGATGAGATTGCCATCAAGCTTTCAACGCGCCCGGAAAAGCGCGTCGGCTCGGACGACCTGTGGGATCGCGCCGAAAGCGTGATGACCGATGTGCTGGAGACAATCCAGCAGCAGTCGAACAACATCAAGACCGGCATTCTGCCGGGCGAGGGCGCGTTCTACGGTCCGAAGTTCGAATATACGCTGAAGGACGCGATCGGCCGCGAATGGCAGTGCGGCACGACGCAGGTCGACTTCAACTTGCCGGAACGCTTCGGTGCCTTCTACATCGACAGCAACTCGGAAAAGACGCAGCCGGTGATGATCCACCGCGCCATCTGCGGCTCGATGGAGCGCTTCCTCGGCATCCTGATCGAGAACTTCGCAGGACACCTGCCGCTGTGGGTATCGCCGCAGCAGGTCGTGGTTGCGACGATCACCTCCGAGGCCGATGGTTATGGCGCCGAAGTTGCGGCAGCACTGCGCGACGCCGGCCTGACGGTCGAGACCGACTTCCGTAACGAGAAGATCAATTACAAGATCCGCGAACATTCCGTTACGAAAGTTCCCGTCATCATCGTATGCGGCAAAAAGGAAGCGGAAGAGCGCACGGTCAATATCCGCCGTCTCGGCAGCCAGGAGCAGACCTCGATGTCGCTTGACGAGGCGATCGCAAGCCTCGGGCTCGAAGCCACGCCGCCGGATGTCCGTCGCAAGGCGGAAGCCAGGAAGGCGAAGGCGGCCTGAACCGCCAATCAGACCTCAATACAAAACCGCCCGGTCTCTGGACAGGACCGGGCGGTTTTCTTTGTTCGCAACACGTTGAAGCAGATTAGTCAGCGTCGTCGCCGGTGCCGCTCTGCAGTTGATCATAAGAGGGCAATGGCGCCTGCGTCCGGGACGCAGGGTCACCCGCTGGCGGTTGTTGATCCGGCTGAACCTGCACCGTTTTTGCCGCCTCAGTCGGCTCTTCGGGCTGTACGTCCTTCATCAGGACTTCGACATCGGTGTTCTTGCCGGCCTCCACCTTGAAATCGCGCTGGTAGATTTTGTCCTTGTTTCGGGCAACCGCTGAATATTCGCCTTCGGCAAGCACCATGGTCGGGAAGGCGCTGACGCTCTCGCCGACACTGTCGCCAGCGGCCGTCAAGATCGACCAGGCGGTATCGGCAATCGCTTCTCCACCGGCGTCCGACACGAGTTTGAAGGTGATCTGCGCGGCTTTGTGCTGGATCGTTGCTTCTGTGAGCTTGCCCGCCTCCACCTGGATGTCGGCGCGGATCGAAGCGTTGGTGTCGCCGTATTCGGAGACGATGTGGTACGTCCCCGCATTCAGACGAACCACGGTGTTGGGGGGCACATCAGCCATGACAAGACCACGCTCCCCGTCTTCGCGCACCTCGGCGGAGTAGATCGAGAAGCTAAGCTGATCCGGCCGGATGCGGACGTCCGAGCCCGATACGGCGTTCAACAGCAATCCACCGGCCTCCAGGACCATCGTCTGCTTGTCAACCTTGCCCTCTTCGGGAACCGTCAGTTTGCGGGTAACACCGGCGCGACCGAAGGAAACGTTGACGAAATACTCTCCGGGTGCAAGCTGGAAGTCCGCAGAGCCACCCTGCGACGATGCAATCAGCGGCAGCTTGCCGTCGGAGCCCGTCATGGGGCTGAACACATACCAGGAAAGGCCGTCCTGGACCGCATCGCCATTGGCCGTGAGCTTTGCCTCAAGTGCGACCTCGTGCAGCTTCGAGCCCTGCGGCGCCGTACCCGGCGCGATGAAGGCGTTCAGCTTCGGCATCTTCGCCGTCGTGTCCATCTGCTTGAAGGTCTGGAAGGCCTCCTGCGCCTGGCTGCCCAAAGGCAGCAGGGCAGTCAAAGCGAAGGCCAGGCTTATGCGTGCATATGGCGAAATGCCAACCATGTGTCGTACGAACCAATTGACATCTGAAATCACAGAGGCCACTTCAAGACCAACGCGATGGCAAATTCAAGACCCATCCCAAATGCAGTTCATGAAAATGGAAGTCTCTCCCGCATGAAATCCGATATCAAGCTGATCGACTATCTCGGCGTGCGCCGTTCTATTCCTGCATTCCAGATGTCCGAGCCGGGGCCTGACAAGGCCGAGATCGAAGAGATTTTGCGCCTGGCTTCGCGCGTGCCTGATCACGGCAAGCTCGCGCCATGGCGCTTCATCGTCTATCGCGGCGAAGAGCGTGCCCGGATCAGCGAGGAGCTTTTGAAGCTCGCACTCGAGGCCAAGCCAGAACTTTCCGACGAAATGATACAGGTGGAGCGGACGCGCTTTACCCGCGCCCCCGTCGTCGTTGCCGTCGTCAGCAAGTCCGGCCCGCATATGAAGATTCCCGAGTGGGAGCAGTTGATGTCTGCCGGCGCAGTCTGCCTCAACATGATCTTTGCCGCCAACGCCCACGGATGGGTCGCCAACTGGCTGACGGAATGGTTCGCCTACGACGAGCGGGCCTACGAGCTGCTCGGCGTCAAGCCGGGCGAAAGGATCGCCGGCTTCATTCACATGGGGTCGACGACGTTTCCTGCCGTCGAGCGCCCGCGTCCGGAGTTGACCGAGACGGTTACCTGGTTTGGCGGAGAGGACTGATGTTCTACACCACCGATACGAACCGGCACGGTCTGGCGCATGATCCCTTCAAGGCAATCGTCGCGCCGCGCCCGATCGGCTGGATCGGCAGCAAGGGACGGGACGGCTCGATCAATCTCGCGCCGTACTCCTTCTTCAATGCGATTTCCGACCGCCCGAAACTCGTGATGTTTTCTTCCGCCGGCCGCAAGCACAGTCACAGGAATGCAGTCGAGACCGGCGAGTTCACCTGCAACTTCGTGAGCCGAAACCTGGTCGAGAAGATGAATACCTCATCGGCTGCCGTCGACTACGGTGTCGACGAGTTTGCGCTTGCCGGCCTGACTGCGAGGAAAGGCGAGCTTGTAGATGCGCCCTATGTCGCCGAAGCCTTTGCCGTGCTCGAATGCAAGGTAACGGAAACCCTTGTGCCGAAGTCAGTCAGTGGCGAGGATTCCGAGAACGTCATGGTCTTCGGCCAGGTCATCGGCATCCGCATCGACGAAACGATCATTCGCGACGGCCGCCTCGATATGGCGATCGCCAGGCCGATCGCGCGCATGGGTTACATGGACTACAGCGAAGACAGCAACGTCTTCGAAATGTTTCGTCCGCAGGTTTGAGGCTCCCGGCCAAGCCTTTCATAAACATGGTGAACCAATCATAAACTTTTTGCGCATACCGTAATCCCACTGATTGGAATGCGAGAGAATCGCATTCGGGCATGGGGCACACGGGTGATCGTAGAAGCATTTCTTCGTTGGGCGGAAACCGCCAAGGCCGGAGACAGGGCCCGCGCGGCCAATGCCCTGGGCAGAGCCTATCTGCAGTCCGAGATGGCTGCAGCAGAACACGCAGCCGCCGAGATGGCCCTGACTTTTCTGCTCGACGACCCATCCCCCAAAGTGAGGCTGGCGCTTGCCGAAGCAATCTCGTGGTCGCCGAACGCGCCGCGAGCCATTATTCTCTCGCTCGCAGCGGACCAGCCGGAGATTGCGTGCCACGCCGTCACATGCTCGCCCTTGCTGTCGGATGCCGATCTGGTGGATCTGGCGGCCAGCGGCAGCGACGTTACGCGAATGCTGATTGCAGCGCGTGGCACGATCTCACGGTCGGTTTCTGCCGCGCTTGCCGAAATCGGCGAAGACGAGACCGTCCTGTGCCTTCTCGAAAACAACGGGGCGGTGATCGCACCTTATTCGCTCAAGAGAATTGCCGAGCGTCTCGGCCACCATTGCGAAATCCGCAATCTGCTGCTGAATCGTTGGGACCTGCCGGCAGACGCACGCCAGTTGTTGACGCAGCATGTCAGCATCGCCCTCGTCAATCTGCCATTGGCGCAGGCGACGATCGATCCGAGCCGTTTGCATCGGATCAGCCGGGAAGCCAACGAAGCCGCCGTCGTCTCGATTGCGGGCGACCTTACGCCGCACGAGATTTCAGACCTTGTCGAACATTTGCGGGTAAGCGGCCACCTGACGCCGTCCTTCCTGATGCATGCCCTCTGCTCGGGCAAGGTGGAGTTCTTTGCGGCTGCAATTGTCAACCTTACGGGTTGTGACGAGCGACGCGTTCGCTCCATCCTCGCGACCGGGCGCATGCACGCAGTGCGCGCCCTCTACGAATCGGCCGGCCTTGCCCGCGACATCAGCGTGATCTTCGTCGAAGCAACGCTGCTGTGGCGGGAGGCATCGAAAAACCTTGCCGCCACGATGCTCGGCGACGTCTGCGACAAGCTGCTTGAGAAGTTCCGTCGGCATGGAACGCGCGGTGCTGCCCAAGAACTCCTCGAGACGGTCGAAAGGCTGCACATTGCGGAACAGCGGCAGCATGCGCGCGCGTACGCGCAGGTAACGTCTCTCGCCGCGGCCTAGGGGTGAAGCCGCTTCGCGACCCAGGAATAGCTTCCCGAGACGAAATGGACGGGCGAAACCAGCACTGTTTTCATATCGCTGCCTGATGGTAAATGTGCACGAACCTGGCCCGCCACCCGGTCAGCGAGAATTGACAAACGACCTTGCGTTTCAGCTGGCGCGGGCAGGATTGGCGCGTTTTCTACGCCAGCCTTTGGTGCGTCCGGGGGCGTAGCAGGCTTCGGTGGCTCGCAAACGGCAATGACTGTCGGGTAGCTTACATTCGTAAAGTGCTTCAGCTGCCTTTCCGAGTCGGCGTCGCACGTCGCAACGCTCTGCCACTGTCTCTCGACCGTGGCGATGTAGTTGCATTGTGTAACCGAGTCGTTGCACCCTAAGATGGTCATTGCAACCAATACCGCTTGCATAATATCGCCTTGTGAATATTGAAACTCTGCCTCTTAGAGACTGTAATTCCAACGGAATGAAGGCGCCCCAGGATTAACTTTTTCGCCATGGGGGAGCGCATCCAAGACAGGAAAATTTCGTGTCCATTACGATTGCTCTAGAACCACCGCGCCAGGAAGGCGTGCTCCGATTGCTCGACATGTCCGATACCTACGCGCAGTCACTCTATCCGCCGGAGAGCAACCACCTCGTCGATGTCTCAACGTTGGAAAAGCCGACCGTCAACTTCTTTGTCGCCCGCAACGACAGCGCCATCGTCGGCTGCTGCGCGCTGGTCGAGGTTGGCGACGGAACGGCGGAGATCAAACGCTTGTTCGTGGACCCGGCCGCGCGCGGCTTGAAGGTGGCAAGCAAGCTGATGAACGCGCTCGAAGCGGCCGCCGGTGAAAAGAAGCTCCGGGCCGTTCGGCTCGAAACCGGCATTTACCAGCCCGAGGCAATCGCTCTCTACCGCAAATACGGCTATGTCGAAATAGAACCGTTCGGCGACTACCTGCCGGACCCGCTCAGTCTGTTCATGGAAAAGCGGCTCGCCTGATCACTCAGCCGCGCGAGATCCCGGAGGGACCTGTTCGTCGATCATGACTTGTGGGCCTGTTTCCGCATCGCGAACCTCGTGCATCCACTCTCGCCAGATCGCGACGATGAGGGCCATCAGGACCGGCCCGATGAAGAGGCCGAGGAAGCCCATGGTCTTCACGCCGCCCACGAGGCCGAAGAACGTGGGCAGGAATGGCAATTTAATCGGACCGCCGACGAGCTTCGGGCGCAGCGTCTTGTCGACAATGAACAGCTCGACCGTTCCCCAAACAAAAAGACCGACGCCGGCAATGTGCGAGCCACTAGCCAGCAAATAGACGGACACCAGCGTAAAGGAGAGCGGCGCACCGCCCGGTACTAAGGCCATGATGCCGGTGAGAACGCCGAGCGTCACGGGCGAGGGGACACCGGCGATCCAATAGGCGACGCCAAGCACGATGCCTTCGCCGATCGCGATCAACGTCATGCCCATGACAGTTGAGCTGATGGTTGCCGGTACGACCCGCGAAATCCGCTCCCAGCGGTTCGGGAGAATACGCTCGCCGAGCATGTCGATCTGCCGTGAGAAAGCGGAACCATCGCGGTAAACGAAGAACAGCGCAATCAGCATGAAGAGCAGCGTCAGCAGCAGGTGGAAGGCGCCGCCGCCTGCTGCCAGGATCGCCCGATAGATGTTGCCGATGTTGGCGCCGCTGACAGCCTGGATCACCTCACCCATGGAGCCGGGGCTGCCGATATATTTGGTCCACAACTCGTCGAGATAGGGCCCGGCAAAGGGCAGGGCGATGATCCACTGCGGCGTCGGCGCACCCGACCTGTTTGCATGGACCGCCCAGGCCACCCACTCTCGCACTTCGCCTGTCGTATAGGTGACAGCGAAGACGATCGGTAAGACCAGGAACGTGACGATCAGCACAATGGCGACGGTGGCAGCGATCGTGGTGTTTCCGCCGACACGCTCGAGCAGCCGGCGGTAAAGCGGCCAGCTTGCAAAACCGATGACAAGCGCCGCAAGCACCGGGACGGCAAAGCCATAGAAGAAGTAGACGCCAGCCGCGACAACAAGGACCAGCAGCCAGCGCGCCGCAGAGATCGAGGGAATTAGTGGCGTGCGGGCAGGACCCGAAGGGCCGAGCCATCGCGACTCTCGCTGGATATTGCTGTTCGGAAGGCTCACGTCGCTCTTTTCCCCCTATTTTGACTATGGATATGGGCCATGTATCACTCGGGCGCAAGCACAATGACCGATTAATGCTGCCAACAGGCGCATCCGAAATCCCCAGCGATTACACTACGCTCCTTAACCCCATTCTCCGCAATCAATATGACGGAATCCTGCAACAGCGTTGCCAAAATTCACTCGGTCGGTTACTTTGGATCCATGGATACAAATGTGATCACGGCGGCGCTCCGGCGCGACATTGAAGGCGGCAACCTGCTGCCGGGGACAGTATTGAAGCAGGAGCTTCTGGCGGAGCGATTTGGCGTGAGCCGCCAGCCGGTGCGCCAAGCCCTTGATCGGCTGCTGGCCTCGGGCCTGCTCGACCGGCGGCCAGACCGAAGCCTTGCTGTCGCCGGTTTGACGGAAGAGCAGGCACGTGAGCTCGCCGAGATCCGCGCAGCGTTGGAGAACATGGCGCTGCGTGGATCGCTGCCGATGCTCGGCGATAGCGACCTGCGAAAGGCGCACCGTCTCAACGAAGATCTGGTTGAAGAGGAGGACCCTGCTACCCTGGAAGAGCTGGATGTCGCTTTTCATCGAACGCTCTATGGGCGATGCGGCAATGCCCGCCTGCTTTTCATGATCGATGAACTGCGACGTGAATCGCGCCGCGCCTATCTGAGACAGCCGAAGGGCTCCGATGAGCGCGTCAACCTCCACGCCGAGCATTGCGCCATCATCGAAGCCTGCGCACGTCGCGACGAAGCCGCGGCGCTGCAGACCTTGTCGGCCCATTTGCGGATGACAACAGCGCGCCTGACGCGCGAAGGAGAATGACAGGATGACGACGTTTTCCGCAGAGGTCGCGTGGGAGCGGGGCGCGGCAAGCTTTATCGACGGACGCTACAGCCGCGGACATACATGGAACTTCGATGGCGGTGCTTCCGTTGCTGCCTCCGCTTCGCCGCATAATGTGCCGTTGCCCTACGCGCTTGCTGAAAATGTGGATCCGGAAGAGGCGTACGTTGCGGCGTTGTCGAGCTGCCACATGCTGTTCTACCTCTGGCTTGCTTCAAAGAAGCGCATCATGATCGACAGCTATGTCGATGCAGCGACCGGCCTCATGGAAACCGTGGATGGCAAGACAATGGTTAGCCGCGTAGAGCTTCGTCCGCGGGTCATCTATGCCGGCGACAGACCGAACCCCGAGATCGAACAGAGACTACATCACGAGGCACATGAACTGTGCTTCCTCGCCAACTCCGTGAAGACGGAAATAACAGTGCGCCTCGACTAACCGTTTCAGATATCGAGGTTTTCCGCAAAGGCAGCACGATCCTGAATGAACCGGAAGCGAGCTTCCGGCTTCGTTCCCATCAGGTCGTCGACCGCCGTGCGCGTGCCCTCGAAATCCACCTCGTCAATGACCACGCGCAACAGCGTGCGCTTGCTTGGGTCCATGGTGGTTTCCTTGAGCTGCGCCGGCAGCATTTCGCCGAGGCCTTTGAAGCGGCTGATTTCGACTTTGGCCTTACCCTTGAACTCGGTCTCCATCAGCTCGGCCCGGTGCGCGTCATCGCGGGCGTAGGCCGACTTCGCGCCCTGGGTGATCTTGTAAAGCGGCGGCACGGCAAGGAACAGGTGACCGCCACGGACCAGCTCGGGCATCTCCTGGTAGAAGAACGTGATCAGCAACGACGCAATATGAGCGCCGTCGACGTCGGCGTCGGTCATCACGATGATGCGTTCGTAGCGAAGGTCTTCCTCACGATACTTCGAGCGTGTGCCGCAGCCGAGCGCCTGGACGAGATCAGCGAGCTGCTGGTTGGCGCCAAGCTTCTCGCGACCGGCGCTTGCGACGTTGAGGATCTTGCCGCGCAGAGGGAGGATGGCCTGGTTGGCGCGGTTACGCGCCTGCTTGGCGGAGCCGCCTGCCGAGTCACCTTCGACGATGAAGAGTTCGGCACCCTGGGCGGTGTTCTGTGCGCAATCGGCGAGTTTGCCCGGCAGACGCAGCTTGCGCACGGCCGTCTTGCGGTTGACTTCCTTTTCCTTGCGACGGCGCAGGCGCTCTTCCGCGCGCTCTATGACCCAGTCGAGCAGCTTGGCTGCTTCGTTCGGATTGTCGGCAAGATAGTGGTCGAACGGGTCGCGAAGTGCGTTTTCAACGATGCGCTGGGCTTCGACGGTCGCAAGCTTGTCCTTCGTCTGGCCGACGAATTCAGGCTCGCGAATGAAGACCGACAGCATGCCGACTGCGGAGATCATCACGTCATCGGTGGTGATCTGGGCGGCGCGCTTGTTCTGCGTCAGATCAGCGTAGTTCTTCAGGCCCTTGGTCAGCGCGATGCGCAGGCCTGCCTCGTGTGTGCCGCCTTCGGGTGTCGGGATGGTATTGCAGTAGGAATGGACCTGAGGATCGCCGCCGTACCAGGTGATTGCCCACTCCAGCGAGCCGTGACCGCTGGTCTTCTCCGTCTTGCCTGCGAAGATCTCGCGGGTGACGGTGAATTCCTTGCCCATCGTCGCCTGCAGGTAATCCCTCAGACCGCCGGGGAAGTGGAAGACCGCCTTGTCAGGTATCTCGGAGCCTTGCGGCAGCACACCTTCCTCGCAGCTCCAGCGGATTTCCACGCCGCCAAAGAGGTAAGCCTTGGAGCGAGCCATACGGAACACGCGCCCCGCATCGAACTTTGCGTGCTCGCCAAAAATCTGCGGATCGGGGTGAAAGCGGACACGCGTGCCACGACGATTATGGACGTCGCCGAGTTCCTCCAGTTCGCCCTGCGGCAAACCTCGGGAGAAGCGCTGGCGATACAGCTTCCGATTACGCGCAACCTCAACTTCCAGCACATCGGAAAGCGCGTTGACGACAGAAACGCCAACGCCATGTAGGCCGCCGGATGTCTCGTATGCCTTGCCGTCGAACTTGCCGCCGGCGTGCAGCTTGGTCATGATGACTTCGAGCGTCGACTTGCCTGGAACCTGCGGATGGTTTTCGACGGGTATCCCGCGTCCGTTGTCGCTGACCGTCAGATACCCTTCGCGGTCGAGATAGACCTCGATGAAGTTGGCATGGCCGGCGACCGCTTCGTCCATCGAGTTGTCGATGACCTCGGCGAACAGATGGTGCAGCGCCTTTTCGTCGGTGCCGCCGATATACATGCCCGGACGCATGCGAACGGGCTCGAGCCCCTCGAGAACGCGGATCGAGGACGCGCCATAGTCGTCCGATGCCGAGCTTACAGGCGCTGGACGCGAGACTGGAGCAGCAGCCTCGGCGGGCGCAGCCTTTGGCGGCTCGGCAGGCTTTGGGGCCTCCTCCTGCTTCGGTGTCAGGGGCAGTCCGGAAAAGAGGTCGTTGCTATCGTCCATGGGGCTGTTCAGATCTTCATCCTGTCGGGGGCAGGCGGCCTATGCCAAGCCTGACCCAAAATCACCGCATTTGATGTCACGTTTGCGAATCAGGCAGATTCTGCCAGAAAGTGCCTTGTTACGCGACGCCGCCCGATCCGGCGGACTTTCTCAGGAAATGGTTTGCGTTGATGGGCGTGGAATGGCAAGCGGTCACAAGGCTCAGGGAACCATGCGCATGCGAATGTCCACAAGTCATTGCACCACTATCGCCGCAATTGCGGCCTTTTTCCTGGCGGCGTCAGCAAGCGGCCAGGCCGCTGAGCGGCTGCCGCCCTACAAAGACGATCTCTTTTCCACCCAAAACGTGCTGCAGACAAGCGATAGAGGCGCGCTCGACGTCATCGAATACGACGAGATGCGCGACATCAACGGCCGCGATCAGATACCGCAGAAACGCGCTCAACAAAAATATGTGTCTCTCGGCATTAGAAAGCAGCAGTCTGACGAGACGTTGCAGCTTGGCGCCCAAAGGCTCGATGTCACCCGGGTGGGACAAAGCTCGGGAGCCGTATTTGCGGTCATCTTCATTCACGGACGCAACGGCGACCGGCGTCTCGGCGCCAACGACTACAGCTTCGGCGGAAACTTCAATCGCCTTAAGAACCTCGTGGCCGGCAACGGTGGCGTCTACTACTCGCCGTCGGTCAAAGCCTTCGACAGCGATGGAGTGGCTGCGATTGAGGGTCTGATCCGTTACGTTTCCAAACAATCGCCCGGCAAGCCGATCATCCTGACCTGTGCGTCGATGGGCAGCCAGCTCTGCTGGGGCGTGAGCCGCGATCCTGACAGCGTGAAACGCCTCAAGGGGATGGTGATCCTGAGCGGCGTTGCCGATCCGGATTTTGCCAAGAGCTCGTTCTTCAAGGCCAAGCTGCCGCTTTGGTTCGCGCATGGCAGCCGTGATCCGGTCTATGCGGCGACTGACCAGCAGACACTGTTCGAAAAGCTGCTGAAGACGGGCTACCCTACGCATTTCACGCTCTACCAGACCGGCAACCACGGAACGCCAATCCGGATGATCGATTGGCGCCGTACCCTGAACTGGCTATTGGGCTCCTGACGATCGCCAGTAAGACAGAAGGCCAGAGCGTGCATGGCGCTCCGGTCTATGATTTTCAGCAACATCGGCCCCAAATTTTAAGCATTTGCGCGACAAAGAGCCGTTATTTCCCTTACGTAAGGGGACGAAACCTTTTCATTGATCCCTGCTTTTGCTAAGGCCGCTGGATACGTGGAAGATTGGAAGGCTGGCATGACACCTGACGTGCGCCCGCTCGTGGCGGGAAACTGGAAAATGAACGGCACGCGTGCCTCCCTCGACCAGATCAAGGCGATCGCAGAAGGTGTTCAGACGCCACTTTCCGCCAAGGTAGAGGCGCTGATCTGCCCTCCGGCGACGCTACTTTATGTGGCTACGGCGCTCTGCACGGATAGCCCGCTTGCGATCGGCGCACAGGATTGCCACCAGAATCCATCGGGCGCCCACACCGGCGATATCTCGGCCGAGATGATTGCCGATTGCTTCGGCACTTACGTCATCGTCGGCCATTCGGAACGTCGCACCGACCATGCCGAGACCGACCATCTTGTGCGCGCCAAGGCAGAGGCTGCCTTCGCAGCGGAACTGACGGCGATCGTCTGCATCGGTGAAACGGCTGACGAGCGCAAGGCTGGCCAGGCCCTCGACGTCATCAAGCGTCAGCTTTCCGCCTCGGTGCCGGACAGCGCGACGCCCGAGAACGCGGTCATTGCCTACGAGCCCGTCTGGGCGATCGGCACCGGTGTCACGCCGACCGTGGAAGACGTCGAGAAGGCGCACGCCTTCATGCGTTCCGAGCTCGTTGCCCGTTTTGGCGGTGCCGGCAAGAAGATCCGCATCCTCTATGGCGGCTCGGTCAAGCCAAGCAATGCGAAGGAACTGATGGGCGTCGCGAATGTCGATGGCGCACTGGTCGGCGGCGCAAGCTTGAAAGCAACCGATTTCCTCGCCATCTACGGCGCATACGACGCGTTGCTTGCTTAGAGCCGTGTATATTCCGAGCCGAAGGGCTTGGAATAGCGGATCAGCTCATGTAAAGAGCGCCAGAATTTTACTTTATGCCCGCCGTGCGTGTGGGCAGGACTGGACCCATGCAGACCGTTTTGATTGTCATCCATCTCATGATCGTGCTGGCGCTTGTCGGCGTCGTGCTCATCCAGCGCTCGGAAGGCGGCGGCCTTGGCATCGGCGGCGGTTCGGGCTTCATGTCCGCCCGCGGCACGGCCAATGCGCTGACCCGCACGACCGCGATCCTGGCGACGCTGTTCTTCATTACCTCGCTCGGTCTCGGTATCCTCAACCGCTATGAGAGCCGTCCGACGGATATTCTGAACCGTATTCCGGCGACGAGCGGACAGGGCAACGGTATTCTTGATTCGCTCGGCGGCCAGAATGGTAACTCCGCTCCGGCTGCACCGGCCCCGCAGAGCAATAACGGCGTTCCGACCAGCGGCGAGTCCGCTCCAGCAGCAACGGCGCCCGCCGCTACCGCTCCGGCGGCAACGGTACCCGCGGCCCCGGCTGCATCGGCACCAGCGTCTACTCAAACGGCTCCGGCAGCACCACAGGCTCCGGCGCCCGCAACCGTCCCAAGCGGACAGTAAGCGGCACACAGCATAAACCGCCGGCAGGCCCTCGGGTCTGCCGGTTTTCTTTTGTTCAGATTTCGCGCTGGCACCAAAAGTTCAGGAAATGAATTTTTGG
The DNA here is from genome assembly GCF_964254185.1 of Rhizobium sp. LjRoot258. NCBI lineage: Bacteria > Pseudomonadati > Pseudomonadota > Alphaproteobacteria > Hyphomicrobiales > Rhizobiaceae > Rhizobium > Rhizobium sp. LjRoot258. The sequence goes on along the minus strand of NZ_CAXUST020000001.1, from coordinate 1,522,683 downwards.
GCTGGTGGAATCGTTTTTGAAAAGGTATCCGGTGACTCCCATGGCGCGATACGTATTCATCACTGGCGGCGTGGTTTCCTCTCTCGGTAAAGGAATTGCGGCCGCGGCTCTCGGAGCGTTGCTGCAGGCCCGTGGTTATCGGGTGCGGCTTCGCAAACTCGACCCCTATCTCAACGTGGACCCGGGCACCATGAGCCCGACCCAGCATGGCGAAGTCTTCGTCACCGACGACGGTGCCGAAACCGACCTCGATCTTGGCCACTACGAGCGCTTTACCGGGCGTTCGGCGACCAAGACCGACAACATCACCACCGGCCGCATCTACAAGAACATCATCGACAAGGAACGCCGCGGCGACTATCTCGGCGCGACCGTACAGGTCATCCCGCACGTCACCAACGAGATCAAGGATTTCGTGACGGAGGGCAATGACGACTACGACTTCGTCATCTGCGAGATCGGCGGGACGGTCGGCGATATCGAGGCGATGCCCTTCATGGAGGCGATCCGTCAGCTCGGCAACGACTTGCCGCGTGGCACTGCGATCTACGTCCACCTGACGCTGATGCCCTATATTCCGGCAGCCGGCGAGTTGAAGACCAAGCCGACGCAGCACTCCGTCAAGGAACTGCAGGCGCTCGGCATTCATCCCGACATCCTGCTCGTTCGCGCCGACCGCGAAATCCCGGAGGCCGAACGCCGCAAGCTCTCGCTCTTCTGCAACGTCCGTCCATCCGCTGTCATCCAGGCGCTCGACGTCGCCAACATCTACGACGTGCCGATCGCCTACCATAAGGAAGGCCTCGACAACGAAGTGCTGGCAGCCTTCGGCATCGAGCCGGCGCCGAAGCCGCGCCTCGATCCCTGGGAAGAGGTCTGCAACCGTATCCGCACGCCGGAAGGCGAAGTCACGATTGCGATCGTTGGCAAGTACACCGGCCTCAAGGATGCGTATAAGTCGCTGATCGAAGCGCTGCATCACGGCGGCATTGCCAATCGCGTCAAGGTCAAGCTCGAATGGATCGAATCCGAGGTCTTCGAAAAGGAAGATCCGGCGCCGTACCTTGAGAAGGTCCACGGAATCCTCGTTCCCGGCGGCTTCGGCGAGCGCGGCTCGGAAGGCAAGATCCACGCGGCTCGTTTCGCACGCGAGCGCAAAGTGCCGTATTTCGGCATCTGCTTCGGCATGCAGATGGCCGTCATCGAGGCAGCCCGTAATCTTGCCGGCGTGGAAAGCGCCTCGTCGACCGAGTTCGGCCCGACGAAGAATCCAGTCGTCGGCCTGATGACGGAGTGGGTGAAAGGCAACGAGCTGCAGAAGCGCACGGCATCGGGCGATCTCGGCGGCACGATGCGCCTTGGCGCCTACAAGGCTGCGCTAAAGAAGGACACCAAGATCTCCGAGATCTACGGCTCGACCGATATTTCCGAGCGCCATCGCCACCGCTACGAAGTCAACGTCGATTACAAGGATCGTTTGGAAAACTGCGGTCTCGTCTTCTCGGGAATGTCGCCGGATGGTGTATTGCCGGAGACGATCGAATATCCGGATCATCCGTGGTTCATCGGCGTCCAGTACCATCCGGAACTTAAGAGCCGCCCCCTCGATCCGCATCCGCTGTTCGCAAGCTTCATCGAAGCGGCGACCGAGCAGAGCCGCCTAGTCTGACCAACAAGGGGCCGCCTCGCCATATCGGCGCGGCGGTCTTTTCCATCGGTACGCGGCCGCTATCTTTCGTCGGATGAGCCAAAACCGCAGCACGACTGTCTCCCACATCAGTCACACCGCCAAGCGCGGTCTATGTCGCCTTCCTCAATGCGGAGGCCGTTGCCACATGGCTGTCGCCAGGCGACATGTGCGGCATCGTGCATGGATTTGAGGGCGGGGAAGGCGGTGCCTTCAGCATGTCGCTCGTCTGTTCTGACAGAGACACCATCATGGTGGGCAAGACCTCGGAGAAGACCGACCGGTTTCCTCGGGAAAATTGCCCGGCTCATCCCGAAATCCCTCGTGGTCTGGACGACTGTATTCGATTCCGCCGATCCCGCTTTTGCCGTTGAAATGACGATCCGCACACATTTGCGGCCGACCCCGGACGGCACAGAGGTGACCATGGTTGCCAAGCATATTCCTGCCGGGACAGGCCTGGAAGACGACAAAATGAATTGCCGACAGACGCTTGAGCAACTCGCTGCATAGGTGGCTGCGCAGATGCAAAACTCGCCCCTAGGGCGTCGAGGGGTTCACACACGCAGCCCAAAATGGTAATAAATCGGCCATTCGCCGGATTGAGCCGGCGCAAAGCGACCCATGGGGAGATCGTTTGATGAGAACCAACGGCACCGGAAACCACCGCTGAACGGTAGTGCCGTTAGGGGCTGCCTGTTCGGTCCATCATCAAATGACATTGTCCTGCCCCATGGAGGGCCTTCATGTTTCGTCGCTTCGAAAAGCTGATCGATCCATTCCAATCCTATACCTGCAACACGCCGCCCGATCGGGTCTGGCCATTTATCTTTAGTGCGCTGAGGCCGCTGCGTTGCGTCGTTGCGGCAAGCCTCTTGCTGACCGCCGTCGGCGCGATCCTCGAAGTCTGGCTGATCGGCTTCTCAGGTCGGCTCGTCGATACGCTTGCGGCCACTCGCCCGGGCGAGCTTTGGGCGGGCCATGGCGCCGAGCTTCTTGTTGCCGCGCTCCTGCTATTGGTCGTCCGGCCATTGGTTGCTGCGGCGCGCGAGTCGCTCGATGACATCGCCTTTCGGCCGAATGCAGTCGCGATGATCCGCTGGCGCGCACTGCGCCATGTAAAGCGCCAGTCGGTCGGCTGGTTTCAGAACGACTTTTCCGGACGTGTCGCCTACCGCGTGCAGGAACTCGGCAACACCGCGACGGGAGCTGCGTACTCGGTCATTCACACCATCTCCTATGTGGCAATCTATGTCGTCGGGTCCATCTGGCTCATGGCCTCGGCAGACCTGCGCCTGGTTATTCCGATGGCCATTTGGGTCGGGTTGTATTTCGTGCTGATGGGCTTCGTGGTTGCGCGCGTGAGGAACGCCTCGCAGCGATTTCAGGAGGCCGACTCGGCGCTCTCCGGAATGCTGGTCGACACCTTCTCGAATATGGACACGATCAAGCTCTTTTCCCGCCAGCGGGACGAGGACCGGGACAGCCGCGATCATCTCGACACCGCTCGCCGGGCTTTTATCTCGGTGCAAAAACTCGAGGTCATGGTCAACATAAGTATGGTTTTCCTCAGCAGCCTTCTGATGGTCAGCCTCATCGGCTACTCGATCATCCTGTGGCAATCGGGAGCAGCACCGCTCGGAATGGTCGCTGCCGCCCTTGCGCTTGGCTTCCGCATCACCGCAATGGCCGAATGGCTGCTCGATGCGGTCGCCGCGCTGTTCAACTATGTCGGGGCGGCACGTGACCAGCTCAGCACTATCGCCCAGCCGATCGATATTCCGGACCGTCCCGATGCCACCGAACTGAAACTCAATGGCGGCGCGGTGTCATTCGAGAAAGTCTGCCACCATTACGGCAAGGGCAGCGGTGGGCTTGATGGCGTCAGCTTGCGCGTTGAATCCGGTGAGAAGGTGGGAGTGGTCGGTCGGTCGGGCGCGGGCAAATCGACTCTCGTCAATCTCGCCCTGCGCTTCTTCGAAGCCGATGGAGGGCGGATCCTGGTAGACGGTCAGGACCTCCGCTCGGTGACACAGGAAAGCCTTCGCGGCCACTTCAGCATGGTTGCGCAGAATGCCGCCCTGCTGCATCGCTCGGTGCGAGACAACATCGCCTATGGCCGAGTTGACCTGCCGCTGTCGATGATCGAGGCCGCCGCCGCCAAGGCCCATGCGGACGGCTTCATTCCAGGCCTGCGCGACCAGCAGGGGCGGATCGGCTATGAGGCACATGTGGGCGAACGCGGCGTGAAGCTTTCGGGTGGCCAGCGCCAGCGTATCGCGCTTGCCCGCGCCATCCTGAAAGACGCACCGATCCTGATCCTGGACGAGGCGACGTCCGCCCTCGATTCCGAGGTCGAAGCTGCCATCCAAGACACGCTCTACGACTTCATGGATGGCAAGACCGTCATCGCCATCGCCCACCGCCTTTCAACCATCGCACGGATGGATCGGGTCGTCGTGCTCGACAGGGGCCGGATTGCGCAGGAGGGGCGCCATGACGACCTCCTACGGGAGGACGGCATCTATGCGCGGCTGTGGGCTCGCCAATCCGGCGGCTTTCTCGGTGTCGAGGCCGGGGATTGAAGCGGTAGCCCGGCGGCCCTTGCCGCCGGGCTACCTGCCGATGGTCACGCCGCTCTTGGCAACGGCCCGACATAAACCGAGCGTGGCCGGATTAGCCGGCCCTCCAGCGCCTGTTCGCGGGCATGTGCGATCCAGCCCACGGTCCTTCCGATGGCGAACACGCCGGTGAAGGACTCGCGCGGAAAGCCCAGCGCATCGAGCAGCAAGGCGGTGTAGAACTCGACGTTGACATCAAGCGGACGGTCCGGCTTGCGCTCCTTGAGGATGGCGAGCGCCGTACGCTCGACAGCCTCTGCAAGTTCGATCCGATGGCGATCGACCTGACCGGCTGAAACCAGCGGTCGCAGGGCTTGCTTGAGGGCGTCGGCGCGCGGATCACGCACCCGGTAGATGCGATGGCCGAAGCCCATCAGGCGCTCGCCGCGGTCCAGCGCCTGGCCGAGCCAGCCGCGTGCATTCCCGTCGGTTCCGATCGCGTCGAACATATCGAGCACAGGGCCGGGGGCACCGCCATGCAGCGGTCCCTTGAGGGCGCTTATCGCCGCGAGCACCGATGAGGTGAGCCCGGCTCGCGTCGAGGCGATGACGCGCGATGCGAAGGTCGAGGCGTTCAGTCCATGGTCGGAGATAGTGACAAGATAGGCGTCGAGTGCAGCTGTCTGCTCCGCACTCGGCAACTCGTCGGTCAGCATGTGCAGGATATCGGTCGCCTGAGAAAGGGAGCCGTCGGGCGCTACCGGGTCGTTCCCAGCCTGCAGACGGAGAATCGCCGGCAGGAAGACGGCAGGCGCAGCCAGCAATCGAAGGGCGGCCTCGAAATCCTCACCATCCGGCAGGCGAGCAATGAGAGCCCGCATGACATCCACAGGCGGCAATGCTAGCAGCTCCGAATCGAGCGCCGTCACGTGAGCGAACAGGCGTTCCCGCATTTCGCCCAACCACGGGCGGAGTTCTGCGGCAGCAAAATGCCGCTCCGTCAATCCGTCGAGCAATAGAGCTGCAACACTTTCATAGGTTGCCGTTGAAACGAGATGATCGAGCGACACGCCGCGGATGATCAGACGACCCGCTTCGCCGTCCACATCGGAGAGCTGCGTTTCAGCTGCGATGACATCTTCCAAACCGTTCTTCATGGTGTTCTCCAATGAAAGAACACAAGGGGTAAAACACCAGCATTTGCGGGCTTTTCCTTGGGTTCTGTTGTTATTTGACCGGCATTTTCGCCGATCGGCTAAATCTCTTCCCTCCGCCGGACAGTTGTTTGCGTCCTTCGGTTCTCGAACCATTCTCCAATGCGTGACCCTGATGCTTGTGGCTTCGGTCACAGAGTGGCGTTCGGCTCCCGGCTTCCCATTCTCCTTGAGGAGCGCAGCCCAGATCCTGCCGGGCTCGCTAAAACACCATCAGGACAGCCGGGATATCGTCGACGCGCCTTCCGTGGTGCCAGTGCCGCGCGGCTCGTAAGCGCGCTGGTCACGCAGAATCTGGAAGGCGATCGTCAAAAGCTTGCGCGCGATGGCAACTCGCGCCTTGTTCACTCCTCTGATCTTCAATTGTTCATACTGGGCGCGAAGCTGCGCATCGGTGGCGATGGCGGGGGTGACGGCTTCGACGAAGGCCCAGCGCAGCCACTTGTTGCCCTGCTTGATGATCTTGCCGTGGAAGGTCTTGCCGCCGGAGGAATAGGTCGAGGGCACGAGCCCGGCATAGGCGGCAAGCTTCTTCGGGTTGCGGAAGCGCGATATGTCGTCGATCTCGGCATCGATCAGCCGGGCGAAGAACTCGCCAATGCCGGGGATCGTCTTCAACAGCTTGACGTTGGCATTGGCCTTGGTCATCGCCCGGATCGTTGCTTCCGACTGCTTGATCCTGATGTCAATGTCGCCGATGAAGTCGAGGCCACGGTCGATCTGGATGCGGTCGATCTCTGAGACGTTGACCTGCGCTAGCTGGACACGGCCGGCCCTGCCGAACAGATCGCCGAGCTTCTTGAGCTGGGCTGTCTGCTCCGGATAGCGATCAAACACCGTGACGATGCGGTTCTTCGTCATTGTGCGCAGCCGCACGTAAAACATCCGTTCGCGCAGCGCGACGCGAAGCTCCCGAGATTTTTCGCCGGGTGCCCAGGCCTCCGGCACCAGGTCGGCTCTAAGCAGATGCGCCAGCACCGTCGCATCGATCTTGTCGGTCTTGATCTTGGCGTCGGCAATCGCCTTGACCTTCCACGGATGGGCGAGAACGACATCATCACAAATGTCGTCGAGCCAGTCATACATCACCATCCAGTTGCGGGTGGCCTCGACCACGGCATGCGAGTTCTCCCGATACCGCTCCAAAAAGCCGCCAAGCGACTGACGGTCATTCTTCACACGGCCAGAGCGCAGCGTTTTACCCGCCGAATCCTGCACCACCAGATGGCTGTAGGATTTGTGGTAGTCGACGCCGATATGGTATTCATAAGAGGCAGTCATGCTTCCAACTCCCTTATTGAGATCTTCGAAACCCCAATAAGGTAAGCCGAAAGGCTGGAAGTGTGACTGTCCCTCGATCATCACCTGCATCTCAGTGATCCGTTCTCTCAGCGGGCGCGGCCTCTTTCATGCCACCTCCTTTACGCAGAGCAGGATCGAGCCTACGTTGATTGACGTCAATCTTGACGTAATTGATCAATGTAAGAGGACAGGATGCCCTGGCTGACCGCCGAGCAGGCGCTTGAGAAACTCGGTACGAAGCCGCAAACGCTTTACGCCAATGTGAGCCGCGGCCGCATCCGGGCAAAACCCGATGCCACCGATCCGCGGCGAAGTCTTTACAGCGCAGCAGACGTGATGCGGCTGGCCGAGCGACACGCGGGCCGCCGAAAGACTGAGACGGTTGCGGCAGACACCATGCAATGGGGCGATCCGGTATTGCCGTCTGCCATTTCCGCCATTTTGGATAGTCGGCTCTACTATCGTGGCCAGGATGCTGCGACCTGGGCTGAACATGCGACGCTCGAGGAGACCGCAGCGCTTCTGTGGAACTCTGGACAGATTGCGGCGGCACCGGGTGAGGCTCTAGAAGCATCACCCTCGCTGGAGCGGGCATTTGTCCTGCTAGCGCAGCGCGTTACCCACGACCTGCCGACCCTCGGACGGTCGCCGAAGGTGCTGAAGGCCGACGCGCAAAGTATCCTGTCGACCGTGGCTGCTGCCTTGGCACCAGATACCACCACTTCGCCATTGCATCTGCGCCTCGCCATGAGTTGGTGCAGGCCTGAAGCCGCCAACTGCATCAGGCGCGCGCTTGTGCTCCTCGCAGATCACGAGCTCAACGCATCGACCTTCGCCACACGGGTGGCAGCCTCTTCAGGCGCAACGCTGTCGGCCGCAGTACTGTCGGGCCTCTCGACCTTGACCGGACCACTCCACGGCGGCGCGTGGCAGGGCGTCGCCTCATTGATCGAAGACGTCGACGCCCTCGGGGCCGGCGCGACCGTACGACAGGCGCTGACGCAGGGAAGGTCGCTCCCCGCGTTCGGCCACCCGCTCTATCCGGACGGAGACATCAGAGCAAAAGCGCTGATGTCGCAGTTCGCCTTACCGCCGAGCTACGCCAAGCTGGCGGCGGTGGGGCAGGAAATCATCGGAGAATGCGTCAACATCGATTTCGCGCTAACGGCGATGACTGCTATTTTTAATCTTCCTGACAATGCTCCACTTGTGATCTTCGCGCTCGCTCGAACCGTCGGGTGGCTCGCTCATGCCATGGAGCAGGTCGAGAGCGGCCATCTCATTCGTCCAAGAGCGCGCTATACTGGTCCGGCAATCGAAACACCGCTCAAGGCATAGACTATGTCGGATAGCCGTTGACGTTTCGGCATGCGTGCTGCAGCAATCAGCGTATGATGGCCGCCGCGCACCGGGGGTCGTCCGATCGTGCATGCAGAGGGGACGGATATGTTTGTAAACTCCAGAATGCTTTTGGCGCTGGTCGTGTGGGTTGGCGCTGCCTGTCTGTTCGCCTCGGATGCAGCGTTTGCGCAAGCCAGCGGATGCACCATGGAGCGCGTGGCGGGGACCTCGCGGCAAGTCATGCGATGCGCGGATGGTGTGACGATCATTGCCGAGGGTGGGGCCCGCTTCAATGTCATCGACCGTAACCGCGATGGGCGACCGGACGCGGTGTCATTGCGCAACAAGGCCGTGCTCGTGGATGTCGACCGCGCCAAGCGACCAGACGGATTCGAAGTGGTCACGCCACAGGCGATCGCGGCCGTCCGCGGCACGCGCTGGGCCGTCGATGTCAAGAGCGGCACGACGTCCGTCTTTGTCGTCCGCGGCCGCGTCGCGGTCGGTCGTCCCTCGGCGGGACGGCGGGTCACGTTGAATGTGGGCGAGGGTGTTGACGTCACGCGAGGCAGCGGCCCGCTGACCGTGCGCCGCTGGCCACCGGCCCGCGCTGCGACCCTGCTTGCCCGCCTTGGCCAATAGCGCCGATGCAGGGCAGACGGCTCCTGATCACGATCGCGCTGCTGCTCTCCGCACTCTGGGGCGGGCTTCTCGGCTATATGCATCTTTCGGGCAGTGTGAGTTTCCTCGACCGCCTCGAGGCTTCGCTCACTGATCTGCGAAGCACTGTTATCGGCGCGCGAGTGCCTCCGCCGATCACCAGCATCGTCGCAATCGACGATCAGACCGCCGCCGACAACGGCTATCCGCTCAATCGGGCGACGCTCGCCCGCGTAGTGGCCGCCGTCAGCGCCTTGAAGCCGAAAGTCATAGCACTCGATCTCTTGCTGGTTGATCCAGGATCGGACGAGGGCGATGCGGCGCTGACTTTGGCGCTGCAGCAGACGCCCAGTGTCATCGCCGCCGCCGGCGTTTTCCCAAAAGACGTACAAGTGGTCAGTCACGACGCCAACGATCCGCTGGCGGCGATACCGACGGCCAGCCAGATGCTGTTGCCACTTAGCCGCTTTTCCGACGTTGCGGCCGTCGGCGTGGTCAACGTCGCCACCGATGAGTCCGGCACACCGCGCTTCATTCCGCTGATCTCTCGCTGGATCGAGCGTGTCGATGCGTCGTTTCCGCTGCGGGTCGCGTCGCTGGCACTCGGTATCAATCCTGCGTTCTCACCCGGCGGGCTTGCGCTCGGTGATCGGCATTTGCCGACCGACAACGGGCAGAGACTGCCCATTACCTTCTACGGCCCACGCGGCACCATTCCGACCTTCAGCGCTGTGGACGCACTGGCCGGCAAGCTTCCCGCCAAGGCGATCGAGGACAGGATCGTCGTGATCGGCTCCACGGTGACCGCCGGCGGCGACGTCTTCCCGACGCCATTCGATCCGGTATTGCCGGGCGTGGAAGTGATGGCGACTGCAGCGACACATCTGATTGCCGGCGACAGCATCGTCAGAGACCGCAATGTGCGTTTGCTCGATTCGCTCATAGCCGTGGCTCTGCCACTACTTCTGATCAGCCTGCTTGCGTGGCGGCGCAGTGCCATTGGCTATGCCATCATTGCCTCCGCGGCGGTCGCATGGGCCGCCTTGAACATTGCCGCCTTCGCGCATGGCTACTGGTTCAGCGCAGCACTGCCCATCGCAGCAGCCCTGCCGCCGGTGCTGCTCTTCGGCGCCGCGGAGATCTGGATGGATCGTCGTCAGGCCGCGCACTTCGCGGCGCAAAGCGATCTCCTGCAGCGCATCGAGGCACCGGGCCTGGGCGAGTGGCTCGCGCGCGATCCGAACTTTCTCGCAAAACCGATCCGGCAGGACGCTGCGGTCATCTTCATCGACCTCTCCGGCTTCACGGGCTTGAGCGAGGCAATCGGCGCGACGAATGTCCGCGAAGTTCTCAGCGATTTCTTCGAGCTGGTCGACGCGGAGGCGCGCTCGCATGGCGGGGCGGTCACCAGCTTCATGGGCGATGGTGCGATGATTCTCTTCGGTTTGCCGCAACCGGCCGACGACGACGCTACGCGGGCCGCCGCCTGCGCAGTCAGCCTGTGTGAGCGGATGCGGCCCTGGCTCGTCGCCAATCCGGCCCTTCGCGGCCGCAACACCGGTTTCAAGGTCGGGGCTCATTGCGGTCCGGTCGTCGCCTCGCGGCTCGGGAGCGGCAATCGCCAGCAAATTACCGCCACCGGTGACACCGTGAACGTCGCGAGCCGCCTGATGGAGGTGGCAGCAGCACGTGGCGTTGAACTGGCCTTGAGCGCGGCATTGATCAAAGCGGCTGGGGCGGATAGCGTGCCGCTTCGCTCTGGCCGGCTCGAAGGCCCCGCACAAGCGCGCATTCGAGGCCGAAGTGAAGGCATCGATGTATGGCTCTGGCAGGGACATCCGCTTTGACATTTGCCGTCTGACGAAGTAGGAACGGCCCAACTTCTCTGCTGGCAACTGCCGGCCAGAGCGCAACATGCGCGTGAGACTTCCGAAAGATAGACAACATGACAAATTTTAACGGCGTCGTTCCGGCGATCGCCAAGGCGTTGGTGAAGCGCGGCTATAGCGAGCTGACGCCAGTCCAAAAGGCCATGCTCGACCCGGCGCTTGCTGCGTCGGACGCCCTCGTTTCGGCCCAGACCGGCTCCGGCAAGACCGTCGCCTTCGGCCTCGCGCTGGCGCCCACATTGCTTGAAAACGGGGACCGTTTTGGGCCCGCAGCCGAACCGCGGGCCCTCGTGATCGCACCGACGCGAGAGCTCGCGCTTCAGGTCAAGCGCGAACTTGAATGGCTTTACGAAGCAACGGGCGCGCTGATTGTCAGCTGCGTCGGCGGCATGGACATCCGCAGCGAGCGCCGCGCGCTGGAGCGTGGCTCCCATATCGTCGTCGGTACGCCCGGTCGCCTCTGCGATCACATCCGCCGCGGCGCGCTCAATATTTCCGCGCTTAAGGCTGTCGTGCTTGATGAAGCCGACGAAATGCTCGATCTCGGATTCCGAGAAGATCTCGAGTTCATTCTCGATTCCTCGCCCGATGATCGTCGGACGCTGATGTTCTCAGCGACGGTTCCGGCGGCCATCGCGAAACTTGCGAAGAGCTATCAGAAGAACGCGGTCCGGATTGCGACGGCAGCCGAAGAAAAGCAGCACGGGGACATCGAGTATCGGGCTCTTGTCGTGTCACCGAGCGATCGCGAAAACGCCATCATCAATGTTCTGCGCTACTATGAAGCGACCAACGCCATCGTGTTCTGTTCAACGCGCGCCGCGGTCAATCATCTGACTGCTCGCTTTCACAACCGCAACTTCAACGTCGTCGCGCTGTCTGGCGAGCTGACGCAGAACGAACGTAGCCATGCGCTGCAGGCGATGCGTGATGGACGCGCCCGCGTTTGCATCGCCACGGACGTTGCAGCCCGCGGGATCGACCTGCCGGGCCTCGACCTCGTCATCCACGCCGACCTGCCGACCAATCCGGAGACCCTGCTTCATCGCAGCGGCCGAACGGGCCGGGCCGGCCGCAAGGGTGTCAGCGCACTGATCGTGCCGCTGAACGTTCGCCGGAAGGCCGAACGCCTTCTAGCCAATGCAGGCATCTCCGCCGCGTGGGCACGTCCGCCGTCGGCCGAAGAGGTCACAGCACGCGACGAAGCGCGTCTGCTTGCAGACCCGATCTTCGAGGAAGCGCCGAGCGAGGAAGCTCAGGACCTGGTCAAGCGGCTTCTCGATGCGCACGGGGCCGAAAAGCTCGCCGCCGCCTTCGTCAACCTCTACCGTTCCAACCAGTCTGCACCGGAGGATCTGATCGCGGTCTCGGTCCAGGATAGCCGCGGCGGCAAGCAGCGCGAACACGCCGACGGGCCACGCGAACCGTATCAGAAAGGGCCGCGCGATGATTTCGGGCCTAGCGTCTGGTTTTCGATTTCCGTCGGCCGGAAGCAGAACGCAGAGCCACGGTGGTTGATCCCGATGATTTGCCGAAACGGCAATCTGACGAAGCGGGAGATCGGCGCAATCAAGATGCAGACCGACGAGACCTACGTCGAGATTTCAGCGGCCAGCGCCGACACCTTCCTGCACGCGATCGGTCAGAACAAGACGATGGAGCGCGGCATCCGCGTCACCCCTCTGAACGGCACGCCCGATTTCAACAAGCCCGCTGCCTCGAAGCCCTATGCCGGCAAGAAAGTCTTTGGCGAGCGCCGTGAATTCAGCGACGATCGCCCGAAGGATAAGTTCCGTAAGGAAGCCCGCAGCGATGACGAGCGACGCGATGCAAAGCCTTGGGGCAAGAAGCCCGGAAAGCCGAAGTTCGAGGGCAAGGGCAGTGGTGACCCGAAGCCCAAGTTCTCGAAGAAGAAGGGATGACATCTCGCCGGTGCTACAGCTTTTGTATCGCCGGCAGAGATCGCGGAGAGGACAATGGCAGATACGGTCGTATTGACGGTTCCTGTTTTCAGCACTCTTTGCAACGAAGCGTTCAAGCTGCGGCGCGCGGTCTTCATCGTCGAGCAGAACGTCCCTGGCGATGAAGAGTTCGATGCTTTCGACCTCATCGCGCACCACGTCGTTGCCATAGCGGACGGCGAGGTCTGCGGAACGCTGCGGATCATTCATGCCGAGGAGCATGTGAAGATCGGCCGCGTCGCCGTCGGCAACGCATGGCGCGGTCATGGCGTCGCAAGCGCCATGATGACCTATGCGATGAATGAACACCGATCAGTCCGTGAGAACCGATTTTATCTGACCGCGCAAAGCGACAAGATAGCTCTCTACAAGCGCTTTGGATTCGTCGCCTTCGGCGATGAATTTCCCGATGGCGGGATGCCGCATCTGGCGATGAAGAACTATTGATCGGGCGAGCGGGAAGCGAATGAGCGGAGTGCACCGTCGTGAGGACAGCCCAGATTCCCGCGCTCTTTGCGGGGCGGACGTTCGCACCTTTATCGTCGAAAACCTGCATCTGAAGCCGGCATCAGGCTTGCCTGAGATACTGCTCTATACGGCTCATCCCGGCAGCGGGCTCTCGCGCCTCAGAGCCAACGACGCGGAGGATCCACCGCCGTACTGGGCCTATAGCTGGGCCGGAGGAACCCTGATTGCCAGACACATTCTGGAGCATCCAGATATCGTTCGCGATCGCCGCGTCCTCGATCTCGGCGCAGGTTCCGGCGTCGTCGGGATCGTGGCGCGAAAATGCGGAGCATCCCGGGTGATCGCAGCGGAGATCGACAGGAACGCCACCTCGGCAATCGGTCTCAACGCGGAAGCGAACGGTGTGACAGTCGAAGTAACGAGCACCGATGTTCTCTCAAGCGCCCCACCCGACGTGGATGTCATTCTTGCGGGGGACGTCTTCTATAGTGCACAGCTGGTAGCGAGAGTCTTGCCGTTCCTTACTGCCTGTCGCAAAGCAGGCATCGACGTCCTCATAGGGGATCCACGTAGACGGTCGCTGCCGCTCGCGGCTCTAAGGCTTATCGCTGAATATGCTGTCCCCGATTTCGGCGATGGTTCGACCGGCCAGGCGGCGATTGGCGGCGTCTTCACCCTGGGGGCGGACGGGTGATCAAGGACGACGCTCAGTTGGACGACGCTTCCTGCAGCTGCAGCAAAATCTCCAGCGCCAATTCCGCCATGGCTGCTGGAACAAAGACGTGATCATGATGGTAGGCCGCTACAATGTTGCACGGTATTGAGCGGGCCGCCAACGCCGAGGCAACCGCGGCCGTCAGCCCGACACCTTCCAGCGACGAAAGAACGTCGAGAACGATACGCCGCATCGGCATATCGCAATTGATGCCGAGTTGCTCGGCCCGGTTTTTCGAGAGGATCAGGGAGATTCCTTCGCGCTCGCGAAACCAAGCCAGCGTATCGGGAACCGCAAGCCGAGCTACATCCTCGTCGGGCATCACACAGAATACGAACTCGCCATTCATGAGGGTAGGCGTCATGCCGGACAGCATGGCATGCGTGTCCCGGACGGTCTCCTTCGTCATCTCAATCCTGCTTTCAGTTGGTTGAGCAAATACCCAGCACCACAAATGAAACGGCAGACTAGACGGTTTCAGCCAAGAAGGTCGGTCTTAGCATCATCACAGGGCAGGGACTTCCTGCGGGCAGTTCGGGCGCATGGGGTGGCCGAATGATCAGGCAGTCGGCCCGAGCGAATATCTTCATCATCGACGAGTCCTGCTTGCCGAACGGCTCTGCCGACAGGGCACCTGACGGCAGTCGCGACAGCGTGGCTCGCACATAGTCCTGTCGCTGGTCATTGGCACGGAGCGTTACCGCCGTCTCCACCTTTGCGTCGCGTCTGACCGGCGCAAGTGAGGCAAGCTTGCGAACCAATGGCTCCAGGAACAGCAGCCCGCAGACGAGACTCGATACCGGGTTGCCGGGCAAACCAATAACGTGCGTCTCCCCGAGGCTGCCCACCATTAACGGTTTGCCCGGGCGCATGGCAATCCGCCAGAAATCAAGAGTCATGCCCGCCGCGAGCAGCGTAGCCTGCACCAGATCGTGGTCGCCCACTGACGCGCCGCCGAGCGTCACGATGACATCGACCTCGGCCTGCCGGGCGCGCTCGACCGCCGCCGAAATCGCGGCTTTGTCGTCGGGCACGATCCCGAGATCGAGAACCTCGGCTCCAGCCTTGCGGGCCAGCGCGGCAATACCGAAGGTGCTCGACGCAATGATCTGAGCGGGCGCAGGCGAGCTTCCGGGCGGCAGCAATTCGTCACCGGTGGCGAGCAACGCGACGACTGGCTTGCGCCAGACCTCGAGCGCCGCATGGTTCATGCCGGCGGCCACGGTCAGGCGGGAAAAGTCAAGCGCAGTGCCTGCCTTGAGCACGGCTTCGCCTTCAACAAAATCCTGGCCGCGGGGCCGGATGTGCTGGCCAAGCCGAACTGCAAATGTCGCGCGGATGCCGCCTTCGATTTTCTCAGCATCCTCTTGGAGCAACACGCTGTCCGCGCCTGATGGAACGGGGGCTCCCGTAAAGATGCGCACCGTCTCTCCCGTGCCGACGACACCGTCGAACCCGCGGCCGGCTGACGATGTGCCGATAAGCTTCAGTTCGGCGCCGGGCTCTGGAACATCCTCGCGGCGCAGTGCATATCCATCCATCGCGGACGCGTCGAAAGGCGGCTGGGTCAGCTTGGCCTGAACGTCAGCTGCCAGCACACGGCCCTCGGCCTCCGCCAGAGAAACGGTTTCTCTCGTCTGAACCGGCTTTGCGCGCGACAGCAGACGATCTTGCGCCTCGGCAACGGGGAGCATGCTCATTTGCCGTACTCCGGATGACGAAAGTCTCCAGACTTGCCGCCAGATTTTTCGAGCAGCCTGATTCCCCCGATTTCCATGGCCTTATCGGCAGCTTTGGCCATGTCGTATATCGTCAGGCAGGCAACGGAAACGGCGGTCAACGCTTCCATTTCGACCCCGGTTTTGCCCGTCAGCTTCGCGGTCGCACTGACGCGCAGGCCGGGTAGATCGGCATCCTCCGTGATGTCGACCGAGACCTTCGTAAGCATGAGGGGATGGCAGAGCGGGATCAGATTGCTCGTCTGCTTGGCCGCCATGATGCCGGCAAGGCGGGCTGTGCCGATAACATCGCCCTTCTTCGCATTGCCTGCGCGAATAAGATCGAGTGTCGCCGCTGCCATGCGCACGTAACCTTCGGCTGTAGCAGCCCTTGTGGTCTCGACCTTGTCGCCGACATCGACCATGTGCGCCTCGCCGGAGGCATCAATGTGGGTCAATCCGGATTGGCCCCCGCTCATGTCACTCAGCCGCCAGCACGGCTTCGCCGAAGAGCAGCGCACGCGTGGCTGCCGCAATGTCTTCCTGGCGCATGAGGCTCTCACCAACCAGAAAGGTGTCGATGCCAACCGCCTGGAGACGCTTGCAATCAGCATTCGTGAAGATGCCGCTTTCGCCTACCAGCAGGCGATCCTCGGGAACCATTGGCGCGAGTTTCTCGCTGACCTCAAGGCTGACTTCGAATGTCCGGAGGTTGCGATTGTTGATGCCAACGAGCGGGGACGCGAGTTTCAGCGCCCGCTCCATCTCCTCGGCATCGTGGACTTCCACCAGCACATCCATACCAAGGCCGAAGGCCTCATCTTCAAGGCGCTTTGCATCGTCATCCGAAAGTGAGGCCATGATCAGCAGGATGCAATCGGCACCCCAGGCACGCGCTTCCTGCACCTGATAGGTCTCGAACATGAAATCCTTGCGCAGTGCCGGCAGCGAACACGACGCACGCGCCGTCATCAGAAATTCCGGCGCACCCTGAAAGCTTGGCGTGTCGGTCAACACCGAAAGGCATGCTGCACCTCCGAGTTCATAGGCCTTGGCCAGAGATGGCGGATCGAAATCGGGCCTGATCAGACCCTTGGACGGACTGGCCTTCTTGATCTCGGCGATCAGGCCGTACTGGCCAGCCTCTGACTTCGCAACCAACGAACGGCGAAAGCCGCGCGGCGCCGATTGATCCGCCTGCATCGCCTTCAGATCGGCCAACGACACCTTCGCCTTTGCCGCGGCGATTTCTTCCCGCTTGTAGAGTTCGATCTTCTTCAGGATGTCGGTCATGGCTCTATCCTAGTCGATGTCGTTCGACACGGCGATGAGTTTATCGAGGGCCGCGGCCGTCGCACCGCTGTCCAGGGACTGCGCAGCAAGCCGCATGCCGTCCTGAAGCATCTCCGTCTTGCCTGATATCACCAACGACGCAGCTGCGTTGGCAAGCGCGATATCGCGATACGCGTTCTTTGCGCCGCTCAAGACGTCGCGCAGAGCGGCGGCGTTCACCACACCGTCTCCGCCTTTGATGGCCTCCAGCCGGCAGGGCTCGACGCCGAAATCCGCGGGAGACAGTTCGAACGTGCGGATCTTGCCGTCCTCGAGTGCTGCAACACTCGTCTTTCCGGTGGTCGTGATCTCGTCAAGGCCGTTGCCGTGGACGACCCATACGCTTTCGGAACCGAGATCGCGCATGACCTCCGCAATCGGCACGACCCACTGCGGCGCATACACGCCAAGCAACTGGCGGCGCACACCGGCCGGATTGGACAGCGGGCCAAGCAGATTGAAGATCGTCCGCGTGCCGAGTTCGACGCGGGTCGGACCCACATGACGCATTGCCGAGTGATGCTGCTGGGCGAACATGAAGCCCACACCAGCCTCGCGAATGCAGCGGGAGATCACCTCAGGGCTTACATCCAGCCTGACACCAAGAGCGGCGAGGCTATCTGCTGCACCCGATTTCGAGCTCAAGGCCCGGTTGCCATGCTTGGCCACGGGTACGCCGGCACCGGCGACGATGAGGGCGGCCAGCGTCGAGATATTGTAGGTCCCGCTCGCGTCGCCACCAGTTCCGACGATGTCGATTGCGTCGGCCGGCGCATCAACGGTCAGCATCTTGGAGCGCATCGTCGTCACGGCGCCGACAATCTCGTCGACCGTTTCGCCACGGACGCGCAACGCCATCAGGAAGCCGCCGATCTGCGAAGGCGTCGCCTGACCGGACATCAGAATGTCGAAGGCCTCGCGGGCCTCCTCACGTGTCAGCGGCTCGCGGCTCGCAGCCTTCGCCAAAAGCGGCTTCAGATCTGTCATGCGCTTATGTTCCCCCTTAGCGGACTGCCGCCTGATCGGCGAGAGACTGATTGATCGATGCGCCGTACTGCGTCTGCAGCAGGTTGACCATCTGATCGAGAATGTCATCGCCGGCAGCGTTTGCCGTTGCTGTGATCTGCTGGTCCTGATTGTTGAGCACGTCGCTCGTCGGTTCCGTATTCACTTCAGTGACCTTGAGAAGAATTTGGGTCGTCGGGTCGCCGCCGACGGCATTGGCAACCGTGTCCATCGGACCGGAGAAGGCAGCGGCAACACCGGCACGACCGAGAACCGCATCATCGGTCCCGCGGGTAATGCCGGTCTTGCTTTCGACGGTTATGCCAAGCGGCGCAGCGATATCAGCCAGCGATGTTCCCTTCTGGGCTTGCTGCTTCAGTTCTTCGGCCTTCTTGGCAAGTTCAAGCTTCTGCTGCTCAGCAGTCCAATCAGCGACGGCCTTGTCCTTGACCTCGCTCAGGGGGCGGTCGCGCTCCGGCGTAACGTCGCGGACGTCGAACCAGAGATAACCGTCAGTACCGATCGATAGGGAAGGAGCGTCGGCGCCGGCATCCGTCCTGAAGGCCGCGCCAAGAACCTGCTGCTTGGCCGGAATATCCTTGACCTCGTTGCCGTTCTTGTCGAGACCGGTGGCATCGACGGCCTCGACCACAACAGCCTTGAGCTTGAGCTGCTCTGCAATCTGTTCCAGCGTCGAACCGGAGCCGCGCAGATCCTCGATCTGATCGTGTACGTTAATGAGTTCCTGCGAAGCGTTGGAAACGGCGAGCTGCTTGCGGATCTCGTCCTTGACATCGTCAAGCCTCTTGACACTCTCGGGTTTGATGTTGCTGACGCGCAGGACAACCGGGCCGAAAGTGCCATCCACAACAGGCGTCGTTCCACCGTCTTTTGAGACTGCAAAGGCCGCATCCGCAACGGCTTGATCCGGAACCTTGTCCTTGGAGAACTCGCCCAAGAATACGTCGGTTGACGTCTTGCCCTGATCGGTCACCAGCTGATCGAAAGTCGTGCCGGTTTTCAGCGCGGCCTCGGCGGCATTGGCGAGATCCTTGTTCTGGAAGGTCAGTTGCTCGATCGTGCGGGTCTCTGGTGTGCGGAAGCTGTCCTTCCGCTTTTCGAAGTCCTCGCGGATCTGATCATCCGTGACGGAGGCAGCATCGGCGATATCCTCCGGCTGAAGCTTGAGGAAAGCGACCTTGCGGTATTCCGGTGCGCGATAGCGCGTCTTGGCACCTTCGAACCACTTGGTAAGCACATCCTCGGCAGGCGCCTTGATCGGCTCGATATTGGCATTGGTCAGCAACACGTAGTCGATGCCGCGGCTTTCCTGGCGATAGAGCTTGAGCGCATCGACTAGTGTCTTCGGCGCGGTGAAGCCGTTCGAGACAGCATCGACGATCTGGCTGCGAACGGCAACCTTGCTGCGCTCCTTGATGTAGTCATCCTCGCGGATGCCGGCATTGCGCAGTCGCGACGTAAAGAGGGTGCGGTCGAACTGACCGTTGACGGCCTTGAAGGCCGGATCGTCGCCGATCAGTTGCGCAAGCCGATCCTGCGATAGGCCGAGGTTCATGTCTTCGGCCAACTGATCTAGCGACGCGCCGGCAACCAGCTGCGCCAATACCTGCTGTTCGACACCAAAGGCGCGGGCCTGATCGGGCGTCAGCCGCATACCGAACTGCTGGCTGAGATTTGCGACCTGCCGCTGGTATGCCAAACGGAATTCGTTGACCTCCACGTGCTGGTCTCCGACACTGACGACCGTCGTGCTATTGCCGCCTGATATGAGCGAGCGTGACACACCCCAGATGCCGAAAGAGGCGACCAGAAGCAGCATGAGGAGCTTAGCAACCCAGGTGTGAGCAGCTCTTCTCAGAAGATCGAACATCGAAACGCAAACCTCGCATTATATTCGCCCGTTCGCGGGCAAAGCATTCGACGTTCCTTAGAACAAAGCCGGCAGGAAATGAAGGGTTATCGCGCGAAAACATCTGCGCTATATCTGCAACCACACAGAAGCGCCTTGCGCAGCAAAGGACACCGGATATCGGAACCTTTCCCAGGGCTAATTCGTTGAACAGCATCCGGAAAAAGAGGAGCAGACCATGGCCGATATGAAAACCGCCTCCGCCCAGTCCGCAACCGCGCGTGTGAAGGCGGAGATCGCGGCAGACGATCTTTCCGCACAGGTCGCAGCATTGCGCGAAGACCTTGCACGCCTGTCCGAAAGCGTTGTGGCGCTTGGACACGGCGCCAAGACCGCCGTCGCCGATGAAGCTTCGGTCATGACGGAACGCCTGCGCGACAAGGTAAGGGAGGAGCCTATCTTCGCGCTCGCCGTGACAGCCGGCGTCGCTTATCTTTTCGGATTGATGAGCCGTCGATAAAATCGATCGGCATTTGACGAGAGGAGGGCCGGGCGTGCTGACGCCCGGCTTTTGATTTTGCGTTACTGCCTAGCGACGAATGATCCGGCCAACAGCGATGAGCAGGCAGGCGCCGACAAAGCCGGCGATCAGATAGCCGAGCCAGCCAGCGAGCGCGATGCCCAATCCTGAGAGTATGGCATTTGCGACGATCGCGCCCACGATGCCGAGAATGATATTCATCAACAGCCCCATGTTGCTGTTCATGAACTTTTCCGCGAGCCACCCGGCAATGCCCCCGATTATGATAGCAGCTACCCAACCTACGCCTGCGTCTTCCATATGATTTTCCTTCCAGAGAAACAACGAAGTCAGCGCTCGAGGCAGAAATTGAGGCCCTGCTATAATAGCCAGGCGGTGCGCGGGAGAGACATGTGATTTGGCAATGTAGGATAGGTTCGCAGCGCAAATGGTGGCGTATATGTCAATGCCGGCACTCAGACTCGATTCTCCCACAAGAAAGATAGGCGATCCATTTGGTTACGCAACGCAAATGTGTTCGCCCGAAAACAAGCGCGACGGCAGACGAACCAATCCAGCCTGCCTCACGTCCACTTCAAACTTCGCCCACCCCAATGATGCCGGACGACGACGCTCCGTCCACTAGCGAAAAATGCAACTACTGGGCGTTTTTCTTAAAACACTCGACGCTGTGTCGAGTATGCCGTGAGAAGCCCTGAAGAGTTCCCGTAGGACGGATGCGATGCCTCCACAGGGCACACATTTCGTGAGGCAGACATCTTCAACTGCATTTGCGAGATGAATATTGCGTCGAGAGGGCCATCACATTTCAACGATCACGTCGACATGCATACCAATTGTCATAGTTTGTGCCTTATCAGCTGTGTAATAATAATACCAATATGCGATCAGTTTTGTTCCCGAAGACGAGTGCCCGGGCCTTGTCGTCGGCACGCGGCTCGCAAGATCAAAGACGCTCTGGTGATGGATTTGATGGTTGATTATGCCGTGAATCGTTTTGCCGACGCCGCTTATGTAATCGAAAAAGCTCATTCTCAACGAATTTGAGGCTTTCCTTAAGCATTTGCTTGCTCAACCTGCAATCTATGTCATGGTAGCTTCCTTCACATGAGAGGGGTTCCAGCTATGATCAATCTACAGTCGGTTCGTGATGACGCCACCCATGATCAACGTCTGCTCGATTGCCGTGCCGATGTTGAACCCGCACTCCATCAGATCATCCGCGATGCGCAGCAAAAGGGGTGGGCGCCTGCGGAAGTGGCGATGGCAATAGCGGATGCGGCGGATGACTACATTCTGTTGTTGGCCAGCCGGAAGGCGACGTCACATTGATAATGCGTCACACGTCACATTGGTAATGGGGCAAGGACACGAAGCAATCTGCGGACAGGTAGCTATAGGGAAACCAGCACGTGCCCGCAGAGAAGACTGCCATACCTGCAGCCGCCACGGCCGGTGCGATGAATAGCGCTCGCACGCGCCAGAAAGAGCTTGATTTCGTGGAGCGTCGGGTTCGAACGGCTTGAAATCAGGTGAGGATCGTTTCATCGCATTTCACATCTTTGAAGTGCGGATTTATCGATAGACCCACCATTTGCCTACATCAGACGCGCGCCGGCCGGTGAAGCCAATGCCGCCCCCCCTGGCTGATCGCCCAGCAAAAAGGCGGTACGTGGTAAAGGCGCTACAGCGACATATAATATCTACGGCGCTCCTTCGACAAAGCAAAATTGGATTGCGGGCATCACGCGATCACGGTAGGCGGGCAAATTACAGGTGCCTTCCCGCCGAGTTTAATGGATTTCCGCACAAAAATGAGCTCCAAGTTACTTTATCGATTCTTCGATTTCTTCAGCGCATCCGAATCTAAGTATCGTAATCACGTCGTACCGTTCCCGATAGATTCGCAAATCATAATATCGCCGAACGCCCACGGGAAGATTGTCGGATTTTATACTTCCAATACGTTCTATGAGCATGAAGCCGCACGGATGGTAGCATCCGCCAAGCGCCTTGGGTTGCTCGTTCACACCACTGTCGTGGACAGTACCGGCAGTTGGGTGCGCAACGCAGCGCTCAAGCCGACGTTTCTC
Organism: Rhizobium sp. LjRoot258; assembly: GCF_964254185.1. NCBI lineage: Bacteria > Pseudomonadati > Pseudomonadota > Alphaproteobacteria > Hyphomicrobiales > Rhizobiaceae > Rhizobium > Rhizobium sp. LjRoot258. The sequence goes on along the minus strand of NZ_CAXUST020000001.1, from coordinate 1,500,329 downwards.
CTAGAGGCGCGACGGGAGCATCGCGGCCCATTGCTTTATGTTGATGTGGACGCTGTTTTTCATCGAGATCCTTGGCCGATTATGACGACATTCAGCTGTGATCTAGCGGTTTATCGCGAGGCGGACCGGCTGATTTCAGCAACTATCCTACTGCATGACACGCCGGCGACACTGCGCCTATTGGAAGTATGGAAAGAACGGTGCGACCAGGATCCTGAGATATGGGATCAAATTGTCCTCCAAGAAATTCTTGATGAGGATCGCGCAAGCGAGAGCCCGCAATATCAGGTTGGCGAACTTCCCCCTTCGTTTTGTTGGATCTTCGATCGGCTTTCAAACGCAAAGACCGATGCAGTCTACATCGAGCAACTGCAGGCAAGCCGGCAGGCCAAGGCCCACGAGAAGCGCGGTCGCAATAAATGGCTCGAGCGGCGCAAGGAGCGCATCGAAACGATCGAAAAGATCCTCGCGCCTTTGATGAACGCGAATATCGACGAACGGCCGAAGCTATAATGCCCCCCGGACGTTTCCGAGAAAAACCGAGCAATGGCAAAGGGTCCCGGCGCTGGGAGCGTTCGAGCCTTCTTGTGCTGGCGCCGAGAGGGCATGAAGCCAACGCGCAACAACCTGTCAGAGTGATTGCGTCAACAAAACCCAAAAATCTGCAGAAAGTTTCCTTCGTCTGAGGACCAGACCCGGCGGAGGGGAAGGGGTCTCGACGCCGGACTAACGCCAGGTGTCGGCGCGAATTCCGGCGGCTTTTCTCACCCAATGCCAAATGCAAAAAGACCGACCCATCTCACCGTCGGCGTCGCGACACAACACGGAAGCCGAACCCGAAACATTTGATAAGCCATTGATTTTATTGGTGAGAGCGTCGGGGTTCGAACCCGAGACCTACTGATTAAAAGTCAGTTGCTCTACCAGCTGAGCTACGCTCTCCCTGTTGCCGAGCTGTTCGCCCGGCTGGAAGTGCGCGGAACATATGCAGGCGCCCCATTGCGGTCAACCAAAAAATCATCGTTCCCTGTGCATTAGGCACATTTCTTGCGCCTGGGCCTGAAAAGGCAGCCCGCCAGCCTATGCAGGCTTCATTTCCATCGACCAAGCTGCGGCTATCATCCTGATGGCGCGAGCCCAACATTTTGCAAGGACCATAAAAGAAAAGCGCCCGAAGGCGCTTTGTCAAAGTTGGGGGAAACGAGATCATGAACCGGACGGGCGAAAGCTCGAGTGCCATTTCGTTGGCCACCCGGGAAAGCGGAAAAATCCGGGCATTCTTTCACGCCGCCGCGTCCGCTTGGCGCGGCTCACAATCTCGCTTTATAAATGCGCGAGGGGGCAGAAGGTTCCCAAAAAAAAATTAATTGAATCAAGCCTTTCGGATGACCGTTCAACACTTCACAAAGTCACGCGACGCTCTAGCTAGCCCCTTGTGCAACCAAGGAGAATGCGAATGACCAGCGTGACTACATCGACGCCGACGACCCGAAAAGTGTTGCGCGGGCGGCCTTATAGTCTCGGTGAGTTTGCCAGGAAATATCGCCTGGAGGAAACCGAAGCAAAGCGGCTCTATGAGAAATTCGGGCCATCTGCCACAGAGCTCGATCTGCTGATGGCCGCCAAGCGTCGCATGCCGGCTCACTGATGACTTTATCAACGCGCATCCGCAGTGGAGGCTGCCTTTGCGGCGCGGCGCGCTACACGGTTAGAGGCGAACCACTCCGCGTCGGACTGTGCCACTATAGCGACCGCCGCAAGTCGAGCGGATCCGTTTTCGTCGCCTTTGCAGTTTGGCCGAGATCATCGTTCTGTCAATCAGGCGAAACATCCACCTACGCGGGTCGCAGCTTTTGTCCGCGATGTGGCGGACGTCTCTTCTGCCTTAGCGATAGGTTTGCAGAGGTCCGAATTGGTTCGCTGGACGACGCTCCGAGCGATCTCCAGCCGATTCAAGAGATTTGGATCAAGCGACGCGAAACCTGGCTGCACCCAATAGAGGGCGCGCCGGGCAATACGAAGCGGATGCCTTCGATGCCGTGGATCCTACGAAAAACTGAACTCTCATTACCAAGATTTCATTTCATTCCACCGCCATTTCGTGCCAATCCGGGCCGATGCTAATCCGCCGTTCAGCTTCGACATGCTCATCTTGCTGACGGCTGCATTGGCAGCATGTTGGTCGAGGCCGGAATGAACGACTTCAAGGATATGCACGAAACCAAGCCGACAAAGGCGAGCGCCGACCTGGCCGCCGTTCTTGCGGCCTCACGCAAACAGTCCAAAGGCCGTTGGCGCGGTCGCTTATTGGTATTGCTTCTGCTGATTCTTGCCGCTGGTGCTGCCGCCTACTTTTATTCGCGGCGAGAAGAAAACCCCTACAGCTATGCCACGCAGCCGATCAAGCGCGGCGATCTAACCGTGCTGGTGACGGCAACGGGATCGGTGCAGCCGACAGAACAGGTGGATATATCAAGCGAGCTGTCCGGCACGGTTCGCGACGTCAACGTCGACTATAATAGCGAAGTCAAGGCTGGCGAGGTTCTTGCTGCTCTCGATACGAACAAGCTCGAGGCCGACGTAAAGAGTTCGCGGGCGAAGCTCGATTCGGCCAAAGCGAACGTGGTGAAGGCAACGGCCGACCTTGAGTCGGCCCAGAGTTCTTTCCAACGCTTTCGTAACCTGGTTCAAAGCAACGTTTCGACGCAGCAGAGCCTCGAAGATGCGCGCTACAAGTTCGATTCCGCGGTCGCCGCGAAGGACATCAACGTCGCCGCAGTGCTCTCGGCGGAAGCCGATCTACAACTCGCCGAGGTCAACCTCGCTAAGGCGAAGATCGTCTCGCCGATCAACGGCGTGATTCTCACGCGTTCGGTCGAGCCGGGCGCCACGGTCGCAGCGTCGCTTTCGGCGCCGGTGCTATTCGTCATTGCTGGCGATTTGAGGAAGATGGAGCTACAGGTCGACGTCGACGAGGCCGATGTCGGCCAGATCGCGGTCGGCCAGAAGGCGACATTCACGGTCGACGCCTATCCCAATCGGACCTTTCCGGCTGAGATCAAGCAGATCCGATTTGCGTCCGAGACGACGAACAACGTCGTAACCTACAAGGCGATTCTCTCCGTCGACAATGCCGACTTGTTGTTGCGTCCCGGCATGACTGCCACAGCCGATGTCACCGTGGAGGCGGTCAAGAATACCCTGATGCTTCCCAATTCGGCGCTGCGCTATGCGCCCCCTGCTGCCGAATCTCCCCGTGGCCGCGGCATCTTCGGCCTGTTCAGACCACCGCGGATGGGGCCGCGGACCGGCAACCAGGGCGAAGCCCTGACCGGAGCGAAGCGGCGCGTATGGGTGCTGAAGGCTGGCAAACCGGCAGGGGTGGTCATCCAAGTGGGGTCCTCCGACGGGCAATTCACGCAGATCGTTTCCGGTGACCTGAAGGAAAACGATGCCGTGATTACCGACGCAACCTCGCAGGCGAAGTAGGCGAGGCTCAAGATGACGAGCCCGCCACTCATCGAATTCAAGCAGGTCTCCAAGATCTATGGTCAGGGGGAGGCGGCAATCCGCGCCCTCGATCGGGTTGATCTGGCGATCCGGGAGCATGAATTCGTCGCCATCATGGGACCCTCCGGTTCGGGCAAATCGACGGCGATGAACATTCTTGGCTGTCTCGATGTGCCGAGCGCCGGCGATTACAGTTTCCAAGGCGTGTCAACGCGGGGCTTCGACCGCAGCCAACTGACGTTGCTGCGCCGCCATATGCTCGGTTTCGTGTTCCAGGGGTTCAACCTGCTGTCGCGCACCTCGGCTTTGGAAAATGTCGAGCTGCCGCTGATCTACCGCGGCATGCATGCGAGCGAGCGTCACCGCAAAGCCAAGGAGGCGCTCGGACTTGTGGGTCTTTCAGGGCGCGAACATCACAAGACGCAGGAGCTGTCCGGCGGCCAGCAGCAACGCGTCGCCATTGCCCGGGCGATTGTGACGGAACCCTCGCTACTTCTGGCGGACGAACCAACCGGCAATCTCGATACCAAGACCAGCGTTGAGATCATGGACTTGATGACGCGATTGAATCGCGAACAGGGCATTACGATCGTCATGGTCACGCATGAGCCTGATATTGCTGCCTGTGCCCAGCGCCTGCTGCGCTTTATCGACGGCAGGCTGGAGACGGAAGTCGAGCATCGCGGGAGGGCGGACCATGTTCTTTGAGACGCTGAAACTTGCGCTGCGCGCAATCAGCCGAAACATGCTCCGGTCGTTCCTCACCGTGCTCGGCGTCGTCATCGGCGTCGCGGCCGTCATCGCGTTGGTAACGATCGGCAACGGCACGACCGCCCAGGTCTCGGCGGAGCTTTCACGGCTCGGCACCAACATGCTGTTTGCGCGTCCGGGTCAGTTTGGGCCCGGCCGCGCGAGTTCGGAGGCGCGCCGCTTTACAATCAAGGACGTCGAAGCCATCCGCGATCAGGTTAACGGACTCCGTGCCACTGCGCCGCTCAATCAGACGACAGCAACGGCGATCTACGGCGGACAAAGCCATTCGACGACCGTGATGGGGACGACCAACGACTATTTCATCGCCCAGGACTGGGACATGGCAATCGGTCGCACCTTCGACGCGGCAGAGGAACGTGGGCGCCCGCGCTGCATCCTCGGCGAGACGGTGCGTTCGCATCTCTTCGGCGCCGCAGACCCCACCGGCCAGCAGATTCGTGTCGGCAAGGTTTCGTGTAGCATCATCGGCGTCCTTGCCAAGCGCGGCCAGTCCGGAATGGGCAACGACCAGGACGACGTCATCATCATGCCCGTCAAGGTTTATCAGCGCCGGGTCGGCGGCAAAGCGAACGCCAATGTCCAGATGATCGTGATTTCGGCGCGCGACGGTGTCTCGACGACGAAAGTTCAGGACGAAACCGAAAACCTGCTCCGTGAGCGGCGCAAGATCATCCCCGGCCGCGAAGATGACTTCAGCGTCAATGACATGACGCAGATTGCCGAGGCGATGACGGGCACCACCACGCTGCTGACCAGCCTGCTGGGAGCGGTCGCCGCGATCAGCCTGCTTGTCGGCGGGATCGGGATCATGAACATCATGCTGGTGTCAGTGACGGAGCGCACCCGGGAGATCGGCATACGCCTGGCGATCGGCGCGCTAGAAAACCAGGTCCTGATGCAGTTCCTTGTCGAGGCGGTGTCACTATCGGTATTCGGTGGCGTGTCCGGGATCCTGCTGGGGGTCGGCCTCGGCTATGGGGCAGTGACCGTCCTCAAGGTGCCTTTCGTGGTCAGTCCCATGATGATCGCGGTGGCGTTCGCGTTCTCTGCGGCGATCGGTATGGTCTTCGGCTACTTCCCGGCACGCCGCGCGGCACAACTCAACCCGATCGAGGCCCTGAGACACGAGTGAGCAGCCGCCTCGCGGCTAGGCTCCCGACATTTAACGGATCTAAGAGCATCGTAGGGCAGGGAGGGGAGGTGTTGGCGCGTTATTGCGGAGTTATTTAGCAACGCCACCAATGGCAATTTGGGGGGTCAAAGGAGACTAGGCTTGGGTCTCCCTGTGTCCCAAAGCGGACTTTTGCCGCGTGAGATCGTCATCAAATTGTCGACGCCCCGGAAATTCAGTATGCGCGGGTAAAAGCTGCAGGAACAAAGATTCTTCGTTCTCGTAGTAACGACCGCTCGTGGCGCAAAGGTTACCTTCGCGAATGATCAAAATAGACTTGGTGGAATTTGCTGCATAACCATTCGCGGGTCGGGGTCCCGCCTGCGGCGGATAGAAACGGTGTGCTAGAGTGGGCGCTGGAGAGGAGAGGCCGTCGGAATTTTGGTGGTGTCTAACCCCGATACATAACGTGGTCCATGGGCTGCTGCGCGCTTGAGAGTGGTGACGCCGTTTACGGCGATCCCGTTTAGGAATTTGATTCTTTGGCACAGCCCAGCCTCTCCATTCGACATGAGAATAGGAGAGCCTGCCATGGCTGGAACAAAGAAGTCTCGCAGCAAGCGGGATATTTCCCCTACTCACTTGAATGCTGCTGCAATCGACATCGGGGCGACGATGCACGTGGCCGCAGTGGGCCCCGACCAAGCTTCCGAGCCGGTGCGCAGTTTTGGAACCTTCACCGGCGATCTGCATCGGTTGGCGGACTGGCTCACGAAGTGTGGCGTGCGCACGGTCGCGATGGAGTCCACGGGGGTCTACTGGATTCCGGTCTTCGAGATACTCGATCAGCGTGGCTTTGAGGTCATAGTGGTCAACGCCCGTGATGCCAAGCACGTGCCAGGCCGCAAGACCGATATTAGCGACGCCCAATGGCTGCAGCGTTTGCATGAATATGGATTGCTCAGGGCCAGCTTCCGGCTGAAGGGCGAAGTTGCGGTCATGCGCGCCTATCTACGCCAGCGTGAACGTTTGCTGGATTACGCTGCCTCGCACATCCAGCACATGCAAAAAGCTCTGACGCAAATGAATCTGCAGCTCCACCACGTGGTGGCAGACATCACCGGTGTCACCGGCATGGCCATCATCCGTGCGATTGTGGCCGGTGAGCGCGACCCGATGGTTCTGGCGTCCTATCGCGACCCACGCTGCCATGCGTCTGCGGAGACGATCCGTCAAGCGCTCGTCGGCAATGATCGCGAAGAGCACATCTTTGCCCTGACCCAGGCGCTGGAGTTGTACGACGTCTACCAAGCCAAAGTGGCGCTCTGCGACGTGCGCATCGAGGCTGTGTTGAAACGGCTGCGGAAGGCCTCGTCCACCCCTGTAGGAAAACCGCCGACCGTGCGGACAACGCAGAAGCAATCCAATGACCCAGCCTTCGATGTTCGCGCCGCCCTGTACGGCTTGCTCGGCTGCGATGTCACTCAGATTCACGGGCTCGGGCCTTATCTGACGCTCAAATTGGTCGGAGAGTGCGGGACCAACCTCTCGGCCTGGCCGAATGCCAAGCACTTCACCTCCTGGCTGTGCCTCTCCCCAAGCAACAAAATCTCCGGCGGCAAAGTGTTGTCGTCACGGACCCGACGATCTGGTAGCCGGGCCGCGGCGCTACTGCGACTTGCCGCGGTTGCGGTTGGACGCACTCAGACCGCGTTGGGGGCATTCTATCGGCGTCTGTCGGCACGCGTCGGCAAGGCCAAGGCGGTCACTGCCACGGCCCGCAAAATCGCCGTCTTGTTCTACAATACCCTGCGGCACGGTATGGAATACAACGATCCGGGAGCCTCCCACTACGAGGAGAATTACCGTCGACGCGTCCTCACCAATCTCGAGCGAAGAGCAAAATCGTTCGGGTATACCCTACAGCCCGCGCCAACATCCGGCTGAATGTTTCTTAGGAATTGCGCGTTATTGCCTGACCGCTCCTGCGCAGCCAAACCATTTCCGTTGACTGAAGGATTGGAACGCCCTGAGCGGGAGAACCACCGCCCTCGAATGATCCACGCTCGGCGCCAGCTTGCCGTTCGAGAGCACACTGATATATCATCGACTTTACCGTCGCCTTCGCGACCCGCCGACATTTTCCGAAGCCACGGATACGCGAATGCAGAATTCACTTAGTCACCTTGCCTATCTCACCCTGGAACATGCGATCGTGACGCTGACGTTGCAGCCGGGCGCCTTGGTCACTGAGAAGCACCTGATCGACCTTGCGGGCCACGGGCGTACGCCGGTACGCGAGGCAATCCAGAAGCTGGCGTGGCAAGGGCTAATAGTGGTGAAGCCGCGTGTCGGGTTGCAGGTGGCCGAGATCAAGTCGACTGACCATGAGAATGTGATGCAGGTTCGCCGAGAGCTCGAACCGATCGCGGCCGCACTGGCTGCCGACTTTGCCACATCAGAGCAGCGCAAGGAGCTGGGCGAATGCGCACGGGCGATGGAAGTATGCGCCGAAACCGGCGACCTGGCGGCATTCTTCGCCGCGGACAAGGCCTTTGACGAAATATTGGAAGAAGCCTGCCCCAACGCCTTCATGACTTCGGCCCTCGGACCGGTTCAGACCCATTCGCGTCGGCTCTGGTCAGCGTCCACCAGTCCCGACCGAATGGATCAATCCATCTCGCTGCACGTGGCAGTCATGCGGGCCATCCAGCAGGGCAAGTCGAAGGACGCCGGCCAAGCGATGAGCGCACTGATCAAGTATCTCAGCAGCCATAATTGAAAACGGCCCCATTGAGGGGCCGTAAATTAAGTGTGTCGTGGCGGCTTTAACCGACGAATGCACGTTCGATGACGAACTCCGCCGGCTTGCTGTTTGCGCCCTCGTTGAGGCCGGCTTTTTCCAACAGATCCTTGGTGTCCTTCAGCATTGCAGAGGAACCGCAGATCATGCCACGATCGATTGACGGATCGAGCGGCGGAACACCGAGATCCGTGAAAAGCTTGCCTGACGCAATAAGATCGGTGATGCGGCCGCGATAATCGAAATCCTCGCGGGTGACCGTCGCATAGTGGCGAAGCTTGTCGCCGACGACTTCCTGCAGAAGTTCGTCGCTCTTGATCTCCTCGACGAGATCGAAGCCGTACTTCAGCTCGGCCACGTCGCGGGTCGTGTGGGTGAGGATGACTTCCTCATACTTCTCATAGGTTTCGGGATCGCGGATCAGGCTCGCGAAGGGGGCGATTCCGGTTCCGGTCGAGAACATATAGAGGCGACGGCCGGGTGTGAGCGCGTCGAGCACCAGCGTGCCCGTGGGCTTCTTGCGCATCAGGACCTGGTCGCCAGGCTTGATCGCCTGCAGATGCGAGGTCAGCGGGCCGTCCGGCACCTTGATTGAGAAGAATTCGAGCTCTTCGGCCCAGGCGGGGCTTGCGATCGAATAGGCACGGAAAATCGGCTTACCTTCAACCATAAGGCCGATCATCGCGAATTCGCCGGACCGGAAACGGAAACCCTGCGGGCGCGTCATCGTGAACCGGAACAAGCGATCCGTATAATGCGTCACGCTAAGCACGGTTTCGGCATAGACTCCGGCCGGAATCGGGGAGGCGAAGTCTTCGGTCTTTGCAGGGGCGTTCATTTCGGTATCGGGTCCCGTATTCGTCGCACAATGTTTTCAATGCCAGCTCGATATTACAAATAGCGCTGCGATTAAAGGTATTCCATTCTTTCTCAAGCAACTTGCACGAAATATGCGTGTCATCATCAGGATTCCGGTGCCTTGCGACGCTTCGTCGCTTTTGCGCTGGCGAAGCGAAGCAAAGGATGCATATTAGGCAAAAACCGCGCCTGCCGGGCGTGGACGCCATAGGCTGCTCGGGGAAACATGAAGATTTTCAATTACAAGCGCGTACCTTATGCAGAGATGCGCGCATTTTCGGTCCATATTCTGACGGCGTCCGGCTCCTTCCTAGCGTTTCTCGGCGTGGTCGCTGCTGCCGAACATCGTTTCATCGACATGTTCTGGTGGCTCGGCCTTGCACTTCTCGTTGACGGCATTGATGGACCGATCGCCCGCAAGGTCAGTGTCAAGGAAGTGCTGCCAAACTGGTCGGGCGATACACTCGACAATATCATAGACTATGTGACCTATGTCCTACTGCCAGCCTTTGCGCTCTATCAGAGCGGCATGATCGGCGAACCATGGTCCTTCGTGGCGGCAGGCATGATCGTCGTATCGAGCGCAATCTACTACGCTGATACCGGCATGAAGACTGACGAGTACTTCTTCTCGGGCTTCCCGGTGGTCTGGAACATGATCGTCTTTACGCTCTTCGTGATCGATGCCAGCGCGATTACAGCACTTGCCGTCGTCATCGTATCCGTCATCCTCACCTTCCTTCCGATCAATTTTCTCCACCCCGTCCGGGTCGAGCGCCTCCGGCCGCTCAACCTCGGCGTCTTCTTCGTATGGTCGGCACTGGGAATGTATGCGCTTCTGATGCATTTCGCCGTCCCGCAATGGGCGCTTGCCCTCTTTATCGTCAGCGGTATCTACCTCTACTGCATCGGCGCCGTGCTGCAGTTCTTCCCGGCGCTTGGACGCCGCGATTAGGAGAAGGCGATGGCAAAGACGCAGGCGGTCTCATTCAGCAAGACCGGCGGACCCGAAGTTCTCGAATACATCGATGTCAACCTGCCGCCGCCCGGTGCAGGAGAAGTCCAGATCAAACACGCTGCCATCGGCCTCAATTTCATCGATGTCTACTTCCGGACCGGGCTCTACAAGGCGCCGCATCTGCCTTTCGTGACGGGCAAGGAAGCGGCCGGCACCGTAACCGCGGCCGGACCTGGCGTTGAAGATTTCAAGGTTGGCGATCGCGTCGCCTATGCGGGCTCGGACGGCGCCTACAGCGTCGAGCGAAACATCGAAACGAAGCACCTCGTCAAGGTCCCGGACGGAATTCCCCTCGAAACTGCAGCCTCGATGATGCTGAAGGGGATGACCGCGCAATATCTGCTCAACCGGACGTACAAGGTTGGACCGGGTACTGCGGTTCTATTCCACGCGGCAGCCGGCGGCGTCGGTCTCATTGCCGGCCAATGGGCCAAAGCGCTCGGCGCAACCGTGATCGGCACCGCGGGGTCGGACAGCAAGGTGCGTTTTGCACTCGAGCATGGCTACGATCACGTCATCAACTACAATACCGAGAATTTCGCAGAGCGTGTGCGCGAAATCACCGGTGGCGCTGGCGTCCACGTCGTCTATGACTCGATCGGCCGCGACACGTTTCCGCAGTCGCTGGATTGCCTGAGACGGCTCGGTATGTTCGTCTCATTCGGCCAGTCCTCGGGGCCGATCGAGAACTTCACGCTCGCCATGCTCGCACAGAAAGGATCGCTCTTTGCAACGCGGCCCACGCTTTTCACATACATCGCCACACGCGAAGAGCTAACCAATTGTGCAAACGCGTTATTTGATGTTGTTTCGAGCAACAAAGTGCGTATCAATATCAACCAAACCTATCCGTTACGTGACGTCGGGCGGGCTCACATGGATCTGGAATCAAGAAAAACTACCGGAACTACGCTGCTGATCCCATAATGACCCGAACGGGCACGGTCGGCAGAGAGAAATGAGGGGAACGTGTCGTTATCTGATGTGCCGGGTTCCGGTGCGTTACTGTCGGTCCAGCAACTGACGAAACTCTTCGGCAGCTTTGCTGCCTGCAACCACATCGACCTCGATATCGCCCCCGGCGAAATCCATGCTCTCCTTGGTGAAAACGGCGCCGGCAAATCGACGCTCGTCAAGATGCTCTTCGGCGTGCTCGAGCCGACCGAGGGCAACATCCTGTGGGAAGGCGAACCGGTTTCGATCGGTTCGCCAGGCGACGCCCGCAAGCTCGGCATCGGCATGGTCTTTCAGCATTTCTCGCTCTTCGAGGCGTTGACGGTCGCTGAAAACATCGCGCTTTCGCTCGATGACAGCATTCCGATCGGCAGGATCGCGGAAGAGGCAAGGGCGCTCTCGCACGCCTATGGCCTGCCGCTCGACCCCCATGCCCACGTCGCTGATCTTTCCGTCGGCGAACGCCAGCGCATCGAGATTGTGCGCGCGCTGCTGCAAAATCCTAAGCTCATCATCCTTGACGAGCCGACTTCGGTGCTGACGCCGCAGGAGGCCGACAGACTTTTCGAAACACTTTTCAAGCTGAAGGCGGAGGGCAAATCGGTCCTCTACATCAGCCATCGGCTGGAGGAGGTTCAGCGCATCTGTGATCGCGCGACCGTGCTGCGCAACGGCAGGGTCACGGGCGCCTGCGATCCGCGTCAGGAGACGCCGGCTTCTCTTGCCCGCATGATGGTTGGCAGCGACGTCGCGACGGTTACGCATCCCGACCGCGGCAACAAGGGCGATGTGCAGCTTTCGGTCACCAATCTTTCCGTTGCCGCACGCACTCCCTTCGCAATGCCGCTCAGGGAGGTGTCTCTGGCCGTCCGTTCCGGCGAGATCCTGGCGATCGCGGGTGTTGCCGGTAATGGACAGGGCGAACTCTTCGACGCTCTTTCGGGAGAGTATCCAGTGAGTTCGCCGGACGCGATCACGATCCGCAAGAAAGCCGTCGGTACCCAGGGCATCACAGCTCGGCGCCTGCTTGGCGCCGGCTTTGTGCCGGAAGAACGCCACGGCCACGCGGCCGTCTCGGCCATGAAGCTCTCCGACAATCTCGTGCTGGCACGCAGCCAATCCGACCGCAGAGCCTTTCTTGGCGGCGCTTTTCTCAAGGTGATCCGCCGCGGCGCGGTCAAAACCGCGACCAAGCGGATCGCCGACGCGATGGATGTGCGCAAGAGCGGCGAGGACCCGGCGGCAGGTTCGCTTTCCGGGGGAAACCTGCAGAAGTTCATCGTTGGCCGCGAGCTTGACCGCCAACCGGCGGTTCTCGTCGTCAATCAACCGACATGGGGCGTCGACGCGGGAGCGGCGAGCCGCATTCGTCAGGCACTAGTCGATCTGGCGCGCAACGGCTCGGCAGTCGTCGTCATCAGCCAGGACCTTGACGAAATATTCGAAGTCGCAACGGAGATTGCCGTGATTTCTGAGGGGCGGCTTTCACAACCTTTCCCGGCGGGAGAACTGTCACGTGAGAAGATTGGTCTTTTGATGGGCGGTCTGCACGAAAGCAAGACCGCGTCGGAGACCGCCAATGCGCATTGAACTCGAAAAACGGCCGCAAGCATCGAAGCTATATGGCTTCGTGTCGCCTTTGCTGGCATTGCTGCTGACGCTGCTCGCCGGCGCGATCATGTTTGCCATTCTAGGCAAGGACCCGATCGAGGCACTGGACGCATTTTTCCTTGAGCCGTTGCTGGAAGTCTGGTCGCTGCATGAACTTGCGGTGAAGGCAGCGCCGCTGATCATGATTGGCGTCGGGCTGGCCGTCTGCTATCGCTCCAACAACTGGAATATCGGCGCCGAGGGACAGTTTACGATCGGTGCGATCACGGGCTCCGTTCTGCCGATCCTGTTTACCGAGTGGCATTCGCCGATGGTGCTGCCCTTGATGCTCATCATGGGCGCGATCGGCGGCGCTTTGTTTGCGGCCATTCCAGCGCTGCTGAAGGCGCATTTCAATACCAACGAAATCCTGACGAGCCTGATGCTCGTTTATATCGCACAGCTCTTCCTCGATTGGCTGATCCGCGGCGCCTGGCGCAATCCTCAGGGCTTCAACTTTCCAGAAAGCGTGCCGTTTCCGCCGGAAGCTACGCTGCCGGCGATCTGGGAAGAATCCGGCCGCGCCCATTGGGCCTTCGTTTTTGCGATTGTCGCTGCGCTTCTCGTTTGGTTCATGCTCAAATATACGCTGAGAGGGTTCGAGATCGTCGTTCTCGGCCAGTCCGAACGGGCAGGACGCTTCGCCGGCTTTTCGTCGAAGAAGATGATCTGGTTCAGCTTTCTATTCTCGGGGGCGCTTGCCGGACTTGCCGGCATTTCGGAGGTCTCAGGATCGATCGGACATCTGCAGCCTGCGATTTCTCCCGGCTATGGCTTCACGGCGATCATCGTCGCGTTTCTCGGACGGCTGAATCCACTCGGTATCGTCGCATCCGGCCTTGTGCTCGCGCTGACCTACCTCGGCGGCGAGGCCGCGCAGCTGTCGCTCGGCGTGTCCGATAAGGTGACCCGCGTCTTCCAGGGATTGCTGCTCTTCTTCGTGCTCTCGTGTGACACCCTCATCTATTACAAGATCCGCATCATCTGGTCGCGGGTCCGGGGAGGCGTCGCATGAGCATCTTCGAAGCGATTCTGCTGACCGTCATTACTGCGTCCACGCCGCTGGTCATTGCCGCGCTTGGCGAACTCGTCGCCGAGCGGTCCGGCGTTCTCAATCTCGGCGTCGAAGGCATGATGATCATGGGGGCTGTTGCAGCCTTCGCGAGCGCGCAAATGACCGGCTCTCCCTATATCGGGCTGCTGGGCGGCATTGTCGCCGGCGCGCTGTTCTCGCTGCTCTTCGGCTTTCTCACTCTGACGCTGGTTGCCAACCAAGTAGCAACCGGCTTGGCGCTAACCATCCTCGGACTTGGCGTTTCGGGAATGCTGGGTGAAGGCTATGTGAGCGTACCTGGCGTTCGCCTAGCGCCAATCATCGTCCCTTACCTTTCCGACATTCCGCTCATCGGATCTGTGCTGTTCCGTCAGGACCTGACCTTTTATCTGTCGCTCGCATTGCTGTTTGGCGTGAGCTGGTTCCTGTTCCGCAGCCGCACCGGCCTGAAGCTGCGCGCAATCGGCGATAGTCACGGCTCGGCCCATGCTCTCGGAATCAGTGTTATCCGTACGCGCTACCTCGCGGTCATGTTCGGTGGCGCCTGCGCGGGACTAGCGGGAGCGCAGCTTTCTCTCGTCTATACGCCGCAATGGGTGGAGAACATGTCTTCCGGCCGCGGTTGGATCACACTCGCACTCGTCGTCTTCGCATCCTGGCGTCCATGGCGGGTTTTTGCCGGCGGCTATCTGTTTGGCGCTGTGACGATCCTGCAGCTCCACGCCCAGGCTTTCGGCGTCGGTATCCCGGCACAGTTCCTGTCAATGCTGCCCTATGCAGCGACTATTGTGGTTCTTGTCATCATTTCTCATAATCGGCGCACGACGTTGATCAACACGCCCGCGTCGCTGGGGAAACCTTTCGTGCCGGAGCGCTAGACAAAAGAATGAGACGCGTTTCCGGAAGCTTCAAACCAACAGGGGTTATCATGAAAAAACTAGCACTTTCACTTGCCGCATCGGCTGCCGCCGTCCTGAGCCTCGGCTCCGTGGCGCAGGCTGCGGACAAGACCAAAGTCTGCTTCGTCTATGTCGGATCACACACCGATGGCGGCTATTCGCAGGCTCACGATCTCGGTCGCCAGCAGATCCAGAAGGAATTCGGCGACAAGATCGACACGCCTTACCTTGAGAACGTGCCGGAAGGCCCCGACGCTGAGCGTGCCATCGAGCGTCTCGCCCGTTCGGGCTGCAAGCTGATCTTCACGACGTCGTTCGGCTTCATGGACGCCACCGTAAAGGTCGCAGCGAAGTTCCCGAACGTGAAGTTCGAGCATGGTACCGGCTACAAATCCGGCCCGAATCTCGCGACCTACAACTCGCGCTTCTATGAAGGCCGTTACATCCTCGGTCAGATCGCAGCCAAGACGTCGAAAAATCACGGCGCTGCCTACATCGCCTCCTTCCCGATTCCGGAAGTGGTCATGGGCATCAACGCCTTCGAGCAGGGCGCCCGCTCAATCGATCCCGACTTCAAGCTGAAGGTCATCTGGGTGAATACCTGGTTCGACCCGGGCAAGGAAGCCGATGCCGCCAAAGCCATGGTCGACCAGGGCGTCGACGTACTGACGCAGCACACGGATACCACCGCTCCGATGCAGGTTGCTGAGGAACGTGGCATTCATGCGTTCGGTCAGGCCTCCGACATGATCGCAGCCGGTCCGAAGGCTCAGCTGACGGCAATTGTCGACACCTGGGGCAACTACTACTCCAAGCGCGTTCACGCGCTGCTTGATGGCACTTGGAAGTCCGAGCAGAGCTGGGACGGCCTGAAGGACGGCATCCTCAAGATGGCCGACTACACCAACATGCCTGATGACGTGAAGAAGATGGCTCAGGAAACCGAAGCCAAGATCAAGTCGGGCGAATTGCATCCCTTCACCGGCCCGATCAACAAGCAGGACGGTACTCCCTGGCTCAAGGCCGGCGAGAAGGCTGACGACGGCACGCTGCTTGGCATGAACTTCTACGTCGAAGGCGTAGACGACAAGCTGCCGAAGTGATTTCGGCAAGCAATTAGCAAATGCGAAAAGGCGCTCGTTTCGAGCGCCTTTTTTGCTGCATTGCATACCAAAAAGTGCATTTACAAAAGTAATACTATATGATTTTTTCCCATGTGTGCCGCGAGAGGCGGCTTTGGGAGGAAATCATGAAATTGAAGACTGCACTCTTGGGTGCCACGGTTCTGGCTGCCTGCATGTTCGGCTCGGCATCGGCTGCAGAGCTCGTTGTGGGCTTTTCGCAGATCGGCTCCGAATCGGGCTGGCGCGCTGCCGAAACCACCGTCACGAAGGAACAGGCCAAGAAGCGTGGCGTGGACCTGAAGTTTGCTGACGCGCAGCAGAAGCAGGAAAACCAGATCAAGGCGATACGCTCCTTCATCGCGCAGGGCGTCAACGCCATCTTCCTGGCGCCGGTCGTAGAAACCGGCTGGGACGCCGTTCTGAAAGAAGCAAAGGAATCCGAAATCCCGGTGATCCTGCTCGACCGAACGATCAAGGCGCCTGAAGACCTCTACCTGACCGCTGTCACCTCGGATCAGGTTCATGAGGGTAAGGTTGCCGGCGACTGGCTTGTAAAGACCGTTGGCGACAAGGCTTGCAAGATCGTCGAGCTTCAGGGCACGACCGGTTCTTCGCCGGCCATCGCCCGCAAGAAGGGCTTCGAGGAAGCCATCGCTGGCAAGGCAAACTTCAAGATCGTTCGCAGCCAGACCGGCGACTTCACCCGCACTAAGGGCAAGGAAGTCATGGAAAGCTTCCTGAAAGCTGAGAATGGCGGCAAGGATATCTGCGCCCTGTACGCTCACAACGACGACATGGCCGTGGGCGGCATTCAGGCGATCAAAGAAGCCGGTCTGAAGCCGGGCAAGGACATTCTCGTCGTCTCCATCGATGCGGTTCCTGATATCTTCAAGGCCATGGCCGCCGGAGAGGCGAACGCGACCGTGGAGCTGACGCCGAACATGGCAGGTCCCGCATTCGACGTGCTCGACGCATACCTGAAAGACAAGAAGGCCCCGCCGAAGTGGATCCAGACGGAATCGAAGCTCTTTACGCCGGCTGACGATCCGATGAAGGTCTACGAGTCGAAGAAGAACCTCGGCTACTGATTTTGACGCTGGAACCGCACCGGTCCATCATGGGCCGGTGCGGAACTGCCGAATGCCAGTTGGGACGTCATGTCCGTCCACGGCGCGGCATTGTCGGTCCATATCAGGAAAAGCCGCTTTCATGATTCACGATTTCGAGAACGTTCTAACCGCCTCCGGGGTATCGAAATTCTTCCCGGGCGCCATTGCGCTCGACAAGGTCGATTTCTCGCTGCGCAAGGGCGAAGTGCATGCGCTTCTGGGCGAAAACGGTGCCGGAAAATCGACGCTCATCAAATGCATTACGGGTGCCTATCACCGCGACCAGGGCAGGCTTGCTCTCGATGGCGCCGAAATCAATCCGTCCGATACGCTCGCGGCCCAGAAGCTCGGCATCGGCACGGTGTATCAGGAGGTCAACCTCCTCCCCAATCTGAGCATCGCCGAGAACCTATACCTCGGGCGCCAGCCGAAGCGGTTCGGCATGATCGACGTACGTGCGATGAACCGGCAGGCGCGGGCACTGCTTGAGCAATACGGGATGGACGTCGATGTGACCGCGCAACTCGACCGGTTTTCGGTTGCAGTACAGCAGGTCGTGGCGATCGCGCGCGCGGTCGATCTGTCGGGCAAAGTTCTCATTCTCGACGAGCCGACTGCAAGCCTTGACACGCAGGAGGTCGCGATGCTCTTTCGCATCATTCGCGACTTGAAAGAACGCGGCCTTGGCATTGTCTTTATTACTCATTTCCTGGAGCAGGTTTACGAGGTCAGTGATCGCATCACCGTGCTGAGAAATGGCAAGTTGGTCGGCACTCGCGAAACATCCGAGCTGTCTCGCCAGAGTCTGATCTCGATGATGCTCGGTCATGAATTGGCGAATGCCGAAGCAACAGCGCGGGCCCATTCGGTTACAGCCGGTCCGGTCAAATACAGGTTCGAAGGCTACGGCAAGCGTGGCAAGGTGAAGCCGTTCAACCTTGAGGTCCGCGTCGGCGAGGTTGTGGGCGTTGCAGGCTTGCTCGGGTCCGGCCGCACGGAGACTGCCGAGCTGCTTTTCGGGATCGAGCAGGCTGACAGCGGAACGGCACAAGTGGACGGTAAGCAGGTCACGCTCTCGAATCCGCGTGCGGCCATCCGCAGCGGCTTCGGTTTCTGTCCGGAGGATCGCAAGACCGACGGGATCATCGGCGACCTTTCCATTCGCGAGAACATTGCCCTGGCGCTGCAAGCACGGCGAGGCTGGGCCCGGCCGATTTCTCGCGCCGATCAAAACGCCCTGGCCGACCGCTACATCAGTGCGCTCGACATCCGGACGACAGACAGGGAGAAGCCGATGCGTCTGCTGTCAGGCGGCAATCAGCAGAAAGCGATCCTTGCGCGCTGGCTGGCCACCAATCCGGACTTCCTGATCCTCGACGAGCCGACCCGCGGGATCGACGTCGGCGCACATGCCGAGATTATCCGCTTGATCGAAGATCTCTGCGCGAAGGGCATGTCGCTGATCGTTATTTCTTCGGAATTGGAAGAACTTATCGCCTATAGCTCACGTATCTTGGTCCTTCGCGATCGCGAGCATGTCGCGGAACTGACGGGAGACAATGTCAACACCGCGCGCATCGTCGACGCCATCGCGGCCGCCCAAAAGAAGACGGAGGACGCATGAAGTCGTCGTTCAACGCACTGCTGATCCGGCTGGCGCCGCAACTCATCGCGCTTGCGGTCATTCTCGCGTTAAATTTTATTATGTTCCCGCAGTTTTTTAATGTTGTTGTTCAGAACGATCGGTTTTATGGCAGCCTGATAGATGTGCTAAACCGCGGTGCGCCGGTGGCCTTATTGGCAGTCGGCATGACGCTCGTGATTGCGACCAAGGGGATCGATCTGTCGGTGGGCGCGGTGATCGCGATCTGCGGCGCCGTTGCCGCTTCATCCATCGTGTCCGGCCATTCGCTGGCCATGACGCTGCTGATAACGGTGGGAGTCGGGCTGCTTTGCGGCGTATGGAACGGCTTTCTGGTCGCCATACTCAACATCCAGCCGATCATCGCCACGCTTGTGCTGATGGTTGCCGGACGCGGGATTGCTCAGCTCATCACCGAGGGTGTCATCATGACCTTCAACGATGAAGGGCTGATCGCGCTCGGCAGCGGCTCCTTCGCATTCCTACCCATGCCTGTCATCATATGGCTGGTCATGGGCACCCTGGTGATCCTGCTCGTGAGGCGCACGGCGCTTGGCATGCTGATCGAAGCAACCGGCATTAATCGACGTGCAAGCATGCTTTCCGGCGTGCGAACGCCCGTACTGCTAATGGCCGTTTATATGTTGAGCAGCCTTTGCGCCTCGATCGCCGGTATCATCGTCGCAGCCGATATCAAGGGCGCCGATGCAAACAATGCCGGGCTCTGGTTGGAACTCGACGCGATTTTGGCCGTCGTCGTGGGCGGCAACTCTCTGCTGGGCGGACGCTTCAGCATCCTCGGCTCACTGATCGGTGCAATGATCATCCAGGCTGTGAACACCGGCATTCTGCTCTCAGGATTTCCGCCGGAGTTCAACCTGATCATCAAGGCGGTGATCGTCATCGTGATCCTCGTCATTCAGTCGCCGGCAGTTCAATCGGCAGCCGTGGTTCTAAGCCGGCGATCGAGCAATGTCAGGGAAGGGCAGTTCCAATGAACTCGAAATATCTGCCGCTGCTGGCAACGGTCGTGATCTTCGTTCTCTCCTATGCAATCTGCACGTTGCAGTATCCCAACATCCTGTCCACCCGCGTGATCGGCAACCTATTGACTGACAATGCCTTTCTCGGCATCGCAGCGGTCGGCATGACGTTTGTCATCATCTCGGGCGGCATTGACCTATCGATCGGCTCCATCATCGCTTTCACCGGCGTCTTCCTGGCCGTCATCCTGCAGAACACCACAATCCATCCGCTCGTTGCGTTTGTCCTGGTGCTGATCATCACGACCGCCTTCGGTGCGGCAATGGGCGCGATCATTCACTATCTGGAAATGCCGGCTTTCATCGTGACACTCGCGGGCATGTTCCTGGCACGCGGAATGGCGTTCGTGCTGTCGATCGACAGCATTCCGATCAATCACGACTACTACACGACGCTGACAAGCCTCTATTACAGGATGCCGGGCGGTGGTCGGCTGACGCTGATCGGCGGCGTCATGCTTCTCGTCTTTGTCGCCGGCATATTCCTGGCGCATCGCACGCGCTTCGGTACCAATGTCTACGCGCTCGGCGGCGGCCCACAGACGGCGCAGCTCATGGGCGTTCCCGTGGGGCGCACCACGATCCAGATCTATGCCTTATCCGGCTTTCTTGCTGGTCTATCCGGAATCGTTTTTTCACTCTATACGTCGGCCGGTTATTCTCTGGCAGCCGTCGGCGTCGAGCTGGATGCGATCGCAGCAGTCGTCATTGGGGGGACGCTGTTGACCGGAGGGGCGGGATTCGTGGCAGGCACCTTCATCGGTATCCTGATACAGGGCCTCATTCAGACCTACATCACCTTCGACGGGACGCTCTCGAGTTGGTGGACGAAGATCTTGATCGGCCTGTTGCTTTTTGCATTTATTCTAATGCAGAAGGTTATTCTCTTCCTTTCCAGTATGAATAAGAGGTATGCCTGAGCGGGGAGGTATTCGTTGCGTAACAGATTGCTTGAGACCGGAAAAACAGCGCGCAAATCGCGAACGAGCCACGCACAGGTCGTGGATGAGCTCGGCAGGGCGATTGTTGCCGGAACCTATCCTGTCGGAAGCATCCTGCCGGGCGACGCCGACCTCGCACAGCGTTTCAAGGTCTCACGCACCGTCCTTCGCGAAACGATGAAAACGCTTGCCGCAAAAGGGATGATCGTCGCCAAGGCCCGCGTCGGCACGCGCGTGACAGAGAAAAACCTCTGGAACATGTTCGACAGCGAGATCATAGCCTGGCATTTCGACAGCGGCGTGACGGAAGAATTCCTGCTGCAGCTTTACGACATCCGGCTAGCCTTCGAGCCGTTTGCCGCCGGCCTAGCCGCCGAGCGGGCGAGCAACGACGACATCGAGCATCTGCGAGCACTGGCAACGGAAATGGCCGCTCTAGGCCACACCAGCGAAAGCCTTGCGCTGGCCGACCTGCATTTTCATCTCGCAATAGCCGATGCATCTCACAACCCCTTCATGCGAACGCTTGGCAGCCTGATCGAAGCCGCGCTGGTGGGCATGTTCCGCATTAGTACACCGCCGTCGCAGAACGGCTTCTCCAACATTGCCGACACGCATATGCGCATCGTCGAGGCGATCGTCGCCGGGGACGTCGATGGCGCCCGAAAGGCCATGGAGATCGTGATCATCGATGGCCGCGATCACGTCCGCGACGCCTATGCGGCGATAACCAAGGCATCCGCCTGATCCATTTTGATCTTTGTCCCGCCCTTGTCTTGCTGCTATGAGGCAGCAAGGCTGCACCCAATGGATTCTCGGAGCACATCATGGAACGGACTTGCCTCGCCATCATTCTCGCTGCGGGGGACAGCACGCGAATGAAGTCGTCGAAATCGAAGGTGCTGCACCCGATCGCGAACCGCCCGATGATCGCGCATGTCGTGGATGCCGTGGCAAAGAGCGACATTTCATCGGTCGCGCTCGTCGTGGGGCGCGACGCCGACGAAGTGGCGAAGGCTGCCCAAGTCGGAAACGTCGAGATCGAAACATATCTGCAGAAGGAGCGGCTTGGCACAGGTCATGCGGTGCTGGCAGCACGCGAAGCCATCGCGCGCGGATATGACGATATCATCGTGACCTACGGCGATGTACCGTTGCAGACCGAGGGACCGCTCAAGGCCGCACGTCAGGGCCTTGCCGAGGGCAGCGATGTGGTCGTCATCGGCTTCCACACCGACAGGCCGACCGGCTACGGCCGCCTGCTCGTCAAGGATGGCGAACTGATCGCCATCCGCGAGGAAAGGGATGCGACAGATGCCGAACGTGCCGTGAAATGGTGCAACAGCGGCCTGATGGCGATCAACGGCCGCAAGGCGCTCGATCTGCTATCGCGCATCGGCAACGCCAATGCCAAAAGCGAGTACTATTTGACGGACCTAGTGGAGATCGCCCGCTCCATCGGCGGCCGCGTCACGGCTGTCGACGCACCCGAAATCGAAATGACCGGCTGCAACAATCGCGCAGAACTCGCCGTGATCGAGCGGCTCTGGCAAGAGCGCCGGCGCCACGAGATGATGATCGCCGGGGTCACGATGATCGCTCCTGAGACCGTGTTTCTTTCCTACGATACCGCGATTGGGCAGGACGCCCTGATCGAACCGAACGTCGTGTTCGGCCCCGGTGCGACAATCGATGGCGGCGCGATCATTCATGCATTCTCGCACATTGAGGGTGCGCATGTCAGCACCGTCGCGGCCGTCGGCCCGTTTGCTCGCCTGCGGCCGGGTGCCGATCTCGGCGCCGGCTCGAAAGTCGGCAATTTCTGCGAGGTCAAGAACGCGAAGATCGGCGAGGGAGCCAAGGTCAATCACCTGACCTACATCGGCGACGCGAAGGTCGGAGCGGGGACGAACATTGGAGCAGGCACGATTACCTGCAACTATGACGGCGTCAACAAGCACGAGACGCTGATCGGGGCGAACACCTTCATCGGATCGAACTCATCGCTCGTAGCGCCGGTCAGCATTGGCGACAATGCCTATATTGCCTCCGGCAGTGTCATCACCGCGGATGTACCCGCCGATGCGCTCGCCTTTGGCCGTGCGCGCCAGGAAGTGAAGCCGGGCAGAGCCGCCGTCTTGCGCGAGCGCGCGCTGGCTATCAAGGCTGCAAAGAAGTCCAAGGCATAGGTCTCTGCGTAACGCGCGGAAACCGAAAGTGACCGCCGAGGCCATTGAGAAAAAAGACAGAATCGTTACGAGTGGCCTTCGAAACGGAAGGCTTTGGGGACTTTCATGTGTGGTATTGTTGGAATCATAGGAAGCAGCCCGGTTGCGGGGCGTCTTGTTGACGCACTGAAGCGGCTTGAGTACCGCGGCTATGACTCGGCGGGAGTCGCCACGATACATAACGGCGAAATGGCTCGGCGTCGCGCCGAGGGCAAGCTCTTCAATCTCGAAAAACGCCTCGACGCTGAACCTCTGCCGGGAACAATCGGCATTGCGCACACGCGCTGGGCTACTCATGGCGTTCCCAACGAGATCAACGCGCATCCGCACTTTGTCGAGGGGGTTGCGGTCGTCCACAACGGCATCATCGAAAACTTCTCCGAGCTGCGAGACGAGTTGATTGCCGAAGGCGCTGTTTTCGAGACGCAGACGGATACCGAAGTCGTCGCCCATCTTATGGCGAAGTATCTTCGTCACGGCATCGAGCCGCGTGCGGCGATGCTCAAGATGCTGAACCGGGTAACCGGCGCCTATGCGCTTGCAATCATGCTCCAGAACGAGCCAGGCATGATCATGGCGGCGCGCTCCGGACCGCCACTTGCGGTGGGCTACGGCTCGGGCGAAATGTTCCTCGGCTCGGATGCCATCGCACTTTCTCCCTTTACCAACGAGATCACCTACCTGGTCGACGGCGATTGGGCCGTGCTGACACGAGACGGTGCGACAATCCTCGACTTTTCGGGCAACGAGGTGCATCGCCCTCGGCAGATATCGCAGACGACCGCCTATGTAGTGGACAAGGGCAATCACCGCCACTTCATGGAAAAGGAGATTTACGAGCAGCCGGAGGTCATCTCGCATGCCCTCAGCCGCTACATGGACTTTGCCAGCAATACGATCAATGACAACATCAACGCGATCGACTTCAAGGCTACAAGCAGCCTGGCAATTTCCGCATGCGGAACCGCATATCTCGCTGGCCTCGTCGGCAAATACTGGTTCGAGCGCTACGCGCGTCTACCTGTCGAAATCGATGTCGCATCCGAATTCCGCTATCGCGAAATGCCTCTGTCGCCCTCGCAGGCCGCCCTTTTCATTTCGCAGTCCGGGGAGACCGCGGATACGCTGGCGTCGCTCCGTTACTGCAAGGATCAGGGGCTGAAGATCGGCGCTGTGGTCAACGTCAGGGAATCGACGATCGCCCGTGAGTCGGATGCAATCTTCCCGATCATGGCGGGCCCAGAGATCGGCGTTGCGTCCACCAAGGCATTTACCTGCCAGTTGGCCGTCCTGGCATCGCTGGCACTCGGCGCTGGCAAGGCGAGGGGAACGATCAGCGCGGAGCAGGAAAGGGAGCTGGTGCGCCATCTCGCTGAAATGCCGCGCATTATGAGCCGCGTACTGAACCTCATCCAACCGCAGATGGAAAGCCTGTCGCGCGAATTGTCGAAGTGCCGCGATGTTCTCTATCTCGGTCGTGGCACGAGCTTCCCGCTTGCGATGGAAGGGGCCCTCAAGCTCAAGGAAATTTCTTACATCCATGCCGAGGGTTACGCAGCGGGCGAACTGAAGCACGGGCCGATAGCATTGATCGACGAAAACATGCCTGTCATCGTGATCGCGCCGTTTGATCGTTTCTTCGACAAGACTGTGTCGAACATGCAGGAGGTTGCAGCGCGTGGCGGCCGCATCATCTTTATCACCGACGAGGCAGGCGCGGCCGCCTCGAAGCTGCCGACAATGGCGACGATCGTGTTGCCTGATGTCAACGAAATCATAGCGCCGATGATCTTCTCACTGCCGATCCAGCTGCTTGCGTATCACACCGCTGTCTTCATGGGCACGGATGTCGATCAGCCGCGCAATCTGGCAAAGTCGGTCACGGTGGAGTGACCGGCTGGTCGCCCCCTGAAGACTTGTGCGACTTGGCAATTTCTGGCAGCTTTTCAATCAGGAAAGCATGGGGGAGCTGATTGCCGATAGCCGGTCTGCTCAACGGAGTTCATCAGCACGCGATGACGGAAAAACTGCTTCGATTGCCGATAGCCACTCGCATCAGGAACAACTTCCTGGCGGGCCTTATCATTTGCGCACCCGTTGCGATTACGCTGTGGCTGACATGGTCGGTCGTGCGATGGGCAGACAGCTGGGTGAAGCCGTACCTGCCGGCGCGCTATGACCCGGACAACTATCTGAATTTCGCTGTGCCCGGTTCCGGCCTGCTGATCGCGCTTATCGCGATCACGCTTATCGGCTTCCTCGGCAAAAACCTGATCGGCCAGAGCATCGTTCATTTCAGCGAATCGCTTGTGCGGCGCGTACCGCTCGTGCGCAGTATCTATCAGAGCGTAAAGCAGATTTTCGAGACGGTGCTGAAGGACAAAACCAACTCCTTCAAGAAGGTCGGCCTCATCGAATATCCCAGCCCCGGTCTCTGGGCGCTCGTCTTCATTTCGACGGATGCCAAGGGGGAGATTGCGTCGAAATTCAAAGCGATGGGCCAGGACATGGTCTGCGTGTTCCTGCCGCCGACGCCGGTGCCGACGGCCGGATTTCTGATCTTTACGCCGCGCGAGAAGATCGTTCCGCTCGATATGTCACCGGAGGATGCCGCAAAGCTCTTGATCTCCGGCGGCCTGGTCACACCCGAAGAGCTTGCCGGGCGCATCGCGAAACAAGAACGGACGCGCAAGCCGCTGCCGGCGCCTATCGAGATGTAGTTTTGGCCGCGCGGCTCAGCCGGCATGTAGGAAGCGAATCGCCTCATCGCGACGGAACAGGTAGAGCAGGGTGCGCACGGCTTTGCCGCGGTCGCTGATGAGGTCCGGATCACGCTCTATCAGATACGCAGCATCGCGGCGGGCGGTTTCCAGAAGATCCGCATGAGCCTCCAGGCTCGCGATACGAAAGCCCGGTGTTCCCGATTGCCGTGTGCCGAGCAGTTCACCTTCTCCGCGCAGTTTCAGGTCTTCCTCTGCAATGCGGAAGCCGTCCTCGGTTTCACGCATGATCGACAGGCGCGCATGGCCGGTCTCGCCAAGCGGTCCCTTATAGAGCAGGATGCAGGTCGAGGCCGCGTCGCCGCGGCCGACACGGCCGCGAAGCTGATGCAACTGCGACAGGCCGAAGCGCTCGGCATGCTCGATCACCATGATCGTAGCATCAGGAATATCGACGCCGACTTCCACCACCGTCGTGGCGACCAACAGGCGGATTTCGCCGTTCTTGAACGCCATCATCACGGCGTCCTTTTCGGCGCCGCTCATGCGGCCGTGGATCAAACCGATTCCTGGGCCGAGCGACGAGACGAGCGTTGTATGGCGCTCTTCGACCGACATCAGATCGCTCTCCTCGGATTCCTCGACGAGCGGGCAGATCCAATATGCCTTCTTGCCCTCTCCGACTGCGCTCTTCAGCCGTCCAACGATCTCGCCAATGCGTTCGGTCGGCACGGTAATCGTCTGGATCGGCTTTCGGCCGGCCGGCTTTTCAGTCAGCTTCGAAACGTCCATGTCGCCGAAGGCGGCAAGCACCAGGGTTCGCGGGATCGGCGTCGCCGTCATCACAAGCATGTGCGGCGTGATGCCCTTGGCGGTCAGTCGCAGGCGCTGGTGGACGCCGAAACGATGCTGCTCGTCAACGACAGCCAGCATCAGGTTGCGATAGTTGACGGTGTCCTGGAACAGGGCGTGTGTGCCGATAACGATCTGCGCCTCTCCCGACGCGATCCTTTCGAGGATGTCTTCGCGCTCACGACCCTTGGTACGGCCTGTGAGGACTTCGAGGCGCAGACCTGCCGAAGCGGCGAATTTCGAGATCGTCGCGTAGTGTTGACGCGCGAGGATCTCCGTGGGGGCCATCAGGACGGCCTGGCCGCCGCTTTCGATGACAGCGGCCATCGCTATCAGTGCGACCAGCGTCTTGCCGGAGCCGACATCGCCCTGAAGCAGCCGCAGCATGCGGTCTTCGCCGGCCATATCCTTGAGGATATCTGCAACCGCGGCGTTCTGGCTGCCGGTCGGAGAGAACGGCAGGGTCTGCAGGATTTGCCGGCTGATGATGCCGGTGGCATGCACCGGTTGGCCGGCGACCTTGCGCAGGCGCTGGCGCACTAGACTGAGGGAGAGCTGGCCCGCCAAGAATTCGTCATAGGCGAGGCGGCGACGGGCAGGGGCTTGCGTATCGATATCCGCGCGATCACATGGTTCGTGCAGCGCGTGGAAAGCATCGGCTATCGAGGGCAGCCCCTGTTTCTGCGCGAGGGTCAGGTCGATCCATTCCGGCAGTTCGGGTGTGCGCGGCAGCGCGGCTTCGATGATCTTGCGCAGTGTCTTTGGCGAAAGACCTGCGGTGAGGGGGTAAATCGGCTCGACGAGGGGCAGATTCTCGGCCTCGCTGGCCTTCACAATATAGTCTGGATGCACCATCGAAGCGCGGCCATTGAACCAGTCGATCTTGCCGCTGACGGTCACCTCTTCGTCGAGCGGTAATTGCTTTTCCAGCCATGCCGCCTGGCCGCGGAAGAAAACGAGTGTCAGTTCACCGGTCTCGTCATGCAGGACAACGCGGTAAGGGATGTTGCTTTTGCCGCGCGGCGGCACCTGGTGGCGATCCACGCGAGCCGTGACGGTGACGATGGCGCCTTGCGGCGCGCGGGCGATACCGGGTTGGTTTCGACGGTCGATCAGGGAATGCGGCGCATGAAACAACAGATCGACGACGCGCGTATCGTCAGGCGTCTCGCGCCCAAGCAGCTTTACCAGCAGCTCGGCGATCTTTGGGCCGACGCCGGGCAGGGCGGAAACGGGCGAAAACAGCGGATCGAGAATAGCGGGGCGCATGGCGGCAAAATGCGATGAACAATGCGGCCTTGGCAAGGCTGACAAGCCGCTTTCGAGGGTCTATAGAGGCGCATCAACAGGAAGGTAACGCCATGACGGGTGTGTCACTCTCGAGCGCCGATCTTGATCCGCGCCGCCGCCGAATCCTCTTTCGCTGCTGGCATCGCGGCATTCGCGAGATGGATCTGGTCTTCGGGCAGTTCGCCGAAAAGGAGATCGCCACCTTGTCAGAGACCGAACTCGGCGAGTTCGAAACCATCATGGCCGAAGAGGACAACGATCTTGTGCGCTGGATCATGGGAACATGGCCGGTGCCCGAGCGTTTTCAGACGCCGATGTTTGAGCGCCTTGCCGCCTACAAGCCCGATTTCGAGTATCCAGCCGACGCCCTGCCCAGGAACGCGTAATGATCCCAGGTTTTAACGCAAAGAAGCTGTCAGCCGTCGCCGAGCCGCTGACCATCGGCAACGTGCCCACAGGTGTGGAGGCTTTGTTGCTGGCCGATCTGGCACGCGCCGGCGAGCCGGTCGCTTACGTGCTTTCCGATGGCCAGCGGATGGCCGACTTGGAGCAGATTCTCGGCTTCGTTGCGCCCGAGATCCCGGTTCTGACCCTGCCGGCCTGGGACTGTCTTCCTTACGACCGCGTTTCGCCGAGCGCGGATACATCAGCACGCCGGCTCGCGGCGCTGGGCGGCCTGATCGCGCATTGTAAGAAACCGCATGCGGCCATCGTGCTGGTGACCGTCAATGCGATGCTGCAGAAGGTTGCCCCGCAGGAGGTCATCGAGAGCCTGGCGTTTTCCGCACGTCCGGGAAACACTGTGCGCATGGACAACGTTGCCGGGCGGTTGGAACGCAATGGTTTCGACCGCGTCGCAACGGTGCGCGAGGTCGGCGAATATGCGGTGCGCGGCGGCATTCTGGATGTCTTCGTGCCCGGTTCCGAGGAGCCTGTTCGCCTCGATTTCTTCGGCGACACGCTGGAAAGCATCCGCAGCTTCGATCCGGCAAGCCAGCGCACGACAGGGCAGGTCCGCTCGCTCGACCTCAACCCGATGAGCGAGGTCACGCTGACCCCCGATACCATCAGCCGTTTCCGCAAGAACTACCTCTCCTCGTTCGGCGCGGCAACGCGCGACGATGCGCTTTATCTCGCCATATCGGAGGGGCGGCGCTATCCGGGCATGGAGCATTGGCTGCCGCTTTTCTACGAGAAGCTGGAGACGGTATTCGACTATCTCACAGGCTTCCGACTGGTGACCGATCACACGGTACGCCAGGCTGCCGAGGAGCGCTCCAAGCTTGTCTTCGACTATTATGATGCGCGCCTGAATTCCGGACAGCCCGGCAAAGGTCAGATGGCGCAAGGAACGCCCTACAAGCCCGTGACGCCCGGCCAGCTCTATTTGGACGGAAAGACTTTCGCCAACACGCTCGACGCGTTCGACGCGATGCGGATTTCGCCCTTCAACGAGCACGAGGGAGAGGCGCGGCGCGTCATCAATCTCGATGCTCGACAGGGCGAGCGGTGGGCACGCTCGAACGCGGAGGGGGGTGGCAATGCCGAACGCGTGAATGTCTTCGACGCCGTCGTGAAGCATATTGCAGACCGGCGCTCATCCGGCGCCAAGGTGTTGATCACCGCCTGGACGGAAGGTTCGCTGGACCGTCTGCTGCAGGTGCTGAACGAACACGGCCTGGAGCGCGTGAAACCGATCGGCGCCCTGAAGGAGATCGACAGCCTTGCCAAAGGCGAGGCAGCAGCCGCTGTGCTCTGTCTCGAATCCGGATTTGAAGCCGGCAATCTGGTGGTCATCGGCGAGCAGGACATTCTCGGCGACCGCATGGTGCGGCGCTCGAAGCGGCGCAAGCGCGCTGCGGATTTCATCTCCGAGGTCGCCGGTCTCGACGAAGGTTCGGTCGTCGTCCACGCGCAGCACGGCATCGGCCGGTTCGTGGGCCTGCGCACGATCGAAGCGGCGGGCGCGCCGCATGCCTGCCTTGAACTGCAGTATGCCGACGATGCGAAGCTCTTCCTACCAGTCGAGAATATCGACCTGCTGTCGCGCTACGGCGGCGAGGGGACGGAAGCGCAGCTCGACAAGCTCGGCGGTGGCGCATGGCAGATGCGCAAGGCCAAGCTCAAGAAGCGACTGCTCGATATGGCGGATGCGCTGATCCGTATTGCCGCCGAACGCCTGACGCGACACGCGCCCGTGCTGACGACGCCGGAAGGGCTCTATGATGAGTTCTCCGCCCGCTTCCCCTACGACGAGACGGAAGACCAGGACAACGCCATCGAGGCCGTGCGCTCCGATCTTGGGGCCGGCCGGCCGATGGATCGTCTCGTCTGCGGCGACGTCGGCTTCGGCAAGACAGAGGTGGCGCTTCGTGCTGCCTTCGTGGCGGCGATGAATGGTATTCAAGTTGCCGTGGTTGTGCCGACCACGCTGCTGGCCCGCCAGCACTTCAAGACCTTCTCCGAGCGGTTCCGCGGCCTGCCTGTGCGCATCCAGCAGGCCTCGCGCCTCGTCGGTTCGAAGGAGCTGGCGCTGACGAAGAAGGAAGTGGCCGAGGGCAAGACCGACATCGTCGTCGGTACCCACGCGCTTCTCGGTGCGGGCATCCAGTTCGCCAATCTCGGGCTGCTGATCATCGACGAAGAACAGCACTTCGGCGTCAAGCACAAGGAGCGTCTGAAGGAGTTGAAGAGCGACGTACACGTTCTGACGCTTTCGGCAACACCGATCCCCCGCACACTCCAGCTCGCGATGACGGGTGTGCGCGAGCTGTCGCTGATCACGACGCCTCCGGTCGACCGCATGGCGGTGCGCACCTTCATTTCGCCGTTCGATTCGCTCGTCATCCGCGAAACGCTGATGCGCGAGCACTATCGCGGCGGTCAAAGCTTCTATGTCTGCCCGCGGCTTGCCGATCTCGAGGATGTGCATGCGTTCCTGCGGTCCGACGTGCCGGAGCTGAAAGTCGCTGTCGCGCACGGTCAGATGCCGGCTGGCGAACTCGAAGACATCATGAATGCCTTCTACGACGGGCGCTACGACGTGCTGCTGTCGACGACGATCGTGGAATCGGGTCTTGACGTGCCGACCGCCAATACGCTGATCGTCCACCGCGCCGATATGTTCGGCCTCGCTCAGCTTTATCAGCTACGCGGCCGCGTCGGACGCTCGAAGGTCCGCGCTTTTGCGCTCTTCACGCTGCCGGTCAACAAGGTGCTGACGGCGACGGCCGAACGTCGCCTCAAGGTGCTGCAGTCGCTCGACACGCTTGGTGCGGGCTTCCAGCTTGCCAGTCACGATCTCGACATTCGCGGAGCAGGCAATCTGCTTGGCGAGGAGCAGTCCGGCCATATCAAGGAAGTCGGCTTCGAGCTCTATCAGCAGATGCTGGAAGAGGCAGTTGCCGAGGTGAAGGGCGTCGATGAGATCCAGGATAGCGGCTGGTCGCCTCAGATCTCGGTCGGAACTTCGGTGATGATCCCGGATGGCTACGTGCCCGATCTGCACCTGCGCATGGCACTCTATCGCCGTCTCGGGGAGATCACGGAACTGAAGGAGATCGATGGCTTCGGCGCTGAAATGATCGACCGCTTCGGCCCGATGCCGATCGAGGTCCAGCACCTCCTGAAGATCGTCTACGTGAAATCGCTCTGCCGCGTCGCAAACGTGGAGAAGCTGGATGCAGGCCCCAAGGGCGTTGTGATCCAGTTCCGCAACAAGGAGTTTCCGAATCCCGCAAGCCTGGTTGGCTACATCGCCAAGCATGGCTCCATGGCGAAGATTCGGCCGGACCAGAGTGTGTTCCTCACCCGCGACCTGCCGACCCCCGAAAAGCGGCTGCAGGGTGCAGCGGTTATCATGACGCAGCTCGCGGAAATGGCGAAGGCGTAAGCACGCTCAGTTCATGCCGGCGCGCGCTTCGGCCTTCGCCTTGGCGATATCGCGAAGGGCGTTTGCCAACACATCCGGTGTCTGAGCGCCGCTGACGGCATACTGCTGGTCGAAGATGAAGAACGGCACGCCGTTGACGCCCATCTTCTGCGCGGCCTCAATCTCGGCGATCACGAGATCCTTGTCCGCGTCGGATTCAAGCAGGGAGGAGACGACCGCTCGGTCCATACCGGCGTTCTGTGCGACATTGAGCAGAACGGAATGGTCGCCGACGTTGCGCCCTTCCTCGAAATTGGCCTTGAAGAGGGCATTGACGACACGGTCCTGCTTCTCGCGATCCTCGACCATTGCCCAATGGATCAGGCGGTGTGCATCCAGCGTGTTCGGGCCGATCTTGATCGCGTCGAAATCGAAGTTGATGCCGACTTCGCGACCAAGCTCGCTCAGCATCTTGTGCCCTTGAGCGACACGCTCGGCGCCGCCGAGCTTCTGCTCCAGCGCTTTCTTCTGGTCGACGCCTTCGGGCGGATAGTCGGGGTTGAGGCGGTACGGGCGCCAGTTGATGTCCACACCGACCTCGTCCTGGACTTCTGCGATCGCAAGCTCGAGCCGCGCCTTGCCGAGATAGCACCACGGGCAGACGACGTCAGAGACAACGTCGATTGTAATGCGTTCCATGGGCTTTCCTTTTTCCTCAAACCGAAACTTTCCCGCCATCTAGGCCTTGCGGCGGGAGACTTCAACCAGGCAGGAAAAAGGAACCCTCTATTGGACGCTCTGATCCCACCATGCCGGCAGCTGGTAACCGTAGAGCGGCACCGTCTCGGGGTGGCCGATCCGCTTGCTGCGCGCGACCCATTGCTGATCGACGTGGTAGAGCGGCAGAACATAGTGTCCCGACAAGAGCATACGGTCGTGAGAGCGCACCGCCGCTGTAAAGTCTTCGGCCGAACGAGCCATGAGGATGTGCTGGATCAGCGTATCGACATCGGCATCGGCGACGCCGGCGAAATTGTCGGTGCCTTCACGATCCTTGGCCGCGGAAGACCAGCGTCCCAGCTGTTCGATGCCCGGAGACAGAGACGACGTGTAGGACTTCACGATGACATCGTAGTCGAAGCTATTCGTGCGGCTCTGATACTGCGAATCGTCCACCGTGCGGATCGTCGCGGCGATGCCGAGCAGCTGTAGCGAACGCTGGTAGGAGACTGCGAGCTTCTCCTGATCGGTGTTCTGCGTCATGATCTCGAAGGCAAGCGGCCGGCCGTTGGCGTCGCTCATCTTGCCGTTCTTGATCGTATAGCCTGCTTCCTCGAGGAGCGCCGCCGCTTGCCTCAGGACGTTGCGATCGCGGCCTGAGCCATCCGTTACGGGAAGCTTGTAAGTGCCGTTCAGAATCGCCGGATCGATGCGATCCTTGATGGGGCCGAGGAGCTTCAGCTCGCGCTCGTCGGCAGGCACGCCGGAGCTCGACAGATCCGAGTTCTGCCAGAAGCTCTGGGTGCGGATGTAGGCGTTCGAGAAGAGGTTCTTGTTCGCCCATTCGAAATCGAAGATCAACGACAGCCCCTCGCGGAGCTTCGCGTTGTTGAAGACCGGCCGCCGGGTGTTGAAGACGAAGCCGAACATGCCGCTCGGAAGTTTTGGTTCAAACGTGTCCTTCACGACGTTGCCGGATGTTGCTGCCGGGAAATTGTAAGCGCTCGCCCAATGGCCGGGACTGCCGTCCGGGTAGATGTCGATATCACCCTTCTTGAAGGACTCGAAGAGAGTCGTGTCCTGCAGAAAATACTGGACCGTGATCTGGTCGTAGTTGTCGAGGCCGACTTTCGCAGGAACATCCTTGCCCCAGTAGTTGGGATCGCGTTCGAAGGTGATGCTTTCGCCAGGCTTCAGCGACTTGATCTTGTAGGGACCCGACCCGACAGGAGGCGTGAGCGATGACCGATCGAATGTCTCGGGGTCGATGGCGTGCTTTGGCAGGATCGGCGTGGAGCCAGCGAGAATCAGCGGAAACTCGCGATCGGCCTTGTCGTTGAAGGTGAAGCGAACGCTGTGGTTTCCGACCTTCTCCATCTTCGCCACGGCGTTCAGTCGCGTGCTGAAGGGAACGCGGCCCTTTTCCTTCAGAAGGTTGAAGGTGAAGATCACGTCATCGGGCGTCACCGGCTGGCCGTCCGACCACCTGGCGGCCGGATTGAGATTGAACTGGATATAGGTGCGATCCTCATCCCATTCGACGGACTGGGCAAGCAGGCCATAAAGCGTGAAGGGTTCGTCGCGTGAGCGAAGCATCAGCGTCTCAAAGACGAGGTTCCCGTATTCGGGATCCCACATGCCGCGCGCCGTCGTGCGCATGCTTTTCAGGATAAAGGGATTGAGGCTGTCAAAGGTCCCGACGACCCCGTAATTGATCTTCCCGCCCTTCTTCACATCGGGACTGACGTAGGGAAGATGCTTGAAATCGGCGGGCAGGGCCGGTGCGCCATGCATTGCGATGCCATGCACCGGCTCGGCGAGAGCTGCGCTGCCAACCAGCGTGAAGATGACGGGAAGAACGATCCGGAGCATCGTTGAGGTCCTTTCCGGGAACGGCACGATTCGGCGCAAGACTATCACGCAGCCACCGCAGTTCACCATCCGCGCCGAATTCTTTCGGATGACCCTGAAAAGGTCAAAGAAATACTGGATATCTGACCCGACGCAATGTAACAGGGGAACCCGAAAGGCGGGGGTCATGCATTTGCCTCATTGTTTTAAGAGGTGGAGTGCGAACAACCCTGTTGGTGAGGATGGCACGTTGTCGTCCCTAAGGGATTTCAGGAGACGGAATTCGTTATGATGTTCAAGGCTGAAAACAAAACGCGGGCAGCCCTGTCCGTTCTGGCAGTGATGCTCGGTGCTCCAGCGGCTCCGGTATCGTCCTTTGCGCAGGATGCAGCGGCCTCCGCCGACGCTCCCGCCACTGCTGCCGGCGCCCCGCGTCTCGGCTGGTACAAGACCTGCAGCAAGCAGGAAGACAATGACGTCTGCGTCGTCCAGAACGTCGTTCTCGCAGGCGGCGGCCAGCTCGTTACGGGCGTCGGCCTTATCACCGTCTCCGGCAAGATCAACAACAAGAGCCTCCAGGTTTCGGTGCCGCCGGCTCGTCTGATCCCGCCGGGCGTTTCCCTGCAGATCGACGGCGGCAAGGGCCAGAAGATCGACTACCTGATGTGTATGCCCGATCGCTGCGTCGCCCAGATCCAGCTGACCGACGCCATGGTCGCTAGCCTGAAGAAGGGCACCGATCTGGTTCTGACCTCGATCAACTTCCGCCGCGCGCCGAACCCGATCAAGATCTCGCTTGAAGGCTTCACCGGCGCATTCGACGGCGAACCGGTTTCCGCTTCCAAGTTGGCCGAAAGCCAGAAGAGCTTGCAGGACAGCATGCAGAAGAAGGCTGACGAAGCCCGCAAGAAGCTCGAAGAAGCACAAAAGGCAGCAAAGGCTCAGTAAGCCAGAGCGCCAAAAGAATACCGAAAACCCGGCCTTGAGCCGGGTTTTTTGTTGCTGTAGCGCAAAGAAAAGCCCCGTCGAGGACGGGGCTTTCGCATGTTGGCATCAAACCTTAATGGGTGAAGTTCATCTTGGGCTTGAACTGACCCGAGGGCGCCATATCGAAAATCTGATAGACCTGCTCGTTGCGAAGCGGGACGCCGCTTTCGTCATTCACCAGATTCTGCTCGGATACGTAGGCGACGTATTCGTTTTCATCGTTTTCGGCGAGCAAGTGGTAGAAGGGCTGGTCCTTGCTGGGGCGTACTTCGGCGGGAATGGAGTTCCACCATTCTTCCGTGTTCGCAAATTCCGGATCTACGTCAAATATGACGCCACGGAACGGAAATACCTTGTGCCGAACCACTTCGCCGATACTGAACTTTGCTACTCTTTCTTTCATGGTACGACTTCCTTTCATCACCTGATTTGGTGATTGGCCCTACTCAAATCAAGATTTGTGCAGGATCTCGTCACATGAGTGTCACATCCACCGCTTGGCCGCGTGACATCGCTACGCGAAGCCCCGGCTTAGCCGGGGCTTCCCTTTCTTGATCATCAAGCCGAGTAGTACATGTCGTACTCGACCGGATGCGGCGTCATCTCGAAGCGCATCACTTCGGCCATTTTCAACTCGATGAAGGAGTCGATCTGGTCGTCATCGAAGACACCGCCGGCCGTCAGGAACTTGCGGTCTTTGTCGAGGCTTTCGAGCGCTTCGCGCAGCGAGCCGCAGACCGTCGGGATCTTCTTCAGCTCCTTCGGCGGCAGGTCGTAGAGATCCTTGTCCATGGCCTTGCCAGGATGGATCTTGTTCTTGATGCCGTCGAGACCAGCCATCAGCATCGCGGCGAAGGCGAGGTAGGGGTTCGCCATTGGGTCCGGGAAACGGACTTCGACGCGCTTTGCCTTCGGGTTGGTACCGAACGGAATACGGCACGAGGCGGAGCGGTTGCGAGCCGAGTAGGCGAGCAGAACCGGTGCCTCATAGCCCGGGACGAGACGCTTGTAGGAATTCGTCGACGGGTTCGTAAACGCGTTGATCGCCTTGGCATGCTTGATGATGCCACCGATGTAGTAGAGGCATGTTTCAGAAAGACCTGCATATTCGTCGCCGGCGAAGGTCGGCTTGCCGCCCTTCCAGATCGACTGGTGAACGTGCATGCCCGAGCCGTTGTCGCCGAAGATCGGCTTCGGCATGAAGGTGGCCGTCTTGCCGTAGGCGTTGGCGACCTGGTGCACGACGTACTTGTAGATCTGCATCTTGTCGGCGTTGCGCACGAGCGTATCGAACTTGATGCCGAGCTCGTGCTGGGCGGCCGCCACTTCGTGATGATGCTTCTCGACGATGACGCCCATTTCGGACAGAACCGTCAGCATTTCCGAACGCATGTCCTGGCAGCTGTCGATCGGCGGAACCGGGAAGTAGCCGCCCTTGACGCGCGGACGGTGGCCGAGGTTGCCGGTTTCGTATTCCGTGTCGTCGTTCGACGGCAGTTCCGTGGAATCGAGCTTGAAACCGGTATTGTAAGGATCAGCCTTGTAGCGAACGTCGTCGAAGACGAAGAATTCTGCTTCCGGGCCAACGAAGACGGTGTCGCCGATGCCGGATGCCTTCAGGTAAGCCTCAGCCTTCTTGGCAGTGCCGCGGGGATCGCGGTTGTAGGCTTCGCCGGAAACTGGATCGAGAATGTCGCAGAGAATGACCATGGTGGACTGGGCGAAGAAAGGGTCCATGTGAACCGTTTCCGGGTCCGGCATCAGTACCATGTCGGATTCGTTAATGGCCTTCCAGCCAGCGATCGAGGAACCGTCGAACATGACGCCGTCAGCGAACATGTCCTCGTCGACGCAGACCACGTCCATCGTGACATGCTGCAGCTTGCCCTTCGGGTCGGTGAAGCGCAGGTCGACGAACTTGACGTCGTTTTCCTTGATTTGCTTAAGAATTTCGCTTGCGGTCGCCATTAAATAGTTCCTTTATTTGAGATGACGATACTTTGGTTCGCCCGAAGGCGATAAAGACTAGATGGCATCGATACCGGTTTCGCCGGTGCGGATGCGGATGACTTCTTCGATATTTGACACGAAAATCTTACCGTCGCCGATGCGGCCGGTTTGGGCTGCCTTGCGGATCGCGTCGATGACGGCCTCCGCGTTTTCGTCCGCAAGGACGACTTCCACCTTCACCTTCGGCAGGAAGTCGACGACATACTCCGCGCCACGGTAGAGTTCCGTATGGCCCTTCTGGCGACCGAAGCCCTTCGCTTCCGTAACTGTAATACCCTGCAGGCCAACTTCCTGAAGGGCTTCCTTCACTTCGTCGAGCTTGAAGGGCTTAATGATCGCTTCGATCTTTTTCATGAGAAAATGACTCTCCGCTTCTCCCGTTAAAAGCAGGCTCAGACCTGCTTTGCGTCATGATGCAGTTATCGTGCCAGTTGGGAAGCCGATTTTTCGAAAAACACCACCAACCCTGCGAAAAGGTGCGCAAAATCAGTAGTTTTCGGGTTCTTTTGGATAAAAACATTCGAAAATCGACGCACTGGAGGCAAATCTGGGCCAATTTCTGGAATATTTGCCCGTACTAATAATTCCCGACGACGTACAGCGCCAGCCTTTCTGTTGTGCAATTGCATATTTTTTGATCTGCGCAATGATCAATCGGCCGGTTGTTATTTAGGCGATTTCTGTTTGAATGCGGCGATGACCGACGGAATCTCCGAGTTGCTCCTTACCCCGGAAGACATGACAGCTGTCGATGCGGCGGCAGCCGCGTCGGGTATCGACAGCTATTCCCTTATGGAACGGGCCGGTGCCGCGGCAGCGGCCATTTTGCTGCGCGATTTTCCGGCCGCCCTTCGCGCGGCCGTGCTGTGTGGACCCGGCAACAACGGCGGCGACGGCTATGTTGCCGCACGTCGACTGGCCGAGAGCGGCGTTACTGTGGATATATTCCAGATGGGCGAACCGGAGAGGCTCAAGGGAGATGCCGCCCGAGCAAGGGACAGTTTGGCGCCGACGGCCGCACAGCCCCTTGAGACATATCAACCGCGGAACGGCGATGTGGTTATCGACGCCCTGTTCGGGTCCGGCCTTGCCCGCGATGTGCCGAAGAACGTCTGCGACGTGATTGAACGGGTGAAGGAGGCGCTGGTGCCGGTGATTGCCGTCGACCTGCCATCCGGCGTCGACGGTCGCACCGGAGCCGTTCGAGGAGCAGCCTTTGTGGCGGATCGGACCGTGACCTTCATGACGCGGAAACCCGGTCACCTGTTGATGCCGGGGCGAGAGCTCTGCGGCGAACTGGAAGTATTCGATATCGGCATACCCGCCCGCATCATCCGCGCCGAGAAGAAGCAACAGATTGCAGAGAACAGGCCGGAACGATGGCGCCATGTGCTGCCATCGAGCGGACTGGAAACACACAAATACAAGCGTGGCCACCTTGTCGTCTTCTCCGGCGAAGCGAGCAAGACCGGCGCTGCGCGGATGTCGGCGATAGCGGGTTTGAAGGCCGGGGCAGGGCTTGTGACAATCGCCGCGCCGGAAGACGCACTGGGCACCAATGCGGCACACCTTACGGCGATCATGCTGCATGCGATCGACGACGAGGTCGCGCTCCGCGATTGGCTGCGCGACGAGCGGTTACAGACATTCGTTCTTGGCCCCGGCTTCGGCGTCGGCGTCAAGGCACGCCGGTTCGTGGCAGCGCTTGCCAAGCGCCATCTGGTGCTTGACGCCGATGGGCTCACTTCGTTCAAAGACGCTCCGGATGAGCTCTTTTCGCAGTTCGCCGGCAAGCCACGGCTAGTCATGACACCACATGAGGGCGAGTTCGGCCGACTGTTTCCCGATATCGCCGCCGACGCGGCCATGGGGAAGGTCGAAAAGACGCGGGCGGCGGCGGCACGGGCCAACGCCGCAATCGTCTACAAAGGCGCAGATACCGTCATCGCCTCGCCGGATGGTAGAGCCTATATCAACACGAACGCACCGGTGTGGCTCGCGACAGCCGGCTCCGGTGATGTCCTCGCCGGGATCATCGGAGCCCTGCTGGCCCAAGGCTTTCCGGCTTTCGAAGCGGCTGCTGCCGGCGTCTACATGCATGGAGAGGCTGGCGTGCGGGCGGGCAAAGGGCTGACGGCGGAAGAATTGGCAACCCATGTCCGCCCGCTCTGAAAACTACCCTATCGTGCCATCTCTTCCTGTAATGCCATTGCACCGAAGGGCGCATTGACCTTGCCTTCGTGGATCATGAAGGCAAAGACGTCGCGCGGCTCGGTTGCTACCTTGCGACTGCCGTCGATCAAGGGCAGATCGTCGGGCATCTTGCCCTCCGCCCAGGTCTCGAGGCGCTTGGCCCAAGCCTTCAGATCGCTTGGCGAATAACATGTCCTGATGTCGTCCGAACCCTTTTGGAGGCGGGCATAGACGAAGTCGGCCGTCACATCCGCGATCATCGGGTAATCGAAATGCTCGGCGCAAACAGGCGCAACCCCATACTTCGCAAGCAGCGCCACGAATTCCGGCACCTTGAACGAGTCATGGCGCACTTCGACAACATGCTTCAAAGGCAAGCCATCCTGCTTCTCAGGCAACAACTTGAGAAAGCCTTCGAAGTCGTCAGCATCGAACTTCTTCGTCGGCGCGAATTGCCAGAGGATCGGACCCAGGTGAGGGCCGAGCTCTGTCAGGCCCTGAGTCAGAAACCGTTCCATCGACTCGCCGGCTTCTGCCAATATCCGGCGATTGGTCACGAACCGACTGGCCTTGAGCGAAAATGTGAACCCATCCGGCACGTCCGCCGCCCATTTGGCGAAGGTTTCCGGCTTCTGCGAGCTGTAATAAGTACCGTTGACCTCAATGACCTTCAGCTTGCGGCTTGCATAATGCAGTTCATCTTTCTGCTTGAGGTCTCCGGGGTAGAAATGATCCCGCCACGCCTCGAACGTCCAGCCGCCGATGCCGACGCGAATGTTGCCGGATTTCGTCATTCCTTCCTCCTCTGATTATGCCTGTCCGCCGACTTGCTTTGCCATGTCGACGATCACCCATCCTGGCCGATGCGGATGCTCGCGGCGACCCGTTTCCTGAAAACCGAACGCCAGATAAAGCGCAATATTCCGCTCCATCCGTGCATTCGTATAGAGACG
This sequence comes from Rhizobium sp. LjRoot258, assembly GCF_964254185.1. Taxonomy (NCBI): domain Bacteria; kingdom Pseudomonadati; phylum Pseudomonadota; class Alphaproteobacteria; order Hyphomicrobiales; family Rhizobiaceae; genus Rhizobium; species Rhizobium sp. LjRoot258. Next base: position 1,460,164 of record NZ_CAXUST020000001.1, on the reverse strand, counting down.
AACTTCCGGAAGCCTCCATTCCCGCGCCGTCTCCTCGATCCATCTCAGGATTGCAAGACCATGGCCGGCCCCCTGAAATCTTGGTGCGACAGCAATGCTGAAGAGCATTACATGGTCGGGGTGCCGTTCGATAACGGCGAGGCCCGCGAGCTCGCCTTGCACCTCCCGAAGCCAGATTTCGCCACGACGGATGCGCGGCGCGTAGTCCTCGTCGACGGGGATCGGCGGACGCCCAAGGAGCTGCGTATAAGGCGCATAGGCCTCCGCGGTCAGCGCTTCGACCGCCTGCAGATCATCGAGCGAAGCCGCTCTCAGCATCACTCGGCTGCCGCTACGGCTTTTCGAGCAGGGCGCCGCTCAAGCAACTCCTTCAGGAACTGTCCGGTATAGGACCGCTTCTCCTTGACAATTGCTTCCGGCGTGCCGACGGCAACGATCTCACCGCCGCCATCGCCGCCTTCCGGACCGAAATCAAGAATCCAGTCCGCGGTCTTGATGACCTCGAGATTGTGCTCGATGACGACCACCGAATTACCCTGACTAACCAGTTCCTGCAGCATTTCCAAGAGCTTGGCAACGTCGTGGAAATGCAGGCCGGTTGTCGGCTCGTCCAGGATGTAGAGCGTGCGTCCTGTCGACCGTTTCGACAGCTCCTTTGCGAGCTTGACACGCTGCGCCTCGCCGCCTGACAGAGTATTCGCCTGCTGACCGACCTTGATGTAACCGAGGCCGACATCCTTCAACGCCTGCAGTTTGTCCCGCACAGCAGGCACGGCGGCGAAGAAATCAACGCCTTCCTCGACGGTCATGTCGAGCACGTCGGCAATGGACTTGTGCTTGAACGTAACGTCGAGCGTCTCCCTGTTGTAACGCTTACCATGGCAGACATCGCAGGTGACATAGACATCCGGCAGAAAATGCATCTCGATCTTGATGACACCGTCGCCCTGGCAGGCTTCGCAGCGCCCACCCTTGACGTTGAACGAGAAGCGCCCGGGCTGATAGCCACGCGCCTTCGCTTCCGGCAGACCGGCAAACCAGTCACGGATCGGTGTGAACGCGCCCGTATAAGTCGCCGGGTTAGAACGCGGCGTGCGGCCGATCGGCGATTGATCGATATCGATGACCTTGTCGATATGCTCGAAACCGTCGATGCGATCATGATCGGCCGGGATTTCGCGCGCACCCATGACGCGCCGGGCAGCCGACTTGTAGAGAGTCTCGACCAAAAACGTAGATTTTCCGCCCCCCGACACGCCGGTGACTGCCGTAAAGACGCCGAGCGGGATGGAGGCGGTGACGTTCTTCAGATTGTTGCCGCGGGCACCGATTACCTTGATCTCTTTGCCCTTCTTCGGCTTGCGGCGTTCATCTGGAACCGGCACGCCAAGCTCGCCGGAAAGGTACTTACCGGTCAGCGACTTCGGGTTTGCCATGATCTCCTGCGGCGTCCCGTGGGCGATCACCTGACCGCCGTGGATCCCGGCCGCCGGGCCAATGTCAACGACGTCATCGGCCGTCAGGATCGCATCCTCGTCATGCTCGACCACGATCACGGTATTGCCGATATCGCGAAGGTGCTTCAGCGTGTCGAGCAGGCGGGCATTGTCGCGCTGGTGGAGACCGATCGACGGTTCGTCGAGGACATACAATACACCGGTCAACCCGGAACCGATCTGCGACGCCAACCGGATACGCTGGCTTTCGCCACCCGACAGAGTGCCGGAGTTTCGCGACAGGCTCAGGTAATCCAGGCCGACATCATTGAGGAAGCGTAGACGGTCGCGGATCTCCTTGAGAATGCGAACAGCAATTTCATTCTGCTTGGCGTTAAGCGACTGCGGCAGGACCTCGAACCAGTCACGAGCGACGCGGATCGACATATCGGTCACCTGGCCGATATGCAGCGTGTTGATCTTGACGGCGAGAGCCTCCGACTTCAGGCGGAAACCGCCGCAAGACGGGCAGGGGGCTGCTGACATATAACGCTCGATCTCCTCGCGCGCCCAGGCGGAGTCCGTCTCTTTCCAGCGGCGCTCGAGATTGGTGATGATGCCCTCGAAATTCTTGTGCGTCGTGTAGGACCGAGCACCATCGGCATAGTGAAATTCGATCTTCTCGTCTGTGCCGTTCAGAATGACGTCCTTGGCCCTTTCCGATAGATCGCTCCAACGGGCGCCGAGCTTGAAGCCGTAGTGCTTGCCGAGAGCCTCGAGCGTCTGGTTGTAGTAAGGCGACGTCGACTTGGCCCAGGGCGCGACGGCGCCATCGCGCAGCGTGCGCTCGGGCTCTGGCACGATCAGGTTGGCGTCGATCTTCTGCTGTGCGCCAAGACCGTCGCAGGTCGGGCAGGCGCCGGCAGGATTGTTGAATGAAAAGAGCCGGGGCTCGATTTCGGGAATGGTGAAGCCCGACACCGGGCAGGCGAACTTCTCCGAGAAGAGGACTCGCTCATGCGTTTCGTTGAGCGACTTGTTGGCGGAGCCGCCGGCAGCCGTTTCTTCCGGCGGCAGCGGCTTGTCGGCGAATTCCGCAACAGCCAGGCCGTCGGCAAGCTTGAGGGAGGTCTCGAAGCTGTCGGCAAGCCGCGATGCCATATCCGGCCGCACCACGATGCGGTCGACCACGACGTCGATGTCGTGCTTGTACTTCTTGTCGAGAGCCGGCACATCCGCGATCTCGTAGAACTGGCCATCGACCTTGACGCGCTGGAAGCCCTTTTTCATAAGGTCTGCCAACTCTTTCTTATACTCGCCCTTACGCCCGCGCACGATCGGTGCGAGAATATAAAGGCGCGTGCCTTCTTCGAAATCAAGGACGCGGTCGACCATCTGGCTGACGGTCTGGCTCTCGATCGGCAGGCCCGTCGCCGGCGAGTAAGGGACGCCGACGCGCGCAAAAAGTAGGCGCATGTAGTCGTAGATCTCGGTCACCGTTCCGACCGTCGAGCGCGGATTGCGCGAGGTCGTCTTCTGCTCGATCGAAATCGCCGGCGACAGGCCATCGATCTGGTCGACGTCGGGCTTCTGCATCATTTCCAGGAACTGGCGCGCATAGGCCGAAAGGCTCTCGACATAACGCCGCTGTCCCTCGGCATAAATGGTGTCGAAGGCAAGGGAGGATTTGCCGGAACCAGAAAGGCCGGTCATGACGATAAGTTTGTTTCGCGGAAGATCGAGATCGATCCCCTTCAAATTATGCTCACGCGCGCCGCGGATGGAAATCGTCTTCAGTTCGCTCATCGTCTTCTGCTTCTGTGCTGGAACAAGCCCCTTATTTAGTGATGCCGGCTGGCGAGTCGAGGCTGAATGTCCGTCCGCTGCAAGGTTTTCGATTCGGTTGACAGGATCATAGGGATAAACTAGAACAAATAAAGAACAAAATTCCTTGTGGATGAACCGGCGATGGACGCCCATCGCCGGCGCTCTATGGTTTAAGGTGCACCGATTGGTTCAAGCGCCGCCGGGCAGGGCGGCAGGTAAGGTGAAAGTATGGCTGGCAGCGTAAACAAGGTAATTCTGATCGGAAACGTGGGCGCTGATCCCGAAATCCGGCGGACCCAGGATGGCCGGCCGATCGCCAACCTTCGCATCGCAACGTCCGAGACCTGGCGTGACCGCAACTCCGGGGAACGCCGCGAGAAGACGGAATGGCATACGGTCGTGGTCTTCAATGAGGGCCTCTGCAAGGTCGTCGAACAGTATGTGAAGAAGGGCGCCAAGCTCTACATCGAAGGGGCGCTGCAGACCCGCAAGTGGCAGGATCAGAACGGCCAGGACCGTTATTCGACGGAAGTGGTGCTGCAGGGCTTCGGCTCGACCCTGACAATGCTTGACGGTCGTGGTGAAGGCGGCGGCTCGGGCTTCGGCGGCGGTCGTGGCAGCAGTGCCGGCGGCGATTTCGGCGGCGGCGACGATTACGGTGCGCCCTCGCAATCGTCTGGCCGCAGCAGCGGCGGTGGTAGCGGTGGAAACTTTTCGCGCGATCTCGACGACGATATCCCGTTCTGATCGCAAAGTATCCTTTACGACATCTGCTAGACGACGTGCCGCAAGGTGCGCCGTCTGCCTTTTGATCTCAGAGCCGCGGGACGCACGGGTTCTTCACACATTGGAAGGCCCGATACGCTTAAGCCAGCAGAGATTGTCATTGCTGTCGGCAGTGGACTAGGCGGGCACAAACGAGATGTCCGCGCCCCAACTGCACGTCCGCTCGCTGCAACAAAGTGGCCCATTTTCTGCGGCTTAGCGGAATGAGCTAACAAACCGCTTTCTAGCCAGCAGGCATCGTCCCCAGCGTGGATTTCAAGCCATCGACGACGAACTGCGTGGCCAGCGCAGCCAGGATGACGCCGAGAAGGCGCGTCAGAATTGCGCGCCCTGTAACACCGAGGAAGCGATCAAGCCTGTCGGCGATGAGCAGCGCGAAAAACAGCAGCAGCAAGCTCGACGCAATGACGATGATCAATTGCGCACGCTCGAGTGAGCCCTGCATCGACCCGGCAATCAGGATCGTTGCCGAAATGGCGCCAGGTCCGGCGATCAGAGGAATCGCCAACGGAAAGACCGAAATATTATGGATGTGATCGACGGTGATCGCCGCCGTGCTCGTTTTCTCCTTACGGTCCTGTCGCTTCTCGAACACCATTTCAAACGCGATCCAAAACAACAGAAGACCACCGGCGATGCGGAAGGCTCCGATCGATATGCCGAGCACCCCGAGCACGCTGGCCCCGAACAGGGCGAAGACGGCGAGAATGACAAAGGCGATGATCGAGCCTCGCAGCGCCACCTGCTTTCGCTGAGTACGGCTCATGCCGGTGGTGAGCCCGAGAAAGATTGGTGCGAGGCCGGGCGGATCGATCGTGACAAGCAGCGTCGTAAAAGCGTTGATCAGTTGGTCGGCGCTTGCCATTGTCTCTCCATGAGCCCATATAAACGCTTGGTTTTGAGCGATTGTGATGCGGAGAAATCAATTTGGCAAATGGCGCTGCCTGGATGGCGTAAATGGCGGCGTTATAAGACCAGATTGCCCTCATAACACCGCAAAAGTCTGTTCAAAACCCTCGCCAAAATTGGCTTAAGAACAGCCTTTCCGCTATAAATCTTCAAGTGATTCTAGAAGAGATCGTGATCCGTTTTGACTGAGCAAACACCCCCCGGCGGCGGGAAGCTCCCGCCAGGCATCGAGCCCATCTCCATCATGGAGGAAATGCAGCGGTCGTATCTCGATTACGCAATGAGCGTTATCGTGAGCCGCGCCCTGCCTGATGTGCGCGACGGCCTGAAGCCAGTGCACCGGCGCATCCTCTACGGCATGTCCGAACTCGGCATCGACTGGAACAAGAAATACGTCAAGTGCGCCCGCGTTACCGGGGACGTGATGGGTAAATACCATCCGCACGGCAACTCGGCGATTTACGACGCGCTGGCGCGCATGGCGCAGGACTGGTCTCTTCGCCTGCCGTTGATCGACGGCCAGGGTAATTTCGGCTCCGTCGACGGCGATCCGCCGGCGGCCGAACGCTACACCGAATGCCGTCTGGAAAAGGCAGCGCACTCGCTGCTCGACGACCTCGACAAGGAAACGGTCGATTTCCGCGACAACTATGACGGCACGCTCTCCGAGCCTGTTGTCGTTCCCGCGAAGTTCCCGAACCTTCTGGTAAACGGGGCAGGCGGCATCGCTGTCGGCATGGCGACGAACATTCCGCCGCACAATCTCGTCGAAGTCATCGACGGCTGTATCGCGTTGATCGACAATCCGGCGATTGAACTGCCCGAGATCATGCAGATAATCCCGGGTCCGGACTTCCCGACCGGCGCGAAGATCCTCGGCCGCGCCGGCATCCGCTCGGCTTATGAAACTGGCCGCGGCTCGGTGGTCATGCGCGGCGTTGCCGCGATCGAGCCGATGCGCGGCGATCGCGAACAGATCATCATCACCGAGATCCCGTATCAGGTGAACAAGTCAACGATGATCGAGAAGATGGCCGAACTGGTGCGCGACAAGCGCATCGAAGGCATCTCCGACCTTCGCGATGAATCCGACCGCCAGGGCTATCGCGTCGTCGTCGAACTGAAGCGCGATGCTAATGCCGACGTCATCCTGAACCAGCTCTACCGCTACACGCCGCTGCAAACCTCGTTTGGCTGCAACGTGGTGGCGCTGAACGGCGGCAAGCCCGAACAGTTGACGCTGCTCGATATGCTGCGTGCCTTCGTCTCCTTCCGCGAGGAAGTTGTTAGCCGGAGAACGAAGTTCCTGTTGCGCAAGGCGCGCGAACGGGCCCACGTCTTGGTCGGCTTGGCGATTGCCGTTGCCAACATCGACGAAGTCATCCGCGTCATCCGGCAGGCGCCGGATCCGCAGACCGCGCGCGAGCAGTTGATGACGCGCCGCTGGCCGGCATCCGACGTCGAAAGCCTGATCCGCCTGATCGATGACCCGCGTCACCGCATCAACGAGGACATGACGTATAACCTCTCGGAAGAGCAGGCGCGCGCCATCCTCGAGTTGCGTTTGGCCCGTCTGACCGCTCTCGGCCGCGACGAAATCGGCGACGAACTCAACAAAATCGGCGAAGAGATCAAGGACTACCTGGAGATTCTGTCGTCGCGGATCCGTATCCAGACGATCGTTAAGGACGAGCTTGCAGCCGTTCGCGACGAATTCGGCACGCCGCGCCGCACCGAGATCATGGACGGTGGTCTTGAGATGGACGATGAGGATCTCATCGCCCGCGAAGACATGGTCGTGACCGTCTCGCATCTCGGCTACATCAAGCGGGTGCCACTGACGACCTATCGCGCCCAGCGCCGTGGCGGCAAGGGCCGTTCCGGCATGACAACGCGCGATGCGGATTTTGTTAGCCAGCTGTTCGTTCTCAACACGCATACGCCGGTTCTGTTCTTCTCCTCGCGCGGTATCGTTTACAAGGAGAAGGTCTATCGTTTGCCGATCGGCACGCCGACCTCGCGCGGCAAGGCGCTGATCAACATGCTGCCGCTGGAGTCCGGCGAGCGCATCACCACCATCCTGCCGTTGCCGGAGGACGAGGACAGCTGGGACAAGCTCGACGTCATGTTCTCGACGACGCGCGGGACTGTTCGGCGCAACAAGCTTTCCGACTTCGTCCAGGTCAACCGCAACGGCAAGATCGCGATGAAGCTCGAGGAAGAGGGCGACGAAATCCTCTCCGTCGAGACCTGCACAGAGCATGACGACGTCCTTCTGACGACCGCGCTCGGCCAGTGCATTCGCTTCCCCGTCGATGACGTCCGCGTCTTCGCCGGCCGCAACTCGATCGGCGTTCGCGGCATCAACCTCGGTGACAGCGACCGCATCATCTCGATGACGATTGTCGGACACGTGGATGCCGAGCCCTGGGAGCGCGCAGCCTATCTGAAACGAGCCGCAAGCGAGCGACGCCTCACGACAGGTGACGCCGAAGAAATCTCGCTGGTCGGCGAAGAAGTGACCGAGGAAGGTCAGCTGAGCGACGAACGCTATGAGGAACTGAAAGCACGCGAGCAGTACGTCCTGACAGTTTCGGAAAAGGGCTTCGGAAAGCGCTCCTCCTCCTACGACTTCCGGATTTCCGGCCGCGGCGGCAAGGGTATCCGCGCCACCGACACCTCGAAGACGACCGAGATTGGCGAGCTTGTGGCCGCCTTCCCGGTCAACGACGGCGACCAGATCATGCTGGTATCGGACGGCGGCCAGCTAATCCGCGTTCCCGTAGGCGGTATCCGCGTCGCGAGCCGGGCAACGAAGGGCGTTACCATCTTCTCAACTGCCAAGGATGAGAAGGTCGTATCGGTCGAGCGCATCAGCGAGCCGGAAGAAGAGGCCGAAGACGTAGCCGAGAACGGTGACGAATTCGCTGCGACCCCGGAAAGCGCGCCTGACACAGAAGCTTGATGTGCTGTTATTCTGACCTTGAAAAACCGGGCAGTTCCGCTGCCCGGTTTTCTTTTGTCTGAACCCTGGAGGCGCTGCCGCTACCATCTCGATTAGCAGCGCTGCAGTCGAATGGAGAGCAGATTGATCCGGATTCTCGGTATTGACGACGTTGCCATTTTCCAGCGTATTCGGCTGGAAGCGCTGCGGACCGAGCCCGCGGCCTTTGCCAGCAGCGCCGAGGACTGGGAGGTGCTCACGGAGGATGAATGGCTTAAACGGCTGATCGACGGGCCGGTATTCGTGGCCTTCAGGCATGATGATCCTGTTGGCATTATGGGGCTGAGCCGGCAACGTGCCAGCAAGATGGCACACCGCGCAACGCTGATCATGGTCTATGTGTGTCGCAGCGAAAGGGGCGGCGGCTGCGCCAAATCACTGTTGGATGCGACGGTGGACTATGCGCGAGGGAACGGTATCCGACAGCAGGAGCTCGCGGTCAGCGGTGAGAATATGGCGGCCATACGGTTTTATAAGCGCGAAGGCTTCCATGAGGCGGGACGTATTCCCGGCGGTTTTATGCATGACAACAGAGAGATCGATGACGTCATCATGGTGCGGCGCATCGAGGATTAGAAAGCCTCGCGTGGACATCGTGGAACGGGGATCGCTGGCACCATCATTAGAGCAGGAAAAAGGCCGGACGAAGTCGGTTCATCCGGCCTTCAATGTCAATCCCAGAAGGGCGACAGCGGTTAGAACCAGCTGTGCTTTCCATCGATCTTCTTCGTCTCTTCGCTTTCATGGCGAAGAGCGGTGATGGTGGAAGCCACGGACACGACAAACATGATGCTGATAAGGGCGGTGAGCACAGTCAATATCGTGAACATGAGCAATCCTCCTGGGTTTTGCGTTCACGTTCCTTAGTATTGACTCGTTATCGCCGCGCGTGCCGACGCATAGGGGCCATATACCTTGGACGCATCCACTTTGTGATCGTAGAGCGCGACAGTCGCTGCAAGCATACCAGTCATCATTACCATCCAAACAGCATTAATCATGGTAATCTTGTTGGGCATATCTTCTTCCTTGTGCGGGCGTATCGCGTTACGCTGGTTGAGTGAACGCATGCGTGCGAAAATGGTTCCGGGGCATTGATCGGTCGTTTACCAAGGCCGATCTGAAGCGACTTTGAATACCTCGTTCATCTGGCGTTCAGAATCCTTAATCGATTTAAACGCCACGTTTCCTGTCGCACGCACAATTGTGTAGTGTTCCCGCACGCTTGGCCGAACCCAACTTGCATCCCGAAGATCTCGCACGTACCCGTAGAAAAATTCCGCGAGCAGCGAGACGAGGACAGCGAAAACAACGAGGATGATCAGCATGAGCGTTTCCGGGGAGGGCCGATGCCGGAATGACATCGGTATTGACGCTCTTCGTTATAGTGAGCTCACCTGAAGCCGCCTTGAATGCTACGTTCATCGGCTGTTCAGTGATGGGCTATGACTTGCGGGCAGGCTTTATCCATGACAAAAGGCGTCGAAACAAACGGCTAGGCCAATGACGACAGCTTTTTATCCGGGGTCTTTCGATCCGATCACCAACGGACATCTGGATGTCCTTATTCAGGCGCTGAGCGTTGCATCCAAGGTTATCGTTGCGATCGGCGTTCATCCGGGCAAGACGCCGCTCTTTTCCTTTGACGAGAAGGCGGAGCTAATTCGTCGTTCGCTCACGGAAGCACTGCCTGAAAAAGCCGGCGATATCTCCGTTGTAGCCTTTGACAATCTCGTCGTCGACGCGGCGCGGTTTCACGGCGCGACACTACTCATCCGCGGCCTGCGGGACGGCACCGACCTCGACTACGAGATGCAGATGGCGGGCATGAACCGGCAGATGGCGCCTGATATCCAGACCATCTTCCTGCCGGCTGGAACGGCCTCCCGGCCCATAACCGCCACATTAGTCAGGCAAATCGCGGCAATGGGAGGCGACGTCAGTGCATTCGTGCCGGCGCCCGTCTTGAAGGCCCTTCAATCCAAGCGCAAATCCTAGGCGACCTTTGTCGCCGCAACGGAGCCAACATGAAACTTTTCTATCTCGCATTTGCAGGCGTGCTTTATCTTGCCTCGTTCGCCGGCGACGCGTTCGCACAGTCCGGCGATACGCTGACGATCCAGCTGAAGAATGGCCCGGTCGTAATCCAGCTTATGCCCGAGGTCGCGCCGAAGCATGTTGCCCAGATCGAGGCGCTTGCTAAGAAGGGCGAGTATGACAATGTTGCCTTCCATCGCGTCATCGAAGGCTTCATGGCCCAGACCGGCGACGTGAAGTTTGGCAACATGGAAAAGGGCTTCGATGCAAGCCTCGCCGGTACCGGCGGGTCCGATATGCCTGATCTGCCAGCCGAATTCTCGAAGACGCCTTTCGTTCGCGGTACGGTCGGCATGGCCCGTTCGCAGGATCCGAACTCGGCAAATTCTCAGTTCTTCATCATGTTCGCTGACGGTTCTTTCCTCAACGGCCAATACACGGTCGTCGGTAAGGTCGTTTCCGGCATGGAGAACGTCGACAAGATCAAGCGCGGCGAAGGCCAGAATGGCGAAGTCAGCAATCCCGACCGGATGATCAAGGTCACGGTCGGCAAGAAATAAGCGTCAAGGCACATAGGAGAAGAAGAATGGCCGAGATCAAGGATCCCGAAAACACCATCATCCTGGAAACCACCAAGGGCAACGTTGTCATCCAGCTGCTGCCGGAAGTGGCACCGGAACACGTCGCCCGCATCAAGGAACTCGCTCGCGAGAAGGCCTATGACGGCGTCGTCTTCCATCGCGTCATCAACGACTTCATGGCGCAGACCGGCGACGTCAAGTTCGGCAAGAAGGGCGGCGATAGCTTCAACCCCAGCCGCGCCGGCATGGGCGGTTCTGAGAAGCCCGACCTCAAGGCGGAGTTCTCGGCGGTCAGCCACGTTCGCGGAACGTGCTCGATGGCACGTTCGCAGAATCCGAACTCGGCAAACTCGCAGTTCTTCATCTGCTTCACGGACGCTCCGTGGCTGAACAAACAGTACTCCGTCTGGGGCCAGGTGATCGAAGGCATGGACAACGTCGACAAGATCAAGAAGGGCGAGCCGGTTGTCGATCCGGACTCGATTGTCTCGATGCGGGTTGCCGCTGACGTCTGATTGTGATTTTTGCTGAAACCCGCCCTTGCGCGAAAGCGTGGGGCGGGTTTCGCTTTGCCCGGATTTGAGTGATGCGCGTAGACCTCTTTGATTTCGACCTGCCGGATGAGCAGATTGCGCTGCGGCCTGCCGACCCGCGCGACAGTGCGCGCCTGCTCGTCGTGGATCCGGCCGGCGAGGTACAGCTGTCCGACCATCGGATCAGCGATCTGCCCGATTTCCTGAGGGTAGGGGACGCGCTCGTCTTCAACGACACCAAGGTGATCCCAGCACAGCTCGAGGGCGTCCGCCATCGCGAAGGCGCCGGCGGTCAACAGGTTTCGGCGACGCTGCACATGCGCATCGGCCCCAGCCGCTGGAAAGCCTTCGCGAAGCCGGGCAAACGCATCAAGATCGGCGACCGCATCTCCTTCGGCCATGATGGCAACAGCTGCCTGCTCGGCAAGCTTGAGTGCACCGTCGAGGAGAAGAGCGAGGGCGGCGAAATCACGCTCGCCTTTGATCTATCCGGGCCGATGCTCGACGAGGCCATCCATTCCGTCGGACATATTCCGTTGCCACCCTATATCGCTGCCAAGCGCGCCGAGGACGAGCGCGATCGCGCCGACTATCAGACGATCTATGCTCGCGAGGAGGGCGCAGTGGCCGCTCCCACGGCCGGCCTGCACTTCACGCCTGCGCTTTTCGAAGCCATCGACCAATCAGGTGTCGAGCGGCATTTCGTGACGCTGCATGTTGGCGCCGGCACCTTCCTGCCGGTTAAGGCCGACGACACCGACGAACACAAGATGCATCTGGAAAGCGGCCATGTCAGCGCCGAGACGGCGGCAAGCCTCAATGCCGTCAGGGCGAGGGGCGGGCGTATCGTCTGCGTCGGCACCACATCGCTGCGGCTGATCGAAAGTGCTGCGCAGGAAAACGGCGAGATCCGCGCTTGGGCCGGCGCCACGGACATCTTCATCACGCCGGGCTACCGCTTCAAGACGGTTGACATGCTGATGACGAACTTCCATTTGCCTCGCTCGACGCTGTTTATGCTCGTTTCGGCCTTTGCCGGCTTCGAGACCATGCATGCGGCCTACCGGCACGCGATTTCGACAGGCTACCGCTTTTATTCCTATGGCGACTCCAGCCTTCTTTTCCGGAAAGACTAGATGACCGAGAACTTCCAGTTCACCCTCAAGAAGACCGATACAGGCGCCCGACTGGGCGAAGTCTCGATGCCGCGCGGCACGATCCGCACCCCTGCCTTCATGCCCGTTGGCACCGTCGGTACTGTCAAGGCGATGTATCTCGACCAAGTTCGCGAGACGGGCGCCGACATCATCCTCGGTAATACCTACCATCTCATGCTGCGCCCGACGGCCGAGCGTGTGGCTCGCCTCGGCGGCCTGCATAAGCTTATCCGTTGGGAGCATCCGATCCTGACTGATTCAGGTGGGTTCCAGGTGATGTCGCTCTCCGGTCTGCGCAAGCTCGACGAGCAGGGGGTGACTTTCAAGTCGCATGTCGACGGCAGCCTGCATCACATGTCGCCGGAGCGCTCGATCGAGATCCAGGGACTGCTCGACTCCGATATTCAGATGCAGCTCGACGAATGCGTCGCGTTGCCGGCCGAGCCGCGCGAGATCGAGCGCGCCATGGAGCTTTCGCTGCGCTGGGCCGAACGATGCAAGGTCGCCTTCGGCAACCAGCCTGGCAAGGCTATGTTCGGTATCGTGCAGGGCGGGGATGTACCCTCGCTGCGTATCCGCTCCGCCGAAGCGCTGACTGATCTCGATCTCAAGGGTTATGCGGTCGGCGGCCTCGCCGTCGGTGAACCGCAGCACGTCATGCTGAAGATGCTTGAGGAGACGCTGCCAGTTCTGCCGACAGAGAAGCCGCGCTATCTCATGGGCGTCGGCACGCCTGATGACATCCTGAAGTCCGTCGCGCGTGGCATCGACATGTTCGACTGCGTGATGCCGACCCGCTCCGGCCGGCACGGGCTTGCCTTCACCCGCCGAGGCAAAGTCAACATCCGAAATGCCCGCCACGCCGAGGACATGCGCCCGCTCGACGACCAGTCGAACTGCCCGGCCTCGCGCGACTACTCGCGCGCCTATCTGCATCATCTCGTCCGCGCCAACGAAGCGCTCGGCGGCATGCTGCTTTCCTGGCACAATCTTGCCTACTATCAGGAAGTGATGCAGGGCATCCGTAAGGCCATTGCCGAAGGGCGCTTTGCCGACTTCATGGCGGAAACGCAGGAAGAATGGGCGAGGGGTGACCTGGAGCCCGTCTGAGACCGGATAGGCTCGCGGCGAACGCATCATGGCGCACTGCAAGCCGCCTCACCGCCGCTCAGATGCCTTTGCTCTCGGTGTTCGGCACGATCTGGACGCCGTTGATCTTGTAGCTTCCGTCGGGCTGACGCGCGATCTGGTAGACGGCGGTCCAATCCTTCCCGTCACGGCCTGATATCAGAACCTCGTGGTAGATCATTGCGCCGTTGTCGACCGAGCGGCTGCGCCCGAAGGCATAGTTGCCTGGGTGATAGACCGGCCCGTAACTCTTCTTGACCATGGCGAAGAAGACATTCTTGTCGGGATAGATCGCCTTGATCCCAGGCGCGGCGTAGGAATAGGCCGCGTCGACGTCGTCGTTCAGGAACGCTTTGATCTGCGCCTCGATCATCGCGCGGGTCGTGTCGATCGGGTCCTCGGCGCGAGCGGTTGCGACAAGAGCGAGGAACGCGGCACACAGAATGAAAACTGCGAGAAAGGCGCGCATGGCAACGGCTCCTGCTGTCCTAGAGAACTCTAGGGCAGTCTACGCGCAAAGAAAGAGCATAGATCAGCAAGCGGGCGCTGTAGTCGCTGCGCTGAACAGCACAATGGGCAAGGCGATGGGGTCCGGGCGGACGGCGTATCTGATTTCCCTCGGCCTATCCGTTCCATCCATCCATCCCATCCATTGTGGCGGAGAAGCTGGAATGCCAGCTTTCTGGCAAACTTAGAATGTCACTTTGCGGTGCCACACGGCACGACGACCAGCCCCGATCTGTCCGGTTGGTCCGGGTTGCAAGGACAGATCGGGGCGGGTGAGGGACACCCCTTCGGCTTTAGCTTCCTCAGTTTCAATTGTGGCGTTCATGGTAGATGGTTCCAAGCGGCTTTATGCTGCATGGTTGAAACCAGGATCTCGCAATGCTTCCAAAAATCGAGCTGCTTGCTGACGTTGACGTCGCCGCTTTGTCACCGCTTCTGCGCGGCATGCTTCTTTCGGTTGCCTATGCTGACGGTGAGGGTGGCATAGGATTGACGGCAACCGGCGCCATGAATCGCAAGTTCGTACATTGGGCCGCTGTGCACTTCCTCTGGCCAGGATTCACAGCCGAAGACCTCTACAGCATGAACAAGGTGCTCAATGAAAGCGACATGCCGCCGCTTTGGGTCGTGCGCGACATGGCCCGGCATCTGAAGCTTCTTCGCAGGAAAAAGGATGTGCTGCTGCCAACCAGACGCGGCCGGGAGTTTCTGGTGAACCCGCAAGCCTTCTTCGATCTGGTCGCCACGGATTATCTCTATTCGTATGTCCACGCCACCGAGCGGGAAGAGGAGGTCCGAGCGCGGTTACGCTGGTGGCGCATGTTCCTCAATCTTCTCAATATCAAGGCCAGAGAAGGTTGCACGCCAATGGACGTTGTGAAGATCCTCTATCCAGACCTGGCGCCTCTGTCGGACACCGAAATGACCATAGAAGCCTGGGAGTTGAAATCCGATCTTCAGTATGGCGTCTTCCAACGCTTATGCTGGCTCGGCTTGCTCTATGAGGCACGAGAGGGGCTCACTCTTCTGCAGGACGGATCCTTCCACAAGACGCGACTTTGGGCAGCTTGCCTGCAGTTGGAATCGGATACGCAAAGCGACATCGGCGTGCATTGACGATCTTTATTCCGCCGCTGGCTGCCTCAATAACGCTTTCTCTCGTCGCGCAATCACCGCCGGATCGTTCATAAAATCCGTCCTCCGCCCGGCTTGCGACCCCGCTTCTGATAGCCGTTGGCTGTGCTACCGTCCCGAATGCCGAACATATGATCCGTTTGGCCCGTTCGACTCGGACCGCTCTTGCTGCGCTGCTGTTGGCGTCCGGCCTGCATCTCGGCGACAATTGACAGCATGTCGTCCAGCCGCTTGTTATCGACAACCTCGGCACGATGCACCGAACGCAACGTATCGAAGGTCCTATAGGGCAGGGTGAAGCTCTCGTGCATGATCTCGAGCCGTCCGTCCGGGTAGTCGCAGACCACGACCTTCTGGCCCGCCAATGGCCTGGAAATCTCGGTCGGATCAAGGCACCATCGAGGTTCTCATGGTCGGCCAGCGGCCGGTGCATGTCCTTCGGGTTGCGTGGTTGCTTGCCGAAACGAGTGTTGAAATCCGCAATGAACTCAGGCGCATAGGCATTGGCAGCTTCGATCGTATCGATGCCGCGAAGCCGCATCTCCTTGACCAGCCGATCCTGCAATGTCTGGTTCGCACGTCCACACGGCCCTTGGCCTGCGGGGTGTTGGCACAGATGATGTCGATGTTCGGCTCATAAAGCGCTCGACCGAATTGTGTCAGGCCGCTCGTCCGGTCCTTCTCGGACGCATGGGTCGAACGAAAAACACCATGCTTGTCGCTATAGAAAGCCAGCGGCTTGCCCCATTGCTGCAGATAGGCCTTCGTCGCATGCAGATAGTCGAACGTGTTCTCCGACCCGGCAAAGCGCAGATGCAGAAGCTTTCCGGTGGCATCGTCGATATAGACAAGCAGGGCACATTTGGGGCCGCGGTTCTCGAACCACCAGTGATGTGAGCCATCGATCTGGACCAGTTCACCGAAACAATCGCGCCGGCTGCGCGGCTGGAAAACCCGCTGCTTGCGCTCGCGTCGCGAAACCCAGATACCGGCCTCTGTCATCCATTGGCGCAATGTCTCTTTGGCGACTGAGATGTGATGCAGTTCGATCAGCTTCTCGCGGGCCAACGTCGGGCCGAAGTCCAGATAGCGTTCGCGGATCAGATCCAGCGCTGCATTGCGAAAATCCTCGCTGTGGCGTCGATTGCTTGGTCGTGATCGCTTCTGCGAAACGAGACCGGCCGCACCGGAACGGTCATAGGCCTGCAGCAGCCGGTGGACCTGGCTTCGGCTGAGGCTCAGCTGTTCGGCGGCTTGAACAACGCTCAGGCGCTGACCGCGGATCTTCTGGACGACTTCAAGGCGATGCAATTCTTTCTGCGACATGGTGATCAAACAGGGGGCGCGAATGCCGGCTCGGATTCTTGATGAGAACGGTATAGCGGCTCTTGCGCTCGACGAGGGAGGTGACATTGGCATGGCCGAGTGGACGTTCGAAGATGAGGAGGTCGCCCTCCCAATGCCCAAACTGCGATCTATCTCCAATAAAATCAGGCCGTTGGGATATGCGGTGCGTGGCTGGAAACGTACCG
The DNA here is from genome assembly GCF_964254185.1 of Rhizobium sp. LjRoot258. Taxonomy (NCBI): domain Bacteria; kingdom Pseudomonadati; phylum Pseudomonadota; class Alphaproteobacteria; order Hyphomicrobiales; family Rhizobiaceae; genus Rhizobium; species Rhizobium sp. LjRoot258. The sequence goes on along the minus strand of NZ_CAXUST020000001.1, from coordinate 1,443,593 downwards.
TCCCGCGGCTTCCTGGAGCGCAGTGGACGACGTTTGCGGCGTCCTTCCGGTAGATACTGATAGAGACCAAGCCCATAATCTTCCTTGCTGTAGATAAAGCGATAGATTGTCTCCTTGCAAACGCGAACACGACTGAGGCCGTCCGACAGCAGGCGTCCGGCAATCTGTTCCGGAGACCAGAGAGCCTCCAACTGGTTGATGATCTCTGTTCGCAAATTCGGGTGACGCCGCAGCTTTTTCAGCCGGCGACGTCGGTCCTGCGCAATGTCGTTCGCAACCGTGCTGTAGTAGCCGTCGTAGTCCGGCAGTTCACGATCGCGAAACGTGTTGCGCTTGATCTCGCGGTAAATCGTCGAGCGATGGCGGCCAAGCCGACGTGCCATCTCGTTTACCGGAACTTTTGCCGCCACCAAGTGATGCAGGCGTCGGCGATCGGCGAGGGTGATCTGCGTATAGCATCTGGACATGCCAAAATCTCCAAAGTGAAGCCATTGAAATTACTGGCATGTCGCACTTGGAAATAGAATGTACCCCGCTACATCCATAAATCGGATAAGATAGATTATGGAACATCTGGGCGGTTTGACGGCTGTTGCGTTCCGCGATAACTCGCGGCATAGAGACCCGTCGTTCTCGTCGGCGACATCGATCTCATCAACGAGATAGTCGCGGCGGCCCCAGCGAGCTTAGCGAGGAATACTGCCCTTACGTTCGGTGTCGAATGATGCACGCATAAGCAGATTGTGTAGCTTGCCACACCCCAGCCAAGCTCTAGTCTCTTACCAGCATCACTTCGACGGCTGGAGTCGTCTTGAGACGGAGATCATATGAACCGCACGCATCCTGATCTCGTTCAAGTGTCTGTCTGGCCACGATCAGAGCGAGAGATCGCCAAGATCAGCCTAGCGGTAAAGGCAGTAGAACAACAATGCCCTGCGTTGAATGTCTGTTTCGATCCAGAAACTGGCAGCGCCGTCATTCGAGGACAAGACGAATCTGGGCTCCTTGCCGCGCTCGCTCTCATGGATCGCACCTACATCAACGTTGGTCCGCTCCGGGTTGTTTATCGTTTGTCGATCACGAACTCTATAGAGGTCGACTATACACACAAGAAACGGGCCGGTCCGGCAGGCGAGTTCGCCCGCGTTAAATTGCTCGTCTCACCGAAACAAGCCGGAAGTGGCTTCGAATTCAATTCAAGCATCGTTGGAAACGCGATACCGAATGAGTACATTCCTGGCGTAGCGAAAGGTGTTCTTCCGGCGATCCAGTCCGATGCACTTGCAAACGTTCCAGTGGTGACGGACATCAAGGTCGTGTTGGTCGATAGTGCCTTCCACGACCTCGACTCCTCAGTGATGACCTTCGAGATCGCTTCGCGTGCGGCTTTCCTTGACGCGCTGGGCTTGGCAACCTTGGTACTGTTCGAACCGATTATGAAGGTCGAAATTGCGGCACCAGAGGAATATGCTGAATTGATTGTCGAGGACCTCAAAGCGCGGAATGGGCGCGTTAAGGATCGACAATCTCGGGGCGGCGATGTGCTTGTCGATGCGACTGTGCCACTTGGCAACATGTTGGGGTATGCAGAAGTACTTGAGGTGTTTGCACCAGGCCGCGCCAAGCACACCCTCAAGTTTGATCACTACGCGCAAATCTCGCTGGAGCAACCCGATCCGCCTCTTCGGCCAGCAGCAGCAATTCGACTGGCATCGCCTGGCCTCTGAAGCCGCAAACTCGAAAAGGTCATTACGCAATGGCCAGGAGCCGTGAATTAAACGACGAGCAACGGGACGTGCTGTTGCGCAGCCTGACTGAAGTGGGTTCATCGAAGCCCGTGGGCTACCTGCCACTCTATACAATTGAGAAGTTCTTGCGCTCCGCCCCGGAAACCCTCGCTGCTATCGCAGCCAAGCACGGGCTCGCAACTGCGCAGTTCGCTCAGGCAGTTTCGTGTATTAAGAGTGGCGCGTTCTATGCGTACCATCGCGAGGCGCTCGGTGATCTCTTGCGGGAAAATGCTGACACCGTCCGCGTTGCGGGGCTTCCGCTCGATCCAGATGACTTCGTAGCTCACATTGCAGCCGTCTGGTACGAGGAGAGCCACCCAGCACGCCCTGTTATCGCGGCCGCGTTCGGCGATGGAGATCGTTGACCTCGCCCTGGAAACCTCGCGACCCTTCTCGCCGGAAAATGCAACAAGGCGCGGATTTTTAACAGCAACAGGGTCCCATCCCGTTGCGAACCTTGCTCGCAACAAAAGCAACAAACACCCCCAAAATGCTAGTGCAACACTAGGAGCACAAGGTTACGGCGTAGGATGCCCTATGTTGTCGCCGCTTTTGCTCACTCACTCACCCAGCTTCAGTGCCGAAACCGCACTCTTTGGAACCACGAAGCCATTTCGTATTTGTTGCATGTTCTGAAAATGGCCTGTTATCGGATCGTTTGAAGGCCATTCTGGCGTTGCGTTTGTGGGGCTCGCCGACCGCCTAGCGTTGAGACGTCCGGATGGATGCGTTGAGGTGAAAGTCTGCCAGTCGTCAGGCGCTTGCGAGTTCTGCCAGCTCGACATCGAAGCTCATCTGGTCGAAAGCCGGAACGACGTGGTCCGGCGTTTCGGCCATAACCGTGTCGTAGTCGAGCGGCGTATGCATATGGGTCAGGATCGCCCGCTTCGGCCTCAGGCGATCGATCCAGTCGAGCGACTGCTCGAGTGATAGGTGGCTCGGGTGATAACGGTATTGCAAGGCATCGATGATGAGAACGTCGAGTTCCTGAAGCTTTTCGACCGTTTCAGGCGGAAAGTCACTGATATCACTACAATAAGCGACATCGCCAACACGAATGCCGAGCGAGTGAATGTCGCCGTGCTGCTGCAGGTGCGGCCGGACGGAGATGGTTCCGCCCGCGCCGCTGATCCGTAGCGGCACGTCGAGGCTTTCGATGACTTTCGCTTCAACGATTGGCGGATAGTTACTGCCGGGAGGCGTTTCTATGCAATAGCCGAAACCCTGTCGAATGCGGTCCATGGTGTCCGGCGTCGCGTGGATCGGAACCCGCTGCTGCGCGCCGTAGAAATAGCCGCGCAGATCGTCGAGGCCATGAATGTGATCAGCATGGGCATGCGTATAGAGGACGGCGTCGATATGAGTGACGCGCGCGGCGATCATCTGCTCGCGAAAGTCCGGCCCTGTGTCGACAACGACGGTCGTGACGCCGCCGTTGTCATCATATTGCTGCACCATGAACGCCGCGCGGGTGCGCCGGTTTTTCGGATTGGTTGGATCGCAGGCACCCCAATCGCCGGTAATGCGCGGAACGCCGGGCGACGACGAACAGCCGAGAATGGTGAAACGCCGCCTGTAACCCACGCTGTCAGATCCTCGGCATCTTTGACAAAATGCGGAATGCGTTTTCCGTCGTGATCCGTGCCATCTCGGCATAGCTGAGACCGACCGTCTCGGCCAGAACCTCGGCCGTGTTCACGACATAGGACGGCTCATTGCGTTTGCCGCGCCAGCGCTTCGGCGCGAGGTAGGGCGCATCCGTCTCGACAAGCAGGCGATCGTGCGGGACCGTTTTGGCAATGTCGCGAAGCTCCTCCGACTTCGGGAAGGTCAGGATTCCGGAAAAGGAGACGTAGCCGCCGAGTTCAACGCCTACCCTTGCGAGTTCGGCGCCCGACGAGAAGCAATGAAGGATGAAGGGGAACGCCCCCCTGCCCGTTTCCTCGGTCAGGATCGCCGCCATGTCTTCGTCGGCGCTGCGGCTATGGATTACCAGCGGCAGCTGCGTCTCGCGCGATGCGTCGATGTGGCGCCGCAATCCGGTCTTCTGGTCTTCCGGTTTCTGCGTGTCGTAGAAATAGTCGAGACCGGCTTCACCGATCGCCACGATCTTCTCATGGGCATTGGCCAGCCGCACGAGATCGTCCGTCTGGATATCGAGCTCGTCGCCGGCGTTATTCGGATGGGTGCCTACGGAGCAGAAGACCGACGGATATTTCTCAGTGATCGCAAGCAGTCCGTCGAGCTTGCGCACGCGTGTCGAAATCGTCACCATCTGCTTGACGCCAGCATCGTGAGCACGCTTGACGATCTCGTCGCGCTCCTGCTCGAAGTCGGCGAAATCAAGATGGCAATGCGTATCGATCAGCATGACGTCCTCACGCTTCGGGCGCGATGTAACGCGGGAAGACCGGCTTCGGCGCTTCGAGCGGCGTGCCGGCGACAAGGCGACCTGCTTCGCCGAGTGCCGCGAAGTCGCGCCTGTCCGCAGGCGCCGCGACGAGATCCAGAAGCTTGCCGGCCGATCCCGGCACAAAGGGCTGCAGCAGGATCGCGATCTGGCGAACGACCTCGGCGGTCACGTAGAGCACGGTGCCCATGCGCGCCGGATCTGTTTTCTTCAGCGCCCAGGGTTCCTGACCTGCGAAATAGCGATCGGTCTCGGAAACGACTGCTATGATCGAAGCCAGCGCGCGATGGATGAGCTGCTTGCCCATATCGTCGCGTGTCGAAGCGAGCAGCGCGTCGGCCTGCGCCAGCATGGTCTTATCTTCATCCGTCAGTGGACCGCATTCCGGGATCTTGCCGTCGCAATTCTTGACGATCATCGACAGCGAGCGGCTGGCGAGGTTTCCGATGCCGTTGGCGAGGTCGGAATTGATGCGGGTGCCGATCGCCTCTTCGCTGTAGCTGCCGTCCTGGCCGAAGGAGACTTCGCGCAGGAAGAAGTAGCGCACCTGATCGAGGCCGAAATGAGCCACAAGGTTGACCGGATCGACGACGTTGCCGAGCGACTTCGACATCTTCTCGCCCTTGTTGAGCAGGAAGCCGTGCGCGAAGACGCGCTTCGGCAGCGGCAGCTTCGCCGACATCAGAAAGGCCGGCCAGTAAACCGCGTGGAAGCGGATGATGTCCTTGCCGATGATGTGAACGTCCGCCGGCCAGTACTTCGCCCGGGGGCCATTCTTGTCTTCGATATATCCGGTCGCGGTGATGTAGTTGGTCAGGGCGTCGACCCACACATACATGACATGTGAGGGATCGTTCGGTACCTTGATGCCCCAGTCGAAGGTCGTGCGCGAGATCGAGAGATCCTTGAGCCCTGACTTGACGAACGAGATGACCTCGTTGCGGCGCTCGGCCGGTCCGATGAAATCCGGGTTGGCTTCATAGTGTGCCAGCAGCTTGTCCTGATACTCGGAAAGCTTGAAGAAGTAGCTTGCCTCTTCCACCCATTCGACAGGCGTGCCTTGCGGTCCGTAGCGCACGCCATCGGCGCGCAGTTCGGTCTCGTTTTCCTGATAGTAAGCCTCGTCGCGAACCGCGTACCAGCCCGCATAAGAATCCTTGTAGATGTCGCCGTTCTCGGCCATCAGGTTCCAGATGTCACGCGACGTCTCGTGATGACGCTCCTGCGTCGTGCGAATGAAATCGTCATTCGACGCGTTAAGAAGTTTCGCCATCGACTCGAATTCGCCGGAGTTGCGATCGGCAAGCTCCTGCGCCGAGATGCCTTCGGCGCGCGCTGTCTGCTGCATCTTCTGGCCATGCTCGTCGGTGCCGGTCAGAAAAAAGACATCCTTGCCGTCGAGGCGCTGGTAGCGCGCCATGGCATCCGTCGCGATCAGCTCGTAGGCATGGCCGATATGCGGCTTGCCGTTCGGGTAGGAAATCGCGGTGGTGATGTAGAAGGGTGTCTTGTCTGTCATGGCGGCCATTCTTGTCCGGCTTACTCTATAAAATTTGTCAGCCGCTCTTAGCGCATGTCATGGCGAAGCGAAACACCAAGTTTCGAAAGCACCGGCGATTTACCGATCGCGGGCGTCCTGCACTTGACTCGATTTTAGGCGCACTCTACCCAAAGAAAACTCAAAGACGGGGCATCAGTGACGTGACATCTCCAGCATTCGGCAGCATCATTTCACGCGCAGGCTCGAGGTCGACTGTTTGACCGCCCTTTCCAGTTTCGATCCCCTCTATTCCCTCTCGGGGCTTCTCGTCGGCGCTCTTGTCGGCATCACAGGCGTCGGCGGCGGATCACTGATGACGCCCTTGCTGGTGCTTGTCTTCGGCATTCATCCAGCCACAGCCGTCGGAACTGATCTGCTCTACGCCGCCGTCACCAAGACGGCCGGAACGGCAGTGCACGGCATGCACGGCAGGGTGAATTGGCGCGTTGTCGGCTGTCTTGCTGCCGGCAGCGTTCCGGCCGCCCTGCTGATGCTCTGGCTGATGGCAGGTGTCGACCGCAAGAGTGTCGACGTCGCCCACACGATCACGACAGCCCTTGGCTGGCTGCTTGTCATGACCGCATTCATGCTGGTCTTTCGCAAGCAGGTCCTGGCACTTGCGCTTCGCTCCATTGGAGAGCGCTCTCCGCCCAAGCCGATCACGATCGCCATCTGGACGACCGTGCTTGGCCTGGTGCTCGGGATCCTTGTCACCCTGACATCGGTGGGCGCAGGAGCGCTTGGCGTGACGGTGCTGCTCGTGCTTTACCCGCGCCTTGATGTTCGCGAGATCGTCGGCTCCGACATCGTCCACGCTGTGCCGCTGACGCTGATCGGTGGCATGGGCTACTGGATGATCGGCGAGATCGACTGGGGAATGCTCTTTGCCCTTCTGGTGGGCTCGATCCCCGGGATCATCGCCGGCAGCCTGATCGCACCGAAGCTCCATGAACGGACCATCCGCATGGTACTTGCGCTGACGCTTGCCGTTGTCGCATGGAAGCTGCTCGTAACCTGATCAAGGCCCGGGCTGCTTGATGTCTCCGAGGATGCTGAGGATCGTCTGCTTGCGATCCAGATTGTAGGCCTCCGAAACGCTTAGTCGCTCGCCTATGTCGGAATGCAGGCGGGCGAGCCGCTCCGCTGCAGCAACCTGGCCCGCAATCGCAGCGGCCCGTGCCTTGCGCATCAGGTCTTCGGCGACATGGCTGGTGAAGAACTCAAAGATCGTATCGCTATCCTTGCCAGAAAGCGCATCCGCCAGCCGATGCATCGCCCTGCGGGCAGACGCTCCTTGCGCTTGCAGAACCTCGTTGTAAGCCTCGATGATCTCACCGCCGCCATAGTTCACCAGCTTCAGCGCTTCGCCCACGCTGCCGTTCGCAGCGGCAAACAGGTCGGGATCGCCGGCCTCGATGCCGAGATGCGCGAGCGCCGCGCCGAGGGCGCCGTCTTCAAGCGGCGCAAGCTTCAGTGGCAGGCAGCGCGAGCGAATTGTCGGCAGCAGCTTGCCGGGCGCATGCGAAATGAGCAGGAACAGGGCGCGCTTCGGCGGCTCTTCAAGGATTTTCAGAATCGCATTCGCGGCATTGCGGTTCATGTCATCGGCCGGGTCGATAATGACGATGCGCCAATTGCCGGTGCCCGACGTTTGCGAGAAGAAGCGCCCTGCCCGTCTCACCTCATCGACCGTGATGGCAGATTTGACCTTCCCCGTCTTGTCATCAACGGGCCGCGCCAGGTGAAGCAGGTTATGCGATGCGCCCGAGGCGATCTGGCGGCTCACCGGCGAGGCCGGATCGGGATCCGCCAGCAGCTCCGGCGCACTGGCCGGGTTGGGATGCGTCAAGACATGGTTTGCAAAGCGGAACGCCAGCGTTGCCTTGCCGATGCCCGGTGGCCCCTCGAGCAGGATCGCGTGGTGGCCTTTGCCCGAACGGTATGATTGCGCGAGGAATGCCTCGGCGTCTTCATGACCAAATAGCTTCACGTTCTCGGCTGGCCAAATGGCGCCGTCGAGCAATCCCGGCCGTTCATCACTCATGAGCTGCTTCCGCTACCTTTGCCGCAGCGGGACGCGACAGACGTTGCCAGATGATTTCGACAATCTCCGCGGCAATGGCTTCCTCGGTCTTCATCGCATCGATCACGCGGCAACGGTTGGGCTCCCGGGCAGCGATATCGAGAAAGGCTTCCCGGCGCTTCTCGTGGGTTTCCAGCTCTTCCTTCTCGAAGCGATCGGGGCTCACATCGCCAGCCGCACCGCGCCTCCGGGCACGCTCCAGACCAGCCCGTGCCGGCAGATCGAGGATCAGCGTGCAATCCGGGACGATGCCGTTGACGGCGGCGCGCTGCAGCGCCTCGATGAATTCCGATTCGAGATTTCCGGTCACACCCTGATAGACGCGGGAAGAATCCATGAAACGATCGCAAAGAACCACCTTGCCACTCATGAGAGCCGGCCGGATGACTTCCTCCACGTGATCATTGCGTGCTGCTGCAAAAAGGATTGCCTCCATGCGTGTTCCGAAGGCTTCGGCAGCACCCGACAAAAGCACATGACGCACGGCTTCCGCGCCTGGCGACCCGCCCGGCTCTCGCGTCAACAGCACCTCATAACCGCGACCACGAAGAGCCTCGGCAAGGCGACGGATCTGCGTCGACTTTCCCGCACCCTCCCCGCCTTCAAACGTTACGAACAATCCAGTTCCGGATGGCAATGACTACTTCCTGCATTACGGCGCTCGCCCGCACCACTGCTGTACATCTAGCGGAAGGCGGCGAAAAGCGAAACCGCCGGGCGACAACTCTCACCCTGAACGGCGAATATGGCGATCACGTGGGTTCGGGCTTATCCCACAGCCAGGAGAACAGCAACGTTTCGCCAAGCTCCATCAGAGCATCGACGGCGCGGCTGCTCAAAGAGCCGACCGCCACGGTCTCCTTCGTATAAAGCGGCACTTCACGCAACAGGCGGCCAGCCGCAAAGATCCGCAGCGTCCCTATTTCATGACCTGCCTCCACCGGGGCCATCAACGGCCAACGATAGACGATGCGCGCCGACAACCGCTCTGGATTGTTGATCGGGATATAGACGCTCACCGGCGTTTTCGCCACGAGATCGACGCTGCGCGACGTTCCACCGTAGACGCTGGCCTGGCCAATCACCTCAGCGTCGGCGAAAATCTGGCGGCTCTCGAACGCGGTGAGCCCCCATTCGAGCACGCGTTTGGCCTCTTCGGTGCGCTCCTTGTCGGAGGCAATGCCGCCCAGTGCCATAAAGAGCCGCCTGCCGTCGCGTTCGGCTGAAGCGACGATGGAATACCCTTCTCCCTCGGCAAAGCCGATCGCCAGGCCATCAACCCCCATGCCGAAACCGAGCAACGGGTTACGGTTGCGCTGGAAGATCCTGTTCCATTCGAAATCGGGCTGCGCGAAATAGGGATAGAGGTTCGGGTAGGACTTTTGCAGTTCCGAGGCCAGCGTCACCATGTCAAGCGCAGTCGTCTTGCTCTTGCCGTCAGGCAGCCCGGTCGAATTCCCGAAGATAGACCGCTCCATGCCGAGCGTTTTGGCGCGTCGCGTCATGGCCGCCGCAAAGGCCGGCTCACTACCGCTCATTCCTTCGGCGAGAATGATGCAGCTGTCATTGGCGCCCTGAATGGCGACGCCCTTGATCAGATCCTCGACGCGGACATTCGACTTGAGAGCGGCAAACATTGTCGCCGTGCGCGACGGCGCGCCGCCGGTTCGCCAGGCGTATTCGGAAACGGGATATTGCGTATCGAGTGTGATCTGATTGTTTGTGAGCGCGTCGAAGACGAGATCCACCGTCATCAGCTTCGCGAGCGATGCTGGCGAGAAGGTCTGATTCTCGTTCTTGGCAAGAAGCACGGTGCCGGTGGAGGCCTCGATCATGTAGGCTTGCGCTGCCTTGGTGACAAATGACGCGTTGGTATCACTGTTCGCCGCAACGGCACCCGTTGCAAAAGGCAGAAGACAAACACAGAGGCGAACTAAACGCTTGAACACCGAAAACCCCACAGCTCGGGCGACCTTGACGATGCTAACGGCGGACCGAGAGCGACGCAATGGCCGCCGTTACTCGCCGTGCGCGGCGGCCGCCTTCTGCCGCTTGAAGGATGCCAGGATGGAGTCCTGCGTGAGCCCGTCGTTGCGAACCATCACTGCATCGAAAGCGAGCTCGACGGTAACGGTCTTGGCGCCCTCTTCCTGATACCCCATTGCGAGAGAACGCTGCCCTCCATAGGGACGTTCATATGGGAAAGGACCAAATTCCGGCAGAACGACCATCTGCCCGGCCGTCGGCTCCGCCAGCGGTGCGACGCCGCCAAAGGACGGAGACCGCATCGGCGTCGGAACGGGCGCGGCATTGTAGCTGGCGCTCGGGGTCGAGCCGGCATAGGACGTCGCCGAGACCGGAACCGGGACACTCTCCGGTTCAGGCGTGAAGCCGCCGAAGCTCTGGAGTTGGTCTGCGGTTATGCGCTTGCTGTTGGAGGCAACCATGACGCCGGTGGCGATCTGCCCGCCGCCCGGGTTGATGCCCGGAATGCGGCTGCCCTTCGGCACATAGGAGGCCATCAGGTAGGGCATGTCGTGACCATCCATGCGGGCACGGCCAACATACTGGACGCGGACTTTTCCGGTACCACTATGCTGCAGGTCAAGCATGTCCGCCGTCTTGTTGGACAGGTCGATGATGCGCCCTTCGTGATATGGGCCACGATCGTTGACACGAACGATAATTGACGAACCATTTTCCGTATTCGTCACACGCGCATAGCTCGGCAGAGGAAACGTCGGATGCGCGGCGGAAAGGTGCATCTGGTCATAGACCTCGCCGTTTGCCGTCAGGCGACCATGAAAGGCCGAACCGTACCATGAGGCAATTCCGACCTTGCTGTACGAAAAATCTTCCTTGGGGTAATACCACTTACCCTTCACCACATATGGGTTTCCAACGATATAACGACCGCCGCCCTTCGGGATATTGTTGCCGGTGGCAACGCGCGGACTAGCCTTAACGCCGTATTCCTTCTCCGAGAAATATTCCTTGCCGTGACTGCGTTTTGTCGGAGTAGGCGCCGTGCCACAAGCCGTCACCGTTGCGCAGATGAGCGACAGCCCAACCCATCGCATTCCCGTTGCGAATGACGCCGCCCCGTAGTCTCGTTTCATATGTCCCACGCCGCTCAAGACCGTTATGGTTAAGAAATCTGCCCCGATCTGGGCCAGACACCCCTAATCCCACCAACCTAACGAGACTTTAATCATGCGGCTTTCATGGCGAATTTGCGAAGCATTTCCCCGAGATAGGGACAATTCTAATTAATATGGTTAATAAGTAACTAATTTAACACTCTGACGAACACGCTCGGCCCGTGCTCAGCAGGCAAGTCGGCAAGGGAGATTCCTTTCCGCTAAGCCGATAGAACCTGTTGACGCTGCCCCCGAACGGCTCTAAACGCTGCATGGCCTGAGTTAACCGCGATAGGCGACAGCAGCAGAGGCGCCGGCTCCGAAAACCGCGTCAAATCAACTGCATGGAAGAGTGTCCGAGTGGTTTAAGGAACCGGTCTTGAAAACCGGCGTGCGGGAAACCGTACCGTGGGTTCGAATCCCACCTCTTCCGCCAATTGTCATTGATATTATTATGTTTATTTAGTTTCTCGGCGAAAAATAGCGGATTATTATAACGCATGTTTGAGGCTCATTTTAGCCAACTGGAACCTTTCGCCTTGCCGCCAGTTTTACCATCGCAGCGTTTCCAACACGCTGTGGGACCAGCATCGCCCAAATGCAGAGGTCCGCAATAGGCCCGGCCGTGGGTACCCTCCTCCGCCGGGCTTTTGCTTTTCTACCTGCTGCCTTGGAACTTTTGAGGGGCCTGTCAGTTAGCGGGACGCAATGGACTCTGACAGGTCATAGCACGCTGGTATCCAGTCCCTCTAGAACCAGCAGAAAGGGCTCGGCGTATTACCGTCGGTCCGTTTCACTTTGCCTGTGGCATCGGAAGAAAAACCGACGGTGATCCGCGACAATCCTGCAACCAACCTCGGCGCGGCGCGTTTCTTCACGTGCGAAATCCGAGGATCCAATCAATGAAAATCATATCTGTTGCGGCAGTAACCATGGCTTTATCCGCTGGCGCTGCCTTCGCCCAGCAGCCGAGTGATGCGCCGTCTCCGCCACCTAACACCACGACTGCACCGCCCGAATCGACAGCGCCAGCGCAACAAGCAGCGCCTCCCTCAAATCAGGATCGCCAACGCTCTGATTGGCACAGGGGGCGTGGTGATCGTCCGATGGCGTCAAGGGCCGCGCGTTTTTACGTCCAGGATGGCGACGTCAAAATTCGCATCCAGTGTGCCGATGACGAGCCAACAAAGGTTTGCGCCGACCTTCTATTGCAAATGCTCGACAGATTGGATGGGTCCTCATCGTCGAGAGGCGATCGCGATCGCGATCGTTACCGCGACCGCGACCGCGATAGTGACAACTAACGGTTGGGGTTGTTGCAAAAGAAAAAACCCGCCGGCATTCGCGCGAACGCCTAACGACACCTCTGGCCGAGTAAGCCATGGGTCTATGATTGCGACACCTACGTATAATTTCGCACGGAGCGCGCTACTGATAGGTTAACTCATCGCCTCAACACTCTCCCATGGAGGCGATCTATCGATCGACCTCGGTGTCCTCCCTCCCACCGCGGTCGGCGGAAATTGAAATCCGCGTTGACCGCCTCGATTTTAGCCGGTCTTTTTTCGGTTCCGATGCCTGCCCGTGACAACATAAGAAAAAGCCCCTGCCCGATCGAGAGCAACGGCCCGTTGCTCGACCGTCTCCCTCTCTTCGCCACAGACGACGAGATTGCAATCGCCATCGTCGGCAAGAAACGAGCTTCAGAGTGGAAGCGAGGTGCGCTTCTCATCCTTGAGGCTCGCGGGTTTCCTCGCGTCGATGCGCCTTCATGGCGGCAGACCCGTGCCGCTTATTCGGAAGTGGTATGAACTGCACATGGGCCTTCACCGCAGTTATGTGCGGCCGACGCTGGAAGACGGAAAAGAAAATCCAGAGGCCTGGACGAGGTTGAAACGAGAGCGGCGCGCCGACAGAAAGCCGCAACTAAACTTAGATACCCGCTCGCAGACAGTGTTGCGTTATATGATCGAGCATCCTGCTGCTCGTACTCACCGCGACATCCGGGGCGTGGGCGAACGAACGCTGGAAAAGCTTGCACAATCAGGCGCCGTTGCGGCCGGAGGGCTGAGCGCTTGCAATGATCGGACATGGACAGTGACGGATGTGGGCCGCGAAGAGATAAGGCGGATCGACTGCTGGTATTTGGGGAAGTCCGGAGGCTAATCCATTGACCGAAGCCCCTCGCCTCATAGGCCGCAAGGAAGCGGCCGCGTACTGCGGTGTGCCCCCCACATGTTTTTCCATGTGGGTTTCTGCAGGCAAGATGCCACCAGCAATACCGGGCACCAGGAAGTGGGACCGTAAGGCAATCGATGCTCGTCTCGACGAGCTAAGCGGCATTGGCGATGCAGCTGATCAGCGAAGCGATCTGAAGAAATGGCGAGATGAGAAAAGGGCAGATCGACCTCGCCACGGCCTTGACGCCAAGACCGAAAACATCCTTGTCGCCATGTCTTACAACACTGCTCTGGACACGCTTGACCAGCTGCCGGGGGCAGGCCCTGTCATGATGGGCCGGCTAGTCGCAAAGAAACTTGTCGTTTGCCAGGGGGCGGGAAACGAGCAGCGCTACAAGATCACCCACGAGGGACATGCGGAGGCTGTCCGGATCTTTGAGATGTGGAAGAGGCGATGAACGCCTTCGTCGCCATTAGCTTGCTCCGTAAGCAACGCTTGACGGCTCAGCGGCTTGGATTACACTCAACCCATCATGTTTCTGACGGCTGACCACGGATGAACTGGCAGTTGTTGAGGCAGATTAAAAAGGTCGGCGCCGAGGGAGGTGCCGGCCTTTTTCACGTTAAATTGAAGCGCAGAGCCCATGAAGATTCCGCCGGGTGAGAACGGTTTCCAAGCTCCGCACACCGGGTTATTTGCTTTCATGCTTTCCGTGGTAGGCGTACAATAATGAGGTCGGCACCATCGTTTCCTGGGCAGAGCCGAGTGGGAGATCATACGTGCTCTTGCCTTGAGCGGGAGCCGTACAATGAACTTCCTCACCGAAATTCTCCTTAGCGAACAACACCTAGAAACCGTCACCAACTCCGTCCAAAGGTGGTGCGCTGCGACCCGATCCGAACCTGAGAGCGTTTCGGCGCGGACGGCAACAAGCGTAGCTATCGAGTTGCTGTCGACAAGTCCCGCCGTAACGTCCGAACATTTGCTAGAATTGCTCCTTCAACGCGTTCCCGCTGCAGCTGAGAGGTAGCGTGGAACAACCAGCCACGGCTGCGGTTTACGGAGTGGATCGCCGGGTGAGGATCTTTCTCCCCTCACGTGAAACGCTGGCTGACTGTGCGATCACATCGGCCCACTGCTGTAATGTGGAATCGGAGACCTTGTGTCGGCATCGGGGTGGCTCGCTTTGATCGTGGAACGCAACCAGGCCTTCCACACCATCGCATCAGCAGAAGAAGCACTTGCTATGCTATTTGCGAATTGGCCGGTCGTAAGCGGCACCGCCTTCGTTTTAGCGCTGGAAGCCTGCGCCGGGACGGCGACGGGCACAGTGACCCAGGAAGAGGCTCAGTCCGCATTCCTTGCAGCGGCCCTTGAGGCAAGGGTTGTGTTTAGGATCGCCTAAGCATCACCCAATCTCATAAACGGCCGCATTGTCCTGCACCTCGCGCAGGCCCTTATAGGAGGCATGTCGCAGTTTCCCGTCGTGCGTCCAGGCGCGATACTCGATTTCGGCGATGAGGGTCGGCTGGACCCACACGAGGTCCTTGCGCCGCCCCTCATACTGGACAGGCGGCGTCTTCCGCTTGATCCGATCAAGCGTCTTGCGGAGGTACTCGGCACTACGCTCGTTGAAGCCTGTTCCGACGTTGCCAACGTAGACCCAGTCATTCCCCATACGCGCAGCTAAAAGGCCCGGCGCATCTACTGTTATCTTTGCTTCAAAAGGGGCGCGTCACACCGTTATCAGCCCTACTCATGACGAGCACAAACGAGTTCTGAGCTATCTTCGTGAAATTGGCATAGATAATCCGCATCTCGAATTCACAGCAGGTTTTTCAGACGATGTTTTACCGAGGATTTCCAATCAGCCCGAGCGGTTGGCGGGGTGGGACGCATGGTTCGCGAACAATCTGGGAGCGGATGCAATATCAAAGAAATTTAGCTCTTCCGACCAGGTCGAACTATGGAACGACCCCGCCGAGCGTACTTTCGACTACATATTTATAGATGGCGCGCACGCGTTCCCATATCCAGTTATTGATTGGCACTACGCGACGAGGTTGCTGAAGGTTGGCGGACATCTTTTGCTGGATGATATTCCTATACCCGCCGTAGCCTGTGTTTATCGATATATGATTTCTGATCCTTGTTGGAAACTGAACAATATTCTCGACAACAGAGTCGCGGCCTTTGAGCTTATTGCTGAGCCCGCACCTGAAGATTACACACTACAGCGTTACAATAGGCGTCCTGATTTCGGTTTTTTACCAATCCACCAACGATCCTACATGCTGATCGCAACGGAAGTTCGACGGATGAGGCGGGAACTGGGAAACCGGATGCCCGGCTTGCGACAACATTGGCGGCGCCTCCGCCAATCGCCCCAATGAGGCATGACGACCGGAGCCACGCAACCGCTTGTGCCCATAGGGATTCCTTTTGTCCAGCGGACGAGTGAGGTCGGCGCCGAAGGGAGGTGCCGGCCTTTTTCACGCGTTACCTTTATAGCCTCTCGTGCCAGTGGGAACAAAAACGTGTGACGCCATTTTCCTTCTATCAATGGAGGAAATGTAATGTCCTATGATCCTAATTCTGAGAAAGGCCTCGATCTTCGCGCGACGCCACGGGCGCGCCGTGGCGGAGGCTTCTGGGGTCCTTGGATTGCTCTCGCCGCCATCATTTTGGCAGCAGCATTTTCATGGAACCAGTGGGGCGGCATGGCAACCGACCCAAGTCCAACAGCATCAAAGCTTTACGGACAGCTTGAAGACGCTGGTGCGAGAGCACTCGAGGCTGGCGACCGTGAGGAGTATTGGCGGATAGTTGGAGAGCAGCGGAAGGTCGGCGTCCTCCGCCCCTACATAACTCATTCCTTTGGTGAGGGAGCCAGGCCCGTGCCTTTCCACGCCAAATGAATAGTGATTTCGCAACTGTGGTGGACATCGGCGAATGGACCCTGAGGGAATTGGACCAACTCGCTGCTCGTCCCGCCGCCTAGTCGGAACGATTGCTGTTACCGATCTCGCGCGTGACACTTTGGACCTCGTCGCGAAACTGCGACTCAAAGAATGTTGACTCCATCTGCAAACGGAACATAATAAGAACATTCAACAAGCCCATGAGGAAGACGGCAATGAAAAAGATGCCGATCGCACAGCCGTGCGCTGAAAAAATTACTGGCACCTACTGGACGACGCCGACGAAAGCGACGATGGCTGAAATCCATCCCTTGCTGATGGCGGTCATAATCATGATGCCAAACCATAGGTCTTGGTGCCTCCACTCGGCTGACGTCTACGAGATGAACTCCGGAGGCCCTCTCGGCTATTTCGATATCGCGTTTGATCCGCCCACCCACAGGGCGTGTGGCTACTACAGCGCGATCGGGTCTCAAGTCGTAATGCGCTCCCCGATCTGGTTCGAATGCGCCGGAGACGTCGACGACGTTATGCGGGCCTTCCATGCACTCGTTAGAGAAGCAGGTCATGTCTTCTAAGTCCGCGAAACAATTGGACACAGATTTCGAGGTCGAAGCCGCCCTCGCCTTCCATGACGAGGATGCCAAGGCGACGATCGCCACTCTCCTTGGAGATATCAAACATCTTAGGATGCAGCTGGCGTTGGCGGAAGCCGCGATGAGCCGAGGCATGACCCGCGGGTGGACGCCCAAATTCGAACGGGAGCCTTGATGTGCTGGATCGAACTAGCCGATTTGCAAAGCCAAGCTTCGAAGTGGCCTTCAGAAAATCGTGGGTTGCCCAAGGACTGAACTTCGAGAACCCGATCAATGTAAGCGTCGCCAAAAAGATATTCCGCGCGGGCTACGCATCAGGTCGCAGAGCCGACCTTAACCGATACATCTTCACCGCCGGCCGCTTCCGCATAACGGTTTGGGCCGACGGGCTTCTGGAAGCGAAACGGAAAGCGGCCGCCGAGGCAGACATTAGAGCCGCCAAACGAGGTTGGAAGCCGCCCAAAACCGGGTGGGTCCTCAAGGAGGTCTAATGAGCCACATCGATCGTCCAACATTACAACGTGCTCCTAAGCTGGTGGCGCGGAGATGCCATTGCGGCGACTGGGCAGGCTTTGGATTCTGTGAAGGGAAAGCGAGAACTGGTGACGTTGGAAGCATTATCCGTGCAAGACGTCGGCACGGCTTGAGGCTGCCGAGATAGCGGAAGCGCTTGCGGCAGGGCTTTCGTGATCAAGCAACTTGGTGACAAGCACTGGTTGTTGAAAGCCGTGCTCCGACGAAGTCTTCTTTTCTTGATAGGCCCTGCGAGGTTCAATGGAAACAACCTCAAAAATGCACGTGTCTTTAAGTTTCCAAACGCCCGTTATGCAGCTCTTGGCAACAAAAGGTTCGTCGCATCACCAGCATTTTTCCGACAAATGGCAGGCGTTGAGCCTTTGGATGCATTCGCAATGCATCGAAGGCTCAACGCCATCCTGTTGCCGAATCCTGTCGATTCACCGTTCAATGAACAAAATCCAAGGTTTAGCTGAGTTCATAGTTTTGGGCTGTTTCGCGCGGTCCTCCACTCAACCGGGTCGCCTTCGTTCTACGTTTGCAGCCTCAAGAACGCGATAAACTGCGGATGGGGAGATACCGAACTTGCGAGCAATCTTTGTGCCGCCAGCCCCTCCTGATACATCAAAACAACCTCATCGGAGTGAAGTTGCGCAGGGCCCAGGTTGCCGGGAACCCATTCGTAACATCCTGATTTCCCACGATTTCTCAGTGTTCTTATTACTGTTCCGCTTCTCCCGCCAAAATTCCCCTCCATGCCATTGATTTTGTTCCGTATTTCAAAGAACAAGAGTAGGCTTACCCACTTTTCTCCCCACTCCATTTTGTCGATAGAATGCTCTGGTGGATGCCCGCCCGCTTCATTCGCGAAGCGGGCAGGCACAGTTTTTCTCGTCGTTCAGGCTCCGGGCGACCGGTACGATTTCGCCAGGTCACAGCTCAAGGGTCAGCGCGCTCTAGTCGCAAATGGTCCGATATCGCACCACCCGGTGGCCATACCTGTATCTGTAGTATTTCTGTGTCCAGCACCGTTGGCCGTAACGATATCCCGGGTCGCCATCGTAGTCATCGTCTGCGTAGCGTGGAGGGTAACGATAGTATCGTGGTGCTGGCCGATCATCGTAGTAGCGAGGTCCAGCGCCGTACTCAAAGTAGATCTGAGAGAATGCCGGCGACGCTGACAACGCAGTCGCAAACGCCAGCGCTGCGATAGCGAACTTCTTCATGTCTTATTCCATTCCGATTTACACACGGTCGTCTGCAAGGCTGTGTCTCAGGCCTCGAATATTGATACCATTGCCGTTGTTTCGGAACATTGGACCTAAGTCCGATCAATCAGGGACTTCGGCTCTGGTGTCTTCAGGACTTTGGTCCAACTGTTCAAGCCGGCCCGGCCCTGCATAACTTATGTTGTCCCAACCCCTCGGACACCGGAATGCTCCGGGCGTGCCCCTCGCATGCTACACCCCACGGAGCATTCCGGATCTGATGACGGAACAAATCGGCGGTTACGGCGTGGTTTCAGCCAGTTGGAACGAAACACAGCGAGCCGCGTTGAGCGAATACACGGTAGGTTCTGACACACCTGCCGTTCCTTTCCACGTCACTCTTCCTCGCCCCGCTTGTGCCCATGCGGGGCTTTTTGTAGCAGAGCGATAATCAGGCGGAATTACTGGCGGACGGAACGCCGGAGCGCACGGAGCGACTAGCCGGCCTTTTGATCCCGAGCGGCATCAGCAGAGACAAATCAATAACACGAATAGCCATCCCGCGACACAAAGCATGATGCCGATTGCCGTGAACCTCACCGCTATCTGGCACCAAATTGCGGCAAAGGCCGTCGTCACCATTCTCATTAAAACTCTGGCTGATGAGGATGAGGAGCCAATGGCGGGCGACGCTATACGGTTTAGCTCGGAAACGAAAACGCTTGCATTGCGTTGATTTTACTCATCTCCGCTAGGCTCTGCGGAGATTTTTGAAAGAGAGCAGGAACAAAAGACCTTTTCGGAAGGTTTTCACCACCGCTTTGAGATGAAACCATCGGAAGGTATTCGATGCGGCCAGCGGCGCGCTTTACGTCCTGCTCACACCGAGCGGGGTCAAAGCTCTGGCGATTGAAATACCGATACAATGGGTCGGAAAAGCTTCTTTAGATCGGGCCCTACCCCGAGATTTCCTTTCTGGACGCGCGAAGCCAACGCGATGCCGCGAAAGCTCTTCTGCGTGCAGGCAAAGATCCGGGGACAGAAAAAGCTACAAAAGCTCAGTGCGGTTGAAAATGTAGAAAATATCTTTGACGCCGTGGCGCGAATGGTTCCGGTTGAACAAATCAACATGGGTCCCGCGTCACACCGATGATGTGATCGGCAGCCTGGAAAAAAATGGTCTTCCCGCACTTAGGAAGCGTCCCAATCCGAGAAATTACGGTGCCGAGCCTTGTCGGCGTTCTGCCGTTAATTGAGGCGCGGCCAGCGATAGAGACCGCGCCTCCGCGGCCCCCGTGTGGTGTGTGCCCAGTGAAGGAATAGTCCGTGGTCCGGTCAGTAACTGCATGAGCGGTCGTTACTCGGCCTGAAGCCGTCCGCACAAGCCGGGTTCACGGAGTTCCTGGGTTGGTATTGATAATCAGGCGGGTTTGGATTTCGCGGTGTCGTCGTACACGCTGAAGTAATCGCACCCAGACAGATCAGCATTCCGGCTGCTATCATTGCCTGAAATCTGCTCATGTGGGGTCTCCTCGCCGTTGAGACTTTGCGTCCTAGACGCAAAAATGCCGCACCATCAAGCAGATGCGAGAGCTATCACGAACACTTGACCGCCCTCGCCCGACGCGCCTAGCTTCTTATCGCGGCTCACCGATCCGCATTCGTTCCGTCACCACCGGACAGTCACAGCTTTCGGCACTCCCGCCGCCGGCTGCAGCACGACTCGGTGGCACGGGATAAAGCCGAAAATCAAAGAGCCGCCCTGGTGAGCATCCTTCGCAAACCTGCTTTACGGCCTCAGGCATCTGCAAATGACAGTCGAACCGCGCACCGAACATGACGGGTCTTTCACAGGTGTCCACTGCGATAGTTCTCCAGAGAAGGTGGATTTCACGAAGTCCCGAATTTGATCCTGAACAGGACTGACGTCGCGTGGGATGCTGAAGCAACTCCCAGTTTGACCAGATGTGAAGCCCAGGTAGTCAAACGTGGTCCAGCCACCGGCCTTTTGAAGAAGGGTATCCCCCTTAAACTCCGGCGAATGGACGGCGGCTTCAATCTTCCTCAACCTGGCAGGATCCTCGTTGCAAAACCAAATTGGATTGTCTTCCTGCCAACTCTCCACCGTGCAATTGGCCCCAGCGTATACGCTCGTAATGGTATTTCCCCACGCATCGGCCTCATTCACATCAATTATTTTAAGAAGATACGGCCAGGTGGCCTCCAAGCCAGTATCGAAAACTCGCACCATCTTGAGCGTCCCGTTGCGAAATTCTCCCTTCAGGTCAATTCCATCGGCGGCCAACTCGTCAACGATGGAGATGAAGTCTGGGTAGGGAAGCCCGTTAACTGAAAGGAGACTTATGTTCTCTTTCACCCCACGGATATGTTCGAACTTTTTACTCCTTAGCGCCCTTATGATCCGAACCGTAGATTCAGCACCGCGTCTTTTGATTCCTCCGACGGCGACAGCATAGGCACTCGAGTAACGACCGGCGAAATAGTCCCATCCCTCTTGGTCCGCGCCATTCTCCATCAGCAGGTCAATCAAGCGATCATCAGCCTGCGCCAGTAGAGCTTCCTTCACAAAGCTTCGCTTGAATCGCCCATCGGCAAATCCATTTCCGTCGACATTCCCACGACGTAAGATAGTGCGAGCGCTAAGAAAATCGTTCTCCCCTATGGCCGTTATCAAGGCGCGACCATCATCGGTAACGGGATCTGCGATTGCAACCTTTGGCAATCCGCAATTAAGAAAGAACGGCACTAGCGTCATTGCGATGAAAAGTGGCCGCCGTCGCGTGATACGTCGAGGAGCGACAATCATGTGCTTACCTTGGACCCGCCTTCTATGAGGCGTACTTTCCGACGTCGCCCGCTTGAGGGCGCTGCTCATCATTTCTTAAGCCCCGCCCTCTGCGGGGCTTCCTTTGCAAAGCCTCGCCATCGTCCGGCAAAACGCGCAGCCCCGCTTCGTGTGCCGCAATTACGAAAGCGGCCCGAGCCGTCGCTGCATCAGTGTAGAATTCCAGGGCCTCCAAGGACGCCACAAGTGCACGGTGGAACGATGGACGGCTTTTCGGCCATTTGCTACTTAGGAGCATGGCGGCGAGATCCGCGACTGTATCAGCATGCCGATATCGGCCGTTGCCTTCAATTTCGACGTCCATCGGGTTGATAAAGACGGGGATTTCGCCATCCATACTTCTAACCTCCCTTGACTTTTCCAACTGTGATAAATGGAAACCGATTCGCTTTCGTCCAGAGCTTTGGCCGGTTTGTTGTCGTTCGCAGCTACCAGGCTTCCGGCATCGGTAACCGTGGGGCGTATTGCTGCCGCGTCGTTGAGCTTTTCGAGGCCGGCACGCTGACCCGTGGCAAGATTTTGCCGTGGATCATTGGGCCCTGCGCCGAGGCCTGGGAATGGACCGCCTTGAGTGCGAAAAGATGTGCGAATGGGCATGTGTTTTCTTGATCAGACTGCTGGGTTGGCAGCGTGCTGAACGGCGAACAAAAGCCGTCACACGACACCGTCATTAGACTCTGAGCTCAACTTGCTTTATGCTTCTAGTAGAAAAACAATAAGGACATGCAAGTGAACATTGTACTATGGGATCGACCGATCCGCGCCGGCGGCACTTTGATCTTTGGACCGCTGGCGGCAAAAGAGTTCATGATCACCAGTTGGCCAGAAGCAAAAGATCGTAACTTCGACAAGGCTGTGGCGGCGATCCTTGCGGCAATCCGCGGTCGAGGATCGCCGGATCTGGCGCGCGAGCGCTTTGAGAAGGCGCTGCTATCGGCAGAGCTGGTTTAGGCCCCTGATGCGGGTTAGCCGTTCACGACCTCCTCGGGCACGGTCGGGATGGTTGCGCAGGTGATGGTCGAAACCGAACCCTGGTTTTCCATTCTCTTGATATGTGCCATTGACCCTCCTTTCGATCGCCATTGCAACGTTGCCAACATGGATTCAGGCAGGGGAAAAAACGGGAAAAAACCAATTTCAAAAGCACCCTGGCGATGCGGCAAATAGAGACGGCAGCGCTGCTTGCCCCATGCCCACAGTGCAAGTGGCGCAAACCCGTCGACGGTGGGAGATACAAAGGAAGTTCGAAAAGGATTACGCTAGGCCAGGTCGCAGGTCTGATGTGATGCGAGTGTGGCCATAAGGGCGCGCGATTGATGTAGGGATCTGTCGCGATGAGCATCGAAAACCACTCGAAGGCACCTGGCGCCAACATTCACGTAAACCACTACTGCTGTGTGGACGGATGCGGGAAATGGGGAGGCTTCGGCCACGCCTCTTCCAAGGGCGTTGAAACGCGATGGTGGTGTGCCGAGCATTATCCGTATTGGGATGCCATCAAGAAAGCGGATGGACGAGATCAGTGATTTGCCGGTTATCTGCTTACCATGCGCTACCGCCCGTCAGTAACTGCACGAGCGGCCGTCGCTGGGCCTGAAGCCATCCGCGCAGGCTCGATTCATTGAATCTCCAGGCTGATAGCCTGATGCGGAGCCCATCGAGTTCGGGGGAGTCGAGCATGCCGATGTGAGCGCCGAAAGACTAATCATCGCTCCGGCTGCCACTAAAGCACGAAATCTGCTCATCTTTGCTTCTCCTCGCCCGGGGCGGTTTACGCTGCAGGCAGCAATGTATCGCGCCATTAAGTAGATGCGAGGGGCATTACGCAGGGAAGTGGAAATAAATGACCGCCGACAAACGCTCAGCAGATTTATGCGCTGCAAATGCGGGCACAAGGGAGCCAGCTGATGATGAGGAACCTGTCGCAATGAGCGTTCTCTCGTGGTGGACTGTCGTACGCATATCGCGACGATCTTTCCTCAAAAGTCGAGAGCGGTGCAGAAGCCGAAAGTTTGTTGAGCCCTCGTGCCAAGTCGTTCCCCACTTTGGGAGTTCGTTGCAGGCGCAATATAGCGAACCCGCACGGATTCTTGAAATATAGTTACTATTATTTTCAATATGATAACGGAAAATCGTGGACGCGGCGTACAGCACAATTCGTCCGACATCTCTTCCGCCATCTATCGCGGTTCAGGGACTTGCAAAAAATCTGTTGGTGGGTCGAGGAAGGCCAAGGTGCTCACGCAGTGTCGTGCCCTCGTAATCCTGCCTGAAAATCCCTCGCCGCTGCAGCTCGGGTACGAGCCGATCGACGACATCGCCGAGACCTTGGGGAAGATACGGGAAGACGACATTGAAACCGTCGCTGCCGCGCTCCACCAACCATTTCTTCATCTGGTCGGCAATCGTTTCCGGCGTTCCTACGAACGCAAGGCCGGAGTAGCCGCCATAGCGCTGCGCGAGCTGGCGAACGGTCAACTGTTCTTCTCGGGCAAGCTTCAGCACCTGCGCGCGGCCGGTCTTGCTGGCATTCGTCTCCGCTATATCAGGCAGCGGCGCATCCGGATCGAAGCCCGAAGCATCGTGACCAAGAGCGATCGAGAGCGAGGCGATGGCGCTGTCATAGTGAACGAGGCTATCGAGACGCGCCCGCTTCGCGCGCGCCTCCTCAACGCTGTCGCCGACAACGATGAAGGCGGCCGGCAGAATCTTGAGGGTGTGAGGATCCCGGCCGATCGCGGTCATGCGCCCCTTGATATCGGCATAGAGCGCCTGCGCGGCCGGTAGGTCGCGAGGCGAACAGAAGACAACTTCTGCTGTCTCGGCGGCAAGCTGGCGGCCCGGCTCGGACTGCCCCGCCTGCACGATCACCGGCCAGCCCTGCGGCGGGCGGGCGATGTTGAGCGGGCCGCGCACGCTAAGCTCCTCGCCCTTGTGATTGAGGACATGCATTCTGGCAGGATCGAAGAACTGGCCACTTTCGACATCGCGCGTAAAAGCGTCGTCGGCGAAACTGTCCCAGAGGCCGGTGACGACGTCGTAGAATTCGCGGGCGCGATGATAGCGCTCGCCATGCTCGACATGTTCCTCGAGGCCGAAATTCAGCGCGGCATCGGGATTGGCCGTCGTTACGATGTTCCAACCCGCCCGCCCGGCGCTGATATGGTCGAGAGAGGCGAAGCGGCGAGCAACGTGATAGGGCTCGTCGAAGGTCGTCGAGGCGGTCGCAATGAGGCCGATCCGGTCAGTGACGGCGGCAAGCGCCGACAGCAGCGTGAACGGCTCGAAGGAGGTTACCGTCTGGCTTCTCTTCAGAGCCTCCACGGGCATGTTGAGCACTGCCAGGTGGTCAGCCATGAAGAAGGCGTCGAATTTCGCCGCCTCCAGCTTCTGCGCAAACTCCTTCAAGTGCTTGAAGTTGAAGTTCGCGTCTGGATAGGCGCCGGGGTAGCGCCAGGCCCCTGCATGCAGGCTGACAGGGCGCATGAAGGCGCCGAGGTGCAATTGCCGCTCCTGTGCCATCAAGCCCTCCCGTCCCATGCCTGCCCCTGCCCGAATATTAAGCCTGCGGCTGCTTGGTCTTGCGCAGGTACGGTAATACCGTGTCAAACGAACCGAAGCGGGTTGCCGCGTCCTCGTTCGAGACGGCAGCCGTGATGATGACATCCTCGCCCTGCTGCCAGTTCGCCGGCGTCGCAACCTGATGCTTTGCTGTCAGCTGGATGGAATCGATCGCGCGGAGGATCTCGTTGAAGTTTCTGCCCGTCGTCATCGGATAGGTGAGGATCAGCTTGATCTTCTTGTCGGGACCAATGATGAAGACCGAACGGACGGTCGCATTGTCGGCCGGCGTGCGCCCCTCCGACGTTTCTCCGGCTCCAGCGGGCAGCATGTCGTAGAGCTTGGCGACCTTCAGGTCATTGTCGCCGATCAACGGATACTCGACATCGAAGCCGGTCGCCGTCTTGATGTCATTCTTCCACTTGCTGTGGCTTTCCACAGGATCCACGGAGATGCCGATGATCTTGGCGCCGCGCTGGCGGAATTCGGGCTCCAGTCCTGCCATCGCTCCAAGCTCGGTCGTGCAAACCGGCGTAAAGTTCTTTGGGTGCGAGAAGAGCACCGCCCAGCCATCACCGATCCAGTCGTGAAACTGGATGGGACCCTGCGTGGTGTCAGCGGTAAAATCAGGTGCAATGTCGTTGATGCGGAGGCTCATGAGCGTTGACCCTAGTTGGTAAAAATGGCGTCGGTTTTCAATGACGGGTGAATTGTCTAGCCGTTTTCAGCCGCTGTTCAAGCACCTGCGTCAAAACGGTCGCCTGATGAAGGATAGCGGAAAATCTCGCCTTGTCAGCCGCAGCAATATCCACGCTCGTTCTGTTGATGATTTGACAGAGCTTCTCGATCTTAGGCGCGTCGGATTGGTGGTCCAGATCATGCGCATATTCGAGGAGAACCGACACAAGATGACGAAGTGTCCGCCGGCGAGTTTCACCCGATATCGTCGATGATCGGCTTGGCGGCGCCATGAGATCCTCTACCACGCGGACGAGATCGCTCTGCTGAGAGACGGCTTTTTCTGCGGTATCTTATCGAGATGGCGAGTCCTGGCTTTCAGCGCTTCGAAAACACGGTAGCCGCCCGGCCAACGGCCATAGCCGCTGGCGACATTGATGTGTCCGGCCAGACCAGCGTTGCGCAACTCGCTGCCCCAGAGACGGGCAAAGAGCGTCAGGCGGTCGAGCGACATGTAATGATCGTTCAGGCTGCCGACGATGATGCTCGGAAACGGCAGCTCAGCCGTCGGCATCGTGCCGAAAGCAATCTGGCGGGGATGAAGCTTGTCGGTCGCCGGCAGATCGCACGGCGCCACAAGGAGCGCTCCCCTCACCCGTGCTGCGGCAGGCCGCCCGGCGAGGCTCGCTGCAAGCAGGCATCCTAAGCTATGGGCCACGATGTAGGCCTCGCCGACCTCTTCGAGCACGGCCTCGAGCCTTGCCCGCCAGATACTCAGGTGCGGATGATCCCAGTTGTCCTGATGGACGAGGCGACTTTCGGGATGATCCCGCAGCCAGGCGGTTTGCCAATGCGCATCCTCTGATCCGAAGAGCCCGGGAAGAACAAGTGCTGGCGTCATCATCAATCCTAATCGCGTCGTGTGAGCTATCTGTTTTTAGAGAACGCCGAGAGTGATCGCGAAGAGGAACCCGAAGGCGAGCACCGTGGCCACAGACGCGGCCATATCTGCCACAACACCTGCACGCCGGCTTCGCGGAGCGATGCGGCGATCGTCGAAAACGGCCATGACGATCCCTCAGTACCAGGGCCCCGGAGATGGGTTCCAATAGTAGATTTCATAGTCGCGGGCCGTCGGCTCGCCGTCACTATGCAGCTCGATCCGCGGTTCGCTCGCCGTCGGTTGGGGAGGCCCGAGGAAGGCCCACCGGAGCCATAAAAGAAAAGACTGCAGCATCGGTTCCTCCTTGCTCACCTTGTCAGATCAACTGGTTGCGCCTCGCATTCGAAAGCAAGTCCGCGGCGCTGGCGACGGGGCCGAACAGCATCAGCAGACGGTTTTGCTCGCGCACCGTCAGCCGATAACGACGAGCAAAGTCGAAGACGCTCCAAAGCTCGCTTCCCATCGCAGTCTTCTCCGCACTGTCCATGTCACCATTCCCCCAGATCTCACTCGGCGGCCTGAAGCGTGGCCTTTACCGACGGGAGGAAGGAGAAGGCAGCCAACTCATCGACGACAGAGCCGATGCGGCCAGACAGCGCCTCGGAGACGACTTTGTAGTCAACGAAATCGCGGTCCGAGGCATAGACGGCCGTCGGCAGTGTGTGGGCCATGAAGAAGCCGAACAGTGGCCGCAGTTGATGCTCGACAATCAGGGCATGGCGATCCCCGCCACCGGTCGCAGAGATGATGATCGGCTTGGAGCGGAGTTCGCTCGGCTCGATAAGATCGATCAGATGCTTGAAAAGGCCGGGATAAGATCCTTTGTAGGTTGGCGAGCCGACAACCAGGACATCCGCCTTGACGATATCATCGAGAACCTGGCGGGCCTGTTCATCGAGGTCGCTGCGCCACAGGGCAGTGCCCAATGATGGGCCGACGTCTTTGAGATCGTAGATCTTCGAGGAAAAGCCGTAGTTTGCAGCGGCAAGCCCGGCAATATGCTCGACCAGGGCATAGGTCTTGGACGGACGGTTGAAGCTACCGGCAATGCCCACCAATCGCAGCGACATATATCTCTCCTTCGTTATTGCATCGAATATTGTCTATAAAATTAGTGAACAAAAGAAATGACGTTCCGTTATGAGAAGGAAGCGTGAAATTCGATGCCCTCAAACACGCCATCGCGGCAGCTTGGCTTCCGCCGCGCTTGCGAGCCCTTTGAGCGCAAAGCGTGCGGGGCCCGCAAATGATCACCCCTGCCATGACCGGCGATATCGCTAAGGCCGCCCGTGCCGAGCCTACCAGAGGGAACCATTCAAGGCCGCATGGCACGCGCCGTAAGCTTGGGCTTCGGCATAGTATTTGTGGGAACCTTTGGTCGCGTTCTTCGTTAAAGGAGTGCAGCGTTTGAAATCCGCGCTGCCGGACCAGCATCGCTTATGTAGGTCCAAAAGGCCCGGTGGATACTATCCCGCCGGGCTTTTCCTTGTGGACACTCCCTCTCGCCCTCATTTCCTGGACTGGCTGAATGCGATTCCGGTTCGTTTTGAACAACTTGCGGTCTGGCGCATTACCTATCGTCTTCAACTAGGAAACGCCCCAATGACGATCACCGCCAAAGTTACTGCTGCCTTATGCCTGCTCATTGCATTGAGCTCGTGCGCAAACACGATCAAGGGCGTCGGGCGCGATGCGGCCAATACCGTCAATGCCACCCAGAACGCCGGCAATCGTGTCGCAAACGCTGCGTCCCGTTAGTTTCATTGATGGTTCGCAGCCATATACCAAGCCGGGCCTGATGCTTCCGGTTTGAACGCTGCTGAGGACCCGTCGCTGGCGGGCATCCCAAACTGCGTGTCAGCACGGACGTGTCAATCTGTTCGCTCGCGTCAAATCGTCCGAAATAATCGGCGGGCCTTGAAATCGCATCGATGGCGGCAAAGATTGCTCTTGATGCGATGGAGGCCAAGCCATGTCGAACTATAGAGAGGAAAGGCGGTTTCGGTGTCAGGACGACGGAGGGAAAACCTACGTTGTCATTCAGCAGATCAGGATTTCTGGACAGAACGCGGCTTCGCCCAAGACCGATTATATGACGGAGGACGGTGAGATCGTGAATCGGCTCGATGAAGAACATTTCCTCCTCCTGCTCGATGGCCACATACTGCATATTCCCCATGTCTCGGATGCTGATCATTGAGCCGTGGCGTTTGTCCGCCTCGCGAAGCCGATTGCGGCACCGATGACGGCGGACCGCAGACACTTCTATTTTGTCAGAATGTGATCCCGCACGTTGCAGAATTGTGTGCGACTGTCTTTCACCGCATTCAGTCTCCGATGCGTTTGACGCCCGGCCGTGCGGTGCAAGCTCCATCGAATCATAACTCTCTGTGTTCGTCTCGCACATGACTGGAACATGAACGCCGGTTTCAGTGCGCATTCATTCGCCAAATCTAATCTGCCGAACCAATAGCGCTCCAAGGGCGTTACATCAGCAGATACAGATGGAGACCGATCATGAGAAAGCTTATTGTTGCAGCTGCCGGACTTGCGACGCTGCTTGTGAGCGCACCGGCTTTCGCGGACGGCGTATACTTCGAATTCGGCTCCGGCGGACCGCGCTACTATGACGATCCGCCCCCGCCCCGCTACTACAGACACGGCCCGCGCTATGCCTACGACGACGACGACGACGATTATGATCGTCCGCGTTATGCATCCCGGCAGGTATGCTGGGAGCAGCCCTACCAGAAGAAGAGCCATCATCACTACATCACCAAATACAGGACCGTCTGCCGCGACCGCTAATCCGTCGTCGCCGACGGCGTGTGATCCCGTTGATCTCTGGTGCGCAGACTGCGCGCCAGCATTCCAGGAGGCTCTTTTCAAAGAGAAGCGCAAAAAGGTGATTGGCCCCGATGCCTAGGCTGCGATAGGACTTCGCGGATGATTGCCTGCCGCCGGAGTCCCTAAGTGTCGATCGCCGATATTTCCTTGTTGAGCGCCCTATTTGCCGGCGCGCTATCGTTCCTGTCTCCTTGCGTCCTGCCTCTCGTTCCACCCTATCTCTGCTATATGGCCGGCATTTCCGTCGAGCAGTTCCGCGGCGGCAGCGCCGTCGCCGTTGCCCCGGATGCGCGGCGGGGCGTGCTGTTTTCAGCGCTTTTCTTCACGCTCGGTTTCGCCACCGTTTTCGTGGCGCTCGGGGCTGGTGCATCCAGCATCGGCATGGCGCTTCGCCAGCATCTCGATCTCCTGGCAAAGATCGGTGGCCTGATCATCATCGTCATGGGGTTGAATTTCCTCGGGGTCTTCCGAATTGGAATTCTGGCCCGCGAGGCGCGCTTTCAGGGCAGCGGCAAGCCGGCGACGTTGACGGGTGCCTATGTCATGGGCCTAGCCTTCGCTTTCGGCTGGACACCCTGCATCGGCCCGGTGCTCGGTGCGATCCTTGGCGTCGCAGCCTCGCGGGAAACGGTTGGCTCGGGTGCCGGGCTCCTCGCCGTCTATTCCCTCGGCCTTGCCATCCCGTTTTGGATTGCCGCTGGCTTTTCCGGTGCCTTCATGGGCTTTCTGACGCGCTTCCGCCGGCATCTCGGAACGGTCGAGAAAGTCATGGGCGCGTTCCTCATCCTGACCGGCCTCGCTTTCATGTTCGGTTTCGTCAGTGACGTGGCAATCTGGTTCCAGCAGACCTTTCCAATCCTGATGAAAATCGGCTAAGCCGAAATCGCCCCCGCAGAAATTTGCATTGGAACAATTGCGTGGGCTCCTCAGAAATAGCGCGGTGCCCGCAAGACCGTACACCTTGCTGCAATAGAAATGTCGCGGCGGGCATTTGTGTTTGAAAGCCGACCCTTAGGGCCTTTGGAGTGCTGTGCTAAAGAACTTCCCACGAGCCGTAGTTCGCTAGGGCGACTAGAATGTGTGGGTGGATGCCTGTCCTGATCCTGCCGAACTTGATGCTTCGAGAGGCCATTGGCGACGGCGACATGCATATCCTCGATCTGGACAGTAACCGATGTTCCACCCCCCACGTTGTCTTCGTCGCCCTGATCTGTGATCGACTTTCCATGGACGAACGAAATTCTCCATGGAGGCTACATTGGACGTTCTCACGGCCAGGAGGTCTGGACGGGAGGTTCACCGGCATTGGCCGGATGAAGTCAAAGCGCAGATCGTTTCGGAGAGCTTGCGGCCCGGTGTCATGGTGAACGAGGTGGCGGCTCGCTATGGATTGAAGCCGAACCACTTGTCGACCTGGCGAACGATGGCATGGCAGGGCAAGCTCGTGCTGCCCGCGCCGGAGGACGCAGTGGAGTTCGCAGCGGTGCTCATCGATCCGCCCGTTTCGGAGCCGTCGATCAAAGAGGCCACTCGCCCGAAGCCTGAGTCTGCGCTTGCGGTGGAGGCCTGCATTGCATCGGCGAGGACGTATCCGAGCGGTTGGATGTTATACCGGCCCAGTTCCGCGTCATCGTCACCCGCCGCCCCAAATATGCCTGTCGCGCTTGTACAGACGGGATTGCCCAAGCACCGGCCCAAGCACGACTGATCCAAGCCGGGTTGCCAACCGAGGCGACCATCGCACATGTGCTGGTATCCAAATACGCCGATCATCTGCCACTTTACAGGCAGGCCCAGATCATGAGCCGGCAAGGTATTGACCTCGACCGCTCCACACTTGCGGATTGGGTTGGCCGGGCAGCTTTCGAACTTCGTCCGGTCTTCGCTGCTCTGATTGCCGACCTGAAGCGCTCGACCAAGCTCTTCATGGACGAGACCCGAGCGCCTGTGCTTGATCCCGGCTCTCGTAAAACCAAGACCGGCTACTTCTGGGCGTTGGCTCGTGATGACCGCCCTTGGTGCGGTGGTGCTCCACCTGGCGTCGCCTTCACCTACGCCACCGGTCGTGGCGGGCAGCATGCCGAACGGATATTGCAGGGGTTCGCGGGCATCCTCCAAGTGGGACGGTTACGCCGGATATAATCGCCTGATCGCACCGGACCGCGTCGGTCCCGACATCAAGCTTTCCTATTGTTGGGCACATGCCCGGCGCAAGCTGGTCGAGATTACTCGTACTGGCTCTGCGCCGATTGCGGAGGAAGGCGTAAAGCGGATCGGCGAACTGTATCGGATCGAAGCTGAGCTGCGCGGTCTTTTCCCTGAAGCTCGCCTTGCTGGAAGCCAGGAACGCTCAGCACCATTGATCGCGGACAGGCGGACCTGGCTCACCCACCATCGTGCCCGCGTCGCTGGCAAGTCGCCGCTTGGCGAAGCTTTCGCCTATATCGCCAAATCCTGGGACGGCCTCTGCATCTTCCTGACCGATGGTCGCGTCGAGATCGACAACAGTGGGATCAACACCCCTCGCAAAGATGCACCCGTATATCAGATGGATGTTGGTGTTTTGAAATTGGGCATGCCCGTCTTTAGGGTTCTTCGCTATGAAGTATTCTTTGATGGACGTCGCGTCGTCGGCAAGGGAGCGCTCTCCCGGTGTGAGGACGGCGAACGCGGCCGGAGCAGTGAGCAAAGGCAAAAGCATCACCGATGCGGTCCGTATGCTTGACATTTCTACGTTTCCCCCTGGATCGAAAGTGTAGCTGTAGCACCTTTAAAGTGCAGAAACCGATTGATACGCCGATCCTCATCACACGGGGAAGAGCCAGAGAAGACTATAGAGACGCTTTTGTTGCAATCGATGTTGCCAAGCTGATGAACGCGATCACCATGGCCTCAGCTTGCCGGGACGGCGAGATTCGGTTTGTTAGTGCGCGTGTGAAGCGTCACCGGTCGCATGCTTTCCGAACGATCCGCGCCTTCATCATGACGCCACCGGCAACGTGGGAACGAAACACCGGTTACTCTGGACACGATTCCGGACGCCACCTTTCGAGATCGCGTGCATCTTCAAATTCTTGGCATCGGCGGGCTTAGTCAGGATGACTGCCAGAGAGATGCTGGAGTTCGGGGCTGGATTTCGTAAATCCCCGAATTCACAGA
This sequence comes from Rhizobium sp. LjRoot258, assembly GCF_964254185.1. Lineage (NCBI taxonomy): Bacteria > Pseudomonadati > Pseudomonadota > Alphaproteobacteria > Hyphomicrobiales > Rhizobiaceae > Rhizobium > Rhizobium sp. LjRoot258. The sequence goes on along the minus strand of NZ_CAXUST020000001.1, from coordinate 1,411,154 downwards.
TGAGAGATTACTGGTCCGGACGAGGCCACGAAGAATTGCTGAAGTAGGCGGGATCGGGCAGCGAGGGCTGGAAAGACCCCTCGCCCTAAAATGCTAGCTACCGTTGACAACGGACCCGATGCCGAAGGTCTCTGCTAGGCGCTCCTGCTCTTCACGGTAGGCCTGCTCCATCCTAGCCAGCTTGGCCTCGCGGAAAGGCTTCGCAGCTCGGATGAAGGCAATCATGGCCTCGATGTCGTTACCACCTCCGGGGGCATCGCCAAGTGGCAGCATTCTCCGACGGCGTAGCTTCTGCGCCCAGTAACGAATCTCGCGCTCGGCTGGGGGATATGACACCCCGAGGCGATACAAGCGGTTGTCCGTCCGAACCCAGCGCGGCGGCGTAGCTTTGTCCATTTCTACGATGGGGGACGTGTGTCCATGATCGCCATCCTCGATATCAGGATGGCCGAAAAACCATCCGTACAGCCAGGGCCGGTTGTCGGTCGGTCTCTCGTGAAGCCAACCTTCGACGATGGGCGCGGTTGCTAATTCAACTTCGGTCGGTACCTCTGTCACGGTTTCATGCCTCCCTTGTGGCTCCGACGAGCAGCTAGCGCCTCATCCGCATCTACGAAGCACATCGTACCTTCGATTACGGCTTCCTTCAGCTCGATCCACGTATCATCCTCTGAGAACCGTCTCCAAATTCTCTTTGATTTCGATCATGCCGTCGATCTGAGCGTCGGATTCCGCCTGAAGTGATGCCGCCTCTTGAGGATCAAAGCCAAGGTCTTTAAAAATATTGACATCGGCCAGAGTAACGTGACCAATTTCATCATCCTTCGGCTTCATTTTCGTTTTCCTTGTGATGCGCGCTTCAGACTCGTCATCAGTTCGCCGGCGTCGGTCAACCTCAGTCTTTTTGAGAAGAACGCGTGCGACGTGTAGGCCTCCCGACAAAAGCAGAAGGCCGCAGAAAAAATTCAGCATGTAGAAGGGCTGAAATCCTCCACTGAGAGATCCAAAGACCTGCTCGAAGGTGACACAACGAATATCCGAGCATGTTGTGGCCATATACGGAACAACGCTGTTCACCACGATGACTGCCGATACCGCCACAAGCAGCAGAATGGGCAGCGTTTCAGGAGTTTTTCTTTCGCTCACCAAACCGGTTAAGTCTTCACCACTCCTGACCTTCGCGATGGCCAGTAATCCAAAGGCAAGAACAGCGGACGCGAGCTGCCAGGTCAACAATGACAGAAACTCTCGGCCGCTATTCTCTGGCCTGAACAGCGTCACCAGGAATGAGCTAATTAGAAGCGTCGTCAGCAAGGAATTCTTTCCACTACCGAAGTACGTCGCCGATGTTACTTTGACGCCGCCTTTAGCTGCTTGGTCCTGAGCATGCATATTAAGAGGACGAGATCGATCGCTTCACAGTTAGGAATGGCGAGCCGGACGCCGCTGCAATTTCCGGCGAAATGGTTCGTGCGCCATCTGTCGCGAACACACGCGGAACATTTCGCTTCTGTCAGACCTGCCTCGCTCATCGGTTAGCCGACGCGCAAAGCATCGCCGCTCGTCAGGTATGCAACCGTGGCTCCCGCCATTCGACGGCACTGGGGGCATGCCGGTTGAAGGGCTCCAGTTCGACCGTTGCTTCACACTCGACCTGCTGGCTGTGGCGTAAGCATTCCCCGAGGGCCGCAGAATCAAAGCATCAACGTTATCGCTGAGGTTTGCAGTTCTGACGTCGGTCAAATCGTAGTCCGCGCTACCCCACCATTCGAGCAGTTCATCGTAACGTGTGTGTTTTTGAGGTGCTCCCCGAATAACCTTTTTCTGTAGTATTGCGATTCAACTTTGAAAATTTGGAGATTCCATTGCTTCGTCGCAGTCTTGTTGCCTTTGTCGCGGTTGCTCTTACTGCTTGCGCCGCATCCACCATTGATCCGCAGAGGAAGGCCTCCATAGGCTCCGTCTATGTGGCGCCTGTGCAATTGTCCAAAGCCACTGTCTTTGGGCCAAGCGTAAGTGAGGTAAATGCAAGTTCTGGGAAAGTGCCCACCACGGTGGCAGAGGCTACATCTCGTCTTCAGCAGGTCGTGGATTCGCGTGCAAACCTCCGCGAGCTAATCGAGGATCAAGCCAAGCAAGATCTCATTGCCAAGGGTTACCGCGTAGCCGACGCGGCATCAAGCGCGTCCGCCGAGCTGAAGATTAACGTGTACCACGCATTGAGCGTTCCAGTTGGCGCCAATGATGGGCGAGGGATTGCAATGACCGTCGGCGCTGAGATGGTTCGTTCATCGGATGGCAAACGATTGATGTTCGCCGGCCAGAGCAAAATCAAGGATTCTGAAACGAAGGGAGTTCGCATGGCGCCCTATGCCGAATGGTTCACCAATGATGATTTCCTCGTCGAGCAGTACCGCTTGGTAGCTCGGCTACTCACGGCTCAGGCCCTTGCGGGCCTATAGGGGCGCAAAAACTCGTTGGAGGCGACGCCCAGCACCGGATCTAACCCGCGCGAGAACTTTGAAAGCAGAAGCAAGGCGTCGTCGCGAGCCTGATCGATCGAACATGCGCTCCCAAACGAGCGGCGTCGCCCACATTCTCTTGCAGAAACGGCAAGCGCCGACGGCTCCGTCCCCCTAGACCGAGCCTCGCGAGAGACACCGTCTCAATGCAGACAGGAACAAGTCGCTACTGCCTTTTGGTATTGTCGCGACTATTCGTCGTCAGAACCACCGCGGGTCAAGTGTTCCCGTGCGCTTCCCTTCGAGCCGCGCCGTGCAAACGACACGGTGAAGCCCTTCTGGCCATCGAAGTTGCCATAGGTCAGGGTGCCGGTATCGAGTTTCAGGTCGCCGGATTCGGAGATGATCTTGCCGGCGCCCAGATCGGTATTGCCGCCGACCGTGACGTCCATCGTCCCAGTGGAAGACCCGACTGCTCAGTGATCCAGTTCGCTTCGCCGGAGCCTCGGCCGCCGCCGATCTGCACGCCGGAAAGAAGCTGGCCGCCGCCCAGGCTGAAGCCACCGGAAACGGAGTGGTTGGAGCTTGCCCCGGTGTCGGGAACGGAGAAGATCGTCAGGTCGCCACCGACATTGGCAGTCACCGTGTCGCCGGAGACCACCGCGCCCGCGAGACGCGTATCGTTTCCCGACTTCAGGGTGATGTCACCGGTACCGTTGACGTGGCTATTGACCTGAGCGGTCCCATCGGCGTTGGACTTGCCAGCCGACGGCAGGCGCCTTTCCGTTCAGAACAACGCACATTTCAAATCGGAGGCTGGTCTTCCCTTAGCCGTCGCTCCAACTCTGCTATGGCCGCAGCATCGGGAGGGTCAATTAGCCTGTCCAGCAGGTCATCTCGCTCTGCAGCCCAATGAACCGAAATGTCGCCTCCGCTGCCAGATTCGCGAAGAATGGACCCATAAATCGAAGGATCTACGACGTCACACCTGCTTTCAGGAACAACCGTAAAGCCGTTGTACCTCCGCCGGGCGGCTGGCGATCGATATTGCTCGGAAAGTGGCCTTTCACCCCTTCATCCTGTCGACGGCGCTCGGCTTTGTTGCCGCAGGCTTGCACATCGATCAGCCGCTCGCCTTCCAGCGCTTCGTTGATTATCTCGCGCAGGCCGCCGCGCCTTGCGCCTTGTTTGCCATGGGCGTCACGCTGGCCCTTAGGCCGCTGAAGCGCATACCCGCCGAGATCGGCTATATCATTCCGGCCAAGCTCATCGTGCACCCGATCGTCGTCTATCTCGCACTGACAGCGGTTGGTCGAGCCGATCTGGATCTATGCCGCGGTACTGCTCGCCGCCCTGCCGACGGCAACCAATGTCTTCGTCATCGGCCAGCAATACGGCGTCTGGCAGGAGCGCGCCTCGGCGACAATCCTGATCACCACGGCCCTTTCCGTCGTGACCGTCTCGCTCATCCTGATTGCGATCAAATCAGGCTTTCTTCCGGCTTAGCTTTTCCTTGATGGCGCCGGGAATGTCGCGAAAGCCGCGACCGGGCTCGATGCCCTCGCGCATGACGATGCTGCGCAGTGGCGGGAGTGCCGACAGGATGTGCAGGCCGGCAGCGCGCATCACCTGAACAGGCAGGAAATCGGACAGCAACGAGCGGTTGAGGAGATCGACGCTTGCCGTGCGGGTCATGATATCGGCGCGGCGCTTGCGATCGAAACGGTCACCGGCATCGGCGGCGATCGGCATTTCGGGCCGTGCGCAGAGAATATCCGAAAGCGCCATGACATCGCGCAGGCTGAGGTTGAGCCCTTGTGCACCGATCGGCGGGAAGATGTGCGAAGCCTCTCCGATCAGGGCAATCCGCCCTTTGCCGGAGCGATGTGCCATCATGCCGGAGAGCGGCCAGAGTTGCACACCTTCCTCCACGGCCACCTTGCCGAGCAGTGACTGCATTCGCTCTTCGACGACATTGCTCAATTCGGCAAGCGAGAGTTCGTTGCGCGCAACGGCGTCGGAAGGGTTCTGGACCCAGACGAGGCTGGAGCGGTTGCCCGGTAGCGGCACCTGCGTGAATGGTCCGCTTTCCGTATGGAACTCGGTCGAGATATTCTCATGCGGAAGCGAGTGTTCGAAGTTCAACACCATGGCCGATTGCGGATAGGACCATGTGCGCACATCGATACCGGCGGTTTCGCGGAGCGTCGACTTGCGCCCATCGGCGCCAACCGCGAAAGTCGCCGAGAGGATTTCGCCATCGGCGAGCGTGACGGTCACAGACTCAGCGCCGATATCGATCACGTCGGCAAAAGACGGGAAACGCGTGATATTGCCTTCAACCGCAATCGCAGCCTCCAGCACCTCCATCAGCGCCCTGTTGGGGAAGTTGTAGCCGAAGGTCTCTAGGTCGAGTTCGACGGACCGGAAGGTGGTGATCGGTGCGCGCAGCAGGCGATTCGTGCCGTCGATGATCCGCATGGTGGAAAGCGGTGCGGCAACCGGGCGCAGCTTTTCCCAAAGTGTCAGCCTGTCGAGGAAACGGATTGACTGATCCATGAGCGCGGTCGTGCGCCGGTCCTGGCTGGGCGACGGCGGGGCAACGAGAGCAACGTTGCGTCCACCGCGTGCCAAGGCGATAGCGGCAATCATGCCGGCAAGCCCGCCGCCGATCACCGCGATTTCAAAAGTCTTCATTGCACCGTTCCGTCAATTCATTGACGGCGATCCGGCGCTTATGCAGCCGGCTTCGCCTGACGGCGCCAACTATAGCCCTTGCCGGCGTCGGCGTCACGCACAGCCGGTTGATAATGATGCGGAATTCCCGGCAAGCGGCGCTCCGTGAGACGCTTTATCGCAGTCTCATTGCTCACCGCGAAGCTGTCGATACCGACGCGCTGCATCAGCGGGATCTGATCGATCAGCACGTCGCCGACGGCGCGCAGTTCGTTGGTGTATCCGAGGCGGTCGCGCAGCAGCGACGCATGGCTGAACGCGCGACCATCATTGAACGCCGGAAAGGCGACAGCGACGATCTCAAGCCGATAAAGGTATGGCTCGAGCTTGCGCACATCGTCCGCCGGCTTGATCAGCACGCCGAAGCCGACTTCATTGCTCTCGTCGGCCTTGGCGATCAGCTCATCCAGGCCAAGAAGTGGCTTCTGCGCCTCGCCTGCCTTCACCTCTTCCGTCTCGATCACCCAGGGATCGTTCTCGACGAAGCCGGTTTCTCTCCAGATCTTGCTCATCGTCGCCTCCTTACGCCGCTTCCGCCGCCGAACCATACAGCGCGTCCTTGAACGGCTGTGGACCGACGCGGCGATAGGTGTCGAGGAAGATCTCTGATGGTTCCTTGCGGATCGCGAGGTAGGTGTTGACGATCGTTTCGATCGCATCGGTCACCTTCTCGGGCTCGAAGCCACGACCGATGATCTCGCCGATCGACGTGTGCTCGTCGCCTGACCCGCCGAGCGTGATCTGGTAGAGCTCAGCGCCTTTCTTTTCCACGCCAAGCAGGCCGATATGGCCGACATGGTGATGGCCGCAGGCATTGATGCAGCCGGATATCTTGATTTTCAGCTCGCCTATTTCGGCTTGACGAGCCGGATCGCCGAAGCGCCTGGAGATTTCCTGCGCGACAGGAATTGAGCGCGCATTGGCGAGCGCGCAGTAGTCCAGCCCGGGACAGGCAATGATGTCAGTGATGAGACCGGCATTGGCTTCCGCAAGGCCGATGGCTACCAGACCGCGATAGACGGCTTCGAGGTCGGCGAGTGCCACATGCGGCAGGATCAGGTTCTGCTCGTGGCTGACGCGGATTTCGTCGAAGGCGTATTCCTCAGCGATATCTGCAACGGCATCCATCTGGCTATCCGAAGCATCGCCTGGGATGCCGCCGATCGGCTTCAGCGAGATCGTCACCATGCCGTAGTCGGGATGTTTGTGTGGCTGCACGTTCTGCTGCACCCAGCGGGCAAAAGCCGGGTCGGCCTTCTTCCAGCGGGCAAGGTTCTCCCAGCCTTCGGCGCGATCGGGCAGAGCTGGCGGCGCGAAATAGGCCGCAATCGCTTCGACGTCCTGCTCGGGCAGCTTCAGTTCGGTATCCCTAAGCTCTGCGAATTCGGCCTCGACCTGGCGTGCCAATTCTTCCGCGCCGGTTTCATGCACGAGGATCTTGATGCGGGCCTTGTACTTGTTGTCGCGACGGCCATGCAGGTTATACACGCGCATGACTGCGGTCGTATAGGATAGCAGATCCGCTTCCGGCAGAAAGTCACGGATCAGCTTGGCGATCATCGGCGTGCGGCCCTGGCCGCCGCCGACATACACGGCAAAGCCGATTTCGCCCTTGTCGTTCTTCTTCAGATGCAGGCCGATGTCGTGGACCTGGATCGCAGCACGGTCGCGCTCGGCACCGGTAACAGCAATCTTGAACTTGCGCGGCAGGAACGAGAACTCCGGATGCACGGATGACCACTGGCGCAGGATTTCCGCATAGGGACGCGGATCGGCAACTTCATCCGCGGCAGCGCCGGCGAAGTGATCGGCCGTGACGTTGCGGATGCAGTTGCCCGAGGTCTGAATCGCGTGCATCTCGACCGTGGCAAGCTCGGCAAGCACGTCAGGCATGTCGGAGAGCTTCGGCCAGTTGAACTGCAGGTTCTGGCGCGTGGTGAAGTGGCCATAACCGCGGTCATAAGTGCGCGCGACATGAGCGAGCATGCGCATTTGGCGAGGGCTCAGCGTGCCGTAGGGAATAGCGATGCGCAGCATATAGGCGTGGAGTTGCAGATAGACGCCGTTCATCAGGCGCAGCGGCTTGAACGCGTCCTCGGCGAGCTCGCCGGAAAGGCGGCGCTGCACCTGGTCGCGAAACTGCTCGACGCGCTCGGCGACAAAAGCGTGGTCAAATTCGTCGTAACGATACATCTGCTTCCTCAGACTGCGATGAATGCGGGGTCGGCGGGCTTGTAGCCCGGCGCGTATTCCATGGTCGGACCCTGGGCACGAATGCGCTCGCGAAGGCGCAGCGGCCAGAGCACGCCGTTGGTCTCCTGAACTTCGACGACGGCAACGTCGACGACTTCGTTGTCGGCATAGGACTTCTTGCCAATCGCTTCCAGCGCCGCGACGGCTTCAGCATGGCGAGCAACGAGGGCGTCCTGCAGCGAGGTGACCCATTCGCCATTGGCGTTCAGCCAGACGGCGACACCATCCGTCAATCGGTTGGCGGTCAGAACCTTGTCTACCATGTTCAGCTCCTTGCAAATTCGTCGGACCGGGCGCGTTCGCGTACCAGCGGTTCCGACAGTTCGAAATTGGCACCTGCGACCGCATCGCCGATAATGACCATGACCGGGCCGGTCAACTCGTTACGGTGCTGCAGGTCGGGAAGATCCCGCAAAATCCCATGCAACAGCCGGCGATCGGAGCGGCTGGCGTTCTCGACGACGGCGACGGTCGTTTCCGCGGGAAGGCCGGCCTGCATCAGGCGTTCAGCTACCGAGGCGGCAACAGTGCGGCCCATATAGACGGCGATTGTCGCACCGGATACCGCAAGGCTTGCCCAATCCGGCAAGACATCGCCCGTCAGATCGTGGCCGGTCGTGAAAACCAGCGAGGACGCAACGCCACGCAGCGTCAGAGGCAGCTCGAAGTCGGCAGCGGCAGCGAATGCCGAGGTAATACCAGGCACCACTTCATAGGAAATGCCAGCAACTCGTAGAGCCGCCATTTCCTCCCCTGCCCGACCGTAGACCAGCGGATCGCCGGACTTCAGGCGAACGACACGCTTGCCTTCGCGACCAAGGTGCACGAGCAGCTCGTTGATCTCCTCCTGCGACTTCGAATGGCATCCCTTGCGCTTGCCGACCGAAAGACGCTCGGCGTCGCGGCGGCCCATGTCGACAATTTCCTGCGGCACGAGGGCATCATAGACGATGACATCGGCTTCCATCATCACGCGCTGGGCGCGCAGCGTCAACAGGTCCGCTGCGCCTGGCCCGGCACCAACCAGCCACACGTGGCCCTCGACCTTTTCTGCAGACTGCAGCAGGCTATTGGCTTCACGACGCGCCTGCGGCAGGTTCTCGTTGGCGACAGCGTCTGCGACCGTGCCGGAGAAGAAACGGCGCCAGAACCGACGGCGCGCAGCCCCCTTAGGCACGAAATGCTCGACGGTTTTGCGATAGCTGGCGGCAAGATCGGCCAGACGCCCCAGCGACGGCGCAAGCAGCTGGTCCACCTGGGCGCGTATCATCTGTGCGAGCACCGGTCCAGCGCCTTCCGTGCCGATTGCGACAGCCACCGGCGCGCGATTGACAAGCGCAGGCGTAAAGAAATCGCAATAGTCAGGCTGATCGACGGCGTTGGCGGGCACTTTCTCGGCGCGTGCGGCCTCGACGATGGCGCGATCCTGCGCCGCGTCGCCTGTCGACGCAAAGACAAGAGTTGCCCTGCGGACCTGCTCGGGTACAAAGCCGGCGCGCACGGTTTCGATGCGATTGGCGATCAGATAGGCGTGATAATCAGCCTCGGGGCGATCGGCATAGGCAACCACCCTCGCCTGCGTATTCAGCAGCAGACGAACCTTAGCAAAGGCTTCGTCGCCATTGCCGAAGACAGCCGTGATCTTGCCCTCGACGCGAAAGAAGGCAGGAAACACCGACAGTTGTTCACTCTTGGAAGGCATCATCAATCCATTTCGAAGTTGCCGGAATATGCACCGTCCGGCCAGGCAAATGAAGAAACAGAAATTCCAAAGCCTGCGCGGGCGCGTATTCTTTTACCCGCTCTTCCAATGATTTGAGTAAAAGTCACCGGTGCGGCGCAGCGGGTACACCTGGATCTGCCGCAGCGCAGCAGAAGGCTGTGAGAAATCCGACGACGCGATCAAATCGGCATTTGCCTCCTCTGGCGCTGCCGGTAGAGTGCAGCCACCAAGGAGGTGGCATGAAAGAGGCCGCGCCCGCTGAGAGAACGGATCACTGAGATGCAGGTGATGATCGAGGGACAGTCACACTTCCAGCCTTTCGGCTTACCTTATTGGGGTTTCGAAGATCTCAATAAGGGAGTTGGAAGCATGACTGCCTCTTATGAATACCATATCGGCGTCGACTACCACAAATCCTACAGCCATCTGGTGGTGCAGGATTCGGCGGGTAAAACGCTGCGCTCTGGCCGTGTGAAGAATGACCGTCAGTCGCTTGGCGGCTTTTTGGAGCGGTATCGGGAGAACTCGCATGCCGTGGTCGAGGCCACCCGCAACTGGATGGTGATGTATGACTGGCTCGACGACATTTGTGATGATGTCGTTCTCGCCCATCCGTGGAAGGTCAAGGCGATTGCCGACGCCAAGATCAAGACCGACAAGATCGATGCGACGGTGCTGGCGCATCTGCTTAGAGCCGACCTGGTGCCGGAGGCCTGGGCACCCGGCGAAAAATCTCGGGAGCTTCGCGTCGCGCTGCGCGAACGGATGTTTTACGTGCGGCTGCGCACAATGACGAAGAACCGCATCGTCACGGTGTTTGATCGCTATCCGGAGCAGACAGCCCAGCTCAAGAAGCTCGGCGATCTGTTCGGCAGGGCCGGCCGTGTCCAGCTAGCGCAGGTCAACGTCTCAGAGATCGACCGCATCCAGATCGACCGTGGCCTCGACTTCATCGGCGACATTGACATCAGGATCAAGCAGTCGGAAGCAACGATCCGGGCGATGACCAAGGCCAATGCCAACGTCAAGCTGTTGAAGACGATCCCCGGCATTGGCGAGTTCTTCGCCCGGCTGATCGATGCCGAGATCGACGACATATCGCGCTTCCGCAACCCGAAGAAGCTTGCCGCCTATGCCGGGCTCGTGCCCTCGACCTATTCCTCCGGCGGCAAGACCTTCCACGGCAAGATCATCAAGCAGGGCAACAAGTGGCTGCGCTGGGCCTTCGTCGAAGCCGTCACCCCCGCCATCGCCACCGATGCGCAGCTTCGCGCCCAGTATGAACAATTGAAGATCAGAGGAGTGAACAAGGCGCGAGTTGCCATCGCGCGCAAGCTTTTGACGATCGCCTTCCAGATTCTGCGTGACCAGCGCGCTTACGAGCCGCGCGGCACTGGCACCACGGAAGGCGCGTCGACGATATCCCGGCTGTCCTGATGGTGTTTTAGCGAGCCCGGCAGGATCTGGGCTGCGCTCCTCAAGGAGAATGGGAAGCCGGGAGCCGAACGCCACTCTGTGACCGAAGCCACAAGCATCAGGGTCACGCATTGGAGAATGGTTCGAGAACCGAAGGACGCAAACAACTGTCCGGCGGAGGGAAGAGATTTAGCCGATCGGCGAAAATGCCGGTCAAATAACAACAGAACCCAAGGAAAAGCCCGCAAATGCTGGTGTTTTACCCCTTGTGTTCTTTCATTGGAGAAAACCATGCCCGACACGACCATCGCCGCCCGCCTGCTCAACGTGATGGAACATGACATCCTGCCGATGACCGAACGTGGGGTCGCTGCCGGCAACAAGGTATTCGGCGCCGCGATCCTTCGCAAATCCGACCTCTCGCTGGTCGTTGCGGAGACCAACAACGAGCTTGAAAACCCGCTGTGGCACGGTGAGGTGCACACGCTGAAGCGCTTCTACGAGCTTGGCGAGAAGCCCGCCACGAAGGACCTGATCTTTCTCTCGACACACGAACCCTGCACCATGTGCATGTCCGCGATCACCTGGGCCGGGTTCGACAATTTCTACTATTTCTTCAGCCACGAGGATTCCCGAGACGCCTTCGCCATTCCCCATGACCTGAAGATCCTGAAGGAAGTCTTCGGTCTGGAACCTGGCGGCTACCGACGCAGCAACGCATTCTGGAACAGCTTTGCGGTTGCCGATCTCGTCGAGACCGAAGAAGAGGATTTGAAGGCCGAGTTGAAGGCACAAACGGCGCGCATCAAGGCGCGTTACGACGCGCTCTCCGACAGCTACCAGGCGTCGAAGGGCGACAACGACATTCCGCTGAATTGAGTGAGCATGGACGCTTCCAAAGACATTTCACGCCTGATCGAAATCATGGCCGCGCTGCGCAATCGGGAAACCGGTTGTCCCTGGGACATCGTCCAGACATTTGAGACGATCAAACCCTACACGATCGAGGAGGCTTACGAGGTCTCCGATGCGATCGAGCGCAATGACATGGACGATCTCTGCGAGGAACTGGGCGACCTGCTGCTGCAAGTCGTCTTCCACGCGCGCATGGCCGAAGAGGCCGGCGAGTTCGCATTTGGCGACGTGGTTGAGGCCATCACTCGCAAGATGATCCGCCGGCATCCACATGTCTTTGCCCGTTCCGATGCAGATACGCCGGATGCGGTGAAGAAGCAGTGGGACGACATCAAGCAGGCCGAAAAGCGCGAGCGCGCCGAACGGCGAGCCAAGCGCGGTCTCAGCGAGGATTTCAAGGCCGGTTTCCTGGGATCGGTCCAGCGAAATTTCCCTGCCTTGACCGAGGCGCTGAAGCTGCAGGAGCTGGCTGCGAAGGTGGGCTTCGATTGGTCGGCGCCCGAACCGATCCTCGACAAGATTGAGGAGGAAATCGGCGAGCTACGCGCCGCGCTGGCCGAAGGCGATCAGGCGAAGGTCAGTGATGAACTCGGCGATCTTATCTTCGCCGTCGTCAACATCGGCAGGCATGTGAAGGCCGATCCAGAAGATTCCCTCCGCGGAACGAATACGAAGTTTCGTAGACGATTCAATCACATCGAAGACGTACTTGATGCAGAAGGTGAAACTCTGGCAGCAGCCAGCCTGGAGCGGATGGAGGAAATTTGGCAGGCGGCAAAGGCAATCGAACGGCAGTTGGGTTGAGCCGACACCCGCGCCTCACGTGGCTCGCAATCGCGGGCGTAATCTCAAGTACCCGCTGTGGGGGAGCCTCTAGCGCTCCCAATCCTCTTTGCCAGCCTTCGGCCCGTTGCCGAGACGGCGCTCCAGTTCGACCGCTTCGGTTTCCGAGAGGCGCACGTCGAGTGTGATCGACCCGTCCTCGTTGTCTTCGCGGTTGTCGACAATCGCGTGGTCGTAGAGCCAAGGCAGCAGCGCCAACTTGTCGACAGGCAAGCGTACGGTCGCTTCAGTCAGCACGCCGGAAAGCCTGCGGCTGATCTCTCCCATCAGCGTATCGATACCCTCACCGCTGATTGCGGACAGGGCAACCACGTTCTCGGCACCGCTCGCCTTCTGAACGATCGCATCGTGGGCTTCCTGCTCGAGGCGATCGATCTTGTTCCAGACCTCGATGATGCGCTTGTCGCTTTCGGCCTCGTCGATACCGAGATCCTTCAGGATGCGGAGCACGTCCGCGCTCTGCGCCTGGTTGTCGATGTCGGACATATCACGGACATGGAGGATGAGGTCGGCTTCCAAAACTTCTTCCAGCGTGGCGCGAAAGGCCGCGACAAGGTGAGTCGGAAGGTCCGAGATGAACCCGACCGTATCGGATAGGATCACGGTGCGGCCATGCGGCAGCTTCATTCGGCGCAGTGTCGGATCGAGCGTCGCAAAGAGCATGTCTTCGGCAAGCACGCCTGCCCCGGTTATGCGATTGAATAGCGTCGACTTGCCGGCGTTGGTATAGCCGACCAGCGCCACGATTGGGTGCGGCACCTTCTTGCGCTTGGCGCGATGAAGCTGGCGTGTGCGCACGACCTGCTCCAGCTCGCGCTCGAGCTTGATGATGCGGTCCTGCAGCATGCGACGGTCGGCTTCGATCTGGGTTTCACCGGGACCGCCCATGAAGCCACCACCACCGCGCTGACGCTCCAAGTGCGTCCAGCTGCGGACCAGACGGCCCTTCTGGTAGTTGAGATGCGCGAGATCGACCTGCAGCGTGCCTTCCTTGGTGGAAGCGCGGCGGCCGAAAATCTCGAGGATGAGGCCGGTGCGGTCAATGACCTTGGCGTTCCATTCTCTCTCGAGATTGCGCTGCTGTACCGGCGTTAGCGGATGGTCGACGATAACGAGACCCGAATCGTTCGCATCGAGCGACGCCTTGATCTCTCCGATCTTGCCCGTGCCCATCAACGTTGCGGGTCGCGGATCGTTGACGGTCACGATGGTGCCATTCACCACATCAAGGTCGATCGCCTGGGCAAGACCGGTCGCCTCTTCCAGGCGGCTCTCGGGCGTCCTGGTGACCACGGGTGCAGCATCGCCCGCGCCGCGCCCGGCTCGCGCCTGCTTGAGCACAGGCACGACAACGGTCGCGCGCATGTCATCCCGGTGCTTGGCAGCTTCCGGGATGATCGAATCGTTCTTGGTATCGCGTGTCGAAATAATTGCAGTTCCTGTTAGGAAGCGGCTTCTTCGCTCTCAAACATCTGCATCGGCTGGCCGGGCATGATGGTCGAGATTGCGTGCTTATACACGAGTTGCGAATGGCCGTCACGGCGAAGCAGAACACAGAAGTTGTCGAAGGACGTAACCACACCCGTCAGCTTAACGCCGTTAATCAGAAAAATTGTCAGTGAAATCTTTTGCTTGCGAACAGTATTGAGAAATAAGTCCTGCAGATTCTGAGAACGTTCCGCCATCGCGCCGCTTCTTTCTTTATTGCCGGCTTCGTTTTGCCGGTGAAATACTAATCAACCTCGCCTGCAGGCAGCTGACAACCCTCATCCCCTCTGCCCAGAAAGCCTTGGTATCAAATCGCAATCTTTTCCGCAACGTCGAAAAAGGCCTCCCGAATTTTCTGGGAGATGCTGCCCGGATGACCGTTCGCGATCGACTGGCCATCGATCGACACGACCGGAAAGCAGATGCTCGTTGCAGCCGTGATGAAGACTTCACGTGCGGCGAGCATCTGGGCGACCGAGAACGCCCGCTCTTCGATCGTCAGCCCCAGCTTGGCTCCGACATCAATCAGCGTGGTGCGAGTAATGCCGCGCAGAATGCCATGTTCTGCCGGGCGCGTGATGAGCGTGCCATCGCGGTCGACCATCCAGACATTGGTCGCAGCGCCCTCCTTCACCATGCCCTCGGCGTCGACATAGATCGCTTCCTGCGCCCCGGCTTCCTTCGCCTGCTGACGCGCCATCGCGTTCGGCAGGAGGCCGACCGATTTGATGTCGACGCGGTCCCATCGATTGTCCGGAACAGTAATTGCCTTGATGCCTGTAGCGTTCTTTTTGGCGATGATTGAGGGATCAGTGCTCTTGGCGGTGATCACCAGCGACGGCAGGGTTCCCTCTGCCGGAAATACGTGATCGCGCCGCGCAACGCCGCGCGTGACCTGCATGTAGAAGAGACCGTTGCGGACCCGATTGCGCCGCAACGTTTGGCGAATGACCTGGGTTAGCGCATCACGGCTCATCGGCCAGGCAATGCGCAACTCGCCAAGCGATCGGTCCAGTCTGTTTAGGTGGCGCGTAAGATCGACGATATAGCCATGCCTGATTTCACAGACTTCGTAGACGCCATCCGCGAACTGATAGCCGCGGTCCTCGATATGGACCATCGCGTTCGAGTGCGTGACATAACGGCCGTTCACATAGGCTATTCTGGGCATGGAGAACCTGTGCGTGGGGGTATAAGCAGGTGAATGAGTGACGGCGCAGCAGCGCCGCCCTGGTATCAAACGCCAAGCGACTTCAGCTTGCGGTGCAGCGCCGAACGCTCCATGCCGACGAACTCTGCGGTACGCGAGATATTGCCGCCAAAACGATTGATCTGCGCAATCAGGTAGTCCTTCTCGAACATCTCTCGTGCTTCGCGAAGCGGCAGCGTCATGATGTGATAGTCGTTTTTGGCCGAGACCTTCGGCAGCATGTCGCCGAGGTCGGTCGGCAGCATCTCGGCGGTGATAGGCGCGTCAGGACCGTCAGAACGGGCAAGGATCATCAACCGCTCGATGTTGTTGCGCAGCTGGCGGATGTTGCCCGGCCAATCATGGGCCTGCAGCACGGCCATGGCGTCGTCGCCGATGCGGCGCTGACGGATGCCGGCCTGCTCGGAGATCTGCCGCATCAGCTGATCGACCAGGAACGGAATATCCTCACGACGATCTGCCAGCGCCGGTACCCGCACCGGCACGACGGCGAGCCGATGGTAGAGATCTTCGCGGAACCAGCCCTCGGCGATACGGCTCTCCAGATTGTAGGCCGTCGACGATACGATGCGCACATCGACCTTCACGCGCTTGGAGCCGCCGACGCGTTCGAACTGCTGATCGACGAGAACGCGCAGGATCTTGTTCTGCGTCTCGCGCGGCATTTCGCCGACTTCGTCAAGATAGAGAATGCCGCGGTGCGCCTCTTCCAACGCACCGATCTTGCGCGCCTGGCCGGGCGAACCTTCGGTACCGAACAGCGCGATCTCCATGCGGTCCGGCGTGATATTGGCGGCATTCAGCGCCACGAACGGACCGTTTGCACGCGCCGACTTCTTGTGAATCATCCGGGCGACGAGCTCCTTGCCGGAACCCGACGAGCCGAAAATCATGATCCGGCTATTGGTCGGCGAAACCTTCTCGATCGTCTGGCGCAGTTGCGAGACCGCCACCGACGTACCGATGAGTTCGACCGGATCGCCAGCCTTGCGCTTGAGTTCCGATACCTCGCGCTTCAGCTTCGAATTCTCAAGCGCGCGTTCGGCGATCAGGATCAGCCGGTCGGCCTTGAACGGCTTCTCGATGAAATCGAATGCACCACGCTTGATGGCGGACACAGCAGTCTCGATGTTGCCGTGACCGGAAATCATGACGACGGGAATATCCGGGTGGCGCGTCTTGACCTCGTCGAGCAGCGATAGACCGTCGAGCTTGCTTCCCTGCATCCAGATGTCGAGGAAGATCAACCGCGGCGCACGATCGGAGATCGCAGCCAAAGCGCTGTCGCTATCGTGTGCCGTGCGGGTCTCATGTCCCTCATCAGACAGGATACCGGAGACGATCTCGCGGATGTCATGCTCGTCATCGACGACCAGAATATCAGAGGCCATAAACACTTTCCTTGTCACTTGTCGCCGGGGCAGAAGGCACGGTTTCCAGACGTGGCAGGTGCACGCGGATCATGGCCCCTCTTCCCTGGTCGAAATCAGCGGGCGCATCGTGCAGTTCGAGCTGCCCGCCATGTTCCTCAATAATTTTCTTGACGATCGCCAGACCAAGCCCGGTGCCCTTCTCGCGCATCGTCGTATACGGTTCGAGAATGCTGTGGCGGTTCTCTACCGGCAGGCCGCGACCGTTGTCGATCACATCGACAGTAAAGCGGTCGCGTACAGGATCGAGGGAAGCACGAACCAGGATCTTGCGTTGGTCGCGCTCGCCGCTCGGCACGGCTTCAATCGCCTCCACCGCATTCTTGATCAGATTGCCGAAAGCCTGACCGAGCATGCGACTATCAAATTGTCCTTCCAGCGGCTGGTCGCCCAGTTCCTGCTGGAAGCTAACGTGACTGTTGCCCATCTCGCGCAGGAACACCGCGTCGTACAGGATCTTGCGGAGATCGCTCGGCTCCTTGATCGGCTTCGGCATCCGAGCGAACGATGAGAACTCGTCGACCATGCGGCCGATATCGCCCACCTGGCGGATGATGGTCTCCGTGCACTGGTCGAACACACCCCGGTCGTCCTGGTCGATCTGCTTCCCGTAGCGGCGCTGGATCCGCTCTGCCGACAACTGGATCGGCGTCAGCGGATTCTTGATTTCGTGAGCGATACGACGGGCGACATCGCCCCATGCCGTCGAGCGCTGGGCGATGACGAGATCGGTGATGTCATCGAGCGTGATGACATAGGATTCGCTCGTGTCGCGAACCTCCTCGCGCGTCACCTGGACGCTGAGGGTCCGTACGGTCCCTGCGCGCACAAGAGCGATCTGCTTGCGGAAATCGCCACGATAGCGGGAAGCAGCTTCGCTCAAAACCTGATCCACCTCGGGCGCAATCTCGGAAAGCTGCTTGCCGAGCATCTCCGACGCGGGCAACGCCATCAGGGCTTCCGCCGAACTGTTGACGATCGTCACCCTGCGGTCGTTCTCGACACCGATGACCGAGGCAGTCACGCCGGAAAGAACGGCTTCGATGAAGCGACGGCGGTCGTCCACTTCGTCCTTCGCCTCCAGGATCTCGTCACGTTGCGTGCGGATTTCCGAGATCATCTTGTTGAATGTGCGCGACAGGCTTGCAACGTCGCCGTCCACTGCATGGACGGGCACGACGATATCCATGTTGCCCGAAGCCACGCTATCCGCCGCTGTGATCAGCAGCCGGATCGGGCGCACGATACGGTCGGCCACGGCAATCGCCGTCCAGATGGCAGCGAGCAGAACGATGAGAGCGAAACCGATGTAAAGGACCGCGAACGCGATCTGCAGTGAGAAACGCCCCGCTTCCATCGATTTATATTCGGTGGCGTTCTCCTCCATCATCCGCATGGCACCCATCACCTTCGGATCCACGGCGCGAACCGTGTAGAGAAACGCACCATCAATCGCATCGAGCTTGATGATAGCGCCGACTAAGTTCGTTATACCCGGCGGGATCAAGGTGGGCTGCCCGGCCGCGGCCTTGTCCAAAGCGTCCTGAGGAATTGCCGGCAGCGGCTTCTCGGTCTTGATGTCAGCCTCGATAATCACAGAGCCGTCAGATTTGACCAGAAAAGCGCCCAGCAGCCCGCGGCCTCGCGCCTGTCGCGTCATCAATTCGGAAAAGCCTGTGCGATCGAGATTGAACAGCGCTCGATTGCGTTCGAGGTCGTTCGCCATCGATACGGTCTGGCCCTGCAGGTAGCTCGCATTCTCCATCATGTAGGCCTGCCCGATGTTGCGGGAGGAACTGATGATCGACTGCGTACGAAGGGCAAACCACCGGTCGAGGCCGGCATTCAGCGTGATGCTGGCGAAAATGGCGACAAGGATCGCCGGGGTGATTGCGACGATTGAAAAGAGCACAACAATGCGGATGTGAAGGCGCGCCGCCGCGCGCCCGCGTTTGCGTGCCTTGACCAGGCGGGAAACCTCACGTGCAATGAGGGCCATCAAACCGAGTACGAAGAACGAGTTCACGACGACTGAGGTGACGACGACATGGTAGGTCGGCGCGATCGGGGTCAACCCAAGCAGCACGAAGAGCGTCAGTGTCGCGCAGAGAAGCGCCCCGCCGGCAAGGATCAGGCCTGGTAGCGCAAACAGGGCACGGCGATCGGTCACGGCCGTGACAGCTTCGCCTTCCGCCGCAGGCGGCATCGCATCCTGTTCCATTCGCTTAATTCTCCTGGCGGCAGACCGTCGCTTCCGCCGCTCCCCGCGGATAGGGCCGGAAGCCGTCAGCCTGCCCATACGACGCAACGGCAAGTGCCGTTACCCTCTTGGGCAGCTGCGAAAACCCGAACCCCATGCGTGACTTCTAAGCAACGCATTGTGGCGAAAATGCAACGTCGGCAGTCACATTGTCAAGCAGTGCGGGAGCTTCTGTACACCGATACGCCGAGCTCTCTGATCTTCTTGCGCAGCGTATTGCGGTTCAGACCCAAAAGATCGGCAGCCTTGATCTGGTTACCGCGTGTGGCCGTAAGCGCGGCAAGAATCAATGGATACTCCATTTCCGTCAGCACACGGTCGTAAAGCCCCGGCGGTGGCAGGCCATCGCCGAAACCGGCGAAGTACGTCCGCATGTTTTCCTCGACAGCCTGGGCGATCGTCATATTGCCAGTGCGGATCGGCCCCTTGTCGATGGGACTGTCTGGAACATCGGACCGAAGCTCAGCTTCGATGATTTCGCGCGTGATCACATCCTGTGGATAAAGTGCCATCAGCCGGCGAATGAGGTTCTCCAGTTCGCGCACGTTCCCCGGCCAGGCGTAGGCTTTCATCAGATCGAGCGCTTCTTGATCGAAGCGCTTGGAGCCGAGCCCTTCCTTTTCCGCCTGCTGGATGAAGTGGCGCACGAGATCGGGAATATCCTCGGCACGATCGCGCAGAGGCGGCAGACGCAGCGGAACGACATTCAGGCGATAGTACAGGTCCTCGCGGAAGAGTCCCTGATTGATCGCCTGCTTCAGGTCCTTGTTGGTCGCGGCGACGATGCGAACGTCGGTGCGGATCGGCGTGCGACCGCCAACGGTGGTGTATTCGCCCTGCTGCAGCACACGCAGGAGGCGCGTCTGGGCATCCATCGGCATATCGCCGATTTCATCGAGGAACAGCGTGCCGCCTTCGGCCTGCTCGAAACGCCCGGTCGAGCGCGTCTGGGCGCCCGTGAACGCACCCTTCTCGTGGCCGAAAAGCTCGGATTCGATCAGGTCGCGCGGGATCGCCGCCATGTTGATGGCAACGAACGGCCCGTTGCGACGCTTGCCGTAGTCGTGCAGGGCGCGCGCCACGAGTTCCTTGCCGGTGCCGGACTCGCCGGTGATCATCAGGGTCAGATCCGTCTGCATCAAGCGTGCAAGGACGCGGTAAATTTCCTGCATCGCTGCCGACCGGCCGACGAGCGGCATTCCGTCCTGCATGTCCTCGTCAAGCTTGGCAGGTCTGCGCTTCGGCTCGGCGAGCGCGCGACCGATGATGCCGATCAGTTCCGTCAGGTCGAACGGCTTCGGCAGATAGTCGTAGGCGCCCTTCTCGGAAGCCTTGATCGCCGTCATAAAAGTATTCTGGGCGCTCATGACGAGCACGGGCAGATCCGGGCGCGCTTTCTTGATCCGCGGCAACAGATCGAAGGCATTCTCGTCCGGCATAACGACATCGGTTACGACAAGATCGCCCTCGCCCGCCGAAACCCAACGCCAGAGTGTGGCGGCGTTGGATGTAATGCGCACGTCATAGCCGGCGCGGCTCAGAGCCTGATTAAGCACGGTACGAATTGCCGCATCATCATCCGCGACGAGGATCGTTGCTGTCATCGAGTAGGTCCTGTGGGAGTTATGGTCGTTGCGTCTTCCAGCGATGCGTCCTTGGAGGCCGGCATCAAAACGCGGAATGTGGTGCGGTTGCTCTGGCTGTCGCATTCGATGATGCCGCCATGGTCACCGATAATCTTGGCGACGAGCGCCAGGCCGAGGCCGCTGCCGTTCGTCTTTGTCGTAATGAATGGATCAAACAGATGCGGCAGCAAGTCGGCCGGCACGCCAGGGCCATTGTCCTGAACACAAAATTCCAGCGGCAGCGAAATCTTTTCGCGCGTACCGGCGACCGATAGACGAATGCCCGAGCGGTAAGCCGTCGTCAAAACGATTTCGCCATCCGGGCGATCGCTGACCGCTTCGGCGGCATTCTTCACGAGATTGAGGAACACCTGAACAAGCTGATCGCGGTTTGCGTAGACAGAGGGTAGCGACGGATCGTAGTTTTCGGTGATGCGCAGGTGCCGCGCAAAACCCGCCTTTGCTACGGCCTTCACGTGATCGAGAACGGAATGGATGTTGACCGGCAGCCGATCGACCGGGCGCTCGTCTGAGAAGACCTCCATGCGGTCGACGAGCGACACGATGCGGTCGGTTTCGTCGCAGATCAGCCGTGTCAACGCGCGGTCGTCGTCGACGACCGATTGCTCCAACAGCTGTGCTGCACCGCGAATGCCGGAAAGCGGATTCTTGATCTCATGTGCCAGCATGGAGGCAAGGCCGGTGACCGAGCGGGCCGCTGCACGATGCGTCAGCTGGCGATCGATCTTGTCCGCCATCGACCGCTCCTGGAAGACGATCACCACCGAGCCCGGATCGCTTACAACCGGGGCAACGTATAAATCGACGAGCTTGTCCTGTCCGAGGCGTGGCGAGCTCAAGTCGACACGATACTCGTTGATCGGCGCCCGCCGTTCGCGAACCTGATCGATCAAGGCCAGGAGCGGACTGCCGAACGGAATGAAGGTCGAGATCTTGTACCGGGCAAGGTGGGCCGCGCTGGCACCAAAGAAGGCCTCCGCTTCCCAATTGGCGAAAGCGACGAGGCCGGCCTCGTTGACCATTACGACGGGATTCTGGATCGCGTTGAGCACAGCAGTGGCAACGGCGCTGCCTCCGTTGTCGACCGACGATGGCGCGTCATTCGTCATGCAGCCTCCCGGGTCTGCGTGTTCGATGCCGCAGCCATCAATGCATCATAAAACCGTGCGGCAACCTCTCCAGGTTCGCGTGCCGTCATGATTGCAGCCTTCTCCTGGGCTGCGATATCAGGCGCGAAGCGATCGAGATACCACGCGAGGTGCTTCCGTGCATGGCGAACGGCGACCGCTTCGCCATAGAACTCAAGCATCATTCGGTAATGTCCGGCGGCAATGTCGGGGATTTCCCATGCGTCAGGCGCCGCGTAACCGGCCAACACACCGGCGTGCCATGGCCTGCCCTGACACCCTCTGCCGATCATGACGGCATCGGCTCCGGAGCGCCGCAGAATCGCATGCGCATCGTCGACGGTTTCAACATCGCCGTTTGCAACCAGGGGAACGGCGATGGCATCGCGTACTGCCCGGATTGCGTCCCAGTCAGCCCGGCCTTCATAAAACTGCATGCGCGTGCGGCCGTGGATCGTAATCAACTGGACGCCTGCCTCCTCCGCGCGGCGCGCAATCTCGGGCGCGTTGATGGAATTCTCGTCCCAACCGAGCCGCATCTTCAGGGTCACGGGAACGCTCACCGCCTTGACTGTCGCCTCAATGAGGCTCAGGGCGTGATCGGGCTCGCGCATCAAGGCGGAGCCGGAATAACCGCCTATCACCTTCTTGGCCGGGCACCCCATGTTGATGTCGATGATATCAGCGCCGTGGTCGGCCGCGATCTTCGCAGCCTCGGCCATCCAATGCGCTTCGCGGCCCGCGAGTTGCACCATGTGCGGCAAAAAGCCCGCACTCTCAAGGCGCGCCCATGATTCGGCGGTGCTGTTGACGAGCTCACGGCTCGCAACCATTTCGGTGACGACAAGCCCGGCGCCATGGCGCCACGCCAGCTGCCGGAACGGCATGTCCGTCACGCCGGACATGGGTGCGAGAACAACGCGGTTCCTGACTTCCACAGGTCCGATCCGCAAAGGTGATGCGAGGTCTAAGTCCAGCAATTGATTATCTTTCAGGCACGCAATATGCGTGCACTATTTTTAGACAGGTTTAAATGGCTTGCCAAGAGGGCAGTGCGCGAATTGACATTTTTAGGGCAAATGCTGGAATTCGATGCGCGAAGCCGCTAAGCACCGGTGCAAAATCGCGTTTTGAGGATCTATGCCGCAAATGCATCAAAAGCAACCAGCAATAGGTATTGTCGTCGTAGCAGCCGGGCGTGGTGAACGCGCAGGCGCATCCGAAGAGGGCCCCAAGCAATATCGGACAATTGGCGGCAAGCCGGTGATCACTCATACATTGGAGAAATTCGCCAGTTGGGAGCTTTCCCGCCACATCGTCGTGGTCATTCACCCCGATGACGAGGTCCTGTTTGCCAAGGCAGCCAGCCAGGTCCAGTCGGGCGCACCGATCGATGCGGTCCACGGCGGCTTGACGCGCCAGCAATCCGTTCTGGCGGGACTGCACCATTTGCGAAGCAAGAACCTCACACATGTTCTGATCCATGACGCTGTGCGGCCCTTCTTCGACCACACCCTTCTCGATCGCATCGCCAGCGTCCTCTCCGAAGGCGTGCCGGCAATTCT
This sequence comes from Rhizobium sp. LjRoot258, assembly GCF_964254185.1. Taxonomy (NCBI): domain Bacteria; kingdom Pseudomonadati; phylum Pseudomonadota; class Alphaproteobacteria; order Hyphomicrobiales; family Rhizobiaceae; genus Rhizobium; species Rhizobium sp. LjRoot258. The sequence continues at coordinate 1,388,080 of NZ_CAXUST020000001.1, read as the reverse complement.
CCCGGCTATGCCTGTAGCCGATACGCTGAAGCGAGCCGACCTCGACGGAAAGGTTCTCGATACAGTGCCCCGCTCACAGCTTTTTGCAGCGCAGACGCCGCAGTCGTTTGCCTTCGAACCTATCTTGGCCGCCCACGAGAAGGCAGCCTCCGCAAACATGACGGACTTTACCGATGACGCGGCCATTGCCGAATGGGCCGGTATACCGGTACGGATCGTCGAGGGGCTGGCGGACAATGTGAAACTGACGGTCAAACGAGACATTGCGATGGCAGACAGCAGACTCTCAGGACAGGCACTCCCCGATGTGCGCACGGGCAACGGCTACGATGTTCACCAGCTAGAGCCCGGCGATGGCGTGACGCTTTGCGGCGTTTTCATTCCCCACGATCAGAAGCTCAAAGGCCACTCTGACGCTGACGTGGCGTTGCATGCGCTGACGGACGCGCTGCTTGCGACCTGTGGCGCCGGCGACATCGGCGACCATTTTCCGCCATCGGATCCACAATGGAAGGGTGCACCGTCGCGCATCTTCATCGAACATGCGGCGAAGATCGTGCGCGAGCGCGGCGGCACGATCATGAATGCCGACGTCTCGCTGATCGCCGAAGCGCCGAGAGTCGGGCCGCACCGTGACGCCATGCGCGCCAAGCTGTCGGAATTTCTCGGCATTTCCATCGATCGCTGCTCGGTCAAGGCGACGACGAACGAGACGATCGGTTTCGTCGGCCGCCGCGAGGGCATTGCCGCGATCGCCACGGCAACCGTCGTCTATAGGGAAACCCGAGATGAGTATCTTCCCGGCTGATATCGTCGCACAAGCCGAAGCCATCATTCGCGACTTCACTGCTGCGGGGCTGATGGTCTCGACGGCAGAATCCTGCACCGGTGGGTTGATTGCCGGCGCACTGACCGAGATCTCAGGGTCTTCTTCGGTCGTGGACAGAGGCTTCGTCACCTATACCAACACCGCCAAGATGGAGATGCTTGGCGTGCAGGAGGAAACGCTGATCCGCTTCGGCGCTGTGTCGGAGGAGACGGCGCGGCAGATGGTGCACGGCGCCCTTTTCCGCTCCCGCGCTGCCATCGCCGTTTCCGTGACGGGCATTGCCGGCCCCGGCGGCGGATCGGCGGAAAAGCCGGTCGGCCTCGTCCATCTCGCTGCCAAATCGCGCACCGGCGGCCTCACTCATCGGAAGATGCACTATGGCGATATCGGTCGCGACCAGGTGCGCCTTGCGACGGTCAGGACCGCATTTGGCATGATCCAGGAACTGGCTCAGCTGTAAATCTTGGTCGCGCGCGTTTCAAAGGCTTCGGAGAACATACGGAAGGCGCGGTCAAACATTGAGCCCATGACTGCCCCCAAGATGCGGCTCTTGAACTCGTAGTCGATGAAGAAGTGGACGTTGCTGCCCGCTGCCGTCTCCTCGAAGCGCCAGCGATTGTCGAGATAGCGGAACGGGCCGTCGATATACTTGACCTCGATGAGGCGTTCGGCCCGGTTCAACAGCACCTGCGTCGTGAAGGTTTCGCGGATCGCCTTGTAACCTACGGTCATATCCGCGATCAGCAGCACCTTGCCGTCACGCTCCTTGCGACTGCGAATACTTAACGCCTCACAGAGTGGTAGGAATTGTGGGTAGTGCTCGACATCGGCGACGAGGTCGAACATCTGATCGGCGGAATGCGGGACGGGGCGATGCGTTTCGAACTGAGGCATGATCGGCAGTTAAGTGGGAGCGCCGAGAAGATCAAGAAGGCGGCGCATTTCCTGATGCGATTTCAACTGAAGGACGGGCACGTCGGGACTGAACCGATCGATTCCAGCAACAATATGTGGCACAAACCGGCGCTCGAAGTTCCAGATGAAGCTCAGAAATTCGAGGTCGAGCTTTTCGGGGCAGCCCGGCGCCATTTCAGGCCGCGCCCTTCCCCGCCAGCGCAGCCACCTACCGGTGACACCAAGAACGCAGCGCCAGCGTGGCAATCGCACCCACAGGACGAATTCTGTTCGCGGCAGACGGAGATCGAAGGTTGATGATCCCGTTCCATCCATCAGCCACCGTTCGCACGCAACCGCAACCGCGATCAAGTCCCGCTCCTCGGCTTTCGGCCGCTTCACCCAGCCAGGCAACCAATAGAACTCACGGTCCATCGAAATATGGCGTATGCCGAGCCGCTGCGCGAGCTTGCGCGATAGCGTTGTCTTCCCACCACCGGAGCATCCAACGACCAGAACACGCTTCGAGCGTAGCAACAATTCGGCCGCGTGCGCAAAATCGGTAATGAAATTTGGCATGTTTCCATTCCTGCAGACAGGTGTCGCATTGATGTGTTTGTTCAATGTGCTGGATCGAGGCGTTGCAGCAGGCGCGCCATGTCTGCTCGGCTTTTCAGCTGGACAACCGGAACCGATGCACCGTGCCGACGAATGCCCTCCATAAATTCCGGTACGTCATCCCGCTCGAAGTTCCAGACATAGGAAATGAATTGCCAGTCCGGCATCTGCTCAAGGCAACCCGGCGCCATGTCGGGGCGGGTCTTTCCGCGGTACATGAACCCGCGTTTGACGATATTCCAAAGGCACAGCCAGCGTGGCATCCGCACCCAGACGACCAGATCGGCGCGCGGCAATCGAAGGTCGAGTGAGCTCGGATTGTTGCCGTCGATAATCCAGTGGTTCTCGGCGACGATCTGAGCGATCAGTTGCCTTTGCTCCGACCTAGCGCGTGACGTCCAACCCGGCAACCAGAAGACCTCGCGATCCATGGACACGTAGCGGACGCCAATGACCCGCGCGAGTTTCTGGGAAAAAGTGCTCTTGCCACCACCGGAGCAGCCGAAAACAACGACCCTGCGCGCCGCACGGAGGACTTCGGCAGCATCTTCGATCGCGGTGATGTCGTTGTGCATACGCGGCTCCGAGGCTGGGAGCCGCGCAACATACACAACTTCAGATTAGGAACAACCGCTCTTACTCGGCGGCGATCAGCAACTTCTTTTCGCGTGCAGCCTTCAGGCGAGCGAAATCGTCGCCGGCATGGTGTGACGAGCGCGTCAGCGGGCTGGAGGCCACCATCAAGAAGCCCTTGGTGTAGGCAACCGTCTCATAGGACTTGAACTCGTCAGGGGTGACGAAGCTCATAACCGCGTGGTGCTTGCGGGTTGGCTGCAGGTACTGGCCGATCGTCAGGAAGTCGACGTCTGCTGTCCGCAGGTCGTCCATCAGCTGCAGCACTTCGTTCCGTTCTTCGCCGAGGCCGACCATGATGCCTGATTTGGTGAACATGGTCGGGTCCAGTTCCTTCACGCGCTGCAGCAGGCGGATGGAGTGAAAGTAGCGTGCGCCCGGACGAACCGTCAGATAGTTGCCAGGTACCGTTTCCATGTTGTGGTTGAAGACGTCGGGCTTGGCGGCAACAACGCGCTCCAGAGCGCCCGGTTTCTTGAGGAAGTCAGGCGTCAGAATTTCGATGGTCGTCGACGGTGACGCAGCGCGGATCGCCCAAATCACCTTCTCGAAGTGCTCGGCGCCACCATCGGCTAGATCATCGCGGTCGACAGAGGTGATGACGACGTGGGAAAGCCCCATCTCCTTCACCGCCTTGGCAACGTTCTCCGGCTCGGCCATATCGAGCGCGTTCGGCTTGCCGGTCGCAACGTTGCAGAAGGCGCAAGCGCGGGTACAGATCTCGCCCATGATCATGAACGTCGCGTGCTTCTTGTCCCAGCACTCGCCGATATTGGGGCATCCAGCCTCTTCGCAGACGGTGACGAGCTTATGCTCCTTTACGATCGAGCGTGTCTCCGCGTAGCCCTTGGAGGTCGGTGCTTTGACGCGAATCCAGTCCGGCTTGCGCAGGACTTCCTGATCGGGCCGATGCGCCTTTTCCGGATGCCGCACGCGCTTGGCGTCGGGATTGATCGTGTCGAGAATGGTTACCATGGCAGTTCAAATCTCCGCCGCGCCATGCGGCAAAAGCCCTATCTATCGGCGGACGAGCCGCGCGACAAATATCAGCAAGCAGGCACCAAGAAAACCCGTGACGAAGTAACCGAGCCTGCCGCCAGCCACCTCTATATGAAATTGCGCCAAAATCGCAGTTGCGACCACAGAGCCGACAATCCCGAGCACGATGTTGAGCAATATCCCGTAGCGCGCTTCCATCAGCTTGCCCGCGAGCCAGCCTGCAAAACCGCCGATGATGATTGCCGCAATCCAGCCTACGCCTTCCATCCTGTCCCTCGCCTTTACGCTATCGCCCTCGCGATCAGCACCACGATGATGGCCCCGACCGTTGCGTGAATGATCTGCACCACAAGCGCATTATCGATCCCGAGCGATATTCCGAGGGCGTTGAAGAGAAAGCCTCCAACAAACGCGCCGATGATGCCGCTCAGCAGGCACCGTATCAATCCACCTCCACCGACGACCAGGCTTGCGAGGAAGCCCGCGAGCAGACCGATGAGCAGAAAGATGAGCAGTGCCTGCGTACCCATAGACATGATGATTTCCTTTTGTTTTTTCCACCCCGTGGGGATGGATTTGCCACCCCGAGATAGAGGGCGGCGACGGAAACTATCAAGCGTTCAGAACACGACCATAGGCATCGAGGACTGCTTCCTTCATCGTTTCGGAAACGGTCGGATGCGGGAAGATCGTGTGCATCAGTTCTTCCTCGGTCGTCTCGAGGTTCATCGCGACGACAAAGCCCTGGATGAGCTCGGTCACTTCGGCGCCGACCATGTGAGCGCCGAGCAGCTCGCCGGTCTTCTTGTCGAAGATCACCTTGCAGAGACCCTGGTCTTCTCCGAGCGCGATCGCCTTGCCGTTTGCCGCAAAGGAGAAGCGGCCGACACGGATGTCGCGGCCCTGCTCCTTGGCCCTGGCTTCAGTGAGGCCTACCGAGGCGACCTGCGGGTTGCAGTAGGTGCAGCCCGGAACCTTGTTCTTGTCGGTGGCGTGAACGTTCGGCAGTCCCGCGATCTTCTCGACGCAGACGACGCCCTCGTGCTCAGCCTTGTGGGCGAGCATCGGTGGACCGGCAACGTCGCCGATCGCATAGATGCCTGCCACGTTGGTCTTGCCGTAGCCGTCGATCACGATGCAGCCGCGATCCGTCTTGACGCCGACTGCCTCCAGTCCGAGGTTTTCGACGTTGCCCTGAACGCCGACTGCTGAGATCATCCGATCAGCCGTAATCTGCTGCACCTTGCCGTCCGACGTCTCGACATGCGCGGTGACGCTGTTGGCGGACTTTTCGACCTTCGCGACCTTGGCGCTCGTGAAGATTTTCAGGCCGCGTTTTTCCAGCTGCTTGCGGGCGATCGCGGTGACTTCCGCATCCTCGACCGGCATAATCGTCGGCATGACTTCGACAACAGTCACATCGACGCCCATGGACCGGTAGAAGCTTGCAAATTCGATGCCGATGGCGCCCGAGCCCATAACAATCAGCGACTTCGGCAGCACATCCGGCTTCAGCGCTTCGAAATAGGTCCAGATCAGCTTGCCGTCCGGCTCTATGCCAGGCAGCGCGCGCGGACGGGCACCAGTCGCAACGATGATATGCTTGGCGGTGTAAGTGCCCTCGCCCTTGACGTTCTTCGGCACCGGGTTCTGCGGCTCGACGACGGGCTTGGAAGACCTGCCGACGACGATTTCGCCGGGTTTGGTGATCTTGGCTTCGCCCCAGATCACATCGACCTTGTTCTTCTTCATCAGGAAGCCGACACCACCGTTCAGGCGCGCCGACACGCCGCGCGAACGGGCGACGACAGCCTTGACGTCGGCGCTGACCTTGCCTTCCAGCACGAGGCCGTAATCCTTGAGGTGGTTGGAATGGTCGAGAATTTCGGCCGAGCGCAACAAAGCCTTGGTCGGGATGCAGCCCCAGTTCAGGCAGATGCCGCCCAGATGCTCGCGTTCCACGATCGCGGTCTTGAGGCCCAGCTGGCTGGCGCGCACGGCGGCGACATAGCCCCCCGGTCCGGAGCCGATGATGATGACGTCGTAATTCTCAGCCATGTTTTCCTGCCTTTGCTATCGGGCGTCGCGGGTGAGTAGCACCCACTCGTGTTTTCTGCCGTTTTCGAAGAACGCCACGGCATCCGCGCGCGCCGTCTCCGAAAATCCATTGTTCTTGTAAAGCGACAGAGCCGCTTCGTTGTAACTTGCTGTGATCAGACTGACCGGCGCGGTTCTTGCCCGAGCGATCTGATCCTCCAGAAGCCTTCGACCGATCCCGATGCCGCGCAAATGGCTGTAGACACCGAGCGTTCCGATAAACCAGCTTCCAATCACCCTCTGCTGCAGATCGATAACCGGCTTCAGCGCCCGTCGATCCGCTTGAATGTTGCGTATGCCTTCATCTAGCCCGTAGCCGATCGCGGCTCCCGCGATCTCGCCATAAGCCTCCGCAATCACGGCATCGCGCCAGTTGCCTTGCCCATCGTCGCCGCGCAGCTTCTGCCGTCCGCGCTCCATCGGGGTGTCACCGCCACCGCCGCTTCCTAGCTCCGTGAGCCAAAGCCAAGTGGCGAAGCCGTGAGAGGCGATATCCGTGAGCAACGCCAGCTCCGTCGCATCCTCCCGCGCGGCGGGACGAAGCGAAACGAAGGATCTCATGCTCAAAGCCCCAGCATCATCCGCACAGTCGATTCCATGCCGCGCCCGAGAGCGCGGGTATTTTCGGCGTCAAGGTGGATGCCATCGACCGGCGTCGTCTTCGCCACCGAATTGCCATCGAAGAAGCCGCAGCCGAGCTCGTCTGCGAGATCACGATAGAGCGTCGGAAGCTTTGTCGATTCCTCGATACCACCGACGAACGAGGCCGCGAAGGGCACGTTTGCCGTCTCGCGAATCTTCGGTGGCGCAACGATCAGAATGTCGGGCCCATCGAATTCGAACGGCCAGGCATGATTGCGGATCAACCGCACCAGCCGTGCGATGCCTTGGCAGGCGGCAAAAGCCGATCCAGCCACGACTGGCTTCATGTCGTTGGTGCCGAGAAGCAGAATGACGAGATCAAGCGGCGCATGCGTCTGCAGGATCGTCGGCAGGATGCGCGCGCCGTTCCGGTCGCAGTCGGCGAGATGGTCGTCGAAGGCGGTGGTCCGTCCATTCAATCCTTCGGCGATAACACGCACTTCGTTGCCCAGTGCCGCCTGCAGTGCACTTGGCCAGCGATCCTTGTAGTCATGACGCCCGATCGTATCGGCGTCATAACCCCAGGTCAGCGAGTCACCATAGCAAAGAACGGTCTTCGTCATTTCCGCCTCCGCTCCGGTCTCAGACGAGCATACCCATCGGATTTTCGATGTAGCCCTTGAACGCCTGCAACAGCTCGGCACCGAGCGCACCATCGACGCAGCGATGGTCGGTCGAAAGCGTGACGCTCATCACGGTTGCGATGACCATTTCGCCCTTGCGGACGATGACACGCTGCTCGCCAGCGCCGACGGCAAGGATCGTTGCATGCGGCGGGTTGATGACGGCTGCGAAGTTCTTCACGCCCATCATGCCCATGTTCGAAACAGACGTCGTGCCGCCCTGATATTCCTCAGGCTTGAGCTTGCGATCCTTTGCACGCTTGCCGAGGTCGCGCATCTCGTTGGAGATCACCGACAGGGTCTTTTCCTCGGCCTTGCGGATGATCGGCGTGATCAGACCGCCCGGGATCGAGACCGCAACGCCGACATCGGCGTGCTTGTGCTTGACCATGTTGGCCTCGGTCCAGGAGACATTGGCATCAGGAACATCGCGCAGCGCCAGAGCCATGGCCTTGATGACCATGTCGTTGACGGACAGCTTGTAGGAGGCGCCGCCATCCTTGCGGGGAGCCGCGTCGTTGAGTTGGGCGCGCAGCGCCAGCAGCGCATCGAGCTCGCAATCGACGGTGACATAGAAGTGCGGCACCGTCTGCTTGGATTCGACGAGGCGCTTGGCAATGACCTTGCGCATGCCGTCATGCGGCACAAGCTCGTAGGAGCCGGGCTCGAACAGCTTGAGAACGGCTTCTTCCGAAGCGCCCTTGGGTGCAGCAGCCGGGGCCGGTGCAGCAGCTTGCGTGGCAGCGGCGGCCGGAGCAGCCTTGGCACCACCACCTGCGGCAGCGGCTTCCACGTCGCTCTTGACGACGCGGCCATGCGGACCGGAGCCGGCGATGCCAGACAGATCGATACCGGCTTCCTTCGCCAGACGACGCGCGAGCGGCGACGAAAAGGTGCGGTTGCCACTTGCCGGAGCGGCTGCGGGTGCAGCTGCCGAAGCAGGAGCGGCGGCCGCCGGCGCCTGAGCGGCGGGAGCCGGTGCAGCTTCAGCCTTCGGCGCTGCCGCAGCATCGACCTTTGGAGCCAGGGCAGCGGAGCCTGCGCCGCTGGCAGCGGCGGACACGTCTTCACCTTCCGCTGCGAGCACGGCGATCAAGGCATTGACCTTGACGCCTTCAGTGCCGGCCGGAACGACGATCTTGGCAACGGTGCCCTCATCGACGGCTTCGACTTCCATCGTCGCCTTGTCGGTCTCGATCTCTGCAATGACGTCACCCGACTTGACCGTGTCGCCTTCCTTGACCAGCCACTTGGCGAGGTTGCCCTCTTCCATGGTCGGAGACAGGGCAGGCATCGTGATGTTGATAGGCATCGAAATACCCTCCCCTTGTTACTTGTAGCAAACGGCCTTCACGGCATCGACGACTTCACCAACATTCGGGAGAGCGAGCTTCTCGAGGTTGGCGGCATAAGGCATCGGAACGTCCTTGCCGGCGACCGTCAGAACCGGCGCGTCGAGATAATCGAAGGCCTGCTGCATGACGCGGGTGGCAATTTCGGTGCCGACGGAGTTCTGTGGATAGCCTTCCTCGACAGTGACCAGACGGCCGGTCTTCTTGACCGATTCGATCACGGTCGGAATGTCCATCGGGCGCAGCGTGCGCAGGTCGATCAGTTCGGCGTCGATGCCGATCTTTTCGAGTTCGGCGACAGCCTTGACCGCATAGGTCATGCCGATACCGAAGGAGACGATCGTCACGTCCTTGCCCGGACGATGAATGCGCGCCTTGCCGATCGGCAGGACGAAATTGTCTATCTTCGGCACATCGAAATGCTGACCGTAGAGAATTTCGTTTTCGAGGAAGACGACAGGGTTCGGATCGCGGATGGCAGCCTTCAGCAGGCCCTTGGCGTCGGATGCCGTATAAGGCATGACGACCTTGAGGCCCGGGATCTGGCTGTACCAGGCCGAGTAATCCTGGCTGTGCTGGGCGCCGACGCGGGCAGCAGCGCCGTTCGGGCCGCGGAACACGATCGGCGCGCCCATCTGGCCGCCGGACATGTAGAGCGTCTTGGCAGCGGAGTTGATGATCTGGTCGATCGCCTGCATCGCAAAGTTGAAGGTCATGAACTCGACGATCGGCTTTAGGCCAGACATGGCAGCACCGACGCCGACGCCGGCAAAGCCGTGCTCGGTGATCGGCGTATCGATGACACGGCGCGCACCGAACTCCTGCAGGAGGCCCTGTGTGACCTTGTAGGCGCCCTGGTACTCGGCAACTTCCTCGCCCATGACGAAAACGCTCTCGTCAGCGCGCATTTCTTCCGCCATGGCATCGCGAAGCGCTTCGCGAACGGTCATCGACACCATTTCGGTACCGGCCGGAATTTCCGGATCGTTCGGCACGGCTGCCTTCGGCTCGGCTGGAACAGGAGCAGCCGGCTTTTCTTCCACCTGTGGGGCAGCGGCGGCGGGAGAAGGCTGCGTGGCAGGTGCTGCCGAAATATCGGAGGCCGACTCGCCGTCCTGCAGCAGGACTGCGATCTTGGCGTTGACCTTCACATTTTCGGTACCGGCCGGCACCAGCAGCTTACCGATGACGCCTTCATCAACGGCTTCGACTTCCATCGTCGCCTTATCGGTTTCGATCTCGGCAATGACGTCACCTGACTTGACGGTATCACCTTCCTGCTTGAGCCACTTGGAAAGCGTGCCTTCTTCCATCGTCGGAGAGAGGGCGGGCATGAGAATATCGATTGGCATGGGTCGTCCCTCCCCGATTAGAGCAGAATGTCAGTATAGAGCTCGGATGCATCCGGCTCCGGATCGGACTGGGCGAAGTCGGCGCTATCAGCAACGACATCGCGGACGTCCTTGTCGATCGCTTTCAGATCGTCTTCGGAGGCCCAGCCCTTTTCGAGCAGGCGCGCACGCACCTGTTCGATCGGATCCTGCTCGGAGCGCATCTTCTGCACTTCTTCCTTGGTGCGGTACTTCGCCGGGTCGGACATCGAGTGGCCGCGGTAACGGTAGGTAAGCATCTCGAGGATGATCGGCCCCTTGCCCGAACGGCAATGCTCGAGCGCTTCATCCGCTGCAGCCTTCACCGCACGGACATCCATGCCATCGACCTGGATGCCGGGGATGCCGAAACCGGAGCCACGCAGCGAGTAGTTCGACTGCGCGGTAGCGCGCGCAGTCGACGTGCCCATGGCGTAGCGGTTGTTTTCGACGATATAGATGATCGGTAGCTTCCAGAGAGCAGCCATATTGAAGCTCTCGTAGACCTGGCCCTGGTTGGCGGCACCATCACCGAAATAGGCGACGGAGACGCTGTCATTGCCGCGGTAGCGGTTGGCGAAGGCGAGGCCCGTTCCGAGCGAGACCTGGGCACCGACGATGCCATGACCGCCGTAAAAATGCTTCTCCTTAGAGAACATGTGCATCGAGCCGCCCTTGCCGCGCGAATAACCGCTGCGGCGTCCGGTCAGTTCGGCCATGACGCCACGCGCGCTCATGCCGGTGGCCAGCATGTGGCCGTGGTCGCGATAGGCGGTGATAACCTGATCGCCTTCCTTCTGGGCCATCTGCATACCGACGACCACAGCTTCCTGGCCGATGTAGAGGTGACAGAAACCGCCAATGAAGCCCATGCCGTAAAGCTGTCCGGCCTTCTCCTCGAAGCGGCGGATCAGCAGCATCTCGCGATAGGCCTTGAGCTCCTCATCGCGCGTAAAGTCAGCAACAGGACCACCATTGGATGCCTTGTTTGCCGGCTTTGCGCTAGTTTTACGGCTGGAAACGGTCGCGGTTTTTCGCGGCGCCATTCAACCCTCCCTATGGGTTTGTCGGTTCTTTGGTGGCGCGTACCATAGGGAAGAAATTTCGCCGCAGCAATGCCATAAATGCATGGCTCGTATTCATCAGTAACTTACTGATAAATAAGCATTTATCTAGATTAACTCAATTTCGGTTAATTGGAATAGTGATTGAATATGACGATCTCGTCGGCACGAGAAACATTGAGCTGAAGACGCGCTTTCTCGTCCAGCATATCCTTGTCCATCGAACCGTCGCTCAGCAGCGCGACCTGCTTTTCGAGATGCTCGCGCTTGCCCTTCAGAACCACCAACTCCCTTTCGCGCGCTATCCGCTGGCGCTCGAACCCCTCGGTTGCCCGCAGACCGTAATCACCATGAATGCAATGATAGCCGAAGTAGGAAAGAAACGCGATCGTCATCGCCGGAACCACGAAACGACCGATCTTTTTCTTCTTATGATGCTTTGTCCACATAAACGCACGCTCGAACGCATTACCTCGATGCGCTCAAGCCTACCGGGCAGAGATTAACTGTCCGTTGACTATGAAAAATCGGGCAAGAAAAAACCCGCGCCTTTTTGAGGCGCGGGTTCGAAGTCGTTAAAATCAGATGCGATTAGCCGCGGATGATCGAACGGCCGGCATAGCGGGCCTGCGGGCCGAGGCCTTCTTCGATGCGGATCAGCTGGTTGTACTTTGCCAGGCGGTCCGAGCGCGACAGCGAGCCGGTCTTGATCTGACCGCAGTTCGTGGCGACAGCCAGATCTGCAATCGTAGCGTCTTCGGTTTCGCCCGAGCGGTGCGACATGACGGCGGTGTAGGCAGCCTTGTGCGCGGTGTTGACGGCATCAAGCGTTTCCGTCAGCGAGCCGATCTGGTTGACCTTGACGAGGATCGAGTTGGCAACGCCCATGCGGATGCCGTCACGCAGACGGGCCGAGTTGGTAACGAAGAGATCGTCGCCGACCAGCTGAACCTTCTTCCCAGCCAGATCCGTCAGAGCCTTCCAGCCGTCCCAATCGTCTTCGGCCATGCCGTCTTCGATCGAGATGATCGGGTACTGGGCCGCGAGCTGAGCAAGATATTCGGCCATGGCGCCCGATTCCAGCGTCCGGCCTTCACCTTCGAGAACGTACTTGCCGTCCTTAAAGAATTCCGTCGAGGCGCAGTCGAGGCCGAGGCTGATGTCGTCGCCCGGCTTGTAGCCGGCTTTTTCAATGGACTTCATGATGAAGTCGAGGGCTTCAGGCGCGCTCTTCAGGCCCGGCGCGAAGCCACCTTCGTCGCCGACATTGGTGTTGTGACCCTGAGCCGACAATTCCTTCTTAAGGACGTGGAAGACTTCCGAGCCCATGCGAACGGCTTCGCGGATGGAATCGGCGCCAACCGGCAGGATCATGAATTCCTGGAAGTCGATTGGGTTGTCGGCATGCGCACCACCGTTGATGATGTTCATCATCGGAACCGGCAGGAGGTGGGCGCTGGCGCCGCCGACGTAGCGGTAAAGCGGCAGGCCGGAAGCCTGTGCAGCCGCCTTGGCAACGGCGAGCGACACGCCGAGGATGGCGTTGGCGCCAAGACGCGACTTGTTCGGCGTGCCGTCCAGCTCGATCATGATGTTGTCGATCTGGATCTGGTTTTCGGCGTCGATCCCACCGATCGCGTCGAAGATTTCCGTGTTGGCGGCTTCGACGGCCTTTTCAACGCCCTTGCCGAGATAGCGCTTGCCGCCATCGCGCACTTCGACTGCTTCGTGAGCACCGGTCGAAGCGCCCGACGGCACCGCCGCGCGGCCCATGCTGCCATCTTCGAGATAGACATCGACTTCGACGGTCGGGTTGCCGCGGCTGTCGAGAATCTCGCGGGCGATAATGTCGGTAATTGCGGTCATCGGCTCTTCCTGCTCGAGGGTGGATAGATCGTTCGAAGCCTGTTTAATCGAAGGCACGCAAATTACAATGCCACACCGACGACACACGGCATGTCACGACCTATCGCGCGAATATGTCAGGCTTTTGAAGAGGCTCGCCACTCCATCTTTCTGCTGCCCTGCTCCAGCGTTTCGAAACTTCAGGTTTTGAACAATAAGTCACAGCATTCGATGTGGTTGCAAATTTATCGATCAGTAACCAATCAATATTACAATTAATACTCAACAAGGAAATACTACCTGTCCGCCTGGCAAGTAGTATTGCATGATGCACTTCCTTGTGCGGTTCAAACCCGCCTGCTTATAGGGCTTTTAAGTCCCCTCCAAATTCCAAGCCATTTCAATAAGCAACACCTGTTCACTATATCAATTTACGGGGCGCCGGATGAAACTCAATATTGCTCGCAGCCTTGCCATCTTCGCGGCCGTCGTCACCGCGGGATTGATCACTTCGATCGGCATACAGAATTACGCCTTCAACAAGCTGCGGGTGAACGGCGAAATGTATAAGCAGATCATCTACGGCAAGGATCTCGTCGCCGATATCCTGCCGCCGCCTCTCTACATCGTCGAATCCTACATGCTTGCACTTGAGGCGGTGCAGCGTCCGGAAGTCGCGCGGAAGAATATCGAGCGCATCCAGACTGTCCTGAAGCCCGCCTATGAGGATCGCCGCAAATACTGGTCGGAAACCGCGCTCAGCGCCGATCTCAAGGAAAAACTCCTGAACGACGTCCTCGTCAAAGGCGACGTCTTCTGGAAGGTGATGGCGGAAGAACTCGCCCCGGCCATTCTCAAGGACGACAATGCCGTCATCCCGGCGGCCTTCGAGAAGCTTTCAACGAATTTCCATATTCATGAAGAGGCCGTCAACAAGCTCGTGGATATGGCGAACGCCTTCCTTGCTGCTGCCGAAAAGGATGCCGCCGAACAGACCCGCATCCTCTCCACGATCACGCTTGCGGCAGCCGCTGTCTCGTTTTGCCTGTTGCTCGGCGGCCTCTATGCCTTCCGCCGACGCGCTATCGTGCCGCTCTCGGCGATGCGCGACTATATGGCGATCCTTGCCGGTGGCGATTATTCGAAGGAAGTGCCCTTCAGCCGCCGCGCCGACGAGATCGGCGAGATGGCTCGCGCCGTTACCGTCTTCCGTCAATCTGCTGAAGAGCGAAACAATATCCGCGAGCGCCAAGATGCCGAACGCCAGGTGCAGACACAGCGTGATGCGGTCATTGCCGCGACCAAGGCAGAAGAGGACGCCGCCCGCGAGCGCGTCATTGCAAGCCTGAGCCGCGGTCTGGAGCGCCTTTCCGGCGGCGACCTCACTGTCCAGCTCAGCGAACCCTTCGAAGCTGCCTACGAAAAGCTGCGCCAGGAGTTCAACTCGAGCATCCGCACGCTTTCCGGCGCAATGAAGGAAATCTCGGCCGTCACGAATACCGTAAGGACCGGCTCGAGCGAAATCGCCTCGAGCACGGACGATCTGGCCCGGCGAACGGAACATCAGGCCGCCTCACTGGAGCAGGCAGCCTCCGCGCTCGACCAGATCACCGTCACCGTCAAGAACTCATCGGAACGGGCCAATGAAGCGAACGCGATGATGACGGCGACCAAGGAAAGCGCCAGCTACTCGGCAACCGTCGTGCACGAGGCGGTGGCCGCGATGGAGAAGATCGAGACATCATCCGCTCAGATCGGCCAGATCATCAACGTCATCGACGAAATCGCCTTCCAGACCAACCTCCTCGCGCTCAATGCCGGTGTGGAGGCCGCCCGTGCGGGTGAGGCCGGAAAAGGCTTTGCCGTCGTTGCGCAGGAAGTGCGCGACCTTGCCGGTCGCTCTGCCAATCTGGCGAAAGAAATCAAACAGTTGATCGAGACGTCCTCCAGCCAGGTTTCAGCAGGCGTTGGCCTCGTCAACCGCACAGGCGAAGCGCTCAGCAATATCGATCAGCAGGTTCTGAAAGTCACTGCGCTGATCGAGGGGATCGTGCGTTCTTCCTCCGAACAAACCACCGCGCTCCTGGAAGTCAACGCCGCCGTCAACACCATGGACAGCGTCACGCAGCAGAACGCGGCGATGGTCGAGCAAACCAGCGCCGCCTGCCGAGAGCTCGGCGACGAGGCGGTGCACCTCAATCACCTGCTGTCTCGTTTCCGTCTCGACGATACGAGCAACTCCGTGACCAAGGGGTATCCCTCCGACAAACGGATGGCGCTTGCCGGTTGACGGCCGGCACCTTGTGCAGGTTCAGGCAGCCTTGGCGATCCCATCGAAGGCCAACAGCTTTTCGAGTAGCCGCGGCATATCCTTCAGGTGAACCATGTTCGGCCCGTCGGACGGCGCATTGTCAGGGTCTTCGTGCGTTTCGATGAAGACGCCGGCGACACCAACGGCAACGGCTGCCCGTGCCAGCGTCTCCACGAATTCGCGCTGGCCGCCGCTTGAGCCACCCTGCCCGCCCGGCTGCTGCACCGAATGCGTGGCGTCAAAGATCACGGGAGCGCCCATCGCCGCCATGATCGGCAGCGAACGCATGTCCGAAACCAGCGTGTTGTAGCCGAAGGAGGCGCCACGCTCGCAAAGCAGGATATTGGGGTTGCCGGTCGAGTTCAGCTTGTTGAGGACGTTCTTCATGTCCCAAGGAGCAAGGAACTGGCCCTTCTTGACGTTGATGGTGCGGCCGGTCTTGGCGGCTGCAACCAGCAGGTCGGTCTGGCGGCTGAGGAAGGCCGGGATCTGCAGGATGTCGACGACGGTCGCTACCTCGGCGCACTGCTCCTCGGTGTGGATGTCGGTTAGAACCGGAAAGCCATATTCCTTCTTGAGGTCAGCAAAGACCTCCAGCGCCGTTTCAAGGCCGATCCCACGCTGGGCCGACAGCGAGGTGCGGTTCGCCTTGTCGAAGGAGGACTTGTAGACGAGGCCGAGGCCAAGCTTGTCGCAGAGTTCCTTTAGCACGCCGGCGACCATGAAGGCATGGTCGCGGCTCTCCATCTGGCAGGGCCCAGCAATCAGCGACAGCTTACCGGCATTGGAAAAGGTGACGCGGCCGGCGCCTTCGCCAACCACGACTTCGGACTTTGTCTGGCTCATCGTTTCTCCTCAAAGGCGAAGAGCGCGCCCTGCCCGGCAGCCGCCTTCACCAGAATTCGATTGTTTTTGCGCGTGTAGGTCATCCCGTTAGCAGCCAAATGCGCTTCTGTCACGGCAAGATCGTCGACCTTGAAGACGATGGCAATGCCTCTCAGGCCGCGATCGGTCGACGCTGCAGGAAGGTCGAAATAGGCATACAATCCATCGGGGGATAGAATGCTGATCCTGGCATTCGGAGTGACGACGCTCACGCCGAAGGCGTCGTTGACAATGACCGGGCTGTGCGCCGCTGCGCGTACGAATGATCCGAACGCCTTGGGATCTGGCGAGACCAGAGCGATCTCTGCGATCCCATGGACGCCGTTTGCGTGCACATGCAGCGCTTTTCGATCGGCCGGCAGCGGATTGACCCGTTGGCACGTGAAAAAGAAGAAGTCCGGAGCCCGCAGATCCACCGCGAAAGCGAGCTTGAACGCGGCTGTGGCCTCCGATCCATCGGGCATCTTCATCGGTCGCTCGAACTGC
The DNA here is from genome assembly GCF_964254185.1 of Rhizobium sp. LjRoot258. Lineage (NCBI taxonomy): Bacteria > Pseudomonadati > Pseudomonadota > Alphaproteobacteria > Hyphomicrobiales > Rhizobiaceae > Rhizobium > Rhizobium sp. LjRoot258. Next base: position 1,371,432 of record NZ_CAXUST020000001.1, on the reverse strand, counting down.
AGCATCTCGCCGCCATTGATCCTTTCGGAAAGGAACCGAGCGTGGTCGCGATCGGCATCTGCGGTCGCGAAGACCACGGCAGAGAATCCATCATCCCCGCATCGAAACCGAAAGGCGCGATCACGCGCGGTGAAGACATTCCCTTTCTTTGCCGACGCCTCGTGCAGTTCCGCGCTGGCGACCCCCAGGGGCTCTAGGTAAGTTTCGTCGGAGAAGAATATGCAGGCGTTCTCGGTTCCAAACGGATGCCGGGCATCGGGCGCGACGGTGAATCCTAGTTTTCCGAGACGTTCGCGCGCGAGCCCAATATTGGAGACCGGCAGCACGATGTGGTCCAGCGGATGCGCTTCGCTCATAGCAACTCTCCGGAATTTGCGAAGATGTGCGCCGGGTAGCAGGACAATGCAACCCCCTTCGGCGCTTTCAGTCAAATGAGCTGAGAAAACTGAACAAGTTGCGGGCAAGTTTTACGAAAATTTAGGCACTTGCGGAACACATATGGAACATATAGTGTCTGTTCTGGCTTTGTTTCACGACTCTGGGGTTCAACTTCGATGCTGACGCGCAAACAACAGGAGCTTCTTCTCTTCATTCACGAGCGAATGAAGGAGTCCGGTGTCCCCCCTTCTTTCGATGAAATGAAAGATGCCTTGGACCTCGCGTCGAAGTCAGGCATTCATCGGCTGATTACAGCGCTCGAAGAACGTGGCTTCATTCGCCGACTGCCGAATCGGGCCCGCGCCCTGGAGGTCATCAAGCTTCCAGAGGCATATAACCCGAGCTTGCAACCCCGCCGCGGCTTTTCGCCGAGCGTCATCGAAGGCAGTCTCGGCAAACCGCAACCGGTTGCGCCACCGAAACCGGTAGCACATGCCGACAACGGCAGCTCCGCCTCTGTACCGGTTATGGGACGGATCGCCGCCGGTGTGCCGATTTCGGCAATCCAGAACAATACTCACGACATCACGGTTCCGGCCGACATGCTTGGCCCAGGCGAGCACTATGCGCTTGAGGTCAAGGGCGACTCGATGATCGAAGCGGGCATTTTCGATGGCGACACGGTGATCATTCGCAATGGCAGCACCGCAAATCCCGGCGACATCGTTGTCGCACTCGTCGATGACGAAGAAGCGACCCTCAAGCGCTTCCGCCGGAAGGGCGCCTCCATTGCGCTTGAGGCCGCGAACCCGGCTTATGAAACGCGTATTTTTGGACCCGACCGCGTCAAGGTTCAGGGCAAGCTCGTCGGCCTCATTCGTCGTTATCATTAGAGGCAGGCGGCTCACCGTCAAACGTGCCGCTTCGCCAGTTGTACGCCCGATGCGGCATCCAGGGGCGGTCAAGCGTGGTATAGGCGGCCGTAACGACGGGTGAGCCCAGGTCGTCTATCCCCTCGGCGGCGCCAGAGCCGCGCAGGATTTCTCCGGTGAACAGCAGTGCGCCCGACCGGCATTCGGTCGCACGCAGGCGAACGGGCGTCACGACGATATCGGCGGTATCGCACGCAGCGCCGACGTAAGCGAGGTTTTCGACGATTGTCAGAACGTAGCCGCTATCGTGCGGGGCGGTGCGCCAGGCGCCTTTCAGGCAAACGACGCGGTTTTCAACGCCCGTCGCAGAGGCTGCCGCAACGCATTGCGGGCATGACGCAATTCCTCATCCGAGAGTCCTGGAGCTTGGCCTTCGCTGTCCCCGCCGCCGGTCAGGGGCGATACGCTTCAGTACTCGGTAGCTGGTCTAGCTCCGCCGCCAGCGCCCTTCGCCATTGATCGAAAATCAGCGCCAACGCAACAAACCATGCCCCAAGGCGGATCGTTGGCCGGTCACTTGCGAGCTCAAACCAGAGGGCGGCGCCGGCCCCGAGGAAGACCGGAGAAAATACGAAGAACCGCCCATGATCCATCTCCGTCGCCACCGCGCGTCGAAACCACGAAGAGCAGCTGAGCGTCGCGGTCGTAACCCACGTTGGCCAGGAGACGGGTGATTGCGTGCGGAAGGCGCGCGGAGGCTTTTGACCAGATTGAGCCCGGACAAAGAACGCTCTGCCACGCGAGCAAGCGCATCCGCGCCGGGGGCGGCCTGTCTCACAAATGGCTTCAACCCCGGCATGCATCTGCGCCGAAAAACAGCCCCCTTGCAACCACAAAGCAAGCTCTTCAGGCTCGAGGCAACAATAATCGATTGAAATCTGAAGGAAAATCGGAAGCCAGAAAAGCCAAGGATAATCATCAGCTTCTGCTATGCGCAGGGCTCATCGCAGCAGTGCCCAAAAGTTGATACTGCGATGCACAAAATGGCATCACGGGAACTTGGCATTGGGCGCGCGATCATATAGCTATCGTCGACGACGCTTAACCCTATGGCGCTTTTATGGCGCCAACCGCCAGTTTGGAGGATCAGCATGACGGAACAAAGCGCAACACTGAAAATCGGTGATAAATCAGTCGATCTCGCCGTCAAGAGCGGCACGATCGGCCCTGACGTCATTGATATCGGCGCCCTGTACAAGCACACGGCTTCCTTCACGTACGATCCTGGTTTCACCTCGACCGCATCCTGTGAATCGAAGATCACCTACATCGATGGTGATGCCGGCGTATTGCTACATCGCGGTTATCCGATCGAGCAACTTGCCGAGCATGGCGACTTCCTCGAGGTCTGCTACCTGCTTCTCTACGGCGAACTGCCGACCGCGGCCCAGAAGAAGGATTTCGACTATCGCGTCACGCATCACACGATGGTGCATGAGCAGATGAGCCGGTTCTTCACGGGCTTCCGCCGCGACGCGCATCCGATGGCTGTCATGTGCGGCTGCGTCGGTGCATTGTCGGCCTTCTACCACGACTCCACCGACATCACGGATCCGCATCAGCGCATGGTCGCAAGCCTGCGCATGATCGCCAAGATGCCGACGCTTGCGGCCATGGCCTACAAGTATCACGTCGGCCAGCCCTTCGTTTACCCGAAGAACGATCTCGACTACGCCTCGAACTTCCTGCGCATGTGCTTTGCTGTTCCGTGCGAAGAATATGTCGTCAATCCGGTGCTGTCGCGCGCCATGGACCGCATCTTCATCCTGCACGCCGACCACGAGCAGAATGCATCGACCTCGACGGTCCGCCTCGCTGGCTCATCGGGTGCAAACCCGTTCGCCTGCATCGCCGCCGGCATTGCCTGCCTCTGGGGCCCGGCTCACGGGGGCGCCAATGAAGCAGCGCTGAACATGCTGACCGAGATCGGCACTGTCGACCGTATTCCGGAGTACATAGCCCGCGCCAAGGACAAGAACGATCCGTTCCGCCTCATGGGCTTCGGTCATCGCGTCTACAAGAACTACGATCCGCGCGCCAAGATCATGCAGAAGACGACGCACGAGGTTCTCGGCGAACTCGGCGTCAAGGACGACCCTTTGCTCGAGGTTGCAATGGAACTGGAGCGTATCGCTCTCACTGATGAATACTTCATCGAAAAGAAGCTCTATCCGAATATCGACTTCTACTCCGGCATCACGCTCAAGGCTCTGGGCTTCCCCACGACCATGTTCACCGTGTTGTTTGCTCTGGCCCGCACGGTGGGCTGGATTGCACAGTGGAACGAGATGATCGAAGACCCGGAGCAGCGTATCGGCCGTCCGCGCCAGCTCTACATCGGCGAGCCGCAGCGCGATTACCTGCCGGTCTCCAAGCGCTAAACCGCGACAGCAGACAGCAAAGAGCCCGGTCAGAAATGGCCGGGCTTTTTCTTTTGAAGGACGTCGAGAACGATCTCAGCCGCGTGTTCTCCGGGCGGCTTTTCCGTCTGCATCCTCTGCCAGAGGACGTCAAACCCCTCCATCATCGCCCGTCGCGGCAAGGTATCTGCCGAAAGCTTCTCCATCCAGCGTGCAAAGCTGCCGCCTCGGACGACTTCATTGATATATTCGGGCACGACAGTGTAGTCCGCGATCAGGTTCGGAAGGGCCGCGCTCCACGTCTTGATCTTGCTGGTCATGAGCTTGATGATCCAGTCGGTCTTGTAGGCCGAAATGCAGGGAACACCGGTCAGCGCAAGCTCCAGCACGACAGTCCCGGACGCGGCCATGGCCGCATCCGCTTCAGCGAATGCCTGCCACTTCGCCTCCACCCCTGTCACGATCTCCGGCTTGGTCGTCCAATCCTTGACGAGATCACGGATCATGGGGTCGCGTCGTGGCATGGTCGGCAAAACGAAGCGCACGTCGCCGTTGCGCGCCACCAGCTCGCTCACGGCATCGCCAAAATGCGGCAGCAGCTTCATGATCTCGGACGAACGCGAACCGGGCAGCAACATCACCGTCTTGCGGTCGGTTTCACTTCGCGGTTTCGTCTGCGCACGCTGGCGCCGTGCGTCCAGCAGGTTCGGATCGGCAGTCAAACGGTGACCAACGTAGATTGTCGGCGGACCACCCAGCTTGCGCATCACTTCCGGCTCGAAGGGCAAGACTGCCAGCACCTGGTCCACGTAAGCGAGCATGCGCTGCGCGCGGTATTCCTTCCACGCCCATACGCTTGGACAGACATAATTGACGACGGGCAGTTCAGGCAGCGCCACGCGCACACGCTTGGCGACCCTATGGGTGAAATCGGGACTGTCGACGATAATAAGCACATCCGGCTTTGCCGCGATGATCGCCGCCGCCGTCTCTCGAATGCGTCGAACCAGCCGCGGCAGGTTCGAAAGCACTTGTGTGATGCCCATGACCGACAGTTCGGAGAAATCGAAAAGCGAGCGCAGGCCCAGCGCGTCCAGCCCCTCGCCGCCGACGCCGATCAGCTCCACGCGACCTTGATACTGCCGCTTCAGGGCCGCGACCAGATCGGCGCCCAGAAGATCGCCCGAAACCTCTCCAACGACGATAGCAACTTTTAGCGAAGACTCGCTCACGCTAACCCCCAGGATGGCAATCCCCTATCCAGTCCGCACACGAAGATACCAGCCTCATCCGCGGCCTTGATGACAGCGTCACGCTCCAGGATCAGCGAGCGGCCCGCTTCAACGGCCACGCCGGCCAATCCCGCCTGACGCAGGTTCTCGATCGTCGAAATACCGATCGATGGCAGGTCCGCGCGGATATCCTGCTGAGGCTTGCAGAGTTTCACGAGCACGCCGCGCCGGCGCGCGGAAATTCGCCCAGCCGACCGCAGGTTCGCGACACGCTCCAGCATGCTGTCCGTGCCTTCCACTCCTTCGAGCGCAACGATGCGGCCGCCGACTGAAACCGACCCCTGACCAACGTCCAGCCTACCGAGCGCATCCGCCGCTTCGGCTGCTCGTATGATGTCCTTCGTATCGTCGGCGCTTGGCTGCAAGGCGCCCAATGGACCGACGGATGCAAGCAGATCCGGTGCGATCTCGTGCGCGCCGACGACCCGGCGTCCATTCTCTTCAATCAAGGTGATAACCATACGCAGCACCGTATCGTCGCCACCAGCGAGCAGCGTACGGATTGTCGACGGCAATTTCACCAGCGTCTTCAGCGTCGGCCGGACTTCCCGCCACTCCGGACGCCGGCGTACAGCGCCAGACATGACGACGCGGTCGATGCCGTTGCTTTCAAAGACGCGATTGAGAGCAGCGAAATCGCCGACGCCGATGACTGCGTGGTCAAAGCCTTCCCAAGAACGGTCGGCCTCGTCCTTGAGCGCAACAATGAAGGGATTCTCACCTGCTTGCCGCGCCGCGGTGGCGACATGAGACGGCAGAAGGCCACTGCCCGCGATGATTGCCAAGCGGCCTTTTGTCATGTCACCAGCGAGAGCCAAGCATCACCCTTTCTGTCCCCTCGTCGGAGAGGAAAGAGCGCGATCGCTTTCGGCGGCAATGAAATCGAGAATCTGAATGACCTGTTCGCAATCGGCATACTCTTCCCTGATCGCGGCGGCATTGTCCCGGATCGAACCGTCGCCTTCGAAGATCGCCTTGTAGGCGCGCCGCACGGCATGAATCGTCGCCCGGTCAACACCGGCGCGGGTCATGCCAACGACGTTCAGGCCGCTCAGAAGACCTGGATTGCCGTTGAGCATGCCATAGGGAATGACATCATAGCTGACAGCCGAGAGCCCACCGACAAAGGCCTGCCGGCCGACACGCGTGAACTGATGCACGGCACAGCCGCCACCGAGAATGACACGATCCTCGATCGTCACGTGACCCGCGAGCATCACATTGTTGGACATGATGACGTTGTTTCCGACCCTGCAATCATGGGCGACATGAGAATTCGCCAGGAAGAGATTGTTGTTGCCGACGATCGTCCGACCACCGAAATCGGCGGTACCCGTGTTTACCGTCACGCCTTCGCGGAAAGTGCAGTTGTCGCCAACCGTCAAGGTCGTCTCTTCGCCGCCATGATGAACGCTCTGCGGATCGCCGCCGATGACGGCCATCGGGAAAATGCGGCATCCCTTTCCGATCGTCGTCTGGCCGGACACAACCGCGTGCGTCAGCAGTTCCACGTTATCGCCCAGCACGACCTTCGGGCCGACATGGCAAAAAGGGCCGATCTTGACGTTCTCGCCGATCACGGCGCCATCTTCGACGACGGCCATAGCGTGAATGCTGGCGGTGGCTGCTATAGTGCTCATGCCTGATCCTTGCGAACGATCATCGCCCCGATGTCGGCTTCAGCGACGAGCGCTCCATCAACCTTAGCATCGCAATGGAACTTCCAGATATTACCGCGCTGTTTCTGTTTCTTCACGTGATATTCGACGCGATCACCGGGAACGACCGGCTTGCGGAAGCGGGCATTGTCGATCGTCATGAAGTAGACCAGGTTGCCGGTCTCACCCTGCTTCTTGGCGCAGATCGCGCCGGCCGTCTGAGCCATGCCCTCGATGAGCAGAACACCCGGCATGATCGGCGACCCCGGAAAGTGACCGGTGAAGTGCGGTTCGTTTGCCGTCACGTTCTTGATGCCGATCGCGGAATCGTCGCCATCGATCTCGATAATCCGGTCCACAAGCAGGAACGGATAACGATGCGGCAGCAGCTTCATGATCTCGGTGATATCCGCCGAAGAGAGCGAAGTCTTGGCTTCCTCAGTCATTCTTTTCTCCCATTTTCTTGCTGCCCGTTGATCGCGCCAAAATCGCTGCCGTCTCTCGCAGAAAATCGTTGATGGGACGCGCGGGGACGCCACCGTAGCGTTCGCCGGCAGGTATGTCTCCGATCACTCCGCTCTTTGCGGCGATCTGCACTCCGTCACCAATCTTGATATGTCCGTTCAGTCCAGCCTGCCCGCCGATCTGCACGCCATCGCCGACCACCGTGCTGCCGGCAATGCCTACCTGGGAAACGATGGCGCAATGGCGCCCGATACGGACGTTGTGGCCAATCTGCACCTGATTGTCGATCTTTGTGCCTTCGCCGACGACCGTATCATCCATCGTCCCGCGATCGATCGTGGTGTTGGCGCCGATCTCAACATGATCCTGGATGATGACCCGGCCGACCTGCACGATCTTGATCATCCCGCGCGGGCCCGGGGCGTAACCGAAGCCATCTTGGCCGATCCGCGCACCGTTGTGAATGATGACGCCATTGCCGACGAGTGCGCACAGCACACTCGCACCAGCCGCGATCGTGCAATTGCGGCCAATCTTGACGTTTGGCCCGATGATGGCGCCCGCCCCGATATGCGTGCCCTCACCGATTTCAGCATGCGCACCAATGACCGCGAATGGCTCGACCGAAACCTTGCCCTCGAGCCGGACGGTCGGATCAACGATCGCGCGATCGGAGATACCGTAAGCTTCGGACAACAGTGCTTCAGGCCGCAGCGCCTTCGGATAGAGATAGCCCCCCGCCATGGCAAAGGCCGCATGAGCATTCTTCGAAATCAGAACAGGCAGATGATCCGGCACCAGCGATCGCAGGCCGGCACTGCAAAGGACGGCAGACGCCGCGCACGTCGCGAGCTCGTCCTTGCTCCTCTTCGACATGATGTAGCAGAGATCGCCCGCCTTCGCCCGGCTTACGGGCGAAACGGAACGGATCACGACATCCGCATTTTTAGGATCAGCAAGCTCTGCCCCAAGATACTGCGCCAACTCCAAGAGTTTCACGCCATCATGGGGCAGAAAAAAGCCATTTTGCTCCATCGGCAAATCTCCAGAACGGAATTCGATTTTACGGTTCCGGACTGCCGATATCAGAATTGGTTGTTTATGCCAAACTTGAAGTGCTGAGTTTTGTCGAAGTCTTCCTTGAGAACCGGAATAGCGTAGTCGACGCGCAGTGTACCGAATGGCGACGCCCACATAAGACCAACACCGACAGAAGCACGCAGCGATGCATCAACGCCGTTCACACTATCACCACGCGGATCGACGTCATTGCCAAACAGCGTACCTGCATCGGCGAACACGGCACCGCGCAGGCCGAAGTCCCGCGGGACCGCAGGGAGTGGGAAGGTCGCTTCAGCCGACACCGTAAAATAGGTCGTCCCACCGAGCGGGTCGTCGTTTGCCCCGGCAATGCGTGGGCCGATGCCCTTGTTCTCGAAGCCGCGAATATCGCCGTTGGTCAGCGTGAACTGGTCAAAGACGTTCAGATTCTTGTTAAAGCCGATGACGTAACCCGCCGAACCCGAAACCGATCCGATGATATCGGCATCATCCGCAAGCAGGTGGAAATACCGCGCCTTACCGTAGATCTTGTAGAATTCCGAGTCGCCACCAAGGCCAGCGATTTCATGCGTGGCGCTTGCATAGATACCTTCGCGAGGCAGCGTCATGTCATCGAGCGTGTTATAGGTCAGCGTCTGCGAAACGGACGACTTCACCCACGGGCTGTTTTCAACGAGGTTCTGGTATGGCGCAGACAGATTGCTCAGCGAGCCCGAGGGATCATACTTCATCTGCTTGTAGTTGTAGCGGAACGTCGTCGCCAGATCTTCCGTGATCGGCGCCGTCGCGCGCAATACGCCACTGTTTTCCTCGTAGTCGTAGTTGTCGTTGCTCGACGTCTCACTGTGGTTAAGATCGAAACCAACAGCCAGGCGATAGCCCAAGAAGTAGGGCTCCGTGAAGTTCAAGCCATAGGTCTGAGAGCCCTCTTGACCACCACCGGCGCTAATCTTGATGTACTGACCGCGACCCAGGAAGTTCTTTTCCTCGACAGATGCTTCGAGCAACAGACCATCGCCGCCGGCAGCATAGCCTGCGCCGATACCGAACGAGCCGGTCGCCTGGTCCTGCACATCAACGACGACAACAACGCGATCGGGCGAACTGCCAGGCTGCGTCGAGATGTTGACGGACGAGAAATAGCCGAGAGCCTCGAGACGGCGCTTGGCCCTGGTGATCATCTGCTGATTGAAGGCGTCGCCTTCGCTCATGTCGAACTCGCGACGAATGACAAAGTCACGCGTACGGCTGTTGCCGCGGATTTCGATGCGTTCTACGTAGGCGCGCTCGCCCTGATCAACGAGGTATTCAACGCCGATCGTGTTGTTGTTCAGATCACGATTGCCGCGCGGCGTTACGCGGGCAAACGGATATCCGGCGGAGGCGACCTGATCGGAGATCGCTTCCATCGACTTCTGGACTTGCTTGGCGCTGTAGACCTGACCTTCGTGCGTGAGGACGATTCCCTGAAGCTGCGTAGAATCAATACCGGGAACAGTCGACTGCACGGTCACGGCACCAAAATTATAGCGCGGCCCCTCTTCGATGTTGAAGGTCAGCGTGTACTTGTTCGTTGCCTCGTCGAAAGCCGCATCCGATGAGATGATACGGAAGTCGGCATAGCCGCGATTGTAGTAGAACTGACGCAGCGTTTCTTCGTCGGCATGAAGCTTGTCTTCGCTATAGACGTCCTTGCGGGTCAGGAACGACAGAAAATTCGAGCGCTTCGTCGCGATGACCGAAGAGAGACGACCCGAACTATAGGCGTTGTTGCCAACGAAATTAATGGCACCAATCTTGGTGCGATCACCTTCGTCGACGACAAAGGCCAGATTGACGCGTCCCTCACCGAGCGGCACGACCTGCGTGGTCACCTGGACTTCGCTGCGGCCGGTCGCGGCGTACGCGTCCTTGATTGCCTGAATGTCGGACTGGATCTGCGCTTCGTTATAGGGTCCGGCCGCGTGCGTTTTGACGATAGCGGCGAGCTTGTCGTCCTTGATCTTGCGGTTGCCGTTGAAAACGACCTGGTTGACCAGCTGCGCTTCCTCAACGGAAACAACCAGCGTGCTACCGGAGACGGAAATCTTGACGTCCGAAAAATAGCCGGTGTCGTAAAGCTGCTTGACCGAGTCATCGATGTCTGTGTTGGAGAAGCTCTTGCCAGGCACGATCGTCAGGTTCGAGCGTACGGCTTCGGCGCCGACACGGCTTGCGCCGCGTACATCAACACGCTGAATGACTGCAGCTTCTGCCGTCGTTGCCGAGACGAAAACCGTTGCACCTGCCCCCGAAGCAACAATACCTGCAGACAGCGCAACCGCCGATACTGCGTTCAAAAATCTTGAACCAGCCTTCATTTCACCCATTACCTTTTTTCTCGTCCCCGGCCCAGGCGTCGCCCGATTCCGGTCACGTGTGTCGTTTTACCCGCTTTTGACATACAAGCAAGGGAGCACGTTAATTTCTGTTTACTTCATTTCCAAGCGTGACGCATTCGCCACTACAGCTTTGAAACATCGTAAATAAACGGTAATTTTCCCTCGTCCGGCAATCAGCCTATCAAAGCACTAATATCGTTCCAGGTGGCAAAAACCATCAAGCTCAAAACCATCGCCAAGCCAATGCGGAACGCAATGTCTTGGGCAGACGATCCCAACGGTTTTCCTCTCACCGCCTCAATCGCATAGAACATCAAATGACCACCATCAAGTACCGGAACCGGCATCAAGTTCAGTAATCCGATAGAAACCGACAAGACAGCAGCGAGCTGCAGCAAAGCTGCAACGCCTAGTGTCGCCATCTGGCCGGAAGCCTGCGCGACGCGGATCGGTCCACCGAGCTGGTCGGGCTTCATATAACCGGAGACAAGATTGCCGATATACTTGAAGGTGCCGGTCACGATGTGCCAGGTCTGGATCGTTCCTTCCTTGACCGCCGCCAGCGGCGAATAGGTCTGCACCCGGAAGTGGCCGACCTCCTGGTTCGTGACGATACCGATAAGGCCGATCTCGATCTTGTTGCCGAACTGATCGGTCATGTCGGTTCGTGCAGGTACCATCGGCACATCCAACTTCTCGCCGTTGCGCTCGATCGTCACGATGATTCTTTGCTCGGGCCGAATGCTGACGTAGCGCCGGACGTCGTCGAAAGTCTCGACCTTCGCGCCATCGATAGCGATCAGAAGGTCACCCGGCACGACGCCCGCCTCGGCAGCAACGCTGCCCGGCTTGACTTCCGCGACAACGGGATCCGCGACCGATCGGCCATAGATCGAGAAAAGAACCGCAAAAATCGCAATCGCCAGGACGAAATTGGCAATCGGGCCGGCGGCAACCGTTGCGGCACGCTTCCACAGCTTCGCGCCGGCAAACGAACGCGCACGATCCTCTTCCGACATCGCCGCTAGCTTGTCATCATCGGGCTTGCTCGATGCATCCTCGTCGCCGAAAAAGCGGACGTAGCCGCCAAGCGGTATCAGTGAGAGCTTCCAGCGGGTTCCGTGCTTGTCGGTGAAGCCGACCAATTCCGGGCCAAAGCCGATCGAGAACGCCAATATCCGGATGCCGCTCCAGCGCCCGACAAGATAATGCCCCATCTCGTGCACGAAGACGAGCAACGACAAGACGAGGACGAAGGGCACGATATAGCCCGTCAGGAACGCCAATATACCGGTCAAGCCAAGCATCTGATCTTTCCGCCAGCCTTTGCAGACATTATACGCCGAACAGGGCTGCACCGAGCGACGTCATTTCGCCGCCCTTTATCAGCGAAAAAAGCCCAGCTAGCAAGAACGCTGCAAAGCAGGCAAAAATGAGCCCGTCGACCCGGTCCATGACGCCACCATGCCCAGGAATCAGACGGCTCGAATCCTTGACGCCAAAGCGGCGCTTGATGAAGGATTCGAAGAGATCGCCGGTCTGGCTACATATCGACAGGATGAACGCGATCGGCGCCACAAACACGACGCTTTGCGGAAACGCGAAATAGGTAACCAGACTGCCGGCAATCACTGCGCAGACGGCACCGCCAATGGCGCCGGACCACGTCTTTCCGGGAGATATCTTCGGCGCCAGTTTCGGGCCGCCGATAGCACGGCCGACAAAATAGGCAAGAATGTCGGTTGCCCACACGACTGCAAAGACGAAGAGCATCGCAACGAGCCCGACGCTGTCGGCGCCGCGGATACTCGAGAGCGCAATGCCGGTAAGACCAGCGTACATCATACCCGTTGGAAACCAGCGTGATGTTCCCGACACAAGCACGAAGCCGACAGCAACCAGGAAGAACAGCGATAAGAGAAGCAGCGAATAGCTAAATGTGCCAGCCACCACGGCCACGGCGATCGCCACCTGCCCCAGCCAACCGATTGCGTTGGCGACCGGTTGCTCGCTCGCAAGCCTCGTGATTGTCGACCATTCATAGTAAATCAGCAGTCCGATCAATGCGGACAAAAGGCTAAAGGCGACACCACCATACCAGGTGGCGAAAAGAACGATGACGGCAAGAATCACTCCGGAGAGAATGCGTAACTTCAGCTCCTGCTGCATCAGGTGCCTACTGCCGCAGCCGTTTGCGCTACCAATCCACCGAAGCGACGGTCGCGCGACGCGAAGGTCTCCAACGCTGAATAAAAGATCTCCCGGCTGAAATCGGGCCAATACTCAGGAACGAAAATGAACTCCGAGTAAGCGGCCTGCCAGAGCAGGAAGTTGGAGAGGCGCTCCTCGCCGCTCGTACGGATGATCAGATCGGGATCCGGGATGCCCGCCGTATCGAGCCGCGCATTGATGAGCGCGGGTGAAATGTCCTGCGCCCTCAACCGTCCGGCCTCGACGTCAAGCGCAAGACTTGCCATTGCACGAGCGATCTCGTCGCGCGAACCATAGTTGAAGGCGATAACGAGGGTCAGCGCGGTGTTCGACTTCGTCCTCTCTTCTGCGTCCACCAGAAGATCGAGGATATCGCTCTTGAGGCTGAGCCGGTCGCCGATCACCTTCACGCGCACGTTCTGGCGATGAAGCTCCGCCAAGTCGCGACGAATGAAGGCCTTCAGCAAGCCAAGCAGATCGGAAACCTCCGTTTCCGGACGGCGCCAATTCTCCGAGGAAAAGGCGAAGAGGGTGAGATACTTGATCCCTGCGTCACCCGCAGCGCGCACGGTCTCGCGCACCGCGTCAACGCCCTTTCGATGACCCATCGTCCGCGGAAGTCCGCGCTGCTTTGCCCATCGGCCGTTGCCATCCATGATGATGGCGACGTGTTCTGGCACAGTCAAAAATGTTCGTTCCGACATTTCCCGTCCGGTTCTTGCAGCAAAGGCGCAGCCGCAGCGCGCCCTAAACCTGCATGATTTCCTTTTCCTTCTCGCCAAGCAAGCGGTCGACTTCAGAAATCGTCTCGTCTGTCATCTTCTGCACACGATCTGATTGCGCCCGGCTTTCATCCTGGCCAATCACACCGTCTTTTTCGGCTTTCTTAAGACCGTCCATACCGTCGCGGCGCACATGGCGAATTGCAACCTTGCTCTTCTCGGCATAGTCGTGGGCGACTTTCACCAGCGATTTGCGGCGTTCCTCATTGAGTTCGGGCAGCGGAATGCGCAGGTTCTGGCCGTCGATGATCGGATTGAGGCCGAGATTCGACTCGCGGATGGCGCGGTCGGTCGCGTTGACCATCGATTTGTCCCAGACCGAAACCGACAGCATGCGTGGCTCCGGCACGGTAATGTTGGCCACCTGGTTCAGCGGCACACGCGAACCATAGGCCTCGACCATGACGGGGTCGAGAATGTTGGCCGAGGCGCGGCCCGTGCGCAACGATGCGATATCGTGCTTGAACGCGGAAATCGCACCATCCATGCGGCGCTTGAGTTCCTTGATGTCGATGCCTTCACTCATTTCATTGCTCCCGTCTTGGTAGAAGCTGCGGCAAAACCAGCCGTCCACTCGATCAGTTATCAGAAACGACGGTCTTGAGGCCGCCGCCCTTGAGGATTTCAGCAAAACCACCCTTCTCGTGGATCGAGAAGACGATGATCGGAATTGAATTCTCCCGTGCCAGCGCCACGGCCGCGACGTCCATGACGGCCAGCCCCTTGTCGAGGACTTCCTTGTGCGTCAGATGGTCGAAACGGGTCGCTTCCGGATCCTTCTTCGGGTCTGCGGAATAAATACCATCGACCTGCGTTCCCTTGAAGATCGCTTCCGCACCCATTTCGGCAGCGCGCAGCGCGGCCGCCGAGTCCGTCGTGAAGAACGGGTTTCCGGTACCGCCTGCGAAGATCACGACGCGGCCGAGCGACAGGTGATAGAGCGTCGCGCGCTGTGAGAAACTCTCGCAGATCTCGGGCATCGCAATCGCCGACAGTACGACGGTATCGATGTTGAGCTTGCGCAGCGAGGTTGCCAGCGCCAGCGCGTTGATCACGGTCGCAAGCATACCCATGTGGTCGCCAGTCACACGATCGCCGCCCTTGGAGGCAACTGCGACGCCGCGGAAGATGTTGCCGCCGCCGACGACGACGCCGACTTCCACACCCATTTGCCGCGCTTCGGCTATGTCAGCCGCAATGCGGTCTGCGACCGCTACATCAATTCCAAATCCCTGGCTGCCCATGAGGGCTTCGCCGGAAGCCTTGAGTAGAACGCGTTTGTAGACAGGCTCTGACGACATCGTGGCTCCTCGTATATCACCGCTGAGGCCCGGATACACGAAGGGCACCGCGTTGTCACGCGATGCCCTTCGGTTTTCACATTTATAGGTTTATCAGCCCTTGGCGACGGCGGCGACTTCGGCAGCGAAGTCGGATTCTTCCTTCTCGACGCCTTCGCCGAGCAGCAGTCGTGCCATGCCGGTAACTTCGATCGGCGCGCCGGCTTCCTTTTCAGCTTCCTTGATCGCAGCGCCGACCGTCAGGTCGGGATTGATCACGAAGGCCTGCGACAGAAGAGCGACTTCTTCGAAGAACTTGCGCATGCGGCCGTCGACCATCTTTTCGATGATGGCTTCCGGCTTGCCGGATTCGCGGGCCTGTTCGATGAACACGTTCCGTTCGCGCTCGGCAACGGCGGCGTCGACTTCTTCGGCGCGGATGGCCAGCGGATTGGTCGCAGCGATGTGCATGGCGACCTGGCGGCCGATCGACGTCAGAACGGCCTTGTCGCCATTCGACTTCAGCGCAACCAGAACGCCGAGCTTGCCGATGCCGTCGCCGGCAGCGTTGTGGATGTAGGTCGCAACGACGCCGTGCTCGACTTCCAACTTGGCTGCACGACGGAGCGTCATGTTCTCGCCGATGGTCGCGATCGCGTCCTTGATGGTGTCGGCGACCGGCTTGCCGGATGCCGGGTAGGTCGCAGCCGAAATGGCCTCAACCGTGCCGTCGGTCGAAAGAGCAACGTTGGCGATGCCGCGAACGAGATCCTGGAAGGCGTCGTTACGGGCAACGAAGTCGGTTTCGGAGTTGAGTTCTACGACGACGGCCTTGTGGCCGGCACCGGCAATGGCGATCAGGCCTTCAGCGGCGGTACGGCCCGACTTCTTGTCGGCCTTGGAGATGCCCTTGGCGCGCAGCCAGTCGATTGCGGCTTCGATATCGCCGTTGTTTTCAAGCAGCGCCTTCTTGCAGTCCATCATGCCTGCGCCGGACTTTTCGCGCAGTTCCTTCACCAGTGCAGCCGTAATCTCGGTCATAAGCTTCCTCTTGTCGGTTCAAACGGTGGCCCGCAAAAGGCGGTGGGCACCGGATTGAGGCACGAAATGTACCTGTATGTATGACAGCGTGATGAAAGACGCGTCATAACGAAACTCGTATGGCGACGGGCTGACCGCCCCCGCCTGAAACGGTCAAGGCCGCCGAACTTCTAAAAGTCGCGAGCGGCCTTTCCCAATCTCTGGAAAGCATGGCGGGCAGTTCAGCCCACCTGCTTCTTCTATCAGGCGCCGGTTTCGTCGAGCGCCGGCTCAGCCGGAGCTTCGATCGATGCGCCGAGGTCGCGGCCCGACGAGCTCTGCTGACGAGCGATCCCGTCGATGGCAGCACGGGCGATCAGGTCGCAGTAAAGAGCGATGGCGCGCGAAGCGTCGTCGTTGCCCGGGATCGGATAGTCGATCAGATCCGGATCGCAGTTCGAGTCAATGATTGCGACAACCGGGATGCCGAGGCGCTTGGCTTCGTCGATCGCGATCTTTTCCTTGTTGGTGTCGATGATGAACATCAGGTCCGGCGTGCCGCCCATGTCCTTGATACCACCGAGAGCCTTGTCGAGCTTTTCGCGCTCGCGCTCGAGGGTCAGGCGCTCCTTCTTGGAGTAGCCGGACTGCTCGGAGCCAAGGATTTCGTCGAGCTTGCGCAGACGCTGGATCGAGTTGGAGATCGTCTTCCAGTTGGTCATCATGCCGCCGAGCCAACGCGAGTTGACGTAGTACTGAGCGGAACGCTTGGCCGAGTCAGCGATGAGCTCGGAAGCCTGGCGCTTGGTGCCGACGAAAAGAACGCGGCCGCCACGAGCAACGGTGTCGGAAACAACCTGCAGGGCGCGCGACAGCATCGGAACGGTCTGAGCGAGGTCGATGATATGGATGTTGTTACGATCGCCGAAAATGTACGGCTTCATCTTCGGGTTCCAGCGGTGCGTCTGGTGGCCGAAGTGGACGCCTGCTTCGAGGAGCTGGCGCATAGAGAAATCGGGCAATGCCATGCCTTGTTATCCTTTTCCGGTTGAACCTCCGCAAGGCTAACAGCATCCTCTTCGAGAATGCCACCGGGCGGAACCATCCGGATTTCTCCCGGACAATCCCATGCCTTACGTGTGGAATGCGGGTCGCCATACCCTCCCTTATCCGGAAAATCAAGGCTTCCTGCGAAAAAAAGCGACAATGGAGGCTCGTGGCTGTGTAGTCGACCCCGGCTGAAGGCGCCACACCAGTGCGATCAATCGGACTCGCAGGGCCAGTTTGCCGGTGCGGAAAGGCCGGCAGGCAACTTCGTCCTCGCATCGCCGCAGGCAAGATCGACCTGAGCCTGCTCGAGCCCCGTCGCGGCAGACAAATCAAGCCCTTCGATTCGCGTCAAAAACATGAAGGCGCGATCGAATGCTACCGGCCCCTCAAAGGTTGCCTTGCTGAGGTCGGCGCGCGACAGATTGGCGAGAGAGAAGTTGGTTCCTGTGAGAACGGCTTTGGCGAAGCTCGCACGGCCAAGCTCGGCTTTCTCGAAGTTCGCACCGCTGAGCTTTGCGCCATTGAAATTGGAGCGCTGAAGTTCTGCGCCTGCGAACGACGCTCCCTCTGCGAAAACGTTCTCGAACCCGGATCGATAAGCCTCGATCTTCGAGAAATTCGCCTTACCGGCCTGAGCTCCCGTGAACCACGCCCGCGCCAACGTTGCCTTCTCGAGATTCGCCGAGGTGAGATTGGTACCGCTGAGATTGGTAAGACTCAGGTCCGTGCCTGCCAGGTTGGCACCCTGAAAGTCGCTTCCCTGCAACATCAGATTCTTCTTGCTGCACTCGCGCCAATCAATTCCTGCCACCGGCGTCCTGCCGCAATCCGACGCCGAGGCTGGAGTGCTCGCGAACAGCGTCAACGCAACCAAGCCAGCTGAGATTCCGGAGAGTCCACCACTCAATACACCATGCCGCATCGCCAAGATTCTCACTCCAATCCGACTCTTGCGCCCAAATCAGCGCCTTTCGAATTACTAGCATAGAGAGGGTTTACTTAGACATACCGACAATCGTCGTGGTGAGCATCCGCGACGATTATTTGCAGGCAGCGGACGTGCTATCGAGCAGTTCGAGCTTTGCAAGCCGGCCGCTGAGAACAAAGTCGCCATAGTCCAGGGTCAGATCGCGCGTGATGCCGTTTTCGTAGAGCTTGAACGACATGCGATAGACAGGCAAAGCGTCGGTCTTGGTATTCTCGTTGAAATACGAGATCGTGACCGGCCAGAAGGCGGCCTTCGCGAAGGCGCCGGCATTGCCCGCATCGGCCTCATCGATCGCCGGTGCCACCTGCTTGCCGACGACGGTGGTCGTCACCAGCGCCTTGTCCCCATCATCCGAGCCGTCAAAGACGCGCGCCTCGAACAGGCGCTTGCCAGCCTTGGCGTTCTGGATCACGTCCAGCATATGTTCGGTCGGGAACCGGCTCGCGGCAAGTTGCAGCTCCTTGCTGGTCGGCTGGGTCAAGGCAACCTTCACGCCTTCAGCCTGGTCCTGCGCGGCTCCGTTGACCTCCTTGTCGAGCTGGTCGTCGGTAAAAGACTTGGTGTCGAACGTGAACCTGCGGTCCTTCAGGTTCTCGAAGGTCTTCGTCTGCTGGTCGCTGACGCGGACGGCATCGCCCGTATCGATCTGCGTCACGAAGCGGAAGTTGGTGGTGAAGCCCGTGCAGTAGTTGCCGTCGAACTCGTAAACCATGCGGCCCGACATGCCCGAAATGCCGGACCGCTCCGAGGCGTCCTTCAATTCCAGATCATAGACCGCCCGGTGAGCGACAAGACCGGTCGCAATTGCGGCACTCGTTGCTGGCGCGGCCGCATAGACGGTCGTCGAAACGCTCGCCAGAAGAAGTGCGGCAAGACTCGATCGGAACATTGACAATCTCCTATTGGACTCGCCTGCAATGTTATAATAACGCTTTCGGCCAAATCGAGGCTCGAAAATGTCACAATCTAGATTCCAAGCCTTGATGCATAGTTTTAGAACTATTGACAATAAAAGCGGAGAGGAAAATGTCCGATCAAATCGCTGCGCGCCTAAAAGAAATGGGGATATCCCTGCCCGAGGCTGCGCCCCCGGCCGCAAACTACGTTCCCTACGTTATCAGCGGGAACCTCCTCTACATCTCCGGGCAGCTGCCTCTGGAGCGCGGCAAGATCGCCGTCTCCGGTCATCTGGGCAAGAATGTCGACGTCGAAGCCGGCCAGCGCGCTGCAGAACTCTGCGCCATCAATATCCTTTCTCAGGCACGCGCTGCTCTCGGCGGCGATCTTGGCCGCATCAAGCGCGTCATCAAGCTCAACGGCTTCGTGGCCTCTACATCAGACTTCGTCGAACAGCACCTCGTCATCAATGGCGCCTCAAACCTGATTGCCGGCGTCCTGGGTGAGGCCGGCAAGCATGCGCGCGCCGCCGTCGGCATGGCCGCCCTGCCGATGAACGCCGCTGTCGAAATCGATGCGATCGTGGAAATTGCCTGATGACCTCAGCTGCATGGCTCAAGGAACAGCCGGTCGCTCATCGCGGCTATCATGACCTCAACAAGGCCGTGTGGGAAAACACGCTCTCTGCGTTCTCGCGCGCGGTCGAAGCAGGCTTTGCGATCGAGTGCGACCTGCATTATGCCTCCGACGGTGTGCCTGTTATCTTCCACGATGAGGATCTGGAGCGCCTGTGCAATCTCAAGGGTGACGTGCGCGAGCGCACGTCACGGGAACTCGGCCTCATCTCCGTTGGCGCAACAGCCGACAAGATACCGACGCTGCGGCAACTGCTGGATCTTGTGAAGGGTCAGGTTCCCTTGGTTATCGAGCTGAAAGGCCGCGAGGCCGATGACGAGGGATTTGCGGAAGCCGTTCTCGAAGTGCTTGAAGGCTATGAGGGCAAGGTCGCCCTGATGAGCTTCGACCACTGGCTGCTTCGCGATCTGAAGGCGCTCAATGCCCCCTATCCGGTGGGGTTGACGGCAGGGGGTAACAAACCGGAAGAGTTCGAAGTGCACGAAAAGGCCATGGAGCTCGGCCTCGACTTCATTTCCTATTTCTTCGCCGACCTGCCGAACCCGTTCATAGCGGCACAACGTGAAAAGGGGATTGTGGTCATCACCTGGACCGTGCGCGATGAAAAGGGACAAAAGCACACGTTTGAGAATGCCGACCAGATGACATTCGAGGGATTCGATCCGCGCGTTTCGGTTTGACGCTCGCTTTTTCGACAAGATCGTGCGCAGACTGGTGATGAGCCCTATTCTCCTCCCAAACGGTCTCGCATTCGCTCCATGACAGACGAACTTTCAATCCGCATCGAGCGGTCTTTCACCGCGATTTCCCAGGAGAGCTGGTCGCGGCTTTCCGGGGCCTCCCCAAAAGGCAGCACGCTCGCCTACAATCCCTTCGTGTCGCATGCTTTCCTGTCCTCGCTGGAAGAGTCGGGATCAGCGACGGCGCAAACCGGCTGGATGGGCAACCATCTGCTATTGGAAACGGACAAGGGCGAGCTTGTCGGCGCCCTACCCGGTTATTTGAAGAACCATAGCCAGGGCGAGTATGTTTTCGACCACGGCTGGGCCGATGCCTTCGAACGAGCGGGCGGACGCTACTATCCGAAGCTGCAATGCTCCATTCCCTTTACCCCTGCGACCGGCCCACGTCTGCTGGTCGCCGAAGGTCTGCAGCGCCTGCCGATCCAGCATGCAATAGCCGAGAGCCTCAAGGAAGTCGTGCGCCGGCTCGGCGTGTCCTCCGCTCACATCACATTCGTGCCCGAGGACGAGATCGGCATCTTCGAGGGCGAGAATTACCTGCACAGGACGGACCAGCAGTTTCATTTCATCAATGAAGGCTATGCCAATCACGAGGAGTTTCTTGAGACGCTGGCATCGCGCAAGCGCAAAGCACTTCGCAGGGAACGCCGCACCGCACTCGAAAACGGCATTAGCATCGATTGGCTGACCGGCAGCGATCTGACCGAACGCATCTGGGACCAGTTCTTCGCCTTTTATATGGATACGGGCGGCCGAAAGTGGGGCCGGCCGTACCTGACGCGCAAGTTCTACTCGCTGATCGGCGAGCGTATGCCGGACAACATACTGCTCGTCATGGCAAAACGCGACGGTCGCTACATTGCCGGCGCGATCAACTTCATCGGCGGCGATACGCTCTATGGCCGCCATTGGGGATGCATCGAGGACCACCCGTACCTGCATTTCGAGGTCTGTTATCATCAGGCGATCGACTTTGCCCTGGAAAAGGGCCTCAAGCGTGTTGAAGCCGGCGCCCAGGGTGAACACAAGCTGGCACGAGGTTATCTGCCGGTGACAACCCACTCCGCGCATTATGTTGCCCATGCGGGGTTGCGCCGGGCGATCGCTGACTATCTCGAGCGGGAGCGCAACGACGTCGAACAGATGAACGAGATCCTGACGGAGCACAGCCCGTTTCGAAAGGGCGAGCGCAGACAGGAGGATTGACGCTTTCGCCCCTGCCGCGCTACGCGATCACAGCAGCAAAGAGGAGATTTCGTATGACCAGCGCCGCCTATGACAGCAACAATATCTTCGCCAAGATCCTGCGCGGCGAAATCCCGTCGCATCGCATCTACGAGGACAACGACACGGTTGCCTTCATGGATGTGATGCCTCAGGCACCGGGCCACGTGCTCGTCGTTCCCAAAGCGACTTCGCGCAACATCCTCGATGCCGATCCGGCGGTTCTTGCGCAGACGATCCCGGTCGTGCAGAAGATCGCCAATGCCGTCAAGGAAGCATTCGATGCAGACGGCGTCCTCGTCTGCCAGTTCAACGAACCGGCGGCCGGCCAGACCATCTTCCACCTGCACTTCCACGTGATCCCGCGCTACGAGGGCATGGCGCTGCGTCCGCATTCGGGGCAGATGGAAGACAATGCGGTGCTCGCGGCCAACGCCGAGAAGATCAAGGCAGAGCTCTGATCAAACCCCGGCAGTGGCCCCGATTCCGGTGCGGCGTTGTCGTTGCGTCCTTCCAAGTTGGCGCAGGGCCGCATCGGCGAGTGCGTAGGCAACGCCGAATACAAGCAAACCGCCAAGAACGTCGGAAAGATTATGCCCGCCCTGTATCAGGATCGCGGGCATCATCAGGACGTTCAAGAGCAGGAACGGTAGGCCGAGTGGCCCGCATCGCATCATGAAGCATGCAGACATAGCCGCCATAACCGTGTGGAACGACGGAAATCCGATCAGTCCCAGCGCGTTCCTTGGCGTCAAATAGGTCGCGCCGTTGCGTCCGAGCTCGACAAGCTGAGCACCGTAGTGCGGACCAACGGCAAGGGGGACGGCCTCAGTCACCGCTGGCGACAGCCCGTAAATCGATGATGCGCCAAACGATGGAAAGAAGAACCAGCAAATGATCGCCATCAGCGCTCCGATCACGCCGGTCATCAGGAAATGATGAAGCAGCCTTGTCCGATCGCCAAGACCCAAGATCAACAGGATGACGACAAGCTGCGGCAATGACGTCGCGTAGATCATCTGCAGCACAATTCCAGCGGACGGATATTGCGAGGCCCACGTCACGAAGTCCGGCCAGTGAAACCCTATCGCTGCGTCAAAGCGAGCAAGAACTGGGTCGATGGGCTGAAACCGCAGCGGCAACAGCAGATAGTTGAAGATCGAGCCGACAATCGTGAAAAGCACGAAGAGACCGGCAGCGATCGCCGTTACCGCAATCCGGTCGTTGCGGCGGACATGCCGATAGAATTGGCCAAGCCCGAGCAGGAAGGCGCCACAGGCGATGAGGCTCGCATATCCGGTAACGTCGATTACAACGCCCTTCAAGAACAACAGCCAAGCATCAAGCAGTGC
Source organism: Rhizobium sp. LjRoot258 (assembly GCF_964254185.1). Lineage (NCBI taxonomy): Bacteria > Pseudomonadati > Pseudomonadota > Alphaproteobacteria > Hyphomicrobiales > Rhizobiaceae > Rhizobium > Rhizobium sp. LjRoot258. The sequence goes on along the minus strand of NZ_CAXUST020000001.1, from coordinate 1,348,721 downwards.
GAAGGTCGCGATGATCAAAATGATAAAACGTTCAGCCGGTAGAAACGTCATTGCGAGGCTCCTTGCTGGAGCCGATATAAAGCCCGTTCATTTAAGAATCGCCTAAGCGATCGCTTGTAACAGCAAAGAAACAGGCGGCCGTTTGCAGCCGCCTTTCTGGTCGCTTTACTTCTTTGGAACCCGTGGAACCGCACTGCCCTTCTTGGGCGGGCTCTTCACCTCGGATTCGACGACTGCCTTTGCCTTCTTCGCCGCCGTCTTCTTCGGGCGAGCCTTCGTCTTCAGCTCGCCGTCATCCTCATCATCGGCCTCGGGATGCGCGACTTCGGCTTCCGGCTTCGGCTTGATCGGCGCGCTATCCGACACGGCTTCGAGGATGATGCCGGGCTTGCCGTCTTCCTTCGGACCGACCGTGACGTTGACGACGCCGCCCTTCCGCAGCTTGCCGAAGAGGATTTCGTTGGCAAGCGGCTTCTTGATGACGTCCTGGATGACGCGGGCAAGCGGGCGGGCGCCCATCTTGTCGTCGTAACCCTTTTCAGCCAGCCAGGCGATGGCATCCTCGTGCAGGTCGAAGGTGACATTGCGTTCGGAAAGCTGTGCTTCGAGTTGCATGATGAACTTCTGCACGACCTTGTGGATGACTTCCGTCGGGAGCGCAGCGAACGGGATGATCGCGTCGAGACGATTGCGGAACTCGGGCGTGAACAGGCGGGTCAACGCCTCCTCGTCCTCGCCCGTGCGCTTGGACGAACCGAAGCCGATCGCCGCCTTAGCCATCTCCGACGCACCCGCATTGGTCGTCATGATCAGGATGACGTTGCGGAAGTCGATCTTCTTGCCGTTGTGGTCCGTCAGCGTGCCGTGGTCCATCACCTGCAACAGAATGTTATAGATGTCAGGATGGGCCTTCTCGATCTCGTCGAGCAGCACCACGCAATGTGGATGCTGGTCGACGCCATCGGTCAGGAGACCGCCCTGGTCGAAGCCCACGTAGCCGGGAGGTGCACCGAGCAGGCGCGATACCGTATGCCGCTCCATGTATTCCGACATATCGAAGCGCAGGAGTTCGACGCCGAGAGACGACGCCAGTTGCTTCGCAACCTCGGTTTTGCCAACGCCGGTCGGGCCGGAGAAAACGTAGGATCCGATCGGCTTGTTCGGTTCGCGCAAGCCCGCGCGAGCGAGCTTGATCGCGGTCGACAGCGCTTCGATCGCGTTGTCTTGACCGTAAACCACCGAGCGCAATTCCTGCTCCAGATTGGCAAGAACAGCTTCGTCGTCCTTCGACACCGTCTTCGGCGGGATACGCGCCATCGTCGCGACCGTCGCTTCGATCTCCTTCTCGGTGATCAGCTTGCGGCGCTTGGACGGCGGCAGCAGCATCTGCGCAGCACCGGTCTCATCGATGACGTCGATTGCCTTGTCCGGCAGTTTGCGGTCCGAAATGTAGCGGGCCGACAGCTCGACGGCGGTCTTGATCGCTTCGTTCGAATAGCGCAGGTGATGGTACTCTTCGAAGTAGGGCTTCAGACCCTTCATGATCTCGATCGCATCGTCGATCGACGGTTCGTTGACGTCGATTTTCTGGAAGCGGCGAACCAGAGCACGGTCCTTCTCGAAGAACTGGCGGTATTCCTTATAGGTGGTTGAACCGATGCAGCGGATCGCGCCCGAGGACAGAGCCGGCTTCAAGAGGTTGGAGGCATCCATTGCTCCGCCCGACGTCGCACCCGCACCGATGACGGTATGGATCTCGTCGATGAACAGCACAGCACCCGGATATTCTTCCAATTCCTTGACGACCTGCTTCAGACGCTCTTCGAAATCGCCGCGATAGCGCGTGCCGGCCAGCAGCGTGCCCATATCCAGCGAGAATATCGTGGCATCGGCCAATGCTTCCGGCACCTTGCCCTCAACGATTCGCTTGGCAAGGCCTTCGGCAATCGCCGTCTTGCCGACGCCGGGATCGCCGACGTAAAGCGGGTTGTTCTTCGAACGCCGGCACAGGACCTGGATGGTGCGGTTGACCTCAGCCTGACGGCCGATCAGCGGATCGATCTTGCCACCCTTGGCCTTCTCGTTGAGGTTCACGCAGTAAGCCTTCAGAGCGTCCTGCTGCTTCTTAGGACCGCCCTCCTCCTGCTCGCCGCTGCCACGCGCCGTTGGCTTGCTCTCGGATTCGCCGTCATCGGCACCGCGCGGCGGACGCGATTCGGATGCGCCTGGACGTTTGCCGATCCCGTGGGAGATATAGTTGACGGCATCGTAGCGGGTCATCTCCTGCTCCTGCAGGAAGTAAGCAGCATGGCTCTCACGTTCGGCGAAAATGGCAACGAGGACGTTTGCCCCTGTTACCTCCTCGCGACCGGATGACTGCACATGGATCACCGCTCGCTGGATAACGCGCTGGAAGCCGGAGGTCGGCTTGGAGTCCTCGTCATAGCCGGTGACCAAATTGGAGAGTTCGTTATCGACATATTCAACAAGCGTTTTGCGCAGCGCGTCGAGGTCGACATTGCAAGCCCCCATAACCGCGGCCGCATCGGCATCGTCGATCAGGGCGAGCAGCAGATGCTCGAGCGTGGCATATTCATGATGCCGCTCGTTGGCAAAGGTCAGTGCCTGATGGAGCGCCTTCTCAAGACTAGGCGAAAATGTTGGCACGTTCAGATCCTCACTTCTTTTCCATGACGCATTGCAGCGGATGCTGGTGCTGTCGGGCGAAGTCCATCACCTGGCTCACCTTCGTCTCCGCTACCTCGTATGTAAATATTCCACATTCACCGACACCATGGTTGTGGACGTGGAGCATGATGCGGGTGGCACTTTCACGATCCTTCTGAAAAAAACGCTCAAGGATATGAATGACAAATTCCATGGGAGTGTAGTCGTCATTCAAGAGGAGCACGCGGTAGAGATTGGGCTTCTTGGTCTTCGGTTTCGTGCGTGTAATGACCGAGGTTCCGCGATTTCCGTTGTCCCCGTTCCTTTCGCTGTCGTTTTGCATCCGGATCGGCGCTGCGATCATTTTCTTTCATTCCTCGATCGGTCCAGCGGGGCCTGGGAGGAGTGTTTCCCGCCGAATATTCGAAATACTAACTTAGTTCATCCTGGAGCGATTTTAAGCCCCTCGTTTCACACTGCAATCACAATTCGGCCGGTCTTGACGCAAAGACACAGAAACTGGCGATGGGCAGCCGACAGGCATCGTGAAAAAAGAAAAGACCGGCCGCAGATGCGTAGCCGGTCCTCGATTTTCAAGAGCTATGCGGCCTGTGCCGCGTATCTTTACGCCGCGGCTGGCGCGACAACTGCAGCCGCTTTCGTCGCCTTTGCGGTCGCTGCGGCAACAGGCGCTTCATATGGTTTGTAAGCGCTTTTGGCGAGATCGGAATACATTTCGCCGAGCTTGGTGGCTTCGGTCACGAAGCTTTCGTATGCGGTTTTCACATAGTTGCTCTGCAACTCGAACGCAGCTTCGAAGCTGCGCGCCCCCGAGAGGCTTTCAAAATGCGTGACCGTATCCTGGAACGACTTCTTGGAATATTCAACGGCCTCGGCGGCGATCGCCTGGAAACCCTTGGCAGTATCCGAGTAGCTCTTCAGCATCGTATCCATGGCTTCCTTGCTCTTCCGGTTGGCTTCATCGAAGTTCAACATGACCATCATCCTCCTTGGCTTCTGCGGCAGGTGAAGCGTAGCTGCAATGCACAAATAGTCAAGTGTCATTGTGCATCGCAAAACAATCTATGATTGCGTCATCGAGGCCCGCTTTTTGGACGGCGCTTGACGGCGACATTCGATATTTGATTTCGCTAAAATATATCAGAAGCGCCGCAACCAGAAGCTTTGCTAAAAATTCGCCGCGGCGCTACCGCAATGACCGATCAGTCGAGAAGGTCGGCCGGAACCTTTCCGCCGTTTTCGGCAAGGCGCTTCATCAGAGCCTTGTGCAGGAACACGTTCATCGTGGCGGTGTCGTGCGTGTCGCCGGTAAAACCAAGCTCGGCGGCAAGTTCCTTGCGCTCCGCAAGGCTCGCATCCATGCCGACTGCCTTCATCAGATCCACGATCGAGCGGCGCCAATCCAGCTTCTGTCCACTCTTTTTCACCGCCGCGTCCAACAGCGGCACGATGTCGATCGCGGCCGCGGCGGGCGACGCGGCTGACGGTGTCGGCTGTGGTGTGGTTGCCGGCGCAGCGCTTGGCGCTGCTGCGGTCGGCGATGGCGCCGGCGTGGCAGACGGGGCGACCGGAGCGGCGACGGCCTCACCGAAAATCGCGTGCTTGATCTTGTCGAAAATACCCATTTTCGGCATCCCTCCTTTGGCGCTAGAGCACATGCTCAGCGGAGGAGATGGAGCATTCGGCAAAGTGGTCCAGAGAAGGCGGCCCATTTTTCCGCTAAAGATTGCTCTGCGAAAAGAAACAATCGGAGGTTTGCGAGATCAAGGCTTGAGCCGCGTTCCAGCTCGATTGCGCCCGCTGCCCTAACGGCCAGCCGCTCGCGGACGCGAGCCGAGGCAGACGGGCGGCGAAAAGGCACGCCGCCCGTCAATCACGGATCAAAGATCGACGTCGAGGATCGCCATCGAGAAATTATAGGAGCGGTCGCCGTCCTCGTCATCGATATAGACGACGCCCAGAAATTCTTCGCCGAGATAGACTTCCGCGGAATCGTTCTTTCGCGGGCGTGCCTTGACGATCACCTGCGGGTTGAACGTGCGCTTGAAATAGGCGTCGAGCTTCTTGATTTCTTCGGGCTTCACACTGCATCTCCTGAGCGGTCTCGGTTGGCCGCTTTTTGCATGGGAAAGACGGCGCTGTAAAGGCACGGGGACAGACGCATGAATGCTTTCCCCGCCGATATGCTGTTAGGGCAACGAGGCGCTCAGATATCTGCGCCGATCACCTGATCCATTATTCGCGACGGTTCAGAACACCCTGCTTCTCCGACCACCTTGGCAGGCACGCCCGCCACGGTCGTCTTGGGCGGCACCGCCTTTAGCACGACAGAACCAGCGGCAACGCGCGAGCAATAGCCGATCTCGATGTTGCCGAGAATCTTGGCACCGGCGCCGATCAGGACACCGCTGCCGATCTTGGGATGCCGGTCCGAGCCCTCCTTGCCGGTGCCGCCTAGCGTGACGCCGTGCAGGATCGACACGTTATCACCGATGACGGCGGTTTCACCAACGACCAGCCCGGTTGCATGATCGAGGAAGATGCCCCTGCCGATACGCGCTGCGGGATTGATGTCGGTCTGGAAAACGCTCGACGATCTGCTCTGCAGATATAGCGCCAGATCGCGCCGGCCGCGGTTCAGCAGCCAGTGCGCCAGGCGGTGCGTCTGCAGCGCGTGGAATCCCTTGAAATAGAGCACGGCTTCCATGAAGCGCAGGCATGCGGGGTCGCGATCATAAATTGCCTGAATATCGACGCGCAGAATGGCACTCCACTCCGGCCAATCCTCGAGCATCTGATCGAAGGTCTGGCGCAGCAGGATTGCCTGCATGTCCGGATGGTCGAGACGTTCACAGATGCGGTAGATCACGCACTCCTCGAGTGACCGATAGTTGAGCACGGTCGAGTAGAGAAATGCGGCCAGCACCGGATCATTTTCTGCGGCAGCACGCGCTTCCTCGCGCAGGCTGTCCCAGATCGGATCCATCACCTTGAGAGGATTGCCCGTCTCAAGAGAGCGAATATCTGTCTTTGCGACCATGAAAGGTCTCCTCGTATGCCGTAGGATCGGCTCTATATAGGGCAAAAACCTGTTAACATAAATGGGTGGTCTGGGAATCGTTCCTGCGCCGTCCCGAACCGCCGTGACAAGGCCATGTCACTATCCGGCGACGTCGGCGTAGAACTCCAGCACCGCCTTCTTGAAGATCCGGTCTCCGACAGCCAGCATGTGATCGCGACCAGGAATATCGAGCGCCTGTGCATGGGGCATCAGTGCTGCAAGCTCTTGGGCTGAACCCGCAATGTCGTCCTTCGTTCCAACGCCGATCAAGGTTGGAGCGTCGATCTTCGCCATATCGGACCGTGCGACGAGATCGCGCGACCCCTTGATACAGGCAGCGAGCGCCTCGCGGTCGCTTTTCGTCTGATCGGCAAAAGCACGAAACATGCGTCCGCGATCATGAGTGACGTCTTCGAGGGAAGCCGTCAGCAAAGCATCCGCAATTGGATCCCAATCGCCGACACCCTCGGTCATGCCGATCCCAAGACCGCCGAGCACCAGCGAGCGGACGCGGTCGGGATGGGCAAGTGCCGCGAACACGGAAATGCGGGCTCCCATCGAATAGCCCATGATGTTGGCTTCCGGAATTCCCAGGTGATCGAGGAGCGCAACCGCATCGCTCGCCATATGCCAAGGACGATAGGCCTCGGCGTCGCGCGGCTTGTCGCTTGCACCATGTCCCCGGTTATCTATGGCGATGACGCGATAACCCGCATCGCCCAATGTCTTCAGCCAGCCCGGATGAACCCAGTTCACGTTGGCGCTGGAGGCAAATCCGTGGATCAGCACCACCGGCACCCCCGACGGATCACCTTCGTCGAAGAAAGCGAGCTTCAGACCGTCATGCGTGAAGCTGGAAAAGGCGGGCGTATTCAAGTTCATCGGACTGTCCTTTTTTGCCGGACCATATTTTATAGGCCGCCGAACTGAAACCCTCGCAGTTGCAAAAACTGTGCGTCCCGCCTCTCTTTGGCTCTACACATTTGTAGTGAACGACTATAAGGTCCGCGCACGTTACAAAGCATTCGGAGACGAACATGGCCGGCCACAACATTCCCCACTTCCAGAACGACGGCGGACACCGCGTTATCGAAGTCGGCGTGAAGGAGTTCATGTGCACCGGCGCCTCCGTTCCGTTCGATCATCCGCACATCTTCATCGACATGGGCGACGAGAACGAGAAGGTCTGCTCATACTGCTCGACCCTTTACCGCTTCAACGGTGCGCTGAAGGCAAACCAGACCAATCCCGCTGGCTGCGTCTTCCACGTCAAGGCTGCCTGACCCCCAATTCGAGATCGGACAGCCTATGCCGGCTGAACATGCCGCCATTGTCGGCGCGGGCGTAGCGGGCCTTACAGCTGCGCTTGCGCTGGCGAAGCGTGGCATCAGTTCCGACATTTTCGAGCAGGCGCCTGATCTGAACGAGGTCGGGGCCGGTCTGCAGATTTCGCCGAATGCTTCACGCATCCTGGCGGAGCTTGGCATCCTCGAGCGCCTGGCCGAAGCCTGGCTCGAGCCAGAATCCATTCGGCTTATATCCGGAACCACGCTGCGTCAGCTCGCGGCCGTTCCCGCCGGCGGATTTGCACGTGCCCGGTGGGGGGCTCCCTACGGCGTCCTGCATCGCTCCACGCTACAGCGAACATTGCTTGACGCCGTCGCCAAAGAGCCGCTCTGCCAACTGCATCTTGGAGCGCAGATCAAGGGCCGGGTATTGTCGAACCCATCACGCCGAAAGGATCTTCTGGTTGGCGCCGACGGTGTCTGGTCGCAGGTTCGCGATAGCATCGAAGGCAGCCCCTCGCCTCGGTTCTCCGGCAATATCGCCTACCGCTTCACGGTTGGCGCGGCAAACGCGCCCACATGTCTTGAACGCAATAGCGTCTCGGCGTTCCTTGGTCCGTCGGCGCATCTCGTCTGCTATCCGCTCAGGGAAACCGACAGTTTCAACATGGTGGCGATCACGGCCGGCAATGGCGCGCCGCATGCCTGGACCACGCAGCCGACTGAAGCCCAGCGTCGGCAGCTGCTTTCCCGTTTTTCCCGGTGGCACCCCGCCATGACAGAGCTCTTCGGCAAGGCCGAAGACATGACTTTCTGGCCGCTCTACGAAACGACAAACGGCCGCTGGCAGGACGGCCGCGACTGCGTGCTTATCGGCGACGCAGCGCACGCAATGATGCCTTTTGCGGCCCAAGGTGCCGCGATGGCGATCGAGGATGCCTATGAGCTCGCGATGTTCGTTGCGACGCGCCCGGTCGCCGAAGCCCTACAGTTGTTCGAAGCGCGCCGCACCCCGAGGATAGCGCGACTGCGCCAGCGCGGCGCATTCAACCAGTTTGCCTATCACGCCCGCGGACCGATACGCATCGGCCGCGACGTCGTCCTGGCGCTGCGACCGCCGCAAAGTCTCGCGGCGGATCTCGACTGGATTTACGGCTACCGCGCCGGCACCTGATCAGACGGCCTTGGCCGCCGCAAAGCCGCGCTCGATATCGGCCTTGATATCGACGACGTCCTCAAGCCCGATCTGCAGACGGATGACCGGTCCTTCGGCTGGCGCCTTGCAAATGCGGCGATCGTTCAGGTTGACGTGAACGGCGAGGCTTTCGAAACCGCCCCACGACCAACCGAGGCCGAAGATCTGCAGCGCATCGAGGAAGGCGTGCGCCTTCGCCTTGAACTTTTCCGGGGCGTCGACGGCAAGCACGAAGGAGAAGATGCCGCTCGCGCCCTTGAAGTCGCGCTTCCATAATTCGTGCGACGGGAAGCTCGGTAGCGCCGGATGCAGCACCGTGGCAACGTCCTCCCTGCCCTCAAGCCACTTGGCGATCGTGAGCGCGCTTTCATAGTGGCGCTCCAGGCGTACACCCATGGTGCGCAGCCCGCGCAGGATCTGATAGGCGTCGTCGGGCGCGCCACAAATGCCAAGCGTGATGTTCGCTTCTTGAAGCTGCGGCCAGTATTTGGCGTTCGCCGAGACCGTCCCCATCAGGATATCGGAGTGCCCGGACGGATATTTGGTGGCGGCGTGAATGGAGATGTCGGCGCCGAAGTCGAGCGGCTTGAAGTAGACCGGCGTCGCCCAGGTGTTATCCATCGTCACCACCGCACCGTGCTTGTGCGCGATTGCGGCAATCGTCGGAATATCCTGCATTTCGAAGGTATTCGAGCCTGGCGCTTCCGTATGGACGAGCTTGGTGTTCGGCTTAATCAGCACTTCGATACCCGCGCCCACCAGCGGATCGTAGTAATCGACCTCAACGCCGAGGCGCTTCAGCATCGTATCGCAGAAATGCCGGGTCGGCCCATAAACCGAATCGACGATCAAAGCGTGGTCGCCGGCCGAGAGAAATGCCAGGAACGGAACGGTAACCGCAGCGAGGCCCGACGGCACGAGAATCGTTCCAGCCGACCCTTCCAGAGCATCGATCGCCTCACAAAGGGCATCCGTCGTCGGGGTACCGCGCGTCGCGTATGTATACTTCTGTCCACGGGTTTCCATTGCTCGCGCGTTTGGGAAGAGGACCGTGGAGGCATGGACAACGGGCGGGTTGACGAAACCGTGGAATTCGGCCGGGTCGTTGCCGAGGTGGGAAAGGCGCGTGTTGATGCCAGCGTTGTGAAGCGGGCCTTCTCTATCTTTCATGTCGGAAATGCCTTTGGCGGTGGGATGCGAGTGGGCAACCTTTGAACCGCCCGAAACCATCGGTCAACCCCGAAGCAGGACCGGGCAACGCATCCCTGCCATGCAGGTTATTCAGATATATCAGCGATTTTGCGCGATTTTTTTCGGCAAAAGGCCGCCATTTCGATAGCCATCTGCCTCTTTTGCGCGCCGCGAATAGGGAATTGCCGAAATATCACGCAATCTTTCAACGCGACACTTGACCATAGTGACATTTGCGACTGTGATAGCACCACTCGCGCCGGGAGGGTGTCGGGTCATCTGGGAGGTTTGCTTGCTTCGGCGAACGCTCCCACAAAAAGATAAGACAAAGGAAAAGGTTGGGAAAAATGAAGATTAAGCTTCTGTCCGCCACCATCGGCGCAGCAGTTTTCGGACTTGGCGCCTCGGCAGCTTCTGCCACCACGCTCGAAGACGTAAAGGCAAAGGGTTTCGTTCAGTGCGGCGTCAACACCGGCCTCCTCGGCTTCGCGCAGCCTGACGCTTCCGGCAATTGGGCCGGCTTCGACGTCGACTTCTGCAAGGCAGTTGCTTCGGCCGTCTTCGGCGACCCGACCAAGGTAAAATACACGCCGCTGTCGGCCAAGGACCGTTTCCCGGCGCTGAAGTCAGGCGAAATCGACGTCCTGTCGCGTAACACGACGTGGTCAATCAACCGCGACACGGCGCAGGGCTTCAACTTCCGCCCGGTCACGTATTATGACGGCCAGGGCTTCATGGTTCGCAAGAGCCTGAACGTGAAGTCGGCGCTTGAATTGTCCGGCGCGGCCGTTTGCGTTCAATCCGGCACGACGACGGAATTGAACCTCGCCGATTATTTCAAGTCGAACAACCTCCAGTACAATCCGGTCGTCTTCGAAAAGCTTGACGAAGTCAACGCCGCCTACGACGCCGGCCGTTGCGACGTCTATACCACCGACCAGTCCGGCCTCTACTCGCTGCGTCTGACGCTGAAGAACCCCGACGAGCACATGGTCCTTCCGGAGATCATTTCCAAGGAGCCGCTAGGCCCGGCCGTTCGTCAGGGTGACGACCAGTGGTTCGACATCGTGTCGTGGACGGCTTATGCGCTCGTGAACGCCGAAGAGTTTGGCATCACGCAGGCAAACGTCGACGAGATGAAGAACTCGCCAAATCCCGACATCAAACGCTTCCTTGGCACGGAAGCCGATACGAAAATCGGCACCGACATGGGGCTCACCAATGAATGGGCCTACAACATCATCAAGGGCGTCGGCAACTATGGCGAAGTCTTCGAACGCAACGTCGGCCAGGGCAGCCCGCTCAAGATCGAGCGCGGTCTGAACGCGCTGTGGAACAAGGGCGGTATCCAGTACGCCCCGCCGGTCCGTTGATCGACTGACGAAAGTGTGGGGAGGCGGTTTTCCGCCTTCCCATCATAAAGAGAAAAGCCCGAAAACGGGCTCATAGGGGATTAGGCTCGGCATGACGCAAGAGGCTGTGCACACGTCACATGTGCAAAGCACTGGCTGGAGTTTCCAGTCGGTGATCTACGACCCGAGGCTTCGGGGCATTTTCTTCCAAGTCCTGACCGTCGCGGTCATCGTCGGATTCGTGTGGTGGATTGCCCACAACACGGCTGAGAATTTGACCCGCTCCGGTACCGCCTCCGGCTTCGGTTTCCTGAACGGGCGCGCAGGCTTCGACATCGGCCAGTCGCTGATCGGCTATTCCAGCGACGCCACCTATAGCCGCGCGCTGCTGGTTGGCTTTCTCAATACCCTTCTGGTAGCCGTTACCGGCATCATTACGGCAACGATCATCGGTTTCATCGTCGGCATCGGCCGCCTGTCGCATAACTGGCTGATCGCCAAGCTGTGCACGGTGTATGTCGAGGTCTTCCGCAACATCCCGCCCCTGCTCGTCATCTTCTTCTGGTATCAGGGCGTTCTTGCGGTTCTGCCAGGGCCGCGCGATTCGCTGCATCTACCGCTGAACATGTTCCTCAACAATCGCGGACTCGCTTTCCCCAAGCCGATCTTCGCAGAAGGTATGTGGGCGGTTGGCGCGGCATTCCTGGTCGGGATCGTGGCGTCCGCTGTTGTCGCGCGCTGGGCGCACAAGCGTCAGGCAGCCACGGGCAAGCAATTCCATACCATCTGGGTTTCCATCGGTCTGATTGTCGGCCTGCCGATACTCGTATTCCTCCTTTCCGGCCTGCCGATGTCGTTCGACGTACCGGTCGCCGGCAAGTTCAATCTTACCGGCGGCTCCGTCGTCGGACCGGAATTCATGTCGCTGTTCCTAGCGCTGTCCTTCTATACGGCGGCTTTTATTGCCGAAATCGTCCGCGCCGGCATTCGTGGCGTGGCGAAGGGCCAGTCCGAGGCAGCAGGTGCACTTGGCCTGCATCCGGCGAGCGTCACGCGCCTCGTCGTGGTTCCGCAGGCTTTGCGCATCATCATTCCGCCGCTCACCAGCCAGTACCTGAACCTGACCAAGAACTCGTCGCTCGCCATCGCCATCGGCTTTGCCGATCTCGTTGCCGTCGGCGGCACAATCCTCAACCAGACAGGTCAGGCGATCGAAATCGTGTTTATCTGGGCGGTCATCTATCTCACCCTCAGCATTCTCACATCGCTGCTGATGAATTGGTTCAACGCCAAGATGGCTCTGGTGGAGAGATAAGATGCCGACATCCAACCAACCCTTCGTCCGAACCAACTTCCTCGATGCAGAACCTGCACCGCGCAGCGAAAGCGGCCCGCTGGCCTGGATTCGCAAGAACCTGCTGGCGACACCCAAGGACATCGTGCTGACGGTTCTCGCCATTGCCCTCCTCGGTTGGGCGTTGCCGCACATGATCAACTGGCTGTTCATTCAAGCCGTCTGGACCGGAACAGATCGCACGTTCTGCGCAACGGCCGTTCAGGGCGGCACTCAACCCGACGGCTGGAGCGGCGCCTGCTGGGCATTCGTCAATGCGAAGTTCGACCAGTTCGCGTTCGGTCGATATCCCCTCGACGAGCGCTGGCGCCCGACGATCGTCGGGATCTTGTTCGTGCTCCTGCTGGTGCCAATGCTCATACCCAAGGCACCGTTCAAGGGGACCAACGCGATCCTGCTTTTCATCGTCCTGCCGCTTCTTGCCTTCTGGCTGCTTTACGGCGGCTTTGGCCTTGAGATCGTCGACACGCCGCTCTGGGGCGGCCTGATGGTGACGCTGGTGCTTTCGTTCGTCGGCATTGCCGTGTCGCTGCCGTTCGGCATCATCCTGGCGCTTGGTCGCCGCTCAAACATGCCCGTCATCAAGATGGTCTGCGTCGCCTTCATCGAGATCATCCGCGGCATACCGCTGATCACGGTGCTCTTCATGGCGAGCGTGATGCTGCCGCTGTTTCTGCCTACCGGATACACGATCGACAAACTGCTGCGCGCCCTGATCGGTGTTGCGATCTTTGCGTCTGCCTATATGGCCGAGGTCATTCGCGGCGGTCTGCAGGCGATCCCGAAGGGCCAGTTCGAAGGCGCCGACTCACTCGGGCTCGGCTACTGGCAGAAGATGCGCCTCATCATCCTGCCGCAGGCGATCAAGCTGGTCATCCCCGGTATCGTCAACACCTTTATCGGCATGTTCAAGGACACGTCGCTGGTATCGATCATCGGCATGTTCGATCTGCTTGGCATTGTCCGGTTCAACTTTACCGACGCCAACTGGGCAAGCGCAGTGACGCCCTTGACAGGGCTGATTTTCGCAGGCTTCGTTTTTTGGCTGTTCTGCTTCGGCATGTCGCGATATTCAGGCTTCATGGAACGCTATCTCGATACCGGCCACAAACGATAAAAGATTAAGGGAACGAACGCATGGCTGAGGCTCAACCAAAGAAGATGACCGTTTCGGCAACCGATGTTGCCGTCGACATCATCGGCATGAACAAGTGGTACGGCGATTTTCACGTGCTGCGCGACATTAATCTGAAGGTGATGCGTGGCGAACGCATCGTCATTGCCGGCCCCTCGGGCTCCGGCAAGTCGACAATGATCCGCTGCATCAACCGTTTGGAGGAACACCAGAAGGGCCAGATCATCGTCGATGGCGTCGAACTCACCAACGACCTAAAGAAGATCGATGAAGTGCGCCGCGAAGTCGGTATGGTCTTCCAGCACTTCAACCTCTTCCCGCATTTGACCATTCTGGAAAACTGCACGCTGGCACCGATCTGGGTGCGCAAGATGCCCAAGAAGCAGGCGGAAGAGATCGCCATGCACTTCCTGAAGCGCGTCAAGATCCCGGAGCAGGCCCATAAGTATCCGGGCCAGCTCTCGGGCGGTCAGCAGCAGCGCGTGGCGATCGCCCGTTCGCTCTGCATGAACCCGAAGATCATGCTTTTCGACGAGCCGACCTCGGCGCTCGACCCCGAAATGATCAAGGAAGTCCTGGAGACCATGGTCGGACTGGCCGAGGAAGGCATGACCATGCTCTGCGTGACGCACGAAATGGGTTTTGCGCGTCAGGTCGCCAACCGCGTCATCTTCATGGACCAAGGCCAGATCGTCGAACAGAATTCGCCGGCCGAATTCTTCGACAATCCGCAGCACGAGCGCACCAAGCTCTTCCTCAGCCAGATTTTGCACTAGGTCGATTGGAGCACCGAATTCAAAGGCCGTCGGACTTTCCGGCGGCCTTCTTGTTTAGAGCATTTCTGGCGGACAAGTTTGAGCACATAGCCGCCGTGTCGCGTCAAACAAAAGGCCGCAATAGCGGGCCTTTGGAGATGCGCAACGGTCAATCAGCTCTTCAGCTTGGCATTGCAGAGGCTATAAAAGCCGCCACCCTTCTGAATCCATTTCAGGCCATTGAGCGTGTTGGCGTCCTTGTTCTGATGGTAGGAGTCGACGCAAGTGTGCATCCGGCCCTTGCCGGGTGTTTCCTTCGCATACTTCGGTGCAATGGCTGTCGGGAACGAAACGCCCTTGGGCGCCGTCATCGTCGGCTTTGCCGGCTCTTCGCCGCTATTGAGCGTAACATCCGGCTCGGCCGTCGCATCCGGGCCGCATTGCGCCTTGCGGAAGTCATTCCACTTCATGTCCTTCGCAGAGCCGTCAGCCTGCGCCGACTTATACTTCGCGCTGCATTCCTTCATGCTCAGTGCCGAGGACGGCGTTGCAAACGCCAGCGCCCCGAGCAGGGAAACGGATGCAAGAATAGTCAAATGCTTGATCATGATCTTTCCTCCAAGCCTCCAGGGCGATCGAACTATCAATCCGACCCATTTTCTTGTCAACGCGACAATTGGCGCAACCAACACGTTAAATATGCCCATTGATCGCCCTGCATTTGCAAACGGAAAATGTATCACCGCAATGCCATCCTGTCGCCTTCGCGGCAAACGATGACGGTGATATAGTCCACCGGGGGTAGTCCTTTCCTGCATTCTCGATGGAGGAAGACATGCGCGAACCTGACATGCAGAAAGTGGATGCACTCGTCGGTCGGTTGATCGGTGACGTAGGCGCGGCCGTATCCGGAGCGCTGGTGGTGCTTGGCGATGACCTCGGCCTGTTCAAGGCCTTGGCCGACGGCAAGCCACGCAACTCGTCTGCTGTATCGAAGGAAACCGGCATAAAGGAGCGGTACATCAGGGAGTGGCTGTCCGCACTCGCGGCCGCCGACTACCTCAGCTATGACGAGAAAACCGATCGCTTTCACCTGACGCCGGAGCAGGCAATGGTTTTTGCCGAGGAGGACAGCCCTGCCTTCTTCGCCGGCGCTTTTCAGGTCGTGCAGGCCTTGTGGATGGACGAACCCAAGGTGGCCGACGCCTTCCGTACCGGGAAGGGCGTGGGATGGCACGAGCATAGCACTTGTCTGTTCCGGGGTACGGAGCGCTTCTTCCGGACTGGTTACAACAACAATCTCGTTGCCGACTGGATTCCGGCACTGCAGGGCGTCGAAGCCCGCCTGAAAGCCGGCGCGAAAGTCGCCGATGTCGGCTGTGGCCACGGCGCTTCGACGATCTTGATGGCCCAAGCATACCCAGCTTCGAAGTTCTTCGGCTTCGACTATCACGCGCCGTCGATCGAGCGGGCAAAGGCCGCGGCCAAGGAGGCCGGTGTTTCCGACCGCGTCACGTTCCAACAGGCTCCGGCGGCTGGCTTCCCTGAAGGCAGTTACGACCTCATCGCCATGTTCGACTGCCTCCACGACATGGGAGATCCGGTCGGCGCCGGCAAGCATGTGAAGGAATCGCTTTCGGCTGACGGTACCTGGCTGATCGTCGAGCCCTTCGCTCATGACTGCCTGAAGGACAACCTCAATCCTGTCGGCCGTGTCTACTACGGCGCATCGACGATGATCTGCACACCGGCCTCGCTCTCTCAGGAGGTCGGGCTGGCGCTCGGCGCGCAAGCCGGCGAGACCAAGCTGAGGAAAGTCGCCCTCGATGCCGGCTTCAAGCATTTCCGCCGTGCCACCGAAACGCCTTTCAACATGGTCTTCGAGGTGCGCGCCTGAGGAAAATTGCAACATTGGCGACGTGGCAGGCTCCGGCCGGCCACGTCCGCTGAAACTTTCCACATGGCCGCAAACAGCCTGTGGAACTAGAAATAACATAGTGATATCAAAACGATAATCGTAGCGTATCGAGCACCATAAGCGCGAAGCAAAGAAAAAATCGCGCCATTGTGATTTTTTCTTGTTTTGCCGCTTGCGGGATTCAAAGTGCCTGACTATAAGGGCGCCACCACGAAGGAAGCGCCCTTCGTCTATCGGTTAGGACACCAGATTTTCATTCTGGGAAGAGGGGTTCGACTCCCCTAGGGCGTGCCACTTTTCTCATAAAGATCAGCATCATAAGCTGTCCCCATCTAGTGGGCTGGGCCGAAGTGTATCGTTCACGTTGTGCCCTTCATATCGTGGGATACCGGCGCCTCGCTCCAATTTTCTTTCGCACTGGACATTGCCGCTTCCTCCGCGGCCGCGAACACCAGCCTCGCTCCAACTCTGCCCCATAGATAGTTACAGCAAGATCTTTGCCGGCAAGCGAGCCGTGCAGATATCGCCATCGCGGAGGCGATCTTGGTGGAAGTCATGATGCTCGCTGGGGTGCGGTTCCCCATGGAGAAGAGGCGGCACCTTCTAGGCCGTCCCGCGGGCGCACGCCTTACTCTGAAATCATGATCCGCACAATTTCGGGCGCGCCCGCGCCCTTCGACCAATACCCATGAAGGCGACAGGCCCCTGCCCCGGAGACAATTCAATTGAGCGGCATCAAACTCAGCATATGTATCCCGACCTACAATCGGGAGGCCTATCTCCGCAACGCACTCGAGCATTGCGAAACCTATGACTTCGACTTCTCATACGAGATCGTGATCTCGGACAATGCCTCGACCGACAATACAGCGCAGGTGATCGAAGAGTTCGTCGCCAAGGGCCTTCCCATTCGCTTTCACCGCCGTGCGGTCAACGGCGGGCCATACAAGAATATCGCGAGCACGTTTCGCCACGCCGTTGGCGAGTATTCGATCTATCTTGCCGACGACGACTTCCTGATACCAGAGGGCGTTAAGGCGGCCGTCGCGTATCTCGATGCCAATTCGGACGTATCGGCGTGCCACGCTTCCTGGTATCTCTATGACGAGATCGCCGACCGCGACCTCACGACGTTCTATAAGGTCGATGAGGATATCAAGTTCGGCCGACACGATTTTGTCGAAGTGTTTCAGTTCATCTTTGAACGGCACATCTTCCCGGAAATCGCAATCTACAGATCGTCGGCGCTTCGATCCGTGTGGGTTCCGCGCGATTTTTGCTTCTGCTTCTTTGCCTACCTCGCGCACGTTCTCGATCAAGGCGCAGTGGCCTTCCTCAAGCAGCCCTTCTACCGCTCTGTCGTCACCTCGAAGCTGGCGCCCAACCGTTCGCAGACCGGCAACGAAGAGGTCATGGTCGCGTGGGACAAATATCGCGGCGGGCTTGAGTACTTCCTCTATATGGCCGCCAAGCGCGGAAAGCTCAACACAGGGCCGGAATCGCGGGCAATCTACGAAGAAATGTGCAAGGTCTTCACCCTCAACCGAATGGCGGTGGCGGTGCGCTTCTGGGCCGTTCGCAAGGATTTCATCAAGGCCTATGAACTCTACACGCGCATGGCACTTGGCGGCATGGGCAATCACCCCGACGTGGCAGCACTGCGCGAATCCTTCCCGATGCTGGTAGCCATGCAAACCCTCGCCTACCAGGTGAGTGCAACGGCAGGCGTTGACCGGCTCGTCCTCAGCGGAATGGCCGATCCGGCGTTGATCACCGAACTCCTTCGCGACGTCGGTCTAGCGCCAGAAATCGAAGTCACCGCAGACCTAGACGATAGCGTGTCAGCAGACGTCGAAAGCACGATAATCTTCGCGGCGGATATGGCTCGCCGCGAGAAGTTCCTCGAGCTCGGCTACAAGCCCAACATGATCTTCATCGAAAGCGACTTGACGCAGCACATTCTCATCTGACGCGATGATCGCCGCGCCAGGGACCGGAAGTCGCGTCTATGGCACGGCAGCCGCCTAACGAAACGCTGCGCTGTACATCCACCGAGCTCAGCGGACCGGCGCAGCGTCCTGAACGCGCAACTGGATGCGTCGGGAGCCTTGATAGTGGTCCGCGCCGAGCGAGCCTGCAACGTGCAGGCTGGCGCCCCTGGAATTCAGGAGCAGGCTGCCGAGCAGCGTATCGGCGGCCCGAAAAGCGATCCCGTCGAGGCGGGCGCCGTCCATGGCTTCGAGCGTCACCTTCACGTGCTTGTCGCCAACCAGACGGGAATCGCGAAGTCGATGAGCGGGAATCGCGAAGAGCGGCTGAGAATGGCCAGAACCGTAAGGCCCGGCGGTCTCCAGGCGATCGATCAGATCGATCGTTGCACCGCTGGCAGCAATCGCACCGTCGATTTTCAGCGTTTCGTTGGCCACGAGCGCCGCTACCGTCTTTTCGGCACGCTCGGTGAAGAAACTGCGCAGGTGGCCGAGCTTGTCGCGCTCGACAGTGAGGCCGGCGGCCATCGCGTGGCCACCGCCCTTGACCAGCAAGCCATCATCGACTGCCGCGCGCACCATCTTGCCCATGTCAAAGCCGTTGATCGAGCGGCCCGAGCCGGTGCCCTTGCCGGATGGATCGAAAGCAATTGCGAAGGCTGGACGCTTGAATTTTTCCTTGAGGCGGGCGGCAATCAGGCCGACGATGCCTGGGTGCCACTTTTCGTGCGCAGTGACGATGACCGAGGCCCCCTCGCCATCCCCGTATTCCGCCAGCGCCTCGGCCTCCGCCTCCTGCAGCATTGCCGCTTCCATCGCCTGCCTGTCGCGGTTGAGCTCATCCAGTTGCTGGGCGATAGCCTCGGCCTCGCCCGTATCGTCCAGGGTGAGCAGGCGACTGCCGAGCGCCGCATCGCCAATGCGTCCACCCGCATTGATGCGCGGGCCAATCAGGAAGCCAAAGTGATAGGGTGTCACCGGGCCGGCAAGGCCGGCCTTGCGAAACAGAGCGGACAGGCCGGCATTGCCCTGATGGCGGGCGGCGATCAGCCCCTTGACGACATAGGCACGGTTCAGGCCCTTCAGAGGGACAACGTCGCAAACGGTCGCAAGCGCGACAATATCAAGCCATTGCAGCAGGTCGATCGATCGCGCGCGTGGATCCCCAGCCTCTCGCAGCAAGCGCAATGTCGCGACGAGTACGAGGAATACGACGCCCGCGGCGCAGAGATGTCCCTGGCCGGAGAGATCGTCCTCGCGGTTCGGATTGACCAGCGCATGGCAGGGCGGCAAATCATGTGTCACCTGGTGATGATCAATCACGACGACGTCGGTGTTGCGCCTGGCAGCCTCAGCCAGCGCATCATGGCTGGTAGACCCGCAATCAACGGTGACGATCAGCCGTGCACCGTTGTCGATCAGGCTGCCGATTGCGGCGGGGTTGGGGCCGTAGCCCTCGAAAATGCGGTCCGGAATGTAGATCTCGGCCTTGGCGCCAAAGTGCTTGAGAAAGCGGAACATCAGCGCCGAGGAGGAGGCGCCGTCGACGTCGTAGTCACCGAAAATCGCGACCTGCTGCTGACCGCGAATGGCTTGCGCGAGCCGCTTGGCCGCCTTCTCACAATCCGTCAGCTTATAGGGGTCGGGCATCAAGCCGCGAAGCGTCGGATCAAGAAACTCCAGCGCCTCATCGACGGTGACACCACGTCCAGCAAGAACGCGCGCAATGAGTTCAGGCATTCCGTGCATCTGGGACATGGCGAGTGCCCGGTTCTGACCGGCTTGATCCAGTCGCGCTATCCAGCGCTTGTCCAGTACGGATTTCTCCACGCCCAGAAATGCGCGTTGCACCGGATCGGCCGGAATCTCCATATCGCCTGCTGCCCTCATCGCTTGTCACCACCCCGGGACCGGAGTGATATCGGCAGCTTTATGCGCCTTCGCGCGGTCGCACAACGGTTTTGGACGAGGCGGGCGACGTTAGCTGTGGACGCACGCGGCAAGTCTGCCGCAGCGCGCCTTAGGCAATGTCAATGTGGTCGGAGGGAAGAGTTTTCAGTCTTCCTTGGGCCGCTCGATGCGGATCACCTGGGGCTCGCCGACATGATACCCCTCGCCCTTGATCGCGGCGACCGCCTTGCGAACGGAATCCTCCGTCGTCGCATGGGTGACCATGATGATTGTCTGATGATGCGACGGCGCCAAATGCTGCTTCGAGCGCTGAACGATCGACTCCAGCGAGATATGGTTTTCCGCCATGTGGGTGGCGACGCTTGCAAACACGCCGGTGCGATCGAGCACGGTCAGGCGAATGAAATATCCGCCTTCGTGGCTCTGCATTTGCGCCTTGCGGTACGGCTCGAGCGATTTGGCGGGATGGCCGAGAACCGGCACACGCTGTGCGCCGGGACGACTTTTGGCGATGTCGGCGATGTCGCCGAGCACCGACGACGCCGTTGCATTGCCGCCAGCGCCGGGGCCGACCATCAGCAGTTCACCGAGAACGTCGGACTCAATCGCAACGGCATTCGTCACGCCATCGACCTGTGCAATGACAGAATCGACGGGCACCATCGTCGGATGCACGCGCTGTTCAATGCCAGTATCCGTCCGCTGTGCAACGCCGAGCAGCTTGATGCGGTAGCCGAGATCGGCAGCAGCGTGGATGTCCTCGATCGATATGTTGGTGATGCCTTCGAGATAGATGTCGTCGGCTGCGATCTGGTTTCCGAACGCAAGCGTCGTGAGAATGGAGAGCTTGTGGGCCGTGTCATTGCCCTCGATGTCGAAGGCGGGATCGGCCTCGGCATAACCGAGACGCTGGGCCTCCTTCAGGCAATCGGCAAAGGACAGGCCCTCCTTTTCCATCTTCGTCAGGATGTAATTGCAGGTACCGTTCATGATCCCATAGATGCGGGAAATCGTGTTACCCGTCAGAGATTCGCGTAGTGCCTTGATGACGGGAATGCCGCCGGCAACGGCTGCTTCGAAGTTCAGCAGCACGCCCTTCTCTTCTGCGAGCGTTGCCAGTTCGACGCCATGATAGGCAAGCAGCGCCTTGTTGGCGGTCACCACATGGAGACCACGCTGCAGCGCCGCGCGCACGGAGGTGTTCGCCGAACCGTCGACGCCACCCATGAGTTCGACGAAGACATCGATGTCGCCCTTCTCCGCCAGGTCCTCCGGCCGGTCGAACCACTCGATGCCGCCGACGTCGATGCCGCGGTCCTTGGTCTTGTCGCGGGCGGAAACGCCCGTAATCAGGATCGCACGCCCGCACGTTGCGGCAAGCTCATTGCTGCGCTGCTGAATGATACGGACAAGCGAAGCACCAACGGTGCCCAAGCCCGCAATGCCGATTTTGAGGGCATCTGCCATGGATCGATCCTGAAATGTGTCATGAAAGGCAGCCGCCGGAGCGGCTGCCATTGAGGGGGATTATATCAGCGATGTGCGTTGAGCGAGATGACGTTGTGCATCGTCTCATCCGCCGTCGACATGAACTTCTTGATGTTGCGAGCAGCCTGGCGAATGCGATGCTCATTCTCGACAAGCGCCAGACGCACGTAGTCGTCTCCCATTTCGCCGAAACCGATGCCAGGCGCTACCGCCACATCGGCTTTCTCGACCAGCAGTTTGGAGAATTCCAGCGAACCGAGATGCCGGAACTTTTCCGGGATCTTGGCCCAGGCAAACATCGTCGCCGCCGGTGGCGGCACCTCGAAGCCAGCCTTGCCAAAGGTATCCACCATGACGTCGCGGCGGCGCTTGTAAACGTTGCGGACTTCCGCAATGTCCGAACCGTCGCCATTCAGCGCGTGCGTTGCCGCCACCTGGATCGGCGTGAACGCGCCATAATCGAGGTAGGATTTGACGCGCGTCAAGGCCGCGATCAGACGCTCGTTGCCGACAGCAAAGCCCATGCGCCAGCCCGGCATCGAGAAGGTCTTCGACATCGAGGTGAACTCGACCGTCACATCCATTGCGCCCGGAACTTCCAGAACCGACGGAGGCGGCTCACCATCGAAGTAGATTTCCGAATAGGCAAGGTCGGAAAGCACGATGATGTCGTGCTTCTTGGCGAAGGCGATGACGTCCTTGTAGAAGTCCAGCGTTGCCACAAAAGCCGTCGGGTTGGACGGATAGTTGAGGATCAGCGCGAGCGGTTTCGGAATCGAATGACGGACGGCGCGTTCCAGCGGCGGGAAGAAGCTTTCGTCCGGCTCGACCGACATCGACCGGATGACGCCACCGGCCATCAGGAAGCCAAAGGCGTGGATCGGATAGGTCGGGTTCGGGCAGAGGATGACGTCACCCGGTGCGGTGATCGCCTGTGCCATATTGGCGAAGCCTTCCTTGGAACCCAGCGTCGCGACGACCTGCGTGTCCGGGTTGAGCTTCACGCCGAAGCGGCGGGCGTAGTAGGCAGCCTGGGCCCGGCGCAGGCCGGGAATGCCCTTGGACGACGAATAGCGATGCGTGCGCGGATCCTGGACAACTTCGCAGAGCTTGTCGACGATCGCCTTCGGGGTCGGAAGGTCAGGGTTTCCCATGCCGAGATCGATGATATCGGCCCCGCCCGCTCGCGCGCTCGCCTTCAAACGGTTGACCTGTTCGAAAACGTAAGGCGGCAAACGCCGGACTTTGTGAAACTCTTCCATTTCTTTCCCCACGGAAATGCGGCCACCACGACCGCGCTCGAAGTTCGTCCTAATTCCCGGCTGTTCGCGATACGAACTTCAGAATCGCCAACGCCGTATTCATCAGACTTGCGTCGCAAGGCATTTCTTTGACGAAAAGCCGTGCTGGCCGCGCATTATCAGGAAAAATTCATCTTCCGCTACTGTCGGAAGGCTTTGCTTCCAAATAGCAGCGAAGGCAAGGCCTAATTGGCGATTTCGGAGAGCGTTTCGGCGCCGTGCTCGGCCGCGAGCTTGCGATATTCCGCAACACGACGCTGATACTCGGCTTCCGAAATGGTGCCGGCCTTGCGCTGGGCGCCGAGTGCGGTCAGCTTTTTCTGAAGCCCGCCGGCCTCATCGTCACTCATCTGAACGTTTGCGGCTGTCAGCGGCGCACCGAATCCCGGGTAACCGTCCTTGTAATGCGAAAGGCCGCTTTCGGTCGGCGCCTCACCCTTTGTCGCGTTCATGACAACGGGCGTCGGCGCCGCTTGCCTGGCCGCGAAGGCGGCCTTTTCCTCAGGCGTTTGCATGCATCCGGCAAGCGTCATGGCCGCGGCAGCGCCGATGAGCGCGATGCGGGTCACGTTTGCGATAATGCGAATGCCGTTTTTCGTCATGTGCCAGAGGTCCCAAATCCTGAGGTGCTTCGACTGTTAAATTCGTCGCCGCCACAAAGCAATAGCACGAGCGAGCGTCAGCGGAACTTGTTTTATCGATCTTTCCAGATGTACAACTCTATTTGCAGGAACATGCTGCCGCCGGAGGAGACGCGTGACCGACAGCAAGCAGGAAAACGGCGACAAGGCAAAGAGCCAGGGCTTTAATGCAAAAGACCTGGATCCCTACCTGTTGAAAGATCCCGAGGCCATGGCGATCAATTTCGCCCGTGCCCTCGAGAATCTCGGCAAGGCGGCTACGGCCTGGCTCGCGCCACGCGAACGTGGCGCGATCGCAGAAAATGCGGCAGAGCCGGTGACCGACATGGTCAAGACGCTCTCCAAGGTCACCGAATACTGGATTTCCGATCCGCGCCGCACCTTCGAAGCACAGACGCAGCTGATGAGCTGCTACTTCGGCATCTGGATGCGCTCGATGCAACGGATGCAGGGCGAAACGCCGGCGCCGGAACCCGACAGCAAGGACAAGCGCTTTGCCGACGAGGATTGGCAGAAGAACCCGTTCTTCGAATTCCTGAAGCAGGTTTACCTGATCACCGCTGATTGGGCCGAAAAGATCGTGGCCGAAACCGAGGGCCTCGACGAGCACACGAAGCACAAGGCCCGTTTCTATGTGAAGCAGATAACGGCAGCACTCTCGCCGACCAATTTCGTTGCAACAAACCCGCAGCTTTACCGCGAAACGATCGCGACGAGCGGCGAGAACCTGGTGCGTGGCATGAAGATGCTCGCCGAGGACATCGTTCAGGGCCATGGCGACCTGAAGCTTCGCCAGACCGACATGACCAAATTCGCCGTCGGTCGCGACATGGCGCTCACCGCGGGCAAGGTGATCGCGCAGAACGACATCTGCCAGATCATCCAGTACGAGCCAACGACCGAGACGGTGCTGAAGCGCCCTCTCCTCATCTGCCCGCCGTGGATCAACAAGTTCTACATCCTAGACCTTAACCCACAGAAATCATTTATCAAATGGTGTGTGGAGCAGGGGCAAACCGTTTTTGTCATCTCCTGGGTCAATCCCGACGCGCGCCATGCTCAGAAGGATTGGGCGGCCTATGCGCGCGAAGGCATCGACTTTGCCCTCGACACGATCGAGAAGGCGACGGGCGAGAAGGAAGCAAACGCCATTGGTTACTGCGTCGGCGGCACACTGCTTGCCGCAACGCTGGCATTACACGCCAAGGAGAAGAACAAGCGGATCAAGACCGCCACTCTCTTCACGACGCAGGTGGACTTCACTCATGCCGGCGATCTCAAGGTCTTCGTCGACGAGGAGCAGTTGGGGCGGCTAGAGGCCCATATGGACGAGATCGGCTATCTCGACGGCTCGAAGATGGCGACCGCCTTCAACATGCTGCGGGCCTCGGAACTGATCTGGCCCTATTTCGTAAACAACTACCTGAAGGGCCAGGAACCGATGCCCTTCGACCTTCTCTTCTGGAACGCCGATTCCACTCGCATGGCGGCGGCGAACCACGCCTTCTACCTGCGCAATTGTTACCTCAGGAACGCACTGACTGCGAACGAGATGATTCTCGACGGTCAAACGCTGTCCCTGAAGGACGTCAAGATTCCGATCTACAATCTCGCCACCCGCGAGGATCACATCGCGCCGGCCAAGTCGGTGTTTCTCGGCAGCCAGTTCTTCGGCGGCAAGGTCGATTTCGTGCTGGCGGGCTCCGGTCATATCGCCGGGGTCGTCAATCCGCCGGACAAGAAGAAGTACCAATACTGGACAGGAAGCGCTGCAAAAGGCGACTACGACGCGTGGCTTACCGAAGCGACCGAGAATGCCGGCTCGTGGTGGCCACACTGGCAAGCCTGGATCGAGGCGAAGGACGGCAAGCGCGTGCCCGCCCGCAAGCCGGGCGGCGCAGCGCTCAACGCCATCGAAGAGGCGCCGGGAAGCTATGTGATGGAGCGCGTCTGAGCGCTATGTTCCTGCGCGGCGTCGTCACTCCAGGAAGATCAGGCTCGCCGGTGATGGTGGCAGCGGTTTCGTAACGACGTGACGAAAACCGGCTGACTTGGCCATATCGGCAAGCTCCCGCTCGGTGTAGGCGTCGCCCTTCGGCGTCGTCGCCAGCATGACCATGGCAAAGGCAGCCGGAAATTCGGGCGACACACGATCCTCGTTCGGAACGAACTCGACAATCGCAACGCACCAGGCTGGCACGCGCCTTCTTCAAGAGCGTGATGCAGCCGTCGACGTCGAAATGATGGAGGAAGTTCGGCAGCAAGATCAGATCATAGCCGCTGCCCCAATCGACCTCGAAAGCGCTGCCGGGCTGGAAGGTGAAGCGCGCCGCCACCCCCGCATTCGTCGCATTCTCCTCAGTCACCGCAAGAACCGGCTTCCAATCGAGAGCGACTACGCTTGCCGATGGCGATACTTTCGCGATTTCAATACCGAAAGCGCCGGGACCGGCGGCAATGTCCAGCACCTTGCTTGGCGGCTTTGACCATGTCGCCACGTCCGATGCCAAGGCCTTAGCGCTTGCGCCGGTGAATGCCCCCATGGCTCTGGCAAACTTGACCCATACGGGATTATCCGGCGCCACGTTCGCCAAGCCGACGGAGCCGCCATTACGAACATACGCGGCCGGGTCGTCTAGGAACAACGACACCATTTGCGGAGAAGCCAGGAAATCGATCGCTGCTCCCATATAGGCAGGCGAACGCCGATCGAGAAAGATCTGGCTCGACGGCGTCAGCCCGTAAGTCTCGCCGCTCTTCGTCAGGAATCCCGAAACCACCAGAAAGTCGCAGAGAATACGCACTCCGCGCTCGGCGCAGCCCAATTCCGACGCGAGAATTGTCGCCGTGCGGCCTTCCGCGCCAAGTTTCGTGAAAAGATCGAATTCGATTGCCGCCTTGATCGCGGCCGTTTTCCGAAATGCGAACATCGCATCGACCAGCAAGGCCGGCGAGATTTCTTCATGCGCCACTGGATGTGTCGACGACATTGGCTTTTCCTCCCCACGCGGAGTTCCACGACGGGAGGCATTCATAGCAGAATCCGCATTCTTCGACACCTCATGACAAAGGAGGAGGCCGGCAAAATCGGACCGCGGAGATGCGCTGAAATCCCTGCATCCAAATTCGTGCGGGGTGAGCGATCACGTAAAGGAATTGGTTACCATAATTCGCCATTCTATCAGGCGACCGGACATATTAGCGGGCCGCAATTTAGCCCTGATGCTCCTATACCGGCCCCGGCGAAGAAAATATCAATCTGTCAGTACCGCCGGCCTAGTAACGAGTTGTGAAAGACAAGTGTTATGGCGTTTGCGGTCGATGTGTTTAGCAATAGCAGGCCCATAGGTACGTCCATTTCTCGCTTCGATCGCTCTTTCCGCTTTCTCTCAGGTGCAGCTCTTATCGGCGCGGGCTTTGCCGCTTCAGTTTGGGTGGTCGCCACAGTCGCTACCATGCACATGGCCGCGCCGGCTCCGCATCCGAGCGTCGCTCCGCTTGCCGACGTCGCGCCTGCAGCCACTGCCATCGCCAAGACCGATCCCACGCAGCGCCTCGTTCACGTCACGAAATTCTCGCGGTTGCGCATGAGCACGGAGAGCGAGCTAGCACTGGCAAGGGGTGCCCACGTGGCTGCTCCGTCCGCTGCGCTGGCAGCAGCATTCGTCGGGCAGTCCGAACCTCTCGCTCTTTCCGAAGCCTCTCCGAATAAGCCACCGTCAATGGTTGTCGCATCAACAGCACCTGCCCAGCCGGCCCGCGCGACCAAGGACGACGCCGTGATCGCCACGCCGGTCGCTGCCGCCTCGGCTGATCGCATCATCATCCCGTCGAAGGGAGAGGTTGCAGCCGCTGAAGGACCGGCTCTGCTGGCGCTCGCAGCGCCCCTGGCCGACGCCAAGGCAGAGGTCCCGGCTGCCGCCGCCAAGCCGGGTCCGGTCGAAATTGCAAGTCTTGCGCCGACCGAGCAGCCTGCGTCCGCGACGGCCCAGCCGTTCGATCTCGTGCTGAGCGGCAGCGACACGTCGATCCCCTTGCCGATGGCCCGGCCCGATGGCCTGAACAAGCGGGCCGCGCCCGACGATCGCAACGCCCCGGCAGAACCCGTATTGGCCTATGCACGGCCCGATGCCGGCGCTTCGGATGATGACGACGACGCCATGCCGACCTTGAAGAAGGGACTTTCGGGGCCCATCGCCCGCAATGGCGTCGCCGTCTACGACATTTCCGCCAACATGGTCTACCTTCCGAACGGCGAACGCCTGGAGGCCCATTCCGGCCTCGGCAAGATGCGCGACAACCCGCGCTATGTGCATGCCAAGAACCGCGGACCAACCCCGCCGCATACCTACAATCTGACGATGCGCGAAAGCCTGTTCCATGGCGTTGCTGCCATCCGCCTTAACCCCGTCGGTGGGGCGGGCTATGTCTACAACCGCGTTGGCCTGCTTGCGCATACCTACATGCTCGGCGCCCGCGGCGACTCCAATGGCTGCGTATCCTTCAAGGACTACAGGCGTTTTCTCGCCGCCTTC
Organism: Rhizobium sp. LjRoot258; assembly: GCF_964254185.1. Classification (NCBI taxonomy): domain Bacteria; kingdom Pseudomonadati; phylum Pseudomonadota; class Alphaproteobacteria; order Hyphomicrobiales; family Rhizobiaceae; genus Rhizobium; species Rhizobium sp. LjRoot258. The sequence goes on along the minus strand of NZ_CAXUST020000001.1, from coordinate 1,320,922 downwards.
AAACGCGGCCAGATCCGTCAGCTGGTGGTGGTCACGAGCATGCCGAACAAGCCGACGTCCACCTTTGCCTCGCTGTTCTCGTCGCGCACCTAATCAGATCGTAGTCAAATACGACGCGCTCGATTTTCCTCGCATCGCGCCGCCATGCCATCCTCTCCTCGTCAAATCTTCGGATACACCGCAAGGCGTTGCGGCGAGACGGGACCGGCGCTGGATGATGGAGAACGACGCAGGCTCCTTCATCCCGGGGTTCGCAGAAATGGTCCCTCCGGAGATGGCGGCGGCAACGCCGAGTTTCGCTGCGGACGTGCCTGCAAGCCACACAAGGTTCCCTAGAGGAGCAACTCTCCTTTGCGGCGAGGCGATAGCCTTCGCCGCTGGGGGTAGCAAGGGGACTTAAGTTGCGAAGCACAAACCGCCGAACGGGGCGCTGGGAAGCGCCATATGTTTTTTACTCTAGCGGGGCAATTTCCACCGTCCCGTCCGAGTGGCATGCATCTCAAACCACGGGCCGAAAGGATCGGATGACGGCTCGATCGAACACACCCTGGTACGGTAGAAATGACATCCACCCCATTGATCGCGATGGACGAACCCGGCATAGCTGCATTATGTACCAGAATGACAATCGCTAAGGCCATGCAATGGTGAATTATATCGAAGCCTCTTCCGCACCATCGAAGAATACGGGCGCAATCAGGCTCTACGGTCCCGAAGCTTTCGAGGGAATGCGCAAGGCTTGCCAGCTGACGGCGCGTTGCCTCGATGAGTTGGCTGCTGTCGTCAGGCCCGGCCTGCCGACCGATGCAATCGATCGCTTCGTGTTCGAGTTCGGCATGGACAACGGTGCGATTCCGGCGACCCTTAACTATCGCGGCTACACGAAATCGACCTGTACCTCGATCAACCATGTCGTCTGCCATGGTATTCCGGATGCAAAGCCGCTGCGCGAGGGCGATATCGTCAACATTGACGTCACCTACGTCGTGGATGGCTGGCACGGCGATTCAAGCCGGATGTACCCGGTCGGCACCATCAAGCGCGCCGCTGAGCGGCTGCTTGAAGTGACCTACGAATCCCTCCTGCGCGGTATAGCAGCCGTTCGTCCCGGTGCTCGTACCGGCGCGATCGGAGAAGCCATCCAGACATATGCCGAAGCCGAGCGCTGTTCCGTCGTGCGTGACTTCTGTGGTCATGGCGTAGGCGCGCTCTTCCACGACTCCCCGAATATTCTACATTATGGCCGCGCAAGCGAAGGGCCGGACCTGCGCGAGGGCATGATCTTCACCATCGAGCCGATGATCAATCTCGGCCGGCCGCATGTGAAAGTGCTGGCCGACGGCTGGACTGCCGTCACGCGCGACCGCTCGCTTTCGGCGCAATACGAACACACGGTCGGCGTCACCGCCGACGGCTGCGAGATCTTCACGCTTTCGCCCGGCGGCCTCGACCGACCAGGCCTTCCGTCTCTGAACCGATAAGCGGTTGATGACGAAGGGTCCTGTTTCGCACTTCAGCGACGCCGAACTGCCCTTCGCCAACAGCGATGGAAGCGACGAACGCTCTTTCATTGCGAACGTTCTTTCTTTGCGGAACAGGCCGCCAAACCGGCATCGCTGGCAAAACAGGCCGGCCTCTCCGCATCGCTTGGCAAGGAAGGCACTACCGTGGACGCCGGGAGGACTGCGCGACCGCTTTCGCCGGCATGGCGACACCGCGCTTGCCGATTATGAGCTGCTCGAATTGCTGCTAGCCAGACTGATCCCGCGGCGCGACACCAAGCCGACCGCCAAAGCTCTGCTCGAACGCTTCGGTTTGCTCGCTGCCGTCTTCGGCCCACCTGAAGAGCGAACTCCAAGGCAAGCAGCTCCTGTCGTCCTGGTCGTCGGTGATCCAGTACTGCCACGCAGCGATGACGCACGAGACACGTGAGCAGTTCCGCATTCTCTTTCTCGACAAGCGCAATGCATTGATCGCTGACGAAATTCCGGGACACGGGACGGTCGATCATACGCCGATCTATCCGCGCGAGGACGTGCGGCGGGCGCTGGAGCTTTCGGCCGGGGGCCTGATCCTGGTCCACAACCACCCCTCGGGCGATCCGACGCCGTCGCGAGCCGATATCGATATGACAAAGATGATTGTCGACACGGCAAAACCGCTCAGCATCACGGTCCATCATCACATCATCATCATCGGCAAGGACGGTCACGCGAGCTTCAAGGGGCTGCGTCTCATATGGGAGCCAAATCCGCTTCAGGTGTCCGTCAGGTTTGGGTGGCAAAGCGACGACGCTGCAACCATCCTGCTCCGAGACCTTCATGACGACGACGATTGCTTCTCGCCAATTTCCTCGCTCCAGGAAGGCAGCACTATGCTTTCTCACCCCGCTCTTTCTCATCGTTGGCAGCTATGCTCTCTATTTGAAAGCCACGAACAACTTCCACACGGTCGTCGCCGGCGAAGTCTACCGTTCGTCGCAACCATCCCCGCAAGCTATTGCGGATCTCGCACAGCGGTATGGGATCAAGACCATCATCAACCTGCGCGGCCCGAGCAACAGCCCGGCATGGCACGCCGAAGTCGAGCAAGCGAAGACGCTTGGAATCGAGCATATCGATTTCCCGATGTCTGCTTACAAGGAGCTTTCTCCAGCACGCGCGGAGGAATTGATCCAGGTCATGAAAGACGCTCCGAAGCCGCTGTTGATCCATTGCCTCTCGGGCTCGGATCGCACCGGGCTCGCATCGGCCCTCTATCTGGCGGCGATCAGCAAAACGAACGAGAACGTCGCGGAAGGGCAAATGTCGATCATCTATGGCCATATTGCGCTGCCGATTAGCCGCGCCTTCGCCATGGACCGCACCTTCGAGAAGCTGGAACCCCTGCTTGGCTTCCGTGAATCCTGATATTCTCCCTTAAAATATTCTGCAACATTGACCTGCTACCCGTGGACGCGCGAGATATTGCGTCGCAAAAATGATTCCAGCTTTCCAATCGGGGCCAGCTTAATGTTCCAGTACGATCTCGTTGTTGTGGGTAGCGGTCCGGCAGGCCGCCGCGGCGCAATCCAGGCCGCCAAGCTCGGCAAGAAGGTTCTGGTCATCGAACAAGGCAAGCGCGTCGGCGGCGTTTCGGTTCACACCGGTACCATCCCCTCCAAGACGCTGCGCGAAACGGCGCTCAATCTCTCCGGCTGGCGCGAGCGTGGTTTCTACGGCCGGTCCTATCGCGTGAAGGAAGAGATCAGCGCGGATGACCTTCGGCGCCGCCTGCTGATCACCCTTGATCACGAAGTCGAGGTGCTTGAACATCAGTTCGCCCGAAACCGCGTCCAGCACATCAGAGGCAAGGCAAGCTTCGTCGACCCGTCAACGATCGAAGTCGTCAAGGACGATGGCGAAGTCGTCAAGGTCACGGGGGCCAGCATCCTGCTTGCGGTCGGCACCAAGCCGTTCCGCCCGGACTACATCCCCTTCGACGGCAAAACGGTACTCGACAGCGACGAATTGCTCGACATCGAAGAACTGCCACGCTCGATGGCCGTGGTCGGCGCAGGCGTCATCGGCATCGAATATGCGACGATCTTCAGCGCGCTGGATACCGCAGTGACCGTGATCGATCCGAAGCCGACGATGCTCGATTTCATCGACCGGGAAATCGTCGAAGATTTCACCTATCAGCTGCGTGATCGCAACATGAAGATCCTGCTCGGCACCAAGGCCGACACAGTGACGCGCCTCGACAACGGCAGAGTTGAACTGAAGCTCGACAATGGCCGCCACATGGTGACCGACATGGTTCTGTTTGCCGCAGGGCGCATGGGCGCGACCGACACGCTCAATCTGGACGCAGCCGGGCTCGAAGCCGATAACCGCGGCCGCCTCAAGGTCAACCCGGAAACCTTCCAGACATCCGTGCCGAACATTTATGCTGCCGGCGACGTTGTCGGCTTTCCGAGCCTTGCCTCCACCTCGATGGAACAAGGCCGCATTGCCGCGCGCGTTGCCGTTGGCGCGGTCGCGAAGGAGCCGCCGAAATACTTCCCCTACGGCATCTATGCCGTGCCGGAGATCTCTACCTGCGGCCTGACCGAGGAAGAGATGAAGGAGCGCGGCATTCCATACGAGTGCGGCATCGCGCGTTTCCGGGAGACCTCGCGCGGACACATCATGGGGCTCGACACCGGACTTTTGAAGTTGATCTTTTCTTTGAAGACGCGCCGGCTGCTCGGCGTGCATATCGTCGGTGAAGGGGCGACCGAGCTGGTGCACATCGGCCAGGCCGTTTTGAACCTCAAGGGCACCGTCGAATATTTCGTCGAGAACACGTTCAACTACCCGACACTCGCCGAAGCCTATAAGATTGCTGGTCTGGATGCGTGGAACCGGATGGGCGATATCAAGTCGGAGCTTTGATGTTGTCGCATACGGTGACAGCGCCGACCTCCAGACGACTTTCTTAACGAAAACAATGACATAAAAATCGAGCAAAATCCGCTCGACCTGACTTATTTGTGTCGGATAGCACCGGTAAAAGCTTTGCTTGTATAATCCACCGCGTCTGGTAGCGTCCATTTTCGGGGATTCCTCTTACCAGCGAGCGACCGTGCAAGATCTGTCCAAGACTGCCGAACGGAATTTTCAGCTGATCCTGATCAAGCCGTCGCACTATGACGATGATGGCTATGTGATCCGCTGGTGGCGGGCGATGATCCCGTCCAACTCCTTGGCTGCGATCTATGGAATCGCGTCCGACTGCGCAGAACGCAAGGTATTGGGGGCAGAGGTCGGGATCGAGATCACAGTCGTCGACGAGACGAACACGCGGGTCAACATCCCGGCACTGCTCAAGCGACTTGCGCAACATGACAATTTCGGGATGGTCGCCTTGGTCGGCGTTCAGTCGAACCAGTATCCACGGGCACTCGATATCGCGCGCCCCTTCCGCAAGGCCGGCGTACCGGTTTCGATGGGAGGCTTTCACGTGTCGGGCTGCCTCGCCATGCTCGACGGCAAGGCAGTCGGCTTGGATGCATGTCGCGAGATGGGTATTTCGATGTTTGCCGGCGAGGCCGAAGGCCGCCTGGACCGCGTCCTGCAGGATGCCGCCAGCGGCAAACTTGAGCCGCTTTACAATTTCATGAATGACCTGCCGAGCATCGAAGGTGCGGCCGTCCCCTTTCTGCCGAAAGCCAATGTCGCACAGACGCTTGGCCTCAGTACCAGCTTCGACGCCGGCCGCGGTTGCCCCTATCAATGCTCTTTCTGCACGATCATCAATGTGCAGGGGCGCAAGTCGCGCTTCCGATCGGCCGATGATGTCGAAAAACTAGTGCGGATGAATTGGGCGCAAGGCATCCATAAGTTCTTCATCACCGACGACAATTTCGCGCGCAACAGGGATTGGGAAGCGATCTTCGACCGGTTGATCGAACTCCGGGAGAAGGACGGTATTCCACTTGGATTGATGATCCAGGTCGACACGCTCTGCCACAAGATCCCGAACTTCATCGAAAAATCCAAGCGCGCTGGCGTCACGCGCGTCTTCATCGGGCTTGAGAATGTAAACCCCGACAATCTGACGGCGGCCAAGAAGAACCAGAACAAGATCACCGAATACCGGAAGATGCTGCTCGCCTGGAAAGCCCAAGGCATCATGACGCTCGCCGGCTACATCCTTGGTTTCCCGGCAGACACGCCGGAGACGATCCGGCGCGACATCGCGATCATCCAGCATGAGCTTCCCCTCGACGTCATTGAGTTCTTCGTGCTGACGCCGCTGCCGGGCTCGGAAGATCATCAGACATTGTGGAAGAAGGGCGTCGAGATGGACGCCGATCTCAACATCTACGACGTCGAGCACGTCTGCACTGCGCATTCGAAGATGAGCAAGCAGGAGTGGGAAAGCATCTACCAGGAGGCCTGGTCGCTTTACTATTCGCCAGAGCATATGAAGACGCTGCTGCGCCGGGCTGTGGCTACCGGCGTGCCGCTCGCCAGCCTCGTCAAGATGCTCGTGTCGTTCGCCACGACTGTCCCTCTGGAGAACGTTCATCCATTGCAGAGCGGCCTGCTGCGTCTCAAGCATCCATCCGAACGCCGCCCGGATCTTCCCAAAGAAAGCGCTGTTACCTTCTGGCCACGGTTCATCTGGGAAACGGTCACCAAGCATTTGTCGCTGGGCGCCACCATCGCCGGCCTCGCAACGAGCGCCTTCTTCATAGCCCGTGACAAGAACTCGAAGAGTTACATGGATCAGGCACTGACACCGGTCGGTGACCACGAGGATGAAACGCTCGAACTCTTCACGAAAACGGCGGGCGGCCGGGCCGCGGTCTCGCACATCCACCGGGTCGCCGAGCTAACCCATGCCCACAAGGCAGTCTGACGCGCCCGTGCTGTTTGGTTGGGCGCGTTGAGATCCATCAGCGGACCGGCGCTCTTAGTTTCGCGCGGGTAATTTCACGACGTCCAGCAGCGCAGCAGCCTGCAGCGTGTCGACGAATTCCACGCATTCCTTCAGCTTGCCGTTCTCGAAGGTCATTTTGTCCATGATCTCGGTGTCGTATTCCGTCGCGCCAAAACGCATGCGTCCCATACGGTGAATCAGCGCAACGTCGCCGTCAACATGGATGGACACAAAATCGATCCCTCTCATATCCCAATTGTCGATCAAGTATTGCATCGTCACGCGAAGCGCGGCGGCGCCGACAACAGGATCCGTCAAAGGCGCAAGGTGCTGGTTCCCGACGACACGGAATAGGCAATCGTCATCAAGGAAAGACATCAAACTCTCGAGATCGCCCTCCACCCGCGCACGATAGATCCGCCGCACCAGGTCCCTAAGGTCATCATTGGAAGACATTGCCAAATCCCCCTCTTGCAATGCTCCAGTCTGCGTCTGTTCAGGCGAAACTGCAACTAATTCGTGTAACAACTCCACTTTCGACGTAGCCCAGTCGCGCCGCACCGTTGCGGTAGAAACAAAAAAGCCCCGCACGAGGCGGAGCTTTCATGAATTCGGCAAACCGAAGATTACTCGGCGCCTTCCTCGGAAGCCTTCTTCTTCGGAGCAGCCTTCTTCTTCGGAGCGGCAGCTTCTTCGCCTTCAGCGGCTTCTGCCTTGGCAGCAGCCTTCTTCTTCGGAGCGGCTTTCTTGGCATCCTTTTCAGAAGCTTCGCCTTCCTCGTCGGCGAGCAGCTCTTCCTTGGTGACCTTCTTGTCCGTGACATCGATCTCGGTCAGCAAATGGTCGATGACCTTTTCTTCGAAGATCGGAGCGCGGATCGAGGCAGCCGCACCCGGCTGGCTGCGGAAGAAGTCAAGGATCTGCTTTTCCTGGCCCGGATACTGACGCAGCTGCTCGTAGATGGCGCGCTGCATTTCGTCTTCACTCACTTCAACACCGGCTTTTTCGCCGATTTCGGAGAGAACGAGGCCGAGGCGAACGCGACGCTCGGCAAGCTTCTTGTATTCTTCGCGAGCCGCTTCTTCCGTCGTGTCTTCGTCCTCGAAGGTCTTGCCGGACTGGGCGAGATCGTTGGCGACCTGGTTCCAGATGCCGTTGTACTCGGCGTCGACGAGCGAAGCCGGGGTATCGAACTTGTACATCTCGTCGAGCTGGTCGAGGATCTGACGCTTGACCTTCTGGCGGGTCATCGAGCCGTACTGCGACTCGATCTGACCGCGGACGATTTCCTTCAGACGGTCAGCCGATTCAAGGCCGAGTTTCTTCGCCAGCTCGTCGTTTATTTCAACGTCGGCCGGAGCAGCAACGTCCTTGACGGTGACGTCGAAGGTGGCGTCCTGGCCAGCCAGGTTCTTGGCCGGATAATCGGCCGGGAACGTGACGGTGATGGTCTTTTCGTCGCCAGCCTTGGCGCCGACCAACTGGTCTTCGAAGCCAGGGATAAAGCGGCCGGAACCGAGAACGAGTTCAGCGCCCTGATCAGTGCCGCCATCGAAGGCTTCGCCAGCAACCTTGCCGACGTAGTCCATCGTGATGCGGTCGCCGTTGGCGGCCTTGCCCTTCTTGGTCTCGTAGGAACGGGCGCTTTCAGCGACCTTCAGAACCTGCTCGTTGACTTCGTCTTCCGAGATGTCGACGACTTCGCGGGTGATCTTGATACCCTTGTTGGACTTCAGCTCGATCGGCGGCAGAACCTCGTAGGAGAGCGTGAACTCGAAATCCTTCTGAGCGGCGAGGATCTGTTCTGCCTCGTCCTTGTCTTCCGTCATCGCGATTTCCGGCTGCGTCGCGGACTTTTCGCCGCGCTCTGCGAGGATGGCGGTCGGCTGCTCGCGGACAATCTCGTTGACGAGGTCGGCCATGATGGACTTGCCGTAAACCTTCTTGAGGTGAGCGGCCGGAACCTTGCCCGGACGGAAGCCGTTGATGCGGACCTTGTCCTTCACGTCGGCAAGACGCTCATTCATCTTGACTTCCATGTCCTTGGCCGGGATTACGACCTTGATTTCGCGCTTCAGCCCTTCAGCGAGCGTTTCGATAACCTGCATGTCTTCCTACCTTCATTTCGTGGCGGCCGTGCCCAGACGCCGTTCGTTTCGATGAGCACGACGCCGGGAAATTGCCGAGCGTGGCTTGTTCTCAATTCTTATTCATTCCGCCCCTGGCGGAACGGCGCTCTGCTTCCGGGTAATCGAGGGACACCGGTTTCCGATCCCCCCGCCTGCAAGCCAGCTTTTGGTGCGGGTAGAGAGACTTGAACTCCCACGCCTTGCGGCACCAGAACCTAAATCTGGCGTGTCTACCAATTTCACCATACCCGCGTTCGCAAAAACCGCATGCATATGCCTGCACATGAGGCCTTCCGGAGCGCGGCGTCTCTATAACACCCGATTTGGTAGAGGCAAAGGAAAAATGAAGGGCAAATGACAGTGATTTCGCCCGCAGTGGCGGGCTTCCACACCATTCGGCCTTAACTCAATAAAGAGGCTCGTCGTAAGCAGGCTTGCCGTCCACGAGCAGGCTGCGTATCTGCGGCGTCCCATCGGGAGCGACGCGAATGGCAACAGAGACGTCACCGTCCTGGCGGGCCTTCTCCAAAGCCGTGCCCTGGCCTTCGGGAACGTAGTAGCGTTCGATGCCGTACTCGACGCGGATATGGTCGGCGGAATTGGCACCATAACTATAGAAAGGTCTGCTGTGGAGAACCACGGTGCCCGGCTGCTCCGGCAGACGTTCGAACGATGATTCGACAATGTCCCAGAAGCCGCCATCACCAGCCTTCAACCGCACCCAAAGGCTCTTCTTGCCCTGATCCTGCGGCACACCACCAACAATCGACGCGACCGGGACCGAGGATATCTCGTAGTTCAGCACCACGTAGTCGCCCCGGAGAAAGTCGCGCGGATCAACGGGGGCAGTTTTTAGAAGAGCGTCGGCGCCACTTCGCAGGATCGATGCGCGGCTTTCTATCACATAGCCAAGAACGGCGGTCTGCAGGGCAGCAACGACGATTGCAGCGGCAATGTAGCGGCGCCCTGAGCCTTGCATTGAAAAAATGCTCACTGGCTTGCCTCCGGGGTTCTCATGGCAAATCGGCGCTCGAGGCGAATGACGATCCATGCAACGGCTGCAACGAAAAGCCCCGAGAACAAGAAGAGGCTCGATGTGCCAAGAATCGATCCGACGGTCACCGATGCAAGGTAGAGCATCTCAATGGCAAACGCCGTGTAAGCCAAATAGCGCACCGCGCCATTGTTCCGGCCTTGGAGCGCAATCGCAAGGACCGCTGCCCCGAGCGTCACGAGCGCCAATGTTACGAACTGCCAGCCATGCTCGAGTTCAACATGCAGGAAGAACAAGCCAATCATGGCGACAAGGAACGTGTAGAAGGCAGGAGCGGAACCGGCACTTCTGATGAGCGTGGAAAGGCGCGGCTGCGGTAGACTGACAAGCACGAAAGCCAACATGCCAGCAATGGCATAGACGAGCGCGAGCCAGAAATTCTCTTTCACCGCATAGAGCCAGGTGAGCCAGCCGACAAGCAGCAGATATGCCAGATGACGGACACGATCAGCGCCGGTGAAGCGCACGAGACCAATGACCACTGCCGCCATGAGCGGCACGACCCAAGGATCGAGGCCGACCCAGCGCGTGTCGTAGGTATCGAGATAGGCGGCAAAGCTGCCCCAGGACAGAAAGCCCGCCACCGCGGCGACGACGCCGGAGCGGAACAGCACCGCCGAAATCACCGCCATGGCAAACCAGAGATACATCACCGTCAGCTCGTCTCCCGACAGATGATACATCTGCCCGACCAGCGAAATTGCTCCGCCAAAAGACAAGGTACCGATCACCAGGAGCCCGCCCGCAGCCGCCATCGCACCGCGCCTCAGCATAACCGCCGCACCGAGATGCACGGCCCAGATGATGACAAGAATGACGGCGACGCGCACAAGGCGTGGAATGGCTTCCCAGTTCGAAGCAACGACCAGCAGGATCGCCGCCCCAAGTAGGATTGCCGCAAGGATCATCAGTACTCTGCCGAGGCTGAAGCTTGCCGGGCGTGCATCATACTCACTCAGCAGCCCTCGTGCGGTCGCCTCCGGCAAAAGCCCCTTTTCCACCCAAACGGAAAGATCTCGTTCCAATCGACCGCGGTACATGCCCTACTCCGACAAACGCGCGATGACGCGCTTCTTCTTTGCTTTATAGCCACTGATAGTGCGCGAGGGAAATATTCCCATACGAATTCCTCATTGGGCGAATTTGGGGGGCTCATTAACCGATCAACAACGTCAAATCGCGAATATATAGTCTATGCTCACTAGCCATGCCCTCCGCGCATGGGTATCATGAACATACTGCACTGCAATATCTCGATCAGGCATCCTATATGTTTGATCATAAGACAGGGGATGGCGCCCCTGCCCCGCTTTTCGGGAAGCCTGCGAAGATGATCTTCGTAACAAAATTCGGAGAAGCGCACTCCTCCTCCCAGCGCCCTCCGATGGACTGACAACACTCCTCCTCCCAGTTGTCAGTCACCCTAATGACGCCCACCGGATCCTCCCCCGGTGGGCGCTTGGTTTTCCATAACCGACAATATCACAAGTCTGGTTTTCCAGTGCCTTCAAGGCAGCTGCGCCGATGCCTCTCCCCGCACCCAGCGCCCGACCAATGGCCTAGTGGCAAGTTCATCGGATGCAGAAACGACCTCGCAGCCACTGCCGACGGCCCCAAACCTGCGTGCGTCCTCCTTGAGGTCGCCAACCGCATATATCGGCCGGCGTCGGTCCCTGGAGGCGAAAAGGCAGGCACGAGCCGATCGGCGGCAAACCATTCTGCCTAATGATTGACCAAATACTGGCTGCATCGCGTAAAGAACGGCGTGAGATCTGCATCCAACGCATAGGTGGTCTGAAATCTTGTGTCTGGCACGACTTCGCAGTGCAACATATATTCTGGTCATCAAATAGAGGTCAGCGCCGATCGGCGGCAGCTGGCAAATCACAAGCCCTAGGAAAGGGGATTAAAATGAACTTCTCACGCTCTTTCAACAACTGGCGCAAGTACCGTCAGACCGTTACCGAACTCGGCCGCATGACCAACCGCGAATTGCACGACCTCGGCATCGACCGCTCTGACATCCATCGCGTTGCTCGCGAGGCTTCTGCCCGCTAATCCAAGCGATCCGCTATCCTCCCAAGCAGATCGCCTTGACAAAACGCCCGCTGCCCTTGGCAACGGGCGTTTTCTTTTATCCGGCTCCCAGCTTCCGCAATGGTTGCGGTCATTATGACCTCCCTTCTTGTCGCGCCCAGAAAGTAATCACTGCATCCGGAATGAGCATCACATGCACAATTGCATAGCAGATGCCTTTTCTTTGCACTGCACAATACGACAGGGAACGCCTATATGAATGTCAACGACGAGGCGGCGATGGCGCCGCTCTCGACGGTCATTCTAAGGAAGACGAACATGAACCCGATCCGCATTGCAAAGAGCTGGATTAGCTACCGCCGCACGCTCAGCGAACTTGGTAACCTCTCCAACCAGACGCTCGCCGACATTGGCGTTAGCCGCTACGACATTCGCAACATCGCTTCCCGCTCGTTCCGCTAATAGCGGCGAGCGTGAAGCTTCCAAGACGGCGCCTCGGGCGCCGTTTTTGATTCCGGGCCTGTCGCTATGAGCGACACCGTCAACGCGATACGACGGCGAACCAAATCCCTGGGCCCGAATCGCTGCACCGATGCGAACGCGCGGCACGGCGGCCAGGTACGGTCTTGGCTGGCCTGTTGATACCGTGATTTTCGGCCATTCTTTAGGGTGGACTAATATTAACCATTATGAAAGTATCCCGCCGTTGCCTAACGGAGACATGCGTGATGTGCCGATATAATCTTCGCATGGAGGACGGTTTGTGGACCGTCGTCGACGCCACGACACAGCAGCCGGCCGAACTGAACGACGTGCAGATGGCTCGGATGACGTGGCGCGAAGCATGCGACATGGTCGATATCCTGAACAATCTCGATCGAATAAGCTTCATGTCCAAACGATACGAAGCCTCCGCTAGGACAATGGCTTGAACGTCGCGGATGCCACAATGCGGCATCGTGCTGATCCCGGCAGTTAGAGTCTGAGCGTCTTTATCTTCTGAACCGCGACATCAACGAACGCGCGCGTCTTGGCCGAGACGTGCCTGCCCTCCACATGAACGACGTGGATCGGCAGTGGCTCTTCCTCATAATCCTCTAGCACTATTCTCAGCCGACCGGCAGCAAGATGCTCCGCCACCTGATAGGACAGGGTCCGTGACAGGCCCCATCCAGTCACCGCCGCTGCAATCGATGCGTCGACAGTGTTGCAGTACATGCGCGGATGAAGCTTGACGGGCGTATGGTTGGGCGAGAAGTGCCAGTCCAATGGCGCAGACGAGCCCGTGTTGACGATCGTGACGTGTTGGGCCAGGTCGGCTGGCGTTGCCGGTTCGCCGTGACGTTCGAAGTAGGCCGGCGCTCCGCACACGACGCGGCGCACGCTGCCGACCTTTATCGCCTGCTGATCCGAGTCCTGCAGGTGGCCGATGCGGATTGCCACGTCGATGCCCTCCTCCACAAGATTGACCATCCGATCGAAGAGAAGGACGCGCCCGGTGACGGCCGGGTGCATGCTGAGAAAGTCCGTCATAATCGGGATGATATAGATCTGACCGAACAGAACCGGCGCTGTGATGGTCAGGATTCCCGATGCGGTTGAATGAGATCCACCAGCCGAGGCTTCCGCCTCGTCGATATCACTGAGGATCCTTCTGCAGTCGTCGGCATATCGGCTACCCGACGGCGTCAGCTTTACTGAGCGCGTGGAGCGGACGAAGAGCCGCGCGCCTGTGGCTTCCTCCAGAAAAGCGATCGCGCGTGTGACCGCCGGCGGGCTCATGTGAAGCTGGCGCGCTGCCTGCGCAAAGCTCGCCGTCTCGGCGACCTTGACCACAACCCTCATGCATTGAAGCCGATCCATCTGCTCGCCCGTAATATTCCGCCAAATGAAATAGTTTCTTTCATCATATCGCAATTCAGCACGCAGGCGGAAACAATTATTGTCTGGTCACCTCAACACGGAGACCACACCCATGAAGCTCTACTCGCATCCTCTCTCGGGCCATTCCCATCGCGCCCGCCTCTTCCTGTCGCTTATTGGCGTCGACGTCGATGTCGTAGAGGTCGATCTTGCTGCCAGGGAGCACAAAAGCGCCAGCTTCCTTGCTCTCAATCCGTTCGGACAGTTGCCCGTGCTGGAAGATGAAGACGTCATCATCAGCGATTCCAACGCCATCCTCGTCTACCTCGCCAAGAAGTACGCGCCCGAGGGATGGCTCCCGGAGGACCCGGCAGCTGCAGCGGCGGTCCAGCGCTGGCTATCGGTCGCTGCCGGCGAGATCGCCTATGGCCCATGTGCGGCAAGACTTGTGACGTTGTTCGGAGCGAAGTTCGACTCCGTGGACGTGATCGCGAGAGCGCATCGTATCCTCCAACTGATCGATGACCGCCTGGTTGATCGCGAGTGGATCGCCGCAAACAGGCCGACCATCGCCGATGTCGCCCTTTACAGCTACATCGCCCGGGCGCCGGAAGGAAATGTCGACCGGTCCGCCTACCGTAACGTGACGGCATGGCTTGAGGGGATTGAAGCCCTGCCCGGCTTTCAACCATTCCAGAAATCGCCAGTCGGCATTGTCGAGGCGGCTTGAGGCGTTCCATCGCGCTGCGGCCGACCACAATCCGAAAGGGAGCCCGTTATGCCTATCGAGGCACAAAGCACCAAATCCTCTCCTTGGCATGCCGGGGAGATCGCACTACAGGAAAAGGTCGGCGTCGCCCAGCGAATGGACGAGGTTGGCCGGCGCGTGCTGCGAGATCACCTGATCGATCAACACCGCCAGTTCTATCCGCAGTTGCCCTTCATCGTCCTGGGAACGGTAGATGCGGACGGCAATGCATGGGCAACGCTACGTGCCAATCGTCCGGGTTTCCTTGAGAGCCCGGACATCCATACGCTGAGCGTCCGCCTTCCGCGTGAACACCTTGATCCGGCCGACGCGGGAATCGACGACGGCAAGGCCATCGCCATGCTTGGCATCGAACTCCACACCAGCCGCCGCAACCGGCTGAATGGTACCGTCCATAGAACGCAGCAGGACGGCTTCGATGTGCGCGTCGGACAATCGTATGGAAACTGCCCGCAATATATCCAGCGGCGCGATTTCGACTTCGCGCGGGACCCGATGGAGCGTTCAGGCTACGACCCGGTCCATTTCGACAGCCTTGATGGGCGTCCCGCCGAAATGATTGCTAAGGCAGATACGTTTTTTGTCGCCTCCTACGTCGACCGCGAGGATGGCGAGCGCCAGATCGATGTTTCGCATCGTGGCGGCAGGCCGGGTTTCGTACGGATCGGCGAGGACGGCGTTCTGACGATCCCGGACTTTGCCGGCAATCTCTTCTTCAACACGCTCGGCAACATCCTCGCCAATCCGCTGGCGGGGTTGGTCTTCGCGGATTTCGAGGCCGGCGATCTACTGCAACTATCTGGCGATGCGCAGGTCATCCTGGAATCGCCGGAGATTGGCGCCTTCCAGGGTGCTGAGCGACTGTGGCGCTTTCGCCCGACGCAGATCGTCTACAGACAAGAAGCGTCGCCGCTTCGCTGGCGTCCGCGGACCGATGGTGCATCTCCCAATTCTCTGATGACCGGCAGCTGGAATGAGGCCGCCGCGCGGCTTCGCGCGACAGCCGTCGCCAAGAGCTGGCGGCCCTTCCGCGTCGCCCGGATCGTCCAGGAGAGCGCGAGCGTGCGCTCGTTCTATCTCGAACCGACAGATGCAGGCGGGATCCTTCCCCATGTCTCCGGGCAGCATCTGCCTGTGTGCATCAAGGTGGAGGGATCGCAGGTACCCGCAGTGCGCACCTATACGATCTCCTCGGCGCCCTCCGATGGTGTGTATCGCATCAGCGTCAAGCGCGAGGGACTTGTCTCGACGCGTCTTCACGACGCCATCCGAGAAGGTGACATCATCGAGGCCCGCGCGCCTGCCGGTGCGTTCACGATCAACGCCACAGAGAGACGTCCTGCCGTTCTGCTGGCCGCCGGCATTGGCATAACGCCATTGCTCGCCATGCTCCGGCATGTCGTCTACGAAGGCTTGCGCACCCGCCGGATGCGACCGACGTGGCTGTTCTACTCCGCACATAGCAAGTCGGAGCGTGCATTCGATACCGAGCTGCAGGCACTCGCCGCGGCATCCGGTGGCGTCGTCAGGCTGGTCCGCCTGCTCAGCGATACCTTTAATACCGTCGCTGGCGAAGACTACGAACAGCAGGGGCGCGTCGACATGAACCTGCTGACCACAGTATTGCCATTCAACGACTATGATTTTTATCTGTGCGGTCCAGCAGGCTTCATGCAGTCCGCGCACGACGGCCTGCGCGGGTTGAATATTGCCGATAACCGCATCCACGCCGAAGCGTTTGGATCGGCGTCTCTCCAGCGATCGGGGGATGAAGCCAAGCGGCCGCCAGCGCGCGCCGCCGCTGGCGAACCGCAGCCAGTGTATTTCATGCGCTCAGGCAAAGAAGCGCCCTGGGAGCCAGGATCAGGCACTTTGCTGGAGCTTGCCGAAGCATGTGGCTTGGCGCCTGATTTCAACTGTCGCCTCGGCAATTGCGGGAGCTGCAGGACGAAGATATTCTCCGGCGCTGTCGCCTATATCAAGGAGCCGACCGCCGACGCCGCCGATGACGAGGCTCTGATCTGCTGTGCCGTGCCGGCAGCGAACGACACAGGCGCTCGGCTGGAACTGGATATCTAGGAGCATCGGCGCCTGCATCGAACGGTCGTCAATTCTTCGGTTTCCTGTGCCGGTCCAGCGTGGTAATCAGCCGCGCATGAACAAAACCTTTTCCCATTCTCCCATCCATGTGGTCGGCGGCGGGCTCGCTGGCTCAGAGGCGGCCTGGCAGATCGCAAACGCGGGCGTGCCCGTGATCCTGCACGAGATGCGTGGCGTGCGAGGCACCGACGCTCACAAGACCGACGATCTGGCCGAGCTCGTTTGCTCCAATTCCTTCCGGTCCGATGACGCGACCAGCAACGCGGTCGGCGTCATCCATGCCGAGATGCGCTTGGCGGGATCGCTGATCATGGCCTGTGCGGACAAGCACCAGGTCCCGGCCGGCGGCGCATTGGCTGTCGACCGCGACGGATTTTCCGAAGCCGTCACCAAGACGATCCACGAGCATCCGTTGATCACAGTCGTTCGTGAAGAAGTGACCGGTCTGCCGCCGAAGGAATGGGATCTTGCAATCGTTGCGACCGGCCCCCTGACTGCGCCATCCCTTGCGAGCGCCATCCAGGCCGAGACGGGTGCGGATGCGCTGGCCTTCTTCGATGCGATTGCGCCGATCGTTCATCGCGACAGCATCGACATGGATACCTGTTGGTACCAGTCCCGCTACGACAAGGTCGGCCCGGGCGGCACCGGCAAGGACTATATCAACTGTCCGATGACCGAAGAGCAGTACAATGCTTTCGTGGATGCCCTGATTGCCGGTGATACGGTCGGGTTCAAGGAATGGGAAGGGACACCCTACTTCGATGGCTGCCTTCCGATCGAGGTGATGGCAGAGCGCGGTCGCGAAACGCTGCGTCACGGCCCCATGAAGCCGATGGGCCTGACCAATGCGCACAACCCGACGGTAAAGGCCTACGCTGTCGTGCAGTTGCGGCAGGACAATGCGCTCGGTACGCTCTACAACATGGTCGGCTTCCAGACGAAGCTGAAATACGGCGCCCAGGCAGAGATCTTTCGCATGATTCCGGGACTTCAGAATGCCGAATTCGCCCGCCTCGGCGGCCTTCACCGCAATACCTACATCAATTCGCCGACGCTGCTCGACCCGTCTCTGACGCTCAAGTCACGCCCGGGCTTGCGCTTTGCCGGACAAATCACCGGCTGTGAAGGTTACGTCGAAAGCGCCAGTGTCGGTCTTATGGCAGGCCGGTTTGCCGCTGCCGAGCGGAAGGGAGAAGCGGTATCGCTGCCGCCCGCAACCACGGCGCTGGGCTCACTGCTCGCCCACATCACAGGCGGTCACATCGTCAATGACGAGGAGCCTGGCAAGCGGTCGTTTCAGCCGATGAACATCAACTTCGGCCTTTTCCCCGAACTCGAGCCCGGTTCGATCGTCAAGCCCGAGGGCGTGAAGCGCTTCCGCGGCAAGGATAAGACCATCATGAAGCGGCAGCTGATCGCGAGGCGCGCCCTTGCCGATTGCGCAAACTGGCTCGGACTCGACATTAAACTCGCGGAGAGTGCATGATCGGGCCGCGAGTATCAGCATTCTCTATGCTGGTATCGGCCAAGGGCCGCGGCGGTTGTCAAAATCGAAGATGCTGTGCGGCGTAACGTCCTCGAAAAGAGTGCGCTGATGGCAGCATTGTTTCAAGGCACATCCATGCCGGACCGGGACTGGTGGTCCGCACTTTGGCCCGATCCGGAAGGGCTGCTTCAGCAGGTCGGCATTCGGCGCGGCATGAGCGTGCTCGACCTTTGCTGCGGCGATGGCTACTTCACCGGCCCGCTCGCTGAGTTGGTCGACGGACGCCTTGCGGCGCTTGATCTTGATCCTGATATGATCGAGCTGGCGAAGGCCGAAGTTGAACGCAGGCACGCGTCCGTTCGCCAGTGGATCTGCGCGGACGCCACCTCCCTGGCCGAACGCCTGGATGAGCCGGTCGACTATGTCCTGATCGCCAACACATTCCACGGCGTTCCTGACCAGATTGGCCTTGCGCGTTCCGTCCGGGCGGCTCTGCGGCCAGATGGGCTATTCTGCATCGTGAATTGGCATCCGTGGCCGCGGGAAGAAACGGTTGTGCTTGGCCAGCCGCGCGGACCGCGAACCGAGATGCGCATGCCAATCGAAGCCGTCCGCACCGTCGTTGAGCCGGCCGGCCTTACCATGCTGCAGATCGTCGATCTCCCGCCCTACCACTACGCGGCCGTGTTTCAAGTCGCGTGACAAATACGGCGAAGGCTCCCGGCCTGAACCGGTGGGCAGCGAACCGACCCATATGAGCAGAAAACGCAGCAATCACCGTCTTTCGGCTTGAGCGTCGCGCCGCAGCCTCGGCATTCGTAGAACCAAACGCAGGCATCAACCGGCATAATCTCTGCCGATCGGTAGCTGCAGATGGGACAGGTCAGAATTGATCGCCGCTGTACCATTGCATGGCCTCACCTAGGCTGCTCGCTAATGCGCGATCGGTCCTTCCGCCTTCTTCCAGGCGTCGATGCCGCCTTCAATGTGAAAGGCCAGAGGAAGGCCTGCATCGTGCGCTGCCTGCACGGCCATAGCCGATCGCTCACCGAACGCGCAATAGAAAAGCAGCCTCTTGCGGGTTGAGCTTGCTAGCTCATGCAGCATCCCGCCTGCGCCTATGCTTTCCTCGAGCGAGGGATACGGGACGTGCAGCGATCCCGGAATCGTACCGTTTCGCTGCCGCTCGGCGTTCTCGCGCAGATCGATCAAAGCGACATCGCCGAGGCCGACGACACTCAGGGCCTGTTGCGCCGTCAGTGCCCAGCCGTGGCGCATCACGTTCGCCTGATTCATCCCGACCTTCATGTTGGCAGGGACGGCAACATCCATCATCTTCGGATTCGAGAGCTTCAGATTGTTCATCAGGTCGGCATATTCATCGGCAGACGTCACCTGCAGGCGCGGGTTAAAGGCCCTCTCCTCGCCAATGGTAGAGACCGTATCCCCCTTGTAATCGTGCGCCGGGAAAACCAGCGTTGAATCCGGAAGCTTTAGAAGCCGACCGAAAATCGACTCGAACTGTGCTCTCGGATCGCCGTTCTGAAAATCGGTCCGGCCGGTGCCGCGGATGAGCAGCGTGTCGCCGGTGAACACGCGGTCGGGCAGCACGAAACTGTAGGAATCGTCCGTGTGGCCCGGCGTATAGATCACGTCCAGGGAAAGCCCCTCGATGGTCAGCTTGTCGTTGTCGGAGAGCCGCATCGAGACGACATCGGCTTTTGTCTGCTCCCCCATCACTGTGATGCAATGGGTTTTGTCGCGCAGAGCGCCAAGGCCTGTGATGTGATCGGCGTGGAGATGCGTGTCTACGGCCTTGACCAGCTTCAGGTCGAGTTCATGGATGAGCTGGAGGTAGCGATCGACCCTTTCCAACACCGGATCGATGATCAGCGCCTCGCCGCCCTTCCGGCTTGCCAGCAAATAAGAATAAGTACTCGATACCGGATCGAACAGCTGCCGGAAGATCATCCCCACCTCCTTCGTCGCGGCACAGTTTGCGATCGACTATCCGTGCGGCTGCGGCACGATCCTGATGTAAGGCTTCGGTGCGCGCCAACCTTGCGGATACTGCTTCTTTGCCTCGTCGTCGGAGACTGAGCCGGCGATGATCACGTCCTCCCCATTCTTCCAGTTCACCGGCGTAGCGACCTTGTGCTTGGCGGTAAGCTGTAGGGAATCGATCACCCGCAGCACCTCATCGAAGTTACGACCTGTGGTCATTGGATAGACCATAACCAGTTTGATCTTCTTGTCGGGCCCAATCACGAAAATGTTGCGGACGGTCTGGTTATCGGCTGGGGTACGGTCCGTCGGATCGCCGGACACCAGGGCAGGCAGCATGTTGTAGCGCTTCGATACCGCATAATCGACATCCGCGATCATCGGATAGTTGGGACGGTAGCCCTGCGTTTCCTCGATGTCCTTCATCCAGCTGGTGTGGCGGTCGAGCGGATCGACAGAAAGGCCGATGATCTTCACACCGCGCTTGTCGAATTCAGGTTTGATCCGCGCCATGTAACCGAGTTCGGTTGTGCATATGGGGGTAAAATCCTTGGGGTGCGAAAACAGCACCGCCCAGGAATTGCCGATCCACTGGTGAAAACTGATCTTGCCTTCGGTCGTCTGGGCTTCGAAATCCGGAGCGGTATCATTGATCGCAAGCATCACGCACCTCCATCGCGTTTGTGAACACAAACTCAAGCAATTGCCGGATGAGCGCAAATCTTGCTCCTATTTCGGCCGGCAGGCAACGGCAAAACGGCCGCAGCCATGCGTCCCGCGAGAGGCAACGCCGATAAGGATGGTCGTGAATGCGCAATGGCCGCGGCGAAAGGATATGCCGGTTCGCCAGGGGCTTGTCTACTGGCCGTGTGCGGCCGTGGAATCGTGCGGCGTCAATGTCTTGTGAGGTTCCGCCACGTAGTTGCCGAGCAGCCAGAGGGAGATCTCTGATGCCTCCTTGGCGGAGGCGAATTCGAACGTGCCGTTCTGATGCGGAGCATCAAGGAACTCGATGCTGAGGCCGCTGCCGGTTTCAGAACTCAGGACACGCACTCTGCCCGGCTCAATGATGTGGCATGAATAGTGTCTCTGCATGTTGCGCATGAAGCCCGCCTTGTTGTCATGCAGGCGCACGAACATCGCTTGGCCGTTGGCGGTCGCCTGCAACTGGCGGATTGCTTCATTCGGGAAAGCACGGTTGAACTCGATGATGGCGAGTCCGGTATCGTGGAGGCCATCTTCCTTGTTCTGCGCGGCCATGCGCGTCGAAAGAAAGGCGATGAAGATGACGATTGCGAAAATAACGCACCAGACGATAATGCTCATATCGCTCTCCGATCAAAGCTGCAACGGCGCCTTATACCGCGCGAGCCTTGCGCGAGTTTAAACAGGATCAGATTTTCTTGCGCATCAACGCTAGCAACATAGCCGCCTGGCGTCGCAACTGCGAGCGCTGTAGCTGACGCTCGAACAATCCTGCGCCAGCCTTCTGGGCCCTGACGAGAACCGGCTCCGCAAGAGCGACAGGCAGAAAAGCCGGAAATACGGTTGGCGATATCGCGACACTTCTCGCCTTGGCGAGGTGGTCGCGGCCGAGTCCGGAAAAGGCTTCGATCGCCGCAGAGATGCGCGGCCTGTCTTCGCCCGAAAGAAACGCATCGCGATCAAGTCCCGTCGCGGATAGGATTTCGACGGGAATGTAGAGCTGTCCGCGGTGACGATGCAGCGGCATCAAAAGCAGCAGGCCAGCAATCGCTTGCGCAACGCCTGCGTGGCCGGCAGCCTCGGCGGATCTTGCCGCCTCCTCCGGCGCAAGCACCAGGCTGGCCAATTGAATGAGGGCCGACGCCGTCTCGCCGGCATAGCCTTCGAGCGAGAGGCGCGTCTCCATCGGATCGTCGTAGAGATCGAAGATACGAGCATCGATCATGTTCACGAGCGTCTGTTGTGGCAAATGGTGGGCTTCGGTCGCCGACAGCAAGGCGGCGGCAATCGGGTTCGCCTGGGTGGAGCCGTGCGCACGTCCTTCCAGCAGGTCACGCCAGTACTGCATGCGAACCTCTCCCGGAAGCGGCTCATGCACCAGATCGCGAATCCGTGCGAGCTCGGCGCTGAAGGCGTAAATCGCCGCCAAGGCGCCGCGTTTGTCATCCGGCGACAGCAGACAGGCAAGGTATCGGTCGCGGTCATTGTCGCGTAGCGTCGCCAGGCAAATCTCCTGGTTCGTCAAAGACTGATCGGCCATTGTCAGACCGCTATCAGTGCCGCGGCAACGGCGCGCGATTCCATCAGCATGATATTGAAGGTGCGAACCGCAGCACCCGTATTCATCGGATCGGATGAAATGCCCGCGGCCTTCAAGGCAGCCTTCAGATCAGCCGGGATTGGTCGCATATCGTTGCCAGTGCCGATCAGCAGGACCTCGATCTCTGCTGCCTCATCGAGCACCTTGTGAAAATTGTCGATGGACAGCGGCTTCGACATATCCAGGTCCCAGCCATAGATGCCGGACGGCAGGCAAAGGATCGATCCGCGATGGGACATGTCGGCGAAACGGAAACCGCCATTGCCGTAGGTATCGATGGGCGCGCGTCCAGGGAAATGCGCCGCGCGGATTTCTATGCCTCTTGCCATATTCTCACACTGCCGAATTGCCGGAGTTCGTGCCCGGCTCGGCCACTTTCTTATTTTGATCGCTATCGACCGCGTCCGGGCGGAGCTTGAAAGCGATCAGCACGGGCGCAGCTATGTAGATGGAGGAAAAGGTGCCGAGGGCAACGCCGAACAGCATCACAAAGGCGAACGGGCGGATCACTTCACCACCGAACAGGCAGAGCGCCAGCAGTGCCAGCAACGTCGTCGCGGCCGTCAGAACTGTGCGCGACAGCGTCTGATTGATCGAGGCGTCGATTAGGATCGGCAGGGGCATTTTCCGGTAGCGCTTCAGGTTTTCGCGCATGCGATCGTAGACGACGACCGTGTCGTTGAGCGAATAGCCGACGATCGTCAGAATGGCCGCAACGCTCGTCAGATTGAATTCCATGCCGGTCAGCACGAAGAGGCCAAGCGTCAGGATGATATCGTGCAGTGTCGCGATGATCGCACCGATCGCAAACTGCCATTCGAAGCGCAACCAGATGTAAAGCAGGATGACAGCGAGCGAGCCGAGCAAACCCAACGTCGCGGCCCTCGTCAGTTCGCCCGACACGGCAGGACCAACAACCTCCACGCTTCGGATCTCATAGTCGTCTGCCAGTTCATCACGCAGCAAGGTCATTGCAGACTGCTCGGCATTCTCGCCGCCACCTTGCGCCTGAATGCGAACCGATGCCGTCGAGGCGTCGGCAAGTCGACGAGCCTCGATATCCCCGATGTTCAGATCGCCGAGACGCGCGCGGATATCATTCGGATCGGCAGAGCCCTGCTTCGCCTTGACCTCCACGAGCGAACCACCGGCAAAGTCGACCCCAAGATTCGCGCCAACGGTCGCCAAGCCGACCATTGCCAAGATCGAAAGTGCGGCCGACACCGTGAAGGTGTACCTCCGGATACCCATGAAACGGATGTTCGCGCGGTCGAAAATGCCTGTCTGAACATCCCTCGGCAGATGCCGCGGATGCTTGCGATGAAGCCAGGTGACGACGATCCAGCGGGTCAGCGTGAACGTCGTGAACACCGTCGTCAGGATTCCGGCCGCAAGTGTCACAGCAAAACCGCGAACGGTGTCGCTGCCGAGATAGTAGAGAATGGCGGCCGCAATGATGATCGTGACGTTGGCATCAAGGATCGTCAAAAATGCGCGGGAAAAGCCGTTGTCGATCGCGTCCGCGAAGGAGTGACCGGCTTTTGCCTGTTCGCGAATCCGCTCGTAGACGAGCACATTGGCGTCCACAGCCATGCCTATGATCAAGACAATGCCAGCGATGCCCGGCAGCGTCAGGGTCGCACCGATTGCGCTCAGCACGGCGAGAATGAGGACGAGGCTCAAGACAAGCGAGATGCCGGTGATGATGCCCAGTTTGCGATAGAACGCAAACATCAAACCGATGACAAGGACCGCAGCGACGAAGCCGGCCACCAAACCGGCGCGCTTCGATTCCGCGCCGAGGGCGGTGCTGACGGTGCGCTCCTCCACGGTCGTCAACGTCGCCGGCAGAGCGCCGGCTCTCAACATCAGCGCAAGATCGTAGGCACCGTCCTCGCTGAAGCTGACCGGTACCATGCCTGTGCCATCCACGATCGGGGCATTGATCATCGGCGCCGCCATGACCTGATCATCGAAGAGGATGGCAAGGTGTCGGCCGATGTTCTGGCGTGTCTTCTGTGCGAGGTGTTCGGCTCCCTCAGAATCCAACTTGTAGCTAATAGCAACCGCTTTCGTCTGCGCATCGACGACCGCCTGAACATCGACGAGATTCTTGCCTGTTACGAAATCCGTGCGATCGACGAGGTAAGGAACGGGCGGATCGTCCAGCGAATAGAGCACCTCGGAGGTCGCTGGCCAGCGCCCGGCAAGGGCCTCCTGACCCGACATGCTTTCATCGATCATCCGGACGGAAAGCTGAGCGGGTTCGTTTAGAATATTTTTCAGCCGCTCAACGTCGATCGAGCCGAGGGCTTTGACGTCGATGCGGTCGCGACCATCTGCGCGAACGGAAAAATCCTTGATCCCGAGGCCGGCAATGCGACGCTCGACAACCTCCAGAGACTGCGCCTGGGCAGCTGCGATGCCTTCGTCGATACTATCCTTGGAAATTCGCAGCGTGAGCTGTCCGTCGCTACCCCTCTCCAGGGATACATTCTGGATCGAGCCGCCGAACCAGCCGCTCTTCCTGGTCGCGGTCAGCGCGCTCAAGGCATTGATTGCAGCATCCACCTGGCCGGCATCGGTAATCCTGACGGTGACGTCCTGGTCGCTGCCGGTCAGGCCGGTGTAGCGAATGTTAGATTCGCGCAACTTGCCACGAATGTCCGCAACGGTGCGTTCAAGCCGTTCCTTGACGATATCGGCGCGTTCGATCTGGAAAAGCAGATGGGAGCCGCCCTGCACGTCAGGGCCGAGGGCAACATGGCTGTGAGCTAGCCATACGGGCAGCTTAGAACGCTGCCCGTCTGACAATAGATTTGGCGCCGCGACTACGACGGCCACCACCACCAAAACCCAGATCAGAACAGCCTTCAAGCGGGAAAAACGATGCATTTTCTCTCGACTATTTCCGACCCGGCCCAGCCCGGTTCACAACTGGGTTCGCAATACTTACTATGCAGCGTCTGCCTTTACCGGCTCACCCTTGACGCGAATTTCCGAGATGCCGGTGCGGACGATGCGAACGCGCACGCCGTCCGCAATCTCCACTTCGAGCTCCTTGTCGTCAACAACCTTGGTGACCTTGCCGACAAGGCCACCGCCAGTGACGATCTGATCGCCACGACGGATCGCCTTCAGCGATTCTTCGCGCTTCTTGGCCTGCGCGCGCTGCGGACGGATCAGCAGGAAATACCAGACGACCATCAGCGGCACGAACAGGATAATCATTTCGAAGCCGGAGCCGAACGGCGACGCCGCGCTATCGGTGGCAGCCTGGGCAAATGCCGGGGTGATGAACATGCTAAACTCCTCAAAACTTTCCGTGGGCGGAACTCCGCCTTTTCTCGGGTGGCCGGACTATAATTATGGTCTTTGCGAATGCAACAGAAACAGCCGGAAACCGTACCGATTCCGCTGCCTCATAACCTTTCCGCTCGCAAAAGGCCATGCTACGCCGCAGTCAAAAGACACGGTACGCTGGTTGCAACCAGAATTCAGGAGGAAGGCCCATGGCCGAAGACTTCAACAACACCATTCTGGCGGAGTTGCGCCGACTGACGGATGCGATCGACCGGTTGGCCGGCCCCGCGCCCGCGATCAACGACTGGAACGCGGCCGATTGCTTCGTCTGGTCCCCTGCCCGTCAGCACGTTCAGCCCGTTGTACGACCGAACCGCGTGGCCCTGAAGCTAATCCGAGGCGTGGACCACGTGCGTGATATCCTCCACGAAAACACGGTGCGCTTCGCCGACGGCTACCCGGCAAACAACGTTCTCCTTTGGGGTGCGCGCGGCATGGGCAAGTCGTCGCTGGTCAAGGCTGTTCACGAAGATGTGCGGCGTGAGAGCGGAGTATCGCTGAAGCTTGTGGAAGTGCATCGCGAAGACATTGCGAGCCTCCCGACGCTGCTCGATCTTCTCAAGGACACGCCCCATCGCGTCATTGTCTTCTGCGACGACCTTTCGTTCGACCACGATGATACGGCATACAAATCGCTCAAGGCAGCCCTTGACGGCGGCGTCGAGGGGCGGCCGGACAACGTGCTCTTCTATGCAACCTCGAACCGGCGTCACCTGCTGCCACGCCACATGATGGAGAACGAGCAGTCGACGGCAATCAATCCCTCCGAAGCCGTCGAGGAAAAGGTCTCACTATCCGACCGGTTTGGCCTTTGGCTCGGTTTCCACAAATGCAGTCAGGACGACTATCTGACGATGATCGACGGCTATGCCGACTACTTCAAGCTACCTGTCGATCACCAGAAGATGCATGCGGAGGCGCTGGAATGGGCCACCACGCGCGGCGCGCGTTCCGGCCGCGTTGCCTGGCAGTACATTCAGGATCTGGCTGGCCGTATGCGCATCGCCCTCGACCGCGCCTAATGACAAAAGCCCGGCCTTGGGCCGGGCTTTCGAGCATCCTCGGACGCATAACCTACTCGAGGAAAGTAATCGGGTTGACCGGGGTCGCATCCTTGCGGACTTCAAAGTGAACCTGCGGCTGCTTGACATTTCCGCTCATGCCGGAGACGGCGACGGTCTGGCCACGCTGGATCTTCTGGCCGCGGGTGACGCTCAGGGTATCGGCGTTGCCGTAGACGGTGACAGTACCGTCGTCGTGGCGGACGAGAACCGTATTGCCGAGTTCCTTCAGCCCGTTGCCGGCGTAGATGACCACGCCGTTTTCGGCGGCCTTAATCGGCGTCCCCTGCGGTACGGAGATGTCGATACCATCGTTGCGGCTGCCGTTGACGTTAGCGCCGTAGGCGGCAATCACCGCACCACGAACCGGCCAGCGATACTTGCCGATGCCGGTCGCCTCGGGTGCCGCCGAAGCCACTTCCTTCTTAGCAGCCTCGTCAACAGTCTCGGTCGCGACCGGAGCCTTGTAGGTTGCCGGCTGCGCGGCGGCAGTCGTCGTTGCGGCGGCGGGCTGAGCCACCGGCTTCGGCTCTGCCTTTGCCGGAATGGAGGCTGTCTTCATTCCATCCTGGGAACCGCCCGGGAGATTGAGCTCCTGACCGATGCGGATCGAACCAGCCGAGAGGTTGTTGGCAGCCTTCAGGTCGTCGATGCTGGTGCCTGTCGCCTTGGCGATCTTGGCAAGCGAGTCGCCAGGCTTGACGACATAGGTGCCGCCAGCGCCTTTGGGGCCCTTGCCCGCACCAGCCGCAAGCTTGCCCGCTGGATCTGCATTTGCAACCGACTTGTCGCGAGCCGAGTTCGCGCCCGGAACAACGGCAACATTCTGCTCTTGCTGCTTGCCCGGCTGAGGCAAGTGTCCGCCCTTGGAAAGGTCGGCCGTCTGAGCGGAAGCCTTGGCCGCGTTTCCGCCGTTGAGGGTCGGGATCAGGATGATCTGGCCAGGCTTCGCGGCTGCCGCCGTCTTGAAGCCGTTGGCACGAAGGATTTCCTTCTCCGGCACACCATAGCGATTGGCCAGTGTCGCGATGGTCTCGCCCGGCCGAAGCGTGACAGACGGCGCGTTGGTTGCCGACCAACCAGACACCTTCGGGGTCGTGCCCGTGACGATCGAGTCGGTTGCCGTCTTCGGTGCAGCGAGAATGGGCGCCGACTTCTTCGGAGCAGCGACTGCGGGGAATGGCTGCGCGAGAGCCACCTGCTTTTCGCGGGACGGCGCTGCAGGCGCCACTGCCGAGGGTGCGGCAAGGTCGGAACGCTGAACAGAGACCGGTGCCGAGGCCATACGAGCGCTGGAGGCGCCATAAGTGGGCTGTGCCGGGTACGGCTGGTTCATCGCCTGATTGCTTGCCGAGTACCCGCCCTGATCCAAATCCGCCTGCGGCACCGGATCGGCCTGCATATTTCTGCGAGGGATCGAGTTGGTCGTCATCTGGTCCTGACCGGATGACGAGAAAAGACCACCGAAACGTGTCACATCGGAACTGCAACCCGTTGCGGCACTTGCCAGCAAAGCCGCTATCAGGACATTACCGGCAGACTTGCCTACTCTTGGCGAAAGACTGAAACGCATGACTCGACCCACTGATGAACGCAACCATTTGTGGGTTTATTAAAGCGCGTTAGTATTACCACGCGGTTAAGGTACCGGAATCTGCGAGATTTTTTTGAGAGAATGCTAACCATAGCAACCTACGCCACCGCCTCGCCTCAGAGTTGAGACGCCAGGCGCGGGACGATGGGAAGATAGGGCGTGTCGAACAGTTCTTCGCGCTCGAAGCGGCTGCCCGTCTTCGTGAGCCGCACGAGGCGACATTCATTCTCGGAGATCATCAGCGGCGCGATCATCGAGCCGCCTGAGACCAGTTGGTCGGTGTAGAACCGCGGCATCGAATTGAACGCAGCGGTGACCACGATACGGTCGAACGTTCCCTCGCCCTGCAGGCCGGCACTGCCGTCAGCCTGGCGGATGATGACGTTTCGGAGCCCGAGCGAGTCGATGCGGCGCTGCGCATTCGTCGTCAGTGTCTTGTATCGGTCGATCGTCAGCACGCGTTCAGCCATGCGGGCCATGACAGCCGACATGAAGCCGCTGCCCGTGCCGACCTCAAGCACACGCTGGCCCGGCTTGATCTTCAGGTGGTGAAGGATCCTGACCGCGAGATCGACGCCCTCGAGAAATGAGCCGCATTCGATCGGGATCGTGCGGCTCGAATAGGCCTGCTCCGCAAACTGCGGCGGCACGAACAAGGAGCGCGGCGTCTGTTCGACCGCGGTCAGCAGATCCAGATCGGAAACGCCTTCGGCCCGCAGCCTCAAGACGAGCGCCGCAAACCCTTCCTTCTCGACCAGCCGTGCCGTCAAAACAATCTACTCCGTACCCGAAAGCGCCCGCGCCACGCGGTCCCGTACGGAATAATCAGTCAGATCCAGTTTCAAAGGAGTTACCGAAATCTTGCGATGCTTCAGGGCGTGGATATCGGTGCCCTCGACGAAGGCGCCGGCACGCTCCCCAAACCTGAGCCAGTAATAGGGAAAGCCACGTCCGTCGGCGCGGGCATCGACCTGCAGGTTGAAGGCAAGCTTGCCCTGCGCCGTGACTTCCATGCCCTCAACCTCTTCAGGTCGGCAATTCGGAAAGTTGAGGTTCAGGAACGTGCCCTCGGGCAATTCGAGTGACATCAGCTTCTCGAGAAGAGCCGGCGCATGCGCCTCGCAGACCTCCCAGGGGACAGTCCTTGCTCCATCCTGGTGGAAATAGGCCTGGCTCAATGCAAAAGAGCGAACGCCCTGCATCGTGCCTTCGATGGCGCCTGCGATGGTGCCCGAATAGGTTACGTCGTCGGCGACGTTCGAGCCCGAATTGACACCGGAAAGCACGAGGTCCGGCTTGACGTCCATGACCTGCTTGATGCCCATGATGACACAATCGGTCGGGGTTCCGCGCAGCGCGAAATGCTTCTCAGAGATCTTGCGCAGCCGCAGCGGCTCAGACAGGCTCAACGAATGCGCAAGGCCGCTCTGGTCAGTCTCCGGCGCAACAATCCAGACATCGTCAGACAGCGTACGCGCAATCCGCTCCAGGGCCGCGAGGCCTTCTGCGTGAATGCCGTCGTCGTTGGTGAGCAGAATGCGCATCGGCTCAGGCCGCTCGTTCTATCTTCTTCAAACCGCCCATATATGGCAGCAGAACGTCCGGAACAGTCACCGTACCATCCTCGTTCAGGTAATTCTCCAGAACGGCGATCAGGCAGCGGCCAACGGCGGTGCCGGAGCCGTTCAGTGTGTGAACGAACTTCGTTGCCTTGTCCTCCTTACCGCGATAGCGCGCGTTCATACGCCGCGCCTGGAAATCGCCGCAGACGGAGCAGGACGAGATTTCGCGGTAGGTGTTCTGGCCCGGCAACCAGACCTCGAGGTCGTAGGTCTTGCGCGAACCGAAGCCCATATCGCCGGTGCAAAGCGTCATCGTGCGGAAATGCAGGCCGAGGCGCTTTAACACCTCTTCCGCGCAGGCCGTCATGCGCTCGTGCTCGGCAAGCGAGCTCTCGGCATCGGTGATCGAGACCAGCTCGCACTTCCAGAACTGATGCTGGCGCAGCATGCCACGCGTGTCGCGGCCAGCTGAGCCGGCTTCCGAACGGAAGGACGGCGTCAGCGCGGTGAAACGAAGCGGCAGCTTCTCCTGGTCGAGGATTTCACCGGAGACAAGATTGGTCAGCGTCACCTCGGCAGTCGGGATCAGCCATCGGCCGTCCGTCGTCTTGAAGAGATCGTCGGCGAATTTCGGCAGCTGCGCTGTTCCGAACACTGCCTCGTCACGCACCATCAGTGGCGAGCTGACTTCGGTGTAGCCATGCTCGCTCGTATGCAGGTCAATCATGAACTGGCCGAGCGCGCGCTCCAGCCGCGCAAGCGGACCGCTCAGCACAGTGAAGCGCGATCCGGAGAGCTTTGCGGCCCGCTCGAAGTCCATGTAGCCAAGCGCTTCGCCGATTTCGAAGTGTTCCTTCGGCGTATGGTTCCAGCGCGGCTTTTCGCCGACGACGCGGGCAACGACGTTATCGTGCTCGTCCTTGCCGACCGGCACGTCGTCATGCGGGACGTTCGGAATGCGCGACAGCGCATCATTCAGTTCGTCCGTCGCCTGGCGCTCGCCCTCTTCCTCGGCCGGAAGCAGCGCCTTCAGGTCGGCCACTTCGAGCTTAAGCTTTTCGGCAAGTTCGCTGTTCTTCTGCGCCATCGCCGCGCCGATCTCCTTGGAGGCGGCGTTGCGGCGCGACAGCATCTCCTGCACCTTCTGAATGGCCGAACGGCGCTTTTCGTCGATCGCAATCAGGCTTTCGGACAAAGGCTCGGCACCACGCTTGGCAAGTGCCGCATCGAGCGCTTCGGGATTCTCACGGATCCATTTGATATCGAGCATCGTCGTTCCAGGGTCGTTGTAAAAAGATAAGCCGGCCAAAGCCCGGCTGGGCCTCGACCGGATGCTTGGAAGCGCTCATTGAAGAAGATCGGTCAGACGTTGTCCGACTTGGCAACGTCCGTGGTTCCTTCAGCCTCTTCGACCGCCTCGCGGGCACGCTGGCGCTCCACGAGTCGCGCCGCGTAGATGGAAATCTCGTAGAGAAGGATGGTCGGCAGTGCAAGGCCGATCTGGGACATCGGATCTGGCGGCGTCAGCACCGCTGCGACGATAAAGGCGAGCACGATCGCGAACTTGCGCTTCTCAGCCAGCCAATCCGACGTGAGAAGCCCGACACGGGCCAGCAGCGTGGTGATCACCGGAAGCTGGAACACCAGGCCGAACGAGAAGACCAGCGTCATGATCAGGCTGAGATACTCGGAGACCTTCGGAAGCAGCGAGATCGCGACCTCGCCCTCTCCCGGCGCCTGCTGCATGGTCAGGAAGAACCACATGACCATCGGCGTGAAGAAGAAATAGACGAGCGAAGCGCCCATCAGGAAGAGGATCGGCGACGCGATCAGAAACGGCAGGAAGGCCGCGCGCTCGTTCTTGTAGAGGCCAGGCGCGACAAATTTGTAGATCTGCGCTGCAATGATCGGGAAGGCAATGACCAGGCCGCCAAACATGGCGACCTTCACCTGCGTGAAGAAGAACTCCTGCGGCGCCGTGTAGATGAGCTGCGCCTTTGAAACGTCAAGCTTCGCCCAGGTAACGGCCCACTTGTACGGATACACCAAGACATTGAAGAGATGCTTGGCGAATATGAAGCATGCGATGAACGCGACGAAAAACGCACCGATCGACCAGATCAGTCGCGTGCGCAGTTCCATCAGATGCTCGATCAATGGCTGCGGCTTGTCTTCGATCTCACCGCTCATGCATCGTCCTTCTTCTTCTTTGCTGCCGTCTTCTTCGGAGCGGCTGTGGCGGCGGCAACCGCCGCGGGCTTCTTGGCAGCAGCTGTCTTCGTCGATGCCCGCTTGGGCTTGTCGACCGGAGCAACAGCAGCGGCAGGTGCGGGCTCTGCCTTGACGCGCGGTTTGCGAGTTGCCTTTGGCTTCTCTACCGCCGCTTTTTCAACGCTCGCTGCCGCTACCGGCGCCGGCGCTACGACCGGCGGCGTTTCCGGCAGGCTCATCGACGGCTCAGGCACCGATACCGCAGCGGACGGCACCTCGGTCTTGTTCTCGACCGTCGTCGCCTTCTGCAGGTCGGCCTTGATTTCGTTGCCCATCTGGCGAAGCGGGTTCAT
Organism: Rhizobium sp. LjRoot258; assembly: GCF_964254185.1. Lineage (NCBI taxonomy): Bacteria > Pseudomonadati > Pseudomonadota > Alphaproteobacteria > Hyphomicrobiales > Rhizobiaceae > Rhizobium > Rhizobium sp. LjRoot258. Next base: position 1,288,617 of record NZ_CAXUST020000001.1, on the reverse strand, counting down.
TGCCTCACGCAAGCTGTTGACGGGGTTCAGCTTCTGCGCGTCCGTCAGCGTCTGGCGTACTTCGTCCAGATCGGCTTCACGTAGAGCTTCGTCGAACTGGGCGCGAAACTCGCCCGCAACCTTGCGGGCACGCTGTGTCATCTTGCCGAACGCACGCAGCATCGGCGGCAAGTCCTTGGGACCAACCACCACGATCAGTACGACCGCGATGACAAGCAGCTCGGTCCAGCCAATATCGAACATTCAAGGCTCCTGAGCGGGAAACGTGGGGGCTACGTTTGCCCGGAGGTGATTACTTCGTTTCGTCGGCCTTGTGATCGACGGTCTTGGCAGTCGTGGACTCGGGCGTGGTGTCTTCGTCGTTCATGCCCTTCTTGAAGCTCTTGATGCCCTTGGCAACGTCGCCCATCAGTTCCGGAATCTTGCCGCGACCGAACAACAGAAGCACGATGACCAGAACGATCAGCCAGTGCCACATGCTAAATGAACCCATTACGCTAACTCCCTGTTGCGATGTTTCCAGATGTAAGAGCTTCCTACACCAATTCCAACATCAAAGTTCCCCTTGGATTGTCGCTTAATGTCACGGTATCGCCCTCTGTGACAAGAGAAGACACATTCGAAAAACTGTGATCGACATTGTTTTCGCAATGCGTGGCGGAACCAAGACGAACCGCCTAGTCTTCGGACGCACCACCAGGGGCAAGCAGACCGAGCTCTTCAAGGTCGAGTTGCGTGATCGGATCTTCGTCCTCGGTCAACTCGTCGTTCATTGTCGGTGATGGTATATTGAAATTGGCCGGGACGCGACCGGAGAGCAGTCCTGCGCCTTTCAATTCTTCAAGGCCAGGCAGATCGCGCAGTTCTTCCAGGCCGAAATGATCAAGGAAATCACGCGTCGTGCCGAGCGTAACGGGACGACCCGGCGTGCGCCTGCGACCGCGGAACCGGACCCAGCCTGCCTCCATCAGCACGTCGAGCGTGCCGCGGGAGGTCTGGACGCCTCTGATATCCTCGATTTCGGCCCGCGTCACCGGCTGGTGATATGCAATGATCGCCAACACTTCCAGGGCCGCTCGCGACAGCTTCTTGGCTTCGTTCTCGTCGCGCCGGATGACGAAGGAGAGGTCTGCCGCCGTACGGAAGGCCCAGGCATCATCCACCTGCACGAGATTGACGCCGCGATGGGCATACTGCTCCTTCAGGCGCAGCATGATCCCGCGGACATTGAACGGGCGCGCCAGGCGATCGGCAATGAACCCTTCGGAGACGGGCTGCGCAGATGCGAAGACCAGTGCCTCGGCAATGCGCTCTGCCTCAGCCTCCGCCCGGATGTCGTCGTCCGTCTCTTCAACCATTGCGATATCGATGTGCTCGTCTTCAAGATCGGTCACGCCGGTCGCTCCTGTTCGACGACCTGCAGCGTCCCATGTTTGGGGCCTCGGCGCATATAGAGCGGCTGGAAAGCTCCATCCTGCCGGATCTCGAGCTTACCTTCGCGAACGAGCTCGAGGGAAGCCGCAAACGCACTGGCAATTGCTGTCACTCTGTCTTCCGGCGACGCCATGTAACGCAGGAGGTAAGATTCCAATGCTGTCCAGTCGCTGATCTCGCCGATGATGCGGGTCAGAAGCTCGCGGGCATCCGTCAACGACCAGACAGTGCGACGTGCGATCGTCACCTGCGTCACCGCCTGACGCTGACGGAGCGACGCGTAAGCCGTCAGCAGATCGTAGAGGCTGGCAGTATATGCCGACTGATGCCTGTCCGGGATGTGCTCCGGCGCACCACGAGCAAAGATATCGCGGCCCAGGCGGTTCCGGTTGACGAGACCGCTCGCGGCCTCGCGCATCGCTTCGAGACGCTTCAGGCGGAAGGCGAGCGTTGCCGCCATTTCCTCGCCCGACGGGCCGTCGTCCTTGGCCTGCTGCGGGATCAGCAGGCGCGATTTCAGGTAGGCAAGCCAGGCGGCCATGACGAGATAATCGGCTGCCAGCTCGATCCGGATCCGCCTCGCGCTTTCGATGAACTGCAGATATTGCTCCGCCAGCGCAAGAACGGAGATGCGGGATAAATCGACCTTCTGATTGCGGGCGAGATAGAGCAAAAGGTCGAGCGGGCCTTCGAAGCCGGCAACATCGATCAGCAAGGCGGGATCGGAGCTCGCGCGCTCGGCGCCGTTCTCCTGCCACAACTTGTCCATCGGCGTTGCCGTCTGCAGCCGTTCCGTGCCTTTGACCGTATCCACCCTGCCCTGCCCCTTCTGCGATCAGACAGTCGCAAACATCTCATCGAATTCGGCGCGGATCGAAGCCTCCTCGGCCTTGTCAGCCGTCGGGAAGCCCTTCAGCACTGCTTGTGCGCGCAAGAGCGACTGGCCCTGCAAGGCCGGCACGTTTTCGACAACCTGCTGCATCTCGTCCATGTGGCCGTTGCAATGAAGCACGATATCACATCCGCCAGCAATGATGTTGGCGGCGCGCTCTCCGATCGTGCCGGCAAGCGCGTTCATCGATGTATCATCGGAAAGCAACAGCCCCTTGAAGCCGATGTATTCGCGAATAATACCGGCGATGACCTTGCGCGAGGTGGTTGCCGGGTGCTCGGAATCGACGGCTGCAAAGACCACATGGCACGTCATCGCCATCAATTCGTCCTTCATGGCAATGAACGGAGGGAAATCATGCGCCTCGAGTTCGGCACGCGAAACCGCAACGACCGGCAGCTCGTGATGGGAATCCGCAAAGCCGCGACCGTGGCCCGGCATATGCTTCATCACCGGGAGAAGACCGCCCGCTTTCAAACCCTCGGCTGCGGCACGTCCCATGGCCGTGACTGTCATTGGATCGTCACCGTAAGCGCGGTTGCCGATCACGTTGCTGCTGCCCTCGACGGGAACGTCCAGGACCGGGAGGCAGTCCACATTGATCCCAAGGCTCGAAAGATCGAAGGCGTGCAAGCGCGACATCAGCCAGGCGGCGCGGAGACCTTTTTCTCTGTTCTGCCGATAGATATCGCCGAGCTGTTGCCCTGAGGGATAGTGCTGGAACATCGGCGGTCGGATGCGCTGGACGCGTCCACCTTCCTGGTCGATCAGAACCGGCGCGTGCCAACCGACTGCTTCTCGCAACTCCGCGACGAGATCGCTGATCTGCTGCGGCTCCGAAATATTGCGTCCAAACAGAATGAAGCCCCAAGGACGCTCGGCGCTGAAAAACGCCTTTTCTTCGGGAGTAAGAGAAAGGCCGCTACAGCCAAGGATCATTGCTTTTGATTCGGTCATACCCGAATCATAGAGGTGCCCTGCGGAAATACGAGCCGCGTCAACCGGCATTCACAAAAAAAGCGGCGGACCAGAGACCCGCCGCTTCGATTGAATGCTTGCCGACGCTTACTTCGAGATAAGGCAACTGCCGCCTGCGGCACGGTACTTTTCGCAGATAGCCGCGGCTTCGTCCTTGGAGCCTGCAGGGATACGAACGCGGTAGAACGTGCCCTTCCCCGCAATCTCGGCCTTGCGAATCTCGTAGCTGCGGCCGCTAAGCACGCTTGCAAACTTCTTCGAAAGGCTGGCGTAGGACTTCTTCGCCTCTTCCTCGGAAGGAAGCGATGCAATCTGGACGCCGTAGCCACCAGCGGCCGTAGCAGGTTGAGCCTGGGTTGCAGCCGGCAAAACAGCGGCAACCTCCTTCGGCTTCTGTGCTGCAGGTGCTGCGGGCGCCTCGGTAGTTGCCTTCACCGCTTCAGTCCCAGCCGGACGCGCTGCGGGAGCCGGCGCAGTGTCGCTCACCGTGGAACTCTTCACCGCGCGGACCGGCGGGTCGACGTTCGCCGGAGTGGCGGCCGCCGCCTTGGCCAGCGCATTTTCCGAGGGAGCCTGCGCGGCTGTCGGCTTGGTTTCTTCAACCGGGGTCGAACGAATGTCGGCGGAGGCGACCTGCCCCGATTCCGGGAAATTCGCAGCAGTGCCGCCAGCTGGCTTTGAGCCAGCGGTGATCTTCTGCGTCTGAACGGGAGTAGCCTTCGGCAGCGTCGGGGCCGCTTCCGGAGCCGGCTCGTCGCGGGCAACCAATGTACCGTCCGGCCGGACGATCATGGTGCGGACCTTGCGGGCGGAAACCGACGGAGCCTGGTTTGCATTGTCAGCTTCGTCGACAGCGGCCGTATCCTGGCTTGGCAGCAGGCGCGGATCCTGGGTGTCACCAACCGGTGTCGCCATTGGTGGCGTTGCGATGTCGCTGTCGTTGTCCTCAGGTAGCGTCTCCGGCGTCAGCGTGCGCTGAACGACGTCGACCGGCTGCTCGTCGCTCGACACCAGTGCCTTCTGCTTCGGCGCTTCGGCCGCAGCACCGCCAACGCTGTCGTAAACAGCCTTGTCCTGGTTCGGCACGGTCTTGCCGCCCGGATTTTCCGGTACGACCTTAACCGGGTCCTTGTCTGCTGTGATCACGCGGGGCTCGCCGGAGGCAATACCAAGGCCTCCATCACGGGCTAGGAACGTGTAGCCTGCATAGGCGACGCCGCCGAACACGACGATCGCTGCAGCGGCAGCCAGCATCCGTTTCATCGAGCGTGCACGGCTCATATCCTCGGCTTCACCTGCCGACTGTATTTGCACCTGGGAAACGTTCTCGCGGCGGTGGACCGGCTCGTTGACGCTCCGTCGGAAGTCTTCTTCAAGGGCGCGTTCGAACTCGTCCAAGCTCTGCAACGGAGCCTGCTTGGCGACAGGCACGGCTGGCGCAGCGGTCGGCGCGACAGAGATCGGCGCACGGGTCCGCCATTCCTCGACGACTGGCTTCGCAGGCGTTTCGGCCGGCTGGGCGGGGGCGAGAAGGTTGGCGATCTCGGCGTCGACGTCGAAATCGAAGTCCGAGGTGGTCACCACCGGTTCCGGCTGCTCGACGGGCGGCAGCACGGGCACGTGCATTTCCTCGACGGCTTCCGGATGATATTCCGCATCCGAGATCATCGACGGATCAAACGGGAGGTCGTCTCCGGCATCGGCCGAGAATGCGGGCGTGGCGGGTGCCTTCGCGACGAAAACTGCCTCTGCCGGGGCCTGACGGACCGGGGCGGCAGCAACAACCGGAGCGGGTGCCGACTGGAAAGCGGGCACTGGGGCGACCGGCTGCGGTCCAACGGCCTCGACAGGCTGTGTCTGAACCATCGGTGGTTCGGCCGCTTGCGGCTGCACCTTCACTGGCTCAGCAAAGTCAAAATCGGCCAATTCCAGCTCGATACCTTCAAGATCGAGTTCGAAGTCATGGCCGGCGAAAGGATCATCACCTTCCGGTTCAGCCTTGGCCGTGGAGGCGAGCACAGGCGGCTCGACCGGCTTCGGCACCGGAGCCACGACAGGTGCGGCCAGGCGGACCGGCTCCGGCGAGCGCGGCATCTCGGCGACTTCTGCCGCAGGCGTGCTCTGGCGCTCCGGAACGGGGAAATGCGACACGTCGGCGAGGAGTTCATCGATATCGAAGGCAATATCGTCGATCTCAGTCGGCGCGGCTTCCGTCAGCGCAGCATCGGCCTGAACGGCACCATCATCCTTGGCGGCAGCAGCAAGATCGAAGGCGCGGTGATCGATGAGAGGTTCAACGACCGGCGCTTCTGGAAGCACCTCACGCTCATCGTGAACCACCTCGGGCTCTTCGTGCCGATCGATTTCAGCGGGGAAGCCCGCGGCAACAGGCACTTCAAAAGCGGCGACGCCCTCCGACGCAGCAGCAGCCGGTTCGGGCGCAGGAACAGCCACGGGAAGGACCGGGGCAAAAGGCTCATCGCGGCGCGCCGGATGGAAGTTGGCGATCGGCAGCCGGATGCTGGCCGCAGACCACTGCGGAGCCTTGGCAGACGCCACCGGCACGACGGGCGCAGCCGGAGCGGGCGATGCGCCGATCGACATCTCGAGTTCTTCGATCAGATCACGAGCGCCACCGGAGATTGGTTCACCCTCACGGATGGCGCCTGACGCCCAAGCGGCAGCGGTCAAGTTGGAAGCCACTTCCGGCGCCTGAAGAACCTCCGGCTCAATGGCACCTTCGGGGGCAACTTCGGGGGAAACTTCGGGCTCGATGACAAATTCAGGTTCGGCCTCGGCAGCCGGCGCGACACCGGCTTCACCAACGGATGCCTGATAGGCAGTCGGCTGCTCGAATACGGGCTCAGGCAGCTGATCGAAGGACGCTGCGGACTGCGGCTCGTCGTAGCGCTCGAATTCGCGCAGCAACTCATCTTCGAGATTGAATGCTGGTTCCTGTCGGGGTGCGTCTTCAACAGTATTCGCTGCTACCCGCGGTTCAAAGCCAACGATACGGGCAAGTTCCGCCAAAGGGTCATCGTCGGCAAAGAGGTCCGTATTCTTACGCGTGTCATACGCCCGCTGTTTGTCTGCCATACCATCCCACTCGCAACTGCTAAGGTTTATGCCAGAGCATTGTGGGTAAATGGTGACGCTACCGCATCTCATCCGGCGCAGCGGTACCCGCAATGGCAAGTCCCGACTTCAAAACCGACGCAACGGCGTACACCAGCCCTAATCTGGCTATACTCGATTCTCGGTTCTTATCGTTAATAAATCGTAAGTCTACTTGATCCTTGCCTTTATTCCAGTGCGCATGGAAAGAACTTGCGAGGTCATAGAGGTAAAATACGACGCGGTGCGGCTCCTGTGACTGCGCCGCAGACTCGACCAACCGGGGAAATTCTGCGGCCTTCGCAACCAGCTGCAATTCCGCGGGATCCGAGATCCGCGCTGCCGCTTTCGCAAGCTCGGCAGGCGTCACGTCAAGGTCCGCAAACACCTCGTTGGCCTGTCGGAAAACAGACATGCAGCGCGCGTGCGCATACTGCACGTAGAAGACTGGGTTGTCCTTCGATTGCTCCGTTACCTTGGCGAAATCGAAGTCCAACGGCTCCGAACTCTTGCGATATAGCATCATGAAGCGGACCGAATCGCGGCCGACCTCTTCGACGACTTCGCGGAGGGTCACGAAGTCGCCCGAGCGCTTCGACATCTTCACCGGCTCGCCATTACGGAACAGCTTCACGAGCTGGCAAAGGAGGACCGTCAGCTTCGCCTTACCTTCGGAAACACCCCGGGCGACCGCCTCCAGGCGCTTGACGTAGCCGCCGTGGTCGGCGCCGAGAACATAGATCATCTCGTTGAAGCCACGGTCGAATTTGTTCTTGAAGTAGGCAACGTCGGCAGCAAAATAGGTGTAGGAGCCGTCCGACTTGATCAGCGGCCGATCCATATCGTCGCCGACTTCCGTTGAGCGGAACAGCGTCTGCTCACGGTCCTCCCAGTCCTCGGGCAACTGGCCCTTCGGTGGCGGCAGCGTCCCCTTATAGACATGCCCATTGAACGTCAGATCGTTGATCGCGGTGCGGATCGCGGCAGCGCCATGGGCGTGCAGCGTGCGCTCAGAGAAAAACACGTCGTGATGCACGTTCAACGCGTCCAGATCATCGCGGATCATCGCCATCATCGCATCGATCGTGCGATCCTTGACGATCGGCATCCACTGATCTTCGGTCATGTTGTGCAGCCTGACGCCGTAGTCACGGGCCAGTGACTGACCGACAGGAATGAGATAGTCGCCCGGATAAAGTCCTGGCGGAATCTCTCCGATCTTCTCACCGAGAGCTTCGCGATAACGCAGGAAGACCGACCGCGCCAGCACGTCGATCTGCGAGCCAGCGTCGTTGATGTAGTACTCCTTGACGACATCGAAGCCAGCAAAGGAAAGCAGGTTGGCGAGCGCGTCGCCGACGACGGCGCCACGGCAATGGCCGACATGCATGGGACCGGTCGGGTTCGCCGACACATACTCGACGTTGACGCGCTTGCCGGCGCCAAGCACCGAGCGGCCGTAGTCCGTGCCAGCCTCGATCATCGAGGCAAGCAGGCGCTGCCAGTAGCCGACGGAAAGCTTGATGTTGATGAAGCCGGGGCCAGCCACCGAGACGTCCGCGACGTCGGCGTCTTCCTTCAACTTCGCCGTAATGATCTCTGCCAGAGCGCGCGGATTGGTGCCGAGCGGCTTTGCCAGCACCATCGCTGCGTTTGTCGCAACATCACCGTGGCTCGGGTCGCGCGGCGGCTCGATCGCGATGCGGCCGAAATCCACCTCGGATCGCTTCTCCTTGACCAGATCGATCTGTTCAAGGGCGGTTTTAATCCTGGCGTCGAAATCGGTAAAAAGGTTCATCGCACTCTTCCATGCATAGGCTCTGCCACAAGGCATTTGTCCGGTCTTGGCCGGGCGACCGCTGCCTATCGCAAATCCGGAGTGTGGTCAAACAATCGCCTGTGGGCGCTGATGGCGTAGGTGTCGGTCATCCCCGCCAGATAGTCGCCGACATGGCGCGCCCTCGCGGCTTCGGCAAGGCCGGCGATGTGATCCACCCAATAGTGGCTCTGCATCTCCTTCGGATTGGCCATATAGGCCCCGAAGAGATCGGTCACGATCTGCGCTGCGCCGGCGCGGATGCGCATGATTTCCGGATGCCGGTAGATGCGTTTGAAAAGCATCGCCTTGATCTGCCGGTCGGTTTCAAACATGTCGTCGGAAAATGTCGCAATCACGCGATTGGCCTGGCGAATATCCGTTGCGTTCTTCGGCTCGATCTCCGCAAGGCCCTGTTGCGCGACGGAAATGACGTCCTCGACCATACGGGTGATCTGGCGCCGCATGATCTCGTGGGTAAAGCGGCTGGACTCGAGGTTCGGGTAGCGTTCCCGCACCTCCGCCATCAGACCAGCCAGAAACGGAATCTCCTCCAACATGTCGAAGGTCAGATAGCCGGAGCGAAGCCCATCGTCGATGTCGTGCGTGTTATAGGCGATATCATCTGCGATCGCGGCGACCTGCGCCTCGAGGCTTGCATAGGTATCCAGTTCCAAGTCGTGGATCTCGCAATAGTCCAGGATCGGCTGCGGAACCGGCCCACGCGTGCCAGCACCCGCCTTGGTCAGGAGTGGGCCGTTGTGCTTGACGAGCCCTTCCAGGCTTTCCCACGTCAGATTGATGCCATCGAAATCGGCATAGCGGCGCTCCAGCTTGGTTACAATGCGCAGCGACTGGGCGTTGTGATCGAAGCCTCCGTATGGCAGCAGCATTTCGTGCAGCGCATCCTCGCCCGTATGGCCGAAGGGCGTGTGGCCGAAATCATGGACGAGCGCCACACCTTCGGCGAGGTCCTCGTCCAGCTTCAGTGCCCTGGCAAGCGCGCGGGCCACCTGCGCAACCTCGATCGTGTGCGTCAACCGGGTGCGATAGTGGTCGCCATCCTGAGCGATAAACACCTGCGTCTTGTGCTTCAGCCGGCGAAATGCTGTCGTGTGGACAATGCGGTCGCGGTCGCGCTGAAAATCGGAACGGGTGGGGCTAAGCTCTTCGGGATAGAGCCTCCCGCGCGTCGCCCAGGGATCGGCCGCATAAACCGCCCTGTCGCTGTTGCCATACCCCAAAGCATGCCTGTCGATCGTCATTCGTCACCGTTACCCGATATGCAGCCGCCCATTGACGCCGCCTTGCGCTCTTCATACCTATAGAGAGCATAAACGGCAAAGAGCCGCTTTCGCTGCCACTTTAGCCAAACATGCGCTTTCGTGGTATGAAGCGTAAGTAGCTTTGAAATCAGTCGCTTGAAACCAGCGGCGAACAGTTATTCTCTCCGGTTCTTGACCCCGGCAGGAGCAAACATGACGGACGCAAGTGTAACCCTTTCCGATGCCGCGGCAAAACGAATCGCGGCGATCGTCGGCACCGAACCCGGGAAGAGCGCGTTGCGTGTTTCCGTGGAAGGCGGCGGCTGTTCGGGCTTTTCCTACAAGTTCGACCTTGCCGATGGCGCGCAGGACGACGATACCGTCGTCGAAAAGAACGACGCCAAGGTGCTAATCGACAGCCTCTCCCTGGTCTATATGGCGGGATCCGAGATCGATTTCGTCGACAGCCTGCTCGGACAGTCCTTCCAGATCAAGAATCCGAACGCGGTTGCAAGCTGCGGCTGCGGCACAAGCTTCTCGATCTGATCCTTCTTTAGGTATCCACATTGAACCGGCCGAAGAATCCCTTGCGGCCGGTTTATAGTCTTGTCCGCGCTCGACGGAGCGCGATACAAGAGACCGACGAAGCGGAACAGGACACCCCATGAAGATCGCGACCTGGAACATTAACGGCGTCAAGGCGCGCATCGATAACCTGACGCAATGGCTGAAGGACTCGGATCCCGATATCGTCTGCCTGCAGGAGATCAAGACGATCGACGAGGGTTTTCCCAGGCTCGAAATCGAAGCGATGGGCTATCATGTCGAGACGCACGGCCAGAAAGGCTTCAACGGTGTCGCGATCCTTTCGAAAACCAAGCCCGACGAGGTGAGCCGCGGGCTGCCAGGCGACCCGCTTGACGAGCAGGCCCGCTTCCTGGAAGCCGTCTTTTCGCTTCGCGGCAATCGCGTCGCGCGCGTCTGCTGCCTCTACCTGCCAAACGGCAATCCGGTCGAGACCGAGAAATATACCTACAAGCTCGCATGGATGGAGCGGCTGCGCACATTCGCGGCCGAGCGCTTGGCTTACGAGGAAATCCTGATCCTTGCCGGCGACTACAACGTCATCCCGGAGCCGCACGACTGCTTCGATCCAAAGGTCTGGGAGAACGACGCGTTGTTCCTGCCGCAGACCCGCCAGGCATTCCGTCGACTTGAAGGCCTTGGATTGACCGATGCCGTGCGCGCGACGACGGATGCCGTTCAACTCTACTCGTTCTGGGATTATCAGGCGGGCGCTTGGCAGAAGAACAACGGCATTCGCATTGACCATCTGATGCTTTCGCCCGAGGCTGCAGACCGCATGACATCATCGGCAATTGAGAAGCATGTCCGTGCCTGGGAGAAGCCGTCGGACCACGTGCCTGTCGTTGCGTATTTCGATTTCGCAGCCTGAGCCTAAGGCGCGTCGCGATCCATCGGATTGCTTGTCGCTGGCTCCTAATTTTCGGGAGGCATTCTCTAGTCGGCGCCGTTGACGGCGATCTTGTGGGAAAGTGCCACGGCCGAGCGGCGGTCGCTTTCGGTCGCGACGGAGAAGGCCTGCTCCTGCAGGGACTCCATCCAGCCACAGTCCTTCGGCTTGCAGCGATCGAGAGCGGCCGTCATCAGCGCGAGCCCGTTGGCCGCCTGCCCCTCCTGGAAGAGGATATTGCCGAAGACGGCCATGGCACCTGGATGGCCGCTCTTGCGAGCCTGGTTGAGCCACTTCTTTGCCTGCTGCGTGCTGGTGCTGCCGCCTTCGCCCGCTAGCATCATCTGTGCGAGCTGGAACTGCGCCTCGGGCACACCGAAGGTGGAAGCAGCCTGGAAATAAAGCTGACGCGCCTGGTTGAGATCGGTCTTAACGGGGCTGCCGGGAATACCGCGCTTGTAATAGTTGGCAAGCGACAGCAGCGCGTTGACGAAGAAGCCAGTGTCTTCAGAGCCGGGCTCCACCCCCTGCTGGGCAATTTCGCTATAGATCTTGAAGGCTTCGAAGTCATCCTGCGCGACGCCATCGCCATCGGCATACATGTTCGCAAGCGCCCAGCGCGAGCCCGTATGGCCCTTCTCGGCGGCATATTTATAAGCCTCGACCGCTTCTTCTTTCTGACCGTTCTTATAAGCCTTGAAGCCGAACTTGAAGAGATCGAAGGGACCGGACTCCTTCGAAACGCCTGACTTGATGTCGAATGCGCTCGCAGGCGATGCAATTGCCGCGCAACAGGCAATCGAAAGCCCCATGAGCGTTAGTCTGAAAGGTCTGAACTCGGACGTCAGCATTTCACTCGGTTTCTTTCGCTTCCACCCGTGCGGACTTTCGATCCGCGGATGCATTCCTCCCGGCGAGCGATCCCGCGGTGGGCTCAAAGGCCCGCTTGCCCGCGTCGCATCTAGCCTTTCGCCCTCCCGCGAGAGCCTCAATTCCCAGCGCATCGACACTCTCCGCCCGCTGTCCGGCGCGGCTCGCCCGCGATGCCATCTGCCTCACTCCCGCGGCCCGGCAATGCGCCTTTCTGCCGTCAAAGAAAAGGTAATCACCAATTGTGACCAAACCTGTGTCGATGTTACCGGAAGCCGATTCCGATAATGCCGATCGGTTTGAAAACGAGAAGAAAGAAAGGTTCGGAAGCGCAACGTCAGAGCGAAGTTCTGAGGCGGAATCGCCTTGCGGGAAAAGGAAAATGGCGTCGGCAGCGGCATCTTCGCCGTAGGCTTCACCCATCCTGACCGTACCCGTTACGAACTCGCTCATCGTACTCTTTTACGCGCACCCTACGCCTGTCATTCCCTCGCCCGCCTATAGCGCTGCGCCTAGTTTGTGGCGGGAAATGGACAATTTCACCGTGAGATCATCTTACTCAAATGCTGGTAAAAAACTGTTGCTGAATCGTCACAAAATGAGACGTGGAAACGGCATGCTTAACGACCCGTACATAAAGAAAAGCCCGGCAATTCTGCCGGGCTTTTCTGACGCTTGTCTTTGGGGTTTAGAATTTGACCTTGATGCTGGTGGAAACGGCCGCCACGAGATCGTTGCCGAAGTCGTATGAGACGTCATTTCCGTATGTGACGCCATCTTCCACCAGCACACCAGATGAACCACTCGTCAGGATGCCGAGAGCACCGGCAACGCGCCATTCGATGTTGTCGGTGGGGTTGTAGGCAGCACCGAGCCCAACGGTCCAAGTATCGGTCTGTGCGCCGTAGCCGTGGCTGGTGCCGCGATCCCAGGTCAGACTGACGGCGCCCGTCCACTCTTCGTTGAACTTGTGACCGACGCCACCCGTAATGGTCCAGCCATCCCGATAGAGCAAATCAAGAGACGTCAATTTGGTCGGGCTGCTCGACGTGCAGGCCGCCCTGCCCTTCGTTGAGACGGGGCAGAGCGGAATCGACTGGAGAACACTCCAGTTGGTCCACTTCACGGAACCAAACGCCAGCCAATCGGGTGCGATACCGCTTTGAACCTTTAGCTCCAGTGAGTCTGGCGCCTCGGCTTCACCGAAGACACTGGTCACACGTCCGCCAAATCCGGGGACAACCGGAACCTGCGTAAGATCCACAGTGCCGCTCAAGCTGTCATACTTTACACGGCTGTTATAGACCAAGCTGGCACGCACCGCGTACTCTGGAATTTCATAGCCCAGCCCGGCGCGCCATCCCCAGCCATTGTCCTCAAGATCCAGGCGACCGACGCCTGTCCCGGTGCCCATTGCTATAGGCAACGTGCTTACCAGACGCTCCTTGAAGCCTTCCACTTCCTGATAGAAGGCGCCGCCAATCAAACGAAGTTGGCCGGGACCGACGTCAAACTTGTAGGAGCAGGTGGTGGCGTAGTTGTGCGTCTCGATTTTTGTTTCAATATTATTGTTGGCGCCGGCCCAGTTGATGCCCGGGTTCGTATGCGCGCCAAACGGCTCGGAGTAGTCGAACAGGCAGTCCCCATCCTCGTATCCAGCCTTGAAGCCGACATACGGGATCGCATAGTTCGCCGTGTCATCCGCGGAGTGCGACCTGTTGTTGAGGTTGCCGCCACCCGTCAATACTGACGTATTCGTGTCCCTCACATTCTTCAGCTCGCGCTGCGGCATGACGTAGATCACGGCCGCTTGCGCTGAAAAACGCGACTGATCGAAGAGCAGATCGATATTGTACCCGCTGCGATCAAGGCCACCCGCGAAGGACGGCTGAGCCAGCGTTGAAAATAGGGCAAGCGGCAGAACGCCTGCCGAAATCATACGAGATGCCAATGTGTCTCCCCCACTCAGGCAATTGCGATGGCGGGACTGTGCAGGCGATGCCGATAAATGGCAACTTTGTGATCGGGCGTGATTGGAAACTGGGCTAACGGATGTTTTACGTAAAAAATTGACGGGCACGTCAATATTTCGGCAATTTAGAACAAAATTCTATGGATGGTAAAATTACCCATACCGCTGAGGTCGACCATTCCACATTAGCTGCCTCCTGTAACAGGGAAACAACACTCATGTTTTTCGCTAGCGGCCACAAGAAAACGTGTGGAATCAAGGTGGGGCTCAGGAATATCGGTAAATCCGGACGCCAAATCCGGAGATCCACGTCGACGTTCAGCAAAAGGCGCCCGATTCGACATCGGGCGCCTTGAAATTTCATGCTACTAAGCGTTGATTTTACGCAGCCCCGGATACACGCGACAGTGCAACCCGCAAGCTAGCGATCTGGCCTTGCAGTTCCTCCAGGCGATCACGCTCGGCGGCGACGACTTCAGGATTGGCGTTGGCGACGAACTTCTCGTTCGAGAGTTTGCCGTTAATGCGCGCGATCTCACCATCGGCCTTGGCGATCGCCTTCTCGAGGCGCGCTTTCTCCGCAGCAAGGTCGATCAGCGTGCCAAGCGGAAGGCAGACAGTCGCTTCGGAGACGACGATCTGCGCCGCCCCCTTCGGCGCCTCTCCGGCAAGCGAGATGAAGTCGACGCGCGCAAGGCGCTTGATGGCTGCATCATGGCGAGCAAGGCGCTCACGCGTCAGGCTATTCGCACCGACAACGACCAGCGGCGCGACCGCAGATGGTGGCACGTTCATTTCGGCGCGAACCGAGCGGATGCCCGAAACGAGATCGATCAGCCAATTGATTTCGTCTGCTGCGGCGTCGTCGGCATAGGACGGCGCCGGCCATTCGGCATGGCAGACCAGCGTGTCGCGCTCGAGGCCCTCGCCTGCAGTGTGCGCCCACAGCTCTTCCGTCATGAATGGCATGAAGGGATGCAGGAGCTTGTAGATCTCTTCGAGGATGTAGGCGGCGCAAGCCTGCGCTTCCTTCTTGGCGCCCTCATCCGCGCCGTTGAAGACCGGTTTCAGCAGTTCGAGATACCAGTCGCAGACCTGGTTCCAGACGAAGCGGTAGAGAGCGCCTGCAGCATCGTTGAAGCGGTAAGACTCCAGAGCTTCCGTTACGTCACGTTCCGTACGGGCAAGTTCCGTGAGAATCCAGCGGTTGATCGTCAACTCGGCGGCTTCGGGCACGAAATGCGGATCGCTCTTGGCGCCGTTCATCTCGGCAAAGCGCGTCGCATTCCAGAGCTTGGTGCCGAAATTGCGGTAGCCGGCGATGCGGGCCGGATCGAGCTTCACGTCGCGACCCTGGGCTGCCATGATCGCCAACGTGAAGCGCAGTGCGTCGGCGCCGTACTCGTCGATCAGTTCCAGGGGATCGATGACATTGCCCTTGGACTTCGACATCTTCTGGCCATTCTTGTCACGAACCAGCGCGTGAACATAGACCGTGTGGAACGGCTCGACCGGAACGCCGTCGTCATCCTCCATGAAGTGCAGGCCCATCATCATCATGCGGGCGACCCAGAAGAAGATGATGTCGAAGCCGGTGACGAGAACGTTGGTCGGGTAGTAGCGTTCCAGTTCCGGCGTCTTGTCGGGCCAACCGAGCGTCGAGAACGGCCAGAGCGCAGACGAGAACCAGGTGTCGAGAACATCCTCGTCGCGCGTCAGGATTTCGCCCGGCTTGAAGTTCTCAAGCAGGTCTTCGACATAGGCCTTCATCGGGCCTTCGTGGGAGAGATAGTGCTGGATCGCCGCCTGCAGGGCTTCTTCTTCCGTCTTCTCGACGAAGACCTGACCATCCGGACCGTACCAGGCCGGGATCTGATGGCCCCACCAGAGCTGGCGCGAGACGCACCAGGGCTGGATGTTTTCCATCCACTCGTAATAGGTCTTGTCCCAGCTGCGCGGAACGAGCTTGGTACGGCCTTCGCGAACCGACGCGATCGCCGGTGCTGCGAGCGTCTTGGCGTCGACGTACCATTGCTCCGTCAGGCGCGGCTCGATCGGAACACCGCCACGGTCGCCATGCGGAACCATGTGCTTGTGTGGTTCGACCTTGTCGAGCAGACCACCCTCTTCAAAGATGCGCACGATGATCTTGCGGGCCTCGAAACGATCCTTGCCTTCGAGTTCGTCCCAGGCGCCGTGCAGCGCTGCCGCATCAGGAATGCCTTCCAGGAAATCCTCATTGTCCTTGATCGTGATCCGCGCATCGGCCGTGAGTACATTGACGACGCGCAATCCGGTGCGCTTGCCAACGTCGAAGTCGTTAAAATCATGCGCCGGCGTCATCTTGACAGCCCCGGTGCCGGCCGTCGGATCCGGATAGTCGTCAGTGACGATCGGAATGCGGCGGCCGACGATCGGAAGGATCACATGCTTGCCGACCAGCGGCTTGTAGCGCTCATCCTTCGGATTGACGGCAACGCCGGTGTCACCGAGCATCGTCTCCGGGCGAGTGGTGGCGACAACGATGTAGTCGCGCGTTTCCCACTCCGTCGGCTTACCGTCTTCGTCGAAGGCAACGGGATGCTGATAAGTAACGCCGGGCTCTAGCGGATAGCGGAAATACCAGAGGTTTCCGTTGACCTCGTGCTGCTCGACCTCGATGTCGGAGATCGCCGTCAGAAGCTTTGGATCCCAGTTGACGAGGCGCTTGTCGCGATAGATTAGCCCTTCCTTGTAAAGCGTTACAAAGACTTCAAGAACGGCAGCGGAGAGCCCGTCGTCCATCGTAAAACGCTCGCGCGACCAGTCGCAGGAGGCACCAAGGCGCTTCAGCTGGTTGAAGATGAGGCCGCCCGATTCCGCTTTCCATTCCCAGACCTTCTCGATGAAGGCTTCGCGCCCCATGTCGCGGCGACCCGGCAGCTGCTGTTCCATCAGCTTGCGCTCGACAACCATCTGGGTGGCGATGCCGGCATGGTCCATGCCGGGCTGCCACAGCACATCCTTGCCACGCATGCGCTCGAAGCGGACCATGACGTCCTGCAGCGTGTTGTTCAGGGCGTGCCCCATATGCAGCGAGCCGGTCACGTTCGGCGGCGGGATCACGATGGTGAAGGTCTCGGCGCCCGGCTTGGCATTGGCGCCCGCGCGGAAGGCGTCCGCCTCATCCCATTTTGCAGCGATTTTCGGTTCAACGGCAGCGGAATCGTAGGTCTTGTCGAGCATTTGGGGACCAAAATCTGGAGGTTCTTAGATGCGGGTTGTAAATAGGATGGCTTCAGGCAAGTCAATAAAAAAGCCGCCCCGGAGACCGGAGCGGCTTTTTGAGGAAAGGCGTTTCCGATCAGCGGCGCGGGCCGCGCGCCACTCGTTCGATCTCTTCACGCACGAGGCGCTCGACCAGGGTCGGCAGATTGTCATCAAGCCATTCGCGCAGCATCGGGCGCAGCATGTCTTCCGCGATTTCGTCCAGCGAACGACGCTCGGCGCCGTCGATAGCGGCCGCGAGTTCCTCGAAGGACCGGGCGACCTGAAGGCCCGCATCATGTGAGAGCAATACTGGCTGCTGCTCATCCTCAATGCGGCTTGGCAGCATCTCCTCCGCCATCGGTGCGGCGATAGCGGGAACGGATACCTCAGCCGCCTCTGCAACAGCCGATCGTGGCTCCATGGCAACGACCTGAGGCATTTCGAATGGTACTTCCACAGGCGGGCGCACGGCGACGATTTTCGGCGCAGGAGCTGAAATGGGAGCCATAGAGGCCTCCGCAGATCGCGAAGCCATCGGCGCAGGAGCCGACGCCTCGCCAACAGCTTCCGGCGCTTCGGTCCTCTGTTCCGTGCCTCTTGCTTCCGGCTGCCGAAATGCCGGCGGCACTTCGCGCTGCAACTGGGCAGCGTTCCGCTCCGACGCCGCTCGGACGCGCGCAGCGACATCGGCGAGAGACATCGCACGCGGCTGCGCCTCCGGCAGCGGAGCCGAGCCTGCAGAGTTGGCAGCGACAAAACGCGGATCGAACTGGGCGACCGTCTCGGGGAATTCCACGCCAGCGTAGGTCTCGTCCACTGTCAAATGGATGTCCGAATCACGATCGTCCTCATCGGCGCCATAAACCGCCGGCAGCGACGCGGAGAGCGCCCTGCCCGCACCCGGGTCATTGCTCTCGATGATCTGGCGGATCGACGCCAGAATCTCTTCCATGGACGGTTCACGCGCTACGCTTGGCTGAGCCATTTCTATCCCCGTTATTCCGAAAAACGACCGGATTGCGTGGAATGGGCATCCGAATCACCCGTAGCTTAGGATAGCCGATGATTGAAAAAAATCATCGGGAATCAAATGAATGCTGCCGTGCACAGCTTTCTACCGTCTTTCGCGGCGTGACAATTCGATGACCAGAAAGAAAGACGGGCGCCATAGGCGCCCGCTGAAAATGACTGACCGAACGCCAAGGATCAGAAGACGAATTCGCGCGCCTTGGTGAAGCCCGGAAGCGGCTTGACGGAGGCGTTGAAGTAGACGTTTTCGGAAACCGTGCCGCGCTCGCTCACAAAGACCTTCGCGCGTGCGGAGCCGCCATAACCCTGTACCGTGACCAGACGGGCACCGTCACGAAGCTGTGCGAGCAAGGCCGCAGGAACTTCCTCGATCGAGCCGCTGATGAAAATCAGATCATAAGGAGCACCGGCCGGGTTGCCTGCATTGAGCGCTCCCGTGACGACCGACACGTTTGGGTAGCCGGCAAGGTTGGTTCTGGCTTCTGCTGCGAGCGTTTCATCCTCTTCGACCGCGATCACTGTTCCAGCAAGCTGCGAAAAAAGAGCCGATACGTAGCCACTGCCAGCGCCGATCTCCAGCACGACGTCATCCTTCGTGACCGCCGCAAGCTGAAGCAGCTTTGCAAGCGGCGACGGCTGCATCAGATAGCGCGCCGGCTTGCCGGACGCTGCCGGGCAGATTTCGACGTCACGATCGATATAGGCAAGCGGCTTCGCCTTCTCAGGAACGAAATCCTCGCGCGGCACGGCGAGGAAGGCCGTCAGCACGGAATGCGAGGTGACGTCCGTCGTACGGAGCTGGTTGTCGACCATGTTTGCGCGTGCTGATTCGAAATTCATTATGTCCTCTCGCTCGGTAGAAGCGGCTTTGTCTGCACGTCTCTTAATCTTAGCACACTGGCCTTTCAAGGCTTCACGAATGGCTGCGGCAAGAATTCGGGGTGCGAGCGGCGCCGAGGCGGCCCCACCGCAATCCTTCATGGAACAAAGGAGCGCGCTGTGATATTATTGCAACCGGAGGAATAGAGGAGGAGGAGGAGGCCATGCCGAACATCATCGAATATCTCTCGTTGTTCGACTTCTTCATCATCGCAACACTGGTTGGCATCTTCTGCTGCGGGCTTTTCGATCGTGAAACGCGCTGACTGCCTGCCTTCAGGCCATTGTCAGTTTTTACCCCGATAGTGTCGTTCCCTTGGGATTAGACGGACGGGACATGGCAATCAAACCGATCGTGCTGGGCAGCTTTTTCATCTGTGCGCTGCTGGCCATCATACTCCTTATCCCCTTTGTGAACGTCGGCGCCCCGAATGTCGCGACAAGCGGCGTGTCACCAATGCCGTCACTGCAACGGATCAACTGAACGCCGAACTGCGGCGAACGACTCCGCTAGCAGGCGATTGAATTATAGGACTGTCTTGCCGTTGTGGCGACTGCAACTCCCAAGCTTAGCGGGTCCTAGCTTTTCGGTGGGGCGATGAGTCGACATTCGCCACGAAGTTCTTTTTAGGCAAGAACAAACGACGAAACATACCTTTAAGCACCAATTCCGGCCGTCGGACGAGATCTGTAGGCTGTCGGCGTCGATCTCGGAGCCTCCCCAGCCCCTCCCCGGTCGACAACCCGGCCGGGGCCTGAAACAGCCGCGGCCGGGGCCATTCGGTTTGCCGCCGAGGGCTATTGCAGCTCCGTTTCTTCTTCTATGTCGACCAGAATGCCGTGGCGCAGCGCTTCTTCCTTCGCCTCTTTCAGAGCCTCATCGATCAGGATGACAAGCATTTCCGCGTGTAGCTCGCGCTCCGCCATTTCCCGCGCCACGCTCAGGGCAAAGATCAGTTGCGGCATTTGGGTCGCCGGCATCGGAGGCGCTCCTAAGAACTGGAACTGAAACTTAGCGACCTATCGAAAATTCGACAATCCGGCGATTTGGCTATGAAAAGCATGCATCAGCGCTAGCGCCGTATGGATTCTGACTATGATGATGGAGCAAATGCCACGGCAAGGTGACTTTGGTGACGCAGGAGGGAGCGTCCTGTCCATACCGCTGAAGCCTAGTCGGGATGGCAATACCAGAAGCCGGGAGGGGACAAGCCACTTTGGCCGGCCCCCTCCAGCATTGTCGGGACTGAAGACATACCCCCGCCCTGTCTGCCGCGGGCGGCAAGCGCTAAATCAGGGAGTGGGTCCGACCTTCAAAGCCCCACCGTCCGCGGCAGACCAGCGAGAGAAACAATAGCGCTGACGTCAGGGCCGGCCTAGACGGACCTAGGTCCTAATCCGATTGGAGTAGGTTGGTTGGCGAGGTCACGCTGGATATTTTAAGGATCGAAGCAGCAAGAAGCTTTGACGCCAGTTGTCGACGATCGACCCGACCCGAACACCGGAGCAGAACACCACGGCCGGATAGGTATGGCGGAACAGGCGACCTTCAGCCCCGGAGAAACCCCGTCGTAAAATCAATAACTTGTCGATAGTTAGAACGATTTGGATGCCTCGCCCGGAATACGCAAATCGAGCGTTTTCAATTAGATGCGGCGTCGATTGCCACACTTGGGCGGAAAAAAACTACGCGCAAAAAACGTAGACGTAAAATTGGTCTGCCTGACCAATCAAAGGTCCGTGCGGTTACGTCCGTATCACCAAGCCGCAACTGCGGGATATATGCGCACGTCGCGTAGAGGTATCCGTCATCTGATCGCGTGCTGTCTTTTGCCAGAAGAACGTCGACAACCTCGCGTTTTGCCTCCGAGCCCGTACAATGATCGGCTCGGCAAACGCTAACAGTTCCTGCCTTCGTTTCAGGATGCGCAACCACCGGCGCAGAGAACAATCGCTACGCAACGCCGGCAGGGATTGGCCCGGTCCGCGGCGGCAACAACAACTTCTACTGGTTCAGTCTTGAGGCGTTGCCTCGAATTGTTGCCAGGCTACGCTTCCAGCTTGACCGCTGTCCACGGCTCGAAGCCGTGGTCTCTCAGATCGGCGGGCAGCCGCGGGCGATATTGCATCTACTCGGTTCTTAAAAGCTGCATGAGCCGTCGCCTTTGGCCTTGAAGCCATCTGCGCAGGCGAGGTTCAAAGGCTCGTTCAGCGAGCGGGCCCCCGGTCCACCGGGTGTACATGACGAACTGATTGCGGCGAGCAAGAGAAAAGCGAAAGCTGCGATTGGCTTGTGCAAGCGTATCATGGGAACTCTCCAAATTGAGCATCCTACAAAGCCTGACCGCCGAAACCTGCCGATCCAAAATAAATCGGTGTTAGTTCCCGGTTCGGACCTACTGAAACAGCTAAGCGGCGGTAAGCATCCCATGTCCCCAACAGGTCGTGTTGTTCAAGCGACGCGCTGAAAGGTCAAGGGACAGCCCATGACATGATGAACCTGTATTCTCCTGTTGGAAAGAGGAGAGGCGAGGCGCAACTTAAACAGGAGCCGCCTCAATGGCAGACCAGATCAACGTGAATGGCGAATTCGAACTGGCGACATGATCGGCATCGACGACGGCGAGTGGCTCCGGGTGGGGACGGGCCTTCTCGCGAAGGATGATCTGATCGCGAGGCATCTCACCGCTGTTGCCGGCGATCGGATGATGCTCGGCGATGTTGAAAAACGCCAGCCAGGCGAGAGCTACTTGCCCTGCTTCACGTCACCTCCGAGGATGATGAGGTTCACGGGCTGCCATAGGCCGGTGAGCGACGTCAGCTCCTCAATACCGGGATCGATGCCGGTCAGGTCTCGGCCGCTCATTGCGTCGGCCGTCGAGTCCAGCGTCTTATCGATTGCATCGCGGAAGTTTTCGGTGGGCTCGTTGCGCTCCTGAACGGATGTAACGATCGCTGTCAGGCGCTCACGACACTCCCTCGTCGGCAATGGTCATCGCCTCGCGGCGGTTGAAGTAGCCGGTGATCGCATCGGCGAAGTCCGGAACGTTCATCACGTTGACCGCTTCCATCGCGAGACGTACGACGAAGTGACCGACAATATGCTTGAAGCGATGTTCGGCTGGAAGGACGCGAGAACGTCGAAGATCTACACCCTGGATGCGAACCGGGCACGCCTCGCAAGGCAGGCAGTAGCTAAAATCAACTGGGATGGAATCGGCTCGAAATTGCTGCCGGCGGCCGATGAAGCGGTGGGCTAAACTGGGAACGGATTGCCACACCTGGGTTTGGTGTGGCGGAACGGTTCAAGTCCAAATGCCACACCTGAAAAATTCAATGGTAAAATCAGATACTTACAAGTGGGTGAAGGGAAATTTGGAGGCCTCGCCCGGAATTGAACCGGGGTACAAGGATTTGCAGTCCTCTGCGTCACCACTCCGCCACGAGGCCTCACGACGCTTCATGACCGAAGCGTTGGCGGGCATTTAGAATGAATAGAAATCGAGTGCAAGGGGGTTGTTGAAAAACCGATGGGATTTCAGGTCGTCATCCCACCGGTTTCTGTGGTCAACCACTAGTAGGGAGAGTAGCACTGCCGCCGCGGACCGTAATACGGCTGATAGGTGTTGTCATACACCCGATACGACCGGTAGCGGCTGTAACACCAATCGACGTGCGAATTGCCCACCGGTCGAGCAACCGGCTGCGAAGCAATCAGGCCGCCGATGATTGCTCCGGCTGCAAGACCGCCGAGCAGCGCACCAGCATCGCTGTCATGGTGGCGGTAGTAGCCGTCGCGATAATAGCGGTTGCCGTAGTGATTTCCGTAGTAGCGATCTCCGTAACGGCCATGGCGGTACCCGCCGCAACGGTAGATGCTGCAACGGTCGAAGCCGCGACTGTTTCTCGCACCGGAATCTCCGAACCCACCGCGGCTCTGAACCGAATGTTCATCGCCTGAATTCTCGGCAAAAGACGGACCGACGCCAGCCAGGCTTGTCGCGATTGCCAACACCAATACCGCAAGCTTCTTCATTCCAGCACCTTCTCATTTCCTGCATGCTTGTGACACTTACCCATATCTCATTAACGCTTGGCGAGGTCCGAGGTTCCTCGGCCGCGCCCCGTTCGGCATTTTCGATTGGGCTACCGGATGATCACCGATTCAAGGGTTGGATTTACGCCTCTTCACCCACCAGACGGAGAATCGCCGCCGCATCCGACGGACGAGATGCAAATCGTGCGACAACAGGATGAACCCCAGCGGAAGCATCCAGAAGCCGAGAACCGGCAGAAAACCCAAAACCCCGCCGAAGATCAGCAGGACGCCGATTGCCAGCCGGGCAAAGCGCGACCGCGGAAGCGGGATGCCTACGGAACCAAGAATGAGATAGCCCGTAGTGTGGTCGATGCCAAATTGCTTGGCGCTTGGTTTTCCAGTGGTATCATGTGCTTCAGTCATCCACAGGAGATGGGGTTATGCAGGTCGAATACAAGCGGATGTCATTTTTTTGAAAAAACCGCTTGGCAAATCGGGCAAGCGTTTGTATTAGGCCACTCACACCGCGGCGAGCGGTGATCCCTGGTAGCTCAGCGGTAGAGCATTCGACTGTTAATCGACAGGTCGCCGGTTCGAATCCGGCCCGGGGAGCCAGATTTAAAGCTAAACGCCTGCTTTCGTTGATATTCCGAAAGCAGGCGTTTTCTTTCCCCACTTTCCCTCCCCACTTTTGAATTCTTTCTTAGCCTGTGGATAATTGACGTTTGGCCTGATCGGCTTACGCCTTTCCATGCGCCGCCATTAGTTTCGATAAAAATGATCGGGACGCGAAACAGTCGATGAAGCCAGGGAGACTTCGCAATCGGCTGGAGGAGATGGAGAAGCGGCTTGTCCGGGCGGAGCGACGATACGATCCAAACCAAAGCGTCTTCCATCAGTTGACTGTTATCAGGGCCGAAGTCCGAAGGTGCCTAAGCAAGGTCGACTCACTTCGTCCCGCTGATATCAAAGCTCTGGAACAGCAGATTGAGCTACTCCAGATATCGGACGACAGGTTCAGTTTGGCAAACCTTATCGCCGGATTGAAAATCGGCCTTAATCAAATGGAACCGGAGGACGTGCTTGAAACGCTTCCCGGTCAGAAGCCGGCAGCTTTTCAGTTTGGCTTCGATGGTGATCGTATCATTGTGGTGGATCAACCGCTTCGGGTGCGTGATCGCGACAAGGACATTGCCGCTGCCGCCCTAGAGGCGGCCACAGAGAAGGGAGTGTATGTCGGTGAGCACTTGGCGCTGTCCAATTGCTCACCTCGCCTCAGGGATGCTTTCAGGGCGCTATAGGACAAGCTGGAGGCGCGCGCCAACATAATTCAGGTCGGGATGTACAATCAGACCTGCGGCCGCGTCTTGCGCGGCGATGTTGAAGAACTCTCTCCGACACTCTTCGAGCTCCTGCGTTCCCATGTCGAATTGGTTTTCGCTGCTGCGGCCCAGTTTGAAGACTGGAGGGTGTTTCGCGAAAATGCGGTTGACATCGATCGAGATTCAATCAACGCGCTCTCTCAGAGCACAATGGCTCTTGTTCGAGATCTGAGGACGCGCATAGAAGCGGATCCCGAGGTGACTGACGCCCTAAATACGGTTGTCCGTTGGACCGAGGACAAACAATCCGACAAGCGCGACGTTCTCGCTCTCACCGGCACCCTGCAAAATCTCTGGTCTCTGGCCGCTAAATCTGCGCTCGCAAAGGAAGTAGTGGGCGAAGGCCGCAAGCTTGTCGCCAAGGCCATAATTGGCGTTCTCATTACCGCAACGACCGCCGGGGCCCTCGCCGCCCTCGGTAAGATACCTGGCGCTGAATGGATTGAGACAACTTATTCCTACTTCAGGTCAGCGGACGATGGGGTGCCACCTCCACCATAACAAGATCGATCCGCCGTCTTCGCCCGCGGTAGCCAACGGACTGCCAACGGTGTAAAGCTCGCGCATGGCCCTAGACCCAATCAAAGCCCTTTCAGACTACGGTGAAGCAAAATGCACCGTGCAGTTCTGGGTTGCCGACGCTCCCGCAGTTGAATTCAATTCCCTCAAGGCCGCTGTCCGCTATGCGAAAGATCAAGGCGGGCGATGGCAAGAGATCGAAATCACGGTGCACTTGCCTAGAGAAGACATCGTTTATGCGACGGAGAAGGTGCACCGATTAATCGATGCGTTGAAAGATCGCAGCCAGAAGTAAGAAGCCGGCATTCGCGCCGACGCCACCCTAAAACGCCAGCCGAACGACACCCTGGCCGAGTAAGCCATGGGTGTATGATTTCGACACCTACATATAATTTCGCACGGCGCGCGCTGCTGATAGGTTAGCTTATCGCCTCAACACCCTCCCATGAGGCGATCGATCGGCTTCGGTGTCCTCCCTCCCACCGCGGTCGGCGGATATCGAATCCGCGTTGACCGCCTCGATTTTAGCCGGGGCGGTCTTTTTTGGGTTCCGATGCCTGCCCATGACAACATAAGAAAAAGCCGCCACCCGATCGAGAGCAACGGCCGCGTTGAGGGGTGAAGCGCTCTGGAGCGTTGCTAGAGTCGCAATTGTTGCGACTCTTTTCCCTAACCTGCGAGCGCTACCGACTAGAAGTCAAAATACAAGGTCGCTCCCGACCGCCGCTGATAGGGGTAATAGTCGCGATAACCGTACCGGGGATATCCGTCGTACCGTGGATAGCCATAGTACCGAGGACGGTAGCACGAGCCGTAATACCGGCAGTCGCGGTAAGCGTACCGCCGGTTCTTCCAGTGGCCATTCGCATACCCATTGCCATGGCCGCGATGTTTGACCTGCTCGACGTCGGCGGTGTGCATGTGTACTGCGTTCGGCACGACGATCGGCGTGGCGTTTAGCGGCAGGGCGAACGACGCAGCCAAGACTACGGCTGCGAATGCGGGAAAAAGCTTCTTCATCATCGGCGCATCCTTTCAGGCTGTTCTGGATTAATGAGCATTAACCTCCGATGAACGGCTGCGCTCTGTGGACTTCCCAAAAAGACACGTTGGAGAAGCCGATCTCATGGAGTTCGAGCGCCGCATTGGGCTGGCAGAAGACGCATTCGACAAATCGGAGACGATCGTGGATGCACTCATGGGTACGACCGACGAACCGGCGCCGACCCTGGACGAAGTCAGGAAGCTCTATGAGGAGCATAACGAGGCGGGAATGACAGGAATGTCGCCCGAGCAGCTGCGCAAACACAAGAACTCACGCCTGAGCGCCATCGAATGACGCCTTTGCCCTTTGCGACAAGATCAGGTAGACCCTGCGACCGGGCGCGACTGCCATTAACTTAAGAATGGGGTCGGGTGGCAGATTGACGTCACGCCGCTGTCACGAGATCACGTGACCGCCCCTGATATTATTCAGCTCATTGACCGCCCTGACCCGGCTCGCCTAGCTTTTTCATCGCGGCCTACCAAGCTGCAATTCGCCGTCCAGGGACGGCGGACACCACCACACCGGAGGAGATATCGAAATGCTATCGGCATTCGTGCCGCAGCAATGTCTTTGGTGGGAAATGGATAAATCCGATCTTCAAAAATCAGCCCTCGCCTACGCCCCGTTCAGCGCAGCCTATCCAGATCGGCAAGGTGAAGAACGGCGCCCGGGCGTGTGCCCAGCATGCTGCCTCATAGAGCGGCCCCGGACTTCGATCGGGAAGATAGAGCTGCGAATAGCCGCTATAGGCATTCGACTGAAGGATGCCGTTATAATTGGCCCGGTGCACTTGCGGATGTTCGCCGGCGCGGTCCCGGAGCATCGCCCACGGTGAACGGGGCATCGTCCCGGACGTGTGTCCAGATCCGGCCGGTGTCCGTTTTACCGGCGGCCAGAACCGGAACTGTCGTATCGTCGCCATGAACTCGTTCGGCTGCAAACGTATAGGCCTCAACCCGCTTCAACAGCGGTTCAAGGACATGCCAGCAGAACCGATCGCATCTGCCACAGTCGACAGGCTGATCGGCACACCTTCTAACGCGAAGCATTCGACCGGGCGATTGAGGGGAATGTGCTGGCCGAACTTGTCGCAGAGGATCGCCAAAGGCTCGGACCCGCCCAGCCACTCGGGATGACGTGGGAAGGTGCCGGCGCCTTACTGATCTTCTCGCAGTCGCGGCAACTGAACTTTTCCCTTACCGTCTGGATGACTTTCCAGGAACGCGGAACGCTTTCCATCGTCTCGGTGACATCTTCGCCGAGTTTGCGCAACCGCTCACTGCCGCAGCAGCCGCAGGCGACTGAGGTTGCGGTGGCGCGTCGCCAGAGCGCCAGCGGTCTCTAGCGCACGAAGCTGGTCCGCTTGGTTCAGAGCTCGCGTTATGCTTGCAGCTGATCGTACCCGCATCAGTTTATTAAAATGCACCCGTCAACCGAAAGGTTAGCTCCCCGAACAACGACAGTATTGATATTTTGGATAAAATTGAAACCGCTACCGTTCGGGGACTGAGGCATGTCAAGCATCTCGACAACATCGGATTTTGTCTCTGAGCTCGTTCGGGCCGTAAACCAAATCCACCTGCTGACGCCCAACGAGCGAAAGGAGCTGGTCGCTCGCGGCATCGCCAGCATCCGCGAGTTGCGACTGACACTTGATGAAAGTGGAGCAGATACGCCTATGACATCACGGACACTGAGCGAGGTCGAGATTCTGATTGCCGAGATGGACGACACGCCCAACGAGCTTGTCGCCGCTGCGTTCGTGGTTTTATGCGACGAAATCAACCAGCTGCTAAAAATTTGTGAAACTGCATCTGCAACCGAAGAAAGGGAGCAGTGATGCGGGCTTCCGCAGCTCTAGCTGGGAAAAAGGCAGAAGGTTGTGGGCGTCGTGGAATTATCTTCGGTCGAGCCATGAAGACGGCAAGTCTGGCCCTACGATGAACAGGCTGCAGAGGATCGATAGCAGATTGCCGCTTTTCGTCACTCCCAATCCGGATCGCGAGCCAGATGTGCGGGCAGTATTTGAAGAATTCACCTATAGCCGCCCGCAGTTTTCCGCCAAGAGCGGTCAATTGCGGCTTTTCTCGGTAAACCGATAGAACCTTGTCTCGTTTCATGAATGTGACCACGCCGGCTGGCAAAGAATACGCGGCTACGCGGACGAGCTTCTGACGCGCGCAGGTTTGCAGGCGGCACACATTCTCCTCGTCTGCCATCCACGGATTCTCGGCTTTGTGTTCAATCCGCTCGCCGTCTACTACGCCTACGACGACGCCGAAGACCTCGTCGCGATCATCTGCGAAGTGCGCAATAGGTTCGGGGACCGTCATACTTGCGTGTCCCCCGTCCAGCCGGGAGATATTCCAAGAGCGGCTTTCGGCAGGTCTGTGACAAGCTCTGGACACGCTGCCACTTTCGGATGCTGCCGCCAGGCAAGGAAATTCGATGGAGGATCATGGAGACGGACGCTCAGGGGCCGCTACTGGCTGCGACATTCTCGGGCCGGATGTTTCCGCTGACGACCCTTACGCTCGCCAAGCTGCTGGTCCGTCTGCCCCTTCTTAGCCGGCAAAGTTGTTGTGGGCACCCACTGGCGCCGAAACTCTGGCTGAAAGGGATCCGATACATTACCCGCCGGCGCCGGCGCCGCCCTTCAGCGTCATGCCGCCGCGCTGAGTTGCAGAGGCGGTGGAATGACATTACCGTCCGAGCCAACCGTCGGGGGGCGGGATGTTTCAACGCATTGCTCGTCCTTAACCGGCCACAAAATCGCAGGAGGAGAAAGCTATGACGGATTCCCGGGATTGGTCTTCTTTCGCGCAGAACGCTACACTGCTGTCGCCCGAGAACGTTGCCAGGGCATCCGAAGGGCTGCCGCTCAAAGTCAAACTTGCACTGCGGGCGCTGCTGCAACTGCGGCATGGCTCGCTGGCGGTTACCTTTCCGGACGGTCGCAGCGTCATTGCGAGGGGCAGCGACAGTGGGCCGGACGCCGCCATCCGCCTCCACAACTGGAACCTTACCAATCGAGCCCTGACGAGCGGCACGATCGGCGTTGCGGAAAGCTACATCGACGGTGACTGGGAAAGCCCTGATATTGCGTCATTCCTCGAGCTTGTTCTGATCAATGGCGAGGCAACCAGGAAATATGCGCGCGGCAACAGCATCATGCGGGTCATGGAGCGTGTGCGCCACTGGATGCACGCCAACACCAAGACAGGTTCAAAGCGTAACATCTCCGCGCATTACGATCTCGGCAACTCCTTCTACGAGCAATGGCTCGACCCGACGATGACCTATTCGTCTGCCCTCTACTCAACCGGCGCCAACGACCTGCAATCGGCCCAACGAGCGAAATACCGCATGCTGGCCGAAGCGACCGGCATCAAGCCCAATGACCATGTGCTGGAACTCGGCTGCGGATGGGGCGGTTTCGCAGAATTTGCCGCCAGCGAACTGAACTGCCGGGTGACCGGCCTGACGATCAGCCGCGAGCAGCTTGCCTTTGCCGAGGATCGCATCCGCAGGGCCGGCCTTAGCGACAAGGTCGAGTTTCGCTTCCAGGACTATCGCGACGAGACCGGCGTTTATGATAGCATCGTCTCGATCGAGATGTTCGAGGCGGTCGGTGAAAAGTACTGGCCAGCCTATTTCTCCAAGCTACGCCAATGCCTGAAGCCGGGCGGCAAAGCCGGCCTTCAGATCATCACCATTCGCCCCGAGGCGTTCGCCCAATATCGGACGAACCCCGATTTCATCCAGCGCTACGTCTTCCCCGGCGGCATGTTGCCGACACGCGACCACCTGGCCGAACTTGGCCGCAAGGTGAATTTGTCACTGGTCAGGGACTTTGGTTTCGGGTTAGACTACGCCCGTACACTTGCCGAATGGCGCGAGCGTTTTTGGTCGGTATGGGAGCGTGTTGGCCCATTGGGCTTTGACGAGCGCTTCAAGCGGCTCTGGGAATTCTATTTATTTTATTGCGAAGCAGGCTTCCGCGCTAGAAACATAGACGTCCGCCAGGTCGTCTTTGCGCGGAGTTGACGAGAGCGGATGGCGGCCAATCCGGCAGATGACCTCCTGTCTGGCCGCCATCCGCCTCGTCCATGCCTTGGACGCCGAAAACTACTCTGCAGGATGCGCCATACCCGGTCGTGCGTGCTTTTCAAGCGGCCGCTCCCGCCAGCCGGTCGAGCGATTCACTAGCCAGAAATAGAGATTGTAAGGTAGGAGATTGACGAGCTTCATCATGTAGGTGAAACGCTTCGGAAAGGTAATCTCGAAACTCCGAGACTTGAGGCCCGCCGAAATCTGCTCGGCTGCCTCCTCGGCCGAGACAAGAGAGGGCATGGGGAATTCGTCCTTCTTCGTTGCCGGCGTATCGACGAAGCCCGGACTGATGAGCTGAATGCGGATGCCCATCTTGTCTAGATCGAATTTCAGACTTTCCGCCATGTTGATCAAGGCGGCTTTTGTGGCGCCGTAGGCCGCACTGGTCGGCAGGCCGCCATAGCCTGAAACGGACGAAACGATGGCGATTTGTCCCTGCCCCTTCGCCTTCATGTGCCGTACGGCCGGGACCAGGCAATTTACAACACCCTGCAGATTGACCGCGAAACTCTGCTCGAAATCAGTGAGCTTCAACTCCTCCGCGTGTACGGGCAGATAGACGCCGGCGTTGAAGATCGCCAGTGCGAGCGCACCATGTTCATATTCGATTGAAGCAAGCACGTGCTCCATGTCTTCGGCGTTCGTAACATCGCCGTCGAGCACGATAATGCTGCCGGACAGGTCGGAGGCCTCGGCCTGCAATTCGGCGAGCTTCTCATGGTCGCGGGCGGTGACGGCGACCTTGTATCCATCTCCCGCGAGTTTGAGTGCCAGCGCTCGCCCAATTCCGGAACTCGCGCCGGAAATCCAGGCTATTCCATGTTCGGGACGAGCAACGAAATCTTGCATGGTACATCTCCTCCGGGCCGCTTTTCTGAACGCCAAAAAAGGTCCGGGAGTTCCTCGCCATCTCCCGGATTTAGGCCTGTATCACACCATTGTGGCTGCTTTCAGCCGATCAGGTCACCTATGAGCTGACGGAAGGATCCAGTCAGCTTGACCGGCGCATCGAGAACCGAAAACGCGATGCAGGGCCGGTCCTTTTCGGCGATCGGCCGGTGGTCAACGCTCTCGTCTGCAACCGAGATATCGCCGGGTCCGAAACGACCGCGAGCATCGTTGAACGCGCCGTCCAGGATCAAGGTCAGTTCCATTCCCTTATGGGTGTGCGCGGGCAGCGCCCGGCCGGCCTTGATCCACATCAGGCCGACTTCACAGCCATCGATGTCGGTGGAGTATTGCTTGAAGCCTGGAAGCTTCGTCTTCCAAGGCACTGTATCCACATCATAGCCGACCAGATTGCGTATCGCTTTCGGGAAGAAGCCCCTGTGTGCCTGCAGATCGGCTGACGCGCGATCTTCGGCCGGCGGCGCGGAGGCGAAGACGGCAGCGAGCTGCGCCTTGCGATCGCCGATCGCAGCCTCCGGTATCTGCTCGAGAGCCTCGCCAGCCAGGGATTCGAAATCGCTCACCAGCAGGCGATGATCCGGCTTCATTTCAAGATGCGATTCCACCAGCACGCGCGCTGGCTCAGGAAGGGATCCGGCGACGTAATGCGCCATCAGTGCATCGACCGTGTCGATATGCTCGTGAACCATGACGGTTTCGGTCGTTTCCGCTTTTAGAGATTGCTTTGTCGTCATCCGTACGTTGAAAGTCAATCTCCGGATCACAATGGCGGCGAACGCTCAGTCTCGACCACCCTGGACGCAGCGAAGTCTAATTTTATCGTTGCGCTCAAAGGGATGGAATAGCATTTCTTGCCAACCTAGCCTTGTGAAGGGAAAAGACCGTTCCTAAACTAAGCGTTCAAATGAGGCAGAGTCCATGACCGTCTATCCCTCCGTTCTAGAGGCAATCGGCAACACCCCCCTGATCAAGCTCAAGGGCGCGTCGGAAGCGACCGGCTGCACTATTCTTGGCAAAGCGGAATTCCTCAATCCCGGCCAGTCGGTCAAGGATCGCGCTGCGCTCTACATCATTCGCGATGCAGAGACGAAGGGCCTGCTGAGGCCGGGCGGCGTTATCGTCGAGGGGACGGCCGGCAATACCGGCATCGGCTTGACCGTCGTTGCGAAGGCGCTTGGCTACCGAACCGTCATCGTCATCCCGGAGACTCAGAGCCAGGAAAAGAAGGACGCACTGAAGTTGCTCGGCGCAGAACTCGTCGAGGTGCCCGCCGTCCCCTACAAGAACCCGAACAACTATGTGAAGGTGTCCGGAAGGCTTGCCGAACAGCTGGCAAAGACGGACCCGAACGGCGCGATCTGGGCAAACCAGTTCGACAACGTCGCCAACCGACAGGCCCACATCGAAACGACAGCCCGCGAAATCTGGAACGATACGAACGGCAAAGTGGATGGCTTTATCTGCTCCGTTGGCTCGGGGGGGACGCTTGCGGGTGTCGCAGCCGGCCTCAAGGCCTTCAGCAAGGACATCAAGATCGGCCTTGCCGATCCCGACGGAGCCGCGCTCTACGAATTCTACAAGAACGGCGAACTTAAATCCGCTGGCTCCTCGATCACCGAAGGAATCGGTCAGGGCCGGATCACGGCAAACCTGGAAGGTTTCACGCCCGATTTCGCCTACAGCATTTCGGATGCTGAAGCCCTGCCCTACGTTTTCGATCTCGTCGAGCATGAAGGTCTGTGCCTGGGTGGATCGACGGCGATCAACATCGCCGGCGCAGTGCGCCTTGCCAGGGAGCTCGGTCCCGGCCATACAGTCGTGACGATCCTCGCCGACTACGGCAACCGCTACCAGTCCAAGCTCTTCAATCCGGACTTCCTGACGTCGAAGAGCCTTCCCGTTCCCGCATGGCTCGCCAAGACGCAAAACATACAGATCCCATACGAACCAGCAGCGTGAGACCCCATGCCCGTCAATGCCCTCTATCGTGACGATTTCTATCTTTCGACATGCGAGGCGGTGGTGACCGCCGTTCACGATGACGGGGGCGTTGAGCTGGACCAGACCTGCTTTTATGCGACATCGGGAGGCCAGCCGGGCGATACCGGCTTTCTCGAGCGCACGGACGGCAGCAAGATCGCGCTTGGGCAGACGAAGCATGGAGC
Source organism: Rhizobium sp. LjRoot258 (assembly GCF_964254185.1). Lineage (NCBI taxonomy): Bacteria > Pseudomonadati > Pseudomonadota > Alphaproteobacteria > Hyphomicrobiales > Rhizobiaceae > Rhizobium > Rhizobium sp. LjRoot258. Next base: position 1,255,470 of record NZ_CAXUST020000001.1, on the reverse strand, counting down.
GACAAAAGACATCGTCGTGCACATGCCGCTCGAAGGCGAAGCTAAGCCAGCTGTTGGCGAAAAGCTGGTGCTGCATGTCGACTGGCCGCGTCGCTACAAGCTGATGCGAATGCACACGGCCTGCCATCTGCTTTCCGTCGTCTGCTCCTATCCGATCACCGGTGCCGCCGTCGGCGAAGACGAGAGCCGTGTTGACTTCGACATGAGCGAGACGATCGACAAGGACGACGTGACCGACAAGCTCATGGAACTGGTGCGGCAGAACCACCCGGTCTACTTGCAGTGGATTACCGACGAGGAACTTGCGTCCAATCCCGGCATCGTCAAATCCAAGAATGTTCGCCCGCCGAGCGGCCTTGGCCGGGTCAGCCTTGTCTGTATCGGCGAAAACTCTGCGATTGACAGCCAGCCTTGCGGCGGCACACATGTGTCCGAAACTCAGGAAGTCGGCAAGATTCACATTGCCAAGATCGAGAAGAAGGGCAAAGAAAACCGGCGCTTCCGGATTCGCTTCGGCGCTCCCGGCGACGAAGCTTGAATGTCTAGGGAGAGCAAAATGAGCGAAGAGAAGAGCCGTTTCGTCGTTTCGGCCGATTGGCTGCAGGCGGAACTCGGCAAGCCGGATTTGCGGCTCCTGGATGCGTCCTTCTATCTGCCGGCGCAGAAGCGTGATGCTGACGCGGAATACGCCGCCGGCCATATCCCTGGTGCGATCCGTTTCGATCAGGACAAGATCGCCGATCACTCCGTGCCGCTGCCGCACACCATTCCTTCGCCAGACCTTTTCGCAATCGAGGTCGGCAAGCTCGGGATCGAGGAAAAGGACCGCATCGTCGTTTATGACGGCATCGGGATGTTCGCCTCTCCGCGTGTTTGGTGGCTGTTTCGGGTGATGGGCGCGCGTAATGTGTATGTGCTCGACGGCGGCCTGGACGGATGGAAATCCGAGGGCCGCCCGCTCGAGACAAACGTGCCGCATTATGAGCCCAAGGTCTTTAGGCCGACCTATGACGCCTCGCGGGTCGTCAATCTCGACACAATGCGGGACATCGTTGCGAGCGGCGCCCTGCAGATAGCCGATGCCCGAAGCGCCGGCCGATTTGCAGCGCTCGAGCCTGAGCCTCGCGCTGGTATGCGATCCGGTCACATGCCCGGCGCGCGAAACCTGCCATCGGGCGTCTTCGCCAATCAGGGCCGCTTCAAGTCGCTGCCGGAACTCCAGCAGACAATCGAGGACGCGGGCATAGACCTTTCGAAGCCCGTGGTGACATCCTGCGGCTCCGGCATCACAGCTGCGATCATCACGCTGGCGCTCGAATCGCTCGGCCATACCGACAACAAGCTCTACGACGGCTCCTGGAGCGAATGGGGTGGCCGGGACGACACGCCCGTCGTCACTGGCCCGCCAGAGCCGGTCAAAGCCTGACACGATGGTGAAGGCCCCCTCGTCCATGAAAGCCCATATTACGCGCCTGGAAATGACGGCACCGCCGAAGGCAAGCCTGCCGGTGCCGATCAACATCCAGACGGCGATCATGCGGGTTCCCGACATTCCGTTGCCGTTCTACCGCTATCTCTACCGCCAAGTCGGGGCCAGATGGCAGTGGGTGGACCGTTTGCGGATGGTTGACGAGGATCTGGCCAGGGCGCTGCACGACAAGCGCAACAATATCAGCGTCCTCTACGTGAACGGCGCACCCGCCGGTTTCTATGAATATTTCATCGAGGATGAGGACACGATCGAGCTCTGCCACTTCGGGCTGTTCGAGCATGCGCTTGGTCTGGGGATCGGAAAGTGGTTCCTGCTGCAGGCGCTCTATGCGATCTGGACGCTCAATCCGAAGCGGGTGACGACGACTACCAACAACCTCGATCACCCGCGCGCCTTGCAGCTCTACCAGATGTTCGGCTTTTCCCCGGTCTCCACCGGCTCGGGCATCGTCCGGCCTCTCAGCGACAAGGAACTTCTGGAATTGAGTAAAAGGGACTGGTGAGCCGGCAGAGGGAAACCAGTCCGAAAGCACCTGCAGGAATCGGGTGGTATGTGCGTCGGCAAAGGTGCATCTCATGGCAATCAGCTAGGAGATCTGCCATGACCGACATCCGCTTTTGCGCCATGCCCACTGCCGACGCCGCAAATGTCTGGAACGGCGGTACAGATGCCTACGGTTTCTTGCCCGAGACCATGGTCTCTGACGGCCCAGGCCATCCCTGCCGCCATTGCCTGAAGAATATCGATGCGGGCGAGGACCTGCTGGTCTTCGCCTATAGGCCGTTTCCCGAGCTTCAGCCCTATGCCGAAACCGGTCCTGTCTTCCTCCACAAGGAACGCTGCGAGCGCTATGCCGCCGAAGAAGTCCTACCGCCGGTGCTGACCAGCCCGGATTTCATCGTGCGCGGCTACAATGCCGAAAACCGCATCGTCTACGGCACCGGCGCGGTGACGCCGACGCCCCATATCCGCTCCTATGCCGCCGAACTCCTCGAGCGGCCGGAGATTGCCTACGTGCATGTGCGCTCGGCGCGCAACAATTGCTATCAGTGCCGTATAGACAGATGACAAGAAAAAAGCCGGCCGCAAGAGACTGCGGCCGACCTGTCTCACCTAACGTGAAGTAATTTACGCTACGTTCAGTACGCTTTCCGGAGTGTAGGATTCATAGCCCAGCGCTTCGGCCACCGGCTTGTTGGTGACGCGACCCTTATGGATGTTGAGACCGTTCCTCAGGTGGCGATCTTCCGCGATCGCGCGCAGTCCGCGGTCTGCAAGCGCCAGGCCATAAACGAGCGTCGCATTGTTCAGGGCATGCGCCGAAGTGACCGGCACAGCGCCAGGCATGTTGGCAACGCAATAATGCACCACGTCATCGACGACGTAGGTCGGCTCGGAATGCGTCGTTGCATGCGACGTCTCAAAGCAGCCACCTTGGTCGATGGCGACGTCGACGATGACAGAGCCTCGCTTCATGCCCGACAGCATTTCACGGGTGACAAGCTTCGGTGCGGCAGCGCCCGGAATGAGCACAGCGCCGATGACGAGGTCGGCCGAGAATACCTCCTCTTCCAAGGCCTGAATGCTGGAATAGCGGGTATGGACACGACCACCGAAGATATCATCGAGCTGGCGCAGGCGCGGCAGGGACTTGTCGAGGATGCTGACGTCGGCACCGAGGCCTGCCGCCATCCTGGCCGCGTGCAAGCCGACCACACCGCCGCCGATCACCGTGACCTTGGCCGGCAGCACGCCGGGCACGCCTCCGAGCAAGATGCCAAGGCCGCCGTTGGCCTTCTGCAATGCGGTCGCCCCGGCCTGGATCGACAGACGTCCGGCGACCTCGGACATCGGAGCAAGGAGCGGCAGGCCGCCGCGATCATCCGTCACAGTCTCATAGGCAACAGCGGTGACGCCGGAGGCAAGCAGGCCTTTGGTCTGTTCCGGATCGGGCGCGAGGTGAAGATAGGTATAGAGAATCTGGCCATCGCGAAGCTGCGCCCACTCGGAGGGCTGCGGCTCCTTGACCTTTACGATCATGTCGCACTTCTCGAAGATTTCCTTGGCCGTGGCGGCAATCTTTGCGCCAGCGGCCACATAGGCGGCATCATCGGCGCCAATGCCGGCGCCTGCCTTGCTTTCGACCCAGACGTCATGGCCATGGGCGACGTACTCACGAACGGACGCAGGTGTCAGGCCGACACGATATTCATGATTCTTGATTTCCTTCGGGCAACCGACACGCATAGGCGTTCCTCTCTTTTATGTCCGCTTGGCGGAGTGTCTTTGACCGGGAAATCCAACCACCACAGCCACGAAATGTCCTTGCAAAGAAGGTTTGCGCTGACGCTGATTTTCGAAGATCATTGCGAATTCGAGCAAATAATCGAAAGTTCTTCGAATGTCCGAACTCGACGCCATCGATCTTGCGATTCTGAAGACGCTTCAGTCCAATGCCCGCATCACCAATGCCGATCTTGCCGCCAAGGTTGGATTGTCGGCATCGGCCTGTTCGCGGCGGCTCGACATATTGGAGAAGAGCGGCGTCATCAGCGGCTATCACGCCCACGTCTCGCACAAGGCGCTCGACTACAGGATGATCGCGGTGGTGCACATTTCTCTGTCGGGCCAGTTTGCGAAGACGCTCTCCGAATTCGAGGCTGCCGTTAAGCGCTGTCCGAACGTCCTCGTCTGCTACCTGATGTCCGGCGAATACGATTACATTCTCCGTGTCGCCGCCCGTGACCTGGAGGACTACGAGCGCATCCATCGCGACTGGCTCTCGGCGCTTCCGCACGTCGTGAAGATCAATTCCAGCTTTGCGCTCAGAGAAGTCATCGATAGGCCAAATGTCGGGCTTTGACAGAGCCCCAAAATCGGCAGACAGTCCCCGGCGCGGAGCTGCGGCCTCGCTATCCCCTGCCTGATCCCCCCGCTCTAAGACACACGCATGAAATCCAAGACCCAAGGCTATATTCTCGTCCTGTTGGCGATCACCATCTTTTCGCTGCAGGACGGCATCTCGAAACATCTGGCATCCGCCTACCCGCCCGTCTTCGTCACCATGATCCGCTACTGGGCGTTTGCCACCTTCACCGTTGCGCTGGCCTGCAGGATGAGGGGTGGCCTGAAGCAGGCGGCCAGGACAAAGAGGCCGTTCCTGCAGGTGATCAGGGGCCTTTTGCTGGCCGCGCAGGTGGTTGTCGTCATCAACTGCTTTGCCCTGATCGGTCTTGCCCATTCGCAAGCGATCTTCTCGGCAACGCCGATTCTCATTGCCCTGCTTTCAATGCCGATCCTTGGCGAACGGGTCGGCTGGCGTCGCTGGACGGCGATCGCCACGGGTCTGGTCGGGGTCTTGCTGATTCTGAAGCCGGAAGGCGGATTCTTCGACTTCAAGCTGCTGCTTGCGGTCTTCTCGTGCTTCCTGTTTGCCTTCTATGTCATCGCGACGCGGCTTGTCAGCCGGCACGACTCGGCCATGACGAGTTTTTTCTATACGGGCGTCGTCGGCGGCATCGCCATGACGCTGGTCGGCCCTTTCTATTGGATATGGATGTCGGGGTGGGATTGGGGATGGATGGCGCTTGTCTGCATGACCAGCATATCGAGCCATTATTTTCTCATCCGTGCGTACGACATGCTGGATGCCGCCGCCGTGCAGCCGCTGACATATCTGCAGCTTGTCTATGCATCCATCATCGGCGTCGTGATCTACAACGAGAGGCTAAGCCTCAATATGATCATCGGCTCTGTCATTGTCGTTGCGGCAGGCATTTTCACCGTGTGGCGGGAACACGTCGTTGCACGCAGATCACATCCAAAGCCGACATCTCCGTAATTTTAGATCGAGCTATTAAAGCATTCTCAATGTTCACCCAGTAGATTTCATCCACATGTTTCTGGTGGAGCGTAACATGCAGAACAATCTGAATATCATCACTCGCAAGGCCGAGCGCAAACATTGCCGCATATTCGGTAAGGTCCGCTATCTCACCAAGGAAGTGGATGCGCGCATCCTTGACATGTCGGTTACCGGCATGGCCGTCGAAATCCGGGCGCCGATTCATGCGGCATCTGGCAGCCGTGTGCAGATCCTTGCCGATGATCTCGGCACCCTTCACGGCATCATCCGCTGGACCCACAATGGCCGCCTTGGAATTCAGTTCGATCCGAACTCCAATGCCCGCGCGCAGGTATCGTCGTATTTCCGGTTCTTCCACAAGGAAGTGAAACCGGTCCTGACGCGATAATTTCCCTGTCATTTTCAGGGTTTACTCCTTCGCAAATCACCCTAGTCTCGCCTGTGGGCCGGGCGACGCGTGATTTTCGAAGGAGTTTTCATGTCTTCCATTCTCGATCTGCCGCCAATGACCCGCCGCTCGTTGCTTGGCGGCATTGCTGCCACCTCTGCACTCATCCTGCTTCATCCCTTTAGTGCGCGCGCGGGCGCCAATCAGGCTCATCTGCGCCTGATGGAAACGACGGATATTCACGTCAACGTCTTCCCCTACGACTACTATGCCGACAAACCGAACGACACGATGGGCCTGGCGCGCACTGCGACGATCATCGACAACATCCGGGCGGAAGCTGCCAATTCGCTGCTGATCGATAACGGCGACGTGTTGCAGGGCAATCCCATGGGTGACTACATGGCCTATCAGCTCGGCATGAAGGACGGCGATGTGCATCCCGTCATCAAGGCAATGAACACGCTGGGGTACACCGTCGGCACGCTCGGCAACCATGAATTCAACTACGGTCTCGACTTCATGTTCAAGGTGCTGAGCGGAGCAAACTTCCCGTTCGTCTGCGCCAACCTGACGAAGGGCCAACTTGCGTCCGACCCGACAAAGGACGAGCTGTTCCTCAAGCCGTACGTCATCGTCGAGAAAACCATCAAGGACGGCGCCGGCAACGACAGCCCCGTCAAGATCGGCTTCATCGGCTTCGTACCGCCGCAGATCATGCTGTGGGACATCAAGAACCTCGAAGGCAAGGCGCAGACGCGCGACATCGTTGAAGCTGCTAAAGCCTGGGTGCCGGTCATGAAGCAGGAAGGCGCGGATATCGTCATCGCGCTCTCGCACTCCGGCATCGACGGTGTGGCCCCATCCGAGAAGATGGAGAATGCATCCCTGCATCTTGCCGCGGTCGATGGGATCGACGCGATCTTCACCGGGCATCAGCACCTCGTCTTTCCCGGTCCGAAGACTTGGGACGGCATTCAGAATGCCGATCCGGTGAAAGGTACGTTGCACGGCAAACCCGCGGTGATGGCCGGCTTCTGGGGCTCGCATCTCGGCCTGATTGATCTCCTGCTGGAAAAGGACGGCAAAGGCTGGCGGATTGTCGACTTCACATCGGAAGCACGGCCGATCTACCACCGCGATGACAAAAAGAAGATCATCGCCGATGTGGCCGATAAGAAGGACGTCATTGAGGCTGCGAAGGCCGAGCACGAGGCAACGCTCGCTTATGTGCGCACCCCCGTCGGCAAGACCTCGGCGCCGCTCTACTCCTATTTCGCGCTGGTTGCCGACGACCCGTCCGTTCAGATCGTCAGCCAGGCCCAGACCTGGTATATCAAGCAAATGCTGGCAGACACCGAATACAAGGACCTGCCGGTGCTGTCGGCAGCCGCACCCTTCAAGGCCGGGGGACGCGGCGGCGCGGACTACTATACGGATGTGCCCGCCGGCGACATCGCGATCAAGAACGTGGCAGACCTCTACCTATACCCCAACACGGTTCAGGCGGTCGCCATCAGCGGCGAGCAGGTGAAGAACTGGCTGGAGATGTCAGCGGCGATGTTCAATGAGGTCAAACCCGGATCGAAGGATGCAGACCTGCTGAACAACGCCTTCCCATCTTACAACTTCGATGTGATCGACGGCGTGACCTACCAGATCGACCTGTCACAACCGCCCAGGTTCGATGATGACGGCAAGCTGATCAATGCCGACGCAAACCGCATCCAGAACCTGCAGTTTGATGGCAAACCTATTGACCTCAAGCAGAAATTCGTGGTCGTCACCAACAATTACCGCGCCGGCGGCGGTGGAAAGTTTCCGGAAATTGCCGCCGACAAGGTCGTCTTCCAGGCGCCGGACACGAACCGCGATGTCATCGTCCGCTTCGTCCACGAAGAGGGCACGATCAATCCGTCGGCCGACGGCAACTGGAGCTTCAAGCCACTCTCGGGAACAACGGCAGTCTTCCAGAGCAGCCCGAAGGCAAAACAGTTCCTGGCTGACGTGAAAAGCGTCAAGATCGAGGAAGCAGGCGACGGCGCCGAAGGCTTCACGAAGTTCAGGTTGATACTCTAGATGTGAGCTTTTGGAAGGTTGTCCATTCAGAGCGGAATGGGAGGACGCAAGGAATCCGCGTCCTCTTACTCGGCGGCAATCGGCAAATCGGGCGGCGACAGCTCGGCCAGTTGAGCCGTAAAGTCGGCGTGCCTAGGACATTGCTCGAGCCTCACCCGAAACGCATCGATCATCCAGCTTGCCGCCGGACCAGGCGGGCTGGCGATCCGTCTCATGGCGTAGATCGGATATTCTCCCTGCTCGAAAGACGGCAAGTCGAGATGGACCAAAGCGCCGCTTCTCAGATCGTTGCGAATGAGCGAGGCGGGCAAGCCGCCCCAACCAAGCCCACCGCGAATGAGGGAGTGTTTCGTCGCAATGTCGCTGACCCGCCACGTCTTGTAGGAAAGCACATTGAAATCCCGGCCTTTTGTCAAACCCGACGCGTCCGTCACCACCAACTGCGTCTCCTCCCGGACATCCGCCAGGGTCAGCGGTCTGCCGATCTTCGCCAGCGGATGATCATGCGCGGCAACGGGCATCATGAAGGAGTGTCCGATTTGTTCTGCAACAAGCGCATCGTGTTGCTTCAGCAGAGCGCCGCCGATGCCTATCGTTGCCTTGCCGCTCAAAACGAGATCCATCACCACACCGAGTTCACCCACCGTCAAACTAAGCGCCACGGACGGGAATTTGTCACGGAACCCGCGCAGCACGTCGACGACTGCATGCGACGGCACCATGACGCTAATCGCCACGGAGACCTCGGCCTCCAGTCCTTCCTTCAGCCCCTTTACGCGGGCGCGCATCACCTCGAGATCGGAGACAAGCCGCCGCGCATCCTCAAGAAGCGCCTTGCCCGCCTCCGTCAGCTTCGGCTGCCTCGCGCCGGAGCGCTCGAAGAGCGGCACTTCCAGTTGAGCCTCGAGGTTGGCGATCGTGTAGCTGATGACCGACTGAGCGCGGTTGAGCGTGCGCGAAGCGGCCGAAAAGCTGCCCGTCTCCGCGACAGTGAGAAATACTTGCAGCTGGTCCAATGTCGGGTTCGGAAGCACTTACCATCCAATCTATCGATGATTTTGATCGACATTATCACAGTTTTTTCGATAGTCGGCCAGTCCTATTTTCCTCTCGAAACGGCGGCTCGAGACTCCCAAGACGAGCCGCAGAACCCAATTCGAGAGGAAATTCAATCATGTCGTCCATCCTGCTTCTGACTTCCAGCCCGCGCGTAGACTCGCTTTCCACCACGATCGCGGCTGACCTCGTCGAAAAGATCAAGACTCAGCAACCCGGCAGCGCTGTCGTTCGCCGCGACCTCGCCGCCAACCCGCTTCCGCACATCGACGATCTCTTCACCGCCGCGATCCGCAAGCCAGCTGATGCCCGCACCGCTGACGAAGCCGCAGCTGTGAAGACGTCCGACGAACTCGCCGCTGAACTGCTTGCCGCCGATACGATCGTCATCGGCACCGGCCTCATCAACTTCAACATCTATTCGTCGCTGAAGACCTGGATCGACAACGTCGCCCGCGCCGGCCTCACCTTCAAGTATACCGAAAGCGGCCCGGTCGGCCTTGCCACCGGCAAGAAGGTCTACGTCGTTCTCGCCTCCGGCGGCGTGTACTCGCAGGGCCCGGCAGCCGGCATGAACCATGCCGTTCCGTATCTGAAGTCGGTCCTCGGCTTCCTCGGCATCACCGACATCGAAACGATCTACGTCGAAGGCCTCGCCTTTGGCCCGGAAGCTGCCGAGAAGGCAATTGGCGCTGCCAAGGCTCGCGCCGAGGAAATCGCCCTCGCCGCCTAATCGGTGTTCAGACTGATGTTGAAACGGCCGGTTCTCACCGGCCGTTTTCAGTTTGTGCCGAGCTCGTTCACGAAAGCCTTCACGGTATCGAGTATCTCGCTGGCGAGGACCTCATCCTTCGCGATCCGTGCGAGACCAAGTGCGCCGGTCATGAGGCAGGACGTGATAATCGCCTTGCGGCGCGCCTCGGTTTCATCGGTCGTGTTCATGCGCGCCTGCATGGTGTGTAAGTTCGTCTTCATCTGATCGGTCGCGAGCGACCGGCACCTCTCGCCGGCGCGCGCTATATCAGCCGCGAGGGCTGCGAACGGGCATCCCCCAGCGGTATCGTCCCGGTGTTCCCCGCTCAGGTAGGTCGCCGCATACTCCTGCAACGGAATATCCTCCGGAGCCCGCCCTTCCGACCGTACCTTCGCGGCCCAGGCGCTAAAGGCTGCTTGCATCGCCTCGACCACCAGTTCGTCACGCGACGCGAAGTGCTTGTAGAAGCCGCCGACCGTCAGCCCCGCCTCCTTCATCAGATCCGCGACGCCTACGCCTTCCAGCCCCTTCTCGCGTAAACGCTTCGACGCGATTTCGACGATCCTCTCGTGCGTCTCACGCTTATCCTGCTGTGAGTGGCCCATGAAAATCCTCTCCCGGGATCGGTTGACTTATCAAGATTATGATCATAATCCTTATGGATGTCGATCGTAATCCAGATCGTGCAAATTTCCAAGAGGAGTCATGCAATGCGTCTGCAGAACAAGGTCGCCCTGATTACGGGCGGAAACAGCGGCATCGGTCTTGCGACCGCCAAGGTCTTCCTCGATGAAGGGGCCAAGGTGATCATTACCGGTCGGAATCCCGAGACCCTCGCGGCGGCCGAAAAAGCTCTAGGTAGCAACGTGCTCACGCTGAAGCTCGACGTCACTGATGTAGCGGCCACGGAACGGGCATTCGCGGAAGCAACTGCCAAGTTCGGTAAATTTGACGTGCTCTTCGCCAATGCCGGCATTGGCGGTGCTACCCCACTTGGAGGGACGTCGCTGGAGCAATTTAACGCCATCATCAGCACGAACCTCACCGCCGTCTTCTTTACGGTCCAGTCGGCACTGCCGCATCTGAACGATGGCGGCTCTGTCATCCTCAACGGATCCGTGCATGCGGTGCTTGGTGCGCCTGGCTGGTCGGCCTATGCCGCGACGAAGGGTGCGGTACGCGCCATGACCCGAAATATGGCGTCCGAGCTTGCGCCGCGCGGCATCCGCGTCAATCAGGTCACGCCCGGCGGCACCAAAACACCGATCTGGCAACCGATGGCGTCCACCGCCGATGCAATGTCCGCGCTCGAAGCCCGGCTGGGCGGGATGAGTCCACTCGGACGAATGAGCGAAGCGGAGGAAATTGCCAAGGCTGCACTCTATTTCGCCTCAAGCGATTCGGCTAACGTAACAGGGATCGAGATCGTGGTCGACGGCGGCGCGACAAGCGCCCCCTCCGGCGCCAAGATATTCCGCGCCGGTTAATCGCTAACCAGTCCTCACAAGCCCAGGCTTGCCAACGACGCAGTTGCGGCCGCCTTTCTTTGCCTGATAGAGCCTCTCATCGGCAGCCGAAAGGACGGTTGTGAAGCTCACGCCGTCGGTATCGGCTGTCGCCACGCCGATGCTGACGGTAACCGGGTTTCTGTCCGGCGTCTTGACGCTGCTTGCGATCGTCCAGCGCAAGCGTTCGGCAAGACGCATTCCCTCAGCATGGTCGGTTGCCGGGCAGACCGCGACAAATTCTTCGCCGCCGAAGCGGAAAACACGATCGGCCGATCGCAGAATGGTGCCGAGGCGAAGCGTGATCGCTTTCAACACCTCATCCCCCTGCAGATGTCCGAAGCGGTCGTTGACATCCTTGAAATGGTCCGCATCCAGGATAATCACAGTGACGAACTGCCCTTGCCGCAGCGCCTCGCGGACCATGACCGGCGCGTCCATCTCCATCCGCGTGCGGTCGTAAACACCGGTCAGAACGTCCCTGCCGGTACGGTTCAGCAGATCGTTGTAGCGCTCCCGGAAGGTCAGATCACTGAAGACATCGCTGATCGGCCGCACGCTCGCGGGACCGCCCTCGCGGCGTATCCAAATCTCATAGACGGCAAAGAGCGCGGTATAGATGCAGACGGCGAACATCTTTGCCCTCCACCCGTCCCAGAAGGCGGAGGCGGGAATCTCGAGGAAGTAGTGCAAGGCACCGAAGAACCCGATCTGATCGAAGGTTAGGAGGACGAAGCCGCAGATCATGAAGCGCAAGATGATCTTGCGTTTCAGATAACGGCCGAGACGCTCGTACAACAGGATAATGCCGATGGAATCGAGATACAAAAGTGTTGTGCCCCACACCATCAGCCAGCCCATTTCCTTGAGGAAATCGAAATTCGCGCCGTCCCCACGCGGGAGATCGATTGGCGTATGCAACTGAAGCAGCCACGCTATGCCGACCGTCAGAATGTTGCCGAGAAAGAGGCCGTAGATCGGTTGACGAACCGTGGCGGCATCCTCTTGCAGGTACAGCATGAGAATCATCATCAGCTTGCCGGCGAAAAACACCGACGAGCCGGGCGACGCAACGCCGAACGGCAGCGCGACATAGAAGACTGCCGCCAGATAGGTTTCCATGAAATGCATTACGCCGAGGGCGGTGAGAAACACGCCCAAACCGAGGCGCTGGCGGAAATGCAACAGCGTCACCATGAGGGTGAAATAACTAACCGCCTCAATGGCAAAGAGCAGCAGGTTAATGGCTTGCATCAGGCGCCCCTGTCATCAGCCAGCGCGTCAACACCAGAGGCGCTGTGTCCACGCCAGCAACCAACGGCGGTGAACATGACGGTCGGTTTTTGTGTGGCGTAGCGCACGTGGCTGTTCTGTAAGACTTCGAACACCAAGATTCTTCGCAATCCTTTAAGATTGCGTGAGCAGAAACGTTGCCTCGGCAGATACCGAAAAACCGCGTCGGAAGGGGATCAGACCTGACGAACTCTTGCGCCATCGCTGAACAGTGACGGGCCGTTCTGATCGATAATCTGCTGCGCCTTGCGTACCGTGCACTCGATCGCATCATCGGAAGAACCGAACATATCGGCGCGGATGAAGTTGCGCACGAGGACTTCGCCATCAACAGTCTTCTCGATTCGGCCGGCGAGACGATATTGGCCACCTTCCTTCTGCGGCTCGGCGTAGATTGTGCAGTCGCCGTAGAGCTGGGGCTCGGACGAGACGCCTGCCGAAGCGTCAGGAGATTTGCCGGCGCCTGAAAACATTGAGAAAATACTGGAGAAGATCGAAGCCATACTCCGCCTTTATCATGCCAGCTCGTGCCGGAAAAGTTAAATGATGAGGTTTGCGAGGATCTCGTTTTCGGTGATGTCCTCGAAGCCGATGGCAGCATTCTCGAAGTTCGCGACGAGTTGCGCGAAATTTTCAGGTGCCTTGGATTCGATGCCGATCAGCACCGAGCCGAAATTGCGAGCCGTCTTCTTCAGATACTCGAAACGGGCGATATCGTCGTCCGGGCCAAGCAGGTTCAGAAAGTCACGCAAAGCGCCCGGTCGCTGCGGCATCCGCAGGATGAAGTACTTCTTCAAGCCGGCATAGCGCATGGCGCGCTCCTTGACGTCTGGAAGGCGCTCGAAATCGAAGTTTCCTCCAGAAACGACTGCTATGACAGTCTTGCCTCTCAGCACTTCCGGATCCATCGCGGCGATCGCGGTCAGCGACAACGCCCCTGCCGGCTCAAGAACGACTCCCTCCACGTTCAGCATCTCGCCGATGGTCACGCAGATCGCGTTTTCCGGCATCAGCATGACCTGCTCGGTCGGGAATGTTTCCAAGGCGGCAAAGTTCAGGTCCCCGATCCTCGCCACGGCCGCGCCGTCGACGAAATTGTCAACCTTGGTGAGCGTCACCACGCGCCCTGCCTCGATGCTTCGCTTCAGGCTCGGCGCTCCGGCCGGCTCCGTGAAGACGAACCCGGACGTCGGCACAACGCCATCGAGATAGCCGGTGATGCCAGCCGCGAGGCCGCCGCCGCCCACCGGCATGACGACCATATCAGGTACCGTTCCCTCGGGCAGCTGCTGCAGGATTTCGGCAGCAACCGTCGCCTGGCCTTCGATGATATCCGCATGGTCGAAAGGCGGGACCATCACGCCGTCGATCGCCTCGACGTGATCGCGCGCGGCCTGGTAGCATTGATCGAAGAAGTCGCCCGTCAGCTTGATGGTGATGAACTCCGCACCAAAAATGCGGGTCTTGTCGATCTTCTGCTGCGGCGTCGTCACCGGCATGAAGACAACACCAGGCACACCGAAATAGCGGCAGACAAAGGCAAAGCCCTGGGCATGATTGCCGGCCGAGGCACAGACGAAGGTCTTGCCGCCGGCGCCCTCGGCGATTGCCTTGCGGAAGAAATTGAAGGCGCCGCGAATCTTGTAGGAGCGCACGGGCGAAAGATCTTCGCGCTTCAGCCAGATGTCGGCGCCATAACGCGCCGACAGGTGCTCGTTCAGCTGCAGTGGCGTTGCTGGAAAGAGGCTGCGCATGGCCGCCTCGGCGCTCTCGACATCCTGTCTGGTCACGGTCGTTCGTCCATTCCTGTTTCACCTTCGCTATCGCACAAGTGGGCGGAGCGAGAAAGCCCATATCCGCCAGCTTCCAAAGCTGGTGTGATAACGCAATTGTGCGCTATCAATTCGCTCGCGATGGAGCTACATCGCACCGATGATCTCAAGTAAATTTGTAAGGCCGGGTGCCTGGCTGCTTCTCGCGGCCATTATTTTCGCCACGCTGTCGCCGATCGGGCTGCGGCCGCATACCGTGACCTCGGTCAATCTCGACCGCGCGCTGGCCTATTCGTTGGTCGGCTTCATGTTCGCGGTCGCCTATCCGCGGCATTGGCTCGCGGTCGCCATTCTCTTATTCCTCGGCGCATTGGCAATTGAATACCTGCAATATTTGTCCCCGACGCGTCACGCGCGCCTGCACGACGCGCTCGTCAAAATACTTGGTGCATCTGTGGGAGTTTTGGTGGGCTGCATGCTGAATAAAGTCCGGTTCGCAAAATCTGCAGCGAGCATCTCGCAGATATGACACAGCCGCCTGCTCTTGACTGAATGGCCGCAGTCGTTGATGGAGTGGGCTGCTTGCCTGCCGCCCATTCACGCTCATTGGTTCGGTCTTGGTTGACTTAACTCAACTCGGAATGGCACAGTGCCGCACAACCTCCCGTCAATGCATTATAGTTCCGCCGAGCCCACGACATTGCGCATCATCTCGCTCTCCACGATCCCTCCACGTTTCGCTAAGCTTGCGCCGACGCTGAACAGCCTCATAAAGCAGAACGGTGTGGTGGATGAAATCCGGCTCTACGTACCCAAACGATATCGACGATTTCCCGACTACGACGGGTCTCTTCCATCTGTACCCACCGGGATCACGATAGTTCAGCCTGAAGAAGACATGGGGCCTGCGTCTAAGGTGCTGTTTGCTGCGCGCGATCTCCGTGGGAAAAAAGCGCAGATCCTATTTTGTGACGACGACAAGGTGTTCTCGCCTAATTGGGCCGCTCAGTTATTCGCGGCACAGGATGAGCGACCGGCGGAGTGCGTAGCCCTGATCGGCAAGGACGTGCCAACCGATATTGCGAGACCTTCCGCCTTTGTGCCGAAAGCAATGCGCAGAAGGAAAATAGATCTTTCGCTCCGCGCCCGCCGACTACGACATAAGTTCGCTTCCATGGTGTTGCGTTTGGACCGGCCGAGGCCGATGCCAAGCTTGGTTGCGGAGGGCGGTTATGTGGACGTACTTCAGGGGCTCGGTGGTGCCGTCGTGCGTCCAGAGTTTTTCGATGATATCGCATATGACATTCCTGATGTCATATGGGCAGTCGACGATGTTTGGTTGTCGGGCATGCTCGCGCTGAAAGGTATCCCGATCTGGCTTCCTGCCGGGCTGGAAGAACCACGGACGACCGCTGCACACGATGTCGCCTCACTATACCTCGCCACCATCGAGGGTGCGAACCGTGCTGAGGCCAATCGCCGGTGCATCGAGTACATGCAGCAACATTTCAATATATGGCGGTAAGCCGCACCATAATTGGTAATCGAAAGAGCAATTTAACAGACATCTGCAGTTACGCGAGACAGACGTGCGCGGTCCTCACCTGGCGAGATTACCTGACCGAACTCAAGCGTGAAGGTCTGATAGGGGAAGGCTGCACCCCGCATGGCCTGCCGGTCGCGTAGGGGCTGTCTAGGTGACCCCGGAATGTTTGGTAGAAATTTCTGAGCGACCCATTCGGATATACAGCACGCGCGGTGCGCCCCGGTACCCCTAGATAATATATCACTTTCGACCGAGGGGCGGCCCAGGGGGTACTAAAGGCGCTCCAATGGGGCGATGAACGGCGGGAATGTTCATTCATGTCCCTTCAATCAGCGTCCTTTGGTCCGACTGCCGATAGGTCAGGCGCTAGGGACAACGCAAGGGACAACTAAAGGCGCACCACAGGGACAGATAAAGAGACACTTATTGGAGCCCTCTAACTGGCATAATGTCACAAAATCACCCGGCGACTGATTGGTTACTTAACCCATAATGTGACCCATAGGGCACACGCCTTCTATTCTCCGTTGCGATACACCGTAGAAGGAACTCGTAGGGCTTCCATCGTCATTCCCTAGTGCTTATCCCTCGAATGGGAGCAAATCAGTGGGGTTATTGAATGAAGAGCCTTTTCAATAGTGACCGGACACAAGGGGCTATGGCCTATGCCGTGGTTATCCTCTTGGCCGTTGCCGCTCTCTACTTCGGTTATGGCGTTCACAATCCGGTTGACGGTCTCTCAAGACCAGTCGGACCGGCTGCACCTGTAAACCTTGAAGCGACCAAAGCACATACCGCCGGATGACGCGCACGATAAAAGACGCCAGCAAGGCAAAGCGCGGGCGCTGGCAATCCACTCTCCAAGGCTTCAACTGGCTTGACGTTCTATATCTCCTAACAGTTGGGGTGGCGGTCGCGGTCGCGTACTACCTTGGTTATGGCGATACGGCAGCGGGAAACGGGCAAGGAATAGGACCTTAAATCAAACCCAATGGGGCGTCGTTCACCGAATGGCGCATGATCGACATCTGGCGCAGCATCCGGTCGCACCTCCCCGCGCTTGAAGATACGATCGTCTACACGGCTCGTCACACATGCGCCTCTTGGCAGGTCATCAAGGGCATCGACCGCATGCGCGTCATGAAGTGGATGGGTCATCGGTCCTATCAAACGACGCTCGGCTACACCCACCTCGCCCCGGATCACCTCATGGATAATTTGAGGGCTCTGGAGGGTGGCGCAGCGCCAAAACTGATGCTAATCAACGGCTCTCCTACAAACGCCACTGAGTAGGAGGCGTGTAGGAAAGCGTGTCGGAGACCGTGTAGGAAACCGACTGTTTCACCACCGAATGTAGGAAAGCGGACGTGGTGGAACTGGTATACACAAGAGACTTAAAATCTCTCGTCTTCAATGACTTACGGGTTCGAGCCCCGTCGTCCGCACCAACTCCCCTCGGTAGACTTAAAATCCCTCGGCCCTAGGCTGTACGGGTTCGACCCCCGTCGCTCGCGCCATCATGCCAGACTGCACCAGCATCCACGGCAGCCGGCCACCACCCTTTATCATCGCTAGCGAATGTGCTTGTATGCGCGCGCCAGAAGGACCGCGGTTGGGGCTGCGCATAGTTGTAAGCTTGTCTTGTGGGAGTATGGCGATGGTTTACGATTGGGATGGCACGAGAACGCGACGTCTCAAATTGTTCAGGACGGGAACGGCATTAATGATCGCGATTGCGGTTCTCGGAATACCGCTTCTTTTCTACGCAGTGAAGCTGCACGACCTCTACGGCTGACGCACAGTCGGCGACTTTCTCTGCTCAAAGCAGGCAGGCGCGACCCAATGGCCGCCCCTGCCGGTGAAAGGAGCCGATCAGCCCAGCTTTGCAGCGATCTTGGCGACGTAAGCGCCCTGGTATTTGGCTGCCTCCAACTCGATTGCAGAGGGCTGGCGGGATCCGTCGGCGTCCGTGATCGTGGATGCACCATAGGGCGAACCGCCCTTGATTTCATCAACGCCCATCTGGCCCTGGAAAGCATAGGGAAGGCCGGCAACGATCATGCCCTGGTGCAGGAAGGTGGGGATGAAGCCGAGGATGGTGGACTCCTGACCGCCATGCTGCGTCGCCGAGGACGTGAAAGCCGAACCGACCTTGCCAACGAGCTTGCCCGAGAACCAGTGGCCGCCCGTCTGGTCCCAGAAATTGCGCATCTGCGAGGCAACCGTTCCAAAACGTGTACCGGCACCAACGATGATTGCGTCATAATCGGCAAGTTCATCGACAGTGGCAATCGGCGCAGCCTGGTCCATCTTGTAGTGGGACGCCTTGGCAACCTCGTCCGGAACCAGTTCCGGAACACGCTTGACAACAACCTCGGCGCCAGTCGACTTTGCGCCTTCGGCGACGGCATATGCCATGGTTTCGATGTGGCCGTAGGCCGAATAGTAGAGCACGAGTACCTTCGCCATTTACTTATCTCCATCAGGAATTTGCGTTTGAATTCGTAAGCGGTTGGAAACTTAGCAGCGCACCGCAACGAACATAGCCCCACGCGGCAGAACGCACTGTTCAATGGCCATAGACGAAAAAATACTTGAACCATTTGCGTGAGCTAGCGGCAGCGATACGGTTTGCAAGACCGGCGAAGGGCGCTACCTATGTTGGGACCCAAATGTTCGGAAATTTCCAATGACCAATGAGACAATTGTCACCAGCGCCATGCTTGCCATTGGCGACGAACTCTTATCCGGCCGTACCAAAGACAAGAATATCGGCCACTTGGCCGATATTCTGACGCTTTGCGGCATCGATCTCAAAGAAGTCCGCATCGTCGGCGATGAGGAGGATGCGATCGTCGAGGCCCTGAATGCACTGCGCGTAAAATACGATTACGTCTTCACGTCGGGAGGCATCGGGCCGACCCATGACGACATTACCGCCGATGCCGTGTCTGCCGCGTTCGGGCTGCCTTGCGAATACGATGCCGACGCAATGACACTGCTTCGCGAGATGTATGCGCGCCGCGGTCTCGAATTCACCGACGCCAGAAAGAGGATGGCTCGGATGCCAAGCGGTGCGCGCCATATCCCCAACCCCGTCTCGACCGCGCCGGGTTTCGTCATCGGCAATGTTCACGTCATGGCGGGTGTCCCGCAGGTCTTCCAGGCCATGGTCGACGCGGTTGTCCCGACATTGCGCACCGGCATGCGCATGCTCTCGCTCGGTATCTCCTGCCCCTATGGCGAAGGCGACATCGGCACGCCGCTTGCTGCCATCCAGAAAGCCCATTCCGAGACGAGCATCGGCTCCTATCCCCGCTATATCGGGCAGGCGTTCTCCACCGAAATCGTCGTGCGGGGCCGTTCCCAGGACGCGGTCGACGCCGCAGAAGTCGACGTTCGCGCCATGATCGAGACCATCCGCCGGACAAAGGAGATTGCTGAAAACCGTTCGGCGGAGGCGTAGCACGAGGCGATGCCGCGTGCTCATTGATCTGCATCAAGGAACCGACGTCCGCCCCGACGCATTCTCGTTCCAGGCAAGCTGATTTCATCCGCGTAAGGAGAAGTGATTATGTCTTATAAAACCATACTTGCCATTCTCGATACTGTCGACAACGCCACCGCCGTGGCCGATTTTGCTTTCGCCATTGCCGCGCAGACCAATGCCCATGTTATCGGCCTTCATGCGGAAACCGTCGCTGTCGTGCCCCTTGTCGCGCCGATGGAGATACCGGATCCGGTCGCCGTCCAGGCGCTGCAGGACATGGCGCATTCCGAGACTGTCGAAATCGAGCGCATCTTCCGCAGGAAGGCCGAGGTGGAAGGCGTCTCCTTTGAATGGCGCAGTTTCGCTTCCTCCACCGGTTACGGCACGGCGCCGCTGATCGAAAGCGCCCGGAGCGCTGACCTGCTGATCGCCTCACAGGCGGATCCATCCAAGCCATCGGACAGTCACGTGGACGTCGACAACTTCCTCTTCGAAAGTGGTCGTCCGGTCTTGATGATCCCCTTTGTGCTGCGCCAGCCGAAGCCGATCAAGCGCGTCCTCATTGCCTGGAACGGCTCGAAGGAGGCGGCGCGCGCCGCGTTTGATGCCTTGCCGATTCTGCAGGCCGCCGACGAAGTCGAGGTTTTCTCGGTTGATCCCGTCGACAATGCGCTCCAATCTGCGGCTGTGGCCGGCGCGGAGATTGCAGCCACTCTGGCGCGTCACGGTGTAAAGGTGACCCTGGCAACGGCGCAAAGCGCAGACAAGTCGGCGTCAGTCGTGATCGAAAACCGTCTCTCCGACAGCAGCATCGACCTGCTGGTCATGGGCGCTTACACCCATTCCCGCCTCTGGCAGATGATCTTCGGTGGCACCACAAAGAGCCTGCTGCAGTCGATGACCGCATTGACCCTGCTGTCGCGATAAGAATCACGAGGGGCTTGCGTTTTGCCCCCGGAATCCGTTAATTGCGGCGACCGATGACGAGCTTCGGCTTCGGTCCTCCTATCGCGCAGTCTCGGCTGCGCGATTTGCGTTTGGCCGATCGCGGAATGCCTCGTCCGGCCGCCGGCAAACGGCGTGTCATCATTCATGCCGCGGAGCAAGCCATGTCCCTTCCCGATAAAGCCTTTCCCGTTTCCTGGGATCAGTTCCACCGCGACGCGCGCGCACTCGCCTGGCGTCTCGCCGGCCTCAAGCGCGATTTCAAGGCGATCGTCTGCATTACGCGCGGCGGTCTCGTGCCGGCAGCAATCATCTCGCGCGAACTCAACATCCGGCTGATCGAAACGGTTTGCGTCGCCTCCTACCACGACTATGTGAACCAGGGGGAAATGGTACTCCTCAAGGGCATCGCGCCGGAACTGACCGCGGACGAAGGCAAATCCGTCCTAGTCATCGACGACCTGACCGATACCGGCAAGACAGCTTCGGAAGTTCGCACGATCCTGCCCAAGGCACACTTCGCGTGTGTCTATGCGAAGCCGCAGGGCGTGCCGACGATCGATACGTTTGTGACGGAAGTCAGCCAGGACACCTGGATCTATTTCCCCTGGGATATGGGGTTCACCTATCAGGAACCGATCTCCAAGGCTGGCCGCGGCTGAGAGCGCCTCGCCGCGCAACCCGACGGACCGGTGGCAATCTCAAATTGCACCAATGTTTAACTAACACATCGGATTCCGCTATCGCGCTGCCCACGCAGAGCTTATTCTTCTAAGCAACAGTCCGACGCGGCAACGGCGTTGCGTTGCGGACTGGCGTTAGAGGCATAGTCGCAGGCGCGACGTTGGAACGAATATGATGCGTTGGGGCTACGTCGGGACGGTGGTGGCTTTCGGGCTGAGCCTCTGTCTCTCGCCTTTTGCCGCTTCGGCAGCACCGGCCTATGTGTCCGTCGTGCGGGAATACGTCGAGACAGTCGTCAAGCCGATGGTGAATGCCGCGATCGTGCGCAAGGCGATCGAGGAGCAGAACACCAAGTTCCGCAATGTCAGCGACATGGACATCCAGGTGCTGGATAATACCTACCGCTCCGAGATCCAGGCCGGCGGCTGGCAGATGGTCAGACATCTGCTCGCCAAGCCGGTGTCGCGATACCTCAAATCCAAGCAGGATGATTCGCAGGGCGCCATCATCGAATTTTTCGTAACCGATCGTCACGGGCTCAATGTCGGCCAGGGCACGATGACCACCGACTATTGGCAAGGCGATGAAGACAAGTTCCTGAAAACATTCGCGAGACAGTCCGACGAGATATTCATCGACCGTGCCGAGCGCGATGAGCAGACACAATTACTGGAAACGCAGGCAAGTTTCGTCATCAAGGATGAAAACGGAAAGCCGATAGGTATCGCAACAGTGACGATCGCGATCGACGCATTGTGATCGAAATTGGCCTCAACGAATCGCCATACCCATTTGCGCGCCAAAAGCTGCAACCAAATCAACACGGTCGCAACTTTTCTTAGATTTTTTTCGCTCTCTGGGGACAAGCGGCTGCAACCTATTGAATTCCTTATACGACTTTCTTTTCCCCGTTCTCCACAGCCCGATCCACAACATCTTGTGGTGAACGGTTCGTTAAAAACAACCCCTTGACGGAATCGCGCGTTTCCAACTTAATAGGTTCCGATGTTGCTGCGGCAGTTGGACCGGAATTAACGAGGCCGGTTCTCTTCAAAAATCGAGCGTAGGATCAGGGTGTTGCGTCCATGAAGGTCGACCGCCATGAGGGGCTTTGTGCGCGATTTTTATCTTCCAAAAAGTGACATCGGGGGCTGGCGATAATAAGCTGTTAATACTATATTTAGTGTTTGCAGCCACCATCACCACAAGATACAGGAAAGACATCTCCGATGACACTCCTGTGACGATACGGAAACGAGAACTGGCTGCGCTCCTCACGGCGCCGCCGGAGGTGGAAACTTGCGCCTTGGTCAAACGGGGACGGGGCGCGCAAGCTAGAGGTTAGGCAAATGCGCATAGAACGCCGTTTCACGAAGGCAGGACAGAGCGCTTACGCGGATATCGAATTCCGCAAGGCGACGAGCGAGATCAAGAACCCGGACGGTTCGATCGTTTTCCGCCTCGAGAATATCGATGTTCCGGCGCAGTTCTCCCAAGTCGCTGCCGACATCCTGGCGCAGAAGTATTTCCGCAAGGCTGGCGTTCCCGCCAAGCTCAAGAAGGTCGAGGAAAACGACGTTCCTTCCTTCCTGTGGCGTTCGGTTGCCGATGAAGCGGCTCTGAAGGATGTTCCGAAGGATCAGCAATACGGTTCCGAAACAGACGCCCGCCAGGTCTTCGACCGCCTTGCCGGTACCTGGACCTACTGGGGCTGGAAGGGCGGCTATTTCTCGTCCGAGGAAGATGCCTCTGCTTTCCGGGATGAGCTTGCCTACATGCTTGCCACGCAGCGCGTCGCCCCGAACTCGCCGCAGTGGTTCAACACCGGCATGCATTGGGCCTACGGTATCGACGGCCCCGGCCAAGGCCACTTCTATGTCGATCCGTTCACCGGCAAGCTTACGAAGTCGAAGTCCGCCTACGAGCACCCGCAGCCACATGCCTGCTTCATTCAGTCCGTTGAAGACGATCTCGTCAATGAAGGCGGCATCATGGACCTTTGGGTTCGCGAAGCCCGTCTGTTCAAGTACGGCTCCGGTACCGGCTCCAACTTCTCCTATCTGCGCGGCGAAGGCGAAAAACTTTCCGGCGGCGGTCGTTCCTCCGGCCTGATGAGCTTCCTGAAGATCGGCGACCGTGCAGCGGGCGCCATCAAGTCGGGCGGCACGACGCGCCGTGCGGCCAAGATGGTCGTGGTCGACATCGACCATCCGGATATCGAGGAATACATCAACTGGAAGGTGAAGGAAGAGCAGAAGGTTGCTGCCCTCGTCACCGGTTCCAAGGTCGTCGCCAAGCATCTCAAGGCGATCATGAAGGCCTGCGTCAACTGCGACGGCGGCGATGACGGTGATTGCTTCGAGCCGAACAAGAACCCTGCCCTGAAGCGCGAAATCCGCGCTGCCAAGAAGGACCAGGTTCCTGAGAATTACATCGGCCGCGTCATCCAGTTCGCTCGCCAGGGCTACAAGGACCTCGAATTCAAGACCTACGACACCGACTGGGATTCGGAAGCCTACCTCACCGTATCGGGCCAGAACTCCAACAACTCGGTCTCGATCAAGGACGACTTCCTGCGCGCAGTCGAAAACGATGGCGACTGGAACCTGACCGCCCGCAAGGACGGCAAGGTCATGAAGACGCTGAAGGCCCGCGATCTCTGGGAATCGATCTCCTACGCCGCCTGGGCATCGGCTGACCCGGGCCTGCACTTCAACACGACGATGAACGACTGGCACACCAGCCCGGCCGCCGGCCCGATCCGCGCATCCAACCCGTGCTCGGAATACATGTTCCTCGACGACACCGCCTGCAACCTTGCCTCGCTGAACCTCATGCAGTTCAAGGATGCTGCCACCAAGCGCATCAATATACCAGACTACGAGCATGCCGTGCGTCTCTGGAGCGTCGTCCTCGAAATCTCCGTGATGATGGCGCAGTTCCCGTCGCGCCGGATTGCCGAGCTCTCCTACGAGTACCGCACGATCGGCCTCGGCTACGCCAACATCGGCGGCCTGCTGATGTCCTCGGGCATCCCCTATGACAGCGACGAAGCCCGCGCCATTGCAGGCTCGCTGACGGCGATCATGACCGGCATTTCCTATGCCACCTCGGCGGAAATCGCCTCCGAGCTCGGCCCATTCCCGATGTTCAAGCCGAACCGCGAGAACATGCTGCGCGTCATCCGTAACCATCGCCGCGCCGCTTACGGCGAGACATCAGGCTATGAGGGCTTGTCGATCAACCCGGTTGCGCTCATCCATTCGGAAAACCCGGACCACGATCTCGCAGCGCATGCCAAGAGCGCCTGGGACAAGGCGCTTGAACTCGGCGAAAAGCACGGCTACCGCAACGCCCAGGCAACTGTCATCGCGCCGACCGGCACGATCGGCCTTGTCATGGATTGCGACACGACCGGCATCGAGCCCGACTTCGCGCTCGTGAAGTTCAAGAAGCTCGCCGGCGGTGGCTACTTCAAGATCATCAACCGCGCCGTTCCGGAAGCGCTGCGCACACTCGGTTACTCGGAGAGCCAGATCGCCGAGATCGAAGCTTACGCTGTCGGCCACGGCAACCTGAACCAGGCGCCAGCCATCAACCCCTCGACGCTGAAGGCCAAGGGCTTCACCGACGAGAAGGTCGATGCCGTCAACGCCGCGCTGAAGTCGGCCTTCGACATCAAGTTCGTCTTCAATCAGTGGACGCTCGGCACAGATTTCCTGAAGGCCGCCTTGAAGGTTTCGGACGAGCAGCTCGCCGACGTGAGCTTCAACCTGCTCGACCACCTCGGCTTCTCGAAGAAGGACATCGAGGCTGCGAACATCCACGTTTGCGGTGCGATGACGCTCGAAGGCGCGCCGTTCCTCAAGAGCGAGCACCTCGCCGTGTTCGATTGCGCCAATCCGTGCGGCAAGATCGGCAAGCGTTATCTCTCGGTCGATAGCCACATCCGCATGATGGCCGCCGCGCAGCCTTTCATCTCGGGTGCGATCTCCAAGACGATCAACATGCCGAACGACGCGACGGTCGACGACTGCAAGAGCGCCTACATGCTCTCCTGGAAGCTCGGCCTCAAGGCAAACGCGCTCTATCGCGACGGGTCCAAGCTGTCGCAGCCCCTGAACGCTTCGCTGATCGAAGATGAGAACGACGAAGATGCGATGGAGGATCTGCTGCAGCAGCCGGTCGCAGCCCAGGCAGTCACCATCACCGAGAAGATCATCGAGCGTGTGGTCGAGCGCGTCACCCGCGAGCGTGAAAAGCTGCCGAACCGCCGCCAGGGCTACACCCAGAAGGCTGCCGTCGGCGGACACAAGGTGTATCTGCGCACCGGCGAATTCGGCGACGGCCGCATTGGTGAGATATTCATCGACATGCACAAGGAAGGTGCCGCCTTCCGCGCAATGATGAACAACTTCGCCATCGCCATCTCGCTTGGCCTGCAGTACGGCGTGCCTCTCGAAGAATATGTGGAGGCATTCACCTTCACCAAATTCGAACCGGCAGGCGTGGTCATCGGCAACGATGCGATCAAGAATGCCACGTCGATTCTCGACTACGTGTTCCGTGAACTCGCCGTTTCCTACCTCGGCCGTCACGATCTGGCGCATGTCGACACATCCGACTTCTCAAACACGGCGCTCGGCAAGGGCATCCAGGAAGGTAAGACCAATCTCGTTTCGACGGGCTGGACCCGCGGCTACAAGCCGACGCTCGTCTCCGGCAACGAGCGTCAGACATCTGGAGAGCCGAAGGGCTCCGCCACCGCAGCTCCTGCGCGTGCCTCCTCCGGTGCCACGGTCACGTCCTTTGCGGGTGCAGCCGCCCGCAAGATCGAGCCGACCCTTGCCATCTCCACCTCCGAAATCGTCGCCTTCAAGCGCGACTACGAGGAGCGCGCTCGGGAACTGGCCGAAGAGATCGCCGAGGAAGTGATCGAAGAGGTCGCCACCGAAACCCAGCAGCAGGCAACCGCCCTCTTCTCCGACAAGGCTGCCGCCGACGCCGCATCGGCCAAGACGGAAGCCAAGAAGGTCGAGGCCGAACGCCGCGCCCGCTCGATCATGCAGGGTTACACCGGCAACATGTGCTCCGAGTGCCAGAACTTCACGATGGTGCGGAATGGAACTTGCGAGAAGTGCGACACGTGCGGAAGCACAAGCGGCTGCTCTTGATTACGCTTCTTGCTCTATGAGTGACTGAGAAACCAAAGCTAGTACCGCCCAAATACCCATGAAACTGGCCATTGCGGAAGCCAAAACTGGCCAAGTGGGTTCGGAGCTCAAAAATGACAACAAATCCAGGCGTTTCGACGCCTGGAACTGCTTAGCGGAACAAAAGGGGATCAGGCTTCCGAGCGCCGCGAGCAATCGATCGGGTCCGCCCCTTCGAGCTGCAGACTTCGACTCCTCCGAACTGACCTGCGCGTATTGGTGATTTTTAACGGCTGACGAATGGCGACAATCAGAACGATCGAAATCGAGAATTTCCGCGGCATCAAGAAGCTGCAGTGGCATCCGAAACCCGGCGTCAATTGCCTGATCGGTCCGGGCGATAGCGGCAAGTCTACGATACTAGACGCTATCGATCTCTGCCTCGGAGCGCGAAGAACGGCACAGTTCACGGACGCTGATTTCCACACGCTCTTCGTCGACGATCCGATCAGCGTCACGATCACGCTTGGAAACCTCGCACCTGAGCTGATGTCCATGGAAGGCTACGGCATCTATTTGCGAGGGTACAATTCCGCGAAGCAGGAACTCGAGGACGAACCGGGTGCCGGCCTCGAGACAGTTCTCTCGCTGAACATGCGCGTCGAAAGTGATCTTGAGCCCGTATGGACATTGGTTTCGGACCGAGCGCAGGCGACTGGTCTGGCGCGGAACCTTTCCTGGTCTGACCGTACCAACCTCGCCCCTGTCCGGATCGGCGCGTTGTCCGATGCGCTCCACGCTCTCCTTCATATCGGGGCGGTATCTCTTCAGAGGTTTCATGGTCGCCCCCTTACCACTGGAAACGACGGATGGACGTCTCCGGCCCGATCGGGCCGGCGCCCAGGTCGGCAGAGACGAACCGGTGCAGGATCATCCATGAAATCGCGGTCATGGGCGGGCTCTCGCGAAAGAGCCCGAAGGTCTCCGCGATCGTGAGCGAGCCTGCCTCTTCGAGGGCTGCCAGGAGGCGGATCGTGTCGTTCAACGGCGTCCGGTGTCGGGCATAACGAAGGAGATCTTTCGCGTTCTGAAGACGATGCCCCTCCGTGATCGCGATCCCGTGGAATGAAGCGATGACGCCGGTTCAGGCAGGCGAGCGTTGCCGTCACGGCGGGATCGCCGACGAACTCCACCGCGTCGAGGAACTCACGTCGTCCGTCCTGATAATCGACCATGAAGTCGGGGACATGGAGACGCCCATCCACCAGCGCTCCGAAGCATAGAGGCGACCATGCAACGACCTCGTCGTCCACGTCGAGCAGGCAGGCGAGATCGCGGCCGAGCTGCGTCCGGAACACGGGATCGTCCGGGCAACGGACAGTGGCTTTGGGGAAGAAGGTCTTGGTAGAGGCTTGCCGGAAAACGGCGTCGAGAGCGGCCTGGTTGGCGGGAAGCTTGTCCAACATCTGCGAAATCCACGATACGAGGAACCGTTGCCGCTGGGCGGAGCGGCGCGAAGGTCAACGTATCTTGGATATTCGTAGGTGCTGCCTCATTCCGGAACAGATAGAGAACTCGTTCCGGCAAGTCAACGGCATTTTAATGTTTCATACACCACGTTCACGCCCCTCCCTTGTTGCGCGCCGTCGAGCGTCCGGCATCGGAAAGCTATTGTTTGGGATCCGCACCATGAGAACCTCCGCATGGTCGCCCGCCTCGCTAGAGGGCTTCACCTGTGGGTCTCATGGCGGGGCTGATCCCCTGTCCGCTCACGCTCTTCGTCATGACGTTCGCGATGATCCACCAGGTTGTCGTCACGGGGCTGCTCTTCGCGGTATCGATGATGATCGGCGTCGGCGTGACATTATCCGCAGTGGCGTTGCTCTCCGTGGCGTTCCGCGAGCAGCTCGCAAGGCTGTTGAGGACGCGTCCCCGACTGCTGGCTGTGACCTCCAAGACCATCGAGGCGACCGCCGGCGCGATCCTGCTGGCCGTGGCCATCCATGAAATCTTCTTCTAAGACGACATCCCAAGAGGGAGCGGATCGACGGCGCTGCCCTTCGCGGAAGCGCGAGGACCGGTGCGGCTGACGCTGATGGCGGAGCCGTTCTGGTTGCTCGTCGCCGTCTGCGTCACCCTTCCTCCGGCGGCTTCAACCGCCGGAACTGCATCAGCAGCAACAGATCGTAGACGATCTTCAACGCACCGCAGATGATTAGCGGCCACGCTCGGAAGGAGGCGGCGAAGAGAGCGCCCGCCAGGACAGGGCTAGCCGAGGCGGCGAGACTACGCGGCACCGACGTGAAGCTTGCAGCGGCTGCCCGCTCCGCCTCGGTGACGACGGCCATCACGTAGGACGAGCGCGTCGGCACGTCCATCTGCGACAGTGCGGCCCGCACAAGCAGAAAGAAGAGCGCGAGAGACAGCGTGGGCGCAAGTGCCGCCAGCATCAGAGCGATGCTCGACGGAATGTGTGTGAACACCATGGTGTTGATCAGCCCAACGCGTTGCGATAGCCATGCGGCTACAGGAAACGACAGCGCCGAAAGCATGCCCGACCAGAAGAAGAAAACAGCCGCCTCTGAAAGCGACAGGCCAAATCGCTCGAATAACCAAAGGGCGAGCAGCGACTGGACGACGAAGCCGCCGGCGAAGGCATCCAGACTGAAAAGAGCAGCCAGCTTGAAGACAATGTGGCGCGACGGACCGAGCGCTGCTGTAGTGCCGGCGTCTGGTGCCGGGCTGCGCGGAATACGCGCGTAGAGTAGGCCGCCCAACAGCCCCAGCAGCGCGTAAAGAACGAACATGGCCCTGATGCCGTCAATCCGGTCGAGGCCAATCGGACCGAGAAGGTCGGGTACCGCTGAAGCGAGTCCACCTATTGCTCCCGCGAACGCGCCAACGAGGCTGTAGCGCGCGAACATCCTGGTTCGCTCACGCTGTGTGACCTCGCGTGTGAGAACGGCGTGCTCCAATGGCACGAACACGCTGACACTGCCGGCCGATGGATTGATCGTGCCGGTAAACGCGATGACCAGGAGCAACGCGTAGTCGTGGACAACGGCGAAGGCCACGCCCGTTGCAATCATCAAGCTCGCACCGGCCAGCAGAAGTTGGCGGTGATCGTATCGGGCCCCGAGGAAGCCGACGCATATCGTCAGCAGCGCGGAGCCAAGGAGCGATGCGGTCGCGATGACGCCGACCTCTAGCGCAGTAAATCCGAGAGCGAGCAGATAGATCGGCAACAGCACGGCCACGAAGCCGTCCCCGATGTCGCGCAAGGCGCGCGCCGCGAAGAGGAAGGTTGCCGGATGAATGCGCAGCACCGATCTGGTCTCTCGAGCATTGATTGCTTGCATCGGCGGCATGGCCTTTGCCAGGGGCCCACGCACAACTGAAGTCGAGATGATGCCTGAACGGAGCGTCGTTTGCCACTGGCCGCCGCAGGACGGCGTGACATGCGCCTTCCCGAAGTCGCCGCCAGCGCTGTTGCGCAGAGGCAACTGATGTTTAGACTGACGACGGCTGGAACATCGTGACCTACAATCTCGATGGCGTTTCGGTTCAAGACCAGTTCTTCATCAGCGAGGCCGACGCCGACGCATATCTGCAGGAGCAGCAGGCATTGGTCGACGGTAAAAACGCATAGCATCGGATTGCCGCCCGCTTCCTGATCAGGCGGCAATCTGCACCCCGCGATGCGTTCAGTCCTTCGTCGGCTCTCCGAGAGTATGCATCAGGCGGTTCGCCCAGCCGAAGATGGCGGACGAGAGGACGAGATCGAGAGCTTCCAGTTCGTCGAGTCCGACATCCGTCAGTGCCTGCGCGTCGTCCGCCGTCGCCTCGGGCGGCGTAGTTGACAGCCTTGCCGAGAAGTCGAAAATCGCCTGGAGGCGCTCGTCGAGCGTCGCATCGAGACCGTCGGCGAATACGGTCTCGATCACGTCCGTCCGTTTCGTCAGGTTGTTGAAGCGCGAGGCGTGCACGGCGGCGCAGTAGACGCAGCGGTTAACGACGGACGCGGCGACCGCGCCCAGCTCGCGCTCGCTACTAGCCAACCCGTCTTTTCCATACATGATCAGATTGAACAAGGGTGAGCGGACCGCGAGCGTCTCGGGGTCGTGAGCCAGGGTAAGTACATAGGGCGAGATGCCCTTATTGGACGGCGTCGTCTGCATCGCCGCATGCTGCTCGTCGGTGGCGGTCGCGAAATCAACCGGAACGACATAGGGCTGCCAGCGCGGTACCGTGGTGGTGAAGGTGTGGACGACCTCGCTCATCGCATTTCTCCAAGCAGCTTCAGGCCCGCAAGGACGCGGACCTGGTAGTTGACGAAGGCCGCAAGCTCCGCGAGCCGGACGATGTCGGCATCGGTTACGCCGACCTGACGCAATGCGTCCACATGGGCGCGTGTGGCATCGCGCGGCGCGACCGTGAGCCGGTCGGCATGACGGACGATCTCCGCGGTACGCGGGTCCGTCACGTTCGTGTCGGGCTCGGCGAGCAAAGCTGTCGCCGGTTCGTCGGCGCGAGCGACCAGGGTGTCGTAATGGCTCGCGAGCGAAAGGCTGCGGTTGTGGCGCGCCATGCGGGCGGCGAGAGCCGCCCTGAGGCCGTGGGACAGTCCGCCGGCATCGCGCGGCAGGAGCACGGCGTCATGGGCGGCCTCGCTCAGGCGCAAGATCTCGGCGCGTTTCTCCATGGCTTGCGCGAGCGCGGAGCCCGGCCTTGCGGAGACCAGGGTTTCGATGAGTGTCAAAACAAGCTCCTCAGTACGTCAGCAGGGATGCATCTAGGTAGGCGCGGCACTCGATCATGTCAATTGGTAATGATTGATTGGGTTCCATGCAGAATAATTATCTATTGACGATCGTCAAATGAGAAATCTCATGCTTTACTGACATAAAGGAGAATGTTTGATGTCGATTATGCATTCTAACTCTTTCGATATTCGGCAACTTGAAGCCTTTGCAGCGGTAATGTCCGCAGGCAGCGTGACCGGCGCGGCACGGCTCCTCGGCCGCTCGCAGCCAGCGGTCACCAGGCTGATCCAGGATCTGGAAGCCGACATCGGCTATGCGCTCCTGCATCGGAGCGGTCCCCGCATCACGCCGACGTCGCGCGGTCTGCTCTTTCACGCCGAGGTGGAGCGCCATCTTGCCAGCCTTGCCCACATCCGCGAACGGGCGAACGCCATTGGGCTCGACGAGCCGGCGTCGCTGACGATCGCGGCCACGCCGTCGCTTGCGGCCGGCGTTCTACCGCAGGCGATCGCGAACGTCGCGCCGGGTCTCATTCCACGCCACCTTCATGTGCAGGCGCTCGCGGCCGAGAACGTCGTGCAGGCCGTGCTCGCCCGATCTGCGGATTTCGGAGTCTCGAGCCTGCCGCTAGAGCATCCCGGCCTTGAGGTGCATTGGGTCGCCGAAGCGCCGTGCGTCGTCGCCCTGGCCGCGGATGATCCGCTCGCCGGTCACAGCGTCGTGCGTCTCGGCGATCTCTCGGACCGACGGATCATCACCTTGGCGAACCCATATCGTCTGCGGCACCGTGTCGACGAGGCCCTTGAACGGGCTGGTGTCGTGCCGAGGCGGTTGATCGACGTCAACGCATCGATGACGGCCCTCACGATGGTCCGCGCTGGACTGGGGGCCGCCATCGTCGAGCCGGCGACCGTCGTCGGCGTTATGCTCCAGGGCATCGTGATGCGCGTGCTCGACCACACCATCCCATTTGTGTTCGGCGCCATTTCGCCTGCGGCGCATCCGCTGACTCCGACCGTCGCAGCCGTGATCGAGTCAGCGCGGGCGGTGGCCCTGGCGATGCCCGGTTGCCGACTGCATGACTCGGGCGGCGTCGAGGCTTTGG
The DNA here is from genome assembly GCF_964254185.1 of Rhizobium sp. LjRoot258. Lineage (NCBI taxonomy): Bacteria > Pseudomonadati > Pseudomonadota > Alphaproteobacteria > Hyphomicrobiales > Rhizobiaceae > Rhizobium > Rhizobium sp. LjRoot258. The sequence continues at coordinate 1,223,580 of NZ_CAXUST020000001.1, read as the reverse complement.
CCGACACTGTCTACGGACGAACCGCGCTGCCCGAGGGAATGCCGTCATGAGTGACCTGTCCGCGTTTCCGAACGGTCTCGACGCCCTTGAAGCACGCCTGAAACAGGATCTTGCCTGGCTGGAGTTGCCCGCGAAGTCCTGGATTCCTCCTCGCGAAGTCAACGGCAAGACGGTCGTCGACGTCGTCATTATTGGCGGCGGCATGGCCGGGCTTGTCGCATCGGGCATGCTGAAGCGGCTCGGTGTCGCGAACCACGTCGTGCTCGACAAGGCGCCCGCCGGTCGGGAAGGTCCGTGGGTCACTTTCGCGCGGATGCGAACACTCCGCTCCCCTAAGCAGTTGACCGGACCGGCGATGGGTCTGCCGGCCCTCACTTTCCGCGCCTATTACGAGGCGCTGCATGGCCGCGAAGCCTGGGCCGCGCTGGACAGGTCGCCGCGCGAAACCTGGATGGACTATCTCGTCTGGTACCGCCGCGTGCTCGACCTTCCGGTGCGCAATGGAATTTCCGTCGATGCGGTCGTCCCGCGCGAGGACAGCATGCTCGACATCGTCTGCAGCCAGGACGGCCGGACCGAAACCATGATTGCGCGCCACGTGGTTCTGGCGACGGGCCGCGACGGCCTGGGTGGCCCGTTCGTGCCGTCGATCGCCGGCCAGATCGATCGGAAGTTCTGGGCTCACACCGCCGACGAGATCGATTTCGCCGCGCTGAAAGGCAAGCGGGTTGGCGTCGTAGGCGCCGGCGCGTCTGCGATGGACAACGCTGCGACTGCACTTGAGGCCGGAGCCGCACGCCTCGACATGTTCGTGCGACGGCAGGAACTGCCGCGGATCAACAAGTTCACCGGCATCGGCAGCCAGGGCGTCGTGCACGGATTTGCAGGACTGCCCGATGAGTGGAAATGGCGGTTCCTGAACTACGCGATGGGCCAGCAGACGCCGCCGCCCCGCCCCAGCGTCCTGCGCGTCAGCACGTTCCCGCAGGCCCATCTCCATCTGGAAAGCCCCATCATCGGGCTGGAACAGGACGGCGATCACGTCGTGGTGACAACGCCGAAGGGCCGCTACCACGTCGACTTTCTGATCTTCGGGACCGGCTTCAAGATCGAATTGGCGAACAGGCCGGAACTCGCCGCCGTCTCACCCTACATCCGGCTCTGGCAAGACCGTTTCCCCGTGCCCGCGAAGATGCGCAACGGCGAACTCGAAGCTTCGCCGGATCTTGGTGACGCGTTCGAGTTTCTGGAGACAGAGCCCGGCGCATGCCCGGCACTGGCCAAGATCCACTGCTTCAACTTTCCGGCCACGCTGAGCCACGGCAAGCTCACGGGCGACATTCCCGCCATCAGCGAAGGCGCCGACCGGCTGGCGCGCGGGATCGTCAGGGCGATCTTCGTCGCCGACCGTGAGCGTCACTTCGCCGATCTGCAAGCCTTCGACACGCCGGAACTCCTTGGAGACGAATGGGCGGACGACGAGACTGAAACGCTTTCCGAACGACCTTCCGAAAGGACACCGACCTGAAATGCTTGAGCTCAAGAACATAAAGCTGTCCTACGGAAGCACGCAGATCCTGAACGGCGTCGACCTGACGGTGAAACGCGGCGACGTGGTTTCGATCATTGGCCCCAGCGGCACCGGCAAGACGACGCTGCTGAAGTGCATCAACTATCTGGTGAAGCCGGCGTCGGGCACCATCGCTTTCGACAATATCAAGATGGACTACCGGCAGGCGGACAAGCATGCGATCCAGGCTATCCGGCTCCGGACGGCCATGGTGTTCCAGCAGTTCAATGTCTTCAAGAACATGACCGTCATTCAGAACGTCATGGATCCGCTCGTGGTCGTGCAGCGCAAATCCAAGGACGAGGCGCGTGCGATTGCCATGCAGGAGTTGGAGCGCGTCGGCCTATCCGACAAGTTGGACAACTACCCGTCCCAGCTCTCCGGCGGCCAGCTTCAGCGCACCGGCATCGCGCGTGCGCTGGCGGTCAAGCCGGATGTGATGCTCTTCGACGAGCCGACGTCGTCGCTTGATCCCGAGCTCGTCGGCGAGGTTCTGAAGGTGATCAAGGACGTCACGTCTTCGGGGATCACCTCGCTGCTCGTCACCCACGAGATGCAGTTCGCCAAAAACATCTCGAACCGCATCGTCTTCATGGATCGGGGCGTCGTCGCCGCCGACGGTAGCCCGGCCGAGATCTTCGAGTCGCCCTCCAACCCGCGCCTCGCGCAGTTCCTCAGTTCCGAACACTCCCTCCAGTAGAGAAAGGTGCCTGACATGTCTTCCATCAAGTCAACTTCCCGCCGTACCTTCGGCCTCGCCGTAGCCGGCGTCGCCATCGCCCTCGCAACCTCGGGCGTATCCCATGCCCAGGACGTTCGTACGATCAAGATCGCCACGGCGGCCGAATCCAAGCCGCTCTCTTGGGGCGCGATCGGCGTCGAGCCGCAGGGCTACGAGCCCGACGTGCTGAAGGCGATCAACGCCAAGCTGCCCCAGTACAAGTTCGTGATGGAAGGCGCGGCCGACATCGCGCAGGAGACAGGCCTTGCCACCGGCAAGTACGACATCGCGACCGGCGGCTACTATCGGGCGCCCGCTCGCGAAAAACAGTTCCTCATCCCGGAAAGCCCGATCGGCGCCAGCCTGATCAAGATCTACAGCCGCAAGGACAGCGGCATCAACGAGATGAAGGATCTTGTCGGGAAGAAGATCGTTCCCGTCACGGCCGGCGGCGGCATCTACAAGTTCGCAACCGCGTGGCAGGAAAAGAACCCCGACACCAAGATCGAGATCACCGCATCGAGCGCCGGCGTCCCCTATCCGGACCGTCTGAAGGAAGTTCAGAACGGCAAGTACGACGCGCTGGTTCTGCCGTCGAACCTCGGCGAGCAGACGGTAATCGACCAGCAGAAGCTCGACATCAAGGCGAGCGAGCCGGTCGCGATCAACAACACTTTCGTCCTGATCCACCGCTCCGAAGAGAACCAGGCTCTCTCCGATGGCATCGACAAGGCTCTGAAGGAGCTCAAGGCCGACGGGACGCTCGCCAAGCTCTCGCAGAAATGGTTCGGCGAAGACATCACCGCGTACATGAAGTAACGCCACGCCCCGAACTGACGATCAAGGCTGAAATCGCAAGAAGGAGTGTTCCAAGGTGGACCTTTCCATAATGATCCCCGAGCTGCTCAAGGCATTGCCGCTGACGCTCGCGATCACTTTTACAGCCATGATCGCCGGCTTCGTGCTGGCCCTGATTGCGACGACGTTCCGGATTCGAAGGATTCCCGTGGTCAGCCAGTTGGCGGACCTCTACGTTTCCTACGCCAGGAGCGTTCCGGTCGTCCTCCAGTTGTTCGTCGCCTTCTACGGCCTTCCTCTGGTGGTTGCCCTGTTCGAGGTCGAAGATTTCGTCTCCCCGAACGTCGCCGCCGTGGTAGGCCTCAGCCTCTACCACGGGGGCTATCTGTCGGAGGTTCTTCGGCCAGCGTACCTGGCCGTAGAACGCGGTCAGCACGACGCGGCGGACAGTCTCGGATATACCTTTCGTCAGAAGATCCTGCGCGTCGTGGGGCCGCAGGCGGTCCACATCGCCCTGCCTGGCTATGGCAACTCGATCATCTACCTGATCCACAACGTCGCGCTCGTCATGTACATCGGCGCCGCCGACGTCATGGCCACTGCGCATCTCGTCATGGAGCGGGACTACAACCAGTACCAGTTCGAAACCTACCTCGTGTTGGCGGTGATCTATTCGCTGCTGTGCCTGGTGGCCTGGCTGGTCGTGCGATTCTTCGAAAGTCGTAATTCGAAGTTTGCAACCAAGGCCGCGCCGGCGCCGACCGCCATCATGGCAAGCGTCTGATCGAAAGAGGGTCATCACATGTTCGATTCCGAAATCCTTCTCCCGGATCTCTGGGACATCCTGGGCGCAGTCCCGGTGACGCTCGCGATGGCGCTCGCGATCTTCGTCCTCTCCACGATCATCGGCAGCCTGTTTGCGATGGTCGAATACAGGCGGATACCGGTGCTGCGGGAGCTCGTCGTGGCCTACAAGGTTGCCTTCAAGGGCGTGCCGATGGTCATCGTGATCTTCCTCGCCTACTACGGCCTGCCGCCGACGCTCCAATTCCTGTCCTCCCTGGTCGGGGTGGAATACAACGGTCACTCGACGCCCAACTGGGTCACGCTCATCGTCGCGCTGACTCTTTGCGTCGCCGCCTTTCAGGCGGAGGTCGTGAAGGGCGCCCTCAACTCCTTCGACACTGGTCAGGCGGATGCGGCCTACTCACTGGGCTACAAGCGCAGCCAAGTCTTCCGACGGGTCATGCTTCCCCAGGTTATCGTCGCCGCAATCCCGGATCTCGCCAACTCCATCATGGTCATCATGAAGGCGCTGTCGCTTGGGTTCGCCATCGAGGTCGTCGATATCTTTGCGCAGTCTCAGTTGACCGCCGCGCTGAACTTCTACTACCTCGAAGCCTTCCTGATCGCCGTCGTGGTCTACATGGTGATCGCCTATATCGTCACATATGCCGCCGACAGGACGGAACGAGCCCTTAGAGTATGGGCCTGAAAATGCTTCAGGCAGTGCTGGGCACAAGAGGCTTCAGACCCGGTACTGCGATATCCTAATGATGGCGGCTCGTTCATCGACCCTCCGGTCGGGCCGATCACGCTGGAACAGGCAGCGGCTCTCGCAGGATCGTGTCGGCGACGCCGACCCACCGCCGCTCGCGAGCTTAGTCATTCTATAAGGCATTGGGCACGAGAGGTCCCTCGTACCTCTCCACCGCACCTCCCTCAAACTATTGACGGAATTGGCAGACCCTGCAGAAGGGCGCACCATGCGATTCTCCTGGTGGGCTCTGCAGACACTGCAAGCATCTTCCTTCCGAGGAAGCGACCCGGACTAAAGTCCGGGGGTAGAGGGATGTCGGATACAGAGCGTCGCCATGGAGATCCAAGATGGAGTTTCGCCATGAGCAACAAGCAGCACAGCTCACACTCACCGATCGCCATGGACCTGACGGTTGTGGCGCTCGTGGCATTTCTCGCAGCCATGCTGTACGTTTTCGGATCGCAGATGTCGGGCGGAACGACGAGGTTGACCGATAGCGTCCATGGCGCTGTCGTTTTCGATACGCGGGGCACGCAGGACTAGGTGACTGAAATTTAGCCAAGGCCTTGTCAGATCCTCATTCGTCTCCGATACGGTGAACAGCGCCTTCGCTGAGTTACATCTCTCACCTCAATTCGTGGAGAATATTTATCCACGATTCGAAGATGTGTCAATTGCGCGGGACTGCAGCGCTGACCACATAAACTTAAATGGCAGGCCGCGCGCCGGCATGGGCCCGACCTAAGAGGTCGCGGATCGCGGATTTCTGAAGCGGTCGAGGATTCCAGTATGGCCTTTCGAACACCTCCTCTACAGCAATCTCGATATCGGACGCCGACATACCGATGTCGGATAGTGCTCTTGGAGCCGCTACCCGGTTCAAAAGCTCGAAGAATGCTATCGGGGGATCGTCCGTTCGCAACGCTTTGCGGAGTTTTGCCATCGCATCTGGAACACTTGGCGCATTGTAGGCGAGTGCATGCGGTAGAATGATCGCGTGGGTTTCGGCGTGGGGGAGGCCGAATGTGCCGCCGAGGATATGGCAAAGCTTGTGGTGGAGCGCCATCCCGACTGAACCCAGGCATATACCTGACAGCCAAGCGCCGTAGAGAGCGTTCGACCTAGCATCCCTGCAAGACGGATTCTCCGCGATCAACGGCAGAGCCCCATAGAGTGCTTCTATGCCCTCGATTGCCATCATCGAGACGATTGGATTCCGTTCCTTGGCGTAGAGTGCCTCGACAGCGTGCGCGATTGCGTTGATGCCACTGGTACCCGACATGCCTACCGGCAAGGTCATCGTAAGATCAACGTCGTAGATCACGACTTCCGGTAATATGCGAGGGTTGCTTTGGGTGACCTTTTCACCGCCCTTGGTCTCTCCGAGGATCGGCGTCATTTCTGATCCAGCGTATGTCGTCGGCACAATGATCTGGTTGATATTGGTCCGCAGCGCGATGGCCTTGGACAAACCCGTCGTCGACCCACCACCGAGCGCAACAAGACAGTCGGCCTCCAGGGACATCGCCAACCCGACGGCCTGCTCAGTCACCGCCACAGGGGTGTGCATGACGGCTCCCGGAAAAACTCCGGCAACCTTCTCGCCGATCCCCGCTGCAAGTTTTCGCGCCTCCTGCTCCTGTGGAGCAGTCGAGAGAACCAGAACCCTGCTCGACCCAAGACGCTCGATCTCTTGGACAATCAGGGAGGCCGTACCGGATCCGAAAATCACACGGGACGGTTGGCCATTGTATGTGAACGTCTCCAGGGTCCTCATCTCCGTGCCTAAACCTCGTAATCGACCTGGTGACGCGCCGTTCGCAGGCCTTCGAGTTCGCTTCTTATCTTGAGATGGGCGGGATGTTCGGCATAACCAGCCAATGACGCCTTGTCTGAAAACTCGGAATAGAGGACGACATCGCACGCATAGGAAATGCCGCTGAAATCCACGCCCACTTCCAGTTTGAGCAATCCCGGCACCTGACCGATAAGCTCTTCGAACCGCGACTTTATCAACCAAGCCACAGCGGCTCGTTCTTCGCTGCTCTCACCGCGCGCATTCCACATGACGACGTGCTTGATCATTCGTGCCCCTTGCTTATTCGTCGTTAACGGCTGTTGCGGGAGCGTCCATTGGACGGTTTCATCCCGTTGCTCGCGGCCCGATTGGGAGCCAAGATGAAGTCGTAATCGGATCGCCACTTTGTCTCGCCACTATCAACAGGCACGAACGCCGCGACCAGCGATCGCTTCACGCCGAAAACGGTATCCGACTTCAAGTTTGCGTCTCCGCCAACGAATGTGTGTGTAACCAGTTTTTGAAAGCCATCCGCCCTGATCATGTAGTGCATGTGGGCAGGTCGATATGGATGCCTGCCCAGAGCCTTGAGCATCTTTCCGACTGTACCGTCGTCGGGTATCGGATAGGAGATCGGCTTAATGCCAACGAAGCTGTATCGCCCTTCTGCGTCCGTGAAGAACGTTCCGCGATTATTCCACTTGGGCTGGAGGTCCGGTTGCTGGACGTCGTAGAAGCCCTCGGCATTGTCGGACCAGACGTCAATTCGCGCGCGTTCAACGGGATTCCCGTCAAGATCGAGGACCCTTCCCTCGTACAGGCAGTCCTCGCCTTTTCCATCGAGCGAAATTCTGTCGCCGGCCTTGCGGATAGGCGCATCCTCAACGAAGAAGGGTCCCAACACGGTGTTTTCCGTGGCACCTTCAGGCCTGCGATTGTTGATCGCGTCCACCAGCATGGACACACCAAGCGTGTCGGATAGAAGAATGAATTCCTGGCGTTCCTGTGTGCAAAGCTGACCGGTCTGAGTGAGGAACGCAATCCCAGCTTCCCATTCGTTCTCGGACAGCTTTGTTTCTCGAACAAACGCGTGCAAATGCTTTACGAGACAGGTCATGATCTCGGCTAGCCGGGGCGGAACAGACGCCCCCATTCTGGCGTTGACGACCTCCGCTGAGTTCTCCTCAGTGAAAAAGGCCCCACGCGGTGCCGCAGCTTGAACATCGTGCATCGAACGAACCTTTATTGAACTGCCAGCAGAACGCCTTCGGCGCAAAGTCGCAGAGGACACAGACCACAGAGGCAAAGGGTTCCGCGCCGGCGGCCAGACGCGCCGGCGCGGGGTGGATCTCAGGCGTTCACTCTAACGCGCTCCCCCGAGGGTGCGATGTATCCATCGTGCACGTCCTGGGCCCGTGCATATTCGGGCTGGAAGCGCACGTTGGCGTAATGAGAGTTCTTTTCCGCCTCTTGCGCCCGCTTCCCAAGCTCTGCGGTGTCGCCAAAACCGAGCACCTCGCGAGCCAGGGCCGTGAGGGGGCCGTCGACGTGATATTCCGTCCTCTGCATCGTCAGCAGGTTGATAAGATAAAGCGGGGTTCCGTTGAACTTCTCGAACATTTCGTGGCGAGTACCCCACTCTGTGAGGAAACGCTCGCTTATCTGCCTGAAGATCTTGATGCGGTCATACGCGCTTATCTCAGGGCCGCGAAGCGCCTCCGCTAGTTTCGGCCCAATATAGGGATGTTCCAATTCCCGCTTCGTTGGCTGCAGCACGATCCCTCGACCGCAGAATTCGATCAGCATGTTCACCATTTTGGGCTGATGCTCCAGATAGTGAGCACGGCCAAAGTCGATATAAATGTTGTTCGGCTTGAAAAGACCGCCCGGTGTAGCGAAGCCGGTTTCCTCGGCCGCGAGCATGAAGGCGGTGCAGGTTTCACGGAACCGGATGAGTTCGGCCAATTGAGATTGCACGACCGGATTGTTGGCGGTGCCCAAAGACTGGGTTAGCAACAGCGCCAGACCGACCATGAGCTCGGCGTGGACGCAGTGCCGGATCTGCGTTTCCAGGTGCACCCAGTCAAACTGACGCTGAGGGTACCATTTGGCGTGATCAGGATTCCCGATATGTTGAACCTGGGACCAGGGGATCAATACATCGTCGAAATAGACCATGGCATCCAGTTCGTCGCCGATCGTCGCCAACGGGTGATCATATGGGTCCGCATCGGCCAGCACGCGCGACTCGCGGGCCACCACGGTAATGCCTTTGGTCGCGATCGGCACGAGAGCGTAAACCGTCTGCTCGGCAGTCTGGCCAGGCCGCCACAAATTTCCGATCAGGAGATGATTGACGAATGGGACGGAAGTGCCGATCGCCTTCCAACCTTTGACGATTATTCCCTCGTCCGTCTCGTCGACAATGCTGAGCATCGGCGTCTCTCCGAGCGCGTCGGCCCGGCTTCTGTCGAACTGCACGTCGACAAACATAGGCGAGATGGCGAGGTCTTTGCTCGTGACTTCGTCCCACTGCCGCTGGATATTACCGGAAAGATCCCGCTGACCCTTCTTGAACCGGGAATTCTTTGCCCAGGGCTCCTGGTCGTCGACCTGGGTAAACATGACGCAGTTCATGCCCATCGGTGGTCGCGTGAAGATACCACCCTTGAAGTGCCGGAAGATGAAATCGGCATACTTCCGCCGCCGGACCGTGTCCTCCTTAGAGCGGGGCAGGAACCAATGCATCGACTGGCGGTTGCCTTTCTCGTCGATAAACGTCGCGATGTCCTGATTCTTGGGGTCGAGGTGGAGGTCGTAGTATTCGGCGATTGCCTGCGCGTAACCTTTTGTTTTGGGATGCGTAGTGACGTCGTCGATGAGTTCACCACCCACGTAGACTCGACGATCGTCGCGCAACGATTCAAGATACTCTTTGCCTGTTCTCATTGTTTCTCCTCCGGTTTGATAGAAGTTAGCTGCTTCTGAAACGTCGACGCGTCCCAGTAGTCTTCGCTGCGTCGGATCCTGCCTTGCGCGACCCAGAGAACCTGCACGCCGCGCAATGCGATCGCTTGGCCCGTGGGCAAAACAGGCCCCATTGGCGCTTGAAGCGAGCCCCTCAGGGTGTACGCGACCGCGACTTCGTGGCACTTTCCGCCGATAATCGAGTGGATTTCCCAGGACGCATCTGGGAACCAGCCAAGAAACCTTCCGAGGCCCTCGCTGATCGCCATCGCCCCGATCTTGGGCTTGCCGTGCGCGACATCCTCGTGCGTGGCGTCGTCGTGGTAGAGCCGCGCAACCGCCTCGAGGTTCCTCCCGTTGTAGGCAGCGAAGAGTTTTTCAGCGATTGACGGCGGATCGTCTTCGTAGGTCATCACGCCACCGCCAATGCGAGCGTTACGCCATGCATATACTCGCCCTGTCCATACAGGAGAGGCTTTTTGGCGGAAGGAGCGAGTACCGACATAACCCTGCCCATGACCACCAGATGGCTGTTCACCACCAAGGTGGCCGTGGCACTGCAGTCGAAAGTAATGAGAGAGTTTTGCAGGACAGGCATGTGGATCCTGTCCGGATGGTCGCACCGAGAAACGACGAACTCCTCGATGAACTTGTCTTCGCGAGGACGTGAGCAGAACTGTGAGATCGCCAACTGTTCCTGGCTGAGGACATTGACAGCGAAGCGTTGCAACTTGGTGATGCAGTTCGCCGTAACTGTCTCGCGATTGACGCAGACAAGGAGGGTGGGCGGCTCCATGCAGACCGGAGTGAAGGCACTGACTGTCATACCCCAGGGCCGGTCCTCGTGCAGCGTCGTGATAATTGAGACACCGCCGACGACCTTTCGCATTGCCGACCGGAACGCCAGCGAGTCCGGACCGGCATCAAGCTCCCAAGGCGGGCAGTACTTACGATCGTGATGATCCTCCTGATCAACACGTTCATTCGTAAAATTGCGCATAAATCCTCCTTTGCGCGAGCAACGTTACTTGCCGCACACCAGTGCAATTTCCGACGTGTAGGTTTCTACTTTGGAGCTCCTGAGCATTACTTCCCAGGAGCGCAATCCCGCTTCTTATTTTTGTTGACAGGGATGTTACGCATCGGTCGTATAGTGTCCAATCGATAATTCGGAAGCCATCTATCCACCACATAAATACGTCGAACGGGGACGAGCAGTGAACTTACGTGGCGTCGATCTGAACCTTCTTGTGGTCCTTGACGCGCTATTGCGGGAAAGAAGCGTCAGCCGCGCGGGCGAGATCGTCGGTCTCAGCCAATCCGCGACCAGCGCTGCGCTTGGTCGACTTCGAGAAATATTTCACGACCCGTTACTCGTAAGGGTCGGACGAAACCTGGCGCTCACTCAGAATGCCGAGAACTTGATTGAGCCGCTCAGGGATGCCCTTAGCAAGATCCAACAGACACTCATGCAGAAGGGTGGCTTCGATCCGCTCAGCGACAGGCAGACGTTCACCATCAGTGCTTCGGACTATGCGGTTCTTGTACTCCTCAGTCGGCTCGTCAAGCGGTTGGAGGAAGAGGCTCCGAACGTAACCATCCATCTCCTTCCGCGGTCCCGCGAGAGGGAGAAGATGCTTGTCGAAGATCGAGTTGATCTCGTCATCGAGCCCAGCGAATTGCTGCCAAATACGGATTTCCCCTCGGAACCACTGATCAGCGACCGGTGGCTTTGCGCCGCGTCCGCGGGAAACAAAATCATCGGCGAAGCAGGAGCCCTGTCGATAGAGGATTTTCTGGCTGCGCCGCATCTAGCTTACGGTATTGGCATGGACCGCCAGTTCAACCTGGCGGATCAGCATCTCGCGCAACGGGGCATAGATCGCAAGATTGCAGCGACGGTCGAGAGCTTCGTGCTCGTACCGTTTCTTTTACGCGGATCCAACCTGCTTAGTCTGGTGCTGGAGCGAGCACTAGTCGAGCTTGCCGTCCCGGACGTCGCTGGCTTCGAGCCGCCGATAGAGCTGCCAGACATCCACGAGCGTATGTTCTGGCACCCTCGTCACACCAGTGACCAAGCCCACATATGGCTGAGAGGCCGCATCATGGACGCGGCTATAGGCATATCGACGGGCACTTCCAGATCCTGACCCCGCGCCGGGTGTAGGAGCAAACAAACGTTTGCCTTGCAAGCGCCAACGAAGGGGAGGACGGTAGGCCGCATGACAGCTAGGAAACCAACACGTCCCCGACCCAGATCGAAAAGGCCGAAGCATTCGCGAAGCTCCAACAGGGGCCTACGTTCGTAACCGCCAATCCTTGGGACGCCGGCTCGGCACGGATTCTCGCGGCCCTCGGCTTTCCGGCCCTCGCCACGTCGAGCTGGGCGTCTGCTGCTGTCCAGGGCAAACGCGATCGCGCTTTGACGCGTGAGGAAGCCTTGGAGAGCGCTCGCGCTATCGTGGAGGCGACCGAGCTTCCTGTTCCGCCGACCTTGAAAGCGGCTTTGGATCTACACCTGTCGCGGTTGCCCAAACATATCGGCTCGCAGCGAGCATCGGCCTCGTTGGCGCCTCTATTGAGGATGTCCCTCCGAGTAGCGATGGGCAGGAAAGCGGCCTGTTCGATATCGAGGAAGCCACCGAGCGCGTGGCTGCGGCGGTCGAGGCAACGCGAGGACTCGGGCACCCCTTTCTGATTTACTGCGCGGGCGGACGGCTTTTTCCACGGCAGAACCGATCTTGACGATGTCATCAAACGTCTTGTGGCGTTCGAAAAAGCAGGAACTGATGTTTTGATGGCCCCTGCCCTGCCCAGTCTGGATGCGGTTAAAGCGGTATGCTCTTCGATCACGAAGCCATTTAACTTTACAGCGGGCATCCCGAACGTCTCGCTGTAGCCGAGCTGAAGGCCGTCGGTGTGCGTCGGATCAGTCTTGCGCCCTCGCTCTACCGCGCTGCCATGGCGGGGCTTGTCACTGCAGCGCGCCAAATCAGAGACGAAGGAAGCTTCGGCTTTGTAGATACATTCCCACTGCCCTACGAGGAACTTGCGGGCTACATGCGCGCTTAGATGCGCCGAGCGCCAGGACCATTGTCTAGGCGGTCGAAAGCACTGAGCGGGCGGCCTGAAGTTCGAAAAACGCAGGCTCGGCGCTGTAGAGATTACAGATCGGTTCAATCACAGCTCGAGCCTCGATCTCGCGGCCTCGAGACAGCTTCAGGCGAGCAAGTGTTGTGGCCGCGCGAAGCTGCCAGTAACGCGCTCCCTGCTCCGTCGCCATGGTGACTGCCTCTGTGAGCTTCTTCTCTGCAGCAAGCATCGATCGATCGTCGCCCTCACGAATCAGAAGTTCCCCTTGAATTCTCAGGAGTTCGGGAGCGTGCCAGAGCAAGCCGTCGCGATGGCATTGTGCAATCGCCGCGTCCACTACAGCTGATGCATTCGGCGAGTCCCCGAGCGAAACCAAGGCATCCGCATAGTCGAGCAGAAACCCAGACCCGTGCGGCGCGAAGTCTATGACAAAGCTTTTTCGGCGCCTGTCCGGTGCAGTTCCTGGACGATCGAGGGCGACGCGCAACAAATTTGAACCAGCGAGATGATCCCCGCGCTTGATGAGCAGCGATCCTTGCAGGCAATCCGCAAAGCGCGCGAATTCGGAAGCCTCGCGATCCGTCGCAGCCGGGACTTCCCCTCGATCCGATACCATCGCGTATCGAACCCTGCCTCGCCCTCAGCAAGCAGAGACCCCCGAGGGATCCTAATCAAACGGTTGGTTATAGTCCGCCCGGTGGTGGCGACAAATTCACGATCAAACTTCGAGGCAAGGATGCTCATTGCCCTGGGCTAGGCGAAAGTGAGCGCGATGTCTTCGGTTTCATTGACAACGCGGAAGACGCATGTAGAAATTCACCTAGGCCTTATGCAGCCTGCCGCTCACGCCAAATTTGGTATGGTGAATGCATTTAAATGATACCCGTTCGACTTCCAGCCCCTGCGGCAGTCGGTCAGCAATGTGAGCTCTGACGCAATGATTGCCCTGGAGGAACTGGAATGCTTAGAACACTCAGTATCAAGGGCATGGCGAAAGCTCTACGGCAGGCCCTCAACGATCGCAAGATAGACCTGTCTCACAGCGATTGTTTGGAATTGATTGCAAAACAATTCGGCGTGAAAGATTGGAACGCCCTTTCTGCAGCGGTAGGGCAAGATGGGGGCGACAAGCCTCTTCTCTTCTCAATCATGGGCGATGAGATAAAGCTCCATCGAACGACGCAAAGTCTGGATGTGAACGATACCGACTTGTCGGGTTCACGTTTCAACGACGCGAATCTCTCAGGAACATCGTTCAATCAGATCAACTTTTCCGGTGCTAAATTCAACGACAGCAATATGACCGGGTGGTACGTGAATGACGTCAACTTGTCCGGCTCACGGTTCCAGAACATCAATCTCTCGGGGGTCACCTTTTCCAGTTGCCGTATACCCGGCGCTATGCTCGATGGGGTGTCGCTCGAAGAGATAGTTGAGACCTATAGAAAATCGCAGCTGTCCTGATCCTACCATGGACCATCCGAAAAGCGGATTTCCTTTGCTTCTCACTAAAAGGCTGAGCCTGCGCGAACCGGTTATGGACGACTGCGGCGCATTTCACGAACTGCTCATGCTTCCAGAGGTTACCCGCTTTTCGGACTGGCCTGAAATACCGAAAATGGCACAAACCGATCGCTCTATGCGGTGGATGTCTGAGGCATACACCAAAGGAAAGGGATGCGCCTGGATAATAGAAGATCGCGTTTCAGGCCGGACTTTGGGAGCTATACGCTTCAACCGTATCGACAGGCGTTGGAAGTGCGCTGAGGTCGGCTACGAAATACATCCCTCCGTTTGGCGGAAAGGGCTAATGACCGAAGCAGTGAAGGCCGTCACGACATGTGGCTTTGATCATTTTTCCCTGAACCGCATCGAGGCGTGGACACTGCCAGGGAACGCAGCGTCGGAACGTGTTCTGGGAAAAGCCGGGTTCCGATATGAAGGTACGCTTCGCCAAAAAGCGTGGTTCAAGAACGCTTTCCATGATTTCCGAATGTTCGGCTGCTTGGCCAGTTACCCGCCGACGCTGCCGTGAAAACTGTGACACCCAAAATCGGGCGCGAAGGCAAAGGGTGGCAAGGCGCATGAAGTTTGAGAAGTTTTTCATACCGTCTAGCGAGGCAGATGCCCGATTAGAAATTGTTGCAGCCGAGCCTCAACACGAGGGACCTTATCCGACGATCATTTTCAACCACGGCTCTACCGGACGGGGCCACAATAAGACCCTCTACTCAAGGACGGTGTGTCCAGCTATCGTAGCAAGCTATTTCACTGAACGGGGCTGGATGACCATTTTTCCGCAACGCCGAGGGAGAGGGAAATCAGGCGGAAGCTATGGGGAGGGACTAGCTTCAGACGGCTCCGGCTATTCCTGCAACGTCGAGATTACGATTGCGGGTTTTGAGAGGGCCGTTGAGGATATGGACGCTGTCGTGCGCCATCTGCGCGAGAGGCCCGATGTGGATCAGGGCCGACTGACGATCGGAGGGGTCTCGCGCGGCGGCATCTTGTCGATAGCCTATGCGGGTATGCGCCCGGCCACTTTCCAAGGCGCAATCAACTTCAACGGTGGCTGGCTCGGAAGAGCTTGCGCCACTCATGAAATCGTAAACCCGCTTATTTTTGAACGTGGCACACCTTCCGGAATTCCGACGCTTTGGTTGCACGGAATCTATGACCAGTACTATCGGATAGAGCACTGTCGAGAAAATTTCGAAAGGTTTCTATCGGCTGGCGGACAGGGGACGTTCATTGCTGCGCCCATGGGCCATGCATTGATGTTCAAGCCAGCTTTGTGGAAGGACCATCTCGATCAGTACATGGACGGCCTTTCCATGTCGCAGAAATCCTGATTTTTGATGCAAAACCCGACGCCTTGATCTTCAAGAAGAATTCTCTGTCGCAAAACTCCCTCGCAGAAGTCAGCATCTTGTGAGGGAATTTTGCGACACGTTCCATGTCCGCAAGGTCAGAGCGGGTCAACCGCAAGCTAGCGCGTACGACCAGTCGGAAAAGCAGCTACGCTTAGAAGCATGCGGGATGGCTGGTAGCTGCCTGGGAGGGGCCCGTCGTCCATTCCGAGGACGAGACCTTCCTGGATCTGGATGTGGGGGAAGCTCCCGCAGAGAACGTTAACGACTGACGGATGCGCCGTGGCCATCCTAGCGGATGAGATTCCGAAGCGTGACCGCGGGCGGTTCGCCGTCGCGGAACGGTTCCTCTCCGTATCGGATGGCGGTGCGTGCGATGATGTCGATGGCGTCGTCGGGCAGTGCTAGGACGCCGCGCAGCACGAAACGCCGTCGCTTCGCCTTGTCGCGCCATAATTCCGACCAAGCCTCCGCGAGTTCGCTTGTGCGGCCGGCGTGTTCGATGGCCCTAACCAGTTCGGCAGCCTGCATGCGGTCCTTGCTATCTTTGCCCGCCTCACCCGATGGGCCCTGCATCTGGCCGATGGTCACCTTGTGAAGCGCATAGCGGACCGGATCCGGTACTACGACAGCCACACCGTCTTCGTATAAGAGCGCTGACCGGATCGGGTTCCTGATGAGGAACTCCATCAGGTCGAGCGGCTGAAGCGCGGCGCCAGGCATGATCGGGATCGCGACTGGCGCTCTACGGTCCCGGTCTGAGTTCTCATGAGCCGTCAGGAGGTCAACTTTGTACTTGCTGGCGTTCTCGTAGCGCGTCGGCCCAGCGTTCGGATAACTCGGATTGAGCTTCCGCGCGAACGATGCATCGACCGATTTGAGAATGTCCTGAAAGTCTTCCAGCTTTTGGCCGGTGTGGCCCACGTGAAGCGCGATTTCGCGGTCTTGGGCAAGGTCGATGTCCTGAGTGCGGTGGAGGTCGCCACTCAGCTTGGCTCCGAGGATGCCGCCGTAGGCCTGGTACGCCACGGAGCCAACGAGGATCGCACCGGCTTGAAACAAGCCGGCTCTCTGGAATGCCTGCGTCAGTTTGCCTTCCATGGGATCGGGTGCCGGAAGGCCCGACCGGCGCAGCATGGAAGCTGTCTCCTTTTGAAGCCTATGACGCGCGTGTTCGTGGCCATGACGTTCGACCAGCGCGTCCACATCAGGATCGCCGACTAATCCGGCGTAGCTCGTTCGTCGGCCGCTGGTGACGGTCGAGTCGCGCATGACGTGATACCAGTACTCCTTCTCCCCGCGCTTCAGCTTGTGAAAGGTCCCTTTCACGGGAAAGCGGGCGTTGAATGCTTTTTCATGTGCGCTTTCCACGAGATCGGCGAACGCGATGTTCAACGAAGGAGCCAGAGGCTGCATGTTGTACCTTGCTAGTCATTTGCCATATGTTTAGCAACTCTATTGCTAGACCTTTGGCATATGTTTAGCAAGTTGAATAATGTTGTCTGCCCGGAATCAATTGCCTCATTGTCAATACGGTCAACTACACAGGCCATTGGAATTTACGCTTGAGCCGTCGTTGTCTGCTACGCTTTCAAAGCGGCGACTACGCCCCCTTCGCACGATCCTGACTATTGAAGACCGAGAGCACTCCGCTACTTGCTCCCTTTTCGAGGGAGGCGGCCATGCACGACACCGATCTTCTAATTCTCTCCAGGGCCGTTAGGCAGTGGTATCAGTACTACGACGTAGTTCCGGATGAACAGGCATCCACCTTGCTTAACCACGCAGCAGTCGAACTTTTCGACCAAGGCCATCGGTCAGTTGAAGGCATCGCCACGGTACTGATCGAAAACTTCGTTGGCCCGTCGACGATGAGGACGAACGCACACACTTCGAACACGATCCAGTAGATGCCCGCCAGAGATGGGAAATGTTACTGACGTCTGGAGCGTTGCCTAGCAGGATTTCATTCTCGGCTCCCGGCCTGAAGACACAATGGATCGCCGCGGCCAGAGAAAAGGCCCCAAACTTTTCGACGATGCGGGCGTCCACGCGGCGATGACACTAATCAAGGACATGCCGACCAGCGCGTGCCCTTATCCTGAACGCTCCGAGAAAGACTAACATGACCGGTTGCGTCGCAGGCATTTACTTCAAAATCCGCGCACTCCCCTGTTTTCGCCCGAACCAGTTCCGCCAGCCACCGCGCCCGTCCTATGTCTGGAACCGGGAGCGCTCCGATGGCAGCACGAAAATGCGCCAGCGGGTGGCCGCAGCAGTAGGGAGACCGAAGTCGGTGACCTCTGTCTGCCGACGCCAGCGACAAATGGCGAGCCCCATGGTGCCTGAGCTTTCGGCAGCAAGCTGCAGCCCACGAGAGGCAACCATCGGGAACCGCACCACCTCGCCCACTACCGCTCCAAGTCCGCCGAACCGCAACGCCTCCTCGAAGGAGGCCAACACGCCTTCTTCCTTGCCCCTTCGACATAGATCACCGGATCCGGCTGTAGCCGAACCTGGGCAAGCGCGCCGCGAAGAGATCGGCGCGCGTAAGACACCAGACGATCTTACCTAGTACGAGCGGCAATGCCTGCAACAACGAGCGCAGCGGCCGCGGCATTGCTCCGCCACCCGCGAATTCGTAGACTGCACCGTAAGACAGTCCCCCGCCGGTATTCATCGATTTCGCAAATAGCGAACGGCAGGACGTGTCTGCGCCGCGCACGTCCGCCCTTAAGATGCTAGATGCGCTCTCGGAGTGCGGCGACAACTTGGTTTGAGTTCGGTTTTGCCATCTGTCGAATAGTCAAGGCAATTGACGACTATGGCTGCCGAGCAACATGTCGGATTTCCGTTCCGTCATATGCGGCATTTCTTATATGAGAGATATTGCCGTTCCGTTGGGCGTCCTCGTAGGCTCCGACTTCAATCGGAAAGAGGGACCGATGCGGCGGATCGAATTGGCAAAACCGATACTAACATCGAAGATCACGGAGATGATCGATCGCATCTTGAAGTGTTGGTGCGACGAGAACGGCTATCGAAGAGGAAGCGCTGAAGCCGGGCGGAAGGCAAAAAGCCTAGTTCAGTGGCTCGAACTTGGCGTCACGGACGAGGTCGAACTCTCAAACCTGATCCGCGACGACATCGTCATCACCACTCGCCAAGTTCGAGATACCAACGGCTAAGGGGAGCCGACCTTCTGCTTGAAGGCGCTCATAGCGGGACACGTTCGCCAGATAGCGGAATAACGGTGATCGGAATATTGCCTGGCTTGGGACACACCGATGCCTGCAAGCGCATTGAGGCCATTCAGATCGACTGGCTGGCAGCGGCGTTAGCGTTCGCCGACATGACGTCGACGACGGTCAACTTGGTGAGATCGAGGTGCCTGTGGCGCTGCCTGCAGTATTGAAGGAAGCCGGCCTCGAACCAGGTGCGAAGACGTCAGGCCGAGAGCGACACGACATCTCCTACCCGGAGCAACCCCTCTTGGCTCGCGCGGCAGTAGACACCCATGTTTCGATTGCCGAATTTCATCACATTTCGAAGGATTTCCGGATCGTTCTCCAGCCCTTCCTGAGCAATGACAGTGAACCCGCATCGTTTCGTCGGCGCGATCACTTTTCCGGTTATTTCGCCAAGACGGATCGGCGCCCCGATCCAGCTTAGTTCAGGAAAGCCGCTGATATCGGCCTCCGCCTCCGTAAAGATGTTCGGGCGAAATCTCCGCCGGTCGGGATTACCGGCCGGATGAAGCGACTTCAGATGGTCGACCGACGCACTCGTCAGCAGGTGAAGAGGAGACACCTCGTATCTATCGACCGCGAAGATCGTCTCGGCGCTCTCGTGCGCAAAGCGCTCATAAGGCCTCACCACCACTTCGAACTCGAAGAACGCCGTTAGGGCGCCCGCGAGCTGTGGTTCATCGACGGCGAGCCATTGATGACCGGGCATTTGTACCTCAACGGTGCCGTCCGTCGCCGTTCGCGACTTCACATAAACGGACTTTTGCCAACGCTTGTCGCGCTCGGGATGGGCAACGACGCCCGTCGAAACGTCGACGAGTGCATACCGCCGGTCGCCGTCCATTCCGTCACCGGACACCTTGACCGCGTCGACCATTTCGCCGGTTAGTGAGCTGACTGGATAGCGCCAGAGCTCTCTGATCACTCCTACCGATCGCATGTCTACCGCGCTCCCGCCGAGGTCGCGCGCACCTGCGAGGGTGTCGCCCCGAAGATCCGCTTGAAGGCGCGCGCGAAGTGGGAGGCGTTCTCGAAGCCGACATCGAGGGCGATCTCGATCATCGGAAGCTTCGAGTGGGCAAGCAAGACCTTCGCTCTCTCCATTCGCACACGTTTATAGGCTTGAGCCGGTGACATCCCGGTCTTCTCCAAGAAAACCCGTTCGAGCTGCCGCCGTGAGAGCCCAACGGACGATGCAAGAGCCGGTATGGATATGCCGTCTTCCATGTTTTGTTCCATGGTGATCATGACGGCTCTTACGCGGTCGTCGTCGTAGTTCTCGTGGAGCGGCCTGCGGGGCTGCACGTCTCCGGGCGACCGAGCCTTTTCAATCTGCAGGACTTCCAATGCATTACGCTCGGCCTCCCGGCTGATGTAGCGCCGCACGAGCAGCGCTGCCATGTCCGCCGCACTGCTTCCGCCCGCGCAGGATCCACGCCGCCGATCGAGATTGAACAACCGGTCCGATCGCACCGGAAGGCCGGGAAATCGTTCCTTGTAGGCCTTTGCGTGAAGCCAGCTCACGCAAGTCTGGTGGCTCGCCATCAATCCGGCGTCGGCAAGAATAAAGGTTCCGGTGCAAAGTCCGATCAACGGAACGCCCTGGGACGAAGCACGTTTCAGGAACACGACGGTCTCCTGGTCCACCGGCCGTTCAACCGTCAGCAAACCACCGACAACCACGATGTAGTCGAACCGGGATGGATCAACGAAGTCAGAAGTTGGCGCCACCTGGACGCCGCAACTCGATGCGATGAGGTGGCGCGTGCTGCCGAGTACCTGCCAGTCGGCGAGCACACGCCCGGATCGATCGAACTCGTCGCTTGCGAGACGCAGGGTGTCAACGAAGAGGGCGAAGGCCGAAAGAGTGAACGACCGTGCCAGGACGAACCCGACTCTGAGCTGCTTAGGGGTCGCAGCAGCCTCTCCGGATCGAAGATCCTCGGGTCTCATCTTGATGGTCTCCTGTCTGCTGGAGCGTGATATTCACTTGATCTGGCAGCCGTGGGCAAGCGGATCCCGGTCATCGACGAAGATCGTGTTGTGGCCGATGACTCGCGCCACGCCGCCAATGCTCGGAGGCTGTTTCTCATATACGTTTCCTCAAGTCAGGCCGCCCGAAGCGCCCCGTCGCGATTGAGAAGACTGCGGCTCAGCCGGTCGAGGAGGAGCGCGACTGCGACGATTGCGAGCCCCGCGCGCAAGCCCAAGCCCATTTCCATACGCGTCAGACCACGTGTCACCTCGGCACCAAGTCCACCCGCCCCTACCAGGCCTGCCAGAACGACCATGGCCAGCGAAAGCAGAATGCATTGATTGAGGCCGACCATCAGCGTCTGCTTGGCCAGCGGGATTTCTATCTTCCAAAGCACCGAACGAGGATGGGCGCCGATCGCGCTGCCAAGCTCGATGAACTCGCGCGGCACCTGGTTGAACGCCAATGTTGTCAGTCGCAGCATCGGGGGAATGCCGTAGACGATCGTGGCGATGATCGCCGGGACGCGCCCGAGGCTGAAGATCATCACAGCGGGGATCAGGTAGACCCACGGCGGCACAGTCTGCATAACGTCGAGGACTGGTCGCACTACGGCTTCAAGCGTCTTGTGGCGCGAGCAGAGGACGCCGATGGGAAACGCGATCAGCACTGAGATCAGAACGGCAACGGTCACGAGCGCAATCGTCTGCATCGACGCCGTCCACAGCCCGACGATCAGGCAGAATCCCAGGCACAGGCCCGCGAGGATTGCCGCTCGCAGATTCACTGCCAAGAATGCCGCGACGACGACAATCGCAATAAGGGCATAAGGCGGCACGAAAAGAAGCGCGGCTTCGATTGCCGACAGGACGGCCTCCACCACATAGCTGATCGCGGAGAACAGGGGATGCAGGTTGGTGTTCAACCAGTCAACCGCCGGAGCAAGAAGAGCACCTGGCGAAAACTGCAAGATCGAAGGATTCATGACTGCCTCCCTGTTCCAAGCCGGGCCGCGCTCTGCGTTATGCGGTCGAGCACCATTGTCAGGACGACGATCGCGATCGCCCCGTTGATAGACGTCGCGATGTCGAGCGTCCTGATCGCGCCATAGATCGTCTCTCCAAGACCACCTGATCCAACAATCCCTGCAATGACAACCATGCCGAACGCCATCATCAGGCTCTGGTTGATGCCAGCCATGATGCTGGGAAGGGCAAACGGCAGGCGGATCTTGAAGAACATCTGGCCCGGCGTGATACCGCTCGCTTCTCCCAATTCGATGAACGCCTTCGGCGTCATGCGAATGCCGAGCGACGTCAACCGGATCGCCGGCGGCATCGCAACCACGACGGTGGCAATCAAGGCAGTTGCGGGGCCATATCCGAGCAAGGCAATCGCCGGCAGGAGGTAGATGTAAGGCGGAAGCGTCTGGATCAGATCGAGGCCCGGTTCCATGAAGCGATCCAGTGCCGTGAAGAAACCTGCCGCGATCCCGATCGGAATACCGATCGCCAGCGCCAGCACCGTCGCCGTTAGGACAAGCGCAAGGGTGCTCATCGTCTCCGACCAGAGCCCCATCGAGAAGCAGAGCATCAGTGCGACGCCGCCCAGGATAGCGAACCAGGCATTGACGAGTCGCCATCCCACCAGTGCCACGACGATCGCAACGACATAGAACGGCGGGAGTTCAAGGAGCCAGAGAATTCCATCGTAGAGCCCCTCGAGAACCCATCTGACAAAGTCGAAAAGGGATTCGCCGTTGTCGCCTACCCATTCGAGCGCTGCGTCGGTCCGTTCGTCGAAGGTATCGGTGAAGCTTGAAATGTCCATGTCACTCGGCTCCCGTTCAGCGGTCAGGCGGCCGCACGATCGTTGTTGGAAGTCCCCTTGACGCCCATGAGGAGGCTGCGGGGCGTGACCACGCCGACGACCTGGTCGTTGTCGACGACGGCGATCGCGTCGCGGTCCGACTGCATGGTGAGGGTGATCAGTTCGTCAATGTCAGCATCGGGGGTGGTGCGCACCAGCGAAGAGATATCGGAGTTGGGCTCACTGCGTTGAAACTCGGTGACGCTATGCATTACGGAATGGGCCTTGATCAGATGGAGCCGCGATATGCCCGCCACAAACTCGGCGACATAGTCGTCCGCCGGATTGAGAATGATCTCCTCGGCCGTGCCGGTCTGGATGATGACGCCATCCTTCATGATGGCGATGCGATCGCCGATCCGGATCGCCTCGTCGAGATCGTGCGTGATGAAGACGGCGGACTTGCCCAGCGACTTCGTGAGCTGCCGGAACTCGTCCTGAAGCTGGCGGCGTATGAGCGGATCGAGCGCACTGAACGGCTCGTCCATCAGGATGATTTCCGGATCGGACGCAAGGGCACGGGCGAGACCGACGCGTTGCTGCATGCCGCCCGACAATTCGTTCGGGTACCGGTCGACCCAGTCCGCCAGGCCTACCGTTTCCAGCGCTGCCTTGGCGGTTTTGTTTCGCTCAAGCCTGGGGATGCCCTGAACCTCCAGTCCGAAGGCCGCGTTCTCGAGCACCGTGCGATGCGGAAGCAAGGCAACGCTTTGAAACACCATGCCGATGTTCATGGCGCGCATTTGCCTGAGCTCGACCGGCGACAGCGCCGCAATGTCCCTGCCCTTTACGAGCACCTTTCCGGAACTCGGTGTAATCAGCTTGTTGAGCAGGCGGATAAGCGTCGACTTTCCGCTACCCGACAGGCCCATGATGCAGAATATCTCGCCGCGCCGGACCTGCAGGCTGGCGTTGGCCACGCCGACGACGCAGTTGTACTCCTTCAGCACTTCTGTCTTCCCAAGTCCCCGCGCGTTGATGGATTTCATCGCGGCGGCGGACTTGTCTCCGAAGACCTTCCAGAGCGATTGGCAGTCAATCAGGACTTCATTGGTATCGGCATTTGCGGCTTTCATAGCGATCCCCTTGAGCCAATTGGTGCTGGCTTCTCTTGTTGGGCTTGAAGGTGGCCGCCCGACAGCATCGGACGGCCAATGCGATCAGTTCTTCTTGATGTTTTCCCAGCGCTTGATCAGGTCGGCATGGGCGCCGACCCAGCCCTGGACGGCCTGGTCCATAGTCCTGCCATCCTTCACCTCGCCATTGATGGCGGTGATGTCGGCGATCGGAACGTAGACGCTTGCCATGACCTCACGAGCATGCGGGTTCTCTTCGGCGAAGCCTTTCTGGCCGATCCAGTAGTAGCCCTGCGGTGGCGGGAAGATGCCCTTCGGATCCTTGAGATACTTTACCGGGTACTTCTGCACCATCCACGACGGTTCCCAGATCGTGACGGCGATCCACTCCTTGCGATCGTATGCCGACTTGAGCGCGGCCGTCATCGCCGCCGTGCTGCCTTCGACAAGCTGCAGCTTGATATCGTAGTCCTTGACGGCACTGGATGCATCGCGCATCAGGCCCGATCCCGGCTCGATGCCGATGATCTTGCCGCCGAACTTGTCGCTGTTTTCGTTGAGCTGTTCGAGGGAGTCGATCGGAACGTAGGCCGGAACGGCGATAGCCTGATAGAGACCGTGCGAAACCGGGGATATCTTTTCCAGACGGTTCTTGTTCTTGCTCCAATAGTCCTGCGCGACGTAATCGGTCTGCGAAGCCAGAACCTGGATATCCCCCTTGGCCAGAGCCGCGTAGGCGATGCCCCACTCCGAGAATTCTGTCACCTTGACTGTATAACCAGCGTCCTCAAGCACCTTCTTGGTGATGCCGGTGATGGGCGTCAGGTCTTCCCAGGACAGCGTGCCCATGTTGATGGTCTTCTCTTCCGCGCGGGCCGGAAGCATGCTGATGCCGACCATCGCAGCGGCGCAGAGCGCTTTCCACAATGTCTTCATTGTTCTTACTCCTAGTTCTCGTTCCCATTGTCGTTGAAGACTTGCGGTAGGCTCAGTCTTCACATTGCGCGGCAAGGGCTCATCCCTCACGGCCAGCACGCAATTCCTGAAATCGAATGACCGAGTTGACCCCCAACCATGCAAATGGCTCTGGGGGCAGCCTGCTCGGCTCTGGCTGGTTCCTGTACTGATCGAGCTCCGGGCTCCCGACACCTGCCGCGAGATCTGCAGCCATCATGCCCGCAAGCGTGCTCTTGACGGTTCCAAGACCGTTCTCGCAGCACGCGGAAAACAGCCCCTCCTCGACTTCGCCGAAAGCTGGAACGTGGTTGCGGCTAAGGCAGAGCGCGCCTGCCCAGCTATATTCCAGTGGTAGGCTCTCCATGCCTGGGAACCGCGCGTCGAAGGACCGGCGCTGCTCGGCGGCAATGCCGGAGACGCGCCGCTCGGATACCTTTAGGCTTGGGTTGTAGGTGAACCGCGTCCTGATGACGATGCGGGAGCGGCCGTTCGACGTGATCTTGCGGACAGTCGCGCCCATCGGATCAGCAGGCAGCAGCGCCCATCGGTCGGCGCCCGTCACGTCGCCGCCGAACTCGTTGTGCGAATAGGCGGCCGTCATCGACGCGTACGTGAAGATGTGCATCAACCTGCCGCGGAAATGGCCGAAGCTTTCAATGTGACCGTTCACGCCCAGAATGACCTTCGGTGCCGACACCGAGCCGCGGTTCGACCGGGCCTTCCAGTTCCGGCCTTCCCGCGAGAGCTCGAGGACCGGCGAATGCTCGTAGATCGAAACCTTCCCCCGGAGTCCACGGGCTAGGCCGCGGATATAGTCGGCAGGCTGGATCATGACGGCGCCCGGCGTGAACAGCCCGCCGCGATAGTATGCCGAGCCCGTCATGCGCCGCATCTCGCTGGCGTCGAGGACGCGATGCGCTTCTCCGATTTTTTCCAGCGAGCGCCTATAGTTATCGTTGAGCGCCACCCCCCTGTCGGAGGCCGCCGCGTTCACCTTTCCGGAAGGATCAAACGTCTCTCCGGAAAGTCCAAACTCGGCTGCGACGCCTGCCGCGAACGAGATTGCCAGGCGATTTTGCCTGATCTCGGTCTTCGTCGACTCCTCGTCAGCGACGGAGTATTCGCCCGACGAAAGATTATGCGGAACGTCGATCATGAACCCCGAGTTTCGACCCGCCGGCCCCTTCGCCAACTCCCGCGCATCCAGGATCACGATCTTGTCCTGCGGGCGATGCTGCGAGAGACGGCGAGCCGCGGACAATCCGGCGAAGCCACCACCGATGATCAGCCAGTCCGCGGTGATATCCCCATCAAGCGCCGTGACGGGAAATCCGCGTTCGCTGATGGCTTCCCAGCCCGAGACGCCGGTATCGACTGGCAGACGCTTGATCACGTGCCGTGTCATCGGATCGTCTCGTCTACTGAACGATCTGACACGTCGATCCAAATCGTCTTCAGTTCGCAATAGTTGTCGTGCGCGAAGATCGACTTGTCGCGTCCGCCGAAACCGGACTCCTTGTAGCCGCCGAACGGCGTAGTCGCGTCCCCTTCACCGAAGCAGTTGACCGTCACGACGCCCGCCCGGATCTCGCGCGAGAGCTTGATCGCGTTGCGGAGACTTCCGGTGTAGACGGACGCCGTCAGGCCATAGTTCGTGTCGTTGGCAAGGCCGACCGCCTCGGCTAGGGACTTGAAGGTCGTGACCGACAGAACCGGCCCGAAAATCTCCTCCTGGAACAGCCGGCTCGATGGCGTGACGCCATCGACAACCGTTGGCTCGACAAAGATGCCGTCGCGCGTGTCGCCGCCATGAACGACCGAAAGCTTCTCTTTCTTGGCGTCATCGAGGAAGGATGTAACCTTCTCGAAATGCGCCCTGTTGACGAGTGCGCCGATGCGGTTTTCCGGATCGAGCGGGTCGCCCGCCTTCCATTCGCGCATGTAGGCCCCGATCCGCTTTAGCAGCTCGTCCTTGACTTTGGCATGCACGATGAGCCGCGACGTGGCCGAGCAGTTCTCGCCCATGTTCCAGAACGCACCATTGACGACCTGCTCGGCGACAAGGTCCAGGTCTTCAGCGTCGTCGAGAACCACTGCCGGGTTCTTGCCACCGCACTCGAGCACCACGCGCTTCAGATTCGAGTCCGCCGCATAGCGCAGGAAGCGACGCCCCGTTGGAGTCGAGCCCGTAAAGGCGACCATGTCGACGTCCATGTGCATGCCAAGCGGCTCGCCGACCTCCGTGCCGCTTCCAGTTACGACGTTGAAGACGCCGGCAGGGACGCCTGCCTCATGAGCCAGTTCGGCGACGCGAAGCGTCGTCAGCGTCGTGTCCTCGGCGGGCTTCACGACGACGGAGCATCCCGCGGCAAGTGCCGGGCCTATCTTCCAAGCGAGCATGAGCAGCGGGAAGTTCCACGGCAGAACGCAGCCGACGACGCCAACGGGCTCGCGCACGATCATCGTCAGCGCATTCGATCCGACCGGCGCCGTGTTGTCATAGAGCTTGTCGATCAATTCGGCATGCCAGCGCAGCGTATGGATGGCATCGGGGACGTCAACCGTCTGACACTCGCGGATCGGCTTGCCACTATCGAGGCTTTCCACGACGGCAAGCTCATGCCGGTTGCACTCGATCAGCTTGGCGAGCTTCAGGAGAACCTCCTTGCGCTCGGACGGGGACCTCAGCCGCCAGCGACCGTCATCGAACGCCTCCCTCGCCTTGAGCACGGCATAGTCGACATCCGTGCTGTCACAGGCGGCAATTTTGGCAAGCGTCTCTCCGGTCGCGGGGTTCTTGGACTTGAAAGTCTTGCCGGAGTTCGCCGGACGGAATGCACCATCGATAAACGCGTTTGTCGGAAACTGGAGTTCGGCGGCGATCGCCTTGTATTCGGCGGCGGTCAACGGTTCATGCATGACGATTGGCTCCCGAGGTGATCTGACCGACCGTTCGCTTCAAGGTGGAGACGACAGTCTGGAGTGTTCGCTTTTCTTCGGAGTTGAGAGAGCGCAGCGGCGCGCGCACCGATCCGGTTTTGAGTCCGGTGATTTCGCAGCCGTGCTTGATCGACTGGACAAACTTGCCGCATTCGAGGAAATCCATCAGCGGCAACATCGCGGTCATGATCGCGCGGCCCTTGTCGAAATTCTTTTCGCGAACACAGGCCTCGTAGAGAGCGACGTGCTCCCGCGGCAGGAAATTCGATCCGGCGCACACCCAGCTTCTCGCCCCCCATGCGAAGAACTCGAGCGCCTGGTCGTCCCATCCACAGGAGAGCGAGATGTGTGGGAACGTCCTGGCAAGCAGATGCAAGTTGCCCATGTCGCCGGAACTTTCCTTGATGGCGACGACGTTCTTTGATTTGCCGACTCGTGAAAAATAGTCCTTGCCCATCATCACGCCCATGCGGGCCGGATAGTTGTAGAGCATGATCGGCAGATTGGCCGCGCGGTCGACCGTGAGCGCGTGAACGGCATTTTCCCGCTCGGTCGGGAGCGCATAGGGTGGCGTCGAAACCAGGATCGCGTCAGCGCCGATCTCCTTGGCGGCCTTCGCGTATTCCACCGAATCCTCGGTCCGTGTTGCACCCGTTCCGACGATGAGTGGTAAGCGGCTCCCGATTACGTCCTTGGCATAAGACGCGAGGTCAAAACGCTCCTGGCTGGTCTGGGCATAGTACTCGCCGGTCGATCCGCCGACGATGATGCCGTGGACCCCCGCCTCGATCAGCGACTCCAGCACAGCGGCGAAAGCCTTCCGGTCGATCTGTCCACTCTCATCGAGCGGAGTAACGGCCGGGGTATAGATCCCCTCGAATTTCACGGTGATTTCTCCAGTGTTTTTGCAGCCGGGCCGCCGATGAGGACGTCCGCTTTTAGTCCCTGCGGAGCGATGAACATCTCCATGTTCTCGCGGGACAATTCCCAATGTTCAAAGACGAGATCGACGACCGCGTCCTCATCGTGCGTCGCGAGCGCTTCGATGAAGCCGTCATGATGCTCAGTGGCCAATTGCAGGCGCCGCTTCATGTCCTCGTTTCTCGGCCGGAAGAACGTGTGGCCGATCCGGGCGTGGTCGATGAGGAGCCGGCCGAGACTTGGTTGCAGATAGACGTTTGCGGACATCTCGCCGAAGATCTCGTGGAAGCGGTTGTTCTCGAGGACCATGTCCAGCGCGCGCCCGTTCTCGCTGGCCGTGCGGAAACGCTCCTGCGTCTGCTTCAAGTCGACGAGTTGTGCTGGTTTGAAATTCTGGACGGCCAAACGACCGATTGCGGCATAGATCATCGGCGCAACCAGGAAGAAATTACGCAGCGTCGAATGGTTCATCGGAATGACGCGCGCGCCGCGGTTTTCGCGAATGTCGACATAACCCTCGCCCGCCAAGCGACGAAAGATGTCCCGAACCGGGGTCCGGGAGAGGCCGTAGCGCTCACTCAGGCTGGCTTCGTCGAGATCGGCGTCGGGGTCGAGCTCCATCGTTAGAATTTGACGTTTCAAATCTTCGTACAGGTTGCTCTTCACGGTCTTCGCCATGGGTCACTCTCCGTGCCGTTTACTGCGTCAGGCCCGGAACATGGCATGCATCCAATACGATGTCAATGAATTGTGTACATTGCGTACACAATGAAAGTTCTCAAATAATACATTTTAATGCGGCGACGTGATAGGCTGGCGGCTGGAACGTTGGTTGAGGGACTGAGTGGTCTATCCAGGGAACGCCGAGCAAGGGCGAAGCGGCCGGAGCTTTCATCACGCAGAGGCGGTTCCGGGAACCGGCGCGCGTCGTTTCGGACGATGCGCGAAGTGAGGTGGCAATGAGCGATATCGGCAGCAAGGAGTTCGCTCTTGCAGGCATCGTCATGAAACGCCTGCTGTCCCGAGAACAGACAGCGGGGCAGCTCTGCCTCTTCGAGAACAAGAGCGGCGGAAACACATGGACGCCGATCCATGTCCACGCCAAGGACGACAAGACTTTCTAAGTCGCCGACGGCGAGCTGACTGTGGTGATCGTCGGTCAGCCGCGGCTCCTGACGGCAGGCGAGAGCATCTTCCTGCCGCGCGCCATTCCGTACGAACTAATGAACGTGAGCGCAAAGCCTTGCAGATACATCTTGATCGGGACTCCCGCTCTGTTTGACAGGTCTATCGAGGAAGGGGCCACGAACTCCAACCGGACGAAGTCGTGGGCCCACCGACAGCCGAGGAGATCGAGCGTCTCCGCGAGGCTTCACCAAGGTTCGGCATCACCTTGCTCCCGGACTGGCCCAGGCCGAGGTGACGCCGTGGTTCCTTGGGCATCAAGAATCTCCTGACGCGCTAACCAATCTCTCACGTTCGTGTCGGCGCGTCGGCTGCAAGAGCGATGCCGGTGTCGATGTTCCTGCGCGCGGCCAATCCCGTGATGTGACGTGACGACCTGCAGTCTCCTGCATCCGATCGGAAAGCACATCAGTCCTCCCTCTCTCCCCGCCGCCGCCATTCTTCAAAACCGCATCTTCCATTCTGCAATATTTGCGTCAGATTACCGTTTGGCTCGCAACGCCGCCAAAGCCGCGTCATGGTAATGACGTGGAAGGTGTAGATGGGCGGGTCAGCTCTGCCCGGATGCCCCATGACATGGGCGCCGGAAGGATGCTCACGTGCCTTTACCGCCATGAAAGCCATCACATCCAGACAGAGGGAAGCTATCATGCCATTCATCAAGACCACGGACGGAAGCGAAATCTTCTACAAGGATTGGGGCCCGCTCGATGCCCAGCCCGTTGTTTTCCATCACGGCTGGCCGCTCAGCGCCGACGACTGGGATGCGCAGATGATGTTCTTTCTGGATAGGGGCTATCGCGTGATTGCCCACGACCGGCGCGGCCACGGCCGCTCCAGCCAGACGTGGCAGGGCAATGAGATGGACACCTATGCAGCCGACGTTGCGGCGCTTACCGATGCTCTCGATCTCAAGAATGCAATCCATGTCGGCCATTCGACCGGCGGCGGCGAGGTTGCCCATTACGTCGCGCGCGCCAAGCCCGGCCGTGTCGCCAAGGCAGTGCTGATCGGCGCCGTGCCGCCGATCATGGTCAAGTCGGACAAGAACCCCGGCGGCCTGCCGCTCGAGGTTTTCGACGGCTTCCGCGCGGCGCTTGTCGCCAACCGTGCTCAGTTCTTCCTCGACGTGCCGACAGGCCCCTTCTACGGCTTCAACCGCACCGGCGCCAAGGTCAGCCAGGGCGTCATCGAGAACTGGTGGCGGCAGGGGATGATGGGCGCTGCCAAGGCTCATTACGATTGCATCAAAGCGTTTTCCGAAACGGATTTCACCGAGGATCTGCAGCGCATCACGGTGCCGACGCTGGTCATGCACGGCGACGACGATCAAATCGTTCCCTATGCCGACTCCGCACCGCTTTCGGTAAAACTCCTGAAGCACGGCACGCTGAAGACCTATGCCGGCTTCCCGCACGGCATGTGCACCACGCATCCTGATGTCATCAACGCCGATCTGCTGGAATTCTTCCTGGACTGAGGTGGCGGATCATCCGCCGGGCCCTCTCCGGACCGGCAATCGTATGACGGATGAAGACCGTTCGAACGGTCGCAGGCGGGTCCCCTGGGGTGCCCGCCTGCCGCACACCTGCATTTGCTCATCAAAGGAGACGCTCGTGACCACACGAGATACCATTCCGAGCGGGTTGTCCCGACGCGACCTGCTGAAGCTGACTGCCGCAGCAGCGGTGATGCTGACTTCACGCAACGCGATTGCAGCCGATTTCCACCGCTTCCAGCATGGCACGTTCGACATTACCGTCGTCAGCGACGGCTTCCTGACGCTTCCGGCGGAGATCCTGCTGCCCGATGCCACGCCCGAGGAGCGCCAGGCGATCATGCCGCGGCTGGGCGGCAACGCGGCGACCGCTCCCGTTCAGGCCAACATCCCTCTGATCCGCCATGGCGAGGACCTGATCCTCATCGATACCGGATCCGGCAGCCATTTTCAGGCAAGCGCCGGCAAACTGGCGGCGAACCTGCGATCGCTCGGCATCGCGCCGGAGGCGATCACCAAGGTTGTTTTCACCCATGCGCATCCGGATCACTCCGGCGCAACGACGACGATCGACGGCAAGGTTCTTTATCCGAACGCGCAGTATTTCGTCAGCGAAGCAGAATGGGCTTTCTGGACCGACAAGGCCTACGCGACGCATATGCCATCCGCGCTTCATGACTTTGCGCGCGGTGCGCAGCGGGACCTGTTTGCCGTCAAGGACAGGCTAACGCTCGTGCGACCAGATCAGGAGATCATTCCCGGGATGCGGATCCTGCAAACCCGCGGACATACACCGGGCCATGTCTCGATCGAACTCGCTGGAGACGGCGGCCTGCTGATCACGGGCGATGCCTGCACCAACGACGTGATCTTCTTCGAAAATCCCGCCTGGCATTTCGGCTTCGACACGGAACCTGAGATCGCGCTGAAGACCCGCCAAATGCTGCTCGATCGCGCGGCGACCGACAAGCTCAAGATGCTCGGCTATCACTGGAGCTACCCGGGCGTTGGCTATGCAGAACGCAAGGATGCTTCCTACCGGTTTGTGTCGGCGTAGGGTTCGGGCAGGTTACTGCGCGCCGGCGGTTTCTTCAGGCACGGCGGCTGGCTGCGGCAGTTCTTCCGCAATCTCTTCGGCAACGGCTGCCAGATCGAGGTTCCCCCAGATTGACGCTGACTGGCGACGCTCCGTGCGGCGGGAGGATTTGACTTCGACGATGAACGGCTTCGACTGAGCGCGCATGGGGTTCCTATTGAAAGACGTTGAACGAATCTATCAACGCCCCAAGCCTATGAAGCGTTCCGCGCTCGCGCAAGATCACACCTCGCGCTGAACCAAGCCTCACACAGGCCAGACACGAGGGGGAACAAGCATGGGGCGAGCGCGTTCCAGCTTTTCAATCTGGGTGGAGCCTCCATGCAAATTCCTGCGAAAAGTTCTTGAAGGAAAGATCGATGTCGATTACCTACCACGTCGCCGAACATGATGGCGCCTGGGCCTATCGCCTGGACGATGTCTGGTCGGAAACTTTCCCAACTCACGAAGATGCACTGGCAGCGGCAAAACCAGCCGCAGAGCGACAACAGCTCGGTGGCCAGGGAGCGGACATTACATATCAGCGTGCAGACGGCAGCTGGACAACGGAACGGTCGAACGGAGGCGACCGCCCCGAGGCCGATGTCGTCGATGACGCCAAGGAAAAAGACTAGGAATGACCATTAAAGAACGTTTTCTGAAGCAGCAGCATGCGTGGATGCTCGGCGCATGCTATTCCCGCAAACATCCCGACTTCCATCGTTATGGCGGCGTCGATGTTTCGATCTCGCCCCGCTGGAAAGACAGCGTCGAAACCTTCGTCAATGATATGATCGACAGCCTGCCGCGCAGCCTCTCCGAGCGCCGGATGGCGCTGAGAAATCCGCGTCGCCCGTTTGAGCCCGGCAATGTGGAATGGGTGTTCGCAAGCAAGCACTACGGACTTCGCGCTCCTGATGGCACGCGGCCAGATATGACGGAGGCTCGTTCGCGCCGAGCGTAATTCGCGCCGTTTACATATTCCAATCTTCGCCGGCGACGGACGCTTACACAGGCTTCCTT
Source organism: Rhizobium sp. LjRoot258 (assembly GCF_964254185.1). Taxonomy (NCBI): domain Bacteria; kingdom Pseudomonadati; phylum Pseudomonadota; class Alphaproteobacteria; order Hyphomicrobiales; family Rhizobiaceae; genus Rhizobium; species Rhizobium sp. LjRoot258. Next base: position 1,190,456 of record NZ_CAXUST020000001.1, on the reverse strand, counting down.
CGCCGGCGAACTTATTTTAAGGGCGACCGCGACGCACTGCGCAATCCAATGCCGGGCCACGTGCCATCCCGAAGATCGATGTCACTAGGTGACACTATGTGGCCGGCGCGCAAAACATGCCCAGGACTGTCTGTGGCACGTCATCGACAGTGTGTGAGATGCAAAGCAATCGGACATGTTTATCGCGACCGATGCCGCGCGTTTCTCGTCACCACAATCACGACAATTCCGACCACCGCAGCAAGTGCGCCCCAGTAGATCCATTGCGTCTGGTCGATCATGAAGCTTTCTGCCGGATAGGGAAAATAGCCACTGCCCTGCCCCATCCACACCAGCCCGATAAGGATGAGCAGGCCAGCGACAATATTGGCAATCCTCGCCATCTAATGTTCCTCCACCAAACCACTTGCGTAACGCCTCACGCGCCCATCGCAGACGCCGAGATCATCGCGGGAGTGACATTGGCCGCGACGACCCTACTCCTTCGGAAAATCCGCTCCGAGACTCGTTTCGCGCCATTCCTCGATCTGCGCCAGCCGTTCGCGCAGCTTGTTCGTGACATTGCTGTAGCCGATTTCGCCGAGCACGAGATGCCGCGGCGGGTTCTCCACTTGCGTGATCCGGATCATCGCCTCGCCGGCGCGCACGGGATCTCCGGCCTGCTTGCCGCTGTATTCCGATGTCTGGCGCATGCGGGCAGCTGCGGTTTCGGCATAGTCCGCAACTGTGCTCTTCGTTTGCCGAAGCGAGCGGCCGGCCCAATCGGTGCGGAACGGACCGGGGGCGACGCAGGTCACCTTGATGCCGAGCGGCCTGCCCTCGGCGTAAAGTGAATCGGAAAAACCCTCGACCGCATGCTTGCTCGCCGCATAAAAACCCGAGCCGGGAAAGCCGATAAAGCCGGCAACCGAGGTGATGTTGATGATGTGGCCATGCCGGCGCTGCCGCATACCAGGCAGGACGGCACGGGTCATCGAAAACAGGCCGAAGACGTTCGCCTCGAACTGATCGCGGATTTCCTGCTCTTCCGCCTCCTCGACCGTTGACTGGTAGCCATAGCCGGCATTGTTGACGAGAACGTCCACGCGGCCGAAGCGCTGCTCGGCGGCCGCGACCGCCGCCTTGACCTGAGCGGGATCGGTCACATCGAAATCCAGCGCCAGCGCGTTCGCTTCATGGGCGGACGCCAGATCGGCGACGCGGGCCCGATCGCGTGCGGTCATGACCGTCGGCCAGCCGCGGGCAATGGTGAGTTTCGCAAGCTCACGGCCGAAGCCAGTGGAGCAGCCGGTGATGAGCCAGACGGGGGACTTGTCCTGAGACATGTGATTTTCCTGATGCTGTCGGGAACGCCTGAATGGGCGAGAGCGGATTTAGGGCCGCCGCCTGACATTTCCAGCGCACGACTACGCCTAAACGACATCGATCAGGAGAAACCTGCGCGCCCGATCGGACGCGCAGACAATAAGCAGCTTACTGCAGCGTACGCGTGTGCATGTCTTGGCCAGGCGCCACGCCCTGACGGGCCTGCGTTCCAGCCGCCGCCCCGTCGAGGCCCGTCGCCACAACCGCGACGCGGAACTTGCCATCGAGGTTGCGGTCGAAGATCGCGCCAACGACGATGTCGGCCTCATCCTGAACCTCGTCGCGGATGCGGCTTGCCGCTTCGTCCACTTCGAAGAGCGTCATGTCGGTGCCGCCGGAGATCGAGATCAAAACGCCCCTGGCGCCCTTCATCGAAATGTCGTCGAGCAGCGGGTTGGCGATCGCAGCCTCCGCGGCCTTCATCGCACGCCCCTCGCCCGAAGCCTCGCCGGTGCCCATCATCGCCCGTCCCATGCCACGCATGACGGATTTCACGTCTGCGAAATCGAGGTTGATGAGGCCTTCCTTGACGATCAAGTCGGTGATGCAGCCCACACCGGCATAGAGCACACGGTCGGCAGTCATGAAGGCATCCGCGAACGTGGTCTTTGCATCGGCGATGCGGAAAAGGTTCTGGTTCGGGATGACGATCACCGTATCGGCCGCCTCGCGGAGCGCCTCGATACCAACATCGGCTGTCTTCATGCGGCGGTTGCCTTCGAAGGTGAAGGGCTTCGTAACCACTCCGACCGTCAGGATGCCGGCGTTGCGGGCGGCCTGGGCGATAACAGGGGCAGCCCCCGTTCCGGTGCCGCCCCCCATGCCTGCGGTGACGAAGCACATATGCGAGCCAGCCAGATGGTCCATGATCTCATCGATCGATTCCTCGGCGGCTGCGCGACCGACTTCCGGCAGCGATCCGGCCCCCAGCCCTTCGGTTACATGCGCGCCGAGCTGTATGCGGCGGGATGCCTTCGAGGTCGCCAGCACCTGCGCATCCGTATTGGCCGCGATGAAATCGACGCCTTCGAGATTTTCCGCTATCATGTTGTTAATCGCATTGCCGCCGCCGCCGCCGACACCAATCACTGTAATTCTGGGTCGCATTTCGGAAATCCCGTTCTTGGCGTTCGTCATCGCAATCTCCTTCGTGCGTTTTCGTCAGGCTCCGCCTCTTTTGGGAACCGAATCGAGTATCAGCTTAGTCGCGCAACAAGGCAGAGCCGGGGCGAAAGAACAAGAAGAAGCTTTCCTGAAACTTTATCCGGAACCTTTTTTGTCCTCGTGCTTTATGTTGAATCATCCCCTGCCAGAGAGAGGAGTACCGTGCAGATGCCTACGCCAGCCACCCGCCAGTCAGTTACCCCTCCAAACGAGCATATTCTTACCGCCCAGGAGGCCTTGGAACCGCTCTTTCTCAAGATCGAAGAGGAGGCCGAGGTCCGGATGATCGGCGCTGCCATTCGCGCAGGCTGGTCTGCGGAAGATGCGGTGGCAGCCATTGACGAGCTTCGCCGCAACGAGCTTCTTCCCGGCAGCGGCCACTAAAAGCTTCGGGCGGCTTCAAAATATCATTCGCCTTGAGGAATCGATGACCTAAGTTCACCGCGACCACCAATCGCGGAAAGATCATCGCATGCCCATCAAGAATATCTGCATCTTCGGCGCCGGTGCACTCGGCGGCGCCATCGCCTCCAAGCTTGCCTTATCGCTCGACCCAGAGGTAACGGTTTCGGTCGTTGCCCGCGGCGCTCATCTCGCTGCCATCCGAGGCGACGGATTGCGTCTCCTTGAGGCGGGCGCAGAAGCGCCCCTCATCGTCAAACCGAGAGCCACCGACGATCCGAGGGAACTGCCACCGCAGGATCTCGTGATCACCGGGCTGAAGGGCCATCAGCTCAGCGCTGCCGCGGAGGGAATCGGTCACCTGCTGAAAGATGACACGCGCGTCATGATGATCCTCAACGGCATTCCGTGGTGGTATTTCCACCGCGATCAGGACAGCGGGCATGCGGAGCTGCAATTCGACGAGCTCGATGAGGGCGGCAAGCTTTGGCGCCTTGTCGGCCCGCAGCGCGTCATCGGCTGCGTGGCCCACCAGGGCGCTGAAGTCAGCAAGCCCGGCGAGGTCCGGCTCAGCAACAACGGCCACTTCATTGTCGGAGAGCCCTCCGGCGAGATCAGCGCAGATCTGCGCGACATCGAGGCACTGCTGCAGCGCGCCGATATCGGCGTTAAGCTTTCGAGCCGCATCCGCGACGATATCTGGAGCAAGCTGATGGGCAACGCCTCCTTCAACCCTATCAGCGCGCTGACGCGATCATTGATGTCCGATCTGATGGCGGATGCCGCAATCACCGACCAGATCGGGAAGGTCATGAAGGAGGTAAAGGCCGTTGGAGAGGCACTCGGCGCGAATGTCGGGATGTCCGTCGAGCAGCGACTGGAACAGGCCCGGCAGATCGGGCCGGTTCGCACCTCTATGCTGCAAGACCTTCTGGCGGGGAAGTCGCTGGAGATTGCGCCGCTGGTGGGAATGGTCGTTTCATTGGGCCGCCTGACGGCAACGCCGACACCGGTTTCCGAAACGATCCTGGCGTTGGTGTCGCAGCTTGACCGGGAGAATTGCCGACCGACGAAGTGACTGCGCGAGCGGTCGAGGGATTTGCTGCGTTCTAAATTTAGGGAGCCGCTCATAAATTGATTTCGGAAGTCTCCACAAGCCGCTCTGAAAGAATAGCCTTATTTCAACCAAGCTGCGATGCGCTCGACGGCTTCAACGATCTCGGCCTCGGAGCCGGCGTAGGACATGCGCATCGACCGGTTGCCTTCCAGCGGATCGAAATCCAGACCCGGCGTCGCGGCGACGTTGATCTCGGCCAGCATCCGCTTGGCGAACGCCATGCTGTCATTGGTGAAGCGCGTGACGTCGACATAGGCATAGAACGCGCCATCCATCGGCGATGCAATGGACAGCCCGATTTGCGGCAGACGCTTCAGGAGAAACTCGCGGTTGGCCGCGTAGCTCGCCTTGTAGACATCGAGTTCCGCAGTCGCGCCGAGCGCTGCCGTCGCTGCGATCTGCGACAGTTCGGGTGGCGAGATGTAGAGGCTTTGGGCGACACGCTCGATGGGGCGCACGAGCCGCTCTGGTAGCACCATCCAGCCGATGCGCCAGCCGGTCATGCAATAATATTTGGAGAAGGAGTTGATGACGATCGCCTCGTCGGTCAATTCCAGTGCGCTGGTCTCTTCGCCGGCAAAAGTCAGCCCGTGATAGATTTCGTCTGAAATGAACGCGATCGAATTGGCCACACAATAGTCGGCCAACGCCGTCAGCCCCTGGCGGCCGGTCACAGTGCCTGTTGGGTTGGCAGGGCTCGCCAGCAGGACACCCTTCAGCCTGACGTTGTTTGCCGTTTGCGCAGCCTCAAGGCTCTCGGGCGTCAACGTGAAATGCGTGTCGGCAGTGACTGGCACCTCGATCACCCTGAGCCCAAGCGCGCCGAGGATGTTGCGATAGGCAGGATAGCCCGGCCGTGCGATGGCGACCGCGTCACCGGCATCAAACAGCGAGAGAAAGGCAAGGTTGAAACCGGCGGAGGAGCCGGTGGTTATCGCGACGCGCGCAGGATCGATTTCCAGCCCATGCCGGTCGCGATAGTGCCAGGCCAGCGCATGCTTCAGCCTCGTCGTGCCGAGCGCGTCCGTATAGCCGATCTTGCCCTCGACGAGTGCGGCCTGCGCAGCCTCCAGAGCGGCGCGTGGTGCCGGATGGGAGGGCTGTCCGACAGCCATGGAAATGACCGGGTAACCGCTCGCTCGCCGCTTCGTCGCTTCGGCCAGAACATCCATGGCATGAAAGGGCTCGACTTCGCTGCGTTGGGATATGGAAAACACGATCGCTTCTCTCTAACTTTGCTTGCCGCCAGACAATTGCCGCAATAATCGGATCATCACAATCCCGCGATTGAACAGCGGATACGAAAATACCTGTTTGAAGGCGCCCGGACGCACCTTAATTTGGCGGCATCGGAGTGCCGCCGTTAACCGGGCAGTGTTATCCGGCCGCTAGAACGACGCATACGAACTGCTGATAACGAGGATATAATGGCCATACTTCCGAAAATCTTCACCGCGCTGGCGCTGACTGCCTCGGTGGCAACGGCCTACCCGGCGGCAGCGCTCGATGAGGCGCAGAAGAAGGAGTTCGGCGAGTTCATCAAGCAGTATCTGATCGAAAACCCGGAGATCATGCTGGATGTTCAGGATGCCCTGCAGAAGAAGCAGGAGAAGGCGCGCCTCGTCAAAGCCAACGCGGTGATCGCTGACAACAAGTCGACGATCTTCGATTCGAAGTACGACGTGACGATCGGCAATCCGAAGGGCGACATCACGATCGTCGAATTCTTCGACTACAATTGCGGCTATTGCCGCCACGCACTTTCCGACATGCAGACCATGCTCGAAAAGGACAAGAACGTCCGCTTCGTGCTCAAGGAATTTCCCATCCTCGGCCCGGAATCGGTTGCCGCGCACAAGGTCTCCGATGCATTCCGCAAGCTGTCGCCGGAAAAGTATAGCGAGTTTCATGTCGCGCTTCTCAGCAGTGACGGCCGCGCCGACGAAGCGAGTGCAATTGAAGTCGCCGCGTCACTTGGCGTCAGCGAAAAGCAAATCCGTGACGAGATGGCCAAGAGCTCCAGCGATGCCTCCGTGAAGGAAACCTATCAACTTGCCCAGAGCCTCGGCATCACAGGCACGCCGTCCTACGTGATTGGCAACGAACTGGTTCAGGGCGCAGTCGGTTTCGATGACCTCGAAGCCAAGGTCAAGAACATGCGCGCCTGCGGCAAGACGAGTTGTTGAGACAGCGCCCATCAAATCGCCAAAATCGAAGCGTTTCAGCCATGTGGACAAATGTGGCGCGATTCCGCCTGCCTCTTCCAAAGGGCTTTCATTAGGTCCGTTGGGAGTCTATAGGTTGCCGTCTCGCACTTGATGGAACACTCGATGACGCAAACGATATTCGTCCTGAACGGGCCCAACCTGAACATGCTCGGCAAAAGAGAGCCGGGCATCTATGGCGGCAAGACGCTTCAGGATATCGAGGCAGATTGCAAGGCAGCAGGGCGGGAACTCGGCTTCGATATCGATTTTCGCCAGAGCAATCACGAAGGTACGCTCGTCGACTGGTTCCATGAAGCGAACGACAAAGCCGTCGGTGTCGCGATTAATGCAGGCGCCTACACGCATACGTCGGTCGCGCTCCATGACGCAATTCGCGCTATTTCCATTCCGGTAATAGAGCTCCATATTTCCAACGTCCACGCGCGGGAAGAATTCCGCCACAAGTCGATGATTGCGCCAGCGGTGAAAGGCGTCATCTGCGGCTTCGGGCCTCACAGCTATATTCTGGCGCTGCATGCGCTGAAGAATCTCACGGCATAAGAAGAACACAGGGCAAACACTCATGGCTGAGAAGAAAAACGGTATCGACCAGGCGCTGATCCGCGACCTCGCGAACATCCTCAACGATACGGATCTGACGGAAATCGAAGTCGAGCAGGACGATCTGCGAATTCGCGTTTCGCGCGCCGGCAACATCCAGTACGTCCAGGCTCCAATCGCTGCGCCCGCATTTGCCGCGGCGCCGGTCGCTGCAGCTCCAGCCGCAGCAGCGCCTGTGGCCCCCGCGCGCAACCCTGCCAACACCGTCAGCGCCCCGATGGTCGGCACGGCCTACATGGCTCCGGCTCCGGGCGCGCGTCCCTTCATCGAACTCGGCGCCACGGTCAAGGAAGGCCAGACGCTGATCATCATCGAAGCGATGAAGACCATGAACCAGATCCCTTCGCCGAAGTCCGGCAAGATCACAGAAATCCTCGTCGAGGACGGAAGCCCCGTCGAATACGGCCAAGCCCTCGTCGTCATCGAATAAGGCGAGCGTCATGGTCTCGAAAATCCTCATCGCCAATCGCGGGGAAATCGCGCTTCGCGTGCTGCGCGCATGCAAGGAGCTCGGCATTCCCTGCGTCGTGGTTCACTCGACCGCTGACGCCGATGCCATGCATGTGCGCCTGGCCGACGAAAGCGTCTGCATCGGCCCTCCGCCGTCGCGCGAAAGCTATCTGAACATCCATCAGATCGTCGCCGCCTGCGAGATCACCGGCGCCGACGCGGTGCATCCGGGCTACGGTTTCCTCTCCGAAAACGCCAAGTTTGCAGAAATCCTGGAAGCGCACGGCATCACCTTCATCGGCCCCACGGCGGAACACATCCGCCTCATGGGCGACAAGATCACCGCCAAGACGACCGCCCAGGAACTCGGCATCCCCGTCGTTCCGGGCTCCAATGGCGAGGTGAAGACCGAGGAAGACGCGCTGCGGACTGCCGCCGAAATCGGCTATCCGGTGCTGATCAAGGCAACCGCCGGTGGCGGCGGCCGCGGCATGAAGGTTGCCAAGTCCGAGGTCGACCTGATCGAAGCCTGGTCGACGGCCCGCACCGAAGCGGCAGCCGCTTTCGGCAACGACGCCGTCTACATGGAAAAGTACCTCGGCAAGCCGCGCCACATTGAAATCCAGGTGTTCGGCGACGGCGAAGGCAATGCGATCCATCTCGGCGAACGCGATTGCTCGCTACAGCGCCGCCACCAGAAGGTCTGGGAAGAAGCCAATTCCCCTGCATTGAATGTCGAGCAGCGCATGAAGATCGGCGAAGTCTGCGCCGATGCCATGCGCAAGCTGAAGTATCGCGGCGCCGGCACGATCGAGTTCCTGTACGAGAACGGCGAGTTCTATTTCATCGAAATGAACACCCGTCTGCAGGTTGAGCATCCGATCACTGAGGCAATCACCGGTATCGACCTGGTTCACGAGCAGATCCGCGTCGCCTCCGGCGGAGGACTCTCCGTCAAGCAGGAAGAGATCAACTTCCACGGCCATGCCATCGAGTGCCGCATCAACGCCGAGGACGCACGCACCTTCGTACCCTCTCCCGGCACGATCACGCACTTCCATGCGCCGGGTGGCCTTGGCGTTCGCGTCGATAGCGGCGCCTATCAGGGCTACAAGATCCCACCATACTACGACAGCCTCATCGGCAAACTCATCGTGTTCGGCCGCACGCGCGTCGAATGCATGATGCGTCTGCGCCGCGCGCTCGACGAGTTCGTCGTCGACGGTATCAAGACGACGCTGCCGTTGTTCCAGGATCTGGTCGATAACCAGGACATCGCCAACGGCGATTACGACATCCATTGGCTGGAAAACTATCTGGCCAAGAAACCGGCGTAACAACGAATGGCAGGATCGCGCAGGAAGTCTCCAGGCATTACACCGGAAATTCTCCTGCGCGCCTATTCTATCGGCCTTTTTCCTATGGCCGAGTCGGCGGACGACCCGGAAATATTCTGGGTCGAGCCCGATCTTCGCGGCGTCCTGCCGCTCGACGAATTCCACGTTTCGAAAAGTCTCGCCAAGACGATCCGACGCAGGCCGTTCGACATCCGCTTCAACCACGATTTCGATGCGGTAATCGCAGCCTGTGCAGCAGAGACCAGGGACAGGCCGAGCACCTGGATCAATCAGACGATCAGGACGCTTTATTCGACGCTGCATCGCATCGGCCATGCGCACTCGGTCGAGGCCTGGGACGGCGACGAACTTGTCGGCGGACTATATGGAGTGTCGTTGGGCTCGGCGTTCTTCGGCGAAAGCATGTTCTCCCGCCGGACGGACGCTTCGAAGATCTGCCTCGTTCATCTCGTGGAACGGCTGCGGGCCAAGGGTTTTACCCTGCTCGACACACAGTTTACGACCGAACACCTAAAGACTTTCGGAGCCATAGATGTTCCGAAGGACGAGTATACCCACAGGCTGGCGGCGGCGATGGCTTCACCAAATCTTGAATTCTGAGAATTACTTGGCCGCTTTTTCCGGAGCGGGAACGTCCGAGTTCTGCTTGCAATCCTTCAACCAGACGTCGTAGATCGGGTGCTCGACGGCATTGAGGCCGGGGCTGTCAGCGAACATCCAGCCAGTGAAGATACGGCGGATCTTGCGGTCGAGCGTGATCTCGTCCACTTCAACGAAGCCATCGATCTTCTGCGCTTCGGTCTGATCGCGGGAATAGCAGGCCTTCGGCGTGACCTGCAGCGCGCCGAACTGCACAGTCTCATTGACATAGACATCGAAGGTCGTGATGCGGCCGGTGATCTTGTCGAGGCCGGAGAATACGGCGACGGAGTTCTCGATGCGGGCAGCCGAGGCCGCCTGCGGCAGAAAGGACGAGCCAAGCGCCAGGGAGAGTCCGACGGCACGCAGGAGATTTTTCCGCATGGAAAGCTTCATATCTACCCGTCTCCACAGCATCTTAAAATCGAAGGCCGCAATCGCTGCGGCCATTCTGCGGGTAATGGTCAATTGTGGCCAAAAGCGGGGCCGGCAGCCCTGCTCAGTTGCCAGGTGTCCACGCGTCGTAGTCGCCCGTAACCCGCGGACGTTCGCCAGGAACGACCAGTGAGCCCGGCGGGCGATAAGCCTGCGGCGAACCGGTCGGGTTTGCGCGATGCGGCTTCTGCCATTCCTTGGCGACATAGTTTTCCTGGCTCGGGGGAACGTTCGTGCGGTGATGCATCCAGCCGTGCCAGCCCGGCGGAATTGCGGAGGCTTCGGCATAGCCCTTGTAGATTACCCAACGCTTCGGAAGGCCGTAGGACGACATGCCGCCTTCGTAGTAGACGTTGCCCAATTCGTCTTCACCGACGCGCTTGCCGAAACGCCAGGTCGCAAAGCGCGTACCGATCGTCTGACCGTTCCACCAGGTGAAGATTTGCACGAGGAGATTCTTCATGTCTTTTCCTTGAGCTAGCCGAGCGGCGAGCGGGACCAGAATTTGATCCCTCGCTTATGCCGCCAGCGATACGCATTGTCCAGTGATTCCGGCGCCACACCGGCTCATTTCAGCGCCATCTTGAAGCCGAGGTGCGACTGTTTGAAGCCGAGCCGCGTGTAGAAACGGTGCGCATCCGTGCGGCTCGCATTCGATGCCAGTTGCACGAGGCGCAGGTCGCGACGTTTTGCCTCCGCGATGGCAAACTCGATCATCTGGGCGCCGATGCCCTGTCCACGCATGTCACCGCGCGTCTGCACCGCCTCGATGATCATCGATGACGAGCCGCGACCGACCAGCGACGTCACGATCATCGTCTGGAAGGTGCCGACGACCTTCCCGTCACGCTCGGCCACGTAGAGTGTCTGGTCGCGCGATGTGGCGAGCCGCTCGAAAGCCCTGAGATAATCGCCGAAGACCTCGGGCGCAGTCGTGTCCCCGTGACCGCCGAGTTCATCGCCAGCAAAGATGGCGACGAGTGCCGCCACGTCGGCGCTGCGCGCCTCGCGAATGATGGTTTGGCTCATGCTCATACTGGGGCTAGTGCTGTTCGAGAGGTTTTTCCAGGATCAGCGTCGGTATGCCGGATTGCCCGGGCCCGTCGTTTTCATTGCGGCCGACATCTTCGAAGCCGTGGGCATGGTAAAAGGCGATCGCCGTCTTGTTCCGCGGTTCGACCTCGAGGCGCATGATTTCGGCATCGGGAAAGCAGGTTTCCAACTCGGCAAAGATCTCACGCCCGATCCCCTGGCGATGCAGCGGCGGGCGGACATAGAGCAGATGCAGCATGACGGTCTTCGTCATCTCATCCGACATGGCGGCATAACCGATGCCGCCGATATCCTTGCCGTTATCGGCAACGAGGAACTCGGCATTCTTTTTCGCCAGCCGCGCCTGCAGCGCCGCTGGCGAAAACAGATGCGCAATGAGTTCGTTCACCTTCGCTTCGCCATAGAGGCCAGCATAGGTCGCGCGAAAGCCCTCATCCAGCAAGGTGCGCATCTTGCTTAGATCACCCTCGCTGGCGGTGCGCACGAAATACACGGTCTTACTCCTCAATGCCGAGCTTCGCCTTCACGAGAGCCTGGACGGCCTGCGGATTTGCCTTGCCGCCGGTCGCCTTCATGACCTGACCGACGAACCAGCCGGCAAGTGTCGGCTTGGCCTGGACCTTTGCGACCTGATCCGGGTTGGCAGCGATAATCTCGTCGACAGCCCGTTCAATCGCGCCGGTGTCGGTCACCTGCTTCATGCCGCGGGTTTCGACGATCTCGGCGGGATCGCCGCCCTCGTTCAGCACGATTTCGAACAGGTCCTTCGCGATCTTTCCGGAAATAGTCTCCGCCTTGATGAGGTCAATGATCGCACCAAGCTGAGCCGGCGAAACGGAGGTCTCCTCGATGCTTTTGCCGGTGCGGTTCAAGGCGCCGAGCAGGTCGTTGATGACCCAGTTGGCGGCTGCCTTGCCGTCGCGGCCTTCGGCCACGGCTTCGAAATAGTCGGCGATCGCCTTTTCCGAGACCAGGACGGAAGCGTCATAGATCGAGAGACCGAGTTCGCGCACAAAGCGCTCCTTCTTGTCGTCGGGCAGTTCCGGCAGATCGCCTTCGAGCGCCTTGACGAAGGCATCGTCGAATTCGAGCGGCAGCAGATCCGGATCGGGGAAGTAGCGGTAATCGTGTGCATCTTCTTTGGAGCGCATCGAGCGCGTCTCACCCTTGTTCGGGTCGAAGAGGCGGGTTTCCTGATCGATCGTACCGCCGTCCTCCAGAATACCGATCTGGCGGCGGGCTTCGTATTCGATCGCCTGGCCGATGAAGCGGATGGAGTTGACGTTCTTGATCTCGCAACGGGTGCCGAAGCCTTCGCCCGGGCGACGGACGGAGACGTTGACGTCGGCGCGCATGGAGCCCTCGTCCATGTTGCCGTCGCAGGTGCCGAGATAGCGGACGATCGAACGCAGCTTCGTCATGTAGGCCTTGGCTTCATCCGACGAGCGCATATCAGGCTTGGAGACAATCTCCATCAGCGCGACGCCCGAGCGATTGAGATCGACATAGGACATGGTGGCATGCTGGTCGTGCAGCGACTTGCCGGCGTCCTGCTCCAGATGCAGGCGCTCGATGCCGATCTCGATATCCTCGAACTGGCCCTGCCGATCCGGGCCGAGCGAGATGGTGATCTTGCCCTCGCCGACGATCGGATCCTTGAACTGCGAAATCTGATAGCCCTGGGGCAGGTCGGGATAGAAATAGTTCTTGCGGTCGAAGAGTGAGCGCTTGTTGATCTGCGCCTTCAGGCCAAGACCTGTGCGGACAGCTTGCTTGACGCATTCCTCGTTAATGACGGGCAGCATGCCGGGCATAGCCGCGTCGACGAGCGAGACGTTGGAATTCTGCGGCTTGCCGAACTCCGTCGCCGCGCCCGAGAACAGCTTCGAATTCGACAGCACCTGTGCATGGACTTCCATGCCGATGATGACTTCCCAATCGCCGGTGGCGCCGGGAATGAAGCGTTTCGGATCAGGCGTGCGAACGTCGACAATGGTCATTGAGATGCTCTTTTTCAGGCTGTTCTTTTCAACTGGTGAGGTAACGGAAATGACCTGCCGGTGCAAGGCTTTCGGCTGTGCTGTAGCAGCAAGCCAGCTAGTTTGCGCCATGTTAACGCAATGTCGCTAGGGTGGCACAGATGACGGCAACTGCTATTCTCAAGATCATCGGGCTCTTCCTGGCACTGAATGCCTTCGTGTTCTCGATCTATTTCCTCGACAAGCAGGCTGCTCGCGATCATCGGCGCCGGATCAGCGAGAAAACCTTGCTGACGCTCGCCTTCGTCGGTGGCAGCTTGGGCGCGGTTTGCGCGCAAAGGCTCCTACGTCACAAGACGCAGAAAGAACCGTTCCGATCGATCCTTAGGGCCATCGTCATGTTTCATATGGTGGCCGCGCTTCTTTTATCGGGCGCCCTCGGCTACGTCGCGCTGGATGGCCCGCTGCTAGACTAAGACTAGGCCGTATGTGCCGTCGTCCGTGGACTCCAAAGTCTTTGACAAACCGACTGACGGAACATCACGATCGAGCTTGGGATTGTAGGCAATCGATAGCCAATGAATTGCGTATCCACGCTTCTGGAAGAAGCTGATCGCTTCGGAGTTCGCCGAGTGCGTCTGCATCATCGCCGTATCGAAGCCCTGCGCCGCGATATCCCTCTCGAGGTCCTGCAAAAGTGCGGTTCCAAGACCATGACCGGTGAAGGCAGGATCGATCCAGAAATCTGAAATTTTCTCATCGAGCATCTCGCGCGCGGCCCATCCTGCCGCATGTCCGTTCCATTCGATGACGGTGACGGTGATCCAGCTACCCGCAACGAAATTGAAGAACGCGCTTCGTGCAGCATCCACCATGGCGTCCGCTTCGCCGATGGACGCCATTGCCTTCTGCCAGGCTCTTACTCCGATCTCGCTCAAGAGATCCGCTTCGCCCTCGCGGGCATTGCGAATGTGGATCAACAGTACCTCCGCGTTTGCACCGAAGTAAAACACCGAATCACCGCGTTATCAAAGCCTTGCGTTTCAAGCGCGAGGGTGAAAACAACATCCCCAATGGGTTGTAAAACTTGACGAGATTGCGATCAGCGGATATGACGGCCTCATGTTGAACTCGTCTTCTCAGACCCGGTAGAGGCCCCTGCCCGCAGGTTTTCCTTGCGCGCACGGGCCCGAAAAAACGAAGCCCTGACGTCCGCTCGGACGCCAGATCGTTTTTGCGCGCCTCCTCGAGGCGCTACGACCGGATCAACATTCCATGGATATTTCACGCACGGAGCAGCGCATCCTGCACCTATTGGCCCAAGGTGGCCGTATTGAAATCGAACGCGACGACAACAGAAAAATCGAGGCAGCAAAGTGCTTCACGCGCGACGGTTGGGTCTATCCCGGCTTCGGGCTCGAGCTCTTTCGCAAGCTGAAGCAGAAGAAGGCCATCAAATCGTCAGGTGGCAAGCCCTATCGCATCACCGAACGGGGATTGGTTCTGGTGCGAGCGGAACAGGACAATAGGTAGCTTTCTGGCATTCGGCCGCGCGTCACCTCGGCGCGCGGCTTTTTTCAAAATTGAGCGGCAAACTCGGCCTTCATCACCGCCCATTCCTCGGCCACCGTGCCGCCTCCGCGGCGCTTTCCCGCTCGACGGTACCAGTAGTCGGCATTCCAGTCGTCGCCTTCGATACGATGGCAAAGGGCGTGGCCCCAGTCGAAAGGCGCCTCGCCCTCATGCGCCTGGCAGATTTCATGCACGGCCTGCCACTCCGCACCCACTGTGAAACCTGCCGCCGCGAGGCAGTCGATCGCTTCGATCATGGCCGCAAGATTCTGTTTGGACATAGGCCTCCTCCCGAAATTGCGCCCTTAGCCGAGACGCTTCTCCAGATGCGCCTTTTCGAGCGGAATGCCGAGTTGCGCATCGAACCTCTCACCGCGCCATACGATCGAGAAGCCGGCCCGCTCGTAAAGTCGGATGGCGCCGCCATTGGTAGCGCGGGTGTGGATTTTTGCAACCCTGAAGCCATCAGCGGCAATGCGTTCAACGAAATAGCGAACCAGGGCGGAACCGATGCCACGGCCCTGGCAGGCGGGATCGATCCAGATGTCAGAAATGGAATCGGGCTCGTTTTCCCGGGCGCCCCAGCCGACCACCCGGCTCCCAAGTTCGGCAATGGCGACGTCACCTTTCGCCTCTGCCGGGTAGTCGAAGAAAGCCTTGCGAGCAGCCTCGATCACGACGGGATCGTCGAAACCGGCTTCCCCTGCAGCGCTGGATTTCCACGCGGCAAAGCCAATCTCGCCGACCCCTTGATGATCGGCCCCTGCCATCATCCTAATTGCGAGTCCACTTACCACCACTTTCCGGGCGTGAACCTACCCGCAGCCTGCTCGATCACATGCGCTGTCTTGAACAATGTCTCTTCGTCGAACGGCTTGCCGATCAGCTGCAAGCCGAGCGGGAGGCCTTTGTGGTCAAGTCCGGCCGGAACGGCAATGCCCGGCAGCCCCGCCATGTTGACCGTGACCGTGAAGATGTCGTTCAGGTACATCTTGACCGGATCGGAGGCGAGATTTTCGTCGGCGACGCCGAAGGCGGACGACGGTGTCGCGGGCGTCAGGATCGCATCGACACCGGCATTGAAGGCCAGTTCGAAGTCGCGCTTGATCAGCGTGCGAACCTTCTGGGCCTTGATGTAGTAAGCGTCGTAGTAACCGGCCGAGAGAACATAGGTGCCGATCATGATGCGGCGCTTGACTTCCTTGCCGAAGCCGGCGGCGCGCGTCTTCTCATACATGTCGACAATGTCCTTGCCATCGACGCGCAGGCCGTAGCGGACGCCGTCATAGCGGGCGAGGTTCGACGAAGCTTCGGCGGGAGCAACGATATAATAGGCCGGCAGCGCATACTTGGTGTGCGGCAGCGAGATGTTGACGATCTCGGCGCCTGCGTCCTTCAGCCAGGCAATGCCCTGCTGCCACAAGGTTTCGATTTCCTCCGGCATGCCGTCGACGCGATATTCGTTTGGAATGCCGATCTTCATGCCCTTCAGCGACTGGCCAAGCGCGGCTTCATAGTCCGGAACCGGGAGGTCGACGGAGGTCGTGTCCTTGGAATCGACTGACGCCATCGACCTCAGCAGGATTGCGGCGTCGCGCACGTCGCGGGCAATCGGACCAGCCTGGTCGAGCGACGAGGCGAAAGCCACCGTGCCCCAGCGCGAGCAGCGGCCATACGTCGGCTTGATGCCGACCGTTCCGGTGAAGGCAGCCGGCTGGCGGATCGAGCCGCCCGTATCGGTCGCCGTCGCGCCGGCGCAGAGGTGGGCCGCAACAGCCGCTGCGGAGCCGCCGGAGGAGCCGCCCGGTACCAGCTGCTGGTTGGAGCCAGCCGAGCGCCAGGGGTTGATGACCGCGCCGTAGTAGGAGGTTTCGTTGGAAGAGCCCATCGCGAACTCGTCCATGTTGAGCTTGCCGAGCATCACGGCGCCGTCGTCCCACAGGTTCTGGGTGACGGTCGACTCGTAGTGCGGCTTGAAACCGTCGAGGATGTGGCTGCAGGCCTGCGTATGAATGCCTTCGGTGGCGAACAGATCCTTGATGCCGAGCGGGATGCCCTCGAGCGCGCCACCCTTGCCGCCGGCGAGACGTGCGTCAGAGGCTTCCGCCATCTGCAACGCCTTCTCGGGCGTGACCTTAATATAGGCATTGAGCTTGTCGTTGGCCGCCTCGATTGCCGAGATGTAGGCCTCGGTCAGTTCAGTCGCTTTGATCTCCTTGGCGCGCAGCTTCGTACGGGCTTCGGCAATGGTCAGGCTGGTGAGTTCGCTCATGGTGTTTCGCTTCAAATCTGGATTGGCAACGGAGTCGGAAAGCGGCGTGACGCCTTATTCGACGACTTTGGGTACCAGGAAGAAATTCTGATCGGTGACAGGCGCATTGGAAACGATGTCGGCGGCCTTGTTGCCGTCAGTCACATCATCCTTGCGCTTCTTCATCTCCATCGGCGTGACCGATGTCATCGCCTCGACGCCTTCGACGTCGACCTCGGAAAGCTGCTCGACGAAGCCGAGGATACCATTCAACTCGCCCACCATGCGGTTTGCCTCTTCTTCGGAGACGGCAATACGGGCAAGGCGCGCTACGCGCTTAACGGTGGCAAAGTCGACGGACATAGTATTCTCCGGATAGGATTTTCCTACCCGCTATAAAGACCATGCCCGCCGTGCGCAACGGGCATGGTCTTCTCAGTGCATAGAATTCCCTCTCTGAAATCGACGCGATTTCAGTAGACCTCGACTAGAAGAAAAGTCTCTCGCCCGGCTTCGGCGCATTCACCGCCGTCTTCGATCCTTCCATGCCGGAGACGAACTTCTCCGGCGTCTGGTCAATGATCGGGAAGGTGCCATAGTGGCAGGGGATGGCGGTCTTGAAGTTGAAGTAGCGCTGGCAGGCAAGCGCGGCCACGGCGCCGCCCATGGTGAAGCGATCGCCGACCGGCACGAGACCGATGTCAGGCTGGTGCAACTCGTTGATCAGCGCCATGTCGGAGAAGATGTCGGTATCGCCCATGGCGAGAATCGAGGCTTCCTCATCGAAGTGCAGCATCAAACCGTTGGCATTGCCGAGCGCATGGGAGACGCCGTCTTCGGTGATCTGCGCGGAGGAATGCAGCGCGTTGGTGAAGGTCGCGGAAAAACCGTCGAACGAAATCGTGCCGCCGGTATTGCCCGCTTCGATCCTCGACAGGCCCTTCGAGCCCAGCCAGGCGGCGAGATCGGCGTTGGCGAGAACGACCGCACCTGTGGCCTTGGCAAGCGCAACCGTATCACCGACATGATCTCCGTGACCATGCGTGAGCAGGATATGTGTGATGCCGTTTGCGACGTCCTTTGCATCCTGTCCGGTAAAGGACGGATTGTGCGTGAGGAACGGATCCAGCAGGATTTTAGCCTTTCCGATCTCGATGCGGAAAGCGGAGTGACCAAGCCAAGTGATCTTCATGAAATTTCTCCTTCTATTATGGGATGCAAAAGCCTGCTTTGCTCGTTATGGACATATCCGATGCGGTCGCAAAGAAAAGCGTTACCGCTTCAATTTCTTTTGACGGGATGAAATCACGATGACGGTGCTGACGATCGAGGAACTGGCAACTGTGCTTAAGCCGGGACAGGCGATTGCCGGGCTTGATCTCGGCACGAAAACGATCGGGCTTTCGATGTCCGATCTCGGCCGACGGTTTGCGACGCCGAGGCCCGTCATCAAGCGCGAAAAATTCACGATCGATGCGGTAACGCTTCTGGAGTTCGCTGCAAAGGAGAAGGTTGCGGCCTTCGTCATCGGCCTGCCGATGAACATGGATGGATCGGCCGGGCCGCGTGTCCAGGCAACGCGCGCCTTCGTGCGCAACATGGAGCAGAAGACCGATTTGCCCTTCGTCT
The DNA here is from genome assembly GCF_964254185.1 of Rhizobium sp. LjRoot258. NCBI lineage: Bacteria > Pseudomonadati > Pseudomonadota > Alphaproteobacteria > Hyphomicrobiales > Rhizobiaceae > Rhizobium > Rhizobium sp. LjRoot258. The sequence goes on along the minus strand of NZ_CAXUST020000001.1, from coordinate 1,172,214 downwards.
ATTGGGACGAACGGCTGTCGACGGTCGCCGCCGAGCGGGCGCTGCTTGAGATGGACGTATCGCGCAGCAAGCGTGCCGAGCGCATCGACTCGGCGGCGGCAAGCTTCATTCTTCAGGGAGCGCTGGACAGACTGTCCTTGCTTGGCAGAGCGGCATCGGACGACTTGGACGCCTGACGAGCACGCCACCAAGCGCCGATGGCCTTGCGCCGGCGGAACGCGATGATGGCGAACACGACAAGGCTGTCGACAACGATCGCACGGGCGACCAGCGGCGGAATGGTTTCCGGCGGAACGCCAAGGATCTTTCCGTAGATCTCAAACGTGAGGTCGTGAACCTGCCGGCTCAGCATGAAGATGCCGAAATTCATGTCGTAGTAGGAAAGCCAATACCATCCCGCCAGGAAGACGATGGGACCGGCCCAGAAGATCAGAAACCACTTCATGCGGTCGTCTCTCGTTCTCTGCGAATGGACGGCCCCTCGAACGAAACCAGCCATATCGACAATGCCATGGAACCTAGAACCAGCGCGGGCACAGCGATATCCAGCGCAAGCACAGCGAAAAACATGATCGCGGCAACAAGAAACGCGGCTTTCGCGATTTTGGTTCCCATGCTTCCAGACACCCGACATTTTGGACTGCCCAGCAACCTGACTTCTTAACCTGGAGCGTGCAACGTAAACCATTTGTTAAGGTTAACGGGCATCCGGCTGCCTGTGGAAAGACTGTCGGCGCTTCAGCCGTAAACGCCGCGAACGATGCGTTTCAGGGCGATCGCGGCCTTCTCCCAGTCCTTCGGCGTCTTCAGCGCCAGGCCAGCGCACTGACCGCCGGCGGATGCAGACAGCACCAGATGTTGGATGGCTGCAATCAGAATCGCATTGACGGCCACGACATCGACGCCCTTCGGCGGCGTCAGCGACCCACGCATGCGGTCGAGCCAGTTTGCCAGGGCCTTCGACCGCGCTTCGGAAAGCCGCCTCACCTGCTCGGTGTTCTCGGAGACTTCCCAGGCCACGATGCGGCGAACAAGTGGATCATCCCGCAAGGCCTCGAGGAACAGGAGTGACAGGCGCTCCATCAAATCCCCGTAGGTCAGGAGGAACATGCCGCCGGTGTCTTCGGGAATGCGATCCTTGACCCAGGTGCCGAGATCAGCGCCGATCGCTTCCACCAAGCCGTTCAGGCCGCCGTAGTAGCGGTAGATCAACTGCTTGTCGCATCCTGCGCGGCGGGCAACTGCGTTGATCCCGAAATTCTGGAACCCCTCCTCGGCCAGCAGCGACTTGGCTGCCTTCAGGATCGCCCTTTCGGTCGCCCCGCGGTCGCGGATACGCTTTTCGGGTTCGACACGCATTGCGTCAGCAACGGGCGTTAGCACCATGGGATCATTGAGCATCAGGGATTCGGTCCGGTTGTCACTCTGCGGTGAGTAGCAACGCTGCTGCGAACCGGCAACGGAGACGTCTTCGAAAGATTGTGGACAGTCGGCCAAAGACGGAACAATTACAACGATGTCACCATACGGGGATGACTTTGCGACAGGATCTTACAGTCTCTGCCCGAACCAGGCGGTCGGGTCGGAAGGATCGACCAATGGCGGCTCGATTCGACTAAATCCGCGGGAGCCCCAGAAGCGCAGGGCGCCATGATTGTTCGCATTCGCGCCGAGATGGACAGCCTCGACACCAGCCTCTCGTGCATTCGTCAGCCAGCGGTCGAGAAGCTTGGTGCCCATCCCCTGACCCTGTAGGCGAGGCAGGAGGTTCATGTGGATATGGGCGGGAAAGGCTTCGACGAGCGTCGCGGGCACACGAGACGGGTGATGGATCGCGGCGATGTGCTTCTGATCCGCGTCCCAGCTGGCCGGATCGCCCTGCGGATCGGCGTATGTCTCTCGGAGCGCCGGCCACCAATCGCGTTCAAGCCGTTCCTCGAAGGAAACCGTATCGAAGACGCCGACGATATAGCCTGCTACACCCTCAAAATCCTCTACCACAAAAGCCGTTTCGGGGCTGAGCTCAATGTAGGGCGCTGAGTAGATGTGGCCGATCAGCTTGCCGTCGTGATGCAAGTGGGACGCGTCGCTGCCGGCGTCGCCGGTCAGGAGAGAGATTGCGTAAATCTGTTCCAGATCTTCGGCACGGACAGGACGCAGCGTTGTCATCAATTTGCCGGTGGATAGAGAAGATCGACGATGTAGCTGGCGTCGAAGCGCGAGTCGAGCATGCCGTAGGTGGAGCGCCAGCCGCTCGCGAGACGGGTCTCGATGAAGGCATCGGCGATCCGCCCTGCTCCGAGGCGATAAAGTTCGGCTGCGCCGGCGGCAAGCGCCAACTGCTCGACCAGAAGCCGGGCAGCGCCCTCGTCACGCTCGCAAAGCGCCATGGCGGCCCGCAGAACGTCGATTGTCTTCTTGCCGGCCGGTCCGAGATCCCGCGCGAGCCCAGCAAAGACCGTTTCGAAGAGATCCTTGCCGCGGTTCAGGATACGCAGCACGTCGAGCGCCATCACATTGCCGGAGCCTTCCCAGATCGCGTTGACCGGCGCTTCGCGATAATGACGGGCGATCGGGCGCTCCTCGATGTAGCCGCTGCCGCCGATGCACTCCATCGCTTCGTAGATCAATGCAGGCGCGATCTTGCAGCACCAGTATTTGGCAACCGGCGTCATGACGCGGGCGTAGGCCGCCTCTTCGGCGCTGGCGCGCGCTCTGTCGAATGCGTCGGCAAGGCGGAAGGACAGCGCCGTTGCGGCGGCCACATCGAGCGCCATGTCGGCCAAGACGCGCGTCATGATCGGTTGGCTGACCAGCATCTTGCCGAAAACGCTGCGTCCGCGGGTGTGGTGTACAGCCTCTGCGAGCGAGGCGCGCATGATGCCTGACGATGCCAGCGCGCAATCGAGACGCGTCAACGTCACCATGTCGAGGATGGTTCGGATGCCGCCATCGGGCGTGCCGAGCAGGAAGCCGAAGGTATCGTTGAACTCGACTTCGGAAGAGGCATTGGAACGGTTGCCGACCTTGTCCTTCAGTCGCTGGAAGTGCAGGCCGTTCGCCGAGCCATCTTCCAGCAGCCGTGGAACCAGGAAGCAGCCCATCCCATCCTTCGTCTGCGCCAGCATCACGAAGGCGTCGCTCATCGGAGCCGACATGAACCATTTGTGGCCGGACAGGCGGTAGATGCCTTCGCTGACCTTTTCCGCCGCCGTCGTGTTTGCGCGCACGTCGGTGCCGCCTTGCTTCTCCGTCATGCCCATGCCGATCGTCACGGCAGATTTCTGCATGGCCGGCTTGTTCGTGGAATCATACTTGCGCGACAGGATCTTCGGCGCCCAGTCCTTCTGCACGGCCGGCGACGCCGAAAGGGCAGCAACCGAGGCGCTCGTCATCGTCAGCGGGCAAAGATGGCCAGATTCGAGCTGCGCCGTCAGATAGAAGCGCGCCGCCCGGATCTTGTGTGCCTGGTTCTTCGCCTCGGTATCCGCCTGTGGATCCCAGACCGACGAGTGAAGCCCCGATGACATCGAACGGCGCATCAGCGCGTGCCAGGCGGGATGGAACTCGACGACATCCAGCCGCTCGCCGCGCGGACCATGCGTGCGCAGCTGCGGCGTGCCCTGATTTGCCATGCGCGCCAGTTCCTGCGCCTCGGGCGAAGTCACATAGCGGCCCATATTGTCGAGATCATCACGGATCCCGCGCGGCAACGTGCCGGTCAGGTCAACGATCAGCGGATCGGACCTGTAGGCATTGATACCGGACCACAGGCTCGGCTGGTTGAGTTCGGCAAGTTTCTCTTCGGCGGGCGTCATGAATCGCTTCTAGTGCAAGAGGCAGGCAAAGGGAAACCGGAAGTTTATAATTTCCCTATCTCTGCAATAGTTGAATTCGGGCAAAATTGCAGGGGGAGACGGGCCTTTCCCACAGCGCAAGCTTGCCGCCGCCCGGCTCACTCTTTATAGACCCCGCAGACGACAGCAAGAGGCAGGTTCATGGTCTTCTTTCCCCACCGCCACCTCATCGGTATCAAAGGGCTCACGGAGCAGGATATCACCTTTCTTCTCGACAAGGCCGACGAGGCCGTCAAGATCAGCCGGCAGCGAGAGAAGAAGACGTCGACGCTGCGTGGCCTCACGCAGATCAACCTTTTCTTCGAAGCCTCGACGCGCACGCAATCTTCCTTCGAGCTCGCCGGAAAACGCCTCGGCGCCGACGTGATGAACATGTCAGTCGGCAATTCTTCGGTGAAGAAGGGCGAGACGCTGATCGATACGGCGATGACGCTGAACGCAATGCGGCCCGATGTGCTGGTCATACGCCACTCCAGCGCCGGTGCCGCCGCCCTGCTTGCCCAGAAGGTTTCCTGCTCGGTGGTCAACGCCGGTGACGGTCAGCATGAGCATCCGACGCAGGCGCTGCTAGACGCGCTGACGATCCGTCGCGCCAAGGGCAAGCTGTCGCGCATCATCGTCGCCATCTGCGGCGACGTGCTGCATTCGCGTGTCGCGCGTTCGAATATGCTACTGCTGAACGCAATGGGCGCACGCGTGCGCGTCGTTGCTCCGGCAACGCTTCTTCCCGCCGGCATTACCGATATGGGCGTCGAGGTCTTCCATTCCATGAAGGAAGGTCTGAAGGACGCCGATGTGGTGATGATGCTGCGCCTGCAGCGCGAACGCATGTCCGGCGCCTTCGTGCCGTCGGTGCGCGAATACTATCACTTCTACGGGCTAGACGCGGAGACGCTGAGGGCGGCGAAGGAAGACGCGATGGTCATGCACCCAGGACCGATGAACCGCGGCGTCGAGATCTCCTCGGAGGTCGCGGACGGGCCGCAGAGCGTGATCGCAGAACAGGTGGAAATGGGGGTGGCGGTGCGCATGGCCGTGATGGAGACGCTGCTTGTCTCGCAAAATCAGGGTCCTCGCACCGAAGGAGCCGGCGCATGAGACACTCGATCGTCCTCAAGAACGTTCGCATCGTCGATCCGTCGCGCGATCTCGACGAAGTCGGCACCATCATCGTCAAGGACGGCGTGATTGTCGCAGCCGGTGCGGATGCGCAGAACCAGGGCACGCCTGCTGGCGCCGAAGTGCGCGAATGCACCGGCCTCGTCGCCGTGCCGGGCCTCGTTGATGCGCGCGTCCATATCGGCGAACCCGGTGCTGAGCATCGCGAAACGATCGCTTCGGCGAGCCGCGCGGCAGCGGCCGGCGGCGTCACCTCGATCATCATGATGCCGGATACCGATCCTGTCATCGATGACATCGCGCTGGTCGAGTTCGTCAAGAAGACGGCGAAGGACAAGTCGCTGGTCAACGTTTATCCGGCAGCGGCGATCACCAAGCATCTTGCCGGTGAGGAAATGACCGAGATCGGCCTGCTGATGGAAGCGGGCGCTGTTGCCTTCACCGATGGTCGCTCGAGCGTGCACGACACACAGGTCCTGCGTCGGGTCATGACTTATGCGCGTGAATTCGGCGCCGTGATCTCCTGCGAGACGCGCGACAAATATCTCGGCGCCACCGGCGTGATGCATGAGGGACTGTTCGCCAGCTGGCTCGGCCTCGGCGGCATCCCGAAGGAAGCCGAACTCATTCCGCTCGAGCGCGATCTGCGGATCGCCGAGCTGACACGCGGCAATTACCACGCTGCGATGATCTCCGTCCCGGAATCGGTCGAGGCGATCGAACTTGCCAAGGTTCGCGGCGCCACCGTGACCTGCGGCATCTCGATCAACAATCTGTCGCTCAACGAAAACGATATCGGCGAGTACCGCACGTTCTTCAAGCTCTACCCGCCGCTGCGCTCCGAAGGCGATCGCGTGGCGATGGTGAATGCACTGGCACGCGGTGCGATCGATATCATCGTCTCCTCGCACGATCCGCAGGATGTCGACACGAAGCGTCTGCCCTTCGGCGAAGCTGCAGATGGCGCCGTCGGCCTCGAAACGATGCTCGCTGCGGCGCTCCGCCTGCATCACAGCGGTCAGGTGAGCCTGATGCGCCTTATCGATGCGATGTCGACGCGGCCGGCGCGTATATTCGGCCTCGAGGCCGGCACGCTGAAGCCGGGAGCGAAGGCGGATATTACGCTGATCGATCTCGATGAGCCTTGGCTTGTTTCGAAAGACATGCTTCTTTCCCGCTCGAAGAATACGCCGTTCGAAGACGCGCGCTTCAGCGGACGCGCTGTTGCGACCTACGTCGCCGGACAGTGCGTGTATACGATATAAAAAGACCACCGGAGGGGAACATGGTCTCGGATCTCATGACGTGGCAGATCACGCTGCCGATCGCCTTGGCGGCTGCCGCCATCGGCTACCTGCTCGGCTCCATCCCGTTCGGCCTGATCCTGACAAAGGCCGCCGGTCTCGGTGATGTGCGCAGCATCGGATCCGGCAATATCGGCGCGACCAACGTGCTCAGAACCGGCAATAAGAAGCTTGCCGCGGCAACGCTTCTCCTCGATGCACTGAAGGCGTCCGCAGCGGCCTGGATCGTCGGTTACTTCCTGGGCAACGAAGCGGCGCTGATTGCCGGCTTCTTCGCCTTCATCGGCCACCTCTTCCCAGTCTGGATCGGCTTCAAGGGCGGCAAGGGTGTTGCCACCTATATCGGCACGCTGCTCGGCGTCGCCCCGATCATGGTTCTGGCCTTTGCCGCGGTCTGGTTGGCAGTCGCCTTCACGACGCGCTATTCGTCGCTTTCCGCACTGGTTGCAATGCTTGTCATTCCGGTTGCGTTGTGGATACTTGGCGCCGAGAAAGTTGCAGCTGTCATGGCCATCATGACCGTCATCTCCTACTGGAAGCACAAGACCAACATCTCCCGCCTGATAAGCGGGACGGAAAGCAAGATCGGGGCGAAGGGATAGGAAGGACGCTCGCAGCGCAAGGCCAAAGGGAATTGCGCTGACGGAACGGCAACGCATCGCGTGGCTGCGTCTTGTCCGCTGCGACAATGTCGGGCCCGCGACCTTCGTGACCTTATCAATCATTTCGGATCCGCCGAGACTAACCTGGCCGCGCTCCCCGAGCTTTCTGCACTTGGTGGGGCTACGCTCTCCGTCCCGATAGCGACGGCGAGCGAAGCGCACAAGGAGCTGGAGGCAGCCCGACGCCTTGGCGCGGGTTGTCGGTATCGGCGAGCCGGAGTACCCGCAGGCATTGAAGCAAGTCGACGGTGCTCCGCCATTGCTCGCCGCCAAAGGCAATCTTTCCGTTTCCTCGCAGCCGGCAGTCGGTATTGTCGGCTCCCGCAGCACCTCCATCAGTGGAGCGAAGTTCGCCGCCACGATTGCGCGCCAGTGCGGCCAGGCAGGCTATGTGGTTGTCTCCGGTCTTGCGCGCGGCATCGATACGGCAGCGCATCACGCAAGCCTCGAAACCGGACCTGTGGCCGCCATGGCCGGAGATTTGGATCAGCCCCGCCCGCCGGAGAACACCGGTCTGCTTGACGAAATCTGGAATGGCAACGAACTTGGCATCAGCGAAATGCCGTTCGGCTGGGAACCACGCGCACGCGACTTTCCGCGCCGAAACCGGCTGGCGGCTTCGTCTCGCTTGCAATGGGCGACTGAGGTCCCTACATCCGGGCCTGCAAATCGCCGGCCTCCACAAGCCATCTCGATCATCTAGCACAGCATATCGGCGTTCTCTTTTTCCGCCACACCCCGCAACTCAGCAAGCATCTGCCGGATGGAAGCGATGTTCTCATGCGTGCCGGATCGTCCGGTATCTTTCTTTGCGAACTTGGCCGCCATGGGATAGTCTCTGAGGAAAGAGAAACGCTGCCTTTCGGCGAGCCCGAACCACACTTCAAAAACGACACGTCAATTATCGGAAATTGCAATATGTTTGCTATCTCGTATTGATTGCATCGCGTTGTAATGCGTAAAAATGAAGTCAAACCACTTGACCGAAACGATTTCCCTGTCCATGTCGAAGAACCGGTTATCTTGGCACGGCAGGGATTCCATCTGCTTATCCGCCGGCTTGGCGCATTTTTTAGAGAATCATGATGAATGTTGTAGTGGTAGAATCGCCTGCCAAGGCAAAGACGATCAACAAGTATCTGGGCCCCGGATACAAGGTGCTCGCCTCCTTCGGCCATGTCCGCGATCTGCCTGCCAAGGACGGCTCGGTTCTTCCCGACCAGGATTTCGAGATGTTGTGGGAGGTCGATGGTGCATCAGCCAAGCGGATCAAGGACATCGCCGATGCGGTGAAGTCTTCCGACGGTCTGTTCCTTGCAACCGACCCGGATCGCGAGGGTGAAGCGATTTCCTGGCACGTCCTCGACATGCTGAACAAAAAGCGCGTCCTGAACGGCAAAACGGTGAAGCGGGTCGTTTTCAACGCGATCACCAAGAAAGCCGTCCTCGATGCGATGGCCGAACCGCGCGACATCGACGTACCGCTGGTTGATGCCTATCTGGCTCGCCGCGCCCTCGATTACCTCGTCGGCTTCAACCTTTCCCCAGTTCTTTGGCGCAAGCTTCCGGGTGCGCGTTCGGCGGGCCGTGTGCAGTCGGTGGCGCTTCGCCTGGTTTGCGATCGCGAATCCGAAATCGAGCGCTTCATCTCGGAAGAATACTGGAACCTTTCGGCTCTCTTGAAGACGCCGCGGGGCGACGAATTCGAAGCAAAGCTGGTTGCAGCGAATGGCAAGCGGTTGCAGGCTCGCTCGATCGCCAACGGCGAGCAAGCCGGCACGCTGAAGGCGCTTCTCGAAGGTGCCACGTATGTCGTCGACACGGTGGAGGCGAAGCCGGTCAAGCGCAACCCGGGACCACCCTTCACAACTTCCACGCTGCAACAGGCCGCTTCATCAAAGCTCGGCTTTTCGGCGTCCCGCACCATGCAGGTTGCACAGAAGCTCTATGAGGGCGTCGACATCGGCGGCGAGACGGTCGGTCTGATCACCTATATGCGTACGGACGGCGTGCAGATGGCGCCCGAAGCCATTGATGCGGCACGGGCTGCCATCGTCGATCAATTCGGCCAACGCTACATGCCGGAGAAGGCGCGCTTCTATTCCACCAAGGCGAAGAACGCCCAGGAAGCCCACGAGGCGATCCGGCCGACCGACTTTAATCGCTCGCCCGATCGAGTGCGTCAGTTCCTCGATGCCGACCAGTTAAGGCTTTACGACCTGGTCTGGAAGCGTGGTATCGCAAGCCAGATGGCCTCGGCGGAGATCGAACGCACGACGGCTGAGATCACCGCCGACAACAATGGCCAGAAGGCCGGTCTGCGCGCTGTCGGCTCCGTCATCCGTTTCGATGGTTTCATCGCCGCCTATACTGACCAGAAGGAAGACGGCGAACAGAGCGACGATGGCGACGAAGATGGTCGCCTGCCAGAGATCAATACCCGCGAAAACCTCGCGAAGCAGAAGATCAATTCGACACAACACTTCACCGAGCCACCGCCACGCTACTCGGAAGCGTCGCTGATCAAGAAGATGGAAGAGCTCGGCATCGGGCGTCCGTCTACCTACGCCGCGACACTGGCGACGCTGCGTGACCGAGAATACGTGACCATCGACAAGCGGAAGCTCATTCCGCAGGCGAAGGGCCGGCTGGTGACTGCCTTCCTCGAAAGCTTCTTCACCAAGTACGTCGAGTACGACTTCACGGCAGACCTTGAAGAGAAGCTCGACCGGATCTCGGCGGGTGAACTGAACTGGAAGCAGGTCCTGCGCGATTTCTGGAAGGACTTCTTTTCCCAGATCGAGGACACGAAGGAGCTTCGCGTCACCAACGTTCTCGACTCGCTCAACGAGGCTTTGGCGCCGCTTGTTTTCCCGAAGCGCGAAGATGGCGGAGATCCGCGCATCTGTCAGGTTTGCGGCACCGGCAATCTTTCGCTGAAGCTGGGAAAATACGGCGCCTTCGTCGGCTGCTCGAATTATCCAGAATGCAACTATACCCGTCAGCTTTCGTCCGAAGGCGGTTCGGAAGCCGAAGGCACTGCGCTGAACGAGCCGAAGAGCCTCGGCACCGACCCGGTGACCGGCGAGGAATTGACGCTGCGTTCGGGACGCTTCGGCCCCTACATTCAGCGTGGCGACGGCAAGGATGCCAAGCGTGCGTCCCTGCCAAAGGGCTGGAAGCCTGAGGATATCGACTACGAAAAGGCAATGGCGTTGATATCGCTGCCACGCGATATCGGCAAGCACCCGGAAACCGCCAAGATGATTTCCTCTGGCATCGGGCGCTATGGACCGTTCCTCTTGCACGACGGCGGCTACGCCAATCTCGAAAGCGTCGAGGACGTGTTCTCAATTGGTCTTAACCGCGCCGTCACGGTGATCGCCGAGAAGGCGAGCAAGGCACCGGGCGGGCGGGCGGCGGCGGCAGCGCTGAAGGAGCTCGGCGACCATCCGGATGGCGGCGCAATCACCATTCGCGACGGCAAGTATGGCCCCTATGTGAACTGGGGCAAGGTCAACGCGACGCTGCCGAAGGGCACCGATCCGCAGGCTCTGACAGTCGAGGAAGCGCTCGTGCTGATCGCCGCAAAGGCAGGCAAGGCACCGGCTTCGAAGAGCAAGGCAAAACCGAAGGCGAAGGCCGCGGCGGCCGAAACGAAGACGACCAAGACCGCCGCCAAGCCGAAGGCGGCGAAGGCCAGGGCGCCGGCAAAGACGAAAAAGAGCTGAGAGTGAGCAAGATCCCGCGGGAAAGAATGAAGGGCATGGGCAAGCGCACGGGCAAGATTGGACACTCCAGCCAGCCACCCGCCGCCGATCCACTGAACATCGCCCATGGCGCGCTGCCCTCCCGTGAGGTTATCCTGCGTTTCATCGCCGATCATCCGCAGAAGGCGTCGAAGCGCGAGCTGGCGAAGGCGTTCGGGCTGAAAGGCGAAAGCCGCGTCGAGCTCAAGCACCTGCTGCGCGAACTGGAGCAGGAAGGCATGCTCCAGAAGACGCGCAAGTCGCTAATCCGGCCAGGAGCCTTGCCGCCGGTCACCGTGCTCGACATCACGACGCGCGACAAGGACGGCGAACTGATCGGCCGGCCGGCGGAGTGGCCCGATGACCAGGGCGTCGCGCCTGCCGTCGCCATCCGCCAATCGACCTCTCCCGCGGGACGCAACGGCAAGGGCAAGGCGCCCGTTGCCGGCATGGGCGATCGCATTCTGGCGAAGATCTTTCCGGCCGCCGACCGCGGCGGACCGGCCTATACCGCGCGTATCATCAAGATCCTCGACAAGCGCCGCACCGCCAGCATGGGCGTCTTCAAGGATGCGGGTGGAGCCGGACGTCTGCTGCCGATCGACCGGCGCGGCGAGGAAATGGTCGTCGACCCTGACTATAAGGGCGAGGCCAAGGACGGCGATCTCGTCGAGGTCGAAGTTGCACGTCTTGGGCGTTTCGGCCTGCCGCGCGCCAAGGTGCTGTCGATCATCGGTTCTGTCGCATCAGAGAAGGCGATCTCGATGATCGCCATCCATGCGCATGGCATTCCCCACATATTCCCGCCCGCAGTTGTCGCCGAGGCGGACGATGCCAAGCCCGCGACGATGTCGCATCGCGAGGATTGGCGCGATGTCCCGCTCATCACCATCGATCCGGCCGACGCGAAAGACCATGACGACGCGGTCTATGCCGAGACAGATCCTTCAGCTGACAATCCGGACGGCGTCATCGTCACCGTCGCCATCGCCGACGTTTCCTATTACGTGCGCCCGAACTCGCCGCTCGACCGCGAGGCCTTGAAGCGCGGCAACTCGGTTTATTTCCCCGACCGGGTTGTGCCGATGCTGCCAGAGCGGATTTCGAATGACCTCTGCTCGCTGAGAGAAGGTCTGGACCGCCCGGCGCTTGCCGTTCGCATGGTGTTTTCGAAGGACGGCCGCAAGGTCGGCCATACCTTCCATCGCATCATGATGAAGAGTGCGGCAAAGCTCTCTTACCAGCAGGCACAGGCAGCGATCGACGGAAAACCCGACGACAAGACGGGACCGCTTCTTGAACCCATTCTGAAGCCGCTCTGGAATGCCTACAGGGTGATGACGCGCGGGCGCGAACGACGCCAGCCGCTCGAACTCGACATGCCTGAGCGCAAAATCCTGCTGAAGCCGGATGGCACCGTGGACCGCGTCTTCGTGCCTCCACGCCTCGACGCGCACAAGCTCATCGAAGAAATGATGATCCAAGCAAACGTTTCGGCAGCTGAGACGTTGGAGAAGAAGCGGCAGGTATTGATCTACCGAATTCATGACGGGCCGACGCTCGCCAAGCAGGAAGTGCTGCGTGAGTTTCTGGCGACCCTTGGCATATCGCTCGCCAAGGGCGGCAACATGCGCGCCAACAATTTCAACATGATCCTTGCCAAGGCCGATGATACCCCGCATCAGACGATGGTCAACGAGATGGTGCTGCGCTCGCAGAGCCAGGCGATCTACAGCCCCGAGAACATCGGGCACTTCGGCCTGAACCTGATGAAGTACGCGCACTTCACCTCGCCGATCCGTCGCTATGCGGACCTCATCGTCCATCGTGCCCTGGTCGGCTCGCTCGGCTTCGGCGACGGCGGCATCACACCCGATGAGGAAGGGGTGCTCGACGACATCGCCGCCGAGATCTCCACCTTCGAGCGGCGAGCCATGGCTGCCGAGCGCGAAACGATAGACCGCCTGATTGCCCATCATCTTGCCGGCCGCGTCGGCGAGGAATTCGAAGGACGCGTATCAGGTGTGACGAAATCGGGACTATTTGTCACTCTCCCGGACTATGGAGCGGACGGCTTCGTTCCTATATCTACGCTCGGAACGGACTACTTCATCTACGACGAGGCGCACCAGGCGCTGTCTGGCGAAAAGACCGGGCTCGGATATCGCCTTGGCGACAGTGTCACGGTCAAGCTTGCAGAAGCCATTCCGCTTGCCGGTGCGCTACGCTTCGAGATGATCAGCGAGGGGCGAAAGATGCCGACCGCTGTACGTTCGTTCCACAAGGCGGGCCGGCGCGACGCAAGCCGCGCGCGCAAAAAGGCCGGAACAAGGCCGCCAAGAGGGCGGCGATAGGCGTGTAGGGACGCCGCGAAAGGAAACGAACCATGACGACCACCTCGAGCGACCAGGCAATCCGTTACGGAGGCAGCGACGAGGTGGAGCGTCCGCTCGGCCGCTCTATCAAGCGCGGCATGCTGAACACCTGCCCCGCATGCGGCAGCGGCAAACTCTTCAAAAGCTTCCTGAAGCCGGTCGACAATTGTGCTGCCTGCGGCGAAGCCATGCACCACCATCGCTCGGACGACCTGCCGCCCTACCTCGCGATCGTGGTCATCGGCCACCTCATCATCGGCGGCTACATGGCAACTGACCTCGTTTGGCCAATGCCCCTCTGGCTCACCTTCGCGATCTGGACGCCCGTCACCCTGATCGCCACGCTGCTGATCATACAGCCGATCAAAGGCGGCGTCATCGGCCTGCAATGGGCGTTGAAGATGCACGGCTTCGGTGGCCAGACCGACGATCATGACGCCTACGAGATACCGGGCCGCAAACGCTAGGCGTACCTGCCCCTTCACCTTCACGACACAATTGACGTGTAGTGGCACGCCCCAACGGCGCTGCGGTTTCGCGGGGCGAAATCTCATGCGTATTCGGTAAGCTTCTTTGACTATACCAATTCAAGTTCATCCAGGTTATTGCCGCCAGCGCGTTTCATCTTGTAAAGCACAGCCGTCACTTGGATTTGGCACGACTGTGCCTTTCTATGGTGCTTCGTGGTGAGCGATTCTGTGCAGCAAGTCTCTAAGGATGCGTATATGTCTCAGCCGCGAAACGGCACAACACCAGGCGATGTCGAAGAAATTCATTGGCCTTCGCTGGTGGCAGCCGTCTCGTCGATCTCCGCTGTCGGCATAGCAATCGGCCTCGGGCTTCCGCTTCTCAGCATCATTCTCGAAAAGCGCGGCATTCCCTCGACGCTTATCGGATTGAACACGGCTATGGCCGGGGTTGCGGCGATGGCGGCTGCCCCGATCACCACGAAATTGGCGCACAAGTACGGCGTCGCCCCGACCATGATCTGGGCCGTCGTGATTTCAGCGATCAGCGCGCTCGGCTTCTACTACGCCCAGGACTTCTGGATGTGGTTTCCGCTGCGTTTCGCCTTTCACGGCGCGACAACGACGCTGTTCATCCTATCGGAGTTCTGGATCAACGCCGCCTCGCCGCCTTCCAAGCGCGGCTTCGTGCTCGGCATCTATGCCACTGTCCTCTCGTTCGGGTTTGCAGGCGGGCCGCTCCTCTTTTCGATTCTCGGTAGCGATGGCATCCTGCCGTTTGCTGTCGGCGCAGGCGCCGTTCTGTTGGCCGCCATCCCGATCTATATCGCACGGTACGAAAGCCCGGTCCTCGAAGAGAAGCCGGAGCTGCATTTCATGCGCTATGTCTTCCTGGTCCCGACTGCAACGGCTGCCGTCTTTATCTTCGGGGCCGTCGAAGCCGGTGGCCTAGCGCTGTTCCCAATCTATGCAGTGCGCGCCTCCTTTACCGAATCGCAGGCAGCCCTGCTGCTGACCGTCATGGGAATCGGCAATGTGATCTTCCAGATTCCCGTCGGCCTGTTATCGGACCGCATGAAGGACAAGCGGCCGCTGCTGGCCGCCATGGCCTTCATGGGCCTCATCGGCTCCCTGATGCTGCCGGTCCTCGTGCACAGCTGGATTCTGATGGCGACGGTACTCCTTTTCTGGGGAGGGTGTGTTGCGGGGCTCTATACGGTGGGCCTCAGTCACCTGGGCTCGCGCTTGACCGGCTCCGATCTCGCGGCCGCCAACGCCGCCTTTGTGTTTTGCTATGCGGTGGGCACCGTGGCTGGACCGCAGGTGATCGGCGCAGCCATCGACGTTGCCGGCAATGACGGTTTCGCCTGGGCGATCGCCGGATTCTTCGGCCTTTATGCCCTGCTTTCCGCCATCAGGCTGCTTTTCCTCCGAAAGCGGGCTTGACTTTTCGGGCGGGATTCGTAGTTTCGCGCCAGAATTTGCCGTGGAGCCTATCCGGCCTGCCACGGCTTTCATTTTATTAAAGGCAGGACGACCATGGCCAAGGCTACCACAATCAAGATCAAGCTGCTGTCGACGGCCGACACCGGTTTCTTCTACGTCACGACGAAGAACAGCCGTACGATGACGGACAAGATGACGAAGACCAAGTACGACCCGATTGCAAAGAAGCACGTCGAGTTCAAGGAAACCAAGATCAAGTAATCGCTTGATCTGACGTTTTTCAAGAAGGCGCGCGCCCACCGGCTGCGCGCCTTTTTGTTTGCCGGCTTTGCTGTCTGGTCCGAGGCACAGAAACAGAAACGCCGTCCCTCCGGAAAATGCGGAAAGGACGGCGTTTTCTCGAAAGGGGGTCGACCGGCAAGCAACGCGGCACGAGGAACCGCTTAATGTTGCAAACCAGCCGACCGACCCCACGACCCAGGAGATGCGGCGGACCTGAGCATCATGGGGTATCTCGGACTCCTCACAGGGAGTACTTATCTCTTATGGCCCGATAATTTGCTCGAAAATGAAAGAAAATCAACAAATTCTTAATGGTTAGATTTCCGAGGTTGATTCTATGGTTAAAAGTACGGCTTTGGGACAACTTTTAGAGCCTCGAGTCGCCTCCGGCGACAAGAATAGCGCCAAATTGACAAAGAAGGGCGAAACTATAGACCAATAGTATTAGCTTGCGCCGTTACGCCTTGAAGCTCGGTTATCGCGGCTACTTGCGAAATGCCGGCTAAATCTGATTGATCCTCACATCTTTCGCTGAGCCGTGCCGCATCTGCTTGGCGCGATATCGAGAGCCAACAAATGTTCGGGTCAAATGGCCGGCTTTGCATTCAAGTTACTTGGCTGCTGCGCATCGGCAGGCATGAATCAGGTAGCTGTGGATGACCCAAAATGCTTCGTAGAAGTGTTACTCAAGCTGCGGCGACGACGCGATTTCGGCCGCCCGTTTTTGCCTCGTAGAGCGCCAGATCGGCCTGCTTCATCAACTGTCCTGGAGTGATGATGGAGGAGATCCGCGACGAAATTCCGAATGAAGCCGTGACGCTCAACTCCTGCCCCGATGACTTCAGCAAGAACGGTACCGTCTCGACCGCGGAGCGCAACCGCTCCGCGACGGCTGCAGCTACTTCTGGCGAGGTATCCGGCATGATGACCACGAATTCCTCGCCGCCGTAGCGGCAAGCAAGATCGGCACCACGGACGGTGGAACGGATGCGGCTCGCAAACTCCCGCAGCACATCGTCCCCCGCATCATGCCCATAGGTGTCGTTGACCTGTTTGAAGCGATCGATATCGGTGATCAACACCGATAGCGGACGACCCCGCGCCATCGAGCGATTGAACAGCGTGCTCAGGTGATTATCCAGGTAGCGGCGATTGCTGAGCCCGGTCAACGCATCCGTGACCGCAAGCTCGATCGTCTGCTTCACACTCGCGCGCAGACGATCATTGTAGCGTTTGCGACGCATCTGCGTCAGGCTGCGTGCCACCAGTTCGTTGGGATCGACTGGGCGAACGATATAGTCGTTGACACCGAGTTCCAACGCCCGGATCACCATGTCGTCGTCGCCCTGCTCGGTGATGATCAGTATCGGCAGAAAACGCGTGCGCTCCAACGAGCGGAGCTGCGAACACAGACGCAGCGGATCGTAATCCTCGAAGTTGGCGTTGACGATGACCAGTTCAAATGGATTTTCCGAGGCCTCGAAGAGAGCCGCCTTTGGATCCGAGATCGCGGAGACATCGGCGACAGGCTTCAGCGCCTTGATGATGCGTTCCTGGGAGTTGGCACGCCCATCGACCAGCAGGACCTGGCCCGATTCGTCGCCCCGCCCCTCACCCGACCGCAGCAGTTCGTCGATCCCCATCGTCTGGGCGGTTTCGGCGCGAATGCGCAGTTCGTCGCTCAGCGTCTTCAGCCGCAAGAGGCTCTTCACCCGCGAAATCAGTTGAAGGTCATTGACCGGCTTGGTGAGAAAGTCATCGGCGCCGGCCTTCAGGCCACGCACGCGGTCAGTCGGCTGATCCAGAGCCGTCACCATGACGACGGGTATGTGCGAGGTCTTTGGATTGGCCTTCAGGCGCTCGCACACTTCGAAGCCGTCCATCCCCGGCATCATGATATCTAGGAGGACAAGATCGACCTGGTTCCGCTCGCATATTGCCAGGGCCTGATAGCCGTCGCCGGCGGTCAACACATCGAAATACTCGGCGACTAGCCGGGCTTCGAGCAACTTGACGTTGGCCGGAATGTCATCAACCACCAGAATGCGCGCAGTCATAGGCTTCTTTCCGATGCGTCAGGCATCGCCCAGATAGGTCTTGATCGTCTCGATGAATTTGGGAACAGAGATGGGTTTGGAGACATAGGCCTCGCAGCCGCCCTGGCGGATGCGCTCCTCGTCTCCCTTCATGGCGAATGCTGTGACGGCGATAACAGGAATGACGTGCAGGTCATCGTCTTCCTTCAGCCACTTGGTGACCTCGAGACCAGAAACCTCAGGGAGCTGAATGTCCATCAGTATCAGATCCGGCCGGTATTTGCGAGCGAGATCAAGGGCTTCCATGCCGTTTCGGGTCTGGATCGTCGTGTAGCCAGACGCCTCGATAAGGTCGCGAAAGAGCTTCATGTTGAGCTCGTTATCTTCTACAATCATCACCTGTTTGGGCATGACACGCGTCCTACGTCCGTTCTGGTAACCGCTTCCCCGCATGAAGAAGGCTTATGCGACGGCATGGTTCCATAGAACCGATGGCTGCACGCTAGCGGTATTTGGTTGAAAAATAGGTAATTTACCCCGAGAAATGCAAAGCAACTTCAAGACTTCGAAACAACTCGCGGCCGATCCGCAGCAGACCGCGATCGCCGTTCTCGCCTGGCTTGCCAACGAACCGGATTTGTTCGGCCGTTTCCTTGCATTGACCGGCGTCGAACCGGCGCAAGTGCGCGGTGCACTCGACGAGCCCGGATTTCTCTCCGGCATGATGGATTTCATCATGCAGCACGAGCCGACGGCGATCGCCTTTTGCCAGGCGACCAACACCGCACCCGACGTATTGAACGCGGCATGGCTGCACTTTTCGCCACCCGGATTGGGCTCGGGAGAATATTGAGCATGGATATGGCAACCAGCACTAGCCAGATTCGCCTCGGCGACCGGCCCTTGATCGTCTGCGACATCGACGAAGTGGTTCTCGAATTCCTCTCGCCGTTCACCGCTTTCCTTCGCTCGCACAGTTACGACCTCCTGCCTCGCTCGTTCCGGCTCTACGGCAATATTGTCTCGCTCCTCGACGGCAGCGAACTGGACAAGGCCGCAGTCGATTCGTTCGAAGAAGTGTTCTTCGCAAATCAGCACCTCTGGCAGACGCCGGCGGAAAAGGCGGTGGAAACGCTGCGGGCGCTCTCCGATGACGCCGACGTCGTCTTCCTGACTGCCATGCCGCCTCGGCACCATGGCATCCGGCGCAAATTGCTCGATCAGCTCGACCTCTCTTTCGACCTGATCGCCACGCAGGAGCCTAAAGGGCCTGTTGTCGCCAGGCTGCATGATCGCAGAAGCCTGCCTGTCGCCTTCATCGATGATATGCAACGCAATCTCCTTTCCGTTGCCGATCATGTGCCCGAATGCCTGCTCCTGACCATGATGGCCAACGCCGATTTCAAGCCGTTCGCACCACCGCCGGTTGGAAGCATCGTGGCCGCCGCCGGCTGGGAACATGCCGCAGACCTACTGAGGGCGCATTTCGCGGCGGATCTTCTCAAGACCGCAAATCCAGCCGCATGAGCGGCCGGCCATCCTTTCTCCTTGCCACAGTTTCAAATCCAGCCGCATCGAAGATCGCGGTGGACCCCGTACAGAGCGTCACCGACTTCGATTGCTTGACGTGGTCGATCGGACAGCCCTCGAGATAGCGAGCACCGTGACGCCGCGCATGGTCGATCGCACCGGCAAGAAGGCGATGGCTGAGCCCCTGCCCTCGCAAATGCGACTTCAGGAAAAAACAGCTCACGGCCCAGAATGACGGATCGTGTGCATCGCGTTCTTCCACCGGTCGGGACACGGTGCGTGGCGAATTGAATTGCGGCACGTCGTGCCTCGATCCGACTTGGACCCAAGCGACCGGCTCGTCATCAGCATAGGCCAGGATGCCGGGCGGCGGGCCGACAGCTATTCGGCCCTGCATGTGCGACTTTCGCTCTCCCGGTCCCATCTTCGTTCGCACGCCATGAGGCAAGCGGAGGGCAACGCACCAGCAGTCATAGAAGGCTCCGCGAGGACCGAAGAGCCGTTCGAAGTCACCCCACCGGTTTGCGGTCACCGGCTCGAAACGGAGATCGATATCCAAGGCAAACCTCCTCGCCTCTCTTGAGACTCAAAAGCTTAGAGGGTAATGTTGCGATGTTCAATCTTTGTTCTGGTCATGACACTTGCTTGCGCCAAGACACCCGGCTTCTGTCGCGACTGCCTTGCCGAGCAGAAGGCCGAAACGCGCCGCTGCGCGGCGTGCGGAAGTCCCCGTCTTGTGCGGCACAAGGCGCTGTACGAGCTGACGCTGGCGCACATCGATTGCGACGCCTTCTATGCGACAATCGAAAAACGTGACAATCCCGAGCTCGCCGACAAGCCTGTCATCATCGGTGGCGGCAAGCGCGGGGTGGTCTCGACCGCCTGCTACATTGCGCGCATTCACGGCGTTCGTTCGGCGATGCCGATGTTCAAGGCCCTGGAGGCCTGTCCTCAGGCAGTGGTCATTCGCCCCGACATGGAAAAATACGTCGAGGTCGGACGCGAGGTCCGCACGTTGATGCAGGAACTGACGCCGCTCGTTCAGCCGCTTTCGATCGACGAGGCGTTCCTGGAACTCGGCGGCACCGAGCGGCTGCATCACGATCCGCCGGCGCGCACGCTTGCCAAATTTGCCCAGCGCATCGAGAAGGAGATCGGCATAACCATCTCTGTAGGCCTCTCCTATTGCAAGTTTCTCGCAAAAGTCGCGTCCGACCTGCAGAAGCCTCGCGGCTTCTCGGTCATCGGCCGGGAGGAGGCTGTTTCCTTCCTCGCACCGCGACCGGTGACGACGATCTGGGGTGTGGGCAAGGCGTTTGCGGCGACGCTGGAGGCCGATGGCATCCGCACGATCGGCCAGTTGCAGGAGATGGAAGAAGGCGACCTCATGCGCCGATATGGCAGCATGGGGCAGCGTCTGGCACGCCTTTCCCGTGGCGTTGACGACCGCGAAGTGCATCTCAACGACGTCGCAAAGAGCGTCTCATCCGAAACAACCTTCTTCGACGACATTTCCCGCTATGACGAGCTCGTTCCGATCCTCCGCAGTCTTTCCGAAAAGGTCTCCTGGCGGCTGAAGAAGCACGGCATTGCCGGCCAGACGGTGATTCTAAAAATGAAGACGGCGGACTTCAAGCAGCGCACGCGCAATCGCAAGCTCGAAGACCCGACCCAACTTGCCGACCGGATCTTCCGCACCGGGCTGGACCTTTTGGAGAAAGAAACGGATGGCACGAAGTTTCGTCTGATCGGCATTGGCGTGACCGATCTTTGCGATCCCGTACGGGCAGATCCGCCCGACCTCATCGATGTTCAATCGGGCCGCAGGGCGGCGGCCGAAGCGGCGATGGACAAGCTGCGCGACAGGTTCGGCAAAGGAACCGTCCAGACCGGATATACTTTTGGCGGCAAGCGCGATCACTAGTATGTGAGCCTGCCTCAAGGTCCGCTATTTCAAGTTTTCCTTAAGCTTCGCCGATTAGGCTGGCGCTTCACGTATTGCGTATCGGTTGAGTCATATGTTGTCGCGTCTCGTTTTTGGCCTCGGCTTGCTGGCGGCCACCGCACTCGTGCACCCTGCGCTCGCGGCGGATGCACGCACGCTGCAGATCTTCGTATCGAAGGATGCGCAATCGCTCACGCTCTACGATGGCACCGAGGTCGTGGCAACCTCGAAGGTCTCGACGGGGAAACCGGGCCATACAACGCCGAGCGGCATCTTTTCCGTCATCGAGAAGCAGAAATATCACGAGTCCAACCTCTATTCGGCTGCACCGATGCCCTTCATGCAGCGGCTGACTTGGTCTGGTATCGCGCTTCACGAATCCAATTCCGTGCCGCGATACCCCGCGTCACACGGCTGCGTCCGCATGCCGGCAGCCTTTGCCAAAAAGCTCTATAAGATGACAGAGATGGGCGTTCCGGTTGTCATTACCGACGCGGAAGTGACGCCGGAACCGATCGATCATCCGACGCTCTTCCGGCCGGACGTGCCGGAGCCCCCGGCGCTGCTTTCCGACGCTGCTTTGCGGCCGGCGATCGGGCAGGCCCCCGTTCAGGTCGCCATGAACGACGTCCCGCTACCGGCTGCCCAGACCCCGGCGGCGAGAGCTCCCGCGAACGACACGCCGATCCGTATTCTCATTACGCGCCGCAGCCTGCGCGAGGAGGTCATCGACCTTCAAACATATCTCAACGAGCTCGGATTTGCCGTGGGTGAGCCGGATGGCTTGCTCGGACCAGCAACGCTGCAGGCAATCAGCGATTTCAAGTTGCAGCGTCCAGTTGAGCCAACGGCAGACAAGTCACCGGCAAGTGATGCGCTTATCCGATCCGTCTATGCCGCGGCGGGCAAGGGAACGCCTCCGAATGGAGTCATCATGATCCGCCAAGGTTTCCAGCCTGTTCTTGAAGCGCCGATCTCGATTGAAAATCCCGGCCTTGCCCTCGGTACGCATTTCTTCATGGCACGCAGTGTCGATTTCGAAACAGGCTCGGCGGACTGGATGGGTGCGACGCTTCCCAACACGCTCTCGCGCGCAACCATGACGCGGCTCGGGATAAGCAGCCTCGAAAGCTCGATCATCAGCGGCACGCCGATCGCCAATGCTCTGAGCCGTATCCATATTCCCGAGGAGACGAGGCGCAAGATCGACGCCATGTTGACCAGCGGCTCGACACTGACGATCTCCGACACCGGCCTCGGAGCCGAGACCGGCAATGGAACCGACTTCATTACCGTTACCAAAAGCTGACGTCAGACCAACTCGACGTCAACGACACCGGGTGCTGCGCGAAGCGCCGCGGCAATCTCGGGCGTGATGCGATACTTCTGCGGGAGCTCGACCTCCACCTCGCGCTTACCCTCCTCCTTGATCACGATGAAGGAGACCAAGCCATCGCCCTTGGCATTCAGGTGCGCCGCGACCGCGCGCAGCGGCCCGGAATCGCGCACGTAGACGCGCAGGGCCTTCTGCATCTGCAGCGATTTCTCTTCCAGCGACTGTATGGTCTGCAGCCGAAGGCCG
Organism: Rhizobium sp. LjRoot258; assembly: GCF_964254185.1. Classification (NCBI taxonomy): domain Bacteria; kingdom Pseudomonadati; phylum Pseudomonadota; class Alphaproteobacteria; order Hyphomicrobiales; family Rhizobiaceae; genus Rhizobium; species Rhizobium sp. LjRoot258. Next base: position 1,149,860 of record NZ_CAXUST020000001.1, on the reverse strand, counting down.
ACGCCTTCCGGCCGCTCCTCCCCCGTCGCCGTGATCACGAAGGACTTTCCGGACTCCAGTACGTCACGGTATTGGTTCAGCATCTCGGAAAACAACACCGCTTCGAACTGACCCGATGAATCCGAAAACACGATGATGCCCATCTTGTTGCCGGTCCTCGTCTTGCGCTCCTGCTTGGAAATGACCGTCCCTGCAAGGCGGCCGTTGCTCGCTCCCTGCTTCACTGCCGCCGAAAACTCGGCGAAGGTCTGCACGCGCATCTTCTGCAGAATGTTCTGGTAGCTATCGAGCGGATGCGCGGTCAAATAGAAGCCAAGGACCTGGAACTCCTTGAGCAGCTTCTCGGAGGCCAGCCACGGCGAAAACGGCGGCAGCGAGATTTTCTCTGGGCCTGACGAAAGAGCGCTGCCGAAGATATCCGACTGGCCGCTCAGCTTGTTTTCCTGTGCACGCTGGGCATAACCCATGATGCGATCGAGACCGCCTGCCAGTTGCGCGCGATCGAGCCCGAAGCAATCGAAGGCACCGGCGAAGATCAGGCTTTCCAGCACGCGACGGTTCACCTGGCGCGGGTCGATGCGCAGGCAGAAATCTTCAAGGCTTGCAAACGGCGTGTCGCCGCGGACCTCCACGATATGATCGACAGCCGATTCACCGACACCCTTCAACGCTGCCAGCGCATAGTAGATCCTGTTGTCGCCAGTCTCGAAATGACGGAACGAGGTCTGCACCGAGGGCGGGATCACCTCGATCTCGAGGCGCTTTGCGTCCTGGCGGAAGTCGTTGACCTTTTCGGTGTTCGACATATCGAGCGTCATCGACGCGGCAAGGAACTCGACCGGATAATGCGCCTTCATATAGGCAGTCTGATAGGAGACGATCGCATAGGCGGCGGCGTGCGACTTGTTGAAGCCGTAGTTGGCGAACTTGGCGAGTAGTTCGAAGATGTTGTCAGCCTGCGGCTTCGACACGCCGTTCTTCACGGCGCCATCGACGAAGCGCTCGCGCTGCTGGTCCATCTCCGCCTTGATCTTCTTACCCATGGCGCGGCGCAGAAGGTCGGCTTCGCCGAGCGAGTAGCCGGACAGGACCTGGGCGATCTGCATCACCTGCTCCTGGTAGACGATAACCCCTTGCGTCTCCTTCAGCAGATAGTCGATCGTCGGATGGATCGACTCGACTTCTTCCTCGCCGTGTTTGCGGGCGTTGTATGTCGGGATGTTCTCCATCGGACCCGGGCGATAAAGTGCCACGAGCGCGATGATATCCTCGATGCAGTCCGGCTTCATGCCAATGAGTGCCTTGCGCATGCCCGCACTTTCCACCTGGAACACGCCGACCGTTTCGCCCCGCGAGAGCATCTCGTAGGTCTTCTTGTCGTCGAGCGGTATCGAGGACAGGTCGACATTGATGCCGCGCTTGGCGACGAAATCGACCGCTACCTTCAGCACCGTCAGCGTCTTCAACCCGAGGAAGTCGAACTTGACGAGGCCGGCCTGCTCGACCCACTTCATGTTGAACTGGGTGACCGGCATGTCGGAGCGCGGATCGCGATACATCGGCACCAGCTTCGACAGCGGGCGGTCGCCGATGACGATACCGGCGGCGTGGGTGGAGGCGTGGCGGTATAGGCCCTCGATCTTCTGGGCAATGTCGAGCAGGCGCGCGACGACAGGCTCCTTGCCAGCCTCTTCCTGCAGCTTCGGCTCTTCCTCGATCGCCTTCGACAGCGGCGTCGGGTTGGCCGGGTTGTTGGGAACCAGCTTGCAGATCTTATCGACCTGTCCGTACGGCATTTCCAGCACACGGCCGACATCTCGCAATGCGGCGCGAGCCTGCAGCGAACCGAAGGTGATGATCTGCGCGACCTGCTCGCGGCCGTATTTGCGCTGGACGTAGCGGATCACCTCTTCGCGGCGATCCTGGCAGAAGTCGATGTCGAAGTCGGGCATCGAGACGCGTTCCGGGTTGAGGAAGCGTTCGAAGAGCAGCGAGAAACGCAGCGGATCGACGTCGGTGATCGTCAGGGCATAGGCGACCAGCGACCCAGCACCCGAACCACGGCCCGGGCCGACGGGAATATCATGCTGCTTTGCCCATTTGATGAAATCAGCAACGATCAGGAAGTAGCCAGGGAACTTCATGCGTTCGATAACGCTGAGCTCGAACTCCAGCCGTTCGCGGTATTCCTTCTCCTCGTAACCAGGCGACATGCCGAGCGTGGCGAGGCGATTGTCCAGCCCCTCCTCCGCCTGCCGGCGCAATTCGAGCGCCTCCTCGCGTTCCGCTTCCTCGGGATCTGACGTGGCGCCCGTGAAGCGCGGCAGGATCGGCTTGCGCGTCTTGAGGATGAACGAGCAGCGGCGGGCTATCTCGATGGTGCTTTCCAGCGCTTCCGGCAGATCCGCAAACAGCTTCGCCATTTCGGCGCGGCTCTTCAGGTAGTGATCCGGCGTCAGGCGGAACCGCGTGTCGTCAGAGACGATGGCATTGTGGGCCACCGCCATCAGAGCGTCGTGCGCATCGTAGTCGTCACGGGTCGGGAAGAACGCTTCGTTGGTGGCGACCAGCGGCAGATCGTGCTCATAGGCCAGGCCAACGACCTTCTGTTCATGGCGTTTGTCATAGGTGCCGTGACGCTGCAGTTCGACATAGAGACGGTCGCTGAAATGGCGCTTCAGCAGCAGAAGGCGTGCTTCCGCCTGCGCTGCGTGCCCGTCTTTCAGCGCCATATCGATCGGCCCCGTCAAGGCACCTGTCAAAGCGATCAGGCCATCCGCTCCGATCTCATCGAGCCAGGAGGCACGAATGTGGATCGACTGACCGTTGCCCTCGCCGCCGAGATAGGCCCGACTGACGAGATCCACCAGTCGCTCGTATCCCGCGTCGGTGGCAGCCAGCAGCACCAAGGACGGGAGCTTGACGAGCGCCTGCTGTCCGCCGCGCCGCTCCGTCTCAAGGCCGTCTTCCATGTCGATCGAGACTTGGCAGCCGATGATCGGCTGCAGACCTTCATCCATTGCCTTCTGTGAGAATTCGAGGGCGACAAACAGATTGTTGGTGTCGGTGATCGCGATCGCCGGCTGGCTGTCGCCCGATGCCTTGTAGAGGATCTTCTTAAGCGGCAGCGCGCCCTCGAGCAGCGAATAGGCCGAGTGGACTCGAAGGTGAACAAAGCCCGGCGTACCGCCGATGAAACCGCTCGCCGCGTCTTTCTCCGCACCCGCCATGACATGCTTTCCGATCACCTGAATCAATCGGGTGTATTCTCAGCATTGAGGGGCCGATGTCCAGAGAAGGGAGTGCGTTTGGACCGCATGGCAGCCATGCGGTCCCCGGAATTCTTAGATTGCCATGCAGATCAGCGAAAAGCTGGCAACGAACATTGCGATGGAGGTGAATGCTGCGATATCACGGATCATGTCAGTCATTTGGCTCTCCTGTTCTCTTATGTTTTTAGTTTGTTCTGCTATTGTTCTATTGTCAACAGGATTCTTTTCCGCTCTGCTGGCCGCATGGCGATGGGAGAAAAGCATGTTTAAGTTTGTATTAATTGCTGGATTGGCTCTATCCACGGCGTTTACCGCCCGAGCCGAGCAGATTGATCCTGCACGCATCGTCGACGCGGCGACGGGCGATTGGGATGGCGACGGGCGGGTGGATCTTGCAATGTTGGTTGCTCCAGCAGACAGCACCAGCGACGATCAAATCGGCATCTACATCTATCTTCGCGACAGCGACCACGAACTGCTGCGACTTTCGCTGAGCGCGCCAAACAAGATTTGGGGCGGCACCAGTGCTGATGGGGTCTTCGGCCAGGAGCCGTCGTTGAAAGCCGTCGGCAAGTCCTCGATCGCGATACACTCGCAGAACAGCGCCATCGGCCGCGATCGCTGGGACCAAACACTGACGGTCGCCTATCGCAACAAGCAGTTCGTTGTGGCCGGTTACACTTACAATCACTACGACACGATCGACCCCAACGCCGGCAGCTCCTGCGACTACAACGCCTTGGCTGGCAAGTTGCAGAAGAATGGCAAGGACGTCAAAACCGAGCCCCGTGTCATCCCGATCGCCAAGTGGAACGACGACACAGGGCAATCGATCTGCGGGCAATAGCGTCCGTTCTTATTTTGTTCTTTACAATTGGCAACGTTGTTGAGACGCTGCCGAGCGGGAGGCAGGCCATGAATATTGCCGCATTGAACAGTTTTATCGTCGAGGCGAAGGCCAACACCTATGTCGGCGGCGGAATTCCTTCGCCGGCCTGCCGGACGGGATCGCACGACATCGGCTATCAGCGCGGCGGGTGGCGCTATCTCGACAGCTATTTCGGCGGAACCGATTTCGCCGGGCAGGAAGTGGTCTGGCTGAATGGCGAGCCGATCTGGGCGATGAACTACTTCGGACGCATCGTCGAGCATGCGCTGATTGATGGAGAACGGGCGGGAACCGTCATCAAGGCTGCGCTGTCAAAAATGTATGCCGAATACCGACGCTTTCTCGGCGGCATGGAATTCGAGCATGCCTTCGGTTTCTATGCCGATCAAAGCACGGGCGACTGCAGTCATTTCAGCGGCCGCGAAGTGATCGTCGTGAACGAGCGCAGGGCCTACGAATTGGACTACCGTGGCGGTCTCATCCACCGCTGATCAGAAATCCACGACCTTGCCGTCAGCGATGGTGACGCGCCGGTCCATGCGGGCGGCGAGTTCGTGATTGTGGGTCGCGATCAGCGCCGCCAGGCCAGATTGGCGCACCAGTGCTTCCAACGCGTCAAAGACATAGCTTGCGGTTTCAGGATCGAGGTTGCCTGTGGGCTCATCCGCCAGAAGCAGGCTCGGCGCATTGGCGACGGCGCGGGCAATCGCCACGCGCTGCTGTTCGCCACCGGAAAGCTCACCGGGGCGATGCGCGCCACGATGGCCGATCCGCATGTAGTCGAGCAACTGGCCCGCCCGCTCCTTTGCTTCCTTGCGCGGCAGGCCGGCGATCATCTGCGGCATCATGATGTTCTCGATCGCGGAGAATTCCGGCAGCAGATGATGAAACTGGTAGACGAAGCCGATTTCGTTGCGACGGATCGTGGTGCGCTTGTCGTCCGGCAAGCCGTCGCAGGCATGGCCATTAATCGTCACCTCGCCGCCATCGGGATGCTCAAGCAGGCCGGCAACATGCAGCAGCGTCGATTTTCCCGTGCCTGATGGCGCGACGAGGGCTACGATTTCACCGCTGTTCAACGTAAAATCCGCACCCTTGAGGATCGAGAGCAGCGTCTCGCCCTGGCCGTAGTGGCGCTCGACGCCGGAAAGCTTGAGAACGGTATTCCGTTTCATGAACAGGGCATTCCTTATTCGTAGCGCAGGGCCTGCACGGGATCGAGCTTGGAGGCTCGCCATGCCGGGAAGATCGTCGCGATGAAGGACAGCGTCAGGGCCATGATCACGACCGACAGCGTTTCGCTGAAGCTCATTTCGGCAGGCAGCTGGCTGAGGAAATAAAGCTGCGGATCAAACAGCACCGTGCCGGAAACCCACGAGAAAAACTCGCGGATCTTCTCGATGTTGACGCAGACGAGAACGCCGAGCAAGACACCGGCCAACGTGCCGACGACACCGATGGCGGCGCCCGTCATGAAGAAGATGCGCATGATCGCGCCGGAACTCGCGCCCATCGTGCGCAGGATGGCGATATCGCTGCCCTTGTCCTTCACCAGCATGATGAGGCCGGAAATGATGTTGAGCGCAGCAACGAGCACGATGAGCGTCAGGATCATGAACATGACATTGCGTTCGACCTGCAGGGCCGAGAAGAAGGTCTGGTTGCGTTGGCGCCAATCGGAAATCGCGATCTGACGACCGGCCGCGGCCTCAACCTTCGGCCGCATAGTGTCAATGTCGTCGGGATTGTCGACGAAGAGCTCGATGGATTGAACCAGTCCCTCGGCATTGAAATAAAGCTGCGCCTCCTCGAGCGGCATGTAGATGATCGTCGCGTCGTATTCGGACATACCGATCTCGAAAGTGCCCGAGACCTTGTAGGACTTCACGCGCGGATTGACGCCCATCGGCGTAATGTCACCTTCCGGAGACATCAAGGTGATCGTGTCCCCCGCCTGGAGTCCGAGCTGTTCGGCCATGCGCGAGCCGACCAGCACGCCTTGTCCGGCAGCAAAGCCCACCAGATCACCGGACTTGATGTTGCCGGAGACGGTTTTCACCTTGTCCAAATCTTCCGGTCGGATACCACGCACCAGCGCACCTGTGCCGGCTCCGCTTGGCCCGGCAGCGAGCGTCTGGCCCTCCACCAGCGGCAGTGCCATTTTAATGCCTGGCACGCCAGCAAGCCTATCGGTCAACGCCGGATAGTCGGTGAACGGCGTATCGACCGGTTGCACGATCATGTGACCGTTGATGCCAAGAATGCGGGAGATCAGCTCCGTGCGGAATCCGTTCATCACCGCCATGACGATGATGAGTGTAGCAACGCCAAGCATGATGCCGATGAAGGAAAAGCCGGCGATCACCGAAATAAACGCCTCCTTGCGGCGGGCGCGCAGATAGCGCCACGCCACAAGCCGTTCGAAGGCGGAAAATGGCCGGCTGGCCGGCGCCGAGCCGGATTTAGAACCCTGCTGGCTCACCGCTACATCTGCCATCCTGCCTCCGCCTTCTCAGCCCAAGAGCTTGTTGATCGCCGCGTCAATGGTCATCGTTTCGCGGGCGCCCGTCTTGCGGTCCTTCACTTCGACTTCGCCGCTCGCGACCGCGCGCGGGCCGGCGACGATCTGCAGTGGAACGCCGATCAGGTCGGCGGTCGCGAATTTCGTCCCGGCACGGTCGTCCGTATCGTCATAGAGAACGTCCTTGCCGGCGTTCGAGAGTGCAGCATAGATCTTCTCGCAGGCAGCATCGCACGCCGCATCACCGGCCTTCATGTTGATCACGATAGCATCGAACGGCGCCACGGACGCCGGCCAGATGATTCCGTTCTCGTCATGCGATGCTTCGATGATGGCGGGAACAAGGCGGGTTGGGCCGATCCCGTAGGAACCCATGTGGACAGTATGCTCCTTGCCATCCGGACCCTGCACCTTTGCGCCCATCGCGTCCGAATACTTTGTGCCGAAGTAGAAGATATGGCCCACTTCAATGCCGCGCGCGGAGAGGCGGTCCCCTTCGGGAACCGCGTTGAACGCAGCTTCGTCGTGCATCTCCGATGTCGCGGCATAAAGCGATGTCCACTTGTCGAAGACCGCCTTCAGACCTTCGACGCTGTCAAAGTCGGTATCTTCAGCAGGGATATCGAAATTCACGAAGTCCTTGTGGCAGAACACTTCGGATTCGCCGGTGTCGGCCAGGATGATGAACTCGTGGCTGAGATTACCGCCAATCGGACCCGTATCGGCGCGCATCGGGATGGCGCGCAGGCCGAGGCGGTTGAAGGTGCGCAGATAGGCGGCGAACATCTTGTTGTAGGAGTGCTCTGCATCTTCGCGCGTCAGGTCGAAGGAATAGGCGTCCTTCATCACGAACTCGCGCGAGCGCATGGTGCCGAAGCGCGGACGGATCTCGTCGCGGAACTTCAGCTGGATGTGATAAAGGTTGAGCGGCAAGCTCCTGTAGGACTTCACGTAGGACCGGAAGATATCCGTGACCATTTCCTCATTCGTGGGGCCGTACAGCATCGGACGATCCTGACGATCCTTGATGCGCAGCATTTCCTTGCCGTAAGCGTCGTAGCGCCCGCTTTCCTGCCAGAGCTCGGCCGACTGCAGCGTCGGCATGGAGAGCTCGATCGCGCCGGTGCGGTTCTGCTCCTCGCGGATAATGTTGTTGACCTTGTCAAGCACACGCTTTCCAAGCGGCAACCAGGAATAGATACCCTGCGACTGCTGCCGGATCATGCCGGCACGCAACATCAACCGATGGGAGACGATTTCCGCCTCCTTGGGATTTTCCTTGAGGATGGGCATGAAATAGCGAGACAGGCGCATGGCGAATTCCAGAGCTGTTGAGACACCGCATGTCGCGGAATCGAAGGCGATCACAAATATTGGCAGCGTTCATAGCTGCTTCGCGAAAGGAAAGAAACCCGCGACGGGCTGAAGCGGCCTTCCGTTAAAGCAAGTTCGCACTTGCGAAGCAGACAAAGTAAGAAAAAGGCGGAATTATAATGGTTTGTACGAAATTCTTATCAACAGAAAAAATTTGCTGGAGTGTAGCAAAAATGCAAAAAACCTGATGACAAAGCCCATTCTTTGAGCTAGTTTTAGCCCACAAAACAGGCAGGGAGCTCAAATCCCTGTCGATTTCGCGGTCAAGTCTTGGGAGGATCAGATCTTAGGCGCGCTTGTCGCAGCCCCGGCAACGGATAAGGATCACGCGATACTTAAAACAAGGCTTTCAGCCTTGTTTTTTTTTGGCTTTTTTCTACCCATGTTCCACTTTACGACGCCCTTCACTACCGTAGCGTAAGGCCCTCATTCCGTTACGGCACCTCCATGCCGCAACTTCATGACATGTGTGTGACAGCCAAAATCCGCATTCGCCCAAAAACTGGGCAAACGCCCCTAGACGTTCGAGAATGAAGGGCCGATCTGCGGCAGGGCGTCGAAGCCCCACCCGAAGTAGTTCGAAGCAATGTACCACAACGCGTAGATGATGGCGGAGATGAGCGTCGTCATCGAGAAAACAAATACTGGCCGAAACCGGGTCGGCGCGCTGTGAACGGTTCCCAACACGATATCGTTGTCTTCCGCCTGCGTGCGCAGGCCGATCGGTAGGACGGCAAAGAGGGTAATCCACCACACGATAAAGTAGACGGCGAAGCCCTGTAGAAATGTCTGCAGCATCGAAATGGTCCCACTCGGCTCTTTGCGACTATCGCAATTGTCGTGCTTATAGGCCGGAATGTCCGTCAACTCAAAGCGGGTTTGAACCACTTGCTGACATTTGCCGGATTTGGGTCACTCTGCCGCAGGCTTGCTCAGACCTGCTCTAATTCGATGAGTGTCCCAAAGAAATCCTTCGGATGCAGGAATAGCACTGGCTTGCCATGCGCGCCAATCTTCGGCTGGCCGTTGCCGAGTACCCTTGCACCGCCCCGGATCAACTGATCGCGAGCAACGAGGATATCGCCGACTTCGTAGCAGATATGGTGCATTCCGCCGGATGGGCTCTTCTCCAGGAAAGCCGCGATCGGCGAGTCCGTTCCCAACGGCTGCAGGAGTTCAATTTTGGTATTCGGCAGCTCCACGAAGACGACGGTGACGCCGTGTTCCGGCAGAGCCTGCGGGGCCGAGACGGTTGCGCCGAGCGTGTCCCGATATGCAGCCGTTGCGGCCGCAAGGTCGGGAACAGCGATAGCAACGTGGTTGACCCGGCCGAGCATCGTCAGACCTTCGTAACGAAGACAGTGACCACGGGCTTCTTGCCCCAGGTCTGGTTGGCCGTTGCGCGAATGGCGCGGCGCACCGACTCCTGCAACAGGTCGAGATCCTTCCGGCGTGCCCGCGGTATGCTCTCGATGGCGCCAACAGCAGCATCATACAGCGTGTCTTCCATCTCGTCGCCCTCGTCGTCATAGACAGGCAGGCCGATCGCAACCAGATCCGGGTCGCCAACGATATCATAGCGGCTGTCGATCACGACGTTGACGGCGACGTGGCCGACGTAGGAGAGCTTCTTGCGCTCGCCGATGCCCATCTCGTCGAAATCGCCGATCAGCGAGCCGTCCTTGTAGATGCGGCCATGCGGCGCCTCGTCGATCACCTCGACCGGTCCCGGCGCCAGACGAAGAATGTCGCCGTTGCGCACGCGCGGCACGATCGAGATGCCGGATTGCTCCGCAAGTTCCTTGTGCGCCGTCAGGTGCGTCGCCTCACCGTGCACCGGCACGACGATCTTCGGCCGTGTCAGCTCGTACATCTTCTGCAGCTCGTTGCGGCGCGGATGTCCGGAAACGTGGACGAGGGCCTCGTTGTCGGTAATCACGTGGACGCCCTGCTCGATGAGGCCGTTCTTGATATCCTGGATCGCCTTCTCGTTTCCCGGAATGGCGCGGGAGGAGAATACGACGATATCGCCGGTGGCAAGCGCCACGTTGCGCATCTCATCGCGCGAGAGCTTGGCAAGGGCCGCACGCGGCTCGCCTTGACTTCCGGTGAGGATGACCACCACCTTGTCGCGCGGGATATAGCCGTACTCATCTTCCGAAATGAACGGCTTGATGCCCTCCATCAGGCCGATATCGCGAGAAACGTCGACCACGCGCTTGAGCGAACTGCCGAGGAGAAGTACTTCGCGGCCTTCAGCCTCCGCCGCCTCGGCTACCGTGCGGATACGGCCGACGTTCGATGAGAACGTCGTCACCGCAACGCGGCCTTCGGCGTTCTCGATAATCTTGCGCAAGCTCTCGGAGACGTCTTTCTCCGACGGCGAGACACCATCGCGAAGAGCATTCGTGGAATCGCACATCAACGCCAGAACGCCTTCGTCGCCAAGCTGGCGGAAACGGGTCTCGTCTGTCAGAGGACCGAGAGACGGCTCATGGTCGATCTTCCAGTCGCCGGTATGGATCACATTGCCGAGTGGTGTGCGGATCACCAGCGACATCGGCTCCGGAATGGAATGGTTTACGGCCACGCCCTCGACGCTGAAGGGTCCGGCATTGACGGTATCGCCCGCCGTAAACAGCGTCACCGGGATCTCACCGATTGCCGACTTCTCGAAATTGCGCTTCGCCTCGAGCAGGCCCGCGGTAAAGGCTGAGGCATAGACCGGCACGTTGAGGCCCGGCCAGAGATCGGCGAGCGCGCCGTAGTGGTCCTCATGCGCGTGAGTGATGAAGATCGCCTTCAGGCTCTTCCGTTCGCTGGCGAGATAGCGAATGTCGGGCAGCACAAGATCGACGCCCGGCAATTCGGGTCCGGGGAAGGTGACGCCGCAGTCGACCATGATCCACTGGCGATGGTCCGGCGGGCCGTAGCCATAAAGGGCGAGATTCATTCCGATCTCGCCAACGCCGCCCAACGGCAGAAATACCAGTTCGTCCTGCTTCGTCATATTATTCTTTTTTCCAATCAACCAAAGAAGACATCGCCGGCGGCAATCGTCATCATCCTGCCTGCGCCAGTATCGAGCATCAACAGGCCATTAACATCAATTCCGGCGAAGTGGCCGGAAATCGACCGGTCCGGCAGATTCACAGTTATCTTTTCGCCGATACCGCAGGCGACTTGGCGCCAGCGTTCGGTGATTTCGCGCACTCCGCGGCCGCGATCCCATGCATCGAGGACTTCGGCCATCGACGCGAAGAGATGCGCGAAAACCTCTTCAGGGGAAGCAGAGCTACCCTGCTCGCGTAGGCAAGTCACAGGGTAAAGCGGGTTGTCGGGCATGAACGCAACGTTGATGCCGATGCCGATGACGAGGGCGTGGCGCCCATCCGGCAAGGCTTCGCCCTCGACGAGAATGCCGCAGGTCTTCTTTCGCCCGATCAGGATATCGTTCGGCCATTTCACTTCCAGGCGCTCGGCCGTGTGCGGCAGCACCTGTCGCACGGCCTCATGTACCGCAACCGCAACTGCCAGCGGCAGTGAGCCCAGACGCTCCATAGGCGCCGGATCGATGAGGAGAAGCGAGGCGTAGAGATTGCCTCGTTCCGAAACCCAGGGGCGTCCTCGGCGGCCGCGGCCGCCGGTCTGCTTTTCCGCCGTCACCCAGACGAGGCCGCGGTCCCCTGCCCGGGCTCGGGCAAGGCATTCGCTATTGGTGGACGATGTCTCCGACAGAGCCTCGTGCCTGAAATCGTCGAGCGATATCCGGCGCCGTGCCTCAGAGTTCATCAAAAGAGCGTCGCAGCAGCAAGCTCGGCCGCGCCGCCGATCGGACCACCGATGAGGACATAGGCGAGAACGAAGAGACCGGAGACACCGAAGACCAGGCGCAGCGAACCGGACACGCGAGCAAATTCGTCGGTGGCTTCATCGAACCACATTAGCTTGATGACGCGGAGATAGTAGTACGCGCCGACGACCGATGCCAGAATGCCGATGATGGCGAGCGCATAGAGCTTTGCCTCAATTGCAGCGACAAACACGAAGTACTTCGCGAAGAAGCCTGCGAGCGGAGGAATACCGGCCAGCGAGAACATCAGGATGGTCAGCACCGTCGCCATGAACGGATTGGTGGTCGACAGGCCGGCCAGATCGTTGACCTCCTCGACAACCGTGCCGTCCTTGCGGCGCATCGACATGATGATCGCAAAGCTGCCGAGTGTCATGACCATGTAGATGACCATGTAGAGCATGACACCCGAGACGCCGGTCTGTGTGCCGGAGGCAAGACCAACCAGCGCATAGCCCATGTGGCCGATCGACGAATAGGCCATCAGGCGCTTGATGTTCCTCTGACCGATTGCAGCGAAGGAGCCGAGCAGCATGGAGGCGATCGAAATGAAGACTACGACCTGCTGCCAGTCGGCCAGAACCGGCTGGAAGGCGGTGATGACGATGCGGGTCATCATCGCCATCGCAGCAACCTTCGGGGCGCTTGCAAGGAAAGCCGTGACCGGGGTCGGCGCACCTTCGTAAACGTCCGGCGTCCACATATGGAACGGAACGGCCGAAATCTTGAAGGCGATACCGGCGAGGATGAAGACAAGGCCGAAAATGAGGCCGAGCGAACGCGCGCCGTCAACGGTCAATACCTGAGCAATCGCAGCGAACTGCGTGTGGCCGGTGAAGCCATAGACCAGCGACATGCCGTAAAGCAGCATGCCCGAGGAGAGCGCGCCGAGCACGAAGTACTTCAGGCCGGCTTCCGTGGACTTGACGCTGTCGCGATTGATCGCAGCAACGACGTAGATTGCGAGCGACTGCAGTTCGAGGCCGAGATAAAGCGAGATAAGGTCGTTGGCCGAAATCATCAGCAGAATGCCGAGCGTGCAGAGCACAAGCAGAACCGGAAACTCGAACTTGTCGAGCTGGTTTTCCCTGGCAAGGCCGAGCGACATGAAGAGCGCCACGATCGAACCGACCAGCGCCGTGATCTTCATGAAGCGACCGAAGCCGTCCGACAGGAAGACGCCACCGTATGCAACACCTTCACTCGGAACGAAGATCAGCCAGGAAGCGGCGGCCGCCAGCACGATCAGCGCGAGAATGCTGACCATGCGGCCGGAGCGTTCTCCCGAGAAGACGCCGACCATCAACAACACCAAGGCGCCGACCGCGAGGATCAACTCCGGGATGGAAAGATGCAGGCTTGCGAGAATTGTTTCAGAGGTCATGTCCCAAAAGTCCCGTCATCATTTCATCGACAGCGCAACGTCGTGCGCTGCCTGGACTGCGGCCGTATAGCTATGGATCAGCTGGTCAACCGATGCAGCGGTCACATCGAAGACCGGAGCCGGATAGACGCCGAAGAAGATGGTCAGTGCGATCAGCGGGTAGAGGATCAGCTGTTCGCGCCGGGAAAGGTCGAGCAGCACCTTGAGCTTTTCCTTTTCCAGCGCGCCGAAGATGACCCTGCGATAGAGCCAGAGCGCATAGGCAGCGGAGAGGATAACGCCCGTTGCGGCGAAGAGCGCGACCCAGGTGTTGACACGGAAGACGCCAATCAGGGTCAGGAATTCGCCGATGAAGCCCGAGGTGCCCGGCAGGCCGACGTTTGCCATCGTGAAGACCATCATCGCAACGGCGTATTTCGGCATGTTGTTGACCAGACCGCCATAGGCCGCAATCTCTCGCGTGTGGGTTCGGTCGTAGATGACGCCGACGCAAAGGAAGAGAGCGCCCGAGACGATGCCGTGCGACAGCATCTGGAAGATCGAGCCCTGCAGACCCTGCGCGTTGGCAGCAAAGATACCCATCGTCACGTAACCCATGTGGGCAACGGACGAGTAGGCGATCAGTTTCTTCATATCGTCCTGCATCAGCGCCACCAGCGAGGTGTAGATGATGGCGATGACAGACAGCGCGAAGACGAGCGGTGCGAAGAACTCGGAGGCAACCGGGAACATGCCGAGCGAAAAGCGGATCAGGCCGTAGCCGCCGAGCTTCAAAAGCACGCCGGCCAGGATGACCGAGCCGGCCGTCGGCGCCTGAACGTGCGCGTCTGGAAGCCAGGTGTGAACCGGCCACATCGGCATCTTCACCGCGAAGGACGCGAAGAAGGCAAGCCAGAGCCAGGTCTGCATCTGCGGCGGGAACTGGTAGGCGAGCAGTGCCTGAATATCGGTCGTGCCGGCCTGCCAGTACATCGCCATAATGGCGAGCAGCATCAGAACGGAGCCGAGCAGCGTATAGAGGAAGAACTTGTAGCTGGCGTAGACGCGATCCTTGCCGCCCCAGACACCGATGATGAGGAACATCGGAATGAGGCCTGCTTCGAAGAAGACGTAGAAGAGGACGATATCAAGCGAAACGAAGACGCCGACCATCATCACTTCCAGGATCAGGAAAGCGATCATGTAGTCCTTCAGGCGCTTCTCGATCGACAGCCAGCTCGCCAGCACGCAGAAAGGCATGAGGAAGGTCGTCAGGATCACGAACAGCATCGAGATCCCGTCAATGCCGAGATGATAGCTGATGCCGGTGCCCAGCCAGCCATGCTTCTCGATCATCTGGAAGCCCGGGTTCGCATTGTCGAAACCGATCCAGAGGAAGAGCGAAAGGACGAACGTCACGACCGTGGTAATCAACGAGATGTTGAGCACGTTGCGGCGGCCACTCGGACCGTTTTCGTTCATCAGCAGGAGGAGCACCACGCCGACGAGCGGCAGGAAGGTGACCGTTGAAAGAATAGGCCAATCGGTCATCAGAAGGAACTCCCGAGCATCATCCAGGTAACAAGCGCCGCAACGCCGATCAGCATGGCGAACGCGTAATGATAGAGGTAACCCGTCTGCAAGCGCACGACGCGGTTGGTGACATCGACGACGCGGGCAGCGATGCCGTTCGGGCCGTAGGTGTCGATGACGCCGACGTCACCCTTTTGCCACAAGAAGCGGCCCAGCGCCTTTGCCGAGCGTACGAACAGGAAGTCGTAAAGTTCGTCGAAATACCACTTGTTGAGCAGGAACTGGTACAGAACCCGATGTTGCTGCGCGAGGATGCGCGGCGTCGACGGCGACTTGATGTACATGTACCAGGCCGTGACGAAGCCAACGAGCATCGCAATGAAGGGGCTGAGGCCGACCCACGCGGGAACGTGGTGAAACTGCTCAAGCAGCTCGTTTTCCTTGGAGGTAAAGAGCGCGCCCTTCCAGAACTCGGCATACTCCTCGCCATAGAAGCGGCCTTCGAACAGCACGCCGGCCAGAACCGCACCGGCAGCGAGAAGATAGAGCGGAACCAGCATGACTTGCGGCGATTCATGGACGTGGTGCATGACTTCGTGCGAGGCGCGCGGCTGTCCGAAGAAGGTCAGAAACGCCAGGCGCCAGGAATAGAAACTGGTGAACAGAGCTGCAATGACCAGGAGCGTGAAGGCGAAGCCCGCGACCGGCGAATGCGAAGCGTAAGCCGCTTCGATGATAACGTCCTTCGAGAAGAAGCCGGCAAAGCCGAACGGCGTGAACGGAATGCCGACGCCGGTCAGTGCCAGCGTGCCAATCGTCATCATCCAGAAGGTGACGGGGATGTGTGTCCGCAGGCCACCCATGTAACGCATGTCCTGCTCACCATCGACGGCGTGGATGACCGAGCCGGCACCGAGGAACAGCAGAGCCTTGAAGAAGGCGTGCGTGAAGAGGTGGAAGATTGCAGCGCCATAAGCACCGACGCCGAGAGCGACGAACATGTAGCCGAGCTGCGAGCAGGTCGAATAAGCGATGACGCGCTTGATGTCGTTCTGAACGAGGCCGACAGTTGCGGCGAAGAAGGCCGTGATGGCACCGATCGTCGTTACGAAGACAAGCGCATCTGGCGAAAGCTCAAACAACGGCGACATGCGGGCAACCAGGAAAACGCCTGCGGTAACCATGGTCGCGGCATGGATGAGTGCCGACACCGGCGTCGGGCCTTCCATGGCATCAGGCAGCCAGGTGTGCAGCAGGAATTGTGCCGACTTACCCATTGCGCCCATGAAGAGCAGAAGGCAGGCGCCGGTCAGCGCGTGTGCCTTGTCGAGGTGCATGCCGAAGAGGTTGAGAACGATTTCGCCGCCCGCGCCGCCGGCTTCGGCCGGAGCAAAGCTCGCTGCGTTCGCAAAGATGGTGTCGAGGCTGATCGAGCCGAAGAGTACGAACAGGCTGGAAATACCGAGGATGAAGCCGAAGTCGCCAACGCGGTTGACGATGAAGGCCTTGATTGCGGCGGCGTTTGCCGATGGCTTCTTGAACCAGAATCCGATGAGCAGATACGAGGCCAGACCAACGCCTTCCCAGCCGAAGAACATCTGGGCCAGATTGTCGGCGGTCACCAGCATCAGCATGGCGAAGGTGAAGAGCGAGAGGTAGGCGAAGAAGCGCGGGCGATGCGGATCATGATGCATGTATCCGATCGAATAGACGTGCACCAGCGTCGAGACCGTGTTGACGACGATCAGCATGACAGAGGTGAGCGTGTCGACGCGCAGCGACCAGGAAACGTCAATGCCGCCGGACTGGATCCAGCGCAGGACTTCAACCTTGATCGGGCCGCCTTCATGGTGACCCATGCCGACGGTGATGAAGACATACCATGACAGCACCGCGGCGATGATCATCAGGCCGCAGGTAACGTATTCCGATGCCTTGGCGCCGATCGCGCGGCCGAAGAGGCCGGCGATGATCGCGCCAATCAGGGGAAGAAAGACGATAGCTTTATATAAAAACATGAGCCCTCAGCCCTTCATCATATTGACGTCTTCGACGCCGATCGAGCCGCGGTTGCGGTAGAAGACGACGAGAATTGCAAGACCGATTGCCGCTTCAGCTGCAGCGACGGTCAGAATGAACAGTGCAAAAACCTGGCCGACGATGTCATTCAGGAACGACGAGAAGGCGACCATGTTGATATTGACCGCGAGCAGGATGAGCTCGATCGACATCAGGATGACGATGATGTTCTTCCGGTTCAGGAAGATGCCGAAGACGCCGAGCGTGAAGAGGATGGCGCTGACCGTCAGGTAATGGGAAAGTCCGATGACCATTGTGTTTGTTCCTTAAGCTCGCGCCTGCATCAAACGCCCTGCCCCGGCTTGACCTTGACCACCTCAACGGCGGTCGCCGGATTGCGGGCAACCTGTCGGGCAATGTTCTGCCGCTTGATGTGCGTGCGATGCTTGAGCGTCAGCACGATCGCACCGATCATAGCGACGAGCAGCACGAGACCAGCGATCTGGAAGAAGTAGACGTAATTCGTATAGAGCACGTCGCCGAGTGCGGCGGTATTCGTCCGCTCGGTCAGAGCCGGGATCGGCATCGCGACCGTCTTGGCGATCTCCGGCGAAATGACCGTACCGCCGACGACAACAATGAGCTCAGCAGCCAGGATCAACCCGATTATCGCACCGATCGGCGCGTACTCGAGAACGCCGGCGCGCAGCTCCGTGAAGTCGATGTCAAGCATCATGACCACGAAGAGGAAGAGAACCGCCACGGCACCGACGTAAACGACGAGCAGGATCATCGCGAGGAATTCGGCGCCGAGCAGCAGGAAGAGGCCGGCCGCGTTGAAGAAAACCAGGATCAGGAAGAGAACCGAATGTACCGGATTCTTCGACCAAATGACCATGAACGCCGACGCTACCGCGACAAAGGCGAAAAGATAGAAAAATAGAGCCTGCAGACCCATGTTGGTGCCTTTTTCATCTTCCCCCGGGCAGCCGGGAGTTTCCCTGCCCGATGAAGCTTCGCATGGACGGATCCGGCAAAGCCTCGGTGCATGTTGACCGGTAGCCGCGCGATGGGCGGCATTCCGGCATTTCAATTTCGATCAACGGTACGGTGCGTCCAGCGCGATGTTGCGCGCGATTTCGCGCTCCCAACGGTCGCCGTTCTCCAGAAGCCGCGCCTTGTCAAAGTAGAGTTCTTCGCGGGTTTCCGTTGCAAATTCGAAATTCGGACCTTCGACGATCGCATCGACCGGGCATGCCTCCTGGCAGAAGCCGCAGTAGATGCACTTCACCATGTCGATGTCGTAACGAACCGTGCGGCGCGTGCCATCGTTGCGGCGGGGACCAGCTTCGATGGTGATTGCCTGGGCAGGACAGATCGCCTCGCAGAGCTTGCAGGCGATGCAGCGCTCTTCGCCGTTGGGATAGCGACGCAGTGCGTGTTCGCCGCGGAAGCGCGGGCTGACCGGCCCCTTTTCGAACGGGTAGTTGATTGTTGCTTTCTGCTTAAAAATGTACCTGAAGGTCAGCCAGAACGCACTGACGAATTCCTTCAGGAACAGCGAGCTGACAGCGTTGGACAAGCCTGCCATCTTCAACCTCCAATATTGCTTGAAACGAGGGCCGGCATGATCATGCCCAACCCGTCAGCTTCAGCACGAATGCAACGATAACGACCATGGCGAGCGACAAGGGAAGGAAGACCTTCCAACCCAGCCGCATCAGTTGGTCGTAGCGATAGCGCGGGACAAATGCCTTGACCATCGCGATCATGAAGAACACCAGGCACGACTTCAGCGTGAACCAGATGACGCCCGGTACCCAGTTCAGGAACCATACGTCGACCGGCGGCAGCCACCCCCCGAGGAACAGGATCGTCGTCAGCGAGCACATCAAAACGATGGCCGCATATTCGCCGAGCATGAACATCATGTAGAGCGAGGAGCCGTATTCGACCATGAAGCCGGCGACGAGTTCCGATTCTGCTTCCGGAAGGTCGAAGGGCGGGCGGTTTGTTTCGGCCAGCGCCGAAATGAAGAAGATGATGAACATCGGGAACAGCGCCAGCCAATGCCAGTCGAGGAACGACGATGGCAGACCGAGGCGCGTGCCGAGGCCGGCCTGCTGGGCATGGACGATATCCGTCAGGTTCAACGAACCGACGCAGAGCAGGACTGTGACGATGACGAAGCCGATAGAGACTTCGTAGGACACCATCTGCGCGGCCGAGCGGAGAGCGCCGAGGAACGGATACTTCGAGTTCGAAGCCCAGCCACCCATGATGATGCCATACACTTCAAGCGAGGAGATCGCGAAGATGTAGAGGATGCCGACATTGATGTTGGCGATGACCCATCCATCAGCCAGAGGCACGACCGCCCAGGTCGACAGCGCCAGAAGCACGGTCACGAGCGGCGCCAGCAGGAAGACCGCCTTGTTGGCGCCGGCCGGAATGACCGGCTCCTTGAAGACGAACTTCAAAAGATCGGCGAAGGACTGGAAAAGTCCCCACGGACCCACCACATTCGGACCCCGGCGGAGCTGAACTGCTGCCCAGATCTTGCGGTCGGCCAACAGGATGTAGGCGATGAAGACGAGCAAGCAGACGAGGAGAAGAAGCGACTGACCGACCATGAGGAGGCCAGGCAAGACATAAGTTGAAACAAACGATTCCATAGTCCCCTGCCCTTACTCTGCCGCGACTTTGAAGTTGTTGCGGGCCAATGCCGAGCACTCGGCCATCACTGCCGAAGCGCGCGCGATCGGGTTCGTCAAATAGAAGTCTTTGACCGGCGAAGCAAACCCGGATTTGTTCATCTTGCCGGCTTTTTTCGCAACTGCGGCAATTTTGGCGCTGTCGCTTTCGGCGATCTCGTCAAGCGCTGCGAAATGCGGGAAGGCCGCATAGAGCTTTGCACGCAATTCGCCAAGCGAATCAAACGGAAGCTTCTTGCCGAGCACGTCGGAAAGCGCGCGCAGGATCGCCCAGTCTTCACGGGCGTCACCCGGTGCGAAGCCGGCGCGATTGCCCATCTGAACGCGACCCTCGGTGTTGACCCAGGTGCCGGACTTTTCCGTGTAGGCAGCCGCCGGCAGGATGACATCGGCATTGTGGGCACCGCTGTCACCGTGCGATCCGATGTAGACCGTCAGCTTTGCCTTCTTGGCGGCGAAATCAAGTTCGTCGGCGCCGAGCAGGAAGAGAACGTCCATTGATGCCAGCATCTCTGCAGCGTTGACGCCCTTTGCGCCCGGTACGAAGCCGAGGTCGAGACCACCGACCCGCGATGCCGCCGTGTGCAGAACAGCAAAGCCGTTCCAGCCTTCGACGACTGCGCCGACCGTGCCGGCAAGCTTTGCAGCAGTTGCGAGAACACCAGCACCATCGCTGCGCGACAGAGCGCCCTGGCCGATGATGATCAGCGGCTTCTTGGCATCCGTCAGAACCTTCGCGAAGGCGTGGTTGCCGTCGACGAGATCCTTCAGTGTGTCCGGGCCAGCGCCGAGATATTCATGGCCGTAGCGCAGTTCGCCAGCTTCGCCGATCACGCCGATCGGGAAGTTGCCGCGACGCCAGCGCTTGCGGATGCGGGCGTTGAGCACGGCGGCTTCGAAGCGCGGGTTGGCGCCGATGATCAGCAGTGCGTCCGCCTGCTCGATGCCTTCGATCGTCGGGTTGAAGAGGTAGCTTGCGCGGCCGAGCGACGGATCAAGTGCCGTCCCATCCTGGCGACAGTCGAGGTTCTCGGAACCGAGCGACTTCACGAGCTCCGACAGTGCGTACATTTCTTCGACGGATGCGAGGTCGCCGGCGATTGCGCCGACCTTGTCGCCGCTGGTCGCGGCAACGGCAGCCTTGATCGCGCCGAAAGCTTCGCCCCAGGTCGCTGCCTGCAGGCGGCCGTCCTTGCGGACGTATGGGCGGTCGAGGCGCTGCGTCTTCAGGCCGTCCCAGATGAAGCGGCTCTTGTCGGAAATCCACTCTTCATTGATCTGGTCGTTGACCCGCGGCATCACGCGCATGACTTCGCGGCCGCGCGTGTCAACACGGATTGCGGAACCGAGTGCGTCCATGACGTCGATCGTTTCGGTCTTGTTCAATTCCCACGGACGTGCCGTGAAGGCGAACGGCTTCGAGGTCAGAGCGCCAACCGGGCAAAGGTCGACGACATTGCCCTGCAGCTCGGAGGTCATCGCCTGCTCGAGGTAGGTCGTGATTTCGGCATCCTCGCCGCGGCCGATCAGGCCGAGTTCGGAAATGCCGGCCACTTCGGTCGTGAAGCGAACGCAACGCGTGCAGTGAATGCAGCGGTTCATGACGGTCTTGACGAGCGGTCCGATGTACTTGTCTTCGACGGCGCGCTTATCTTCCTGATAGCGCGAGCTATCGATGCCAAAGGCCATCGCCTGGTCCTGCAGGTCGCATTCGCCGCCCTGGTCGCAGATCGGGCAATCCAGCGGATGGTTGATCAGCAGGAACTCCATCACGCCTTCACGGGCCTTCTTGACCATCGGCGTGTTGGTGAAGACCTCCGGCAGCTCGCCGTTCGGGCCGCCGCGGATATCGCGCACGCCCATGGCGCAGGATGCCTGCGGCTTCGGCGGCCCACCCTTTACCTCAACGAGGCACATGCGGCAGTTGCCGGCAACCGAAAGGCGCTCATGGAAGCAGAAGCGCGGAACTTCAGCACCGGCTTCCTCACACGCCTGAATGAGGGTGTAATGATCCGGGACTTCGATCTCGTTACCGTCAATCTTCAGTTTTGCCATCGTCACTCAGTCCTGTTTTCCGTTTGCCGGATGGCGGCAAACAAACCCACTTTGCAACAGTTTCGCTGCCAGGCCGGATTCTTATCCCGTTGGCATCGGTGTCGCTCAAATTCTCTGCCGATCCCGAGACCCGGGATCAGCCTTCGGCCTCCGCAGTTTTGGGCGCCTGCCCGTCACTCTTCGGCCTTGACCCTGCTCCGGCCGTTTCGGCCGAAAATTTACTTCCGCTTTCGCCCCTTGGCGACCAGCGCCTTGGCCTGCGCAACCCAGCCATCGCGGGCGATCCGCCCGTCGAAGCCGAGTTCGGCGTCGATGTGCGCCGCGTCCTCGTCCGACCAGCCGGCGACCATAGCGAAGGAGCGAATGCCCTTGGCATTCAGCACCTGCTCGATCTTCGGACCGACGCCGGAGATCTGTTTCAGATCGTCCGCCTTTCGAGCGCGTGAAGCAGGCCTGGCAACCACTTCAGGCGTTGCATTCGGTTGCTTGGCCGGAACAACCGAAAGCTTGACTTTGTCTGCAACCTTCCTGGCAGGCGCCGGGCGAACCGTCTCCGGCCGGACCTCGACTTGCGGCTTGCCCTCATCGGGCGGCGTTTCGTCGAGAACGGAGGCGAGCTTGCTCGTTGCATCGAGCGCGCCCTGCAGCGCTCCGAAGAATGCGCCGGCCATCTGCGTCGAAAAGCCGAAACCGATCGCGGTAGCCGCAGCCATTGCCGCAGCCGGATTGACCATCACGGACGGCACCGGCAGCGCACGGGCGTTTTCCAGCATCTCGGCAGCCAGACGGCCGAAGTCGGCCGAGAAATCAGCCATCCCTTCCTTGTCAGTGCTATCGGACGCCTTCGTCATCAGCCTTACTCTGCAGCCTCGAGAACCGCCCCGTGATCCAGTGCGCTTGCCGTATACTGGTCGATACGCGCTTCGATCTCGTGACGGAAGTTACGGATCAGACCCTGCACCGGCCATGCGGCAGCATCACCGAGCGCACAGATAGTGTGACCTTCGATTTGCTTGGTGACCTGGAACAGCATGTCGATTTCGCGCTTCTGGGCATTGCCTTTGGCCATGCGCTCCATCACGCGCCACATCCAGCCGGTACCTTCGCGGCACGGCGTGCACTGGCCGCAGCTCTCATGCTTGAAGAAGGCCGAGATGCGGGCGATGGCCTTGATGACATCGGTGGACTTGTCCATGACGATCGCAGCGGCCGTACCGAACGAAGAACCGACAGCGCGCAGGCCATCGAAGTCCATCGGGCAGTCAATGATGTCCTTGGCCGGAACGATCGGGCACGATGCGCCGCCCGGAATCACTGCAAGCAGGTTGTCCCAACCACCGCGGATGCCGCCTGCGTGACGATCGACGAGCTCACGGAAAGTGATGCCCATTTCCTCTTCGACGGTGCACGGCTTGTTGACGTGGCCCGACAGCATGAACAGCTTGGTGCCGACATTGTTCGGACGACCGATCGACGAGAACCAGCCAGCGCCGCGGCGCAGAATGGTCGGAGCAACTGCGATCGATTCGACGTTGTTGACCGTCGTCGGGCAGCCATAGAGACCCATGTTGGCCGGGAACGGCGGCTTCAGGCGCGGCTGGCCCTTCTTGCCTTCCAGACTTTCGAGCAGCGCGGTTTCTTCGCCGCAGATATAGGCGCCGGCGCCGTGATGGACGAAGATGTCCATGTCCCAGCCGAGCTTGTTGTTCTTGCCGAGCAGGCCGTAATCATAGCATTCATCGATCGCCGCCTGCAGGGCTTCACGCTCACGGATATATTCGCCGCGGACGTAGATATAGGCCGCGTTTGCACCCATGGCGAAGCTGGCGATCACGCAGCCCTCGATCAGCGTATGCGGATCATGGCGCATGATGTCGCGGTCCTTGCAGGTGCCCGGCTCCGATTCGTCGGCATTGACGACGAGATAATGCGGGCGTCCGTCGCTTTCCTTCGGCATAAAGGACCACTTGAGACCGGTCGGAAAGCCCGCGCCGCCGCGGCCGCGAAGGCCCGATGCCTTCATCTCGTTGATGATCCAGTCGCGACCCTTTTCGAGGATCTGCTTGGTGCCGTCCCAGTGGCCGCGGCTCATCGCGCCCTTCAGAGACTTGTCCTTGAGGCCGTAGATATTGGTAAAGATGCGGTCTTTATCTTGTAACATGCTTCACCCCTTACCGCGGCTTCTTACCGAAGACTTTAATGTATTCGGCTTCGCCGCCCTTGGCGAGCGCCTTGGCCTGCTTGACCCAGTCGTCGCGCTCGATGCGGCCCTTGAAATTCAGGTAGCCATCAACCCATTCGCGTTCGGCCTTCTTCCAGCTCGTGACCTGCGCGAAGGTGAAGATGCCGAGTTCGTGGAGCGTGCCTTCGATCTTCGGACCGACGCCGGAGATCAGCTTCAGATCATCCGGAGCGGCCGGTTTTTCGATACCGGCCGGACGGTTTTTGTCGGTAAGCGAGGGCTTTGCCGTGGCAACCCGAGCCGCTGCCGCCTGTTCTTCGACAGCCTTCACGTTCTTCGCGGCCGCCTTCGGCGCCGTTGCCGGCGTCTTCAATGCAGCGTTGGTTTCAGCATCGGTGCTCTTCGGGCGCGCAACTTCAGACGGCGGAACCGGAGCAGCATCGACCTTTGCCGTCGCAGCTTCGGCAACGGCCTTCTTTGCGGGCGCCTTCTTTGCCTTCGAATCGTCTTCCGTCAGCGTCGTCGGGCCGCCTTCCGGCGACGAAAAGTGACGGTCGATCTGCGGGCCGGGCGTGATGCTCGCGCCATTGCCGGCCTCGAAGGTATCAATGATTTCTTCGAGACGTTCCGGCGTCAGGTCCTCGTACGTATCCTTGCCGATCATGACCATAGGCGCGTTGACGCAGGCCCCAAGACATTCGACTTCTTCCCAGGAGAGCGTGCCGTCAACGTTACGCTCAAAGGGGTGATGGTGGATCTTGCTCTTGCACACCGCCATCAGGCTTTCCGAGCCGCGCAGCATGCAGGGCGTTGTGCCGCATACCTGGATGTGGGCGCGCGTGCCGACCGGGTTCAGCTGGAACTGCGTGTAGAAGGTCGCAACTTCGAGAACGCGGATATAGGCCATGTCGAGCATGTCGGCGATCTTTTCGATCGCGGGGCGCGTGACCCAACCATCCTGCTCCTGCGCCCGCATCAACAACGGGATGACCGCGGATTGCTGACGGCCAGCGGGATATTTCTTGATCGTCTTTTCCGCCCAGACCGCGTTCTCGTCATTGAAGGCGAACGCGGCAGGCTGGAATTGATCTTCGGCTAATCGACGAACGGACATTCTTCCTCACGCCTTGTCAGTTTATGGTCCCACACTGCGATGCCGTCAGAGACTTCATCTCGCATGCGTAGGCCGACTGGTCTTTTTGCAAAAACACAACGAACTTGCCGCCGTTCGGAACGGCAGCCTTGATTTCATAGCCCTTGGACAACAGCTCGCCCATAGAGGCCTTTGCTGCCGGCGGCTGCACCTCGCCCTGGCCCAGCTTCGGGCCCATTCCACCGACTTCCTGGGCGATGGCCCCGGAGGCAGCAAAGAGAACAACAGCAGCAAGCGGCAGCAGCTTCATCAGCGGTCTACCTCACCGAACACGATGTCGAGCGAACCGAGCACGGCCGTCACGTCAGCGAGCATGTGGCCCTTGCACAGGAAGTCCATCGCCTGCAGGTGGGCGTAGCCCGGTGCACGGATCTTGCAGCGGTACGGCTTGTTGCTGCCATCGGCCACGACGTAGACGCCGAATTCGCCCTTCGGCGCTTCGACGGCCGCATACACTTCGCCGGCCGGCACGTGATAGCCTTCCGTGTAGAGCTTGAAGTGGTGAATGAGCGCTTCCATCGAACGCTTCATCTCGCCGCGCTTCGGCGGAACGACCTTGCCGTCAATCGATGAGACCGGACCCGTCTTTGCGCTGCCCATCAGGCGCTCGACGCACTGCTTCATGATGCGAACCGACTGGCGCATCTCGATCATTCGGATCAGGTAGCGATCGTAGCAGTCGCCGTTCTTTCCGATCGGAATGTCGAATTCCATATCGTTGTAACACTCGTAGGGCTGCGAGCGGCGCAGATCCCAGGCAGCGCCCGAACCGCGCACCATGACGCCCGAGAAGCCCCACGACCATGCGTCTGCCAGCGATACGACGCCGATATCGACGTTACGCTGCTTGAAGATACGGTTGTCGGTCAGCAGGCATTCGATATCGTCGAGGATCTTTAAGAACGGATCGCACCATTTACCGATATCCTCGACCAGCTCCGGCGGGAGGTCCTGGTGAACACCACCCGGACGGAAATAGGCCGAGTGCATACGGGCGCCGCAGGCGCGCTCATAAAACACCATCAGCTTTTCGCGCTCTTCGAAGCCCCAGACCGGCGGCGTCATCGCACCGACGTCCATGGCCTGCGTCGTCACGTTCATGATGTGCGACAAGATTCGACCAATTTCCGAGTAGAGAACACGAATGAGCTGACCGCGAATCGGAATTTCGAGCTTCAGAATCTTTTCGACGGCGAGCGCGAAAGCGTGTTCCTGGTTCATCGGCGCGACGTAGTCGAGACGATCGAAATAGGGAACGGCCTGCAGATAGGTCTTCGTCTCGATCAGCTTTTCGGTGCCGCGATGCAGAAGGCCGATATGCGGATCGACGCGCTCGATGATTTCACCATCGAGTTCAAGCACGAGACGCAGAACACCGTGCGCGGACGGGTGTTCTGGTCCGAAATTGATCGTAAAATTGCGAACGTTATGTTCAGTCATAGCGACGCGCTCCGCGCTGGCAATTGGCATTGGACGAAAAGCAGAGAGGCTTCAAGAAATCCGAGCCTCATCTTCACTTCGCCGCCTTCTCGTCTCCCGGCAGCACGTAGTCCGTGCCTTCCCAAGGGGACATGAAGTCGAAATTGCGGAATTCCTGCTTCAGTTCGACGGGTTCGTAGACAACGCGCTTGGCAGCATCGTCATAACGCACTTCGACGTAACCGGTCGTCGGGAAGTCCTTGCGCAGGGGGTGGCCCTCGAAACCGTAATCAGTGAGAAGACGGCGCAGGTCCGCATGACCGGAGAACGGAATGCCGTACATGTCCCAGGCTTCTCGCTCGAACCATTCGGCACCCCTATAAACGACGGTTGCCGACGGCACCGGTTCGCCGTCAGCCACGGCAACCTTGACGCGGATGCGCAGGTTTTGCTTCGGCGACAGCAGGTGATAGACGACATCGAAACGCTTTTCGCGCTGCGGCCAGTCTACACCGCAGATATCGATCATGCTGATGAAGCCGCAGCGTGCGTCGTCGCGCAGGAACGTCAAAAGCGCCAGAATCGTTTCCGGCGTCGCAGCTACGTTCAGCTCATCGTAGCTGATGGATGCATCGAGAAACAGATCGCCGCGCATCTCGCGGAGATAGGAAGACAATTCGCTCAAGGCTTCAGTCATGACAGTCCTCCGCCCTTAGCGCTCGATCGTTCCGGTTCGACGGATCTTCTTCTGCAAAAGCAGCACCCCGTAGAGCAGCGCTTCTGCCGTGGGGGGACAGCCCGGCACGTAGATATCGACAGGAACGACACGGTCGCAACCACGGACGACCGAATAGGAATAGTGATAGTAACCGCCGCCATTGGCGCAGGATCCCATCGAGATGACGTAGCGCGGCTCAGGCATCTGGTCGTAGACCTTGCGGAGCGCAGGCGCCATCTTGTTGGTCAGCGTGCCGGCAACGATCATAACGTCCGACTGGCGCGGCGAAGCGCGCGGAGCAACACCGAAGCGCTCCATGTCGTAACGCGGACCGGAAACCTGCATCAAGCCTTCGACGGCACAGCATGCCAGACCGAACTGCATCCACATCAGCGAGCCCGTACGGGCCCAGGTGATCAGATCGCGGGTCGAGGTAACGAGAAAGCCCTTGTCGGCCAGTTCATCGTTGATTTCGCCGAAGAAGGCGCTGTCGCTGCCGATCGGCTTGCCCGTTGCCGGGTCGATGATGCCTTTCGGGTGTGGCGCGACGAGCGCCTTATCGCTTTGGGCTACTCCCATTCCAGGGCTCCCTTTTTCCATTCATAGATAAAGCCGATGGTCAGCACAGCGAGGAAGACCATCATGGACCAGAAGCCGAACCAGCCGATCGCGCCGAACGAAACGGCCCACGGAAAGAGGAAAGCGACTTCGAGGTCGAAGATGATGAAGAGGATTGATACCAAGTAGAAACGGATATCGAACTTCATGCGAGCGTCATCGAATGCGTTGAAGCCGCACTCGAAGGCCGAAAGCTTTTCGGAATCAGGCGCCTTGAAGGCAACGGCAAACGGCGCGATCAGAAGCGCCAGGCCGATTACAAGGGCGATACCAATGAAAATAGCGATCGGAATATAGGAACTGAGCAGTCCAGTCATCAGGTTCATCCCTGCTTGCGGGCTGCGCCAGGAAGGCGCAAGTGGGCAATTGCCCGGCAAGCGAACGTGCGTTGCAACACAGCCGTGGTTAGCGCAGCCAGCGCCACGGCGCAAGACTTTTAGAGCACCAATTCGACTGTCGAGGCGCGACATTATCAAGCAGATGCAATGATGTCGCGACAAATCCACACAAGTTGATTCAGACTGCATGCCAGCCCACCGGATATTGCATGGCTCGCAGCGAACGACGAACTCCAAGCCAAAGGAAAGACTGGAACCGGTGACCAAGCAGGCACGCAACAAAGAGAGAAAAAAGTCCATATCCGGGACGGAATGGCGCGAGTGACGGGGCTCGAACCCGCGACCTCCGGCGTGACAGGCCGGCACTCTAACCGACTGAGCTACACCCGCGCATGGTGGACTAAAGGACCGGATCAAGCACCAGGTGGTACCTTTCTTGAAATGGCGCGAGTGACGGGGCTCGAACCCGCGACCTCCGGCGTGACAGGCCGGCACTCTAACCGACTGAGCTACACCCGCATTCATTTCAAGCATCCGGAAGCTTTCGCGTCCGTGTCAAAGCAGCCTCGCCGCTTCGATGAGCGGCTAACTAAGGGGTTCGCATTTCAGTGTCAAGCAGCTTTAGAGACAAAACGATGACAGTCCGCGAATTGTTTTCGGGGCCTCAAATTCCATGGGCAGAATCGGTGTATTATTAAGTGAGTGTCTGCCGAGCTGCGGGCAGGCAACCAACTCCCCAGCCCTCGCCTGCCCAGCCTGCGGTTTTCCACAGTTCAGAAATCGCCAAGACAAAGGCAAGGCAAGCAGCTCCACTCAAAAAAATCAAAAAATCTTCGCAAACACTCTTGCGGTTTGTCCGCGATCCGCATAGATCACGGCCACCGACGCGGCGGACCGAACCGGACCGTTCTCGCGAGGGCGATTAGCTCAGTTGGTAGAGCGCCTCGTTTACACCGAGGATGTCGGGAGTTCGAGTCTCTCATCGCCCACCATTCTTTCCGCTCGTATCCGCAATTTTATTTGCTCCTGGCAACAGGTCTTTCGCCGCCCGCGCCAGCAGCCGCCTGTCTATCGGCCAGAAGCGAAGACCACCGGGTCTCAAGCGGCTAAAAGCCAAACGGGCGCCAGCGGGTCCACATCATTCTATGCCAATTTCGGCATTTACTCCGTTTTAATTGAGCGCGCTCAATATTGTTCTTATAAGTTGTCTGCCGTCCGAGCATGACGTTCTGCGGTTTCTCTCATACATATCTCTTATGCTTTTCGGCACGGCCCAAGGTCGCTGCAGGAAGTCCCCAGCATACCTTGCCTAAAAAGTGACTGCCATGCTGGCCGGTGGTCCGGCCCCTTCCCGCAGTTCATCGATGGTAAACGCAGAGTCACGTTGGAGAGCATCTGGTGCAGCCCAATACGCACACGAATATGGCCTTTCGCGTTGCAACGGTCTTGCAACAATTGGGTATCGAGGGGCTGCCGCGCAACTATGAGCTCGTGTTCGAGGCCATGACCGGCAATAGTCCGGATCTCGCCCGCGCACTCAGGTCGCTCGGCCCGGTCAAGACGCAGGATGCTCTGGATGCGATCTGCCGACGTTACCTGCCCCATCACTTCGAAGGCAGCCTACTCGAGGCGCGTTCCGGCCAGGTGCAGCAGGAGCTGCAGAGCATTCTCTCCCTGCTCGACGAAGAGAAGTCCGCTCTTACGCGTTACGGAAGTGTCATCAGCCAAGCTGCCCGGCTCTTCGAAGCCAAGGATGTGACAGACAAGGCCGCTCTCACGCGATCGTTGCAATCGGTGAGCTCGGCCACACACGCTCGCGAGGCACAAAGCTCAATGCTCGCCTCCAAGGTGGTGGAGAAATCGCAGAAACTGGAGGAGGTGCAGCGAGAGACCGCCGCGGCGAACGCTGCCAGATTTGTGGATACGCTGACGGGGCTGGCGAACCGCCGGGGGTTCAACAAGGAACTAGCCAAGATCTACGAGAAATCAGGGCTGCCTGATTTTTGTGGAATCGCCTTTGCGGACATCGACGGCTATGAGACTATTGCCGCCGTGCCGAACCTCCTCGAACCCATCCTCAAGAAAATCGGCGAGCTGATCCAGGGGATCTCCAGCAAAGAAGACCTGGCCTGCCGCTTCGATCGCGGTCGCTTCGGTTTCGTTTTCCGAACCGCAGACGAGACGGAAATCATGCGGCTCATCGACAGGCTCCGCGATCGAATGAAGGGACTTCCGGTGGTGCATCCAGTATCCGGAAAACGGGCCGCGGCGCTTTCATTCTCGGTCGGGATATGTATGTCGAAGGAGGCCCTGACTGCTGATGCCCTGATCGCATTCGCCGAGCAGGCGCTCGGTATGGCAAAGGCATCGGGCGGAGACAACGTCTCCATACATGGCGTGACGAATGTCTCGCACGTGCCGAAGGACTGGCTCATCTATCGATAGAATCAGACGTCGGCGATCTGCGTTGCGCCTTCCTCAGGAAGAAGCCTAGCCAACTTTACGTCGCACTGGCTATAAGGTGGTTCTCACGGGCCGCACGGTCCAATTGTACAAGCATCATCCGAGACATCATCATGAAAACACGCGCGGAACGGCAGGCACAACGGGCGAGCATGCCGAGGACCCAGCTTGCTGCTCATCACATGGAGAACGCAAGGCTGCTGCCGGATCGGGGCGAGTTGCTCTATCGTATCCCGAACGGCGGCATCGGTGTTGAAGTCGGAGCTGCCTTCGGGGAGTACACGGCCGAGATCCTCGAAAAGAACCGGCCAGCGCAGCTTTACCTGATCGATCCCTGGAGCATGGACCGCTATAGTTCGGGGCTCGATCAAATCCACAATCAGTTCAAAGACCAGATCGAGAGCGGGCAACTGCACCTGATGCAGGGCACATCGCTCGAAAAGCTCGCCGAGTTCGACGATGACTTCCTCGACTGGGCCTACATCGATACGGACCATTCCTTCGAGCTCACCTGGCAGGAACTCCTCCTTTGTGAGAAGAAAGTGAAACGAACGGGTAGAATCGCCGGGCACGATTTCTGCACCGGCAACACTGTGAAGCCGATCGTCTACGGCGTCGTCGAAGCGGTCACCAAATTCTGCAAGGATTATGGCTGGCAGTTCGAGTTCCTAACGGTCGAATCGCACGCGCATTTTTCCTACTGTCTGAAGCGTCTCTGACCTCAGGCCTTTCCGGCGTATTGCTCGTCGGTAACGTGTTCCATCCAGCCGGCGGCGCTGCCGTCAAGCGCTTCATGGATCGCGATGTGCGTCATCGCGGTATCGGGTGCGGCGCCATGCCAGTGTTTTTCGCCCGGCGCGAACCAGACCGTGTCGCCGGCGCGAATTTCACGAAGGGGCCCGCCCTCGCTCTGCGCCAGACCTTTTCCGGCGGTGACAATGAGGGTCTGTCCCAGCGGATGCGTGTGCCAAGCGGTTCGGGAACCTGGCTCAAAGGTAACGCTCACCACCCGCACCCGGGCCGGGCTCGGCGCATCCATCAATGGATCCTGGCGGACGGATCCCGTGAAATACTCTGCCGGCGCCTTCATCGAGGGTCGTGATCCGCGGGGTTTGATCTCCATCAGATTATCCTTTCGAACTTGACCTGCCCATCGGAGCCGACCGTAAGCCAAGCGTCCTCATCATCCAAGCGATGTATGGCTCGATCGCACAGCCTGTCCGGTTGAGCAGCAGGCCTTCGGTCGCCGGCCAGTGACGACGACGCGTCCGACGACAGCGGTATCCTGGCAAATCGGTCGCCGAGCGCGCCGTTTGCGTCGCTCTTCGGCAGAGATGGCGACGCTCGGCAGACGCCGCCCTATCTCCGTTGCAAGCGCTTGCTCCTTGCCTGGGCGACTGCTAGTGCCGAGGCATTTCATCACGCGGAGGATTTCCATGAAACAGCATTCTTTCGGTCACCTGCCCCACACCGTCACGAACATCGGTTTCGGCGCATGGCAGATCGGCGGCGCCTGGGGCGATGTCAGCGAAGCCGACGGTCGCGATGCGCTGAACGCGGCGCTCGACGCCGGCATGACCCTCATCGATACCGCCGACGTTTACGGCGATGGTCGGTCGGAAAAGATCATTGCCGACGTTCTCGACAGCCGCGGCGGCGAACGGCCGATGGTTGCGACCAAGGCAGGTCGGCGGCTCAATCCGCATGTTGCCGACGGCTACACCAAGGCCAATCTCGAAGGCTTCATCGATCGCAGCCTGACGAATCTGCGCGTCGACAGCCTCGACCTCGTGCAATTGCATTGCCCGCCGACCGAAGTGCTTTATCGCCCGGAGGTCTTCGACGGCCTGAATGAGTTGCAGAAGGCCGGCAAGATCAGGGGCTACGGCGTCAGCGTCGAAAAGGTCGAGGAAGCGCTGAAGGCCATCGAGTATCCTGGCGTCGTCAGCATCCAGATCATCTACAACCTCTTCCGCCAGCGGCCCGATCACCTGTTCTTCCAGGAGGCGCGACGGAAGAACATCGCGGTCATCGCCCGCGTGCCGCTCGCAAGCGGGTTGTTGTCCGGGAAGATCACTCGCGAGACGAAGTTTGCGAGCGACGATCACCGCAATTTCAATCGCCACGGCGAGGCCTTCGATGTCGGCGAGACATTTGCCGGCGTCCCCTTCGAGGTCGGCCTACAGGCGGTGGCGGAAGTGCGCAAGCTCGTGCCGGCCGGCGCAACAATGGCGGCCTTCGCGCTGCGCTGGATCCTGATGAGCGATGCGGTAACCGTCGTCATCCCCGGCGCACGCAACGCCGAACAGGCACGCGCAAACGCAAAAGCTGCAGGCCTCGCACCACTATCGCATGACGTGATGGACGC
The DNA here is from genome assembly GCF_964254185.1 of Rhizobium sp. LjRoot258. NCBI lineage: Bacteria > Pseudomonadati > Pseudomonadota > Alphaproteobacteria > Hyphomicrobiales > Rhizobiaceae > Rhizobium > Rhizobium sp. LjRoot258. The sequence continues at coordinate 1,117,008 of NZ_CAXUST020000001.1, read as the reverse complement.
AACACGCGAGATCTACGAGCGGCTGGTCGCTCCCTATGTCCACCAGCGCTGGTAGGGCGCGACCACAAGAAAAAATGGCCGGGCGTAGACCCGGCCATTCTGTTTCCTTGATAGATCAATCTCAGTTCGTGCCGACGAGATTGACCGGGAAGAACAGCATTTCACCCGAGGAATCGTCGACGCCGTCATTGTCCGTGACGGCGTAGGCCTTGCCGGAGGCATCGAAAGCGAAGCCTTCGAGCTTGTCGAGAACATAGCCGTTGGTGGCGGCCTTTAACTCCGGAAGGAAGTCGTGAGCTTCAGTCTTCTTGACCACCGGCAACTCGCCGCCCAACTTGGCGGGCTTCAGATCTGATATCGCCACCTTGTAGAGCTTCTTCAGCTTTGCCGCGTCACCGACGAGATTGTCGCGTTCGATGATGTAGACGCTGTCGCCGTGAGCGGAGATTTCGGAAAGACCGACCCAGCCCCCTTCGGACTTGTCGAGCGGGTAGCGGACGCCACCCCACTCCTTGCTCTTCGGATTGTAGGAAACGAGTTTGACAAAGCCCTTCTGGTCATCCTTCCACTCACGTTGGACGGCCATCCAGAGCGTCGCGTCGTCGCCGGACCCGACGATCGTCACGCCTTCAAAGCCGTAGCGGATTTCGTTAGCCGCCAGCTCCTTCGGAAGTGCGATTTCTTCCTTGATCTCACCCTTCGGGTTGACGTGATATAGAGCGTGCGGCACCAGCTTCTCACTGTTGCCTTCCGACGCCAGCCAGACCCAACCCTTTTCATCGACAGCCACGCCCTCGATGTCGAGCTTCTGTGCCGGCTGGCCGTCGCGCTTTACGGTCAGCGCCTCGGTGATCACGGCCGGCTTCTTGGTTGCGTCAATCGTGTAGATCGTCGGCTGCATGCCGAGCACGCTGTCGCTGACGGCAAACAGCTGGCCCGGCTTGTCCGGAACGGCAGCAAGGCCGGAGAGCGCCGCGAAGCCAACCGGGTTGCCGTCCTTTTCGGCGGCAACAATCTTCGGATAGGCGATCTCACCCTCGGCAAGTTCATAGATCATCACATGCGACCGCGGGCCACCATCCTTGCCGAGATCGACTTCGTTGGCAGTCGCGAGGAGATTGTGGGACGGTACGGCGACTGCGCCCTCCGGCGAGACGCCAGATGGAAGGATCTGAACGAGTTGAGGCTCGGCACCGGTATCCTTGTAGACGCCGACGACCGAGGCGCGCTCTGCCAGCAGGAAGATATACTTCTGGCCACCGAACGTCGCCACCTCCAGGCCTTCCGGCTCAACGCCCTTGGCGGATGAACGCTTGTCCGGATAGTGACCGATATTGGCAACGGCGCGTTCGAAGGAGGCACCGGACTCATAGAGTACCTTGCCGGTCTTGTCGAAAATCGTGAAACCGCGCGAACCGCCTTGATAGTCGCCTTCGTTGGCGACGACCAGACGATCATTGTCGAGCCACTTCACAGCGTCCGGCTCGCGTGCGATGTTCTTGAGTTCACCGGTAAACGTCAGCGCGCCATCGCGCCTGGTGTCGATGCCTTCAAGATCGACGCTGCCCGCGGAGAAGTGCGTCTTCACAGACGCAGTCGCCGCGTCAATGATGACGATTTCGTTGTTTTCCTGAAGGGTTAGGGCGATCTCGTTCTGATCGTTGAAGGAGACGAATTCCGGTTCCGGATCGGCGGCCGCGACGCCGGCAAGTCCGGTCAGCGCGACGTGCTTGATCGAGCCGCAATCAACCGTGCCATCCTTGACCTGGAATACGACCAGGTCGCCTGCTGGCATCTGCGGAAGCTTGCCGTCGTTCGCCTCTTCGTCACGCTCGTTCTCGATCGCGATCGTGCCGAGGGTCTTGTCCTTGTTGAGCGCGATGGAATCCGGCTGACCGCCAAGATCACAGGTGCTCTCGATCTTCTCGGTGGCAACGTCGACGATCGCCAGGCGCCCCGAGGGCTTTGCCTTGCTCTCCGACGTATTGACGGCAACCAGCGCCTTGCCCGCGGCCGATGTCACGGATGTCGGCTCGCCGTCCATCATGAGCGCGCCACCGGCCTTTGGTGCCTTGGCGTCTGAGATATCGACAAAGCCGATCGCACCGAGCGGGCTATCGCTATAGATCAGCGTCATGCCGTCGTCGGTGGCCGTAATGATTTCCGCCGAAGTGGCCGAAAGCCTGTCTTTTCCCTCCGGCAGGTTGGATGCCACCGGGAAGGTTGCTATGCGGTTGAAAACGGGCTCTGCGGCTGCCGGTAAGGCCGCCGTCGTCAGAAGCGCGGCAACAACCGCTGTCTTGCGCGAAAATATTGGCATGAAATCCCCCATGAACTCAAACACAGGGTTTTTGCGGGACGGGCATGACAGCGCAATGACACCGGCAGTGTATTCCGGCTGCGTTAGCCGGCCCCCCGCTCCTTCTTCATTTCGTTCCGCATGATGAAGAGCGATGCCCCGAGGATCAGCAGCGCACCCAACCAGAGATAACCGGTCGGGGCATAGCCGAAGACCAACCAGCCGGCGAAAACATTCAGGGGAAGCTTCAGATCGTCAAAAGGCTGGACGTAGGCGGCATCGGCTGTGCTGTAGGCGAGCGTCAGGAAATATTGGGCAATGACGGTCAGCAGACCTGCCACGACAAAAAGGAGAAGCGTCAGGCCGGAGGGAATGCTGAAGCCGGCGGCCACCGCCAAGCCGCCGTTGATCGGAGTGAGGAGTGCCAGCAGCCAGACGGTGATGGTTTCCGGCCGTTCCACTCCGGTGAGACTCTTGGTGATCAGCGACGAGGCGCCCCAGAGCAGGGCTGAGAGGATCGGCAAAAACGCCGCCCAACTGAAGCTATCGGACCATGGCTGCAGGATGATCATCGCTCCGACGAAGCCGGTACCGGTCGCTGCCCACCTCGCGGAACCGATGTATTCACCAAGGAAGATACGCGCACCCATGATGATGAAGAACGGCGAGGTCATCACCAGCGCAATCGCCTGCCAGATCGGTACGGACGCGAGTCCCGCGACCCAGGTCGTCACGCCGAATGCAGCGAAGGCGACGCGCACGACATGGCGCCAGGGATAGCGCGTTCGCATCGCCCCGAAGCCGACGCGCCGGAGAAAGGGCAACGAGAAGACCAGCGCAATGGCATATTGCCAGAAGGCTGCCGAGGCCGAGGGAAAGGCGAGCTTCATCGTCAGCCACTGTGTGATGACATTGAGGATCGAGAAGGCGATGCCCGCGGCGACCATCCAGGCAGCACCGACCATCGCACGCGAGGCAGAAGATATTTGGGAAGTCTGATTCATGTCTTTCATCCGAAACCAACACAAATCAGGACGCATGAGCGCGATGTCGCGGCAAGGACAGATTTCGCCCTCGCCCGCTCGGCTCATTCTCTTTCATCCGGACTGTAACCGTCGGCTCCGGAGTTGCACCGGATCTGCTGACCCTTTCGGCAGATCGGCCGAAAGACGCTCGCGGGCTTGAGCCGAAGCCCTTACCGCCGGTGGGGACTTTCACCCCGCCCTGAGAACAACCATTTCATAGGACGGACCTCGTGTGCCGACAAGTCCACGAAATGCATAAAAAAAGGGTTCGGCCGTGGCCGAACCCTTCGAAACTTACACCGCCGGTCTCGTTGTCCGGCTGCCAAGCAAATTCATATCAGCCGTTTACGGCGTCCTTCAGGCCCTTGCCGGGCGTGAACTTCGGCACGTTGCGAGCCGGAATATCGACTTCAGCGCCGGTGGACGGGTTGCGGCCCTTCGTGGCAGCGCGATGGGAAACGGTGAAGCTACCGAAACCAGCGAGACGAACGTCGCCCTTGCCCTTCAGTTCAGCCTGGACGACTTCGAAAACAGCATCAACTGCGGAAGCAGCGTCGGTCTTCGAGAGTCCTGCCTTTTCGGCAACTGCGGACACGAGTTCATTCTTGTTCATGTTTCCACCCCTTTCTAAATGGTTCGAAACGACTCAAATCTATAAGCTAGGCGCAGAACGGAGTTCATCAGGCCCGCCGCACCCCAAAGACCCTGCAAATCAAGGAAATGCAAGCGTCTGCGTGTCGATTTCACAAAAAAAGGCTGGCGAAAACGCCAGCCTTTTCAGGGTTTTTAAGCAATTGGGCGCGAATGTGGCAAACATGGCTCAGTGAGCTATGGTTGCACCCGTTTCGTCGAGCCCTTCGACCGTTGCAATGACCGGCGTTTCCACCGTGCCATCCCACTCGATCGCCTCGGGTCTGCGGACCAGCGCATGCTTGATCACCTCGCCCATGCGGGACACCGGGATGATCTCCATGTTGTTCTTCACGTTGTCCGGAATCTCCGCCAGATCCTTGGCATTTTCTTCCGGGATCAGCACCTTCTTGATGCCGCCGCGAAGCGCTGCAAGCAGCTTTTCCTTCAGACCGCCGATCGGCAGCACGCGGCCGCGCAGCGTGATTTCACCGGTCATCGCGACGTTCCTGTCGACCGGGATACCGGTCATGATCGAGACGATCGCGGTTGCCATGGCGACACCGGCCGACGGACCATCCTTGGGCGTCGCGCCTTCCGGCACGTGCACGTGGATGTCGCTCTTGTCGAAGAGCGGTGGCTGGATACCGAAATCGACTGCGCGCGAGCGCACATAGGATGCCGCTGCGGAAATCGATTCCTTCATGACTTCCTTCAGGTTGCCGGTAACGGTCATGCGACCCTTGCCTGGCATCATCACGCCTTCGATCGTCAGCAGTTCGCCACCGACTTCCGTCCAGGCAAGACCGGTTACAACGCCGACCTGATCTTCGCGTTCGGCTTCGCCATGGCGGAAGCGCGGAACGCCCAGATAGTCGTCAATGTTCTCTGCGGTCACATGAACGGACTTCGTCTTGCCCTTGATGATCTCGGTGACCGCCTTGCGGGCGAGCTTCATCAATTCGCGTTCGAAGTTACGAACACCGGCTTCGCGGGTATACTGCTGGCTGATCGCCATCAGTGCATCGTCGCTGACCGAGAATTCGTTCGGCTGCAGCGCGTGTTCCTTGATGGCCTTCGGCAGCAGGTGCCGCTTGGCGATCTCGCGCTTTTCGTCCTCGGTATAGCCGGCGATACGGATGACTTCCATGCGGTCCATCAAAGGTGCAGGAATGTTCAGCGTGTTCGCCGTCGTGATGAACATCACGTCCGACAAGTCGTATTCGACTTCCAGGTAGTGATCCATGAAGGTCGAGTTCTGAGCCGGATCCAGCACTTCGAGCAGAGCCGACGACGGGTCGCCACGGAAATCCTGGCCCATCTTGTCGATTTCATCGAGCAGGAAGAGCGGATTGGACTTCTTTGCCTTCTTCATCGACTGGATGACCTTGCCGGGCATCGAACCGATGTAGGTGCGGCGGTGACCGCGGATTTCGGCTTCGTCACGAACGCCGCCAAGCGCCATGCGGACATACTCACGGCCGGTCGCCTTGGCGATCGACTGGGCGAGCGAGGTCTTGCCGACGCCCGGAGGGCCGACGAGGCACAGGATCGGACCCTTAATCTTGGTCGCGCGAGCCTGAACAGCCAGGTACTCGACGATGCGCTCCTTGACCTTGTCGAGACCGAAGTGATCGGCTTCGAGGATCTTCTCGGCGTTGTTGAGGTCTGACTTGATCTTCGACTTCTTGCCCCACGGAATACCCAGCAGCCAGTCGAGGTAGTTGCGGACCACGGTCGCTTCAGCAGACATCGGGCTCATCTGCCGCAGCTTCTTCAGCTCCGCATCGGCCTTTTCGCGGGCTTCCTTGGACAGCTTCGTCTTCGCAATGCGCTCTTCCAGTTCGGCCATCTCGTCGCGGCCTTCCTCGCCGTCGCCGAGCTCCTTCTGGATCGCCTTCATCTGCTCATTCAGGTAGTACTCGCGCTGGGTCTTCTCCATCTGGCGCTTGACGCGCGAGCGGATGCGCTTCTCGACCTGCAGAACCGAAATCTCGCCTTCCATGAAGCCGAGCGCCTTTTCGAGGCGAGCCTTGACGCTGGTGGTTTCCAGCATCTCCTGCTTTTCGGTGATCTTGATCGACAGATGCGAAGCGACCGTATCGGCAAGCTTCGAGTAGTCGTCGATCTGGCTGGCCGCGCCGACAACTTCCGGCGAGATCTTCTTGTTGAGTTTTACGTAGCTCTCGAATTCGGAGACAACCGAACGGCTCAGAGCTTCGAGTTCGACCGGATCGTCATGCGGCTCTTCGAGAACATGACCGAGGGCTTCATAGAAATCCTCGCGATCGGTGTAGGCATCGATCTCGGCGCGTGCGCGACCTTCGACCAGGACCTTGACGGTGCCATCAGGCAGCTTCAGCAACTGCAATACGTTGGCGACGGTGCCGACATTGTGGATGGCGGACGGTTCCGGGTCATCGTCGCTCGCGTTGATTTGTGTGACGAGCATGATCTGCTTGTCCGATCCCATGACCTCCTCCAGCGCACGGATCGACTTCTCGCGGCCGACGAATAGCGGCACGATCATATGCGGGAAGACGACGATGTCGCGCAGGGGCAAAACCGGATATGCAATGCTCGCAGCTGACGTTTTCTTCGTCATTTTATTTCCTTTCCATCGTCCCGTTGCCGGGCTCTTCTGGCGCGGCCACTAGAACCGGGCCGCACTCCACTTGAGACACAAGTGGAGGTTCTGACTATGCTTTTCAAGCTGCGCCATGGCCGGTGTCCCCTTGGACATGACAGCTATGCTACAACGGAACACCTTCACTCTGCAGCGCCAGACTGGACCGGCGCTTGCCACTTCCGCGCCGGCTAACACACAAGACCGAAACACACCAAACGGAATCATTCCATAATTGCCACGGACGCGGGAATCCGCAACGGCAGCAGAGGCGCTTTCCGACCTCTTTAGCAAGATTTATCAGGGTCGTGCACTGGTTTTGAAATAGAAAGGGGCCTGCCGACGGCAAGCCCCTTAAATTCACGGTTCGTATCGTAAAGATATCTCTAACGTCTCACGCCGAAGCGTTGGCCTTCTCGTCCTGGCGATCGGCGTAGATGTAAAGCGGACGGGCAGAGCCGCGTGCCACTTCCTCGGAGATAACGACTTCACGTACGCCTTCCAGCGCCGGCAGTTCGAACATCGTATCAAGCAGGATCTTCTCCATGATCGAGCGAAGGCCGCGAGCGCCGGTTTTGCGGACGATCGCCTTGCGGGCGATCTCGCGAAGAGCATCCTCGTGGAAGGTCAGTTCCACGTCTTCCATCTCGAACAGGCGCTGGTACTGCTTGATCAGCGCGTTCTTCGGCTCGGAAAGGATCTGGATCAACGCATCCTCGTCGAGATCCTCAAGCGTCGCCAAGACCGGCAGACGGCCGATGAACTCAGGGATGAGACCGAACTTGACCAGATCTTCCGGCTCTAGTTCACGCAGGACTTCGCCGACACGGCGGTCGTCTGGAGCCTTCACCGTTGCACCGAAGCCGATCGAGGTCTTCTCGCCGCGGGCAGAAATAATCTTGTCGAGGCCGGCAAAGGCGCCGCCGCAGATGAACAGGATGTTCGTCGTGTCGACTTGCAGGAATTCCTGCTGCGGATGCTTGCGGCCGCCCTGCGGGGGCACCGAGGCAACCGTGCCTTCCATGATCTTCAGAAGCGCCTGCTGAACGCCCTCACCCGAAACGTCGCGGGTGATCGACGGGTTGTCGGACTTGCGGGAAATCTTGTCAACTTCGTCGATGTAGACGATGCCGCGCTGGGCGCGCTCGACATTGTAGTCTGCAGCCTGCAGCAGCTTCAGGATGATGTTCTCGACGTCCTCGCCGACATAACCGGCTTCGGTCAGCGTCGTCGCGTCGGCCATCGTGAAGGGGACGTCGATGATGCGGGCGAGTGTCTGGGCAAGATAGGTCTTTCCGCAGCCGGTCGGGCCGACCAGCATGATGTTCGACTTCGCCAGTTCGACTTCGCTATTCTTCGTGGCATGCGCGAGGCGCTTGTAATGATTGTGAACGGCAACCGACAGGATCTTCTTCGCCTGGCGCTGACCGATGACATATTCGTCGAGAACCTTGATGATGTCCTGAGGCGTCGGGACGCCGTCACGGGACTTGACCATCGAGGATTTGTTCTCCTCGCGGATGATGTCCATGCACAATTCGACGCATTCATCGCAGATGAAAACGGTCGGTCCGGCAATAAGCTTCCGGACTTCGTGCTGGCTCTTTCCGCAGAAGGAGCAGTACAGGGTGTTTTTAGAGTCGCCGCCGTTGCTGCCGCTGACTTTGCTCATATCACTTTCCTTCCAGCACGCCGCATTTCAAGGTGAAATAACGGTCCACTCATTGGCCTGCTCCATGCTTGGAGCCCCAGCCGGCCAAGGCCGTTAAGGGGTACGAACCGGTCCAAACTATGCTGTCCTGGCTCCGGCGGCAACGAATTCCCCTTCGACTGCCGATGCTATGTCATAAAAATTCAACATAGCATTAATACTTGAGATTGCCGCACCCGCCACCGGGTTTCTTCCCTTGTTCGATCACAAATGAGATAGAACTGTGGCGGATACAACACCATCCCTACTTCTCACTAGGCGGCATCGCCTTCCATCTCGACACGAGATGTCAGGACCTTATCGATGACACCCCAGACCTGGGCCTCGTCCGCATCCATGAAGTGGTCGCGATCAAGGGTCTTTTCGACTTCCTCGTAGGTTCGACCGGTGTGCTTGACGTAAACTTCGTTGAGGCGGCGCTTCATCTTCAGAATATCGCGCGCGTGACGCTCGATATCCGATGCCTGGCCCTGGAAGCCGCCCGATGGCTGGTGCACCATGATGCGGGAATTCGGTGTGGCAAAGCGCATGTCCTTGTGGCCGGCAGCCAGCAGCAGCGAGCCCATGGAGGCGGCCTGGCCGATGCAGAGCGTCGAGACCGCAGGCTTGATGAACTGCATCGTATCGTAGATCGCCATGCCGGCTGTTACAACGCCGCCCGGAGAATTGATGTAGAGCGCGATTTCCTTTTTCGGGTTTTCGGCCTCGAGGAAAAGGAGCTGGGCGCAAACGAGCGTCGCCATGTGATCCTCGACCGGACCCGTCAGGAAGATGATGCGTTCCTTGAGCAGGCGCGAATAGATGTCGTAGGAGCGTTCACCGCGATTGGTCTGTTCCACGACCATCGGCACGAGGGCCATAGCGGTATCGACTGGGTTTCTCATGTGCGTCCTTTGTCAACGTCTGCCGGCTATGGCCGGGAATCAAAGAAAATGCCTTATCCCTACATAGAGCTTCCCTGCCCTCCTCTTCAAGACGCGCTGATGGATAACGTTAAGAGGGGCCGGTGCGATGCGAACAACTTTTCGCCCGATGTGGGGTCATTCTTGCAAATCGCCTCAAAGAGCGAGCGGCGATCACGCTGTCGCACAGCTTTTGTCGGCGTCAGGATGAACGAATTCTGAATCCGTTTGCGACTGTGCTGCGTTTACAGACCAGAAAGCCTAACGACAAGTCCGCACAAAAATGCACCGACGGGCCAAGCGCAATTAATGAAGTTGCCAGTTTCTTCCGAAAGAATGCGCGCAATGCAAGGGGTATTGCCGTGTTCAATATTACGACTGGATTAGCCATTTGGTGCTCGGAAGCCATGACGCTCGCGCTGGTAGCGTTCATGGCCTGGCGCCACAATGTCCGAAACAAGACCTATTTCCATTGGGGAATGGGTTTTCTTCTTAGCGGCGTGGGTTTTGCAATGGTGGCCCTGCGCGGGCAGATACCCGACATTCTCTCCATCGAAATCGGCAACGCGATCGCGCTATGTGGGCAGAGCGCGTGGGTTGTCGGATATCTGGCGCTTGACCGTCGCAAGCTCGAATGGTGGGCGCTGCTGCCCCCACTTGTGTGGCTGGGAGGCGTCTTCCTGCCGTGGGTCAACGACGACTACACCAATCGCGTCATTCTCTACAACCTCGCCTCGGCCACCGGCGCGACAGCGCTAGCAATGGCGGTGTGCACGGCCGCCCCGCGCAACGAGGGCTCGAGAAGCAAACTGGGTGCTATCTTTGTAATCCAGAGTCTCCTGTGCTTCGGCACGGCGGCGGCAATGGCGGTCATCGGTCCCACCGAGGCGGAAGCCGCCAATTTTGCGGGCGCCGCCGCCATGGCGACGGGCTTCCTGCTGACTTTGGCGTGCGCCCTCACCTGCCTTGTCATCATGGAACGCTCGGAGAAGCACCTTCGCATGCTCAGCCTGAGCGATTCACTGACGGGTGTCTTGAACCGACGCGGCCTTTTCGGCCGGTTCGATGCCATTCAGGAGAGCGCATTCCAAAACAACCGCCAGGTTGCCGTGCTGCTCTTCGACCTCGATCATTTCAAACGCGTCAACGATCGGTTCGGCCATCAGGCTGGCGACATCGTACTGACTGTCTTCGCGCGCATGGCCCGCCAGTTTGTTCCTACCGGAGCCTTCGGCCGCATGGGCGGCGAGGAGTTTGCTGCCTTCGCGACGGTGGCCGACCAGACCGAGGCGGAAGCGCTCGCAGAATCGATCCGCGCCGAATTCTGCCGGGTCCCGGTGAGCACCGGTGATGCGATCATTCCAGCAACGGTCAGCACCGGCGTCGCTCTTGCCTCGGCGATCGAGGCCAACAGGGACAAGCTGGTCTCGGCGGCCGATCGCGCGCTGTATGCCGCCAAGGCTGCCGGCCGCAACTGCACCGTCATCTTCGGTGAAGCCGAAGCTGCGGCACCGCCGCCTCCGGAACCAGATCAAACAAGTGGCGAACTCGTCCCCACGCTCGACGACCAGATTCACGCGCTTCGTCGCGTCGGTTCACTTTCCTGAAGTTGAACCATCTTTTCGAGGCTTGGCAAATCCGCTAAGCCTCGAGGCATGATGATCCCACCTTTTCTTTCCATCGATCTCGCCACGCGCCACGTCTCCCTCGACGCAAGCAATCCGGCTTTCTACAGCGATCCGAACGCCGTTTACGTCGCTTTGCACGCGCACTGCCCCACATTCTACTGGGAGCAGCAGAAGCAATGGTTTTTCACCGGCTACGACCATGTCAACAGCCTGCTTCGCGACCGTCGCTTCGGCCGCCAGATCCTGCATATCGCCACGCGCGAGGAGCTTGGCCTTCCCGAGCCGGATCAGCACGTGGCGAATTTCGATCTCGCCGAACGATACTCCTTGCTTGAGCTGGAGCCACCCGAGCACACCCGTCTTCGAACGCTCGTCAACCGCGCTTTTGTCTCTCGCCACGTCGAGAGGATGAAGCCGGAGCTTGCCGAGCTCGCCAACAAGCTCATCGACGGCTTCGAGAAAGACAACGAAGTCGAGCTGCTTTCGGCATTTGCCGATGTTATCCCGGTGACGATGATCGCCCGCATGATCGGCATTCCGGAGGAAATGGGACCGCAGCTCCTGAAGTGGTCGCACGCCTATATCCGCATGTATCTCTTCGGCCGCACCCGCCAGGACGAGGATGGCGCGGAACGGGCCGCGAAGGAGTTCTCGGATTATGTGAAGACGGTCATCGCGGAACGCCGCGCCAATCCGCGGGACGACCTGCTGACGCACATGATCCACACGGAGCACAAGGGCCAGTACCTGACCGAGGACGAACTTGTCTCGACGACGATCGTGCTGCTCAATGCCGGTCACGAGGCGACGGTCCACCAGATCGGAAACTCGGCCCGCATCATCTTGGAAAGCGGGCGCGATCCGGCCGGTCTCTTCAAGGACGAGGCGACCACCGAACGAACGGTGGAAGAGTCCTTGCGTATCTGCGCGCCGGTTCACATCTTCCAGCGTTGGGCGCTGGAACCTGGCGAAATCGACGGCATTTCGTTCAAGCGAGGCGACAAGGTGAGCCTCATTCTGGCCGCGGCCAATCTCGACCCGGCGAAATACAGCGATCCCCTGACGTTCAAGCCTGATCGGAACGAGGCTCCCAACCTCTCCTTTGGCGCGGGCATCCATTTCTGCATCGGGGCGCCGCTGGCAAGACTGGAACTGAACGTCGTCCTGCCAATTCTCTTCGAGCGGCTGCCAGGGCTCAGGCTCGTTCACACACCGATTGCAAAGGACGTCTACCACTTCCACGGACTGGATCGCCTGGATCTCGCCTGGTAGGCCACCGATAAAGGAACCCGCGCTCCGGAGAGAGCGCGGGCTTGTTCGTTGTTTTCTGGCGCCTTATAGCAATGCGCTATTCCGCAGCCTGCAGAGCCGGCACGCCGTCTACCGGTTCCAGCGGCAGCTTGCCGGCCATGGCAGCAGCAAACTTCGTCTGGTCAAGCTCATTTTCCCAGCGGGCGACGACGACCGTCGCAACGGCGTTGCCGACAAAATTTGTCAGCGCCCGGCATTCCGACATGAAGCGGTCGATGCCGAGGATCAGCGCCATGCCGGCAACGGGAACCGAGGGTACCACGGAGAGCGTCGCGGCAAGCGTGATGAAGCCGGCGCCGGTGATGCCGGCAGCACCCTTCGAGCTCAGCATCGCAACCAGCAGAAGCAAGATCTGGTCTGCCAGGGTCAGCGGCGTGTCCGTCGCCTGAGCGATGAAGAGGGCCGCAAGTGTCATATAGATGTTCGTGCCGTCGAGGTTGAAGGAATAGCCCGTCGGAATGACGAGACCGACGACAGAGCGCTTGCAGCCTGCCTGTTCCATCTTCGCCATGAGACCGGGAAGTGCCGCTTCCGAAGAGGACGTGCCGAGTACCAGCAGCAACTCCTCCTTGATGTAGCGGATCAGAGCCAGGATCGAGAATCCGTTGTACCGGGCAACAGCACCGAGAACGACGAGAACGAAGAGCAGCGACGTCAGGTAGAAGGTCCCGATCAGCATTGCCAGATTTGCAATAGAGCCGATGCCGTATTTGCCGATCGTGAAGGCCATGGCGCCAAAAGCGCCGATCGGAGCTGCCTTCATCAGGACCGCGACCAGCTTGAAGACCGGTGCCGTCAGGGCCTGCAGAAAATCGACGACCGGACGGCCGCGATCGCCGACCATGGCAAGCGCGATGCCGAACAGGACCGAGAAGAACAGCACCTGAAGAATGTCGCCGTCGGCAAAGGCACCAACGATAGTATTCGGAATGATGTTCATCAGGAAGCCCGTGACAGTCGTGTCATGAGCCTTCGCAGCGTAGCTTGCCACGGCCTTGGCATCCAGCGTTGCCGGATCGATATGCATGCCGGCGCCGGGCTGTATGACGTTGGCGACCAGCAGACCGACCGCCAGGGCCAGCGTCGAAAAGACGAGGAAGTAAAGCATCGCCTTGCCAGCAACGCGCCCGACCTTCTGCAGATCGGACATGCCGGCGATGCCGGTCGCGACCGTCAAGAAGATGACGGGGGCGATGATCATCTTGACGAGCTTGATGAAGGCATCGCCGAGTGGCTTCAGGGCGGTGCCTATGTCGGGATAGAAATGGCCGAGCAGGATACCAGCACAGATGGCGGCAAGAACCTGCACGTAGAGAAGCCGATAGAAGGGAACCTTGCCGCGCGGCTGCGCGACCGGAAGTGCTGCACCCATGATGTCCTCCATGTGCCCCAAAACCAACGTGGCCTCCCGGGGCGATTGCGTTACCAAGTCAACAGCCCACGCGGCTGTTTGCGGAGGTTTTGCAACATGCGTGCCAACTCATAGAGACCAGCCTTACATTATTGATTTATAATATTTTTTTCTCGGATACAGTTCATCGGATCGAAGACGTGCGCGTATTTTCGCACAAATTTATTTGACCTGAGTGCGAAATTACGCACACATTGCGTGATGCTTCAGTCGTCATCGATGTCAGGCTTGGGCTCTTTCGACCGTGTCCGCCGTCGGGCGCGGCGGATGTGGATTCTATTTGCCTCCGTTTCAGCCGCGCTCATCCTTGCCGCTCTGTTTGGTGCTGATGTTTATGGGCGGCGCTCCGCCATTGACGCGATTGAGGGCCAAAGCCGAACCGACGCCAACCTCAAGGTCGCACTCCTCAACGCAGTCCTGGAGAGACCTCGCGCGCTACCGCTGCTTCTTGCGGAAGACCAACAGGTTCTCGATGGCCTCTCCTCCAAAGGCAACGATGCGATCGACATATTGAACCGAAAGCTTGAGCGCCTCGTCACGGGAACACAGGCCGCTGTGCTCTACGTTATCGGCCCCAATGGCATTGCCGTATCCTCGAGCAATTGGCGCGAACCGATCAGTTTCGTCGGCAACGACTACGCCTTCCGCGACTACTTCCGAAAGGCGATGGAAGAAGGAACCGCCGAGCATTTTGCCCTGGGCAGTGTCAGCAAGCGCCCGGGCCTCTACATTTCCCGACGTGTGGGCAGTGCTGCTGCGCCGCTTGGTGTGGTCGTCGTGAAGCTTGAGTTCGACCGGCTTGAGAGTGACTGGCGCGACACGCATCGCCCGGTTTATGTCACGGATGATCGCGGCGTCGTTCTGATCACCAGCATTCCCTCCTGGCGCTTTATGATGAACAGGCCCGCGCCGGAGGCCGACCTTGCTGCCCTACGCGACAGCCTGCAGTTCGGCGATGCGCCGCTGGCGACATTGCCGATCATGCGCCCACAGCCCATCGACGCCGAGGCATCGCTTGTTTTCGCCGTTCTTCCCGGTGGTGGCGAGGGACAGTATCTGCGCCTCGCGACACCAGTCCCCACCACCCCATGGCATCTCGAATACCTTGTGCCCACCGACGCGCCGGTCGCGGCCTCGGTTCGTGAAATTCGGCTGCTGTCGCTGGCCGTCCTTCTGCCCTTTCTCGCCATCGCAGCGCTAATTCTGTGGAGACGCCAGGCGGCTGCGACGAAGATCGCGGCAGAACAGGCCATGCGCGAGGAACTGGAGCGGCGGGTGGTTGAGCGAACAGACGATCTCAGCCGGGCACGCGACAGTCTGCAAGCCGAGATCTCCGACCATCGGGAAACGGAAGCAAGGCTGCAGATCGTCCAGCAGGAGCTAGTGCAGGCAAACCGGCTCGCAATCCTTGGCCAAGTGGCCGCAGGCGTTGCGCATGAGATCAATCAGCCGGTCGCGACGATACGTGCCTACGCAGACAATGCCCGCGTCTTTCTGGAGCGCAAGCAAACCAATCCGGTCGACGAAAACCTCGAGGCGATCGCCGGCCTCACCGAAAGGATCGGCGCGATTACCGAAGAATTGAAGGCATTCGCGCGCAAAGGCCGAGTGGCGCCTGAGCCCGTGGAATTGCGTAGCGTCATCGATGGGGCTGTCGTCCTGCTGAAAAGCCGATTTGCCGGCCAGCTGGAAGCGCTCGATATTCGGCCGCCGCCCGCAGGGTTGTGCGTGCTCGGCAACCGGATCCGGCTTGAGCAGATTCTGATCAACCTCTTCCAGAACGCCTTGGAAGCCCTTGATGGGCGCACCGACGCGAAGGTCGACGTCTCTGTGACCGAGACGGATGACGAGGTTGCAATTGATGTTGCCGACAACGGCCCGGGCATTTCGTCTGCCATCCTGAAGTTGCTTTTCACCCCATTCAACACATCCAAGGAACGAGGCCTGGGTCTCGGCCTCGTCATTTCCAAAGACATCGTTGCCGACTACGGCGGCCGCATCGACGTGACGAGCGATGAAAACGGGACCTGCTTCACGGTGCATTTGCGGAAGGCCACGGAATGACCGATGTAACGCCGATCTTCCTCGTCGATGACGACAGGGACCTGTTGCGGGCAACCAAGCAGACGCTTGAACTCGCCGGCTTTTCCGTTTCCGCCTTTTCCGACGCTGGCGAAGCGCTGGCGGCATTGAACCCGGATTTCGCAGGCGTTCTCGTTTCCGATATCCGGATGCCACAAGTCGATGGCTTGCAACTCTTCAACCGCGTGCGACAGCACGACGAGGACCTGCCGGTCATCCTGGTCACCGGCCACGGCGACATTCCGATGGCGGTGAAAGCCATGCAAGATGGCGTCTACGACTTCATCACGAAACCCTTCGCGACAGACCGGCTTATCCAAAGCGTTCGGCGCGCTGCTGAAAAGCGCCGTCTGGTGATGGAGAACAGATCTTTGCGGAAAGCGACCGAACAGGCGCGCGACGACCTGCCGCTGATCGGCCAGACACCGGCGATGGAGCGGCTGCGCCACACCTTGCGGCAGATTGCCGATACCGATGTCGACGTTCTCCTGATGGGAGAAACCGGCAGTGGCAAGGAGGTGGTGGCAAGCCTGCTCCACCGCTGGAGCCGGCGCGCATCCGGCAATTTCGTTGCGCTCAACTGCGGCGCGCTGCCGGAAAGTGTGGTTGAAAGCGAGCTGTTCGGACATGAGCCGGGCGCTTTTACCGGCGCGCAGAAGAAACGCATCGGCCGTATTGAACATGCGAGCGGCGGAACGCTGTTTCTCGACGAGATCGAGAGCATGCCGCCGGCAACGCAGGTGCAGATGCTGCGCGTGCTCGAAATGCGCGAGGTTACGCCGCTTGGCACCAACGAGGTCAGACCCGTGGATCTGCGCGTTGTCGCAGCGTCCAAGATCGATCTCGGCGATCCCCGCCAACGCGGCGACTTTCGCGAGGATCTTTATTACCGCCTTAACGTCGTGACGATCTCCATTCCGCCGCTCAAGGAGCGCCGCGACGACATTCCACTTCTTTTCGGCTACTTCGCCGAGCGCGCCGCGAGCCGCTTCAAGCGGGACGTGCCCATGATCCCCTCATCGATCCACCGTCACCTGCGGGAACATGACTGGCCGGGCAACGTGCGTGAACTGTCACATTTTGCCGAGCGGTTTGTGCTGGGTGTCGGGCACGTCTCCGACCGTATTCCGGCAGCAGTACCGGAGGCGGATGAAGCCCTGTCACTGCCTGACAGGCTCGAACGCTATGAAGCTCACATCATTCGCGAAGCGCTGAACGCCAACGACGGCGACGTGCGTCGCACGATTGCGGACCTTGGCATTCCGAGAAAGACGTTCTACGACAAGCTCCAGCGCCACGGCATCGTCCGCAGCGATTTCGCGTCGTCTTCCGACAGGAGCTAGGTTGTCTTTCCAGCCTTTTGGAAAGGACAAGACGGAAACGCGTCGACGGACCGTCCTTGGGCACCTTGCTTCAGCCTGTTGCTGCGCTCAAATCAGAGCCGGATGACGTAGTCCTTGCGAGTCGTTTCAATAACTTCCCAGGTTCCCTTGAAGCCTGGCTTGAGGATCATGCGATCGCCCGCTCGAAGATGCACGGCATTGCCACCATCCTCTGTCACGATGGAGTATCCCGATAGCACGCTGAAATACTCCCACTCGTCATAAACGATGCGCCACTTGCCGGGGGATGCTTCCCATATGCCTGAGTAGAGGCCGCCATCGGCCTCCTCCAGATTCCAGGTCTTGAACCGCGGTTCGCCTGCCAGCACACGGTCGGCATCCGGGGCGCCGAACTCCGGTTCGACGCCATTGGTGTCAAAGGTCAGGTAATTTGCCATATCGTTTCATATCTTCGCGAGGGATTGCTCGAGGTCGGCGATGATATCCTTCACGTCCTCGATGCCGACCGAAAGGCGAACGACATCGGGTCCAGCACCGGCGGCGATCCTTTGCTCGTCCGTCAATTGGCGGTGCGTGGTCGACGCCGGATGGATCACGAGCGAGCGGGTATCGCCGATGTTGGCGAGATGCGAGAACAGCTCCAATCCTTCGACCAGCGTCTTACCGGCCTCGTAGCCGCCCTTGACGCCGAAGGTGAAGACGGAGCCGGCGCCCTTCGGCGAGTAGCGCTGCTGCAGCGCATGGTTGGGATCGTCATCAAGGCCGGAATAATTCACCCAGGCGATCTTGCTGTGTGCCTTCAACCACCTTGCGACAGCGATCGCGTTGTCGCTGTGGCGCTGCATGCGCAGCGGCAACGTCTCGATGCCCGTCAGGATCAGGAACGCATTGAAGGGCGAGATGGCCGGACCGAGATCGCGTAAACCGAGCACGCGGCAGGCGATGGCGAATGCGAAATTGCCGAAGGTCGAGTGCAAGACCACGCCGTTATATTCCGGTCGCGGGGCGGAGAGCATCGGGTAGTTGCCGGACTTCGACCAATCGAAGGTCCCGCCATCGACGATGATGCCGCCCATGGAATTGCCATGGCCGCCGAGGAATTTCGTCAGCGAATGCACGACGATATCGGCACCGTGTTCGATCGGCCGAATAAGATAGGGACTGGCCATGGTGTTGTCGACGATCAGCGGCAGGCCATGCCTGTGCGCCACCGCGGCGATCGCTGCGATGTCGACGAAGGTGCCGCCCGGATTGGCGAGGCTTTCGATGAAGATCGCACGCGTCTTGTCATCGATCTGGCTTTCGAAGCTTGCCGGCTCTGCGGAATCGCCCCAGCGAACCTCCCAGCCAAAATTATCGAAGGCATGGCCGAACTGGTTGATCGAACCGCCATAGAGCCGCTTCGCGGCCACGAAGTTCTCGCCGGGGCGCATGATCGTGTGGAAGACGATCACCTGCGCAGCGTGGCCGGACGCAACGGCGAGCGCCGCAGTGCCACCTTCGAGTGCCGCGACGCGCTCTTCGAGCACGGCCTGGGTCGGGTTCATGATACGGGTGTAGATGTTGCCGAATTGCTGCAGACCGAAAAGGGCGGCCGCATGATCCGAATCGTTGAAGACGTAAGCCGTCGTCTGGTAGATCGGCGTCGCGCGTGCGCCGGTCGCGGGGTCCGGCTGCGCCCCCGCATGGATTGCCAACGTATTGAAACCCGGACCGCTATTGGCCATGAAGCCCTCCCATTCAGCTTGATCGAATGGCGGCGAGCATAGCCGACGATCGCGAAAAGTTAATCGCGTTCCTTTTCAACCCAGGCACGTTATTTGAAAAATCCAACCCTTTAGCCGATCAGGCGTGGATACTCGATGGCCGGGCAGCGATCCATGACCACCTTGATGCCGGCCGCCTCTGCTCTTGCGGCTGCCGCATCATCACGCACGCCAAGCTGCGCCCATATCACCTTCGGTCGCGGGTTCATCGCCAATGCCTCATCGACAACTCCGGATAGATATTCCGAAGCCCGGAAGACCTCGACCATGTCTACGGGTCCAGGCACATCGGCGAGCCGGGCGTAGACCGTTTGGCTCTGGATCTGCTTGCCTGCCTGGCCAGGATTCACAGGGATGACGTTGTATCCCCGTGACAGCAGATAGCCCATCACGCCATTGCTCGGGCGAGCGGGATTCGGCGAAGCGCCGGTCAGGGCAATCGTCTTCACGGAACGCAAAATATCGAGGATGTAGTCATCCTCATATCGATAGTGATTCAAGGGCTTCGCCTCCAAGACAATCGCGTTTGTTTCGCGCTTCGTTGAAACCAGCAGGTCGTTTGCGCGTATATAGGAATTTAGGACGCCGACGGAGGATGTTCTTATGAGAAAATTGGTTGTCGTGGTCGCCTTTGTCATAGTCGCCTCCCCGGCGCTTGCCATTTCGCGATACAATTCCCTCACGATGAGCTGCCAGGCAGCGCGCGCAGCGATCCACAATGAGGGCGCTGTGATTTTGCAGTATCCGTCGAAGCGGGTGCCCGGCATGACACTGTTCGACCGCTACATTCGTAACAGCAATTATTGCGACGCCAACAAATACGCCGAATGGACGACCATACCGACAAAGGACAATCCGAGGTGCCGTGTCCTGAATTGCCAGAATATCGACAACCTCGACGGGATGTTTATCATCCCCTATTACTCGCTGTAAAAGTCGGCTCCTGCTAAACTAAATCGTGATGTGCGAACCTTGCTGACACAAGTGCGCGCTCCACGAAGATCGGGATGATCGAAGGATTTCGTGATGGGTTTGTCACACTCCTGTAAAATTCGAAGCGACACGCCCGTATCCGACGTCATGGTTCTATGTATATCCTGTATATGTTCACATATGTTCTTGCGTATGTTAGCAACGCCTCATAGTTGAATAAGCGAGCGCCAAATAAACACTTGTGGTGTACGTTCCTCTTTTTGTCGGGCTAGGAAACGGCAGCTTCCGGTTGCCTAACACACAAGAGAACAGAAGCGCGCTCCCTCGCTTCATCAAACGGGATTGCTTTTTACCGACAGCGGCGTAACAAGCATTTCTCAATTGCTGTTTTCACACCATCTGGTGGTCTTTTTTGCCGCTCCACGTCATTTTGCTCGTTCTGTTTGGTGCTCTGCTGCACGCGACATGGAACGCCATGATCAAGGCGGGCACGGACAAGTCGCTGGATGCCAGCCTGATATCGGCGGGCGGCGCCGTTTGCGCCCTTCCCTTCCTGATGTTCCTGCCACTGCCGAACTCGGAGGCGTGGCCCTTCATCGGCGCTTCGGCCGTGCTGCAATTTGTGTATTTCCAGCTTGTTGCCGGCGCCTATCGTGCAGGCGATATCGGCCTCGTCTATCCGCTGATGCGCGGGTGCGCGCCGCTCCTGATTGTAGCCACCAGCGGCTTCGTTCTGGATGAGAAACTGTCGACGGGCGCTCTCATCGGCACGATGACGATCTGCGCTGGTATCCTGACGCTGGCTTTCGAGGCGCGAAAAGGCAGCGGGCACGCGATCAGGCTAGCGCTCGCCAATGCGTGTGTCATTGCGACCTACACCTATGTGGACGGCATCGGCGCCCGCGTCTCCGGCAATGCGGTGTCGTATACCCTGTGGATGTCGCTATTGCCGCCCGTGCTGCTCTTCGCCTGGGCGATTTCCAAGCGGGGCGCCGTCGCAGTCGCCGTGCACGTCCGCTACAACTGGGGGCGTGGCCTGATCGGCGGCGGCGGATCGATTGCGTCCTACGGCCTCGCGCTTTGGGCAATGACCAAAGCGCCCGTCGCAACGGTTGCGGCGCTGCGCGAGACGTCGATCCTCTTCGCCCTGCTGATTTCGGTCATCGTGCTGAAGGAAAGGGCGAGTCCCTGGCGCTATCTCGCCGGCGCAATCATCGCGCTCGGTGGGCTGATCCTGAAACTCGGCTAACTATTCGCCGGTCCACTGCGGCATGCGCTTGGAAAGGAAGGCTCCGATCCCCTCTTCGGCATCGGCCGTTAACATATTGTCGACCATGACTTGCGCGGCGTAGCCGTAAGCGTCTTCGATCGGCATTTCGAGCTGGCGATAGAATGCCTCCTTGCCGATCTTCAGCGTCAGCGGCGATTTGCTTGCAATGACTTCCGCATATTTGGCGACGACCTGCGTCAGATACTGCTTCGGCACGATGCGGTTCACGAGGCCGAAATCCTTGGCGGTAGAGGCGTCGATCGTCTCGCCGGTAAGCAGCATTTCCATCGCCTGCTTGCGATGCGCTGCCCGCGAGACCGCCACCATCGGCGTCGAGCAGAACAGGCCGATATTGACGCCCGGCGTGCAGAAGGTCGCCGTATCGGTGCAGATCGCGAGGTCGCAGGAAGCGACCAACTGGCAGCCGGCGGCGGTTGCAAGGCCGTCGATCTCCGCAATGACAGGCTTCGACAGGCGCGTGATCTCCAGCATGAGATCAGCTGCCAATGCGAAGGTTTCTTCGAAGAATGCCTCGCCGCCATCCTCATCGGCGCGATGCGCGGTCAACTCCTTGAGGTCGTGACCAGCGGAAAAGACATTGCCCGTCGACGCGATGATGACCACGCGAACTGCAGCGTCTTCTGCGACACTCTGGAGTTCACCGATCAGGGTCTCCATGACGGCGATCGAGAGTGCATTTGCGGGCGGATTGCTGAGCGTCAGCCGCAGCACGCCGTCGCTCAACTGCGGAATGACGAGCGCGCCATCGCCGGCTTTGCTCTGGTCCTTTCGAAAGGATACGACTTCGGCCATGGTCTAACTCCCTGCATTGCTTTTTCGTGCTAATTGTTCTGCCACAGGCGACAAGCAATTTCGAGGCAAAGTCATGCGGCCGATCATGACGATCGACGAGCTTCACCGTTTTTTAGATACGGACTTTCCGCAGATCCACACGGATGGGCGCGTGTTCACGATTACCGAGATCGGGTCCGGCAGCGTCTCGATGCGGCTCGACCCGAGCGAGAGGCATTTGCGACCCGGCGGCACCGTGTCCGGGCCGGCCCTCTTCACCTTGGCGGACGTGACGGCCTATGCGGCAGTGCTGGCGCATATCGGGCCGGTCGCGCTGGCGGTTACCACCAATCTCAGCATCAATTTCCTGCGACCACCAAAGCTGAGCCCGACGACCTGCACCTGCCGGATTCTCAAACTTGGCAAGCGCCTCGCCGTCATCGACGCCTCGATTTTCCAGGAAAATGCGGATGAGTTGATCGCCCACGCGACCGCGACTTACTCCATTCCGCCACGAGAAACATGCGGTAACTCAATACCACACATTTAACGCATTGATTTTCCTTGTGAATTTTTACGGAACACAAACCTGACAATATTGACCGCAGTCCGCTTTGCCTCTATACACACCGCCAGAAATGCAGCCTTTCCCGGCTGCTTTCTTTTTGGTGTGTCTTCGGACATCCAAACCAAGCAACAAGAAACGCCCTCTCGCCTTCGGGCCGAGGGATCCAAAAGAGAGTAACAACTATGGCAACCTTCTCCCAGAAGCCTGCAGAGGTGGAGAAGAAGTGGGTCATCATCGACGCCGAAGGGCTTGTCGTTGGTCGTCTCGCTTCTGTTATCGCTATGCGTCTGCGTGGCAAGCACAAGGCTACCTTCACGCCTCACGTTGACGACGGCGACAACGTTATCGTCATCAATGCCGACAAGGTCGTTTTCACCGGCAAGAAGTACTCCGACAAGGTTTACTACTGGCACACCGGTTTTGCCGGCGGCATCAAGGAGCGTACCGCTCGCCAGATCATCGAAGGCCGCTTCCCGGAGCGCGTTCTCGAGAAGGCTGTTGAGCGCATGGTTCCGCGCGGCCCGCTCGGCCGTCGCCAGATGAAGAACCTCCGCGTTTACGCCGGTTCCAACCATCCTCACGAAGCCCAGCAGCCAGTCGCTCTCGACGTGGCCAAGCTGAACAAAAAGAATGTAAGGAGCGCCTAAGAATGGCTGACCTCTCCTCCCTGAAGGATCTCGGCACGTCCGAAGCAGCTGCTGCTCCGGTTCACGTCCGTAAGGTCGACTCGCTTGGCCGTTCCTACGCGACCGGCAAGCGCAAGAACGCCGTCGCCCGCGTTTGGCTCAAGCCGGGTTCCGGCAAGATCATCGTCAACGGCAAGGAATTCGCGGAATACTTCGCGCGCCCGGTTCTGCAGATGATTCTGCGTCAGCCGATCGTCGCGGCTGCCCGTGACGGCCAGTTCGACATCATTGCAACGGTTGCAGGCGGCGGTCTTTCTGGCCAGGCCGGTGCCGTTCGTCACGGTCTTTCCAAGGCTCTCACCTACTTCGAGCCGGGCCTGCGCTCGGTCCTGAAGAAGGGCGGCTTCCTGACCCGCGACAGCCGCGTTGTTGAACGTAAGAAGTACGGCAAGGCCAAGGCCCGCCGTTCGTTCCAGTTCTCGAAGCGTTAATCGCTACTGGAATACGGAATTGCGAAGGCCGGGCTCTTTCCCGGCCTTTTCTTTTGGCAGGCGCTTGAAGCGGCTCGTTCCCTTGCCAGTTCTACTGCATTCCACGCGCAGACCAAGGGAGGCAGGAATGACCAAGCAAGCAATCTATGTCGAACTGAAAGCAAGGTCCGGCAAGGAAGAAGAAGTGGCCACGTTCTTGAAAAGCGCCCAGGCTCTTGTCGCGCAGGAACCGGGCACGGTGACATGGTTTGCCGTTCGCTATGACCAGAGCACATTCGCCATCTTTGATGCCTTCGATGACGAGGCGGGCCGGCAGGCGCATTTGAATGGCAAGGTCGCCGCGGCGCTGATGGCCCGAGCAGAGGAGCTGCTTGCCGAGGCTCCGCAGCTTAGGACTCCCGAAGTGCTGGCGGACAAGTTGCCGGGCTAAACCAGGCTTGGCCGAGCGACCGGCTTTGCCCATTCGGTTTGAGGTTCGTTTCTGGTAGGCATAGCGGACAAAACACCCTCGAGGAGTATCTCTTGGCCAACAAGTCGATCGATCATGCTTTTACGGCAACGAACCTGACCTCGGCAGCCAGCGACCCGACCTTTGCCGGCGCGTTGTCGTTCATGCGCCGCCGTTTCACCAAGGACCTGGCAGGCGTGGACGCCGTGGTCTGGGGTATTCCCTTCGATGCCGCGACCTCCAATCGGCCGGGGACGCGATTCGGGCCGCAGGCGATACGGCGTGCGTCGGCGATCTTCGACAACGACCCGCAGTATCCTTTCAATCGCGATCTCTTTGCCGAGATGGCCGTCATCGACTACGGCGACTGCCTGCTCGACTACGGCAATCACCACGAGACGCCGGAAGCAATAGAAAGGCAGTCCAAGACCATTGTCGACAGTGGCGCCTTCATGGTGACCCTTGGCGGCGACCACTTCGTTACCTGGCCCATCCTCAAGGCTCATGCCGCCAAACACGGGCCGCTGGCACTCGTCCAGTTCGATGCACATCAGGACACCTGGTTAGACGACAACAGGCGGATCGACCACGGCTCATTCGTGGCAAGGGCCGCGCGCGACGGCATCATCGATCCGGATCGCTCTATCCAGATCGGCATCCGCACCCATGCGCCCGAGGATTTCGGCATTCATATTCTCTATGGTCATCAACTTGAAGAGATGAGCGCCGGCGACATCGCCTCGATGATCATCTCACATACGCGTGGCGCCCCAGCCTATTTGACCTTCGATATCGATTGCCTCGACCCCGCCTATGCGCCCGGCACCGGTACGCCTGTATCAGGCGGTCCCTCGAGCGCCAAGATCCTCTCCGTGCTGCAGCGCCTGCATCAGCTGGATATCAGGGGCGCCGACGTCGTCGAGGTCTCGCCGCCTTACGACCATGCTGACATCACCGCCATTGCGGGGGCGACGGTCGCAATGTATATGCTGGGCCTCCATGCCGAGCGCCGCGCGAGCGCGTCACACGGCTGACTCATCCTTCTTACAAAATGATTCTGGACTTCTTTCTAACCTATTGAAAGTGTGAGCAAGACAATGGCACCGAAGATCTTCATCGATGGCGAACACGGCACGACGGGCTTGCAGATCCGTACGCGCATGGCCGGCCGTCGGGATGTCGAGCTTTTGTCCATCCCGGAAGCTGAGCGTCGCAACGCCGCGATGCGCGAGGATATGCTGAGCGGCGCCGATATCGCGATCCTCTGCCTGCCCGACGACGCTTCGAAGGAAGCGGTGCAGATGGTCTCGGGCAACAACAACGTGCGGGTGATCGACACCTCCACGGCGTTCCGTGTCAATCCCTCCTGGGCCTACGGCTTTGCGGAAATGCACAAGGAACAGGCAGACAAGATCAAGTCGGCGCGCTTCGTCGCAAATCCGGGCTGCTACCCGACCGGTGCGATCGGCCTTCTTCGGCCGCTGCGCACTGCCGGCATCCTTCCCGATGGCTATCCGGTCACGGTCAATGCTGTCTCCGGCTATACCGGCGGCGGCAAGCAGATGATTGCGCAGATCGAAGACCAGAACCGCGACGATGCGATCGCCGCTCCGCACTTCCTCTACGGCCTGACGCTGACGCACAAGCACGTCCCCGAGATGAAGATCCACGGCCTGCTGGATCGCGCGCCGATCTTCTCCCCGTCAGTCGGCAAGTTCCCGCAGGGCATGATCGTTCAGGTGCCGCTGCATCTCGACCATCTGGCGGAAGGCACGACGCTTGAAAGCATCCATGCTGCACTTGTGGCCCACTACGCGGGTCAGGACATCGTGACGGTTGTGCCGCTGGAAGAAAGCCGCAAACTCCCGCGCATCGATGCTGTCGAGCTTGCTGGCAAGGACACGATGAAGCTCTTCGTGCTTGGCACGCCAGGCGCGTCGCAGATCAATCTCGTTGCGCTGCTCGACAACCTTGGCAAGGGTGCCTCGGGGGCCGCTGTCCAGAACATGGACCTGATGCTCGCCTCGTAGTCCCGGAACCGATCGATGCCGCTTGATACGCTGCTGGCGAGCACGAGCGCGTGGTTTGTCGCCGCCTTGCCGGATCACGGCATTCCGGCACTCGTCGCGATAGCCTTCATTGCGGGACTGGCACGCGGCTTCTCCGGATTTGGAGCTGCGCTGATCTTCATTCCGCTTGGCGGCGCAATCATCGGTCCAAAGCTGATTTCGCCCGTCCTGCTTGTCATCGATGGTCTTGCGACGCTCGGCATGATTCCGCCGGCCTGGCGCAACGCCAACCGCCGCGATGTCTTCACGATGGCTGCGGGCGCCGTACTTGGGGTACCCGCCGGTACAGCAGCCTTGGCGCTGGTGGATCCGCTGACGTTGCGCTGGGCGATCACGGCGATTGCCATTTGCCTGCTTGCATTGCTTGTTTCCGGGTGGCGGTATTATGGCGAACCACGAACATCGCTTACCACCATGACAGGTCTCGTTGCCGGCCTTTTCAGCGGCGCTGCCCAGCTTGGTGGACCGCCCGTCGTTGCCTATTGGCTCGGTGGCAAGACCAATTTTGCCCGAGTGCGAGCAAACGTCATTCTCTATTTCGCGATCTCGACCTGCTTCAGCGTTGTCAGCTACTATTTCGGTGGGCTCTTCGTTCAAGCCGTCCTCGCTCTGACGATCGTGATCCTGCCGAGTTACGCCATCGGCCTTTATGTCGGCTCGAAGTTATTCGGGCTTGCTAAGGAGAGCACGTTCCGAACGATCTGCTATCTGCTCATCGCAGCCTCCGCCATCATGGGAATGCCGGCGCTCGACGGGATCCTCCGCTGAGGATATTGCTTCGTCAAACTGCTGAATGAAGCGCTGAGCAACCGTCGTTGATCAATTTTTGCCAGCCGCCTGAAAGTCATGTGTGACCTTTTGGGGGGAGCGCGCCTTCACCGGCATCATACTCTTCCTCATCTACGCATTCTCCGATCCCTACGATCCGCCCGCCACGCTGAAGCCGACGGCGTTCGAATGCCTGCTCGATGAATTGGCGACGCCTCCGGCCTCCGAATAAGGTGACCGTCCGTCGCTATCGCGCCATCAATGGCGAGCGCGCCTTCACGACCAGCGCATTTCCCGGACCGTGCACGGCGGCGAAAAGCAGGCCGGCGAGGAAGGTGAAGTGATCGACGAAGAAGCCGAACTCCGCCTGATTGCCGCTCCAGTGGCTGGGGCCATGGAAAGCAAAGGCCAGGAAGACCACGTAGATGCCGGCCAGGAACGAGGCTTCTGAAAAGAAGGCTCCCGTGAGGAATGCCAGCGTCAGGGCAAGTTCGAAGAATGCCGCTATCCAGGCGAGGAAGAGCGGGAATGGAAAGCCTGCCGCGGCGATATAGATTGCGGTGGACTGAATATCCATGAACTTGAAGCTCATGGCCATCGCGAAAACGGCGCCAAAGATCAGTCGCGCCAGCAGAATTGCAATCGTCTTACTCATCTCATCTCTCCCTCGGCCCGAAGCCGTTCAGCGTCATTGTCCAGACTTCCAGCTTCCCCGCACCTGCGATTGCGAAGCCTTCCCCCAAAGGACGCAGCTGAATCCTCCCTCCCGACATGCAGCCGCCATTATATTCCACTGCGCGATCGCGAGGGTCTCACGCCCAAGCCAAATGATCGGCCAGCACGCCGTCTATGACCTGCCAGGACCTCTTGACGTCTACGGGATTTGCGCTGGCCGTGCCGTCGGCAACGATCAAGGCCTTCCACAGCGTCCATCCGCGGCCTCGCGCCCACGTTCCCGCATCCAGCGGGCGCGCCTTGCGAAAGACCTCGCGGCTTTCCCCCTCGAAAAGGTGCCAGGTGATTGCGAGATCACAGGCAGGGTCGCCAACGCCCGACGTCCCGAAATCGATGACGGCATCAAGCCGACCGTTTCTGACCAGAAGATTGCCGTAGGCGATGTCACCGTGGAACCAGACGGGTACACTTTGCCACGAAGTCGAAAGAGCTGCGTCCCAGACCTGCGTGGCCAGTTGCGTGTCGATCCGGCCATCCAGCCGCACAAGCGCCTCGCGCGTTTGCGCGTCGTAGACTTTCAGTGAACCGCCGCGAAAGAAATTGTGCGAGCCAGGCGGAGGTCCTCCCGTGGCGTCTGCTGCCTGCAACGCATCGAGGAAGCCAGCCAGCGTAGTGGCGAACGCGCAGAGATCGTCGATGCGCTCCGCCACCGCCGTCTCACCGTCACGCCACTCGTAGATGGACCACGGCCAGGGATAGCTTTCGTCCGGCCTTCCCATCGCCAGCGGTACGGGTATGGGCAATGGCAGCTGCTGCGCAAGGATCGGCAGCCATTGCTGCTCCTTGGCGACCTGATCAGCATAGTGAGCTGCGCTGGGAAGCCTAACCGTCATCCCGGCACCGAGGTGAAACGTCCTATTGTCCCATCCGCCGAACTCAACGGGTCTGATCGGCAGAGCCGACCACTCGGGAAATTGCGTGGCAATCAGCCGACGCACGAGCGCGGTATCGATAACTGGGCCATCCATTGTCCTGACATTCCTCCCGGATAAGGGGATATATTGTTCGCGTTTCGGCGACGAGATCAACCCTGGGTTCTGGGTCCTTGGACGTTGAATGAGGTTCCTGAGAAGATGATTCGGGATTTTCCGATAACCATCTGCAATTTCAGAAATTTTTCCGGAGTGAATGCCTTCGGCGGGTCCACTCCTTTATGCGATTTCTATATCTGCGCACTTGCCCACGAATGGAATTCCTACCGTGAAAGGCGTTAGCCTTCCCATGAAATGCGAAGGTTGAAAGCCATGCGAGACTTCATGCTGTCCAACGCTCCTCTCCCCCGCCCGCGCCGCCCGGCACCGAAAAGGCAGATGCGCGAACGACGTACGGCCCAGGCGCTCATCCTGTTCGGCATCGTGCTTGCCGCGGTCGAACTCTACGTCATTCTCGGTGGAGTTTGAGCGACAGGGATGCCAGCAGACAGAGCATTGCGCCTCGGCGCCACGACGACTGCGCTCATAACACCGTTTCGCGACGGAGCACTCGATCTTTCCAAACTGGAGCAACTGGCTGAGCGGCAGATCCGTGGCGGTGTTGACGGCCTTGCCGTCTGCACGCTGACTGGTGAGGGACCGACACTCACCAGGAGCGAGCGCGCTGCAGTTATCCTTACTTGTGTTCGCGTTGCCGGCGGTCGTGTCCCCGTGATTGCCGCAACCGGCACGAATGCGACGGCAAGCGCGATCGCCTTGACGCGCGATGCCGAAGAGTTGGGAGCGAGCGCAGCCCTTGTGACGCTGCCCTACTATTCGAAACCCAGCCAAAAGGGGATTGCCGGTCACTTCGCTCAGCTTGCAGCCGCGACGCACCTTCCCCTGATCGTTGAAAATAACCCTCTGCGCACGGCAATCGACATGACGCTGCCGACACTCACGGCCCTCGCCGATATCCCGTCAATCGTCGGCATGCTCGTTGCCGACGGCAGCACCGCTGCACGGGCCATGCCTTCGCACTTATGCCAGCGCTTCCTGCGGCTTTCCGATCGGGACGCAACGGCACTCTCGTTTCTGAGCACCGGTGGCCGCGGCATCATCTCGGCTGGTGCGAACGTATGCCCGCGTTTGTATGCATCGCTGCAGCAGGCGGCGCGCGACGGCAACCTCTCGGCTGCGCGCCTCCTCGAGGACAGGCTGGCCCCGCTGACGGCCGCGTTGGGTGCTGAGGTCGACCCCGCGGCGATTAAGCACGCGTTGCAGACTTTGCAGCAGATCGATCCGGAGGTCCGTCTGCCTCTTCTGGCTCTTGATGACGATCGGAAACAGTCGGTATCGCAAGCGCTGGCGTGCCTCTCTGAGATTCAAAAAAACGCTATATCTATATGATATTTTTACATTTTTGCGAGATAAAACCAATGGAAAGTGCAGGTCGGTGCCACTAACTTCATGAACGTGGCAACTGCCCGTTCCCAACGCAGAAGACAATTCGAAAGGAAAATCGATGCCCTCTCTTCAATCTGCTTCGGCAATCGACCCCCTCCAACGCCAGAACTCAGCGCGCTTTATCATCGGCAAGGATCGAAACGGCCGTTGGGTGGTGCAAGACCGGAAGGGGCTCGTGGGAGGCGTATTCATCAGCGAGCAGGCCGCGCGCCATTTTGCAGCCGACGAGTGCGATCATCATCCCGAGCAGATTTGCCGCGCAGCCGAGGAGGTTGTCCTGCAGTTCAGCGCGCTCGACCGCGGCGACAACGACATCCACTAATTTTGATATTCGTGGCGGCAGGTCGCTCGGCCCGCCGCAAATGGCGAACGCTTCCTTAACTGGAATGGGCTATGGTGTTGGCAGAGAAGAGCCACGCCACAGAACGATGCCGAAACCGAACTTCCGTTTTACCCACTACGATCTGAAGGAACAGCGTGCCGGGACGATCATCGAGGTGACGTTGAACGCGGTCGCGAATGTTCGCCTGATGACGGCACCAAACTATCAGCGCTTTACCGAAGTTCTCGACTTCAAATATGTCGGCGGCGTCGCCCGCAAGTCTCCCATCCGTCTGTCCATTCCCGACAGCGGACATTGGCATCTGGTCGTCGACATGGAAGGCCATCATGGGCTTGCGGAATCCGCCGTCAAACTTGTCGCGCCCGCGGGGCAGGCGCGTGCCTCCTGATCAGCGCTGACTGCGTTCCTTCCTGAGCTTCGCCCACCATTCAAGCCGCTTGCGGATATCCCGCTCAAAGCCGCGCTCCGGCGGATCGTAGAATGTCTGCCGGCCCATTTTCTCCGGAAAATAGTCCTGGCCGGAAAAGGCGTCCGGCTCGTCGTGGTCGTAGCGATAGCCCTCACCGTAGCCCTCCCCCTTCATCAGCTTTGTCGGTGCATTCAGGATGTGCTTCGGCGGCAGCAGGGAGCCATTCTGCTTGGCAGCCATCGTCGCGGCCTTGAAGGCTGTATAGACGGCGTTCGATTTCGGCGCAGTCGCCAGATAGACGCAAGCCTGCGCCAACGCCAGTTCGCCCTCCGGCGAACCGAGGTAGTCATAGGCATCTTTCGCGGCGTTGCAGATCACCAGCGCCTGCGGGTCGGCCAAGCCGATGTCTTCGACGGCCATGCGAACGAGCCGCCGGCCGAGGTAAAGCGGATCTTCGCCGGCGTCGAACATTCGAGCGAGATAGTAAAGCGCCGCATCGGGGTCGGAGCCGCGCACGGATTTATGCAGTGCAGAGATGAGATTGTAGTGCCCATCCTGCGCCTTGTCATAGACCGGGGCGCGACGCTGCACGATCCGGGTCAGGCCCTCCGTGTCGAAGGTTTCTCCCTCCCGAGCAGCACGCCAAACCTCCTCCGCGAGGGTCAGCACGGCGCGACCGTCTCCATCTGCCATCCGCAACAGACTTGCGCGCGCGTCGTCCGCCAGCGGCAATGCCTTGCCCTCCGCGGCCTCGGCACGCTTCAGCAATTCCTCAAGGCTATCATCGTCGTGCGACTTGAACGTCAATACGCGCGCGCGCGACAACAAGGCCGCGTTGAGTTCGAAAGACGGATTCTCGGTGGTGGCGCCGACAAGGATGACCGTGCCGTCCTCCATGACAGGAAGGAAACTGTCCTGCTGCGCCCTGTTGAAACGATGAATCTCGTCGACGAAGAGCAGCGTCTGTCGGCCGTCCATCCGGCGCAGGCGCGCTGCTTCGAACACCTTCTTCAGGTCTGCCACTCCTGAAAAAATCGCAGAGATCTGCTCGAATGCGAGACCTGCCTCGCCCGACAGCAATCTGGCGACGGTCGTCTTGCCGGTTCCAGGCGGCCCCCAGAAAATCATCGAGCCGAGTGAACCGCTCTCGATCATGCGCCGCAACACACCATCTTCACCGGTCAGATGCTCCTGGCCGGTCACCTCCGAAAGCGTGCGTGGCCGCAAGCGATCGGCAAGAGGCCGCCGATTAGCGACCTCTTCGGGAATATGCGGTGCAAAAAGATCGTCGCTCATCGGAAAAACTGACTGATGCGTTGGCCGTCGCGCTCGATCTCGACGCGCCAGAAGCTGGGATCCTCGTCGGCGATCCCGGCCAGTTCCTTTGTGGTCTTCACTTCCGTGCCGTTGATCGAAATGATGATGTCCTTCGGCTCAAAGCCGAGGCGAGCGGCAAGGGAATCCTCCTTCACTTCGGAAACAACGACGCCGGTGGATTCGGAGGGCATACGAAGCTCGTCGGCGACGCGAGGCGACAGGTTTTCGACCACGGCGCCTGTAAAGGGCGTGCGCCCGCCGATCGTGCGCAGATCGCGTGGAGCCGTCTCGGGCGCTCTGGCGAGTGCCAGCGCGATCTGCTGCTCGCGGCCGTTCTCAACCACGGTCAACTGCACCGATTTGCCAAGCCCTGCCGTTGTCAGGCGATAGAGAAGCGCATCCGGATGCTCGACCGCGATGCCATCGACGGCAGTCACGATTTCACCTGCCCGCAATCCGGCCTTCGCAGCCGGGCTGCCGTCACTCACCTTGACCACGAGGGCACCGCGAGCCTTGTTGAGGCCGAGCGCCTCGGCAACCTCCGATGTCACCGCATCGAACGTCGCGCCGACATAAGGGCGCTCGAAGGATTTTACGCCAGCATCGGCCGAGGCGAGGAACACCTTGACCAGATTGGCGGGGATCGCAAAGCCGATGCCGTTTGAGCCGCCGCCGCGCGAAAAGATCGCGGTGTTGATGCCGATCAACTCGCCCTTCATGTTCATCAGCGCGCCGCCGGAATTGCCGGGGTTGATCGACGCGTCCGTCTGGATGAAGAAACCGAACTCGTTCTTGACGACCTGGTTGCGTGCCAGCGCCGAAACGATGCCACTCGTGACCGTCTGGCCGACACCGAATGGATTACCGATCGCCAGGACGAGATCGCCGACTTCGACGGCATCGGAATTGCCGAGCGGCAGCGTCGGGAAGCTTTCCTTCGTATCGACCTTGAGGACAGCGAGATCGACGCGGTCATCCCTCAAGACGACCTTGCACGGAAATTCCCGCCCGTCGGAGAGCGCAACCTTGATATCATCGGCGCCTTCCACGACGTGGTTGTTCGTGACGATCGTTCCGTTTGCTTCAACGATGACGCCCGATCCCAGCGACGACTGCTTCTCGCTGCGGTTCGGCATCTGCTGACCGAAGAACTCCTCGAAGAAGGGATCGCCGGCAAAGGGAGACTGTCTGCGTACCGTCTTTTCCGCATAGACGTTCACGACGGCTCCGGACGTCTGTTTGACCAGCGGCGCGAAGGAAAGCTGCATCTCCATCTGGTTCTGCGGGACAGTCTTGGCCGTCTGAGCGTTGGCGGAAACCGGTAGCGCGAGCACCAAAGCCACAAAAGGCAGGGCTGCGCGCTTCAACAGGTATTGCATGGGGAGTCCTTCTGAAATTCTCTTGTGAAGACGTTGTAGCGCCGGACGCTAGAAAGGAAAGAGGGCGGAAGCATGGAAGAATAAAGCAGCTCACGAACTGCTGAACACGCCTCGCAAATCGATTCAGGAAGGAGCTCCATGCAACTGATATCTAAGGACAAAGGAAGTCAAAGTCACCCGTGAGAGACATCTTGACTCTACGGATGGCAGCGACGAGCCCTTCTCAGATGGCGATAGAGAACGTCTCCCGTCAAATCATCCTGCAAACCCGACACTGTTCTTGCCGAAGCCACGGCGTGCATCATCTACCCATGGGCAGCTCCACGGCCAATTGAACAGGAACTCATGCATGAGACGTCTCCACAGCACCCTTCTCCCTTTCGCGATATTCATCCTTTGCACGGCCCTTGCCAGCCTTTCCTATGCCGCGAGCTTCGACTGCGAGGCCAAGGAGTTGAAGCCGGACGAAAAGTTAATTTGCGAGAACCGCGCGCTGAACGACGCCGATGTGAAGATGGTGACGACCTTCGATCTGCTTTCCGGGCTGATGGCGATGGGTTCGCGCGGCACGTTGCAGGACGGGCAAACGGCCTGGCTGAAGAAACGCCAGGAATGCGCTTCCGATGCGGCTTGCATCAAGGCCGCCTACGACGAACGCCTGAAGCAGCTGGACGAGACCTATAAAAAAATAAACCGGCCGCTTTAGCGGCCGGTCCATCAATACACGCCTTTGATCAGCAGCTCAGCGGCTGCCAAGGTCGCGAACGGCGCCGCGATCGGCGCTGGTTGCGAAAGCAGCATAGGCCTTCAGCGCCGTCGTGACGTTGCGCTTGCGCTGCTCGGCCGGATGCCAGCCCTTCTCCTCCTGCACGGCGCGGCGGTTCGCCAGCTCCTTATCATCGACGCGCAGGCTGATGATGCGGTTCGGGATGTCGATGTCGATCATGTCGCCCTCGCGAACCAGACCGATGATGCCGCCGTTTGCGGCTTCCGGAGAGACGTGGCCGATGGAAAGACCGGAGGTGCCTCCGGAGAAGCGCCCGTCGGTGACGAGCGCGCACGCCTTGCCTAGGCCCTTCGACTTCAGATAGCTCGTCGGGTATAGCATTTCCTGCATCCCTGGACCGCCCTTCGGACCTTCATAGCGGATGACGACGACATCGCCGGCAACGACCTGGTTCGACAGGATGGCCTTCACCGCTGCATCCTGGCTTTCATAAACCTTGGCCGGACCGGAGAATTTCAGGATCGATTCATCGACGCCTGCCGTTTTCACGATGCAGCCGTCGAGCGCGAGGTTGCCCTTGAGAACAGCAAGGCCTCCATCCTTCGAGAACGGATGCTCGACGGAGCGGATGACGCCCTTCTCGCGGTCCGTGTCCAGATCGTCCCAGCGCGCTTCTTGGCTGAAGGCAACCTGGGTCGGGATGCCGCCGGGCGCAGCGCGGTAGAAATTGCGGACGGTCTCGCTATTGGTGCGGGTGATGTCCCAACGATCGATCGCATCGCCAAGCGTTTCCGCATGGACCGTCGGGCATTCTCGGTTGAGCAGGCCGCCCTTCTCCAGTTCGCCCAGGATCGACATAATGCCGCCGGCGCGGTGAACGTCTTCCATGTGGACGTCGCTCTTTGCCGGGGCGACCTTGGAGAGGCAGGGAACGCGGCGCGACAGCGCGTCGATGTCGGCCATCGTGAAATCGATCTCGCCTTCGTGCGCAGCCGCCAGGATGTGCAGGACGGTATTTGTCGAACCGCCCATGGCGATATCGAGGGCCATCGCGTTCTCGAATGCCTGCTTGGAGGCGATCGTGCGCGGCAGAGCCATGACATCGTCCTGCTCGTAGTAGCGGCGAGCGAGATCGACGATCAGGTGGCCGGCCTCGACGAATAGGCGCTTGCGGTCAGCGTGCGTTGCGAGCGTCGAGCCGTTGCCTGGCAGCGACAGGCCAAGCGCTTCGGTCAGGCAGTTCATGGAATTGGCGGTGAACATGCCGGAACACGAGCCACAGGTCGGACAGGCCGAGCGCTCGATCACCTTGACGTCTTCGTCGCTGATCTTGTCATCGGCGGCCGCGACCATCGCATCGACGAGATCGAGTGCATGCGTCTTGCCGTGCAGGACCACCTTGCCGGCTTCCATCGGACCACCGGACACGAAGACAGTCGGGATGTTGAGGCGGAGCGACGCCATCAGCATGCCGGGAGTGATCTTGTCGCAATTGGAGATGCAGACCATGGCGTCGGCACAATGGGCGTTGACCATATATTCGACGCTGTCGGCGATCAGTTCGCGCGAGGGCAGCGAATAGAGCATGCCATCATGGCCCATGGCGATGCCGTCGTCGACGGCAATGGTGTTGAACTCCTTGGCGACACCACCGGCCGCTTCGATCTCGCGAGCGACAAGCTGGCCGAGGTCCTTAAGATGGACGTGACCGGGCACGAACTGGGTAAAGGAGTTCACCACCGCAATGATCGGCTTGCCAAAATCGGAGTCCTTCATGCCCGTGGCGCGCCAAAGGCCGCGCGCGCCCGCCATATTGCGGCCGTGGGTCGTGGTTCTGGAACGATAAGCTGGCATGGCGTATTCCTCACGTGTCGTGAAATCGTCGGCGATGCAGGCGGCAACGGTATTGCGCGGCCGGGCTATCGCTGGTTTTTGGAATTGTCCTAATCCAAACGACCTGTACTGTCACTACCGGGAAGGCTGAAACCGGTACGCCTGCACTGCCGAGCGCATCGACCATATACGGTCGCCGCATCCGTTTCGTTACAGACTGTTCCATAAACACCGTACACAAAAAGTTGGCTTTCCGCAGGCCTGTCGGTGGGCATAAACAATGATCCAAAGACGCATGTGACGCGTTGAAGGTTCAGGCCGAGCTCGAATGCTCAGGAGGTTTCAGATGCCATCCTATCGTCCCCCAAAGATCGCCACCTCGGAGATCACACCGCAACAGGTCTACTTGAGGCGTCGCGAGTTCCTCGGCGCTGCGACGCTGGGCGCCATGGCGCTCTACAGCGCCGGCAAGGCTAGTGCCGCAGCATTGTCGGTCATTGAAAGCAAATACACCGTCGACGAGAAGACGACGCCGCTCAAGGATGTCACGAGCTACAACAACTTCTATGAATTTGGGCTCGACAAGGGCGATCCCGCGGCACTTTCGGGCGACTTCAAGCCGCTGCCTTGGACGATCAAGGTCGACGGCATGGTCAACAAGCCCGGCACGCTCGATGTCGAAGCGCTGATGAAGGAATTTCCGCTCGAGAGTCGCACCTATCGCATGCGGTGCGTCGAGGCTTGGTCGATGGTCATTCCGTGGGACGGCTTCCCCCTTGCCTCCCTGCTCGACAAGGTGGAGCCGCTCGGAAGCGCGAAGTACGTCGCCTTCGAGACGGTCGTGCGACCGGAGGAGATGCCGGGGCAGAAGGGCATCTTCCAGTCGCTGGACTGGCCCTATTTGGAAGGCCTGCGGCTGGACGAGGCACGTCATCCACTGACGCTGCTCGCCGTCGGCCTTTACGGCGAGACCTTGCCGAACCAGAACGGCGCTCCGATCCGCCTGGTCGTGCCGTGGAAATACGGCTTCAAGGGCATCAAGTCGATCGTGCGGATCACGCTGACCGACAGGGAGCCGAAGAACACCTGGCAGGTCACCAACCCCCAGGAATACGGCTTCTACGCCAACGTCAACCCCGAGGTCGATCATCCGCGCTGGAGCCAAGCAACAGAGCGGCGCATCGGTGAAAGTGGCTTCTTCGGTGCGAGCCGCCACCCCACTTTGCCGTTCAACGGCTATGCCGACGAGGTGGCCAGCCTCTATAGCGGCATGGATCTGAAGGCGAATTTCTAATGACGGACTTCTCGCTCGCGCTTCCGAAACGCTGGCAGCCGGCATCCGTGTGGCTGCTTTACGTGGCGGGGCTCCTCCCTGCTGCCTGGACCTTCTATCTAGGGGTGACGGACCAGCTCGGCGCCGATCCGGTGAAGACCTTCGAACTCTTTCTGGGCCTGTGGGCGATCCGCTTCCTGATCCTCACGCTTGCCGTCAGCCCTGCCCGCGATCTGCTCGGCTGGAACTATCTCCGCTATCGCCGCGCTCTTGGCCTGCTCTGCTTCTACTACGTGGCGATGCACTTCACGGTCTACATGGTCCTCGACCAAGCCTTGATCCTTTCGGCCGTCATCAATGACGTGGTGAAGCGCCCCTTCATCATGTTCGGCATGGCGGGCCTGACGTTGCTTATTCCACTTGCCGTGACATCGAACAATTTCTCGATCCGCCGCATGGGGCCGAACTGGGTCCGCCTGCACCGCCTCGTCTACATCGTGGCAGCCTGCGGCGCGCTGCATTTCGCGCTGTCGACCAAAGTCCTCGGCCTCGAGCAATCCATCTATATCGGTGTGCTGATCCTCTTGATCCTCTACCGCTCATGGCGGCCGATTGCCCGGAGTAGGAAGCGCGGGCAAGGTCGCGAGCGCACGCGGGCTCCTGCGACCGTGTCGTGATGCCACGGGTGCCCGTGCAAACATCCTGATCGCGGGCGGACGCCAGGCAGATCGGGCACGCGGCCGGTCACGCTCCCGCCGCTGGCTGATTGATCATGGCTTCGATGTTGTAGCCATCAGGATCGAGAACGAAGCAGGCGTAATAATCAGGAGCATAGTGCGGCCGTGGACCGGGAGCACCATTGTCCTTGGCACCGGCATCGAGCGCAGCCTGATAAAAAGCGTCGACGTCCGTTCTGCTTGGAGCTCGGAAGGCGACATGCAGGTGCGCCAAAGGCGGCTCGCTGTCGGCCTGCTGGATCTCGAATAGGCTGCCGCCGCCAATATCAAAAGCCCAGAATACGCTCTCCTTACCGAAGGAGAGTTTGTACCCCAGCGATGCAAAAGCTCTTTCGTAGAACAGCTTGCTCTTCTGCAGATCACTCACTGCGATGGTTATGTGGTCGATCACACTGCGCACTCCTTGGGACGCCTGACGGTAGAGGCAAAGCCAACTCCGATCCGAAATTTGCTCGACAAGCATCCGATGGGTGCCCGATCTCGATATGCTCGCTGTCGCGGATGCCCAGAAGTGCCTCTTCTGTGACCAGAGGCCATCAGGTCGCGATCGAAACCACCCCTTTTGTCCCGGAACACGGCTCCCCAAACAAAAACAGCCGGGCTTCGCAGCCCGGCTGTTTTGCTTCCGGCGAACCGGAAATGATTAAGCGGCTTCAGCTGCAGCAGCTTCGGCTTCAATGCGAGCCTTGTCGGCTGCGCCCTTGGCGTGGGTGTCGCGGTCAACGAATTCGATGACGGCGAGAGCAGCGTTGTCGCCCTGGCGGAAGCCAGCCTTCATGATACGCAGGTAGCCGCCGTTGCGGGTTGCATAGCGCGAAGCGATCGTGTCGAAGAGCTTCGAAACGACAGCGGCGTCGCGGATCTGCGAGATCGCCTGACGACGAGCGTGCAGGTCACCGCGCTTGCCGAGGGTGACGAGCTTTTCAACGATCGGACGGATTTCCTTTGCCTTCGGCAGGGTGGTCACGATCTGCTCATGGGTGATGAGCGAAGCCGCCATGTTGGCAAACATTGCCTTGCGGTGGCTAGCGGTTCTATTCAGCTTGCGGCCGGCTTTACCGTGGCGCATTGCTATTCTCCTTCACTTGCAGGCATCCGCCTGCCGTTTGAACCTGCGCATGTCCCGCTCCGGCTCCAGCCGGAGCGACAAGGCATATGCGCCATTTAACATGCTAAGGCCAAGCTTTAAGCGCTCCGCAGGAGCGCTTGCGGCCTTAGTATTGGTCTTCGTAGCGCTTGGCGAGATCTTCGATGTTCTCAGGCGGCCATGCCGGCACTTCCATGCCGAGGTGCAGGCCCATGGAAGCGAGAACTTCCTTGATTTCGTTCAGCGACTTGCGACCAAAATTCGGCGTGCGGAGCATTTCTGCTTCGGTCTTCTGAATGAGGTCACCGATGTAGACGATGTTGTCGTTCTTCAGGCAGTTTGCCGAGCGAACAGACAGTTCGAGTTCGTCCACCTTCTTGAGGAGCGCCGGGTTGAAAGCGAGTTCGGTGACTGCTTCCTCTTCGGTTTCCTTCTGCGGCTCGTCGAAGTTGACGAACACGCCAAGCTGATCCTGGAGAATGCGAGCCGCGAAAGCGACAGCATCTTCGCCGGAGATCGAACCGTCGGTCTCGATCGTCATGTTCAGCTTGTCGTAGTCGAGAACTTGTCCTTCACGGGTATTTTCTACCTTGTAGGACACCTTCTTGACCGGCGAATAAAGGCTGTCGACCGGGATAAGACCGATCGGAGCATCTTCCGCACGATTGCGATCGGCCGGAACATAGCCCTTGCCGTTGTTGACGGTGAATTCCATACGGATTTCCGCACCCTCGTCGAGCGTGCAGATGACATGCTCGGGGTTGAGGATTTCAATGTCGCCGACCGTCTGGATGTCGCCAGCTGTTACAACGCCGGGGCCCTGCTTACGCACGACCATGCGCTTTGCGTCATCGCCATCCATCTTGATGGCGATTTCCTTGATGTTGAGCACGATGTCCGTCACGTCTTCGCGGACGCCCGGGATCGACGAGAACTCATGCAGCACGCCATCGATCTGCACAGCCGTCACTGCGGCACCGCGCAGCGAGGACAGCAGAACGCGGCGAAGCGCGTTACCGAGGGTGAGGCCGAAACCACGCTCAAGCGGCTCTGCTACGAGCGTCGCCTTGATGCGCGAGCTCGACGAGAACTCGACCTTGTTCGGCTTGATCAATTCCTGCCAGTTTTTCTGAATCATATTTTTGCCTTCCGTTCGTTGCCACCATCCAATCGTGGCAACCGAGCTTGAGAAGCACCGGGGGCGAAAATCCGCTCACCGGTGTTGTGAGTGGCGATGATCAGACGCGGCGCTTCTTGCGCGGGCGGCAGCCATTGTGCGGGATCGGCGTCACGTCGCGGATGGACGTGATCATGAAACCAGCAGCCTGGAGCGCGCGCAGAGCGGATTCACGACCCGAACCCGGACCGCAAACTTCGACCTCCAGCGACTTCATACCATGTTCCTGAGCCTTCTTGGCGCAGTCTTCAGCAGCGATCTGGGCAGCGAACGGGGTCGACTTGCGCGAGCCCTTGAAGCCCTTGGCGCCAGCCGACGACCAGGCAATCGCGTTGCCCTGTGCGTCGGTGATGGTGATCATCGTGTTGTTGAAGGTCGAATTGACGTGGGCAACACCCGACGAGATGTTTTTGCGTTCGCGACGGCGAACGCGTACGGCTTCCTTGGCCATCTAAATCCCTTTCTTGGATCTCTTCACCGCCGTAATGCCAGCGGCTACACCGGAACGAGACCTTGCGGCCCTGCCCGAAACTCAAAAGAGGCCGGCGCAGACCGCCAGCCCCCTCACCTCCGGTTTCCCGGAAATTACTTCTTCTTACCAGCGATAGCCTTTGCCGGGCCCTTGCGGGTACGAGCATTGGTGTGCGTGCGCTGACCGCGGACCGGCAGGCCACGGCGATGACGCAGGCCGCGGTAGCAACCGAGGTCCATCAGACGCTTGATGTTCATCGAGGTTTCGCGACGCAGGTCACCTTCGACCTGATAGTCACGGTCGATGGTTTCACGGATCTGCAGGACTTCGGAGTCCGTCAGCTGATGGACGCGCTTGTCAGCCGGCAGGCCAACCTTTTCCATGATTTCCTGCGCGAATTTTGAACCGATCCCGTGAATGTAGGTCAGCGCGATAACGACGCGCTTCGCAGTCGGGATGTTGACGCCAGCGATACGTGCCACGCCTATTCTCCTTGCGTTCCCGTTGCCATCCGGCAAGAGGCTTTTCGTTGCGCAGCCGAACCGGCCGCTCGTTCAAATTTGGGTTCGTACATGTCAAAAAGACCGAACCCGGACTTCCCTGGAAATCCGCGCCGATCGCATCAAATGTCGCGAGTTGGCGCGGTGTTTAGCGGAATCAGTGCTGAAAAGCAACCGCTTCCGCCAAGTTTATTTTCAAAGACTAAAGCTTCGAAAGTATCTTATCGATCTCGCCGGTGACGTGATCGATCTCCGCCATGCCATCGACCGACTTCAGCTTGCCCTTGGCATAGTAGTAGCCGATCAGCGGAGACGTCTCCTTGTAGTAGGCCTGCAGGCGCGTGACGACCGTTTCACGGTTGTCGTCGGGGCGACGCTTGAAGTGTGTCGAGCCGCAACGGTCGCAGACACCTTCCACCTTCGGCTTGACGTTGGTGTCGTGGTAGCCTGCACCGCAGTTGGCGCAGGTGTAGCGTCCGGAGACGCGGTCGGCGAGGACGTTGTCGTCGACCTGGATCTCGATCACCGTGGAGAGTTCCAGGCCCTTGCTCTTCAGCATGGCTTCCGTGGCGTCGGCCTGAACCAGCGTGCGCGGAAAACCGTCGAGAATGAAACCCTTGGCACAATCTGGAGCATCCAGACGCTCGGAGACGATGGCATTGACGATCTCATCGGAGACAAGCTTGCCGGCGTCCATGACGGCCTTTGCCCGCATGCCTACCTCCGTACCAGCCGCAACGGCAGCACGAAGCATGTCACCCGTGGAGAGTTGCGGAATTCCGTACGTCTCCACGATCCGCTGAGCCTGGGTCCCCTTACCCGCGCCCGGCGGCCCTAACAGTATGAGTCTCATCGCCCCCTCTTTCCTCCGCGCAACTTCGATTTCTTGATCAGGCCTTCGTACTGTTGTGCGATCAGATGACCCTGAATCTGTGCCACCGTATCGAGGGTTACGCTAACCACGATCAAGAGCGAAGTGCCACCCAAGGACAACGGAATGCCCGTTTGCGACACAAGAATTTCAGGCAGAATGCACACGAAAACGAGGTAGATCGCGCCAATTACCGTAATGCGGGTCAGCACGTAGTCGATATACTCGGCGGTCCGCTCACCCGGACGGATACCCGGGATGAAGCCGCCATGCTTCTTCAGATTGTCGGCGGTGTCCTTCGGATTGAAGACGATCGCTGTGTAGAAGAAGGCGAAGAAAGCGATCAGCAGGCCATAGAAAAGCATGTAGAGCGGCTGGCCGTGCCCAAGCGCGGCCACAATCGAGGTTGCCCATGCTGGCAAGGACGAGGTGTTTGCGAAGCCTGCGAGCGTTGCTGGCAGCAACAGCAGCGAGGACGCGAAGATCGCCGGGATAACACCCGAGGTGTTGAGCTTCAGCGGCAGATGCGAGGTGTCACCCTGGAACATGCGGTTGCCAACCTGACGCTTCGGATACTGGATCAGGAGGCGGCGCTGCGCGCGTTCGACGAAAACGATGATGGCGATGACGCCAATCGCGACGAGGATGACCGCGAGAATCAGCGTCGTCGACAGGGCGCCTGTGCGGCCGAGTTCAAGGGTGCCAGCAAGAGCCTGCGGAAGGCCGGCTGCGATCCCTGCGAAAATGATCAGAGAAATGCCGTTACCAATGCCGCGCGAGGTGATCTGCTCGCCGAGCCACATCAGGAACATCGTGCCGCCGAGCAGCGTAACAACCGTGGATATGCGGAAGAAGATGCCCGGATCGACAACGAGGCCGTTGCCGCTCTCAAGACCGACGGAGATGCCGTAGGCCTGAAGCGCACCGAGGAGGACCGTGCCGTAGCGCGTGTACTGGTTGATGATCTTGCGGCCCTGTTCGCCTTCCTTCTTCAGGTTTTCGAGCGCCGGGACGACCGAGGTCATCAGCTGCACGATGATCGAAGCGGAAATGTAGGGCATGATGCCGAGCGCAAAGATTGCCATGCGCTGCACGGCGCCGCCCGAGAACATGTTGAAGAGGCCGAGAATGCCTCCCGCCTGGCCACGGAAGGCTTGGGCGTAAGCTTCTGGATTGAGGCCTGGGAGCGGAATGTGCGTACCCAGCCGGTACACGAGGAGAGCTGCCAGTGTGAACCACAGACGCTTCTTGAGATCCTCGGCTTTGGCGAAGGTCGAAAAATTGAGGTTGGAAGCCAACTGTTCCGCTGCAGACGCCATGCGTTTCTCCGCGCTACCAATTTCGGGCTCAAGCCAAGCGAGGTGCCGGACCCGGAATCAGCATTCTGAATTATTCAAAAGCGGGCTTCGGACGGATTGCGGACGCAACCTATGCCTCACCCTTGTGTTCTTTCCTACCGCCCATGACGCACCTGCGCCCAGCCGGTTTTTGTGAGGCTCACATATGGGAGCAAAATCGCCCGGTGTGAAGCACCCCGGGCGACTTATCATAAGATTAATTATTCTGCAGCTGCGGCAGAAAGAAGCGTGACGGAACCGCCGGCCTTTTCGATCTTTTCGATTGCCGGCTTGGATGCGCCAGCAACTTCGAACTTGACCTTTGCCTTCAGCTCGCCGTCGGCGAGAACGCGAACACCGTCCTTGACGCGGCGGATAACGCCGGCAGCCTTCAGAGCCGCTGCGTCGACAGTTGCCTTCGCGT
Source organism: Rhizobium sp. LjRoot258 (assembly GCF_964254185.1). Classification (NCBI taxonomy): domain Bacteria; kingdom Pseudomonadati; phylum Pseudomonadota; class Alphaproteobacteria; order Hyphomicrobiales; family Rhizobiaceae; genus Rhizobium; species Rhizobium sp. LjRoot258. Next base: position 1,073,310 of record NZ_CAXUST020000001.1, on the reverse strand, counting down.
CGAGCTTGCCGGCGTCGATGGCAGCCTGAACACGCTCAAGCGACACAACGACGAAGTCGGCCTTGAAGATGTTGTTGAAGCCGCGCTTCGGCAGGCGACGGTAGATTGGCATCTGACCGCCTTCGAAACCGTTGATGGCAACGCCAGAACGGGACTTCTGACCCTTTACACCGCGACCACCGGTCTTGCCCGAACCCGAACCAATACCGCGGCCGAGGCGCTTGCGGCTGTGGGTTGAACCTTCGTTGTCTTTGATTTCATTGAGTTTCATAGCGAATCTCCCGGCTTACTTCTCGTCGACGACGCGAACGAGATGCTGGACAGCACGGATCATGCCACGAACGGAAGGGGTATCTTCCAGCGTGCGGCGACGGTGCATCTTGTTGAGTCCGAGGCCAATCAGCGTGCGCTGCTGGACGTCCGGACGACGAATCGGGCTGCCGATCTGTTCGACAGTAACCGTCTTCGCTTCAGTCTTCTTGGTAGCCTTAGCCATCTGTCAGACTCCTCTTATTCTTCAGAGGCATTGCCAGAAGCGGCACGGCGAGCCTGGAGCGTTGCATACTTGATGCCGCGCTGAGCTGCGATGTCCTTCGGGTGAACCTGGTGCTTCAGAGCGTCGAAGGTAGCGCGAACCATGTTGTATGGGTTCGAGGAACCGGTCGACTTGGCGACGACGTCGTGAACGCCGAGCGTTTCGAAAACGGCGCGCATCGGGCCACCGGCGATGATACCGGTACCGACCTTGGCCGAACGAAGCAGAACCTTGCCAGCGCCATGGCGGCCATGAACGTCGTGATGCAGCGTACGGCCGTCGCGCAGCGGTACGAAGATCAGTTCGCGCTTGGCAGCTTCGGTCGCCTTGCGGATTGCTTCCGGCACTTCGCGTGCCTTGCCGTGACCGAAGCCAACGCGGCCCTTCTGGTCACCTACGACGACGAGAGCGGCGAAACCGAAACGGCGGCCACCCTTTACAACCTTGGCAACGCGATTGATCGCGACCAACTTGTCGACGAATTCGCTATCGCGTTCTTCGCGGTTCTGGCGATCGTCGCGAGAACCTCTTCTTTCCTGTGCCATTGTCCTTTTCCTTTTTCTTTTCCGGGTGCAATCGGCAAACAAAACGAAGACCGCATCGGCCTCCCCTTTCGGGACGCCTGCGGTCCGGTGAGATCCGGCCGGTGCCCTAAGGCTTGCCGGCCGGAAACTTTATTAGAAGGACAGACCGCCTTCGCGGGCTGCTTCTGCCAAAGCCTTGATGCGGCCGTGGTAGATGAAGGCGCCACGGTCGAATACGACGTCCTTGACGCCTGCCTTCGACGCACGCTCAGCAACGAGCTTGCCTACGAGGGTTGCTGCTGCCGTGTCAGCACCGGTCTTCAGAGAACCGCGCAGATCCTTGTCGAGGGTCGAGGCAGACGCGAGCGTCTTACCGGCGACATCGTCAATGATCTGAGCATAGATGTTCTTCGACGAGCGATGAACCGACAGGCGCGGACGACCGTTAGCCACCGACTTGAGGTGACGACGCACGCGGTTGGCACGACGTGCAAGTGCTTCTTTCCTGCTAGCCATTTCGCGTGATCCTTACTTCTTCTTGCCTTCTTTGCGGACAATCCGCTCTTCGGCATACTTGACGCCCTTGCCCTTGTAAGGCTCAGGACCGCGGTATTCGCGGATTTCAGCGGCAACCTGTCCGACCTGCTGCTTGTTGATGCCGGAAACGACGATTTCCGTCGGCTTTGGCACAGCGATCGTAATGCCCTGCGGCGGCTCATAAACGACGTCGTGGCTGAAGCCGAGCGCCAGTTGCAGGTTCTTGCCCTGCAGGGATGCGCGGTAACCAACGCCGTTGATTTCGAGCTTGCGCTCGTAGCCGTCCTTGACGCCCTTGAAGATGTTCTCGATCATCGTGCGGGACATGCCCCACTTCGAACGAGCTTCCTTCGACTGCGTGAGCGGCGTTACAACAACCGCATTATCTTCGAGCTTGATGCCGATTCCGTCATTTGCGACGAAGAACAGTTCGCCCTTCGGGCCCTTTGCAGTGACCTTCTGGCCTTCGACCGTAGCCGTGATCCCAGCAGGTACCTGAACGGGCTTTTTACCGATACGAGACATGTTTCAATCCTGTCTGTTCGCTATGGAGATCCTTGCTCTGTCTTAGAAGACCGAGCAAAGAACCTCGCCACCAACGTTCTGTTCGCGAGCCTGGTGATCGGCCATCACGCCCTTCGGGGTCGAAAGGATAGTGATGCCGAGGCCGTTCGCGACCTGCGGAATGGACTTGACCGAGACATAGACCCGGCGGCCCGGCTTGGACACACGGCCGATCTCACGGATCACCGATGCGCCTTCGTAGTACTTGAGCTCGATGCTGAGTTCCGACTTGCCATTGCCGAAATCGACAACGGAATAGCCACGGATGTAGCCTTCGGACTGCAGAACATCGAGAACGCGTGCACGGAGCTTCGAAGCAGGCGTCGAGACCGACGACTTGCGGCGAGAAGCGCCGTTGCGGATGCGAGTGAGCATATCGCCCAACGGATCAGTCATTGTCATCTAACCTGCTCCTTACCAGCTCGACTTGACGATGCCCGGCACCTTGCCGAGATTGCCGAGTTCACGCAGCGCGATACGCGACATGCGCAGTTTGCGGTAGTATGCGCGCGGACGGCCCGATACTTCGCAGCGGTTGCGAATGCGGGTCTTGGATCCATCGCGCGGCAGGGATGCCAGCTTGATCGAGGCCTTGAACCGCTCTTCGATCGGAAGAGCCTGGTTCATGATGATCGCCTTCAACGCAGCCCGCTTAGCGGCCTGGTTGGCGACCGTAGTACGGCGGCGCTTGTTCTTTTCAACTGCGCTTGTCTTCGCCATGTGCGGTTCCTTTTCTACGCTCGTCGTTACGGTTACTGACGGAACGGGAAGTTGAACTCTGTCAGCAGAGCCCGTGCTTCGTCGTCCTTCGTTGCCGTCGTGCAAACGATGATGTCCATGCCCCACATCTGATCAACCTTGTCGTAGTTGATCTCAGGGAACACAATGTGCTCCTTGATGCCCATGGCGAAGTTGCCACGGCCGTCAAAGCTTTTCGGGTTCAGGCCACGAAAGTCGCGAACGCGCGGAAGCGCGATGTTGATCAGACGGTCCAGGAACTCGTACATGCGAGCGCCGCGCAGGGTAACCTTTGCACCGATCGGCATATCTTCGCGGACCTTGAAGCCAGCGATGGAGTTGCGTGCACGGGTGATGACCGGCTTCTGGCCAGCGATAGCAGCCAGGTCAGCTGCAGCAACAGTCGGCTTCTTCGAATCAGCCGTTGCTTCACCAACACCCATGTTGATTACGATCTTGTCGAGCTTCGGTATCATCATCTCGTTGGCGAAGGAGAACTTCTCCTGCATCGCCGCGCGGATGCGCTCAACATATTCCTTCTTGAGCCGCGGCTCGTACTTTGCCTCAGCCATCGATCACATCTCCAGAACGCTTAGCCACACGGACCTTCTTGCCGTCAACAACCTTGAAACCAACGCGGGTCGGCTTGCCGTCCTTGTCGATGATTGCAACGTTGGACAAGTGAACCGAGGCTTCCTTGCTGATGATGCCGGCTTCCTGGGTCTGCGTCTGGCGCTGATGGCGCTTTACGACGTTGACGCCACGAACAACGGCGCGATCTTCCTTAGGCAGAACCTGGAGGACTTCGCCGGTGCGGCCCTTGTCCTTGCCTGCGAGCATGACGACCTTGTCGCCCTTACGAATCTTTTGCATCGTTCGCGCTCCTTACAGTACTTCGGGAGCCAGCGAGATGATCTTCATGTGGTTCTTGGCGCGAAGTTCGCGCGGAACCGGTCCGAAGATACGGGTGCCGATCGGCTCTTTCTTGTTGTCGATGAGGACTGCTGCATTCGTGTCGAAGCGGATGATGCTGCCATCAACGCGACGGATTTCCTTGGCGGTACGAACGACCACCGCCTTCATCACGTCACCCTTCTTCACGCGGCCACGCGGGATCGCTTCCTTGATCGAAACGACGATAACGTCGCCGATCCCGGCATACTTGCGCTTCGAGCCGCCCAGCACCTTGATGCACATGACACGACGTGCGCCGGAATTATCCGCCACGTCGAGGTTTGTTTGCATCTGAATCATATCAGGTCGCCTTCTTGGTTTACCGGAATGGTTGGGCTGCGAGCCCCCTTCCCCGGCTTATGAAAATTTTCAGCCGGCCGCTTGCTACGAGAGCAGGCGAAAACACGGCATAGCTTGAATAGCGCGGGATCGATCGTGCCAGGGTGGTTTCCCAACGGGACCTTCCGTGCGCTCAAAGCAAAAGAACGCCCGACGGACGAGCGTTCTGACGCTGCTTCATACAGATATTTCCGCGAGACGCAAGGCCTCGCGCAAAAATCTTACTTGGCCTGGGCGGAAACGACCGTCCAGCGCTTGTCCTTCGAGATCGGCGCGCATTCCTCGATGGATACGGTATCGCCGATCTTGTACTGGTTGTTTTCGTCGTGGGCCTTGTACTTCTTGGAACGACGAACGGTCTTCTGGAGCAGCGGGTGAGCGAAACGACGCTCAACGCGAACTACGACAGTCTTCTCGTTCTTGTCGCCAACGACAACGCCCTGCAGAATGCGCTTCGGCATGATCTTTTCCTTTACGCCTTTGCTTCTGCCGCCTTCTGGCGGGCAATGGTTTTCACGCGGGCGATGTCCTTGCGAACTTCGTTGACGCGAGAGGACTTTTCGAGCTGACCGGTGGCCTTCTGGAAGCGCAGGTTGAACTGCTCCTTCTTCAGGTCGGCAAGCTTGTCCTTGAGCTGATCGGCCGTCAGGCCGCGAACTTCTTCGGCTTTCATGTGCCTTGCTCCTTACTCTGCAATGCGCTGTACGAAGCGCGTCTTGACCGAGAGCTTGGCAGAGCCGAGGCGAAGCGCTTCGCGAGCGATTTCTTCGCTAACACCGTCGATTTCGAACATCATACGGCCTGGCTTGACCTTGCATGCCCAATATTCAACAGAGCCCTTACCCTTACCCATACGGACTTCGGTCGGCTTTGCGGTTACCGGAACATCCGGGAACACGCGGATCCATACACGGCCGGCGCGCTTCATGTAACGCGTGATCGCGCGGCGGGCCGCTTCGATCTCGCGTGCATTGACGCGGTTCGGCTCTTGAGCCTTAAGGCCGAATTCACCGAAGGCGAGGTCTGAACCACCCTTGGCGACGCCCTTGATGCGGCCCTTAAATTGCTTGCGGTACTTGGTACGCTTTGGCTGCAACATTTTCTTATTCTCCGAACTTATCTGCCACCAACGCTATTAAGCGTTGTCGCGGCGACGATCGCGATCACGGCTTGCCGGACCCTGAGCGTCACCCTCGAGTGCGCGGCGCTCGGAGGCCATCGGATCGTGCTCAAGGATTTCGCCCTTGAAGATCCAAACCTTGATGCCGCAGATGCCGAAAGCGGTTTCCGCTTCAGCCGTACCATAGTCAATGTCAGCGCGCAGCGTGTGCAGCGGAACGCGACCTTCGCGGTACCACTCCGTACGAGCGATTTCAGCACCGCCGAGACGGCCTGCGCAGGTGATCTTGATGCCTTCGGCGCCAAGACGCATTGCAGACTGAACGGCACGCTTCATGGCGCGACGGAAAGCAACACGACGCTCGAGCTGCTGAGCGATCGACTGTGCGACGAGCGTAGCGTCGACTTCCGGCTTGCGAACTTCAACGATGTTGAGGTGCGTTTCGGAATTCGTCATCTCCGACAGCTTCTTGCGGAGCTTGTCGATGTCTGCGCCCTTCTTGCCGATGATCAGGCCCGGACGAGCCGAGTGGATCGTGACGCGGCACTTCTTGTGCGGACGCTCGATGACCACCTTGGCGATACCGGCCTGCTTCAGTTCGCTCATCACGAACTTGCGCATCTTCAGGTCTTCGTGCAGCAGCTGCCCGTACTCGGCATTGTCCGCAAACCAGCGGCTATCCCAGGTACGGTTGATGCCAAGACGGAAACCGATTGGATTGATTTTCTGACCCATTATGCGGCCTCCTCTTGTGCCTGCACTTCGCGGACAACGATCGTGAGGTGCGCGAACGGCTTCTCGACGCGAGATGCACGGCCACGGCCACGAGCGTGGAAACGCTTCATGACGATCGACTTGCCTACGTAGGCTTCTGCGACAACCAGCGTGTCAACGTCGAGATCGTGGTTGTTCTCGGCGTTTGCGATCGCAGATTCGAGCGTCTTCTTGACGGCGCCTGCGATGCGCTTGCGGGAGAATTCCAGCTCAGCGAGTGCACGATCGACCTTCTTGCCGCGGATAGCCGCAGCAACGAGGTTGAGCTTCTGTGGGCTGACGCGGAGCGTACGGGCGACTGCTTGCGCCTCGTTGTCCTTCAGCCGGCGTTCGGCTTTTGCCTTGCCCATGATTACTTCCTCTTTGCCTTCTTGTCCGCACCGTGACCGTAGTAGGTCCGGGTCGGAGAGAATTCACCGAATTTGTGGCCGACCATGTCTTCATTGACGCTGACCGGAACATGCTTGCTGCCGTTGTAGACGCCGAAGGTGAGACCGACGAACTGCGGCAGGATCGTGGAGCGACGGCTCCAGATCTTGATTACTTCTGCACGTCCGCCTTCACGAACCTTCTCAGCCTTCTTGAGAAGATAGCCGTCAACGAACGGACCTTTCCATACTGAACGAGCCATTGGAGACTTCCTCTCTTACTTCTTACGCTGATGACGCGAGCGCATGATCATCTTGTCGGTCGACTTGTTCGACCGGGTGCGCTTGCCCTTGGTCGGCTTGCCCCACGGAGTTACCGGGTGACGACCACCAGAGGTACGGCCTTCACCACCGCCGTGCGGATGGTCGACCGGGTTCATGACGACGCCGCGGTTATGCGGACGCTTGCCGCGCCAAACAGTACGGCCGGCCTTGCCGTCATTGATGTTGGCGTGGTCAGGGTTGGAGACGGCGCCGATCGACGCAAGGCAGGAGCCATGGACGAGACGCTGTTCACCGGAGTTCAGGCGAAGGATCGCCATGCCCTGGTCGCGGCCGACGAGCTGTGCGTAACCACCGGCCGAGCGAGCGATCTGACCACCCTTGCCCGGCTTCATTTCCACGTTGTGGATGATGGAGCCGACCGGAATGAACTGCAGCGGCATCGTGTTGCCGGGCTTCACGTCGACAGCCTTTTCCGAAGCGATGACCTTGTCGCCGGCAGCAAGGCGCTGCGGAGCGAGGATATAGGCCTTCTCGCCGTCAGCATAGGTCACCAGCGCGATGAAAGCCGTACGGTTCGGATCGTATTCGATACGCTCGACGGTGCCCTCGACGTCGAACTTGCGACGCTTGAAGTCGACCAGACGATAAGTGCGCTTGTGACCGCCACCGATGAAGCGGGCAGTGATGCGGCCGAGGTTGTTACGACCGCCGCTCTTTGTCAGACCTTCCGTCAGCGCCTTGACCGGCTTGCCCTTGTAGAGCGAGGAGCGATCGACGATGACCAGCTGACGCTGGCTCGGGGTCGTCGGATTGAATGTTTTCAATGCCATCTTTTTATTCCTCAGAGACCGGTGGAGACGTCGATCGTCTGGCCTTCAGCCAAAGTCACCACAGCCTTCTTCACGTCCTTCTGCTTGCCGACAATACCGCGAAAACGCCTGGTCTTGCCCTTGCGGAGCAGAGTGTTGACGGCCGTGACCTTGACGCCGAAGAGCGCCTCGACTGCAGCCTTGATTTCCGGCTTCGACGCCGTCTTGGCGACATTGAAAACAACCTGGTTGTTTTCCGATACCAGAGTGGACTTTTCGGTGATCGCCGGCGAGACGATCACATCATAATGGCGAAGATCGGTCACTTGAAACGCTCCTCTAGAGCTTCAACGGCAGCCTTGGAAAGCACGAGCTTGCCACGGCGCACGATGTCATAAACGTTGATGCCCTGGATCGGCAGAACATCGATGTTCGGGATGTTCTTGGCTGCGAGCTTGAAGTTGCCATCAAGTTCAGCGCCACCGATGAAGAGAGCGTTGGTCAGGCCGAGCGTCTCGAAGGTCGATGCCAGTGCCTTGGTCTTTGCTTCAGCAGCGACTAGGTTGTCGATGATGATGACATCATCGGACTTCAGCTTTGCCGAAAGAGCGAGGCGCAGGCCGAGCGCGCGAACCTTCTTCGGAAGGTCGTGTTCGTGGCTGCGAACAACCGGGCCGTGAGCCTTACCACCGCCGCGGAACTGCGGAGCGCGAGCCGAATGGTGACGAGCGCGGCCCGTACCCTTCTGCTTGTACATCTTGGCACCGGTGCGCCATACTTCGGCGCGGCCCTTGGCTTTGTGCGTGCCCTGCTGCTTCTTGGCAAGCTGCCAGCGGATGACGCGGGCGAGAATGTCTTCGCGGGGCTCGAGGCCGAAAATCGCGTCAGAAAGAGAAACCTTCCCTGCGTCTTTTCCCTCGAGGGTCTTGACGTTGAATTCCATTGGTCTGGCTCCCTTACTTCGCGGCCGACTTGACGGCGTCGCGCACAATGATCCAGGCACCCTTGGAACCGGGTACTGCACCCTTGATCAGGATCAGACCGCGATCTTCATCGGTCGAAACCACTTCAAGGTTCTGAGTCGTAACGCGCGTCTGGCCCATGTGACCAGCCATCTTCTTATTCTTGAAAACCTTGCCCGGATCCTGGCGCGAGCCCGTCGAACCATGCGAGCGGTGCGAAACAGACACACCGTGCGTGGCGCGAAGACCGCCGAAACCGTGACGCTTCATGGCGCCCGCAAAGCCCTTACCGATCGTCGTACCCGTCACATCGACGAGCTGACCAGCCGCGAAGTGACCAGCCTTGAGCTCGGTGCCAACCTCGAGGAGGTTGTCTTCCGTGACGCGGAATTCCGCGAGCTTGGCCTTCGGCTCGACATTGGCGACAGCGAAGTTACCGCGCATTGCCTTCGACGTATTCTTGACCTTCGCCGCGCCAGCACCGAGCTGAACTGCGGCGTAGCCGTTCTTTTCCACTGTGCGCTGGGCCACAACCTGGCAGCCTTCCATGCGCAGTACCGTTACCGGAACATGCTCGCCGGCGTCGTTGTAGACGCGGGTCATGCCCACCTTTTGTGCAATCACACCTGAACGCATCGGTTCAATCCTTCCAACTCAGCTCGAGCAGGGCTCAGAGCTTGATCTCAACATCGACACCAGCGGCGAGATCGAGCTTCATCAGCGCGTCTACCGTCTGCGGTGTCGGGTCAACGATGTCGAGAAGGCGCTTATGCGTGCGCATCTCGAACTGCTCGCGGCTCTTCTTGTCGATGTGTGGGGACCGGTTGACCGTAAACTTCTCGATGCGAGTCGGAAGCGGAACGGGGCCCCGGACGCTAGCTCCGGTGCGCTTCGCCGTCGACACGATCTCGCGCGTCGAAGCGTCGAGAATGCGGTGATCGAACGCCTTCAGGCGAATGCGGATATTTTGGCCGTTCATTCGACGTTATCCTTGTGTTTGTTATCCCGCGCGCCTTTCGGTTAGGCACGGGCTGTTTTTATTCCTAAGGCGGACCACCGGTTTCAAAGATCGAGAGAGGCGCCGGGTTACGGTGCCCCTATCCAGTCTTCAGGCCTTCCAGCCCACCTTATTGTTTGCTGTAGTCACCCGCTTCGATGAACGAAGCAGGGCGCAAATAGCGCTCGCGCGCCATTTGCAACATTTTACTGTAATAAGCAAGCGGCCAAAGCCACTTGCTTCATAATATTGTCATCGAACCGGCCGCTCGCGTGAGCGGCCGTTGCGAAGATTACTCGACGATGGAGGCAACGATGCCTGCGCCGACGGTACGGCCGCCTTCGCGGATCGCGAAGCGCAGCTTTTCTTCCATCGCGATCGGAACGATCAGCTCGACGTCAACCGTGACGTTGTCGCCAGGCATAACCATTTCCGTGCCTTCCGGCAGGGTGACGATGCCCGTCACGTCCGTCGTGCGGAAGTAGAACTGCGGACGGTAGTTCGTGAAGAACGGCGTATGACGGCCGCCTTCTTCCTTCGTCAGGATGTAGGCTTCGGCCTTGAACTTCTTGTGCGGCTTGACAGAGCCCGGCTTGCACAGGATCTGACCACGCTCGACGCCGTCACGGTTCACACCGCGAACCAGAGCGCCGATGTTGTCGCCAGCCTGGCCCTGGTCGAGCAGCTTGCGGAACATTTCAACGCCGGTCACCGTCGTCTTCGAGGTCGGGCGGATGCCGACGATTTCGACTTCTTCGCCAACCTTGACGATGCCACGCTCGACGCGGCCGGTCACAACCGTACCACGGCCCGAGATCGAGAACACGTCTTCGATCGGCATCAGGAACGGCTGGTCGATCGGACGCTCAGGCGTCGGGATGTAGGCGTCAACGGCTGCCATCAGCTCGCGGATCGCGTCTTCGCCGATCTTCTTGTCGGAATCTTCCAGAGCAGCAAGAGCCGAACCCTTGATGACCGGAATGTCGTCGCCCGGGAAGTCGTAGGACGACAGCAGTTCGCGCACTTCGAGCTCGACGAGTTCGAGAAGCTCGGCGTCGTCAACCTGGTCGACCTTGTTGAGGAACACGACGATCGCAGGAACGCCGACCTGGCGAGCCAGCAGGATGTGCTCGCGGGTCTGCGGCATCGGGCCGTCAGCAGCCGAGCAAACCAGGATCGCGCCGTCCATCTGCGCCGCACCGGTGATCATGTTCTTGACGTAGTCGGCGTGGCCGGGGCAGTCAACGTGAGCATAGTGGCGGGCTGGGGTCTCGTATTCGACGTGGGCCGTCGAAATGGTGATGCCGCGGGCCTTTTCTTCCGGCGCAGCGTCGATCTGGTCGTACGCCTTGAACTCGCCGAAATACTTCGTGATCGCTGCCGTCAGAGACGTCTTGCCGTGGTCAACGTGGCCGATCGTGCCGATGTTAACGTGCGGCTTGTTGCGCTCAAACTTACTCTTTGCCATGTGGGCTCTCCACTCTTTTAAGGTCCCCTGAGGGATCTAATTTTTGTTATCGGTCAATTGGTATTCCGGTCACTTCTGACCGGAATACTTTGCCTGGATTTCCGTTGCGACGTTCGACGGGACCGGCGAATAGTGATCAAAGGTCATCGTGTACTGCGCGCGGCCCTGAGACATGGAGCGCAGGTTGTCGACATACTTGAACATGTTCGCCAGCGGAACGTTCGCGTTGATGACAACCGCTACACCACGGCTCTCCTGGCCCTGGATCTGGCCACGACGGGAGTTCAGGTCGCCGATCACGTCACCGACGTAATCTTCAGGCGTTACGACTTCGACCTTCATCATCGGCTCGAGCAGCTGAGCGCCGGCCTTCTTGGCTGCTTCACGGAAGCAAGCACGCGAGGCGATTTCGAAGGCCAGAACTGACGAGTCGACGTCATGGAAGGCACCGTCGATGAGCGTCGCCTTGACGCCGAGCATCGGGAAGCCAGCCAGCGGGCCGGACGACAGAACGCTTTCGATACCCTTCTGAACGCCCGGGATGTATTCCTTCGGAACAGCACCGCCGACGATCTTGGATTCGAACTTGAAGTCTTCGCCTTCCGGGTTCGGTTCGAAGACGATCTTGACGCGCGCGAACTGGCCGGTACCACCGGACTGCTTCTTGTGCGTGTAGTCTTCCTCGTGCTGGCGCGTGATGGTTTCGCGGTAAGCAACCTGCGGAGCACCGACGTTTGCTTCAACCTTGAACTCGCGACGCATACGGTCAACGATGATATCGAGGTGAAGTTCGCCCATGCCGGCGATGATCGTCTGGCCGGATTCCTGGTCGGTCTTAACGCGGAAGGACGGGTCTTCAGCAGCCAGGCGGTTGAGCGCGAGGCCCATCTTTTCCTGGTCGCCCTTGGACTTCGGCTCGATCGCGATCTGGATGACCGGCTCAGGGAATTCCATGCGCTCGAGAATGACAGGCTTCAGCGGATCGCAGAGCGTGTCACCCGTGGTGGTTTCCTTGAGGCCGGCGAGAGCAACGATGTCACCCGCGAAGGCTTCTTCGATGTCTTCACGCGAGTTCGAGTGCATCTGCAGCATACGGCCGACACGCTCGCGCTTGTCCTTGACCGTGTTCAAAACCGACGAACCCTTTTCGAGCTTGCCGGAGTAGATGCGCGCGAACGTCAGCGAACCGACGAAGGGGTCGTTCATGATCTTGAACGCGAGCATCGAAAGCGGCTCGGAATCGTCAGCATGACGTTCGATTTCGGCTTCCGTCTTGAAGTCGATGCCCTTGATCGCCGGAATGTCGAGCGGCGACGGCAGGTAATCGACAACGGCGTCGAGCAGCGGCTGGACGCCCTTGTTCTTGAAGGCCGTGCCACAGAACATCGGGTGGAACTTGACGTCGATCGTGCCGCGGCGAACGAGCGCACGGATCTGATCGTTGTCGGGCATGTTGCCTTCGAGGTAGGCTTCCATCGCGGCTTCGTCGATCTCGACAACGGTCTCGATCAGCTTTTCGCGATACTCTTCAGCCTTGGCCTTCAGGTCGTCCGGGATTTCGACGACGTCCCACTGGGCGCCGAGCGATTCATCGCGCCAGACGAGAGCATTCATCTCGATCAGGTCGACAACACCCTTGAACTCTGTTTCTGCGCCGATCGGCAGCTGCATGACAACAGCAGTCGCACCGAGACGGGTCTTGATCATCTCAACCGAGCGGTAGAAGTCCGCACCGGTCTTGTCCATCTTGTTGCAGAAGATCATGCGCGGAACGTTGTATTTCTCAGCCTGACGCCAGACGGTTTCCGTCTGCGGCTCTACGCCTGCGTTGGCATCGAGAAGAGCAATAGCACCGTCGAGAACGCGCAGCGAACGCTCGACTTCGATGGTGAAGTCGACGTGGCCGGGGGTGTCGATGATGTTGAAGCGGCGCGTCTTGCCGTCGCGACCCTTCCAGTAGGTCGTGGTCGCAGCGGAAGTGATCGTGATGCCACGCTCCTGCTCCTGCTCCATCCAGTCCATGGTGGCTGCGCCGTCGTGCACTTCACCGATCTTGTGCGACTTGCCGGTGTAGTAAAGGATACGTTCGGTCGTCGTCGTCTTGCCGGCGTCAATGTGCGCCATGATACCGAAATTTCGGTAGTCTTCGATTTTGTATTCGCGAGCCATTGTGGACTGCCTTTCGAACCCGTTCGGGATTACCAGCGATAATGCGAGAACGCACGGTTGGCATCAGCCATCTTATGCGTGTCTTCGCGCTTCTTGACCGCGGAACCACGGTTGTTGGATGCATCGAGAAGCTCGCCCGACAGTCGGTCGACCATGGTCGTTTCGTTGCGCTTGCGCGCGGCAGCGATCAGCCAGCGGATGGCCAGGGCCTGACGGCGCTCCGGACGAACGTCGACCGGAACCTGATAGGTAGCACCACCAACGCGGCGCGAACGGACTTCAACGTGCGGAGCAACGTTGTCCAGAGCCTGATGGAACACGCCGAGCGGCTCCTGCTTGGACTTGCCCTGCACGGAGTCAAATGCGCCGTAGACAATGCTTTCAGCGACGGACTTCTTGCCGTCAAGCATGATGGCATTCATGAACTTGGTGACGATGAGATCGCCGAACTTCGGGTCCGGGTTGATCTCGCGCTTTTCTGCTCTGTGACGTCTGGACATACTTCTCGTCTCTTAACCGTTAAGGCGCTTTATCACGCGGAGGACCTCACGCAGCGCCGGATTTCTTAAAACCCGAATTACTTCGGACGCTTCGCACCGTACTTGGAACGGCGCTGCTTGCGGTTCTTGACACCCTGTGTATCGAGAACGCCGCGGATGATGTGGTAACGGACACCCGGAAGGTCCTTAACGCGGCCGCCACGGATCATGACGACAGAGTGTTCCTGAAGGTTGTGACCTTCGCCGGGAATGTAACCAATGACTTCGAAGCCGTTGGTCAGACGGATCTTTGCGACCTTACGGAGAGCCGAGTTCGGCTTCTTCGGCGTCGTCGTGTAGACGCGGGTGCAAACGCCGCGCTTCTGCGGGTTTTCCTGCAGGGCAGGAACCTTATTACGCTTTACGTTCGCCTGACGCGGCTTGCGGATAAGCTGGTTTACGGTAGGCATTCAACCATCCCTTACGTTTATATTTCAATCCCTTGCGGGCGTAACTCGCGCCGTCTCCGGCAAGATCACACGCGTGTCTCAATGCGCAAAACGTGGCCCGATCCGCTTTCGCAGATGGACCACAGAGAGCAGAGGACGCAAAAGACATGCGTCGTGCGTGCAGGCATCATATCTTCAACGTGCGTTTCGAACCTTGTTTGAGGTGATCTCCGGAGCGCGTCGCCCCGAATGGCCATGCCTCACATGGGTCCGGATGGCGCGGGTACTACTGGTTTCCCGTCGTCTCGTCAAGGCCGTTAACAAATAAACTTCGGCCAAACGCCTTGAAACCGGGCCATTCCGCGCTCTTTTGGCGCTTCTAGCTGAATTCACTGCGGCGCGGCAAGATAAACTTGAGCAGTGCAACGAAAAGCGGCTATGGAATCACCGATTGCAGACGCTAAGCGCATGAAATCAGATTCAAATCTCGAATCGAAGGACAACCGATGATTACTGCCCCCGACAACGACAACAATTCCGAAGGCCCGATGGTCTTCATCATCATCGGCAAGGGCTATCAGTCCGATGACAGTGAGGGCGTCGACCTCCACATCATGCTCAAGGCCGCCGATGACGACAGCGCCGTGCGCGAGGCTCTGAACGCACTGGCCGAGGAAGGCTTCATCGAGGCAGATCTCGACCAGATCGGCATGCTGACCGAGGTACCGGAAGAGGAGCCGCACGCCTCCGCTTACCAGGGCGCCGTCGACGGCGAAGTCGCGATCATCCGCTTCAGCTGAGACCCCGATGAAGCCGAATGCGCTCAAGGTGCTGATCTACGCCACTTGGCGCGACAGGCTACTGGTTTTCGATGAGCCCGACTTTCCCGAGGTCGAGCTTCAGGTTCCCGGCGGTACGGTTGAGGCCGGCGAAGATGTCGGCGCCGCGGCACTTCGGGAATTTTCGGAAGAGACCGGGATCCTGCCCGCAACTCCCCTCACCCCGCTCGCCGTCCATGACTATCGCTTTTCCAAAAACGGTACCGAAACTTGCCACCGGCGGCACTACTTCCACGTTTCCCTCGAAGGTAAGCAGCCCACCACTTGGCTGCATCGGGAAATGACGCCGTTCAGCGGCGGAGGGCCAATCCTGTTTCGGTTCTTCTGGCTCAGCTTCGACACCGCCAGCACACGGCTCGGCTACGGCATGGAGCATGGATTGCCGCTGCTTGGCTGAGCCTCTCACCGGTAATAACGAACCAAAAGCGAAAGCCGCCCGGATCGCTCCGGGCGGCTTTTCAATTCTGAGAACCAAACTGCCGATTATTCGGCAGCCGGCGCGCTCTCGCCTGCGAGATCCTGCAGCATCGGGGTGGCGACATCGGCGCCCGTGCCCTTGCGGCGTTCTTCGAGGATCATCTCGTCGCGCGACGTCGCGATGCGGCGGATCTGGGTCATCGTGCCACCGGTACCGGCTGGGATCAGGCGGCCGACGATGACGTTTTCCTTCAGACCCTGCAGGCCGTCGGTCTTGCCGGCGATTGCAGCCTCCGTCAGCACCTTCGTCGTTTCCTGGAAGGACGCGGCGGAGATGAAGGACGGGGTCTGCAGCGACGCCTTGGTGATACCGAGCAGAACCGGATCGCCATAAGCAGGCTTCTTGCCCTGTTCGATCAGCGCATCGTTGACGTCTTCGAGCTCGATACGGTCGACGTTGTCGCCGACGATGTAGGTCGAGTCGCCTGCATCGGTGATTTCCACCTTCTGCAGCATCTGACGGACAATCACTTCGATGTGCTTGTCGTTGATGACAACGCCCTGCAGGCGATAGACTTCCTGGATTTCGTTGACCAGGTACGAAGCCAGAGCTTCGACGCCCTTGATCGCCAGGATGTCGTGCGGAGCCGGGTTACCGTCGAGGATGTAATCACCCTTCTCGATATAGTCGCCTTCCTGAAGGTGGAAGGGCTTGCCCTTCGGGATCAGGTATTCGACCGGCTCGACACCGTCTTCCGCCGGCTCGATGATGACGCGACGCTTGTTCTTGTAATCGCGGCCGAGGCGGATCGTACCATCGATCTCAGCGATGATGGCGTGGTCCTTCGGACGACGAGCTTCGAACAGTTCGGCAACGCGCGGCAGACCACCGGTGATGTCTTTGGTCTTGGCGCTTTCGAGCGGCGAACGTGCAAGCACGTCACCCTGCGACACCTTGGTGCCCGGCTCGACCGACAGGATCGCGTCGACCGAAAGCAGGAAGCGAGCGTCACCACCACGGGACAGCTTCATGACATTGCCGCTGGCGTCCTTGATGACGATTGCCGGCTTAAGGTCCGAACCACGCGGGGTCGAACGCCAGTCGATAACCTGACGCTTGGTGATGCCCGTGGATTCGTCGGTCGCTTCAAGAACCGAGAGACCGTCGACAACGTCTTCGAACTGAACGGTACCGGCTACTTCCGTCATCATCGGACGGGTGTAGGGGTCCCACTCTGCCAGACGCTGGCCGCGCTTGACCTTGTCGCCTTCGTCGACGTGCAGCTTCGAACCGTAGGCCACACGCTGCGAGGAGCGCTCGACACCACGTTCGTCCAGGATCTGGACGGTCATGTTGCGGCCCATAGCAACGAGGTTGCCATCCGAGTTGCGCAGCAGGTTGCGGTTCTTGATCTGAACCGTACCTTCATACGAAGCTTCCAGGAACGACTGGTCGACCACGGTTGCCGTGCCACCAAGGTGGAACGTACGCATGGTGAGCTGCGTGCCCGGCTCGCCGATCGACTGAGCAGCGATAACACCGACCGCTTCGCCCATATTGACAGGCGTACCGCGTGCAAGGTCACGACCGTAGCAGACCGCGCAAACGCCGGTCTGGATCTCGCAGGTCAGGGCCGAACGGATGCGGATCGACTGGATACCAGCCTTTTCGATCTCGATGACATCGGGTTCGAGGATCATCTTGCCGGCGTCAACGAGGCGCTCACCCGTAACCGGATGATCGATATCGTCGAGAGCCGTACGACCGAGAATACGGGCGCCGAGCGAGGCAACGACCTGACCGGCATCGACGATGGCAGTCATGGTGAGGCCGGTATCGGTACCGCAATCGACCGAGTTGACGATGCAATCCTGGGCGACGTCGACGAGACGGCGTGTCAGGTAACCGGAGTTCGCGGTCTTCAAGGCGGTGTCGGCGAGACCCTTACGGGCACCGTGCGTCGAGTTGAAGTACTCGTTGACGGTCAGGCCTTCCTTGAAGTTCGACGTGATCGGCGTTTCGATGATTTCGCCCGACGGCTTGGCCATGAGGCCGCGCATGCCGCCCAGCTGACGCATCTGGTTCGGAGAACCACGGGCGCCGGAGTGCGACATCATGTAGATGGCGTTCATGGGCTTCTGACGACCGGTGGTCTTGTCGAATTCGACGGCTTTGATGCGGGCCATCATGTCTTCGGCGACCTTCTCGGTGGCCTTGCCCCAGGCGTCGACGACCTTGTTGTACTTTTCGCCCTGGGTGATCAGGCCGTCATTGTACTGCTGTTCGTATT
The DNA here is from genome assembly GCF_964254185.1 of Rhizobium sp. LjRoot258. Taxonomy (NCBI): domain Bacteria; kingdom Pseudomonadati; phylum Pseudomonadota; class Alphaproteobacteria; order Hyphomicrobiales; family Rhizobiaceae; genus Rhizobium; species Rhizobium sp. LjRoot258. The sequence continues at coordinate 1,055,692 of NZ_CAXUST020000001.1, read as the reverse complement.
CCTTCACCAGGTTTTCGGTATCACCGACGATCTTCGCCTTGGTTTCCGGAATGACCATGTCGTCCTTGCCGAACGAAATGCCGGCGCGGCACGCATGGCTGAAGCCGAGCTGCATGATACGGTCGCAGAAAATGACCGTGTCCTTCTGGCCGCAATGACGGTAGACCGCGTCGATCATCTTCGAGATGTTCTTCTTGGTCATTTCCTGGTTGCAGATGTCGAAGGTCACCTTGCCGTTCTTGGGCAGAAGTTCGCCAATGAGCAGACGGCCCGGCGTCGTTTCGTAGATCTTCGAATACGGCTTGCCGTCTTCGCCGACCGACTTGAAGCGACCGCGGATCTTGGTGTGCAGCGTCACGACCTTGGTCTCGAGCGCATGATGCAGTTCGCCGAGATCGGAGAAGGCCATGCCTTCGCCCGGCTCGTTCTGGTTCATGATCGAGAGGTAATAGAGGCCGAGAACCATGTCCTGCGACGGAACGATGATCGGTGCACCGTTTGCCGGGTGCAGGATGTTGTTCGTCGACATCATCAGAACGCGGGCTTCGAGCTGGGCTTCGAGCGACAGCGGCACGTGAACGGCCATCTGGTCGCCGTCGAAGTCGGCGTTGAATGCCGTGCAGACGAGCGGGTGCAGCTGGATAGCCTTGCCTTCGACCAGGGTAGGTTCGAAGGCCTGGATGCCCAGGCGGTGCAGCGTCGGCGCGCGGTTCAGGAGAACCGGATGCTCGCGGATGACCTCGTCGAGGATATCCCAAACCTCAGGCTTTTCCTTTTCGACCAGCTTCTTGGCCTGCTTGACGGTCGAGGAGTAACCCTTGGCGTCGAGACGGGCATAGATGAACGGCTTGAAGAGCTCGAGCGCCATCTTCTTCGGAAGACCGCACTGATGCAGCTTCAGTTCCGGACCGGTCACGATGACCGAACGGCCGGAGTAGTCGACGCGCTTGCCGAGTAGGTTCTGACGGAAGCGGCCCTGCTTGCCCTTGAGCATGTCGGACAGCGACTTCAGCGGACGCTTGTTGGCGCCGGTGATAACGCGGCCACGGCGGCCGTTGTCGAAGAGCGCATCCACAGATTCCTGCAGCATGCGCTTTTCGTTGCGGATGATGATGCCCGGAGCGCGCAGTTCGATCAGGCGCTTCAGACGGTTGTTACGGTTGATGACGCGGCGGTAGAGATCGTTGAGGTCCGACGTCGCGAAACGACCGCCATCAAGCGGAACGAGCGGGCGCAGGTCCGGCGGGATCACCGGAACGACCTTCATGATCATCCATTCCGGGCGGTTGCCCGACTCCATGAAGTTCTCGACGATCTTCAGGCGCTTCATCAGCTTCTTCTGCTTGAGATCCGACGTCGTGTCGGCAAGCTCGGAGCGCAGATCGCCGGCGATCTTCTCGAGGTTCATCGAGGCCAGCATCTCGTAGATGGCCTCAGCGCCGATCATGGCCGTGAACTGGTCTTCGCCGTATTCGTCGACGGCAAGCATGTACTCTTCTTCCGAGAGGAGCTGGTGCTCCTTAAGGGCGGTGAGGCCCGGCTCGGTGACGATGTAGTTTTCGAAGTAGAGAACGCGCTCTACATCCTTCAGCGTCATGTCGAGCAGCGTCGAGATGCGGCTCGGCAGCGACTTCAAGAACCAGATGTGGGCAACGGGAGCTGCGAGCTCGATGTGGCCCATGCGCTCACGGCGAACGCGCGACAGCGTGACTTCGACGCCGCACTTTTCGCAGATGATGCCCTTGTACTTCATGCGCTTGTACTTGCCGCACAGGCACTCGTAGTCCTTGATCGGTCCGAAGATGCGCGCGCAGAAGAGACCGTCGCGTTCCGGCTTGAACGTGCGGTAGTTGATGGTTTCCGGCTTCTTGATCTCACCGTAAGACCAGGAAAGAATCTTCTCCGGAGAAGCAATCGAAATCCGGATGGAATCGAAGTTCTGTGCAGGCACCTGCGGATTGAAAAGATTCATGACCTCTTGGTTCATGCCTGTCTCCTTCATGGGCGGATGCGCCCTTAGCTTGCATGGACGGCGGCAAATCCCGGGAGCCGCGCCAACGCTCAAAACGACAATAACCGCAGAATGCGGCGAAATCGTCCCTGCCCGGCCGACACGTACGGGGCCAGAGCGGGAACGGTGTGCGCTGCGTGACAGCGCACACCCTATCGGTGGTTACTCGGCGGCGTCCGGCAACTGGCCGGCCTGCTGCTCGTCGACCTTCGAATTCTCGAGTTCGACGGACAGCCCGAGCGAGCGCATTTCCTTGACGAGAACGTTGAAGCTTTCCGGAATACCGGCTTCGAACGTATCGTCGCCACGGACGATGGCTTCGTAGACCTTGGTACGGCCGGCGACGTCGTCCGACTTCACCGTCAGCATTTCCTGCAGCGTGTAGGCTGCACCGTATGCTTCCAGAGCCCAGACTTCCATTTCGCCGAAGCGCTGACCGCCGAACTGCGCCTTGCCGCCCAGCGGCTGCTGGGTAACGAGCGAGTAAGGACCGATCGAACGGGCGTGAATCTTGTCGTCGACAAGGTGGTTCAGCTTCAGCATGTAGATGTAGCCAACCGTGACCTGGCGGTCGAACTGCTCACCGGTACGGCCATCGTACAGCGTCGACTGACCGCTTTCCTTGAGACCAGCCAGAGCCAGCATCTCGTTGACGTCACCTTCATGAGCACCGTCGAAGACCGGCGTTGCAATCGAAACGCCGCGCTTCCACTGGTCAGCCAGACGCAGGACCGAGTCATCGTCGAAGTCCTTGACCTGTTCGGCCTTCGGACCGTCGCCGACAACGTCGCCGATCGTCTTGCGTAGCGGCTCGATGTTGCCGCTTGCCCTGTAGGCTTCCAGCATGTCGCCGATCTGGCGGCCCATACCAGCGCATGCCCAACCAAGATGCGTCTCGAGGATCTGACCGACGTTCATGCGTGAAGGCACACCCAGCGGGTTCAAAACGACGTCGACGTGCGTGCCATCTTCCAGGAACGGCATGTCTTCGACCGGAACGATGCGCGACACGACACCCTTGTTGCCGTGACGGCCGGCCATCTTGTCGCCTGGCTGGATCTTGCGCTTCACAGCAACGAAGACCTTGACCATCTTCATGACGCCCGGAGGCATTTCGTCGCCGCGCTGGACCTTTTCGACCTTGTCCATGAAGCGCTGCTCAAGGCGCGACTTGGATTCGTCGTACTGGCCACGCAGAGCTTCGAGTTCGCCCTGGACCTTCTCGTCTTCGACCGCGAACATCCACCACTGCGAGCGCGGGTATTCGGAGACGACGGCGTTTGCCAGCTCGGTGCCCTTCTTGAAGCCCTTCGGGCCCGCGATGGCGACTTGGCCACGCAGCATGTCGACCAGACGACCGTAGACGTTACGGTCGAGGATCGCCTGCTCGTCGTCGCGGTCCTTTGCAAGGCGCTCGATCTCTTCGCGCTCGATCGCCATCGCGCGCTCGTCCTTCTCAACGCCATGGCGATTGAAGACGCGCACTTCGACGATGGTGCCGTAGGTGCCGGGCGGCATGCGCATGGAGGTATCGCGAACGTCCGAAGCCTTCTCACCGAAGATGGCGCGCAGAAGCTTTTCTTCCGGCGTCATCGGGCTTTCGCCCTTCGGCGTGATCTTGCCGACGAGAATATCGCCCGGCTGAACTTCGGCGCCGATGTAGACGATACCGGCTTCGTCGAGGTTCTTCAGCGCTTCTTCCGAAACATTCGGAATGTCGCGCGTGATTTCTTCCGGACCAAGCTTGGTGTCACGCGCCATCACTTCGAATTCTTCGATGTGGATGGAGGTGAACACGTCGTCAGCAACGATACGCTCAGAGAGCAGGATCGAGTCTTCGTAGTTGTAACCGTTCCACGGCATGAACGCGACGAGCGCGTTGCGGCCGAGTGCCAGATCGCCCAGGTCCGTCGACGGACCGTCGGCGAGGATGTCGCCGCGGTTGACCTCGTCACCGACGGTGACCAGCGGGCGCTGGTTAACGCAGGTGTTCTGGTTCGAACGCTGGAACTTCTGCAGGCGGTAGATATCGACGCCGGACTTGCCGGCTTCGAGGTCTTCCGTCGCACGGATAACGATACGCGTCGCGTCGACCTGGTCGACAACACCGCCGCGGCGGGCGCCGATAGCAGCACCGGAGTCGCGGGCGACAACCGGCTCCATGCCGGTGCCGACGAACGGAGCTTCAGCGCGCAGCAGCGGAACGGCCTGGCGCTGCATGTTCGAGCCCATGAGAGCGCGGTTGGCGTCGTCGTTTTCCAGGAACGGGATGAGAGCGGCAGCAACCGAAACGACCTGCTTCGGCGAGACGTCCATCAGGTTCATACTGTCGCGCGGTGCGAGCATGACTTCGCCGGCATGACGGCAGACGACGAATTCGTCGGTGAAGGAACCGTCGGTGCCGAGCTCGGCGTTCGCCTGCGCGACGTAGTACTTCGCTTCTTCCATGGCAGAGAGGTAAAGAACGTCGTTCGTCACCTTGCCATCAACGATGCGGCGGTACGGGCTTTCGATGAAGCCGTACTTGTTCACGCGGGCGAAGGTCGCAAGCGAGTTGATCAGACCGATGTTCGGGCCTTCCGGCGTTTCGATCGGGCAAATGCGGCCGTAGTGGGTCGGGTGAACGTCGCGGACTTCGAAGCCTGCGCGCTCGCGGGTCAGACCACCCGGGCCAAGAGCCGATAGACGCCGCTTGTGGGTGATTTCCGAAAGCGGGTTCACCTGGTCCATGAACTGCGACAGCTGCGAGGAGCCGAAGAATTCACGAACGGCAGCAGCTGCCGGCTTCGCGTTGATCAGATCCTGCGGCATGACCGTGTCGATTTCGATCGAGGACATACGTTCCTTGATCGCACGCTCCATGCGGAGCAGACCGAGACGGTACTGGTTTTCCATCAATTCGCCAACGGAGCGAACACGTCGGTTGCCGAGGTTGTCGATGTCGTCGATTTCGCCCTTGCCGTCGCGCAGTTCGACCAGCATCTTGACCACGGCCAGGATGTCGTCCTTGCGCAAGATGCGGACGGTGTCTTCGACGTCGAGATCAAGACGCATGTTCATCTTCACGCGGCCAACGGCGGAGAGGTCGTACCGCTCCGCATCGAAGAACAGCGAGTTGAACATGGCTTCGGCCGAGTCCATTGTGGGCGGTTCACCCGGACGCATGACGCGATAGATGTCGAACAGAGCGTCCTGGCGGTGCTCGTTCTTGTCTGCCGTCAGCGTGTTGCGGATATAGGCGCCGACATTGATGTGGTCGATGCCGAGAACCGGGATCTCGTCGAAACCGTTCTGCAGGATGACAGGCAGCGTCTTCTCGTCGATCTCGTCGCCGGCCTCGAGGTAGATTTCACCCGTCGAGTAGTTGACGATGTCTTCGGCGAGGTAGTTGCCGTACAGATCTTCGTCCGTTGCCTTCAGAGCCTTCAGGCCCTTGTCAGCGAGCTGGCGGAGCAGACGCGGGGTCAGCTTCTTGCCGGCTTCGACAACGACTTCGCCGGTATCGGCGTCGACCATTTCGGTGATCGCCTTGGCACCCTTGAGGGTCTCAGGCGTAAACGGAATACGCCAGCCCTTGCCGTCGCGCTGATAGTCTGACTTCGTGTAGAACGTCGACAGAATTTCTTCACCGTCCATGCCGAGCGCCATCAGCAGCGAGGTCACGGGGATCTTGCGGCGGCGGTCGATACGGGCATAGACGATGTCCTTGGCGTCGAACTCGATGTCGAGCCAGGAACCGCGATACGGGATCACGCGGGCAGCGAAGAGCAGCTTGCCGGAAGAATGGCTCTTGCCCTTGTCGTGATCGAAGAAGACGCCCGGCGAACGGTGCATCTGAGACACGATAACGCGCTCGGTGCCGTTGACGATGAACGTACCGTTGTTGGTCATGAGCGGCATGTCGCCCATGTAGACCGACTGTTCCTTGATGTCCTTGATGGACTTCGCGCCCGTATCTTCATCGATATCGAACACGATCAGACGGAGAGTAACCTTCAACGGCGCGGCGTAGGTGAGGTCGCGCTGGCGGCATTCATCAACGTCGAACTTCGGCGGTTCGAACTCATAGGACACGAACTCCAGCATCGAAGCGCCGGAGAAATCCGTGATCGGGAAAACGGACTTGAAGACAGCCTGAAGGCCCTCGTCAGGGCGACCGCCCTTGGGCTCTTCAACCATCAGGAATTGGTCATACGATGCCTTCTGAACCTCGATGAGGTTCGGCATTTCTGCGACTTCTGGGATCTTACCGAAAAACTTGCGTACGCGCCTACGACCATTGAACGAAAGGGTCTGAGCCATCGTCGCTCCTTCAAAATTGCATCCGGGCCTGCAACGGACGGGAACCGATGGCCAGTCGACCCCGTCAATCAATGAGTAGTTCAATCTCGTCTCACTTCCCGAAATGCGAGGCCGGATTGCCTTCGCGTCTCGGTTCGAGACCATCCTCTTGAAGAACCCATTACCCAAAAGCCGTTTTCACGCGGCTTTTGGGTAATTCGTTCGACTAAACGGCAAATGGGAGGCGGGAAACCCCACCTCCCAGATGCAGTTCAAGATTACTTAACGTCGACCTTGGCGCCGGCGTCTTCAAGCTTCTTCTTGATGTCAGCAGCTTCAGCCTTGGAAACGGCTTCCTTGACAGCCTTCGGAGCGCCTTCGACGAGGTCCTTGGCTTCCTTGAGGCCGAGGCCGGTGATGGCGCGGACTTCCTTGATGACGTTGATCTTGTTTGCGCCGGCATCCGTGAGGATGACGTCGAACTCGGTCTTTTCTTCTTCAACGGCAGCAGCAGCGCCAGCACCGCCAGCAGCGGCAGCAACAGCTACCGGAGCAGCAGCGGAAACGCCCCACTTTTCTTCGAGAAGCTTCGACAGTTCTGCAGCTTCCAGAACGGTCAGCGAGGAGAGGTCGTCTACGATCTTTGCGAGATCAGCCATGTTATCAGTTCCTTTTGTTCGGTTCGAACCGGTGTTTTATAAACAGCAAAAAACCGCCTTATGCGGCTTCGTCCTTCTTGGCGTAAGCCGAGAACACGCGAGCAAGCTGGCTTGCCGGTGCTGCAACAACGCCTGCGATGCGGGTAGCCGGAGTCTGGATCATGCCCAGCAGCTTCGCGCGCAGTTCGTCCAACGACGGCAGGGTCGCGAGCGACTTGACTGCATCGGCGTTGAGCGTGGTTGTTCCCATGGCGCCGCCCAGTACAACGATCTTGTCGTTGCCCTTGGCGAAATCCACGACGACTTTCGGAGCGGTGATCGGATCAGTGCTGTATGCAATCAGCGTCTGACCGGTGAAGAGATTGGAAATCCCTTCCGCTTCCGTACCCTGAAGGGCGATCTTGGCCAGGCGGTTCTTCGCGACTTTGACGGTGCCGCCAGCAGCGCGCATCTTCGAACGGAAGTCGTTCATCTGCGCGACTGTAGCACCAGCATAGTGGGCCACGACAACCGAGCCCGAAGCCTTGAAGACTTCGTTCAGTTCCGTGACGAATTCGCGTTTTTCCGCTCTTTCCACTGCCTATCTCCAGTTGGCAGGACCTTTTGACGGGGCCTACCGGGTTGCCTTTGCCTCCTGGGATCAGAAGAGATCCCAAGCGACGCTTGAGGATCCTGTCCCCTCGCGCTTCGCGCCAAAGAAAGGCCGAAGGCACAAGGCATCCAAGGCTCGAACCAAATTCCTAGAAGCAAAACTTCATGCAATTCGGGTCTTACCCGTCTCATGCAGGCGAAGTGATTAAGGGAAAACCACCTGCAATCTCGGACAGGATTCCGGATTTCTCCGGAATATTCCGGCCCCTTGCGAGGCCGGAATTCATGAACCGGGCCGAAGCCCGGCGAAACTTACTTAAGCGGCCGTAACGGACGACGGGTCGATCTTGACGCCCGGGCCCATGGTCGAAGAGATCGCTACGCGCTTGACGTAGTTGCCCTTGGCGCCTGCCGGCTTGGCCTTGATGACCGCATCAGCGAAGGCACGGATGTTTTCTTCCAGCGCCTTGGCGTCGAAAGAGGCCTTGCCAATGCCGGCGTGAACGATACCGGCCTTTTCAACGCGGAACTCAACAGCGCCGCCCTTAGATGCCTTAACGGCACCAGCGACATCCATCGTAACCGTACCAACCTTCGGGTTCGGCATCATGCCACGCGGGCCGAGAACCTTACCGAGGCGACCGACGAGCGGCATCATGTCCGGGGTCGCGATGCAGCGATCGAAATCGATCTTGCCGCCCTGGACGATTTCGACGAGCTCTTCAGCACCGACGATATCTGCGCCAGCTGCCTTGGCTTCGTCAGCCTTGGCGCCACGAGCGAAGACAGCAACGCGAACGTCGCGGCCCGTTCCGTTCGGCAGGTTGACAACGCCGCGGACCATCTGGTCTGCGTGACGCGGATCGACGCCGAGGTTCATAGCGACTTCGATGGTTTCATCGAACTTCGCAACCGCGCGCTCCTTGACCATGCCGATTGCAAGGTTCAGAGCGTAGAGCTTTGTGGGATCAACACCTTCGTTGATCTTCTTGGTGCGCTTGCCAGCCATGGTCTTATCCTACCACTTCCAGGCCCATGGCGCGGGCAGAGCCCTCGATCATCGCCATTGCACCTTCGATATCCGCTGCGTTCAGATCCTTCATCTTGGCTTCTGCGATCGACTTGATCTGAGCCTTGGTGAGCTTGCCGGCGGTAGCGCCCTTGCCAGGCGTCTTCGAACCGGACGTGATCTTCGCTTCCTTCTTCAGCCAGTAGCTGACGGGCGGCTGCTTCATCGCGAAGGTGAAGGACTTGTCCTGGTAGTAGGTGATGACGACCGGGATCGGCATACCCTTTTCCATTTCCTGCGTAGCGGCATTGAACGCCTTGCAGAATTCCATAATGTTAATGCCACGCTGACCAAGCGCCGGACCAATCGGCGGGGACGGGTTTGCCGATCCTGCCTTGACCTGAAGCTTGAGCTGGCCTGCAACTTTCTTAGCCATATCTCTCTGCCTTTCATTGATGACCGGTTGCCCGGCCAGTGATGCCGGATTTCTCCGGCGGCTGCGGTTGCGTGGTGCGGATCACAGGGTCCGGCTAAGACCCCTCACCTTCCACGCGGTTCGCGGCTCACACCGCGCCTGCTCAGACCTTTTCGACCTGAGCGTATTCCAGCTCGACCGGCGTAGCGCGGCCGAAGATCGACACTTCAACCTTCAGGCGCGAACGCTCTTCGTCCACATCCTGAACCGTGCCGTTGAACGAAGCGAACGGACCGTCGGAAACGCGGACCTGCTCGCCAATCTCGAAGGTAACGGATGCCTTCGGCCGTTCGACGCCTTCCTGAACCTGGCCAAGAATACGCTCGGCTTCATAATCCGGAATCGGAACGGGTTTATTGTCGGAGCCGAGGAAACCAGTAACCTTCGGCGTGTTCTTAATCAGGTGGTAGGCTTCGTCCGTGAGATTGGCACGAACGAGAACGTAGCCCGGAAAGAACTTGCGCTCGGAATCGACCTTGCGGCCGCGACGCACTTCAACCACCTTTTCAGTCGGCACGAGGATCTTTTCAAAAAGATGCTCGAGTCCCTTCTGCCTGGCCTTCTCCTCGATGGATTCAGCCACCTTCTTCTCAAAATTCGAATACGCGTGGACGATGTACCAACGTGCCGCCATGTTACTACTCCACCCGATCAATTGCCGACGTTAAGCACGAAGCTCAACAGCCAGCCAATGAGCTGGTCAGCGGCAAAAAAGAACAGCGCGGCAAAGATCACCATTACAAGCACCATGACCGTCGAGATCATCGTCTCGCGGCGCGACGGCCAGGTAACTTTCGACGTCTCGGAGCGGACCTGCTGTAGAAACGTAAACGGATTGGATTTGGATGCCATCGACTGCCCACGCAATTACGGCGCGTAAAGCTGAAAATTCAGCCCCACGCACCGCGTGTCTGTTGAACCCTACATAAACATCGATTCCCGATTGCACAAGAGGGAAACCGAAGTTTAACGAACTTAGCCATACGTCTCCTTTCTGTCCGAACCGCCGCGAGATATCCGCGCGAGTCGTTCAAGAAAGATGGCAGGGGCAGAGGGGCTCGAACCCACGACCTGCGGTTTTGGAGACCGCCGCTCTACCAGCTGAGCTATACCCCTTTACGCTTTACATTCAGCTTCTTGACCGACTGGCCGCGAAGCGCAACTGCAAGCATGGCGCTCCCTTTAAGGCGGCAGCGCAGGATTGGCAAGTGCGTTTTTCGATTTTTCCAATCCTGCGGCGCGGGAAACGCCTGCGATCAGACTTTCACATATTTGCGCCAGTCGTGCTCCTCCTTGAAGCCAAGCACTTCGCGGATCTTGCGGTTGGAGAGCAGCCCCTCGTATTCGCCGATTTCGCGCGTGAACGGCACGCTCGGATAGAATCGCCTGGCGAGTTCCCTCGACGGCGTATTGGCCGAGACCGTGTCGTTCGCGGCGTTGAAGACCTGGAAGCCCAAGCCGTCCTTCTCGATGCAGAGGTGGCAGATCTGGCCCAGATCGCGGGCGTCGATATAGCTCCAGGCGATGCGCTTGCGCATTTCAGGATTGGCGAAATAGGTCGGAAACCTCTCGTACTCGTGCGGCTCGATGACATTGCCGATGCGCAGCGCATAGATGTCGAAACCTGAACGCTCCGCAAAAGCGCGGGCCGTCTTCTCGTTCACCACCTTGGAGAGGCCGTAGGAATCCATCGGATTGACGTCGTAGTCCTCTTCCAATGGAAACTGATGGAAGTCGCGATGGCCTTCGGCAAAGCAGACGCCGTAGGTCGTCTCGCTGGAGGCGACGATGATCTTGCGGACGCCGAGCTTCACCGCTGCCTCGATGACATTATAGGTACCCATCGTGTTGATGCGGAACGTCTCGTTGTCAGGCTTGATGAGGATGCGCGGGATCGCCGCGAAATGCACCACGGCATCGAAAGGCTGGACGCCCCTGCCCGCATCAAGGTCGGGAAAGTCCCGGTGCATCGAAAGCGCGTTGAAGACCTGGCCGCTGTCGGTGATGTCGGCGATCAGATTGGTCACACCGGGGCTATCAAGCGGCACCAGATCGACGTTGTGAACCTCGTAGCCGGCGTTGACCAGCCATGGCACCGCATGGCGCCCTGCCTTGCCCGAACCGCCCGTGAAGAGAATGCGCTTTTTCATAGTGTCCTCCGCATATGAAATCGGAGGGATAGATAAAGGCTTTACACGCAAGCGCAAGACCACCGCCTGCGCTGCGCTGTCAGCGGGGTGACGCGCTCCATTCTCATGAGGCAGCCAAGCCCAGTGGATGAAGACTTATGAGTGAGGGTTAAACTGAAGCCTAGCTGCGAAGAGCCCTGTTCACACGAACCCATTTCCTCTTGACCGAGTGGGCGATACGGTTGAGCCGCCTGTCCATGTTCGTGCGCAGCCGAGCATTCGCCTGAAGGCGTCCTGGCCGGCATTCAAGGCAAGTGGTCTTCTCAGGATGGACGCAGCGGGTCTTCGCGTGGGTGAAAGATCCGGACGTCCGCGGGAGCGACTTGCCGTGCTGGTGATTCCACGTTGGCTCCAATGCGATGGTCTGGCCTTCAGCCAGCAAATTGAGCGCGTCCTGGTGGGCCAGAGGAAAGCCACTTCCTACGAAGAAGTTAGGCGGGGCAACCGCAGCGCGTTGCGCCAAGACACTTAAGCCGCGCGGGTTACAAGTAAAAGTTCAAGCCTTTACCCGCTCCCCGGTGACGACCCGCCGCCCAAGGACACCAGAGGCCGGAGCATCATCACAATGTTCCAGCCTCTCAATGTATAAGCCCCGCTGTTTCCAGCGGGGCTCTATCAATTCGATCCAGGTCGAAGATTACTCGACGATGGAGGCAACGATGCCTGCGCCGACGGTACGGCCGCCTTCGCGGATCGCGAAGCGCAGCTTTTCTTCCATCGCGATCGGAACGATCAGCTCGACGTCAACCGTGACGTTGTCGCCAGGCATAACCATTTCCGTGCCTTCCGGCAGGGTGACGATGCCCGTCACGTCCGTCGTGCGGAAGTAGAACTGCGGACGGTAGTTCGTGAAGAACGGCGTATGACGGCCGCCTTCTTCCTTCGTCAGGATGTAGGCTTCGGCCTTGAACTTCTTGTGCGGCTTGACAGAGCCCGGCTTGCACAGGATCTGACCACGCTCGACGCCGTCACGGTTCACACCGCGAACCAGAGCGCCGATGTTGTCGCCAGCCTGGCCCTGGTCGAGCAGCTTGCGGAACATTTCAACGCCGGTCACCGTCGTCTTCGAGGTCGGGCGGATGCCGACGATTTCGACTTCTTCGCCAACCTTGACGATGCCACGCTCGACGCGGCCGGTCACAACCGTACCACGGCCCGAGATCGAGAACACGTCTTCGATCGGCATCAGGAACGGCTGGTCGATCGGACGCTCAGGCGTCGGGATGTAGGCGTCAACGGCTGCCATCAGCTCGCGGATCGCGTCTTCGCCGATCTTCTTGTCGGAATCTTCCAGAGCAGCAAGAGCCGAACCCTTGATGACCGGAATGTCGTCGCCCGGGAAGTCGTAGGACGACAGCAGTTCGCGCACTTCGAGCTCGACGAGTTCGAGAAGCTCGGCGTCGTCAACCTGGTCGACCTTGTTGAGGAACACGACGATCGCAGGAACGCCGACCTGGCGAGCCAGCAGGATGTGCTCGCGGGTCTGCGGCATCGGGCCGTCAGCAGCCGAGCAAACCAGGATCGCGCCGTCCATCTGCGCCGCACCGGTGATCATGTTCTTGACGTAGTCGGCGTGGCCGGGGCAGTCAACGTGAGCATAGTGGCGGGCTGGGGTCTCGTATTCGACGTGGGCCGTCGAAATGGTGATGCCGCGGGCCTTTTCTTCCGGCGCAGCGTCGATCTGGTCGTACGCCTTGAACTCGCCGAAATACTTCGTGATCGCTGCCGTCAGAGACGTCTTGCCGTGGTCAACGTGGCCGATCGTGCCGATGTTAACGTGCGGCTTGTTGCGCTCAAACTTACTCTTTGCCATTTGAATGCTTCCTGTGAACGAAATGGATGACCCCGGCGAACCGGTTTAGTGCCGCCGTTTAAGGCTTTCGGGGAAATTGCGCAAGACCTAATTGCGGACGGTATTCCTAGCGCGATTCCTGGCCTGGCCACGCATATGGGAAGCAAGCATCCAATCGGCAACCTGCACTGCAAATAGCAGCGAAGATATATTCCCGAAGAACGCGCGCGAGCGGCCAAGGATATGATACTACTTCATTTGCTGCTCTCACGCGGAAGCACTTGGAGACAACGCAATGGAACCGAAGGAAATTGCAAAGCGATCCGCAGGCAACTTTCTGATCTTTGCCGCCTGTGCATTCATATTGTGGATTCTTGCCGCCGCGATCGACTGGGTCGCGCAGCTTCTGCGCCTGTCCTCGCCCGAGCGCCTTCCGGCTCTGGCGACATCCATTGTCAACTCATCGACGCTGCAGGCGATTGTCGCCATATGGCTGCTCACCGCGGCATTCGCGATCGCCTTCCCGAAGATGCTGACGCCGCTTTCGGCCACCACCACTTTGATGTTCGATGTCGGATATGGCATTCTCGGTGCCCTGACCGGCTTCGGCATCGCCATTGGGCTTTTCGGGGGCGGCTGGTCGATCCTGCTGCGCGCCCTGATCTACAGCGCGATCATCGCAATCGGCTTCATTGCCGTCCGCACCTGGCTTTCGAGGGAAGACCTCAGTGCCTACGGACAGAAGAGATGGACGATCGCCTGCATCATCGCGCTCGCCTCGCCTCTTGTGCTCTTGTGGGGCTAGCAGCCACGCCGAAGCAGTGCAAGCCGTGTAAAACGTCTAGGTGAATACAGGACTTTCGGAAATTTGGAGCGGGTAGCGGGAATCGAACCCGCGTATTCAGCTTGGAAGGCTGCTGCTCTACCATTGAGCTATACCCGCGGGGTGGTATCCGATCCAATGACGAATGGTGGAGAGAGTTGGATTTGAACCAACGTAGGCTGAGCCAACGGATTTACAGTCCGTCCCCTTTAACCACTCGGGCATCTCTCCAGTCTTTTCGTCCGGATCGTGAGACCAAGCTCGTCAGACTTTCGAAGCGTTGCCGCCCCTCGGTCTGCGCCGCGTATATGACCGGACGACTTCCGCATGTCAACACGATGACGATGGAAAAAATGTGAAAAATTTCATCGGCAGCGGAAAGCCGGGCTCCTGAAAGAAATCCTATGCGGAAAGAAGCGCCCTCGCTATAAAGCCGCATGAGCAAAGACAACAAAACCGGTGGCAAGCCCACCGACGACAAGTCCGCCAAGGACACACATTATGCGAACTTGCGCCGCGCGCATCGCGACAGCAAGCGCGAGCGCGGCGAGATTCCGACACCCACACCACAGAAGCGCCGGCGCGGCGCCGAGGACTGGAAACCTCCGGCACTCGCGCCTGATCAGGTCTATCTTTACGGCCTGCACACCGTTCGTGCTGCGCTCGACAACAAGGAGCGCAAGAACGTCAAGCTGTCGGTGACTCAGAATGCGCTTGCCCGTCTCGAGATCGATGTGGATACGCTCGGCATTCCGGTCGAGACCGTTTCTCCGCAGGATATCGACAAGGTCCTCGGCCCCGACGCGATCCATCAGGGGGTGATGCTGGAAACGCGGCCCTTGCCCGTTCGACGGCTGGAAGCACTGAAAAGCAGTCCGCTGCTTCTCGTGCTCGACCAGGTGACCGATCCGCACAATGTCGGCGCAATCATGCGGTCCGCCGTTGCCTTCAATGCCGGTGCTGTCATCACCACGCAGCGCCACAGCCCGACTGAATCAGGCGTGCTGGCAAAATCAGCCTCCGGTGCCCTGGAACTCATTCCCTATATTCAGATCACCAATCTGTCAGACGCGCTTGGCGAACTGCACAAGCTCGGCTTCTTCACGATCGGTCTTGATTCGGAAGGCCCGGCTCCGCTCGAGAGCACATTCTCAGGTGACAAGGTGGCGCTGGTGCTGGGCTCCGAGGGCAAGGGGCTGCGGCAGAAGACGCGCGAAACCGTCAGCGCACTTGCAAGGCTCGACATGCCGGGTGCTATCAAGTCTTTGAATGTGTCCAACGCAGCGGCGATCGCCCTCTATGCGGCCAGGCTGCATCTGAAAGTATGATGTGATCAGCAGTGGATCGTGGCAACAGAGGCAATGCCGCGATCCGCTTCGTTCTTCGATCGGCGGCAGCCTTTTTTGCCAGTTTGCGCGCTGAGCGACGAGGCAAACGCGAATAGCAATTTCGCCCTGTCACCGGCCGGAGACTGCGCGACAGCCATTGCAAGGCTCGGTCCTGCGATCTTCCACATTGAGGGCTTCCGCTCGTACTGATGAGCGCCAAGGGAGCATCCCTTTCATTCGAAAGCGGGACCACGGCAACTTCGGGAAAAGCAAGGAGGAAGGCTGCAAACCATCGCTGATGATCAGAAAAAACTAACTCGCCTCGGTTTTGACTCTGCCGTTTTCTATAGCTGTCCCGCACTCGAACAGGAGGAACGTATCCCATATGGCCATCCGCTCCCTCATTGTCGGCACGCTCTTCGTCGCTGTATTCGTCGCCATCATTCTCAGCATCGCTTGGATCGACAAGTCGCAGCCAACACACGAACCCTCTCCGCTTGCTCCTGCCCCTGAACGCCCCATCCCAACGCCAACGCCGTAAACGCTCAGCGATCGCCCGTGGAACCGAAGATCGGCCCCGTGCGTTTGCCTCGCCCGATTTTAAAGGAGAGAAACGTGCGGGTGATGATCGCCGTCATTGTTTTCATGGTTGCCTCGGTACTGACCATCACAATGATGTCACCATCAGACGCCGGGGAGACCGGCGACGCCTTGCAAGCGAGCGTGCGCCAGACGGCTCAGAAATAGGCTTGCGAAACCGACGCCGCCCATCTCGTTCCGTTCGCCAATCTCCGGCGGTCAGATGGCACCAAAGAAATCAACATCGCGCCGATTTCTGCTTTACAGGACGGCAGAATCTGGTACTTGGCACGCATCGCCCTTGTAGCTCAGTTGGTAGAGCACCTGATTTGTAATCAGGGGGTCGCGGGTTCGAACCCTGCCGGGGGCACCATCCTTCTCCTTTTACTCAGAACGTCCTATGGCATTGACTTTGGGGATGTTGCGCTGACTGTGCGAACCGAGGCGAGCTAGCTCTTCGCGTGAATGCGACTCTTCGAGATGACGTTGGCTCCATCCAGCGCCGCAGATGCACTTGACAAAATCGGCTTTTATTGGCGCCTAGACGCCAAGACTATGTTATCGTTCGTTGAATACGACAAAGGAATTACATGGGCCGTTCATTTCAGACGCTTTCCTTCCTTGCCTCATCGGCAACCGAGGCGCTAGCGGCGCGGGAAGAGCTGATTCGCATTTATGGCGACGTGCCCCCTGATGATGCCGACGTCATCGTCGCCCTTGGTGGCGACGGATTCATGCTGCAGACGCTGCACGGCACGATGAATTCCGGCAAACTTGTCTACGGCATGAATCGCGGCTCTGTCGGCTTCCTTATGAACGACTACCGAACGGAGAACCTGCAGGATCGAATCTGCACGGCCGTCGAAAACGCATTTCACCCGTTGCAGATGACAACGGCGAATTCGGACGGCACGAATTCGACAGCCCTTGCCATCAACGAAGTGTCGTTGTTCCGGCAATCCTACCAGGCCGCCAAGCTGCGGGTCGAGGTGGACGGCGTCGTCCGGCTCGACGAACTCATCTGCGACGGCCTAATGGTGGCGACGCCTGCGGGTTCGACGGCCTATAACCTCTCCGCCCATGGACCGATCCTGCCGCTTGACGCACCGCTTTTGGCGATGACTCCGGTCAGCGCGTTCCGGCCGCGGCGTTGGCGCGGCGCGCTACTGCCGAACAAGGTGACGGTCGATATTCATATTCTCGAGGCGGAGAAACGTCCGGTCAACGCGGTTGCCGACAACACGGAAGTGAAATCGGTGCTTCATATTCGCATCGCTCAATCGGAACATACCACGGCGCGCATTCTCTCCGATCCCGATCGATCATGGTCCGATCGTATTCTTGCCGAGCAGTTTGAGGATTGAGAGATGACCCTGCGACGAACGATGCTTTGTGCATTGCTGCTCGCCGTGCCCGCACTCTGCGCTCGGACCGCTGCGGCACAAGACCCAGTCCTGCCGGCTTCGATCATATTCGCGACTAGCACGGGTTACTGGGAAGACGACGGCACGACGCCTGCCGTCCAACGCGCACCTTCAGCCTCTCAGACCGCGACGCCGGCTGCCGCTCCGGCAAAACCGCGCCACGGCTACTACAAATTGTTTGCTGTCAGGCAAGCAGACCGCACGGCCAAGATCTATCTGCAACAGATCGAGCAGGGCGACGACGGACCAGCCATCGCCTCGACGGTGGAGTTGCAGGAACTCAACGATCTCAAGCCCTATGTCACCGACATCAGGCCCGAAAACTCCTCCGGCATGCTCAAGGAGCCGGGGCTCTTTGCAATGATCTATTTGAAGACCGACCCGGACGTGGAATCGGAGACCTGGACCGTCGTGATCGATGAATTTGGAGAGGTGACCGTCGGCAAAGCAAGCAACTAGCCGCGCCTCCATCGCTTCTGACGCTGACGGGTTCCCTCTTTAAGCTGGCTCCCGAGTGAATCGAAAAGGCCCCGTCCGGGGGCCTCCTCCAAATTCAAACTTGAAAGCAGTTAGTCGATGTCGTCGACGACGGCGTCCGGCTTGCCGCTGATGCGGTGGGCAAGAGCTGCTTCCATGAACTCGTTGAGTTCGCCGTCCAGAACATCGCCAGGCGCCGTGCTCGCCACACCCGTCCGTAGATCCTTGACAAGCTGATAGGGCTGCAGAACGTAGG
Organism: Rhizobium sp. LjRoot258; assembly: GCF_964254185.1. Taxonomy (NCBI): domain Bacteria; kingdom Pseudomonadati; phylum Pseudomonadota; class Alphaproteobacteria; order Hyphomicrobiales; family Rhizobiaceae; genus Rhizobium; species Rhizobium sp. LjRoot258. Next base: position 1,037,798 of record NZ_CAXUST020000001.1, on the reverse strand, counting down.
AGCGGATCTGGTGGCCCCAGCCGATGTCCGACTTGGAGGCGGCTTCGGCGTTTGCGGCGTCTTCCCGCTTTTTCAGCTCGGCTTCGTACATGCGGGCACGCAGCATGTCCCACGCCTTGGCGCGATTCTTGTGCTGCGAGCGTTCCTGCTGGCACTGTACCACGATGCCCGAGGGAATATGCGTGATGCGTACCGCGGAGTCTGTCGTGTTGACGTGCTGGCCGCCGGCACCCGACGAGCGGTACGTATCGATGCGGCAATCGCTTTCGTTGATGTCGATCTGGATCGAATCGTCGATGACGGGATAGACCCAGATCGACGAGAAGGATGTGTGACGGCGCGCATTGCTGTCGTAGGGCGAGATACGAACCAGGCGATGAACGCCCGATTCCGTCTTCAGCCAGCCATAGGCGTTCTGGCCCTTGACCAGCAGGGTCGCAGACTTGATGCCAGCTTCTTCGCCATCGTGGACTTCGAGAAGCTCCACCTTGAAGCGCTGACGTTCCGCCCAGCGGGTATACATGCGCAGAAGCATGTTGGCCCAGTCCTGACTTTCCGTGCCGCCGGCGCCGGAGTGGACTTCCAGATAGGTATCATTGCTGTCGGCTTCGCCGGAAAGCATCGCTTCGACCTGGCGGCGCGCGGCCTCGGTCTTCAGATCCTTCAGGGCGTCCTCGGCCTCCTTGACGACGCCTTCGTCGCCCTCTTCCTCGCCCATTTCGATGAGCTCGACATTGTCGTTCAGCTGCTGCTCCAGCAGCCGCACGCCATTGATGCCGTCGTCGAGCTGCTGGCGCTCGCGCATCAGCTTCTGTGCCTCGGAGGCGTCATTCCAGAGGTTCGGATCCTCTGCCTTGTTGTTCAACCAGTCCAGTCGTCTTACCGCCTGGTCCCAGTCAAAGATGCCTCCTCAGCAGGGTGATAGCCTGCTTGGTTTCATCGACCACGTTCTGGATTTCCGCTCGCATTTTCCTGCTTCTTTGCGTTGCTTCGAAAGTTGCCCGTCAAATAATTGTGGCGGCTGCGGATGTAAAGAGCCGCAGCCGCCACAACTGTTCGGGGGAAGGTTTAGTAGAGCCCGCCGGCACCGGACTGAACGGCCTGGTTGGCCTGCGGCGAGGTCTTCAAAATCTCCTCGGGCGCCATGGTGTTGTCCATACCGATGACCGAGAAGCTGTCGGCGGGACCAGTGCCCGGCTTGAAAGCTTCGATGATCGTGTTCGGATCACCTTGCGCTGCCGCCATGCCGGTCTTGCGGTCAATCGGAATGAGGTTCATCCCAGCGGGAATGACAAATTTGGACGCCGGCATGTCCTTGACGGCAGCCTGCATGAATTCGTTGAAGACCGGCGCCGACAGCGACCCACCCGTGCCACCGCGGCCGAGCGTCGAAGGTGAATCGAAGCCGATATAGAGACCGGCGACGAGATCCGGTGTGAAGCCCACGAACCATGCATCCTTCTCGTCGTTCGTCGTGCCGGTCTTGCCGGCCACATCGCGCTCACCGAGATCGACCTTGCCAGCGGCGGTGCCACGCTGGATGACGCCCTGCAGCATCGAAGTGATCTGGTAGGAGGTCATCGGATCAAGAACGGTTTCGCGATTGTCGACAACGTTAGGCTCTTCCTGGTTCTGCCAGTCGCTGGCGTTGCAGCCCTCACAGACGCGCTCCTCATGCTTGAAGATGGTGCGGCCGTAGCGGTCCTGGATCCGGTCGATCAGCGTCGGCTTGATCTGCTTGCCGCCGTTGGCGATGACCGAATAGGCCGACACCATGCGAAGGACCGTGGTCTCGCCGGAGCCCAAAGACATGGCGAGAACCGGCATCATGTGATCGTAGATACCGAAGCGCTCGGCATATTCGGCAACAACGTTCATGCCGAGGTCGTTCGCAAGGCGCACCGTCATTCGGTTGCGCGAGTGCTCGATGGCGAAGCGAAGCGTGTTGGCGCCACCGCCCTCGCCTTCATAGTTGTCCGGCGCCCATACCTGGCCATTGCCTGTCTGGATCGAGAGCGGATCGTCGCTCACAACCGAAGCCGGCGTATAGCCGTTGTCCATGGCCGCCGCGTAGACGAACGGCTTGAAGGACGATCCAGGCTGGCGCATCGCCTGGGTCGCGCGGTTGAACTCCGACTGGGCGTAGGAAAAGCCGCCGACCATCGCGAGAACGCGACCGGTCTTCGGATCCATGGCCACGAGACCGCCCTCGACCTTCGGCGGCTGACGAAGCCGGTAGGAACTCGAACCTTCGTCACCAAGCCGCTCGACGTAGACGACATCACCGGCAGACAGCACACCCTCCGGCGACTTGGCCGTCTTACGGCCGGCAGCCGAGCGATACGCCCACTGCATGTTTTTGGCCTCGATGACACCCCGCTCGCGCTCAGCAGGGATCTTGCCGGCGCCATCCTTCAGCGGTTGCAGTCCGATGTCGACGCTGTCGTCGGATACAGCCAGCACGACTGCCAATCGCCATTCCGACACGTCGATCAACGCAGGAATATCGGCCAGCGCCTTGCCCCAGTCAGCCGTCGTGTCGATCTGTTTGATCGGGCCGTGGAAGCCGCGGCGCTCGTCATAGGTCGTCAAGCCGTCCTGAAGCGCCTTGCGCGCGAAGACCTGAAGCGCAGGATCGAAGGAGGTACGAACGGACAGGCCGCCTTCATAAAGCATCCTCTCGCCGTACTGCTCGATCAGCTGGCGGCGGACTGCCTCGGCAAAATAACCGGACGCGAAGAGCGAGGGACCGCTGCTTCGGCCAGTCACGCCAAGCGGCTGCTTCTTTGCCTCGGCGCCATCGGACTGGCTGACATAGCCATTTTCGACCATGCGATCGATGACCCAATTGCGGCGGGTGACCGCTGCTTCGGGATGACGGAAGGGATGATAGTTGGCCGGGCCCTTCGGCAGGGAGGCTAGGTAGGCAGCGTCGGCGATCGTCAGTTCATTCACCGACTTGTTGAAATAGGTGAGCGAGGCGCTCGCAATACCATAGGAGTTTAGACCGAAGAAGATCTCGTTCAGGTACAGCTCGAGGATCTTGTCCTTGCTGTATGCCTGCTCGATACGGAAGGAGAGGATCGCTTCCTTCGCCTTGCGCTCCATCGTCTGTTCGCTGGAAAGCAGGAAGTTCTTGGCGACCTGCTGCGTGATCGTCGAACCACCCTGCGTCGGGCCACCGGTCAGGTAGGCGACGACTGCGCGCGCAAAGCCGGTAACGTCGATGCCGGGATGCTGATAGAAGTTTTTGTCTTCGGCAGACAGGAATGCAGCCTTGACGCGATCGGGAACAGCTTGGATCGGCAGGAAAAGTCTGCGCTCCTTGGCGTACTCCGCCATCAGCGCACCGTTGCCTGCATGCACGCGGGTCGTCACCGGCGGCTCGTAGCTGCTCAGCACTGCGTAGTCCGGAAGATCCTTCGTGACGGTCGCCAAATAAATGGCAACAACAGCCGCCACGCCCAAGAACAGGACGCAAGCCACTCCGAAGAAATATCCAAGAAGTCTAATCATATTTAAGCTACCGGTATCTCAATCATCGATCGGCGCGAGCATAACAATCGCATGGATCGGGGCATCTTGCACGTTGGGCGACTTACTCCATGAGCGTTTTCGCCACAAGCCGATTCCGTTTCACCTATGGAAACACAAGGCTGAGTAACGGCGTGAATGTGAGTAAAATAGGGCCTTGAAGCGCTATTCCCACATTGCGATTGAGTTACCCGACCGAGTGTCACATCTGGGCCACGGCTGAAATCAGCCACCATTTGCAACCATCGCCGTGCGATAGTGCTTTACCGCTTCCGTCAGCAGGTCCGCCATCCTTCCCCGCCATGCGTCATCGAGCAGGAGTTTTTCGTCCTCCCTGTTCGAAAGAAAGCCCAGTTCCAACAGGATAGACGGCACATCCGGCGCCTGAAGAACGCGGAATCCGGCATGGCGATGCGGGTTGTTGATTGTCCCCACCTGATCCTTGAAGGACGCAAGCACGCTCTCTGCCAGCGAAATCGAGAAAGCCTGCGTTTCGCGGCGCGTTAGGTCGAGCAGAATGTCCGCGACTTCGGGAGGCTCGGCCACGGTCTCCTTGCCGGCAATCTGGTCGGAAAGGTTTTCGCGGTCAGCCAGATCGGCGGCGAGCTTATCGGAGGCCCTGTCGGAGATCGTGTATACCGTCGCGCCGCGAATATCCTTCTGCTTCAGGGTGTCAGCATGCATCGAAATGAAAAGACCTGCATGGTTCTGACGGGCAATCTCCACACGCTCGGAAAGCGACAGGAACGAGTCGTCCTTTCGCGTCAGAAATGCTTTGATGCCGGGTTCGCGGTTGAGACGATCGGCAAGCGCCTTGGCAAAGGCGAGCGTTACGTCCTTCTCTTGCGTCTTGGTATCGACGCCGATCGCGCCCGTGTCGATCCCGCCGTGACCGGCATCGACGGCGATGATGAAATCGCCGTTGGCCGGCCTCTCCGGCGCGGGAATGGCGCTGGTCGTCTGCTGAGAAGAAGGATCGCTCCATGACTGGGCCTTGACCAGTTCCGCGAACTTGTCCTTGTCCGTCATTGCGGCATCAAGGATGAGACGATGCCCCTTGCCGCCCTCATCCGCCTGAACCTTGGCGACTTCCATCTTCACCGGTTTCTTGGCCGTCAGCACAATACGGGCGCTGTCCTCATCCATCTTGCCGTAACGGATGTCCTTGAAAAGCCCTCTCGCCGCGAGGTCGCCGGCTGGGAATCCGAAGGCCGTCACCGGGAGATCGATGACAACGCGCTCGGGATTGGCAATGTAATGGATCGAAAAGTCCGGTGCCCGATCGAAATCGATGACGATGCGGGTGCGGGCATCGTCGCCGATGATGCGAGCACCATAGGCGAGCAACGGCTCGACCTTCACCACATCATCTGCTCTCACGTCCGGAAGAAATGCGAAAACCATCGCCGCAGCAGCAGCGACGAACGCACCCGCAACTTTCGTCCTCCGCCATCCGGATATCACCGTCGCGGGTCGTACCCTCTTAAACAATCGACCGCCACACCTTAAATAACATTCCGATTACGTTCTCCCGGTAAACGCGAAATTGCCGGTGTCGGCGCCGTTCGCGGCCGCGGAGCCGAATCGGCGCCCTTAATCCCCGATTTTGTATACCTTCCAAAATCCATCAATATTATGGCACATTTGGCTTTTCCCTTGCTATTGTGACAGAGAAAACATACAAGGATTTTTAGGGTAGAAGTGCTGACGGGATAGAGTCGCCTGCACGGCAGCCAAACCACTAAGGAACTGGCGCCACAACCGGCAATCGTCCGCCGTCATATGTGTTTCCACTCGAAATTGGATCCTGAATTTTCCGGCGTATGCGGGAACTTCATCGGTGGATAGCCACCAACCGCTCTTTACAGAGAGAGCAAACTCATCGGACCTGAACAAGGTCTTAGTTTTGTCGATCTCGCTTGGTCTTTGATGGTGTCGCAGCAGGTTTTATCTGAAGTCTACAGGCCCCGGGAGAACATCTCCCCCGCTGCTGTCTGGCTGCTGCCTTCCACACCGCACCAATCGCGACTTTCATTATCCGGCGCTGCAATGACGAGCCGCACCTCTGCTGTCTCATTGACACAAGGGGATGCCGACGTTCGGCCGCGCCGAGGAGCACAGCTTACATGGCAGACAAGATGCTTATCGACGCGTCTCACGAGGAAGAGACGCGCGTTGTTGTCGTTCGCGGAAACCGCATAGAAGAATTTGACTTCGAGTCGCAGCACAAGAAGCAGATTCGCGGCAATATTTACCTCGCAAAGGTAACGAGGGTCGAACCCTCGCTGCAGGCCGCTTTCGTTGACTACGGCGGCAACCGGCACGGCTTCCTGGCCTTTGCCGAAATTCACCCCGACTACTATCAGATCCCGCTTGCCGATCGTCAGGCCCTGCTTCGCGCCGAAGCCGAAGAGCATCGCCGCGACGACGACGTCGAACATGTCGAGACGGCACCGGTCGATCTCTCCACGCAAGAGCAGCCCGACGTCGGTGTCGAAGCGCCTGCAGCGCAATCCGCGCCAGAGGTAGAAACTGCTGTGGTAACCGAGACGGTCGAGGCCGTTGCGGAAGTTGCCGAGGAAGCACCTGCCAAGAAGGCAAAGCCACGCCGCAGCCGCAGGAAGGCCGTGCCGGCTGCCGAAGTGCCGGCAAGCGATGAGGCTGCCAGCCAAGCCACGGTCGACAACGATGACGAAGGCTCGCCGGGCAACGAGATGGCAGCGATGGTCGAGACGGACTCGATCTCCGAAGAGGTCGACGCCCGCCGCCGCAGCGATGACGACGATGACGACGATCACGACCACGAAGAGGAAGTGATCGAATCCGTCGGCGCTGAAGACGCCATGGAGGAAGTTCCCGATCGCGTCCAGCGCAAGCCGCGCAAGCAGTATCGCATCCAGGAAGTCATCAAGCGCCGCCAGATCCTGCTGGTGCAGGTGGCAAAGGAAGAGCGCGGCAATAAGGGCGCGGCCCTGACCACCTATCTTTCGCTGGCCGGCCGCTATTCCGTCCTCATGCCGAACACGGCGCGTGGCGGCGGCATTTCCCGCAAGATCACCAATCCGCAGGATCGCAAGCGCCTGAAGGAAATCGCACGGATGCTCGAAGTGCCGCAGGGCATGGGCGTCATCTTGCGCACGGCCGGCGCAAACCGGACCAAGGTCGAGGTCAAGCGAGACTTCGAATACCTAATGCGCCTGTGGGAGAACGTGCGCACGCTGACGCTGCAGTCGACCGCTCCCTGCCTCGTCTACGAGGAAGGCTCGCTCATCAAGCGCTCGATCCGCGACCTCTACAACAAGGACATCGGCGAGATCATCGTCTCCGGCGAGGAAGGCTATCGTGAAGCGAAAGACTTCATGAAGATGCTGATGCCGAGCCATGCCAAGGTAGTCCAGCCCTACCGCGACATCCACCCGATCTTCTCGCGCTCCGGCATCGAAGCTCAGCTCGACCGCATGCTGCAGCCACAGGTGACCTTGAAGTCCGGCGGCTACCTGATCATGAACCAGACGGAAGCGCTGGTTTCGATCGACGTCAACTCCGGCCGTTCGACCCGCGAGCATTCGATTGAGGACACCGCGCTGCAGACGAACCTTGAGGCCGCCGATGAAGTGGCCCGCCAGCTTCGCCTGCGCGACCTTGCCGGCCTCATTGTCATCGACTTCATCGACATGGAAGAGAAGCGCAACAACCGCGCCGTCGAGAAGAAGCTGAAGGAATGCCTGAAGAACGACCGCGCCCGCATCCAGGTCGGCCGCATCTCGCATTTCGGCCTGCTCGAAATGTCGCGCCAGCGCATCCGCGCGTCCGTTCTTGAATCGACGACCCAGGTCTGCTCACATTGCGGCGGCACCGGCCACGTGCGTTCGCAGTCCTCCGTTGCCCTGCACGTCCTGCGCGGCATCGAGGAGTACCTGCTCAAGAACACGACGCACAACATCACGGTTCGCACGACGCCTGATATTGCGCTGTACCTGCTCAACCACAAGCGCCAGACGATCCTCGACTACGAAGCGCGCTTCGGTGTCGCGATCATTATCGACGCAGACGGCTCCGTCGGTTCACAGCACTTTGCGATCGACCGCGGCGAGCCGGTCGAGAATCCAGTCAAGATCGAAAGCCTGTTCAACTTTGCCGCCATCCCCGATGACGAAGACGACGATATCGTGGTCGAAGTCGATGAGGAGGAAGAAGAGGAACTGGAGGCCAAGCCTGCTGCTTCCGAACGTCCAGCACAGAGCGCCGAAAGCGAGGGAGAAGGCCGCAAGCGCAAGCGCCGCCGTCGTCGTCGGGGCCGCAATGGCAACGGCGAGCCGGTAGCCGCCGACAGCAGCTCTGCCGACGCTGAGGAAGGCGACCAGACCGACGGTGATGACGAGGATGAAGGCGACGAAAGCGTTGCTGCCACCTCGGAAACGCGTGACGAAGGTGATGAGACCCAGCGCCGCAAGCGCCGCCGTCGTGGCAAGCGCGGCGGCCGCCGCAACCGCGAGGAAGGCGGCGAGCAGGAGGCTTCTGAAGCCGAACTGGCAAGTGACGGCGCTGAAGATGGCCAGACAGAACTGACCGCTGTCGAGGCGATCGAAGCTGCCGCCGAAGAAGCAGTCGAAGCTCAGCCGGCGATGGCAGCTGTCGAGACAGGTGCTACTGTGACGGAAGACGTGAAGCCGAAGCGCGCACGTCGTAGCCGCAAGGCATCGCCGGTCGAGGAGCCTGTCGTGGAAGAGGCAGCCGCAGAAATAGGACCGGCCGTAGAAGCTGAAGCTGAGGCGGCAGCCGCAGACCTCGCAACACCGGCCGCCGAAGACGCAAAGCCTGTCCGCGCCAATAGGGAGTCGAACATCTCCTCGTCTGAACCGACGGTTAAGTCGACGCGCAGCGATGCCGCCGAAAGCGAGGGTGACGGCAAGCCGAAGAAAGCTGGCTGGTGGCAGCGCCGCGGTTTTTTCTGAGATTGATATTCGGCGATAAGTAATACGATCCGGCTGCGGTGACGCAGCCGGATTTTTCTATGCCGCTGGTGAGGTCAATGCGCTCGCTCCCCTATCGCGAAGGAGCATAGGTCAGGACTACATTGCCTTTGGCAAAGGCTCGACTATCCGTGAGGGTTAGTGCCAATCGCTCGCTGATGCCGGCAAACACGGATTGGCCGGCCCCGAGCGCTATCGGCACGACAACAAGCTGAAACACATCGACCAGGCCGGCTTCCACCAGCTGTGCAACGATACTGCCGCTGCCAAGGACAACCATATCCTTACCCTCTGCCCGCTTGAGCGCGTGTACGGCCTGCGCGGGGTTTTCGCGAATCAGCCGCGTATTGATCCAGCCGGCCTCGCTCAAAGTTCGCGAGAACACGATCTTCGGCAGACTGTTCATTCCGTCCGCCACAATCGGGTCGCGTTCCTTTGCCATCGCAGTCGGCCAATAGGAAGCCATGAGGTCGTAGGTTCTTCGTCCCATGAGGAGCTCGCCGCCGGCGCTCGCATTGCCGGCAACGAAAGCATTGAACTCGGGATCGTCCCGGTGAGCCCAACTCACATCACCGTTCAAATCGGCAAAGTATCCATCAAGAGAAATGCTCAGAAATACGCTGAGGTGTCGCATCGTCATCTCCCGTTCCATCGCGCTCCTTCAAGGACGTTTGAGATGGCTCGGTTTCGACAGCGAACTGACGATTTTTGAACGTGGGCGTTGTCGAGCTCAATCCTGCTCGGCAATCATGGTCTCGCGCCGGTACTCTCCATGAAACCCCCGCCAATTGGCGATCGCGAAACCAAGGATCACCAGAGCTCCGGCCTGATGCAGCAGCCCCCAATGAAGCGGGACCTGCAGCAACAAAGTAGCGATTCCAATTGCCGCCTGGACAGTCACGAGCACAAACAGAACGACGGCACGCCGAGCATGTGTCGTCGACGGCGCTGCGTTAAGGGCAATGATCATGTTGATCAGCGTCAGCGCAAAAAGCGTGTAGGCACCCAGCCGATGGACGAACTGTACCGTCTTCGGGTTCTCGAAGAAATTGATCCAGGCCGGTTGCTGGATCAGCAGATCGGAGGGCACGACCGCGCCGTCCATCAACGGCCAGGTATTGTAGGTAAAGCCGGCGTCGAGGCCGGCGACGAGCGCGCCGAGGTAGATCTGGAAAAACGCAAACACCGCTATCGCAGCGGCCCAGACATGCGAGCCTTGCGTGGGCGCGGGATCGTCGGAGTGAGGCGAAAGCCCCCGCATGATCCACATGCAGGACGCGAAGATGAGACAGGCCATGACAAGGTGCGTTGCCAACCGATACTGGCTCACGTCGGTTCGCACCGAGAGCCCCGAAGAAACCATCCACCAGCCGATCGCGCCCTGCAGTCCACCCAGCGTCAGAATTCCGAAGAGAGGCCAGCGCAGCCGCCTCTCCACCTTTCCACTCAGCCAGAAATAGAGCAACGGCAGCGCGAAGATGACACCAATGCCGCGTGCGATCAGACGGTGGGCCCACTCCCACCAAAAGATGCCCTTGAACTCGTCGATGGTCATTCCGTCATTTATCTGTTGATACTCGGGAATGCGTTGGTAGAGCTTGAATTCCTCGTCCCATTCCGCGGCACTCAGGGGCGGAATCACGCCGTGTATCGGCTTCCACTCGGTGATCGACAGGCCCGAATTCGTGAGTCTGGTGGCACCGCCGACGATTACGAGACAGAACAGTGCCAGGAGCACAATGCCCAGCCAGATGCGAACAGCCCGGCGATTGCCGTCCTGTCGGCGTATCTCACGCAGGATCTGCTGTTCAGTGCTCAAGTTCGCGATGGCCATGACTGCTCCTTACGTCCGGCAGTTGATTTGCCTGAGCGGCTCATGCAAAACAAGCCCCGAACCTTTGCGGCATGCCGTCGCGGCAGTTCAAACACCAGTGCGAAAGATATTTGATGCCTGTCCGCCTCCGCAAATTCATCGGTACGATCCTGATCGTCGTGCTCGTGCTCGCCTACGCGCTGCTTGCAAACACGATCGCCGTTGCGACGCTCGGCAACGCTCCGTGGTGGGGGCAACTCCTCTACTTTTTCCTGACAGGACTACTGTGGGTGCTTCCCGCCATGGTCATCATCAAATGGATGGCTGGGCCGAAGCAGCCGTGATCCGTTAACGACAGGATAACCGTGATCGACGGAAAGCACTGTGCGTCGCGGCTCATAAACGAAATGGATGCTCCGCTCCCCTATTCTCCGCGCTGGCAAGTCAGACCGGAGAAAAACCGTGCAGGCGCAGACGCTTCCTGTCGCACACAAAGCGCACCATTCAACAGAATCCAACACGGGAGTTTCCGAATTGCGCGCGCTGAACGCGCAGCACGCAGTGGCCGAACTCGATATCGTGGTCTTGGATAGCTTGGAGCCGCTGGAAGAGATCTGGCGTGAACTCGATCGTGACGATCTGAATTCCCTGCATCAAGGCTACGACTGGTGCGTGTCCTGGGCCAAGGCATATGGAACCCCCTTGTCGATCGTCTGGGGCAGGCTTGGCGAAGAGACCGCATTCATTCTGCCAATAGAGATAAACAGGTTTCACGGCTTCCGCACCGCCAGATTTGTCGGTGCCGATCATAGCAACATCAACACGGGCCTTTTCACAGGGCGCTTCATCGAACTGGCCAGGAATCTCGAGCCGCGGAAATTCGCGGAGCTGCTACGTCGCGCTTTGGTCGGAAGCGCCGATCTTCTGTTGCTGCAGAACATCCCGCCGGAGTGGCGCGGACGCCGTAATCCTTTGACGCTGCTGCCGATGGTCCAGAACCAGAACCACGCCTACCATCTTCCGCTCCTGGCAAACATGGAATCGACACTCCAACAAGTGAATGCAAAGGGCCGGCGTAAGAAGTTCCGAACGCAGCTGAGACGCCTGGAGGCGCTCGGCGGGTTCGACTACATTTCTAGCGCAACTTCAGATGAGCAACACCGGCTGCTCGATCGCTTCTTCGAACAGAAGGGTCAACGATTCAAGGCGCTCGGACTGCCGGATGTGTTTGAAGGCTCGCAGACCAAAGCTTTCCTGCACGGCGCACTCGACATTCGCGACCCCGACAGCAAGACGGTAGGGCTGGAAATGCACGCGATCCGCCTGAAGGGCGAGTACGATGGTCATATCGCTGCCCTGGCTGGCATTTCTCGCAAGGGCGACCACGTCATCTGCCAATTCAGCGCAATCGATGAGAGCTTGGCGGCGGAGACGAGCCCTGGCGAATTCCTGTTCTGGCAGATGATCGCCGAGCAGCATGGTAAGGGCGTCGGCCTGTTCGACTTCGGCCTTGGCGACCAAAGATACAAGCGCTCCTGGGCGCCTGTAGAAACCGAGCACTGTGACGTTGTTCTGCCGCTTTCGTCACGCGGCAGAGTGGGCGGCCTCGTCCATTGGGCGATCACACGAGGCAAAGCCTTCATCAAGTCTCGCCAGAAGATCTACCACCTGGCCCAGCGCATACACCGGGTGATCGGAGTTTGATCACGCTGCATGCCGAGAAATCGGGTTTTCGAGGGGCTCGTCGCTATCCGACATCAGCACGACACGCTCGTAGCCCGCTGCCTCGAACTCGGTCATAGCAGTCACGAACTCCTGCTCGACGATCTCAGGCATGGAGAGGATGATTTCGACGTCCTTGCTCTGCGTCAGGCGCGAAACGCCGGCCACGTCGGCAGCGCCGCATTCCACGATCACCAGGTCATAGGCCGAGACCAGGGCGTCCAGCAGCAGGGACAGCCGATCGGCACCGCGCATCGCCCGCCGCGGATCGCTGATGCCCTGCGGAATGAAGTGCGCGTCGGAGCGGCTGTCGCCATGGATCGTATCGCCGAAGGCCGCATCCCCGCAGAGCAAATCGGTTATGCCGAGCATGTTGCGATCCTCGGCCATGAGGTCGGTCGGCAGCCCCGAGCCCGTCATGTCGACCAGGATGACCCGCGAGCCATCCTCGACCAACTTGCGCACAAGCGATACGGTTGCCACCGATCCATCATCGCCGGTCGGCGAAATGGCAATCGCCAGTGGCGCCCTGCTGCCGCGAAGGTAATCCGAGACAGATGCTATCGAGAACTCGTTCGTTTCGAAGGTATTTTCTTCCTCGACTAGCTGGGCAACCGGCTCCTCGTCTGCGGGTGTGGCCAGCAAGCTCGGCGTAGCCGGTCGCTTGGCGGAGCCGGCAGTTGTTGCGTGAGGTTCCTCTGCTTCTTCACGCACCACTTCCTCCTCGGGCGGCTCGATGGGGCGCAGTGCCCGACCGCTGAAGAGTTCGGCGAGCATGATCACAATCGATGTCATGATGAAGGTCGCTAAGGCAGCGACGATGACGATTGGCAGAACCTTCGGGAAATAGGGATCAACGGGCTGTATGGCCTTAGACACAATGCGGGCGTCGGCCGGGCTTGAGTTCTTGTCGGCGCGCGACGCCGCCTCGCGGTAACGAGAGAGATAGGTTTCCAGGAGTTGGCGCTGTGCCGTGGCTTCGCGCGTCAGGGCATTGAGACCGACCTCGTCTTCGCCGGCTTGGGCACTGTTGGCCTTCAGTTTGTCGGTCTGCTGTTCCAATTCCTTTTGGCGAACCGCAGAGACCTTCGCTTCGTTTTCGATGCTTGCCAGGATCTTCTGCGTCTCCTGGCGAATCTGAACCTTGATGTCCGAAAGCTGCGCTCGGAGGCTCTTCAGCCGCGGATGGTTGTTGAGCAACGAGGTCTGCAGGTCGGAGATCTGCGACTGCAGGCCTGACTCCGTGCTCTTCAGCCGCTGGATCGACTGAGACGACATGATGTCTTGCAGCGTATCGGGTGCCTCCCCGGCAGAGAGGGCATTGCGCACGGACTGCGCGCGCGCATCGGCATTGGCTCGCTCTCCACGGACGCGCGTAAGCTCTGCCGAAATGTCGTTCAATTGCTGCGTCGGGAAATTCGCGCCACCGTTGGTCGGCAGCAATCCGTGCTCGGCGCGGTATTCCGCCACCTTCTGCTCGGCGTCATTCACCTTCTGGCGGAGATTTTCGATTTCCGGCTCCAGCCAACGTGTCGCCTCCGAATTCGAATCCAGCTTGGCGCCGCTTTGTGTAGCGAGATAGACAGCGGCCATCGCATTCGGAATCGTTGCCGCGAGCTTCGGATCCTTCGAGGTGAAGGTAATGCCGATCACGCGCGATCCCGGCACCTGATAGACCTGAAGCCTCTCCGTGAAGGCGTCGATCACGCGCTCTTCGGGGGGATTTTCATATGGATTTTTCTTGAGGTGAAGGGCCACCAGGATATCGGTGAGAGCTGAGCCGTTGGCGGCCGCATCGAACTCCGGCAAATCGTAAAGCTTCTGGCCGTTGATGACCTGCTTGATGAGGTCTGCGGACTGGAGAAGCTGCACCTGGCTCGCAATATTGAGCTCGTCCAGCAACGGACCCGCGTTGGTATCATTCACCTGCGCATTGGCGAAGGCAGGAGCGCGCGGCTCGATCAGGATGCGCGTTTCACTTCGGTATTTGGGGGAGACCATCTTGGCGCCCGTCAAGGCGACCCCTGCCCCCAACGCGGTGATTGCCAAGACCTTCAGCCGGCGTGCCCAAACGGCGCGGACCAATTGTCCAAGATCTATGTCCACATCCTGATTACCCGATACGCCGGACATGCTTGTACTCCAAGAACAAACGTGGCCGAGAGGGTAAATGACTATAGTAACCCAACGGTTAATGTCTGCTCCGGCAATCCGGCGGCACGTCGGCTGGCCGAAGCCAAAAAAAATGGCGGTTTTTACCGAGCATTAACCCTAACGGATTGATAACGGCTGAGACCGAATTCGTTTTCCTATGAGCAGACGCGATGCCTTTCGCACAGCCCAAGTTCCTGATGGCTCTGAGCCTCGCCATGACCGCGGTCGTGAGCGGCTGCAATAGCTATAAGCCCGCCCCTCAGGCCTTCAATCAGGCGACGATCCAGCCCTATTCGCTGGACAGCGGCGACCGGCTGCGCATTACCGTGTTTGACCAACCGAGCATGACCAACACCTATACGATCGACCAGGCTGGCTACATTGCCTTCCCGCTGGTTGGCCAGGTCCCGGCTCGCGGACGGACGCTGCAGCAGCTGTCGGGCCAGATCGCCCAGAAACTCAGGCAAGGCTACCTGCGGGATCCAGACGTGACGATCGATGTCGACCGCTACCGCTCGATATTCGTTATGGGCGAAGTCGGCCAGTCCGGCCAATACGCCTACGTTCCCGGAATGACGGTGCAGAACGCCGTTGCCGTTGCCGGCGGCTTTACCTCGCGCGCCAATCAAGGAGCCGTCGACGTGACCCGCAAGATCAATGGGCAAGTGATCACCGGCCGCGTCAACATCTCTTCGGCGATTATCGCCGGCGACACCATCTACGTGCGCGAACGACTGTTCTGATCCTCGATGACCGAACAGCGCCCCCTCCGCATCCTCCATTGCTTCAGGTCACCGGTCGGCGGAATCTTCCGCCATGTCCGCGATCTGGTGCTGGAGCACAGCAAGGCGGGGCATGAGGTCGGCATTCTTTGCGACAGTTCAACGGGCGGCGAGCATGAGGACCGGCTGTTCGACGAGATTCGTCCCTTTCTGTCGATGGGATTGACGCGCATGCCCATGCGGCGGCATGTCAGCCTCTCCGACATCGGAGTGATCTGGGATACGTACAAGAACATTAAAAGTTTGCGGCCGGATGTGCTGCACGGTCACGGCGCCAAAGGCGGTGTGCTCGCGCGGCTTGCCGGCTCAGCCCTGCGGGTGAACAGGTATCGCGTAGCCCGCCTCTACACTGCGCACGGCGGAAGCCTGCATTATTCCCGCAGGTCGCTCACGGGGCAATTCGTGCTCCGCATGGAGCGCTTGCAGGAATACTTCACGGACGCGCTCGTCTTCATCTGCGAATACGAGCGTGATGCCTACACGAAGAAGGTCGGGCGACCGCAGACCGAAACGCGGCTGATCTACAATGGGATCGCCGAGCGAGACTTCGAGCTCATCCCGACCCGTTCGGATGCTGTCCACTACATCTATGTCGGCATGCTGCGGGACCTTAAAGGTCCCGATCTCTTTGTGGAGGCCTTCGCGAAAGCTGAGCGCATTCTCGGACGCCCGCTTTCGGCTGTGATGATCGGCGATGGGCCAGACCGCGACAGATACCGCGAGATGATGATCGAGCGCGGCCTCGGCAAGCGGATCAGCATGCTGCCGGCAATGCGCGTTCAGCAGGCTTTCGCCATGTCCCAGAACCTCGTCGTGCCGTCGCGGGCCGAAGCCATGCCCTACATCGTGCTCGAGGGCCTCGGCGCCGGCAAGACCATCATCGCGACCCGCGTCGGCGGAATTCCCGAGGTATTGGGCCGAGATAGCCCTGCCCTCGTCAACCCGGAAGATTCCGACGATCTCGCGCGTGTGATGGCGGATGCAATCCGCATCTCGGGCTGGCACGATGAGGCAATGCCGCCGATGGAAAAGGTCAAGTCGGTCTTTTCGGCCTCGATCATGGCCAATGATGTCCTGAAATTGTACCACGACCTCCTGGATCCTCAATCCAGGCAAGCTATTGCGGTTGCTTCGTAAAAGTTTCTTAGGGCCTTTCTGCTATTGCCGTTGCGATAACCAGCGGCGGTAGCCTCATGAACAAGGCAGAAAAAAGCGATCAGTTTGACCTGGAAGCGCTGCGCAAGCAGGTTTCGGACATCAATCGACGCGCCGAAGAGGCCGACGAAGAGGTTCAGCGGGAGCCGATCAACACCTATGCCCGTCAGATCGCCGAGCAGTTCAGCGCTGGAAACCGCTCGCCGGCGATCATCATCGGCCAGTTCCGCCTGTTCGAATTTGCGTCGCAGTTTCTGATCGGGCTGCTCGCGTTCCCTCTCTGGCCTGGGAATGGAGCGGAGACTCTATCGGACCGCGGGATCACTGCCGCTATTGTTGCGGTTCTCCTCGTTTGTGCGCTCCAGACGGCCGACACCTACTCCATCCCAGCGCTCCGCGCCCGTATGCGCCTGCTGCCGCGCGTCTTTGCGGTGTGGACATCGGTCTTCCTGGTCGTCATTGCCGGAAGCGCGCTCTGCGGCAATGACGGGTTGGGACAGGCGCCGGCCTACCTTGCCTGGTTCGTTACTGGGGCAATCTTCCTGCTCGCCGCTCGCTTCCTGATCGCCTACGGCATCCGCAACTGGTCGCGCAACGGCATCATGGAGCGCCGTGCGGTGATCGTCGGTGGCGGAGAACCGGCCAAGAATCTGATCCGTGTCCTCGAACAGCAGGCCGACAACGACATCCGGATCTGCGGCATCTTCGATGACCGTGGCGAGAAACGGTCGCCGATCATGGTCGCCGGCTATCCGAAGCTCGGAACGGTCGCCGAACTGGTCGAATTCGTTCGCATCACCCGCATCGACATGCTGATCATTTCGCTTCCGCTAAGCGCGGAGGCCCGCATCCTGCAGCTGTTGAAGAAGCTCTGGGTACTGCCGGTCGACATCCGCCTGGCCGCTCACGCAAATCGCCTGCGCTTTCGCCCGCGCGCCTATTCGCGCATTGGGTCTGTCCCGATGCTCGACATCTTCAACAAGCCGATCCGGGACTGGGACTCGGTCGCCAAGCGCTGCTTCGACATCTTCTTTACGCTGCTTTCTTTGGCGCTTCTCTGGCCGATCATGCTGGCAACAGCCATCGCCATAAAGTTGACCTCGAAGGGACCGGTCTTCTTCAGGCAGAACCGCCACGGCTTCAACAACGAGATCATCAAAATCTTCAAGTTTCGCTCGATGTACGCCGACAAGGGCGACCCCACCGGGCGGGCCGCCGTCACCAAGGGGGATCCTCGCGTCACACCTGTCGGACGCTTCATCCGCAAAAGTTCGATCGACGAATTGCCACAACTTTTCAACGTCTTGAAGGGCGACCTGTCGCTGGTCGGGCCGCGTCCGCATGCCATTCTTGCCCAGGCGCGGGACCGGGCATTTGGTGATGTCGTAGAAGGCTATTTCGCCCGCCATCGCGTGAAGCCCGGTGTCACCGGCTGGGCGCAGATCAACGGCTGGCGCGGAGAAGTCGATCACGACGACAAGATCAAGTTCCGAACGGCCTACGACCTCTACTACATCGAGAACTGGTCGCTCTGGTTCGATCTGAAGATCCTGTTCCTGACGCCCTTCCGGTTGTTCAACACGGACAACGCCTATTGAGTGCGGTCGAGGCGACACATCTGCGGGTTGCCCAGCCACAGCGGGCGGCGCTGCGCTTGATTGGGTCGGCGATGGTCGCCATTGGGGTCTTTCTCTCCGGCTTCGTCATCGACGAGCCGGCACCCTACGAGCTTTGGATGGCAGCCCTCCTCGGCATCTGGTTCATCCTGGGCCTCAGGATCTCGCGCTTCACTGCGCCGCTTCTGATCCTGCTGCTTGCCTTCAACGTCGGCGGAATGCTCTCGCTGACGCAAATGAAGGATCTCGGGACCGCGCCGATGTATGTCGCCGTCTCGACCTTCCTCGCACTTACCGCAATCTTCTACGCGGCGATCATCGAGGAAAGCCATCGGCGACTGCGGCTCATCTTCGATGCCTGGGCGTTCGCCGCTGTCATCACCTCTATGCTTGGGATCCTTGGCTATTTTCACGCCTTCCCGGGAGCGGAGGTTTTCACGCTCTATGATCGCGCCAAGGGTGCCTTCCAGGACCCGAACGTATTTGGTCCATTCCTGGTCCCGCCGTCCATCTATCTTGTCCATGGCATTCTTGTCGGCAATTTGAGAGCTGCGCCGATCAAGGCCTTTGCGCTGCTGATTTTGGCGCTTGGCGTGTTTCTGTCTTTCTCGCGCGCGGCCTGGGGCCTCTTTCTTCTCGGCATTGTCCTTTTGATCTTCTGCATGCTGCTCAAGGAGCGCAGCGGCGCGTTTCGCCTGCGTATCCTGATCTTGTCGCTTGCGGCGGCCATGTTGCTGGTTGCGTCACTGGTCGTTGCATTGCAGTTCCCGAAAGTCAGTGCGCTCTTTTCGGCGCGTGCCCAGCTCGTGCAGCAATATGACGGCGAGCATCTCGGCCGTTTCGATCGCCACCGCATCGGCTTCACGATGATGATGGAGCGGCCGCTCGGAATAGGTCCGCTGGTCTTCGGCACGATGTTCCCGGAGGATGAGCACAACATCTGGCTGAAATCGCTGACGAGCTACGGCTGGCTCGGCTTTGTCAGCTATATCACAATGCTCTGCTGGACGATCTATCTCGGGTTCAGGAACCTCCTCAAGGATCGTCCCTGGCAACCCTATCTGATGATTGCCTGGATCGGAGTGCTTGGCCATGCAGCGATCGGCAACGTCATCGACATCGACCACTGGCGGCATGTCTACTTGCTTTTCGGTGTGGTCTGGGGCTGTGCCGCGCTGGAACAGCGCCACATACGCAATCATGCGGCGCAAGTGCCGCACATCGGCCTTGCGAACGAGCACCGGCGCGCTAATCTCTGATTCATGATCACAGCAACACAGATGCGCGGCGCCCGCGCGATGACCGGAATGAGCATCGAGCAACTGGCAGCCGCATCCGGTCTGCCCGCTGCCACTATCGAAACGATGGAGCGCGACGAGCAGAAAGGCGAGCCGCACGCGCTGCTCGCCGTCAAGCAAGCGCTTGAAGCGGCGGGCATCATCTTCATCGGCAGCGGCAATCACGACGAAGGCGGACCGGGCGTCAGGCTACGAGCGCGTACGGGGATCGATGAAGGTATCCGCCCAGAAAACCTCAACGCGGCAAACGACGACTAGCTGAGCTAGTCGGCGTTCTTACAGCACCGGGATTACAAATAGGCCTTTGCAAGAGCAGCGAGCTTGCCCTGATCCCTGACACCCTGTCGGTAAAGCTGGATCAGGAGCGCACCGATGGTCTCGGCGGCCGAGGTGTTCCGCTCGAGCCCCCTGTCCTTGCAGACATCGTCAAGCACCCCGGACAGAAGATCGAGATCGTCCGAGAAAAGCGGCAGGTCACGCGGAAGAACTGGGGATTTGAGCATGACGCCACAGGTCCCATCAGGGGCTATCAACACCAGAAAACATTAACGTCGACCGCCCATCCATAGCCGACATTGCGGCCACTATGCGCCCGAGCCGACCATTTATCAACCGAACATTTCCGACAGAAACATTTATGTGAACGACGCATACCGAACCGGCTTAATGCGCAAATCCGGCTTCAGTTGTTCAGCCGCTCCGAGGCAAGCTGCGACTGGAGCGAGCCCTCAATGATGATCCTTGCGCTGACCTTGACGACATAGGCCTCGGCCAATTCGGTCAACGCCAGCGCGACTTCGTGCTCCGGCCAGCCCGACGACACAGCCTTCTCGACCAGAGCCCCAAAGGGCTCCGATAGCGCTTCCCGGCATGTTTCGCTCGTTTCGCGGTCTGCCATGCGTCATCCACCAATATTCGCGGGACGTATATTACATGACACTAATAGTTTATTCGAGTTACGAAGACAAATTTCTAACGTCGGTATTTCCGTTGAGGCCCCAACAGGCAAACCATCAGCTGATGGTTCAACAAGTGACCATCAAGGAGGAGAGGTGACCTTCGGGCTGCTGGGGGTGCCGAAGGTTACTTTATAAATGGTCGGGGCGACTGGATTTGAACCAGCGACCCCTTGACCCCCAGTCAAGTGCGCTACCGGGCTGCGCTACGCCCCGACCTGCCGAAACGGCCTGATCCTGTTAGTATTTTGGGATTTGGGGCGCAAGAGGAAATCGACAGGAGAGAATAAAAAAGGAACGACGAGGGTGGAAAAGCGCGCTTCGGCCGCTAAGGGTTCCCGCTGCGTTCCGGGAGGCCATGCGTCTCACAACAAGTCGAGTGGCGAACGCCATTTGCTTGTCGGAACGCGGTGGCTTTACCATGGGCAAGTGAGCCACAAATTTCTAAGCCTCAACGGAGTCTTGTAATCCCGGCTCGTACTTCATATCGATATACGTCGAAATACGGGCTTGCGTCAGCAACCGCTTAAGGAGAATTTTCCCGAGGACATACCATGTAATTCGCGATGCTCTTGGGGGACGACATGAAGAAAATCGTGATTGCCGGCATATTGATGCTTAGTTCTTGCACAGGCTTCACTCAGCGAGACCAAACGATCCCGTACACGCTCTCGGTGGGCGAGATCTCTGCCGTTCAGAATGGAATTCGAAGGTTCCTTAAAGATCCCGCCAGTGCGACGTTCGGAAACATGATGGCAGCACAGAGACAACCAGGGATCGTCTATGTTTGCGGCATAGTAAACTCCAAGAACAAAGCTGGGGCCTTTACGGGCGGCGAGCCCTTCGCTGGCGTTTTGAAAAACACGATTGCAGCCGGGAGAGCCGCCTTTTCGTTCACCCTGACCGCCCAGGGCAACACACAAACAAACCTCAACGACATGTGCCGGCAGAACGGCGTCGTCACCTGAGGCTCGTCCTTCGAGAGCCTCCTGACGGCATCATCCCAGCTGGCCTAGCTCTTTGGAGCTCACTGGTCTGCTCGATCTCGATGACTGTGGCGCAATGCCTCGTTCATGGTTGCCTGGATCACTTGCGTTGTTTCTGCTCTATTGGGTAGGCCCGCCAAAGGCAAATCGTTGCCAAGATGAGAAATCCGACCATGAAAATGCTACGGACAACAGCAATTGCGATTCTCAGTTCAGCATGTGTAAGTGCAGCACAACCGCCAACGACGACAAGCGATTTTGGCTCCCAGACACTGGCTCTCATCAATTCTTATAGGACGAGCCGCGGCCTATCTCCGCTGGCCGCAAATGGTACTTTGAAAGCGTTGGCCCGGCAACACAGCCGGTATCAAGCAACACGGAGAGCCATCAACCATGATGGCTTTCGCCAGAGATCGGCTCAAGCCAGAGCTGCGGGGCTCAGTGTGGTGTGTTCAGAAAATGTCGGCGTTGGATATACCACTCCGCAGCAGCTTTTTGCTGGCTGGAGGAGCTCCCCGGGCCACAACACGAACTTGCTTCGACCTAATCTGCGACACGCGGGGGTAGCCGTGATCGGAGGCTACTCGACTTTCTTTGCTTGCCAGTAGCACGTCACATCTCGCTGTTCGTTAGTAACTCAAAAATGCTTGCTCGAGCCGCGCTACGCGAATAAGAGACCTGCAAAACGCGAGACTTTGGATAAGAACATGCAGATCGAGATCCCCTGCCCGAAATGCAGGAACACACGAATGAAATTCGAGCGTCCCGAGCCGCTCGACACCGATATCCTTATCTGCTTTACCTGCGGGCATGAATTGGGGACGCTGGGCTCGGTCAAGGCAAAGATGCTTGCTGCCTATGAGCGCATGAAGAAAAAAGCGCAGCAACAGCGCAAGCACTAGGTGGCGTGGACACTTGTCTGATCGATAAGACGATGGCGGCGACGCGCGACTACCGACAGACCACGGGAACCGGCGTTCGCTCCCCGGTTTGCCGCAGAATGAAAGCGATCTGCACCTCCGTGAACTTCGACTTTTTTCATGCCGAAAACTCCGTCTAGACTGGAATTTCCAGTCTCAACCGGTCCGGAAAATCGGAGGTGTCAAAGCGGCAACAATGCGTCAGGCTTCACATCACCGATTGATGCGTAACTGTGGGTTTCTCTGACGCCAGGAAGCGGCAGAATGACCCGCTGCAGGAATTCCTGAAACGTCGCCATGTCCGCTATTCGTGCTTTGACCAGGTAGTCGAAGCCACCAATCACCATATGACATTCGATGATTTCGGGTGCCTTCGCAACAGCCTCTGCAAAGCGGTCGAAGACGTGCGGCGCGGTGTGATCGAGCCTTACCTCGATAAAGACGAGCGTGCCGCGTCCGATCTTTGAAGGCTCGAGCACAGCCCGCACAGCGCGGATAAAGCCTTCACTGAAAAGCCGCTTGATGCGCTGCGATGCGCCGGTGGGTGACAATCCAACGCGTTCGGCGAGGTCAAGAACAGTCCGGCGACCATCTTCTTGCAATAGCCCGAGCAGCATCCGATCGACACGGTCCAAGTCACTCATTTCTGATTCACACTTTCTTGGGTTAGAATGCGCGACAATCACGCAAAGAAGTCGAAATTACTATATTTCGTCGCGCCGTTTGCCGCAATACGGTTGGAAAGCAACCAAGCCCCAACCAGACGAAGGCAAGCAACATCATGCACAGAACCCAACCTGCCTTAAGCACTCACACCAAAGGTGAGATCAAGATTCTCTCGCTGAGCGAAGCGGAGGTCAAAACATGCATCGACCTGCGCAAGCTGCTCGACGCGCTAGCGGACGGGTTCAAAGCGCTCTCCGATGGTCGTGTCGTCAATCCAGCGCGGCCACAACTCGATATTCCGAATGCGGGCTATTCGTTGGCGATGCCGGCGTGGATGAAGGGAATGCATTTGACCGTAAAACTGGTCAACGTGTTCGAAGGCAATATCGCCCGGGGCATCCCCAGTCACCTCGCAACAATACATCTCTTCGATCCAGAAACAGGAATACCTGTTTGCATTATGGATGGTACCTACATCACGGCCGTACGCACGTCTGGCTCAGCGGTCCTCTCGGTGCGAGAGCTCGCCAGGCGTAATGCCAAGGTCGCAACCGTCGTGGGCGCGGGCGTTCAAGCTAGCCAGCACCTTCACCTGTTGCCGCTCGTTCGCGATTTCCAGGAAATTCGAGTGTTCTCTAAAGATTTTGCTGATGCGCAGGCACTGGCTTCACGTCATTCAGGCATCACTGCCGTCGAGGACCTCGAGGCGGCGATACGCTCTTCAGATGTTGTGTGCCTCGCGACGCACTCCTATGTCCCCGCAATATCCGCAGAATGGGTTCAACCAGGAACGCACGTGTCCTCGGTTGGTGTCGCGCCGCCCGGCGGCGAACTTCCGATCGATTTGATCGCTCGCGGCACCCTCTTTGTTGAGACGCGGGATTCGTTCGCGCCAACACCCGTGGGCTGCTGCGAACTCGCAAATATTGATCCCGAGGCAGGCACCGATCTTGGTGCGATGTTGCTGGGGCAGCGATCAGGTCGGACATCTGATCAGCAGATCACGATCTACAAGGCCATGGGCGTCGCCATGGAGGATATGGTGGCAGCCGACCTCGCTTACCGCGAGGCCAAACGCCTGGGTGTGGGCCAAGCTATTTCTCTCTAGATGGCCTGGACTGTTATCTGATCCATAGGACGATTGCTGCGATGGTGACGACGGCGAGGTAGTTTCTCGCCGTTTTCTCGAAGCGCGTTGCGACTCTTCTGAACTGCTTGAGTTTGGAGAAGCAGCATTCGATCAGGTGACGTTGGGCATAGAGGTCCTTGTCCAGTGGGTATTTTTGAGCGCGGCAGGGATTATTGGGGATCACCGCCACAGCGCCTTTATCAGCGATGGCATTGTGCAGGCGATCGCTGTCATAAGCGGTGTCGGCCATGACGATGTCGGCGGGTAGGCCCTCGATCAGGGCATCGGCTTGCGGCGCATCGCCCTTCTGGCCTGCGGTAAGTGTGAAGCGGACCGGGCAGCCCGAGACCACGCACAGCCATATGGATTTTGGTGCTCAGGCCGCCTCGAGAGCGGCCAAGGGCCTGATCTTCGGCCCCTTTTTTGCGCCAGCGGCGTGCTGATGGGCGCGGATGATAGTGGAATCGACGATCAGATATTCGAAGTCCGGATCGTCCGACATCACCGCGAACATGCGCCACCAGACGCCCTTTTTGCTCCAGCGGCTGAAACGGCGGAAGACACTGTTCCATTCACCAAAAACTCCAGGCAGATCGCGCCAAGGCGAGCCGGTCCGCACGATCCAAAGTACCGCTTCCACGAACATGCGGTTGTCGCGGCCGGACGAACCGCGTGTGCGCTCGTCACCAATGATATGCGGCGATATCCGCTCCCATTGCTCATCACGCAAAATCAGACGATCCAAAACACCCATGACGGCCTCCAAAAGACAGTCTTGAATCTGATTTGCTCAGCCTTGGGAATCCGAAGAGTCCACACGACCTAGCCCGCGCTATTTGGCAAGCGCAACGCGGCCGTCGGGGCCGATGTCAACACGCCAACCCCGGTAGTCGGGGATCGAAAAATGCGGCGTCGCGAACGGCGTCGTATGCGTTTCGGTAATGACCGTCACATCTGCGCCCGCCGCTTCGCCCGCGAGGATTCCAGCAACGGCATCTTCGAACACCAGGCATTTCGTCGGATCGACTCCGAGGCGCTTGGCACCCAGCAGGTAGCATTCCGGGCTCGGTTTTCCAGCCGCCACTTCTTCGCCGCTCACCATCACGACCGGCGTCGGAATGCCCGCCGCCGCCATGCGGCTTCTGGCGAGTTCGATCGGTGCCGAGGTTACGATCGCCCACTTCGCCTGCGGAATGCTGTTTAGGAAATCAATCGCTCCCGGGATCGGGACGATGCCTTCGACATCCTCCATCTCCTCTTTCAACAATTGCCTCGCCTCATGCTGAGGATCGACGCCCGGCAGCGCCAGCTGGCGAATGACATCGCTGGCGCGAATGCCGTGAATCGTCTTGAGAAAAACCTCCGGCTCCAATCCATGGCGCACTGCCCACTCGCTCCAGACGCGTTCGACCACGGCAATGGAATTCAAGAGCGTGCCGTCCATATCGAAGAGGAAGGCGTCATAAAGTTTGCCGGGAACGGAATGAGACGCAGTCACGAGGGCTTCCTTGGTAAGTTGTATCGAATTCCGCATCGGCAGCTGATGGCGTCTTCTGTCCGATCGAATGAAGGAATGGTGCTTCCCTATATCACCCGAAGGCGAACAAGTTGGTCAGCGAACCTGGTCCAGCAAGCGTTTGCACTCCAGGAGATCGTAGAGTGCTTCCTGCAGCAGCGCCCGATCCTCCTTGCCGACGCTCGACTTGCCGATCGAAATCTCGGGAGATTCTTCGTCGCCACCGCCGAAATTGAAGAAGCGGCGGGTAATCGGCGGTTTCGCGCGCCCGACCACCTGATCCTCGTCGGACATTCCGACCCGCGGTTCGGCCGTGTTGGCGTCATCCTGCGGGGCGCCCATCAGCGCCTGGACACTGGCAAGGTCGCCATGTCCTATCGAGATGACGAACTTGTTGCCATTGGTCTTCAGAAGCTTCTGCACGCCCTTGATCGTGTAGCCATGATCGTAGAGTAGGTGGCGAATACCCTTCAGGAGATCGATATCCTCGGGCCTGTAATAGCGGCGGCCGCCGCCGCGCTTCATCGGCTTGATCTGAGGAAATCGCGTTTCCCAAAAGCGTAGGACATGCTGTGGAAGGTCTAGGTCATCCGCCACCTCGCTGATGGTGCGGAAAGCATCGGGGCTCTTATCCAACATCCTTACTCCCTACGCGGTCTCGGGGCGTGCCGCGCGTCTGTTCGGCTGATAGGACGCAGCTGTATCTCACGAACGCCAGAACCGAGCCGCGACTCATCATATTTCAACGGTTTGACGCCGTGAATTCAAGTCACGTCTTGAATACCGCACAGATCGTTCAGGGAAGATTATAGTTGTTGTCGCCTAACGAGAGAACGGTTCTCTCTTTTCAGACCGATCAGGAGGCCGGATTGGCGGTCTTCTGCTTGGTCTTGCGCAGGGTGTGCGCCTTGAGAATCCGCATCTTCAAGACATTGGACGCCTTGAAGGTCATGACGCGACGGGGAGAGATCGGTACTTCCTCGCCCGTCTTGGGGTTACGTCCGATGCGCTCGTTCTTGTCTCGCACCTGGAAGGTCGCAAAGGACGAGAGCTTGACGGTCTCGCCGCGGACAATCGCGTTACAAATCTCGTCGATGACAGTTTCCACGAGCTCGGCAGATTCGGTTCTCGAAAGACCGACCTTGCGAAAAACCGATTCCGCCAGGTCTGCTCGCGTCACTGTCTTTCCGGTCATGGTTTCCCCGCCCATTTGCCAATTATATTATGAAAGCGAACAAAGAGTATTTGTCTTGCGCCTCACGGTCAAGCTCTTGTTCGTCGGTAGTTTTTTGGATTTTCGGGTTACCAGCGCAAGAGTGCTGCGCCCCAGGTGAAGCCGCCGCCCATCGCCTCCAGCATCACCAGATCGCCTTCCTTGATCCGGCCATCGCCGGCTGCCGTTGCCAGCGCGAGGGGAATCGAGGCGGCAGACGTGTTGCCGTGAAGATCAACCGTAATGACTACTTTCTCAGGAGAGATATGCAACTTCTTGGCGGAGCCATCAATGATACGCCGATTGGCCTGATGCGGCACCAGCCAGTCGAGATCATCCGCAGTCGTCCCGGTTGCCTCGAAGGCAGCCTGAATGACATCGGTGATCATACCGACGGCATATTTGAAGACTTCCCGGCCTTCCATACGCAGCTTGCCGACAGTGCCCGTCGTCGAGGGGCCACCGTCCACGTAGAGCTTGTCCTTGTGGGAGCCATCGGAGCGCAGATGCGCCGTCAGGACGCCACGATCCGCAGTCGTGCCCTCGCCTTCCGCGGCTTCGAGCACAATCGCGCCTGCACCGTCACCGAAGAGGACGCATGTTGTGCGATCGTTCCAGTCGAGGATGCGCGAGAAAGTCTCGGCGCCAATCACCAGCACGCGCTTGGCAAGGCCGCCGCGGATATAGGCGTCGGCCGTCGTCACGGCATAGACGAAGCCCGTGCAAACCGCCTGCACGTCGAAGGCAAAGCCATGGCTCATGCCAAGGCGATTCTGAATATTGACGGCAGTCGCCGGAAAGGTGTTATCCGGCGTCGAAGTGGCACAGATGATGAGGTCGATATCGGCCGGCGTCAGTCCGGCCCTGTCGAGCGCAGCACGCGCTGCTGCTTCGCCGAGCGACGATGTCGTCTCGCCATCGCCGGCAATGTAGCGCTGGTGAATGCCGGTGCGCTGGACAATCCATTCGTCTGATGTGTCCACGACATCTTCCATGTCGCGGTTGGTCATAACGCGTTTCGGAAGTGCGGCTCCGAACCCGCGAACAACTGAACGGATCATATTGCTTAAACCCCGTCGCTCATGCGGCTTCCGGCCCGATCGGGGGCTGCCGCTTGGCATGATACTTTTGAAGATCGTTTTCTATTTTCTGATTGAGGCCATTCTTGGCCATGTCATAGCCGACCTCGATGGCAGCAGCGATGCCTTCAGCGTTAGCGCCGCCATGGCTCTTGATGACAACGCCGTTGAGGCCAAGGAAGACACCGCCGTTCACACGGCTCGGATCCATCTTTTCGCGCAGCATGTCGAACGCGCCTTTCGCGAAGAAGTAGCCGATCCTGGCAAGCAGCGTGCGCGACATTGCAGCGCGCAGATATTCGCCGATCTGGCGCGCCGTACCTTCGGCCGCCTTCAACGCAATATTGCCGGAGAAGCCTTCGGTTACGACGACGTCGACGGTCCCCTTGCCGAGATCGTTTCCTTCGACGAAGCCATAGTACTCGAGCGAGTCGATGTTCGCCTCGCGGAGCAGGCGCCCCGCTTCCTTCACCTCTTCCTGCCCCTTGATCTCTTCGACACCGACGTTCAGCAAGCCGATGGTCGGACGTTCGATCTCAAACAGCGCGCGTGCCATTGCCCCACCCATGAGGGCGAAATCCATCAACTGCTGTGAATCCGCCCCGATCGTCGCGCCGACATCAAGCACGATGCTCTCGCCCTTCAGCGTCGGCCAGATAGCAGCGATCGCCGGCCGCTCGATATTGGCCATCGTCCGCAAACAGAACTTGGCCATCGCCATGAGGGCGCCGGTGTTGCCAGCAGATATGGCAACGTCGGCTTCCTTCGTCTTCACTGCTTCGATCGTCCGCCACATGGTGGAGACATAGCGACCGCGGCGAAGCGCCTGGCTCGGCTTCTCATCCATGCGGACGGCCAGTTCGCAATCGTGGAAAACGCTCTTTTCCTTGAGCTTCGGGAACCTGTGGAGAACCGGCTCGCACTGTTCCTTCAAACCATACATCACGAAGGAAATATCGGGATGTCTTTCCAGTGCCTTGGCGGCGCCGGGGATGACAACCTGGGGACCAAAGTCGCCACCCATGAGGTCGATAGAAATTCTGATCACGCGTCCCTGATCCTTATTTTTCGCCTCCGGCAGGCGAAATTTCGGCCAAAATACCGGTTTTCCCGTCGCTTACAACTGAATTGTGTCAAATCCCCAACGGGGTTCAGTCCTTTTTCCAATCCTTCAACACGGCGAAGGCGGACGGCTTTTTATCGTTCTCTCCGGTGTCTTCCATGTGACCGCCGAACTCCACACCGGGCTTGCGTGGATAGGGATCGATCGCAAGCGCTGCAAATTCCGTGACCACGTCACCTGCGTCGATCGTATCGCCGGTAAAGCTTTCAGGAAGGTCCGGACCGTCGGGATCGAGCACCATTTCGCCCGCATCGTTGGCTGGTCGGCGTGCAAGCTTCGAATTTTCAGGCACGAAGATCTGCTCGAAGGTCTCGTCGATCGTGGATGGGACCGGATCGAGGGTGACGACGCAGGATTGGACGATATTTGCTTGAACCCTGCCCTTCAGACGGATGCCGTCGCGCTTCCACCGAGCGATCTGGAGTTCGGCTTTGAGGCCGTCGACCGAAAGGACATTCCAACGCTCGGCGAGCGCCGCCAACTCCCGCTTATCGGCCTCCAGATGCACCTCGACAGGATTGGCCGATATATGACCGACATTTACGAGGTAGGAGAATGGCACGTCATCTCTCTTGTTCTTCATCGTCTTCTCCTCAGGCAACCTTCGGGAGCGTCGCCGAGCCGGTCGCGATGACGTCTTCCGACTGAGACAAAAGATAATCCTCAGCCGCAAACATCCAGCTCGCGAGACCGCGCATATCGGCCGGCTCATTCGCCTTGGGATGAATGTTCCGAACGAGTGCGGTAGCAAGCCCTTCGGCATCCCTGATGTCCATCGCCTTGGAGTAGGCCTCAAGACGGCCATAGAACATGCCGGCCAGCTTCTTCATGCGCTTCGGTACGGTGTTGTCGCCGATCCCCAGTTCACGGATGGAGTAGTCGATATCCTCGAAGAAGGCGTCGACGATTTCCTGTGCGATCTCCTGACCGCTTGTCCCAGACGTTCGCGTGCGTCGGAAGAAGAGGATCATCACCGCCGAGAGCATTTCGAAGCGCCCCATGACCGTATCCGGGACATTCAGGCGCTCGTAGAGTTCCGGCATCCGCGCGGCCGACGTTAATGCCTGATATTGCCGATCAACGATTGCCTGATTGTTGTTTTTCTTGCCAAAGAGCCCGAAGATCATCGTTTTTTCCGGAAAGGCCTCATTCTTGACGCCAAGCGGCGTCCGGCCTTGTTGCATGATTTCGAAAGCTGGTTTACCGAAGCAGGCGCGAATTGCAATGCCGAAGGTGGCCACTTTCGGGACAGCACCCCCATCTGTCCGCACGAGCCAACGGGGTCTGACCCCGGAATGGCCACAATGGTTTTGCATCAGCGATCTGAGGCCGGTGGCTGCCATTCATAATTTTAGGGAGTAGATGTCGTTGACGAAACGGTATTTCAAGTCTGACAAAAAATTCCTCAGCAATGCCGCCATTGCCATCATGATCGCCTCCGCCGGACTTTCGGGCTGCCAGACAGGAACCGTGCTTAATGGCGGGTATGTCGCCGACGAGCAATCGTTGAACCTTGTCCCGGAAGGATCGAGCCGCGAGCAGGTTCTCCTATCCCTGGGCACGCCGTCAACGACGGCGACGTTCGACGGTGAAGTCTTCTATTACATCTCACAGCGCCGCGAGCGCTCCATGGCCTTCCAGAAACTGAAAGTCGTCGACCAGAGCGTTCTGGCGATCTATTTTGACAAGGACGGCATCGTTACGCGTCGCGCGAACTACACCCTCAAGGACGGCAAGGTTTTCGATACGATTACCCGCGTCACCCCGACAGGCGGCAAGGACTTCACCTTCCTACAACAGCTTCTGTCCGGCGGCAGTGCCGCGAACGCTGCCAAGGGCCTCTTCGGGGGCGGCACCTCTCAGCCGGCCTCGCCGCAGAACCCGGCCAGCTTGCGCTAACGCGGATAGAATTCTCAAAGAAAAACCCCCGAAGGTTGTTGTCCAACTTTCGGGGGTCAGTTCAGTCGCTCCGGCGGGTTTTTAGTTCGCGGTTCGCCTCAGGCCAGAACGGCAAGAAGCAGTAGCGCTACGATGTTGGTGATCTTGATCGCCGGATTGACGGCCGGACCGGCCGTGTCCTTGTAGGGGTCGCCAACCGTGTCGCCAGTCACCGAAGCCTTGTGCGCATCGGATCCCTTCATGTGGCGAACGCCGTCCTTGTCGACGAAGCCGTCCTCGAAGGATTTCTTGGCGTTATCCCAGGCGCCGCCGCCCGATGTCATCGAAATGGCGACGAAGAGGCCGTTGATGATCACGCCGAGCAAGGATGCGCCCAGCGCCGCAAAGGCCGAAGCCTTCGATCCGGAGATGGCAAGAACGCCGAAATACACGACGACCGGTGCCAACACCGGCAGCAAGGACGGTATGATCATTTCGCGAATGGCCGCCTTCGTCAGCAAGTCGACGGCCCTGCCATAGTCCGGCCGCTCCGTCCCCTGCATGATGCCCGGCTTCTCCTTGAACTGGCGGCGAACCTCCTCGACGATCGCGCCAGCCGCACGACCGACGGCAGTCATGGCAATGCCGCCGAAGAGATACGGAATCATGCCGCCGAAGATCAGCCCCGCCACTACGTAGGGATTCGAGAGGTCGAACGAGATCTCACCAATTCCCGCAAAGTAAGGGTACTTGTCCCCGTTCGCCGCGAAATATTTGAGATCGTACGAATAGGCAGCAAAGAGCACGAGTGCTCCGAGGCCTGCCGAGCCAATCGCGTACCCTTTGGTGACCGCCTTCGTCGTGTTTCCCACGGCATCAAGCGCGTCGGTCGACTTGCGAACTTCAGGCGGCAGATGAGACATCTCGGCAATACCACCGGCATTGTCCGTTACTGGACCGAAGGCATCCAGAGCAACGATCATGCCGGCTATGCCGAGCATCGCGGTAACCGCAATACCGGTACCGAAAAGACCACCCAGCTGATAGGTTGCAAGAATACCGCCGACGATGACAATGGCCGGCAACGCCGTCGACTCGAGCGAAACTGCCAGCCCCTGGATGACGTTGGTTCCATGACCGGTCACCGACGCCTGGGCGATCGAGTTGACCGGGCGCTTGTTGGTGCCTGTATAGTACTCGGTAATGACGACGATCAGCGCTGTCACGATCAGACCGACGATACCGCAGAGAAACAGGTGCGTGCCGGTGATGTCACTGCCGCCGACGGTTCCGACGCTTCCCCACCCGATGGTCAGGGACGTCGCAGCGCCGAGACCGACGATTGACAGCAGGCCGGTCACGATCAGGCCCTTATACAGGGCGCCCATAATCGACCCGTTGCTGCCGAGCTTGACGAAGAAGGTGCCTATGATCGAGGTGATGATGCAGGCGCCGCAAATGGCAAGCGGATAGACCATTGCCGCTTGCAGGATGGGCGCGCCGGCGAAGAAGATCGCCGCGAGAACCATCGTTGCAACGACGGATACGGCGTAAGTTTCGAAGAGGTCGGCAGCCATGCCTGCGCAATCGCCGACGTTGTCGCCGACGTTATCAGCGATCGTGGCAGGGTTGCGCGGATCATCTTCCGGGATGCCCGCTTCAACCTTGCCGACAAGGTCGCCGCCGACGTCGGCGCCCTTGGTGAAGATGCCGCCGCCCAGACGGGCGAAGATCGAAATCAGCGACGCACCGAAACCAAGCGCGACGAGTGAATCGATGACCTCGCGGGAGCTTCCCTCGCGCCCAAGAATGACGGTGAGGACGTAGTAGTAGACGGACACGCCGAGCAAGGCGAGACCAGCGACCAGAAGCCCGGTGATCGCGCCAGACTTGAATGCGATCTCAAGTCCCGCGGACAAGCTTTGAGACGCCGCCTGCGCCGTGCGCACATTGGCGCGCACCGAGACGTGCATGCCGATGAAGCCAGCGGCGCCGGAAAGAACCGCGCCAATGAGGAAACCAATTGCAGCCATGCCGGAGAGCAGCAGCCAGGCTGCAATGAAAACGACGATGCCGACGATTGCGATAGTCTTATACTGGCGCGTCAGGTAGGCCTGCGCACCTTCACGAATATAGCCTGCAATTTCTTGCATACGCTTGTTACCCTGATCGGCGGCAAGCACCGACCGGGTCGCCCAGATGGCATAGACCACCGAGAGCAGACCGCATGCTATTACCCATAAAAGAATGCTCATTTCGCTCTTTCCTCCAAAAGAGCCGGAGTTCACTCCCTCTCCGGCTGCGAATACGCCGACTCGATTTCCTCCCACAGAAATGCTGCAACGCCGCGCGGAGATTGCGTGGAGGAAAACGGCGCGTCAAGCCCGCAAACGCCAAAAGCCCTTGCAGCACAATGGGAACCGGGAGTTTCTGGAGGTCGGGGCCACGGCCCCGGCAGAACGCTACTTCTTGGCTTCGCCGCGAACCTGCTTCGCGATGCGGTCGAGCACCGCATTGACGAGCTTCGGTTCATCTTCGCTAAAGAAGGCCTGGGCGATCTCGACATATTCCGTCACGATGACCGCGACGGGAACATCCTTGCGATCGAGGATTTCGAACACGCCGGCACGCAGGATCGCGCGAACCGTGCTATCGAGACGCGACAGCGCCCAGTCGTCCTGAAGAGCGGACGCGATCAGCGGATCGAGCCGACGCTGTTCTCGCACGACACCGGAGACGATGGAGCGGAACCAGGAGGGGTCGGCCTTCAGATAGGTCTCGCCGTCGAGTTCCTGGCCGAGGCGATGCGCCTCATACTCGGCGACGATTTCCAGGACGCCGGTGCCGCCAATATCCATCTGGTAGAGCGCCTGAACGGCAGCCAGGCGCGCAGCGCCTCGCTGGTTCGCGGTCTTGACGGGACGCTCCGAGTTTTCGTTGTTCATTCGTTATGCACCCAATCTCTTCTTCAGCTCGATCATCGTGAGAGCTGCACGGGCGGCAAAACCGCCCTTGTCCTTGTCCGAACGGCGGGCACGAGCCCAGGCCTGGTCGTCATTTTCCACCGTCAGAATACCATTGCCAATGGCAATGGACTCGCTCACTGCCAGATCCATCAGCGCACGCGAGGATTCATTCGACACGATGTCGAAATGATACGTCTCGCCGCGGATAACCATGCCAAGGGCGACGTACCCGTCGTACTGCGTGCCGTCATTATCTGCTCCGTCGAGCGCCATGGCAATCGCCGCCGGAATTTCGAGAGCACCGGGAACGGTGACTACCTCATAGGTCGCGCCGGCCTCTTTCAACGCGAAAGTCGCGCCTTCAAGCAAGGCATCGGCCATGTCGTCGTAGAAGCGTGCTTCAACGATCAGAATGTGGGGAGCGGTTTCTCGCGCCATGCTTCACCTTGGGTAGCTAGAGGACTTTGCCATTCGGCAGGCCGCGGTCAAAACACGCCGCGACCCGAATGGCAAGCAAATTCCGAACATGGATTGGATGCGAAATCTTGGAATCACGGCAAGGGCATGGCGGACAATCCTCGCATCGGCTTGCCGCGACAGCTTCCCGGCGCCTCGAAGATGGCAAATGAAGGGCGATCCGCATGAACAATTTGTAACCAAATTCCAGATACTTATCAGTTGAAGGCGGATGATTCCGACACCAATTTCACCTGTGTAACGCTGACGATCCACTGCCGACAACCGATCGTCAGAGCAGATGAAAGGATACTCCCATGAATCGCGTTGCCGCCATCGCCTCCGCAGTCGCCACTCTCGCCTTCGCAGACGCCAGCCGTGCGGAAAGTCTCGATATGAATACCCCCTCGGGCATCGAACGAACGCTGCGCAGCTTCAGCGGCGGCAATCTAGATGTTCGGCAGGTGTACGATCACGGCGGCTCGGGAAACATCGGTGACCCCAAGTCCTTTGCCGCACGCAGCGTGAACGACATCCAAATGATCCGCGCCGCCATTGCCGTCAACAAGCCTCTTGTGCATCAACTCAACGCCAGAGGCGTCTTGTTGGGAAACATCGTCAATGCCGACCAGGCCGCGGATGGCGGCATCACCGTCTACTATCGATAAAAGCAAGGGCGGCAGCGGATGCTGTCGCCCGATATTATGCTTTGCGGTTGTATTTCCCCGCAGGATGGTGCCTCCTCCCCGGAAACAGGAGGTGCAAATGTCCAGCGTATCGAAGCCAGTGATCAACGTCGCCGATGTGAAGCTTGAGCACTGGAAGCAAGGAGATCTGTACGAGGGCGCAGATGTCTCGTTCGGGTCGCTTCTCGGCCTCGCCGGTCTTGGCATAAGCTACAATGAAGTGCCGCCCGGCAAGTCGAGCTGTCCGTTCCACAACCATCATGTGGAGGATGAACTGTTCTTCGTTATTGAAGGCGCCGGCGAGTATCGCTTCGGTCCTGACCGCTATCCAATCCGGAAAGGCGACACGCTTGGTGCTCCAGCCGGAGGACAAGAGACCGCCCACCAGATCATCAACACAGGTTCGACGCCTCTCATTTACCTCGGCATCTCGACAATGGCGAAGACCGAGATTGTCGAATATCCGGATTCCGGCAAATTTCTTGCCAAGACTAATCGCGACGCAGCGCAAACGAACCGCTTTCGCTTCATCGGCAGCGAAAGCGGCAACCTGGATTATTGGGATGGGGAGCCCGGTGCATGACGCCCATTCAGGAGAGCATTTCGAAATGACTAGCATCCCGACCATCGAGACCGAGCGGCTGTTGCTGCGGCCGCATACCGTCGACGATTTTGAGGACTACCAGACGATGTGGAGCGACGAAGCGGTGGTGCGCTTCATCGGGGGTGTGCCCTCCACCCGCGAGCAGGCCTGGGCACGCCTGCTTCGGGCCGCAGGCATGTGGCATCACATGGGTTTCGGGTTTCTGGCAATCGAGGAAAAGCAGTCAGGACGCTTCATCGGGGAGGCAGGCTTTCTGGACATGAAGCGGGACATGCATCCGGTCTCCACGGAAGGCACTTTGGAAACCGGTTGGGGCATTATGCCCTTCGCGCAAGGCCGCGGCTACGGCTGCGAAGCGCTGACCGCGCTGATCGCCTGGGCGGAAAAACGCTTCCCCTCCAAACCCATGACCTGCATCATCGACCCGGGGAACGACGCTTCGCTGCGCCTCGCACGTAAGCTCGGCTTCCGCGAAATCCAGCGATGCAGCTACAATGGAGAGGTCATTCTGCTTTCGCGGTCGGGAACTCAGCCAGCCTAGCGGCGTACCGCGCCATGGTGTCGACTTCGAAATTGACGAAATCTCCGGCCTTGCGCTCGCCCCAGGTCGTGACCTCGAGCGTATGACGGATCAGCAGCACGTCGAAATCGGTGCCATCAACCGCGTTGACGGTGAGCGATGTACCGTCGAGGGCAATGGAGCCTTTGGGTGCGACGAACTTGGCGAGATGCTCGGGCGCGCGCAGGCGAAAGCGCGTCGCATCGCCCTCTTCGGTAACGGAGAGGATCTCGGCCTTGCCGTCGACATGCCCGGAAACGATGTGACCGCCGAGCTCATCGCCGATCTTCAGAGAGCGCTCGAGATTGATGCGGCTTCCTTCCTTCCACGTCCCGATGGTCGTCAGACGCAGCGCTTCCTCCCAGGCTTCAACCTCGAACCAGCGGCCGTTGCTGCCGTCGCCAGGCAAGCCGGTCACGGTCAGGCAGATGCCGGAGTGGGAGATCGAGGCGCCCATGTCGATCGTCGCCGCATCATAGGCAGTGGCGACACGCAGCTTGATGCCTTCCTTCAACGGGGAAACGGATTCGATCGTGCCGACGTCGGTAACAATTCCGGTAAACATCAAAGCTCTCTTTCGTACTCGTCCAGGCGATCGTCGCCAAACATGAAGGTGCCCTTGTGCAGGAAGCCCGATGGCATATCGGTCGTCGTCACCGGCGATTCAATACCGCCCTGCCCGATCACGCCCGGTCCCTGGTAGAAGAGAATGCGATCGACGTATCCAGCGTCAAGGAAGAGCTTCGCCGTCCGCGCGCCACCTTCTACGACAAGCGAGGAAATGCCGCGCGATGCGAGCGCAGGCAGCAGCTCGTCCGGACGGTTGGGATTGCATTGGACGATTTCGACGCCAGCCCGATCCAGTGCTGCGCGACGTGCGAGGAAAGCCTCGTCCTCGCTGTTGTCGAAGAGGGGCGGCTCGGTTGCCACGACGATGACCGGCACCTCCCTTGCGGTGGTCACCAGCTTGCTGTCCAACGGCAAGGACAGATTTTCGTCCAGCACGACGCGGACCGGCGATCGGGTCTCAAGGCCAGGCGTGCGAACCGTCAGCAAGGGATCGTCGGCGATAGCCGTGCCGATCCCAACCAGAATCGCATCGGTTTCAGCGCGAAGCTTCTGGACCTCGGCGCGTGCGCCCGGACCGGTGATTGCGATCTGCCCCTCGCCCTTTTTCCCAATCATGCCATCGGCGGAAACCGCAAGCTTGAGAGTCACATAGGGCCGGTTCTTCGTCTGCCGCGTGAGATAGGCAGCGAGCGAACGCTTGCCTTCATCTTCGAGAATCCCGGACTCGACCTCGATCCCGGCATCGCGCAACCTGGCAATACCCCTACCCGAAACACGCGGGTCCGGATCGGTGACGCTGATGACGACGCGACCGACGCCATAGGCGATCAGCGCATCGGCGCAGGGCGGCGTCTTGCCGTAGTGCGAGCAGGGTTCCAGCGTCACGTAGGCAGTGGCGCCCCGCGCCAGTTCGCCGGCTTCGGCCAATGCCTGCGGCTCGGCATGAGGTCGCCCGCCAACTGCCGTCACTCCACGGCCGAGGATCTGCCCGTCATGCACGATGACGCAGCCGACCGAAGGATTGGTCGATGTCTGGCCGAGATGCAGGAGACCCAGGCGGATCGCCTCTTGCATGAAACGCGCGTCGTCTTCCGAAGCGCTCATGGGCTAGTTGTCCAGGGGATCGCGAGCAATCTTGGCGTTGATCTCGGAAATGACTTTCTCGAAATCCTCGGCGTGCGAGAAGTCCCGGTAGACCGAGGCGTAGCGAACGAAGCCGACATCATCGAGGCTCTTTAGGGCCTCGAGCACCTGCAGGCCGATCTGCTCGGAGCTGATCTCGACTTCGCCGGAACTTTCAAGCCGTCGAACGATACCGGAGACTGCGCGCTCGATGCGGTCGCGGTCGACGGGGCGTTTGCGCAACGCGATCTCGAAAGAACGCACCAACTTGTCGCGATCGAACGGCACCTTGCGGCCGGTCTTCTTCGACACCATCAGCTCACGCAACTGCACGCGCTCAAAGGTCGTGAAGCGACCGCCGCAATCGGGGCAGATACGCCTCCGGCGGATGGACGTGTTGTCCTCCGCCGGGCGTGAATCCTTGACCTGTGTGTCTTCCGATCCGCAGAATGGGCAGCGCATGCGCTATCCTTAGCCGATGTAGTCGTACATTGGGAAGCGGTTGGTGAGGTTCATCACCTTGCCACGTACTGCGGCTTCGACGGCTGCGTTACCTTCGTCGGAGTTGGCGACCTTCAGGCCATCGAGAACCTCGACGATGAGGTTGCCGATTTCCTTGAATTCCGCTTCCTTGAAGCCGCGCGTCGTGCCGGCCGGTGCGCCGAGACGGACGCCCGAGGTCACGAAGGGCTTTTCAGGATCGAACGGAATGCCGTTCTTGTTGCAGGTGATGTAGGCGCGGCCAAGCGCTGCTTCCGCCCGCTTGCCGGTTGCATTCTTCTTGCGAAGGTCGACGAGCATCAGGTGGTTGTCGGTGCCGCCGGAGACGACGTCGAGGCCACCGGCGATCAGCGTTTCGGCAAGCGCCTTGGCGTTCTTGACGATCTGGGCCGCATAGTCCTTGAACTCAGGCTGCAGCGCTTCGCCGAAGGCAACGGCCTTGGCTGCAATGATGTGCATCAGCGGACCGCCCTGGAGACCCGGGAAGACGGCCGAGTTGAACTTCTTCGCCAGATCCTCGTCGTTGGTCAGGATCACACCACCGCGCGGGCCGCGCAGCGACTTGTGGGTCGTGGTCGTGGCAACGTGGCAATGCGGGAACGGCGACGGATGCTGGGCACCTGCAACGAGACCGGCGATGTGAGCCATATCAACCATGAGGTACGCGCCAACGGAGTCAGCGATCTCGCGGAAGCGCTTCCAGTCCCAAATACGGGAATAAGCAGTACCGCCGGCGATGATGAGTTTCGGCTTGTGCTCTTCCGCCTTGCGGGCGACCTCGTCCATGTCGAGCAGGTTGTCGCCTTCGCGGACGCCGTAGGACACGACGTTGAACCACTTGCCGGACATGTTGACTGGCGAGCCATGCGTCAGGTGACCGCCCGAGTTGAGGTCGAGGCCCATGAAGGTGTCGCCCGGCTGCA
The DNA here is from genome assembly GCF_964254185.1 of Rhizobium sp. LjRoot258. NCBI lineage: Bacteria > Pseudomonadati > Pseudomonadota > Alphaproteobacteria > Hyphomicrobiales > Rhizobiaceae > Rhizobium > Rhizobium sp. LjRoot258. Next base: position 998,898 of record NZ_CAXUST020000001.1, on the reverse strand, counting down.
GCAATGCGAGGAACACGGCCTGGTTCATCTGCGAACCCGAGTTCGGCTGAACGTTGGCGAAGTTGACGCCGAAGAGCTTCTTGGCGCGTTCGATCGCCAGTTCTTCGGCGATGTCGACGAACTGGCAGCCGCCGTAATAGCGCTTGCCCGGATATCCCTCGGCATACTTGTTCGTCATGATGGAGCCCTGGGCTTCCAGCACCGCGCGGGAAACGATGTTTTCCGATGCGATGAGCTCGATCTCATGCCGCTGGCGGCCGAGCTCCTTTTCGATCGCGCCGAAGATGTCCGGATCGGTATCGGCAAGCGAACGATTAAAGAAGGTCTGGGTGGAAGCATTTGTCATGGGCGGGCTCCTCAACTGGAATGCGCGAAGGTATTAGCGTCCCGCCCTGTCAAGGGCAATACGAGGAACGACATTTGCTAGGCAATCTACGCGCAACAAGAACCGCGCCTAGCTCACCTCTACCTCATTCCTGTGCTTATCACAGGAATCCAGCAGAGGGACGTAAACAAAAAACCGCGCCTTCCAGCGCGGTTTCCCAATTCAAACGCATGAAGCTACTGAACCGGCTGCTCCGTGCCCGCCGTCGTGTCGAGCGCGAGTTCGGCATTGCCATCGAGCTGGTAGATATCGTCGCGGAACTGCACGACGCCGTCGGGCATGCCCCAGGCAGAGATGTAAACGAAGTAAACCGGCACTTCTTCAGCGAGTTTGATCGGCGTGTTGACGCGGGTCGTGATGACCTGCTCCATCTGCTGACGCGACCACGGCGGGGTCTCGCGAAGCAACCACGTCGTCAGGTCGCGAACATTCTGAACGCGGACACAGCCGGAGGACTCAAAGCGCATGAGCTTGTTGAAAAGGCCCTGCTGCGGCGTGTCATGCATGTACTCGCCGTTCTTGTTGTAGAAATTGATCTTCGTGGAGGCCATCGCGTTGATCTTGCCTGGGTCCTGACGGAACATCAGGTTTGGCGCCTTCTCGGCATTCCAGTCGACCGTTTCCGGCGCCACCTCATTGCCCTTGCCGTCAATCAGGCGAATGGCATTCTTCTCGAGGTAGGTCGGATCCTTGCGCATCAGCGGCACGATGTCCTTTTCGACGATCGAGCGCGGTGCCGTCCAGTACGGATTGAGGATGACCTCGTAGATCTTCGAGTTGACGAGATGCGTGGGACGGCTGATGCGGCCGACGACGGCTGCATGGCGCGTGGCAACGCTGCCGTCTTCGACCGCCTCGACATAAGCCGCCGGAATGTTGACCATCAGATGGCGGCGTCCCAGTTCTTCCGGGAACGTCTGAATGCGGATGAGATTGGTGTTCAGTTGCTGCAGACGAACGTCAGCCGGAATGTTCATGGCCTTCAAGGTGAACTCGCCGATGACACCGTCAGCCGGAAGGCCGTGGCGCGCCTGGAAGCGCTTGACGGCACCGTCGACATAGGAGTCGAATGCACTGGAAATGCCCGCTTCGCGTGGCAGGTCGCCGGTGATAATCAGGCGCTGACGAAGGCTCTGGACGGCCGGATCAGTCACACCGATCTGCAGACGCTGCTGGCTTGGGCTCACTTCCGGCCAGCCGCCTGAGGAAGCGATCTGCTGATACTGGGCGATCGCCTGCTGGATGCTCGGCACCGACTGCGGCCCGAGAATCGGCGTGTTCGAAACGACGGCTGTCGCCGTGCGGGATGCAGCCTTGGCATCGAACTGGTCGTCCCAATCGCCCCGCTGCGGAGCATTGATGAGCGAATCGATGGCCGATTGCGCGAATGCGGGGGCTGCCAGGGCGCCCGCGCCGACCATTGCCGCAGACGTCAGAAACGCCCGACGAGAGAAAGCTTCAGTTCCGATTTTCTTCGACATTCATCCCAACCACTAAATTGCCGCTGCTTGAGAGACCGGCGGCCTTCGCTATCCCTGCGAGAACGCAAATCTCTATCTACCCGTCGCCACGGCGCATCGCACAATCTCTCTGCCGGCGATCACATGATTGCGAGCCGGGAGCGCGAGGTTATCGGACCTCAATTGGGGAAGCGCCATTTGCCGTGTATTTCCGCTGACATGCTAATATGGCCAATTCGTGTCGCCCTACACCACGCTCAACCGTCGGTGGCGGGCGATGCGCAAAAAACCATACCGATCCACAGAATGTGGCGGTTAATAGCGGCTAAAAAACGGCTTGAATACAGGCGATTATGCTTGCCTGCCATGCGTTGCAAAGATGTCACGAAATCGCCGACGGGGTCCGGATTACTCGCGCCAGTGGTCGGCCACCCATGGCGTTGGACGGATATAGTGGCGCAGATAACGAAACAGCGACTTGTTCCTCCTCCGCTCCGGATCGAACATATGCGAGATGTGATCAAGCGGCGGCGCGGCACGCCCCTTCAGACCGAAGCGCCCTTCGACCGCGAACTGCGGATGAAAATCGCGTGGAAAGAGGATCACCCGGGCGTTCGCGGGAAGGCGCGGTGTTAGGAAATAATTCAGTGGGAAAGGCCACCGGCAATCCTGCCTGAAGTGCAGGACCCAGCGGCGGGGAAAGAACGTCGCGCCACCGGGCGCATTTCGTGTCACGAAGCGCTGTTCGAATTCGTACTTGTCAGCCACGCCCTGCGGATCGGCGCGGAACGTCTCCTGCAACGGAACAAGCTTGCCGACCGGGAAGCGAAAGAGAGAGGTCTGCCCGAGGCGTTCAAACGGCGTCGTCTGGTTGCGCGACAGGATGACGTCATCCGGTTCGCCAACCTCGAAGAATGAGTCGAGAGAGCCGACAATCACCAGATCGAGGTCCAGGAACAGGACCGGGCCGCTCAAATTCCCAAGCTTCGGACCCCAAAGCCGCCCCTTGGGCCAGATCCCCTTCGTCCTCACCGGCATGTTCTCGACATCCAGCGGCGGCAGGTCTTCGCAGAGGATTTCGGGATTCAAGCCGGCGCGGTTGTCGGTAAAGCAAGTGAAAGTGAAGGGCGGCGTAATGTTGCGCTTCACCATGGCGTAGAGGCGGTTGATGAAGGGGGCGCCGTACTTGGTTCCCCAGCTTATGCAGATGACCTGCTTCACCCCCCCACTTGCAGCCAATACAGCTGACGTCATGACCTGCAACTCCTGATTCACGCGAAAACCCACGGTTCGTGCGGACGTCATTATCAAGTCGGCGACCGAATATGTAGCCCCTCCCCGCAACGAGGCGCAGCAAACGGCGAAAAGAGCGCCACGGAATACCGTTGCGCCCTTTCGTGCCTTGGAGGTCCAATAAGCCAGCAGGGAAGTTGGCTTAAGAGATTACAGGCGATAGAGGATCTGGTCGTTCCAGAAGCGGTCCAGACGGGTGAGCAGCTTGTTCATCTGCGTGAATTCGTCGGTGCCGATGCCGCCGACCTTGTCGATCGAGCCGATATGGCGTTCATAGAGCTTGGCGACGGTTTCGGCGATGTCCTGGCCCGTTTCCGTCAGGCTGATGCGGACCGAGCGACGGTCGATGCGCGAGCGCTGATGGTTGATGAAGCCGAGGTCGACCAGCTTCTTGACGTTGTATGAGACGTTGGAGCCGAGATAGTAACCGCGAGAGCGAAGTTCGCCGGCGGTCAGCTCGGAGTTGCCGATATTGAAGAGAAGAAGTGCCTGGACGGCGTTGACGTCGCTGCGACCCTGACGGTCGAACTCATCCTTGATGACGTCGAGCAGACGGCGGTGAAGACGTTCAACAAGATGAAGGGATTCCATGTAAAGATCACGGATGCCCTGTTCCTGCTGGTCACGGAAGTTCGATACCGCCTGCGGCTTGATTTTCGTGTTCATGATGACTGCCTCACTGTTTTGTTTGGCGGTGTTGGTTTTCTTCCCGCCTTGAGACAGACCCTATCGAATACAAATAAAATTCTACTTAAACCGCAGGCTTAACAGTGCCTTACCGGAAACCCGCGTTGTATCAGGGTAAATCAACGCTTACCTGCTGGCGCCGCTTGCGCTTCTCGTACCAGAGCGCGGCGCGGAATCCCAGGTAGACCAGGCCTACCGCAACATGCAGCAGAACGATCAGCCGGTTGGCCCCGAAAACCTCCGGCATGAAGCCGTACATGATGATCTGCCCGCCCGCCGCGAGCACCCAGATAACAGGACCCCAGGACACGGCAAGCCACAGGCCGAGAGACGCGACAGGGAAGAGAACGGCAAGGCAGGTGCTTGCGACCTTCCAGGGAAGGCTGAGCAGATCGAAGCGCCCTGCCCCCACCAGCGAATAGCCGACAAGCATCGCCCAATACTGCAATCCGAACCAGAAGCAGGAAATGGCGACAAGCCGCAGGAACAGGACGAAGAGAACGCTGGTCAGCGTCGGTTTCGGTATCGTCGGAGAATCAGGGTCCATGTCTCAAACAATAAGGTTGCGGTTGCGACTTCGCCAGCGCCTCGTCCATTGCGGCCAATCGTCCGGTTTGGATTTCGGCAGCGCCATGATAATGAGCGCTTCGACAATTGGAATGGCAGAAAGCTGGAACGACCATGCAGGACAAGACCCACCTCGTCGACGAAATCACCGGCCATCGGCGCATGCGCCGCAACCGCAAGGCCGATTGGACGCGACGCCTCGTTCAGGAAAACCGCCTGACGGTCGACGATCTCATCTGGCCGGTTTTCGTCGTGCCGGGCACCGGCATCGTCGAGCCGATATCGGCGATGCCCGGCGTCAACCGCATGAGCGTTGACAAGCTCGTCGAAGCCACGAAAGAAGCGGCTGACCTCGGCATCCCGGCAATCGCGACCTTCCCCAATATCGAGATGGAACTGCGCGACGAAACCGGCTCGAACAGTCTCGAAGCCAACAACCTGATCAACCAGGCAACGACCGCGATCAAGAAGGCGGTGCCAGGCATCGGCGTAATCACGGATGTGGCGCTCGATCCTTTCACGAGCCATGGCCATGACGGGATCCTGCGACAGGGCGAGATCGTCAACGACGAGACGGTCGATCAGGTCGCGCGCGCAGCCGTGATGCAGGCAAATGCCGGATCGGACATCATTTCTCCCTCGGAGATGATGGACGGCAGAATCGGAGCCATCCGCCGCGCGCTCGATGCCGCAGGGCATCAAAACGTCGGCATCATGAGCTATGCCACCAAGTTCGCCTCGGCTTTCTACGGCCCCTACCGCGAGGCGATCTCGACGGGCGGACTGCTCAAGGGCGACAAGAAGACCTACTACATCGATCCGGCAAACGGCACCGAAGCGATCCGCGACGCCGCGCTTGACGTGGAGGAAGGTGCCGACATGCTGATGGTCAAGCCAGGACTGCCCTATCTCGACATCTGCTGGCGCATGAAGGAGGCCTTCGGTCTGCCGACCTTTGCCTATCAGGTTTCCGGTGAGTACACGCAGATCAAGGCTGCCGCGATGAATGGCTGGATCGACGGCGAGCGCGCGATGCTGGAGACCCTGCTGTCATTCAAGCGTGCGGGCTGCGATGGCGTCCTCACCTATTTTGCGGTCGAGGTGGCCAGGATCCTCGCCAAGCGCTGATGGCGCCCAATATTGCATTTGCACGAAGCGATACCATATCAGCGGCATCGTTTTCTCGAAAGGAGCCGCAACGATGACGCTCACTCCCAACCCGCTTTATGCTGCACCGGACGACTGGCGCGCCTATAGCGGCACGCTGAGCCGTCGTGTCTTCGCATTCCTCCTCGACTACGTGATCGTCCTGCTGCTCTGCATCCCGGCAGCGGTCGTGCTTTTCTTCCTGTCGATCGTCACACTGGGGCTGGGATTCTTTCTTTATCCGGCGCTGTTCCTGATCGTCGCGGGCCTCTATTTCGGCTTTACGGTGGGCGGCCCCAATCAAGCCTCTCTCGGCATGCGCGCAATGGGGATTGCGATCGTGCGTGTCGACGGGCAGCGGATGGACTTTCTGACCGCCATCGTTCACCTGGCGCTTTTCTGGATCCTGAACTCCGTTCTGACGCCGCTGATTCTGCTGGTCGGCCTATTTACCGAGCGCAGCCGGTTGATCCACGATTTTCTGGTGGGCACCGTCACGGTACGCACCGCCTGATCAGGCTCGCTACAAGCGAAAATAAACGCTGCTCCTGGCCTTTGCCGGGAGCCTTTCGGCGCCATATCCAAAAGTATAACGCGCGATATCGGGCAGGAGACTGGCCCCGCTGTTGACGTTTTTCATTCTTAAGTCATCCTAGTCAGACACGCAACGAACCGAAGGAAATCTCCGCAACAGATGAATACGCAGACGACGCCATCACCGCAGTTTTATCTGACTGCTCCGGCTGCGTGCCCTTATCTGGCCCACGAGATGGAACGCAAGGTCTTTACACATCTCGTCGGCCCCCGCGCAGCGGAGATGAACGATATCCTGACACAAGGCGGCTTTCGCCGGTCGCAGAACATTGCCTATCGACCGGCGTGCGAGGCCTGCCGTGCCTGCATTTCGGTCCGTATCCTCGCGCAGGAGTTCCTGCCGACGAAATCAATGAAGCGGGTGCTGGCGACGAATGCCGATATCATCTCCACCGAATTCCCCGCTCAACCCTCCAGCGAGCAATATTCGCTATTCCGACGCTATCTCGACTTTCGCCACCAACAGGGCGGAATGTCCGACATGACCGTGCTCGACTATGCCATCATGGTCGAGGATACACATGTCAACACCAAGATCATCGAGTATCGGCTTCGAAAGGAAGGCGCTGGCCTCGAAGAGCGCCCGACGGGTGAGCTGCTGGCCGCTGCTCTCACGGATACGATGAGCGATGGCCTGTCCATGGTCTATTCCTACTTCAATCCTGACATGGATCGACGCTCCCTTGGGTCGTTTATGATTCTTGACCACATCAAGCGCACAAAGGCTTTGGGTCTTCCGCACGTCTACCTGGGCTACTGGGTTCAAGGGTCGCGGAAAATGGACTACAAGACTCGCTTCCAGCCACAGGAGCACCTGACTTCGCGCGGCTGGGAACGTTTCGATCCCTCCGCAATGCCCGAAAGCACACGCTACTAAATGCCCCTCCCTGCCCTTTCCGATCATCGGAAGGGTCTGCTGCTGACAGCGATCGGCGGTCTGGCTCTTTCCATGGACATTCCGCTGGTACGCCTTGCACATGGAGACATGTGGTCGATCCTCGGCATGCGCAGCCTCACGACGGTTGCCGTCGCGCTGCTGGTGATCTGCGTTATCAGATACGTCAAAGGCACGTGGCCGGTGCTCGTGCCCGGCAGGCACGGCCTTGCGGCGGGACTGCTCTATGGCTGTTCGACGCTGACCTTCCTGCTTGCCGTCTTCAATACGGCGACAGCCAATGTGGTCTTCATCGTCGCGTTCAATCCGATGTTCGGCGCGCTTCTATCATGGGTGTTCCTCAAGGAACGCCCTTCGATATCCACGCTCGTCACCATGGCGGTGATGGTGTTCGGTGTTGGCTTGATCGTGCATGATGGATTGGCCGGCGGCCATGTCTTTGGTGATGCCATGGCGCTGCTCAGCGCCTTTATCCTTGCATCGGCGATTACAGTCGGCCGGGCATCACGACGGGACATGGGCTACGTGCCCCTGCTTGCCGCCGCCCTGCCCGCCATCCTCGGCTTTGCCATGGCATTGCCGAGCGCGCTCGCCATAGAACACCCGGCCTGGATCATCCTCAATGGCGCACTTCTGATGCCAGTTGCCTTTTGGTGCCTCGCCACGGGACCACGCTATCTATCCGCGCCCGAAGTCGGCATGTTCTATCTCCTCGAAACCATCCTGGCTCCGATCTGGATCTGGCTGGTCTTCGCGGAAACGCCCCCGACGATGACGCTCGTCGGCGGTGCGATCCTGGTCTGCGCGATTATGGCGCACTCGCTTTGGATGGTTCGGAGGCAGCCTGCGCGACAATCTCTGGCACATTGACCACCTGCATCGCCTCGAGCTCGCGTTCAAGCCCTTGCATCACATGAACCCAGCCTTGTCGCGTCTGCTCCTCGAACTGCCCCCATTCGGCGCACATTTCGTGTGAGAGTGTCAACCGCGTGCCTTCGGCCAGTGGTTCGATGTCAATGTGGATTCGATCTGCGTTGTGGTCATGCTCGGCTGCCGAGAAGCAGAAGACCATTCGCCGCGGCCGGCGCAATTCCAGAAACACGCCGTAATGGACCGCATCACCTGTCGGACGCCGGTCGATGACGAGAAAATGGCCGCCGACCTTCGGATCGATATCGGCACGGATAACCCGGCCTTCGTCGCTCGCGAAGAGGAATCGTTTTGCGATTTGCGGGTTCAGCCATGCGTCATAGACAGCGCAGGGCGAGGCATTGAAAGTATGCGCAACGTTCAGGGTGATGGTATTGCAAGCACTCATCAACATTCCTCCGTGATCGGACATGACGTTCTCCCTGAAGCGCCACATTCGATCATTCCGTCCGCCTGCGGAATGATGTCTGTCCATGTTGTGATTACAGGACAGAGGTAGAGGAGTTGCCTCGCTCGCCAAGAGCGAGGCCAGGATTTTTTTGTCTTAGCCGGCAAACTTGCCGCTGCGCGGGAAGCCCTTCGGAACGGTGCGGCCGGCTGTCGCGCGATCAGCGAGCCATTCGGCAAGCTCGTCCTTGTTCTTGGTGAAGGTGCGGCCGGCGCTGTCTTCCCAGACGAGCCCGTCAGCGATCGCGAAGCAGCGCACGTCGGAGATGCCGCCATCCTTGTAGCGCTGCAGGCGAACGCCCTTGCCGCGACCCATTTCCGGCACCTGCGCCAGTGGGAAGGCGAGCAGCTTGCGGTTCTCGCCGACGACGGCGACATGGTCGCCGCTGACGGGAACGATCAGCTTCGTCTCATCAGGCATGGAGACGTTCATGATCTGCTTGCCCTTGCGGGTATTGGCCACCATGTCGGCTTCGGCAACGACGAAGCCATTGCCAGCCGTCGAGACGATCATCTGCTTGCGAGCCGGATCGTGCACAAAGGCGGTCAGGACGTCCTGATCGTTTTCCATGTCGATCATGATGCGCAGCGGTTCGCCGTGGCCTCGACCGCCAGGCAGCTTGTCGCCGCCGAGGGTGAAGGCCTTGCCACCTGTCGTGATGATGAGGATCTTGTCGGTCGTCTGCGCCGGGAAGGCAACCTTCAGCGCGTCGCCTTCCTTGAAGGTCAAGGTCGCGGTGTCGGAGATGTGCCCCTTCAGTGCGCGGATCCAACCCTTTTCGGAGACGACGACGGTGATCGGTTCTTTCTCGATCATCGCCTGCTGGATGGCCTGCTCGTCGGCCTCGGGTGCCTCGGCGAACTGTGTGCGGCGGCGGCCGAGCTCGGTCGCTTTCGCGAACTTCTTCTTCACCTCGCCGATTTCCCAAGCGACCGTCTGCCACTGCTTTTCTTCCGATGCCAGCAGGGCCTCGATCTCGCCCTTCTCCTTGGTGAGCCCGTCGAACTCCGTGCGGATCTCGAACTCCTCGAGCTTGCGCAACGAGCGCAATCGCATGTTCAGGATCGCTTCGACCTGATTGTCGGTGAGCGACCAGCGCGCGATCATCACCGGCTTCGGCTCGTCCTCTTCGCGGATGATGCGGATGACTTCATCGATATTTAGGTAAGCGATCAGCAAGCCGCCGAGGATTTCCAGGCGCCGGTCAATGGCGGCCAGACGGAAGCGCGAGCGGCGCTGGAGCACCTCGCGCCGATGGTCGAGCCATTCCTTCAGCACCTCATTCAAAGCCATGACGCGCGGGATGCGCCCCATCGAAAGAACGTTCATGTTCAGCGGGAAGCGGCTTTCCAGCTCCGTTAGCTTGAACATGGATTCCATAAGGATCGTCGGGTCGACCGTGCGGTTCTTCGGCACCAGCACGACGCGAACGTCTTCAGCGGATTCGTCCCGGATGTCCTCGAGCAAGGGCAGCTTGCGCGCCAGCAGCAGTTCTGCGCTCTTTTCGATCAGGCGGGACTTCTGCACTTGAAACGGGATTTCGGTGACGATGATCTGGTAGCCGCCGCGGCCGAGATCCTCGATCTCCCACTTGGCGCGTGTGCGGAAACCGCCACGGCCGGTCTTGTAGGCCTCGATGATGCTCTCACGGCCGTCGATGATAATGCCGCCAGTCGGGAAGTCCGGACCGGGAATGAACTCGACCAGTTTCTCCACCGTAGCGTCGGGGTGCTTGATGAGGTGAAGCGCGGCATCACATAGCTCGTGGACATTGTGCGACGGAATGGACGTTGCCATGCCGACCGCAATGCCGGACGAACCGTTCGCGAGCAGGTTCGGGAAGGCGCCCGGCAGGACGACCGGCTCTTCGTCTTCCTCGTTGTAGGTTAGCCGGAAGTCGACCGCATCCTGTTCGATGCCATCGAGCAGCAGACCCGCGACCTCGGTCATGCGCGCTTCGGTATATCGATAGGCGGCAGCACTATCGCCGTCGATGTTGCCGAAGTTGCCCTGCCCGTCGACGACGGGATAACGCTGCGAGAAATCCTGCGCGAGGCGCACCAGCGCATCGTAAACCGACTGGTCGCCATGCGGATGGAACTTACCGATGACGTCGCCGACGATACGGGCGCATTTCTTGAAGGCGGAGTTGGGCCGAATGCCCATTTCGCTCATGGCGTGAATGATCCGGCGGTGCACCGGCTTCAAGCCATCACGCACATCCGGGAGCGCGCGGTGCATGATGGTCGACAGCGCATAGGCAAGGTATCGCTCTTCGAGCGCCGCCTTCAGATCGACCGGAAGGATACTATCGTCGTCTCCGCCAGAGGGCGGCAAAATCTCTTGTCCCATATGTCCTGACTAGCCGAGATGACCCTTTTGAGCAAGGAATCCGGGCATTCCTGCTGTGGATGAAGTCTTCGAAGGACAGGAAAAGAATGCACAGAGACACTTTGCCTGAATTTGGTCGTTGTTTCGTTTTCCCTTCAACACAAATTTAGAAATCCGCAAATATAAACCGCGATCGAACCACGGTAGATCGGCCACGAATTGAGCCGTCGCTACGCACCGCCACTAGGGGACCCCAGATGACTTTTTACCGGACGACACGGCTGATGCTTTCGAGCGTTGCCTTTCTTTCTCTCGCCGGCTCCGCCTTCGCTCTCGATGGCCAGGATCTGCTGAAGAAGATCAATGCGGCCTATAGCCAGCAGGGCGGCACAATCATTGCCGATGGTGTCAATGTCGACGGCACGACCGTGACGCTGAAGAAGGCGAGCTTCAAGGCAAACAGCGGCGAAGCGGTGTCGATCGGCGACATCACCATGACGGGCGTCGAGGCAGACGACGATGGCGGCTATTATGTCGAGGAAGCGTCCTTCCCGAACATCAGCGCCACGAGCGAAGGCGCCACCTTCACGGCATCCGATCTGACCCTTAGCGGCATTTCGATCCCTGCCGATCCGAAGGGCGAAGGGCTCGACGCCATGCTGCTCTACGAGAACGCCCACAGCGGCCCGGTGAAGGTTGTCCAGAACGGCGCCGAGCTGTTCTCGATCGCCGAAAGCGACGTCAACCTGACGCTTCGCGAAGACGAGTCCGGCTTCGATTTCGATGGTGCCTTCAAGGGCCTGAAGGCCGATCTCAGCAAGGCAAGCGACGCTCAGAGCAAGGAAGCGATCGACAAGCTGGCGCTGCAGCACATCCAAGGCGACATCACCATGAAGGGCGCTTGGGAACTGACACCCGGCACGATCGACGTTTCCGAATTCGCGTTCGACTTCAACAATATCGGCAAGCTGAACCTCGCCTTCAAAATCTCCGGCTACACCATGCCTTTCATAAAGTCGCTGCAGGAGGCCGCCAAGCAGGCCGAAGCGAACCAGAACAAGGAAGAAGCGCAGCAGGCTCTCGGCCTCTCGATGCTCGGACTGATGCAGCAGTTGTCGTTTGAAAGCGCCCAGATCCGCTTCGACGACGCCTCCATCACCAAGCGCGCGCTCGACTACGCCGGCAGCCAGCAGAATATCTCCGGCCAGCAGATGGCCGATTCGCTGAAGGCAATGACGCCGATCATGCTGGCGCAGCTCAACATTCCGGAGCTACAGAACGCCGTGTCGACGGCCGTCAACACCTTCCTCGACGACCCGAAGAACGTGACGCTTGCCGCTGCTCCGGCAAAGCCGGTACCGTTCCCGATGATCATGGGGGCCGCGATGGGCGCACCGAACACGCTGCCGCAGGTTCTCGGCGTGAAGGTTTCGGCCAACGATTGATGTGCCGAGCTTGAGTATTTGAAACCCGGCGTGCAATTGCCCGCCGGGTTTCTTTGTATTTGCGAGCCAGGTGACGCTGCGATCTGGTCGGCCCTAGAAACAAAAAAGCCGGCGAAATCGATCGCCGGCTTTTTGTGTTCAAACAGACCTGCTCAGTCCTTCTTGACCGGCGGAATCGGGCGGATCGCCAGTTCGCGCAGTTGCGTCGGCGTCGCCGGAGTCGGAGCGCCCATGAGCAGATCCTGTGCCTGCTGGTTCATCGGGAACAGCGAGATCTCGCGCAGGTTCTTGGCGCCAACGAGCAGCATGACGATACGATCGATGCCGAAGGCCATGCCGCCATGTGGCGGGGCGCCATACTGGAAGGCGCGGTAGAGGCCACCGAACTGCTCCTCGACCTCGGCCTGCGACTTACCGGTCAATTCAAAGGCCTTGACCATGACTTCCGGCAGCTGGTTACGGATCGATCCCGAAGCGATCTCGAAGCCGTTGCAGACCATGTCGTATTGGAAAGCCTTGATCGACAACGGATCGGCACCGCTGAGCGCTTCCATGCCGCCCTGCGGCATCGAGAACGGATTGTGGGCGAAGTCGATCTTCTTTTCCTCTTCCAACCATTCGTAGAACGGGAAATCGACGATCCAGCAGCATTCGAAGCGATCGCGATCGACGAGGTTCAGTTCCTCACCAGCCCTGGTGCGGGCTTCCCCGGCGAACTTGTAGAACTTCGCGGGGTCGCCAGCGACGAAGAAGCAGGCATCGCCGTCATCGAGGCCGAGTTGGGTGCGGATCGCGTCAGTGCGCTCCTCACCGATGTTCTTGGCAAGCGGACCGGCGCCTTCGAGCTTGTCCCCTTCCTTGCGCCAGAAGATGTAGCCGAGGCCCGGCTGACCCTGGCTCTGCGCCCAGGCGTTCATGCGGTCGCAGAAGGCGCGGGAGCCGCCGGTCTTGGCCGGAATAGCCCAGACCTCGACCTTCGGGTTCGAGGCGATCATGTTGGCGAAGACCTTGAAGCCGGAGCCGTCAAAATGCTCGGTGACGGCCTGCATCTCGATCGGGTTGCGGAGATCCGGTTTGTCGGAGCCGTACTTGCGGATGGCGGTCTCATAAGGAATGCGCGGGAACGTTTCCGTCACCGGCTTGCCGTGCGCAAACTCGACGAAGATGTCGCGAATGACCGGCTCCATCGTGTTCCAGACATCTTCCTGCTCGACGAAGCTCATTTCGAGGTCGAGCTGGTAGAATTCGCCCGGCAGGCGGTCGGCGCGCGGGTCTTCGTCGCGGAAGCACGGCGCGATCTGGAAGTACCGGTCGAAACCGGCGACCATCAGCAGCTGCTTGTACTGCTGCGGCGCCTGCGGCAGCGCGTAGAACGTGCCCGGATGAATGCGGCTCGGCACGAGGAAGTCGCGTGCGCCTTCCGGCGAAGACGCCGTCAGGATGGGCGTCGTGTATTCGGTGAAGCCGATATTGCCCATCTCGCGGCGCATGGCTGAAATGACCTGCGTGCGCTTGACGATGTTCTTGTGCAGCGTCTCGCGACGCAGATCGAGGAAGCGGTACTTCAGGCGCACGTCTTCCGGATAGTCAGGTTCGCCGAAGACGGGCAGCGGCAATTCCTTGGCAGCGGAGAGCACTTCGATCTCCTGCGCGTAAAGTTCGATCTCGCCGGTCGCCATGTTCTTGTTGACGGTGTCTTCGGTACGAGCCTTGACGAGGCCGTCGATGCGGATGACCCACTCGCCGCGAACCAGTTCAGCCTGCTTGAAGGCGGGCGAATCCGGATCGGCGACGACCTGGGTGATGCCGTAGTGGTCGCGCAGGTCAATAAAGAGAACGCCGCCATGGTCACGAACACGGTGGACCCAGCCGGAAATCCGGACATTGGCGCCGACATCCGACTTGCGGAGGGCTGCACATGTGTGGCTGCGGTAACGATGCATCATCTCAATTCCCAGTATTTGGCTTAAAGACGGCGGCAAGGGGCTCCAAAGGCTCTCCCGCGCCGACAAGAAAATCGGGCGGAAAAGCGCATGGACGGTCTGATTTGTCAAGGGTTGGAGCGCCAAGCCGGCGCTTTGAGAGCGGTTTATGGCAGTGGTGCAACCGCGGGATCGCAAACAGCCATGCGGCAGTTTGGCAATCCCGCGCCATATTGCTGAAGCTGCCGGTCAACTTTAAAGAGGAACGATATCGTTCTCACGGAGCCTCGACATGCCCCTCCTCACTCGCCGCAATCTCCTCAAAGCCTCTACCGTCGCAGGAGCCTACGGCGCGGGTGTTGGGATAGCGGGAAAATTCGGGCTGGCGGAAGCAGCGCCAGAGCCGCAGGTGCTGAAAGCGGTGAAGACGACGGCCAGTATTACCGATGCCGGCGTCACGAACGACATCATGACCTGGGGTGACGGCGGCATGCCACCAGTGCTGCGGATGACGAAGGGCAAGCCCTACGCGGCTCGGCTGACGAACGGGCTCGACGAGCCGACGACGATCCACTGGCACGGTTTGAGAATCGCCAACAAGATGGACGGCGTGCCGTTCATGACGCAGCCCTACGTCTATACCGGCGACAGCTTCGACTACGCCTTCACGCCGCCGGACGCTGGCACCTTCTGGTATCACCCGCATTGCAACACGCTGACGCAGATGGGCCACGGCATGACGGGTGTCCTCGTGGTCGAGGATCCGGCTGACCCGACATTCGATGCCGAAGTGGTGCTCAATCTGCGCGACTGGCGCCTCGGCAGCGACGGCCAGTTCATTGCGGCCTTCCGCCCGCGCGACGCGGCAAAGACGGGCACCTACGGAACGGTCAGGACGGCCAACTGGCACCAGGATCCGCAATATGATGCGCCGGCCGGCGGTCTTATCCGGCTACGGATTGCCGCGACCGACGTCACCCGCATCTTCGCGCTGAAGATGGAAGGTGCCGAGGCGACCGTGATTGCGATCGACGGCAATCCCGTACCGAAGCGCTTTC
Source organism: Rhizobium sp. LjRoot258 (assembly GCF_964254185.1). Classification (NCBI taxonomy): domain Bacteria; kingdom Pseudomonadati; phylum Pseudomonadota; class Alphaproteobacteria; order Hyphomicrobiales; family Rhizobiaceae; genus Rhizobium; species Rhizobium sp. LjRoot258. The sequence continues at coordinate 983,737 of NZ_CAXUST020000001.1, read as the reverse complement.
CGCTCGATCTGCTGCTGATCGGCCCCGGCCAGCGCCTCGATCTCGCCGTGCGGATGCCGGACAGCGAGGGCGCCATTGCCACACTCGAAGACATCAGGGGCACGACGCCGAAGACGATTGCCAAGCTTAGGGCCGTCGGAACATCGTTGAAGCGCCATGTCGGCGATCTCGCCACGCTCGGCGAAAACCCGGTCGCTAAGGCGGATCTGTCCTCGGCACAGACGATTCCGCTCATTCTCAGCGCCACGGCCGAAAGCGCGCCTGCCGACAGCATCTGCGGCACGCTGGGCTACCGCTTCTGGGCCATCAACAAGGTGCCGTGGCCAGGCGACACACCTGACCCGACGGCACCACTGGCGGAACTGAAGCTCGGCAAGAGCTACATCCTGCAGCTCGAGAACGTGACCCCACATACGCATCCCATCCACCTGCACGGCATGAGCTTTACCGTGCTGTCGTCATCGACGCGGAATGTCATGCCACTCATCAGCGACACCTATCTCGTCCAACCGGATGAAAAGGTGCAGCTCGCCTTCGTTGCCGACAGTCTGGGCGATTGGCTGCTGCACTGCCACATCATCGAGCATCAAAAGACTGGCATGACCAGTTATGTTAGAGTTGTTTGACAGGTCTTTGCGGGTTCTAGTTGACATATCCGGCCGAAAGGAGAAGGAAGGTTCAACTATGTTTATCCTGCGAATGAATTGAGATGATCGAAACAACCGCCGATTTGGAGGCGGCCTGCAAAGAGCTGGCCAAGTCAGAATTCATTACCATCGACACCGAGTTTCTCCGAGAGACCACGTTCTGGCCGGAACTCTGCTTAATCCAGATGGCAAGCCCGACGACGGAAGTGCTGGTCGATCCGTTGGCGAAGGGTCTCGACCTCACGCCGTTCTTCGAGCTGATGGCCAATCCTGCCGTGCTGAAGGTCTTCCATGCGGCGCGCCAGGATATCGAGATCATCTACAACCGCGGCGGTCTCATCCCGCATCCGATCTTCGACACGCAGGTTGCCGCGATGGTTTGCGGTTTCGGAGACTCCGTCTCCTATGACCAGCTCGTCAGCCGCACCAAGGGCGTCCAGATCGACAAGTCTTCGCGCTTCACCGACTGGAGCCGCCGGCCGCTTTCGGAAAAGCAGCTGGACTACGCTCTTGCCGACGTGACGCATCTGCGCGACGTCTACCTCTATCTCAAAGCCGAGCTGGAACGCGAAGGTCGCTCGTCCTGGCTTCGGGAGGAGATGGATATCCTCGAGGCCCGCGAGACCTACGACATGCATCCGGACGATGCCTGGCAGCGGCTGAAAATGCGCCTGCGCAAGCCGCAGGAGCTTGCCATCCTGAAGTATGTCGCTGCCTGGCGCGAGCGCGAGGCCCGCTCCCGTAACGTCCCTCGGTCGCGGGTGCTGAAGGACGACGCGATCTACGAAATCGCCCAGCAGCAGCCGAAGGACGCTGAGGCGCTCGGTCGCCTGCGCACGATCCCGAAGGGTTGGGAGCGATCCGCCACCGGTGCCGCCGTCGTCGAAGCCGTCAATGCAGCACTTGCGTTGCCGAAGGCCGAGATGCCGCATGCACCACGACAGACCCAGCCGCCCGAAGGCGCAGCCGCCGCTGCCGAACTGCTGAAGGTCCTGTTGAAGCTGATTTCGGAAAAACACGGCGTCGCACCGAAGGTGATCGCCAACAGCGAGGATCTCGACAAGATCGCCGCGGAAGGCGAGAACGCCGAAGTCGCGGCGCTCCACGGCTGGCGGCGGGAGCTGTTCGGCGAGCCGGCGCTGCAGCTCATCCAGGGACAGGTCGCTCTTCGCTTCGTCGGCAAGAGGGTGGAGGCGGTGGCGCTTTAGGCGCCATCAAGCGGACTTTTTTGCGCGCATAGTCATTTCCAGATCGATTCGATCAAGGAAACCAACCCAGCGTGCCTTTTGGAAACACCCGACGTTTCCTATATGCCCTAGGTATGCGCGACGACGCGGCACCGCGAAAAGGACTACATGAGGGAAATATCTCCAGTCCAGAACTGGCTATTGATCGCGCTTGTCATAGCCGCGAGCGGCGTTCTCTATGACATGCGGTTCTATGGAGGGCATCCCTTCGTCGGAGCAACCTTTGCGCTGTTCATCGGCATGCCGATCATTGCCTTCGAACGAAAGGTGATCCTGCGCGGCCTTTACAGGCGCATGCAGGCATTGCCGACGGCGACGTTCTTTCTCGCCGAGATCTTCGTCTACGAAATTCTGATGAGTGTCGGATTTGCGATTGCTGGCCTCGCCATGTGGTGGCTCGGCGCTATTCATCCTGAATCATGGGTGGATGCTGTCGTTCTGCCCTTCGATGCCTTCCTCTATGCACTCGCTGTGTGCGCGCTCATTATCTTCGTGCTGCGCATCCGCGAATTGCTGGGCCGCGACATCTTCATGAGCATGCTGTTCAGCCGATACCGGAAGCCGATCAGCGAGGAACGCGTCTTCCTGTTCATCGATCTCGTGGATTCGACGGCCTTTGCCGAGAAGCATGGTGACCTTCGGGCACAGCAGATGCTGAGCTCGCTGTTTGCTGCCTTCGCCGAGCCGGTGCGAAAATACAAAGGCACTATCGATGACTATGTCGGAGACGCCGCGATCATCAGCTGGCCGTTGGAGCGCGGGATCAAATTCGCGCGATGCGTGAACTGCATCTTCGATATCATCAGCGAGATCGAGGCGGACGCCGAGAGCTGGTTGAAGACATATGGCCAGGTCCCTCGCCTGCGCGCCGCTTTGCACGGAGGCACCGTGATCACGGCCGAAATCGGCGTCGACCACCACAAGATCACCTATTTCGGTGACACGGTGAACACTGCGTCCCGGCTAGAATCGCTCTGCAAGACGTTGAACCGATCGGTCCTCATCTCATCCGACCTCGCGCAGCGGATCAAGATGCCGGAGGCGGTATCGGCGGAGGATCTTGGAAGCCACGCCGTCAAGGGCCGCGGCCAAACCCTCGGCGTCATCGCGCTGGCCAAGGCAGACAACCGCAAAGCGTCACCAAAGCTTCACGCAAGCGTCAACGCGCCGACATGAAAGCCTTGCTAATCGAGACCCGCATACCAATCCTTGGGGGTTTCGATGAAAAATACTCTTCTTGCTTCCGTTTCATTTGTTCTTTTGATCGCCGGCCCGGCTGCAGCCGACCAGCAGGAGTTTCCAGCCAAGCTCGCAGGCCAAGCCGTTCTGCCGGCCAACACGCTCGTCGCGGCTCCGGACGATGCGCCGAACTTCCTCAAGCATTCCGGCAAATTCACCACCGCTGACCGCAAGCGCACCGAAGCGCTCGGCAGCGTTCCCGGCAAGGACGGGGTTCGCGTCACCGATCTGAAGCTTCCCTTCGACGGTCAACCGATCCAGGGCTTCTCCGGCATCAAGACCATGCCTGACGGCACGTTCTGGACGCTCTCCGACAACGGCTTCGGCTCGAAGGCGAACTCAAGCGACGCGATGCTCTTCCTGCATCAGGTGACGTTCGATTGGAAGACCGGCAAGGTTGAGGTCGTCAAGAACCTTTTCCTTTCCGACCCCGAAAAGAAGGCACCCTTCCCGATCGTGCTTGAAAGCGCCGAGAAGCGCTATCTCACCGGTGCGGATTTCGACATCGAGTCCGTGCAGCCTGTCGCAGACGGTTTCTGGATCGGCGAAGAATTCGGACCCTACCTCCTTAAGTTCGATACGGAAGGCCGCCTGACCGACGTCATCTCGACCACAGTCGACGGCAAGCCGGTCATGTCCCCCGATAATCCGGTTCTTTCCGTCCAGGCAAACCCGACCGCTAAGGTGCCGGTCTTCAACCTGAAGCGCTCGGGTGGCTTCGAAGGTCTTGCCATGTCGAAGGACGGCAGCAGGCTCTACGGCCTTCTCGAAGGCGCAATCTACCAGGACGACGGCAAGATGGAATCGGTTGACGGCCATACCGCCATCCGCGTCATCGAGTTCGACACCGCGTCCAAAAACTGGACGGGCCGCACCTGGTTCTATCCGTTCGAGGAAAAGGGCGTTTCGATCGGCGACTTCAACATGCTCGACGACACTACCGCACTCGTCATCGAACGCGACAACGGCGCCGGCACGAAGGACAAGGCCTGCGCCGATCCAAAGCAGCCGAAGCCGGATTGCTTCGAGGCCCCGGCCGGACTCAAGCGCATCTACAAGATCGAGTTCAACGACGCCAACATCGGCAAATCAGTTCGCAAGATCGGCTATATCGACCTGCTGAACATCCATGATCCCGACAACAAGAAGAAGGCCGGCAGCAAGGACGGCATCTACGACATGCCGTTCGTAACGATCGAGAACGTCGACCGCGTCGATGCCACGCACATCGTCGTCGGCAACGACAACAACCTGCCCTTCTCGGCAGGTCGCGCTGTCGACAAGGCGGACAACAACGAGTTCAGCTTACTTGAGGTCAGCGAACTCCTGAACGCGAAGTAAGTCTGCACTTTTCAAAAGGAAGGCCCCGTTCGCAAGAGCGGGGCTTTTGCTGGATAAGCAAATGCCAGAAGCCGATTGGTGGCGTGCGACCGACGGCCATCGGCCTCGGTCACCCTTGCCCTTGGGCCGTTGCCGCCTCCGCCTTGGCCTTCGGCTTCAGCAGGATGATGAGAAGCAGGCCGGCGACGATCAGCGCCGCACCTTCGAGGTGATAGGGTTGCAACTGCTCGCCGAGGATCAGATAGGCGAGCACAGCTATGAAGATCGTCTGGATGTAGAGGAGCACGCCCGCCCGCGCCGCGCCCAGAGCCTCGATGCTCCGATTGAAGAGGTAATACATAACCGCTCCGCCGGGGATCGCGACGTAGGCGAGCGCGATGAGCCCGCTGCTGTTGAGTGTCGAGCGTTCGTCAGAGAGAAGCTCAAAGAGATAGAAGGGCAGCGCCGTCAGCACCGCCGCGCCGAGAAGCAGCACCAGGAGTGCAAGGCGATTCACATCGAATTTCGCCCGGCGGAGCAGGACGGTATAGACGCTGAAACAGAACGCGCCGGCGACGATCCACAGTTCGCCGGGATTGAAGTCGAGACGCATCAGCGCGGCCGGGCTGCCCTTGACGATGATGACCACGATCCCGAGAAAGGCCAAGATCGATCCGATTACCTGCCAGCCTCCCATCGGTTCAGCCAGAACCAAACGGGCAAGGATCATGGTGATGATCGGGATCAGGGCGATGATGATGCCGGCGGTGGTGGCGTCGGCATGCTCGAGACCGACAAAAATCATGCCCTGGCAAATCGCCAGTCCCATGCCGCCGATGGCAAGCAGTTCGAGGGGGCGGGCCCGCACCAGGGCGACCATATCGCCGAAATGCCGGCGCACGATCGGCATCAGGATCGCCCAGGCGATCAGCACTCGCCAGAAGCAGAGCGCCCAAGGCGGCATCTCGGAAGAGACCCATTTCGCGGCAATATAGACGCCGGCTGACAGCAGCCAGCAGAGAACCCCCACGGAATAGGCAGCGGCAAGCGAATCGCCCGACGCCTGTTCCGTCCCGACTGTGTCGCGATGGACCGCCAAGACATGTATCGCCATCGCTCTGTTATGCCACACTTCCCGTGAGCTGCACAGATGAAGGCGGCAGCGCTCCGCTTGTTAGGGACCGAATGCTATTCGAAGCGGAAGGCCAAGCGCTTGTTGGTCAGCTTGGAAAGCTGTTGCAAGCGGCCTTCTAGGCGCTCGCCGGCAAAGTCGTGATATTCCGCCGGAACCACGAATTCCAAGTCGAGATCGGGTTTGGACGATCGCTGGAAGGTGAGATTGCGCACGACGCCGGGCATGGATGCCGAAAAGAGATAGACGACACGCAGCATGCCGCCGAGCAGCTTGGCGCGCTCGATAAATCGCGGCGTGGCGATGGTGGCGAGAGGACCCGTCGCACCGTCGTCATACGGCCCTTCGAACCGGTAGTAGTTCGTCAGCGCAATGAAGGCGCGGCCTGGGTGGCTGATGCCGACAAACGACGAGTGAGCAATGATGTTCAGCGCCTGCAGGCCGCGGTAATCGGGATGCGCGCGCCAGCTGATGTCGGCAAGCAGGCACGCCGCCTGGCGATAGCGCGCCTCCTCCTCCGTCTCAGTGATGCCGAAATAGGGCATCATGCGGCCTGTCCACTCCGCCAACTCTCTGGCGTGTTCCGGCGAACGCGCGCGCAAAATGGCGAGTTCGCCAGCGGCGGCCAGCAGCGGATCGCTGCGGCGCTCGCTCTCGGAAAGCAATGAATAGAGATAGCCTTCGCGCACACCCTGCCCCGAGAACGAGATAACAGAGGGCTTCATCGCGCTCAGGACTTCCTTCATGGCAACCGCACCGAACGGAAGCAGCGCGCGGCGATGCTTCGACACCGCCATCCACGCAGGATCCTTCGAGTCCTTGGCAATCTCCACCTGATCGAGGAATAGCATCATCGCCTCGAGCGAAACCTCGTAGCCCTGCATCATGTGCAGCGGATACTGCGTCATCTCCATGTGCAGTTTGGCAATATTTCGCCAAGTGCCCCCGACGGCATAGAAGGTGCGCCCATCTCCCCTCGCCAGCAGTTTGGAACTTGTTCTCACATGCTTGCGAGCAAAGGTTCGTGCCTTCTCCAGTGAGCCGCCGGCATATTCCGACAGGCGAAGGCCACCGAGCGGCAAGGTGACCCCCTTGCCGATTTCCTTGCCCTTGATGTCAATCAGTTCGAGTGAACCGCCGCCCAGGTCACCAGCAATACCGTCCGGCTCATAGAAGCCGCTGACAATGCCAAGGGCGGAGAACTTCGCCTCTTCCTCACCGGAAAGAACGCGGACCTTACGCTGAAGAATTGTTTCCGCCTTGTGGATAAAATCCGGTCCGTTCGATGCTTCGCGGGCGGCCGCGGTCGCCAGCACGAACATGGTGGCAGCGCGCGCCTGATCGGATAATGCCTTGAACCGATGCAAGGCAGCGAGCGCCCGCCCGACGCTCGCCTCATCCATCTTGCCCGTCAGTGCAATTCCTCGGCCGAGACCACAGAGCACCTTTTCGTTGAAAAGGATCGTCGGCGAGCGGGACATGCCTTCATAGATGACCACACGGATCGAGTTCGACCCGATATCGACCACGGAGACCGGGGCTATCCCTGGAAGGCGCCCCTGGGCTTCTGATTCAACCATGCAGGTCCAATATTACTTGTTGTTTCGGCCGGAAAGCAGGCCGGCGATCAGCTTGGGCGCACTGGATTTCAAGGCTTCGCCACGGCCGGACAGGCTGGGGTTGGTCATGAAATACTGCTGCGCATTGAACGGCTCTTCGCCCTTGCGCACTTCCATGCGCCTGGACGTACCGTCGGGCAATATCTCGTAGCTTTGCTGATTGTCAATGATATTGCCGAGCATAATCTGTGAGAGAACCTGCTCGTGAACCGTCGGATTGGTCAGTGGGACGAGCGTTTCGACACGGCGATCGAGGTTGCGCGGCATCATGTCCGCCGAGCCGATATAAACCAGCGCCTTGTCGGATGGCAGCCCGTGACCATTGCCGAAGCAGAAGATGCGGCTGTGCTCCAGGAAGCGTCCGACGATCGACTTCACCCGGATATTTTCAGACAGGCCGGGCACTTGTGGGCGCAGGCAGCAGATGCCTCGAATGACAAGATCAATCTCGACGCCGGCGCGGCTTGCCGTGTAAAGCGCGTCGATGATCTCGGGGTCGACGAGCGAATTCATCTTCATCCAGATCGCCGCCGGCGCGCCGTTCTTGGCGTGCTTGATTTCTTCCTCGATGTGGCGAACGATGCGCGAGCGCAGCGTGTAGGGAGAAACCGCCAGTTTCATGCTCTCTTCCGGCTCGCCATAGCCAGTGATGAAGTTGAAGATATTCGCCATGTCGTGCGCGATCACCGGATTGCAGGTGAAGAACGACAGGTCGGTATAGATCTTCGCGGTGACCGGATGATAGTTGCCGGTGCCGAGATGGCAGTAGCTGCGGAGCTTACCCTCTTCGCGGCGGACGACCAGCGACATCTTGGCGTGTGTTTTCAACTCGATGAAGCCGAAGACGACCTGTACGCCAGCGCGCTCCAGGTCGCGCGCCCAGCGGATATTGGCCTCTTCGTCAAAGCGGGCTTTCAGCTCCACCAGGGCCGTAACGGACTTGCCGGATTCGGCCGCGTCGATCAGTGCACGGACGATCGGGCTGTCGTTCGACGTGCGGTAGAGGGTCTGTTTTATCGCCAGGACGTCAGGATCGCGTGCAGCCTGGAGCAGAAACTGGACCACCACGTCGAAAGATTCGTAGGGATGGTGAACCACCATGTCCTTTTCGCGGATGGCAGCGAAGCAGTCGCCGGCGTGCTCTCGGACACGTTCGGGAAATCGCGCATTGTAGGACGGAAATCGAAGATCTTCCCGCGGCGCCTTGGTGATCTCGGACAGCGTGTTCAACGCCAGCAGGCCTGGCAGGACCGCGACTCGATTCTCCGGAACGCTGAGGGCCTGAACGACGAACTGGCGCAACGACGCCGGCATCTCGGAATCGGTCTCGATGCGGATCACCGATCCGCGGCGGCGACGCTTCAGAGCGGTTTCGAAAAAGCGCACGAGGTCTTCGGCTTCTTCCTCGACTTCGATATCGCTGTCGCGGATGATCCGGAACGTACCTGAACCCTGCACCTCGTAGCCGGGATAAAGCCGGTGAATGAAGACGTTGGTAACGTCCTCAAGCGTGATGTAGCGGATCGTGTTGCGATCGTCCGGCAGGCGCACGAAGCGGTCGAGCGCCGGCGGCAGGCGCAGCAGCGCCGTCATCGGGTCGCGGCCGTTCTTGCTGATGAGCTGCAGGCCGATCGAGAAGCCGAGGTTCGGGATGAAGGGGAACGGGTGCGCCGGGTCGATCGACAGCGGCGTCAACACTGGAAAGATCGCCTGCTCGAATTCCGTCGCCAGCCACGCGCGATCGGATTCGCTGAGTGCCCCGGGGCGGACGATCAGGATATCTTCCTTGGCGAGATACTGCTGGAGAACGGCAAGCGATGCCTGCTGCTCCATCTGCAGATTGTCGATCTCCTGAAGGATGGCGTCGAGTTGCTCGGCAGGCGTCTTGCCGTCGGGCGTGCGCACGACGATGTTCTGGCGCACCTGCCCCTCAAGCCCGGCAACGCGCACCATGAAGAATTCGTCGAGGTTTGCCGCAGAGATCGACAGGAAACGGACTCGCTCAAGCAGCGGATGCTCGGTGTTCAGCGTTTCCTCTAGAACACGGCGATTGAACTGCAACCATGAGAACTCGCGGTTGATGAAGCGCTCGGGGCTGGCGAGCAGTTCCTCCAGCGATGGCACAGTCTCATTGGTTTCCGGAGTAGGTTCGTGATGCTCCGTGACTGCGCTATCCATGGTCAAATTGTCCCGTTTCATTCGCCAAGCGAATTATATCAGTTTCACGACGGAACTGTGACAGTTAACCTGACGGTTCCGAATTACCCAATTCATTCAACACTTCAGCGGCAAGAGTTCGGGTAATCTTCGTGCCCCGAGAGAGCGCAAGCCGGTCCAGCCTGTCCACGATCGTCTGGGCCGCATTCAGCGACCGTTCCATCCGATTAACGATATAGAGCACCAGTTTGTCATCAATATAAAGCTGGCGGTCTGCAAACAGCTTCACAATGACCTGTGACAGCAGTTCCTCGTCCGGCTCGCCGATCTCGACGACCGTCGCCGCCTTCAGGCGCGAGCGCAGATCCGGCAGTTCTACCGGCCAGGACATCGGCCATAGGCGGCTTGTCATCAAAAGACTGTGACCGTTTTCCCGCACGCTGTTGATCACATGGAAAAGTTCGTTGTCGTCGAAGCCAAGCCGGTCGACATCCTCAAACAGCACCGGACCATTGGCGGCATCGACCGCCGCGTTGGCGCCCGCCTTCGGATGGATATCGACGGCGCCGCTATGATCTTTCCAGATGTTCGCCAGATGCGATTTTCCAGAGCCGACAGGCCCGGCGAGGATGACGACGCGCGAAGGCCAATGCGGCCAGGCATCGACGATCGACACGGCCGCTGCGAGCCGTGCGGAGATCAACAGGTCGTCGCGCCCCGTTGCAGCATCATGCGAAAATGCCAAGGGAAGCTGTTCGACGGCGTTGCGCCTTGGACCAGCGTTTTTCACATCAGTCATTTGGGGCCAGCTTTTGTCTTGCCGACCTGGCCATTCTTTGACCCGCCGGCATAGAGATCGCTCTCAAGGTAGCGTGAAAGCGCAAAACGGACAAGCACGCCGACCGCGGCAGCCGCCGGCACAGCAACCAGCAGACCGACAAAGCCGAACAGCGCGCCGAAGGCAAAGAGCGCAAACATCAACCAAACAGGATGCAGCCCGACGCTGTGTCCCACGAGCTTCGGCTGAAGGATGTTGCCCTCCATGAACTGACCGCTGAAGAAGACGGCGAGCACCGCGCCGACCCAGATGTAATCGGGCCAGAACTGGACGATGGCAACGCCGATGGCAAAGACCAGACCCACCAACGAGCCCACGTAGGGAATGAAGCTGATCATACCCGCGAACAGACCGATCAGCAGACCGAAGTTCAAGCCGACCAGCGACAGGCCAACGGCATACCAGATGCCCAAGATGAGGCAGAGCGAACCCTGCCCCCGGATGAAGCCGGCAATGGCCTGATCGATTTCCCGCATGATCTGGTGGACATTGGCCACGTAGTCGCGCGGAATGTACTGATCGACCTTGGCGATCATGCGGTCCCAATCAAGCAGCATGTAGAACGCCACAACGGGCGTGACGATCATCAGCGAGATCACGTTGACGACGGCAAGGCCGGAGCTCCAGACCTGACCGAAAAGCCCTGTCAGTAGCCCGAATCCTTGTGAGAGGATTTCAGAGAAGTTGTTCTTGATCGTGCCGAGTTGGTTCCTCACCCAGTCCGGCATGAGGGAATTCTGCGACTTTGTAATGAATGTCTGCAACTGATCGATGTAGCCCGGCAGGCGACCGGCAAAGTCGCTGAACTGGCTCGCCAAGACCGGTATCAGGATCATCAAAGCCAGCACAATGACGACGACGAAGGCGATCAAGATGACGATCGTCGCCATCAAGCGGCTAAGACCGAGGCGCTCCAATCTGTCAGCAACGGGATCGAGGAAATAGGCCAGCGCCATCCCCGCGAGGAATGGCAGCAGGATCGAGCTGAAGACAAAAAGGAAGGCGATAAAGAAGGCGAGTACGGCCAGCCAGAAGATAACTTGGCGCTTCAGACCTGCCCCGCTAACCTGCTGTGGCATCACATTCCCCGCTGATCGACCGTCTCGATTTTTCGCATCATCTCGATGCAACCTTCGAGCACATAGGATGTGGGTGAGAGAATGGTCAACCCCACCGCTCAGAATCCAGATGACCTCAGTCAAAAGAGCGGGAAATTGGGGCTTTCTCCATGCAATCCCTTGCATAAACGCCCCTGTCATGCAATTGCGACCCGCATATTGAGGCGGCGACATTTCCCGCCCGAAGACAGCCATCGGAGAGCAGCATGAGCCAGTCTGGAAAAAACGGCCTGACCTATAGCGACGCAGGCGTCGACATCGATGCCGGAAACCTTCTGGTGGAGAAGATCAAGCCTGCCGTGCGTTCGACGCGCCGCCCGGGCGCAGACGGCGAGATCGGCGGCTTCGGCGGCCTGTTCGACCTCAAGGCAGCAGGTTTCACGGATCCGGTTCTCGTTGCCGCCAATGACGGCGTTGGCACCAAGCTGAAGATCGCGATCGACGCCGATTATCACGATACCGTCGGCATCGACCTCGTCGCCATGTGCGTCAACGATCTGGTCGTCCAGGGCGCCGAGCCGCTGTTCTTCCTTGATTATTTTGCCACCGGCAAGCTTGACCCCGACCAGGGCGCGGCGATCGTCGAAGGCATTGCTGCTGGCTGCCGCGACGCGGGCTGCGCGCTGATCGGCGGCGAGACCGCTGAGATGCCGGGCATGTATTCTTCCGGCGACTACGATCTTGCAGGCTTTGCCGTCGGTGCAGCCGAGCGCGGCCAGCTGCTGCCCTCCGGCGACATTGCCGAAGGCGACGTGATCCTCGGCCTCGCTTCCTCGGGCGTTCACTCCAACGGTTTTTCGCTTGTGCGCAAGATCGTCGGGATTTCGGGCCTCGCCTGGGATGCGCCGGCTCCGTTCGCAGACGACAAGAGCCTCGGCGAAGCGCTGCTGACGCCGACGCGCATCTATGTGAAGCCACTCCTGAAGGCGATCCGCGAAACGAAAGCCATCAAGGCACTGGCGCACATCACCGGCGGCGGCTTCCCGGAGAATATCCCGCGTGTTTTGCCGAAGCACCTCGCAGCCGAGATCGATCTGGCGGCCGTCAAGGTTCCGCCGGTCTTCTCCTGGCTCGCCAAGACAGGCGGCGTCGAAGCCAACGAAATGCTGCGCACCTTCAACTGCGGGATCGGCATGATCGCAGTCGTTTCGGCTGAGAATGTCGCAACCGTTATCGCCGCCCTAAAAGCCGAAGGCGAGACGGTCGTGAAGCTGGGCCGCATGATCACCCGTGCCGAGGGTGCGGCCGGGACGCTCTACCAGGGTACGCTCGCCATATGACGACGCCGCGCAAACGCGCCGTCGTCTTCATCTCCGGCGGCGGTTCCAACATGATGGCGCTCGTCGCCGCTGCCAAGGCTGCCGACTATCCGGCAGAAATCGTCGGCGTCATCTCCGACAAGGCCGATGCCGGCGGGCTTGCCAAGGCGGCAGCCGAGGGCATCCCGTCATTCGCCTTCGTTCGCAAGGACTACGCCAGCAAGGAAGCGCACGAGGAGGCGATCTTTGCCGCGCTCGATCGGCTGTCTCCCGACATCCTCTGCCTTGCCGGATACATGCGGCTGCTGAGCGGCGTGTTCATCCAGCGTTACGAGGGCCGGATGATCAACATCCACCCGTCGCTGCTTCCGCTCTTCCCCGGCCTGCATACCCATCAGCGGGCAATCGATGCCGGTATGCGGATCGCCGGCTGCACCGTGCACTTCGTCACCGAAGGCATGGACGAGGGACCGGTTATCGGCCAGGCCGCCGTGCCGATCCTTTCAGGCGATAGTGCCGAAAGCCTGGCAGCGCGCGTGCTCACCGTCGAGCACCAGCTCTACCCGCAAGCGCTGCGGCTCTTGGCCGAGCGCAAGGTGAAGATGGAAGGCGGCAAGGCCGTCAGCACCGACGCTGGCGCAGCGCCGGCGGAACGCAGCAGCGTTATCTCGCTCATTGGCGAGGGTGCCTGAGCCTCAGGCAGCAAGCGCCCGCAGTTGGTGCAGCGTGCCATCGCTGTAGACGAAACGGCCCTTGCGGAATGTGGCGCGGATGCGGTGCACGTCACCAGCCTCGACAACCACGAGATCCGCCTGCTGGCCGACGGCAATCTCGCCACGATCCAGCAGACCGGCCGAACGTGCCGCATTGCGCGTCGCCATCGCGACGGCATAGGGCAGGCTCGTGCGATCGGCGATCTTGAAGATGCCAGGCACGAAGGCGGCGGGATGGTAATCGGCGGCGATAACCGTCAGCAGGCCGGCGGCTGCGGCGTCGAGTGCGCTGAGATTGCCGGACATAGATTGTCCGCGCAGGGCATTCGGAGCACCCATCAGCGTCCATAGACCACGACGACGCGCCTCTTCAGCCGCGCGAAGCGTCACCGGAAATTCGCTGATCGTGACGCCGAGATCGTGCATCTGCGCGACCTTCTCGGCGCTGTCGTCATCGTGGGAGGCGAGCGACAGCTTGTGTCTCAAGGCAAGATCGACGACTTGCTTCAGCTTGATCTCGATGTCCGGATTGCTGCGCATCTCGATGCGCTTCGTGACCATCTCGGCGGCCATCGCCTCGGAAATGGCGCGGCGTTCGGCAATGCTCAGGATGTAGCTTTCGATGTTGTTGTACTGCCCCTGCCCCGGCGTGTGGTCGGTCAGCGAAACCATGTCGACATGACTGGCATTAAGCAACTTCTCCAGCGTCGGCGCGGCGCCGGGATTGGTGATCTCGTAGCGCGCATGAACACGGTGATCGATCAGCAGGTTGTCTTTGAGCCGATTGATGCCCTCGATGACGGCCGAGGTGGTCTCGAGCGAGCGGACATGCCCATAAACGCTCTCTGTCGCGAAGGAGACCGCCGCAAAGGCCGTCGTGACGCCTGCTGCAGCAAGCTTCTTGTCCAGTTCATGAATGCTGAAATCGATCGGCATCGGCGCATTCGGGCGCGGCGCAATCTCACGCTCCACCATGTCGCCGTGAAGATCGACAAAGCCCGGCATCAACAGACGTCCGCCACCATCGATAGCGGCGTTGGCGACCAGCTCCGGCCGAACTTCGGCAATCACACCGTCCTCGACGCGCACCGAGCCGTGGCTGACGATCTCATCTGGAAGGACAAGAGTAAAGTTGCTGAGCCACATGGGTCGTCTCCGGGAGGGTAACTATGACAGGCGGAGCGCATAGCGCTGATTCATGACATCGGTGTGAACGCAAAGACAAGTTGGTCATGTGGTTGACCAACTTCACACCTAGGACTAACCTCGCGACGTCTAAGGGACCAGAAAATGCCGATCAAAGTTAAAGTTGCAGAGGCGAAAACGCGCCTGTCAGAACTCCTAACCCAAGTCGAGGCCGGCCAGGAGATTGAGATTTCGCGCGGCAATGTTCCTGTTGCCCGGCTGAGCAAGATCGATGACCGCAATGAGCGCGCCCAGGCTATCCGCCTACTTCGTATCGAGCGCGCCGAGCGCGCCAAGGCGAGCGCGGCGGAAATTCAGCGATGGCGCCTCGAAGGGCGGGGCTGATGCCATTTGTCGTAGACGCGTCCATCGCTTCTGCATGGCTGCTACCGGACGAGGAAAATGTCGAGGCGGAAGCGGCGCTGTCTCTCCTGGAGATTGATGACGCCGTTGTGCCGGGCCTCTTTTGGCATGAAATGCGCAATATTCTATTGGTAGCAGAGCGCAAACGCCGGATCGGCAGCGAGGACATTCTGGTCTGTCTTGTGCGCCTGGAAAGTTTGCCCCTGCGAACAATGTTCGACGATGATCACCAAACAATCATTAGGCTCGCGAGAAAGCATCAATTGTCAGGCTATGATGCAGCCTATCTTGCTCTTGCTTTGAAACAGGCTGTACCGCTCGCAACAATCGACGCGAAGCTAAAGCTTGCTGCCGCCGCGGAACATTTGCAGCCGATTTCGCTTTAGCGCAACAACTCGCGATTCAGTATCGCCCACTGCAGCAGTATGATCGTCTTTGCGTCGACGATCTCGCCCTGCTCGACCATCGCCATCGCCTTGCCGAGCGGCACTTCCAGAACTTCGATATCCTCATGCTCCTCGGCAAGCCCACCGCCGTTCGATACCCGATCGGTCGTATCGATCGATGCGGCGAAAAAATGCAGCAGTTCCATGCTCGAGCCCGGCGCGCTGTAAGCTTTGAAGAGGAAGCGCACGTCGCGGACCCGGAAGCCGGTCTCTTCCATGGCTTCCCGGCGAATCGCAGTCTCCGGCTCGTCGCCATCGAGCAGCCCCGCCGGCGTCTCGATGATCCACGCCGGCTCATCGTGAAGGTAGACCGGCAGCCGGAACTGCCGGACCAGGACGACGGTGTCCCGCTTGGGATCGTAGAGCAGGATCGTCGCTGCCGGCGTGCGATGGTAGACCTCGCGCTTCAGCCGATGTGTCTCGCCGTCGGAATCCGTGTAGTCGATCTGGTAGCCGCTGAGGCGTGTCCAACCGTTCGACAGCGTCTTTTCGTCGGCGATCTCGACTTTTGCCTTTTGGAACTTCGTCATGCGGCATCCCTGCGGAGCCAGACCTTGTTGTCGTGAACCGCCGCACCGCCATATGGCGCGACAGGATCGGCTCCAGTCAGCACGTTGATGCCTTCGCCGTCGACATGCGCCTTATTCGGCCAGAGGCCTTCGGCGATCAGTACCCCCGGCTTAACCTCGTCGGTGATGCGCACGTGGATGCGCAGGTCGCCGCGGCTGTTACCGATCCGCACAAGGTCGCCATGCTCGATGGCGCCCGCGGCAGCATCAGCCGGATTCATCATCAGCTCCGGTCGTCCTTCCTTCTGGCGCGAAGTCTTTGTCTCGGAGAAGCTCGAATTCAGGAAGTTGCGCGCCGGCGACGTCGCCAGGCGGAACGGATGCTCGGCATCCGCCACTTCGATGACGTCCACCTGATCCGGGAATGGCGGCAGTTGCTCGTACGGGCCGAGAGCACCAACGGCAGCCGGGGGCTTGTTCGGTGCGGGACCGTTGACCCAGTCGGGTCGGAAATGGAACTTACCATCCGGATGTGCGAATCCGTTGAGGAAGTGCGCGTCCTCGAAAGCTGGCTGGCGGTCGAACCATTTGTGCTCGAGGAAATGATCGTAGCCTGGCAGGTTGCTGGCTTCGAGAACCCGATCGACCATTTCGCGTGCGGTGAAACCAAAGCCCGGGCGGTCGCCGACGCCGAGACGCTTTGCCAACTCCTCGATCACGAACAGGTTCGTTCGCACGCTCGGCGGCGGCTCGACCAACTTGGGACCGAGGAGGATGTGGTTCTGGCCGCCGGCGCGATAGATGTCGTCATGCTCGACGAACATCGTCGCCGGGATGACGATATCGGCCATCTCGGCCGTTTCCGTCATGAACTGCTCGTGCACAGCGACGAAGAGATCGTCGCGGGCAAAGCCGGTCTTCACCAGCCGCTGCTCGGGGGCGATGTTCACAGGATTGGTGTTCTGGATCAGCATGGCTGTCACGGGTCCGCGATGGCGCAGCGCCACCGCATCGCCCGTCAGCGCACGGCCGATCTGCGACTGGTCGATCATGCGGATATCGGCATCCTTCATCGACTTGCCAGTCAACTCCGCATTGTTCATGCGGAAGATATCGCTGTTCGAATGGAAGGCCCCGCCGCCCTCATATTGCCAGGAGCCCAGGACGGTGGCGATGGAGGCGGCTGCGTGCATAGCGACCGCACCGTTGCGCTGGCGGGTAAAGCCGTAGCCAAGACGGAAATAGGTCTTCTTCGTCGTGCCTAAAAGCCGTGCGAAGGCCTCGATCTCATCGACGGACAGACCAGTGATGGCGGCAGCCCATTCCGGCGTCTTGGTTTTCAGATGCGTTTCCAGGCCGCTTGGATCGTCGGCATATTTGGCCATGTAGTCGCGATCTGCGTAGCCGTCGCGGAAGGCGACATGCATTGCCGCACAGGCAAGTGCCGCGTCCGTGCCCGGCTTGAGGATCAGCGCCATGTCGGCCTGCTTCATCGTCGGATTGTCATAGATATCGATGGCAACGATCTTGGCACCGCGCTCCTTGCGGGACTTGATGGCGTGGGTCATCACGTTGACCTGCGTGGACACTGCGTTTGTGCCCCAGATCACGACGCAATCGGTGCGGCCCATCTCGCGGGGATCAGGTCCGCGCAGTGTCCCAGCCGCCATGGTGAAGCCGGTCCAGGCCGGATTGGTGCAGATCGACGAGAAGAAACCGGAGTAGCGCTTGGCGTGACGCAGGCGATCGATCGAGTCGCGCTGCACCCAGCCCATCGTGCCGGCGTAGTAATAGGGCCAGATCGCCTCGCTGCCGTCCCTGGCTTCGGCTTTGACGAACGCTTCGGCGATTTCGTCCAGCGCATCGTCCCAGGAGATCTGCTGCCACTGCCCTGCCCCCTTGGCGCCCGTTCGGCGCAGTGGGTGCATCAGCCGGTCGGGGTGATAGAGCCGCTCGGCATAGCGTGCAACCTTCGCGCAGATGACGCCTGAGGTGTAGCTATGGTCATTTGCGCCGCGCACACGACCGATGCGACCGTCCTCGCTGATTTCCACCTCCAGCGCGCAGGTGGAGGGACAGTCGTGCGGACAGGCGGTGTGACCGAGCCTTACGGTCGACTTGGCGGATTTGGTGTGAATGGGGGTCGCAATATTCATAGGTTTTCTATATTCGAACCGGCAACCGGCCAAAAGCCACAAATGACGCCGATCAGGCGAATTCATCACGGGCATCAGCGAAAATGAACTACCGCCACATCTACCACGCGGGCAATTTTGCCGATGTGCTCAAACACGCCGTTCTGGCGCGGCTGATCCGCTACCTTCAGAAAAAGGACGCGGCCTTTCGCGTGCTCGATACCCATGCGGGTATCGGGCTTTACGATTTGTCCTCCGAGGAAGCCCAAAAGACCGGCGAATGGCGCGATGGCATCGGCAAGCTCCTGGAGGCGGACCTCGCTCCGCAGGTCGCGGAGCTGCTGGAGCCTTACCTTTCCGCCGTCCGCAAGTTGAACCCGGAGGACGGCATCCGCTTCTATCCTGGCTCTCCGAAGCTTTCGCGCATGCTGTTTCGCCCGCAGGACAGGCTTTCCGCCATGGAACTGCATCCCGAGGATTTCGCGCGGCTGCATCGGCTCTTTGAGGGCGATCATCATGCGCGCATCACCGAGCTTGACGGCTGGCTGTCGCTCGGCGCGCATCTGCCGCCGAAGGAAAAGCGCGGCATCGTTCTCGTCGATCCGCCTTTCGAGGAGGATGGCGAATACGAACGGCTGGTGGATGGTTTGGCGAAGGCCTACCGCCGTTTCCCCGGCGGCACCTATTGCCTTTGGTATCCGCTGAAGAAGGGCGCGCCGATCAAGGAATTCCATGAGGCACTACAGGCCCTCGATATTTCGAAGATGCTTTGTGCCGAACTCAGCGTGCGCAGCGATCGCGGCATCACAGGGCTGACCGGCTCCGGACTGATCGTCGTCAATCCGCCGTTTACACTGAAGGACGAACTGCACGTGTTGCTTCCTGCGCTCAAGGAGCACCTCGCACAGGACCGATACGCCTCGCATCGCGCGTTCTGGCTACGCGGCGAAAACAAGGCGGCAAAGGACGGTTGACCGACTCTTGCCGGCGCGAAATAGTCGCGCAGAAACATCACCATATGGAAAAGCGACCATGAAGATCCTTTGCGCACCGACGTCTCCTTATTCCAGCAAGGTACGCATGGCCGCGCGCTACCTGGAACTCGATGCCATTGAAATTCGGGTGGATACCAACACCGGTCCGGCAATCCTGGTCGATAACAATCCGCTCGGCAAAATCCCGACGCTGCTGACCGACGACGGGCTGTCGATCTTCGACAGCGTCGCCATCATGCACTATTTCGACCGGCTGAAAGGCAAGAAGCTCTACCCCTCCAAGAACGGCAAACGGACGGAGGCGGAAATCCTCGAGGCGCTATGCGACGGCATTTGCGATTGCCTCCTGGCAATCGTCTACGAGCGACGCTTCCGTGACGAAGAAAAGGTGCACCAACCCTGGATCGACCGCCAGTGGAAGAAGGCAGTCAGCGGCCTGAACCATCTCAGCGTGCACCTGCCGAACATCGGCAGGCGGCTACACGGCGGCCACTTCGCGCTCGCAGCGACGCTCGGTTACCTCGACCTGCGCTTCAAGGGACAGTGGGAAACCGACCATTCAGAACTCATCGGCTGGCGCCGCGAATTCGAAAAGAAATTTGCCGCCTACAACGAGTTGAAGCCTCAGACCTGAGGCGGGGCTCTGTCGACCTTCACGAAATCCACGAAGGCGCGCAGCGCCGTCGGCAACTGCCGGCGGCTCGGATAATAGAGGAAGAAGCCCGGATAGAAGGGGCACCAGTCTTCCAGCACGCGTATCAGCCTGCCATCGGCCACCGCCCTTTGGACCTGCTCCTCGAAAAGATATCCGAGACCGCAACCGTGCAGCACGGCATCTAGGATGATGTCCTGATCGCCTAACGTCAGAGGGCCTGCAACCTCGATCTCCAGTTCGATCCCGCCGCGGTCGAACTCCCATCGATAGAACGCGCCTCCGGCAAAGCGGTAGCGTATGCATTCGTGATCGCGCAGGTCATGCGGCGTCACCGGCTTGCCCCTGTTCGCGAAATAGCTTGGCGCAGCAACCACCGCGAAACGATGGCGCGGACCGATCGGCACGGCGATCATATCGGCGGCGACGCTTTCACCAAACCGTACACCGGCGTCGAAGCCCGATGACACCATGTCGACGAGCGCGTCGTCGATGACGATCTCGACCTCGACGGAGGGATAGGCCCTCAGGAAGCGGGAAACGATGGGCAACAGAACAAGCTTGGTGGAAGCTCGCGCCGCATTGATACGCAGCTTGCCATACGGTTGGCCGCGAAAGCTGTTGAGGTCTTCAAGTGCCGCGTCGATGTCGAGGAATGCCGGGCGGATGCGGTCGAACAGCCGCTCGCCGGCCTCGGTCAAGGCCACCCCGCGGGTCGTCCGGTTGACCAGGCGAACCTCCAGCCGCTCTTCGATCGCCCTTAATGCATGGCTGAGGGCGGAGGCTGTGACGCCCAGTTCGACGGATGCCTTCCGGAAGCTTCGGTGATTTGCGATCGCGAGGAAGATCGCCAGATCGGTGGAACGCACACGCTTCATTGATGAATTTTTCTCAGTAAGTCATGAAACACAGCGTAAATTCTCTCACCTATGCCAATACGCTACCTTCACTCCGTAAGCAAATCGCAGCGCAACGGACAAAGGAGATGGTCATGCGTGTTTGGTTCATCACAGGGGCATCGCGTGGTTTCGGCGCCCTCATCGCCCAAGAGGCCCTCGATGCCGGCGACGCCGTCGTCGCGACGGCGCGCAACCCGAGGGGCCTTGAGGAGAAGTTCAGCAATCATCGCAATCTGCTCGCCGTATCATTGGATGTGACCGATGAAGCCTCTGCGCACAAGGCAGCGGAAGCGGCCGTCAAGCGCTTCGGCCGGATCGACGTGCTGCTCAACAATGCCGGCTTCGGCCTACTTGGTGCCGTGGAAGAAGCGACCACGCAAGAGATCGAGAAGCTCTACGCCACGAACGTGTTTGGCCTCTTGAAGGTTACCCGCGCGGTACTGCCGCACATGCGTGGCCAGCGCTCCGGGCACGTGCTCAACATCTCGTCCATCGGCGGCTACGAGTCCCATGCCGGCTGGGGGGTCTATTGCTCGACCAAGTTCGCAGTCGAGGGCCTGTCTGAGGCGCTGGCTGCCGAAGTGGCCCCGCTGGGCATCAAGGTGACGATCGTCGAGCCCGGCTTCTTCCGCACCGACTTCCTGGACGAGAGCTCTCTCGCCGTCAGCCCGAGTTCGATCGCTGATTACCGGGAAACGCCTGTCGGCGCGATGCGCGAATTCGCTGCCGGCCATAACCACCAGCAGCCCGGCGACCCTGCTCGCCTTGCGAAGGCAATGGTCACACTGGCGCATTCGCAAAACCCGCCGCTGCGCATGCCGTTCGGCAGCGATACCGTGGCGGTGATCGAAGCGAAGAACGAACATGTCGCGAAGGAACTCGCCGCATGGCGTGAGCTTGCAGTTTCGACTGACTTCCCAAAGCAGGACGCTTGAGGGTTCATCTGACAAGCAAAAAAGCCGGGCTCGAGCCCGGCTTTTCGTATTCGATGTTCGGCTTAGAACTTGACGCCGATACCGACCTTGACGCTGTGTTCGTCGTAACCGCGCGAAATGTTCGCGCCGCCGACGTTGAAGTCGCTGTCAGCGTAGTTGGTGTAACGATACTCGACACGCGCCGTGATGTTGTTGGTCACGAAGGTTTCAGCACCCGCGCCAACGGTGTAACCGAGCGACGTGTCAGTGTCAGAGCCGGCGGCGTTGCTGAACTTGTTCTTGGTGGCAGCAAGACCCGCTGTACCATACAGCAGGAACGGGTTCAGATCGTAGCCGATACGGCCTCGAATCGAGCCGTTGACTTCGTTCTTGCCCTCGCCGCCGCCAGCAGCGCCGTCAGCACCGGAATAGCCGATGTCGGCTTCGGCACCGTAAACGATCTGGCCAGCCTGCCAGTTGTAACCGGAATAGATCTGACCGCCGAGAGCACGAGCGTTATACTTGTCGCCGAAGCCGCCGAGGTTGTAGGTGCCGGCGCCACCGAGGTAGAAGCCCTGCCAGTTGCCTGCCGGCGTTACCGGTTCATTCTGTGCAACCGGAGCTTCCGGAATCTGGTCAACTGCATCAGCTGCATAAGCGGCGGAAAACCCGCCAAGGGCAACGGTCGAAACCAACAGGCTAGCAATAAATGTACGCATACTCGTCTCCTTTCAGACCCGCGTCCTTCGTCAACTGTCTTACAGCGAAGCATTCGCGGGCTATTACAAATGTCCCTTGCGGTTCGGAAGGGAAATTGATGCCCAATTGAGGATTTGAAAGAGCCAAATTGTGATTTGATTATGGCGCCTGAATGGCTGAAATTCGATGTTGCTTTGCCGCAACAGAATATTTGTTAACCATAATGAATGGTTAAATCATGAATACTTATTTTATGAAATCCTATTCTTAAATAATACATACAATAATTCTCACCGCATCGCAATCAAAACGCCTATTTATCTGCCCTTCGCTGCAGCCTATATAAGCAGCGAACAGAGTTTTGCGGCGAAAAGGCATGATTTTGAACGAGAAAAGACTTCGGACGGCACTCGTGACCGGGGCGGCCAAAAGAATAGGCAGGGCGATAGTCGAGGATCTGGCCGCGAATGGCTTTTCGATCGCGATCCACGCCAGTCGTTCGATTGAGGCGGCCGAGAATTTCGCGGCGGAACTGCGGCGAAGCGGTCTACGGGCGGTCGGCGTGCAAGCTGACCTCGAGAAAATTGACGAGACAAGCGATCTGATAAGGAAGGTCTCAGAGACGCTTGGACCGATCGATCTGCTCGTCAATAACGCCTCCGTTTTCCACGAAGATTCCGTCCGCCATATCGATGCCAAGGCCTGGGATGAGCATTTCGCCGTCCATGTCCGAGCGCCCTCGATTCTGTCGGCGAAATTTGCGGCGCAACTTCCCGAAGAGACGGATGGGCTGGTCGTCAACATCATCGACCAGCGCGTCTGGGCGCTACGACCGAGCTTCTATTCCTATACATTATCAAAATCGGCCTTGTGGACGGCGACACAGACCATGGCGCAGGCGCTCGCGCCGCGCATCCGCGTCAACGCCATCGGCCCCGGTCCCTCGATGCCGAGCGAGCGGCAGTCGCAAGAGGACTTCCAAGCGCAGGTTTCAGCGCTTATCCTCAAGCGAGGGCCGAAGCTGGAGGAATTCGGCAAAACGATTCGCTTCCTCTACGAAACGCCCTCGATCACCGGTCAAATGATTGCCCTCGACGGCGGCCAGCATCTTGCCTGGCAGACGCCCGATGTGGCGGAGATTATGGAATGAATTCAAGAAAGCTGCCCGACGGCGGCGTTCTTTACGACGAAACGGACGAAAGCGACGACGATATCGACGTGGAGAGTGAGGCCTCCGCTGCGCCGATTTCGGCTGCGATCGATTGGAATGAAGGCGGGGTCAACGAAACCGGCCTCGTCGGTGCCGAACTGATTGCCGAATTCGTCAAACGGCTGCCGAACAGCCCGGGCGTCTACCGCATGTTCAACGAGGCCGGCGACGTTCTCTACGTCGGCAAGGCCCGCAGTCTCAAGAAGCGCGTCAGCAACTACGCGCTCGGCCGCGTACACTCGAACCGCATCGCCCAGATGGTGCGACTGACGGCGAACATGGAGTTCGTGACGACGCGCACCGAGACCGAAGCGCTGCTCTTGGAAGCGAATCTGATCAAACGTTTGCGGCCACGCTTTAATGTGCTGCTGCGCGACGACAAGTCGTTTCCCTACATCCTGATCACGGGTGATCATCGCGCCCCGGCGATCTTCAAACACCGTGGCGCCCGCGCCCGCAAGGGCGACTATTTCGGTCCCTTTGCGTCAGCCGGCGCCGTCGGACGTACGATCAACTCGCTGCAGCGCGCCTTCCTCATTCGGACCTGTACCGACAGCGTCTTCGAAACACGCACCCGCCCCTGTCTTCTCTATCAGATCAAGCGATGTTCCGGCCCGTGCACGCGAGAGGTCAGCGACGAGGGATACGCCGAGCTCGTTCAGGAGGCCAAGGATTTCCTTTCCGGCAAGAGCCAGAAGGTCAAGGAACATATGGCGGAGGCGATGAACCTCGCGGCGGAAGATCTCGACTTCGAACGCGCCGCCGTCTACCGCGACCGTTTGGCCTCGCTCTCGCATGTTTCCAGCCACCAGGGCATCAATCCGGCGGGCGTAGAAGAGGCCGATGTCTTCGCGATCCATCATGAAGGCGGCATCTCCTGCATCCAGGTGTTCTTCTTCCGCACCGGACAGAACTGGGGTAACCGCGCATATTTCCCGAAGGCCGACCCGCAGCTGTCGGCTGCCGAGGTGCTGAACGCCTTCCTGGCCCAGTTCTACGACGACAAGCCGGTGCCGAAACAGATCCTGCTTTCGGAGACGATAGAAGAGATCGAACTGCTTGCGGCCGCACTCGGCGAAAAAGCCGGACACAAGGTGTCCATCCTCGTGCCACAGCGCGGAGAGAAGCGTGATCTGGTCGAGCACGTGATCGCCAACGCACGCGAGGCGCACGGCCGGAAGCTCGCTGAAACGGCCTCGCAGTCACGCCTACTCGAGGGTTTCAAGGAGACGTTCCGGCTTCCCTATGTGCCCCAGCGCGTCGAGATCTACGACAACTCCCACATCATGGGCACCAATGCCGTCGGCGGCATGGTCGTGGCGGGGCCGGAAGGCTTCGTGAAGAACCAGTACCGAAAGTTCAACATCAAATCGACCGACATCACGCCGGGCGACGACTTCGGCATGATGCGCGAGGTGATGACGCGCCGCTTTTCCCGGCTGCTCAAGGAAGAGGGAATTCCTGACCGCAGCCAGCCGGCATCGCCGGCGGATGCAGCCGATATGCCCTTCCCCGCTTGGCCTGATGTGATCCTGATCGACGGCGGACAGGGACAGATGACGGCCGTGCGCGCCATCCTCGAGGAATTGGGGATTACCGACAGCGTGATCGCCATCGGCGTGGCCAAGGGCGTCGACCGAGACGCCGGGCGCGAGCGTTTCTTCCCGCCGGGACGCGAGAGCTTCACCTTGCCGCCACGCGACCCCGTCCTCTATTTCATTCAGCGCATGCGCGACGAAGCGCACCGCTTCGCCATCGGCTCGCATCGCGCCCGGCGCAAGAAGGAGATGGTCAAGAATCCGCTCGACGAGATCGGCGGGATCGGGCCGTCGCGCAAGCGCGCCCTGCTGCAGCATTTCGGAACCGCCAAGGCTGTCTCCCGCGCCGCCCTTTCCGACCTGATGGCCGTCGAGGGTATTTCGGAGACCGTCGCCAAGCAGGTTTACAACCATTTTCACGACGACGCCGCGAAATAGGTGGAGACGGTCGCAAATTCTACGCAAAGGCAGCGAAAAAACAGAAAGAATGTTGACGCTTTGCGGTCAAAGCCGTCATCTACGGGCACATCACTTCAGAGATATGTTTCATGGCATCGCGCGCATATAATATACCGAACCTGCTGACCTACGGCCGCATTCTGGCAGTGCCGCTGATCGTGCTGTGCTTCTTCCTCGAAGGAAAGCTGGCGATCAGCAATACGGCGCGATGGGTGGCGCTTTGGATCTTCGTCATCGCGTCGATCACCGACTTTCTCGACGGCTATCTCGCCCGCATCTGGAATCAGACGTCGAACATCGGCCGGATGCTTGACCCGATCGCCGACAAGCTGCTGGTCGCGTCCATTCTGCTGCTGGTCGCCGCGGACCAGACGATCGCCGGCTGGTCCATCTGGGCGGCGATCACCATTCTTTGCCGAGAGATCCTGGTTTCCGGACTGCGCGAATACCTGGCGGCCCTCAAGGTCAGCGTGCCCGTGACCCGGATTGCCAAGTGGAAGACGACGGTGCAACTCGTCGCGATCGCATTTCTGCTGGCCGGCCCCGCTGGCGACGAAATATTCCCCTATACGACGAAGACCGGCATCGGCCTTCTCTGGATCGCGGCGATTCTGACGATCTACACTGGCTACGACTATTTCCGCGCCGGCCTGAAACACATCGTGGATGACGAAGAATGACAAAGCTCGTCTATTTCGCCTGGGTGCGCGAACGGATCGGCAAGGCCGAAGAAGACATCGCCCTGCCCGCTTCCGTCGTCAGCGTTGCCGATCTTCTGAATCATCTGAAGACGATGGGCGAAGAATATGAGACCGCGCTTCAGTTTCCCGACGTCATTCGCGTTGCGATCGACCAGGAGCATGTCGAGCACGACGAGCCGATCGGCAATGCCAGGGAGATCGGCATTTTCCCGCCGATGACCGGAGGCTGACGTGAGCTGCAAGGTCGAGCCCCATATCCGCGTCCAGCGCGAGGACTTTGACCTGCAGGTGGAAGTCGATCGGCTTAATACGGGCACCGGCGGCGTTGGCGCGATTGTCACCTTCTCAGGCTTGTGCCGCGACGAAGGCGGTAGGCTTGCAGCACTTGAACTCGAACACTACCCGGGCATGGCCGAAGCGGAAATGAGCCGGATCGCAAACCTTGCCATCGAACGCTTCGGGCTCCTCGGCCTGACAGCCATCCACCGCTACGGCAAGATCGCCGCGCGCGGGAATATCGTGCTTGTCGTCGCCGCGGCGCCGCACAGGCAGGCTGCATTCGACGGCGCGAATTTCGTGATGGACTATCTGAAGACAGCCGCTCCTTTCTGGAAGAAGGAGCACGGCAAGGATGGCTCCACGGGCGAATGGGTTGCGGCCAACGACGCGGATGACGCTGCACGCGACAAGTGGAAATAGTCAGGGTATGGCCCGCTCCCTCCTGCTGAGAACGAGAAGAAGCACAAGCAGCGAGAAGACCACGAAGTCGCGCCAGAGATAGGGGCCGTAGGCGCTCCACATCGTCTCCGCGACACCGAGACCGGCGGCGCCGGCGGCCGACTTCAACGGGTCCGAATATCCGCCGACAGCTGCGACCATCAAAACCTTGAGGCCGAACATCAGGCCGGCGCCGAAATCCATCGTGCCATAGTAGAAGGTGGCGAGGATGCCACATGCCGTGGCGATCAAGCCCGCCGACGCGTAGGCGATGAGGAACACGCGATCAGCGCTGGTGCCGCAGAGTTCTGCTGCCAGGGGATCGTCGGTAACCGCGCGCCACAGACGCCCCCAGGACGTGCCCCTCATGATGACAACGCCGAGGGCGATCATGGCACACATCAATCCGGTATTGATGAGTTGGATCTCCGTGAGCGTCACCTTGAACGCCCCGTCGCTCCAAAACACGACGGCGCTGTTCAGGAAAGGCGAAAGCCACAGGCTTTTCGTGTCGGATGCAAGCCTGGCCGTTTCCATGAGGACGATGGTGATGCCGAGTGCCGCCACGATCACAGTATTCGACGACTGGCGCACCAGCGGCAGCATGATGGAGCGCCCGATCCAGATTGCCGCGATCATCGAATAGACAACCGAGAACAGAGCCCCCAGCGCCAGCGCGGCCGGCAGGATCAGCCAGAGCTTGTTGTAGCCTAGATCGGTGAAGAGCAGCAAAATCTGACCCGAGAAGGCGAAGATCGCCCCATAGGTGATATCGGCGCGCTTGGTGACCCCAAAGGCGATGGCGTAGCCGAACGCAAGCGTAGCGTAGAGTGCGGCCACAGGGACCGCGTTCGCCAATTGCTGCAGCAGATAGGCCATAAAGAACTCCCAATTGCAGAAATCATAACTAGCAAAACGTATTTTACCAGTTATATTTTGATCATGAGCTTCTCCTGGACCCCACACCGCTTTTCCGGAGGCGCATTGGCACTGGATGTCGCCAACAGCGTCGTCCTGAGGCATGACGAGACGCGACGGATCGACCGCTTCGAAGCACCCGCCCAACTGGAAACCTTTCCGCAGGCTGCAGCGGAGTTCTGCGCGGAGCGGGCGATCTTCGGTGACATGGTTGGTCCGGCCCCAGATAACAAAAGGAACTTCCTGGAGTTGCGCGAAGCGACGGACAGGTATTTCCGGGCTCGCGTTTCAGGCGATAATGACGATCAGCTGCTCGCTGACCTTCTGGGGGCGCTGGCCCGCACGCTGCATGGTGCCAATGGAGCAAACGGACTCGACGTAGCAACCGCGCATTCCGTGTTACGGCTCATCGCGATGCCTGACCCCGAACGTATGAAGGTCTGCCGCAATTGCGGCTGGCTCTTCATCGACCGCAGCAAGAACAGAAGTCGCGCCTGGTGCGACATGGCGGTGTGCGGCAATCGCGCCAAGGCGAACCGGCATTATCGCCGGAGGAAAGAGGAGGAAGCGCCATGAAAGCGCTATCGATGGCCTTGCTGCTTGCAAGCGCAGTGCTGACCGGATGCCAGCGAGAGACCGACAAGTTTGTCGAGGTCAGCGGACGCGTCTTCGTTTTCAACTACCGGATCGCGATCGCGACCTATGTCGTGACGCTCAACAAGAAGGCCCCTATACCGGAAGGCACTGTCGCCATCGCGGAATTCGAGAACCCTGCGGGCGGCGACGTGTTAGTGACGAATGAAAAGATCTACCCGTTCTGGGACAAGATCACGCTTCAAAGCCCTGCAATTCATTGCGTCAAGAAGGACAAGCCTTACGCCGTGAGCGTTCGTCTTGTCGATGCCAAGGGAGAGACATTGCAAAGCCTGAAGACCGAGGTGATTTCGAGCCTTGACCAGTCTGTCATGCCCGGCAAGCCGCTGGTCGTTGGTCCGCTCTATACGAAGAATCCCGAGGTCTTCAAACCGGACGGCACTGTGGACTACGATTCCGCCGCGACCTGCCCTTCAACGTAAAAAGCCGGAGCAGAGCCCCGGCTTTCAGAGTCAATTCAACACCTTCAGCGGATTCGCTGAGAGCCTGTCTCAGCCGACGATTTCGGTGTCGGAGAACCAGTACTTGATTTCCTGAGCAGCGGTTTCCGGGGCGTCCGAGCCGTGAACCGAGTTTTCGCCGATCGACAGGGCGTGGGTCTTGCGGATCGTGCCTTCGTCAGCGTTGGCCGGGTTGGTCGCACCCATGACTTCGCGGTTCTTGAGGATCGCGTTTTCGCCTTCCAGAACCTGGACGATGGTCGGGCCGGAGGTCATGGTTTCAACGAGTTCACCGAAGAACGGGCGATCCTTGTGAACGGCGTAGAAGCCTTCGGCTTCGCGCTTGCTCATCCAGACGCGCTTGGAAGCGATGACGCGCAGGCCGGCGTCTTCGAGAATCTTGGTGATAGCGCCCGTCAGGTTGCGCTTCGTTGCGTCCGGCTTGATCATCGAGAAAGTGCGTTCAATCGCCATTGGTCAAAATCCTTTATTCCGTGGGAAAAGTGGGCGGTGTTTACCCGCCTGATAGCCCGAAAACAAGTGGGCATCAGCAATTTCACGCCGCTGTCACGAAACGATTGCCTGTCGCCGCAGAGCAGATGCGCGCAGGTCCGCTGTCCAGACGACGACCTTCCCACCGGACGGAATCGCATTCGTCTCGATCAAGTTCAGCTGTTTTTTCGCGACAGTAAATGCGCAATGGATACTATGCATTAACTGCATTTCACCGTTTTGCGCCGCGACTTCAACTACAAGCGCCAGAATTTAAGCTATCTTAAGCGCCATAGTTGCATAGAGAACCAACCGCCCGCCATACCGTCGGAACGAGGGGATCGTCATGCGAACTGCGCCGAACTTACAGGTACAACGCGAAGCCGCACCCCGTCCGGCTGCCCCGACGGATATCCAGCGGATCGCGCAGCATATGGCTAGGCTCACGATCGCCGGCCTGCCTCGCAACTATGAGCTTTTGCACGAGGCGATCATCGGCCAGAACGCCGGCCTAGCGCAGGATATCGCGGCGCTCGGCCCGAGCCCGCGGCAAGCTTCTCTCGACGAGCTGGGCTTAAAGTACCGACTTGTCAGCCATTGCGGTCTCGCGAGCGAAGTCTCTCATGGCGAAGCGAGCAAGATGCTGCGGGAGGCAGCGGAGCGACTTTCGGAAAGCCTTCGCCAAAAGCAGGCATTCGTACGCGCTGCAGAAACAGCATTGCAATCCATCGCAGGCAATCTGGACCAGAGCCTCGGCTCGTTCATGAGCGAGATGGAGTATCTATCGACCTCTCTCTCCACCGTGTTGGCTTCGGAAAAGGATGTCGAGGCCCGGCTGAGGAGCGACGTCGAGCGCCTGGAAACAATTGAGCTTGGCCTTGCAGCCGCTCATTCCGCGTCGGCCACCGACAAACTCACCGGGATTCCCAACCGCATCGCGCTCAACAAGGCAATCGCAGATCTCTATGATCGCGAGGAAGGCGCCTCCGGCAATGCCCTGATCATGGTCGACGTCGACGACTTCAAGGCACTCAGTACCCGCTACGGCACGCAGGTCGGCACCCGGTTGCTGAAGAAACTTGCGGATCTCTTTCGCAAGTCGATCAAGAAAAACGATCTTGTTGCGCGGACTGATGGCGATGAATTCGCATTTCTGTTTGCCAATGTCGGCATGCAGGAGGCCCTGGCGATTGCCGACCGGCTGCGCGCCTCCGTGGAAGATCACCTGGCTTTTGCGACCTCTGACAACACCGCGCCCGCCAAGCTCACGATTTCGCTCGGGATTGCATTGAGCGCTGACGCCGCGACGGCATCGCAGCTGCAGGCGAATGCGCGCGTCGCACTGCACGCGGCCCAATCAAACCGGCGCCAGCCCGTGCAAGCCTTCGGGCGCTAAGCGCCAGGCTCAGGCTTTCATCCGCCGCAAGGACGGCGCCTTTCATTCTCCCGCGGCCAGTCGAAGCGCTGGCTGCCTCCCAACGATCGCAAAGCGACCGAGGATATCCTCAAGGCGCTCCGCTTCCGTCGTGAGCCCGCGGGCCGCGGAAGTCGAGCCCCCCACCATTGCGGCATTCTTCTATGTGATCGCATCAATCGCGCCGATTGCTGAGCCAATCTCGCCGAGAGCCGCTGACTGTTCGCGTGCGCCCTCGACTACGGGTGACAGTGCCTATCCGATCGATGAACCGGAGAATGGTTGCCAACGCCACGATGGCGAGACTACATGGGACAACCGCCGTTGCCGGCAGGGCCTGATAACGACGACGAAGGGACCGGCTGGAAAGAGCAAGGTGACGGCTGAACATGGCTGATGAAGGTAAAACGCGACCACCACGAGATTATCGGCGCTGCGGGACATAAATGCCTATCCTTCAATCCGCGCCGGCATCGCACGAGCTTACCGCCGAAGCAATCATGGCGCGTAATTAACTTCAGCACACGCCAATTAGTAGAAGGTTGCGGAAGCGATGTAACTTTCCGTCATATCGTGCCATCCGGCTTCGCCGCCGCCCTTGCCTTCGGCCGAGAGTTCCGCCAAAACCCGGCGCATGATCACGATTTCCGATATTTCCGCACGTGTTGCCGGCCGCCTGCTTCTCGATCACGCCAGCGTTTCGTTGCCCGCCGGCGCAAAGGCTGGACTGGTTGGCCGCAACGGTGCGGGCAAGTCCACGCTTTTTCGGGTCATCACCGGCGACTTGGCTTCCGAAAGCGGTTCGATATCGATTCCGAAAAATGCTCGCATCGGTCAGGTGGCGCAGGAAGCACCGGGAACGGAAGACGCGCTGATTGAAATCGTACTGGCAGCCGACAAGGAGCGGTCGGCGTTGCTCGTGGAGGCGGAAAATGCCACAGATCCGCACCGCATCGCCGAAATCCAGATGCGACTGGTCGATATCGACGCGCATTCAGCCGAGGCGCGTGCCGCCAGCATCCTCGCGGGCCTCGGCTTCGATCAGGAAGCGCAGTCGCGACCCGCCTCGTCCTTTTCTGGCGGCTGGCGGATGCGCGTCGCCCTCGCGGCCGTCCTATTCTCCGAGCCCGACCTGCTGCTCCTCGACGAACCGACCAACTATCTCGACCTCGAAGGCACGTTGTGGCTCGAAGACTATGTGCGCTGTTATCCGCATACGGTCATCATCATCAGCCACGACCGGGATCTCCTGAACAACGCCGTCAACTCGATCGTCCACCTCGACCAGAAGAAGCTCACCTTCTATCGCGGCGGCTACGACCAGTTCGAACGGCAGAAGGCCGAAGCCGACGAGTTGCAGACGAAGGCACGGGCGAAGAACGAGGCTGCCCGCAAACACCTGCAGAGCTTCATCGACCGCTTCAAGGCAAAGGCATCCAAGGCGCGCCAGGCGCAGAGCCGCGTTAAGGCGTTGGAGCGCATGGGCACGGTGGCCGCCGTCATCGAGGATCACGTCCAGCCGATCACCTTTCCGGAGCCGGAAAAGCAGCCAGCCTCCCCGATCGTTGCCATCAGCGGCGGCGCGGTCGGCTATGAGCCCGGCAAGCCGATCTTGAGAGGCCTGAACCTGCGCATCGACAACGACGATCGCATCGCACTGCTCGGCTCCAACGGCAACGGCAAATCCACGTTCGCGAAATTCATTTCCGGTCGCCTGTCGGCAGAGGCTGGAGAAGTCAAGCTCGCCCCGAATCTGAAGATCGGTTTCTTCGCGCAGCATCAACTCGAGGATCTGATCCCCGACCACTCACCCGTCGAGCATGTGCGCCGCTTGATGCAGGACGCGCCGGAAGCGAAGGTGCGGGCGCGTGTCGCCCAGATGGGCCTTGCAACCGAAAAGATGTCCACGGCGGCAAAGGATCTCTCCGGTGGCGAGAAGGCCCGCTTGCTGATGGGTCTCGCTGCCTTCCACGCGCCGAATTTGCTGATTCTCGACGAGCCGACGAACCACCTCGACATCGACAGCCGGCGGGCACTCATCGAAGCGCTGAATGACTACGAGGGCGCCGTCATCTTGATCTCACACGATCGCCATCTCATCGAGGCGACGGTCGATCGACTGTGGCTCGTCAACAATGGTACCGTGACGACTTTCGAAGGCGATATGGACGAATATCGCGACCTCGTCGTCGCGTCGGGCAAAAAGAAAGATGAAAAGCCTCAGCTCGCTGAAGAGCTCGCCTCGAAGGCGGACCAGCGCAAGCTGAATGCCGAGAAACGCGCGTCGCTTGCGCCGCTCAAGAAAAAGATCAACGAAATCGAATCCTTGACCGGCAAGCTGGAGAAACTGATTCAGGCGCTTGATGCAGAACTTGCAGATCCGCTGCTCTATGAGAAGGCGCCCGCGAAAGCTGCCGAAAAAGCCAAGCAGCGCGGCGAAGCCGCCGCAAAGCTCGCGGCCGCTGAAGAGCAGTGGCTGGAGCTTTCGTCGGAATACGAAGAAGCCATGGCGGGATAGCCACAGCCGGCGGAAGCTTGTCGGATTAAGCACTATTCGGCAATCTCGGGGCGATCGAAACCGATCGTTAACCATAATCATCAAGGTTGTCTCAACATTCATTACTGATTTGTTGAGCCCCTTTCATGCATCGCTTCGCCTTCCTTTCCAGTCTCGTCTTGAGCATGGCCCTGGCGGGCTGCCAAACCGCCAAGCGGCCCGCGCCTGCGCCAGACACCACGATCAAGACCTCCTCCATCGTCGCACCGGAAGGCAGCCAGATAGCGGAAACGGAAGGTCGTCTACCCCAAATGTCTCACGACACGAGCCCTCATCACCTCGCCGGCAGAACACTGACGGTCGCTTCGATTCATGACCTGCACTTGCAGGACAAGGAGGTCATCCTCAGCTTCGATGACGGCCCCATTCCTGGCCGGACGGACCGCGTGCTCGCGACACTGGACCAGTTCGGCGTCAAGGGCGCTTTCATGATGGTCGGCGAAATGGCGGAACTGCATCCGGAGCTTGCTCGCAAGGTCGCCATGGAAGGCAACGCGATCGGCAGCCACACTTATCGGCACGACAATCTGGCGACGCTGGCCTTCGACATGGCGATGAAAGAGATCACGCGCGGCGAGGCAGCCGTCACCAAGGCGACCGGTGTCGACGTCAACTTTTTTCGCTTTCCATACCTTGCCGACAGCCACAAGCTTCGCGCCGCCGTTGCAATGCGCGACATGGTCGTGATGGATGTGGATGTGGACAGCAAGGACTACCTCAACACATCGCCTGCGGCCATAACCAAGCGGACGATTGGCGTGCTGCACAGGCGCGGCCGCGGCATCATTCTCATGCACGACATCCACAATCGCACCGCGACAATGCTGCCGACGCTTCTTTCAACGCTCGAGGCCGAGGGGTATAAGGTCGTAACGCTGCAGTTCAAGAAGCCGACAGCGCCCGCCGAGATGGCGTCTCTCTGATTGGGCCTATCGACGCTTGCCCGCCGGTTTCTTTCTGTTAAAACAGGCGCAAAATAAATCATACTTTTGAGCGAAACACCGAACGCGAGCCACCAGCATGTCACCAATCAACCTTGCCATCGTCGGCGTCGGCAAGATCGTCCGCGACCAGCACCTTCCCTCGATCGCCAAGAATCCCGACTTCAAGCTCATTGCAACGGCGAGCCGTCACGGCACCGTCGAAGGTATCCAGAGCTTCACCACGATCGATGCGATGCTCGATGCAGTCCCGGCGGTCAATGCCGTTTCCCTCTGCATGCCGCCGCAGTATCGCTACGAAGCCGCCCACAAGGCGCTTTCCGCCGGCAAGCACGTCTTCCTCGAAAAGCCTCCGGGCGCAACGCTGAGCGAAGTGGCCGATCTTGAAAGCCTCGCCGCAAGCAAGGGCGTTTCGCTGTTTGCGAGCTGGCATTCGCGCTATGCAGCGGCCGTCGAAGCCACGAAGTCCTTCCTCGCGTCGACTGCTATCAAAAGCGTCCATGTCATCTGGAAGGAAGACGTTCGCCATTGGCATCCGAACCAGGACTGGATCTGGCAGGCCGGTGGTCTCGGCGTTTTTGACCCAGGCATCAACGCCCTTTCGATCGTCACTCACATTCTGCCGAAAGCAATCTTCCTGACGGGCGCAACGCTCGAATTTCCCGAAAATCGCGACGCACCGATTGCTGCCGATCTGCATTTCAAGAACGCTGACGACGTGCCTGTTCATGCCGAGTTCGACTGGCGACAGACGGGCAAGCAGAGCTGGGACATCCTCGCGGAAACCGAAGCCGGCCATGTGCAGCTTGCTGAAGGCGGATCCAAGCTGTCGATCAATGGCGAACTGAAATACTCGGCGCCGGAAGAGGAATACCCCGCGCTCTACCGTCGCTTCGCCGAAATCGTCAAGGCCGGCAAGTCCGATGTCGACTTGGCGCCGCTTCGCCATGTTGCCGATGCCTTCATGCTCGGCAAGCGCAAATTCGTCGACGCGTTTCACGATTGATAGAAACGTGCCGGACCTCCTAATATTGTGAAGGGCTCACGGTCTGTCACGGAGGTTCGGCATGCGAGACGATGCGTCTTACGGTCTTGGCTTGAAGAACATGACGGTTTCTCTCGCCGAACCCAATACCCTGTGGCGACAAGCCTATGCCAACGAGGCACAAGCCATCCGACAGGCGCTCGGAGACATCGCGATCGATATTCAGCACGTCGGCAGCACCGCCATTCCTGGCATCAAGGCGAAGCCGATCATCGATATGCTTGTCGGTGTCAAGCACTTGGATGACGGTCTGCGCTGCATCGGCGCCATGGAAGCAATCGGCTACGACTATGCCGGCAACGACATCGTTCCTGACGACCATATTTTCGGCCGCGGCATCAAAAATGAATGCCGCACCCATCTGGTCCATGTCGTGGAGTATCGCGGCGACAACTGGAAGCGGATGATTGCTTTTCGCGACGCCCTGCGCGGCGATGCACGGCTCGCACGTGCCTACGAGCAACTGAAGGTTGGCTTGGCCGGCGAGCATGCAGAAAGCCGCGCGCAATATACCAAGGCAAAGCAGGCTTTCATCGATGAGGTCGTGATAGCTTCCGGCCTGGGCCAGTAAGGTTCAAGCCTTCTTCTCCCATCGCCCCTCAGGTGATTGCTGCCAGTATGTCAGGCTGTGCCCCTCGCCTTTCAGCTTCTTCCATTGCGCGCGGGCGCCTTCCAGCTGTGCCTGGTCGTAACCATCGAACATGAAAACGATCCGCTGATAGGTTTCGACCGGAGGTGGCTCTGCGCCATCGACGATAAACCGAACTGTCGCGGCGTTGGCATTTCCTTCGGAAACGGTGAGGAGAATCGGCTGACTTACTGCGAGGTCCCCCTCATCCGTGCCATGCGGCAGGAAGCTATCCTCCCGAAATGTCCACAGATGCTGATCAAGCAAGTCGCGCCGCGCCGCATCCTTCAGCTGTACGGCAACCCGCCAGCCGCGCTCGACGCTTTTTTCGAGCAGCGGCGGAAGGGCGTCCTCCAGCTTGGATTCCGTCAGATGATAGAACAGGACTTCCGTCATGACTCGTAGTTGGCACGCACCAGCTCATCAAGCAGGCGCACACCGTAGCCGGAACCCCAGGACTGATTGATCTCGTCCTGTGGTGAGCCCATTGCTGTTCCCGCGATGTCGAGGTGCGCCCAAGGCGTGTCCTGCACAAATCGTTTCAGGAAATGAGCCGCGGTGATCGAGCCCGCATGGCGGCCGCCGGTGTTCTTCATGTCGGCGAACTTGCTGTCGATCAGCTTGTCATATTCTTTAGCGAGCGGCATGCGCCAGAGCTTCTCGCTCGTCGTCAGCCCAGCCGCAGTCAGCCGCTCAGAGAGCTCGTCATCATTCGAGAACAAACCGGCATGGACGTTGCCGAGCGCAACAAGAATCGCGCCCGTCAACGTTGCCAAATTGATCATGAATTTGGGCTTGAAGCGGTCGTTGCAATACCAGAGCGCATCACAGAGCACGAGCCGGCCCTCGGCATCGGTATTAATGACCTCGATCGTCTGGCCAGACATCGAGGTGACGATGTCGCCGGGGCGCTGGGCGTTTCCGTCGGGCATGTTCTCGACGAGGCCGATGATGCCCACGGCGTTCACGGCCGCCTTGCGCGCCGCGAGGACATGCATCAGGCCAGTGACGGCCGCGGCGCCGCCCATGTCGCCTTTCATTTCCTCCATGCCGGCAGCGGGCTTGATCGAGATGCCACCGGTGTCAAAAACGACGCCCTTGCCAATGAAGGCGATCGGGCTTTCGCCGCTCTTGCCGCCTTTCCACTGCATGACTGCCAGTCGCGGAGGCCTGACGGAGCCTTGCGCCACGCCTAGCAGCGCACCCATACCGAGCTTCTGCATCTCCTTCTCGGTGAGGATTTCCACCTCAACGCCGAGCTTTTCCAGGTCGCTTGCCTTGGCTGCGAACTCCACAGGACCCAGAACATTCGGCGGCTCATTCACGAGATCGCGTGCCAGATTGACCCCTGCGGCGACAGCTTCGGAGACCCTGAAGGCCTCGGCGGCACCGGTCGCATTGGCGACAACGATCGTCACCGCCACCCGTCCATTCCGGCTATTGCCGTCCTCGTCCTTCTTTTTGGTCTTGTAGGTGTCGAAGCTGTAGGCGCGCAATAGCATTCCAAGCGCAAAATCCGCCGCCTCTTTGGCTCCAACGCCGGCACCCGGCGCATCGACGAAGATCACGACCTTTTCGGCCTTCTTGATCTTGGACGCAGCGACACCACCGGCCTTCAGCCAATCGTGAGCGGTCAGTTCCTCCGGCTTGCCGAGACCGACAACAATAAGCCGCTCGGCGGTTGAACCTTCAGGAGCAACGAGATCCAATACGGTCGTCGGCTTGGCGGAGAAGCCGGCGATCTTTGCGGCTCTGGCGATCACGCCAGCGGGGTCAGCGACCTTGGCTCCGGCGGCAAGATCAGCTCCGCCTGCCTGCAGCAGAATCGCGTAGCCACCGACGATATCGGCGGACGTCTCAAATGAAATATCGAACTTGGCTGACATATCTTCTCCAGTGGGATTTTCCTAAATCCGCTCCACCCGATCATTTCGGGTTTCACCCCCGAAGACAAGTCTTCGGCCCGACGATGTGGCTGCTTGACTAGCCGCGAACTCGTTAAAGGGATGTCATCATTGGCGCATATTCCTCTGGTGGAATTGAGTCCACAGGAATTGCATAGTGATTTCGACATTAGGATTATCGAGGGCACGGGCAACTTGGCGTTTCGCTGCATCTAACGACGCTCCCGCCCGTGCATTCATCGGCCTGCTCTGTCTCTGGTGGCTGCTGCTTCTGCTGTTCAATGCCCTTCCCCAGATCGATATCTACGCATCTAAACACTTCTTTGTGCAGGAAGCCTGCAAGGCCACAGGCACTGTTGGCGGAACCTGCGGGTATTTTCCCTACCGGCAAGAAACCTACCTCGGGCTGCTGAGAATTCTCTTTTTTCGGCTGCCGTATCTCATCGCCCTCATGATGGCGTGGAAACTAGCGGTCTGCTATTGGCACTGTGGAGCGACCTTCAATGTCGCACGCGCCCGCACATTCAAGGTCGCTCTCGGCTCGCTGATCATCGGCCCGGTGATCCTGGTGAATTTCCTCCTCAAGGCACACTGGGGTAGACCGCGGCCTTGGCAGACGCTCGATTTCGGCGGCTACCTCGACTTCGTACAGGCAGGCTCCATGGCCGGAAAATGCATGTCGAACTGCTCCTTCGTTTCCGGCGAAGCGGCAGGCGCCGGCTGGGTCTTCTGTCTCATTTTCCTGATACCGCAGCCAGCGCGTTCCGCCCTTGCCCTCCCCCTTGCCGCGGTCTCTTTTCTGGCACCCGCCATGCGGGTTGCTTTCGGCGCGCACTATCTTTCCGACGTGATCCTCGGATGGCTTTCGTCCATTGTCATCTTCGCAGGTCTTCTTGCTCTCACCGATTCGCCACAGGGCAAAAAAAAATCTGAAATTTGAATGAATTTTCGACGCTGGCTTGTCGCAAAAGCGAACCAAAGAGCGTAGATGGATTTCGCTGCATAGCGGCATCGGTTCGCAAATGGCGTTCAAGGGCATGAATGAAACTGCTTGAAACATATATACTCCGGCGTGTTGGCCAGATGTTTCTCGTTGCCCTGTTGCCGGTGCTCGCGATCATTTGGACGACTCAGGTTCTGCAGCGCGTCAATCTGGTAACCGACAGCGGCCAGTCGATGGGGTCGTTTGCCAAGCTGGCAACGCTGATCCTTCCATCGATCATTCCGATCGTGCTGCCGTTCGCAATTGTCATTGGTGTCACGCAGACGCTGACGACGATGAACAACGATTCGGAGCTGACCGTGATCGATGCGGCCGGTGCCAAGCGTGGCATCATCCTGCGCCCGATTCTGATCCTCGCCGCGGTTATCAGCGTCTTTTCCTTTCTGGTGGACAACGTCGTCGAGCCGAAGGCCAAGACCGGCGTTCGCCAGATGGTGGCTGCAGCTTACGCGGATCTGCTCTCCACAGTTATTGAGGAGAAGAACTTCCGCCGCATCGATACCGGTCTTTACGTGCAGATATCGGAGCGGCTGGCAGGGCGTGTGCTTAAGGGCTTGTTCGTCGTCGACGAGCGCGACCCTGCGTTCGAGCTCATCTACTACGCACGTGAAGGCGCCGTTGACGAGAAGGGCACGTCACTCATCATGCATGATGGCGAGGTTCACCGCAAAACGCAGACCGGCGAAGTCTCTGTCATTCGCTTCGATTCCTACTCCTTCGACCTGTCCGATCTGACGCAGAACCGCGGTCAGGCAACGCTTCGTGCATCCGACCGCGAGCTTCCGTTTTTGCTCAATCCGGATCCGAACGATAAGGACTACATCGCCAAGCCCGGCAGTTATCGTGCCGAGTTGCACCGCCGTCTGACGGATTGGGTTCTGCCCATGGTGTTTGCGCTGATTTCGCTGGCGATTGCCGGTGATGCGCGCTCCCATCGCGAAGCGCGGCTGCATCCGATGGTGGCGGCGCTCATCTTTGCATTCGCGATTCGTTGGGCGTCATTCTACGCCGCCAATCAGATCGACACTGATCCAGAATATATTGGTGTCCTCTATGCGATTCCGTTGATCGCCAGCCTCCTCGCAATCGCGTCTCTGTCGCATCACAAGCGTCTGTCGGTCGTGTCCGCAATGACCGACCACATCGCCGCATCTTGGCAAAGACTGTTGCGACGCTTCGGGCGGTCGGCAGGTCCCTCCGCGGGAGGTAGCGCATGATCTTCGGGACGCTCGGCCGCTATTTCTTCCGTCGTTATCTGCTGACCACAATGTGGTTCTTTCTCGGCGTGATCGGCATCGTCTACCTCGTGGATTTCAGCGAGACGGCTGGCCGCCTCTCCGGTCTTCCCGGCTACACCGTGACAGGCGGCCTCGTGATGACGGCCGTGCGCCTGCCGCTCATTATGCAACAGACCGTTCCCTTCATTGCCCTCTTTGTGGGCATGACGGTTCTGATCGGCCTCAACAGAAAATACGAACTGGTCGTGACGCGCGCTGCCGGCATCTCGGTTTGGCAGTTTATGTCGCCCTTCCTTGCCGGCGCCTTTTTGCTCGGCGTCCTAGTCATGACTGTCCTCAATCCGCTGGCAGCATGGGGCCAACGTCAGGCCGCCATCGTCGAGAGCAACTGGCGCGGAGAAGGCTCGGCGCCGAATGCCGCGCCGCAGGTTCCGTGGCTTCGCCAGATCAGCAGCGGGGACGATGCGATCATAGGAGCGCATACGGTTCTGGAGAACGGCACGCTGCTTATGGATGCGGTATTCGTGCATTTCGATTCGACCGATCACATCATCCTGAGACAGGACGCCGCGTCGGCAAAATTGGAAGATGGTTACTGGCTTCTTAAGAATGTTGTCGAGCGCCGTCCAGGCGAAGTCGCGGCACGCAAGGATGAGGTGCGAGTCCGCACCAATTTGAAACAGGATTTCGTCCAGCAGAGGCTGACAGCCCCTGAAACCATTGGATTTTTTGATCTTTCGAGCCGAATTGACGCAGCGAAATCCTTTGGGATTCCGACCAAGGCTCTCGAGACGCAATTTCATTCATTGTTGTCCCAGCCACTGCTGCTTGTTGCCATGACTCTCATTGCTGCAACAGTGTCTCTAAAATTTAGCCGGTTCAACCAATCGAGGTCGGTGATTCTGGGTGGAATCCTGTCAGGCTTCGTGCTTTATGTGGTCACCGTGCTTGTAAAAGCATTCGGAAGCAGTGGGGTTGTCCCGCCTTTCGTGGCGACGTGGATTCCGGTCACCGTTGCCTTGGCTTTGGGTGCAACAATTCTGCTTCATCAGGAGGATGGCTAGTGGCGGCAGGCGACCGCAAGACTCTTAGTAAACAGTTGGTTGCCCTGTTCGTAGGCGCGGCTCTGTCTACCTATTTCAACGGCCTTCCTGCTGCTTTCGCACAGGATGCCATGCAAAATTTGAAGCCGAACGTGTCTGGCGACCAGAAGCTGATTCTGTCGGCAAACGAGCTCGTCTACAACAAGGACGCGCAGATCGTTTCGGCCATTGGCGGCGTGCAGATCAACTACGCCGGCTACAAGATGGTGTCGCAGCGCGTCGAGTATAATCAGCAGACCGGGCGCCTGATGGCGCTTGGCAACGTCGAGCTCGTTGGCCCCGACGGCAATCGCATGTACGCCGACAAGCTTGACGTCACCGACGACTTTGGAAACGGCTTCGTAAACGCGCTCAGAATCGAAACCGCCGACAATACGCGCCTGGTTGCCGAAACCGGTGAGCGTGTTGGCGGCACGCAAATGATCCTGAACAAGGGCGTCTATACTGCGTGTTTGCCTTGCGCCGAGAAACCGGAACGACCTCCCTTCTGGCAGGTCAAGGCTGAACGGGTCATCCAGGACGGCGTCAAGCATACGATTCGCCTCGAAAAGGCGCGCTTTGAGCTTCTTGGTCATCCGCTTGCCTACGTACCGTGGATCGAAGTTCCCGACAACACCGTGAAGCGGAAGTCCGGCTTCCTGTTTCCGAGTTTTGTCACCGCTCAAAATCTCGGCTTCGGCCTGTCCGTCCCGTATTACTACGTTATTTCGCCGAGCAGCGACCTAACGGTCACGGGCACAGGTTATACGACGCAAGGCTTTCTGCTCGACGCAGAATATCGTCAGAGATTTGAAAACGGCACGCACACGTTGCGGATGGCTGGTATCAATCAGCTCAGCCCGGAGACCTTCACGGCCGGCACGAGTGATGCCGAAAATGACTTCCGCGGCGTCGTAGCGTCGAAGGGAGATTTTCAGATCAACCCTCGCTGGGCGTTCGGCTGGGACGTCATGGCGCAGAGCGACAACAACTTCGCTCGCACCTATAGCCTAAAAGGACTGGACTACTCGACAAAGACAAACCAGGTCTACCTGACCGGTCTCGGCAAGCGGAATTACTTCGATCTGCGCTCGTTCTATTTCGACGTGCAGAACGCCGATCCAAACGACGTCGCCGAGAAGCAGCAGGCAATCGTCTATCCGGTGATGGACTATCACTTCGTGGCGCCGCAGCCGCTCGCCGGAGGCGAACTCTCTGCCGATGTCAACTTTACGAACCTGTCGCGCACTCACGACGACTTCTACAGCGTCGCAGGATTCGACCGGTTCCGTGGTCTTGACGGCCAAACGTCCCGTCTGACGGGCGAACTGGAATGGAAGCGGACGTTTGTGACGCCTGAGGGTTTCCTGATCACGCCGTTGCTCGCTGCGCGCGGTGATGCCTTGGCGTTGAACATGACACCGCCGCCGACCTCTGGCACGTTTGTCTATGACGGCAACTACGACGACAGCAATGCGGCGACGCGTTCGATGTTTACCGCCGGGTTGGAAATGCGCTATCCCATCCTTGGCACGACGGCAAACAGTACGCACCTGTTCGAACCCATCGTTCAAATCTATGCGCGGCCCGACGAACGCCTTGCCGGCGGTCTTCCGAACGAGGATGCGCAGAGCTTTGTGTTCGACGCGACCAATCTTTTCGACCGTGACAAGTTTTCCGGTTACGACCGCATCGAGGGTGGCACGCGCGCCAACGTCGGCTTCCAGTACACTGGGACGTTCGACAATGGTTACAAGCTGCATGGCATATTCGGCCAGTCCTACCAGCTCGGCGGCCAGAATTCCTTCGATACAGCGGATCTGGTGAATGTCGGCGCGGACTCTGGTCTGGAGACTGACGTGTCCGACTTCGTCGGTCTCGGCGGCATTGAAACGCCGCAGGGCCTCGCTCTCGCAGCCTCCTATCGGCTTGACGAGAAGAACCTGGGTTTCCGTCGCGGCGATTTGACAGCCGGCTTCCAGAACGACAACCTCCAAACCCAGCTGATCTACACGCATGTCGCAGCGCAGCCGGCCTATGGCTTTGCGGAGGACAACGATGAGATCCAGGCCAAGGGAACTGTTAAGTTCAAGGATTATTGGTCGGTATTT
Organism: Rhizobium sp. LjRoot258; assembly: GCF_964254185.1. NCBI lineage: Bacteria > Pseudomonadati > Pseudomonadota > Alphaproteobacteria > Hyphomicrobiales > Rhizobiaceae > Rhizobium > Rhizobium sp. LjRoot258. The sequence goes on along the minus strand of NZ_CAXUST020000001.1, from coordinate 940,599 downwards.
GGCGGCGTAGCTTGGGATCTTCAGGACAACAGCATCGTCCGGAAAACATTCGGTCTGACCTATGAGGACGAGTGCACGATCTTTACGATCGCATATAGCGAAAAGCGTGATACCAGTGCCGAAACCGCCAGCGACTGGAGTATTGGCGCCAGGTTGACCTTCCGCACGCTGGGCGACATCAACCTCGGCGGCGCGGTGGATACCAACACGACCATCTACCAGAATTGATGGAGAGTTCAGTAGTACGGCGGAAGAAAGGGCCTTTCTTTCGCCGTAAGACTATGCAGGACATTGTCGCCAGTTGATATCTAGGGCATATGCTGAATTTTCAATTTACAGCGGCAACGCCCGTTTGTCTTGAGAAGGTATGCGCGCCGCGACGTGAGTACGCGGCGTCAATGGGAAGGGTCGATAGATGATTGGCGCCAAAAGAACCGTCAAAACGATGATTGCCGGCGCGGCTTTCGCAATACTGGCAGCGTTTGCCTCACCGCAGACGGGAGCAGTTTTTGCAGCAAGCGAAGTCAGGGTGGTCGTCAACGGCACGGCAATAACCAGTGGTGATGTCGCCAAGCGCCAGGCATTCCTCAAGCTGCAGCATCAGAATGCTGATGCGAAGGCGGCCGAAGAACAGCTGGTCGACCAAACACTGAAGCAGCAGGAAATCGCGCGCGTGCGCATGTCGGTTTCCAAGGACGACGTCGAAGCGTCGTTCGCGCGGTTTGCGAGCGGCAACAAGCTGACGACCGATCAGATGACGCAGATTCTCGAACGTGCCGGCGTCGGTGTCGCTCATTTCAAGGCTTTCATTGCCGTGCAGATGAGCTGGCCGCGCCTCGTCAATGCGCGCTACGGCTCGAGCGCACGTATGTCGAATTCCGACCTCGTTGCCCGCATGATGGAGAACAAGCAGAAGCCGGAAACCACGGAATATATTCTGCAGCAGATGATCTTCGTCGTCCCCGCCAGCAAGAAGGGCATCGTCGGCAAGCGCAAGAGCGAAGCCGAGGCGTCGCGGTCGAAGTATCCGGGTTGCGAGCAGGCAAAGGTGTTTGCCGCAACGATGCGCGACGTATCGGTACGCGACCTCGGCCGCGTTATGGCACCCGAACTTCCGGCAGAGTGGAAGCCGCTTGTCGAGCAGGCCAAGGGCAACACGACGGCGACGCGCGTGACCGACAGGGGTGTGGAATACATCGCCATCTGCAGCCAGCGTCAGGTGTCCGACGATCAGGCAGCGGAAATGGTGTTCCGCCAGGAAGACCTCGACAAGGCGAAGGCAGGGAAGAACGCGCCTCCGGAAAACCCGAATGCCCAGAAATATCTCGAAGAGCTGCGCAAGAAGGCGCAGATCATGCGCCCCTGAGCAAGATGGCGATTCCGTTCTCGCGTCCGCTCGCGCTGAGCCAGGGCGATCCGGCCGGTATCGGCCCCGACATCACATTGCTGGCTTGGATGCGGCGCAGGGAGCTCGGGCTCCCTCCGTTCGTGTTCGTTGGCGACCCTGATGTGCTGGCGTTGCGTGCCAAAGTGCTCGGGCTGACGGTTGCCATTCGCGAGAGCGATTGTGCCAACGCCAATAACGTCTTTGCCGATGCCATCCCCGTGCTTCCCATCGCTGCAGGCATCGAGGTTGTGGCCGGCGAGCCCCACGTCGCAACAGCAAAGGCCACGATCGCTGCGATCGAAACAGCCGTCTCGCTGACGATGTCAGGTGAGGCGCTCGGCGTCGTCACCAATCCAATCGCCAAGTCGGTGCTTTACGAGTCCGGCTTCCCGTTCCCGGGACACACCGAATTTCTGGCCGATCTCGCCAAACGAGCGACGGGACAAACGGCCATGCCGGTGATGATGCTCGCCGGTCCAAGGCTCCGCACCATTCCGGTCACAATCCATATTCCCCTCAAGGACGTGCCTCAGGCGCTGACGGCGGAACTTATCGTCGAGACCTGCCGGATCGCTGATGCCGACCTTAGGCGTCGCTTCGGGATCGAGCAGCCGCGGCTCGCAATAGCCGGTCTCAATCCGCACGCCGGAGAAGACGGCACGATCGGCAAAGAGGATGAAGCGGTCATCAAGCCGGCCATCCAGTTCCTTAGGTCCGAAAGCATCAATGCGATCGGGCCGCTGCCCGCCGACACCATGTTTCACGACGAGGCTCGGGCCCGTTACGACGTCGCAATCTGCATGTACCACGACCAGGCACTGATACCGGCCAAGGCGCTTGGCTTCGACGAATCTGTCAACGTCACCCTTGGATTGCCCTTCGTGCGCACCTCGCCCGATCATGGTACCGCCTTCGGCATTGCCGGTAAGGGACTTGCACGCGAAGGCAGCCTCGTTGCAGCCCTGAAGCTCGCCGGTCACCTTGGACGCACTGCGGAAGGGCGCCTTTGATGGCTGCCCTGGATGGGCTGCCGCCCCTTCGCGATGTCATTCAACGTCATGGCCTTGATGCACGGAAGGCGCTCGGCCAGAATTTTCTGCTCGATCTCAACCTGACGCAAAAGGTTGCGCGAACGGCCGGCTCGCTGGAAGGCGTCACGGTTTTCGAAGTCGGCCCGGGCCCGGGCGGCCTGACGCGCGCCATTCTGGCGCTCGGCGCAAAGAAAGTGATCGCCGTCGAGCGCGATTCTCGCTGCCTACCGGCCCTCGCCGAAATTGCTGACCACTATCCGGGCAGGCTTGAGGTCATTGAAGGCGACGCGTTGAAGACGGACTTCGAAGCTCTGGCACCAGAAGGTCCGGTGAAGATCATCGCTAACCTGCCCTACAATGTGGGCACGCAGCTGCTGGTCAATTGGATCCTGCCGAAACAATGGCCTCCCTTCTGGGAATCGCTGACGCTGATGTTCCAGAAGGAAGTCGGCGAGCGCATCGTCGCGACCGAAGAGGACGATCACTATGGACGTCTCGGCGTGCTTTGCGGATGGCGCACGAACGCGCATATGGCGTTCGATGTATCGCCGCAGGCCTTCACGCCGCCACCGAAAGTGACGTCGACGGTCGTTCATCTGACCCCGAACGAGAACCCGATCCCCTGCTCTGTCGCTGATCTGGAAAAGGTCACCCACGCAGCCTTCGGCCAGCGTCGCAAGATGCTGCGGCAGAGCCTCAAGCCCCTCGGCGGCGAGGCCCTGCTCAACAAGGTGGGCATTGACCCGCAACGGCGGGCCGAGACGCTGTCGGTCGCCGAGTTCTGCCTGCTTGCCAACAGCCTTTAAAGAGCCGGCCTTTCCTCAAGCAACTTTGTGACGAAATCAAACATGCCGTGGCGCCGGTCGCGGCGCAGCCGTTCGGAACGAACGATCGATTGCACCGCCTCGAAAGCAGAGTTCAAATCGTCATTGATAATGACGTAGTCGTACTCCCGCCAATGCCCGATCTCCGAGCGCGAATTGGCGAGACGCGTCGCGATGACCTCCTCCGTGTCCTCGGCCCGGCGATGCAGGCGGGACTGAAGCTCCGTCATCGTCGGCGGCAGAACGAAGATGGACACGACATCGGCTGACATCTTGTCCTGAAGCTGCTGTGCACCCTGCCAATCAATATCGAACAGCATGTCGCGGCCGTCTGCCATCGCCTGCTCGACGGGCTCCCGCGGAGTGCCATAGAAATTGCCGTGCACCTCGGCCCACTCCAGCAATTCGTCGGCATCGCGCAGCCGTTCGAATTCGCGGACCGACTTAAAATGGTAGTGGATGCCCTCAATCTCGCTTGGCCGGCGCTGGCGTGTGGTCACACTGACGGACAAACCGATCTGCTTGTCCGTTTCCAGCAGGGTGCGAGCGATCGTCGACTTCCCGGCGCCCGATGGCGACGAGATGACAAGCATGAGACCGCGGCGGGCTATCGGGATGGGCGCGGTTTTCGCCGGCTTCATTGGTCTACTCCAGATTCTGGACCTGCTCGCGGAACTGGTCGATAGCGACTTTCAGCTCGATGCCGGCGGCCGTGACCGCAGCGACGTTCGACTTCGAGCAGATGGTATTCGATTCGCGGTTAAATTCCTGTGCAAGGAAATCGAGCTTCCGCCCGGCGGGACCGCCCTTGCTGAGCAGGTCGCGGGCGGCAACCACATGCGCCTTCAGGCGGTCGATCTCTTCGCGAAGATCCGCCCTGGTGGCCAACAACGCGGCTTCCGCATGCAGCCTGTCGCGATCCAGCTTTCCCGAACCGTCCATCAGCAAGGCGACTTGCGCAGCCAGTCGGCCAGCAATCTCTTGCGGAGAGCGGGAGGGGTCACGCTCGATGGTCTGCGTCAATCCTTCGATCGTGGCGATATGGTCCAGAAGTACACGCGACAATGCGGCACCCTCCAGTTCGCGCATGTGACGCAAGTCTGCAAGGGCCGTGATCAGGCCTTCGACAATGTCGGAATCGCGCGCTGCGATCGCTTCATCGCCGTCTTCGCTCTCACGGAATTCGATGATGCCGCGGATGGCGAGCAACGTATCCAACTGCAATGGCGCGGGATCGATGATGCCGCCAAGCTGGTCACGCAAGGCGAGCACGGCGGAGAGCGCTTCCTGATTGAGGACGGTTTCAATGCGGCTCTCGCCGGCGGAGACGGAAAGCGACGCCTGCATATTGCCGCGGCTGAAGCGCTCGCCGGCAAGGCGGCGAACATCATTTTCCATGCGCTCCAGCCCCGGCGGGAGGCGCAAGCGCAGATCCAGGCCCTTGCCGTTGACCGACCGCAGTTCCCACGCCCAGCGCCAGCGGCCACTCGTGCCCTCACGCCGCGCAAAACCGGTCATGGACTGCAAAGCCATGCAAACCTCCGAAAATCAGTTGGTTTTCTTTTTCTTCTGGGCAGCCGGCGCGGCAGGCGCATCCGACTGCGTCTGGCTTTCAGGCTGTCCGTCAACGACAATATTGGGGTCGGCACCCTTGGCCGCTTCCAGCTGACGCCAGCGTTTGACGTTGGCATTGTGTTCCTCGAGCGTGGCTGCGAAGACATGCCCGCCGGAACCATCGGCAACGAAATAAAGATCCTGCGTCTTCCAGGGATTGGCGACAGCCTCCAGCGCGTCTCGGCCCGGATTGGCGATCGGCGTCGGGGGAAGGCCCTTGACCACATACGTGTTGTAGGGCGTTTCCTTCTTGAGGTCTGATTGATAGATCGGGCGATCCGCCGGCTTTCCATCGCCGCCGAACAGCCCGTAAATGATCGTCGGATCGGACTGCAGGCGCATCCCCTTGTCCAGCCGGTTGAGAAAGACGGAAGCCACATGGGCGCGCTCGTCCGGAACGCCGGTTTCCTTTTCGACGATCGAAGCAAGGATGATCAGTTCGTCCTTTGACTTGAGCTGCAGCGACGGGTCGCGCTTATCCCAAACCTGGTCGACAAGCTTCTGCTGTGCCGCAGCCATCTGCTCGATGATCTCGGCCCGCTTCGTGCCGCGCGAGAACTTGTAGGTATCCGGACGCAGGCTTCCTTCGGCAGGCACGACGGTCGGCAGGTCACCTTCCAGCACGCTATCCTCGTTCAGACGATTGAACATCTGGCGAACTGTGAGGCCTTCCGGAAACGCGACGGAATAAAGGATCGACTTTCCGGATTTCAGCAGTTCCATGATGTCGTTCATGGAAGCATGCGCCTTGATTTCGTACTCGCCCGCCTTGAGGCTCTCGCCGTCATCAAGATGCGTCGTGGTGAGATAACGGAAGATACGCGCGTCCGACACGATGTTGTTGCGTTCGAGGCTTGCGGCAATCTCAGCAACGCCGGCGCCGCTTCGCACGATGAAATTCGTATTTGTCTCCAGCGGACCGGGATTCTGGTAGGCAGAGATCGCGTAATAGAAAAGGAAGACGGCGGCCGCGCAGCCGAGCACGACAAGCGTCATCAGGAAGTTCAGGAAAATGATAACCTGGCTGCGCGCCTTCTTCGAGCGCTTCGGCGGTTCGGGCACTCGTTCCGGCCGAAGCGCCTCGCTCGGCGACTTGGGAATAATCGGCCCGCTTTGCGTCTGCTGGCTTTCCTCGCCGATCGTCCCGTTGCTGTGGTTCGTATCGCTCACCGGCAATCCTCTAAACTTGGCCTTAAGTCCCGCTTCTTGCTAAGCAATGCGGCAAAATGCAGGTAGGGCCACGCCGCGCGTGGTGCAGCCCCACTGTCAGGACGTCGACGCCTGCACTCAAGCGACGTAGCGGCGCAGCACCAATGATGCATTCGTACCGCCGAATCCGAAGGAATTCGACAGCGCGACGTTGATTTCCCGCTGGCGCGCCTTGTGCGGAACGAGATCAATTGCGGTCTCGCGCTCAGGATTGTCGAGATTGAGCGTCGGAGGCGCAACGTTATCGCGGATGGCAAGCGTTGCAAAGATCGCCTCGATCGCACCGGCCGCACCGAGCAGGTGGCCCGTCGCAGACTTCGTCGACGACATCGAGATCTTGGAGGCCGCATTGCCGACCAGGCGCTCGACGGCACCGAGTTCGATCGTATCGGCCATCGTCGATGTGCCATGCGCGTTGATGTAGTCGATATCCGCGGGCGTCAAGCCGGCGCGCTTCAACGCCATCGTCATGCAACGCTGCGCGCCTTCCCCGTCCTCTGACGGGGCGGTGATGTGATAGGCGTCACCGGAAAGACCATAGCCCACGACCTCGGCATAGATCTTGGCGCCACGCGCCTGGGCGTGTTCCAGTTCCTCGAGAACGACGATGCCGGCGCCCTCACCCATGACGAAGCCGTCGCGGTCCTTATCGTATGGACGCGATGCCTTGGTCGGATTGTCGTTATGCTGGGTGGACAGCGCCTTGCAGGCGGCGAAGCCGGCCAGTGAGATGCGGCTGACGGGGGACTCCGTGCCGCCCGCGACCATGACGTCGGCATCGCCGAATGCGATGAGACGGGCAGCGTCGCCGATCGCGTGCGCGCCGGTCGAGCATGCCGTGACCACCGAGTGGTTCGGCCCACGCAGCTTGTGACGGATCGATACCTGGCCGGATACGAGGTTGATCAGACGGCCGGGAATGAAGAATGGAGAAATACGGCGCGGGCCCTTGTCGCGCAGCGTATAGCCGGCTTCGACAATGCCTTCGATGCCGCCAATGCCGGAACCTATCAGCACGCCCGTCGAGACCTGCTCTTCGTCCGTCTGGGGATGCCAGTTCGCATCGTTCAGCGCCATGTCGGCGGCTGCCACGCCGTAGATGATGAAGGGATCGACCTTGCGCTGTTCCTTGGGCTCCATCCAGTCGTCGACATTGAAGGTGCCGTCGCTGCCGTCACCAACCGGAATGCGGCAGGCGATCTTTGCGGGGAGGTCGTCGATTTCGAATTCAGTGACCAGGCGGGCGCCGTTCTGACCCGCAAGCAAGCGGGACCACGTCACTTCCGTTCCGCATCCCAAGGGCGATACCATACCGGTACCTGTTATAACGACCCGTCTCATCGACTGCATTCCCCCGCCTTTTATGTTCTTGGAGAACCATGCCAGAAAATAAAAAGGGCGGACTCCGGGTCCGCCCTTTCTCAAATGCTCAGGATTAAGCCTGAGCCTTTTCGATAAACTTTACGGCATCGCCGACCGTCAGGATCGAGTCAGCAGCGTCATCTGGAATCTCAACGCCGAATTCTTCTTCGAACGCCATGACCAGTTCGACGGTATCGAGCGAGTCTGCGCCCAGATCGTCGATAAAGCTGGCGCTTTCGACAACCTTGTCGGCATCGACGCCAAGATGATCAATAACAATTTTCTTTACGCGTTCTGCGATATCGCTCATGTCGGTTTCCTCGACCTTATGTCCTGATCAGAATGCCTTGTGACATCCCTACCCTGTTTCAGCCTGCGGCGCCCCTTGAAGCCACCTCGGCAAACTCTTTGAACCCGGCTACCAGAAATGTCCCAGGCTTGCACAAAAGCCCGCCGGTCCGTCTGCTTTCTCGGGAGACTGTTCACAGTCATGGCCCGCTTAACACGGTTTAAGTCTGCCGCAAAGCCAGAAAATCAACCCCATCGGGTTGGTCAACACGCTATTGCGGGGAAAATCTGCCCGGAAGGCAGTTTCCCGTTTCAGATCATGGCCATGCCGCCGTTTACGTGCAGCGTCTGGCCAGTCATATATGCAGCTTCCGACGAGGCGAGATAGGCGACGGCGGAGGCAACTTCGGCGCCCGTGCCCATGCGCTTCATCGGGATCGCCCCCATGATCGCTTCCTTCTGCTTGTCGTTCAGCTTGCCGGTCATGGCGGACTCGATGAAGCCCGGCGCCACGCAGTTGACAGTGACGTTGCGGGTTGCAATCTCCTGAGCCAGCGACTTGGTGAAGCCGATCATGCCTGCCTTGGAGGCGCAGTAGTTCGCCTGACCGGCGTTGCCGGTAACGCCGACGACCGAGGTGATGTTGATGATGCGGCCATAACGGCGCCGCATCATCGGATGCGTCAGCTCGCGCGTCAGGCGGAACATCGCCGTCAGGTTCACTTCGATGACGTTATCCCAGTCTTCGTCGCTCATACGAACAAACAGGCCGTCCTTGGTGATGCCGGCATTGTTGACGAGGATGTCGACGCCTTCGAGATCGGCCTCGGCTCTGACTCCGAGTGCTTTGACTTCGTCACGGTCTGCAAGGTTCGCCGGAAAGATCTTGACGCGATCGCCGAGGTCATTCGCCAGCGCCTCGAGCTTCTCGACGCGCGTTCCGTGCAGGCCGACGATGGCGCCCTGCTTGTGAAGAATGCGGGCGATTTCCTCGCCAATACCGCCGGATGCGCCGGTAACGAGAGCCTTGCGGCCGGAAAGATCGAGCATGGAAGTGTTCCTTGTAATCGTTAAATCAATCAGGCCATCAGAGCGGCAACGGCCGCATCGATATCGGCAGGCGTATTGACGGCAATGCCGTTCACGGTCTTGTCGATGCGGCGTGCGAGGCCGGTCAGGACCTTGCCGGAGCCAATCTCATAAAGCGTCGTCGCGCCATTGGCCGCGAACCATTCAACCGTCTCGCGCCAGCGGACCTGGCCCGTGACTTGCTCGACGAGCAGCCTGGCAATCTCGTCGGCGTCGGTCACCGGCGCGGCACGCACGTTGGCGATCAAGGGCACGACCGGGTTCGACTTCTTCACGCCCGCCAGCGCTTCGCGCATTGCTTCAGCAGCGGGCGCCATCAGCGAAGAATGGAAAGGAGCGGAGACCGGGAGCAGGATTGCGCGCTTCGCACCCATTTCGCTGGCAATCGCGGCGCCCTTCTCGACGGCTGCCTTTTCGCCCGAAATGACGATCTGGCCGCCGCCATTGTCGTTGGCGACCTGGCAGGAGCCGATGGCAGAGGCTTCTTCGCAGAGGGCGACGACATCGGCATGTTCGAGGCCAATGATGGCAGCCATCGCGCCGACGCCAACCGGTACGGCAGCCTGCATGGCATTGCCGCGAATGCGCAGCAGGCGCGCAGTATCCGCAAGCGAGAAGGTACCGGCGGCGCAAAGCGCGGAGTATTCGCCGAGCGAATGGCCGGCGACGTAGGAGACATTCGCCTTCACATCGACACCCTTGGCTTCCAGGACGCGAATGACGGCCATCGAGACCGCCATCAGCGCCGGCTGTGCATTGGCGGTCAGCGTCAGCGTGTCTTCCGGACCGTTGAACATGGTCTCGGAGAGCTTCTCGCCCAGAGCTTCGTCGACTTCTTGGAAGACGGCGCGTGCTTCGGCGAAATTCTCGGCAAGATCCTTGCCCATGCCGACAGCCTGGCTGCCCTGCCCCGGAAATGTGAAAGCGATGGTCATCCGACGTCCCTTTTATATGGGCCTTTGAGTGTTTCGCCTCCAATTGACATTCTTTGTCAGAGAGTCAAGTGCCGGACGCCCGCGTTCCAAGGCTTTTGCGGCGGCGAGAAAGCCCGGCTTTGCCTCTTGCGCTTGCACAATTCCGGTCTAGATTTGCGCCGTCCTTCCAGACCTTTTCTTTTCCGGATCACCTTCAAGGCTCTCAAATGAAATACAAGAAACTTGGCCGCACGGATATTTCCGTGTCCGAAATCTGCCTCGGCACCATGACCTGGGGCACGCAAAACACGGAGGTCGAGGCGCATGGGCAGATGGACTATTCCGTCGAGAAAGGCATCAACTTCTTCGACACGGCCGAGCTTTATCCAACCACGCCGGTTTCCGCGGAGACGCAGGGGCTGACGGAAGAGTATATCGGCGGCTGGTTCCAGAAGACCGGCAAGCGCAAGGATATCGTACTCGCCACCAAGGTCGCGGGTCCCGGCCGCTCCTATATTCGTGACGGCGACGGCGCCGACGCCAACAACATTCGCTTGGCGATCGAGGCGAGCCTGAAGCGGCTGAAGACTGACTACATCGACCTCTACCAAATCCACTGGCCAAGCCGAGGGCATTTCCATTTCCGCCAGGCTTGGCACTACGATCCCTTCAAGCAGGACCGCGCGAAGGCGCTCGCCAATGTCATCGAAATCCTCGAGACAATGGGCGAACTGGTGAAGGAGGGCAAGGTGCGCGCCTTCGGTCTCTCCAACGAGACGACATGGGGCACGCAAAAATATCTAACGCTTTCCGAACAGCTCGATCTGCCGCGCGTCGCGACGATCCAGAACGAGTACAATCTGCTCTACCGCCATTACGATCTCGATCTGGCTGAGTTGTCGCATCATGAGGACGTCGGTCTGCTCGCCTACTCGCCCCTCGCCGGCGGTATCCTCAGCGGCAAATATGTCGACGGCGCCAAGCCGGACGGCTCGCGCGGATCGATCAACGGCGACATCGGCGGCCGCTTGCAGCCCTTGCAGGAAGCGCCGACGAAGGCCTATCTCGATATCGCTGCACGGCACGGGCTCGACCCTTGTACGATGGCGCTCGCATTCTGCCTGAGCCGCCGCTTCATGGCATCCGTGATCATCGGCGCGACGACGATGAAGCAGCTCGATACGGACATAAGTTCGGTCAGCCTCAAGCTGTCACACGAGGTTCTGGCTGAAATCGAGCAAGTTCACCGCCAGTACCCGATGCCGATCTAGGGCAGTCAGACGACGCACAACGATCTGGCCTTCCCTGGCCAGATCGTCGCTACGCATGGAAGCCGTGCGGCTTTCGCCGGCACTTACAACGACAAGTTTCGGTGATTTCGCCCAGGCATCAATTTCTGCTTCTCCGATTTGCGCGTTTCAGCTAGGTTTATAAGGCGCTGGCAGCGCCGCAGGAGCGCACATACCGTGGAACGGAAGCTCGCAGTCATCCTTGCCGGCGACGTTGCCGGCTACAGCCGCCTCGTTGCAGCCAACGAGGAAGATGCACTTGCGACGCTGAGCATCTACACCGCTACGATCAGCGATTTCGTACGAGAGCACGGAGGACGGGTCTTCGGCAGCGCCGGAGACAGCGTCGTTGCGGAATTCCCAAGCGCCGTACAAGGCGTTCGCGCTGCGGTCGCGATCCAGCGCGCGCTTCATCGACGCAACGCCGACCTGCCGCCGGACCGGCGGATGGAATTCCGTCTCGGGCTCAATCTCGGCGATGTCGTCGTCTCCGGGGAGAACCTGCTTGGCGACGGAGTGAACGTCGCAGCCCGTCTGCAGGAGGTAGCGCAGCCGTCCGGAATCTGCATTTCCGGCGGGTTGCGCGAGCAGATCGAGGGAAAGCTGGACTTTCCCCTCGTGCCGATGGGCGACCGCACGCTGAAGAACATTCCTCGCCCGGTGCCAGTGCATCGGGTCCATTGGGGTCGGGAAGACCCGGTGGAAACGGGCGCGCTCGGTGGACCGCTCAGACTTCCGGACAAGCCCTCAATCGCCGTGCTGCCTTTCGTCAACATGTCTGACGACCCGGAACAGGAGTTCTTTGCCGATGGCCTCACCGAGGACATCATCACGGCGCTCTCGCTCTACCGCTGGTTTTTCGTCATCGCCCAGAACTCATCGTTCGCCTACAAGGGGCGCGCCGTCGACGTGAAGCAGATCGGGCGTGATCTCGGCGTCCGCTACCTCGTCGAGGGAAGTGTCCGCAGGTCCGGGACGCGCGTCCGTGTCACCGGGCAGCTGATCGAGGCCGAAAGCGGCGTTCACCTGTGGGCGCAGCGCTACGACAGGGAAATATCCGATATCTTCGCCATTCAGGACGAACTGACGCAGAATGTCGTCGGCGCAATCGAGCCGGAAATCCTCATTGGTGAAAGCCGGCGTGCCCTGATAAGGACAACGGACAATCTGGACGCTTATGAGAGCCATATGCGCGGCACCTGGCTCCATAACGCGCAGGATACGGTCGAGCATTTCATCGAGGCCATTGCCTGGCACCGCCGCGCGATCGAGCTCGATCCCGATTTTGCACGCGCCCATATGATGCTTGCCCGCTCACTCTACGCCCGATGCTTCCATGGTTTCAGCGACGACGTGGACAGGGATAGCACAGAGCTGCGAATAGAGGCGGAGCGCGCCGTCACGCTCGACCCGCGTGACCCCTATTCGCACTACGCGATGTGCCTTGCGCATTTCGTAGCCCATAACGCGCCGGCGGCGATTGAGGCCGCCCAGCAGGCGATCGACCTCAATCCCAATTTCGCCCTCGCGCATATGGGTCTCGGCTGGGCGCGGATATTCAACGGTCACTTTGCCGAAGCTCTGGACCCCCTTTATATGGCCACAAGGCTAAGCCCACACGATCCGCTGGCCTATCTCATTCTCGACCGTATTGCGCTATCGCACTATCACTTGGGCAACTACGAAGAGGCCGTGCATTACTCCGAGCGAGGTCTTTCGCTCCGCCGCGCCTATTTCAATCGCGTTGTACTTCTTGCCAGCCTGGGGCAGCTCGGACGCCAGGAGGAAGCGCAGAGGCTGATCCCGGAAATCCTGGCAAACGTGCCAGCCGATCTCGAGCATTACTGGAAGATCCTGACACCTTATGTCGCCCCCAGCCATTACGACCATTTTGTCGACGGCCTGCGCAAGGCGGGGCTTCCGTCGTTGAGCTCGCAGCGACAACATTGCTGACTGTCACTTGCGTTTCCGCCAAAAATCCGTATAAGCCGCCCTGTTCGCAAACCCGGTCTTCTGGCTGGTGGCTGAACGGAGGGCCGGTTTTCGCAAGAGAATCGTCGGAACGGAAGCGTTCCAGCCTCCCGTGTCTCCGCTCTCGACCGTCTCGGAACGCTTTTCTTGCTTGGTGCTTGCCGCCTCTCAGGAGCAGTCGTTGAGGCTTAGCCGCCGAATATCGGGTTGAACCAACGCAAGAAAGGCAAAGCTGTCATGGCTCTTTATGAACATGTATTCCTTGCCCGACAGGATATTTCCGCTCAGCAGGTCGATGCCCTCGTAGAACAGTACAAGGGTGTGATCGAAGCTAACGGCGGCAAGGTCGGGCGCATCGAGAACTGGGGCCTCAAGTCCCTCACCTACCGCATCAAGAAGAACCGCAAGGCTCACTACGCCCTGATGGACATCGATGCACCGGCAGCTGCCGTCCAGGAAATGGAACGCCAGATGCGCATCAGCGAAGATGTCCTGCGCTATATGACGATCGCTGTTGAAAAGCACGAAGAAGGCCCGTCTGCCATGATGCAGAAGCGCGACCGCGACGACCGCGGCCCGCGTGATGGCGCCCGTGGCCCGCGTGAGGGCGGCTTCGGCGACCGTGGTCCTCGCCCGCCGCGTGAAGGTGGCTTCGGTGACCGTGAAGATCGTCCGCGCCGTCCGCGCGAAGACCGTGCATAAGGAGATCTAAGAATGTCTGAAGCTTCCTCCGCTCCGGTCCGTCGCCCGTTCCATCGTCGTCGCAAGACTTGCCCGTTCTCCGGCGCAAACGCTCCGCGCATCGACTACAAGGACGTCCGTCTCCTGCAGCGCTACATTTCCGAGCGCGGCAAGATCGTTCCTTCCCGTATCACGGCTGTTTCGCAAAAGAAGCAGCGCGAACTCGCTCAGGCGATCAAGCGCGCTCGTTTCCTCGGCCTGCTGCCGTATGTCGTCGCTTAATTAGCTGACGAGGCCAAATCGAGGGAAGGCAGCGATGCCTTCCCTTCTCCCTTTCGCGATGGGCGCGGATCGGAACTCTTAAAACCCATGTTGAGGCCTTTCTGAAACCGATTCAGGAAAGTCCCTCTAACTGCTCGATGAAGCAGGACAGCGACCGTGAAGCAACTGAACGCAAAAACGCTAGGCATCGGCGCGCTCGCCGGATTGACCGCCGCACTTCTGGTGCTTGGCGCCAGCATGCAGCCGTCGTTCAGTGCCGTTCTCTATGCTGCGTCCGCACTTCCCATTCTTCTTGTCGGCCTCGGCTGGGGCAACATGGCGGCCATCTCCGCCGTCGTCACTGCGGCGACAGTTGGCGCGATCGCCATCTCGCCGTCCTTCGCGCTGATGATGACGCTGGTCACGCTGCTGCCGGCTGGCTGGCTCAGCCACCTTGCAAACCTTGCCCGCCCGGCCTCCGAACTCGGCGGTCCCGATCATCTGATGGCCTGGTATCCGCTTTCGGACATTCTGCTGCACCTCTGCGGCCTGGTGACGATCGCCGTCATCGTCGTCGGCCTGATGATCGGTTATGGCCCAGATCTCATCGATCGGCTCGTGGACGTGATGTTCGGCTCGCTTGCACAGCAGCAGCCCGAGTTTTCGCCCGATCCGGCGGTAACGGCGCAGACCAAATCCCTCGTTCTGCTCATGCTGCCCGCCATTCAGGGCGGCATGTGGGTCGTGATGCTGTTTGCCGCCTATTACATCGCGACCCGGATCGTCAGCGCATCCGGCCGCGGCCTGCGTCCACGCGAGGATATCCCCTCGGCGCTGCGCATGAACCGCAATTCGATCTTCGTTTTTCTCGTCGGTCTTGCCGCCACCTTCTTCGGTGGCATGCCGGCGATGATCGGAGCAACCGTCGTCGGCACCTTCGGCGCCGGCTTCCTGCTTTCCGGCTTCGCCGCGCTGCACTTTCGCACGCGCGGCAGGGATTGGCGCCTGCCGGCGCTCATCCTCTGCTACCTGGCATCGCTCATCCTGATGGTGCCAGCCTTTTTCATCCTCGTGGTGGGCTTGAGCGATACCCGCAAGGCCATCGCACTGACCCCGCACAAGGATGTCGATGCCCCCAAACAAACAGACACGAAAATCTAGAGACACGAAAGGAACACGAACATGGAAGTCATTCTTCTTGAACGCATCTCCAGGCTCGGCCAGATGGGCGAAACCGTAAAGGTTCGCGACGGCTTCGCTCGCAACTACCTCCTGCCGCTCGGCAAGGCGCTTCGTGCCAACGAAGCCAACAAGAAGCGTTTCGAATCCGAGCGTTCAACGCTCGAAGCTCGTAACCTCGAGCGCAAGTCGGAAGCACAAAAGGTTGCCGACGCTCTCGACGGCAAGTCGTTCATCGTCGTCCGCTCGGCTGGCGAAACCGGCCAGATGTACGGCTCGGTCGCTGCTCGCGACGTCGTTGAAATTCTCGCTGCAGAAGGCTTCAACATCGGCCGCAACCAGGTTCACCTGAACACCCCGATAAAGTCGATCGGCCTGCACAAGGTTGAGCTGCAGCTCCATGCTGAAGTCGAAATCCACGTCGAGCTCAACGTTGCTCGTTCGGCTGAAGAAGCTGGCCGTCAGTCCAAGGGTGAAACCCTCACCTCCGTTGACGCCATCTACGGCGTTGACGAAGACGCTCTTCGTCCGGAAGACTTCTTCGATCCGGAAGCTGACCTTGAAGGCGAGGAAGCTTAATTTTCCGAGAGATCTTCTCTGGAGATGTAAGAAAGCCCGGCCCGTGCCGGGCTTTCTGCTTATTTGGCGGCTGTGTTCTGCTGCGGCGGCGCGTTCTTGTCGACGTCGACGACGACCGAGAGCCCAGGGCCCAGATCCTTTACCGCCGGCTGGTCGGCATCGAAGCCTATGCGCACACCGACACGCTGCGCGATCTTCACGAAATTGCCTGTCGCATTGTCCGCCTTGATGACCGCGAATTCCGACCCGGCGGCGGGCGAGAAGCGCTCGATGAACCCCTTCAGGCGCCGCTTGCCAAGCGCATCGACCGTGATGGTCACCGGCTGCCCGACCTGCATGCCATAGAGCTGTGTCTCCTTGAAATTCGCGACGACCCAAACATCCTCCGGCACAACAGCCATGAGCTGTGTTCCCGCCGTCACATACTGCCCGACGCGTACGCCGACCTCGCCGAGATGACCGTCGCGCGGCGCGACGATCTTGGTGTTCTGCAGGTCTATTTCCGCAAGGTGCACCGCGGCTTCCGCGCTTGAGACATTGGCTTCCAGCAGCGAGCGATTGACGATGATCGTTGCAAGGTTTTGCTCGGAAACTTCCAGCGCGGCCTTTGCCTGGTTCAGCGCAGCCTTGGCCTGGTCAAGTGTCGCCTGCGCGGCTTCTGTCTCACTCTGCGATGCAATGCCGCGGTTGCTGAGATTGTTGACGCGATCCCAGGCCTGCTGCGCACGCGTCAGCGATGCGTTCGCGCTATCGATCTGCGCCTGGCTGGAGGCGATGCTCGCCTTTGCCGAGAGTTCCGACTGGCGCGAATTCTCCAGCGACGCCTTCTGCCCGTCGAGCGCCGCACGCGCCTGGGCAAGCTTCTGGGCGTAGATGCGGTCGTCGATCTGGGCAAGCGTCTCGCCCTGTTTGACCTGCTGATAGTCCTTCACGGGAACATCGACGACATAGCCGCTCACCTGCGGGCTCATGATCGTGACATAGCCGCGAACATAGGCATTGTCGGTCGTCTCTACTGACGTGACGAACGGCGGCAGGCGCCATGCATAGAGAACGAGGAGGACGCCGGCGATGCCGGCGAACACTGCGATGATGGTCGAGGGGGACCGAAGCAACTTCAACATGTTGGAACCCTGAGATCACGATTGAGCGGGGGTTGCATCGGGCTGGCTTGTCCTGGGCCAGGCCAGCCGGCGCCACGCTTGATGGAGAAGAATGACGATCAGGCCAAAGACAGAGGCGTAGCCGATGACGAGGAAGGTGTCGTTGTATGCGAGAATATAGGCCTCGCGGCTGACCTGCTGGGCGAGCAGCACCAGACCTTCAGCGTTGAGCAGCATCTTGTCGCCAAGCACCTTGCCGTATGCGGCGCTCAGCTGTGAGATGCGCTGCGCCACGATCGGATCCTGCAGCAGGATGTGCTCGACGAGCACGTTCGAGTGGAACTTCTCCCGGATTGTCACGAACGTTCCGAGCATCGCCGAGGCGAACAGCGAGCCAATGCTCTGAGTGAAGACGAAGATCACAAGGAAGTTGACGATATACGGCACGCCGCGGGAGATCGCCGCCTTGAAACCGTTCGCCATGACCGGCGGCAGGAACATCGCTGCACCGGCGGCGACCATCGCTTGGCTCAGATACATCTGAGGCGGTCTGGTCAGGCTCGTCGACTGGCTGTCCAGAAAGGCGCCGCCTGCGATGAGAGCGAGCGCAAGCACGTGGGCGGTCTCAACGTAACGCGTCGTCATCAGAAAGGCACAGAAAAGCCCGCCAGCCAGGGAAGCAAGGAGGATGATCACATAGAGCGTTTCGGTCTGGTCGTTCAACAACCCCAACTGCTGGTAGAAGCTGGCTGCGGAGGATGATTGCTCGGAAGACACGAAACGGAAGAGCAGCAGGACGCCCGCCATGCGCATATTTGCGCCCGAAAACAGCCAGCGGAAATCGATCAGGGGACTGCTGCGCGGCAATTCGATCACGAGCATCAAAGCGATGGAGCCGACCGATATGGCCAACAGAACGCCGATCCAGGGCGCCTCGAACCACCAATAAAGTCGGCCGAGCGTCAGCACGACAGCCAGACAGCCGAAGCCGACAGCGAGCAATAGATAGCTCAGAATGTCATGCAGCTGGATGACGTTGGCCCGAGGCGGCGCCGTGAGCGGCAGCAAATAGATGATCGGAAAAACGATCAGCGCGAGCCCCATCTCGAACATGTAGAGCGCCTCGTACCCGCCGAACTGAAGCAGCGATGGCGAGACGATGCGCGCGACGGGCGACGCAAACAGCGTGCACATCAGCGCGAGGCTAATCCCGAGCGAGAGCTTTTTTTCCTGAGGGAAAGGCTCCAGCATGTATAGAAAGCCGAGCGTCGAGAGCGGCGCGGCGGCCATGCCGCTCAGGGTGCGCACGACGATCGCGGAATGCAGGTCCGTGACAAGGAGATTGAGCACCGCCGCAACGACGAAACATATAATGCCGAGTTCAGCGAAACGGCGAAGACCGTATTGGGTACGGATCTTGAAGAGTGCAATCGACATGCTGGCATAAGGTGCCATATAGGCCGCCGAGAGCCAGGAGACTTCAGTCGTGGTCGCGGAAAACGAGCCCTGCAGCTGATAGATGTTGGCGGTCAGCAGGTTCATGCCGAGGCCCTGCGTCAGAAAAAGCAGGACCGACGCCGCCATGTAGAGCGGCATTTTCCAGACCGGCATCGGCACGCCCGCCGCTGGTGGCGGCGACGGCGTCTGTTGCGTGTCCGGCTTCGCCTCTTCGGCGGGCCGTGGCGCCACATTGTCGTTGGCGGTCTCGGCGAGGCTCATCGGCAGGACCTCAAATTCCGCGAATGCCCTGCAGGTTGGCTTGCATGGCCCGTATCACTTCCAAAGTAGTCTTCAGATCATTTTCGGGAATACCGGCGATGACCTGGGCGCGCACTTTCACGGCGATGTCATCAATCTCGCCGGCCACGACCTTGCCGGTCTCGGTGATATAGATCTCCTTGGCGCGACGATCGGAGCCGGCCACACGCCGCTGGACGAAACCTTGCCCTTCCATTGCATCTAGAATTCTGACGAGCGTTGGCGTCTCCAGCTCCAGCCGTTCGGCAAGTTCACGCTGGTTGATTCCGTCCTTCTTATTAAGCGTGAAGAAGACACGGGCGCGCGGCAACGTCATGTTGCGCTCCCGCACGATCTTGTCGAAGACGGCTCTGAGCTTGCGATTGAAAGCGGCAAGATCTTCGACAAGCTCACGCCCGAGAACGGGATTTCCCATATATTTCAGTCCTATTTTGTTAGCATGCTAATTATATCTTTACTACCTATATTGTTTTCCGATCTTTTTCAAGAGCCGACAGCCTCTGTTTGGATGCAAGTCTCCCCCGACAGGCTTAAGCTACCACGCAAGACACAATGGAAGTGAGTCGTTTCTGGCCGTGTTCTGCAGGTGACACTTTCGGTATTTTTGCACTGACCGCAAGTACGGCTGTGGAGAAGTCGAACAACGGGCAAAGGCCTTGTGTATCGACGACGGCACGGAAGCCTTCTCGCTTCCGCGCTTGATTTTGTCGCTTGCGCGCGCCACACCCGAAGCTGAAGAAGACAGAACGGATCAAGATGAACGACGTCGCTCGAAAGATTGCCGCCGTTGCTCCAGCGGAGCAGCACTATCGGGAAGCCCCCAACAATATCGAAGCCGAACAGGCGCTTCTCGGCGCGATCCTGATGAACAACGACGCCTACTACCGGGTGTCGGACTTCCTGAAACCGATCCATCTTTACGAACCGCTGCACCGCAAGATCTTCGAAGTCGCGGGCGACATCATCCGTATGGGCAAGATCGCCAATCCGGTGACGATCAAGACCTTCCTCAAGGCTGAGGAAAAGGTCGGCGACATGACCGTCTCCGAATACCTCGCTCGGCTCGCCCGCGAAGCCGTGACCATCATCAACGCCGAAGACTACGGTCGCGCGATCTATGATCTGGCGCTGCGCCGCGCACTCATCACAATCGGTGAAGACGTCGTCAACATCGCCTACGATGCACCGTTGGACATGCCGCCGCAGACACAGATCGAGGACACTGAGCGCCGTCTGTTCGAACTCGCCGAAAACGGTCGCTACGACGGCGGATTCCAGGCGTTCAACGACGCGGTCGCGCTGGCGATCGACATGGCGGCCGTGGCCAAGGAACGCGACGGCGGCCTTTCCGGCATTTCGACCGGCATCCACTCGCTCGACTCGAAGATGGGCGGCCTGCAGCGCTCCGACTTGATCGTACTTGCCGGACGTCCGGGCATGGGCAAGACCTCGCTTGCAACCAACATCGCCTACAACATTGCCGCCGCCTATGAGGGCGAAGTGCAGGCGGACGGCAGCATGAAGGCGAAGAACGGCGGCGTCGTCGGCTTCTACTCGCTCGAAATGTCGTCCGAACAGCTCGCCACGCGTATCATCTCCGAGCAGACGGAAGTCTCGTCCTCGAAGATCCGCCGCGGCGACATCAACGATGCCGACTTCGAAAAGCTCGTCGCCTGCTCGATGATGATGCAGAAGGTGCCGCTCTATATCGACCAGACAGGTGGTATCTCGATCGCCCAGCTTTCCGCTCGCGCCCGCCGACTGAAGCGCCAGCGCGGCCTCGATTGCCTGGTGGTGGACTATATTCAGCTGATGACCGGCTCGGGCAAGTCGGGCGAAAACCGCGTGCAGGAAATCACCCAGATCACCACCGGGCTGAAGGCGCTCGGCAAGGAACTGAACGTTCCGATCATCGCGCTTTCCCAGCTGTCGCGTCAGGTGGAAAGCCGCGACGACAAGCGCCCACAGCTCTCCGACCTTCGTGAATCGGGCTCGATCGAGCAGGACGCCGACGTGGTGCTGTTCGTGTTCCGCGAGGAATATTACGTCAAGAACAGTGAACCGCGCGACATCGCCGATCCGAAGTACCCGGAATGGGAAGCCCTGTTCGACAAGGTAAAGGGCACCGCCGATGTCATCATCGCCAAGCAGCGCCACGGACCGACCGGCACGGTCAAGCTCGCCTTCCAGTCGGAATTCACGCGCTTCGCGGATCTCGCCGATCCCTCCTTCATCCAATACGAAGAACACTGACGAGATCACTTTCTCGTCAGTGTGCCATTCGAGCTACAGGCCGGCAGCTCGCAGGACGGCGACGGTTGCCACGCCGACGGCAACACTTGCAAGCATCGGCAGGCGGCGCGCTGCGAGCGCCGTCACGAGGCAGGCAGCCGTTTCGGCCCAGCCTGTCGCAAAGGCGGTGGGCGCGATCACCGCCATGAGGACCGCCGGCGGGATAGCCTCGATGGCCGTTCGGGTCTGCTTGGTCATCTCGACATGGCGAATGAGAAGCAGGCCGCTCATGCGTGTCAGCACCGTTGCAGCTGCCATGGCGAGGATCGCAAGAAGCGTGTGTATCTCCAGGGTCATGCCGTGACCGCCTTCGCCTTGCCCGTCCACAGCGCCGCGGCAAGTCCGGCGAGCGCACCGGCGGCGATGTACCAGACGCCAGGCACGAACTGGTGAACCAGAACGGCCGCCAGAGCGCTCGCAGCCAGCACCGATCCCGTCTCGCGCCCCTTCCAGAATCCCACCGCCAGCACGACGAAAACCGCCGGAAAGGCGAAGTCGAGCCCGAGGGCAGCCGGATCGCCGAGGAAGGCGCCGAGCGAGGCGCCAATCAGCGTGGCGCCGACCCAAGCCACATAGAACGGCATGGCGATGCCGGCGAACCACGATGGCGTCAGCCGCGCAACGCCTGCTCGGAATTCGGCGATCGCCCATATCTCATCGGCCAGAAACAGCATGGCCGCATATTTCCGCACGCCCCAGAATGATTGCATCTTCGTGCCGAGGGACGCGCTCATCAGGACGTGGCGGATATTGACGAGCAGCGCGGCAAAGCCGACTCCCGCAAAGCTTGCCGGGTGCGTCCAGATATCCATGGCAACGAACTGCGAGCCACCGGCAAAGACCAGTGCACTCATCAGGGTCGCCTCAAGAGGAGACAGACCTTTCGTGGCCGACACTGCGCCGAAGACGAGACCGATCGGAATGACGGCGACGACGAGAGGCAGGATTGCTCTCGCTCCGGCAAGAAAATCGCCGATCGGTCGCCTTTGAGTAGGCATTGGCTCCTCCAGAACTGCTAAAGTTCGGAGGGTGTTAAGCCGCCGCACGACGACCGTCTTGAACGAAAGTGATCACCCCGCGCGGTACTGTCCCGGCGTGACGCCGGTACGCGCCTTGAAGTGGCGGGTGAAGTGCGCCTGGTCGGCGAAGCCACACTGGATCGCCACGTCGGCAGGCGCCTGCCCTGCCCGCAATAGCTTGCGCGCCTCGCGCACCCGCTTGTCGGTCAGAAAGGCGTGCGGGGTGATGTGATACTCGCGCCGGAACGCCCGGATGAGATGCGCGCGGCTCAAGGCCGCGACTTTTGCCAATTCATCAAGCCCGATGTCGCTGTCGAAATTATCGGTCAGATAATCGCGAGCGCGGCCGACCGCGCTACGCTCCTTCGTATCCACCGGCACGACGATCGTGCTGCCGTAACGCTGGAAGATCGCCGCGAGCACGCGAAACATCGCCTCCTCCGATTCCAGTGCTCCGGCACCGCTCTCCAGGACGCGATGAGCGGAATGGAAGGCAGCCGCCATCTCCGGATCGTTGAGAAGCTCCTTGGGGAAGGACGGCGTGCCGTTGAAAGCCCTGCCGGTCACGTCTTCGAGGATATCGACGAAGAGTTTGGCATCGGGATAGATCATTCGATAGCGATACCCCTCGCCGCCCGGAACGCCGTCATGCACGACGCCTGGGTCGATGAGATAGAGATCGCCTGCGCCGGTCTCCTCCCGCACGCCCTTCATCGTTGCGATCTGCGTGCCGCTTTCGATCGCGCCAATCGAGAAGGTGTCGTGGGCATGAGGCGCATACTCATGCGTCAGGAAGCTTGCGCTCAGGCATTCCATGTTGCGGAATCGCCGGTCACGCCAGAAGCGCGCCCGTTCGATGCCTGCAAGCGGCATCGCGTCAGCCGCCTCTTTTTGCGATACGTTCTCCATCGAAGCAAACTACTTCAGGCGCGCCCCTGCGTCTTGAACAAAAGTGATCGCACGATCGATATCTCCTTGGCTTGCTTTCACTTTGCCTTATTGATCTCTAGACTGCCATGCGACAAGCACCCTCCCCACTTTTGTGAAGCACCATGACTGATTTTATTGATAGTTTCGAAGACGAAGATCCATTCGATTCCGCCGGCCTGCGCCTGACCGTCGATCTGACGGCGTTGACGGAAAACTGGAAGGACATGGCGCGACGCTCCGGAAAGGCGCGGGCCGCAGCGGTCGTGAAGGCGGACGCCTATGGCACCGGCATCGAAGACTCCGGCGAAGCGCTCTACATGGCCGGCGCACGTGATTTCTTCGTGGCCACCGTCGATGAAGGCGTGACGCTGCGGCCCTACGCGCCGGACGCACGCATTTTCGTCCTCTCCGGCATCTGGCCCGGCACAGAGCGGCGGCTCTTCGAAAACGACCTTGTGCCGGTGATCTCCTCGGAAGAGCAACTCGCCTTCTGGATGGCGGTTCTTGCCGAATACGGCGATTACCCCTGCGCGCTCAATGTCGATACGGGCTTCAACAGGCTGGGCCTTTCCATGGACGAGGCGATCGCGCTTGCCGACGACGTTTCGCGTCCGGCAAGTTTTGCGCCGGTGCTCGTCATGAGTCATCTCGCCTGCAGCGACGACCATTCGTCGGGGATGAACCGGCAACAGCTTGAATCATTTCGGCAGGTTAGCGCCGCCTATGAAGGTATCGATTCAAGCCTTGCAGCGTCGGCTGGCATCTTCCTCGGCAGCGATTATCACTTTGATCTCACGCGTCCCGGTATCGCGCTCTACGGCGGCGAAGCCGTCAACGACATGGTGAACCCGATGCGGCCGGTGGTGAGCGCCGAGGCGCGGATCATTCAGGTTCGCACGGCGAAAGAGGGCCAATCCGTCGGCTATGGCCGCGCCATGCGACTGACCCGCGACAGCCGGCTCGCCATCGTGTCGGCCGGCTATGCCGACGGGTACCTGCGCAGCCAGTCGAGCGGTGGCGTGCCGCTGCGTCAGACCGTGCCGCAGGCAGGACAGGGCTTCGTGGCCGGGCGGAAGGTCCCCGTTGCGGGGCGCATCACCATGGACCTGACAATTTTCGACGTCACGGATCTTCCCGAAAACGCAGTGCGTGCAGGCGACTACGTGGAACTGTTCGGGAAGAACGTGGTCGTCGACGACGTCGCCCGGTCGGCCGGCACGATCGGCTATGAGATCCTGACCAGCATCGGCCTACGCCACGAGCGGCGCTACCTGCATGAGGAAGACTAAGCACCTTAGCGCGTCGTCAGGGCCAGTCGCACGCCGAGCGCCACCAACAGCGCGCCAAGACCGCGATCGAGCCAGAGGCCGATGCTTCTCTTGCGCTTGATGAGATCGGCAAGGCGGCCACCCGCCAGAATGAGCGGCGGCTCGATGAAGGCGGCAACGGCGATGATGAGCACGCCATGGACCGCCAGCTGCAGCCAGGTCGGTCCGGCGCCGTCGACCACGAATTGCGGCAGGAAGGCGAGGAAGAAGATCGCGACTTTCGGGTTCAGCAGCGAAACGAGGATGCCCTGTCTGTAGACCCGGCCCCGGGGCAGGACGTCCTTCGCCGCATTGACCAGACCGCCATCGCCTTTCGAGCGTAGGGCCTGAATGCCGAGCCAGATGAGGTAGATCGCACCGATCCATTTCACGATCGAAAAGGCCAGCGCAGAGGCGGCGAGGATCGCGGAGAGACCGAATGCCGCCGTAGCCACATGCAGGCTGGCGCCGGTCCAGATGCCGAAGAGTGCGGCAAAGCCGGTCCTTGTCCCGCTTTTGAGCGTGTGGCCGAGAATGAAAGCCATGTCGGGACCCGGTGACAGGTTGAGCAGGACCGCCGCGGTCAGAAACGCGATCCAGTGCGCGAGGGAATAGTCCAGCATCGTCGTGGCCTCCAAGACAGTGGAGAACAAGTGCCACCGGAGCCCCTGATGGGGAAATCATTAGTTTTGATCGGTGCCGCGAATGATTATTTGAGCAATCAAAGTGATTCGATGCGACGCGCTGGCGGCCATCCAACCGAAAGCATGATTGATGGCGAAGGCCAGGACACAATTCATCTGCCAGAGCTGCGGTGCGGTCCATAACCGCTGGGCGGGCAAGTGTGATAACTGCGGCGAGTGGAATACAATCGTCGAAGAAGACCCGATGGGCGGCATCGGCGGCGGGCCGACCAAGACGCCGAAGAAAGGCCGCCCGGTGGCACTGACGGCACTCTCTGGCGAGATTGAAGAAGCGCCTCGCATCCACACCGGCATCTCGGAACTCGACCGGGCGCTCGGCGGCGGCTTCGTGCGCGGTTCGGCCGTGCTGATCGGTGGCGATCCTGGTATCGGCAAGTCGACGCTGCTGATGCAGGGGGCGGCAGCGCTTTCCCGTCGCGGCCATCGGATCATCTATGTTTCGGGTGAAGAGGCGGTCGCCCAGGTTCGGTTGCGGGCGCAACGCCTGCAGGCGGCCGACACTGATGTCCTGCTGGCTGCCGAAACCAATGTCGAGGACATTCTGGCGACGGTTGCGGAAGGCAAGCGGCCCGATCTTGTGATCATCGACTCCATCCAGACGCTTTGGAGCGAACTGGCCGAATCCGCGCCTGGAACGGTGACGCAGGTGCGCACCGGCGTTCAGTCGATGATCCGCTTCGCCAAGCAGACCGGCGCGGCGATGGTTCTCGTCGGCCACGTCACCAAGGACGGGCAGATCGCAGGCCCCCGTGTCGTCGAGCACATGGTTGATGCCGTTCTCTACTTCGAAGGCGATCGCGGCCATCACTACCGCATCCTGCGCACGGTCAAGAACCGCTTTGGACCGACGGACGAGATCGGCGTCTTCGAAATGTCAGACAAGGGACTGCGCGAGGTCGCCAATCCCTCTGAACTCTTCCTTGGCGAGCGCAACGAGAAATCGCCGGGAGCAGCCGTCTTTGCCGGCATGGAGGGCACGCGTCCAATCCTGGTGGAAGTGCAGGCGCTCGTTGCCCCGACGTCGCTCGGCACCCCCCGCCGCGCCGTCGTCGGTTGGGATTCGGCGCGTCTGTCGATGATCCTTGCCGTACTCGAGGCCCACTGCGGCGTGCGACTGGGCCAGCACGACGTCTATCTCAACATCGCAGGCGGCTACCGCATCTCCGAGCCGGCCGCCGATCTCGCTGTCGCCTCGGCCCTGGTTTCCTCGCTCGCCGGTATTGCCCTCCCGGCCAATTGTGTCTATTTCGGCGAAGTCAGCCTGTCGGGCGCCGTCCGGCCGGTTTCACATACTTCCCAGCGCCTCAAAGAAGCCGAGAAGCTGGGCTTTTCTGCCGCGCTGCTTCCCTCGGCGTCAGCTGACCTGCCGAAGGGTTCCGGCGGTCGCTGGAGTGAGATTGAAAGCCTGCCGGACCTGGTTGCACGTATTGCCGGGTCGAAAGGCGCACTGCGACGTGTGGAAGAAGAGGTTTGATCCTTTCATCGCCAGCATCGGTGATGTTATAGGAAGCACGCAATGAGGCGCGACCAAGCCGTAGATAAACGGCGGTCCTGGAGTTGAATTTATATGCCCATTACGATTTTCGACGGTATTGTCATCGGCGTCGTTCTTTTCTCCGCCGTACTTGCAATGGTGCGCGGCTTCTCCCGCGAAGTTCTTTCGATCGCAAGCTGGGGCGGCTCTGCCGCCGCCGCATACTATTTCTATCCCTACCTCGTCCCCTACGCGAGGAAGTACACGGATGACGACCGCATCGCGATCGTCGGTTCGGCCGCGGTCGTGTTCCTGATCGCGCTGATCGTGATTTCCTTCATTACCATGAAGATCGCGGACTTCATCATCGACAGCCGGATCGGCGCGCTGGACCGTACTTTGGGCTTTCTCTTCGGCGCGGCTAGGGGCATACTTCTTCTCGTCGTCGCCGTCGCTTTCTGGAACTGGCTCGTGGACGCGGATCACCGCCCGGCCTGGGTGAACAACGCCAAGTCGAAACCGTTCCTGGACTCGATGGTCGTCAAGTTGCAGTCCGTACTGCCGGCCGAATTCGCGCAGATGGTGCGGGCGAGCGTGATGGACAAAATTCAGCCGCAGGGCGGCAATACTGAGAGTGGCAATGCGCCGGCATCCGATCAGGCGCCAGCCGAAGATGCAGCGCCTGCCCCTGCGAATGGTGCACAACAGCCGTCTAATTGACGCAGTGTTCAACAGCTTGACCCGCCACCTGGCAATTGCCATTTGAGCGGAACGTGAATAAAGGTCCGGCCGGGCATCCGCTCCGCCGGGCCTCAGCCGTTTAAAACGCATGATAACGGCGTCATGCTATGGAAAAGCCGATCCATTCTTGTGAGAGCAAAGGCCCGCATCGATGAACCAGTCTCATTCCTTGACGCTCAATGATGAATTCGATGGAGATACGCTCCACGAAGAATGCGGCGTCTTCGGCATTCTTGGCCATGACGATGCGTCAACGTTGACGGCGCTCGGCCTTCACGCCCTCCAGCATCGCGGGCAGGAAGCGGCCGGTATCGTCTCCTTCGATGGTTTGCGCTTCCACTCCGAACGGCATATGGGCCTCGTCGGCGATCACTACACGGACCCGACCACCCTCGCCCGCCTTCCCGGCAACATCTCGATCGGCCACAATCGCTATTCAACGACCGGCGAAGTGGCGCTGCGCAACGTGCAGCCGCTCTTTGCGGAACTCGAAGTCGGCGGCATCGCCATCGCCCACAACGGCAACTTCACGAACGGGCTCACCCTTCGCCGCCAGCTGATCGCCGGTGGCGCCATCTGTCAGTCGACCTCCGATACGGAAGTCGTTCTCCACCTCATCGCCCGCTCACGCTACAGCTCCACGGCCGACCGCTTCATCGACGCGATCCGCCAGATGGAAGGCGGCTATTCGATGCTCGCCATGACGCGCACGAAGCTGATTGCAGCGCGCGATCCCACCGGCATCCGTCCGCTCGTCATGGGTGAGCTCGACGGCAAGCCGATCTTCTGCTCGGAGACCTGCGCGCTTGACATCATCGGCGCCAAGTTCGTCCGCGACGTCGAGAACGGCGAAGTCATCATCTGCGAAATCCAGCCGGACGGCTCGATCTCGATCGACGCCCGCAAGGCCGGCAACGGCCAGCCGGAGCGCCTCTGCCTGTTCGAATATGTCTATTTCGCTCGTCCGGACTCTGTCGTCGGCGGTCGCAGCGTCTATGTCGCGCGCAAGAACATGGGCGTCAATCTTGCCAAGGAAGCGCCTGTTGCGGCTGATGTCGTCGTTCCCGTACCGGATGGCGGCACACCGGCAGCGCTCGGCTACGCTCAGGAAAGTGGCATTCCTTTCGAATACGGCATCATCCGCAACCATTATGTCGGCCGCACCTTCATCGAACCGACGCAGCAGATCCGCGCCTTCGGCGTCAAACTGAAGCACTCCGCCAACCGGGCGATGATCGAGGGCAAGCGCGTCGTGCTCGTCGACGATTCGGTCGTGCGCGGCACCACCTCGCTGAAGATCGTGCAGATGATCCGCGATGCCGGCGCCAAGGAAGTGCATTTGCGCGTCGCAAGCCCGATGATCTACTATCCTGACTTCTACGGCATCGACACGCCGGACCGCGAGAAGCTGCTGGCCAACCAGTACGACAGCCTCGAGGCCATGTGCAAATATATCGGCGCCGACTCCCTGCAGTTCCTGTCGATCAACGGCCTTTATCGCGCCGTCGGCGGCGAGGACCGCAACGACGCCCGCCCGCAGTTCACCGACCACTACTTCACCGGCGACTATCCGACTCGCCTTCTCGACAAGGACGGCGAAACGATGGGCCGCAAGGTTTCCCTGCTCGCGACCAATGGCTGACAGCCATTGGCTTTGACATTTGACTAGGGGGCGCTTATTGCGCCCCTTAATTTTTCAGCGACGCAGGACCGGGGCACAATGACTATCAACCTTGAAGGCAAGATCGCGCTCGTCACCGGCGCATCCCGCGGCATCGGTTATTTCACGGCACTTGAACTGGCAAAGGCCGGCGCCCATGTGATTGCCTGTGCTCGCACGGTCGGCGGCCTCGAGGATCTCGACGATGCGATCAAGTCCGTTGGCGGCTCGGCAACCCTTGTCCCGTTCGACCTGGCCGACATGAACGCGATCGACGCGCTCGGCGCCTCGATCTTCGAGCGCTGGGGCAAACTCGACATCCTCGTCGCCAATGCGGGCGTACTCGGCGTGATTTCGCCGATCGGGCATATCGAGGCAAAGACCTTCGAGAAGGTGATGAACATCAACGTCACAGCGACGTGGCGACTGATCCGTTCGGTCGATCCGCTGCTTTCGCGCTCGGAGGCCGGCCGCGCCGTCATTCTCTCATCCGGTGCTGCGCACAAGTGTCGTCCGTTCTGGGGTCCCTACTCGGCATCCAAGGCTGCCGTCGAAGCGCTGGCCCGCACCTGGGCCGGAGAAACGCAGCGCACGCCGCTTCGCATCACCAGTGTCGATCCCGGCGCCACCCGCACCGCCATGCGCGCGCAGGCCGTTCCGGGCGAAGATCCCGAGACGCTGCCGCATCCCTCCGAGGTCGCCAAGGCGATCCTGCCGCTGGTCGGCCCGGACGTGACCGAGACCGGCAAACTCTTCATCGTCCGCGAAAATAAGCTCGTCGATTACCACCTGCCGGAGTAAGGCAACGTATCAACTCGACGGAGCGGCCGGCAACAAGTGAGCGAAGCCTGTTTCCGAGGGACATAGCGCGTTGAGGTCCACTGGTCCCTGAATGCCGTTCAGCGTGCCGTTATCGGCGAACTGCCAGATTGACCAGTCGCGGCAGTCGTTCTGTCGTGGCTCCTGCCCGATGCTGCGCAGCCATAGATAGTGATCGGGAAACCGTGCCTCGTTTCCCTTCAGGTATTGATCGAAGAATTGCTGGTTCAGATAGAAGATCGGCCGGCCGGGATAAGCGCCGTTCAGTTCGTCCAGGAATGCGTTGATTTCCGCACTCAGTTCATCGAGCGTCGGCACCTTGCCACAGTTGCCGGTGAATTCGAGGTCGATCGCGATTGGTAACGCGTCCGCTTCGACAGGCACAGTCGCCATTACATTACGTGCCTGTTCACGGCCGGGGCGGCAGAATGTGAAGAAGTGATAGGCGCCGGGCACGATGCCGGCGTCTTTCGCAGCCTTCCAGTTTTCGGCAAAGCGCGTGTCGCGGTGATCGCCGCCCTCGGTCGCCTTCATGATCGCAAAGCGAACGTTCGGCTGCCGTGCCAACGCTCGCCAATCTACGGCGCCCTGATGGTGGCTGATATCGATGCCCTGTATGGGATAGTCCGCAAGCGTCGGAGGAGTGAACGGTGCCATCGCGCGATTGTATGCCAGATGCGATGCGACCGCGACAGCCAGAATCACCAGTCCGAGGATTGTTCGATAGAGGGTTTTCACACCAGGGCTCTTTCGCTTTCTTTAGCGGGTTGTAGCAGAATTCTGTTGTCCTGCGATGCGGGAGGCACCCCGGCCCTGCGCTTACGCTTCGGGCGTTCGTCGCTGCAATCGATTCACTGGATCAATTGGTCCGGCTGACGCCGGACCGCTCCTCACCCCCTTGACCAAACCCTGTTCCCGCGCCATAAAACCCGCCATGAAAACGGTTACCTGCATTATCTGCCGGAAGATTATTCGCTAGCGCGCTCGCTGGCCTGGCCGTTTTCGTCTCCTGAAAAGTCCAAGATGAGAAACGCCCCGGCCCGCCGGTGGTAGAATTTATTGGATCATTGCATTTGGGAGAGTAGACATGGCCGGCACGCCAGACACTAAGAAGCCGGAACTGAAGCTTTACAACACGCTGACGCGCGAAAAGGCGGCCCTTGTGCCGATCGATTCGCAGAACGTCCGCATGTATGTTTGCGGCCCGACTGTTTATGACTACGCCCATATCGGCAACGCGCGTCCCGCCATCATCTTCGACGTGCTGTTTCGGCTGCTGAACCATGTCTACGGCGTCGAACATGTTACCTATGCGCGCAACATCACCGACGTCGATGACAAGATCAATGCGCGGGCTCTGCGCGACCACCCCGGCTTGCCTCTGAACGAGGCGATCCGCTTGGTCACCGAAAGAACCGAGACGCAATATCTCGAAGACGCCAAGGCCCTCGGCTGCCTTGATCCGACGATCCAGCCGCGGGCGACCGACAACATTGCCCAGATGATCGCGATCATTGAGAAGCTGATTGCCAAGAGCCACGCCTATCAGGCGGAGGGCGAAGTGCTGTTCAATACGAAATCCATGGGAGATTACGGCGCGCTTTCCAGGCGCAACCTCGAGGAACAGCAGGCCGGCGCCCGCGTCGCGGTCGAGGCGCACAAGAAAAACCCGGGTGACTTCGTCCTCTGGAAGCTTTCGAGCGACAACGAACCCGGCTGGGAAAGCCCCTGGGGGCGCGGTCGCCCGGGCTGGCATATCGAATGCTCGGCCATGAGCGAACGCTATCTCGGCGAGGTCTTCGACATTCACGGCGGCGGCCTCGACCTGATCTTCCCCCACCACGAGAACGAGATCGCCCAGTCGCGTTGCGCCCATGGCACCAAGGTCATGGCGAACGTCTGGATGCACAACGGCTTCCTGCAGGTCGAGGGCCGCAAGATGTCGAAGTCGGAAGGCAATTTCGTCACTATCTACGAATTGCTGCACACCGAGAAGTTCGGCGGCCGGCAGTGGCCCGGCGCAGTACTGCGTCTTGCCATGCTGATGACCCATTACCGCGAGCCGATCGACTTTTCGGTCAAGCGGCTGGAAGAGGCCGAACGGGTGCTCGCCAAGTGGCCGGCAGCGGACGCAGCGGGCGCACAGCCCGACGCCGCCGTCCTCAGCGCTTTGGCCGACGACCTCAACACGGTGGCGGCCATTCAAGCGTTGCATGCGCTTGCCCAGTCCGGCGATCACGCAACATTTGCCGCCAGCGCGGCCCTGCTCGGCGTCCTGCCTGAGAAGGCAGAAATCGACGAAGCGGTCGCCATTGAAATCGACCGACGCGTGAAGGCGCGGCTCGAATTGCTCAAGGCGAAGAACTTCGCCGAGGCCGACAAAATACGCGACACCCTGCTTGCCGAAGGCATCCAGCTGAAGGACGGCAAGGATCCGGCCACAGGCGAACGGGTGACGAAGTGGGAGGTGAAGAGATGAACACCTATACCGGTGGATGCCAGTGCGGGGCGATCCGTTTTCGCGTTCGCGGCACGTTGAAGGATTCGTCAATCTGTCATTGCCGCATGTGTCAGAAGGCGTTCGGTGCCTATTACGCACCGCTGGTCTCCGTGCGTGGCGCCGAGTTCGAATGGACCCGCGGCGAGCGCAAGCGCTTTCGTTCGTCCAACATGGTCGAGCGCGGCTTTTGCGCCGATTGCGGCACGCCGATGACTTACGAGGCGCCGGATGGCATGGCGGTCGCGGCGGGCGCGTTCGACGACCCGTCCGCCCTTCCGCCAGTCATCCAGTTCGGCACCGAAGGCAAGATCGGCTTCGTTGACCACCTGCATGAGTTGCCCGCCCGAGAGACGGAAGAAGATGCCGAGGCCGCTCCCTTCGTGCTCGACATCGTATCCTACCAGCATCCGGACCATGACACGACGACGTGGCCTGAGGAGAGAAATTCATGACACCAGCTGCGGCTCTGAACGGAGGTTGCCAGTGCGGCGCGGTTCGCTACCGGGCCGTCGGCGAACTCGGCTATCCCCACCTCTGCCACTGCCGCATGTGCCAGAAGGCGGCCGGAAACTACTTCATGCCGCTGGCTGCAGCAAAGCGAACAGATTTTGCACTGACGCGCGGCGAGCCCAAATGGTTCCACTCTTCCGGTATCGTACGCCGCGGCTTTTGCGCGGACTGCGGGACGCCGCTTTTCTACGATGTTCCGGATGCAGATTTCATCAACATCGTGCTCGGCTCATTGGACGATCCCGATAGCGTCAAGCCGGTGATGCAATCGAACATCGGAGGCAGGATGAGCTGGTTTCACGAGCTCGATGCCCTGCCCGTCGAGCCGGAACCGGAAACGCCCGATCGCGAGAACGCGATTGCCGCGAGCAATCACCAGCATCCCGATCACGACACGGCCCATTGGCCAACCGGAGCGTCAGAATGAGCGAACCCATTCGAACCGGCGGCTGCCAATGCGGCGCAGTTAGATTCCGCATCAGCGGCAAGCTTGGCCGTCCCTCGATCTGCCACTGCCGTATGTGCCAGAAGCAGTTCGGCGGGTTCTTCTCCGCGCTGGTCACGGTGCCGGACGAAGGCATGCAGTGGACGCGCGGCGCGCCCAGCTATTTCCAGTCCTCCGTCAATA
The DNA here is from genome assembly GCF_964254185.1 of Rhizobium sp. LjRoot258. NCBI lineage: Bacteria > Pseudomonadati > Pseudomonadota > Alphaproteobacteria > Hyphomicrobiales > Rhizobiaceae > Rhizobium > Rhizobium sp. LjRoot258. Next base: position 907,476 of record NZ_CAXUST020000001.1, on the reverse strand, counting down.
TCGAGCGCGGCTTCTGCAAGAATTGCGGCACGCCGATGACCTACCGCCACCCGGGTGGCCTCGAGCTGGCGATCGGAACATTCGACGACCGCAGCGATCTGGCGCCGCAAATTCAGGTCAACTATGACGCCCGCATTCCCTGGGTCGAGACGATCTTCGACCAACCCATTCACAAGGACCCGGATTACTACGCGCAGCAGGAGGCAATCATTTCCTTCCAGCATCCCGATCACGACACTGCAATCTGGCCAGCCGAAGGCGTCAAAATATGACTGAAGTGCTCCGTACCCTCTACCCCGAAATCGAACCCTATGCCTCCGGCTACCTCGACGTCGGCGACGGCCATAAGATCTATTGGGAGCGTTCGGGCACGCGGGGTGCAAAGCCGGCGGTATTCCTGCACGGCGGGCCTGGCGGCGGCTTTTCGCCGAGCCACCGCCGCCTCTTCGACCCTGCGCTGTACGACGTATTGCTGTTCGACCAGCGTGGTTGCGGCAAGTCCACGCCGCACGCCGATCTCAATGCCAACACGACCTGGCACCTTGTCGCCGACATCGAGCGGCTGCGTGAGATGGCAGGCGTCGGGAAGTGGCAGGTCTTCGGTGGCTCGTGGGGCTCGACGCTGGCGCTCGCTTATGCCGAGAAGCATCCGGAGCGTGTTTCCGAGCTGATCGTGCGCGGCATCTATACGCTCACCAAGGCCGAGCTTGACTGGTACTATCAGTTCGGGGTGTCGGAAATGTTCCCCGACAAATGGGAGCGCTTCATTGCGCCGATCCCGTCGGAAGAGCGCCATGAAATGATGCATGCCTACAATCGCCGGCTTACCGGCGCGGACCGGGCCGTTGCCCTAGAGGCCGCCAAAGCCTGGAGCATCTGGGAAGGCGAGACGATCACGCTGCTGCCGGAAAAGTCGACCAGCGGCAAGTTCGAGGAGGCCGACTTCGCCTATGCTTTCGCGCGCATCGAGAACCACTTCTTCGTCAATGCGGGCTGGATGGACGAAGGACAGTTGCTGCGCGATGCTTATAAGCTGAAGGACATTCCCGGCGTCATCGTGCACGGCCGCTACGACATGCCCTGCCCGGCAAAGTATGCCTGGCTGTTGCACAAGGCATGGTCAAGGGCAGAATTCCATCTGATCGAAGGCGCCGGACACGCCTATTCTGAACCAGGCATCCTCGACAAGCTGATCCGCGCTACGGACAAGTTCGCCGGAAAGTAATAACGAGCCACAAGGCCGACAGGACCACCATCATGACACGCGAAAAGATCTACCTGTTCGACACGACGCTCCGCGACGGGCAGCAGACGCCCGGCATCGACTTCTCCGTCGAGGACAAGATTGCGATCGCAAGCATGCTTGATGAGTTCGGCCTTGACTACGTGGAAGGCGGCTATCCTGGCGCCAATCCGACGGATACTGCCTTCTTCAGCGAGAAGCGCACGGCGCAAGCTCGCTTCGTCGCCTTCGGAATGACGAAGCGAGCCGGTATTTCAGCCTCCAACGACCCGGGCCTGGCGAGCCTACTGCAGGCCGAGAGCGACGCGATCTGTTTTGTCGCCAAGAGCTGGGACTATCACGTGAAGGTGGCACTCGGCTGCACCAACGAGGAAAACCTCGAAAGCATCGCAGAGAGCGTCAAGGCCGCCGTCGCCGCGGGCAAGGAGGCACTGGTCGACTGCGAACATTACTTCGACGGTTACAAGGCAAACCCCGCCTATGCTATCGCCTGCGCCAAGACCGCCTATGAATCCGGCGCACGCTGGGTCGTGCTCTGCGACACCAATGGCGGCACGCAGCCGCCGGAAATCCGGAATATCGTCCACGCGGTTATTGCGGCGGGCGTTCCCGGTCACTGTCTTGGCATCCACGCGCACAACGACACCGGTCAGGCGGTCGCCAATTCGCTTGCCGCCGTGGAAGCGGGTGTGCGGCAGATCCAGGGCACGCTGAACGGCATCGGCGAGCGCTGCGGCAATGCCAACCTCGTGACCCTAATCCCGACGCTGGCGTTGAAGGAAACGTATTCATCCCGGTTCGAAACCTCGATCGACACCGAGCGATTGTTGAATCTCACCAGACTCTCGCACGCTTTCGACGAGCTGTTGAACCGCTCGCCCGATCATCAGATGCCATATGTCGGCGCGTCTGCCTTTGCGACAAAGGCCGGCATTCATGCTTCGGCTTTGCTCAAGGATCCGCGCACTTACGAGCACGTGACGCCTGAAAGCGTCGGTAATTTCCGCAAGGTCATGGTCTCAGACCAGGGTGGCAAGGCGAACTTCATCAACGCGCTAAAGCGCCGCGGCATCGAGGTCGGCAAGGACGACCCGAAGCTCGACCGCTTGATCGCGCTGGTCAAGGAGCGTGAAGCATCGGGCTATGCCTATGAGGGCGCCGATGCCAGCTTCGAGCTGCTTGCTCGGCGGACCCTCGGCACGATCCCGGAATTCTTCTCTGTCGAGGGCTTCCGCATCATGGTCGAGCGCCGCTTCGATTCCCATGGCCGCGTGAAAATCGTCTCGGAAGCCGTCGTGAAGATCGTCATCGACGGGCAGACGATCATGTCGGTCGCGGAAGGCGACGGTCCGGTCAACGCGCTCGACCTCGCGCTGCGCAAGGACTTCGGCAAATATCAGCACGAGATCGATGATCTGGTTCTGGCCGACTTCAAGGTCCGTATCCTCAACGGCGGGACCGAGGCCATCACCCGCGTTCTCATCGAATCGACCGATAGCGACGGGGTTCGCTGGTGGACGGTCGGTGTATCCGAGAACATCATCGACGCATCGTTCCAGGCGCTGATGGACTCGGTGATCTACAAACTGATGAAAAACCGGCAATTGGCCGGCAAGATCGCCGCCGAATAGGCTTCACATACCGAATACGAGGCCCCAATCCGCCTCCGAATACCACTCCTTGCCCTGCCGTGCGGTCTTCCAGCGCAGGGCGCGGACATGCTGCACACCACCCCTGCTGAAGGCGGCTTCGAGCCGCCTGTAGCTGTCGAAACCACCCGCCACGGCCTCCGCCCAGACAAACGCGACCGGGCCAAGATACTCGGCTGCGTAGCCATGTTCTTCGCGGCGGAACAGGAAGAAACCAGCGTAGGAAGCAAGCCCGGTCGGGCCTGCCGCGTCGACGTCGGGCACGCCCAGCGGCATGATCAGTCGACCGCCAACACTCAACCGCTCCACCCAGGCTTCGGCCGGAAAATGGACGGCAAAATTTACATAGACGGCATCGGTCAGCTCGCGCGGCCATTCGACCCCGTTGCCACGGACGACAAGAACGTTCGGATAGGCTCGCAGATTATCCTCTGCGCGCCTCGCCAGCTCCTCATCGAATTCGACGGCAGTGACGTGGCCATCGCCGCCAACCAGCAGGGACATGATCGCCGTGTAGTAGCCACTGCCGGCGCCTACATGGCAGACCGTTTCCCCACGGCGGAGCGCCAGCTTATGGATGCCCCTGGCATGCAAGCTCGGGCTGCCGTTGTTGACATGCCGCTCATGCTGAAGCGCAAACAGGGCATCCTGGTAGACGACAGAGGGATCCCCCGAGGGAATATCGACATAGCCGCACCAACTCGCCATCTTCCACGGCGGCGGCCCCAGGAACCGCTCGCGCGGCACCGTCGCGAAGGCGCGCAACAGCGCGTCGTCGCCTTGCACGCCCTCCTTCGAAAGCACCTGCGCGGCAAACGCCCTTCGGCAGTTCGCAAGAGCCTCTTCGTCCATGGTCTTCACCGTCGCGATGGCCGGCATCCATTCACCGAAATGAATTGGCCTATTCACGTCCGTTGCGATAAGCGGATCGATAACAAGATCAAATATGGAAACACTCGATGTCCGCCAATGCAAGCGCTCCGATCGTCAAGAACGAAGACAGTCCGCGTGGCTTCGCCTTTGCGCTGACGGCGTATCTATTGTGGGGCTTCCTGCCGATCTACATGAAGGCCGTCGCTCATATTTCGCCGGCGGAGGTCATCGCTCATCGCATCCTCTGGTCCTTGCCCTTGGCAGGGCTGGTGCTCGTCGTCCTCGGCCGCACGCAAGATATCCACACGGCGTTGCGATCACCGCGGATGCTGGCCATGGCGGCGCTCACCGCTGCCCTGATCACGGTCAACTGGGGCACCTATGTCTGGGCGATCGGCAGCGGCCACGCGATCGATGCAGCGCTCGGCTATTTCATCAACCCGCTGTTCAGCGTCTTCCTCGGCGCCGTGGTATTGAAAGAGCGACTGCAACCTGTGCAAATCGCAGCGATTGCGTTGGCTGGCCTCGCGGTCGTCGTACTGGCGCTTGATAGCGGCGGCTTGCCGTGGGTGTCGCTGACGCTGACGATTTCCTGGGGTCTCTATGCGCTGTTTCGCAAGACGCTGCCGCTCGGCCCGAACCAGGGTTTCTTCCTCGAGGTGCTGATCCTCAGCGTCCCGGCCCTGTTCTACGTTCTCTATCTGGAGCTCGGCAGCGGCGAAGGACACTTCTATCGCACCGGCTGGGCCGATACCGCCCTGTTGCTCGGCTGCGGCATCGTCACCGCCGTACCGCTGATGATCTATGCCAATGGCGCCAAGCTGCTGCGGCTTTCGACCATCGGCATCATGCAGTACATCGCGCCGACGATGATCTTCCTCATCGCGATCTTCGTGTTCCACGAGCCACTCGGCACGGCGCGCATGATCGCCTTCCCGCTGATCTGGGCAGGCTTGTTCCTCTACAGCTGGGCGATGCTCAAGGGCAGCCGGGAGCGCTAGAGCAGGAGCCGGGGCAGCATTTAGATTTCAGGCCCATCGGCCTAAAGTCATCCTGATCTAGGAACGCGTCACATCTTCGAGATCACGTCATCCTCACCCTCGCGGTCCAGGGATGCGATCTCGGCCGCCTGTGCCATGATGCCGGGGATGATTTCGGATATGTCGTCTATCACGAGCGGCTGAACGCGATGGGCCGTATGGACGAAACCCTCGTCTGTCATGTGGCGCATGAGCTCCATCATCGGATCCCAGAAGCCGCCGATGTTGGCAAACACCATCGGCTTCTCGTGACGGCCGAGCTGCGCCCAGGTCATGATCTCGACGATTTCCTCCAGCGTGCCGATGCCGCCCGGCAGCGCTACGAAGGCGTCGGAGCGCTCGAACATCGCATGTTTGCGCGTATGCATATCAGGCGTTACAATCAGCTCATTGAGCTGGCCGAGGGAATGGCGCGTAGCCTCCATGTCGATCAGGAACTCGGGGATGATGCCGGTTACCTGACCACCGTTCGAAAGCACGCCGCTCGCCACAGCCCCCATGATGCCCTTGGTGCCTCCACCATAGACGAGGCGCAGGCCATATTCGGCGATTTCCTTACCCAGCGCACGGCCGGCCGCCATGTGGCGAGGATCGCTGCCCGGTCGCGAGCCACAGTAGACACAGATGGAGCGAATGGAATGAGATTGATCTGTCATACGGGCAAACAACTATTCTCTCTGGCTCCAGTCAAGAAAAATGACGGAAAACCTGCGTCTTACATTTGCCTGGCTACTTTGACTGCTTGTGCAAAGCAGCGGGAATCGCTAGCAATTTTAGGAAGTCCGGCAAGATTGCCGCCTGGGGAGACGTGATGATGAGAAACCGTGCCGGCTTGCTGGCCCTTGCAGTGCTTGTAGTCGCAATTCTGTTGATGGTCTTTTTCGTCATGCCCCGCATCGGCGGAGACGCCGCCAAAGTTGGTGACGCAATCAACCAGGCCGGCTCCGAAGTGAAGAAGACGGTCACCGAATCCGCGAAGACATCGCGCCCCTCAGCCCCGGACGATGCCGCGACGACCCAGACAGTCGGGCGCCTTGCTTCGGAGGCAAGCCAATCCATTTCGCAACTTAAGGCGCTCTTTGCCGACGGCAAGGGCCCGACCCAGGAAGTTTTCGAAGCCGCCAAGTCGAAAGCTGCGACCTCGCTTGAGGCACTTGCAGACCTTGCGATCCCGGATGGCACGAACCCGGTCACGGCGGCCGCCGCCTCCAAAGCCAAGGATGGCGCAGCGAAGGCACTCACCATCATCAAGGCCCTGCCGGAAACCACTGCCGATGCGACAGCGGCGATTGCGATGGCTGAAGCGGCGCTGACAGGCTCCACGGAAGCCGGCGCGCCCGCGAGCCAACCGTCCGCGGTTGCCCTTGCAGAGGGCGCCAGCAAGCTCCCGACATTCGATTTGCTACGCGTCGAACCGGACGGGTCCACCGTCATTGCCGGCTCGGCCGAGCCGAACAGCAAGCTTGAAATCATGGACGGCGATAAGGTCGTGACCACGACCGACGTCGGTCCGACCGGCGACTTTGCTGCCGTGCTCGACAATCCGCTTGCCGCCGGCGATCACCAGCTCGTCCTGCGGGCTACCGGCAAGGATGGCAAGGCCTCGACATCGGAAGAAGTCGCGACCGTATCCGTTCCCAAGGATGGCAAGAGCTCCGAACTGCTGGCTATGGTTTCCAAGTCCGGCACCGCAAGTCGCATCATCACGGCGCCCAAGCCGGACGCCCAGCTTGCCTCCAATGGCGGCATCGCTCCGTCTGATCAGCCTGCAGCCCAAGTCACGCCGGGCTCGACGGATGTGGCGAACGCGCCCGCAGCCTCTGGCACACAGACAAGCACAGCTACGGCTGCCGACGTTGTGGTCAGCGCCGTCGAGATCGAAGGCGACAAGATCTTTGTCGCAGGCGCGGCGAAGCCTTTGGCAAACGTCGTCGCCTATGCGGATGACAAGCTGGTTGGCAAGGCGAAGGCCGGTCCCGATGGGCATTTCGTGATCGATGGCGTGATGCCGCTTTCCGTCGGCGATCACAAGATTCGCGTCGACGTTCTCGACGACGCCGGCAAGGTCGCCTTGCGCGCCTCGGTGAATTTCAACCGTCCGGAAGGAAATCAGGTGACGGTTGCCGCGCAAGGGGCCAATCCCAATGCCGGGGACACGGCAGGGATGGTGCCGCTGGATGAAGGCGCGCTCGGAAAGCTGAAGAACGATGCCGCCAAGGCCTTCTCTCTGCTCAGCGGGCTCTTCGCCGACGGCAAATTGCCGGGAGCAGAACAGCTCGCCGCAGCCCGCTCCGCCAACGAGTTCGCCCTGCGTGCCATCATGGAATTCCGCGCGGCAGCCGATGCCACAGCCGACTTCAAACAACAGGCTTCGACAGCGGCCCAGGCCGCCGCCGGCGCCCTGCAGACACTGCAGGCTCTGCCGAAGGATGCGGAATCCGTCGGCACTGCACTGGGCAAGCTCGGCGGCGAGATCGCCCAGTTGACCGGCCCTGCGGCCACGCCGGACGCAGCGGCGACCAACCAAGTCGCAGGAGACCAAGGCGGACCGACAACGATCGAGCAGGCACCGCTCGCTCCAAGTAACGAGACGGTCATCATCCGCCGTGGCGACACGCTCTGGCAGATATCGCGGCGCATCTACGGCGCGGGCGTGCGCTATACGACGATCTACGTCGCCAACGAGGACAAGATCACAAACCCGGATCGGATCTTGCCGGGCCAGATCTTCGGTCTTCCCAAGGACGCCTTGCCAAACGCGGAAGAGCTTCACCGCAAGCGGCTTTCGGGCGAGCATCTCTAGGCGATCATACTCTTAATAGAGCGGCCGGACGGATATCATGCCCGGCCGCTCTTTTCCTGCAGTGTCCAATTGTTGTATTGCTCCCGCCAACCTATCTGGCGGTGACGACGATCATGTCCGGCGAGGCCTTTTCGGCATTTCCGCCGCTCCCAATTTGTCGGCAACACAGCGCCATCAGCGCCTTTTGGCAGGAGATTCGCATGGCAAACGACAAAACAGTCTCGGATTCCAATCTCCTGCGGACGCTGTTCAATCTCTGGCCCTATATGTGGCCGACCGGCCGCCCGGATCTCAAGATGCGCGTCGTCTGGGCCTCGGTTTACCTGCTCGTTTCCAAGTTCGTGCTGCTGCTCGTCCCCTATTTCTTCAAGTGGTCGACGGATGCGCTGAACGGGAGGATGGATCTGGCCGGCAAGGTGCCGGACCTGCTTGTTGGTGCAACGGCATTGGTCGTCGCCTACAATCTCACCCGCCTGCTCCAACTCGGTCTGAACCAGTTGCGCGACGCGCTCTTTGCCAGTGTCGGGCAGCACGCCGTGCGGCAGTTGGCCTACAAAACCTTCGTGCACATGCACGAACTGTCGCTGCGCTTCCACCTCGAACGAAAGACCGGTGGGCTTTCGCGCGTGATTGAGCGCGGCACAAAGGGGATCGAGACCATCGTGCGGTTCACGATCCTCAACTCCGTCCCGACGCTGATCGAGTTCCTGCTGACGGCCATCATCTTCTGGTGGGGCTACGGCTTTTCCTATCTCGCCGTCACCGCGTTCACAGTCTGGGCCTATATCTGGTTCACGATCCGCGCCAGCGACTGGCGCATCGCCATCCGCCGCACGATGAACGACAGCGATACCGACGCCAACACCAAGGCAATCGACTCCCTCCTCAACTTCGAGACGGTCAAGTACTTCGGCAACGAAGAGATGGAGGCCCGGCGCTTCGACAGGTCGATGGAACGCTACGAGAAGGCGGCCACCGATGTCTGGACCTCGCTCGGCTGGCTCAACTTCGGCCAGGGCGTGATCTTCGGACTGGGCACGACAGTGATGTTGATCCTGTCGGCCCTTGCGGTCCAACGCGGCGAGCAGACGGTCGGCGACTTCGTCTTCGTCAACGCCATGCTGCTGCAGCTTTCCGTCCCGCTAAACTTCATCGGCTTCGTCTACCGTGAAATCCGCCAGGGCTTGACCGATATCGAGCACATGTTCGATCTCCTCGAAGTCAAGGCTGAAGTGATGGATGCCCCCGATGCCGCACCTTTGAATATCAAGCAAGGCGCCATCTCGTTCAAGGACGTGCATTTTTCCTATGACCCTGCCCGTCCGATCCTCAAAGGCATTTCCTTCGAGGTGCCTGCCGGCAAGACCGTTGCCGTCGTTGGGCCGTCGGGCGCTGGAAAATCGACATTGTCGCGTCTGCTCTACCGTTTCTATGACATTCAGAGCGGCTCAGTCTCAGTCGACGGTCAGGATATCAGGACGGTCACCCAGAAAAGCTTGCGATCGGTGATCGGGATGGTTCCGCAAGACACCGTCCTTTTCAACGATACGGTCGCCTACAACATCCGCTATGGGCGCCCTTCCGCCAGCGAAGCCGAGGTGAAAACCGCGGCCGAGATCGCGCAGATCGCGCACTTTATCGATCTGCTACCGGAGGGCTTTGAGACTAAGGTCGGCGAGCGGGGCTTGAAGCTCTCGGGCGGCGAGAAACAACGCGTTGCGATCGCGCGGACGATCCTGAAGGCGCCACCGATTCTGATCCTCGACGAGGCGACGTCGGCCCTCGACACGACCACCGAGCGGGACATCCAGACCGCGCTCGATGTCGTATCCAAGAACCGCACGACGCTGGTCATTGCCCACCGCCTGTCCACCGTCATCGGCGCGGACGAGATCATCGTTCTGAAGAGCGGCGAGATTGCAGAGCGCGGCACCCACACCGTGCTTCTCCAGAAGAATGGCCTTTATGCTTCGATGTGGAACCGCCAGCGCGAGGCAACGCAGGCCGAAGAGCATCTGAAGCAGGTCCGCGAGAGCGACGACATGGGCGTCGTGAGCAGGCTTGCGCCCGCGAGCTAAGCTGAGTGGACGGCAATCGGGCTGCTTTGCTGTTCAGAAACCCGTCATAGATGTGGGTCAAGGAGCCGCAGCATTGCCCCGGCGGCGGTTTCGCTGTAACCAGCGATGAGAAAAGAACACTAAGCACGGCGCGATCTTTGAGATTCGCTTGTCGCGCTTTAGTTCTTTGTTTTCACGCATGTCTTTGGCCAAGCCGGTTCCCGCCTTCGAGAGACATGCTTTAGGAGCGCGGTATAAATGAGCTTGTTCAATACGGTACGCAACACGATCGTTCCGGTGCACAAGGAAGGGTATCCCTTCATCGCCGCCTTCTTCGTCGCCTCGCTGGTCCTGGGCTGGATCTTCAAGCCGCTGTTCTGGATTGGCCTGATCCTGACGCTCTGGTGCGCTTATTTCTTCCGCGATCCCGAGAGAATGACGCCTCAGGACGACGATCTCGTCATCTCCCCGGCCGATGGCAAGGTGTCATCGGTCCAGATGGTCGTGCCGCCCGCCGAACTGAGCCTCGGCAGCGAGCCGATGCTGCGTATCTCGGTGTTCATGAATGTCTTCAACTGCCACGTGAACCGCTCCCCGGTGCGCGGGCGGATCGTCAGCGTCAACTACCGGTCGGGCGGCTTCGTGAATGCCGAACTCGACAAGGCAAGCGAGGACAACGAGCGCAATGGCCTTGTTATCGAAACAAAGCACGGCCAGATCGGCGTCGTTCAGATCGCCGGCCTTGTTGCACGACGTATCCTGTGCTGGGCAAACGCGAACGAGCCTCTGGATGCTGGCGAGCGCTTTGGCCTCATTCGTTTCGGCTCACGCCTTGACGTGTTTTTGCCGGCGAGCGCAGCGCCCCGGGTGACACTCGGCCAGACGGCCGTTGCCGGAGAAACCGTGCTGGCCGAATTCGGCGCAGCCAAGGGTCCTGTCGTCAGCCGCCGAAGCTAACAGTACTGGAGAGCGACATGGAAACGCCCTTCCCGCCCTTCGAGCCCAACGGCCCTCCTGATGATTCGGGCCGCGGACCGCGGCTTCGCGAGATTCCGCTTCGCCTCATCATACCCAACCTCATCACGATTCTGGCGATCTGTGCCGGCCTCACCGGCATTCGCCTCGCATTCGAGAACCGGTACGAGCTGGCCGTCGGCATGGTGCTTCTGGCTGCATTCCTCGACGGGATCGACGGCCGTGTTGCCCGCCTGATGAAGGCGACGTCGAAGTTCGGCGCGCAAATGGATTCGCTGGCGGACATCGTGAATTTCGGCGTCGCGCCCGCACTCGTCGTCTATGTCTTCGCACTGGATCAGGCCCGCTCGATCGGCTGGATCGCCGCCCTGATCTATTCGATTGCGGCGGGCCTTCGCCTAGCCCGCTTCAACGTCATGGCCGAGCGCGAGAACAAGGCAACGTGGCAGTCTGAGTATTTCGTCGGCGTGCCCGCGCCAGCCGGCGCGATGCTGGTGCTGCTGCCTGTCTATCTGGGCTTTCTCGGCCTGACGACGGATCGCACCTTCGCCTATCTCTCCTCGGCCTATACGGTTCTGATCGCCTTCCTCCTCATCAGCCGTCTTCCTGTCTGGTCCGGAAAGTCCGAAGGCAGCAGACTGCGGCGTGATCTGGTGCTTCCGGTGATGCTCGGCGTCGTTCTCTATGTTGCGCTGCTATCGAGTTTCACCTGGGAAGTCATGGTCGTGACCGCGGTTCTCTACCTCCTAACGTTGCCCTTCGGCGCCCGCAAATGGAAGCGCAAATACGGCACGCTGACGATCGAGGAACCCGGTGTTGGCGAAGACGATATCGGCCGGCACATCTGACATGTTCCGACTCTCGTTGCGGAAGAATGCCTGACTCAAGCCTCGCGAATTATGCATTAGATACATAATTCCTGATATGCGGCGCCTCTATTTTGTCGCTATTACAGGCAAAAGAGCAATAAATATAAGAGTCTAGGGACAGCACGTAAGGAGAGTATTGTGACCCCGAAGAAGACAAGCGTCGAACAGCCGGCAAAGTCCGACCTCAGCGCTAACTACCGCCCGCTCGGCCTGAAGGCCGTCCTTGCGGCGGCCCTGATGCTCAAGAGCAAGCCGACTCTGATCAAGAAGCCTGCCTAAGAACCTCCAAAAAAGCGGACGACCAGGCTGATGGCCAGCAGTCCCATGACAACGCCGATGATGATATCGAGAACCCGCCAGGCGGCGGGTTTTGCGAAGACTGGCTGCAGCAGGCGAGCGCCGCAACCCAATCCAAAGAACCAGACGAATGATGCGGTCGCCGCGCCGAGGCCGTAGGCCAAGCGGTGCGCGCCGCTATAGGCTGCGGACAGGCTGCCGAGCCGAACAACCGTGTCCAGATAGACCATGCGGGTCAAGAAGGTGAACGCCAGGCAGGGCGCCACGGCGGCTTTCAGACCCGGCGCTTGTGGAGAACCGGCCTGCATGGCGCCCGGATGGAGGACCCGGCGAAATGCCATCACGGCATAATCGCGCCCCCCAGCGTCACGACCGAGATGAGCATCGGCGACCGGGCGACGAGCGTTCCAAGCCCGGCAACGCCGGCGGCAATCAGCACGGCGTCCGATAGAGCGCAGATCAGGCACAGGATGAAGACGTGCGACCGCAGCAGGCCCTGACGCAGAATGAACGCGTTCTGTGCGCCGATTGCGATGATGAGCGAGGCGCCGAGAAAGAAGCCTGCAAGCGCGGCCGAGAAGGAGATCATGTGATTTTCCGGCAATGACGCGGTGGGAGTAACCGACTAGAAGAAGCTCAGCTGGCCATCGTCCGGCTTTTTCTTTTCAGGCGATGGCGGCTTTTCGACGGCCACTCTTTCCTGCAGATCGGCCCCCATGTTGGTCACCTTGTTGACCTTGTCGGAAACTGGGATTGCCTCGAAGAAATCCTCTTCCACCGGTTTCATCAGGTCGACAACATCGCGCGGCTCCTGTGTCTTGCAATCCAGCCAGCGCGAAAAGTCCTCCGGCTTGATGACGACGGGCATGCGGTCGTGGATCGGAGCGATGGCAGAGTTTGCCGCAGTCGTCAGGATCGCGCCGGTATCGACCTCCGAACCATCGGCGGAGGACCACGTTTCCATCAGGCCCGCGAGCGCGACAACACCGCCGCCGCGCGGCTTGATCCAATAGGCCTGGGACCTCTCGCCGCTCTCCTTGCTGGGGCGATGCCATTCATAGAATCCGGAAGCGGGCACGAGCACGCGCCGATGGCGCATGGCGGCGCGAAACGATGCCTTGCCGATCGCCGTTTCGGCGCGGGCATTGATCAGGAGCGGAAATTGCTTCGGATCCTTTACCCAGCCGGGCGTAAAGGCCCAGCGCACGAGCACCGCGCGCCGCTCGGGAAGATTGCTGCCTTTCTCCCTCGTTTCATCGGAGACGACGACCAGGATGGGCTGGGTCGGGGCAATGTTGTAACGCGCGGGAAAATCCTCGAGATCCATGATCCCCAGGATTTCCTTGAGTTCTTCGGGGGAAATCGTCAGCGCATAACGTCCACACATGGGGATGTCTTTGCACTCAGACCCGCTATGGTCAAGGCACACTCAGCCACGCGGAGCAAACAGTATGATTGCAGTGCCGCCGAGGCAGGCGAGCGCGCCGCCGATGTCCCAGCGGTCGGGCGCGCGGCTCTCTACAATCCACAGCCACATCAGCGAGGCGACGATGTAGATGCCGCCATAGGCGGCAAATGTGCGGCCGGCGGCCTCGCTCGGCACAAGCGTAAGAAGCCAGGCGAACAGCGCCAGAGACACCATGCCTGGCGCGAGCCACCAGGAAGGCTTTGCCATTTTCAGCCACGCCCAGAATGCAAAGCAACCGGCAATCTCGAAAACAGCTGCAGCGGCATAGATGATATAAGTCACGGAAGCTCCTTCGAATCGCCGAACTCAATATCCGGCGGAACGTCGGTTGCGCCAAGTACAGCCACCACCAATCGACGCGGATCCCCCTATGACTTCCACTCCGAAGGCGGCATCCTCCGCCATCCTGCAGCGCGGCGACCGGTTCCTCCTCGTGCTCCGGCGCAATCCGCCGTCGGCCGACATGTATGCCTTTCCGGGAGGACGGGCCGAACCCGGCGAGACGCCCGCGGAAACCGCGCTGCGGGAATTCGAAGAGGAGACCGGCATAAAGGCACACGGCCCTCGGCTCTTTGCAACATACGATCTGAAGACACATTCCGCCGACGGCACGATCGTGAGCCATTTCTTCCTTTCGGTGTTTCAAGTCGAGGCGGACGACGAGACCGTCGCGATCGCCGCCGACGACGCAGCCGACCTCGGCTGGTTCAGCGTGGAAGAGATCCGCCGACTGCCCGCCCCTCAAAGCGTGCTTGAATGCGCCGAACGCCTGGCGTCCGGCAGTGAATAAGCAAGTGGAAATTCCTGCATGCGCCTTGTTCCCGTCACTGTCAGCGTATCAACTACGAGCATGATTCCCGTTCGATGCGCGTTCCTGTCTCTTGCATTGTGCGCAAGCGCCGCCCTACCCGCCCCCGCATGGGCACAGGGCCCGACGCCAACACTGCCGGAGGAGAATGCGCCAAAAGCGGTCAGCGTGCCCTATGACGACAAGCTCTCGCGGCTTGCTGAAGTGCTGGGCTCAGTTCACTACCTGAGGACTCTGTGCAAAGCGGAAAACAGCAGCGAATGGCGAGGGCGCATGCAGCAATTGCTTGATTCAGAAGCCAAAGACGAGCCGCAGCGCAAGGAACAGTTGACCGCGGCCTTCAATCGCGGCTACCGCGCCTTCGCGTCGGTTTATACGGATTGCACGCAGGCAGCCATCGTGGCAGAAGAGCGATACCGTGCCGAAGGTGCAACACTTGCCACAGAAATTACGTCACGGTTCGGAAATTAACGGTTAATTAACCTCTTTTCGCACCCGGCCGTGTCGTTTTGGGAAAAGGCTGATAAGGTTGTTAACTAGGCAGTAAGGCATGCAGTTTGAGGAAATGACAATGGAACCAAGCCTCAATGACATCGACGACATGATCGTTCATGAGAAGACTCAGGCGGCCTTGGAGTACCATAATGAAGCCTGGGCCGACGGCATGGCAGACGGAATCGAACCCGAGATCATCGCCGATACAGCAATCATCCATGCGCTACGTGAAACCATTCGCCTCCATGGCGAAAACAGTGCCGAAGCGCTGCTGGATTCCTTGCGGGAGCGCATGCTTGCCGGCGAGTTTTCTCCGAACCGCACCTTGCAATAACGATCACAGAGAGCTTCATGCATACCGCTAGGGACAATGCTTCGCGGCCCGCGATCGCGCCGCTTTTGCTTGCAATCGGCCTTAGCGCCAGCAGCTTTTTGACCGGGACCTCGGCCCTGGCACTTTCCGAGCTGCAGAAGACCCCGGGCCAAGCTGAACAAAGCGCTCAGGGCCAAGGCAGCGAAAAGCCCGCAGCATCGCCAACGGCGCCCGGCGTTCCGATGCCCGACCCGCTGGTCAACTCGCAGGCCGGCCAGGGCAACGACAAGACACCCGGCGCCCAGGACAGCACGAAGCCTGTCGAAGTCATCTACGATATCAGCAAGGTCCCCGAGCCCGTTCGCAAGATGCGCGAGCAGATCGTCGAAGCTGCCGCTTCGGGCGATCTCGAGCGGCTGCGGCCTCTGCTCGGCACAGGCTCCGGCCAGACCCAGGTAACAGTCGGCGAGCCGACCGACGATCCAATCAGCGCACTCAAGGACCTTTCGGGCGATCCCGAGGGCGACGAGATCCTGGCGATCATGCTCGACATCATTTCCACCGGGTTCGTTCATGTTGGCCAAGGCACGCCTGACGAGATGTACGTCTGGCCCTACTTCGCCGAGAAGGATCTCAAGGCGCTGACACCTCCCGAGCGGGTCGAATTGCTACGCATCGTTACAGCGGGTGACCTGTCCGACATGCAGGAATTCGGCGGCTATAATTTCTATCGCCTGGGCATCACCCCCGATGGCAAGTGGAAGTACTTCACCGCCGGCGACTGAGGCTTGCGAACCCTTAAGCGAAGACATACTTCTGAGCGATAACGAACGCGACAGGTGCCGCCATGCCAGCCGTATTTCTGAAGAACCGCTCGCTCATCCGGGTCAGCGGCTCAGAGGCTCAATCCTTCCTGCAGAACCTGATCACCACAGACATCGCCGCACTTTCGGCCGACGAAGCGCGGCCAGGCGGGCTCTTGACCCCACAGGGCAAAATCCTCTTCGACTTCATGATCTGGCGGGACGGCGACGGGTTCGTCATCGAGACGGACGATCATCAGCGCGACGCCCTGCTCAAGCGACTGACGATGTATAAGCTCCGGGCTGCCGTCGACCTATCGCCTGCCGGCGAAGGCGTCACGGTTTCCTGGGAAACTACAAACAATGGGCTGGCCGACAGCCGTTTTGCCAAGGCCGGCATCACTCTTGTCCGGCGACCGGGGCAGCACGGCACCGATGATCTCGAGGCTTACGATGCGTTGCGCATTTCGAATGGCATCGCCGTGTCGGGACAGGATTATGCCCTGCAGGATGCCTTCCCGCACGATGTCCTGATGGATTTCAACGGCAGCCTCTCCTTCAAGAAGGGCTGCTATGTTGGCCAGGAGGTCGTCTCACGCATGCAGCATCGTGGAACGGCGCGCCGCCGCGTCGTTACGGTGAAGGCCGAGGTGGCACTCCCGCCATCGGGGACGGAGATAACCGCCGCGGGCAAGCCGGTCGGCGCGCTCGGCTCGGTCGTGGGAAAAGGCGGCCTTGCGATCGTTCGCATCGACCGTGCCGGTGAAGCCATGGCAGCACACACGCCGCTGCTGGCAGGCGACACATCCGTTACCCTGGAATTGCCTGCCTGGACGGGGCTGACATTCCCGTCGACGGCGGACGAGGCAAGCGCGTGACCGCAAAGGCGCCGCGCGCGTGGCAACGCATGCTTTCTGGCCGCCGGCTCGATCTGCTCGACCCCTCTCCCGTCGACGTCGAGGTGAGCGATATCGCACATGGACTTGCGCGCGTCGCCCGCTGGAATGGACAGACCTCGGGCGATCACGCCTTCTCCGTCGCCCAACATTGCCTTGTCGTTGAGGACATTTTCCGCCGCCTCAACGACGCGACCGCCGAACAATGCCTGATGGCGCTGCTGCATGATGCGCCGGAATATGTGATCGGCGACATGATTTCACCATTCAAGTCGGTCGTCGGCGGTGGATACAAGGCCGTCGAAACGCGGCTGGAGGCAGCCGTCCATCTTCGCTTCGGCCTGCCGCCTCACCCAACACGCGAGCTCAAGGACAGGATAAAGAAGGCCGACACCATCGCCGCTTATTTCGAGGCGACGCAGCTTGCCGGCTTTACCTCGGCGGAGGCGCAGAAGTTCTTCGGCCAGCCACGCGGGATCACGAAGGACATGCTGTTAATGACCCCGCTGCCTGCTGTCGAGGCGCAACGCCTCTTTTGCGAGCGCTTCGAGGCAATCGAGGCCATGCGAGGCGGCAAAGCATGACCAGGATCGTTATTGCGCCCCTTTCCCTGATCGCCGAGATGGCGGTCAGGCATGGCGCGCGCGAGATGATTAGCCTGATGGCGAAAGAGCAAGCCTTTCACCGGCCTGCCGTGATCCAGGCGCACCGGCACCTCCTCCTGAATATGAATGACATCGCCTTCAAGGGAACCGGTAACCTTGTCGCGCCTGATGAAACCCATGTGCGGGAGATCATCGATTTTGCGCGCGATTGGGATCGGCGCGCGCCTCTTCTCATCCACTGCTGGATGGGTGTATCACGATCGCCCGCCGCCGCCTTGATTGCCGCTCTTTCCGTGTCGCCGGAGCAAGAGGACATGGTGCTCGTCCGCCGGCTGCGGGCTGCCTCCCCCTATGCGACACCCAATGCGCGGCTCGTTCAAATCGGTGACGACATGCTCGGCCGCAGGGGACGGCTGGTCGATGCGGTTCGCGTTATCGGACGAGGCGCCGATGCGGACGGAAACGCGCCGTTTACGCTGAACGTGGAAGAGCCGACTGCCGGAACGTTTTGAACCGATACCGGTTAACCTCCAGAGGAGGTTGATCGATGCCGCTGCAGAATTATCGCGATACGTTTGTAAGCTGTTTGGCGACACTCGGGAGCCTGACAAGCGCGTCCGACGAATATGCGCGGTTTCGGTGGCAAGCGATCTATCTCACGCGTGACCGATTTTCCTATTTCTTCCGCGGAGATCTGGATGGTGTCAAAACCAGCTTCTTCGGCCAGCAGATGGACGTGACCACCGGCGCCACTCGATCGGTTCCGACGCGCTCGATCACGCTTTATGGGGCGACATTCGGCCTGAACGAGGCCATCACCGTCTATGATGGACCGCAGAAGTCTGTCATCGACGTCGCGCATGCCTTCAGCGACGAAGGTGCTGAATACCAGGCTGAGTTCTTCTATGTCAGGATGAACCTGCTGTACTGGGGAGAAGACGGCCGCATCGGCTTCGGCATCGATCCCCTGCTGCGCGAAAACACCAATATCATATTTGTCGGGCTGGAGGACCACGCCACCGCCGATCTGCTCGAAGCGAGCAGTGCCGGGCAATGGGTCGCGACGGATAAGCCCATGGCATCAAGCGAGTGGTACGCCGAGCGATACTACTATCGCTGACGTGCAGCTTAGCTTACTTGATGACGCCGCACGCCAGGCGCTCGCCCGCATCCCCTGCAGGTTGGCTGCGATAATCATCGGAACTGGCGTGAACGATCAGCGCTCGACCGCGGATGCCATCGGTCTTGCCGTCGAGGGTGACCATGCCGTCAAAGATCTGCGCCCGCAGAACACCATCTTGGTCAACATACTGATTAGGCATGTCACCGGCGTGGGGTCCCTTTGCTGACAACAGACCATGCTCAGCATTGGTCGGATTGAAGTGTTTTCCAGCCGACTCGTGATGCCCGGCCGCGTCGCAATTGCCGGTCTCGTGGACATGGAATGCGACCCATTTGTTCGCAGGCAATCCAGCGACTTCGACCTCGATCAGTACACCGCCGTTCGCTGCAGCCGTCAGAGTGGCCCGACCGCTTGCCTTTCCGTCACCGCCGACGAAGTCCGCAGTGGCCGTTTGCTTGTCCTGAGCCAACGTGTCCGAAGAGACCGCAATGAACGCCAAAGCGGCAATCGAGAGGACTGTTTTCATTGGAGCTTCCTTCCCTTGCATCGCTGTTTTCAACGTGCGAGGCGTGAAGCTGTTCCTGAAATGGCAGCAAAGAAAAAAGCCGACCCCTGGGCCGGCCTTGCGAATTTGGCGCACAGCGCGATCAGGCGACGGTATCGAGATCGTACTGACCGTAGGTGCTCTTATACAGATCGTTGGAAGCGTTATGCTGCTGATAGAAGTTGACGCTTCCGCTCTCGCGAGTGGCCATCATGAACGCAAGCACGCCGTCAGACAGCTTGGGTGCAAAATCCTGGATCGTATCTTCTTCGCCCAACTGCTTTAGAATGCCCGGCTTATCATCAGCCGCCCGCTCGCCCCTGCTCAGCACGCCGTCGCCATTTGTGTCCAGCCGCGACAGCGTCGCGAGATACGCGTAGGACGTATCACTAACCGATGAAACCTGGCTCATACAAACCTCCATTCACCGCCGTTTCGGTGATGTTTGTACGCAATACGAAATGGGGAAAAACAAAGATTAATCGGTCGTTAAACTGATTTGCGCACTGCGTCAATAAGCTGTTAACATGCCATTAACCATGATTGACAAAGTGTGATCTTGGCGCATCAGCGACGTGTGGCCCGGGCTCAGATCGCCTGCATTTGCGCGCATTTCGGCTGAAGCAGCCAAATATAGTGCCAGCGATATATTCGTTTGCGTTGCAATGGAATTTTAATGCGACCAATGGATTATCTTTGCCACGGTGGCACATGCCGGTTGAGTTTAAGATTGTATTGACGATAGTTTTTTGATTGTTTCAGAAGGTCCTTTCATGTCTGACGCGCCGCGTCGCAATTGCAGGTTAGCAGGCGGTTCATTGGGCTCCGCACACCTTCCTTTCTCTCCCGACGTGGAGATTGCCGCAAATGGACGCTGAAGCCCTTTTTCGGCAGCAGTGCACAACCGCCGTCAATGAGGACGGGTCTGCCGACGCCGAGCGTCTGATGGCTCTTGTCGTCGAGACATATCGGCTGCAGGCAGGAAAGAAGCGCGCCGCCGAGGATCGTTCTCGACTGCTCGTCAAGGAAAACGGCGAGCTGAAGGGCAGCCTCTTTGCCTCAAAGGAAGACCTCGCGGAGCAGAAGCGCCTCTTCGGGATCGTACTCGACAACCTGCCTCAGGGCCTGAGTGTCTTCGACTCGGAGCAGCGGTTAATCGTCTGCAACATCCGCTTCCGGCAACTCTTCGGGTTCAGCAGCGAGGAGGCCTCTCCCGGCGCTTCGATGGGATCGTTGATCGCAAAGATCCGCGGCAACGAGCGAGTTGAGAAAAAGGTTTCCCGTTTGCGTGACGCCGCCTCGCGGGGCGGACACATCCGTCACCGCGAATGGGTGATGGAAGACGGCCGCACGATCCAGAGCGTTATCACCGTACTGCCCGATGGGAGCAATATTTCTATCCACGCCGACATCACCGAAGACCGAAAAGCGGCCGAGCGTATTGCCTATCTCGCTCATCACGATCCGCTGACGGGCCTGCCGAACCGCATCAGCCTCAGGGAACGCATCGACACCGCGCTGGCCGCCCGCAAGCCGGAGGAACACATCGCCCTCGTGCACCTCAATCTTGATCGCTTCAAATCAATCAACAACACGCTCGGCGTTTCGGCCGGTGACAAGATCCTGCGGCAGGTGGCCGAGCGCATCCGCATGTCGGCCGGCGCTGGCAATGTGCTGGCACGCCTTGGCTCGGACGAATTTGCGGTTCTCCAATCCGGGCGGCAGCAGCCGTGGAATGTCACGGCTCTTGCCGACCAGATCCGGCGGGAACTTTCCGAGCCGTTCGTTCGCGGCGACAAAGCCGTCGAGCTCAGCGTGTCGATGGGTATCGCCATCAGTCCGCAAGACGGAACGGAGACGGATGTCCTGCTGAAACATGCCGGCGTCGCGCTGTCGCACGCCAAGAGCAGCGGCGGCAACGGCGAACGTTTCTTCACCGCCGAGATGGAAGCTGAAATCGAAGCGCGGCATGCACTGGAAGCGGATTTGCGCAAAGCCGTCGAGCGAGAGGAGTTCGAGCTTCATTATCAACCGCTCTATGATCTTAACCAACAGCGGATCTGCGGTTTCGAGGCGCTCGTGCGATGGAACCACCCGACGCGTGGTCGAGTGCCGCCGCTGGAATTCATCCCTCTTGCGGAAGAGGTCGGGCTCGTGGTCGACATCGGACGCTGGGTGCTGCGCCGCGCCTGCCGCGATGCGGTGCACTGGCCGGAAGATATCAAGGTCGCGGTCAACGTTTCAGCCATTCAATTCACGAACAGTGATCTGCCGGCCGATGTCGCCGCGGCACTGGCAGAAACACGGCTTGCGGCCTGCCGTTTGGAAATCGAGATCACCGAGAGTGTGCTGATGGAAAATCTCGATGAGGCCCTGCCCATCCTGCACGTGCTCAAACAAAGCGGCATTCGCATCGCCATGGACGATTTCGGCACCGGCTACTCATCGCTGAGCTATCTCCGGCGGTTCCCCTTCGACAAGATCAAGATCGACAAGTCGTTCGTCAACGGTATCGTCGAAGACAGGGAAGCCTTTGCGATCATGCGCGCCATCATCCTTCTCGGCGATGCGCTCGGCATGCGCGTAACTGTGGAAGGTGTGGAAACGGCCGAGCAGCTGGCGCTGTTGCAGCGTGAAGCTTGCGATGAGATCCAGGGCTATCACATCAGTCCGCCGCGGCCTGCCGTCGACGTGCCTTACCTGTTGTCGCAGCCACCGCAACACACCAGCGCAAGGGCGAGCTGACACGCACTTCGTTGCGACTCGTGGTTCCTGCGTTTATGGAAGGGCACCCTCTTCCAATGCGGTGATCCCATGTTCCAGGCGAAGGCCTTCGCTCCATTTGAAAACCTTGCCACCGAGCTCGTGCCGCATTCGTCGGAAGGCGACGACGGCTCGCATGACGTTGCGCATGTCTTGCGTGTCTTCAAGAACGCGATGCGAATCCAGGCTCTCGAGGGTGGCGATGCAAGGATCCTCGCGGCTGCCGTCCTACTGCATGACTGCGTCGCCGTGGAAAAGAACTCCCCCATACGATCGAGGGCCTCTGCACTGGCGGCAGAGAAGGCATCGGCTATTCTCGCAGGGCTTGGCTGGGAGGGCAACGATATCGCAGCAGTCGCGCACGCGATCGTCGCGCACAGCTTCTCCGCGAACGTCGCGCCGGAGACCCTGGAGGCCAAGATACTGCAGGATGCCGACCGGCTGGATGCGATAGGCATCGTCGGCGCCGGGCGTTGCTTCTATATCGGTGGGCGGATGTCGTCCGCGCTCTACGACCCGTTCGATCCGGCTGGCAGCAATCGAGAGCTTGACGACAAACGATATGTCATCGACCACTTCCAGACCAAACTGTTCAAACTGGCGGATGGCTTTCAGACGAAAGCAGGCCGCGCGCTCGCGGCCGAACGCGATAAACGGCTGCGAGACTTCCTCGCGGCATTCATGGACGAAATCTAGGAGCACTTGATGCGTATCACCGATCTTTTCATCTATCCGCTCAAGAGTGCTCGAGGTATTGCCCTGCCGTCCTCGGAGATCGATGCATCCGGGCTGCCGGGCGACCGGCGCGCGATGATCACTGATCGGGGCGGACACTTTATCACACAGCGCGAGCTGCCCGAGCTTGCGCGCATTGCCGTGCAGGCCGGGCCTTCTCAGTTCCATCTCACCATGGGTGGTGACAAGCAGATGATTGCGCAGATCCCGATGGCCGCAAGGCGAATGGACGTTTCGATCTGGAAGTCCATCGTCAATGCTGCGGTTGCCGATGACGTGGCGAATGACCAACTTTCCGCTTGGCTTGGGCGAGACGTGAGACTGGTGTTTTTCGATGAGGATGCCAGGCGCTCCGCCAGCGCAGAATGGGCCGGCGAAGGCACACCGGTTACATTTGCCGATGGCTACCAGATCCTGGTGACGACGACCGGCTCCCTACGGGCACTGAATGCCGACCTCGAAAGGCACGGCGAAGGTGGTGTCGGCATGGAGCGGTTCCGGCCCAACATCGTCCTCGATACCGATGAAGCTTGGCAGGAAGATCGTTGGGCAGCGATCGAAATCGGAGGCATTCGTTTCGATCTCGTCAAACCCTGTGCGCGCTGCATCATGACGACGCAGGACCAATCGACCGGATCGCGCGACGTTCCCAACCCGATGCCAGCCATGGGCCGCATTCGGATGTCGGCGGACCGGCGCGTACCCGGCCCGCTCTTTGGCTGGAATGTCACGCCTCGTGGGATAGGTCGGATAGCGATCGGCGACCCGGTCAAGGTCATCGAAGAGAGGCCTGAGGGCTGGGCTTTCAAGATTCGACACCGCGACTAGGGGAAAACCTGCGCAAGCGCCTCGTCTATTTCCATCATGACCGCTGGCGATAGCGGTCCTTTGGCCAGCGCACCGGCGTTTTCTTCAACCTGGGCGACGGTGCGGAAGCCCGGGATCGGCAAGGTTCGGGGTGAGCGCGCCCAGAGCCACGCCAGAGCCCCTTGCGTCAGAGTTCGACCGTCGGACGTCAACCGCTCGCGAACCGCCTCCAGTCGGGCTGCGAACTCCGGCGCGATGCGCCCATCCTTGAAATAGACCATCCAATCGAGGCTCGCACCGCGAACATCCTTGTCGCCGACCTTCGTGTCGGCGCGGAATTTTCCGCTGAGCAACCCCATCGCGAGCGGCCCGCGGTTGATCGAGATCAGTCCATGCCGTTCGATCACCGAGATCATATCCGGCACCGGCTCGAAGACGTTCATCGTGTGCTGGATGGAAACGAAACCACGACGCTCGGCATGTCGTGCAGCACGATCCGGAAAATCGGTGCTCCAGCCGAAGGCGTCGATCTTGCCCTCGCTGCGCAGATTCTCCAGCGTTTCGAAGACCACGTCTGACTGCTCCAGCGGAAAATCGTTCAGATGAAACTGGAGCAGATCGAGGCGATCCCGCTTCAGCCGACGGAGCGATGTTTCGGCCGAGCGGCGAATGAAAGCTGGATCGGCGAAGGCGCCGGTCGCCTGCTTTGTCTCGGGGTCGGTGGCAAAACCGAACTTGGTCGCGATGACAATATCACTGCGGTTGCCGATCGCGCGCCCGAGGATCTCCTCTGAATGCCCCGCCCCATAGTTTGAAGCCGTATCAAAGAAACGGATACCGAGCTCGATTGCGCGATGAATGGCGGCGACGGACACGTCGTCATCGACCTCGCCCCAGCCGAGCGGCGTATCGCCGGCATAGAACGGCCCGCCGATCGCCCAGCAGCCCATACCCAATCTGGGTATTTCATAATTGTTCCAGAGGTTTATCGTGGTCGTCACATTGGGCTTGGTCAGCATCGTCTACTCCTCCGATCGCTGGGCTGCATGCAATCGAAATAGGCAGGCGCGTGAGGCGCGTAAAGCACCTGCTCTGCATGATATTTTTCACCAATGAAAAGCGGTCGATCAGGCCGGCAGTTCGTCCTGCGTGGCGGCTGCCTTCAGTGCTTTCAGCGCCGCCTGAACGAAGCCCTCGCGTGCAGCCGCCGCCTCAACTCCGCGCGGCTCATAGACATGGCGATGGAGAAAGAATGCCGTTAAGCGGAACGCAGCGTTGAGGCTGTCGATATCGGCCGCGCAGTTCGCCTCGCTGTTCAGGAATGACGGTAGGAGCAGCATCTTGTCCGCCCATGGCGCCCCCGCAGTCCGACTGACCGCCCTGCCCGACTTCGGCGACACATAGGCAAGGTCGCAACGCGCGCCCGTAGCGGCACATTCGGTCAGATCGAGGCCGAAACCAAGGTCGTTCAGAACTGCGAGTTCGAACCGGACAAAAAGCTCACCGGCATCGGCCGGATTGTGGAGATTGTCGAGGATGACCTCAAGCGCTTCGAAGAGATGCGGATGCGGATCTCGTTCCGGCAAAAACCGCAGCAGCGCGCCCATGGCCTGCACACCATAGACGGCAGTCGCCGTTTCCATCAGGCGCGCGGCCCGCAACGTCAGCGGCTCGATGCGAAACTCGCCAAGGTGCTCATCAAGGCGCGCGCGCCATGTGACCTCGACCTCATTGCCGGGCTGAAGGACAGGTTGCATGGCCCGCGACCGGCCGGCACGGACCATACCCAGATGGCGCCCGCGCTCACGCGTCATCACCTCGGCGATAACGCTCGTCTCGCCGTGGCGCTTGACGCCCAAGATGATTGCCCGGTCGTGCCACTGCATCGGATGCGAACCTTAAACCTTCGATTCGATCCTACCGCAACACCGGTGCTCTGTCATGAAAAGGCATTAGACGCTGGCTGGGAAGAGCTTCTGAAGGAAGTCGCGCATCGCCGATTCGCCAAACGGTTTGACGAGCAGCGGCACATTCTGGAGGTCTTCGGGAAAATCCTTCGTGTCCGAATAGCCGCTCACAAACCCAAACGGGATATTGATGTTGGCCAAATGACGGGCGAAATCAAAGCTCATGACTTCGCCAAGGTTGACGTCCAGCAACGCGAAATCGAAGGTCTCGGTCCTGGTCGCCTCCATTGCCTGGTCGAGGCTTGAGACGATACCAATCGTTTCCACGCCCACCTGGCGAAGGATATCCTCGGCTTCCATCGCGATGATCAAACTGTCCTCAAGGACCAGAACACGGTTTGCCTTCATACCCAATACGCCCCTCGCTGAGTGTCATCGAAGACGCTCGGCATTGCATTTCCCGGATTTCCACCTCTGACGCCCCATGGCTCATAGGCCGACAACCATTTACCGCTTAACTTGCATAGCCGCTTTTTCGTTTCGCGTCGATAAAAAGCAAAGCAGGAAGAAAGATGGCACGGAGGACCTTAGGTCCCCTTCGCGTGATGTGCATTTAGAAAAGACATGCCGGCGAAGCGTATCATATGAATGGACGGACTTTTTCTCCGAGCCCCTCCCAGCCGGCAGCATCCATCAGGCCTTCGCCATCGAGCACCTCGCAGGCACGCTCCTGCCAGCGGATGAGGTTACGATTGGCGAGTTTTTTCAACGTCTTGTTGGTATGAACAATCGAAAGGCCCAACGTGTCGGCCACATGCTGCTGCGTGATCGGAATCGAGGCATCGCCGTTGAAGAGCTTCAACACCCTTCCGCGCTCAAATAGGAAGGCGATGAGGTAGGCGGCCCGTTCGAGCGCCGTCCGACGGCCAATGCTCAACAGGTGTTCGTCAAGGATGCGTTCTTCTTGGGCAGCAATCCAGGTGATGTCGAAGGCCAGAGACGCATGCTTGGTATAGAGGGTCATCAGCTTGTCGCGCTCGAAGACGCAAAGGGACACAGGCGACAACGCTTCGACGGAATGCTGCATTTCCCCCATGATCGTTCCCTGAAGACCGATCAGATCACCCGGCATGACATAGTTCAGGATTTGCCGGCGCCCGTCCTCCAGTGCCTTGTAGCGGAAGCCCCAGCCGGAAAGAACGGTGAACAGGTGCGCACTATGTGCGCCCTCGACGAGGATCGTGGCACCGGCATCCACGGCCAGCTCGCCTCTCTTGAACTTCGAAACGAATTCGAGTTCTTCGCTGCTGAACGCCCTGAATGTCGCCATAGCACGCAACGGACAGCGCTCGCACGGCGTTTTGAACGAGGAAGTGGGGCGCGGGGTCGCCATACAGGCCCTTGTGCTCAAAGGAAGAGCGCCGCCGGGATTGGCGCGCTTCACATAGGAACACCCGAACCCCGAGCGTTGTTCCACACGGCAGTTTTTACTATAGAAACAAAGCCGTAGAAGGGGCAGTCCTACTTCGGGAAATCCAACCCCATTTCGCGGAAGCGCTCGGGGTCATCGCCCCAGTTTTCGCGAACCTTCACGAACAGGAAAAGATGGACCGGCTGCTCGAGGATTTCGGAGAGCTCCCGTCGGGACGCCGACGAGATCGCCTTGATGGTTTCGCCGCCCTTGCCAAGCGCGATCTTCTTCTGGCTGTCGCGTTCGACGTAGATCACCTGCTCGATCCGGACCGAGCCGTCCTTGCGCTCTTCCCACTTCTCCGTCTCGACATGCGATGAATAGGGAAGCTCCTGATGCAGGCGCAGGAACAGCTTCTCGCGGGTAATCTCCGCCGCAAGCTGGCGCATCGGCAGATCGGAAATCTGATCTTCGGGATAGTACCAAGGTCCCTCGGGCAGCGTCTTTGCCAGATAGTCCATGACGTCGTCGCAACCGGAGCCATTCTCGGCCGAGATCATGAAGGTATGAGTGAAGTCAATCTTCTCGTTGGCGGCTGCCGCGAGCGCCAGCAGATCTTCGCGTTTGACGCGGTCGATCTTGTTCAAGACGAGGATTTTCGGCTGATGCACCTCCTTGAGGCCCTCAAGAATGGCTTCCGCATCACCGCGCAGACCGCGTTCGCTGTCGATCAGCAACATGATCAGGTCGGCATCCTTGGCGCCGCCCCAGGCCGATGTGACCATGGCGCGGTCGAGCCGCCGCCGCGGCTTGAAAATACCAGGCGTATCCATGAACACGACTTGCGCATTGTCGTGGATCGCGATGCCGCGCACGATGGCGCGCGTCGTCTGCACCTTATGGCTGACGATGGAGACCTTGGCACCGACCAGGCGGTTGACCAGCGTCGACTTGCCGGCGTTGGTCGCCCCGATCAGAGCGACGAAGCCCGACCGTGTCGCGCCCGCAGTTTCAGGGGCGTCATCCGCCATATCGTGTTCTTCCGTCATTTATCCCGTCAGTTTCCGGCAGAGGATTTCTGCCAAATGCCTTCGCGTTCCAGCATTCGTGTGGCTGCGACCTGCTCGGCAGCCCGCTTTGAGCGCTCAATGCCCGTTTCGGGCTGAACACCGGCGACCTCCACTGTCACCGTGAAGCGCGGATCATGATCCGGTCCGGTGCGTTCTTCAACCCGGTAGATCGGCGTGATGCCGAATTTGGCATGCGACCATTCCTGCAACTCGGTCTTCGCGTCGCGCCTCGCGCCGTCGGCCCGTGCTGCCCGCTTCTCCCAGAATTTCAGGATAAACCGGCGGGAAACTTCCAGACCGCCGTCGAGGTAGATCGCCGCGATGAGGCTTTCGACCACATCAGCGCGCACATTCATCATGCGCTTGCCGGTCAGCTTCTTCACGTCGGCGCCGGTGCGAATGAAGAGGTGCAGGCCGAGTTCATCGGCGACTTCCGCACAGG
The DNA here is from genome assembly GCF_964254185.1 of Rhizobium sp. LjRoot258. Lineage (NCBI taxonomy): Bacteria > Pseudomonadati > Pseudomonadota > Alphaproteobacteria > Hyphomicrobiales > Rhizobiaceae > Rhizobium > Rhizobium sp. LjRoot258. The sequence continues at coordinate 879,480 of NZ_CAXUST020000001.1, read as the reverse complement.
TATCGGCGCTGACGAGCTGATTGAGGCGCACCGAAAGTTCGCCCTCTGTCGCCGCGCCGAACGTGCGGAAGAGCAGTTCCGCGACGCAAAGGCCAAGCACCCTGTCGCCAAGAAACTCCAGCCGCTCGTAGTTGCCGCCTTTCTGCGTGCGGGCACTGGCATGCGTCAACGCCCGGTCCAGCCGCTCTTTCTCGGCGAACTCGTGACCGATCAGGGCTTCAAGCCTTGTCCGATCCGCCGCCGAGAGCGTCTGCGCCTTACTCATTCAACGCCCTTGAAGAGACGATCCCAACGCATGTTCGTCGGCCATTTCCAGATCTCGCGGAACGAAGTGTCGTTGCCGAGCGAGAAGAAGATGACGCTGGCTCGACCGACCAGGTTCTCCGCAGGCACGAAGCCGACATCGAAGCGGCTGTCGAGCGAATTGTCGCGATTATCGCCCATCATGAAGTAGTGACCTTCGGGAACGATGAACTCGCGCGTGTTGTCGCCACGGGAAACCGGGGACTGGTCCAGTGTGTCGTAGCTGACGCCGTTATCCAGCGTCTCGCGGAAAACCGGCACGTCCTGGCCCGGATCCTGCGCGTAGTCGGAATTGAACGTGCCATCCGGCACCTTCGGAACCGGCTTGCCGTTCACGTAGAGAACGCCTTCCGTGACCTGAATATGATCGCCGGGAAGACCGACCAGCCGCTTGATGTAATCGACATCGGGATTCGGCGGGAAACGGAAGACAACGATGTCACCGCGCTTCGGCTCACTCGCGAAGATACGGCCGCTGAACAGGTTCGGCGAGAAAGGCAGCGAGTACTTCGAATAGCCATAGGCAAACTTGTTGACGAAGATGTAGTCGCCCACAAGCAAAGTCGGCATCATCGAGCCGGAGGGAATGGTGAACGGCTGAAAAAACACCGTTCGGATAACCATCGCCAAAATCAGCGCCTGGGCGATGACCTTGATGTTTTCCCAGAGGGCGTTCGGCTTGGTTTCGACTTTTTCGGACACGCAGTCTTATTCCTTCAATGCACCGTCAAGGGCGCAACTCTTGTTTGCTTCTCTCTAGCGGCTTCGGCCGATTGCGGCAATGGCGCCAACATTAAAAGCGACTCTACGTCGCTGATCAGGCACTTTCCGGCAGGGCCTCTATGATGACGAAGGCCTGGGCCAAGGGGTAATCATCCGTTATCGTCAAATGAATGGCAGCCTTGTGGCCGGCCGGCAGCAATGACTGGAGCATCTCGGCCGCCCTGCCCGTCAGCTTCATCGTCGGCTTGCCGCTCGGCAGGTTCACGACGCCGAGATCCTTCCAGAAAACACCTTGCGCCATGCCTGTCCCAAGCGCCTTGGAGCAGGCTTCCTTGGCCGCAAAGCGTTTGGCATAGGAGGCCGCGCGATTGGCGCGCCGGTCGGACTTCGCCCGCTCGACCTCGGTGAAGCAGCGATTGGCGAAGCGCTCGCCAAAGCGTTCGAGGGATTTCTCGACGCGCCTGATGTCGATGAGATCGCTGCCGATGCCGATAATCATACGGTTTCCTGTACTGCGTGTAGCAGCCGCATGCGGGCACGTTCCATCAGACGCTCGCGGCGGCGCGTCTGGAAGCCCTTCACGGCGTAGAAGGTTCCGAAGTAGACGATGACGGAAGTCAAAAGCGCCGGCGGGATGGAGCCGATAAGCATCGGCTCGAGAACGGGCCGCCAGAGTTCGGAGAAATGCAACTCATGGAATAGGGCGCCAAGATCGATCTGGTGCCCCTGCATCGTATCCTGACGAGCGAGCAGCAGGTGACCGATCTCCCAGGTCGCCCCCCAGATAAAGGGATAGGTCAGCGGATTGCCGAAAGCCGCGCAACCAAGCGCGGCGGCGACCATATTGCCGGAGAAGAGATAGCTGAGCACGAAGGCCATAACGAAATGAACGCCGATAAAGGGCGTCCAGGACACAAAAATCCCTGCGGCCACACCCATGGCGACGGCGTGCGGCGACGCCGTCAAGCGCAGAACACGCATCGTGAGATAGCGCAGCGGCCGCAAGAATCCCTTGCGAGGCCATAGCAACTCACGCACTTTTTCACGAAATCCAGCAGGTTTTCGACGTCGGAACAACATGGCGCGTATGTAGTGCAACCCGCACCGGCGTGACAAGAGCGTCAAACCATCTCAGTCATTATTTGATTGCTGCAGTCTGCAGCACTCACCAGGGGCGTGATATGCAATACGCCCCTTCCATTCTTCGAGTATAGATCCGATATTAACGAATGCGGAACAGACCGCGGTCGACCTGACGCTGACGATATTCAAGATCGATACGGTCAAACGAGCCGTTCAGGTAAGCCATTTCGCGTTCTTCAGCAGTCGGTGCGCGCAGTGCGCGGGCGATCTTCTTGATCGGTGTAAACATTTCTTTGCCTCATCTTCTGTTCGTTTCCTGATGACTGGAAGATAGGCGCTCACGGCAGCAATTACCAACGCTCTAACATAGGCGCAGCCATGCGCCGTGCGCATATCTAGCCTTATATCAGTGCGATTTTCGTCACGAAACGATCACAAAATGTGCAGATGGCCCGCCAACCGGCTGCGTCGGCCTACTCGTAGAGCCGGCGGACCGTCGCGACGCATTCCAGATCCTTCAGCTGAGCAAGCAGCTGATTCAACTGCCGAAGGTCCCAGACCTCAACATCAAGCGTCATTTCGGTGAAGTCGGTTGCGACGCGCACCGTGTTGAACACGCGGATATTGACGTCGACACCTGCAACGGTCTGTGCGAGTTTTGCCAATGTACCGGGCTCGTTCAAGGCATTGACCATGATCCGCGCCATGAATCGCGACTTGTTGGCCTCGTCGAGATCCCAGCGAACATCGATCCACCGGTCGGGCTGATCATCGAAACGCTGCAGCGTCGGCGACTGGATCGGGTAGATCGTAATGCCGTTGCCCTTCTCCGTCGTATTCATGATCCCGACGATGCGGTCACCGGGTACGGCGCCGGTCGGCGCAAACTGCACATCGACATTGCTCGAAATGCCGCGGATGGGCATCGTATCCATACCGATATCGGCTTTGAGGTCTGCGGCCGCGCCGTCGACACCCGACTTCGCCTTGCCCGGTATCTTGAAGATCATGCCCGAGGCACTGCGAACGTTGAACCAACCGTCGTCACCGCTCGGCTTGGCCGTCACGCGTTCTTCCAGATGGTCCGGATAAACGGCGCGCAATACGTCGAGCGACGACATTTCGCCACGACCGACAGCGGCGATGGCATCTTCGACATCCTTCTGCCCAAGCCGATGGAGCGCGGGCTTCATCGCTTCGCGCGAGAAGATCTTGCCGGCCCGCTCGAAGGTGCGCTCCAGAATGCGATGGCCGAGCCCGGCATATTGCTTGCGGATGGCCAATCGGGTGGCGCGGCGGATCGCGGCCCTCGCCTTGCCCGTTACCACAATCTCTTCCCAGGCTGCAGGCGGCACCTGCACGCCGGAGCGAATGATCTCGACCTCATCGCCATTTGCCAGCCGGGTCACGAGCGGCATGATACGACCGTTGATCTTGGCACCGACTGTCGTGTCGCCGATGTTGGTGTGAACCGCGTAGGCAAAGTCGATTGGGGTCGCGCCTCGCGGAAGCGCGATCAGCTTGCCCTTGGGGGTGAAGCAGAAGACCTGATCCTGGAACAGCTCGAGCTTTGTATGCTCCAGGAACTCCTCGGGGCTATCTCCTTCGGCAAGCGCCTCGATCGTGTGTCGCAGCCATGAATAGGCGTTGGACTCACGCGACAGGATATCGTTGTCAGAGGTCGAAGCGGCATCCTTGTAGAGCGTGTGGGCGGCGATACCGAACTCCGCGATCTCGTGCATCCGCTTGGTGCGGATCTGAAGCTCGATGCGCTGGCTGGACGGGCCGACGATCGTCGTGTGCAGCGAACGGTAGTCATTCTGCTTCGGCGTCGAGATATAGTCCTTGAAGCGCCCGGGAACCACGCGCCAGCGGGTGTGAACGATACCGAGAGCCCGGTAGCAAGCCGGAATATCATCGACGATGATGCGGAAGCCGTAGACGTCCGAAAGCTGCTCGAAGGACAGCGACTTCGACTGCATCTTGCGGAACACGGAGTAAGGCTTCTTCTGGCGTCCCTTGACGATGGCGCTATTCAGCCCGTTCGCAACGAGCAGATCGCCCAATTCGGTCTCGATCTTCTTGACTAGACCTTCGTTACGCTTCGAAAGCTCCTCGAGCCGCCCAGTGACGGTCTCGTAGGCCTCCGGGTTAATGTGGCGGAAGGAGAGGTCTTCCAGCTCCTCGCGCATGTCCTGCATGCCCATGCGTCCGGCAAGCGGCGCATAGATATCCATGGTCTCTTCGGAAATGCGCGCACGCTTTTCCGGCGACATGTGATCCAATGTGCGCATGTTGTGCAGACGGTCTGCAAGCTTGACGAGCAGCACACGCACGTCGTCGGAGATGGCGAGCAGCAATTTGCGCAGGTTTTCGGCCTGCTTGGCCTTCTTGGTGACGAGATCGAGCTTCTTGATCTTCGTCAGTCCCTCAACCAGCCGACCGATGTCCTCGCCGAAGAGTTCATCGATCTCGGCGCGCGTCGCAGTCGTGTCCTCAATGGTGTCGTGAAGCAGCGCGACGGCGATCGTCGACTCGTCGAGATGCATGTCGGTCAGGATCGCGGCAACTTCCAGCGGATGCGAGATGTAGGGATCGCCGCTGGCACGCTTCTGTTGTCCATGCTTTTGCATTGCATAGACATAGGCTTTGTTCAGCAGGGCTTCGTTGGCATCGGGCTTATATTTCTGAACCCGCTCCACGAGCTCGTACTGCCGCATCATCCCGAAACCACTCCATTAAAAAAGAAAAGCGCGCCAATCACGGATTGGCGCACATGATATGCAATAATATGCCGAAGCAATAACGGCGCAAGGTTGACGATTAGTAATCGTCGCTCTTTTCCGGCGGCACGAGGCCTTCGATGCCAGCCAGAAGCTCTTCTTCCGACATCTGGTCGAAGGTGATCGTTTCCGGCAGATCATCCTGCTCTTCGCTGTCGGCCGCAGCGCCGCTGCCAGCTGCAATGAGGCTCGCCGGATCGGGCTCGGGCTCGTCGATTTCGACGTGCTTCTGCAGCGAGTGGATCAAATCTTCCTTGAGATCATCCGGAGAAAGCGTCTCGTCGGCGATCTCGCGAAGAGCCACAACCGGGTTCTTGTCGTTGTCACGATCGATGGTGATCGAGGCGCCCTGGGAAATCAGCCGCGCACGGTGGCTGGCAAGCAGAACCAGCTCGAAGCGGTTCTCAACTTTATCAATGCAGTCTTCTACGGTGACACGGGCCATTGCCTGTCCTTTACGGTCCTGATCTCGGGATTAACACGCCCGATACAATTAAAACCGGACAAATTCAAGTTTTCATTGCGCCAAGCCCCAACCGGCGAAGACGGCGAATTTTGGAACGGAAAGCGGATTTCCACCAAAAGTTGCTTGGAATATCGCGAATCGTGCCCTAAATCTTTCTTATATGAATAGTTCATAAAGTAAGAATTGTTCCAAGCGACCGCATAACCCATTGTTTTCTTGGATTTTGACGGAAGCATCACGATTGCTCACATTGGATTGGTACGCGATGTTTGATCCACGCGAAAAAATTGCTCTTTTTATCGATGGCGCCAATCTCTACGCTGCGTCCAAAAGTCTTGGTTTCGATATCGACTACCGCAAGCTGTTGAAGGCGTTTCAGAAACGCGGCTATCTCTTGCGCGCCTACTACTACACGGCACTGATCGAAGATCAGGAGTACTCTTCCATTCGCCCGCTGATCGATTGGCTGGACTACAATGGCTACAAGGTCGTGACGAAGCCGGCAAAGGAATTCACGGATTCGATGGGCCGCCGAAAGATCAAGGGCAACATGGACATCGAGCTTGCGATCGACGCCATGGAGCAATCGGAAACCGTCGACCATCTCGTCATCTTCTCCGGCGACGGAGACTTCACGACGCTTGTCGAGGCACTCCAGCGCAAGGGCCGAAAAGTCTCGGTCATCTCAACGATGGCAACGCAACCTCCGATGATTGCCGACGACCTGCGTCGCCAGGCCGATCATTTCATCGACCTTCTGTCCTTGAAGAGCGAAATCGGGCGGGATCCCTCGGAGCGACCACCGCGGCCAACCGAAACCGCGACGCCAACCGATCTGGAAGCTTAAGCCGATCAATGGAGTGCCATGACGTCCGGGCAGAAATGCCGGCCCGGCGGTTGACTAAAGCGCGTCGCCCGTTTTTTGATTCAGGTTCTCGAATCGGCCGATTTGTGATTCCTTCGTAGCTGGAAGGAGACCGATCATGGGCAAATCACATCCGATCGAGTTGCGTTCCCGTGTTGTTGCGTTCGTTGAAGAAGGTAACACCCATCGCGAGGCGTCTCGGCATTTCCGTGTGTCGCCTCGGTTTGTGAATAACCTTGTTATCCTGAAGCGTGAAACGGGCTCTCTGTTGCCAAGACGACAGGGCCATGTCGGCGGCGGCAAGTTGAGCGACCATGGAACATGGTTCCGTGAACGTATGGCTGAGAAGGGTGATTTGACGCTTGACGAATTGTGCCTCGAGCTTGCAGAGCGCGGCGTCATTGTGCATCGCTCGAGCGTTGGACGCATGTTGCACCGGCTCGGTTTGAGCCATAAAAAAAGCCTCATGGCAAGCGAGCAGCTTCGCCCGGAAATCGCTCGGGCGAGAAGTCTATGGCTCGAAAGGCGCAAGCCATTCTTCGATAAGGCTCTGGCTCGCCTTACTTTTATCGATGAAACGTCAACGAACACGAAGCTGACAAAACGCTCCGGATGGTCGCCAAAGGGCCACCGTTACCGCAGTCATGCGCCTTTCGGATCCTGGAAGACGCAGACGTTCATCGCTGGCCTCAGATCGCATTCCATGGTCGCCCCATGGATCGTCAACTCGCCAATGAATGCCGAGATATTCGAGACCTGGATCGAAACGCAACTCGTCCCAACTCTATCCAAGGGCGACGTCGTGATTGCCGACAATGTTCGTTTCCACAAAAGCGAAAAGGCCGAAAATCTCATCAGACAAAAGGGTGCCTGGCTGCTTTTTCTACCTGCGTACTCGCCCGATCTAAACCCGATCGAAATGGCCTTCTCGAAACTCAAGACGCTCCTACGAAAGAAAGCCGCAAGGAGTTTCGACGCAATATCAAATGCCCTGAGCGACATCTGTGCACTGTTCCCCGTTGAAGAATGTCGAAACTACTTCAAGGCCGCAGGGTATGAGGCGATTTAGACGCGACAAGCTTTTAGCCGTTGTCCTTGAGAAGACGGCTTTTCTGCCTATTCCAATCGCGCTCCTTCTCCGACTCGCGCTTGTCGTGCAGCTTCTTACCCTTGGCTAACGCCAGTTCTATCTTTGCGCGACCGCGATCGTTGAAGTAGATCTTCAACGGGACCAAGGTCATGCCTTCGCGATTGATTCCCGCCCGCAGGCGATTGATCTCGCGACCCGAAAGGAGGAGCTTGCGGCGCCGGCGCGGCTCATGGTTGAAGCGGTTTGCCTGCAGATACTCGGGCAAGTAGGAGTTGATCAGCCAGATCTCGCCATCCTCATCAGAGGCATAGGATTCTGCGATATTGGCCTTACCCTCGCGCAGCGACTTGACCTCGGTGCCCTTGAGCACCAATCCGGCTTCGTAGGTATCGATGATCTCATAGTTGAAGCGCGCCTTGCGGTTTTCCGCAACGATCTTCTTGACCACGCGCTCGCTGCCTTTGGGGGCCATGACACACATTCCAAATACTTGAGGGCGCGACTGCCGCGCCCTTCTCTCTTACCTTCTATGTAAGGGAACATCGCCCGCCTGTGAAGGCAGCCCTAGTGGCTTGTCTTAGTTCAGCAAGCCCGCATGGCGCATGGCGGCATCGATTGCCGTTTCCGTGGCAGGTTCCAGTGTCGAAACCAGCGGCGAACGCACATTTCGGCTCATCCGCCCCAGCTTTGCCAGGCCATACTTTGCCCCGCAGAGGCCGGGCTCCAGGAAGATTGCCTTGTGCAGTGGCATCAGGCGATCCTGATATTCCAACGCCTTCGCGTAGTCACCGGCAAGCGTCGCAGCCTGGAACTCCGCGCAAAGCCGCGGCGCCACGTTGGCCGTCACCGAGATGCAGCCGACACCGCCATGGGCATTGAAGCCGAGTGCGGTCGCATCCTCGCCAGACAGCTGCCTGAACTCCTTGCCGCAAGTCAGGCGCTGCTCGGACACGCGCTCGATCTTGCCGGTTGCGTCCTTGACGCCCACAATGTTCGAGTGGGCCTTGGCAAGCGCGCCCATCGTTTCCGGCGTCATGTCGATCACCGAGCGGCCAGGTATATTATAGATATAGATCGGCAGCTTTACAGCATCGGCGATTGCCGAAAAATGCGCGATCAACCCCTTCTGCGTCGGCTTGTTGTAGTAGGGCGTGACGACGAGGATGGCATCCGCCCCGGCTTTCTCGGCGTGTTGAGCAAGTTCGATCGCTTCACGCGTATTGTTCGAACCAGCGCCGGCCATCACGGGCGCGCGCTTGGCTGCGGCTTCGATGCAGAGTTCCACCACCCGTTTGTGCTCGGCATGCGACAGCGTCGGAGATTCGCCGGTCGTACCGACCGGAACGAGACCGCTGCTGCCTTCCTTGATCTGCCAGTCGACGTGGGCCGCAAACGAGGCCTCATCTACTTGTCCAGCATCAGTGAAGGGAGTGACGAGAGCGGGAATGGATCCCTGAAACATGCAGAACTCCTCGTGGCCGAATTCACGCTTCGGCCGCATTCCTTGAATATTGGTGGGGCACCATAGTGCGGTGAAATCGCCGCGACAAGCGCGCATGGATCGGTTTAGGGCAAATTCCGCTAGCAAATGTGAACGAAGTTTACTGACTTTGGTAAGCTTTCGTTAAGATGGCTCCCGCCAAATGGTCGGGCGTGTTTTCGTTGTGAGTGTCCCATGAAGAAAGCAGTCCTGATCCTGTCCGCCCTCGGCTTTGCCGCCGCTGCGTGGAGCAGCGCCGCGTCTTCGCTTCCGAACGAAGTCACCCCCGTTCCCGATGTAAAGCCGATCGGTTTTGTGCCGCAGACGACAATGCCGGAATCGATCGTCACCGGCTCGATTCCGCGCGCGCAGGCAATTGCACCCGTCAACAGCGATTTGAAGTCCGGCCTGGACGCGCTCTCGGACAACGATCCCCTGCAGGCGCTTTCCATTCGCGACCGCATGGGACGCGGGACGCTGGACCGGCACATTCTGACATGGGCGATTGCGGTCTCCGGGCAGAAGGGCATTCCCTCGACGGAGATTGCGTCAGCGGCGCAGGAATTGCAGGGATGGCCAGGGCTCGCGAAACTACGGGCTTACTCCGAACGCGCTCTTTACGATGAAAACCCTGGCCCGACCGCTGTCTTGGCGGCCTTCGGGCAGACATCACCGGAGACGACTTCGGGCGCGATAATCCTTTCCCGTGCACTCATCACGACCGGCAAGCAGAGCCAGGCCGCGAAATACATTCGCAAGGTCTGGCGCGGCGAGGATCTGGACAAGCCGACCGAAGACAAGATTCTGGCGGAGTTTTCCGGCCTGCTCACACCGGCCGATCACAAGGCGCGCATGGACTACCTGATGTATCGCAATCGCGCGGTGCAGGCCAAGCGCTTTGCCGACATGGGTCAGGCCCAATCGCTCTACAAGGCCTGGGCTTCCGTGATGAGCAAGGCGTCCAACGCCGGCGCACTTCTTGCAGCGGTCGACGGCCAGTGGAAGGGCGATGCCGGCTATCTCTTCGCGCGCATCGAATATCTGCGAAAACAGGACAAATATGCTGAAGCTGCCAAGCTGCTCCAGCAGGTGCCTCGCAATCGGGACGAGCTGGTCAATGCAGGCGAGTGGTGGAACGAACAGCGGATCGTCAGCCGAGGCCTGGTCGACCAGGGAGAATTCAAGGGCGCCTACAAGATCGTTGCCAGCTACGCCGCAATGACGCCGACCGATATCGTCGAAGCCGAGTTCCACGCCGGCTGGTATGCCCTGCGCGGCCTGCAGGATCCCGCTGTGGCACAGGCGCATTTCCGCAAGATTCTCGACTTTTCTAATGGACCGATTTCCGTGTCGCGCGCCTGGTACTGGATGGGACGATCTGCCGAGGCCGGCGGACCTGGAAAGGCGGCCGAATTCTACGCGAAGGCCGCCAGCTATCCGACGACCTTCTATGGGCAGCTCGCCAGCGACAAGCTTGGCCGCAAGACATTGAATGTGAGCTATCCATCGCCGACCCAGGCCGACCGCCAGCGCTATCTGTCACGCGAAGCGGTACAGGCCATTGCCCGTCTCGATGCAGCCGGCCATGGCTGGCGGGCCAAGAGCCTGTACCTGGCGCTTGCCGAACAACTGCAGAGCCCCGGCGAACTTGCGGTTCTAAGTGCGCAGGCGGAACGTTCAGACGACCACCATCTGTCGCTGCAGGTCGGCAAGATAGCCTACTCCCGCGGCGTCGACGTCGCGGCGCTGGCATTTCCGCTTGGTGTTATTCCGACGAATGCCAACATCTCCGGCTCCGGCAAGGCACTTGCTTACGCGATTGCCCGCCAGGAAAGTGCTTTCAATCCGGCCGCCGTTTCAGCTGCAGATGCCCGCGGGCTGCTGCAAATCTTGCCGGGAACGGCGAAGGCCGTCGCCAAGCGCCACAACATCGCCTATTCCAAGGACCGGCTGACGGCAGACGCCGGCTACAATGCGACACTCGGGGCGCATTATCTTGGCGAACAGATCGACGCTTTCGGCGGCTCCTACATCATGACCTTCATTGCCTACAATGCGGGTCCGAAGCGAGTACCAGAGTGGATCGGTCGCTATGGCGATCCACGCGGACAGTCGATCGATGCCATCGTCGACTGGATCGAGCGGATCCCCTTCCCCGAAACGCGCAATTATGTGCAGCGCGTGATGGAGAATTACGAAGTCTACAAGGCCCGGCTTGGCCAGCCTAGCGACATCGTCCGCGACCTGACCGACGGCCGTTCCTCCTGATCGCGATTTGCGAATATTGCCGGCCTCGCTAATCTGTCCTCGGCACAACGAGGACGATGAGCGTGGACGCGGCAAGAGATGATGGATTCCGGGCGATAACCTACCTCACGGAGGATGGACTCACTTTATACGCGCGAGACTATAGTGATCCCGAGCGCGCGAACCGGCTGCCGGTCATCTGCCTGCCGGGATTGACCCGGAATTCGCGCGACTTTCACCAGCTCGCGCTGCTGTTGTCGACCGATCCGGCGACGCCCCGACGCGTCATCACCCTCGACTATCGCGGACGCGGCCACTCCGGCTGGGATGCCGACAAGGCCAACTACAATCTCGGCGTCGAAACGCGCGATGTCATCTCGGCCTGCCAGCATTTCGCAATTGATCGCGCCATCTTCATCGGCACCTCGCGGGGTGGGCTGATTCTTCATCTTCTGGCTGAGATGCGGCCGGAGCTGATCGCAGCCGTCATTCTCAACGACATCGGCCCGAAGATTGAGCCCGACGGCCTGAAGCGCATTCGCGCCTATCTCAATTCCGCCGCGCCGCCGCGCGACTGGCCGGAGGCGGTCGCGTTCCTCAAGGCCTGCCATGGGCGGCACTTCCCTGCTCTCCATGAGCATGACTGGCAGGAGATGGCGGCTGCAATCTATCGGGATATCGACGGGAGGCTGGTGGCGGATTTCGATCCGGCGATTGCCGCCCATTTGCAAACGGTTGATTTCAACCTGCCGTTGCCCGATCTCTGGCCGTACTATGATCATCTGGCCGCAAAGCCGCTGATGGTCATCAGAGGGCAGCATTCCGATCTCCTCTCGAACAAGACGATTGCGGAGATGGCTGTTCGGCAGCCCTTACTGCAGGTGCTCGAAGCTCCCGGCCAGGGGCATGCACCGCTGCTGCATCTTGAGTCGGTCCTATCGCGTATTGCTCAATTCCTGGCGCGATCGGCGTGACGTAACGCCGCGCGTGTCATCGCAGCAAGGATATGACAAGCAAAAGAGCCCGGCTCGAAAGCCGGGCTCTCCTGATTGACCGAAGTCAGATCAGATTAGAATGCACGCTGCAGGCGGAAGTAACCGGTCGTGACGTCGTCGATGTTGTCACCGTCGAGGTAGTTAACCGTAGCCTTAGCGTAGAAGTTTTCTACGATCTGGTAGTCAACCGTCAGACCAACCTTCCAAGCGTCGTCGCTGGAGAAGTCGTTGGAGCCTTCGTCTTCCATGTAGTTACCGAACCACTGAGCACCGGGGGTGATCTTCAGCTTGTCGGTGGCCTGGATGGCGTACTCAGCTGCGACAGTCCATTCGGATTCATCGTAGTAGGAGTTCGTGCCAGATGCCCAGACAGCTGCGAGGCCGAGGGTGCCCGGACCGATGGCAACCGTACCCATAGCACGGATCGCACCTTCTTCGTTGTCGGTGTCATAACCGCCAATAACCTGGTAGGTGAAAGCGCCAGCCTTGCCGCCGAGGCCGAGAGCAACGCCGACGTTGTTCGGGTTTTCGCCGTCCTTGTAGGCGCCGTCTTCCAGCTCGTCAACCGAGATACCGGCGTAGAAGTCGCCAGACTCGTACTGATAACGGATGGAGTTGTGCAGCGTCTCATGGCTTGCGAGTACGTCGGTTTCACCCGAGAGACCATCGTCCCACCAGCTGTAGAACAGACCAGCGCGGAAGCCGGCGACGTCAAGGTAAGCCGAGTCGAGCTTGGTGTTCTGGAAGCTAGAGTTGGCAGCATCGGCATTCGCCTGCAGGACGATCACGCCGGTGAGCGGGCCGTATTCGGTATCGCTCTTAGCCGTGAACTGAACCTGGCCACGAGTGAACGCATCCCAGTCAGACGTGCCTGCCGGAAAGCCACCAGGGCCAGGGTTGCCGTGAAAAGACTGATCTGGACCAACGTCAACCTGGAAACGGATGTAACCTTCGATCTTCAGGCAGGTTTCCGTGCCCGGGATGTAGAAGTAGCCGGTGCCGTAAGCGTCGCAGACGCGTACATATTCAACCGGTTCCGGCTCAGCAGCAACGATAGCGTCAGCAGCCTGAGCACCGGAAACTACTGCGAGAGCAGCAGCGGAGCCGAGAAGAAGGCTCTTGATGTTCATATTGACCTCCAATTCAAAGTTTCGATCGGGTCTGGGTTTTTCGCCGTTAGAGCAGCGTTCCCTGCCCCATCCCCATGTTTCAAGAAGTCGGACGATCAACCGCCCTCGCTTCCGAAGTTGAAAATACAAGACCGGGACAGTCACGCAATCACCAACTTGCCCGTTTGGGGTATTTGCGACAGCCTTCCGCATGCGCTGTTGCTGAAAGGTCACAAATGCGGCACGCGCCCCTGCCGTTTCTTTATACTTTGTTAAGAAACCCCTGATTCTGCGGGAATTTACCGGCATCGGGCAGCGGTGCGGGGCTGTGGATTGTGCCACATTGGAACCAGTTTCTTGCCAGATTCCCGTCTTCTATAGGAGATGCAGATGACAAGGAGTTGGCGCCCGCCCCAGGCTGCGGCCTCAATCGGAGCAGAATCAGTTTCGCTGACTACGGATGATTCTCAATTCGATTCTGCTGACGCGAGATTCGGAGCGCCAAGCGCAGAGGTGGTAGGCGCCAACCGAAAGGGACAGTGCCTTGGAGGGCGCGGTCATTGTCGAAACAGATTTGTCCGACCTGAGAGCTCGGTGGAGATGGGGTATTCGGCTTGCGCCCCATCTTCTGGGGTGATGCAGGGAGGTGCTGCGCTTCGAGCTGATGATAGAACGTGGTCTGTCCAAACAGCCACAAGCATCAGGAAAGGAAGCGCAGCATGAAGCACTTTATTGGCCTCGATGTCTCGGTGAAAGAGACCGCCGTTTGCATTATCGACGAAGCCGGCAAGATCTGTCGTGAGGTGAAGGTTGTCAGCCACCCTGACGATCTCATTGCGGCGCTGAAGGGCCAGACCTGGAACGTCGAGCGGGTCGGACTTGAAGCCGGACCTTTGTCGCAGTGGTTATTCGAGGGGCTGGCCAGGGCGTCGACCTGGAGCAGAGGACCTTGCAAACCATCGACAACCCGTTCGGCACGAGGTTGTCACCCATGTCTTAGGGACGCTCTGTTACCTATGTCTCCGGTATGGACAAGTGATGTGATGGCGGAGAGGAAGGGATTCGAACCCTCGATACGCTTTTGACGTATACTCCCTTAGCAGGGGAGCGCCTTCGACCACTCGGCCACCTCTCCGGTGGGAGCCTGATAGAGTCATTCGACAGGTGACGCAAGCGCTTTTTCGGCTTTTTCACCTGATGCTGGGGCTACTCAGTTCAACAGCTGCTTGAGATCAGCGGATGCATCGGCAATGATCGCCTTGTCGGGATTGATCCCGGCTTCCAGCATCTTCTTGCCGCTGACATAGGCCTTGGCGTCATTGATCGCATCGACGGCGATGAATGACCCGTTCTTGAAATACCAGATCGAGTGCGCGCCGTCGCGCGCGCCCGGGCGCAGGACCGTATCGTCATAGCCCATATTGAAGCCGGCGATCTGCAGCTTCACATCATACTGGTCCGACCAGAACCAGGGCCTGGGATCATATGCTTCGTTGCCGCCCGCAATGATGGCGGCAACGGCCTCTGCCTGGTCGACAGCGTTCTGCACCGATTCGAGACGGATGCGCCCGCCTTGCCACGGCAGGACCGCGCAATCACCGGCAGCAAAAATCGAGGGGTCGGATGTGCGGGCAAATTCGTCCACGATAATCCCGTTGGCGACCTCCAGACCGGCCTCCTTGGCAAGCTGGTCGTTCGGGACGACACCGATGCCGACGACCACGAAATCGACCTCGATTGTAGACCCGTCTGAGAGCTCCGCGGCGACGACCCTGTTATCATGGCCGACGAGGTGTTTTAGTCCGGTCTTCTCTCGGATGACGACATCATGCGCTTCGTGAATCACCCGCATGATGTCGGCCGTCTCCTTGGCGGCGACGCGCTGGAGGATTCGATCGGCCATCTCGATGACCGTGACCTCGAGACCACGGTGGCGGGCGACGGCAGCCGCCTCGAGCCCGATATAGCCTCCGCCGATGATAAGGACACGACGACCCGGGCGCATTTCATCGGCCAGCAAATCGGCATCGCGCTTATCGCGCGCCACATAGACGCCTTCGAGATCTCCGCCGATCGACGCCGGCAGCGCGCGTGGCGTCGATCCGGTCGTCAGTGCCAGAGTACCGTAGTCGAGCGAAGAGCCGTCCTGCAGCAGGACCTGCTTCTTGTCGCGCACGATCTGCTCAGCCCAGGTGGAGAGCCTGATTTCGACATTGTTGTCGGCATACCAGTGTTCCGGCCGGAACAGCAGGCGATCGAACGTCATCTCGCCGAGTAGATACTTCTTCGTAAGCGGCGGCCGCTGATAGGGCAGCGCATCTTCGGCTCCGATGATGGTGATGGGTCGCATATCCTTGAGCGCGCGTAGTTTCGCGGCCAGCGCAAAGCCCGCCTGGCCCGCGCCGATGATCACCAATCTGTCCGTCACGTTCCACTCCCAGCATCCATTCGCCCGTTCCAGCAAAGGCCTAGCCCCTGCCCCCAGCCCCGTCAACCGGAAGCTGATCGACCTCAGTCGATCTCGATCCAGCGGCGCTCGTGGAACGACTGTGCCATGGCGTGAACGGACTTCTCTATCCTAAGACCGTCTTCGAATGTCACGATCGACGACGGCTCACCGGAAACTGCGCGGATCAATTCGCGGCATTCGATGATTTTCAGGTCGTTGAAGCCAAGCCCGTGGCCTGGCGCCGGAATAAAACGATCATAGGGTTGGTGAGCCGGGCCGGCGAGTATCTTGCGGAAGCCCTGTTCGGAGCCGCGGCCTTGTGCCTGGTAGAGCTCGAATTCGTTCATGCGCTCTTGATCGTAGGCAATCGAGCCCTTCGAGCCGAAGATCTGCAGCGCGATTCGACCTTTTCGCCCCCAAGCGGCACGGTTCGCCATCAGCACAGCAGAGATACCCCCGCCGAGGCGCATGAGAACATTGGCCGCATCGTGATTCTCGACGTCGCGACGGCCACCCTCCCTCAGCGGTCGGCTGCCGTACGGCTTCACCATATCCGTGATAACAGCCTCCACGTGACCGAACAGATACCAGAGCAACGACAGCGGATGTACGGCGAAATCATCCAGAGCGCCGTAGCCGGCAGAAAGTTCGCTCTTCCAATAGAAGAAGACATCGGGATCGGCCATGAAGTCCTCGTCCATCTCGACGCGGATATGATTGACGGCACCGATCGCCCCTTCGTCGATCAGCGCCTTGATATGTCGCAACACGGGATTCTGGATGTAGTTGTAGCCGAGAACGGCAACCTTGCCTGAGGCCCGTGCCGTCTTCAGCATGCGCTCGGCATCGGCGTACGCCGGCGCCATCGGCTTCTCGCACCAGACATGCTTGCCCGCGTCGAGCGCGGCAATCGCCATCTCGGCATGGAACTGGTTCGGCGTCGTGACGGAAACGACATCGACTTCGGGATCGGCGATCAGCGTGCGCCAATCGGCCGTCGCCTTTTCGAAACCGAATTCGGAGGCGCGCTTCCCGGCAAGCTCGGCATTGGCTTCGGCCAGATGAACCAGGCGCGGGCGCTCGACGTCGCCGAAGACGGTTTTGACCGCATTCCATGCCAGGGCATGGCATTTGCCCATATAGCCGGTGCCGATCAGGCCGATTCCCAGTGCTTTCATCATATCTCCTCCCGATGTCGGGTGGTTTTTTGGAATATTTAGATCATTTTGACAAGCTGCCCTGTCGCGCACTCTTGCGCCAAGAAACGTGAGAACTGTTCAAAACTCTTGGATTTCAAGGTAATAAAAACAATTGGGCTCCCGTATGAAAATCATTTATGGTGATCATTATGGAATGTTTATTTCGTTCAATGGACCGCATGCATGGACAGTGACCGCAAAACGACAGCTAGGGTTCCGCGCGACTTCGAGAGCCTGCGCAGCATCATCATCGAACGCAAAGCAACCATGCCTAAGCGCCTTGCACAGGTCGCGGCTTTTGCGCTCGGCAATCCAGATGAAATTGCATTCGGCACGACGGCAAGCATCGCGGCCGCATCCGACGTGCAGCCGTCGACCCTCGTGCGCCTCGCACACCATCTCGGTTACGAGGGCTTCTCGGACCTGCAGAGTATCTTTCGCGAGCGCCTGCGCGACCGCACGCTGTCATATGAAGAGCGGCTCGTGACACTGGAGGAGGCAAGCGGCGAGGACGAAGATGCCAGCCTGCTTTCCGGCTTCATTTCCGCCGCAAGCCAATCGATCAACCGGCTGGCGGCCACGGTGCAGACGGACACCTTTGCCAAGGCAGTCGATATTCTCGCGGCTGCGGAGACGATCTACCTGATCGCCAAGCGGCGCTCCTATCCGCTGACGGCGCATATGACCTACGCCTTCTCGAAGCTGAATATCCGGCACCAGATCGTCGCTTCGCCAAACGGCGTCGATCCGGAGATGGTGCAATTCGCGACGCAGAACGATGCAGCAATCGCCGCAAGCTTCTCGCCCTATGCGGCTGATAGCCTGAGCCAGGCGGAAGCACTGGCCGATCGCGGCGTGCCTATCGTCGCCATCACCGATTCGGCTTTTTCGCCGCTAGCTGCCCGCGCCACCTGCTGGTTCGAGGTGGCGGAGGCGGACTTTGCCGGTTTCCGCTCGCTCTCGGCCTCGATGGCACTGACGATGGCCCTGCCAGTCGCCATTGCCGAGCGGCGGCGGAAAAGAACTCACGCAAAACCGGTGAGTTGAAAAATGGAATAAACATTCCGAATTGACAACAATACGGAACCGATGTTTCATTGCTTGCAATCGGCAGGCACCAAGCCGTAGCTAAAATCTAGCGGGAGGATATCATGGCACAACCGAACCCGGGCTCGCAACCGGAGCCGTCGCTTGACGTGATCACCATCGGCCGCTCCTCGGTCGACCTTTACGGGCAGCAGATCGGTTCGCGGCTTGAGGATATCGGCTCCTTTGCCAAGTCAGTCGGCGGCTGCCCCGCCAACATTGCCATCGGAACCGCGCGCCTCGGACTGAAGTCCGGCCTGATCACCCGCGTTGGCGACGAGCAGATGGGTCGCTTCATCATCGAGCAATCGGCGCGCGAAGGAGTCGAGACGAAAGGCATCAGGACCGATAGGGAACGCCTGACGGCGCTGGTGCTTCTCGCGGTTGAGGCCGAAGGCGTTTCGCCGATGATTTTCTATCGCTCCGATTGTGCCGACATGGCGCTGGATGAAGGTGATATCGACGAGAATTTCATCAAATCGTCGCGCGCGGTGCTGGTGTCCGGCACGCATTTCTCGCGACCGAACACCGAAGCCGCGCAGCGCAAGGCAATCCGTATCGCCAAGGCCAACGGCCGCAAGGTAATCTTTGACATCGACTATCGGCCGAATCTCTGGGGTCTCGCGGGCCATGCCGAGGGCTTCGAGCGCTATGTGAAGTCTGACCGCGTCTCATCTAAGATGAAGGAAACGCTTCCAGACTGCGATTTGATCGTCGGAACCGAAGAGGAAATCCTGATTGCCTCCGGGGCGGATGACGTGCTCGGCGCCCTCAAGGAAATCCGCGCCCTGTCGCCGGCAACAATCGTTCTCAAGCGCGGCGCCATGGGCTGCATCGTCTATGACGGTGCGATCAGCGACAATCTGGAAGACGGCATTGTCGGTGAAGGTTTCCCCATCGAGGTGTTCAACGTGCTGGGCGCCGGCGACGCCTTTATGTCCGGCCTCTTGCGCGGTTGGTTGAAAAACGAGCCACTGAAGACCTGCGCCACCTGGGCCAACGCCTGCGGCGCCTTCGCCGTTTCCCGCCTGCTCTGCTCGCCGGAATATCCGACCTGGGCCGAGCTCGATTTCTTCCTGAAGCACGGCAGCAAGCATCGCGCGCTGCGCAGGGACGACGCGATCAACCACATCCATTGGGCCTCGACCCGCAAGGGCGATATTCCGCTTCTCATGGCGCTTGCGATCGACCATCGCTCGCAGCTCACCAGTGTCTGCGACGAGCTCGGCGTCGATTACAAGAAAATTGTCGCCTTCAAGCGCCTTGCCGTTCAAGCCGCCGCGCGTGTCGCGGATGGCCGCAATGGCTATGGAATGTTGATCGATGAGCGCTTCGGGCGCGACGCCTTCTTCGATGCGGCGACCAAGAATTTCGCCTGGATCGGTCGCCCCGTGGAACTGCCGGGATCAAAGCCGCTGCGCTTCGAGTTCAGCCAGGACATCGGCTCGCAGCTCGTGGAATGGCCGCTCGACCATTGCATCAAGTGCCTGTGCTTCTACCATCCGGACGATCCGGCAGCACTGAAGACCGAGCAGCAGGAAAAGCTGCGCACGCTATTCGAGGCCGCTCGCAAGGTCGGCCGCGAACTGCTCATCGAGATCATAGCAAGCAAGAACGGGCCGTTGACGGACGATACGATTTCGACGGCGATGGAAGAGCTCTATGCGCTCGGCATCAAGCCCGACTGGTGGAAGCTGGAGCCTCAGGCCTCGGCGGCTGCGTGGAAGAAGATCGACGCCGTGATTGCCAAGAACGATCCCTGGTGCCGCGGCATCGTGCTGCTCGGCCTTGAAGCGCCGGCCGACGAGCTGGTGAGGGGCTTCGAGGCGACGCTCGCCGCCCCTTCCGTGAAGGGCTTTGCCGTGGGGCGGACGATTTTTGCCGATGCGGCACGCGCCTGGCTGTCTGGCAAGATGAACGACGAGGAGGCGATCGCCGATATGGCCGGACGCTTCCGCCAATTGACCGAGGCCTGGTTGAAAACCCGCGGCCTGTATTAATTAGAGCATTTGGGAGGTGCCCCATGGGCAAGACTGTACGATTGACGATGGCGCAGGCGGTTGCGCATTTCCTCAAGAAGCAGATGACCATCGTCGACGGCAAGAAGGTGCCGATCTTCGGTGGCGTCTGGGCGATCTTCGGGCACGGCAACGTTGCCGGCATCGGCGAAGCGCTCTATCAGGTGCGCGGTGAACTGCCGACCTATCGCGCCCATAACGAGCAAGGCATGGCGCATGCGGCCATCGCATATGCCAAGGCGAATTTCCGCCAGCGATTCATGGCGTGCACCACCTCCATCGGCCCCGGCGCGCTCAACATGGTGACGGCTGCCGGTGTCGCGCACGTCAATCGCATTCCTGTTCTCTTCCTGCCGGGCGACGTCTTCGCCAACCGCGCGCCGGATCCGGTGCTGCAGCAGATCGAGGATTTTGGCGATGGTACGGTGTCGGCCAACGACGCCTTCCGCCCGGTTTCGCGATACTTCGATCGGATCACGCGGCCGGAACAGATCATCGCGGCGCTGAAGCGTGCCATGCAGGTGCTGACGGATCCGCTGGATTGCGGCCCGGTTACGCTGTCTCTTTGCCAGGACGTGCAGGCGGAAGCTTTCGATTATCCCGAAAGCTTCTTCGAGGAACGCGTCTGGACGACGCGCCGTCCGCGCCCGGATGCCGATGAGCTGGCGAATGCGATTGCGCTCATCAAGAAATCCGAAAAGCCCGTCATCATCGCTGGCGGCGGCGTCCTCTACTCGCAGGCGACCAAGGAACTGACCGCCTTCGCCGAGGAGCACCGCATTCCGGTCCTCGTCACGCAGGCCGGAAAGTCGGCGATCGACGAGCGGCATCCGCTGGCGCTTGGCTCGGTTGGTGTCACCGGCACATCGGCGGCCAATGCGATTGCCGTCGAAACGGACCTGATCATCGCGGTCGGCACGCGCTGCCAGGACTTCACGACCGGTTCGTGGGCGCTCTTCCAGAACGAGAAGCTGAATATTCTCGGCCTGAACATCGCCACCTACGATGCCGCGAAGCACGACGGCCAGACGTTGGTGGCCGACGCCCGCGAAGGCCTGAAGGCCGTGTCGAGCGGCCTCGCCGGCTGGACGGCACCGGCCGCATTGGCGGTGAAGGCCGAACAGGAAAAGAAGGTCTGGATGGAGGCAGCCGCCAAGGCGATGGCGAGCACCAATGCCGCCCTGCCCTCCGACGCCCAGGTGATCGGGGCGGTCACACGCTCGATCAATCTCGAAAAGGCAATCGGCCTCTGCGCAGCGGGCGGTTTGCCGGGCGAGATGCACAAGCTCTGGCCGGCGACGGTGCCGGGCAGCTATCACATGGAATACGGCTTCTCCTGCATGGGCTACGAGATCGCCGGCGGCCTTGGCGCCAAGATGGCGCATCCCGAAAAGGAAGTGTTCGTCCTCGTCGGTGACGGCTCCTATATGATGCTGAATTCCGAGCTCGCGACATCGGTCATGCTCGGCCTGAAGCTTAACATTGTGCTGCTCGACAATCGCGGCTACGGGTGCATCAACCGCCTGCAGATGGCAACCGGCGGTGCGAACTTCAACAACCTGTTGAAGGATGCGCACTACGAAGTGATGCCGGAGATCGATTTCCGGGCCCATGCCGAGAGCATGGGGGCCGTTGCGGTGAAGGTCGCGTCGATCGCCGAGCTCGAGAAGGCAATTGCCGACTCGAAGAAGAACGATCGCACATCGGTCTTTGTCATCGACACCGACCCGCTGATCACCACGGAAGCCGGTGGCTACTGGTGGGACGTTGCCGTCCCCGAAGTCAGCCCGCGCGAGCAGGTCAACAAGGCGCGCAAGGCCTACGTCGAAGCGCGCGCCACCCAGCGTATCGGCTAGTTGATTGTTGTCGTTTTTCGGGAGAGCGATTGCCGTTCTTCAGAAAATGCCTTTAAGGAGAATATTGATGAAGGCCAAACTTGGCATGTCGCCCATCGCGTGGTGGAACGACGACCTTCCTGAGCTCAGCGACGATGTATCCCTTGAGGAATGCTTGCGCCAATCGCGCAGTGCAGGCTTTACCGGCATGGAACAGGGCCGCCGCTTCCCCAACGATCCCAAGGAGATGCTGCCCATTCTGCGCGCCGCCGACGTGACGCTTTGCGGCGGCTGGTTCTCGGGCACGCTGGTCGACGAGGAACTTGCCGCCAACAAGGACCGCATCGCTCCGATGATCGAGCTGTTCAAAGCGGTCAATGCGCCCTGCATCGTCTATGGCGAAGTCGGCCGCTCCATCCAGGGCGACCGTTCCAAGCCGCTCGCGACCAAGCCGCGCCTCTCCGACGACGAGATGAAGGCTTATGCGCGCCGCGTCACCCAGTTCGGGGAATGGTGTGCCGAACAGGGCATGCCGCTCTCCTATCACCATCATATGGCTGCCGTGGTCGAAACGGAGCCGGAACTCGACGCCTTCATGCGCAATTCGGGCCAAGGCATTCCGCTGTTGCTCGATGCCGGGCACCTGGCCTTTGCCGGCGGCGACGTGTTGCGCGCCATAGGCAATCACCACGCCCGCATCAACCACGTTCATGTCAAGGACATCCGCAAGCCCGTGGTGGACGGGTTGGACCGCAGCCGGCAGTCCTTCCTTGATGCGGTGGCGCTCGGCGCCTTCACCGTGCCTGGCGACGGCTCGCTCGATTTCGGCGCCATCGTCCAGCGGCTGGCCGATCACGGCTACGAGGGATGGTTCGTCGTCGAGGCCGAACAGGATCCGCGCAGGGCTCCGCCGCAGAAAATGGCCGAGATTGGCCACTCCGAATTGATGCGCGTCATGACCGCCGCCGGCTACACGGTGGAAACCGAAGGCTTCCCCAAGCAATAGCGCGCCGTCCGCGACAGGTGTGGCCAATTAGATTTCTGCTCCTCCTACGACCCCTCCCGCAACGCGGAGGGGTTGAGGGTAAGAAAGCCAGATCATCAGGGAGTACCACGAATGCCAAACCTCAAGGTGAAACCGTCGGGCGCGCACGGCCGCGTTACTCATGTCACGCCGGAAAATGCCGGCTGGACCTATGTCGGCTTCGACATGCACCGGCTGAAGCCCGGTGAGACGGTTTCCGCAGAAACGGGCGAACGCGAGGTTTGCCTCGTCTGGGTCAGCGGCAAGGGCAAGGCCAAGGCCGGCACCAAGGATTTCGGCACGCTAGGCGAGCGCATGAGCCCCTTCGATGGTGCACCGCATGCGCTCTATATTCCGATGGAATCTTCGTGGTCGGTGACGGCCGAGACGGACCTCGAACTTGCGGTCTGCTCTGCTCCGGGAGGCGGCACCTACGAGGCGAAAGCGATTCCGCCCGGCACCCACGCGGCGCTGACGCGCGGCAAGGGCACCAATGTGCGCCACGTCAACAACATTATGCCCGAAGACGACGCCTCGGCGCATTCGCTGCTGGTCGTCGAAGTCATTACGCCGGGCGGGCACACGTCGAGTTACCCGCCGCACAAGCACGATCAGGACGATCTTCCCAACGAGAGTTTCCTGGAAGAGACCTACTATCACCGCCTCAACCCGCCGCAGGGCTTCGGCTTCCAGCGCGTCTACACCGACGACCGATCGCTGGACGAAGTGATGGTGCTCGAGGACGGCGACGTGACGCTGGTGCCAAAAGGCTACCATCCTTGCGCGGCCTGCCACGGCTATGACCTCTACTATCTGAACGTCATGGCTGGGCCAAAGCGCATCTGGAAGTTCTACAATGCGCCAGAACACGAGTGGCTGCTGAAAGCCTAAGCGAGATGACGATCGCTAAATAATCTGACAGCGCCGCAGAGGCGCTGATGGTTCAATTCCTCCATCAACATCAACGGATGGAGGAATGTCATGCGACACCCGACCGAGACACTGCCCCTTCACAGGCCCTTTTCAAAGCAAGCGTTCGGGGCATGGTCGGTCGCGACGCTCCTCGGCTTGATCCGGTGGAGCGCGCGCAAGCTGGCCCAACGGCGGGATCGTAATGCGCTGCTGGAGCTTTCCGACGAACAGCTGAAAGATATCGGCCTCTCCCGTGGTCAGACCGAAAGCGATGTCCATATCTCCACCCGGCACGAGTCTAGCAATCGCAATGATTGTGGTAGCATTGGATAGGCCGATGATGCTGGCCGGTCCGAGAAGGTAATAGAGCTGATGTCGAAATTCTCGACCGCCCTGCTGCTGAGGACGAAAACGATCGCGATTCGCGATGTCGTCTGCAGCGGCGAGTGCCGCCACAAAAGCGATGAAGAATGCGCGCACAAGACCAGCTTGGTTTATCCCTATCGCGGCGTCTTCATGCGCCATGTCGGACGTAACGACACCGTCGCGGAAGCCAATCAGGTGCTGTTCTTCAATGCTTCGCAAGGCTACCGGATCAGCCATCCGGTCGAGGGCGGGGATGCCTGCCTCGATCTTGCGATCGATGAGGCGCTGTTGGCAGAACTTGCCCCCAAAAGGCAGTTGCAATCCGCCATTCCGGTCTCCTTCCATCGCCAGCGGCGACGCATCGACCCGCGCGCACAAGCGCTCGTTGCGCTGCTTCGCCATGGTCTGCATCGAGGCGCCGCCGAAACCCTGGAGGCGGAGACATTGGCTCTCACGTTGGTGCGACGTTCGCTCGGGGAGCGGACTTCGCACGCTGCAGGCGCAAGCGTCGGCAGTCAGAAACTCGTCGACCGCGCGAAGCTCGTGCTCTCTTCCGATCTTGCGCGACGCTGGACGCTCGGCGATATCGCGACAGAGGTTGGCGTCTCCCCGGTCTATCTCACCCAGGTCTTCCAGAAAGTGGAGGCGACGCCGCTCTATCGCTACCAGTTGCGGCTGCGCCTTGCCCGAGCGCTCGATCTCCTCGGCAGGTACGAGGATCTGACGGCGCTCGGGCTCGATCTTGGCTTCTCCAGCCACAGCCATTTTACATTGTCCTTCCGGCAGGCCTTCGGCCAGACGCCAGCGGAATTCCAGCGCGCAGCCCGCTTGCGGGCATGATCGCTAAAGATTTCGACAGCGGTCCTATGGGTGGAATGCTCTGATGGCATCGTCCCAAGCCGGGACGGCAAACGGAGGATAATCCCATGAAGAAGACCACATGTGCCGCCTGCGACTGTGAACTCGGCCCCGACACCATCAGCGTGAAACTCGGCGGAAAAACCGTCGAGGTTTGCTGTCGGGAATGTGCTGAGGCCTTGAAGGAGGCCTCGGCAGCCGCAAGCACGGCGCGCAGCAAAGACTAGGTGCCTTACTAGATGTCGAGCACGAGATGCGGAACGCCGTTCGACGTCTTGCGCGGCGATACGCCGTTGCCGTCGAGCTGCGCATTGATGCGCTGACGGAAGGCGGAGAAGCTCTCGAAGGTCACGACATCCACCGGTTCGTCGAAGTGGATGGTGATCTTGTGGAGCCCGCCTCCCGGCTGCCCCGCAAGCGCGAGCACCTTGCCGGTGAACGGTTGGTCCAGATAACGGCCGCGCACCAGGGAACCGACGGAGATGGCGGCGATCGGCTCCTCGTTGCGCCGAGTGGCGAGTGCGGAGAGCGTGTTCCAGTCGCGCGTGCCGTGCTGCTGGGCAACGAGTTCGAGCGCGGCGCTATGAGAGATCGCAGTGCCGCGTGTTTCCATGGCCTGGCGAAGGCGCTTGGCTTGCGATTTCAATTCGTCGATTGTCGGATATGCAGTGGTCACGGATTCAGCCTTTCGGAAGGCATGCCATTTCGACCTGTACAAGGGAGCTCGCATTACCTGCAGTCAGCATGCACCAAATTGGCTGTGACTGGCCTTGTCGAGGACTTCACCATGGACTTGTCGTCCGCGAGCAGCCGGCGCCTCGAGCCACGCCCGATATGCTTGAAGGAAGGCGAGCTGTCAAGCGGCGCCTAAACCTCAGCGACCGCCCGTCCCTGCCCAATAATGACGCATTCCGCTCTCCAGACAGGCATAAGCTTCGGATTGTAGGAAGATTATTCAGAAGTTGTCAGCAATCTGGCGCTAATCTCGAAACGTACAACAAGCGGAGGCTGCCATGGCCTTTCAGATGCACCTCGACACAGAGCACCCGCAGCCCGAGCAGGCTTACCGGGAATTTGCGCTCGACCGCCCCGGCAAGATCATCTTCGTCGGGCATCACCTCAGCACGGGAACGCAGGTCCGCTGCCTGATCCGCACGATCACGCTTGCTGGCGCAGTGCTGGAGGTCAATCCGAACCTCGAGGTCCCGAACCACTTCTTCCTCGAGATCCTCGGCATCCATGACGAGATCGGCTCGACGGTGGTCAAGCGCGAGGGCGACCTGGTGACCATCAGCTTCAACATGTTGATCAATCCGGAATTCCTGCATCACGTCTTGCGGCTGAACTTCGAAGCGTAGCCTCGATCCGGCCCGCTCTCACACTTCACCTGCGAAAGCGCGGCCCTTCTCGCGGCACTGCGCCTTGCGGCCCGCCAGGCGATGAGCCGAACGATCCGTTGAAGGTCCTGCCATTCCGGCCCTTCAAGCGGATCGGCGAACCGATCCCGACGATCTTTCCGACCACAATCTTGAAACGCATTCCAGAGAGCCATCCAGTTGAGATCCATTGCTTCAGCCTCCATCTATTGCTGGAGTGACTGAGCTAAGTCGTCCGGTGCCCCTGAGGTAGACGCACAGGAGAAAGGGGGTTTTCATCCATGAAAGATGCGAGTTGGGACGATCTGCATCTGTTCTTTCACGTCGCGACCGGCGGCGGACTTTCAGCGGCCGCATCGCAAACCGGCCTCAGCGCGCCCACGATCGGCCGTCGCATGCTGGCACTGGAGCGCGCGACGGGACGCGCGCTCTTCAACCGCGGCCCGACAGGATACTTGCTGGCCAAAGACGGCGTTGCGCTCCTCGAGCGGGTCCGCTTGATGCAGGAAGCAGCCCAGTCCATTGCGGACTGGCGGGGCGAAGTCCTGACGTTTCCCATCGTCTCGATGGCCGCGGACAGCTGGACGTCACGCTTTATCGCTTCCCGCCTTGCCAACATCTGGACCCCGAAGGACGCTTTTCGCATGTGCTACAAGACCTGCGATACCGGCGTCGACTTCACCTATCGCGAGGCGCACATCGCCATACGCCATAGCCGCCCCGACAGCGGCAATGTTGCCATCCGCCGATCCGTCACGGTTGCACATGCCGTTTATCAGGCACGCAGCTTCGACGATCGCAACCGCAACTGGATTTCACTAGGCACCGACATCGCCACGACGCCAGCCGACAAGTGGACATTCGAGCAACCGGATTATTGGATCACAGGCTGGACGAATACGCCGCATATGCTCTTTTATCTCATCCGCGGCGGCGCCGGACGCGGGGTATTGCCATGCTTCATCGGTGATGCCGATCAGAGCCTCGTTCGCGCCGGCCCGCTCATCGATGAACTGACTTATGAGATGTGGGTCACTGCTCACGACGACGAACGGCAGCGCCTGGAAGTGCGCACAGTCATTGATCGACTCGTAGCGCTCCTTTCCGAAAACGAGGCGCTTTTTGCAGGTGGTGCGCCAGGGGCATAAAACCCGCAGCACAGGTAAAACCCACGTTGAACGATATTGCGTCAAGCGGCCAGATGCCGCTCTATCTGGTCAACCGGCAGATTGATATAATCCTTCGGCACCTCAGCCGAAATCGCAGCCTGAACATCGGCCGTCAGATTACCGCGTAGCGTACCGAGTGCCTTTGGCGGCGCAACCAGAATGATGCGACGCGCGTTCTTTTCGCGCACGAGTTCATCCATCTTTGCGGCAACCTGCTTCAGAAACGCGGCTTCGGCCTGCTCGTGCCAATCCGTTTGGTCCACAGCACTAGCGCTCTGCCCATCGGCCGCGTGGGTACGACCCGCTTTGTCGGTGCCTATTTCGCGGTCCGGTTCATTGGGCTGTCTCAAGATTTCCTCAACCTTGAGGTTCATCAATTCCACATCGCCTGCGTTCCGCAGGATCAATGCCTTGGCACCATCGCAAACGACCACCCACGATTTCGACGGGACTCTGACATCAACCATTGTGATTTCCTCGCTTTACGATCTTGGAGCGCCGGACGTCTCCGACAATTAGGCAAACGTGCGGGCCGGTAAAGAGTTCGATGACATTTCGCGACAATCGCGGTGCTTGGCGATCCAATCGGCGTTCGGCGCGTGCAGGAGACATAGTCAGAAGGGCCGCGAGCGGGCAGAAAAGGCCGCATCGCTAAAATTGTATTTTCTTCTTTGACAATTGCGCAAAGCATTCGTGTGAGGCTCCAATCGAAGAGGACCGGGATCACCTTGGTTCAAGGGAGACACGCGGGATGTCGATGCTTCGCGCCACACACCTTGCGACCGTGAAATCCGCGGTTTACGAAACCCGCTGGGAACAATTCGTCGTAAGGCGCCCAGCCCGGATCGTCGCGGTTCGACCCTGCCTGACCGGCATCTCCATCCGCAGCGCGGAGATCGTCGATATCTCGCGCGGTGGCGCTACGTTTATCGTGTCATCGACCGCAGGCCTGCCGAAGCACTACTACCTCAATATTCTTGGCCTTGCCTATCGGATCGGTTGCGCCGAAGTCTATCGCAACAACGAACGGATCGGCGTCCGGTTCATCAATACGATCGACCCCGAAGTTCTGCGCCGAGTGGTGCGCGCCGACTTCATGAGCGGCAATGTGGAAGCGATCGAGGCTCGCGGATCCGTGCGCATGTAAATCGCCTGGACCTGGGAATAATGTTTCTTGCCTTGGCGGCAGCAGGGCCTATTGTCGGTCCGATTTTTCACAGCATCCAGGAAATTGCCCCAGCATGTCCGCCTTCTCGCGCTTCACGCCGCTTGCTAGCGCCCTTCCCTCCACCGTTCCTTTCGTCGGCCCAGAAGCGATCGAGCGTCAGCGCGGCCTTCAGGTCAAGGCGCGTATCGGCGCCAACGAGAATGGCTTCGGCCCTGCCCCGTCGGTGCTCGCCGCCATGCGTGAGCTGGCTGGCGAGATATGGAAATACAACGATCCTGAAAACTACGTGCTCAGGCAAGCACTTGCCAACCATCTCGGCGTCGGAATCGACTCCATCGCGATAGGCGGCGGCATCGACGAACTGCTCGGGCAGATCGTACGGCTCGTCATCGAGCCGGGGGCACCTGTCGTGACGTCGCTCGGTGGCTATCCAACCTTCAATTTCCACGTTACGGGCTTCGGTGGGCGGCTCGTCACCGTGCCTTATGCGAGCGACCGCGAGGATCTCGACGGTCTCCTCGAGGCCGTCAAGCGCGAGAACGCGCCTCTGGTCTATTTCGCCAATCCGGACAATCCGATGGGAAGCTGGTGGGATGCCGAAAGCATCGTCGCATTTGCCCGTGCGCTGCCGGAAACCACGATGCTCATCCTCGACGAGGCCTACAGCGAAACCGGGCCGGCCGGATCTCTGCCCTCGATCGACGCGCTGATCGACCTGCCCAACATCGTGCGCACACGCACCTTCTCGAAAGCCTACGGCCTCGCCGGCGCCCGGGTCGGTTATGTCATTTCGACGCCCGCTACGGCGCGCGCTTTCGACAAGATCCGCAATCATTTCGGCATGAACCGGCTGGCAACGGTCGCGGCGCTGGCGGCACTCAAGGATCAGGCCTATCTCGCCGAGGTGGTGGCCAATATCCACGGCGCGCGTGACCGGATCGCCGGTATTGCCAAGGCCAACGGCCTGCTTCCGCTTGCCTCCGCGACAAATTTCGTTGCGATCGATGCCGGACGCGACAGCACCTATGCCCGTGCCATCGTCGATGGCCTGATGCAGCACGGCGTCTTCATCCGCATGCCGGGTGTGGCTCCGCTCAACCGCTGCATCCGCGTCAGTGTCGGACCGGAGGCCGACATGGCGCTTTTCGAGGAAGCATTGCCGCAGGTGCTCAAGGCGCTGGGTTGATGCAAAAAACCGCGCCGGCCTTGTTCCTGCCGGTCGCGGTTGCTGTTCGTGGCATCGGCTCCGTCCAAAGCGCCTGCCTACCCCTCTTTTGAGGTTGTTATTGGTTTTCCCCGCGCCTTAGCAGGCAGCCGGTCCTCAGTGGATCGTCATCCATTCGCGAGCAGCACGTAGCGCCTCTACGAGCTGCATCTTGTCCATGCTTGCAGCAACGTCGGCGCGAAGCTCCGCGGCGCGGTCGTTGCCCTTGATCGCCGCGATATTCAGCCACTTGTGAGCGGCGACCAGATCGACGGCGCAGCCGCGGCCGGTCGCATACATCAGACCCATTTCGCAAAAGATGTCGGCGTTGTTCTCGCCACCCATGGTGGCCATTCCAGCATTGTGCATATCAAAGCGTGCCATCGGTTTATCCCTGTTTTCCTGTTGTCGACTCACCCTGTTTTACCTTTGGGACCCTGCCGTCTATCGCGGCCTTAGTACCCTTCGGTTCGGCGAGTTTGCCCCGCTCGTTTGATGGCTCCACTATGCCAAGGCGCTTTCAAAAAACGCCTAAAATGCATGATTAATTTGAGACAAACAAAGTGCAAATGCTTGGTAAAATTGGATTTTTGTTAAACATCGGAATCCCTGCAGATTAAGGATTTTCGACACAATTTTACGGAATATTCAGATCTGAAAATCAACCTTCCATTCACCACGAAATCAGCACCAGATGCGTGAAGTGGAAAATATCGAAGCTTCTGACTTACGAAAAACCGTTGTCGCGAGTGGCGAAAAACACATTTACGTTTACGTTCGCGTTATATATTTTCGCGCCTGGACATTAGGGAGGAACGAATGATCCGCACACTTATTTTCGCTGGCGCATTGGTGCTTGCCGCCGGGGCAGCCTCTGCAGACGAGCCGATCGTCGGCAACTGGAAGACGGCTGCGGGCGATACGGCCCATATTGCATCCTGCGGCGGCAGCTACTGCATCGTGCTGAAGTCCGGCAAGTATGCCGGCAAGAAGATTGGAACGCTCGCAGGAAGCGGCGTCACCTATACCGGCCAGATCACGGATCCGGCCAACGACAAGACCTACAGCGGATCGGGCAACGTTTCCGGAAATTCGCTGAAGATGAAGGGGTGCGTCCTCAACGTGCTCTGCAAATCGCAGACCTGGACGCGCCTGTAAAAAAAGCGAGTCGGAAAAAGAAGCGCCTGGAAACCAACCGGGCGCTTTTCTGCATCAGTTGTCAGCGGGCGCGCTGATTGAAGAGTATCTTTTGTGCTTCCTTGTCCTCGGCAAGGTTGCTGCGTTCGCGCTCTTCCTTGCCGATCGCCGTGCCACGGATCACGGCCGGACGCGCCATCATCGTCTCGAACCAGCGCTTGAGGTTGGGAAACTCGTTGAGGTCCTGTCCCTGCTTCTCGAAAGGAATGACCCAGCCGATGCATGCCATGTCGGCGATCGAATAGTCGCCGGCGAGATATTCGCGCTCTGCCAACCGCTTGTTCATCACGCCGTACAGGCGGTTTACTTCATTGGTATAGCGGTTGATGCCGTATTCAATCTTCTCCGGCGCATAACCGCGGAAGTGATGCGCCTGGCCCGCCATCGGGCCCAATCCGCCCACCTGCCAGAAAAGCCACTCCTCGATCTGGACGCGTGTGCGTTCGTCGGCAGAATAGAACTTCCCGAATTTTCGGCCGAGATACTGGAGGATGGCGCCCGACTCGAACACGGAGATCGGTTCACGGCCAGGACCATCCGGATCGATGATCGCGGGCATGCGGTTGTTCGGGGCGATCTTCAGGAACTCCGGCGCGAATTGCTCGCCCCGGCCGATATTGATGTACTTGACCTCGTAGGGAACGCCGAGTTCCTCGAGCATGATGCTGATCTTCCAGCCATTCGGCGTCGGCCAATAATAAAGCTTAATCGGTGCCGTCATGAAAATCTCCTTTGCGGGACTAAAGAGATAAGCAGCGCCCGCCGCGCTTCAAGCCGCCCGGCTTCCTGAACGCCTGATGAACCGTGATCTCAGCACCGGTTCAGCCACAACGTGGCAAAACTGTCTCAACGCTAAGGCGATACCGGGGCAAAGTCATGGATATGCTCATTTTGGCAAGACGTTTCACCATCATCACACTGTTTGCAGCGCTCTTCGCCGTGAGCTTCTCGGCAGTTGTCAGCCGCAATGCGGGAGGCGGTGCGCAATCTCATTTCGGAGCCAACTACACCTGCTTCGACGCCACCAGCCCATTCTGCAGGACAAGCCGCTAGTCCATCGGCACGGCGGCACATCGCCGCGCCCAAATCTGTGCAATCCCCTCCGACGCGTCGTTTGCTTGTTAAAAACAACACTCTATAATGGCGCATGAGCAAACGAATCTCTTCCCCCCTCGACATTTCGTCCCCGTCACCTTTCGTTCCGCAAACCTTTGACGATCCCGTCAAGGCTGTCGACGTGCTGACGGAACTCTACGAGCGCAACACCACCTTCCTGATTGAGAGCTTCGCCAGGCTCGCTAAGGGCGCGCCGATCACATCGCGCTATCGCGCCTTCTATCCGCAGGTGAGCATCGAGACGACGAGTTACGGCCACGTCGATACCCGCCTGTCCTACGGCCATGTTACCGCTCCTGGCGTCTACACGACGACGATCACGCGGCCGCAACTTTTCCGGCACTATCTGAAGCAGCAGCTTGGCCTGCTGATGAAAAATCATGACGTGCCGGTCGTCGTCTCTGAATCGACGACGCCTATTCCGCTGCATTTTGCTTTCGCAGAGGGCGCGCATGTCGAGGCATCAGCCGCAGCCTTCCTGGACATTCCGATGCGCGATCTCTTCGACACGCCGGACCTGAATACGACGGACGACGAAATCGCCAACGGCGAATACATCCCGCCGCCGGGTGAACCTTCGCCGCTTGCGGCCTTTACGGCCCAGCGCATCGACTATTCGTTTGCCCGTCTTGCGCACTACACGGCAACCGGCGCGCAGCACTTCCAGAATTTCGTGCTGTTTACGAACTACCAGTTCTACATCGACGAATTCTGCCTCTGGGCACGCAAGCTGATGGCAGAAGGGGGCGATGGCTATACGGCCTTCGTCGAGCCCGGCAACATCGTCACGCATGCCGGCTCCAGTCAGCCCGAGACCGACGTTGCGCTTGCACGCCTGCCGCAAATGCCCGCCTACCACCTGAAAAAGAAGGGGCATGCCGGTATCACCATGATCAACATCGGCGTCGGCCCGTCCAACGCCAAGACGATCACCGACCACGTGGCCGTGCTTCGTCCGCATGCCTGGCTGATGCTCGGCCATTGCGCTGGCCTGCGCAACAGCCAGCGCCTGGGCGATTATGTCCTGGCACACGCCTATATGCGCGAAGACCATGTCCTGGACGACGATCTGCCCGTCTGGGTACCGATTCCGGCGCTTGCGGAAGTGCAGGTAGCGCTGGAGGGTGCGGTCGCCGAGGTCACCGGTTATGAGGGCTTCGAGTTGAAGCGCATCATGCGCACCGGCACGGTCGGCACGATCGACAACCGGAATTGGGAATTGCGCGACCAGCGCGGCCCGGTCAGACGCCTGTCCCAGGCTCGCGCCATTGCGCTCGACATGGAGTCGGCGACGATTGCAGCGAACGGCTTCCGCTTCCGCGTACCCTACGGCACTTTGCTCTGCGTCTCGGACAAACCGCTGCACGGCGAATTGAAGCTGCCGGGCATGGCGACTGCATTCTACAGGACGCAGGTCAACCAGCACCTGCAGATCGGCATCCGAGCGATCCAGAAGCTCGCAGCAATGCCGCCGGAAGCGCTGCATTCACGCAAGCTCAGGAGCTTCTTCGAAACAGCCTTTCAATAGGCCGTTTTCCTTACTGGCGTGTGGCGGCCACCGCGTTGGTGGCGAGCTGACGCTCATAACGCTCGCCGGCAGTATCCAGCGCTAGGACAGAGATCGCGAAAAGGGCAGCGACCGCAGCGAACCGGGTGATCATGGCCCGCCTCGTTGGCAGGTCCGTATCGACCCGATGATGCTGCTTGTCCTGTTGGCGACTTGCCCGGATGCAGTTGGCCAGCACAATCTCGAAAAGACTCATCGTCGTCACTCCATGTTGTTGACGACACTTGGTCGAAGCCAGCCTGCTCGTTTCGACGCAACCTTCCGCAAAAAAGATTTTTTCGCATCCTGTCGAAATCGCCCTAGGCTGATCGTCCAATGATTATTGGCACCAGGGAGAGCAAACGATGAAATATCTCTGCCAGGTCTGGTTCGAGCCTGCGACGCTTGAAGCCATGACCGATGAGGAGAAAGGGAACCTCGACAGGGCGTCCCTCGCCTACGATGATGATCTGATCGCGAGCGGCCACATGGTCACCGCGCACGCGTTGCAATCGCCGAAGAATGCCGTGACCGTCCGCGTTCGCAACGATGAAATGTCGGTGACGGACGGCCCTTTTGCGGAAACAAAGGAGCAACTCGGCGGCTTCATTCTCATCGACGCGAAAGATCTGAACGATGCGATTCGCGTTGCGGCCGGCATCCCGCTCGCGAGGCTGGGATCGATCGAAGTCCGGCCGATCTACGATATTCCGGTCCACAATTGAGAGAGACGTCATGAAGTATCTTTGCCAGATCTGGTTCGACACCGAGAAGAGCAAGCTCGTACCGCAGGAAGAGTGGGATGTGTTGACGCAAGAGTGCATCGCAAGCGACGATCATTGGCGGGACCGCGGCGTCCTGCAGGCCGCGCTTGCGCTGCAAGCTCCCGACGCGGCGGTAACCCTGCGCGTGAGGCAGGGCATCACCACGGCAACCGACGGTCCCTTCGCCGAGATCAAGGAACACCTGGGTGGCTTCGTGCTGATCGAAGCCGCCGACATGGAAAAAGCCAAGGCGGTTGTCTCGACGTTCCCCATACTGAAGTACGCCTCGGTCGAAATACGCCCGGCCTATTCCATCAAAGACGGGAGATAGTGCGATGCGCTATGTTTGCTTGATCTACAATTCGGCCGACGTTGACGGTCGACAGACCGCGGCCGAAGCCGAGGCTGTCGTTCGCGCTCATTTCAGCTTCGACGAAGAGCTGCGCGATCGTGGGACGCTGATCCATGCCGACGCCCTCGAGACGCCTGAGAAGGCTGTCGTCCTGCGAGTGCGCAACCATGAGCTCAGCATGACGGACGGCCCCTATGTCGAGACGAAGGAGCATCTGGCCGGCGTCTATGTTATCGATGCATCCGACATGGATGAGGCGAAGGCAATCGCCGCTGGAATTCCGTGCGCCAAAATTGGCGCGGTGGAGGTCCGCCCGGTGCGGATATTGACACTACCGGAGTGAGTTTTGGAACGCCTGATCGAGGATATCTACAGATCGCAGTCTCGCCGGGTGCTTGCGACGCTCATCCGTCTCCTCGGCGACTTCGACAGGGCCGAAGAAGCCCTGCATGACGCATTTGCCGCCGCGGCGAGGACATGGCCACGCGATGGCGTTCCGGCCAATGCCTTCGGCTGGCTCGTTTCCGCCGGACGATTTCGTGCGATCGATCACATCAGGCGCCGGTCGCGGTTCGATATGTCGGTGAAGGACATCGAGGAAAGTCTCTACGGCTCTTTCGACGAAACGGAGATCGGCGACGTGGACTTGATCGAAGATGACATGCTCCGGCTAATCTTCACATGCTGCCATCCGGTCATACCGGCTGATGCGCAGATGGCGATGGCGCTCCGGGAGATATGCGGGCTTACGACGGAGGAGATCGCTCACGCGTTTCTTGTCCCCGCTCCGACTGTGGCACAACGTATCGTGCGTGCGAAGAACAAGATCCGCACAGCGAAAATTCCCTATGAGGTCCCTGAGCGCCACGAATTGCCGGAGCGGCTCGACCGGGTGCTGCATGTCATCTACCTGGTCTTCAACGAGGGCTATTCCGCCTCTTCCGGCAAAGAGGTGACCCGCGCGGATCTGACCTCGGAAGCGATCCGGCTCACACGGCTGCTCGCGCGCCTCCTGCCGCATCCTGACGTCTCGGGACTGCTTGCCCTCCTCCTTCTGCAGGACTCGCGTCGCGTCGCCAGGCGAAGCCCGGAGGGAGGTCTCATTCTACTTGCCGATCAGGATCGCAGGCTTTGGGATGGTGAAAAGATTAGCGAAGGCCTTGGACGCCTCGACGAGGCCATGCGGAATGGTGAGGTTGGTGTCTACACGCTACAGGCAGCCATCGCCGCGGAGCATGCGCGGGCTGAGACGCCAGTGGAAACGGACTGGCGGCGCATCGTCGGTTACTACGATCTCTTGCTTTCCGCTCAGTCGTCGCCGATTGCCGAGCTCAATAGAGCAGTCGCGGTGGCGATGGTGGAGGGAGCGGAAACGGGATTGCAACTCGTTGACGCGATCCTGCAGACGGGAGAACTAGAAAGCTACCATCTTGCGCATTCGGCCCGCGCCGATTTCCTGCGGCAGCTGGGGCGGAAGGCAGATGCGATTGCGGCCTACGAGGCAGCCTTGCGGCTGTGCCAGCAGGCGCCGGAGCGGGCATTTCTAAGCAAACGAATCTCAGAGCTTTCGACGGCGGCCGAGCGGCAGTGAGATTGCCGTGCCTGTCAGGGCCGAAACGATGATCAGCAGGTGCGCATTGATGCTTGCCTGTGCCAAAACAGCAAGGGCCGTCTTTTCGCTCGATGCGCCAAGAGCCATGGCACCGGCGGCTATACCGGCCGGATAAGTACCCACGCCACCCGGCGCATGCACCGGAAGCACCGAGGAGAGTTCGCCGCCAAGCGCCCCGCCGAAGCTTGCAGCCATCGGCAAAACACCCATGAGGCTGAGCGCCCAGGCGAGCACGAGAACCTTGACGAGCCAGTTGATGACCGTCATCGCCCAGGCGCGCGTGAAGGCCGCCGCATCAACTGGGAGTCCTCTCTCGATCTCGACCACAAGCTTCTGCGCCTTGGCCGGTAGAAGCCTGCTGGCCAGCCGCAACAAGGGTTGCCTGAGCGCAAAAGCGACTACAGGCAGTGACAGGAAAGCCGTCCAGACAACCCATGCGACGATCTTGTACTGTGACGCGATCGCAAAGCCTATACCGGCGGCAGCCAGCAAGGCGTGTAGATCGAGCAGGCGCATAACGAGCAGCGCAGACGTGCCGCGCGCCAGCGGGATACCGAACTCGGTACGCATCAAGACCGGAAAGCTGGTCTCCCCGGTTCGAAACGGCAGCATGATGTTCAGGAGGTTGTGGATCTGCGTAACGCGGAAGAGCACCTTGAAGCGACCGGCGGTCTCGCGCGGAAAGTAGTCGTAGATGCGCCAGGTCCTGAGAAAGTAGGTGCTAGTGAGCAAAATCAGGGCGCCAATAACCGGGATTGCACCCACTTCAGCCCATTGCCCGAGAATGACCGGCCAGCCCCAGAACCACTGGATGAAAAGCGCATAAACAGCCACGATTACGATCGTCAGCAGCGTCATCCGATTGCGGATAAACCAAGATTGTCGGCTGGCAACAACCGGAAACTTCATATAGTAGGCTTTCCTGACTATCGCGGCGAAAGCCGCCTGTGGCCGGCGCCTTGTAGGAGAAATCGAACGTGCAGACAACGGTAGACTCGCGTCAAGGCCTCGTGGAAGCGATGCGGCCGGTCGAATTGTCGCTGGTAGTGCCTGTCTTCAACGAGGAAGAGAGCGTCGGCCCACTCATCGATCGTATCTGCTTGGCCATGGCAGGTTATCCCGACCCCTGGGAGCTTATCCTGATCGACGATGGCAGCACGGACGCGACGCTGGCAAATGCACGCAAGCATATCGGCCGTGAGGGACTTGTCTTGAGGATTGTCGAACTGCAGCGCAACTTCGGCCAGACCGCCGCGATGCAGGCAGGCATCGACGCCGCGACAGGGCGGTTGATCGCCACGATGGACGGCGACTTACAGAACGACCCGAAAGATATTCCGTCCATGGTTGCCGAACTCGAGCGCCGCCAGCTCGATCTTCTGGTGGGCTGGCGCAGGAACCGTCAGGACGGTCTGTTGCTGCGCAAGATCCCGTCGTGGTGCGCCAACTACCTGATCGGGCGCATTACCGGCGTGAAGCTGCACGACTATGGCTGCAGCCTGAAAATCTACCGTGCCTCGATCATCAAGCAGGTAAAGCTGATGGGCGAAATGCACCGCTTCATCCCGGCCTGGGTCGCCGGCGTCGTGCCGAGCTCGCGCATCGGCGAGATGGTCGTCACCCACCATGCCCGTCAGCACGGACAGTCGAAGTACGGCATTTCGCGCACCTTCCGTGTCATCCTTGATCTGCTCTCGGTCATGTTCTTCATGCGCTACAAGGCACGGCCCGGCCACTTTTTCGGCTCGCTCGGCCTTGGTCTCGGTGCAATCTCCGCGCTGATCATGTTGTATCTGTTCGTCGACAAGTTCATCTTGGGCAACGATATCGGCACCCGCCCGATGCTGATGGTCGGCATCGTCTTTATGCTTTCCTCGGTCCAACTGATCACGACCGGCATTCTCGCCGAGATGATCGCCCGCACCTACTACCGTGACGATACCTCGCCGAACTATATCGTCCGCCAAGTCTTCGACGGAAGTGAGAATGCGTAATCTGCTGGCTCGCAAGCCGGACACCGTTGTCCTACTGCTGGCGACATATTTTGTCGTCGCCTTTGTCGTTCGCCTGCTCGTGCCGAACGGTTTGCGAGTGGATGAATCCCAGCAGGCGTTCTTCTCGCAATGGCTTGTGGCCGGCTATGACACCCAGCCGCCGCTCTACAACTGGTTCCAGGCGATGGTCGTGTCCGTCGTCGGACTGTCGATCGCAACGATTGCCGCAGCCAAGAATCTGGTCCTTTTTCTTCTTTTCCTGAGCTACTACAAGCTCGCAAAACTTGTACTCGATGACCGGTTGTTTGCTGCCATCGCGACGCTGTCGCTGTTCACGATTCCACAGGTTTTCTGGCAAGCACAAAGGGACCTGACCCATACGGTCGCCCAGATGCTGATGATCAACCTGTTTATCTACAGCATCATCAAGACGCTGAAGGCGCCTTCGCTGTTCTCCTACGTGATGATCGGCGTGACGCTCGGCCTCGGCATGCTGTCGAAGTACAATTTTACCCTCGTCGTGTCTGGGGCACTTGTTGCGGTGCTCCTGCATCCGGAGGGCCTGAAGCGGTTGCTCGACCGACGCTTCCTGATGTCATTGGCTATTGCGGTCGTGATTTTTCTACCGCATGGCCTTTGGCTCCTCGACAATGTCAGCCTAGCGGCAACCCGCACACTGAACACAATGGCGCAAGAAGCGCCAAGCGGCGCATTCGCGAAACTGATCAAGGGGCCGACCGAATTCTTCGGGCAGATCCTCGTGATCATCGCGCCTCTCGTCGCAGTTTATGCGATCATATTCGGCAAGAAGTTTCTCCGCAATCTGAGGCCGACAACCGTCTGGGCTCACTTTTTCGACACCATATTCCTGGCGATTGGCCTGCAGGTTCTGCTGCTGGTTTTCGCCATCGGCATAACATCCATGCGCGACCGATGGGTGCTACCCTTCCTGTTCCTGATGCCGATCGCATTTTGCCTGAAGATGCAGGCGCGCGGGATTCGAGCCGAGGATTTCGCGAAGCGCTTCTTTGTCGTGCCGCTTGCCGTGATGATCGTTGCGCCGTCGCTGGTCTTCGTACGCGCGAACGTGCCGACGCTTTTCGGCCGACCGGAGGCCTACAATGCGCCTTACGAGGAGTTCGTCAGCAAGATTCTTGCCGAGGAAGGCAAGCGCCCGGGGCTCGTGTTAACCGATGGCTGGGTCGTGTCCGGCAACATGCGTCTACAATTGCCCGACGTTCCGACACTATGCACGTTTTTCGGTAATCTGAAGGTCGACTACGAGTGGAGTGCTGAGAAGCCAATCTTGGCCGTTTGGCTTACCTCCCAAGAGGGTTCGGCTTTGCAGCCGGATTTGGATGCATGGGTACAGAAAAATCTCGGCCCGCAATACTCTGCCGTGGCGGTGAAACACATGAGCGTCGGGTATGTTCGCGGGCGAGCGCAAGACCAGCGTCTCTTCAGCTACGCATGGATCTATCCACGCTTGCTAAGCTAGTCGCAGGTCTAGTTCCGCAGTTCTTTCCATGCAGCATCAAGTGCGATCCTTGCGATACGCGCCATCTCATCCACCTCCTCGTGTGTAATGACAAGTGGCGGTGAAGCCAGCATCCGATCTCCAGTAGCGCGCAGGACAAGTCCGTTTGCGAGAGCGTTATTGCGCACCAGCGCGCCGACCGCATCCGGCTTTTCGAAGCGCGTGCGGCTTGCCTTGTCGGCACTCAATTGAAGCGCGCCCATGAGGCCGACGCTCACAGCCTCTCCAA
This sequence comes from Rhizobium sp. LjRoot258, assembly GCF_964254185.1. Lineage (NCBI taxonomy): Bacteria > Pseudomonadati > Pseudomonadota > Alphaproteobacteria > Hyphomicrobiales > Rhizobiaceae > Rhizobium > Rhizobium sp. LjRoot258. The sequence continues at coordinate 839,325 of NZ_CAXUST020000001.1, read as the reverse complement.
CGAGATCGTGTTCGCCAAGCGCGCCCCAGACCTTACCAAAGTACGGACCGATGTCGTCACGAACGCGTTCGACGAGCTTTTCGTCCTCGATGATACGGAGATTTTCGAGCGCTGCGGCGGCGCAAACGGGGTGACCGGAGTAAGTAAAGCCGTGATTGAAGTCCCCGACCTCGTTGATCAGAACGTCAGCGATGCGGTCGCTGACGAGCACACCACCGATCGGGAGGTAGCCCGATGAAAGCCCTTTGGCTATCGGTGCAAGATCTGGTTCGACGCCGTAGTACTGATGGCCGAACCATTCCCCGAGACGGCCGAAGCCGCAGATGACCTCATCGCAGACAAGCAGGATGTTGCGGGACTTGCAGATGCGGGCGATCTCCGGCCAGTAGGTTGCGGGCGGGATGATGACACCCGCGGCCCCCTGAATCGGCTCCGCCACGAACGCCGAGACATTCTCTTCGCCGAGTTCGTCGATCTTGGCCTCCAATTCACGTGCGACCTTCAGACCGAACTCGGCCGGAGACAACTCACCGCCCTCGCCGTACCAGTAAGGTTGTCCGATGTGCACGATGCCCGGTATCGGCAGGTCGCCCTGCTCGTGCATATACTTCATGCCGCCGAGGCTGGCGCCGGCAACCGTCGAGCCGTGGTAACCGTTTTTCCGGGCGATCACGATCTTCTTCGAGGGCTTGCCGAGGGCGCTCCAATAGACGCGCGCCATACGGAACCATGTGTCGTTTGCCTCGGAGCCGGAACCGGTGAAAAAGACGTGGTTGAAACGTGGCCCTGCATGGGAGGTGACCTTCTCCGCAAGGAGCGTGGCCGGTGTCGTCGTCGTGCCGAAGAAGGTATTGTAATAGGGCAGCTCATTCATCTGCCGGGCAACGGCGTCGGCAATCTCCTTGCGCCCATAGCCAACGTTGACGCACCACAGCCCGGCAAAGCCGTCCAGATACCGCTTGCCCTGACTGTCCCAGATGTAGACGCCCTCGCCACGCTGAATGATACGGGTGCCGTCAGCATTCAGCTTCCCCATGTCGGAGAACGGGTGGAGGTGGTGTGCCGCGTCGATGGCGGCGAGATTGGAGCGCGCGTAAGTATCGGACATAATTTGCAAATCACCTTCGGAGATTGAAAGCCACTTCCCAATAGGCTACGACCTTGGCCTTCTCCGCGGGGATTTTCAAGATCATGGCAGACGACAAGCTTCACGGCACAGCAGCGAGCGGCAACCCGCGCGTCGAGCTTCTGCTCGTTGGCATGAATGGCGACCTGCGCGGGAAGCAGATTCCGCTACACGCCCAAAAGAAAATCTGGGCCGGCGAAGTGCGCCTGCCCTCCTCGACACAGTCGCTCGATATTTGGGGGGACGACAACGACGACATCACCGGCCTTTCGCTTTCCGTCGGCGATCCCGATGGCAATTGCATTCCGGACGAGCGCAGCCTGGCTCCGATGCCATGGGCGCCCGAGGGTTCGATGCAAGTGCTTGCAACCATGCACGAGTTCGATGGCACGCCGAGCTTCATGGATCCCCGAGCTATCCTTGCATCCGTGCTGAAGCGGTATGAAGCGCGCGGCCTGACGCCAGTCGTCGCGACCGAACTCGAATTCTATGTCGTCGAACCGGATTGGCGCGAGACCGGCCGGCCTTCGCCGCCTGTCAATCTCACTTATCGCGGCGAGCCGAACGGCTTCCAGCTCTATGACATGAGCGCGGTCGATGCGCTCGATAACTATCTGCAGACCGTGCGCGCCTATGCGAAGGCGCAAGGGCTACCGGCAGATGCGACGACGGCGGAATTCGGCCCCGGACAGTTCGAGATCAACTTGCTGCATCGCCCCGACGCCCTCGCCGCCGCCGACGACTGCATCTATCTGAAGCGTATTGTGGAACAGGCGGCGCGCAAGCACGGACTGAAGTCGACCTGCATGGCCAAACCCTACTCCGATCATGCCGGTTCGGGCCTTCACGTGCACGCCAGCGTCATCGACAAGGATGGAAACAATATTCTCGATGCAAAAGGCGACGAACCGCGAAAGCTGAAATCTGTCTGCGCCGGCCTGCTTCAAACCATGCGGGATGCGCAACTCGTCTTCGCGCCGTTCGCTAACTCCTATCGCCGCTTCCAGCCCGGCTCGTTCGCCCCCGTCGACCTGACCTGGGGCTACGGTCACCGTGGCACAGCTGTGCGCATACCCGATCTGAATGGCCCGGCCGCTCGCGTTGAACACCGCGTGGCCGGAGCCGACGCAAACCCCTATCTGCTGCTTGCTGCCATTCTCGGGGGCATGCTGCTCGGCATTGATTCCGAGCTCGATCCCGGCGAGGAGACGACACCGTCACACACACCTGAAGACACGACGCAACTGACGCATGATTTCCTGACGGCGGTCGACGCTTTCAGCGCCTCCCCGTTCATCGCAGACACATTCGGAAAGCGCTACCAGAAGCTCTACGGCGACACGAAGCGCAAGGAAGCCATCACCTACCTACGCACAGTCTCGGACTTCGACTACCGCACGTACCTGCCGCGCCTGTAGTCTCCACCTATCGTCGATCAATGCTCGACGATGAGACCATGCTGACGTGCGCCTGATCGGACCCGGAAATCCCGCGACATGGCAGCGCCTGGATTGCTAGGGAGCGACGTCGCGCCGCTCGGCTTCGTCAATCTGCGCCGCAAGTCCTTGCTGGACCAAAACCTTGAGTTCGCCGGGATGCAATTTCAACGCAACGTCCCGCTCCAGCGGACGCAACTCGCCATCCATCACGCAATTCGCCTTTGAATGCAGCTTCGGAAAGTGCAAATGCACTTGCGCCGGATGCATGATCATCACGTCCGCATTCTCCCTCACCTTGCCTCTCAAGAGGTCGATCGCCAGGCGTGCGACGCCGAGCGGTTTCAGCGGCTTGGCGGTATAGAAGCCCAGTTCGCCGCCGGTGAGGCTGTCTGCATAAAGCAAGGCATTCTGGCCGAAAGGGTTGTTCGAAACCGAGACTGCGGAAACGCGACGGCGCTCGTAAACGCCCGCGGCTTCAAAGTCGACCTCGAATTCGGGCGGATTGAGCACGACACCGAAGGCGGCACGCGCGCTTGCTCCGATCTTTCCGAGACGCGAGCGGTATGTGTAGGAATTTCGATAGCGAACCATGCGCGCATGAAGCCCGGCCGAGAATTGATGAATGAACGGCCGGCCGTTGGCGCTGGCTATATCGACGTGATCGACTTCGCCAAAAGCGAGTGTCTCAAGCGCCTGCCAGATGTCGAGGGGAACGCGCAAGGAACGGGCGAAAAGGTTCATTGTACCGGCCGGCACGACGCCAAGTGCAATACCGTTCTTCCAAGCTATGGACGCAGCCGCCGAGATCGTCCCGTCGCCGCCGCCGGCGACGATGCCATCGATATCGTCACGGCGGGCCGCCCGCTCCATGGCAGGAACGATCTCCTTGCCGGAGAAGACGATTGCATTGAAATCGTGGCCTGCCTCCCTGAAGACCGCTTCGGCCCGGTTTTCATAGGCTTCCATATCGGTGGTTCTGAACGTCCCGCCATCGCGATTGAAAAAGCCAATAAGTTTCATATGGTTCCTGTTATCCGCGGCAAGAGGCGACGGCCTGTCCCGCGCTGCTAAGAGATGGTTCTTGCACCCGCGATTTCAAGCTGAAACGCCTTTCGCGAACCTCGGGAGCGGCGGCAGGGCCACCAAATTTGCAAGGCACGTATGCATATGAGGGACGCTGCACTGCAGAAAACGCACTCGACCTCCAGCAGCTATCGTTGATAGATGGGGTGTGGGGCATCGTCTCCATCTCCCTTCATTTCTCGGCCTACTGGTTACGCCTCTCGCCCCCGTCCCGTACGTCAAGCATCGAATGCCAAGGAGTGCCTCTTGAGCCAGGTCGCCGTAAACGATTCCATTGACACAAGCTCTGTGGTCGAAGCCCCATCGCCGGTGGCGATTGCGCTGGTGCAGCTGGCGCTTGCCTGCGGCGGCTTTGGTATAGGCACCGGCGAGTTCGCGATCATGGGTCTTCTGCCCAATGTGGCCGATACGTTCTCGGTGACAACTCCGCAGGCAGGCTACGTAATCAGCGCCTATGCACTCGGCGTCGTTGTCGGCGCACCCATCATTGCGGTGCTTGCCGCAAAGATGGCGCGCCGCTCGCTGCTCCTGCTCGTCATGGGCATCTTTGCCATCGGCAACATCTTGAGCGCGATGGCCCCAACCTTCGAGAGCTTCACGGTGATGCGCTTCATAACGGGCCTGCCGCATGGAGCCTACTTCGGTGTCGCCGCAATCGTCGCTGCATCCATGGTGCCGATGCACAAACGCGCTCGCGCCGTCGGCCGCGTCATGCTCGGGTTGACGGTCGCGACTTTGCTCGGGACGCCGCTCGCCACCGTGTTCGGGCAGTCGCTCAACTGGCGCCTTGCCTTTACGATCGTCGGCATCATCGGCCTTCTGACGGTTGCTCTGATCTGGTATTACGTGCCCCGCGACCGTGTTGCCGAGGGTGCAAGCTTCAGGCGGGAGCTCGGCGCCTTCAAGCGCCCACAAGTGCTCCTGACGCTTGCGACGGCATCCGTCGGCTTCGGCGGCATGTTTGCCATGTTCAGCTACATCGCGCCAACCACGACGCAGGTGGCGATGCTGCCGGACAGCATGGTCGCCGTGATGCTGATCATCTTCGGCATCGGCATGAACGTCGGCAATGTCGTCGGCTCCTGGTTCGCCGACAAGTCGCTGATGGGAACGATCGGCGGCTCCCTTGTCTTCAACATCGTCGTGCTGACGCTGTTCTCCCTGACGGCCGCCAATCCCTTCATGCTGGCCCTTTGTGTATTCTGCATCGGTTGCGGCTTTGCCGCGGGTCCTGCAGTCCAGACCCGTCTCATGGATGTCGCCGCCGATGCGCAGACACTTGCTGCCGCGTCGCACCATTCCGCCTTCAATATCGCGAATGCGCTTGGTGCCTGGCTCGGTGGCCTGGTCATTGCACAGGGTTATGGCTTCGCTGCCACCGGCTACGTCGGCGCGATCCTGTCGTTCATCGGTATCTTTGTGTTTGCGGCGTCTCTAGGCCTCGATCGCCGCAGCCGGAGCGCCTGAGGCGGCCGAGACGTCGCGAAGGTGGCGCCCCTGCGGGAGGCAGAAGACATTCTCCTCGCCCCAGGCGGCGAGCGCATTGATCACAGGCTTCAGCGTTATGCCGAGCGGTGTCAACGCATAATCGACACGCGGCGGCACGACAGGGAAGACCGTCCGCGAGACGAGTCCCGATTCCTCCAGCTCACGCAACTGCTTCGTCAGCATCCGTTGCGTCACCGAGGGCAGCTTACGACGCAGTTCGTTGAAGCGCAGCGTCCCGCCCATCAGATGGAATAGGATCACGCCCTTCCATTTTCCGTCCAGGAAATTCAACGTCGCTTCGACGGGGCAACCCGGAAAGTTGCGGGTCAGCTTGGCACGAGGGAGCGACATTTGACGGTATCCTTTTTGGTACTACGTACAGAATTTGTGCATTCTTGTGCTTGTCGAGCATAAGACGCATCTAGCCTCTGTGCAACGAACACAGGAGTTTCCCATGCGCGCCGTCGCCTACAAGGTTCCTCAGCCCATCTCCGCCGAAACATCTCTGATCGACGTCGATCTGCCGATCCCGGAAGCGAAGGGTCATGACTTGCTGGTCGAGATCAAGGCGGTATCCGTCAATCCGGTCGACGTGAAGGTGCGCGCTGGCGTTGCGCCTGCTGCTGATGAATTCAAAGTGCTCGGATGGGACGCCGCGGGTGTCGTCAAGGCGGTCGGCCCGGAGGTCACGCTCTTCAAAGCCGGCGATGAAGTCTTCTACTCCGGCGTGATCAATCGCCCCGGTTCCAATGCCGAATTCCACCTAGTCGACGAGCGGATTGTTGGACGCAAACCGAAGACGCTCGACTTCGCCTCAGCTGCGGCCTTGCCTCTGACGTCGATCACGGCTTACGAGGCGCTTTTTGACCGGCTGAGAGTACAAGATCCGGTGCCGGGGGCCGCACCGGCAATCCTTATCATCGGCGGCGCTGGAGGCGTCGGATCGGTCGCGATCCAGATCGCACGTGCCCTGACGGACCTGATGGTCATTGCAACGGCATCCCGGCCCGAAACGAGCGAATGGATCAAGCAGCTTGGCGCCCATCACGTCGTCGACCATTCGCAACCGATCGCAGCGCAGGTGGCGGCCCTTGGCCTTGGCCCCCCTGGCTTTGTCTTCTCGACGACCAATACCGATCAGCACATCAAGGAGATCGTCGAGGCGATTGCGCCGCAGGGCCGATTCGCGCTGATCGACGATCCGAAGACGCTCGACATCGTGCCGTTCAAGCGCAAGGCCGCGTCCATCCATTGGGAGCTGATGTTCACGCGACCGCTCTTTGGCACGCCCGACATGATCGAACAGCACAAGTTGCTCAACAAGGTTGCCGAACTCGTCGATGCCGGAGAGATCCGCACGACGCTCAGCGAGACGCTGGGCACGATCAACGCTGCCAATCTGAAGAAGGCGCACGTGATGATCGAAAGCGGTCGGACGAAAGGAAAGCTGGTTCTCGAGGGCTTCTAGAGCCTCTAGCAATTCCGAACCACTGATCGACCAGAATGCCGCGCCGGAAGGTGCGGCATTCTGGCACCAAGAGCCTCAAGCGCTTGACTTTTCTGCCAATTGAGACCACCTACAGCCATACGCGGATTACGTCCGTTTTCCGCGGATATCAACGGAGCCATCATCACGATGCCAAGCGACAGTAGCAGTCGATTGCCTTTGCCGTACGCGGCCCTCGTGCGCTGACCGACTCCTGTCGGGCTCGCCCGTCGGACGCTACGGCGGATCGACGGAAAGGCGAGCCTATGAACATCAATCGCTTCCCACTGCGGGCGGGCCATGCCGCTCGTTTCTTCAGCAACGACCACCTCGGCGCCATCACCACGGCCGAGCGTGTCGAACGGCTGAACGCACTCGAAATCCCCGAAGCTGCAGCAATCCTGGTAACGCTGCCGCAGCAGAAGGCCGTCCGTATTCTCGGCCGCCCTGAGCTGCACAATGCCGCAGCGATCATCGCTGAAATGCCGGTCGAGCACGGCGCACGCCTGCTGAACGCCACGGCGAACGACCGCGTTGCGGACCTCTTTCAGGAAATGAACGAGGAAGCCCGCGCGCACCTTTTCTCGCGGCTTGACCGTACGACATGCCTTGCCGTCCAGCACCTGATGGGCTATCCGCCCCGCACGGCCGGCAGCATCATGACGACGGAGTTCGTCAGCGTGCCCGACACCTGGACGGTCGAGCAGACGCTTGAGCATGTGCGTAAGGTCGAGCGTTCCCGCGAGACGGTGTATGCCATCTATGTTCTCGACGCGGTGAGCCACGTCTTGACGAGCGTCGTTACGCTGCGTCGTCTGATCACCGGCGATCCCGGCGAATCCGTTCTCACGGTTGCGCAGAAGGAAGGGGTTGTGCGTGCCGATCCGCTGATGACACAGGAAGATGTTGCCCGGCTGATCCGCAAGCACAATCTGCTAGCCCTGCCTGTCGTCAGCGAGGACGGCCATATGCTCGGCATCGTCACGGTCGACGACGTTATCGACACGATGATTGCCGATCAGACCGAAGACGCCCATAAGTTCGGCGGCATGGAAGCACTCGGCAAGCCGTATATGAAAATCGGCTTTACCGGCATGATCCGCAAGCGTGCAGGCTGGCTCTGCGCCCTCTTCCTCGGCGAAATGCTGACGGCAAGCGCCATGCAGCATTTCGAAGGCGAGTTGGAAAAGGCGATCGTGCTGACGCTATTCGTGCCGCTGATCATGAGCTCGGGCGGCAATAGCGGTTCGCAGGCAACGTCGCTGATCATCCGGGCGCTGGCGCTCGGTGAACTCAAGCTCTCCGACTGGTGGCGTGTTCTTTTGCGTGAACTGCCGACGGGCATGGTGCTGGGCTCGATCCTCGGCCTCGTCGGCTTCGCCCGCATCGCGCTCTGGCAGAATATTGGTCTCTTTGACTATGGTGAGCACTGGGTCTTGGTCGGTTTCACGATCTTTACCGCGCTGATCGGCATCGTGACCTTTGGTTCGATCTCCGGCTCAATGCTGCCTTTCATCCTGCAGAAGCTGCGGCTCGATCCGGCCAGTGCTTCCGCACCGTTCGTCGCAACTCTTGTCGACGTGAGCGGACTGGTGATCTACTTCTCGGTCGCGGTGCTGATCCTCAGCGGGACGCTACTCTAAGCATGAAAACGGGGCCTGATCCGCCCCGTTTTTATTTCGGCCCAGGCAGCTTCAACGCTCCATGGGTTTTCATGCTGCGGATGGCGAAGTTCGAGCGGATATCGCTGACATTCGGCAAGGTCAGCAACGTGTCCGTCAGTAGCCGCTCATAGGCTGCAAGGTCCTCGACCACGACCTCGGCCAGGAAGTCCGCCGTTCCGGATATCAGGAAACACGAGACCACCTCGGGAATGGCGAGCAACGCCGCCTCCTGCGCTTGCGCATTTTCGCGGCTGTGATGGGCGACCTTGAGTTCGACAAAAACAGTCAAGCCGAGACCGACTTCCTTGCGGTCGATGTCCGCGCGGTAGCCGCGGATGACGCCGGTCTTTTCGAGGTTGCGGATTCGACGCAGGCAGGGCGACGGCGACAGATTGACCTTCTGGGCAATCTCCACGTTGGTTGCGCGCGCATCCTCCTGCAAGCATTTCAATATGGCCAGATCGAAATTATCCAGATTTGGCATGATCGGTAAAATCCTTTTGGCATTTTGGCAGATAATTGCTCATAATAATATTCTGACAGCATAGATAGCAAGGACATGCCTCGGCGTTTCCGCCTATTCTTCTCTCAACCGGACAGCCTCCGGACGATCATGAGAGGAGAGATCGATGAGCGTCCTTGCCTTCACAAACAATGAAAAGTCCACTTCGACATCTGTTGGATATGCGGGTGCCGTCGTCACGGTCCTGATCTGGGCGGCGTGGATCTTGGCGACCCGCCACAGTGCGGCGACGCAGCTTGGAACGATCGATATCGGCCTGATCCGTTACGGCATTCCGGCCCTCGTGCTGGCGCCCGTCTGGCTGAAGACCGGCTTGCTGCCGAAGGGCGTGCCGCTTGGTCTGCTCGCTACAATGGTCGCCGGTGCAGGAGCCGTCTTCTTCCAGCTGACCACATCGGCGATTCATTCGACCCCTGCATCTGCGGCCGGCATCCTGCTCGGCGGTTCGATGCCGCTCGCCGCGGCCCTCATCGGCATCTTCGTTTTCCGTGAACGACCGGACTTCACACGGCTGCTCGGCCTGGCCGCGATTGTCACGGGCGTCGGCATCCTGCTTGTCCGCTGCCTTGCCGGTGCGACCTTGCCCTGGAGCAGCTTCGTCCTGCTGCCGATGGGGGCAATTCTCTGGGCAAGCTACACGCACGCCTTCCGTCGCTCCGGCTTGACCGCCGTTCAGGCCAGCGCGCTGATCGCCATCTGGTCCTTCCTGATCCATGTTGGCCTTGCCATCGTCTTCGGCACCTCGATCGCAAGCGCACCGCTTGCCGAACTCGGCCTGCAGATATTGAGCCAAGGCATCCTTTCCGGCCTTGCCGCGACTGTCGCCTATGGCCTTGCCGTGCATGCGCTGGGCGGGACGCAGGCTGCCGCCTTTACGGCAATCACGCCGGTGTTGGCGACCATCGGCGGCGGCGCGCTGCTTGGGGAGGAGATCGGGATTGCGGAGATTGCTGCCGCTGTCGTCACCGGGATTGGCGTTGCCCTTTCGACCGGCATTGCATCGCGCAGATAGTCTCGCAATGCGCCCTTCGAGCCGGTGGTCACTCCGCCGGTTCGTTCCTTTAGGAGGGACACCTCTCCAAAGGCGAGCACCATCGCGATGCGTCGATCAGGATCCATACCGGTCTCGATCTCATAGGCCAGCTTCGTCTGCAGAAACTGCGGCATTGCCTCGGATTCTTGCTCTATGAAGCCCAAAGAAGCATAGAATGGCGCATTGAAGGGCACATAGCGATCGGTCGTCAGCGTCACCCTTGAGAAACCGCCCGCACGGGCCATGTCGATCACTGCCAGCATCAAGCGCCCTCCGACTCCTCTGCGCTGCCATGCCTGGCAAACATCGAACTCGATCACGTAAAGCGAGCTTTCAATGTCCTCAGCCGCGAGAAAGGCGATCGATTGATCCTCGTCATCGGTGGCCACAAGCAGGAGGCCCGCATCGAGCGATCGCTGCAAAACATCACGTGGCAATGCGTGCGGTTCCCGCACGACGCCGAGCGCCTCCGCCAATGTTGCGAAGGCATCTATTTCGATCTCGGTCAGACGCGGCAATTCGTCGAGACGTGCCTGACGTATGATGCAGGCCGGTGTCTCGCTCATGCTGCTCCTCACATATTCGGATAGACCGGGCCTTCGCCGCCCTGCGGCGGCACCCAGTTGATGTTCTGGTTGGGGTCCTTGATGTCGCAGGTCTTGCAGTGGACGCAGTTCTGGGCGTTGATGACAAAGGTCTCCTTGCCATCCTTCTCCACCCATTCGTAAACGCCGGCCGGACAGTAGCGGGTCGAGGGACCGGCATAGATGTCGTGCTCGGACGATAGCTGCAGCGCCATGTCCTTCACCTGGAGATGCACCGGCTGGTCTTCCTCGTGGTTGGTGTTCGACAGGAACACCGAGGAGAGACGGTCGAAGGTCAGAACACCATCGGGTTTCGGATAGGCGATCGGCTTGTGCTTGGAGGCCGGCTCAAGCGACTGGGCATCGGTCTTGCCATGCTTCAGCGTACCGAAGAGCGAAAGGCCGAAGAGCTGGTTCGTCCACATGTCGAGACCGCCGAGCGCGACGCCGATCGCGGTGCCGAACTTCGACCAGAGCGGCTTGACGTTGCGCACCTTCTTCAGATCCTTGCCGATGTCGCTTGAGCGCCAGTCGGTCTCGATCTCGACGACCTCGTCGTTGGCACGGCCCGCCGCGATCGCGGCAGCAATGCGGTCCGCCGCCATCATGCCCGACAGCACCGCATTGTGGCTGCCCTTGATGCGCGGCACGTTGACGAAGCCGGCCGAACAGCCGATCAGCGCGCCGCCGGGGAAGGAAAGCTTCGGTACCGACTGGTAGCCGCCCTCGGTGATTGCCCGCGCACCATAGGACAGCCGCTTGCCGCCCTCGAAAGTGGTGCGGATCGCCGGATGCGTCTTGAAGCGCTGGAATTCCTCGAACGGATAGAGATAGGGGTTCTTGTAGTTCAGGTGGATGACGAAGCCGACGGCGACCAGATTGTCTTCGAGATGATAGAGGAAGGAGCCGCCGCCGGTCTTCATGCCGAGCGGCCAGCCGAAGGAGTGCTGGACGAGGCCCTGTTTGTGGTGCTCGGGCTTCACCTGCCAGAGTTCCTTGATGCCGATGCCGAATTTCTGCGGCTCGCGATCCTTGGATAGATCGAACTTGGCGATCAGCTGCTTGGCAAGCGAGCCGCGCACGCCTTCGCCAATCAGCACATACTTGCCTGTTAATTCCATGCCGCGGGTGTAGTTCGGGCCGGGCTCGCCGGTCTTCTCGATGCCCATGTCGCCGGTGGCGACACCAATGACCGCACCCGCGTCATTGTAGAGCACTTCGGTTGCGGCAAAGCCCGGATAGATCTCGACGCCGAGTTCTTCTGCCTTGGTGGCGAGCCAGCGACAGACGTTGCCGAGCGAGACGATATAGTTGCCATGATTGCTCATCAGCGGCGGCATCAGGATATTCGGCAAGCGTACGGAGCCTGCCGGGCCGAGCACCAGGAAGTGGTCGTCCGTCACCTCTGTCTTGAACGGATGGTCGGCCTCGTCGCGCCAGCCGGGCAGCAGGCGGTTGATGCCAATGGGATCCACGACGGCACCGGAAAGGATATGCGCACCGACTTCGGCGCCCTTCTCGAGCACGACGACCGACAGCTCCGGATTGACCTGCTTCAGACGGATCGCAGCCGAAAGCCCCGCCGGACCGCCACCGACGATCACTACGTCGAATTCCATGCTCTCGCGTTCGGGCAGTTCACTCGTATCAGTCATGCATCCATCTCCGCTCGGCCGACATTGCGGCCACATTTCCCCGTGATGGGACTATCTCTTGTCAAAACAGGGAGCCATTGTCGAGCCGGGAAACGACAGCCAATCCCCCAATTCGCGCAACGACATTTCTGGCTTAAAGAATTATATGCAGTTTACGTAAACGTCAAACACTAAACAAATGGCCGTCCGCCACTTTCATCGGCTCTTGCACCACCATATAGAGAGACGGACGACTGGAGGAATATGGCATGGATCTTGGCATCAAAGGCAAGCGCGCACTCGTCTTGGCGTCGTCGCGGGGATTGGGTCACGGCATCGCGGTGGCTTTGGCGCGTGAGGGCGCACATGTTCTTCTCTGCGGGCGCAGCGGCGAGACGCTGGAGGCAAACTGTCGCGCGATCAATGCCGAGGGAAAAGGCAAGGCGGATTGGATCTGGGCCGATCTTTCCGAAGAAAATTTCGTGGAAATAGTGGCCGCCGCGGTGCGCGACAAGTTCGGCGGCATCGATATTCTGGTCAACAATACCGGCGGCCCGACGCCGGGAACGACGCAGGACATGACGCCCGAGAAGCTCGAGACCTATTTCTTCTCTATGGTCCTGCGGGTCATTGCGCTCACCAATGCACTGTTGCCATCCATGAAAGAACAAGGCTGGGGGCGCATTCTCACCGTCGCATCATCGGGCGTTATCGAACCCATTGCCAATCTAGCCCTTTCAAACACGCTGCGCCCTGCCCTCGCTGGTTGGAGCAAGACGATGGCAACGGAGATCGGGCGCTTTGGAATCACCTCGAACCTGCTGCTTCCGGGGAGCATCCTGACTGGCCGGCTTGACGATCTCGACGGCGCCGCCGCCAAGCGCACCGGCAAAAGCCTCGATGAAATCCGCACGGCAAAGGAAGCAGCGATTCCCGTCGGTCGCTACGGAACGGTGGAAGAGTTCGCAGCAACGGCTGCCTTTCTTTGCAGCCAGCCGGCGAGCTACCTTACCGGCAGCCTTGTGCGCTGCGATGGCGGCGCGGCCCGATCCGTCTGATTGCAAAAGGGAAATTGCGACAATGTGTGCGGTCGAACCTTCGTGACGCCTACGAAAGGTCATATCAGCACATTCTTTCATTACAGAAATTTAAGCCATTATAACCACTTAGTGATGGTCGGCGGGGCAATTGTGTCTTTTTTGCGCCGTAATAGGCGTGGTTCAATAGAGCCTGGATTAACGCGCAATTTGCTCCAACCCGGTCTCGCTCATGAAAAAACTTTTGGTCACGGTCTGCATCATGGCTGCTGCCAGCGTTAGCGCATGGCAATATAGGGAACGCATCCCTTATCTTTCCCAATTTTTACCTAAGACGCCGCAGCAGGCTGATGCCGCCGACGGCAGTCACCAAACGGCCGGCGATGCATCCCAGAAATCCGGTGACCAGAAGGGCGGCAGCAAGGGCCGGAACCGCAACGGCGGGCCGACGCTGGTAAAGACTGTCGCAGCGGTGAAGACCACCCTGCCCCGAGACGTCACGGCTTCGGGCTGGGCGGACGCGGACGACAACACGACGATCGCGGCCCAGGAACAGGGGATCGTTACCAAAATCCTCGCGTCGGACGGCGCCACCGTAAAACAGGGAGACCTCATCGCCGAGCTTGACGCCCGCACGGCGCAAGCAACGGTCGACAAGGACAGCGCCATGGTCGTCCGCGACCAGGCCACCCTGGCAGAGGCCGAAACTGCGCTGGCACGTGCCAACGACTTGCTGAGCTCAAAGGCCGGCACGCAGCAAAGCTATGATCAGGCAAAGGCAGCGCGCGACACAGCATCGGCCACGGTTGAAGCAGACAAGGCGGCGCTCGCTGCCGATCAGGTCTTGCTCGAACATACCGATATCCGCGCGCCCTTCGACGGACGCCTTGGTGATATTGCTGTCAGCCCCGGAGCTTTTCTGAATGCCGGTTCGGCGATCGTAACGATCGCGAAATACGATCCGATCTATGTGAAGTTCCACCTGCAAGAGCGTGACCTGCGACAGTTGAAGCTTGCCCTCGCCGCAGGACCAGTGGACGTCAGCACCGTTCCCCAATCGGACAAGGGCAAGCCGCGCCAGGGTCACATCAGCTTCTACGATAACACCGTTGATCCGGCGTCCGGCACCATCCTCGCGAAGGCGAAGTTTGAGAACGCGTCCGGCGCCCTCTGGCCCGGCCAATCGGTCAACATCGTGGTCCACTTCAACAACAATGAGCAGCAGGTTGTCGTCCCGACCGTCGCGGTCAGTCCGGGCGCCGCCGGCTTCTTCGCCTTTGTGGTGCGCGACGGCAAGGCTCAGCTGACGCCCGTAACGGTGGCACGAGCAAACGGTGGCTTCAGCGCCATATCGAAGGGCCTCTCCGAGGGCGACCACGTCATCATCGAGGGACAGGCACAACTTGTCGACCAGCAGCCGGTGAAGGAGCAGTTTGACGATAAGGCATTGAACGTTGCCTCCGCCGACCACGCCGCAAACAAGACCGAAATCCTCACAGCGGGCACGGAAGAATGATACCGAATTTCTGTATCCGACGTCCTGTCGCGACGACGCTGCTTGCCATCGGCGTCGTGCTTGCCGGCCTTGCGGGCTATCAGCTGGTACCGGTGGCAGCCCTGCCGCAGGTGGACTTCCCGACGATCAACGTCTCGGCCGCCCTGACCGGTGCCTCGCCGCAGACAATGGCGACCTCGGTGGCGACGCCACTGATCAAGCAGTTCCAGACAATTCCCGGAATCAGCGAAATCAGCGCCACAAACTCGCTCGGCAATACGAGCATCGTCCTGCAGTTCGACCTCAACCGTGACATCGACGCCGCAGCCGCGGACGTTCAGGCGGCGATCTCGCATGCGACGCGTCAGTTGCCGGATAACATGACGACGCCGCCGAGCTACCGGAAAACGAATCCTGCCGACGCACCCGTTATGTTGCTTGCCGTGCAGAGCGATACCATGCCCCGCAGCAAGCTCGATGAGATTGCCGAGGACATCATCTCGCCGTCGCTTTCGACGCTTCCCGGTGTCGCGGAGGTTTCGGTATTCGGCGCGCAGACCTACGCGGTGCGGGTCGAGGTCGACCCGAACAAGCTTCTCAACCGCGGCATTGGCATAGACACGGTCAACCAGGCGCTGGCTGCGGCCAACAGCCAAGTTCCGGTCGGCTCTCTGCAGAACGACACGCAGAGTATGACGATCAATGCCAATACCCAGCGTACCAATGCCGACGAATTCCGGACACTGGTGATCGCCAACCCCAATGGCGCGCCGATCCATCTCGGCGATGTTGCTGATGTGCAAGATAGCGTCGAGAACCTTTATACAGGCAGTTGGTACGACGGCAATCGCGGCATCATCCTCGCCATTCAGCGTCAGCCCGATGCGAACACCGTTGAGGTGGTCGACGCGATCAACGCGAAGCTGCCGGGGCTGCACGCGGAGATTCCGGCATCGGTATCGACGAAGGTCATGAACGATTCGGCCAAGCCGATCCGCGATGCCATCAGCGACGTGAAATTCACGCTGTTCCTGACGATCGGCCTCGTCGTCTTGGTCATCTACCTCTTTACCGGCCATCTGACGGCGACGATCATTCCCGGCCTCGCGGTGCCGCTGTCGCTGATCTCCACCTTCGGCATGATGTACGTGCTGGGATACAGCATCGACAACATCTCGCTGCTTGGCCTGACACTTGCGGTCGGCCTCGTCGTCGATGACGCGATCGTCATGCTGGAAAACATTCTCCGGCATGTCGAGGAAGGCATGCCGGTTCTCGATGCAGCGATCAAGGGTGCCGGCGAAGTGAGCTACACGATCGTCTCGATGTCAGTGTCGCTAATCGCGGTGTTCATTCCGATCCTGTTGATGGGTGGCGTCGTCGGCCGCATCTTCAACGAGTTCGGCATGGTCGTTGCCATTGCGATCGTGGCCTCCGCAATCGTGTCGCTCACGGTAACCCCCATGCTCGCGTCCCGTCTCGGCAGCGGCCACGAGCGCCCGCCGTTCTTTATCCGCTGGTTCGACGCCGGCTTCGAACGGACGGTCCGGGGGTACGAGAAATCGGTCGGCTGGTGCTTGAAGCATCGCCCAACGGTTCTTGCGCTGTTCTTGGCGTCTGTCGGATTGACCATCTATCTGTTCATGACGCTGCCGGCGAGCTTCTTCCCCACGGAGGATATCGGTCGCCTGAACATCTCGACGCGCGCTCGTCAGGATATCTCCTATCCGGCGATGCAGGCGCTGCAGAACCAGGCGGCCGAACTCGTGAAGCAAAACCCTGCCGTCAACCACGTCATGTCGATCGTTGGCGGCAATGCGCGCAGCCCGCTCAACAATGGCACCATGTATGTCGAATTGAAGGACAAGGATCAGCGCCCACCGCTTGACCAGACGTTGAGGGAGTTGCGGGCGAGCATCAGCAAGATCCCCGGCCTGCAGGCCTATATCACGCCCCAGCAAAGCCTGCGCTTCGGCGGCCGCCAGACTGCGAGCCAATACCAACTCGTCGTCCAGGCGCTGAGCGCCGATCAGACGAACCTTTGGGCCAACAAGATTCAGCAGGTGATGCGTGCCGACCCGCGCTTCACCGACGTCACTTCCGACGCCCAGAACAACGCGTTGCAGGCCAATATCGTCGTCGATACGGAGAAGGCCGCGGCCTTCGGCATTACCGACGGACAGCTGCGGACGACCCTGCAGGAAGCCTTTGGGGGATATACGGCTGCACAGATCCAGTCGACTGGCGACAGCTACGATGTGATCGTGGAATACGACACCACCAAGCCATGGGACGATCAGAAGCTTCAGGAAATCCGCGTCGCGTCCAACAGTGGCGCCCTGGTCCCCCTGTCCAACTTTGCGACCGTTCAGCGCACGACCGGGCCGGTGACCATCAACCAGACCGGCCAGCTCGTCTCGACGACGGTCTCCTTCAACCTGCCTGCCGGCGAGGCGCTTGGTGACGCCACAGCGGCAATCGATCAAATCAAGAAAGACATCGACATGCCCGCGGACGTCTTCACGTCCTATGGCGGCACGGCGCAGATATTCGAGCAGTCTCAGGGCAACACCCCGCTCCTGATCCTGGCAGCCGTGCTGACGATCTACGTCGTGCTCGGTGTGCTCTACGAGAGCTTCATCCACCCATTGACGATTCTCTCCGGCCTGCCGGCCGCAGCACTGGGCGCGTTGCTGGCGCTGAAAGTGATGGGCTTCGACCTTTCCATCATCGCCCTCATCGGCCTGCTCATGCTGATCGGCATCGTCAAGAAGAACGCGATCATGATGATCGACGTAGCGCTGGAAAACCTGCGCTCCGGCAATGGCATGTCGCCATCGGAAGCGATCCACGAAGCCTGCGTCCGACGCTTCCGCCCGATCATGATGACGACCTTCTGCGCCCTCCTCGGCGCGCTTCCGATCGCTCTTGGGACTGGGGCAAGCTCGGAACTTCGCCAGCCGCTCGGCATTGCCGTCGTCGGCGGTCTTGTCGTTTCGCAAGCGCTGACACTGTTCATCACCCCGGTGATTTTCGTCGAGATGGGTAGGCTCAGCGATTGGCTCCTCAGCTTTGGACGCAGGAAGAAAGCCGAGGACAACGAGCAAGTGGCTCAGGCAATGGCAGCCGAATGAAAAACAGCGGGCGCCAATGGCGCCCGCTGCATTTTTCACTCTAAGCCTTGAATAACGACTGCCTCTGTGGCATCACGCGCCCTCTTTGAATTCGGGCGTGTCGTTGCGCGCCTTTGCGGAGCCTGCCTCCGTTCCCAAAAAACAATCGGCATGATGAGGTGCGAGCATGGCTCAGGCGCTGGGATTCGACTTCGGCACAACCAACACAGTTTTGGCGACGGCGGACGGGCAGACGACGCATTCGATGGCCTTCACGAGCGCAGCCGGCAGCGCCGACAGCATGCGCACTGCATTGTCCTTCATGAAGGATCCGCAACTCGGCGCGTCCGCCTTGAAGGTCGAGGCCGGTCACGCCGCGATCCGGCAATTTATCGACAATCCGGGCGATTGTCGGTTCCTGCAGTCGATCAAGACCTTTGCGGCAAGCGCTCTTTTCCAGGGCACACTCATTTACGCAAAGCGTCACAGTTTCGAGGATCTGATGGAGGTCTTCATTCGTCGCCTGCGCAACTACGCCGGTGACAACTGGCCGTCCGATATCAAGCGCATCGTTACGGGCCGCCCGGTGCATTTTGCCGGCGCGAACCCTGATCCGGTTCTGGCGACAAAGCGCTACAACGAGGCACTTTCCCGCTTCGGCCTTCCCGAGGTTCATTATGTCTACGAACCCGTGGCGGCGGCATTCTACTTCGCGCAGAATCTGAAGTCGGATGCCACTGTGCTTGTCGCCGACTTCGGTGGTGGTACGACCGACTATTCGCTCATCCGCTTCGAAACAGTCGGCGGAAAACTGACAGCAACCCCGATCGGTCATTCGGGCGTGGGAATTGCCGGCGACCACTTCGACTATCGCATGATCGACAACATCGTGGCCCCGCAGATCGGCAAGGGGAGCCATTTCAAGAGTTTCGACAAGATCCTTGAAGTTCCGACGAACTATTATTCGAGCTTCGGCCGCTGGAATCAGCTCTCCATCTTCAAGACATCGCGCGAATTCGAGGATCTCAAAAAGCTCGTGCGCGCGGCACTCGAACCCGAGAAGCTTGAGACGTTCATCGATCTGGTCGATCACGACGAGGGTTATCCCCTCTATCAGGCCGTATCGGCCACGAAAATGGCGCTCTCCGCGGCCGACGAGGCTGCTTTCGACTTTGCCCCCCTCGGTCGCGGTGGACACCGGACAATCCGCCGGGCCGATTTCGAAACCTGGATTGCAGATGACCTCGCGCGAATCGAGGCGGCGCTTGATGATGTGCTGGAAAAGACCAACACGACATCTGAGATGATCGATAAGGTGTTCCTCACGGGTGGCACGTCGTTTGTCCCGGCTGTGCGTCGCATCTTTACCGAGCGCTTCGACAAGGACCGCATCGAGACAGGCGGCGAGCTCCTTTCCATCGCGCACGGCTTGGCACTGATCGGCGAGCGCGAGGACATCACGCAATGGACGGTGCAATAGGTCGTCTTGCGACCAACGCGCTCTTTCTTTGACGTCGCGGCTTCGCTAAAGTCGCTGCCATGATCTCCGCCAACGAACTTTCTCCGGGCGAACTCGCCGCGCTTCTGCATTTCCATGCCGAATCGGGCGTGGAATGGCTGCTCGAAGAGGAAGCCGTCGATCGCTTCGCTGAGTTCCAGGCGATGAAGGCGGCCAAGCGGAGCGCGGCCTCGGCGCCGCAGGCCACCGAAGCTCGGGAAACCTCTGCCCGCCCGGCAGTTCAGGCGACGCAAAGGAACGCCCCTGCCCCCGAGCGTGCGGCTTTGCGCCCGCAGCCTTCGATCCCCGATGGCGAGGCCGTGCAACAGGCACGCTTCGCGGCCGAAAGCGCCCGTTCGCTGCCGGAGCTGAAAACAGCGATTGAGGAATTCAATGGATGCAATCTCAAGCACAGCGCACGTTCGACGATCTTCGCTAGCGGAGATGCGACCAGCGGAATCATGGTCATCGGTTCGGCGCCAGGGGCCGACGACGATCGTGAAGGCCAACCCTTTGCCGGGCGAGCTGGCCAACTGCTCGACAAAATGCTCGCGGCCATCGGCCTGCAGCGCGATGCCATAGTGCTGACGCAGGTCATTCCCTGGCGACCACCTGGCAATCGCATTGCGTCGACCGCCGAGATGGATATCTGCCGTCCTTTCATCGAGCGGCAGATCGCGCTTGCCGAGCCGAAGGCGATTCTCGTGCTCGGCAATTTTGCCGCCCGGGTCTTTTTCGGCGAGAACGATACGATTCACGGCTTGCGCGGGCAATGGCGGGAGGTCGCGGTCGGAAACCGCATCGTTCCTGCGATCGCGACATTGCATCCGCAAGATCTATTGACGGCACCGGTCAACAAACGATTGGCCTGGAACGATCTTTTGGCTTTTCAGGCCAAACTGGCAGCACTCTAATATGCCCTCCAAATAGGCAAATCTAAACGTTTCATGAAAATATCCATGCGCTTTGTGCATACCTGCCGCTTATTCTAATGCATTGAAAACCTCATGCTGCAGTGCAATATTGTGGTGTGTCTTGGGAGGAATCAACAGGAACCAAGGCAATGACTGCACGTTTTCGTTCTATCCACTGCGGGTTTGAAACCCTTCGCCTTGCCAATGAGCAGGGTCGCTCAACGCAAAGCTACAGCCGCATCGGCTTCGCCACAAACGAGCAGATGGTTGCTCGTGGGACTGGCGCCAGCGGGCGCATCGCGCGTCCCGCCACGCTCTTTGCGGATTTCCAGCAATACTGAGGTCGAGGCTGGCATTTGCTGGCCTCTTGCCCATTGCGCGCTGTATCACCAAGCGCGATTCTCGCCGATCTGGCCGCGCCCTGCCGCACTATCTGGTCCCCCAGTGGAACGCCTCATCAACATACGCGAACTTAATCGCTTGCCACAGACTGTACTGCTCGACGAACGAGCGCGAGATCCAGAGTACAGGTTTCCTGTCGGTCGCATTCCAGCCAAGAGATCCTTGCTGCGCCGCCTTGGCGAACAGCCGCTGCAAATGCGTGCGCGATATCATGAAATCCGCCGCAGGGCGCGACTGTCGACATGACCGACCACAACGCGGTCGGGGTCATTTCCTTGCAGATCGATCCGGGAGACAAGATGATCGACGATCAGCCCGCCAGCATCGTTCCACAGGAAAAGCGCCACATGCTCTGAGGGCTCCCGCCACTGCGGATCCTGAAGGCAATTGCGCGCGATCCGCGGCTGCATGATGCGGATCAATTCAGGGTGGGCTTGAACATGGGCAACCCGGCTTCCGCCATCCAGCAGATCAAGGGCTCCCAGGTTCGAGACCAGCCAGCCAAACATCGCCTGATGACTGATTTCCGCCGGCTCGAACTGGCGAGGGCGCCGCCGCTCCGCCCCCGGCTCGTAGGCGATGAAGCGATAGGTGAAGAGTTCGTCGATGAAGCTCAGCACCGTGTTGCGGCTGGCCACCTTGCGGGAGGTGATCTCGCCCGTCAGCCGAACGGCAGTGAAGCCTGAGGCCGGATCAGCAGGATCGCGCTCCATGGCGAGGGCATAGGCGGTCTGCGTCAGCAGCCAGCGTTGCTGAGAAGCAAGCAATCGTGCCAGTCGCGGGCCAGCATCGAACATGCCGCGCATGCGCCCCGCGTGGAAGCGGATCGCTAGGATGAACTTCGGGTTTGCAACCAAGTCTTCGGCACTAAAAGGCATTTTTCTCCCGACGCGCACATGCCCGGCGTCGGCACCCCCGGCACCACGCCGTCCGATCAATCCATAACATGCGCATTCGCGAATAAATGAAGCTTCGTCAAGTTCATAAGGCGCAACAAGCGTTCGGATAGGTTCACTATGTCGTTTCAATTTATCCCGCATAACGAGAGAACGTCAGCGACACCATCACAAAGCTAGGATTGAGGCGGCTCTCACGATCCGGCTTGCCGAGCGGCGCGGCGCTCCAGATCAAGTTGGTGCTCGCGGTAGATGATGAATATCCCGGCTGCCACGACAATTGCAGTCCCCACCAGCGTGCTGCCGCCTGGGACATCGCCAAACACAAAATAGGCGATGACGCTTCCGATGACGATCGATGTGTACTCAAACGGAGCAACCGTCGAGACATCTGCGTGCCGATAGCTCTCCGTTAACAGGATTTGCGCCACGCCCCCGCAGAAGCCGGCCGCAACGAGAAGCAATTGCGGTTTCAGATCAAGGACCTGCCAACCGAATGGAACCGTCACGAGCGAGAACGCCGTGGCAATGATCGAAAAATAGAGAACGATTGTTGCCGTCTTCTCTTCCTCCACCAGTCGCCGCACCTGAATCATCGCCATGCCGCCGAGCACGGAAGCCAGCAGCACCGTGATGGCACCGATCGCCTGCTCGGCATGGATGCCGCCCTCGCGAAAAAGGGTGAGCTTCGGCCAAGATATGATGGCCACGCCCACCATTCCGAAAAGTACCGCACTCCAGCGGTAGATTCGCACGGTTTCACCGAGGAACAGCGCCGCAAAAATCACGGCGACAAGCGGCATCGCGTAGCCGAGCGCAATCGCCTCCGGCAGCGGCAGGTGCAGCAGCCCGTAGAAGCCTAGTCCCATCGATATGATGCCGAGCGTCCCCCGCTTCAGGTGTCCGATCGGATTGGCCGTATAAAATGCCGATCGCAATTGTCCACGATAAGCCAGGTAGGCCATGATCGGAAACAGCGCGAACAAGGAACGGCAGAAAGTCACCTGCCCCGGCTGAATGTCGCTGCCGGCAAGCTTGATGAAGGTCTGCATTGCAAGGAAGACAACAACCGAGCCGACCTTGAACGCAATGCCCCTCATCGGGTTTACCGTAGCCGACCGCATGTCTTGCACTCTTGTATTGCTGTTTTGAGGCAGGAGAACGCGCCAGACTCGACGCAGCGTGACTGTGACAGTCGTTGTGCCGAATGAACAGATAGAAAATCGGAAAGTTTACAGAGCCCCCGAGCAGACAGATGATCGCCACGCCATGCTCGATAGGCGTGGCGACCGAGGGAATTGGTACAAATCCCGAGATCTCAGCGTCGGAAATACGAAGCAGGTTCGTCGTTCAGCGAACTCAAGACGATGAGGATCAAAGCAGCCGTCAGCCTCAAATCCCGTTCCCAGGTCCGCCCAAATATAGCCGCCTCCAGTGTCTCCAAATCTTCCGCTGCCGCGATTTCGCTTTAACTTTAGTTCAGACTTTAATGTAATCATGCCCCCAAAATTTGTGGCGGAGTGCCCACTCCGCAGACGAAGCAGTCATCCGCTCAAGGTCTTCAGGGAACATCATGCGTACAGATACCGGCCAGGTCATCAATCTGGCAGACTACCAGCCCACCGAATTCGTTCTGGAACGCGTGGACCTTACGTTCGAACTCGATCCCACTGAAACGAAGGTCGAAGCGCGACTGATCTTCCATCGCCGCGAAGGCGTCGATCCCAAGGCCTCGCTGGTGCTCGATGGCGATGAGTTGACGCTTTCCGGCCTGCTGTTCGACCAGATCGAAATGCCGGCGGACCAATATACCGTGACGCCGGAAAGCCTGACAGTCCGCAATCTACCGGCATCCGATCCGTTCGAATTGACGATCACAACGATCATCAACCCCGAAGCCAATACGAAACTGATGGGCCTCTACCGCACCGGCGGTATCTACTGCACGCAGTGCGAGGCAGAAGGCTTCCGCCGCATCACCTATTTCCCCGACCGCCCCGACGTCCTGGCGCCTTACACGGTCAATATCATTGCCGACAAGGCCGCCAATCCGCTGCTGCTGTCGAACGGCAATTTCCTCGGCGGCGCCGGCTATGGCGAAGGCAAACACTTTGCCGCCTGGTTCGATCCGCATCCCAAGCCGAGCTATCTCTTCGCGCTGGTCGCCGGCGATCTCGGCATCATCGAAGACACGTTCACGACGATGTCCGGTCGCGAGGTCGCGCTGAAGATCTATGTCGAGCACGGCAAAGAGCCGCGTGCCGCCTATGCGATGGACGCGCTGAAACGCTCGATGAAGTGGGACGAAGACGTCTTCGGACGCGAGTATGATCTCGACATCTTCATGATCGTCGCAGTCTCCGATTTCAACATGGGCGCCATGGAGAACAAGGGGCTCAATGTCTTCAACGACAAGTACGTCCTTGCCGATCCGGAAACGGCCACCGACAGCGACTACGCCAACATCGAAGCGATCATTGCCCACGAATACTTCCACAACTGGACCGGCAACCGCATTACCTGCCGCGATTGGTTCCAGCTGTGCCTGAAGGAAGGATTGACCGTCTATCGCGACCACGAGTTCTCGGCCGATCAGCGCTCTCGCCCGGTCAAGCGCATCGCCGAGGTTCGTCACCTGAAATCCGAGCAGTTCCCGGAGGATGCAGGTCCGCTCGCTCATCCCGTTCGACCAATAAAATACCGTGAAATCAATAACTTCTATACGACGACTGTCTATGAGAAGGGCAGCGAAGTTACGCGAATGATCGCAACGCTGCTCGGCAAGGAGACGTTCAAGAAGGGCATGGACATCTACTTCGATCGTCATGATGGCCAGGCTGTGACGATCGAGGACTTCGTCAAATGTTTCGAGGACGCCAGCGGACGCGACCTTACACAGTTCTCACTCTGGTATCATCAGGCGGGCACGCCGCTGGTTACGGCCTCCGGCTCATACGATGCCGCAGCGAAGACCTTCAGCCTTTCGCTGGAGCAGATGATCCCCGCAACGCCCGGCCAGTCCGACAAGAGGCCGATGCACATCCCGCTGAGCCTTCAGCTCTTCGCAGAGGATGGTGCAGCCGTGGCTCCGACCTCCGTCGAAGGTGCGGAGTATGCGGGCAGCGTGCTGCATCTGACCGAGCGCGCGCAAACGGCCGCATTCCACGGCGTTCCAAAGCGGCCGGTTGTTTCGATCAATCGCAGCTTCTCAGCACCGATCAATCTCCATTTCGACCAGTCGCCCGCCGACCTCGCCCTGCTTGCCCGCTGCGAGACAGACCATTTCGCGCGCTGGCAGGCGCTGACGGACCTTGCACTTCCGAACCTTCTGAAGGCGGCGCGCGATGCCCGCGAAGGAAAGACTGTCGGTTCTGAGCCGACATTCGTCGACACCCTGGTTATTGCCGCCGCTGACGAGGGCCTCGAGCCCGCCTTCCGCGCCCAGGCGCTGGCCCTGCCAAGCGAAGCCGACATCGCCCGCGAACTCGGTGGCAACATCGATCCAGACGCCATCCATGCCGGACGCCAGGCGGTTATGAAGCACCTCGCCGACGCGGGACGGGACACCTTCGTTGCACTCTATGACTCGATGACAACGCCGGGCGCCTTCAGCCCGGACGCAACGAGTGCGGGTCGCCGTGCCTTGCGCAACGCTGCACTGACTTACCTCTCCTACACGGAGCATTCGCCGGCTCGCACCAAGGCTGCCTTCGATGCTGCCAACAACATGACCGACCTGCTGCATGCGCTGACGATCCTTGCGCACCGTTTTCCGGAGAGTGCGGAAGCTGTCGAAGCGTTGTCGATCTTCCGGGATCGCTTCGCTGAAAACGCACTGGTCGTCGACAAGTGGTTCTCGGTGCAGGCAACCATACCCGGCACCGGCACCCTCGATCGGGTGCTGAAGCTGATGGAGAACCCTCTGTTCAACAGGACCAACCCCAATCGCGTTCGTTCGCTTGTCGGCACCTTTGCTTTCGCCAATCCGACGGGCTTCGGCCGCGCCGATGGAGAAGGCTACCGCTTCCTCGCCCGTGAGATCCTCGACATCGACCGGCGCAACCCTCAGTTGGCGGCCCGCATCCTGACGTCAATGCGCTCCTGGCGCTCCCTGGAGCCGGTTCGGCAGGACCACGCCCGCGTGTCCCTGTTGGAAATCGAACGGGCTGCCGAGCTTTCGACCGACGTCCGCGACATCGTCGAACGCACTCTCAAAGGGTGATTTGCCATCGCAAGTCGCTGCACCACCCACAGCGGCTTTCCGATCGCCGAAGAAAATTCAGCATCTAGAATCGGTTAACAAATTTTTACCTTTTCCTCTGGACAAGGCGAATCACCAGTGATTCATTGAGCAAGGTTCGGGCGAGCGGCGCTGCGAATCACACGAGGGATCAAGGCTGAAGAGATGATGAACGTGCGGCGGGCAACCGCAGCCGACGGACGGCTGCGTGTCGATTTCGACGACCTCCTGGCCTGGCGTGATAGCTTTTCAGCCAGGCGCTCCCGCGTTTCCTCGTCGTCCTCGCGCAACCTCTCCCAGGTCGAAATCGTCCTGAAGCGAATTATACCGATTCTGATCGTAGCCTTCCTTACGGTTGTGGCTGCATCGCACTTTTTCGGAATGGTCTCCGAGTATGGTCGGACAGAGGCCGCCGCCCGCCATTCCACCGCACTTGCCGCCGCGACTGCCGCTGCGGCCTTCGCCGATGCCAACCCGATATTCGAAACCGCAGACGCCATGCAGGCGCAGGCTCGGCTGGCGCGCTTTCTTCCGCAGGATCGCCTGGACGATGACGCCTTCGTGCTGCTGGTGCAGCCGAGCGGCAAGGTGTTCGCAGCAACGGCAGCTGGCTCAGCCTATCTTGGCGCCAGCGTCGGCGATTTTTTCTCGGAGATCTCAGCGATCCGCCGTTTCGGCGATCGCGCCGGCGTCATCGAAACGACGATCAGCGGCCGTCCCCACTACGCCGAGATTACTCTGATCAGCGGTTCCGGGGGTTATGTCATCGCCGCGACATCGCTGGAGCGGATCGGCAAACTCTGGCGGGACGACGTCACGCTGAACGTGACACTCTTCGCAGGCATCTCCTCGATCCTGCTCGTCATCCTATACGCCTACTACATGCAGGTGAAGCGCGCCCGCGATGCCGACGATATCTTTCTAGAGTCGAACCTCCGCGTCGAAACCGCGCTGTCGCGCGGCCGCTGCGGACTTTGGGACTTCGATTTCGACAGCCGCGAATTCTACTGGTCGCGCTCGATGTACGAGATGCTGGGCCTTCCCGCTTCGGAGCGGACGATGTGCTTCAGCGATGCGGCCCGCCTGATGCATCCGGATGACGGCGGTGTCTACGAAATCGCCCGGTCGATCGCCCGTGGCGATGCCGGTCAGGTCGACCAGATATTCCGCATGCGGCATGCCGGCGGCCATTATGTCTGGATGCGGGCTCGCGCCCAGGTGATCCGTACCAATTCCGGCCGCGTCCACATGATCGGGATCGCAATGGACGTGACCGAGCAGCATCGCCTCGCCCAGCGTTACGCCGAGGCCGATCAGCGGCTGGCCGACGCCATCGAATGCACATCGGAAGCCTTCGTGCTATGGGATAAGAACGACCGTCTCGTCATGTGCAACGCGCATTTCCAGCAGGCGTACGGACTTCCCGATAGCGTTCTGGTCCCGGGGACCGAGCGCACACTTGTCAATGCCGCGGCAGCACGCCCGGTGATCGAACGCCGCATCGCCGACGCAGATGGCTCCGGCTACTCCCGTACGACCGAAGTGCAGCTTGCTGACGAGCGCTGGCTGCAGATCAATGAGCGCCGTACGCGCGACGGCGGCATGGTTTCTGTCGGCACCGATATCACGTTGCTGAAACGCAACCAGGAGCGTCTGCGTGACTCCGAACGCCGGCTCATGGCGACGATCGGTGACCTCTCCGCTTCCCGTCAGACTCTGGAAAGCCAGAAGGCTGCACTCTCTGTCGCCAACTCCAACTATCTCGTCGAGAAAGAGCGCGCAGAAGGCGCCAACCGGGCGAAGAGCGAGTTCCTGGCGAACATGTCCCACGAGCTTCGCACGCCGCTCAACGCAATCCTCGGCTTTTCGGAAATCCTGCAGGATCAGATGTTTGGCCCGCTCGGCTCGTCGAAGTACAATGAATACGCGCGCGACATCCACGATAGCGGCAAGCACCTCCTGAACGTCATCAGCGATATTCTCGACATGTCGAAGATCGAAGCAGGCCACATGAAGCTTGAGTGCGAAACGATCGATCTCGCGCCGCTCATCGAAGAAAGCCTTCGCTTCACCGCGATCCCGGCCGCACAGAAGAATATCTTCGTCGAGCAGCGCATTTGCGATGGCATGAGGCTGACCGCCGATCGCCGCGCAATGAAGCAGATCCTGCTCAACCTGCTCTCCAACGCGGTAAAGTTTACCAACGAAGGTGGCCGTATCGCCGTTCGCACTCGTCGCACCAACAGCGGCGTCATGCTGACAATTGCCGACACCGGTATCGGCATCCCTCACGCGGCGCTCGGCAAGATCGGCCAGCCTTTCGAACAGGTGCAAAACCAGTACGCAAAGAGCAAAGGAGGCTCTGGCCTCGGTCTCGCGATTTCTCGTTCGTTGACGACCCTTCACGGGGGCAAAATGAAGATCCGGTCGCGCGAGGCGATCGGCACCGTCATTTCACTGCACATTCCGAACAACGGCCACTAAGATTTCACTACCGTCTGGAAAATTTTCCTGACGGCTTTCGAAAGACGCTTGATCTCTCCCTCAAGCGTCTTGATGTCAGGGCAGTCACCGGCACGGGAAACGAGATCGGTGAGGCCCGCCGGAGCTTCCTTGGGATCGAACAGACCGTCGATGCACAGGCGGATCAGCTGCGAAATATCCGTATAGAGCGACAGCGCTGCCAGGCAGAGTTCCATGTCATCGCGGTCCATCAGCTCCACACCGATAAGCTTCACCTGCCCCGCCGTGTTGAAGTCGTCCTCCTCAACGGCGATGCCCTTCGTGGAGGCCACTAGCCGCAGATACTGCGCGATGAATTCGATATCGATCAGTCCGCCGGGAATAAGCTTCAGGTCCCAGATGCTGGCCGGCGGCTTTTCCTGCTCTATCAAGGCCCGCATCGCGGACACGTCCTTGGCGACCTTTTCTGAGTCGGTCTTCGAGAAGAGCACTTCGGCGATGATCCGCTCGGCCTCACCGATCAGTTCTCTGTCTCCGCACACGAGGCGGGCACGCGTCAGCGCCATGTGTTCCCAAGTCCAAGCCTCATCACGCTGATATTTTTCGAAGGACTTGAGGCGGGTAGCGACCGGCCCCTTGTTTCCCGACGGCCTGAGGCGCATGTCGACCTCATAGAGTACGCCCTCCGCCGTCGGCGCCGAGAGCGCCGAGATCAGCCGTTGCGTGACGCGGGTGAAGTAGCGCGCCGCGTCGAGAGGCTTGGGGCCAGAGGATTCGGCGGCTTCATCGTCGTAGTCGTAGAGCAAGATGATATCGATGTCAGAGCCGGCAGTGAGTTCGAAGCTCCCGAGCTTGCCCATGCCGACGACAGCCACGCGGCCGCCCGGAAAATCGCCATGTGCCGTCCTGATCTCCTTCATGACGGCATCGAGTGCCGTTTCGAGGACGAGATCGGCCAAATGCGTGAAAGCCCGGCCGGCCATGGCGCCCCGGATCGCGCCGGTCAACAGCCGGATGCCGATGAGGAAGCGCTGTTCGTAGGCGAAGATGCGCA
Organism: Rhizobium sp. LjRoot258; assembly: GCF_964254185.1. NCBI lineage: Bacteria > Pseudomonadati > Pseudomonadota > Alphaproteobacteria > Hyphomicrobiales > Rhizobiaceae > Rhizobium > Rhizobium sp. LjRoot258. The sequence goes on along the minus strand of NZ_CAXUST020000001.1, from coordinate 810,153 downwards.
GCCGATCCAGCACCTCCTCATAGTACCGCGCGGGCGCGAGAAAGCCGCCAATGCGTTCCGCGAGATAGGCGCGCGTCGGCAATTCCGCCATCAGGCCGGGATCGAGCATGCCGTCGAAAACATGCGGCTTGGCGGCAATCACCTCAGCCAGCTTCGGCGCAGAGGACATGATGTTGACGATCAGCGATAGGAGCGCCGGGTTGCTGCCGAGGAGCGAAAACAATTGAATGCCTGCGGGCAGGCCCGAGAGAAAGCTGTCGAACCGCAGGATCGCCTCATCGGCGCGTTTGCTCTCACCGAACACGTGCAGCAGTTCCGGCGTCAGCTCGGTCAGGCGCTCGCGCGCCTCCACGGACTGCGTCGCCTTGTAGCGACCGTAATGCCACGTGCGGATGACACGGGAGATATCGGAGGGTCGTTCGAAGCCCAGCTTGCGCAGCGTGTTCAGCGTATCGGGGTCATCGGCCTGTCCGGTAAAAACCAGATTGCCCGTTTCCGTTGAAAGCTTGGTCTCCTGTTCGAACAGGCGAGCATAGCGTCGCTCGACCGTTTTGAAGACCTCGACCAAGCGCGCGGCAAAACTCGACGTGTCGTCGTACCCCATCATGAAGGCGATGCGCTTCAGATCGGTTTCGGTCTCGGGCAGAAGATGTGTTTGCTCGTCGTGCACCATTTGAATTCGATGCTCGACATCGCGAAGGAACCAATAAGCCTCGGTCAGCTCGTCCCGCGTTTCCTCGTCAATCCATTTCGCCTTTGTCAGCTCCGCCAACGTCTCCTCGGTGCCGCGGCAACGAAGTGCCGGCATCCGGCCACCGGCGATCAACTGCTGTGTCTGCGCGAAGAACTCGATCTCGCGGATGCCGCCGCGACCGAGCTTGACGTTGTGGCCCTTGACCGCGATCGCGCCATGCCCCTTGTGGGCATGGATCTGGCGCTTGATGGAATGAATATCGGCGATGGCGGCGTAGTCGAGATACTTGCGAAAGACGAACGGAACGAGCCCGCGCAGGAACTGCTCGCCAGCCTGGATATCGCCAGCGACGGCGCGCGCCTTGATGAAGGCGGCACGCTCCCAGTTCTGCCCCCTGCCCTCATAGTAGATCATCGCCGCATCGACAGGGATGGCAAGCGGCGTTGAACCTGGATCGGGCCGCAGCCGCAGATCGGTTCGGAAGACATATCCATCCGCCGTACGCTCCTGCATGATCCGCACCAGCCGTCGCATCAGCCGCGGGAAGATTTCGATCGCGTCGTCCGGATCCGGGATGATCCCTGCCTCTTCGTCGAAGAATACGACGAGATCGATATCGGACGAGTAGTTGAGTTCGGAAGCGCCGAGCTTGCCCATGCCGAGGACGATCAGGCCCGAGCGCTCGCTGGGAGCGGAGACATCCTTTAGCGTGACCTTGCCCCCGTCATGGGCGGCAAGCAGCAGGTGGTCTATCGCCGCACCGACAGACGCTTCCGCAAGCTTGCTCAACCAGGCCGTGGTCGCGCGACCCTCGAATATCCGGGCGAGATCTGCCATGGCGACAAGGAAGGCGACCTTGCGCTTGATGATACGCAGGCGGCTCATCACGTCGGCTTCACTCGGCAGATCGCCGCTTGCCGCCGGCTTCCAACATGCGCGCGCTTCTGCGATCAGCCCCTCTATCCGGGGTTCCAGCGGCTCCGAAATTGCAGTTGCGAGAATTGCCGTATCGATATTCGCGATGTCACGCAGATAGGGAGACAAGGTCAGCGCGGCCGTGATGAAGTCGCGAAATCCGCCTTCCGCCTTGAGCATCTCCGCCACATCGGGCTCGCTCTTGCCGATCCTTTGGAGATCCGCTTGCGCAAGCTTCAGCTCGCTCTTGTTCAGAGGCTTCAGCAACCCGTCGGCGACTTCAACAAGGCTATGCCTCGAACTCGTCAGCATGCACCCTCCCTGGCAAACAGAACCGCAAACCGCCGGGAGAATCATAGCAACTTCCGGCAATTACGCTCTAAGGTAGGGTCTGTGGCGGCAATGGCCAACATCGAATTCGATCCGCTGCCGCCATGATGGTCAGCGCTATTTCACCGGAAAGATCATGCTGACGGTGAGACCTCGCTTCTCCTGATTCTGCGGATCAGTGTCGGCCAGCTCCAGTTTCCCGCCATGCAATTCCATGACCGCCTCCACCAAGGAGAGGCCAAGACCGGTGCCGGGCTTGGAGCGGCTTTCATCCAGCCGCACGAAGCGCTTCAGTACATCTTCGCGCTTCTCGGCCGGGACACCTAGCCCGCGATCAGCGATGGAGAGGCAAATGCCATCGGCGCGGCGAAGCAACTTCAGCGCGATATCGCCGTGGCCTTGCGCATCCGAGGAATACTTGATGGCGTTGTCGATGAGATTGAAAATCGCTTGGCCGATCAGCTCGCGGTTGCCCTGAACTTCGATGTCAGGCTCGATCGACGAGGTGAGCGCAAGCCCTGCATCATCGGCGACGGGCTCATACAGTTCCGCGCTGTCTGCGACGATGGCGGAGAGATCGACCAGCGACATTTCGGCGGCGACCGAACCCGCCTCGACGCGCGAAATCATCAGCAGAGCATTGAACGTGCGGATCAACTGATCGGACTCGGATATGATCCCCTCAAGCGCGGTGCGTCGCACCTCGGCGTCTGCGGTATCCAGGGCGTCGGTAGCCTTGTTGCGCAACCGCGTCAGCGGGGTCTTCAGGTCATGCGCAATGTTGTCGGAAACTTGCCGCAACCCTTCGTTCAGCTTCTCTATCCGGCCGAGCATCGTATTGAGCGAGACGGACAGACGATCGAACTCGTCGCCTGAGCCCCCGACCGGAAGCCGCTGCGAGAGATCCCCGGCCATGATCTTTTTGCTCGCGTCGGACATGCGGTCGATGCGCTTCAGGGCGTTTCGACCGATGCCGAACCAGATGATGATGGCCCCGAGGCCCATGATCGCGAGAGCGATCATCAAAGCCTGCCTTACCAGCCCGCGGAATGCCTCAGGCTCGCCGAGGTCGCGGCCGATTAGCAGACGCAGCCCGTTGTCCAGCACGAAAATGTTGGCAACGGCCATATGCCGGCGGCTGAGGCCGCTATCGGCGTAGCGCTGATACATAAAGGGCAAGGAAGTCCACCCCTCTTCATCGAGCACACCGGGCTGCACGGATGCGACGTTCCCGGCAAGGATATCGCCCGAGGGACCGGCAATGATGTAGAGATTGGCGCCGGGCTGGCGCGCGCGGCGCTCCATCGTGCGCAGAAGGAGATTCATGCCGCCGGCGTCGTAGGCCCGCTGGACCTGGTCCACTTCCTGCTGCACGGCTTCGCGGATCTGGTTCGTCAGAAGCCGCTCGGACATCGCCGTCACATAGAAAACCAGCGTCGCGGCGCAGATGGCAAAGAGCAGAATGTAAAGTGCCGAAAGGCGGACTGCCGTGGACTTGAAGACAAACCAGAAACGGTTCATCCCTCGTCCTTGATCATATACCCCGCGCCGCGAATGGTCTTGAGAAGCGGCTGGCTGAAGTCCTTCTCGATCTTGGACCGCAGCCGGGAAACGTGCACGTCGATGACGTTGGTCTGTGGATCAAAGTGGTAATCCCAGACGTTCTCGAGAAGCATCGTGCGGGTCACCACCTGGCCGGCGTTCTTCATCAGATATTCAAGCAGACGGAATTCGCGCGGCTGCAACGGTATCTCCTTGCCTCCGCGGCGGACCTCATGCGCAAGCCGATCGAGTTCAAGGTCGCCGACGCGGTAAACAACGTCCTGGTCCGGCGCCCCCTTGCGACGACCGAGCACCTCGACACGCGCAAGAAGTTCGCTGAACGCATAGGGCTTCGGCAGATAGTCGTCGCCGCCCGCTCTGAGGCCGGTAACGCGGTCGTCCACCTGACCGAGGGCAGAGAGAATGAGAACAGGCGTGTGGATTCCCTTGCGGCGCAATTCGCTGATGACGGACAGACCGTCGCGGCGCGGCAACATGCGATCGATGACGATCACGTCGTAGGTGTTTTCCGAGCCCATGAAGAGCCCGCTTTCGCCATCGCTTGCGTGATCGGCCACGATGCCCGCCTCACGAAACGCCTTGGTGAGATAGACGGCTGCTTCGAGGTCGTCTTCGATGATGAGAATCTTCATGCGGCCGACATTACCCGCCGGTTGCGTTTCGGCAAGGCTCAAAGCTTCTTCCTGTTGCACAAAGGTCATTGCGATCACCTGCAGATATTGGCGAAAGGGAGCCGCGCCCAGAAGGCGCGGCTCCCCACTCTGTCAGGGTTGGGAGGATTAACCCTGGCCGTTGATCGGAAGGGCGACGAAGCGGCTACCGTCCTTCGACTGGATCTGGAAGAGTGCCCGCGTGCGGCCATCTTTCTTGGCCTGGTTCAGGACCTTGACGACATCATCGGCTTTGGAGACTTCCTGGTTGTTGACCGAGGTGATCTTCTCGCCTTCCTTGATGCCCTTGTCGGCAGCGTCGGAGTCCGGGTCGATACCAGTGATCTGAAGCCCCTTGCCATCGTCAGAAGGCCCAACCGTCAGGCCGAGGTCGGCAAGTGCCTTTTCGGAAGCAGGAGCCTGGGTTTCCGGCGCCTGATCGCCGTCGTCAGCGGAAGCATCCTTCTGTTCAGCAGGCAGCGTGCCAAGTTCGACCGTCAGAGACTGAGCCTTGCCGGAGCGCCAGACGGAGAGCTCCACCTTCTTGCCGGGCGTCATGGCGCCGATGCGGCGGCTGAGGTCGCGGGCATCCTTGACCGTCTCGCCGTTGACGGCGGTCACCACGTCGCCAGCCTTCATGCCCGCCTTCTCACCCGGCGTACCTGCCTGAGCGGAGACAACAAGCGCGCCGCTCGCCTCGGAAAGGCCGAGCGAATCGGCGATGTCCTTGGTAACGGGCTGGATCTGAACGCCCAGGTAGCCGCGGGAGACTTGTCCATCCTTCATGAGGTCGGCAACGACATCCTTGGCCGTAGACGCCGGGATGGCAAACGCAATACCTACACTGCCGCCGGACGGAGAGAAGATCGCGGTGTTGATGCCGACGACTTCGCCATTGAGATTGAAGGTCGGGCCACCGGAGTTACCGCGGTTCACTGCGGCGTCAACCTGCAGGTAGTCGTCATACGGACCAGAGCCGATGTCGCGGCCACGTGCCGAGACGATACCGGCTGTTACCGTGCCGCCGAGACCGAAGGGGTTACCGACCGCAACAACCCAGTCGCCGACGCGAACATTGTTGTCATCCGCCCAGTTGACGTAGCTGAACTTGCGGCCTTTGCCATCAACCTTGAGAACGGCGAGGTCCGTACGCGGATCCTTGCCGATCAGCTTGGCATCAAGCTCGGTGCCGTCGTTCATCACTGCAACGAAGGCTGCGCCATCGGAAACGACGTGGTTGTTGGTGACGATGTAACCATCCTCAGAAATGAAGAAGCCCGAGCCCTGGGCAACCGGACGCAGGCGGCCCTTGCCATCCTGCGGGCCATGGTGCGGAGGACCACGGCGATCCTGCTGACCTTGCTCACCGAACTGACGGAAGAAAGGCTTCAGGGCATCCGGAAGATCGTCGAAGCCGCGACCGTTGAAGTCGAAGGCGAAGCCGTTGGCATCATCATCGGACACCGGTTTGACGCGATTTTCGACACGTACCGAAACGACCGCCGGCGAAACGGCATCGACGACGTTCGCGAAGCTCGGAACGGACGGAGCCTGAACCTTGACAGCTTCGGCATAGGAGCGAGTGATTTCGAGGGGAATACCGGTCGCAAGCACCGCAGCGGCAAGACCCGCGACGGTCGAGGCCTTCAGCGCGGTATTGAGCGACGGAGCTTTGATATTCTTGAACATGAGTGGCACCTTCTTTGACTTCAACATCTACAGGATCAGGATGACCGGATCGGTTGATGAAGGAAGATATAGGACGGCACACCTTACTGCGAACTGTCCGAGCGATGAAAAATTCGTAATGTGCAATACGATCGCATTGCGATCCGGTGGAGCAATCTCTCTCGACTAAAGCGCTGGGAGTCGATAAGCCTCCTGCTACAACCGGAGGAGGACGAAACCATGGCCCATGTGGTCACGGGAGAGGATTTTGCGCCCGATACTGCTGCGCTCGCCGCCGTCATCTTCGGTGTCACCGCCTTCGCGGTTGCACAGGGACTGACCTATCCGCTGATTTCTCTTGTCCTTGAGCATCGCAACGTTTCGCCGAGCCTCATCGGCTTCAACGCCGGTTGCTTTGCAGCAGGTTTGGCCGTGGCGACGTTCGCGGTGACGTGGCTGTCGCGAAAAGTGCGGGGCGACCGGCTGATCGTCGCCGGCCTCGTTGGCTGTGCGGTCAGTCTCTCGACCTTCGCGACATTCGACACTTTCTGGGTGTGGTGCGTCGCCCGATTTTTTCTTGGCTTCTTCGTCAGCCTCATCTTCATGCTGAGCGAGGCCTGGCTCAACACGGCCTGCCCTGACCGCCTGCGCGGGCGCGTCTCAGGTCTCTATGGGGCAGGCATGTGCGGTGGCTTTGCCGCGGGTCCGCTGGTGATTCCGATCTTCGGCACGGAGCAAGGCTTTGCCTTCGCGCTGCTTGCCATCTACGTCGCCTGCGTCGCCTTCCTGACAATCATCCTTACCAGGAGAGCACGGACGCTTCCCGAGCAGGCCGCATCAGGAGCGCTCTTCAAGTTTGTCAGAAGCGCACCGATGCTGATCTGCATGGTGGTCGCATTTGCATTCGCCGATATTGCCGCCATCTCAGCCATGCCGGTCTATTTCGTCCGGCTCGGCTATTCCGAGGCGTTCGCCGCCATCAGCGTTACAGTGCTCGCGCTACCGACCGCACTTGCCCAACCGCTGGTCGGCTGGCTTCTCGACAAGACCTCGCGCTTCGGAGTCGCCATCTGCTCCGGCCTCCTCGCGGGGCTGAGCTTCATCGCGATCCCGTTTCTTCAGTCGCAGGCAGCAATTTTGGTGATGTTCGGCATCATGGGAGCAGCGAGTTTTTCGCTCTACACCTGCGCCTTGACGATTCTCGGCGAACGTTATGCCGGAGATACGCTTGTCGCTGGAAGTGCTGCCTTCGCCCTTGCCTATGCCCTCGGCAGCGCGGCGGGCTCGTCCTCGGTCGGCGCGGTGATGGACGTGTATTCGCCATCTGCAGGACCAGTCGCGGCCGGCTGCGTGGTGCTGGCATTCACCGCGGCACTCGTCGCATCAGTGGTGCGAGGCCGCCTCCGCAAGCGGTCGTAAGATCACTCGTCGAGCAGTTCGCTCAAACGGGCCTGTTCTTCGGCCGTCAGCTTGGAGCCCGTCGGCTTGCCCGCCCTCTTCCGCGCGAAGACGATCAGCGACAGGCCGCCTGCAACAACCAGCAGGAGCGGAGCGCCCCATAGAAGGATCGTCTTCGTTTCAAAGCGCGGCTTCAACAGCACGAACTCGCCATATCGAGAAACGATGTAGTTCATCACCTGTTCGTCGGTGTCGCCATCGGTGAGCCGCTCGCGCACCAGCAAGCGCAAATCTTTCGCAAGCTCGGCGTTGGAATCGTCGATCGACTGGTTCTGGCAGACCATGCAGCGCAGTTCCGCGGAGATCGCCCGGGCTCGCGCCTCGAGCGCAGGATCGGCAAGGACCTCATCCGGATTGACGGCCAAGGCGGTCAGCGGCACGACGAGAACAAAAAGAGCAGCGAGAAGCCCGGAGACAAAGCGCGACCCCCGCTTGATGCGCCGAAGCTCGCCTCCCCTCATTCCTGTGCCTGTCACAGGAATCCAGCCATGGTGCGTGCGCGCCATGAATGAACCTTTGTCCACGAATGTGTCTTCTGCGCCGAAAGACTTCGGCGCGCTTGATTCCTGTGACAAGCACAGGAGCGACAGAGACGGTGCGCCGGTCATTCCGCCGCCTCCACTGCAGGAGCCGCGGGCTTCATCAGCTTTGCTCTCCGGCTCGGAGCGCCTACACGCAGACGCCGGTCGCTGAGCGAAACAAACCCACCGATCGCCATGATCACCGCACCGCCCCAGATGCAGAGGATGAAGGGCTTCCACCAGATACGCACGACGATACCGCCATCGTCCGTAGGATCCCCGAGGGACATGTAGAGCTGGCTAAGGCCGAAAGTCAGAATGCCGGCTTCCGTGGTCGGCATTTGGCGTGCCGCGTAGATCCGCTTGGATGACCAGACATCGGCCACCTCCACGCCACCGCGGCCGATGCTGAAGTGGCCTCGCTCCTCGCTGTAGTTCGGGCCAGTGGCCGGCTTCATGCCGTCGAAACGCACGGAGTAGCCTCCGGCCTCCACGGTCTGGCCGGGTTTCATCTCGAGCACATGCTCGGTTTCGAAGGTCGTGACCGCGACGATGCCGAGGACGGCGACGCCCAGCCCAGCATGGGCGAGCGCCGTGCCGAAGGCCGAGCGCGGCAGGCCGGCAAGGCGCCTCCAGGCGACAGAAGCCGCGACCTTGCCCACGCCCGCGCGGTACGAAAGATCGGCAATCGCGCCGAAAATCAGGAACAAAGCGGCAGCCAGCCCGAGCACGGCAAGCACCGGGCCGCCATGCTCGATATAGAAAAAAATGACCGCCGTAACAAAGGCCAGGGTCGCAACCAGATAGAGCCGCTGGAAAACAGCCAGCAAGTCACCGCGCTTCCATGCCAGCAGCGGACCGAAGGGGACGATCACCAGCAGCGGCGCCATCAACAAGCCGAAGGTCATGTTGAAGAAGGGCGGTCCGACCGAGATCTTGTCGCCGGTCAGCGTCTCCAGCAGCAGCGGATAGAGCGTACCGGTCAGCACGGTGCCACAAGCCACGGTGAGGATCAGATTGTTGAGGACGAGCGCCCCTTCGCGCGAGATGGGAGCGAACAAGCCGCCTGCCGACAGGAGCGGCGCGCGGAATGCGAAGAGCGACAGCGCGCCGCCAATGAAAACCAGCAGAATGCACAGGATGAAGACGCCGCGCGACGGATCGCTGGCAAAAGCATGTACCGACGTCAGGACGCCGGATCGGACAAGGAAGGTGCCTATGAGCGATAGCGAGAACGTCAGGATGGCAAGCAGCACCGTCCAGATCTTCAACGCCTCGCGCTTTTCCATGACGAGCGCCGAATGCAGCAGCGCCGTTCCGGCAAGCCATGGCATGAATGATGCATTCTCGACCGGGTCCCAAAACCACCAGCCGCCCCATCCAAGCTCGTAGTATGCCCAATAAGAACCCATGGCGATGCCGAGCGTCAGAAACGTCCAGGCAGCCAGCGTCCAGGGGCGCACCCAGCGCGCCCACGCGGCGTCGATGCGCCCTTCGAGCAGCGCTGCCACGGCGAAGGAGAAGCAGACGGAGAAGCCGACGTAGCCGAGATAGAGCAACGGCGGGTGGATCGCCAAACCGACGTCCTGCAGGACAGGGTTGAGGTCCTTCCCCTCGGCCGGGGCCGGATCCAGCCGCATGAAGGGGTTGGAGGTAAGAAGGATGAACAGGATGAACGCGACCGATATCCAGGCCTGAACGGCAAGCACGTTTGCCCGAAGCGAGTCCGGCAAATTGCGCCCGAAGGCTGCAACCAAAGCGCTGAAGAGCACCAGGATCAGCAGCCAGAGCATCATCGAGCCTTCGTGATTGCCCCAAACGCCGGAAAACTTGAAAAGCAGCGGCACCAGCGAATGCGAATTCTCCCAGACGTTCGCCACCGAAAAGTCGGAGACGACATGGGCGTAAGTCAGGACGGCGAACGAGAACGTCACCAGCGCGAACATCGCAAGGGAGCCTACGGACGCGACGTCCATCATCGCCCGGTCGAGGCGCCGTGCACCGATCACTGGAACAACGGAGATAATGAGCGCTGTGGCAAGCGCCAGGATAAGAGCATAGTGGCCGATCTCGATGATCATTGCACCGCCTCTCCTTCCTTCCAGAGCCCTTGCGCCTTCAGCTTGTCGGCGACTTCCTTGGGCATGTATTTCTCGTCGTGCTTGGCGAGCACCGTATCGGCGGTGAAGACATCGCTGCCGGTTTCGAAACGGCCCTCGGTCACGACCCCTTGCCCCTCGCGAAAGAGGTCGGGGAGAATGCCGGTATATCGTACCCTGACCAGGTCGCCAGTCGCGTCGGTCACGGCAAACTGCACCGTCGATCCAGCGCCGCGCACGATGCTGCCGTCGCCGACAAGACCGCCAAGCCGGATCCGGGTTCCGGGCGGCACCGGATTTTTCGCGATATCCGCCGGCATATAGAAATAGGCGACCGACTGGCTGAAGGCGAACATGACGAGCAGCACGGCGGCAATGATGAAACTCATGCCGCCACCGATGATTGCCAAGCGTTTCTGCTTGCGCGTCATTCCGTCATTCCTTCCGTCGCGATGTCGAGCTCTCGTGCCAACGCCAGCAGCTGCTTGCCTTGCTCGCTGCCTGCCGGAAACGCTGCCAGTCCGCGCTTCAGCGCTCCAACCGCACGATCCTTGTCCTTCAATACGACATAAGAGCGGACAAGCCGCAACCAGCCTTCTAGATTGTTCGGGTCTTCGGTGAGCTTTGCATCGAGGCTTTCCACCATGCCCTGAATCATTTGCTGCCGATCGCCCGTGTTCATGCTCTCGGCGGAAGCAACGTCTGCCTGCGTCGGATTGCCCGGCGCCTGCCCAGCGCCGCCCGGCGACTGACCACCGTTCTTCGCAATATGCTCGGCGACCAGCGGCATCCAGGGCGCGTCGGCGGGCGATTGCTTGGCGAGGGCTTCAAAGGCGGCCTTAGCCTCGGCAGCCTGGCCCGTCTGTTCCATGCCGAGCGCAAGGTAGAAGCTCGCCTTCGGATTGTCGGGCTGCAGTTGAAGCGACTGTTCCAACACCTTGCGCGCATCTTCGGTGACGACGCCGTTCGAGGTCGCCATCAACGTCTCGGCAAGTCCGTCCAGCCGCGCAGCACTTGGCCCGAGCAGACGGATCGCATTGCGATAGGCGGTCTCGGCTTCGGCAACGCGCATGGTGTTGAAGTAGATCGGCGCCAGCACCTCCCAGCCCCTGCCGTCATCGGGGCTCTGCGCCAGATGGCGCTCGGCCTTGACGATCAGGATCGCCATATCGTTGCCGGGGTTCTCAATTCGGGCTTCCAGCGGCTGCGACGGCAAATCCGGTCGCCCCACCAGAATGTAAAGACAGAGCCCCACGACCGGCAGCATCAGCAGCACGAAGGCTTCGGAGAGACGGTGATGCTTGGTGACCTTGCGATCGGTGACCGGTACGACCGAGACGGTGATCAGCCGTCGGCCGATTTCGGCCCGCGCATAGTCCGCTTCCTCGGCTGAAATCAGACCGCCGGCAAGGTCGCGATCGAGCTCTCGCAACTGATCGCGATAGACGGCAGCCTCGCCGGCGCGCGTATCTTCGACCGCTCTCGCTCCACGCAAAAGCGGATAAAGCAGAATGACAGCAACGGCCGCCGTCAAAACGGCCACAAGAATCCAGAAAAGCATAGGCGCCAAATACTCGAAGCGAACGTCTATTCCAACAAGCAAAGCCGCAATGACGATTATTTGAGGCGTTTGGCCGCAATACGCCGCGTGCGGCTCATCCTATCGTCCGTTCGATGCTGCAAAACCGACTAACCGAGCGGCGACCAGCTACCATTGTCGTTTCTGCAGGCGGAGCCGCGCGCCACCGTCTCCTTGCCGTCGATCGTCACGCTGTGGGTATACTGGCGGCAATTCTGCGAGCCGACCTGATAGGGCGCAGCCGCGACGACCTTGCCGCTGACATTGCGCCCGCTCCAGACGACGGGCTGTCCGACGCCGGCCCCTTCCAAGGCACGATACTCGGCTTCGAGGGCGCGCTGGCGGTCGCTGTCGCTGAGTTCCACGTCGCTGCGACCGATGATGCCGCCCTGCAACGCCGCAATATAGGTGGCCGAAGCCGGAGGCTTCCGCGAGAAAAGACCGCCGGAGCCACCGCTCTTCGTCGATTGACATCCAGAAAGCGTCATGGCGACGAGAAGCGAGGAAACGATCATGCCTTGCGAGCGTAGCATCATTCAGCCGAACCAGAATCAGGTGTCAATCAACGAGCCACACGCGCACCAAGCCGTGTCGGCAATAAGGCAAAGCATGCTATGCAATCGCCCAAGTCTATGTGACATCAAGCAATTGCTCACGCAACATCCTTTGTGATGCCTGGCAAAATAAGGCGGGCCTTCAGTCCCTGCCACTCGCCGCGGGACAATTCGAGTCGCCCCTGATACTCGTTGGAAATCTCCGTCACGATGGACAGCCCAAGCCCGGTGCCTGGTTTGCTTTCATCCAGCCGTTTGCCGCGCTTCAGCGCTTCGCGGATCTGATCCGGCTCAAGTCCCGGTCCATCGTCCTCGACAACAAGCTCGACCCAGTGGCGGCGCCCGCTGCCCTCCGCGCCCTTGAGCTCCCCGGGTGCCTCCGCGACGGACATGCGCACCTTGGTCGCCGCAAAACGGGCGGCATTCTCCAGAAGGTTGCCGACGACCTCCTCGAGGTCCTGCTGCTCCATGGCAACCGCGAGATGGGGCGGCGCCACCGTGAGTTCGAACTCCTTGTCGACGTTCAAGCGTCGCATGACGCGCACCAGCCGCTCCATCGCCGGTTCGGCGTCGGTGCGGGCGAGCACGGATTCGCGTTGTGCGGCAATTCGGGCGCGGTTCAGATACGACTGCACCTGACCCTGCATCGCCTCCGCCTGGCTGCGCACGAGGTCGCCGTGAGAGCGCTCCAGAACGCGCGCCTCGTTGAGCAGCACGGCGATCGGCGTCTTCAGAGAGTGGGCGAGATTGCCGACCTGCATGCGCGCCCGCTCCACGATGCGGCGATTGCTGTCGATAAGGGCGTTGACCTCGTTGGCAAGCGGCAGGATCTCGCGCGGAAACTCGCCCTTCAACTGCTCGCTCTCGCCGGCGCGGATGCGCTCCAACGCGGCGCGCGCCTTGTCGAGCGGCTTGAGGCCGTAGAGAATCGCGAGTGCGTTGACGATGAGGCTGCCGACGCCGAAGCCCGCCAGCGCCAGGTAAAGGCTATGGGAGAAATTGCGAACGTCGTCTTCGACCACGTCGACGTTGCCGGTAACGCGGAAGCGCGCGGCGCGACCATCGGTATCCAGCACGACCTCGGTCTCGGCAACTTGGATACGGTTCCCCGAGGCATCGGTCACCTGGTAGTAACGCTCGTAGTTCTTGTCGAAGGGCGCTTCGAGAACGGAGGGAACGGGGATCGAGACGGAGCCGAGCGACGGCGAGACCAGCGGCGGGGCGGTGTAGGTGCCGAGCGGCTCGACAACCCAGTACCAGCCCGTTTTCGGCTGAGCAAAGCGCAGGTCGCCAAGCTGCGGGCTGCCGCTGAGCGCTCCTTGATCGCCAATCGTCACGGAGTTGATGACGTTGTAGAGCTGGGCGCGCAACAGGTCCTGAAAGCCGCGCTCAGCACTCTTCCGGTACAGGGTCGAGATCAAAAGGCCGATGACAACAAGCGCGACGGTTGACCAGATCGTGGTCAACAGCAGGACGCGTGCAGTAAGCGACTTAATTCGCATTGTTCGGCGCTTGGATACGGTAGCCAAGCCCGCGCACCGTTTCGATCAGATCGACGCCCATCTTTTTGCGAAGGCGCCCGACGAAAACCTCGATCGTGTTGGAATCGCGATCGAAATCCTGATCGTACATATGTTCGACCAGTTCGGTGCGCGAAACCACTTCGCCCATGTGATGCATGAGATAGGAAAGCAGCCGGTATTCATGCGATGTCAGCTTCAGCGCCACGCCGTTGACCGTGGCCTTCGAGCTCTTGGTATCGAGCCGCACCGGGCCGCAGATGATCTCGGACGAAGAGTGCCCCGCCGCCCGGCGGATCAGCGCGCGGATACGCGCCAGTACTTCCTCGACGTGGAAAGGCTTGGTGACATAGTCGTCGGCGCCGGCATCGATTCCGGCAACCTTGTCGCTCCAGCGGTCGCGAGCCGTGAGGATCAGCACCGGCATGCCGCGGCCGGCCCCGCGCCACTTCTCGAGAACCGTCACGCCATCCAGTTCCGGCAGGCCGATATCGAGGATGATGGCATCATAGGGCTCGGTATCGCCAAGGAAATGCCCTTCCTCGCCGTCAAAAGCCTGATCGACGACGTAGCCTGCTTCCTTGAGGGTATCGCTGAGCTGCCGGTTCAGGTTGACGTCATCTTCGACTACCAGAATGCGCATCGGTCCGCTTTACTCCGCTTGATCTTCTCGGCGTTAGATAGGCCGATTCTGCCTACATCGGAACCTTGACGGTTACCTTACGCGGGCGCTGGCCGTTGCCCTGTACGAGAACGGTAATGATGCAGCTATCGCCCAAAGGCTGGACGGAAAGGAGCTGGCCTCCCGTTTTTTCCACAACCTCCCGCGCCGCCTCGCTGCAATCGCCTGCAACGCGCACCGTCAGGGTGCGCGGATTATCCGGTGAGGGCGACGTTATCGCCAGCCCGACGGCTAGCGCTGCGACGCTCAAGGGAGAGGCCATGTGCAATGCTTTCAATGGATACTAACTTGGCCCAGACTATGTACTCAAGCGACCTGAATGGCAAATGAATGCCTTGTAATCCCTGATGCTTAGAACAATTCCGAATTCGCGCCACGCGCGTTCAAAAATGCGGTCGGCGAACGACGCCGGCCGCTCGCCGCACCGGCGTCAAGTCGGCGCCGCCGATCCCAAATACCTGAAGACGGCTCGCATCGCGCGCCAGCGCCACATGCCTTCGGCGCAAAACTGCGCCAGATCCACGCTAAATCTGCTGTCCTCAAGCGCTGCATCACAACGCCGGCATATACGCGTCCCTGCGGCTGATTGAGGCGATGGGCAAAACTACGGAGTTCGGCTCGAAACTGGCCGGCATCGCGAACGACTTCGCCGATCTCCTGAACCTTGACCAGCATGGGCTGGTCCGACGCCGACCAGTTGACGAGAAATATCTCTACGCGAGCACCCTCATAGTCGCCGCGCCTGAGATCTTCCTCGGTAATCGCATCGCTGGAAAGGCAGCCCGCGACGTCGCTCGTCGCGGCGGGAAGGCCGGCCTCCTCCACTAGCCGCCGTGAAGCTGGTCCCGTCGAATGCGAGATCATGGTCATGCTCGGTAAAACCCAGAACGACGCCTTGGCGCCTGCGCACGCGCCACGCATGGCAAAGGGTCGTCGCATCGAAACCGAGGTGCGTGGCCAGGGACGGTCGATGATTCTCATGGCACAATCTCCATCAGGGGGATCGTCGGGATGCGTCCGCGTTGAAGGCTGACAGATTGACGTCGATCCGGCCGGTCGCGAAGCGAACCGGCACATCGAATTCGAAGCCCGCGGCAACCGCGGCGCCCGGCGGCGGAATGTGACCGGCGAGAAAGCTCACGAGGCCTGTTGCGACGTCGCAGGCAAAGGCCGCGGGACCTTGCTGGAACCATCCACGGCAATGAGCGGGAGCCCGCTGCAGGCCTGTGAATGGTGCGAACGCTGCTCGCAGCCGCATCGCGCCGGCGCCGCCCAGCAACTCGCGCTCGACGGCTTCGGCGTTGAAGGCGAGGCGTTTCGATCTCAGCCCCGCCACCGTTTCGTAGCTTGTTCCGTTGAATAGTGAGCAGGACCTCGCCCTTCTGCGCCACCATCGCCCGATCTCTTCAAAAAGCAGGCGCCGTTCGCGTCCACTGGTGTCATCCACTTGTCACTTTCAACCAGCCGGCGAAGCTGCTACGACCGCCTCGCCGCAACCCCATCCGCCTCAAAGCCCGCCCATGCCTCGATCCATCCCCCTGCGCTCGGCGCAGACGGTCGCCGTCCTTGCCGTCACGCAGCTGATTGGCTGGGGCACCAGCTTCGATATGCTCGGCGTCATGGGTCGCGTCATCGCGCCCGATCTCGGGTTGCCGAACGAGGTGGTCTTCGCCGGGCTGAGCATCATGATGATAGTCAGCGCCTTTGCCGGCCCTGCAACGGGCCGCCTGCTGAACCGACATGGAGCCGCACGGCTGCTCGCCGCCGCTTCGATCACCTTCACGATCGGCCTGCTGCTGTTAGCCGCCGCGCAGGGTATCATCCTTTATGTGCTTGCCTGGATCGCCATCGGCGCCGGCGGCGCCTTCGGTCTCTCCGCCCCGGCCTATACCGCCGTCGTCGAGCGCGCCGGACCTGACAGCAAACGCGTGATCGCCATCCTCATGCTGTTCACTGGCCTTTCGAGCGCAATCTTCTGGCCGATCCTCAGCCTGCTCAACGAGACCGTCGGCTGGCGCCTCACTTTTCTGATCTGCGCTGCGCTGCAGTTTTTCGTATGCCTGCCGCTGCATCTTTTCGCCCTGCCGAAGCCGATCGCCTTTGCCGCGGACGGCAACGCCGCACAGCAAACGCCGGTACCGCTCTCCCCCGAGGGACAACGAAAGGCGTTCCTGCTGATTGCCGCGGCAACGACGATCTCGACCTTCATCACCTTCGGCGTGTCGCCATCGCTGCTCGAAATCTTCCGCCAGTCCGGCGCCTCGCCGGCGCTGGCGCTGCAGCTCGGTTCGGCACGCGGTGTCATCGGCATTTCCGCCCGCTTCCTGGACATGCTGCTCGGCCGCCGTGGCAACCCGATTCTCAGCGCCGCAATGGGCGTGATGCTGATGGTATCAAGCTTTTTGCTGATGCTCGCAATGCCGCCCTCGACGCCGCTGTTGATCAGCTTCATCCTGCTCTACGGCTTCGGCTCGGGTGTGATGACAGTCGCCCGCGCACTGCTGCCGCTCGCCCTGTTCTCGCCACGCGAATACGGACTGCAAGCCGCCCGGCTGTCGCTGCCACAAAATCTCGCCAACGCCATCGCACCGGTCGTTTTCACGGCGATCCTCGATCGCGCGGGCGCTGGAACCGCAATCGCGACCTGTGCCATGCTTGCCGTCATGTCGCTCGGCTTCGTCCTGATGCTGGCGGCGCAGGTCAAGGCCGCGACTAGGCTGTGCGGACAGACTTGAGCGAGATGAAACCTGCTGTGCGTGCGACAATGGACGAGAAACGTGGGTTCGTCTCTCGCATCGTGGGGCGACGCGCGCGTTCCCCGACCGCAGCGAGCAATAGCAATAACAAGGCTGTTCGTTGTAAACAGTTCACCGCTTGACCTTGGAGGAGAAGCAGCATGGACCGGTTCACTGGCGGCTGCCTGTGCGGCAGCGTCCGAATTGTGGCGTCGGGACGACCATACCGGGTCGGCCTTTGTCACTGTCTCGACTGCCGCAAGCATCATGGGGCCCTTTTTCACGCTTCCGCGATATTTCCTCAGGATGCGGTGACGATCGACGGCGAAACACGTGACTACGCCGGGCGGTTCTTCTGCCCCAGCTGCGGCTCGCCCCTCTTCGGACGCACTGGAGACGAGATCGAAGTGAACCTGGGTTCTCTGGATGCTCCCGACCAATTGAGGCCAACCTACGAACTCTGGACCGTCCGTCGCGAGTCCTGGCTGCCGCCGTTTCCGCTGACGAGACGATACGACCGCGATCGGGACACCACGAGTCGCTTCGAGGAATAGGTCGCGCGAACGGTGCGAAGGCGCCGTTGCGAAGCGACAGAGGGAGCCGGTTCCGTCACTGCCCTGAACCGCATCTCTGCGACATAGAGCTTCGCCTTCGGTTCGCGCCGCTCTCTGTCCTCAGGTAGAGCGGGGCCGCGCTTCGCACCTCGCATGCCGGGCCACGCCCCCGTTGGAAAGGTCTGTCACGGTCGGAATCCCTGTTCGAGAGAAGCATCGGCCCGGCTGCCGGCGCGCCGGCAAAATTGTAGGTGCCGTCTTCTCATTTCCGCGAGTCTTTTGAATCGCTTGGATGGATTTGCTCGGAGACTGAGTCCGCGCATTCAGAGTTTGATTGAGGTGCGGTGCTCGCGGTCTGCCCGAAGCGTGCAGCCTGCCTCAATACCGCCTCAGAAACGCCGCGCTCCCCAATCGCATCCGATGCCGACGCGATCCGGCCGCAGCAGATGCAGTTCGCGCAGGTCGCTGCCGACCAGCAACGGCTCGATATAGGCGTTGCGAGACAAAAAGCAGGTGCCCGTCGAGCGTCTCGAAGAAATCGGGGCCGCCCATGCGCCCGTTCGGCTGGCCGAGCAGCGACAGCACAGCATGATCCCGCCGCTCGGGATCGCCCTCGCAAAGCAACCAGGCCACCGAGGCCGCAACTTGCGCAATCAGCCGGACGCTGCGATGCGCGACCGGGTTCTTCACGAAACCCTCGCGCGACACCGCGGCATGGGAGCGGCCGGTCCAACGCGCCCGGTCCTCCGCGGCAAGCGACACGAAGGCGCCAGTGGCCTTCTTCTCGGGCACGCCCTTGCGACCCGTCGCGGAGGCCACGGCAGGAGAGATCGGAGTTTCATGATGTGGTTCCTATGATTTAGGGGGCGCCTTGCTGGGCGTGAGGTCAATCGCCATGCCAGGCCGATAGCGGTCGCGCGGCCACCCACCGTCTGGTTGACGGCCGACATGTACCCTCGGAGTTTACAACGATAAATCGAACGCTGGTTCGACTTCTAATATACCCTAAGGGACTACTTGCGCTTCCGGCATTCAGGCGCAGAATTCACCTTCACGATTGTGCTGGGGAGAAACGCCGTGAACATAACAAAACGCGATTTCACCAAAGGCTTGGTTCTGGCTGCGGGGTTTGCAGGGTTTGCCCCGGTGATAGCCAGGGCCGCTGAAGTCACTCCGGCAGAGGCGCGCGCCATCGCCAAGGAGGCCTACGTCTACGGCTTCCCAATGGTGGACAGCTACCGTATTCAGCACGCATATTTCGTCGACACCAAGAATCCCGAATACAAGGGACCGTGGAACCAGATCATCAACACTCCACGGGTCTATACTCCGGCGGACACGGCGATCCAAACCCCAAACTCGGACACGCCCTATTCATGGCTGGGCTTGGACTTGCGCGCGGAACCGATGGTGCTCACCGTTCCACCGATTGAAAAGGATCGCTATTTCAGCGTCCAGTTTATTGACGCGTACACCTTCAACTTCGCTTATATTGGTAGCCGGGCGACCGGCAATGATGGTGGCAACTTCCTCGTCGCCGGGCCGGCCTGGAAAGGCAAGAGGCCCAAGGGGGTCAAGAAAGTGATCCGCGCGGAGACCGACTTTGTATGGGCGGCCTACCGCACGCAACTTCTCAATCCGGACGATCTCGACAACGTCAAGAAAATTCAGGCCGGATACAAGGCAGAGCCGCTGTCAAAATTCCTCGGCAAGCCGGCGCCAAAAGCCGCGGCCGCCGTTGATTTCGTCAAGCCGCTTTCGCCAGAGGACGAGAAGACGTCGCCCGAGTTTTTCGACATCCTCAACTTCATCTTGCAATACTGTCCGACTGATCCTTCGGAAACCAAACTGATGAAGCGCTTTGCCCAGATCGGGGTGGGCGCGGGGAGGACTTTCGATGCGAGCAAGCTCTCGCCCGACATGAAAACAGCCATCGGGCAGGGAATGGCGGATGCCTGGGCCGAACTTGCAAACTTGGAGAAACAAAAGATCGATACCGGGGAAGTGACCTCCGGCGACCTCTTCGGAACGCGGAAGTACCTGAAGAACAATTACCTCTACCGAATGGCTGGTGCAGTGCTCGGCATAGGGGGCAATTCGAAGCAGGAGGCGATGTATCCAGTCTACGCCGTCGATGCTGATGGACACAAGTTGGAGGGTTCCAACCGCTACACCATCCAGTTCGCGCCAGGGCAATTGCCACCTGTCAACGCGTTCTGGTCACTGACTATGTATGAGTTGCCACAGAGCCTGCTCGTCGCCAATCCGATCAACCGCTACTTAATCAATTCACCAATGCTGCCCCAGTTGGTGAAGGACGCCGACGGAGGCCTGACGCTATACGTTCAGAACGAGTCGCCCGGCAAGGACAAGGAGCCAAACTGGCTACCTGCGCCGAAAGGTCCCTTCATTGCTTTCATGCGGCTTTATTGGCCAAAGGAAGCAGCACTCGACGGGACATGGAAGCATCCGCCGATGAAGCTGACACCATAGGAAAGCAGATCGCTTGAGAATCTCGCCTCGAAATTTTTCCAACCCAGCGCCTTCCCGACGACCGCTTGTGGCGGATAGTGTTGAAAAAGTCGAAAATACCGGCTTGGGGAAAGTCAGCCAATTCGCGATTTGAGCGAGTGTTGCCGCTCGTGCTGTGTCACTTCCGCTACGCGGCCCACCGCTGCTTGAACGCAAAATTGGCAGGTCCCCAGCTCAATTTTCTGTGTCGGCCTCTACGCCCGTAAAAAAATCAGGGTTTGCAGAAAACGGACTTTTTCAACATTATCGGCGCAAAGCGGACACTGGCGCTACCCCGCGCTTAGTGGACAACGCGGCAACTTGCCGACACCATCACCCCAGCGGCTGCTTCACCGCCGCGTCGCTCTCATAGTCCGCCGCCATCCGCATTTCGCGGATCGGGCGCACGAGGTCGATGGAGCGCTGGTAGTCGGGATGCGCCTTGTAGGCGGCGAGTTCCGCCTCGTCGTCGAATTCGCCGTAGACCACGAGGTCGACGTCGGTTCCGAGCTGGTCGGTCTTGATGTTCGTGCCGATCTCCAGCAGTCGGGCGTGCGGGATGGCCGTCAGGATCGACAGGCCGGCGCGCACTTCATCCAGATTTTCCGCAGGCGCTGTGAAGAAGACGATGTGGCGGATCACGCGGAAACTCCTGTCAGGGTCTAGCCGAAGACCCGCGCGATAGCACGCACGAGCCAGGCCTTCAACCGCGCAAGCCCGCCCATCGGCTGCTCGCGGCGGATGGCCGCAAGAAAGGTCTTGCCGTAGCCGGCAAGCTTCTCCGCCCGGTCCGTGCCGTTGACGATGCGGCGCGCATTGATCCAGTCGTCCGTCGCATCGTTCAGATGGTCGGCGAGCTTGTGAGTGGCAAATGAGCCCTGCACCATGCCTTCGATCAGGATCGAAACGGCAGCGTCCATCTCCATCGCCCGGTCGGGTTCGGCCACGAGATCGATGCCGGTCAGCCGGCTCATGGCCTCGTAGTTGCGCTTGTGGGTGAGCTGCACCAGGCCGCGGCCGGCAGCTCTTGCCGTCCTCGTCGGGCCGCCAGTAGGGCGTCTTCACCCAGGAGAGCTTGCCGCCCGCATAAGCGTTTTCCAGGATCTCGATCGCCCGGGCGTCGGTCGCCGCCAGCGTCTCGCGCACCGGCTGCATCGTGTAGGCCGTCTCGTGATAGGCGGTCGCCATGATGTAGGCGAGCCAGCGCGGATCGGTGTCGGGCATCCGGTCCTCCCAGAAGTCGAGGATCGCCGTCATGCCCTCCACCTGCGACTGATTCAGAGCACCCTTGAAGAGCGAACCCCGCACCGTGTCGAAGAAAAAGGGCCTGTCGATGTGGATAACCATGATACCCGCCTCAAAAAGTGGTACGGCGCTTTGCGCCTCAATCGATTAAAATTAATTCAATCGTTTAAAGTGTTTAAGCGCCTGATTTACACCTAGTTTAAGCCGTGCCAGTGATTAACTCACCGTTAAATCAAGCACTCGGAGGAGAGCATGCAGCAGCCTGGCAACAGCAATCAGCCGACCATTCCCCAGCATGTAATCGACCAGCTCGAAAACGAGTGGCGCCAGGTCCGCCCGGAGCGGCAGACCCCGCGCCCGCCGCAGCCACAGCCGCAACGCTAAGCCTCCAGGTACCCCTCACCCGGGGTTCTCCATTTCCCTCCAGCATCAGTGCCGTCAACGCCGAGACCAGCGCATCCCGCCGGTCGGGCGAGCGGCCGGATGAAAGCCCGTCCGGGCCGAAGTCGCACATCTGGTCTTCCGGCGCGACGAAGCGCCCGGCATGGGCAACACGCCTGCTCGTAGAGTGCGGCGACCGGCTCGGCCCTCAGATACTTACCGCGGGTGGCGCGCATGGTCGAGACCGGAGGGCTCTCGTCGATGCTCTTCAGCATCGCGGCCACCATGTCTCCGCCCTGGTTGATCTCGGCGACCATGCGGTCGGCCGAAAAGCGCCGGTAAGCCCGCACCACCGCGCTTGCCCAGCCGGCCGGGCTTGCGCCCTGCAGCGAACAATCGGCAAGCACCACAGCCCGGCCCGACGACGCCTCCAATCCTGCCCCCTCCAATCCTGCCACGACGATGGCGCAGCAGGATTGCGCGCCCGCCGGCGGATCGACGGCAAACGACGACACGCCCGAGCCGCGTGCCGCCGTAGCGGCCGGCGGGCGGGCGGCCGCGTGAGTTTTTCTGATTGGCCCGCGCCCATCAGCATGTGCTAATTTTAAGAACATGAACCAGGACGAGCTCATTTCGTTTGCGCTCAGCCTGCCGGAGGCGGTCGAGAGCGCACACCACGGCACGCGCGATTTCCGCGTGCGCAGCAAGATATTCCTGACGATGCCGGATCAGGACTACTGCGTCGTCCGCCTGACTCCCGACCAGCAGCATATGACGCTGGCTGTGGCACCCGACGACACCACTGCCGTGCCCGGGGGCTGGGGACTGCGCGGCTCGACCCGGCTCTTCTACGGCAAGGCGAGCGACGAACTGGTGCAGGATCTCGTGCGCAAGTCTTGGCGGAACGCCGCGCCGAAAACCCTGCAACGACAGTTCGTTGTCATCCCGTCCGGCTAATCCGATTCAACGATAGCCGGTCGCGTCGGCCGGCTTTTCGGCTTCCATCACCTCGTCCATGTAGCGCCAGCAATCCGGCCGCGAACCGTCGACGTCGTCGAAGCCGTAGACCTTGGCCAGACCGCCGCTCGAGAGCGACTGGCCGTTCCAGCGGGCGCGTTCGGGATCGGCGGCGAGTGCGGCGACCGCGCGGCCGGTAAAGCGCGGCGTCTCGGAGATGACGAAGTGGGCCTGCACCGCCGTTGCATCGCGCCAGTTCTCCTCGCGCACGCCGAGGACATCGAGCATCATCTCCGATCGCATCCAGCCGGGCGTGATGGCGACCGCGGTGGCGCCATGCGGCGCAAGGTCCTTTGCATGCGCCCAGGCCATGCGGACGACGCCCGTCTTGACGAGGTCGTAATAGGGGCAGAGGCGGTAATGCGTGGCATTGTATTCGGCCGTGCCATCGGTCAGTTCGACCAGGAGGCCGCCGGGGCGTTCGATCATCAGCGCCAGCGCGTAGTGCGCAGTGATCAGGTGGGTGTCGATCGCAAGCCGCAGCATGTGCAGCCCCTTCTCCAGCGAATGCTCCCAAACCGGCTTGTTCCACTCCGTCAGATGCTCGCCGCCCCAGATATCGTTGACCAGGATGTCGAGCCGGCCCTGCTCGCGGCGGATCCTGCCGACCAGTGCCTCGACCTCCGCTGGCACGAGATGGTCGACGCGAAGAGCGATGCCCTTGCCGCCGGCGGCTGTGACCATTTCGGCCGTCTCCTCGATCGTTTCCGGCCGGCCGTACTCCGATTGCTCTGTCCGCGTCGTGCGGCCGGTAACGTAGACCGTGGCGCCGGCAGCGCCCAGCTCGGCCGCAATGCCGCGACCGGCACCGCGGGTGCCGCCGGCCACGAGGGCAATCTTTCCCGAAAGGTCTGCTGTCACTGGCTTCTCCTCCACGCTAGAACCCGATGGATCGGTTCAACCGCACGACTTGAATATAAACGAACGTTCGTTCATATTCAACGTGAACGCAAGAGGAAATTTGATGCCGCGCCCACGCACGCTTTCGGACGAACAGCTTCTCGACATGGTGGTGGAGCTCGTGCATGCGGAAGGCCCGGATGCCGCAAGCTTCGGAGCGGTATCGAAGATCAGCGGCCTTTCCGGCTCGACGCTTGTGCAGCGTTTCGGCACCAAGGCGGCAATGCTGCGGGCCTGCCTGCTGCGCGCCTGGGACCGGCTGGACATGGAAACGGCCCGGCTGATCCAATCCGTTCCGACGACATCCGGGGGGGCCATAGACCTGCTCGTCGGCCTTTCGAAGGACTATGGCGACGATGCCGCCTCCTATGCGGAGGGATTGCTGCTCCTGAGGGAGGACCTGCGCGATCCGGCCTTGCGTGCTCGCGGTGCGGCGTGGGGCAGGACGCTCGCCGAAGCGCTCGACCAGTGCCTTCACGCCCAGGGCAAGAAGCCTCTTGGAAGGCTGATGCTCTCGCAGTGGCAGGGCTGCCTGCTCTGGTGGTGCTTCGAGCCGCAAGGCTCGATCGAAGCCTATGTTCGCGGCGAGCTGAAGCGATTCCTTGAGACGAGCGGTCAGTCCGGCACTACTTAGCCGTCTCCGCCTGCTGGGCACGTGCTTCGTCGCCAACCGTCAGCGGCCATTCAACCACGTAATCTTCGAAGTCGTCGACATCGACTTCGGTTTCGCTGATCGTGCGGCCGCGCGCCGAAATGCCGGCCGCATGCACCGTCTCGGGATCGCCGGAGACTAGCGGATGCCACCAGTAGAGATCGCGTCCCTCGTTGATCAACCGGTAGCCACAGGTCGGCGGCAACCAAGCGATCTCGTCGACATTCTGCTTGGTGAGCTGAACGCAATCGGGCACAAAGTCCCAGCGGTTTTCGTAGCTGGAACAGCGACAACTCTCATTGTCGAGCAGCTTGCAGCGGATCGACGTGAAGTAGATGTCGCCGCTGTCCCACTCCTCGAGCTTGTTGAGACAACAGAGCCCGCAGCCGTCGCACAGGCTCTCCCATTCCGTCGTCGTCATCTCGGCGAGCGTCTTCGTCTTCCAGAAGGGTATTTCTTCCATCATTCCGTCTTTGCAACAGCTCCTCGCAAAATCGCGTGAGAGCTTCCATTTCTCTTGTTCTTGTCAGGCAAATCAACCAATGATTCACCAAGCTCCGGTTGCTCCGGGGCGCTGTCGGCAGATTTGCCATAGTCCGGCGTCAGGTTCCTCCGACGTCGAAGTGACTGATCGGGCGGGAATATAAGACGTGACGGATCCGGACAATCCAGAAAAACGGCCGCGCAAGCAACGCCACCTGCTGCTGAAGATCGACTCGTGGATCGATTCGACCATCTGGAACGCCGGTTTTCGCTCGGCCGAAATCTGGGAAGACATCACCATCTTCTTTCGCCGCTTCCGCGTCCGCGGCTGGAAGCGCATCGTCTTTGAACTCGGTGGCGAAGGCCTGACGCTCGGCGCCGTCGCCGCCGTCCTGATGCTGACACTTGCCCAGCCCGCCTTCGAGGCTACCAAGGAAGATTGGCGCAATCGCGGCGACTACGCCGTCACCTTCCTCGACCGCTACGGCAACGTCATCGGCCATCGCGGCGTCATCCACCAGAATTCCGTGCCGATCGATGAACTGCCTGACGCACTGATCAAATCGGTACTGGCAACCGAAGACCGCCGCTTCTTCGACCACTTCGGCATCGACGTCATCGGCCTCTTCCGCGCGGCGGTCACCAACGCCCAGGCCGGCGAAGTCGTGCAGGGCGGTTCGACGCTGACGCAGCAGCTCGCCAAGAACCTGTTCCTCTCCAACGAACGGTCGATCGATCGAAAGATCACGGAAGCCTTCCTGGCCTTGTGGCTCGAAGCCAACCTCTCCAAGAAGGAAATTCTCTCCACCTACCTGGACCGCGCCTATATGGGCGGCGGCACGTTTGGTGCTGCTGCGGCGGCGCAGTTCTATTTCGGCAAGAGCATCACTGATGTCAATCTGGCCGAATCCGCGATGCTTGCCGGCCTGTTCAAGGCGCCGGCGAAATATGCGCCGCACGTCAACCTGCCGGCGGCGCGCGGTCGAGCCAACGAGGTGTTGACCAATCTCGTCCAAAGCGGCCTGATGACCGAGGGCCAGGTGATCGCCGCCCGGCGCAATCCGGCGACGGTCGTCGACCGCAACCAGGTGGAATCGCCCGATTTCTTCCTCGACTGGGCCTTTGATGAGGTGATGCGGTTGTCGCCACGCTTCCATCAGCATTCGCTCGTCGTCCGGACCACGATCGACATGGGCCTGCAGAGTGCGGCCGACGATTCCGTCGAAACGTCGTTGCGCGAGTATGGCGAGAGCTATCACGCCAAGCAGGGCGCGATGGTCGTGCTCGAAAACGGCGGTGCGGTGCGCGCCATGGTCGGCGGCCGGGACTATGGCGAAAGCCAGTTCAACCGCGCCACCAAGGCGCTGCGCCAGCCGGGCTCGTCCTTCAAGGTCTACACCTATTCGGTGGCGATGGAGAGCGGCATGACACCCGACACCATCGTCGTCGACGCGCCGATCTACTGGGGCAACTGGAGCCCGCATAACTACGCCAACAAATATGCCGGCCGTGTCACCATCGCGACCGCCATTGCCCAGTCGATCAACACCATCCCGGTGCGCCTCGCCAAGGAGAAGTTGGGCATCCAGCCGATCCGCGCGATGGCGAAGAATCTCGGGGTCGAATCGCCGGTGCGCGACGATGTGACGATCCCGATCGGCACCTCAGAAGTGACCGTGCTCGACCAGGCGACCGCCTATGCCGTCTTCCCGGCGGGCGGCTACCAGTCGCGCCGTCACGGCATCACGCAGGTCCTCGATTACGGTGGTGACGTCCTCTACGACTTCGACCGTGACGAGCCGCCCGCCAAGCGGGTACTCTCCGAGAAGGCCGATACCTACATGAACCAGATGCTGTCGCGCGTCCCCTATGTCGGCACGGCGCGCAAGGCGGCCCTCGACAATGGCATCCTGACGGCCGGCAAGACCGGCACGACGCAGGCCTATCGCGACGCCTGGTTCATCGGCTACACCGGCAACTACACCGCCGCCGTCTGGTTCGGCAATGACGACTACACCTCGACCAACAAGATGACCGGCGGCTCGCTGCCGGCCATGACCTTCAAGCGCGCCATGGACTATGCCCACCAGGGCATCACGCTCCGGCAGATTCCCGGCACGCAGCCGCTGCCGCCTGACAAGACCGCCAAGACCGCTGCCGCCAAGCCCGAGGAAGGCAGCCCGCCTCCCCTCGTTCGCCCGCGGATGCTCTCGGTCGGCTCGACGCGTATTCTCAAGGACATTGGACAGGCGCTGAAGGCGGCCCCACCGCTCGCGGCGCAAAAGGTGGCGACCGCCGACTAGGGCCGGTCAAGTGGCATCAACTTAGTTGCTGCCCGGACGATGCCGGACGGCAGCTTTGCGCCATAGCGGCCCAATGTGGGCTCGGCATTATGGCGAAAGTCCTACACACTAAGCGCTGATCACGTCGGGCGACGCGACAGGGCCTTTCAATCTGGCGGTGAAAGTAAAGATGTGCGATATTCGCGCTCAGGATGACTGCCAACACTGAGGCAGACGCCAGAGCGAGCATTCTATCGCTAGCCATTGACGCTTCGATGGCGGGTACGCCTCTCGTCCCCCTATGGCGAGTAATCAGAGCTACATTCGCATAACTCAGCATATCCCGCTGTGGCGGCGCCGTGCCGCGCAGTTTCACAAACTCAGATCGTCGCAGACATGATGTGGGCACCCTCATGCTGTGAGAAAACAATCGCGACTAGAAGTAAAACGGAGGGTATCAATCATGAGTAGCACGAGAAACCTTTGCTTTGGTTTGCTGGCTTCCGCCTTAGCGACCGCACTGGCTGCGCCAACAGTTGCGCAGCAACAGCAGCCAAAACCGAACATCGTTGTCATCATGGGTGACGATGTCGGCTGGTTCAACCTTGGCGCCTATCACCGGGGCATCATGTCCGGGAAGACGCCCAACCTCGACAAGCTGGCGTCCGAGGGCATGATGTTCACCGACTATTATGCGGAGGCGAGTTGCACAGCCGGCCGGGCAAGCTTCATCACCGGAGAAATTCCGTTGCGCACCGGCCTGACGACCGTCGGTCAGGCGGGCGCCGATGTCGGCATGCCTGACAAGGCAGCAACCATCGCCGCCGTCTTGAAGACCGAGGGATATGCCACCGGCCAGTTCGGCAAGAACCATCTCGGCGATCTGAACAAGTTTCTGCCGACGCTGCATGGCTTCGATGAGTTCTTTGGCTATCTCTATCACC
This sequence comes from Rhizobium sp. LjRoot258, assembly GCF_964254185.1. NCBI lineage: Bacteria > Pseudomonadati > Pseudomonadota > Alphaproteobacteria > Hyphomicrobiales > Rhizobiaceae > Rhizobium > Rhizobium sp. LjRoot258. Next base: position 782,216 of record NZ_CAXUST020000001.1, on the reverse strand, counting down.
TCGATGCGATGTCAGACCCCTATTGGTATTCGTTTCCGAATGATCAATCGTACCGAGACAAAGTCGGGCCGCGCAATCTGGTCCACAGCTTTGCAACGGACACGGACGACACAAGCGAGCAGCCGCGTTGGGGCAAGGTCGGCAAGCAGAGGATCGTAGACGAGGGTCCCTTAGCGCCGTACCCCGACATGTCCAACGTACCGAACATGCATGACGTAACGCCCAAGGCCAAGTACGATATGGGAACGTTCGACGAAGTGCTGGTCAAGGCTTCGTGCGACTTCATGGACAAGGCCAAGACCGACGGCAAACCGTTTTTTGTCTGGCACAACACGACGCGCATGCACGTCTGGACTTATCTGTCGCCCAAATACCAAGCCCTCATGAACAGCGATACCAATTATGGCCTTGAGGAAGCTGGGGTGGCGCAGCTCGATGACAGCGTTGGGGCTCTCACGAAGTGCGTGGAAGATGCTGGCGAGACCGACAACACCATCGTCATTTTCACGACCGACAATGGGGCGGAGGTGTTTACCTGGCCCGACGGTGGCATGACCCCGTTCAAGGGCACCAAAGGCACCGTGATGGAGGGCGGCTTCCGCGCACCGGCCATCATCCGCTGGCCGGGCAAGGTCAAGCCGGGTACCGTCGAGAACGGCATTTTTTCGGCCCTGGATTGGTTCCCGACGCTGGTGGCGGCAGCCGGAAACCCCGAGATCACTGAGCAGTTGCTCAAGGGCGCGAAGCTGGGCGACAGGACCTACAAGAACCATCTCGATGGCTACAATCAGCTGGACCTGCTGCTGGGCAAATCACCATCTGCACGGCATGAATTTTTCTACTTCGGTGGCCCTTCTCTGGGGGCAGTTCGCATCGATAACTTCAAGTTTCAGTTCTTCCAACAGCCTCAGGGCTGGCCCGGGGCAAAGGTCACGACGGACATGCCCACTATGGTCAATATCCGCCAGGATCCATTTGAGCGGACACCGTCAATTGGCGGGCAAAGCCTCAATGACCTTGGTGGAGGCTACATGAATGACTTCTTTGCTCGCGAGTTCTGGCGCTTCGTCAGTGTCCAGCAGGAAGTCGCCAAACTTGCTCTCACGGCGGTTGATTACCCACCGATGCAGGATCCAGCCTCCTTCAATCTGGATGCCGTAAAGAGGCAGATCGACGCTGCAATCAAAAACAAGCCGGGCAATTAGTCGAACGCGCTCGAAACGACGGGTGGCCGATAGGGCTGCCCGCCGCGCTTTTGGAGTTTGAAACGGTGGACATGTCCGCTTCGGTCAAGAGCGGAATATCGCGCGTTTCCGCTTTGCGCCGACAGTGTTGAAAAAGTCGAAAATCCGGGCTTGCCGAAAAGTCAGCCAATTCGCAATTTGACCGAAATGTTGCCGCTCGATGCTGTGTCACTTCCGCTACACGGCCCACACGCTGCTTGAACGCAAAATTGGCGGGCCCCAGCTCAATTTTCTGTGTCGGCCTCTTCGGCCGTTAGAAAAATCAGAGTTTGCAGAAAACGAACTTTTTCAACACTCTCGGCCCAAAGCTGCCGCTGGATCCCAACGTGGCATTTGCCACACAATGCCGCATATTTCCTTTGAATCCCGATATCGGTGGCCCATAGTGGGCTTTGCCGGTTGGAGCATCAGGCAGGAGGCGTGCATGTCAGCGAATCTCGACGATATCCGTGACCAGCAACGAGAGACGTGGGACAAGTTTTCGGCCGGCTGGAAGAAATGGGACAGCTTGGTTCTGGGTTGGCTCGCGCCGTTTGGTGACACCATGATTCGGAGCGCAAATCTCTCGAACGGCTTTAGCGTGCTCGACGTCGCCGCTGGCACGGGCGAACCCGGCCTAACGGCGGCGGCGGCAATCCCCGACGGTCATGTGACCGTAACCGATCTCTCGGAAAATATGCTGGCCGCAGCCGCCGAAAATGCGGCCAAACGTGGCCTCAAAAACTTCGAAACGCGGCTATGCGATGCGGGAGCGTTGCCTTTTGCCGATGCCAGTTTCGACGCCGTCCTATGCCGGTTTGGGTTTATGTTCTTCCCGGATATCGCCACTGCCGCCAAGGAGATGGCACGCGTGGCAAAGCCCGGTGCGCGCGTCTGCGCCGCAGTATGGAGCACTCCTGCCAAAAATCCATGGGCGACCACGATCATGGATACTATCGCCCGCCACGTGGAAATGCCCTCGCCGCCAGCCGGCTCGCCGGGTTTGTTCCGCTGCGCGCCGGAAGACATGATGGTCGAGACCTTTAGAGAGGCGGGCCTTCTCGACGTCGCCGAGGAAGAGGTGTCGACGATGATGGTGCACGATGCCCCGGAACGCTACTGGGACTTCATGGCTGAGATCGCCGCACCGGTCGTCGCTGGACTATCCAGGGCCGATACGGCAACACGGGAGAAGATCCGTCGCGAGGTCCTAGAGCTAGCGCTACAATTCGTCAGCGATGGCAAGGTTCACCTTCGCTCAACCGCAACGGTCATCATCGGCACGCGATAGCCTAGGGTGCCTCTCCTTTGCGACATCTTACCGCTGAAGGGAACGAGTTCCAGCAACCAACATTGGTAGCGATCACGGCGTTATTCTTGATGTGGAGGCAACGCGTGCCATCCGCCAGGCGCAGGTCGGAGCATCCCGCACCATGATCGATAGGACCGAGAACCGGTTCGGCCTAAAGCCAGACTATCTCGCCGCCGACAGGGGACGGTGAGAATGATCGCTACATCTGCCCGGTGGCCAAGGAACTGAAGCAGTTCCACCGAACCCGTGCGACGCCCAGATCGGGGATCACGAGCGAAGGGACACGGCTCTATCGCGCCAGCAAGAAGGACGGCGACGCCTGTGAACTCAAACAGCGCTGCTGCCCGAAAGCGCCTGCCCGCAAGGTTCCGCGTGATCTCAACGAAGATGCCCCCGATGTCGCCCGAGCGATTGTTGCCACGCCCGAATATGAGCCGTCCCGGCGTCGTCGCAAGAAGGTCGAGATGCTCTTCGCTCACCTGAAACGCATTCTCCGGATGGCGCGTTTGAGGCTGCGAGGTCCGTGCGGTGCGCGAGACGAATTCCTGCTTGCAGCAACCGCCCAAAACCTGAGGAGACTGGCGAAACTCAGACCACAAAGGTCGCCACAAGGGCGTCAGCGCCGCATAAGACCGCATAAACCGATACCTTGCGCGGAGGCGCAGGGCAGATAACCGACAACTCCCCCTCCCCAAAGGCCAAAACGGCCGGGCAAGCGGCTAATCCGTCGAGTTTTTCAACGATATCGGCCGACAAGAGACGAAGCCTCGTCTGGAATGCGCCCCATTGGCGGACGCATCAGTTTACCGCCGCTCGCGAACAAACGAGGGCAGCCGGGGTAACCTTATTTGACTTTCTGAAAATCGCCTGGTTTCCAGCCATAGTCGATTGCAGACTGTTCCGGGCCATAGAGCCGCAAAATTGCGAAGAAGCCGCGCTCTGGCGCGGTGGGCAGCCAGTTCGCCTGCTTACCTTCGGGTGCCTTTGGCCCGATATAAAGATCAGTCGTACCATCGGCGTTCTGCACCGGCTTGTCTCGCGAACCAAGCGAGGGAAACCGACGAGCTTCTGTGGCGAGACCTGATGCATTCTCGGCTTCATACAGCGTCAGTGACCAGAACAGTTTTGCGGGCACGTTTGCCGGCAAAATGAGCTTGTATGATGCGTCGCCCTTGAGGGGATCGCCGTCGGCGTCGTTGAACGTGACCTCGTAAGCAGCGCCTTTGCCGGGTATCTGCGAGACCATACCGGGGCTGATCGAGTAGTAGTCGGTGGAAAACCAGACGCGCGGTTCCACCTCGGTGAACCCCCCCTTCCTGTTGCGGAAGCTGAGGTCCATCGACTTGTCCGGACCTGGCTCCGTAGAGTTGTTCACCGGATTTAGCCACTGGCGGTCTTTCCAAAGCCGGTAGTCTCGCCCGCCGAGCGCGGGCATCATCCCGATAACACGGCTCATCTTGTAGCCGGTCTTTGCTGCTGCATCGAGGATCGATTTCGTTTCTGCATCGGGAGCAAACGGCACTCCCGCGACAAGCCCGACATTCGCGAGTATTCCCAGGCCGTCCGCGTCAGCGAGATTTTTCCCCTCACGGTCCACAAGCCACTTCAGCTGCTCAAATGCGGTGAAGTCGGATCGCGGCAGCATGTTGGCAGGCACGCCGGAGGCATTGGGAAACTGCATGGCCGTGCGCTTGTCCCTCGGCACGTTCAGTGGGTAGATTTTGGCTTGCTCCATCAATGAGACGGCGGGCGTGAGGTCATTCGGATCAGTGTAGAACGCGCGCAGGAAGATGAAGAGGTTGTGGGTTCCGGAGCGATAGACGTAATACCCCTTCTCCACCTTCCCTTTGTAGTTCGGCGGCAGCACGAGGAACTTCCCCCCCTTACCGGCATCCGGCCCCGGCAGCCCGACGTCGCCCGCAAACTTGCCGCCATCGACCGGTATCGGACGCTGCCAGAAGTCGAGAAGGATGCCTTGAAGATTGGGCGGGGCTTCAAATACGATTGGGCCGGTTTCACCCATGTCGACGTAGCTCATGGCATAGATCACATCGGAATTTGGTGTGGTCACCAGTGTCTTCGGATCAAGGCGATCCTTCCATATCGGAAGGACGTTGTACCCAGCCCCGAAAGTGGCCTCCGATCCGAACTTCATTCCAAGCGTGTTCAGCAGCGGCAAAGCCCAGAGATAGGCCTGGGTCGCCTGCTGGAATTCCAATTCCTTCGTGAGCGTGGCGGCGGTTTCCTGCGTCGGACGGTTTTGTTCAAATGGGAGATTTGCGAGACCGTCAAAGCGGGACTGGTCTGCGAATGCCACTGCGGCAAAACCGAACACGCAAAATGCGGTGACGGAGGAATAGAGATGGGTACGGGACATGAGCTGCGCTCCTTCTCTTTTGTACCGAAGGAAACACAATGCAGGCCGGGTGCGGAAGCACGTTACAGTAAATTCGGCCGCAAAATCGGCACCACCAGATCAGTCTTGGTGCCGGGCGAAGTCTCCCTTGGGACGACAGCGGCCGGAATGCAGCCGGTCTTGACGATGCGTCCGAAATAGAGATCGGGCGCGGCGCGTGAAAAATTGTCCGGCGGAACCGGAATGGCGTCTCCGCTCGCGGCTTGCGCAAGGGCAGCGTTGCCGACAAGCGCCCAAAGCGAATGCGAGCAAGACTTGCAGCGCGATTGCGGAATTGGAAGCACGTTACAGTAAATCCGACGCAGCAAGCTCAGGGAGGCTGCGCCTCTTGCAGAGGCCGGGGGACAGCTCCAGCGTTGTTCCGTTTTGCCGGGATATGCCGCCGGCAGCCGCCCTGCGCCATTCCGCGCAGCTAGAATCAGTGGTAACTCTTTCAACGGATTTGTTTCTCAAGGGCGCATAGTGTTTCGGTTTCCTCTCTTCATAGCGATGACTCTGATTATCGCCTTTGGCGGCGGGATCATGATTTCGCTCTACGCGCTGGATGCAACGGCCGGCTTCGGCGCGATCAAACTCGGCGCCTGGGAGGCCTTCCCCGAACTGCAGACGGAAAGTGCCGACCCCTATGCGAAATCGCACCGGGCGCGTGCCGGGCGCCTGCTCTATGGAAACGCCGAAGGCCTGATGTTCACCGCCAAGGTCGACGATGCGGGCGATCGGCTGAATGCCGGCTGCAGCTACCGCATCACAGGACAGACGCCGCCTGCCCGCATCTGGACCCTGTTTACCGCAGACAATAGCGGCAACCCGGCCTCGCTGCGGCCGGGACTTCCGGGTGCGATGAATTCCTGGACGGTGCTACGGCAGGCCGACAGCAGCTTCTCGATCGAGATTTCCGCGCAGGCGAGGCCAGGCAACTGGCTGGCGCTGCCGGCGGCGGGCACGTTCCAGCTCGTTCTGACCCTGTTCGATACCCCGACGGCTGGCAGCTCCGGCGTCATCGACCTTTCCATGCCGAAGCTCCAGAAAACCGGATGCGGCAATGCTTAGGGTCCTGTTTGCCATCCTCGCGGGACTTTTCGGGGCGGCACTGCTGCATCTCGTCATCATCCTGTCGCTGCCACACTTTACCGGCAAGGATGCCGCGACCCGCGTCGCATCCGAGGGCGATCTCGACAAGTTCTACCTGCTGGGGGCTTCAGATGACGCGGCCGGGCTTTCCAACGACGATCCCTTTGTCCGCACCGCGGTCTGCGCGTTCGATATCGAGGAAAATCCGGTCCGCCTGACCGCCAAGGGCAATGTGCCGTTCTGGTCGATCGCACTCTATGACGAGGCATCGAACGAGGTCTTCAGCATGAATGACAGGACGTCGGTCGGAGGCGCGCTCGATGTTTTGATCGGAACGCCGATCCAGCTGACGGAGCTTCGCAAGGCTTTGCCGCCGGATCTGCAGAAGACCATTCTCGTGGAAAGCACGCGTTCGCAGGGCTATGCGGTACTGAGGACATTGGCGCCCCAGGCGAGCTTTGACGCGGCCGCAAGGAACTTTCTCGCGGAGGCCGGCTGCGACGAGTATGCCGGCTCCTCGAACTGAAGCAATCTCTCTATTTCTTTGCCCGCGAAACGCGATGCGCGGAGGAACGCTTCGAGCTCTCCAGGCGCTCGTAACGCACGCCGGTGAAAAGCAGGATCTGTGCCTCGACTGGTTTCTTGCCCTTGCGGCGTCGCGTCTGAGACAGACGGTCCGCCAATGCGACGACTATTGCCATTCTCGTCTCCATGCACGGCCCGAGACGGATGAACTGCGCAATCTCACCCTGCCCGCCTATGCGAGCCAGCGCGTCCTGTAGAGCCCGACCGGGCTCCGAGGCATTCGCGCTTTTCTCACGGCACCTGTTTGAAATACCGTGATGTGAAACCGGACGACCGAAGCACTCGACCGCCGTTCATACCCGAATTGAGACATATGACGGTTAACAGATCGTTAATTTCATGCGTGGACATTCGCTGCTTGTACGACGCTCTATAAACGCGCCGTGCCGTCTTTTGGTTTCAAACGTCTCACAAGAAGATTCAGTCCACAATGCCGCAATGATATTAGCATTAATTCATATACTTAATGGAGGTTGTGTCGACGAAGCCGGCTGGACCTCAGCGTGGAAGATTCCTGTCACAAAAATATCAATTGCGGTCCTCAGCAATACCGGTATGGTTGTACGATCGGCTAGGGGTTCGAGGCCGGTCGGCTGGGCGCCGTTCCGTTCACCACGGACAAGGAAGGGGCTAAAATGTCTTTGTTTATCGGTTCGACATTCTCCCCCGAGGACCTTGATGTGCTTCGCCATGCGCTCGATGCCTGGTGCGCGGAAAAGCGGATCGACATCAAGAGCCCCGAGGCGCAATTGGCAGCCTCCGCAGCCCTCGACCTCTACCAATCTGGAAACAATAACGCCGAAAGGCTTTTGGCGGCGCTGCGCGGACACAAAGGGCTTTAAGTCTCGGACGCGGGTCCCGCCGCGTCAGACGATGGCGCCTTTCGGTACAATTTTAACAAAGTCTTCAGCAACCATTAACCCTGCCCATGTAGGATTTGTTCATAACCTATGTGGGGTAAGGGGCGTCTCTCCACGTCCAGTCCTGCGACATCCCTTTTTGCGTTTCCAGGGTGTGTTCTTGTGCGTGACCGGTTCCGAGACCTAGAGGCCCCATCCGCCAGCCGGAAGAAGGACGTGGTTCTCATGGCGACTGTCAGCAGCTTCGAGGGATTGCAGCCGCCGACCCGCTCCGAGCTGCGCCAATTCGCCGAACTCTTCACGCCGCTGTTTCAAGCATCCTCCGATGAGGCAAGGCGGCAGGCGGTGGCTGCCCTTTCCCAATGCGCGCATATTCCGCCGGCTGTCGCGCTTTTCGTCGGTTGCCAGCCGATCGACATTGCGGCACCCTTCCTCACCTCTTCGCCGGCAATCGACGACGAAACCCTGATCACGATCGCGCGCACGCAGGGTAGCGCGCACATGAAGGCGATCGTCAGCCGGAATGCCCTATCGCCGCGGGTCATCGACGCTCTGGTCGGTCTGCGTCAGGCCGAACAGCGGCTGGCGGCACCGGTCGAAGTCGAGGCACCCAGCATCGTGCCTCCCGAACCACCGGCTCCCAGTTCCCCCGAGGACGCTGAAGCTGTCGCACGCCGCGCCAACGAAGAAGAAATGCGCAGCAGGATCCGGGAACTGGCGCGTCAGGTCAGCCGTCCGGACGGCGATCGCCTGGGGCTCAGGAACCTGTCGCCGATCCAGGCCGCGCTGCTCGTCCGCTTCGCCCGCAACCGCGAGGCAGTGCTCTTTGCCAAGGCACTTGCCGATGGGCTTTCCGCAAGCCGCTGGCTCGCCGAGCGTATCATGCTCGATATCTCCGGACAGCAGCTGGCGACCACGCTCATCAGTCTCGGCATGGATTTCCTCGACGCCGTCTTCGTGCTCGAAAGGCTCTATCCTCACCTCGCGGAACCGCAGCACAGCGTTACGCGCGCTTGGATGGTGCTGGACGGGCTCGATCCCGAAGAGTGCGGTGCCCGCATCGAAGCCTGGCGCCGCGCGGACACCTACACCTACCTGCCCCAGGAAACAGAAACGGCCCACCCCGCCCACGAGGTGCCGCCGGCCCGAGACAGGCGCATCATCGGCCGCACACGCTGATCCTGTCTACAGCGGGTTCTGTCGCTCATCGACAAGCGGAACGATATCGCCGAGATCGTCGGCTTCCAGCTCGATGATCCAGAGGTCGGGGTCAAACTTCCGCTCGCGCTCGAGCATTTCCCTGATCCTGTCAGGCTCTTTGCGCGTCAACCGCTGCTCGAACAGCCGGCCGCCGGTCGTTTCTTCGTCGAAAAAACTCTGTGGCGCAGGGCCATAAAGCGTCTCAAGACCATCGCGGAAGTGCTGGCGGATGAAGACGGCGCCCGCCGCGTCGGCGCCCTTCGCCTCGACAGCGGCAAAGCCGCCCTTGGCGAAAACCCGGCGCAGAAGGGCGGAGACAAAGATGTCAGTGCGTAATCTCATCGGCGACCTATAGCAGACAAACGGGCAGCGGCAATGCTGCGATCGCCCCGAGCGGTTGACATTGTTCCTCGCCCGATATTCGCGCTATAATTGTGTCGCTACTACGGCAACCTTTACAGCGCGCCGATTTCCTTGAGCTTCTTCAGGACCGCCTCGCTGGGCTCACCGTTCTCGGGAAGGTTGTAGTGCTTCTGGAAGTGGCGGATGGCGGTGCGCGTCTGTTCGCCCGGCACGCCGTCGACGCCGACATTGGCATAGGCCATGTTGCTGAGACCCTTCTGGATCTTCAAGACGAGGTCGACGTTCGACAGTTCCGCCGATTGGACTGCCTTCCTGGCGGGTGTCGGCGCGGTCTTGATGTTTCTTTCTGCGCTGCGGATGGCGGCCGCGACGGGATCCTCAGCGTTTGCCTTCGAGGTCACGTCCTCGGGCGGCTTTTCCGGCGGAACCGCAGAGGGGCCGACGGAGTCCGTTCTCAGCGCTGCCAGCACGTCGGGCGTCGCGTCGCCCGTCTGCGGCATGCCCACGGTTTCTTCGAAGAACAGGATCGCCGCACTGGTGCGCGGACCAATCACTCCATCCGGCGTGCCGTTGTAGAGGCCGCGCCGTACCAGCTCGGTCTGGATGTCCATAACGATCTGGCTCGGCCGCTGACCACCGGGAGTGGCCGGCGGCGTCGCATTGGTCTGCGTGGCGTCGGCCTCGTCTTGCCGCTCGATCTTGAAGGTCGTGACGTTGCCACTGTGCTCCTCGGCGGCCGGGCGGCCGCCAAGCACATTCGGGAAAAGCGCATCGCGAGTGCGCAGGAACGGATGCGGATGTGCGCCCGGCTGATACCAGAGCGCGTTGGCGGCAACGAAGCTGAAGATGACCAGGAAGGCTGCCGTGCCGCCAGCAACCGACGGGTTGCGGCCAATCACGCCGCCGAGCGCGCTTGCGCCCTGCAGTCCCAATCCGCCAACGACGGATGCCCCGGTGAGAAGCAGGCCCGGCCTCTTCTGCCGGCCCCTCCTTCCCTTAGGCGATTTTCGCTTGCTCGCGGCCATCGAAATGCCCCTCTTCCAAAACACCGACGAGCGCCGGCGCAGCCTTCAGTCGCGGCGGGAACTCGACAAGATCGTTGCGGGCAGTACCCGCAGCCGGAATGCCAGAGCCATCCGCTGCGATGGAAATCGTGATGATCGTACCGGCGCCCGGCGTGCTGGCGATAGCGAAGTCGCCACCATGCAACGCCACCAAACCCTTCACCAGCGACAAACCTAGCCCCGTCCCTTCGAAGCGACGGCTATAGTCGTTCTGGATCTGGACAAAAGGTTGGCCGAGCATTTCCAGCTTGTCGCCCGGAATGCCGATGCCGGTATCACTGACGCAAAGGTTCAGAACGCCGTCGCGCATCGAGGCATCGATCGAGATCGCGCCGCCGGCATCGGTGAACTTCACGGCGTTGCCGACCAGATTGATCAGGATCTGCTGGATCGCGCGCTGATCCGCAACGACCTCGTCAAGACCGCGCTGCACGCGGCTCGTCAGCGTCACACCCTTGGTCTTCGCCTGCAGCGCCAGCATCGCCTCGCAGGAGCGGACGACGGCCGCAATGTCGAAGGGTTCGAGGCAGAGCTCGTAGCGGCCGGCTTCGATCTTGCTCATGTCGAGCATGGTGTTGACGACCGAGAGCAGGTGCGCCCCGGAATCCCTGACAAGGCCGACATATTCCCGCTGACGCTCGTTCTCAAACTTGCCGAAATACTCGCCGAGCAGAATGTCAGAGAAGCCGAGGATGGCATTGAGCGGGGTGCGCAGCTCGTGGCTGACGGCGGCGAGGAACCGCGATTTTGCGTCGTTGGCCGAGCGGGCGTCCGCGGCACGGCTCTGCGCTTCCTGCCGTAGCTGCTGCTCCATCGAGACGTCGCGCAGCTGGGCAATCGCGCTGAAGAAGACGCCGTCGCTGTCATGCCGCGCCGTCAGGTCCATGCGCAGATAGGCAAACTGCCGGTTGTCGCGCGAAACGGACGGGCGCTCGAGGCGCAGGTCGACGGCGGCCGTCGCCTCCCCTTGGCGCAGCTGATCCAGCGCCTGCAGGAAGAGGATGCGGTCGGAGACGTGTATCTGATCGACGAAGCCCTTGCCGATCGGATCGCGCATCCAGGCGAGATATTCGCGCATGTCGCGACCGCCGACGGTGGTGACGTTGCCCTGTGGGTCAAGGAACAAGGCAAGACCGGCCGTTGCCTCCATGAAAAAGTCTTCGGCAATGGGCGCGGCGACCGCCGCTGTCGCCACGCTCTGGCGCGACAGCGCAATGCTGCCCACTGCGGAGAAGAGGAAAGCTGCGCACACGGTCGCGACACCGACCGGCAATGCGACAGCGGGACTGGTGACCAGGGAGAGCCCGACGGGTGCTGCAACGAGAGCCGCCGACGACAGCAATGCCAACCGGCGCAGGATCATCAGTTCGCGCTGGCGCACGGCTGCACCGCCTCCTGTCCGGGAGAGCCAGCTTCCGACTGCCCGGTCCACGAGGGCTGCCGCCCGATCTGCGATCTTACTCATTACACGCACGCAATACCCGCCCGAAAAAGGCTCTTTACCAAGGCGGACAATAGGCCTTGGGCGCTTAAAGAAAGGATAAGGGAAAAGCCGCCTCCACACCGCAAAAGAGCGAAATGTCCCGTTTTTGGGCATCTGAAAGCGGCTTTGGTTTTTACGGTTAACGGGCGGTAAGCGACGGATTTCGCTCACATTTCTGACTGCCATTAACCTTTGTGGCAGCTTCGCCGCAAGGTTTGCCTGCAATTACAGGAGGTGGCCCGCCACATGCTTAACGACGGTCGCTACAATTTGACTGAAATGTGGTGCAAATCCCGTTCATTAAAATTCGAGCTAAATTTGCCGCAAATGCAGACGAGTTTCGAAAACTGGCATTCGCAACTCTGCTCTAAGGTCAAAGCACACCGGAAGACCGGACCGATTCGGCGGCAAGACCGAACGGCAAATCAGGATGGGTAACGACGATGTGGTTTCTGATCAAAGGATCATTCTGGTTCGGGCTTGTGCTCGTGCTCTTGTCGTTTTTCAGCGGCGAAAGCTCTACAGGTTCCCAGCCGAAATTGCAGGTTTCCGATGCCTTTGTCGCGGCGACAGGGGCCTATGACTATGTGACCGGCATGTGCGGCGAGAAGCCGGAGGTCTGTGTCAAGGGTGCCGAGACCATGACAGCCCTCGGCCACCGGGCCCGCGAAGGCGCCCGTGTCGCTTACGAGCTGTTGGACAGCCACTTCGGCGACGACAATTCCGACAAGCCCGCCGCTGCGACGATTGCGCCGAGTGTTCCTGTCGCGGCGCTTGCACCGGCTCATGCCGAGGCCCAGACCGCGGCGCAGGAACGGACCGCAGCCCTCAACCAGCCGCTGCCATATCGCCCGCCGGTCGATGACGGCGACGAGGCCATCTCCGACACGGTGACGACGGGCACCATTCCGCTGCCGACGCCGCGCCCCGCCACCTGAGAATTCCGCGAGACTTCCCGCAACCAAGCTTGCACCGACGATCCGCACGACGCGGAAAGTCCCCGTGCCTGACGTGCCTGCCCTGTTTACTTTCAGCCTTTGCTGCGCCGCGTGGATGCAATATCCTCCGCGGCGTTTCTTTTTAATGGTTCAAATCTGGCCGCGTTTCACCTATATGAAATCTTGAGAACGAAAGGCCAGAATGCATGACGTCGCTAGAGCAGATCCTCGATGATTTCTCCTTCCTTGACGACTGGGAAGACCGCTATCGCTATGTGATCGAGCTCGGAAAGGCGCTTCCGGACCTTCCCGACGACCAGAAGATATCGGCCAACAAGGTGATGGGCTGCGCCAGCCAGGTCTGGCTCGTCACGCACACCGAGGGGGATCCCGACGATCCGGTGATGACGTTCGAGGGCGACTCCGACGCGCATATCGTGCGCGGGCTCGTGGCCATCGCGCTGGCGACCTATTCCGGCAAGACGGCCTCCATGATCGCCGCGCTTGATGCCTTAGACGTATTCTCCAAGATCGGCCTTGTCGAACACCTTTCCTCGCAGCGCGCCAACGGTCTGCGCTCGATGGTCAACCGCATCCGCGAGGAAGCACGGGTACGCGCAGTGGCTTAGGCAGCCGCCGACACCAGTCACGAATACGATTCGGGACGATAGCCCTCTGCACCCCAAGGCTCCATGCGCGGTCGGCGCGCCAGTGCGGGGCATTATAATGCGTGACAGCGCCATCAGCGCCGTATCGCTCTTGCGCAGTTGCGCTTCTCTTCGTTGCACCCACAAGAGTGCGCCCATGCTGGGCGCACACACAAAAGCCGGGCTTCTGCCCGGCTCTTCAGATCATATCCTTTGGCAACAATCAGCCGCGGCCGCGCTTGCGACGCTGGCCGAGCCCCATTTCCTTTGCCAGGCGCGAACGCGCTTCGGCATAGGCCGGCGCTACCATCGGGTAGTCGACGGGAAGTTCCCATTTCTCGCGGTATTCTTCCGGCGAAAGGCTGTGGTGGGTCATCAGATGACGCTTGAGCGACTTGAAGTTGCCGCCGCATTCCAGGCAGGTGATCTGCTCATCCTGAACGGATTTACGCACCGATACAGCCGGCTTCTGCTTCTCGACAACCGCCGTTGCAGGTTGCGGCGCCGATGTATTGCTAAGTGCCGAATGCACGTCCGAGATCAGGTTGGCAAGATCGCCAACTGGGACCACGTGGTTGCTGACATAGGCGGCGACAATATCTGCGGTAAGCTCCACCAGCAATTCCGGCCCGCTACCGGCTGCAGTATCCGTCATAATACGTTTCTCCTGTTTCAATGCTCCAAAGGTCTAAGCCTCGTCAGCCAAGACCGTCATCGTAGAGCGAACAGCAAAAAACTCAGGCTACGGCTACCTGTTTCGAAAAACTGAAATCCACCCCTAGATTCCTGAGGCCGAAACCCGTTTCTTATACTGCCTGATTTCGAATTAGTACGCTATCACGCAGTCCACTTCCTCAAGTAAACACTGAAATGCAAAGCCAATGAGGAAATAAGCAACGTGATTCTAATTCAATATCAGAACTCTACTTGGAACACCAAATATCACCGTTTTGCGAAAACGCCAATTATTATTTCATATATATCTACCGAAAAATGCCCAACTCGCAAGAATTGTCTGCCCTAGACCCAAACATTAACCATTAAGAAATCTGCAAAAGGGTGCAAAAATCAACTTAAAATACTGAATCGGAAGCGCTCTCATCTTTTGGCGAGGTCATCACGCACCGATTGAGGGCCAAGACGGTGTCCTGTCTGGTGTGCCGCTTTGGCGAGAAGATGCGCCGCGACCGGCGCCGTTAACAGAAAAAAGACGAACCCGGCCAGCGCCCGCGCAAAGACCGCAACCTCGCCCGACGCGACACCGGCGGCGAAAAGCAGCATGCCGGAACCGACCGTTCCGGCCTTGGAAGCGGCGTGCATACGCGTATAAAGGTCTGGCAACCGCACGACGCCGAGAGCGGCGACGAGGGCAAACAGCGACCCGGCAAGCAGCAGGAACGTGACGGCAAGCGCGACCGCGTAGTCCATCATGCCTTGCCCTTTCTTTCGTTTGCGCGGCTGCGTTTGGCTGCCACTTTGGGCTTTTTCGAGGCACCCGCGGTTTTTTCGCTGTGCCGTTCTGCAACAGTGCTGCGCGACATCACGAAACGCGCGAAGGCGACCGTCGCCAGGAAGCCGACCAGACCCAGCGCGATGGCAATGTCGATGTAGAGGCTAAAGCCTGTTTTGACCGCCAATACGGCAATGAAGCCGATCGCCGTGCCCGAAAGCGTGTCGAGCGCCAGTATCCTGTCCGGCAGCGTCGGCCCGACGACCACCCGCCAGCCTGCCAGAAGAAAGGCGACGCCAAGGATCACGAGAGCGACCCCGGCGGCCGCGGAGACGATGGCAAGCGGCGCGATCATCGGAAGGCCTCCATGATCCTGCGTTCGAAACCGTTGGCGATATCGCGTTTGGTCGCTTCGGGATCGGCACAATCCAGCGCATGGACATAGAGCGTCTTGCGGTCCTCGGAGACATCGACCGACAGTGTGCCTGGCGTCAGCGTGATCATGTTGGCGAGAAGCGTAATCTCGAAATCGCGATCGACAGTCAGGGGAAAGGCGAAGATGCCGGGTTGCAGCTGCATGTTGGGCGTCAGCACCGTGACGGCGACCCGCCAGGCGGAAATCGCCAATTCCTTCAGAAACAGTAGGGCGAGATGCAGGATTGCCCATGACCGGCGAAGATATCCCCTGCTGCCATAGGGCTCGCGCACAATCGACAGACACAAGGCGCCGAGAGCAAAGCCGAATATGAGATTGTGCGGCGAGGCGCTGCCGGTGACGGTAGCCCAGGCGATGGCCAGCAGGAGGTTAAGCAGCAGGGCGATCATGGCATCGCTCCGTCCGGGAAGACTGACTGCAGATAAGCCGTCGGATCGACGAGGCCGGTGGCCGCCGCCTGCGCCAATTCCAACAGCCGCTCCGGCAGAATGCCGAACCCGGCAATGAGGGCCGTGAGGATCACGAGCGGCAGCCCCGCCTGCCAGCCAATGGAGGCTGCCGGCTGCGGCGCTGCGGCCGGCCGCCAATAGGCGAGCAGGAACACGCGTGCCAAGGCAATCGTCATCAGGAAGCTGCCGATCAGGATCGCGGCGGCCAGCCACCACGCGCCGACATCGATCGACGCCCGGACCAAGACCACCTTCGGCCAGAAGCCGGAAAGAGGCGGCAATCCACAGGCGGCGAGAAAGAGGATGAAAGACACGGCAGCAAAACTGCCGCTGCGACGATAGAGCCCACCAAGGTCGGCCAGCGAGAAGCTACCAGCGAGCGCGGCTGCCTGTCCGGCTAAGAGATAGAGCGCCGTCATCAGCAGCATGGAATGCAAGGCGTAGAAGATCGCGCCCGAGAGACCGCCCGGCGTGCCGAGCGCAGTGCCGACCAGCATATTGCCGATGCCCGATATCACGACGTAGCCGAGCAATTTGCGGATATCGTCCTGCGCCAGAGCGCCGAGCGCGCCGAAGACAATGGTGGCCGCACCGGCCGCGGCGATCACCAGGCTCAATTGCTCGCGCTCGACCGGCAGCAGCATCACCATGATGCGGATCAGAGCGTAGACGCCGACCTTGGTCAGCAGACCGGCAAACAGCGCCGACACGACGATACGCGGCGTGTGGTAGGAGGCCGGCAGCCAGAAATTGACGGGAAAGGCAGCCGCCTTCATGGCGAAGGCCAGCAGCACGAGAGCTGAAAGGGTCATCAGCGGCGCGGTGTCGCGCACACTTTCCACCTTGCCTGCGATATCGGCCATATTGAGCGTACCGAAGACCGCGTAGACAATGCCGACTGAGATCAGGAACAGGGTCGTTCCGATCAGGTTCAGCACCGCATATTTCATCGCCCCGTCGATCTGCCCGCGCTCCGAGCCGAGGATCAACATGCCAAAGGACGAAATAAGAAGAACCTCAAACCAGACGTAGAGGTTGAAGACGTCGCCGGTCAGGAACGCTCCTGAGACGCCTGCCATCAGCAGCATCAGGAAGGGGAAAAAGCCGTAGCGGCGACCGCTTTCGGTCACATCCTTCAGTGCGTAAAGGCTGCCGGCAAGCGCCGCGACGGCGGCAGTCAGGGTCATCAGCGCGCCGAAGAGATCGACGGTGAAGGCGATGCCGAAGGGAGGAAGCCAGCGCCCCATGACCATGGTCAACGGGCCATGCGCGACGACCTTTGCCAACAGCGCGGCATCCAGCAAGACCAGAACGGCAAGGCCGGGAACGGCAACCAGCGCCTGCAACCGCGTCGAGCTGCGCATCATCAGCAGCGCAGCGCCGAGGGTGAGGCAGAGCGCGACGGGTGCGATGACAAGCCAGTTCGCCAAAGGCACAGGCGCTGTCACCATCGCAGCGGAAAGATCGGTGATCGTATTTGCCGGAGCCGCCATCTAGTACCCCATCGGCGGCAGCGGCGGATCGACGGGTTCGGCCACTCGCATCTCGTCGGTGTTGTCGGTGCCGATATCCTGATAGGCGCGATAGGTCAGCACCAGGAGGAAGGCGAGGAAGGAAAACGAGATGACGATCGCCGTCAGAATCAGTGCCTGCGGCAACGGATTGGCGGCGGCGGCCGGAAGCACATCGAGATTGGCCGGGATGATCGGCGGCACCTCGCGCGTCAACCGTCCGGCCGTGAACAGCAGCAGGTTGACGGCGTTGCCGAGGATGGCGATGCCGAGCATGATGCGGATCGAGAATTTCGACAGCATCAGATAGATCGCGGCGGCGAAGAACAGACCGACGAGGATCGCAAACAGCGGCTCCATCACTCGACCTCCCTTTCTTCCAGCGCCAGCGCGATCGAGGTGATGGCGCCGACCACCACCAGGTAGACCCCGATATCGAAGAGCATCACGGTCGAGAGCGGCACCTCGACGCCTGATATCTCGGGATAGATCCACAGCCCGGTCATGAAGGGCACGCCAAAGCCAATCGACAGCAGGCCGGCACAGCAGGACATCAGTAGTCCGGCCCCTGATATCGACAGCGGATGGAAAACGATGGCCCGGCGCACGGCGCCGACGCCGCGGGCAATACCGAAGATCGCCAGCGCCGAGGCCGCAATCAGACCGCCGATGAAGCCGCCGCCCGGCTCGTTGTGGCCGCGCAGGAGGACGAAGACGGAAAAGAGCAGCATCAGGGCCGTCAGCACCGGGGCGATCGTGCGGAAGATCAGCGTGTTCACGGGCGCTCGACTCCCAAATCCTCGGGAGCATCCGGATCGTTTTCCGCAAGCTTCCGCTCGGTCTGCGCGCGGACGCGAATGAGGGCGAGGATGGCAAGGCCGGTGATGGCGACGACGGCGATCTCGCCCAGCGTATCGGTACCGCGGAAATCGACGATGATCACGTTCACGACGTTGGCGCCGTGGGCGATCGACTTCGAGTAGGTATTGAAGAACTCCGTCAGCCCGTTGTTGAACGGCGCCTGCGTGGCTTTCATCAGAAGCAGCGCGAAGCCGCAGCCGCAGGCGATGGCGATGCTGCCGTCGAGTATCTTCTGGCCGAGTGGCCGCCGGTCGGTCGGCGACAATCGAAGGCGGGTCATGACCAAAGCCAGGATGACGACCGACAGTGTCTCCACGATGAACTGTGTGAAGGAAAGGTCGGGCGCACCGAATAGCAGGAATATGATGGCGACGGCGAAGCCCTGGATGCCGAGGGAGACGATCGCCGTCAGCCGGTCGCGCGCAATGACAACGCTCAACAGGCCGAGCACGGCGAGCAGGAAAACGGCCCATTCGTGAATCTGTACCTCTCGTGGCCAGACGGGAAGCGCAGGCATTTCGCCGTAGAGCCAGAGCGGCACGAGCAGGATCGCGGCGACGCAGAGGAAGGTGCAGGTGATGTAGAGTTCAAGTCGTCCCGGTTGGACAAAACGCGTCACGCGGACCGACAGCCTGACGAGACCGGCAATGAAGTGATCGAAACCGCGGTCCGGCCCCGGTCCGAGCTTGCCTAGTACCACTGCCATCATCCGACGCGCTTGGTCGAACCTCCAATAGACAAGAATGCCGAGCGCGATCGTAAGGGCGGAAAGAAATAGCGGCACGCCGAAGTGCGGGATCAATGAAATCTGGATCACGCTCGACGAGCCCCGGATTGCCGACGCCGCCGGAGACGAGATGTAATGATGGAAAGTTGCCGAGAAGACTGCACCGATCAAACCGAGCAGTGCCAGCACGACGGGACCGGCCCACAGCAATGGCGGCGCCTCATGCGGGTGCTTCGGCGTTTCCAGAACAGACCCGAGAAACGGCTTCAGCGTCACCGCGAAACCGATCGCGAACATCAGCGCGTTGCCTGATACTGCAACCAGCGTAAAGACGATCGATCGCGGGTCCCCATGGGCCAGCGCGGCATAGATTTCCTCCTTGGCGAGGAAGCCAAAAAATGGCGGCAGGCCGCCCATCGAAATCGCCGCGGCAAGGGCGGCGGCAAATGTCAGCGGCATCGCCTTTCCCAGGCCGCCGAGCCGGGTGATGTCGCGCGTGCCGGTCTCATGGTCGATGATGCCTGCGACCAGGAACAGCGCTCCCTTGAAGAGCGAATGCGCCACGAGGTAGAGCGCCGCGGCCTCGACCGCATAGGGGGAGCCGAAGCCGGTCAGCAGCACAAGAAGGCCAAGCGACGAGACGGTCGTGTAGGCGAGTTGCAGCTTGAGGTCGGTCTGTCGGATCGCAAGCAGCGTGCCGATGATCAACGTCGCGCCACCAAAGAGCGGCAGCAATAGCTCCCACGCCGGCGTCCCGCCCATCACCGGATTGAGCCGCATCAGGAGATAGACGCCCGCCTTCACCATCGTCGCCGAGTGCAGGTAGGCGGAAACCGGTGTCGGCGCCTCCATCGCGTTCGGCAGCCAGAAATGAAACGGAAACTGCGCGGATTTGGTGAAGGCGCCGCCGAGAACGAGGATCAGGATCGGCAGGTAGTATGGATTGGCGCGCAGCAGATCGCCGGACTGAAGCAGCGTCGACAGCTGCGTGGCATTTGTCGTGCTCCAGATCAGCAGCAGGCCCGCCAACAGCAAAAGGCCGCCACCACCGGTAACGACAAGCGCCTGTAAGGCGGCACGACGGGCAGCAGGGCGCTCGTGGTCGAACCCGATCAGCAGGAAGGACGTGATCGACGTCAGCTCCCAGAAGACGAAGAGCATCAGCAGGCTGTCTGAGACGACGAGGCCGAGCATGGCGCCCATGAACAGGAAGATGAACGAGAAGAAACGCCCTTGATCCCGGTGCCCCTTCAGATACCCACCGGCATACAGCACGATCAGCGTGCCGATACCGGTGATCAGCAGCGCAAAGGTCAGCGAAAGACCGTCGAGCAGCCAGGAGAAGCGGAGCTCGAAACTCGGCACCCAGGCATAGCCCCCGGTAATTACCTTGCCGGCCGATACCGCCGGCAGCAGGCTGGCGAAGTGCGCAAAGGCCAGCAGCGGCGCGAGCGCCAGCAGCCAGGCGGCGCTCGCACCCAAGGCGCGAACGAGAAAGGGAGCAAGAACAGCGCCGAGAAGTGGCAGACACAAGGCCGCAAATGTCAGAGCCGTGACACCGGCCATGTGCCCTCCCCTGCTGGCAACGCTTCGTGGAGCCGGCGAAAGCCGGAAATCCCGTCAGGTGTACGAGAACAGGAGCGCGGTCACAAGCCTTGTTCGACCAAGAGCAACCTGCGGCGGCGGGATACTCACAGGGAACGGGTTCTGCCAGCATCTTCCTAGGCCTTCATACCGCTTTGCCGAGATCTGTATCCCTTGATCCATGCGGCTTTCCGCACCACATTGCTGTCGAAAATCAAAGCCGTCCCCCCGGCGCGAAAGGAACAAGCCATGGCCGATACGACAATCGCCAAAGTTCACAAGACCGACGCGGAATGGAAACAACAACTGACGCCCGAGCAATACCGGATCACCCGCCAGCATGGCACCGAGCGTGCCTTCACCGGCCCCTACTGGGATAAGTTCGAGACCGGGCTCTATCGCTGCGTCGGCTGCAATTCGCCGCTATTCCGTTCGGATACAAAGTTTGATGCTGGCTGCGGCTGGCCGAGCTATTTCGAGGCGGTCTCGCCCGACGCGGTGATCGAGCATCGCGATACGAGCTACGGCATGGTGCGCACGGAAATCCGCTGCGGCACGTGCGATGCCCATCTCGGGCACGTCTTTCCCGACGGCCCGCCGCCGACCGGCCTGCGCTACTGCATCAACGGCCACGCGATGGTCTTCGAACCGGGGAAATAGCGCCTCGGCCCGGAGGTCAAGTTCGGGGGACTACCCTTGAAGGCGCCCGACGACGGCTTGAACGCTTTCATCCAGCGACAAGCGCGACGTGTCCAGTATCTCACAGCCCTTGGCCGCCGCCTCGCGGCGGAGGAAGGCTGCCCAGGCCATCATCTCGGCGTCGGCAAGCTCGGGCTGCCGGCGCTCGACCGCCAGGCGATGCCTTCGTGTCTCGTCATCGCAATCGACCAGCAGCGGCAGATAGGCCATGCCGGCAACGGTTGCCGCCTCCTCCAGGAACGCAAGGCGCATCTGGCCTTCGAGCAGCTGATTGCGGCCCGACCGCTGAGCTTCGGCAAGAAGCTCCAGCCATTTGAAGGTCATGGCTCGCTGCCAACCCGCCGGCGAGCCGTAGTCCGCCGTCATCTGCCCGAGCGAGGGAACGCCGATATCATCGAAATAGTAGACATCAATCTCACCTGCGAACCGGGTGGCAATCGCCTTGGCGATCGCCGTCTTGCCCGATCCCGAAGCGCCGGTGAGAATGATGAGGCTCACTTCGTAACCCTAAGCTCCATGCAGGTCAGGTCGAGCCAACGACCGAACTTGGTACCGACTTCCGAGAAGGTTCCGGCAACACGGAAGCCGAGCTTTTCGTGCAGCTTGATGGAGGCCGCATTCGCCGCCTCGATGCCGGCGATCATCACATGGATGTTGGCGGCGGCGGCGCGCTCAATCAGCGCCCGCATCAGCAATTCGCCAATGCCAGCGCCGCGGCGATCCTTGTCGACATAGACCGAGTGTTCGACCGTGTGGCGATAGCCGTCGAAAGCCCGCCATTCGCCATAAGAGGCATAGCCTGCGACCTTGCCGTCCTTCTCCGCAACAATGACCGGAAATCCCTTCGCCTTGCGAGCCTTGAACCATTCGATGCGGTTGTCGAGATCAACCAGTGTTTCGTTCCAGATCGCGGTCGTATGCTCGACAGCGTGGTTGTAGATATCGCGGATGGCTGGGAGATCGGTTTCCGTGGCGTCGCGCACGAGAACGGCGTCGGTCATATCAGGTCCAGTTTCAGTTCGGTTCTGGCAAGCGGCATACGCCCCGCATTCAGCGTTGTAAACCAGCGAAATCGTGCGACGGAAGCGATCGTCCGCGATGGGGTATGGTGTCATTCGCGAGGGAACCATGATCGGCCGTTTCGTCATCCTGTTTTGCCTCAGGCGACGTCTGCGCTGGCGAAGGATTGACGGCCTCATGCCAATGCCCGTTTCGGCTATGCCGTCGATCTCCCCGCCGGCTTCGCGATCGCCAACGAGGCTGACAACGGCGACGGCATGACGCTGCAATCGGCAGACGGAATGGCCAAACTACGCGTCTTCGGTGCCAATCGGACGGAGGGTAGCTTCGCCGCGAAGATCACGAGCCGGATCGAAATGGACACGCAGGACAGTTGGCAGATCAACTATTCGAAGCCCTCAAGGACATTCGCCAGCTATTCTGGCATGCGCAAGGATCGCATTCTTTGCGCGCGCGCCGTGGCTCCCTGCCACGATGCGATCGGATAGCTCATCCTGGAGTCTCCGAAGGCGGCGCTGAATGCATATGATCCGGTGGTCCAGCATCTGGACAAGCCATTGGCTGCACCACCGCGGTGCTGGGGATCAGAGCGCCGCGCTCGCCATGCTGAAACAGGTGAATACCGCTGAATAGTGCACGGCCGCCGCGGCCACGACGAAACCGTGCCAGATGGCGTTCTGGAAGCGCAACTTTTCCCAGACGTGAAAGATGACGCCGAGGGAATAGATGACACCGCCGACGAGGATCAGGAGCATCGATACGAAGGGGATGCGCTCGGCCACCGGTCCGGCAACGAAGATGCCGCTCCACCCCATGCCGAGATAGAGAAGGATGGCGACCTTGTCGAAGCGCCCGGGAAAGGCGCATTTCAGGAAGATGCCGAGCGCAGCGATCGCCCAGATGCCGATCAGCATCCCGAACAGAAGCGGACTGTCGGCGCCGCGTTCCAGGAAAGGCGTGTAGGTGGCGGCGATCAGGATGAAGATTGAGGAATGATCGAGACGGCGAAGGAACCACTTCGTGCGCGAGACCGGCCAGGCATTGTAGGAGAAGGAGATGCCGATCGTCAGCACCAGGCCGATGCTGTAGATCCATGCGGCGGCGAGTTCGGCATGGGAACTCCAGAGGGTGGCGTAAAAGATCAGAACGGTCGCACCGATGAGCGCAAACGCAAGTCCGACGCCGTGGACGACGCCGTCGGCGATAAGCTCGTATTTGTCATAAGCCCAGCGGATGCCGTTGAACTCCCTCATGCAGGAAACCCTCATTATTCTCTCAGATCGTGTCACCGAAACGGAATACGTGCAACACAACAGGTGTACAGGCCGATAAACATTCGTGAGCGACGAGAGGCGGTTATCGACTGGAGGCAACAGGAAAACATAATCCCGAAAATCGCAATAGATTTTTCGGGATTATGCGCAAATTCAAAGCGTTAGAGTGTTCTTTGTGCATCCATCTGGATGCCCAACGCTCTAGCAGGCTGTTGAAAAAGAGGCCTGGCGTGGAGGCTGTGGTCGTGATTCACTGACTTTGTCGAGATTCGGAGTTGATGGATGCGCGGCGGCGATGTGAGGACGGGGCAACTCTTCAGCTATGTCGATCTGGAGGATCGTGTTCGTCGTGATCATCCGCTGCGGGCCATCCGGCAGATCGTGAACGACGCGCTCGTTTTGCTGGAACGGGAGTTTGCAGCGCTTTATTCACCGATCGGGCGGCCATCGATCGCGCCTGAGAAGCTTCTGCGCGCCATGCTTTTGCAAGCCTTCTATTCGATCCGTTCCGAGCGGCTTTTGATGGAGCGGCTGGAATACGACCTTCTGTTCCGCTGGTTCGTCGACATTGGCATTGACGATCCAGCCTGGGACCATTCGGTGTTTTCGAAGAACCGCGACCGGTTGCTCGAAGGCGACATCGCCGCGAAGTTCCTGGGTGCGATCCTGGCGCAGCCCAAGGTAAAGCGGCTGCTGTCAACGGACCACTTCTCTGTCGATGGCACGCTGATCGAAGCCTGGGCATCGATGAAGAGCTTCAAGCCGAAGAACGGCTCGGGCGAACCACCATCGGATGGCGGCGGTCGGAATGTGGAAGCAGACTTCCATGGCGAAAGGCGTTCCAACGAGACGCATGCTTCAACGACCGACCCAGATGCAAGACTTTATAAGAAGGGTAAAGGCAAGGAGGCCAAGCTGTGCTTCATGGGCCACGGGCTGATGGAAAACCGCCATGGCCTGCTGGTCGATGCCTATCTGACAGAGGCCAGCGGATATGCTGAACGGGTAGCGGCGCTGCACATGATCGAGCCCTTCACTGAGCGGCCACAAGCGATCACGCTGGGTGCCGACAAGGCCTATGACACAAAGGACTTCGTCAAAGATTTGCGGTCGATGAAGGTGACGCCCCATGTGGCGCAGAACGTCAATGGTCGCCGCTCGGCCATTGATGGGCGCACGACGCGCCATTCCGGCTATGGGATCAGCTTACGCATCCGCAAGCGCATCGAGGAGGCGTTCGGTTGGATCAAGACCGTCGCGGGGCAGGACAAGACGAAGTTCCGCGGCCGCGACCGCGTTGGATGGGCCTTCACCTTCGCGGCGGCTGCCTATGATCTGGTGCGCTTACCGAAACTGATGGCGGTGCTGTCTTGAGCGCCGCCTCGACCTGCCGCCTGATCGGCCGCTGGCGGATTATCGAGGCCGACCTATGGGATCGGGATTATCTCGACCTGGTTGAGCCTGCAGCAATCGCCATCGGGCCAGACGGTCATGGCGAAATCGCTTTCGGTGCGATGCAAGCGGGCCTCGATCTCGGCTATAGCCGATCCACCGTTTCCTTCACATGGTCTGGATTTGACGAAATGGACGAAGTCTCGGGCGATGGTCATGCTGAGTTACTCGACGATGGCTCGATCGAGGTCACGTTCGCGTACCACAATGGCGACGAAGCTATCCTCAAAGCCAAACCAGAGACTTCTTCAACAGCCTGCTAGATGGGCAGCCCTACAATATCAAGCTTCGGAATACCATCGAGTTCGAGACGGATGAGGCCGCGCCCGGCACGGACAAGGCGAACGGGAGTGCCTTTTTCTTCAAGCCTACGGCGCAGCAGGAGGAGGCGGGTTTCGAGATTGTCCTTGATGTCTGGCAAGCGCAGACTGTCGGAAAGGCGGATCTCGCGATTTGTGAACTCAGTGCGCCCTTCCCGGAGCCAGAGGCTCAGCATCATCATCAGCATACGCCCGGCCACGCCCTTGATGACATAGGCATTGTCGATAAAGACACTGTCGTCATAGGCATGATGGACGACCCGGAAGCTGCTTTGCAGGTGGGCTGGCGCTTCGTCGGCCGTTGCAACCTTTTGCGCTTCGCTGGCGAGGCGCTCGCAAAGAGCAAGCGTCGCGGCCGCCTGGCGGGCGACAACAGTCATCACCGCCTCGTCTTCCTCGGAAAAAGCAAGGCGCTGGCGGCTTTCGGCAAACAGCACTCCGAGGAGGACGTCTTGCGCCATGACGGGTACTGCCATCTGGCTCATCGCGCCTCTCATACCAGGTAGAACGATGGCGCGGGTTCTCTCCTCGTCGACGGAAGATGTTCGGATCGCGGCACCATAGCGCCGCACACGGCTCATGTCGCTGACCTTGACGAGCCGCCGCTTGACGGCCGCGGCCCCGATGATGCCTTCACCGACGGCGGCTTCCGATCCAACGCCGGAGCGCTCGTAACCGCGACTGCCCACGGTTGCCAGAAGCCCGCGTGCTTCGTCATGGAGCATGAAAAGCGTGTTGGTGTAGCCGAATTCGCTCTCCAGTCCGCTCAGGACGACGTCGATGGCGCCGCCCACATCGTTCTGAACGGCGATCCGGTCGACAAGTCGGCTGAGCGCAATCAGTTTGCGCGAAGGCTCCTCGACGGCCTCCTTCGGCAGAAGCACCGGCGAAGGAACACTGGCGATCGACAGCACACGGAAGACGTCGAGCCCCTTCAGCTTCATAATGCCGCCCATGCCGACCTGTTCGCTGCTCGCCTGCAGCTGCGTCGCCACCCGATCGAAAAAGACGCCGTCCTCAAGCGGATGGGAAAAGACGATGTCCAACCGAAACTGACCGCCGTTCCTGGCATCGACGAGAAGCAGATTGGCGTAAGGATTGGCCCTGATGTTGTGGGCTGTCTTGGCGAAGAACTGGTTCGAGAGCGCCACATGATCGCTGTCGATCATGATGACATGCGAGAGGTAGGAGATGTTCGGTGTCCCATCGCCCGACGACGTGGCGATGATCGACGGGATAACGCCCTCGAAGCAGGCCCGCAGATCAGAGAGGTGAAGCGTCATGCGACACCCCGCAGCAGAGCGCCGGCGCCTGGACCTGGCGTCTGCAGGTAGACGTCTTCGACGGCCAAGCGGATGACTGCGGCTTCGGCGTTGACGATCCAGGGCGCGGCAAGCTGTGGTTCCACGCCGAGACCTCCGAGCGTGTCGACGATGTCGACGACATAGCGGCGTGAGAGCCGGATATCCTCCTCAGCCGCTGTTCGCACAGTGCCCCGTCCTTTCAGTTGATAGGCGACATAGTCCGAAGGGCGAACGAACGTCGCCGCAATGTGGCCGGTCGCATGGATGTTGGCGATACAGTCCGGCCATTGCCATTCCGAGACGATAACTTCGACCATACCGCTTCCTTTCAGCACCGTCGCGCCGGCACCACGAGCGATCGCCGCGCGATTGTGCTTATCGCGCGTACCGATGATGATCATCACCGGGCTTGCGATGAACCTGGCCAACTCTGCGTCAAGCACCATTTCCTCCCCCCGATCCGTCCACCGATCGTATTTAGCGATTTTTTAAGAACGGCTTCCACTGTCTTAGGAAGCATTTAGCAACAAGCATTCGAAGTGGCGACTATAGAGAGGCTCCCGGCACAAAAGGAGCAGAAAAATGACAGGCAATCGCCTCGACCGCATGCCCGACAATACCGTCGCCATCATCGGCGCTGGGCCATCCGGCCTCGCTTGCGCTCGCTGGCTTCGGGCGCATGGACTAGAACCGCTTCTCTTCGAAGCAGCCGACCAGCTCGGCGGGCAGTGGAACAGCCTGTCGCCGATGAGCGGCGTCTGGCCCGGCATGCGGACCAATACGAGCCGTGTGACGACCGCCTTTTCCGACATGGACCATGTCGAGGGCACCGCCACCTATCCGCGCCACGACGAGATGCTCGCATATCTGGAGCGCTACGCAGAGCATTTTGATCTGCTGTGCCGCATCAGAACGAGAGCGCGGGTGGAACATCTTTCGCGCGGAGACGACGGGCTTTGGCACATCCGCTCGAATACGGACGGAGTAATCCGCAGGGAGGCTTTCAGGCGCGCAATCGTTGCCACCGGCCGGCACGTTGCGCCTGATGTGCCTGATATAGCAGGCATAGAGAGCTTTTGCGGCTCCTTCGGCGCCGCGCACACGAGTCACTACTACGGGCCGGAACGCCTGCGCGGCAGGTCAGTAGTCGTTGCCGGATGCTCGATCAGCGCTCTCGAGATTGCCGCGGAAATCGCCCTTTCCGGCGCTGCGCAGGTGACAGCGAGCTATCGCCGCCAGCGCTACGTGCTGCCGAAACTCATCAAGGGGGTGCCAACCGAATCCGTCATGTTCACGCGTGCGGCGGCCATCGCGGCGGAACGCTGCCCACCCGACATCGCCGCCGAAGCACTGAAGGCGATGGTGCTCAACGCGGCAGGCAGCCCTGAACAGTTCGGCGCCCGCAAGCCGCATGACAACATCTTCGCTGCCGGCATCACGCAATCGCAAAACTTTCTGCCTGCGGTTGCCGAGGGGCGGATCGTGACGCGGCCATGGATTGAACGGATCGACGGCAGAACCGTGCATTTTGCCGATGGAAGCGCTGTTGAAGCGGATGCCCTCTTCCTGGGGACCGGCTATCGGCTGTCCTTGCCGTTCCTGTCGCCGGAGCTCGCCGAGACGGTGGAACTCGACACGGCGAACATGACGCTTCACGACTTCACGCTCCATCCCGATCTGCCGGGCCTCGCCTTTGCGGGATTGATCGACCTTGTTGGTCCCTTCTTTCCAGCAATCGAGCTGCAGGCACGCTGGATCGCCTATTCCTTTGCGGGCATTGCGGCGCGGCCGACGCCCGAGAAGCTGGCGATGGCTCTGTCAAGAAGTCGCGCGGCTCGCACCTTCGGACCCGCGGTGCCGACGCATGTCGCAGCCCTCGCCTTTGCCCGCAACGCTGGCATCGAGCCTTCCCTGGAGCATTATCCCGAGCTGGAACGGGCGCTGCTCTTCGGCCCGCTTTCAGCAATTTCCTTTAGGCTCGAGGGCCCGGACCGTCTCCCGAACGCATCCTATCTAGCAAAAAAGGCCGCCGCGGAGTTTGGCGCGATCACCAGCGAGGATTTTACCGCCGAAGAACGCAACATTCGGGACATGCTACGCGGTGCCGCTGCGATGGCGGCGGCTTGAAACGCACCACAAGGGGCGGCCCCGGAGACCGGATCGCCGCCCCTTCTGGTAAAGCGTCCTAGCCTTGGCCCATGCAATCCTCGCAGAGTGGGGCATAAGGCACGGCGCCCAGTCGTTTTGTTGAAATTGGCTCGCCGCAGCGGACGCAGGTGCCATACGTGCCTTTCGCGATCCGATCGAGGGCGGCGCCGATGGCGCGCAGCTCTTCCTGGCCGGCCTGGCCAAGCCCCTCCAGCACTTCGTCGTTCTCGCTCTCGACCGCGCGGTCGTCGCTGTCCTGCTCCTTGGTGCGTCCGAGATCGCCGTCGATGCGGCTCAGCCGCGATTCAAGCTCACGCTGGCGGTCGCGTAGGATCTTCTCGTATGTCTGCGTATCGCTCATGGAACGTTCCTCCATCGATCCTGTGCCGTCTTCTCCTTAGCGCTGCCTGTCGACCAGCACCGAGCATTTGGCATGCCTGACGACACGGTCGGCGGTGGCGCCGATGAAGTAGTTGCTGAAGTCGGGGATATGCGAAGCGACGATGATGAGATCCGCATCATGCGCTTCGGCCGTGGCGAGGATGCTATGGGCCGGGCGGCCGTGGCCGATTTCGATCATTGCGGGTATGCCGCTCGTGCGGATCAGCATCCCGAGCTTTTCCTGGGCATCATCGATCGCGTTCTGCAGCAATTCGGCCGGCAGATCGATCGCGACATAGGTGGGAACGTCCTCGACGACGTTGAGCAAAACGATCTCGCCACCCGTATCAAGGAGCGTGGATGCTTTGCGCAACGCCCTCTCGCCGCTGTGCAGCGCGCCTATTTCGATTGGAACGATGATTTTCTTGTACATTCAGGCCCTCCAGCGCCGCCGTTTCTAACGGCCACATCCTCTCAGGAGATAAATAAGGCGCTTTGATCAAGATCAAGATCGCTCGGATTTTTGTCAACGATCGTCGAACGCTCAATCATCAAAAACAGGGCTTCTGTGAACAATCGGAATCCGCCATATAAAGAGCAAGTACAGCGGGCCAAGGGGACCTCTAGGCATATGGACCGGCGCAAATTCCTTGGTATCGCTACGGGCGGCGCTCTCGCCGCCAGCGCCGGTACGCCGCCCTCAGCCAAGGCAGGAGATACGCCCGTGAACACCGAAACGTCCTACGCCCTGACGCGCCCTGCCTATGTCGACCAGTCGCACCTCGTCGTCACCGACCTGCCGCTGGTGTCGGGTTTCTACCAGTCCATGCTCGGCCTGAAGGTCATCGAGAAAAGCGCCAGCGGCGAAGTGCTCGGCGTCGACGGCGCGCCGCTTCTGGCGCTGACGACAGGCAAGGATGTCCGCATCGCGCCGCGCAATGCCGCCGGCCTCTTCCATACGGCCTTCCTGATGCCCAGCCGCACCGAGCTCGCCCGCTGGCTGCGCCACGCCGCGCATAATAATGTCGCCCTGGACGGCGCATCCGATCACCTGGTCAGCGAGGCCATCTATCTCTCCGACCCGGAAGGCAACGGCATCGAGATCTATGCCGACCGACCGCACGAGCAGTGGAAGTTCCATCCGGACGGCCAGGTTGAGATGGCGACGCGGCGTCTCGATCTGCAGTCGCTCTACAACAGTGCGCCCGACGATACCTGGAACGGCATGGCCGACGGCACCGCAATCGGCCACATCCACCTGCAGGTCGGCGACATACCGGAGGCCGACGCATTTTACCGCGATGTGCTTGGTTTGAAGCTGATGGCGCGCTATCCCGGTGCCAGCTTCTTTGCCACAGGCGATTACCATCACCACATCGCCGCCAACATCTGGAACAGCGGCGGCGCCGGCGCCCGTGCCGAAGGGATGACCGGCCTTTCCGACTACGCCCTTCGCTTCAACGACAAGGCCGCGCTCGACAAGGCCATCGCCAAGCTCGACGAGCTCGAGATCAAGAGCGAGAAGCGCAATGGTGGCGTGTTCCTGCACGACCCCTGGGGTATCGGCCTGACGCTGTCCGCCTGACCCCTCAGGAACCTCAAGCGGTTCTGCGCGTTTCCGTCGCGAAGCATCTGGGCTTCCGGGGATCGTCTATCCATGGGAATTGCCAACGGCATCCGCAAGCAGGCCAGCAAGATCACAATGGGCGAGCGCTCTGTCAGCGCTTGGGCCGAAAAACTGAAGCAAGACACGGAGGAGATGCCGCAAGCGCCGATGCGCCGCGTCGAAAAGGACGGGCTTGATATCACCATGGCCTGGGCTGTGATCGGCATCTTTGCGGTGCTCGCTCTTTCGGCCATCTATATGATGTCGCTCATTCTCGTTCCGGTGACGCTTGCCGTTGTCGTTGGCATGATTCTCGGGCTACTTGCGGAAAAGCTCAGCAGACTCGGCGTACCGCGCATCACCAACGCCGTCATCCTGTCGACCGGCGTCGCGCTGGTGATCGTCCTCGTTGCCAATTCGCTTGCCGGACCGCTGACGACGCTTGCCAATGAGGGCCCGGCCTTCGTCGAGAAGACGTTCAGCCGGCTGATGCCCTATCTCGAACGGATCCGGTGGCTGCACATCACGCCGGAGACCTTCCAGGGCGGACCGATGTCGAGCGACAAGCTCCTCGAGAATACGGGTAACGTGCTGCATCTCATCAGCGCCAACCTGACCCCTGCCCTTGTCCAGGCGTTGATCTTCTTTGCGGCGCTACTGCTCTTCCTTGCCGGACGTGTCAGCCTGCGCAGATCGATCATCATGGTCTTTCGGACGCGTCCGCAGCGGCTTGCCGCCATTCGGGTGATCAACAGTGTGGAACAGGTCCTCGGCTTCTACTTTGCCACGGCTTCGTTGATCTATCTGTGCCTGGGCGTCATGATGATGGTGATTGCCTATCTCGGCGGCCTCTCGGCGCCGGTGCTCTGGGGCTTCTTTGCCTTTCTTTCGAGCTTCATTCCCTATCTCGGCATTGCCTCCATGACGCTCGCGGTGGCTATAGCCGGCATCATCACGCATGACGGCCTGGTGGTCGGCCTCATGCCAGCCGCAGCATTCTTCATCGTCCACCTCATCATGGAAAATCTGGTCTTCCCGGCGGTGATGGGAAAGCGCCTGGAAATCAATCCTTTCGTGGTGTTTCTGGCAATTCTGTTCTGGACTTGGATGTGGGGCGCAGTTGGTGCTATGCTCGCGCTACCACTATCGCTGATTGTCATGACCATCATCGATGAACTTTTCATCGAAGAGAGACTGCAGCCGCAATTGCCCAAATAATTGAGGTAAGACGCGTCAGATGGCCGAAATCGATCTTGCAGAGTCCAGCCAGAACCGGCTGAAGAGCGGCATCCCCCCGTGGAGCCACGCCGGAACGAAACCCGCCTACCAGCCACTTCAGGACAATCTCAAGGTCGACGCCATGGTGATCGGCGGAGGGATCACCGGCGCGCTGCTGGGTCAGCACCTCTCCGAACGCGGGCTTTCCGTGATCATCGTCGACCGCGAGACGCCCGGTCTCGGCAGCACGGCGGCGAGCACGGCCATGCTGCAATGGGAGATCGACCGGACGCTGAGCGAGCTCGAGCATTCCTTTGGTTTCGAACGCGCCGTCGGCATCTACAGGCGGAGCGCTGCCTCGGTCGCAGGTCTCTCCAAGCTGATCGTCGCCCATCGCATCGCTTGCAATCTGCTGCCTCGGCAGTCGCTGCTCCTGACCAGCAACCAGGAGGGCGCCCGCGATCTGCACAACGAGGTCGAGCTTCGTCGCCAGGCGGGCCTGCCTAGCCGATATCTGGAGCATTGCGATCTCTTTACCGAATTCGAACTCGATCGCGATGCGGGCATCCTGTCCCGCGGCTCGGCGGAGGCCGATCCGCTGCTCCTGACCTGGGCCCTGCTGGACATTGCCGTGAAGCAAGGCGCGCGTCTCATCGGCGCCTCGGTCACCAAACTCCATAGCGAAGGTGGGCGGGTGAGCGCCGAGGCCGACGGCTCGTTCGTCATCGAAGCCAAAACTGCAGTGCTCGCCACCGGCTACGCCATGCCGGGCATCGATATGCCGAAACTGCATCGGACGACGTCGAGCTGGGCACTTGCAACGATGCCGCAGGATCCGGCAATGCTATGGCGCGACCAGGTGCTGATCTGGGAAGACAGCCATCCCTATCTCTACATGCGCACGACGCCGGACGGGCGGATCATCGCTGGCGGCGAGGACGACGACACCGTCGATCCCGCGATCCGCGACAGCAAGCTAGCTGAGAAGATCGTGACGATCCGGGAAAAGATGAAACGGCTCTGGTCAAGGGCTGACACTCGTGTCGCGACGGCGTGGTGCGGCACGTTCGGGGAGACTTCGGACGGGCTGCCGCTGATTGGTGCCGTTCCCTCGATGCCGCAGGTCTATGCCGCTTATGGCTACGGCGGCAACGGCATCACATTCTCCTATCTCGCGACGCAGGTGATCGGCGCAATGATCGGCGGAGGATACCGCGACTGGTTCGACGATTTCGCCCTGGACCGCGACGCGCCGGATGTACCTGGACGTCCGAGCGTCAGTGAGGACCGCCGGCAGAGCGCCGTCAACTAGTCACTCCGTCGTCTGGTCGTCACCGGTATCCTCGACATCCTGCAGGCGGACGAATTCGACCCCCTTGGCCTTCAGGTCGAGTATCGCCTTGGCAACACCCTCGCCCGCGACATGGGTAGGCTGGTTGATATGGGAGATCACCACATCGCCGTCCTTGGCGGCGACAATCCGCTTTTCCGTGACCGCCGCACCGAGCAGCGAGCCGCCGTCGCCATTCACGGAATAGCCGGCGATGCGGTATCCCATTTCGCGGATCTGGGCGATCGAGGACAGGTCGTATTTGGCGGTCGAGCCGCGGAACCAGTGCGGCGGGGCAATGCCGGCTGCGAGCATCGCATCGGCGCCGCCCTGCACTTCCCGGCGCACAGCCTCCGGCGAGCCAGCAGACGCAATGCCATAGATGGAGACCGGCTTGTCCACGGCTGGAATATGGTTCTGGCCGTGGTTCTCGAGTTCGAAAAGATCGGGGTTCTCAAGGAAGACCCGCAGCGCCTGTGGATTGTGCTTCAGCCAGCGTGCGGTGACGAATATGGTTGCGGGGATCCGCTCACGGACCAGCACCGAGAGGATGCGGTCGTCGGCCTTGCCCATGCAGGCGTCGAACGTCAGCGCCACGCGCGCGTGACCCTTGACGTCGGAACGGGCAATGCGCAGATGCGGCTCCACCAGCTTTGGCTGGGCTGCCATCTTTGGAGGCTGGGCGATGTTGTGGGGTGCGGCGATTGCGGGCGTGTCCTGCGGCGGGAGCGCGGCAGCGGCGGCGGCGGCAATGGAGGCGACCAGCAGCGCCGGAGCGAGAAAAATACGATTCATACCAAAGAGAAGCCGTTCATTGTTCAAGCGCTGCATAACGCACACAGCGCGCCGGCGCCATGTGGTCTGATGCCGCTTGCGGTCGCTCCTGCGATTCGCCGCCAGCATTCAACGAAGGAGCTGATGCCTGAGGACTAAGGCTTCAGAAAGGCAAGGCAGGCGAGCGCCCTGATCCGCCCTCGATCAATCATAGAGGTAGTATTTTTCCCACTTCTCCTTCGGCACCTTCTCGCCGATCTTATAGTCAAGCGCCCGAACATTCATGTGCTGCGGTCCGGTGATGCAGGTGTAGGACAGGTGATACCAGTCGCCCTTGCTGCGGAACACGGCGCCAGGTGCGTCCAGCTTGTTGTCACTGGGAACGGGATCCTTGAAGGTGTAGGCGATGACCTTGTCGGGCCTGTAGCCGGTATCGTCCTTGTTGATTCGGCTCATCGCCTCGGTGTCGCAGCTCTGTTCGAGCCGGGTCGCGGGGTCGAGCTTTTCGAGTTGCTTCTTGATTGCGGGATCGACTGCGAACGCGGGAACGGCAAGGCTAAATGCTGACAGAAGCAACACGAGGCGTTTTGGCATTACAGTAGGATTCCTTTGCATTCTCATTCCGCAATCGCCTGTGGACGACCGAGGCTTTCACGGTCGAACAGGGGATAAATTCCGGGCGACGTAGCGGACTTTCTTAAACAATGTGGTGACATCAAGGCAACGTGAGCATTCCTTCGGTTTTGTCACGCAGGTGCGTTCAGCGCTTGATCCGATGCATCAGCACCTCTATCTCTTGCCCACCTGACACCACATATCCGGAGCCTTCGTTGACTGTCTTCAAGAACCTGCCGAACCCGCCCGTTGCCGCCAAGAAGCCGCTCCCTGATACGCGCCACGGCATCACGCGCACGGATGACTACGCCTGGCTGCGGGCCGACAACTGGCAGGCGATGTTCAAGGATCCCACGATCCTCGATCCGGCGATCCGCCAGCATCTGGAAGCCGAAAACGACTATATGAATGCGGCGATGGAAGACACCAAGGCGCTGCAGAAGACGCTATTTGCCGAGATGCGCGGCCGTATCAAGGAGGACGACAGCTCCGTGCCGATGAAGGACGGGGACTATGCTTACGGCACCTTCTTCGTCACCGGCGGCGAACAGCCACGCTATTTCCGCATTCCCCGCAACGGCGACGTCAAGGACGAGACGATCCGCGCCGTTCTGCTCGACGGCGATAAGGAAGCGGCCGGCAAGGCCTATTTCAGGCTGGCGGGCCTCGACCACTCGACCGATCACAGCCGTGGCATCTGGGGCTATGACGACAAGGGCTCAGAATTCTATACGCTGCGCGTGCGCGATCTTGCGACCGGCGAGGATCTTCCCGACGTGATCGAAAACACCAGCGGCGGCGGCGCGTGGGCACCCGACGGCAAGAGCTTCCTTTATTCCGCACTCGACGAGAACCATCGTCCCTCGAAGGTCTTCCACCACATCCTCGGGACGCCGCAATCCGACGACCGGCTGGTCTATGAGGAGAAGGACGCCGGCTTCTTCATGGGCGTCGGCGGCTCGCTGCTCGACGATTTCATCTACATCGACATTCACGACCACGAAACGTCAGAATACCGCCTGCTCTCCACCAAGGACCTGACGGCGGAGCCCAAGCTCGTTGCCGAGCGCGAGGAAGGCATCGAATACTCGATGACGGAAGGCGGCGATGCCTTCTACATCCTGACCAATGACGGCGACGCCAAGGATTTCAAGATCATGGAAGCGCCGGTTGAAAACCCGGGCAAGGCGAACTGGCGTGAAGTCGTGCCGCATAAGCCCGGCACCTTGATCATCAGCCACATGGCTTTTGCCCGGCATCTGCTCTGGCTGGAGCGCAAGGACGGACTGCCGCAGATCATCATCCGCGATCGGCGCACCGGCGAAGAGCACGCCATCGCCTTTGCCGAAGAGGCCTATTCGCTCGGATTGCAGGGTGCTGCGGAATACGACACCGATGTCATCCGCTTCTCCTACTCCTCGATGACGACCCCGTCTCAGCTCTATGACTACAACATGGTGACGCGCGAGCGTACCCTCCTGAAGACGCAGGAGGTGCCCTCCGGCCACAATCCCGACGACTATGTCACCCGCCGCGTCTTCGCGCCGGCCTGGGATGGAGAACAGGTGCCGGTCACCCTGCTCTATCGCAAGGATACGCCGCTCGACGGGTCTGCACCCTGCTTGCTCTATGGATACGGTGCCTACGGCATTACCATTCCGGCCGGCTTCAACACCAACTGCCTGTCGCTTGCCGACCGCGGTTTCGTCTACGCCATCGCCCACGTCCGCGGCGGCAAGGACAAGGGCTTTGGCTGGTACGAAGACGGCAAGATGGAGAAGAAGACCAACACCTTCAAAGACTTCATCGCCGCCGCTGACTATCTGAATCAGGAAAAGTTCACCTCCTACGCGAACATCATCGCCGAAGGCGGTTCGGCCGGCGGCATGCTGATGGGCGCCGTTGCCAATATGGCGCCGGAGAAGTTCGCCGGCCTGATCGCCGCCGTTCCCTTTGTCGATGTGCTGAACACCATGCTCGACGACACGCTGCCGCTGACCCCGCCGGAATGGCCGGAATGGGGCAACCCGATCGAGAGCAAGGACGAGTACGAGCAGATCGCCGCCTACTCGCCCTACGACAATGTCGGCGCGAAAGCCTATCCGCCGATCCTGGCGCTCGGTGGTCTGACGGACCCACGCGTCACCTATTGGGAGCCGGCAAAGTGGGTGGCACGGCTGCGCGAAAAGACGACCGGTTCGGCGCCGATCCTGCTGAAGACCAACATGGATGCCGGCCATGGCGGCGCCTCGGGACGCTTCCAACGGCTGGAGGAGATCGCCTTCGAGTACGCCTTCGCGATCAAGGTTGCTGGGAAGGTGTAATCGGCTGGAGTGGCTCCGTGACGGTCTATGTGGCGCTGTTGAAAGCGATCAATGTCGGCGGTACGGGCAAGTTGCCCATGAAAACGCTGAAGGCAATCTGCGAAGAGCAAGGCTTCAGCGACGTGAAGACCTACATCCAGAGCGGCAACGTGCTGTTCCGCTCCGACGAGAGGGAAGCTGAGGTCGAGCAAAAGCTGGATGACGCGCTTGGAAAGGTGCTCGCAAAGAAGCCCGGCGTGATGCTCCGCAGCCGCAAGGAGCTCGAGGCGATCGTCGCCAACGCGCCCTTTCCCGACGCCAAGCCCAACTATCTGCTGGTGAGCTTCCTGCCCGAGGCTGCACAGAGCGATGCCCTCGACAAGATGGTCGCGCCAAACGGCGAAGAGGCGGTTCTGGCCGGGAGCGAAATCTATGTCCACTTCCCCATCGGCTCCGGCAAATCGAAGCTCAAGCTGCCGGCCCTGAAGCCCGGAACGGCGCGCAACCTGAATACGGTACGCAAGCTCGCCGAGATGGCTGCGGCGATGGAAGACCGCTGAGATTTCGCTGTACCATCGCGGGAGATTATTTTAGAACATCCTAAATAATTAGTATTGCGTCGCAGCATTCTCTTTCGTCCGGCTGAGGAGATACGATGGCGACCTACCGACACAGCTTGCCGCAGCTCGCGGGCGGCTTCTTCGTGACCGATGGCGGCATGGAGACAACCTTCATCTTTCTTGACGGATTGCAGCTGCCGCACTTCGCATCGTTTGTGATGCTGGCCTCGGAGGAAGGGCGCGACCGGCTGCAGGCCTACTATCGCCGCTATCTCGATATCGCCGGCAGGCATGGCGCCGGATTCATCCTCGACACGCCGACATGGCGCGCCAATCCGGATTGGGCCGGGAAGCTCGGCTACACGCGCGAAGCGCTACACGCGGCCAATGTGGGCAGCGTCTCGCTGCTGGCAGGACTGCGCGGGAGATACGAACAACCGGGACAGCCGATCGTGATCAGCGGCGCCGTCGGGCCGCGCGGCGACGGCTACAAGGCCGGCAACATGGATGCCAGCGAAGCTGAGGATTACCACAGCGTCCAGATCGGCAGCTTCGCAAAAAGCGATGCCGACATGGTGACGGCCTTCACACTGACCAACATCGACGAGGCGATCGGCGTGGCGCGGGCGGCCGCCGCCAGGGGTATGCCCTGCGCGATCTCCTTCACGGTCGAGACCGACGGTAGGCTGGTGACCGGGCGCAGCATGCAGGAGGCGATCGAGACGACGGACGCGGCAACTGGCGGTTCACCCGCCTACTACATGATCAACTGCGCCCACCCGACGCATTTCGCCGAGGCGTTCGATCCCGACGCCAACTGGACGAAACGGATCCGCGGGCTGCGGGCCAATGCCTCACGCATGAGCCACGCCGAACTCGACGAGAGCGAGATGCTTGATTCGGGCGATCCCGCCGATCTCGCACAGCGCTACAGACAACTCATGTGCCGGATGCCGCAAGTCAGGATCGTCGGTGGCTGCTGTGGCACCGATCACCGGCATGTGGCCGCCATCTGCGCGGCATGCCTGCCGGAACTCACCCACGCCTGACGGGCTCAGTGCTCGGTGGCGTGTGCCGCCTTGCCGGCATCATGACCGCTGATGTCAGCACCGGCGCTGCGCGCAAAGCGCAGGTTCCAGAAGGTCGCCGTGATCGAGATCGCGGTGACGAAGAGGAAGGCGGCGGAAAAATCGTGGAGCTGCGGCGTCTCGCTGCCGTTGACCGTCATCGACGTGTGCAGCGCCAGCGCCCCGACGCAGATGCCGAGCGACAGCATCAGCTGCTGGAAGGTCGTGTAGAAGCTGGTGGCAGAGCTCATCCGGTCGCGGTCAATCTCGTCATAGGCCACCGTGTTGTAGGCCGTGAACTGGAACGACATAAAGAAGCCGCACATGACGAGGATCGCGAAAATCAACGCCAACGGCCAATCCGGCCGAAAAGCGGCGCAGAGTGCATAGCCGCAGGTGGCGATGACGCCGTTCGCGACCAGGCTGTTGCGGAAGCCGAAGCGGCGCAGCACGCGCGGCGCAACCGCTTTCATTGCCATCGAACCGAGTGCTGCGGCGGTAACTAGCTGGCCGGCCTTGGCGGCCGAGAGGCCGAAGCCGAGCTGGAAATAAAGCGGCAGTAGGAAAGGCTGCGCGCCTTGCGTGATGCGGGTCAGCGAGCCTGCGATAACGGAGGTACCGAAGCTCGGTACCTTCATCAGCGAGAAATCCATGATCGGCGACGGATGGCGGCGGGCATGTTTGAGGTAGGCGATACCGAACAGCACCCCGACCGCGATGAGAAACAGCGAAAAGGCCGCTTCGCCCGGCCGGCTGGAGCTTTCGAAACCGAAGAGCAAGGAGCCAAGCGCGATGCCGGAGAGGATGAAACCGACCGTATCGAACCGACGTTTCGACTCGCCCTTGAAATCCGCGATGAAGATCGAGACCAGCGTAAAGCCGATGATGCCGATCGGCACGTTGATGTAGAAGATCCAGCGCCAGTCGAGATAGGTGACGATCAGGCCGCCGACCGGCGGGCCGAGAATGGGGCCGATGAGCGCCGGCACCAGCAGCCACGACATGGCATTGACCATGTCCTTGCGGTCGACGCTGCGCAACAGAACGAGGCGACCGACCGGCAGCATCATCGCGCCGCCGAGACCCTGCAACAAACGCGCTAGGACAAGACAGAGGAGATTGGGCGACAGCGCGCAGAAGATGGAGCCGGTGACGAAGACGGCGATCGCCGAGCGGAAAACGGTGCGCGAGCCGAAGCGATCGGCAATCAAGCCGCTTGCCGGGATGAAGATCGCGAGGCTGAGGAGGTAGGAGGTAAGCGCGATGCTCATCGACGGGGCGCTGACGCCGAAATCGCGTGCCATGGTCGGCAGCGCCGTCGCCAGCACGGTCGCGTCGAGCTGCTCCATAAACATGGCGCTCGCAACGATCATCGCTATCACGCGGAAATTGGGCTTGGCGCGCCCGATGGCAGCCGCCTGGTAGATCTGATCCGACATCGTCAGGGATCACTCGCAATGGCGTGGCCGGCGCGGAAGCGATGGCCGCGGTATGGTATGGCGTGATGCCAAAAGGGGATTGAGGATCTTTGTATACGCCCGCAAATGTGGCGTCGTTATGCTTATATGGAAGGGCAGCCGTGCCCACATGGAATGGCTGGGCGTTGTGCAGCATTTGCGTTTGAGCGAGATGTCGCGGCGGCGCGTGGCGATGGACTCGGGCGCTGTCGCGGCAGCCGCGACCACAATCGGACCGGCCGCTCCATCCAAGGCAAAGGCTTCGGCCGCTTGCGTCATGCATACCGGAGCCCTACCTAGAACATATGACCATCATTCCGAACACGTCCACCTCGCGGCCATTCACCTTCGACAACAGCTATGCGCGGTTGCCGCAGCAATTCTTCACGCGCCAGGTCCCCTCGCAGGTGGCCGAGCCGTGGCTGATCAAGCTGAACGAGCCTCTCGCGGCGGAACTCGGCCTCGATGTCGAGATGCTCAGGCGCGACGGCGCTGCGATCTTCTCGGGCAACCTCGTGCCTGATGGCGCCGATCCGCTGGCGATGGCCTATGCCGGGCACCAGTTCGGCTCCTTCGTGCCGCTGCTCGGCGACGGGCGGGCGATCCTGCTTGGCGAGGTCATCGACCACCATGGTCAGCGCCGTGATATCCAGCTGAAGGGCGCGGGCCAGACGCCTTACTCCCGCCGCGGCGATGGCCGCGCGGCGCTCGGACCGGTGCTTCGGGAATACATCGTCAGCGAGGCGATGTATGCGCTCGGCGTACCGGCGACCCGAGCGCTTGCCGCAGTTTCGACCGGCCAGCCCGTCTACCGTGAGAGCATCCTGCCGGGCGCAGTGTTCACCCGCGTTGCGGCGAGCCATATCCGCGTCGGCACCTTCCAGTTTTTCGCCGCCCGCGGTGATACGGACGGCGTACGGGCGCTCGCCGACTATGTGATAGACCGGCACTATCCGGAACTCAAGGACCGGGACAACCCCTATATTGCCCTCTACGAAGCCGTTTGCGAGCGACAGGCGGCGTTGATCGCCAAGTGGCTGCATATTGGCTTCATCCACGGCGTGATGAACACCGACAACATGGCCATTTCGGGCGAGACGATCGATTTCGGCCCCTGCGCCTTCATGGACGCCTACAATCCCGGCACGGTGTTTTCCTCGATCGACCAGCACGGGCGCTACGCC
This sequence comes from Rhizobium sp. LjRoot258, assembly GCF_964254185.1. Classification (NCBI taxonomy): domain Bacteria; kingdom Pseudomonadati; phylum Pseudomonadota; class Alphaproteobacteria; order Hyphomicrobiales; family Rhizobiaceae; genus Rhizobium; species Rhizobium sp. LjRoot258. The sequence goes on along the minus strand of NZ_CAXUST020000001.1, from coordinate 741,324 downwards.
TATGCCAATCAGCCGGGCATCGGCCAATGGAACCTGGCGCGGCTCGGAGAAACGCTGCTGCCGCTCATCGATGCGGATGCGGAAAAGGCCGTCGAGCTCGCCAACACCGTGATCCAGCAATATGGCGAGCGCTTCCAGATCCATTGGCTGCGCGGCATGCGCGAGAAGATCGGCCTGGCGACCGTCGAGGACGGCGACCTGGAGCTCATTCAATCGCTGCTTGCCGCGATGCAGGCGCAACAGGCCGACTTTACCCTTGCCTTCCGCCGGCTCTGCGACGCCTCAGGATCAGGAGATGGCGAGGCATTGTTCCTGTCGACGTTCCGCGAACCCGATGCGGCGCGCGAATGGCTCGCCGGCTGGCGCGAGCGCCTCTGGCGTGACGATAGCCGGAGAAAGGACGACCGCGCGGCGGCAATGCGCGCTGTCAATCCCGCCTTCATTCCGCGCAACCACCGCATCGAGCAGGCTATCAATGCGGCGGTCGAAGATGCGGACTTCTCGCTCTTCGAGGCGCTGCTTGCCGTGCTCGCCAAGCCCTATGACGATCAACCAGGCTTTGCGGCCTACATCGCGCCGCCGGAGCCGGAGGAACGCGTGCTGCAGACCTTCTGCGGTACGTGATCTCACGCGAACCTTTCTCCATCCTGACACCTATGGTCGCAGTTGACGGCGGTTGCGACCGCCCTATCTCGCTGATTTGCGGACATTTTTCGCGTTCTGATCGCACCCGGCTAACCTCAGCGGGAGTCTTCCCATATGGCAATCGTCATTACTTCCATTCTTTTCATCCTGATTGGCCTTGCGCTCGGCGGCGGCGGTCTTTGGCTCGTCATGCTCGGCGGCAGCTTCTTTTATGCCTTCGCAGGCGCCATGTTCCTGCTGACCGCCATCCTGCTTCTGATGCGCCGAGCGGCCGCCTTATGGGTCTACGCGACGCTCGTCATTGTGGCGCTGGCTTGGGCGATCTGGGAAGTCGGCTTCGACTGGTGGCAGCTTGGACCGCGCGGTGGATTGATCATTCTTCTCGGCTTGTGGTTGCTCACGCCCTGGATCCGCCGGCCGCTCGGCTTTCTCAGCCCGACCGGGATCTCCTATGGGGCAAACCCCTGGCCGCTCGCCATACCGGTTGTGATTGGGATTGCGATCGCCGGCTATTCGATGACCACCGATCCGCACCGGATCACGGGCAATTTGCCGACCGAGGCCGTAACTAGCCCCGCGACCTTCGGCGGTGTTGTGCCCGACGAAGAGTGGCATCAATACGGCCGCACACCCTTCGGCCAGCGCTACTCGCCGCTTGACCAGATCAATGTCACCAACGTCAAGGATCTCAAGGAGGTCTGGCGCTACCAGACCGGTGATGTGAAGCGACCCGAGGATGTCGGCGAAACCACCTATCAGGTGACGCCGCTGAAAGTCGGCGACACGCTGTACCTCTGCACGCCACACAATTGGGCAATCGCGCTCGATGCCAAAACCGGCAAAGAGAAATGGAAATACGATTCCAACTCCGGCATGAACCCGAACCGCCAGCATCAGACCTGCCGCGGCGTCACCTACTATCGCGACACGGCAGCAGCCCCCGGCTCTGCCTGCTCCGAGCGTGTGTTTCTTCCGACCTCGGACGCCAGGCTGATTGCGCTCGATGCCGCAAACGGCCAGATCTGCACGAGCTTTGCCGAAGATGGCGTGCTGCATCTCGAAAAAGGCATGCAGTACAATCCGGCCGGCTACTACTATTCGACATCGCCGCCGGTCGCGGTCGCCGGCAAGCTGATCGTCGGCGGCGCCGTCAACGACAACTATTCCACAAAGGAGCAGTCCGGCGTTATCCGCGCATACGACATCAATACCGGCGCGCTCATCTGGAACTGGGATTCTGGCAATCCTGATGTCACCACGCCGCTGCCCGAAGGCCAGACCTACACCACCAACTCTCCGAATAGCTGGTCCGTCTTCAGTGTCGATGACGGTCTAGGCATGGTCTACATCCCGCTCGGCAACCAGGTACCCGACCAGCTCGGCATCAACCGCAGCGCCCATGTCGAGAAATACTCCTCCTCGATCGTCGCACTCGACATCGCCACTGGGCAAGTGAAATGGGTCCAGCAGTTCGTGCACCACGACCTGTGGGACATGGACGTTCCCGCCCAACCCGTGCTGTTCGACATGACGAAGTCCGACGGAACGTCCGTGCCGGCGCTCGTTGCCCCGACCAAGCAGGGTGACATCTATGTGCTCGATCGGCGCACCGGCGAGGCGATCATCCCGTTCAGGGAGATACCCGCCCCGGGCGGCGCGATCCCTGAAGACCACACGTCGCCAACGCAGCCGATCTCCGACCTCACCTTCTCGCCGCCGCCGCTGCAGGAAAAGGACATGTGGGGGATCTCGCTGTTCGATCAGCTCGCCTGCCGCATCCAGTTCCACCGCTACAAGTATGAAGGCCGCTACACCCCGCCGTCATTGGTGGGCTCCATCATCTACCCCGGCAATTTCGGCACCTTCAACTGGGGCAGCGTGGCGGTCGATCCCGAGCGGCAGATCATGTTCGGCATGCCGACCTATCTCGCCTTCACCTCGCGACTTGTGCCGGCGGCCGACATTCCGCCCAGAGGCCAGGACGAGAAAGGTAGCGAACAGGGTCTCAACCGCAACGACGGTGCGCCCTATGGCGTCTTCATGGGACCGTTCCTCGGCCCGTTGAGTATCCCCTGCCAGGCGCCGCCATGGGGCTATGTCACCGGCGCCGACTTGCGTACCGGAAAGATCGCTTACAAGCACAGGAACGGCACCGTCTACGATATGACGCCGCTGCCGTTGCCCTTCAAGGTTGGCGTGCCCGGTATCGGCGGCCCGATCCTGACGAGAGGCGGCGTTGCCTTCCTCGGGGCCGCGGTCGACAACTTTCTGCGCGCCTATGACGTGACGAACGGCAACCAGCTTTGGCAAGCCCGCCTGCCGGCCGGTGGCCAGGCGACACCGATGACCTATACGACCAGCGACAACAAGCAGTTCGTCGTCATGGTCGCCGGCGGACACGGCTCGATCGGCACCAAGCCCGGCGACTACGTGATCGGCTACGCCCTGCCCTGAACTCGGGACGCGAGACGGACGGCCGCCTCTATAGGCCGCCGTCCGAGCCCGTGGAGGCAAGCTCCAGGCATGTCTGCCACGCCATTCTCCCGCGCATTGTTTCAGGGAGAATTTTCATGAAGATCGGCAGTAGCATTTCCAGCACCTATGGATTGACCAACCTCTTCGGCCAGTCGGGCCAGCGCAACAAGCAACAGTCCAGTAATGCCGAGATGAGCGTTCGCCAAAGAGGCGCGGCACTTCAGCCAAGCAGCACGCCGACCTCAATCTCCAGCACGATGTGGGCGCTGCAGAGCAGCGGCATGGTGACCATGGATGGCACCGAGGATCTCGCAAAAGCGCGCCATGACGCTGTTGTCTCCGAGTTCACGGATCTCGCCAACATGACGCCGGCGGAGCGCATCCGCGCGCAGATTCTCGAGCGGCTCGGGATCAGCGAAGACGATCTCGCGGCGATGCCGCCGGAAGAACGCGAGGCGATCGAAAAGCAGATCGCGGACGAACTGAAGCGACAGCTGACCGGCGACGACGACAGCAAGGATAAGCCGAGCGCCGACGCGATTATCAGCGTCTGAGGCCTTCACAAACTGATTCCGATCGATGCGACGGAGATTCACGTTTCCGTCGCATCTCTTTGACGGACAGGCTTTATCCGACCATATCGGCCACGATCCTGCCAACCTCGGCGAAGACCTTGTTGATCTCGGACAATGGCGCCTTGGCCTGTGTCACATAAGCTGCAACGAGGATCGCGCCGTGGCCGGGCGGCCAGACGACAGCGATATCGGCGGCGCTGCCGTTGTTTCCGGTGCCGGTCTTGTCGCCGATCCTCCAGGCGCCCGGAAGGCCGGCGCGCAGGCGCGCGCCACCCGTCGTATTCGCCACCATCCATTGCGTCAGCTTGTCGCGCGACGGCTCCGATAGCGCCGAGCCAAGCGCGAGGTTGCCGAGCGTGTCGACCATTGCATCGGGCGTCGTCGTGTCCTGCGGGTCGCCGTCCTTGGCTTCGTTCAGTGCCGTTTCCCAGCGGTCGAGCCTTGTCGAACGGTCGCCTAGCGTACGCAGCCATTTGGTGAGCTCGGGAGGGCCGCCGAAGCTTTCCAACAGCAAGTTGCCGGCCGTATTGTCGCTCAGCGTGATCGCCGCTTCGCAGAGTTCACTGAGGCTCATGCCCTCGCCGCCGACGTGTTTTTCGGTCTCGGGCGAGTAGGTGACGAGCTTGTCCTGGTCGTAGACGACGCGCCTCTCGAGAGTCTCCTGCCCCTTGTCTACCCGCGCAAGCACAAGGCCCGCGGCCAGGACCTTGAACGTGCTGCTGAGAGGAAAGCGCTCGGTTTCGCGATGGCCGAACGAAATGTTGGTCTGCGTGTCGATGGCCGATACACCGATACGACCACCGATCGCCTTCTCGAGTGCACCGATCCGCCGATTGATTTCATCATCGCTGTCTTCCGACCGCGCAACACGCGGCAGGAGCAAGGCGGGCGAAAGCAGTGCCGAACCCAGTAGTGTCCGGCGGCGGATTGAAAAGCCGCGCATGAAAAGTCCTCTGCCTGAATCAATAGAGACAGGGCTAGAGACTGATTGTGGCCCCGATGAGTCGCGTCAAGCGGCTGCTGAGGAGACCTCGACCGTGACGTGCGATAGACCTGCAAGAGGCTCGAGCTTCGCCTTGTAGAAGGCCGGGCTTTCGGGCTGCGGCGCGAGGAGTGCAACGATCGCCGCATGATGGCCGGGTCCGACTTGCCAGACGTGAAGATCGGTGATCCGCGCCCCGCCCGTTTCCAGCGCCGAACGAATCTCATACTGCAGATCCACCTCCTTCGGCACAACGTCGAGCAGCACGCGGCCCGACGACTTCATCAGGCCCCAGGACCATTGGGCAATGATCAGGCCGCCGACGATGCCCATCAGCGGGTCGAGCCAGAGCCAGCCATAAAGACTGCCGAGCAACAGCGCGGCAATCGCGAGCACCGACGTCAGCGCATCGGCAATGACATGGACATAGGCGGCACGCATGTTGTTGTCTAAGGCATGTGCGGAATGGGCATGGTCGCCATGATGGGCATGATCGCCGTGATCGTGGTGATGATGGTGCTCGTGATGGTGGGAATGACCGTGGCTGTGGCCGGTATGGCCGTCCTTCAGGAGCCAGGCGCTGGCCAGATTGACCAGCAGGCCGACGACAGCGACGCCGATCGCCTGCTCGAAGCTGATCGGTACGGGGTGGGAGATGCGCAAAAAGCTCTCCCAGGCCATCAAGAGCGCAATCAGCGCCAGGATGATGGCGCTGGCGAAGCCTGCGAGGTCGCCGAGCTTGCCGGTGCCGAAGGTGAAGCGGGGATTGTGTGCCTGCCGGCGCGCATAGAGGTAGGCGACTGCAGAGATCAGCAGAGCGCTGGCATGGGTCGACATATGCCAGCCATCAGCCACCAGCGCCATCGAACCGTAGTAAGTTCCGGCACCGATCTCGACCACCATCATGACGGCGGTCAGGGCGATGACGAACCAGACACGGCGGGCGTTGCCGTCGTGGTCCGCGCCCAGGAAAACGTGGTCGTGCTCAAGTGTTTCCGTCTGTGCAGTCATTGCACGCTCCTCATGTCGGTGTTCTCAGCGAATGTAGGTCCGCAGGACTTCGGATATTTCCTCGACCGCTTCCGTCCGGGCCTTCTCATCCGCGGCATGCAGGACATGCTCGTGGAGATGATCGTCCAACACCTCCCCGGTTAAGCCGTTCAGCGCACCGCGAATGGAGGCAAGCAGCTGCAAAATCTCTCCGCAGGGCCGCTCTGCCTCCAGGGCTCGCTCGACGGCCTCCAGCTGGCCTTTCAGGCGGCTGACGCGGGCCATCAGCTTTTTCTTGTGGTGCGTGGTGTGCGACATAGTTTCATCCATTTAGTATAGGGGGGTACCCTATATCAATATGAGGCTGATGAAAAGTAGCTGGCGCAGGCGCTTCCGATGCCACCCGCGAAGCGGTCGATGGCGGCTGCGTCGAAGGACGCTGCGCGCTTCCCGGCGCCCGCGCGTAAACCCCATTGACAAACGGCGCGTTCTGGACGATCTATCGACGCATGATCAAGAACGCGCACCTCACCAGCACGTATTTTTGGCTGTACCTGTAAGGGGCGGCCGGACAGATCATATTGTCAACAAGCCGCCGTCAGGCGGCTTTGTTGTATCGGCAGCGTCCTGACGGCAGAAAACCACAAAGGACGCGAAGACCATGGTTGAAATCGAAGACAGCGAAGTCTCATTGATGCGCCCGCCGGTGATCAATATCCGCGCCGCCAAACCGCGCGATCTGCCCGAACTCACCGAAATGATCGCCCTGCTCGCCAAACACCACGGCGATGCTTCCGCCTCGAGCCCGGAGCAGCTCGAGCGTGACCTCTTCGGCCCCGTGCCGTGGATCAGCGCCCTCGTTGCCGAGACCGGCGAACGCCTGATCGGTTACGCGATCCTCGTACCGCTCTACAGGGCGCAGGACGGTGCGCGCGGCATGGATCTGCACCATCTCTTCGTGCGCGACGGCCATCGTGGCCATGGCGTCGGCCAGCATCTCGTCAACCGCGCCCGCGACACGGCTCGCAGTGCCGGCTGCGGCTATCTCTCGGTCAGCGCCGCCACCGGCAACGTGCAGGCCCATCGCTTCTACGAGAACATGGACTTCGTGCCTCGCCCGGTCACTGGCATGCGCTATATGCAGGCTTTGGCATGAGCGGCATTGGCCACTGCGCACGCTCGGCAAGGAGCTGGCATGAAAGAGGCCGCGGCCGCTGAGAGAACGGATCACCGAGATGCAGTGGATGATCGAGGGACAGTCACACTTCCAGCCTTTCGGCTTATCCTATTGGGGTTTTGCAAATCTCAATAAGGGAGTTGGAAGCATGACTGCCTCTTATGATTACCATATCGGCGTGGACTACCACAAATCCTATAGCCACCTGGTGGTGCAGGATTCGGCAGGCAAAACGCTGCGCTCTGGCCGTGTTAAGAACGACCGTCAGTCGCTCGGCGGGTTTCTCGAACGCTACCGCGAGAACAGCCACGCGGTTGTCGAGGCGACCCGCAACTGGATGGTGATGTACGACTGGCTCGACGACATTTGCGATGATGTCGTTCTCGCCCATCCCTTGAAGGTCAAGGCGATTGCCGACGCCAAGATCAAGACCGACAAGATCGATGCGACGGTGCTGGCGCATCTGCTCAGAGCCGATCTGGTACCGGAGGCCTGGGCACCCAGCGAGAGATCGCGAGACCTTCGCGTCGCGCTGCGCGAGCGGATGTTTTACGTGCGGCTGCGCACGATGACCAAAAACCGCATCGTCACGGTATTTGATCGCTATCCGGAGCAGACGGCGCAGCTGAAGAAGCTCGGCGATCTGTTCGGCAGGGCCGGCCGCATCCAGCTGGCTCAAGTGAACGTCTCAGAGATCGACCGCATCCAGATCAATCGTGGCCTCGAATTCATCGGCGACATCGACGTGCGCATCAAACAGTCGGAAGCAACGATCCGGGCAATGACCAAGGCCAATGCCAATGTGAAGCTGTTGAAGACGATCCCCGGCATCGGCGAGTTCTTTGCCCGATTGATCGACGCGGAGATCGACGACATAGCGCGGTTCAGTAACCCGAAGAAGCTCGCCGCCTATGCCGGGCTGGTGCCCTCGACCTATTCCTCCGGCGGCAAGACCTTTCACGGCAAGATCATCAAGCAGGGCAACAAGTGGCTGCGCTGGGCCTTTGTTGAAGCCGTCACCCCTGCCATCGCCAGCGATGCGCAGCTTCGCGCCCAGTATGAACACCTGAAGTTCAGAGGAGTGAACAAGGCGCGTGTTGCGATCGCGCGCAAGCTTTTGACGATCGCCTTCCAGATCCTGCGTGACCAGCGCGCCTATCAGCCGCGCGGCACGAGCCCCAGGGAAGGCGCGTCGATGATATCCCGGTTGTCCTGATCGGTTTCTAGCGAGCCCGGCAGGACTGGGCTGCGCTCATCAAGGAGAATGGGAAACCGGGAGCCGAACGCCACCCTGTGACCGAAGCCAGAAGCGGCATTAGGGCACGCATTGGAGAATGGTTCGAGAACCGCAGGACGGAAACATTCTGTCCCGCGGAAAGGAAGACTTGGCCGATCGGCGAGAACGCCGGTCAAAACGAAACCGAACCCAAGGAAAGCCGCTAATTGAAGGCGTTTTGCCCCTTGCGTTCTTTCATTGGAGAAATCGATGACCCGACTTGCAATCGTGCTGACCGACGGATTCGCCGACTGGGAGGTCGCGCAACTGACGGCCTCCGCACGCTCCTACTTCGGCTTCGACGTGGTGATCGCAACGCCCGACGGCGAGGAAGTGCGCTCGATGGGCAGTATGCGCGTCGCGGCCGATACCGCCGCCGAAAATCTGCATGCCAACGCCTTCGACGGCCTCGTGCTCTGCGGCGGAACGATCTGGGAAACGGAGAAGGCGCCTGACCTCAAACAGGTGATCGACGACTTCATCGCCCACGACAAGCTCGTCGCCGGGATTTGCGGCGCAACGCTGGCCCTTGCCCGCGCCGGAGCGCTGAATGCCATCGACCATACCAGCAATGCCGCCAATTTTATTGCAGCTGCGCCCGGCTACACCGGCCACTCCCGTTACAAGGATACCCCGCAGGCCGTGCGTGACGGAAAGCTGGTGACGGCGCCCGGATCGGCACCGATGACCTTTGCAGCGGAAATCTACCGCGCGCTTGGACATGCCGGCGACGAACTGGACCAGTACGTGCTGATGTTCGGTGCCGAGCACCAGCCGAAAGCGGCCTAAGCGCGTCGCGATCTTTTGGGTTCGCTTATTGCACTTTATTTTTTGTTGTCACGCATGTCTTTATCCCGAGACCGGCGCCCACTTTCGGGGGACATGCGTTAGCGGCGCCGGCGCGCTGAGTTCACCGTAGTACCGGCTCGCCGTGGAAGCGGCGGCGCGACGGCTTGGAAACACCAAAGCCCACCTCCATCATCAGGCGCGGCTTCGTCTTGGCGACCGTGCCCATATGAAAACCGAACGGATCTTCGACGAAGCCGAAGCCTGCCGCGCCGGTCAGCGTCGTCACGCTCTCCTTCCCGTAGAAATCCAGGATTTCATGCGCGGGATGGCCGACCAGAAGGGTCAATTGGTGCTTGACGCGGCGCTTGTTGTGGCTACCCCTGACATAGACATGCGGACCGGTGCCTTCGTCGACGTCGACGAGATAGAAGAAGAACTTCAGCATTCGCCAGTCGTCGAGATCGAAGTGATACTTGTCCAGCGACGCCAGGCTGCGGTCGGCCTCTCCGGCCCTCGTGGGAAAACTCCACCAGATGCGGGTGGTAATCAGGCGGGCTTGGGCACCCAGATAACAGCGTGCGATTTCCGACAGGACCGGATCGCGCTGGACCGCACGAACCGCGGGGCAATCAAGGGCCCGCTCGAAGTGGTGGCCGCTCAGGATCGGCCGTCCCCATTGCTGCTCTGCGTCGCGATGATCCGACGCCCGAAACTCGATTTGCCGATCGAAATTGCCGAAGCATGGGGTTGTGCTTGCAAAGCTGGCGATGTCACGGGTGATCGCCTCGGGCAGCGTCAGGTTGGGGAATATCCCATCGCGCCTCAGCGCCGCGACGGCGCTTCCATGATCCACGCCCGTGAAAAGCGTCGGCAGATTCTCGATCGCGCCATTGCTGCGCCGTGCAGTCAGCCAATGCGCCTTGCGTCCCGGTATCGTTCGCGCCAGCAGGAACATCGGCAGCCAGGCTGGATTCTCGCGGATATCCGCAATGTAAGTCGGTATCCGCACCGCCATGCGCCGCAATTTGCCGCCCTTGCGGGCTACGGACTCCAGATCATCTGCAGGGTTGGCCGACGTGATGTGCATGCAGCTGTCCTTTCGGAAGACGTTGATGGGCGTCGTTCGGAAAGCGAACCTCGAAAGGGTTCGCCACTGGGCGTTCAGTGCGCACGACCCAGTGGAGTGCTGCAATGCGGCATTTTTGAGATATTGCTAATATTAACGGTTCGGAACCGCCTTCACGTAGGCTGCGATCGCCTCGAGTTCCGGTTTCGGCAGGTGGGCGAGGTTACGCTGCACCTCAGCCATCGAGCCACCCGCCGTATCGAAGTCGGGCGTGAAGCCGGTTTCCAGATAGTTGGCGATATCCTCCTGGCTCCATGAGCCGACGGCTTTCGAACCCGGCGTGATGTTGGGGATCCTGCCCCGACCTTCCGGGTTTGGCGCACCCGCCAGCCATTTGTCGCCCTCGAACCCGCCGAGCCGATCGCGCGGCGTATGGCACTCGCCGCAATGGCCGGGCCCTTCGACCAGATACTGCCCGCGCTTGATCTTGTCGTCGACATTGGCCGAAAGCGCGACACGTGGCTCGTCGTTGAAATAGAGGAACTTCCAACCGCCCAACGCCAGCCGGATGTTGTAAGGGAAAGGCAATTCGTGCGGCGGGGCGACGTTGCCGCTCTTCGGCAGCGTCTTCAGATAGCCGAAGAGATCGTTGACATCCGTGTCGCTCATCCGGGCGTAGGAATTGTAGGGGAAGGACGGGTAGAGATGCTGTCCGTTGGGCGCGACGCCGCGCTTCATGGCATTGCCGAACTGCGCCAGCGTCCATGTCCCGATACCGGCCTTCTCGTCAGGCGAGATGTTGGGCACGTGGAAGGTGCCGAAGGGACTTTTCAACGCCAGGCCGCCCGAGAGCGTGAGCTTGGCGTCGCCTTCCGATCTCGGCGCAGCGTGGCAGCTGACACAGCCACCTGTCCAGAAGACCATTTCGCCGTTCTTCAGATCGGGTTCACCAAGGTTGGCCCAATGATCATCGGGAAGCGGATTGGGCGCGGTGATGAAGTAGAAGACCGCTCCGCCAATGACGACAACACCGACGAGACAGAGCAAATACCGGACGAACCTGCGGAACATTCACCGCTCCTGTTGCCAATAGCTTTGTTGAACACATAAAACGATCCGCACCAGCGACAAGGCGGGCGCGGATCGTTTGACTGAAATGCCAGGATCGCTATTCGGTCTTTATGCGGAATTTCTCATGACAGCCGCCGCAGTTGCCGCCAAGCGTCTTCAGAGCGCCCCCGACACCGGCTGCGTCAGCCGGAAGCTGGGCGAGGACCTTGTCGGCATCGGCTGAAAGCTTCGCTGCGCGGGCCTTGAAGTCCGCATGATCTTCCCAAATCTTCGGACTTGCCGCCTTATCCCCCTTTTCGGTGCCAGCCTTAAACTGATCCGGGAAAACCTTTGCGGTTTCCGAGATCGTCATCAGCGCAGCCTTCACCACCTCTGCGTCGTAGGGCTTCTCGCCCTTGGCGATTGCAGTCATCGCCCCTGCCGCGCCGCCGACCTTCTTCATCAGCGCAGAACGCGCTTCGTGCGTGCCGTCCTCCTCTGCAATGGCAACGCCTACGACCCCCAGGCCGGCGACCAGCAGTGCTGCGGCTATAGTTTTCAGTCTCATGTCTCCACTCCTCTTTGATAACAGGTCGGCAAAGCCCGGCGCTTCGCTAGGCGCGCGGCATCATTGCAAATTTTTCCGCCCCAAAAAGTAACAAGTGGGTGAGATTTCAAGGATTTCAGGAAAAGACAGGCTTCTAAATCGCTTCACACGGAGTGCCTCACGACGGCGCGCGCCAACCGTGCCATGCCGTGAGGATCGAAACAGCGATCAGGAGGCCGCCGGCGATCCGGCCGACGAGGATCGTCGCCTTGGGATTGGACACCAGCAAATTGCGGCTTCGCGCCGCCGTCAGCGCCAGCGTCCCGTAGACGGCAGCCTGGGTCGCCATGGTCATGAAGCCCATGACGAGGCCCTGCGCCCAGATCGGCCCGTAGATGGGCTTCAGGAACTGCGGATAGACGGCGATCATGAAGAGATAGGCCTTGGGATTCATCAGGCAGGTTGCCGCACCCTGGCGAAAGGCCCGCCAGCCCGAGCGCAGGCCGCCAGCGCCGACGGAATCGACGGTGATCGAACTGCGCATCAGCGTGTAGCCGATCCAGGCCATGTAGGCGGCGCCGGCAAAAAGCAGCGGATTGAACAGCGTCGGCAAGAGGATTGCAAGCACGCCGACGCCGATCGCGCCATAGAGCGAATGCACTGCGCCGCCTGCCATGATGCCGGCAGTCGCGGCAATGCCTGTACGCCTGCCGCCGGTCAGCGAATTCGCCAGCACGAAGAGCATGTCCATGCCGGGAACGACGATGATGCCGAAGAGGAGGGTGAAATAGAGCCAGAGATTTTCGCTGTAAGTCATGTCAGTTGCCCGCTATCCAGTTCAAGGTCGATCTTTGGGACCTTGTTGATTTTCAATTCGATAGTGAGAGCTATACGATGATCCAACTGACAGTGTATTGTCAGGAGCCTAGACCGACGGAGGCGAAAAATGCGCAAGGCCTCACGGCTTTTCGAGATCATCCAGATCCTGCGACTGGCGAGCAAGCCGATGACAGCGGCGGCCATGGCCGAGACGCTTGAGGTGACCGTACGCTCGATCTATCGCGATATCGCCGCCTTGCAGGCGATGCGCGTCCCGATCGAGGGGGGTCGCGGCATCGGCTACATCATGCGACCCGGCTTCGACCTGCCGCCGCTGATGTTCTCGGTCGAGGAAATGGAGGCAATCGTCTTGTCACTGGCCTTGCTCGAGCGGACCGGCGACGAGGAACTCAAGCGGGCAGCCAAGAGCGTCAACCAGAAGATTGCCGGCTCCGTACCGGCGCCGCTGCGCCAGGCGATGGAACGAAAAGCGCTCTATGCCTGGGGATCGGTTGCCCAATCTCCGGCAGGCCTTGATCTTGGTCTTGTTCGCCGCGCCATCCGCGACGAGCAGAAGCTGGTGCTCGACTATCGTGACGAACTTGGCCGCGCGACCGAGCGCAGCATCCAGCCGATCGCGCTCATCTATTATTCGCAGACTGCCAACATCGTGGCCTGGTGCGAGCTGCGCCAGGCGATCCGCAATTTCCGCAGCGACCGGGTGGAGAACTGCGAGGCGGCCGACGCTTATTTCCGGGGCGAAGGCGACCGGTTGCGGCAGCTGTGGACGAGCGAGTGGCTGAACCCGCCGGCCGCCGCAACCGCTTGAGCGGATCAGAGGTATGTGCCGCCGGAGACTTCGATGCGCTGGCCGTTGACCCAGCGGTTATCCTCCGAGAGCAGCGAGGCGATCATCGGGCCGACATCGTCGGGCACGCCGGCACGGCCGAGCGCCGTCGCATCGGCAACCATCTTGTTGTAGGTCGGATTGTCACGCACCATGCCGCCGCTGAAATCAGTGGCGATCGCGCCGGGTGCAACCGTATTGGCCGTGATGCCGCGCGGACCGAGCTCCTTGGCGAGGTAGCGGGTGAAGACCTCGACCGCACCCTTCATCGACGCATAGGCAGAGATGCCCGGCACCGCGAAGCGGGCAAGACCGCTCGATATGTTGATGATGCGCCCGCCATCGGCCATCAGCGACAAGAGCTTCTGCGTCAGGAAATAGACGCCCTTCAGATGCACATTGACGAGCTCGTCGAAGGCCTCTTCCGTCGTCTCGACAATCGCTGCGTGATAGCTGCTGCCGGCGTTGTTGACGAGGTAGTCGAACTCACGCCGTCCAAGGCCTTGCAGGGTGTCCTTTACCTTGCCCACGAAGGCGTCGAAGTCGGCGATACGGCCGGTGTCCAGTTGCAGAGCAATGGCGTCGACGCCGAGTGCTTTGATCTCCGAAACGACGGCCTCCGCTTCTGCCCGATTTGCTCGATAAGTGAAGATGACGCTGACGCCACGACGGGCGAGATTGATCGCCGTGTTGCGGCCGAGCCCACGGCTACCGCCGGTGACGATGGCAATCTTAGAAGCTGAATTTGCTCGAGTTTCGTTCGGCATGATCTCTTCCTTTGCTGGAGTCGGTGCCATTACGGTACGCCTGTGAGGGCCTGTTGTTGAATGCCGGAACTCTCGAATTTCTTGCCTGATCCTCCAACAGACCTGCAGCCGATGGCTGTGCGACGCATATCTTGAAAGGCCGCCGTCGGGGGATGGCCAAGGAGACGCTGGCGATGCTGGATACCCTCAAGCAAGCAATCCACACCTTTATCGACAGAACTGCCAGCGAGGCCGACGGGCGCTTCGAGACACCGGTGCCGGCGCTTTCGGTATCCCGCGTCACCCATCCTGTCATGCCCAATCACATGATCTACCGGCCGACGATCTGCGTCGTCGTCCAGGGTGCGAAGGAAATCATGGTCGGCGACCGGGTCTTCGAATATGGCGAGATGCAGTCGCTGATCGTCACGTTCGAGGTGCCGGCCGTCGGACAGATCACGAAGGCCAGCAAGCAAGAACCTTACATAGGCCTGAACATCGATTTCGACGTGACTATCCTGCGCGAGGTGATGGAGGCGATGGAACAGCCGCCTCGGCCCGTCGGCGACGGCGCAGCCGGGGTCTTCGTTCAGGATTTCGACGGGGTGCTTGCCGAGTGCGTCCTGAGACTCGTGCGGCTGACCGAAACGCCGCGGGCAATTCCGGTGCTCTACCCGGCGATTATGCGCGAAATCTGCTATTGGCTGCTGACGGGGCCGAATGCGGGCGAGATCAGCAAGCTTGCTCTACCCGGCAGCCATGCCCGCCGCATGACGGATGCCATCCACCTGCTGCGCGAGAATTTCGCTGAGCCCGTGCGCATCGAGCAGCTTGCGTCCGTCGCCCGCATGAGCCCCTCCTCCTTCCACCAGCATTTCAAGCAGATGACCGCCATGACACCACTGCAGTATCAGAAGAACCTGCGACTGCTGGAGGCGCGGCGACTGATGGTTTCACACGGTGCGAGCGTTGCCACTGCCGCCTATCAGGTGGGCTACGAAAGCGCCTCGCAGTTCAGCCGCGAATATTCGCGCATGTTCGGCACGCCGCCGAAGCGCGATGCCATGGACCGCAAAGGGCTGCCGATGGTGACGGCAGCTTAGAGCGATACCGAAAGCTACCGGGTCCAATCGCACCTGTTGGCCCAAATGCCCGATTAGAGAGGCGGACACTTCGACCATTTAGAGGCACCTGGGCTATCGCCGCCGTGAAATGGCTCATATGGGCTGGAGAAAGACGGTCTGCTTCTTATTTCAGGGAGGAAATGGGAAAAAAAGAGCGAAGGGACCCGCGCAATGGCAAAGAACACGATCTGCCTATGGTACGACAAAGACGCTGAGGCTGCCGCCCGCTTCTATGCCGAAACCTTTCCCG
Organism: Rhizobium sp. LjRoot258; assembly: GCF_964254185.1. Lineage (NCBI taxonomy): Bacteria > Pseudomonadati > Pseudomonadota > Alphaproteobacteria > Hyphomicrobiales > Rhizobiaceae > Rhizobium > Rhizobium sp. LjRoot258. The sequence continues at coordinate 725,966 of NZ_CAXUST020000001.1, read as the reverse complement.
ACAGCGCCGTGGGTGCCGTCATTCGCGCACCTGGAAACTATCCGGACGGTAAGCAAGGAGACGTGTTGGTTGTTGAATTCACTGTCGCGGGTATTCCTTGTATCGGCTTGAACGGCGGTTCCGCGTTCAAACACAACGAAGCCTTCTCATTTCAGATCGCAACTGACGATCAGGAAGAAACCGACCGCTACTGGAACGCCATTGTCGGCAACGGCGGCCGGGAAAGTGAATGCGGCTGGTGCAAAGACAAGTGGGGTCTGTCCTGGCAGATCACACCGCGCGTACTGACCGAAGCGCTGGCGGCAGGCGGTGATCAAGCAAAGCGTGCTTTTGATGCAATGATGACCATGAGGAAGATCGACGTTGGGGTGATCGAAGCCGCTCGGCGTGGCTGAGGCACCATCGCGTCGCCGGCAATTTCTCTGCCAGGGCGACCGCACCTGGCGCAAGACATGGCGCCGCCGGCAAATGGCGGCTCTCCGCCAACTGCAACTCCAACCTCAACCAGATGGCTAGAACCTCGCATCACCTACGGCGGCCGGGGACACCAGGTCGTGGTCGCGAATCGCAAAACCGACCGCAACCAGGCCGGATGCAAGTCCTTTCCGACCGACAACGAGGCCAAGGACGCCGGGCTGACCGGCGCGGCTATGGCCAGGACCACCATAAGGCGCAGTTACCAGTCATTCATCATCGGCAAGAAAGGGACTTGTCGCGCACAGTCGCCTGGTGTAGGTGGCCATCGTCGCGAAAAGCGACCGCCTCCCTTGATCCGCTCAGTGGCGGAGTAAACAGGTGGACGAATTGTCGTCCAGGCGGTCGAGTACAAGCGATCCATGCGCTTTCGAGCATGGATTGGCCAGCGTTTCCAAGAAAATAAACCCCTGACGCACCGTCAGGCCTAATCGCAAGCCATTGGCGCCTAGCGGCGCTCGCACGCTTGCGTCGATCGGAACGCACTATGAACAGACCACTCATTGTTATTTTCACCGCCATTGTCCTCGATGCCGTGGGCATCGGCCTCATCTTTCCGATTCTGCCCTCGTTGCTGCAGGACGTCACCCACGCTGAAGACGTGGCGCCCTACATCGGCACGATGACCGCCCTCTACGCTGTCATGCAGTTTATTTTTGCGCCGGTGCTCGGTGCCCTCAGCGATCGGCTGGGCCGTCGGCCCGTGCTGCTGATTTCACTCGGGGGCGCAGCAATCAACTACCTGTTCCTGGCTTTTGCACCCAATCTCTGGATGCTGCTGCTCGGCCGCGCCGTCGCCGGCCTAACGAGTGCCAACATCTCCGTGGCGACCGCTTACATCACCGACATTTCCCCCGAGGACAAGCGCGCCCGCCGCTTTGGCCTGTTCAACGCCATGTTCGGCATAGGCTTCATCATCGGCCCCGTCCTCGGCGGCGCCCTTGGTGACTCCTGGCTGCGACTGCCCTTCATCGCGGCGGCCGTGCTGAACGCCTGCAATCTCCTGCTGGCGTTCTTCATCCTGCCGGAGGCGCGCGCACCCAGCCGGGAGAAAATCGACCTGGCGGCGTTGAACCCCCTTCGGCCGCTGCGTTGGGTGTTCTCGGTAAAGAGCTTGCTGCCCATCATCATCATCTTCTTGATTTTCAGCGCCACCGGCGAGGCATACGGCACCTGCTGGGCTCTCTGGGGAAGCGACACCTTCCAGTGGAACGGGCTTTGGATTGGCCTTTCGCTCGGCACCTTTGGTGTCTGCCAGACCCTCGCCCAGGCTTTCCTTCCGGGGCCGGCCGTGAAGCTGCTCGGCGAGCGTGGTGCTATTCTGACGGGCATCGCCGGAGCGTGCATTGCGCTGATCGTCATGGCCTTCGCTACGAAGAGCTGGATGATCTTCGCGATCATGCCGGTTTTCACCCTTGGCGGCATCGGCGTGCCGGCGTTGCAGTCTCTGGCGACCCGGCAGGTCGATGAGAGCCAGCAAGGCCAGTTCCAAGGCGTGCTGGCGTCCGCGGTGAGCCTGGCCTCGATTGTGGCTCCCCTCGCGTTCTCGAGCGTCTATTTCGTCGTCAGGGAACAATGGCCCGGCGCGATCTGGCTATCGGTCGTCGTCGTTTACGCGACCGGCGTGCCCTTGGTTCTCGGCTTGCGGTTGAAGACCGCGGAGCCGGAGCCGGTGCCCGCGGGCTGACCGGAGCGGGCGCGAAACGAACCTTGCGACGCCTCACGATGGGGCCGCATTGACGGCGCAAAGCTGCCGATCGCGAAGGATCAATCGGCTTGCCCCCTTTCTTACGCGTTTCGTGAGACACGCAGGTGGCTTCGGACCAAATCATCCTGACCTAGCGCCGGAGCTTCAGCGTCCGGCTGTCCTCGCGTCCGAAGCCGCGGACTTCCATGCGGTCGGCCCAGATCTCCACGATGGCGAAGGTATTCTCGGTCTCGGTATCGACCATGCCTTTGAAATTGAGGAAATGGCATCCGTCGAGCGTGCCGAAATTGCCTGCGTGGTTGTGGCCGCTGAAGTAGGCGGCGACATTGTCATGCGCCGTCAGAAGCGTGATGATGCGCTCGCGATCCCAGCTATCGTGCTCGTTCGGCGGATAGACCGGGTAATGGTTCATGACGATGACGCGCTCGCCCGTGGCGCCGGCGTCCTTGACCTGGTCGGAAAGCCAGGCGAACTGCTCGTCGCTCGGCATGGCGTTCCATTCCTGCGCGTTGATGGCGTCGGCAGCCCTGAGCTCAGCAAGGCGGCGGGCCGCGATGTCTCGATAGGGATGCCCTTCCGGTGGCGCAAAGGTGCTGACCTCGTTGCCATTGAGAACAATGAACCGCCAGCCCTGGCGGGCGAAGCTGTAGTATGGCGAGGCCAGACCGACGCGAATGACGACATCGGCTAACCGATCGGCTGTGACGGAAAAATCATGGTTGCCGAGCAGGGAGAAATTCTCGTGCCTCAGGATATCGAAGACGGGCAGGATATCGTCGAAGCTCTCGAAATCATGGTCAATGATATCGCCGAGCGTGATGACGAAGCTCAGATCCTCACGATTGAAGACCTCGATTGCCTCTGTCAGCTTGGCGAGGCTTTTGGCATAGTGGCGGTTCATCCTGACATCAGGCGCCCTTGCGGCGTACTGCGGGTCTGCGACGATGCCGAAGCGGAGACTTGGAAAATCGGAAAAGGATGCCATGGCAGCGCTTTAGGCGCGCGCCATGACAAGCTTGTGACGGTCGTCGAGACGAAAACACCCGGCGTTTCTAGGCGCCGGGTGCTGACATCTTGTTCTTGCGAACTCTTTACTTCGCGGCGGCTTCGTAGCGCTCCAGGACGTAATCCCAGTTGATCAGGCTGTCGACGAAGGCTTCGAGGTACTTCGGACGCGCGTTGCGGTAGTCGATGTAATAGGAGTGTTCCCATACGTCGACGCCGAGGATCGGGGTTGCGCCGTGCACGAGCGGGTTTTCACCGTTCGGGGTCTTGGAGATTTCAAGCTTGCCGTTTTTGACGGAAACCCATGCCCAGCCGGAGCCGAACTGCGTCGTGCCTGCGGCAATGAAGTCAGCCTTGAACTTGTCGTAGCCGCCGAGATCGGAACTGATGGCAGCTTCGAGCTTGCTCGGCAGCTTGTTGCCGCCGCCGCCCTTCTTCATCCACTTCCAGAAGTGGACGTGGTTGTAATGCTGGGCAGCATTGTTGAAGAGCCCGGCATTGGTGCCGAACGACTTCTTCACCACGTCTTCGAGCGAGAGGTCGGAAAGGCCTGCCTCTGCCGCGAGCTTGTTGCCGTTGTCGACGTAGGCCTTGTGGTGCTTGTCGTGATGGAATTCCAGGGTTTCCTTCGACATGAAGGGCTGAAGCGCTTCGTAGTCGTAGGGCAGTTCGGGCAATTCGAAAGCCATTGCGGGTCTCCTTTGGCAATAGTTTGCGTAATCGGCAGGTGAGGCGGAACATAGGAGCGCAAGCATGGAGAGGCAACCGGCGAAATATCAAAAAAGACGGGCGGAGAGGAAAAATTGCCTCCGTTAAGGACTTGGCTTTCCGGCCCTAAATCGCTGATCATGGGCGCCTTTCACAACAGCAGGAAGACGGGGCTTTTCAGATGCAGAGGAATAAAATCCGCTTTTGCGCAACTGCAATCGTAATGGCTGCAGCGGGAGCGGCCCGCGCCTCGTCGGGCGATGCCTGGCAGGAGTTCGCAACAGAGGTCGAAGGCAAGTGCAAGCGGGCGGCGCGCGCCTCGATCGAGTTTCCACATGCAGTCGTCGATCCATTCGGCAGCGAGCACTTTGGCATCGCCCTGGTGACCGGCAAACCGAAGGGTACAAACGGTTTCGTCAGCTACTTCTGCGTCTACGACAGGCAGACGAAAGAGGTCGAGCTGGGCAGCGAACTGGAGACGAACGGCATCCGGATTCTGCCCGAAGAATAAGCTCGCCAGCCGCCTGTTGCGCAAACGTCACAGGTCCGCCCCTCAAACCTGTTGATTGTCACGTTGCGGATTTTGACACCGACACATAGCCGTTCCTAGATGCAACCCGCAGCACGCGTTTACGGAATCAAGGCAATTTTCGATAGGTTCGCTTAATTAGCTGAAATCCATATTTCGCCGGCGTTTTGGCAGGTACTTTTGGGGCATAAGTCATGGTCATGAGCTTTTTTCGTCGCGCAGAAGACGGCGGCAGGTCGCTGCCTACTACAGGATACCGATCCGCATCTATAACCGATCAGCGTCCGGCGGCCGAAAAGCCGTTGCGCTACGCCATCCCTGACGTCAACGATTTTGCCGCCTTCGGCTCGGCGCTGGAGGAAAACCAGCGGACGTCGGAAGATCTGCTGTCGAGCCTCTCATCGCTGCAGGAGCGCGTTTCCTGGCTGCTCGGCACGCACAGCCAGTCGCTGAACGAAACCGGTGCCCTGCGCGCCGAATGCGCGCGCATCAGCTCGCTACTCGACTACGAAAGCAATGCGCGCCAGATGGCGGACCAGGACAATCTTCGCCTGACTGCCGAAAACAAGGATTTTCGCGCCGACAATACGCAACTGCGCTCCGAGATCGAAGCGTTCCGCGATGAGCTGTCGAAGCTGCAAGGCGTGCATCAAGTCACCCGCGAGGAATTCACGATCATCGAAAACCGGCTGCTCGACGCCGAGCGCGAACTGACGGATCGCGCCATCCAGTTCGATGAAGCCTCGACGCTATTGAAGCGCGCCCAGACGGAACTCGACCAGCGCAGCCGCGAACTCTCGGCAACCCGTGAGAAGCTCGACAACGAGACGACGGCGCACCAGCTGCTGATCGAAACCTCGCGTCGCGAGAACGGCATCCAGACCCGCGAGATGGCCCGGCTCAACGAGGAGCGCAGCCATCTGAAGTCCAGCCTGATCGAGCAGGAAGCGCAGGTGCGCAACCTGCAGATGGCCGTTGCCAACCTGAAGCAGGACCTTTCCCTCTTCGAAGAACGCCACAAGCGGCTGGAGGTCGAGCATGAGACGCTGCAGGCATCCTCGGCGCTCGAGATCGCGCACCTGACGACGAAGCACGAGGCGATCGGCTCCAAGGCCGAACTCGTGGAGAAGCTTCTCATCACGGCGAATGGCCGCAACAAGATGACGGACGAGGATCTGCAAGCGGCACGCGCCGATCTCAAGCGCATCAAATCGGAACTCGCCACCTCGCTCTCCCGCTCGGAGCGCCTTGCCGAGGAACTGCAGCGTGCCCGCACGAGCGGTGCCGAGAGCGAGACAGCCCGCCGCGAACTCGCCACGCAGACCAACGAGCTGACGCTGAAGCTGCGTGAAGCCGAGAGCCTGCGCGTGCGCCGCGACCGGGATGCCGATGCGCTGCGTCGCGACGTCGATACCCGCATGGATTCCGATCGCTACGAAATCGGCCAGCTGCGCACCAGCCTGGAGATCGCCAAGTCCGAAATCCGGCAGCTGCGCGCCGAGCGTGCCATCCTGACCGGCCAGCTTGACGTCGCACGCAGCGAACGGGCGGGCGGCGTGTCACGGGCGGCTGGCCCCGATGAAAGCGACGAGCCCCGCATGCCGGCCGCCAGCTTTTCGCCGATGATCGACATCTCCGAAAAGTCGCTGCGCGCGACCGGTGGGGCGGCGTTCGAAACCGAGCCGACCCACGTCACGCCGGCCGAATAGGCGGCCGAACGAGATCAGGTTTGGCGCCGGCGGCCTGCCCCGGTGCCAAGCCTTGCTTTTGCCTGTATTGTATTGGTTTCTTAAGGGGCTAGCCCGGAGGGAGACCATGGCGCTCGGCACATCGCATCGCTTGCAGGACGGCGTCGAAGCCGTCGAGACCATGACCCGTTTCGCGTTCGCGATCCTGGCGCTCGCCTCCGGCGTTTACACCTACCTCGGGGTGCGAAGCATCCTTGATGGGTCGGCAACGGCGGTCTTCTTCGCAGCGCTCATCTATTCCAGCGCCGTTTCGGTGGCGATCTACGCCTTCTGGACCTACATGGCCCGCTTCTATCCGCATGTGACAGGGACGGCCGGACGCGCCGCGATGCTCGGCGTCATGGCGCTCGGCTGCGCGATGATCATCGCCATGTCGAGCTGGCTGAACGCGGCTGCACTGGCGGGCTCGGCGGCGCTCGAACAGCATCTGGCCGAAACGCTGGAGGACTACACGGCTGATCTCGACCAGGCACACCAGAATGCACTCGCCGCGCAGAGCCTACTTCCCGACATCCAGCGCACGCAGGAACGCTTCCAGCGCCTTGCCGACCAGGAGCGGGAGACGGGCGCGCTGACGGGAACGACCGGGGCCGGCAGCGTCGTCCAGCTTCTGTCGCAGATGGCCTCGCAGCTGACCGAGCTGGAGAATGGCATCAACGCCTCACGCGAGCGCGTGACGACGCTGTTCGACGAGGGGCGGAAGCATCTCGAGACCATGCGCACGCTGGTTTCCGCGCCGGGTGCGATCAACCCGCGCGCCGATCAGTTCTCTGCCGAAGTCGTTGGGCTTTCCGGTGTCATCACCTCGCTGGAGCAGACCTCGATAGCGCCGTCGGTGAAGCGCGCAGCGGAGGACCTGTCGCTCGGGTTCATCGCCCCGGTGGCGGATGGACGCGAGGCTGACCTTGCCACAAGGCAGGATCAGGTCATGGAAACGATCCGATCGTCCGTCGCCGCGCAATCCAAGGTACTATCACAGGCGGCCGACCAGATCCTCGAGCGCAAGCCGGTGGCCGAGCGCCGTTTCGTGCCGCTCTCCTCTGCGGAAGCCGTGCTGCGCTACGCCGGTGACTTCATCCCAAGCTGGGCCGGCGCCATCTCGATCGACATCCTCCCGGCGGTGCTGATCTTCATGCTGTCGATCGTCCATTCGACGCTGCGCCGCCAGGAGCAGCGCCTGCCCTTTGCCGAACGGATCACCGCGGCCGAGCTCCTGCAGGCGCTCGAAGTCCAACGTGAAATCCAGCGACACGGCGTCGACATCCAGACCGCCATGGATACAGCGGAGCGCACCGAAGCGGGCGACCAGTCGAATATTGCGAGCTTCGATCTTTCCGGCAAGGGGCCACGCAAAGGGCCGCCGGCATGAGACTGGAAACGGCGGGGCAACGGTTGAAGGACTACGTGCTCGCCGCCGATGACGGCACGCTGATGCGGCATGCCTTCCATGCCCTCCTCGCCGCGGCCGCGGTCTTCGTGATCATCGACTGGCATGAAATCAGCTCTGCCAGTCCGGATATTCCGGCCTCCAATCCGATGATGCCAGGCGCCCTGCCCGTGCTGCCGCCGGCGCTGACGGAAGGCAAGCCACAGAGCGCACCAGTCGAGGTGACAACCGACCCCGAGCTCCTGAAGAAGGCGATCCGCTTCGACCTGCAGCCAGGCGGCGTGCTGCTCGCACAAGGCACGATCGAGGTGGGCGCGGCCGCACGCTTCCAGACCGAGATCGAAACCCGTGGCGAGTATGTCAAAACAATCGCGCTCGACTCGCCGGGGGGATCGGTCGGCGACGCGCTCGCGATCTCCAAGCTCATCCGCGAACGCAAGATCGCAACCAGCGTTGCCGGCGGCGCGCTTTGCGTTTCCTCCTGCCCGATCATCATGGCAGGCGGTGTCGTGCGCTGGGCGGACAAGGATGCCGTTATCGGCGTGCATCAGGTTTTCAACGGCACCACGGAGCCCGAACTTGCCATGTCGGAAGCCCAACGCACCACCGCCGACGTTACCCGCCATCTCGATGAGATGGGAATCAAACCGGGGCTCTGGATCCGCGCCATGGAGACGCCGCCCGACAGGCTCTACTATCTTTCCCTTGATGAAATGAAGGAATTCGCGCTCGTTGCGCCGGCTGCCATTGCTGCCAAGAAGGCGAAATAGGCTGGCGGGCCAAGCCCAAAGCGCGTCGCGATCTTTTAGATCACTTGTCGCAATTTATTCTCGGCACCAAGATGTCACCAAGGACAGTTTTCGGCCGATATTGTTGAAAAAGTCCGTTTTCTGCAAACCCTGATTTTTTTACGGCCGTAGGGGCCGACACAGGAAATTGAGCTGGGGACCTGCCACTTTTGCGTTCAAGCAGCGTGTAGGCCGCGTAGCGGAAGTGACACAGCATCGAGCGGCAACATTCGCTCAAATCGCGAATTGGCTGACTTTTCGGCAAGCCGGTATTTTCGACTTTTTCAACACTATCGGCAGGAAGCGGACCTTCAGTACACAATTTGAACGGCAGACCCTTGGGGGTTCATTTTACCATCGGGAAACTACTGCCCAGTGAAGAAATGCTTCGTTCATCTACGCCCAGCCGGCATCGATTGCTTGGGATCAGCAACAGAGATTCGTTAATCAGTTCAATTAGTTGGTATATCCACAAGGACGGTGCAATTTCTATGTTGCATTGCATCATGGGCCAAAACCGCGTAGCTTCTGGGCGGGCTGTGGAATGAAAGGCGCCGTGGGACACGCTATTCGCATAAGGAGATCAGATGCTTGATACGCCTAAATCCAAGCCGAAAGACCTCGAAGCAATTGCCCGCACTGGTGGGCCCCTTCGTCGTATGGCAGCGCGCGTACCCACCTACTTAACGGACCTGCGGGAAAATCCTGCCTGGCTGCCGATGTTCCTGTTGGCCCGCACGATACCTTTCCGTCGGGCACATTGGCTCACCGCCAAACCTGTTCCGCCCTCAGCGACAACAGCACCATCGATGTTTGGGGAGATCAAGGCGGGGGAAGTCGCGTCAGAACTGAAAAGAATGGGGATCTTCACCGGCCTGACACTACCTGCATCGATCCATGAGGAAATCGCCCGCTTCGCGCATGAGACGCCGTGCTTTGGTAATTTTGACCGCAAACTGGAGTTTGTCGCCGGAGAGCATGCTGAAGCCGAACGTCGCTTCGGGCGCACCATCTTAAGCGGTCATCATTTCGAACGGGTCCTACAATGCGAGGCAGCCCTTGCCGTTCAGAAAGACCCGCTACTTCTTGATGTTGCAAGGCATTATCTTGGCGGTGAGGCGAAATTGATTACCACTCGCACATGGTGGAGCTTTCCGACGAAAACGGCTTCTGAAGCCGATCTAAGTCGGGCCTCGTTCAAGTTCCATTTCGATCTCGATGACTGGCGGATGCTGAAATTCTTCTTCTATCTGTCCGATGTCGATGCCGATGCAGGCCCGCACGTCTACGTCCGAGGCAGCCACAATCGTCGGCGAGTAAAGCACCAATTGACGCTGCTCGTGGGCCACCCAGCCGAGGAAGTTCTGGGCTTTTATGGTGACAGCAATGCCGTCACGTTGACGGGAAAGGCCGGGTCCGGTTTTGTCGAGGACCCCTTTGGTTTCCATATGGGAACCTTGGCGAAGAACACTCCGCGTCTCATGATGGAAGTCGGATTTGGCGTATCCAAGCCGTCAAAGCGACGTTATCACGGTGAGCCAGTGATACGATAATCGATCAAGCTCTCTCCAGCCGGCCCGATTGGGCCGGCATCAACCGGCAAGGGCTGCTTCTGGCGTAGCCTGCCGCCGGAGGTATTTCGAAGAACTGGTCGCACTGACTGGCGAATTCCGTTTATTCTTTATTTTCATATACGACTTTGGCCCGGTCCGACTTTCGGGAGATGCTCTTATCGTTGCGACCGAAATAGACGTCCACCGAGGCGATCCGGTCAGCCCTGAAGTGCAGGACTTCCATGTTGCGGAATGCGCCGCCGTCATGCTTTTCCGCCCGGTATCGGACCACGGCATCGTCATCGACGATCTCGAGGTATTCGATTTCCATATCGCGAAACGGCACCGGCTCGGGCCAGCAGCGGTCGAAATAGGTAGTGCGATCGATGTGGTCGTCGCGCGGGCTGGAGAAGGTGAAGTCCTCTGTCAGCATCTCGGCCGCAATATCCTTGCGGCCCTGCAGATAGGCATCGTAGAGGCCGCGAACGGTCCGCTCGCGCGATGTTCTGGTGGGGTCCATGGCACAATCCTTTCGGCTAGCAGCAAGTGCCGTATAAATCCGATTGCATTCTGCAATCAGATTTATACCATCTCCCTGCCATTGCGGCAACTGCCTCCCACATGCGGCTTGGAAAGTCTGCGGCGATCGTTCAAGATCATCGCCACTGTCGATGGCGGACAATCTCATGCTGGAAGCGCAATACGTATTGGAGCGGCTGCAGAAGCTTGCCGCCAAGGATAACCGCCCGCTGGCCTTGCCGGAGGTGGCGGAGCGGTCATCCGCGCTCTTTACCTTCGTGACGCGCGAGCGCGAGCGCATCGCCGGCTGCGCCTTTGCGCGAGCTTCGATCGTGGCGATCGTCGAGGGGTCGAAGGAACTCGTGACCATGGGACGGCAGATGCGCTTTGGCGCGGGCACCGTTCTGGTTCTGCCCGGCGGCTTTCACGGCGATGTGGTCAACGACCCCGATCCCGCAAGCGGCGTCTACCGCGCGATCTTCATCGGCTTTCCCGACGAGCTTGTGGCGCGGGCGGCCCGTTTGTTCCCGCCTCAACGTGCCGTTCGGCCAATCGATCTGCCGCTCGACAGGGCACTCGCTGCCGCAATTCACCATGCGGGCGAAGGCATGGCGGCTGGAACACTGCCGCCTGCGCTGATCGAACATCGGGTGATGGAAGTGCTGATGGTGCTTGGCATGCGCGGCGTCCTGCCGGTGAGGCCGAAGACGACCAGCGACGCCGTGCGCTCACTCATCCGCTGGCAGCCGGACAAGGCCTGGACCGCCGATGCCATCGCCGCCGAACTCGGCACCAGCAATGCAACGCTACGGCGACGTCTTGCCGAGGAGGCAACATCGCTGCGCGACCTGCTCGCCGAAGTGCGCGTGGACCTTGTCGCGGCATTGCTGTCGGAGGACGGGTTTTCGCTTCGCGAGGCAGCACTTGCGGCCGGGTATCGTTCACCGCGACGCTTTGCCGAACGCATGCGGGCCAGGCAGCGTGCGACACACGCCGCGGACGCTTGAGCTTTTCCGACAATTCTTTGAGCGTTTCTGCGCATCGCGCACTCGCCGCGATTGCTAGAGCTGTCTCATCGAACAGGAGACAAGCTCATGCGCAGAACGATAACGGCAACCACCCTCATTCTTGTCCTCAGCGCGATGCCAGTCCTGGCCGCGGATTTGCAGGTCACCTTCGAGAAGAGCGGCAAGGGAGGCACACTGCCGGCGGAGAATGCCTCCTGCATCGCGGCGGGCGGCAAAGCAGCCGCCGGGAATAATAAGAGCCCCGCCCTTTCCTGGTCGAAGGGTCCGGCGGGCACGCGCTCGTACGCACTTGTGATGACCGATCCTGATGTGCCGCGGGACCTGTCGCTGCTCAACAAGGACGGAACGGTGATCGCGAGGGACGCAGCGCGTATGGAGTTCACGCATTGGATGCTGGCAAACATCCCGACCGCAGTGACCCGGCTGGCGGAAGCCGCCGACGGCGACGGCCAGCCGCCGGGAGGATTGCCGCTGGAGAACACGAAGCACGGCCGGCGCGGGCAGAATGGTTTCGCAGCCTTCTTGAAGGATGGTCCTTACGGGGGCTATATGGGCGCGTGCCCACCCTGGAACGATCTCCGCATCCACCGCTATCGGGTAACGGTCTATGCGCTCGATACCGACCGGCTCACGCTTCCCGACGCCTTCACCCGCGCCGATTTTCTTTCCGCTGCCAAGGGGCATACCGTCGCCTCCGGCGCGGCTGAACTGACCTATACGATCAACGCAAAGGCGCTGAAATGACCGATACCAAATGGGGCGCAGCCGTCGTCGACAGCGGCTCGATCTACTGGACGCGCAATCTGGTCATTTCGCTGCTCGGCTCCTTCACGACGATCGTCGCGATGACGCTGTTGCTGCCGTTCCTGCCGCTCTATGTCGAGGAACTCGGTGTCAGCGATCACGCGGCGATCGTGCAGTGGTCCGGCGTCGCCTATGGCGCGACCTTCCTGGCCGCCGCCTTCGTGGCACCGCTCTGGGGCCGGCTCGGCGACATCTATGGACGCAAGCTCATGCTGGTGCGCGCCAGCGCCGGAATGACGGTTGCGATTTCGCTGATGGGCATGGCCGACAACGTCTGGCAACTGGTGGCGTTGCGCCTGTTCGTGGGCCTTGCGGGCGGTTATTCGTCCGGCTCGATGGTGCTGGTTGCCACGCAGACGCCGAAGGATCGATCCGCATGGGCGCTCGGCGTGCTCGCCTCCGGTATCATGGCGGGCAACCTCGTCGGTCCGCTGATCGGCGGCGCGCTGCCGCCGCTGATCGGCATTCGCAACACGTTCCTGGCCGCCGGCGGGATGATCTTTCTGGCGTTCCTCGCAACAACCTTCCTGATCAAGGAAGAGAAGTCCCCTGCTCGCAAGCAGGCTGCGAAGGCGAGCGGCGGCTGGGCCTCGATATCAGACAAGCGCCCCGTAATCGCGATGCTGGCAACCGGCCTGCTGCTGATGCTCGCCAACATGTCGATCGAACCGATCATCACCGTCTATGTCGCGCAGCTGACGGAACATCCGGGCAAGGTGACGATGATCGCAGGCATCGTCATGTCAGCGGCAGCACTCGGCAGCATCCTGTCGGCCTCCCGCCTCGGCAAGCTCGCCGACCGCATCGGCCACTGGCCTGTCATTGCGGGTGCGCTCGCGGTCGCCGGCCTGCTGCTGATCCCGCAGGCATTCGTGACGAACTCCTGGCAGCTGATCATCCTGCGCTTCCTGATGGGCATGGCGCTCGGCGGGCTGCTGCCCTGCATTTCCGCGGTCATCCGCCATAGCGTGCCGGATAGTGCCGCGGGCAGCATTCTCGGCCTGTCGGTCTCCTCGCAATATGTCGGGCAGGTTGCCGGACCCGTGCTCGGCGGCTTCGTCGGCGGCCATATCGGCATGCGGGCCGTGTTTCTAGGCACATCAGTGCTGCTGATTGCCGGCGCCGCCTATTCCTGGCTGGTGCGGCCGCGCAACGCCGCTACGCCGGACCGCAAATAAGCTCGACGCCGGAACGCGCCAGGGCTTCCAGCGCCTCGCGAGAATCGCCGGCGCGCGCCCGCACGGCCAGCGAATGCATGATCGCTGAAGCCAACCGGGCCAGCGATCTTGGATGCGTGTCCTTCCGCAGCTCTCCCTGCTCAACGGCAAGAAGCAGACGTTTCTCGATCGCGCCGTCGAAATCCGCGAGGCTGCGACCAAGCAACTCCCGCACCCGCTTATGCCGGATCGCTTCGACGGTCGCCGTGCTGATCAGGAAGCAACCGCGCGCCGCCTGATCTCCGTGGAGGTAGATCTCCAGTGCGCTGGCATAGATGCGGGAGAGATTTTCCCGAACCGGCAGGTCCGGATCAAGGGCATCTTCCAGGGCGACCATGCTGTCCGCCCGGTAGCCCTCCAGCGCATCCAGATAGAGATCCTCCTTGTCGCCGAAGGCATTGTAGAGGCTCGGGCGATTGAGGCTTGTGGCGGCGCTCAGATTATCCAGCGACGCCGCGGAAAAGCCTCGATCCCAGAAGACCTCGCGCGCCTTGCCGATCGCAGCATCCGCATCGAACGCGCGCGGACGACCACGCTTTCTTTCATTCTTCATATTTTTGTACCGCTTCGCATCAAATTCTTGACCAATGCATTTTTATGCGAAAGAGTACAAATGTCCAACGAATTGAGACCGGTCCGATAAAGCCGGTCTGTGCAGGAGGAAATCCGATGAAACTCTACATGCGTGCAGCCGCCTGCTCGCTCTCACCGCATATCGTCTGCCGCGAGCTTGGTATCGAGGTGGAACTGGTCGCGGTCGACCCGGCGACACACCGGGCGGAAAATGGTGACGACTATCTTTCCATCAACGGCAACGGCTATGTACCTGCCTTGATACTCGGCGACGGCAAGGTATTGACCGAGGGGCCAGTCATCGCACAGTTTCTTGCCGACAGCGCAGCGGAGGGAACATCAATGCTGCCGGCAGCCGGCACCTTCGAGCGCAGCCAGGTGCAATCCTACCTGAACTTCATCACCTCCGAGTTGCACAAGCCGATGGTCATGTTCTTCGATGCGGCCTATGCCGGCGCGCATCAGTCCATCCACGCACTGATCCTCAAACGGTTGGAATGGCTGAACAACCGCCTGAAAGGCCCCTACCTCACCGGCGAGAATTTCACCATCGCCGACGCCTATCTCTTCGTCTGCCTGAATTGGTCGCCATGGATCGCTATCGACCTGAGACAATGGCCGGCGCTTTCCGCTTTCATGAAGCGGGTTGCCGAGCGGCCAAAGGTGAGAGAGGCCCTACAGGCCGAGCAACTGCAGGCTTTCGAACAGGACGGCGTCTTTTTCGCCCCGCAGGCCTACCTTGCCTCGGCCAACCGCTCCGGCACGCCTGTCCGGCTCTGACCTGATATGGAGGGGAAGCGTGTAGCCGAAGGGCACCGGCGTCCAACGAAAGTGGAAATCGCGATGCCAAGCGCAAAAGGCGCACCGCTGAATACCGGAAGGACGCCAGGCCAGACGCTGTGGACGAGGACCACTCGCGAGGAGATGAAGCCGGTCAAAGGGATGTGCGGCAAGACCTCCTTGATAATCGAGCCGCGAAGAATGAAGAAGAGCCGTAGCAGGCTGGGACGGCGGCGCACGATCAAGATGCGGACTTCTCGGTCGTTCGAATGACGGGATCTCGGCCTTTCCTCGCCACAGCCGACACAATGGCCGCGACAAGCGCGGCCATTGTCCTCAAGTGAGAAATGGCGGCTTAGCTGTCGCTTTCGCTGCGGCCGAAGGCCCAGTCCATGTAGAGCTCGAACGTCTTGCGGGTGACCGGCCCTTGCTGGAAATCGCGGCCATCGAGGCGGTTGATGCCGACGACCTTGGAATAGTTGCCCGTCGTGAAGATCTCGTCGGCATTCATGAAATCCTCGACCGAGAGCGTCACTTCGCGCACCTCGAAGCCCGCCTTGCGCAGGAGGCCGATGACCCGGGCGCGGGTGATGCCGGCAAGAAAGGTGCGGTTGGCGATCGGCGTCGAGACGATGCCGTCCTTGACCATGAAGACGTTGGAGGATGCCGTCTCGGCGACGTTGCCATTCATGTCGCGCATCAGCGCATTGTCGAACCCGCGGC
The DNA here is from genome assembly GCF_964254185.1 of Rhizobium sp. LjRoot258. Classification (NCBI taxonomy): domain Bacteria; kingdom Pseudomonadati; phylum Pseudomonadota; class Alphaproteobacteria; order Hyphomicrobiales; family Rhizobiaceae; genus Rhizobium; species Rhizobium sp. LjRoot258. The sequence continues at coordinate 710,422 of NZ_CAXUST020000001.1, read as the reverse complement.
TTTTCGCCTCGGCGATGGCGCGGCCGCTGTTCGGATAGAGCGAACCGGCCTTGGCATCCGTCATCGCCGTTTCCGGCGACGGGCGGCGATAGGGCGAAACGGTGAGCGAATTCGGCGCATTGTTGCCGAGCGGCGCTTCGAAGAGGCAAAGCGCGAAGCGCGTGGAATCGCCGTCGACGGTGACGACGCTGCCAGCCGATCCGTGCTCGCCCCAATACATCGGCTTGATGTAGATCGGCGTCTTGCCGTCGAACTTCTTGATGCCGTCCCAGACGAGCGCTTCGATCTCCTCGGCTGTTTTCATGGGCTTCAAGCCCATATTGATCGCCGAGCGGTTGACGCGCTGGCAATGCAGGTCGAGGTCCGGCGCGATGCCATCGAACCAACGTGCGCCGTCGAAGACCGTCGAGGCCAGCCACATGGCGTGCGAGGTCGGGCCGATGAGCGGCGGGTTGCCAGTAAGCCACTCTCCCTCGACATAAGTCCAGGTGGTTGAACGCGGCGATGTGTCGACGGCCATGGGCATTCTCCTTGAAAAGTTCGAAGAGCAAAATCCCCACGCGAAGACCCGGTCAAGTGGAAATCCACACCCCGCAATCCTACGCAAGAAAATGGCGGAGAGGCTTCGCAGGGAGTAATATTCATGCGTGAGCCCTTAAGCGCCATCGATGGGTATATCACTGAAAATCATGGATTGCGCGATTGGAAGCGATATCAGCGTCGTGCCATCATGCACCCGAAGCGATGCGGAGTGAAATCGATGAAAGCCATGTTCTACGACGCCTTCGAAAAGGCTCCCGAAATCCGCACCCTGCCCGATCCGACGCCCAGCGAGGATGGTGTGGTCATTGCCGTCGGCGCGACCGGGCTTTGCCGCAGCGACTGGCATGGCTGGATGGGCCACGATCCGGATATCAAGCTGCCGCATGTGCCGGGCCACGAACTGGCCGGCAAGGTGGTCGCAACAGGCAAGGGCGTCATGCGCTTCACGATCGGCGACCGGGTGACCGTGCCTTTCGTTTCCGGCTGCGGCCATTGCAGCGAATGCCATTCCGGCAACCAGCAGGTCTGTCCGAACCAGTTCCAGCCGGGCTTCACGCATTGGGGCTCGTTCGCGGAATACGTGGCGATCGACTATGCCGATACCAACCTCGTGCATCTGCCTGACAGTATCGACGACGCGACGGCGGCAAGCCTCGGCTGCCGCTTTGCGACATCGTTTCGCGCCGTCGTCGATCACGCGCGCACCGGCCCCGGCGAGTGGATCGCCGTGCATGGCTGCGGCGGCGTCGGCCTGTCGGCAATCATGATCGCGACGGCGCTCGGAGCGAACGCGGTCGGCATCGATCTTTCCGACGAGAAGCTTGCCTTCGCCCGCGAATGCGGCGCGGTGGCGACGATCAACGCAAGCAGCGTAGCCGATGTGGCGGAAGCGGTGCGTGAGATTACCAAGGGCGGCGCGCACGTCTCGATTGACGCGCTCGGCCACCCCGTGACCTGCTTCAACTCGATCAAGAATCTGCGCCGCCGCGGACGGCATGTGCAGGTCGGCCTGATGCTCGGCGAATATGCGGCACCGCAGATCCCGATGGCGCAGGTGATCGGCCACGAGCTGGAGATCTATGGCAGCCACGGCATGCAGGCCTGGCGCTACGATGCGATGCTGTCGATGCTGACTTCAGGCAAGATCGCGCCGCAGAAGCTGATCGGCCGCCGGATCACGCTCGAAGAGGCGATCCACGGGCTGATGACGCTCGATCGGGCGGAAGGGATCGGTATCAGCGTCATCACGCAGTTCTGACTTCGGGCACGCACAACCGATCTCAATCAAAAACGATTCTCGCTGCCCAGAGCGACACACACACACACACACGAGAGCGCCGCCGCTTGAAGCGGCAAACGCGAAAACCCATATGCGCCGGGACAAATCGCGACAGCGACGATCGGCGGTTGCGGGTTGCCAAGGGCTTCGGAAAGGTCTAACGGGCTCGCCGCCAAAAAAAGAAAAGCGAGACATGATGTCCAACTCATTTGTGAAAGCGCCTGCCCAGGCGAGCGCGAAGGTTTTCTTCGTGCTGGGCGATCGGATCGAGCGACGCGCTCGTCTGCAGGGAGCCTGGCTCAACATCTTCGACATTACAGCGCCGCCGGGCAGCCGGACGCCACTGCACCGTCACGCGAGCCCCGAGGTCTTCCGGATCATCGAAGGCCGACTGACCATCCGCCGCGCCACGGAGAACGGCCTGGAAGAATTCGAAGCCACGGCAGGCAACATCGTCCGCATCGCGGCGAACCAGGCGCACGCCTATTCCAATCCCGGCCCGCAGACGGCTGTCTTCTCGGCCATCGTCGACCGCGATATGGCGGAATTCCTTGAGGCTGCCGGCTCGCAGGAACCACCGAAGGCGACGCCCTCCGCGGAAACGATGGATCGCATGAAGGCCGCGGCCAACGCCCACGGCATCACCATCCTGGCGGCCTGAGCTTTCAAGAGCCGCCCGGACCGCAAGTTCGGGCGGTTCCCCATTCGACGCGCGCCGGCTTCATTCTCTGGCACCTCGGCCATCTCCGCACGAGGGAGACGGCTTTACGGCGGGCGAGCTCGTCTTCGAGGTCGTCAGGTTGGACGGCCGCAACATCGACAAGGTGCGCGTCCAGCGTGTCGACGAAGCGGCATAAGCAAGGAGACGATCCATGGCATGGTCTGCCAGCCAATATGTCAAATTCGAAGATGAACGAACGCGTCCGGCGCGCGATCTGTTGGCCCAGGTGCCGCTTGAGCACGTCCGTCGTGCGATGGACCTCGGCTGCGGGCCGGGCAACTCGACGGAGCTGATCGTCGAGCGTTTCGGGGCGGCTGGTGTCTCCGGCCTGGACAGCGACTTGAACATGCTGGAGGCCGCCCGCAACCGTATGCCCGGCACGCGCTTCGTCGAGGCCGATCTTGCCACCTGGCAGCCAAGCGAACCGGCTGACCTGCTGTTTGCCAATGCCGTCTTCCAATGGCTGCCGAACCATCTCGACATTTTCGACCGCTTGATGGACGGACTTACGCCGGGCGGCGTGCTGGCGGTGCAGATGCCGGACAACCTGACCGAGCCAACCCATCTGTTGATGGAGGAGACGGCGCATGCCGGGCCCTGGAAAGCCGCCTTCGAAGCGCAGAGCGTTCGCCGTCAGCCACTGCCGCCGCCCTCCACCTATTACAGCCGGCTCATCGGCAAGGCCGCCCGCGTCGACATCTGGCATACCGCCTACAACCATCCGATGGCGGATGCTGCGGCGATCGTCGAATGGGTCAAAGGAACGGGCCTCAGACCTTATCTCGACCACGTCGGCGCCGAGCATCGCGGCGCGTTTCTGGCCGACTACCTCGGCCGCGTGGAAAAGGCCTACCCGAAGATGTCGGACGGCCGCGTATTGCTGCGGTTCCCGCGGATCTTCACGGTTGCTGTCAAGGCTTGAGAGCGCCGTCGAACCGGGCCTCCTGGCTAGCGCATCGGATGGGCGGCAGGATCGGCTGACATTGGCTTGCAATGGTCAGGCGGCATCCTGCTTGCCGCCGCACCCGAGCGCACTATAGTCGTCGCAAACAGCGAGGAGACAGCCATGGACGCCGCCCCCATTCCGCCAGCCACACTTGTCATTTTCGGTGCTACGGGCGACCTGACGCGACGCCTGCTGATACCGGCGATCATCAATCTGACGCGAAGCGGATTGGTCGGCGACGATCTCAACATTCTCGGCGTCGGCATAGATCCTGGCGACGACGCTTCGCTGGTGGCACGACTGGACAGTTTCCTTTCCGGACTGAGCGAACCGATCCTGCCGGAGACGGACGATGCGTGGCGACGGCTGCGCGAGCGGATCTCTTACATTTCAGGCGATTTCACCCAGGACGGCATATTCCTCGAGATCAAGAAGCACCTGACGAGCTGCAACGCGGCCTTCTATCTCGCCGTGCCGCCGCAGTTTTTCGGAACGCTCGTCGAAAAACTGGCCGAACACGGCCTGACCCGCGAGGCTGACGGATGCTTCCGCCGGATTGCCATCGAGAAGCCTTTTGGCACCGACCTCGCCTCCGCCCGCGCATTGAACGCCCGCATTCTCAGCAACGTCGCCGAAAGCCAGGTCTATCGCCTCGACCACTTCCTGGGGAAGGAAACGGTGCAGAACATTCTGACCGCCCGCTTCGCCAACATGATGATCGAGGCGCTCTGGAACAACAACTATATCGACCACGTACAGATCACGGCCGCCGAAACGGTCGACGTCGGTACGCGCGGCAAATTCTACGACGCCACCGGCGCGCTGCGCGACATGGTCCCCAATCACCTGTTCCAGCTGCTGGCAATGATCGCGATGGAGGCGCCGAACGGTTTCGGCGCGGAAGCGATCCGCACGGAGAAGAGCAAGGCGCTGAGCGCGCTGCGGATCTATACGCCGGAGGAAGCCGCAACGCAGGCCGCGCGCGGCGCCTATACGGCCGGCAAGCTCGATGGAAGCGACATCACGGCGTTCCGGGAGACCAAGGATGTCTCGCCCGACAGCAACACCGAAACCTTCGTCGCGCTGAAGCTCTTTGTCGATACATGGCGTTGGGCAGGCGTGCCGTTTTATTTGAGAACCGGCAAGGCAATGAACGCGCGCGATACGGAGATCGTGGTGACTTTTCGGCAGGTGCCCTTCGCGCAGTTTCGCGAGACTGAGGTCAAGCGGCAACTGCCGCCGAACAGGATGGTCATCCAAGTCCAGCCAGATGAGGGGCTGAGCGTCGAGATCTCCATCAAGTCGCCCGGCCTTTCCGTGGACACCGTCCCCGTCTCGCTCGACTTCCGCTATGCCGACAAATTCGACATCGGCAAGATGACCGGATACGAGTCCCTCCTCTACGATCTCTTCATCGGCGACCAGACGCTCTTCCAGCGCGCCGACGGCATCGAAGCCGGCTGGGCGGCCGTGCAGCCATTCCTCGATATTTGGGCGAAAAGCAGCGAAACCCCGGAGGCCTATGCTCCGGGGAGCATGGGTCCGTCTTGCGCCGAGGAACTCATCCGGCGCGATGGCCGAGAATGGCACGAGCTGGGTGTGATCATGCACAACCACGTTCGAAAGTAATTCCGGAAATACACGTTTAACTAAAGTAAAGCAGAAGAGAATTTCGCTTCGCTTCCCGTATGGCGAGCGAAAATATTGTATCATGAATGTGTGATCGTAATCCATCGCAACACATTTATGGTACGCTATACAAAATATGGATGTGTTGACCCTTTCGCCTTGTACAGCGAAGATTTTCCTGCTGACCGCGTTGCTATTCCAATGCGACAAAGAAGGCGGGGCTCGTCCAACCCCGACGGGCCCTTCTTGCGTTTTTCTATCATTTGGCGAATAAAGTATATATTAGTCGAAATTGTTAAAGCTCGATTAATATATTTACTTGCGCTCTTCCACCGCCTTGCTAAATCTATCTCGAGGGTTTTGGGGTATTGACATGGTAGATACTCATTTGTCTAAGAATCGTTCGATTTCCGATCAACGTATGGAAACCTGCAGGTCGGAGTTTGAGCCCCTCCTCTTCGAGCTCATCCGCAATGGTGAGAAGCGGGGATGGAAGGCGGCCGAAATCGCGATGGCGCTGGCCGACGCGGCTGATGACGTCATCCTTCAGCTGGCAAGGGAAACGAAGAGCAAGCATTGACCGCTTGCCTTGCCGGTTCTGATATAATGACGCTTCAGAAGTGCTCCTTTAGCAAGTAAAGAAATCCTTGAGCTTGTCTCGTGTGATTCTCTTGCAGCTTGCGCCACACAAAGGAGTCCGATGTTGCAGTTGATTGCCGCAGCTCTTCTTGCCTGCGGATGCGTCAGCCTCGCCGAGGTTGCCGACTGGCCGCCTGCGGACAGCTATGTGCCGAAGATCAGTTGCCACGAAAGCGATACCGCCGAGCACTGCGAAGAAATTCGTGCGGCATGGACCGGCCTTTACGCCGATGCGATCGCCGGCCGTGTTGAAAGTCAGCGAAAAGTCTCTTTCTGCCTGAGCACCGGCTGCAACAAAGGCATCGTTGTCGAGCCCGTCCTTGGCTGCGCCTGGCGCCAGGTCATCGTGGCTTCCCGCAATCCTCAGATCAACGACGCCGACCGGGCCAACATCGAGCGTTACTGCGGCCCGCGCGCGCTTGACGATGCCGGGCGCAAAGCTGCCAGCGACCAGTCGCAAAGCTGGCTGACCTTGCTCGGCGTAACGCCATAGCTACAAATGCAAACGGGCGGGAACAAGCCCGCCCGCCGAAAGTCTTGGCTTGCCGCTTAGACGAACTGGCTGAGACCCGGAACCGAGCCGACAACCTCGTCGACGACTTCCTTGCCGGCATGCTGCTCGGCAATCGCGATGGTTTCCTTGGCAAGCGTCGTGATCTCGCCCATGCCGAGGCCTTCCGACATCAGTTGCTGGCCAAGCGCCATGATGCCGCCGCCGCCGAGCGCCCCCATGATGCTGCCAAGGATCCCGCCGCCACCGCCCTCGCCTTCGCCGTTGTACTTGGCAACGAGATCGGAGGCGCCCGGAATGGCCTCGATCATCTTGGCGACCGGACCGTCTGCCGCTTCGCGCTGCAGGAAACCGAGCATCATGCCGAGCGCCTTTTCGGCCACCTCTGCGGGGATGCCCACGCGCGCGGCGATCTGGTCTACGATTTCATTCATTGTCAGCCTCCTGTTTTTGACGTTAACGTCAACGTTAATTGAACTTTCGGGGCAACTCAAGCCGCCTGCCGCAAAAGCAGGCTTTATCCTACTTTTCCTTTTGGTGCAGACAGTTGTCCGCACTGGACTCCCTGCTTATAACAGGGAAGCGATATTACAATGACCGTGCGGAAAACGACGCTCCGCACTTTGACGCAATCGGCGCCGACAGCCGCAGGGAGAATTTTCGAAATGCTCGAGGAAGGCAAGATTTTCGTTGGCGTCAGCCGCAATCCGGACGACAGCATCAACAAGCCGGAATATCTCGACCTGAAATTCGGAAACCGCCATGGCCTGGTGACGGGCGCAACCGGCACCGGCAAGACGGTGACGCTGCAGGTGCTTGCCGAGGGCTTTTCGAAGGCCGGCGTGCCCGTCTTCTGCGCCGACATCAAGGGCGATCTCTCCGGCATCGCCGCCAAGGGCGAACCGAAGGACTTCCTGACCAAACGGGCCGAGCAGATCGGCTTCGACGACTACGAATTCGACCAGTTCCCGGTGATCTTCTGGGACCTCTTTGGTGAAAAGGGCCACCGCGTCCGCACCACGATCGCCGAGATGGGACCGCTGCTGCTTGCGCGGCTGATGGATGCTTCCGAGCCGCAGGAAGGCGTCATCAACATCGCCTTCAAGATCGCCGACCAGGGCGGCATGCCGTTGCTCGACCTCAAGGACTTTTCCTCGCTGCTGAACTACATGGCGGAGAACGCGACCGAACTATCCAGCCAATTCGGCCTGATCTCGAAGGCGTCGGTCGCCTCGATCCAACGAGGCTTGCTGGTGCTGGAACAGCAGGGTGCGGAGCATTTCTTCGGCGAACCCGCACTCAAGATCACCGACATCATGCGGACCAACAACCGCGGCTATGGTCAGATCTCGGTGCTTGCCGCCGACAAGCTGATGATGAACCCGCGCCTCTATGCAACCTTCTTGCTCTGGCTGCTCTCCGAACTCTTCGAAGAACTGCCTGAGGTCGGAGATCCCGAGAAGCCGAACCTCGTTTTCTTCTTCGACGAAGCGCATCTACTCTTTAACGACGCGCCGAAGGTGCTGATCGAGCGTGTCGAACAGGTTGTCCGCCTCATCCGTTCGAAGGGCGTTGGCGTCTATTTCGTGACGCAGAATCCACTCGACGTGCCGGAAACGGTGCTGGCGCAGCTCGGCAATCGGGTGCAGCATGCGCTGCGCGCCTATTCCCCGCGCGAGCAGAAGGCGGTGAAGACAGCTGCGGACACCTTCCGGCCCAACCCAGCCTTCGACTGTGCCACCGTCATTACCACGCTCGGCACGGGCGAGGCGCTGCTGTCCACACTCGAGGCGAAAGGATCGCCCTCGATCGTCGAGCGGACGCTGATCCGTCCGCCGTCCGGCCGCGTCGGCCCATTGACCGATGCCGAGCGCCAGCAGGTCATGGACAAGAGCCCGGTGCTCGGCGTCTATGACGAAGATCTCGACCGCGAATCCGCCTTCGAGATCCTGGCTGCGCGCGCCAAGAAAGCGTCCGACTCCGACGCAACCAAGCAGGCGCAACCGACGCAGCCGACCGAGGGCAGTGCCTCGGGCCGCTGGACGCTGCCGGGCTTCGGCGATGACGATAACGAGCAGCAGAGCAAGACCGAGGGCCGCGCCCGCTCGTCCGGCTACCAGCGCGAGACGGTCGTCGAAGCCGCGATGAAGAGCGTGGCTCGCACGGTCGCGACACAGGTCGGCCGGGCACTGGTGCGCGGCATCCTGGGCAGTTTGAAGCGCTGAGCGGAAAGGGCGCTGCCCACGTCCTGCCCCGCGTGCCATAGCCCTGCGCCAATCACGCAGCTCAACGCTTGCGCACGAACTCCGTGCGCAAGACAAGGCCTTTGATGGTGTCGTGGCGGCAGTCGATCTCTTCCGGGTTGTCCGTCAACCGGATCGACCTGATCACCGTACCCTGCTTCAGGGTCTGATTGGCCCCCTTGACCTTCAGATCCTTGATCAGGGTGACGGAATCGCCATCCTTGAGGACATTTCCGGACGCGTCACGGACCTCGCTCGCCCCCTGCGCGGCGGTAGCCAATTCCGCAGCCGGACGCCATTCACCCGTCACTTCGTCATAAACGTAGTCGTCGTCACCGCCTGCCATGGGCTTCTCTCCTGAAAGCAAGAATTTGCCGATCGGGCGCTTATAACAGCCAAACCGCCCTGTGCAAGTTAGGCCATGCTGACTCAACTGATCAGCGTCTTTACGGCGATGACGTGCGACATCCGGATGTCATCGGTTGGCTGTAAGGCAACCCTGCTATCGATGGTAGAACAGGTGAGGAGCTTCGGTGCGAATGGAAATTGAGCAATCTCGACCGGGTTGGCTCGAAGATTTCGCAGATCTGAGGATAGTGGTCATGCGGGCCGCGCCGGCTGGCGCATATATACACCACATTGGCTCCACAGCGGTCCCGGGTCTTGCCGCAAAGGATGTCATCGATATTCAACTCACCGTGGATGATCTGGAAAAGGTTGATAGCGCCGCTTTTGAACACGAGGTTTTAGACGCAATTCGGCGGTGAATGATCATTGCCCGCCCGGAATTGAGTTGGCAGAAGAGGTGCTGAGAAAGATGCTCTTCCGCAGCACCACCCGACGGGCAGCAAATGTGCACGTTCGTGAAGGAGGGCAATGCAACCCCGCTTTACCGATCCTTTGCCGCGATTTCTTGCGGGCCCATCCGATAGCTGCAAACGCCTATGGGCTCATCAAGCAGCATCTGGCCAAGCGCTTCCCCACAGATGAAGACGCCTGCTACGACATCAAAGACCCCGTCTTCGATGTTATTGTAGAGGGCGCTAAGGATGGGCGAAGGTGACAGGGTGGTCGGAGCCGCCGGTGACTAGGCCATGTTCAAGAGGCGCGGACGTGGAAGCCAGATTTCGGTGGCGGCCATCGCCAGGAGCGCCGCGGATCATGTCCGGGCCTCGTCGCAGCGCGTGGCAATCCTCCTCCGCACAGCGTTTCTGAATGGGTTGATGCAACCGTTTTGGTTGCATTTCTGCATGCCTGATGGTATTTCGCCTATGCACTCAAAGAGAAAGGAGGGTCGCGTGCAAAATTACTATTTCCGGTTCAACCGGCAGCGTGGCCCCGTCAACGCCCTGCAAATGCGTTTGCAGGGCTGACCAGAGACCGTTTCTCACAAACTCTCTTCCTGGTCCGCCCCTCGTGGCAGCAGTTCGGGCATTCAGCTCTTCTGCAACTATCCATCCACCGAGCTTGAGCACACGCACGCGATGAAGGCTGCACGCCCTCGCTCGTGTGATCGCTCGGCAAGACCAGAGCAAGATCATGACCCTTATCAATATCCGCAATCTCGGCGTCACTTTGAGCGCACCACTCTTTGCAAAGCTCGACCTCGTCATCAATGCCGGCGACCGTCTCGGGCTCGTCGCCGCCAATGGCCGTGGCAAGTCCACGCTGCTGCGCTGCATTTCAGGCGCGCTGGAGGCAACTCATGGCGACATCACGCGCTCGCGCGGACTGACGATCGGCCATGTCGAGCAGGACGTGCCGACAGGGTTGCTTGACGTTCCGTTCCACGATGCCGTCCTTCAGGCGCTGCCCGCCGAGCAGCAGGCGAACGAAAGCTGGCGCGTCGACATCGTGCTGGATTCGCTCGACGTGCCAGAAGCCTTGCGCAGCCGCCCGGTCGGGCAGCTCAGCGGCGGCTGGCAGCGGCTGGCGATGCTGGCGCGCACCTGGGTGATGGAGCCGGACGCGCTGCTGCTCGACGAGCCGACCAACCACCTCGATCTCAACAAGATAGCCGCACTTGAGGATTGGTTGAATGCCCTGCCCCGCGACGTGCCCGTCATCATCTCCAGCCATGACCGCGCCTTTCTCGATGCCGTCACCAATCGCACGCTGTTCCTGCGGCCGGAGCAATCGCAGGTCTTTTCCCTGCCCTACAGCCGGGCGCGGGCGGCGCTGGACGAGGCGGATGCAGCCGACAAACGGCGCTACGAGCGCGACATGAAGGTAGCCGAGCAACTGCGGAAACAGGCCGCGAAGCTCAACAATATCGGCATCAACTCCGGCAGCGACCTGTTGGTGGTCAAGACCAAGCAGCTGAAGCAACGCGCCGAAAAGCTGGAGGATGCGGCAAAACCGGCCCACCTCGAGCGGTCGGCCGGTGCGATCAAGCTCGCCAACCGCGGCACGCATGCCAAGGTGCTGGTGACGCTCGACGACGCCGTGGTCTGCACGCCCGACGGCACGCCGCTCTTCCGGACCGGCAAGCAGTTCATCTGCCAGGGCGACCGGATCGTGCTGCTCGGGGAGAACGGCGCCGGCAAATCGCGGCTGATTGCGATGCTGCGAAAGGCGATCGGCAATGCCGAGACGGCACAGGACGGCATCAAGGCGACCCCCTCCCTGGTTCTCGGCTACAGCGATCAGGCGCTTGCCGACCTCAAGGACAAGGACACGCCGATGGAGACGATCACCCACCGTTTCGAGGTCGGCGATCAGCGGGCGCGGGCGCTTTTGGCGGGTGCCGGCATGCCCATCGACATGCAGTCGCGCCCCCTCGGACGGCTTTCGGGCGGCCAGAAGGCGCGGCTCGGCATGCTGGTTCTGCGGCTGGCGGAGCCGAACTTCTACCTGCTCGACGAGCCCACGAACCACCTCGACATCGACGGGCAGGAAGCGCTGGAGGGCGAGCTCATGGCGCATCAGGCCAGCTGCCTCGTGGTCTCGCACGACCGCAGCTTCGTGCGCGGGGTTGGCAACCGGTTCTGGCAGATCGAGCGCCGACGGCTCGTTGAAGTGGAAAGCCCGGAGCTTTTCTTTGCTTCGGCACGGCCCTAGACTTCAACAGCCGTAAGGAACAGGTACCAGAAGAGCGCCGCCTCGCTACGCTGCTCCAACGCGGCGTAGAGATAGTTGTCGTATCCGCCGAGTTCGAAGCCATATCGCTTGTAGAGGCGGCAGGCGGCCACGTTGTTCGATTGGGTCTCCAAACGGATGCCGGGCGCATCTTGCTCGCGCGCCCAGCCGACGGCGCGGTCCATAAGCAGCCTGCCGGCACCGGATCTCCTGCTGTCCGATCGACCGCGAGGTCTTCCACCGAGACAAAACCGTTCCAGCTCTTCGACAAAAGGAGGTAACCGCACGCCCTGCCCGCTCGGCTTGCAATCACCAAGCGACGATCCGGTCCAGCCGTAAAGTCGTCCAGGTCAAAGCCGTACGACTTGCGATAGGGCTCGACGACCCGAACCTTCCCGAACGGATCGTCATATGGCGCCAATAGCTCCGAGGTGACGTCGAACGAGAAGTCGCAGTCCATGATCGCGGGCGGCAAGGTTTCGGCATCCTCGACGAGCATCGGCTCCTCCATGCGTGCAGCGCCTGGAGACGTGGTTATGCCCGAGGATGGTGTCAACGTCAGAACGACGCCGGCGTGGTGCCGAGCAAGGTGAGCTTGCCGCCGCCGATGGAATAGAGGCTCATCTTGCGCTCCACGGTACCGGCCGGCGTCAGCCTGAAGAGACCGGTCACGCCGCGGAAGCCGACCTTGCTGGTCAGGTTCTGTGCATTCATCCCCTCCGGCCCCTTTGTTCGGACAATGCCGGAGGCAACGGCTACTGCATCATAACCGTAAGCCGCATCGGTAGTGAGCGTGCGCTTGTAGTGGCGCTGGTAGCGCTCGGCAATCATCGTCGCGCCCTCGGGCTCGACCATGGCAATCACCGTGCCCGCCACCGAGGGATTCGAATAAGCCTGTGACGGCCAGGCGCTGGTGCCGACGAAGGTGACGTTCGTCTTGCCGCTTGCTTTCACAGCGCCCGCAATGGTCGTCGTGATCATCGTTTTCCCGAGGACGAGCACGGTGTCGGCATTCTGCAGATTGGCGCCAGCCCTCTTGACCGCGTCCGATGCGGCGGCATCGGTCAGATCATAGCGGGTGAGGCCGAGGTATGTACCGCCGCTGGCGCGGATGGCGTTTGCCAACCGCTCCTCGCCCGCAGCCGGAAAATCGCTCTGCGCGAAAACCAGTACCTTCTTGTGACCGCTGGCAAAGGCTGCCCGTGCGCCGTCGATGGCGCTGTCGATCTCATCGGAAACGAAATTGTAGACATTGCCCGACGTCGGCGGCACCGGCGCGCCCAGATTGAGCAAAGGCGGTCGCTGGTCGGCCGGGACCGCGGCAACAGCCGAGGTGACGGCAGGTGATGCATAGCTGACAAGGAGCACGGAACCGCGCGCCTTGGCAGCGCTCACCGCAGTAGCGGCAGCCGGAGCGCCGGAGGCCACGTCGACAACCTTCACGAAGACCTGATTACCGCCGAGTTCGCCGACGCCGAGGCCGGCGCCGTCGCGCACGTCGCGCGCAGCGCCGTCGTAAATGCCGGCCGCGCCCTTGGGCAGCAGTAGCGTGATCTCCGCTCCCGTTTCTCCGAAGCTCTCCTCGACCTCGCTCGAGGGCGCCTTGATGTCATTGGTCTTCACGTTCTTGGCGATACCATCGACGTCGGATTGGCAGCCCGCCAGCAACCCGCAGCCGACGACGATCGAGATTGCGAGAACGGATTTGATGAGTTTCAGGGAACCGACGCCTTCCGAAGGCGACACTTGCCGTGTCGAGCGTAAACCATGCGAGCCTTGCACCTGCTCGATTGACTGCACTGTCACCTGTTCCCCCACTCTCGAAATCGTGGCCAGTTCCGGCCCTTCTGCAGGATTTCATATCTGCACAGGCAACACCGGAAAGCAAACCCTTCGCGCAAACTTGGTTGATGGACACACTAAACTTTTATGTTCTTTTGAATGGATAATTTATTCCAACCTTATCCACGCTTAAATACCTGATTTTTATAGCTGTTTTGTACGTTTCTCTCAACCAACCGAGAGACAACGAGCCATGAAGCGCAGTATAAAAATAAGCAATATCGCCGCTTTTACTTTCTCTGCATTCTCCCTTGCGTTCTCACCGAATATTTCGTCGGCCTCCGCACTTCCGTATCCGCAGATTTCCGGCGCGATGTACTCCGTTGATGTCGCTGCTGATACAGCCCGCGCGCTGACCCTTGGCGGCGTCGCCAACCTCCTCAGCCTGGCGACGAACGCCATCGCGACCATGGACGTTGCTGCGGTGACCCGATCGCTGCAGCCGGAGCCTGCCGGCTGGGTGAAGGAGAGCGTCGCACCGGTGCAGCCAGCCGAGCGTCCGGCGATTGCCGCGCCGATGGGCAGCGGCGCATTCGGAACCGTCGCCATTCCTTTCAAGCGTCTTGCCGCTCTGAAGAAATTCGCACCGTCACTGTCGGAAATGACGGATGGAACCGCAATCAACTGCAGCGCGGGCAAATGCTCCGCGGCAACGAGCGCGATCGAGGTTGCCTTCACCAAGACCTTGCAGTCCTCGATCCGCGACAAGCTGAACGCGGTCAACGTCACTATCAACCACACGATCCGCTACAGCCGCGACATCGACACCTACAAGGTGGCCGACTACTGGGCAACGCCCGCCGAGACGCTCTCGCGCCAGCAGGGCGATTGCGAGGACTTCGCGATCCTGAAGATGGCCGCCCTGCACGCCGAAGGCGTCGATCTCAAGGACATGTCCGTCGTCGTTCTGTTCGATCAGAAGCGGCATTTCTATCACGCGGTGCTTTCCGTCGCGGTCAACGGCAACCGCTTCATCCTCGACAACATGCGTGACGAGGTTCTGCCTGATACGAAGCTGCCCGACTACGTGCCGCTCTACTCGATTGCGGACGGCAAAGGCTATCTGCACGGAACGCGCACCGGCGCCAAGCAGGTGGCTTCGGTAATGCCACTGGAAAAGGTGGCTCCCGGCGAAGGCGTGGCGTTCTGAGGATCACAAGCAAGACACAGAAAAAGGCGGTTGAGTTCAGCTGCCTTTTTTCATCTCCGGAATAGTCGATCAATAACGTGAGATGTAGCCGATCAGCATCGACTTCTCATGCGTCGGCGCCAGGGCCAGATTGATCTGGCCCTTCATCGACTGCGAGCCAACGGCAATCGTGAAGCCGGTGTTCAGCGTCTTGCCGCGGTTGCGATAGAGCGTTGCGATCGCTTCGTCGATCTGCGTGTCGATCGAAAACCTCAAGCTTTTCGTCAACTGCGCCGTATCTCCAAGCGGGAGACGCTGGCGCAGCATGGTCAGGAAGGGATCGTTGAAGAGCTGAATCTTCTTCTCCTGCGTCAGCAGGATCGTTGGCGACGGCGACGCCTGGATGATGGCATTGACGTTAGCCAGCGATGACGCGTCCTCGACGGTATCCAGCCGGCGCAGCGCCCACTTGAAGCTGAGGACACGCAGCAGCGAGGCGAGGTTGCCAGGTTCGGGCATCTGCGAGGCCGTGTAGTGCACGAGGTCGGCAGTGCTCATCTTGCCGGCCGACGACATGCGACCGAGGCCATCCCAGTAGATCCGTTCGAGGCGGATGCCACGTCGCTCGCCGCCGCGGCCGACGACAGCGCGGAAGCGCGGCTCGATCTCATCAGCGCCGATGGCCGGCAAAGGCTCATCGATCGGTTCAAGCTCGGAGAGTGCATTGCTGCCTGGCTTGACGATCAGCATCCTATCGCTCCGTCAGCGCTTCGCTGCGCGCCTTGTTGATCGGCTTCATCAGATAGCTGAGCACCGTCTTGTTGCCGGTCATGATTTCGACCGAGGCAACCATGCCGGGGATGATCGGGTAGGACTTGCCGTTGCGCTCGAGGGCCGACTTGTCGGTCTTGACCTGAACCAGGTAGTAGGTCTCGCCCTTTTCCTTTTCGACGAGGCTGTCGGCCGAGATGTTCTCGACGACGCCTTCGAGACCGCCGAAGATCGAGAAGTCGTAGGCCGTGACCTTGACGACAGCCGGCTGGCCGCGGCGCACGAAGGCGACATCGCGCGGCGAGATCTTCGCTTCGATCAGCAGCGTATCGGCGGTCGGCACAATGCCGGCGATGACGCGGCCGGGATCGACATAGGCTCCAATGGTGTTGACCTCAAGCGTGTTGACGATGCCGTCAACCGGCGAGCGGATGTCGGTGCGCTTCACACGGTCAGAGGCCCCGCGAATGGTCTCGTCGACGACCGAGAGCTCGGCCAGGGCTTGCGCCTTGTCGGTCAGCGCCTGCTGGCGCAATTCGAGGGCGAGATCGCCGAGCTGCAGCTTGGCTTCCTGCACCGCTGCTTCCAGACGATCGATGCTTTCCTGATAGACCTTGAGCTGGCCCTGCTGGTCGGTGAGATCACGCTCGGTTTTCAGGACTTCGGTCTGGGCCACAAGCTTTTTCTGGGCCAACGGGTGGATGAGGTCATATTGGCGTTGTGCGCCTTCGATGTTCTGCTGCAGGCGATCGATATTGGCGTGGGCTTCGCTGAGCTCGTTCTCGCGCTGGCGAACACGTTCCTTCAGAACCCCGAGCTTGTTCTGGTAGCTGGCACGATCGGCGGCAAAAAGCTGCTCCTCGTTTGCGCACACTTCCTTGGCAACGGCCAAAATCTCTTGCGGGCAAATAAAAGGCGTGTCGTACTGGCCGGCTTCCTCGAGCTTCAATCGGGCCACCTTGGCACCAAGCGCCCGGGCCTTGGCGACGGATTCACCAAGCGACGACGTCGTCGTCGTATTGTCGAGCTGGACCAGCAGCTGGCCCTTGCGGACGACCTGACCGAGGACCACGGCGATTTGCTGGACGACGCCGGGCTCCGAAGACTGGATGATCTGCGTCTTCGACACCGGAATGACCTTGCCCTCGCCGCGGGCGATCTCGTTGACATCGGCGATCGCTGCCCAGGCGAGGAAGCTCGCAATGACCAGAGCCACCAACGCCAGAATGCCGCGGGCGAGAAGCGGAGGATTGTCGTGGCGATTGTTGAGGCTCATGGCTGCGCCCCCGCCGGTTTGCGCTGCATGGCCTCGATGACCGCATTCTTCGGTCCGTCGGCGATGATCCGACCCTTGTCGATAACGATCAGACGGTCGACGAGCTCGAGCATGCTGTAGCGGTGGGTGGCGATCAGCAGCGTGGTGTTGCGACTGATGGCCGTCGACAGGCGCGCAATCAGGTTACGCTCGGTCGCCAGGTCCATGGCGCCCGATGGCTCGTCGAGAAATACAATCTTCGGCTTGGTGAGCAGCAGACGGGCGATCGTCAGCGCCTGCTTCTGGCCGCTCGACAGGTTGGTGCCGCGTTCGCCGACCGGCATGTCGAAACCGCGAGGATGATTGCCCACGAACTCGTCGACACCGGTCATGCGGGCGACCTCGAGGAGCTCCTCGTCGGTCGCATCGGCGCGCCCGATCAGCAGATTTTCCTTGACCGTGCCCGAGAAGAGATCGGACGACTGGCCGGCCACGGCGACCGCCGAGCGAACTTCGGCCATGTGATACTGCCGGATATCGACGCCATCGATCAGCACGCGGCCGCCCGAGGGACAGAAGAGCCCATCGAGCAAGCGGCCGAGAGTGGTCTTGCCGGAGCCGATGCGGCCAATGATGCCGACGCGTTCACCCGGCTGCACCGTAAAGGACAGCTTGTTGATGACGGGATAGTCCGATCCCGGATACTGGAAGGACACATCCTGGAAGCTGAAGGCGCCGCGGGTGATCTCGCGGTTAACGAAGCCCACGGTGGACGGACGATCGTCGGGCTGCTCCATGATCTTATCGAGGATGCGAAGCGACATGGTTGCCTGGCGGAAGCGCGCCAGCGTCATGGCGATCTGGCCGAGCGGTGCGCCCGCGCGGCTCGCCAGCATGACCGTCGCGACAATCGCGCCCATGGCAATGCGGCCTTCGGAGAACTCGTAGGTACCGGCAATCACGATCAGGACGCTCACCATCTGCTGGATGAACATCGTCATGTTGATGGCGTTCGTCGAGATATGCTTGATGTCCTCGCTGGTGCGGCTCGAATACTTGGTAAGCTCCTGCCAGCGCCGCAGCATCGTCGCTTCGGCGCGCAGGCTCTTCAGCGTTTCGATCGTCGAAATCGTTTCCACCAGCAGCGACTGGCGGCGCGAAGCCTCGTTGGCGGCGGTCGCCATACGCTTGCCGATCGCGGCCTGCGCGTAGAGGCCAATGATGACGGACAACAAGAATGCTACGGCCGGGATGACTACCAGCCAGCCGGAGATCAGATAGATGACCGCGAGGAAGATGAAGACGAACAGACTGTCGATCAGCACGCCGATGGTGTTCGAGGTGAAGAACTCGCGAACGAATTCGTACTGCGTCACGCGGTTGGCATATTCACCCGTCGACATCGGCCGCGAGGCGAGCGTCGAGTTGAGCACCTTGTCGAAGAGAAGCTGCGACAGGCGCAAATCCGCCTTGCGCCCGGCATAATCGATGAGCGATGAGCGCGCCGTCTTCAAGAGGAAGTCGAAGATATAGGCAAGCGAGATACCCGCGGCCAACACCCAAAGCGTCGAGATTGCCTTGTTCGGCAGCACTCGGTCATAGACGTTCATCGTAAAGAGCGGCGATCCGAGCGCAATCAGGTTGATAAAGAGCGCCGCGACCATGACGCGCACATAGGTGCGCCAGTAAGGTGCGAGGGTCGTTGCCAGCCAATGCCGCTTCTCGATCTCGACGGCATTGCCAACCAGTGCCTCTTCCGAGGCGTTCTGATAGTAAAGCGTGAAGGCAAATGCCAGTTGCGGCTTCAGCGCCAGGAATTCTTCGCGCGTCAGCCGGATCTGACTGCCGGCGATGGGAACGATATCCGTGACATAGGATCCATCTTCGGCGACCTCGAGCAGAGGCAGCACGCTGCCATCGGCAAACGCAGCGATCGCCGGACAATCGAAATTGCCCTGACGGCATTCGCGCTCCTGATGCTTGATCACCTGCAGGCCGATGCGCTCGGCCATGCGTTCGACATCGTCAACCTCAAGCGACTCGGTCACCTCATCCGGAAGACCGGAGAAGAGGACCGTGTCGGAGCTTGGTCGGCCATAGAACGCAGCCACGGATTTGAATGCGGCTTTGAATGTCTGCAGCGATGTGCTGCTGGAAGTCTCGAGTGCTACGTTCAGCATTGTTCCATGGCCATCTCGACTACTGCTGTCGAATTGGCGCTAGGAGATCCAGGGGCATGCCGGCTTTTTGATGGGAATCAAGCTCGACATATCCAGGATTCGCGACACTCGCGGGGACAGCAAACTCTTCCCGCGCATAAGGCTTGGACTGATCGACCGGCCTCAGCTTCATCGTCTGAAGCAGATTGCCCGAGGCCGCCAGGATCTTGTACTCGGCAAACTGCGATGCGACGCGCGCGGTATCGGCGAGAACCTGCGTGTTGAACCTGGTGTTTTGCGCATCGAGCACGTCGAGCAGCGAGCGCTGGCCAACCTTGAACTGCTCACGGTAAGAACCGACGAGCTGGTTGTTGATCGAAGCCTGCTTGTTGAGGATACCGGAAAGCTCGCCGCGGCTGACGCGCTCGTTCCAGGCCGAGCGAACCGACTGCTCGACTTCGCGCTGAACCTGCGCGAGATTATAGCGCTGCTCGTCGGCGCGACGGATCTGCTCCTGCTCGCGGGCGACATCGATGCCGCCGCGGTAGAGGTTCCAGCGGGCAACGACGCGAACCTGATAGTCGTTGGTGTTGCCTTCGTCGCCATCGATATCGTTGCCGACGCGGGCCGTGCCTTCGAGGTTGACCTTCGGCATATAGTTGGCGCGCGCGCCGCGAACGCCGGCATCGGCTGCGTTGATATCCGCATTGGCCGAATAGATGCGCGGGCTGTTCTTGCCAGCAACGAAGACCGCATCGTTCAACGTCTTCGGCACGAACTTGCCGACCGACGGCGGCGTCTGCGCATTGGTGATCTGCTCGCCGACGACTTGCAGGAAGCGGATCTTCGTCTGCTCAAGCTCTTCGAGCGCTTCGCGCAGCCGCGCCTTGGCGGCCTGCAGGCGCTCGCTGCCCTGCAGCCGGTCGGCATCCGTCAGGGCGCCGCCCTTGATGCTCTCGTCGATGTCGCCGACCATCTGCGAGTGGAAGGCGACGTTCTGCTTGGCAGCAGCAACGATCTGGTTCTGGAGCACGTACTCCAGATAATCCTGCGTCACTTCGAGGGCGAGCGACTCGGAACGTTCGAGCACCCGAAAGGAGGCGCCATCGACGCGCGAAGCCTGCTGCTCGACCTGGGAGCGGCGGCTGCCGCCATCGTAAAGCGTCTGCGAGATCGTCAAACCAACATCGCCTGGCGACAGATAGTCATGATCATCTCTCAGCGAACCGGAGCTGGCATTCGAGAGCCGACGACGCCCGATTCCGCTCTCCAGATCTACCGATGGCAAGTATAAACCGCGCGCCTGGCGAAGTTCAAACTCGACAGCTTCACGATCCTTCGCAGCCTGCAAGATCTGCGGGTTCGTTTTCATCGTCTTTTCGATGGCCTGCTGCAGAGATATTGCATTGGCATCAGCATAAAACGAAGAACTGAAAGCAACCGTCGCAGACAATGCTGCAAAAATTCTTTTGGCTTTAAACAAGATCGATGCCCCTCAACATCAAAGATTCACCCGGCGTACCCGTATACCAAAGATTTTCTTTAGCAAGTAAGTAACACCAATCTTTCCACATTCCAATCACGACGGCGAGCATTCCTGCCAAGACAGTTAATCACGGTGGACAACTGCCTAAAGCAAGAATTTTACAGGATTTTTTAACGGGGGCTTTGCCCGAACCTGTTTATCTGGCATTACTTTCAAACGGACATGAACCGCGATGAATTTCAGCCAGCGTTACCCTTCCGCCACAATCGTTTCAGCTCTTCGGATCGCCACCCTCGGCGCAATCTGCTACGCGGCTGGATCCGTCGGCGTTTTACTTATCTTAAACCTTCTCATGCCGGATCGACCATTTTTGGTAGGATTTGCCGGCGCCGGCGTAATTTCTCTTTTTGTTGCATTTCCGCTGCTTCTGATCTTGCAACTCAAGGTCAGCGAGCTCAGAAAACTGCAGGAAACGGTTAACTATACTGCGCGCCACGACAGCGTGACAAAGACGCTGAACGGCACGGCCTTTGCCGCGGCCGTCGAACACTACATCGACCGGCGCAAGCGAATCGCTACCGATGCAGGCGGCGTGATGATCGCGGTCGTCATCGATACGATCGACGAGATCGGCCGGCGCTACGGTCCGCAATGGGCCGACACGGTCATGCAGTCGCTTGCCGCGATCATCCAGTCCTCGGTCAGAAAGGGCGATCTCGTTGCCCGCCTTGCCACCAACGAACTCGGGGTGTTCCTTCCCGGTGCGACTGTCGAAAACGCCCAGGACGTCGGCACCCGTATCCGCCGGCGCGTGGCTGAAGCCTCCTTCTCGGCGGAAGGCACGCCGATGACCATCGGCATCCGTCTCGGCGGCGCGGTCTTCGAGGGACCGACCGACTTCAACCATATCCGCCAACTGGCCGACGAAATGGCCATGCAGCGCGGCGGCGAGAGCGAAGACGCCATCCCGATGTCGCGACTGCCAGCAGCCTGAGCTGACAGGAGCCACCAGAACCAAGGAAGGGCGCCGAGAGGCGCCCTTTTCGTTGTTGTTCGCGTCTTCAACGAGCCAAGCGTCTTTCGATCGTCTAGAACGCTCAGGATGGCACCCGCATGCGCCAGCCGCTGGCCGAAGCCTCTTTCTCAGCTAAGGGTACGCGAATATCATTGGCCGTCGGGCACGGCCTTCGAGGGCCACCGAACTTCAATCACATCCGTCCGCAGCCGGCGAAATGGCCTGCAGCGGCGGCAAGAGACGAAGCTCCCTGAGCTGATACCAAACGAAAAAGGCGCCGGAGGGCGCCTTTTCCTCTACTGGTTTCTGCAAGCATTAGCCGACGTGCGGTGCCGTCGTCGTGTCGTGCTTGTCGTCGAACAGGATCTTGACCGCTTCCGTTGTGTTCTGGAGAACCGCCACATCGTGCCAGCCGCCATTGGCGTTGACGCTGACCGCGGTATCCGTGCCGCTGACCGTCGTCTTGACGCTCGCGAGCGCTTCGGCCTCGCTCGCCTCATGGCCGAGTAGGCTGTCGAGGAGTTTCGAGACGTCGAGTGTATCGCCTTCGCTTGCCTTGAAGTCGGTGATGACATCGGCGAGCTTGACGTCGTTCAGGGCATCGGCATCGAGGACAAAGGTGTCAGCCCCTGCCCCGCCCGATATCGTGAACATGCCACCGCTGCCGGACAGGGTATCATCGCCATCGCTGCCGATGAGCGAATAGGCATTGCCGCCGTTTTCGCTGTCGCCGAGCGTCGTGTCGAAGGCAACCTCGACAAAGTGACCGGCCGAACCATCCGTCAGCGTGTAGCTGCCATCGGCGAGGATCGACTGGCCGTTGATCTCCGAGTTGGAGACAGTCGCATCGAGCGAGATGCTGCTGATCGAATGGTCCGCCAGGCTCGAAAGCTCGCCGCTGTCGGTGATGCCGTTGTGGTTGAGATCCTGCCAGACGGTGAGCTTCGAGAAGGCCTCGTCGGCCGCATCGATCTTGCCGTCATGGTTGCTGTCGAGCGTCGAAAGCGCCGCCAGACCGTCCACATAGCTGCCACCGGCAAAGTGCGGCGAGAAGATCTCGCTGCCATTGTCGATCTTGCCGTTGCCATCCACATCGAGCGCCAGGATGCCGTCAGTGCCGGCCGTCCAGGCGATCTGATCCTTGTGGCCGTCGGCATTGATGTCGAACTGGACGCCCTGATCGAGCGAGGTCAGCGCGACGCCATTGTGATCGAGGTCGAGGATGATGGGGTCGATGCGATTTCCGATCAGCGTATTCAAGTTGGCAACTGTGTTATTGGCCAGATCAACGAGCGTATTCGTCCCGTTGGTGTTGGTGCTGCCGCCCTGCATGTACACATAGGTATGCGCCACGCCATCTATTGTTGCATTGAAACCTATAGTCGCACCGGTTGACCCGATGTCGGTGTTTTGCAGATATTGCACAACCGCTGCGAGAGCCGCGAGTGAGTTGACTGTCAGCGGCGTCCCAAATGCATCCGTCCCGAAGAAGGTAACCATGCCATTGGTAACGGAATGCGACTCCACTGTGTCGCTGCCAATGGTGAGGCTTGAATCGCCACCATCGATCTGAGCATTAGCCACAACCACCGCCGTTCCGGGCAGGTTCAGTTTGTCGACCAACGTATTGAAATCCGTGATGACGTCATAACCGGAAATGGTGCCGTTGTTTCCGGATCCACCGATCGTCGGGGTGGAGTCACCCGATCCGATAACAAAGGTGTCGATGACGTTGGCTGCGCCGCCACCCGTGAGCGTGTCGCCACCCCCGCCGCCCGTGATCGTATCGCTTCCCGCGCCGCCATTGATAGCATCAGCACCAGACCCGCCGGTAAGCGTATCGTTGCTGCTGCTGCCGGTAATCGTGAAGGCCTCCGACTGGTTGGAAAGGTTGATCGTCACACCGGAGTTCGCTGAAGCCGCAGAGATCAGTTCAACACCCTGCAGGCCACTGTTACCCAGTCCGTTCAGAACTGTCGACGTCGACATCAGATTGATCGTGTCGGCACCCCCTCCAAGGTTGATACTGCCGTTGCCCATTGCGTTCAGTTGAGCACCCGTAAGCGTAATTGCGTCATCGCCTGTCGTTCCGACAAGATTGCCGGTTTCGATATCGTCCAGGCCCGGCGTACCCATGCCGGAAATATCCATCGAACCCGTGACTTTGACGTTCAAAACGTCTGAGCCATCATTCATGTCGATCGACGAGAAGTTAGCCCATTGCGTTGCCGAGACTGTCAGAGTCTGATTGTAGCTGTCGTTGCTACCTCCATCCACCGACGTCAGATTTTCGACATTGACGATAGTTGTGGACGAGAGATCGACCGAAACGCCGTCACCTGGCGCGTTCACCGTTAGCGTATCCGTTCCGTTGCCGCCGTCGACGTAGAAGAGGTCGCTGTAGGCATAGATGGTGTCCTTGGCATTGCCCCCCAGGATGATATCGCCGCCGCCATGGCCATCGATGGTGTTGGTACCATTCGTTGTGATCAGTATCTCCGCTGCGGTCGTGCCATCGAGGTTGCCTGTTGTGTCTCTGATGACGCCGGCTGTTCCCGTCGCGGAGGCACTGCCGTCCGAGACGGTGTAGTTGAAGGACCCGCCGTTCGAATTGCCATCCGAGAAGGTCACCTGCGAAGTGGAATGGCTTGCCGTGTCCTGCGCGGACGTTGCGCTCGCGCCCGTAATGCTCAGCGTGTCGCCATCCGCGTCGCTTGCAAAGTGCAGCAATGCCCAATCCGCGATCGGAGCACTGTCGCTGTTGGTGTAGATTTTGGCGGTTCCGCCCGCCTCGGGCGCATGGTTCACCGGACCTTCGTTTACGTCACTCACTCCGATCGTGAAGTTCTGCGTGGAGAAGGCACCGCTGGCGTCTGCGGCCTTCACTGTGATCGTGTGCGAGGTCGCCGTTTCGAAGTCGAGCAACGTGCCGTTCGCAACCGTCACAACGCCAGTCTGGCTGTTGATGGCAAAACGGCCACCGGCATCGTCTACCAGCGAATAGGTGACTGCGTCACCATCGACGTCGGTCGACTGCGCGGTGATCCCGACAGGCGTGCCGTTGGCCGCATTCTCGGCAACGCTGTTTACCGCAGCATTGCTGTCAACCGGGGCGACCGGTGCGTCGTTGACCGGCGTCAGGTCGAGCGTCGCGCTGCCGGGAACCGTCGTCGTGCCGTCCGACACCGTGTAGCTGAAGCTGACCGAAGTGTCGTCATCGCCCGCAGGCGTGAAGGTCCAGGTGCCGTTGTGATTGTCGACCAGCGTGCCCGAAGAGGCCGAAAGGCCGCTCACCGAAAGCGTGTCGTGATCGACATCCGTCGCGCCAGCCAGCAGATCGGCCGTCGTGATCAGATGCGCACCGCTGTCCTCGGCGATCGCCGCCAGCGTCACGGCCGGAGCGACCGGTGCGTCGTTGACCGGCGTCAGGTCGAGCGTCGCGCTGCCGGGAACCGTCGTCGTGCCGTCCGACACCGTGTAGCTGAAGCTGACCGAGGTGTCGTCATCGCCCGCAGGCGTGAAGGTCCAGGTGCCGTTGTGATTGTCGACCAGCGTGCCCGAAGAGGCCGAAAGGTCGCTCACCGAAAGCGTGTCGTGATCGACATCCGTCGCGCCAGCCAGCAGATCGGCCGTCGTGATCAGATGCGCACCGCTGTCCTCGGCGATCGCCGCCAGCGTCACGGCCGGAGCGACCGGTGCGTCGTTGACCGGCGTCAGGTCGAGCGTCGCGCTGCCGGGAACCGTCGTCGTGCCGTCCGACACCGTGTAGCTGAAGCTGACCGAAGTGTCGTCATCGCCCGCAGGCGTGAAGGTCCAGGTGCCGTTGTGATTGTCGACCAGCGTGCCCGAGGAGGCCGAAACGCCGCTCACCGAAAGCGTGTCGTGATCGACATCCGTCGCGCCAGCCAGCAGATCGGCCGTCGTGACCAGATGCGCACCGCTGTCCTCGGCGATCGCCGCCAGCGTCACGGCCGGGGCGACCGGTGCGTCGTTGACCGGCGTCAGGTCGAGCGTCGCGCTGCCGGGAACCGTCGTCGTGCCGTCCGACACCGTGTAGCTGAAGCTGACCGAGGTGTCGTCATCGCCCGCAGGCGTGAAGGTCCAGGTGCCGTTGTGATTGTCGACCAGCGTGCCCGAGGAGGCCGAAAGGTCGCTCACCGAAAGCGTGTCGTGATCGACATCCGTCGCGCCAGCCAGCAGATCGGCCGTCGTGATCAGATGCGCACCGCTGTCCTCGGCGATCGCCGCCAGCGTCACGGCCGGAGCGACCGGTGCGTCGTTGACCGGCGTCAGGTCGAGCGTCGCGCTGCCGGGAACCGTCGTCGTGCCGTCCGACACCGTGTAGCTGAAGCTGACCGAAGTGTCGTCATCGCCCGCAGGCGTGAAGGTCCAGGTGCCGTTGTGATTGTCGACCAGCGTGCCCGAAGAGGCCGAAACGCCGCTCACCGAAAGCGTGTCGTGATCGACATCCGTCGCGCCAGCCAGCAGATCGGCCGTCGTGACCAGATGCGCACCGCTGTCCTCGGCGATCGCCGCCAGCGTCACGGCCGGGGCGACCGGCGCGTCGTTGACCGGCGTCACCGCGAAGCTGGCATGGCCGACGCTAGTCTGGAAGTCGTCGCTGCCGTTCGTCTGGCCGTTGTCGCGGATCGTGTAGTCGAACGACGCCGTGCCGTTGAAGTCCGCAGCAGGCGTAAACACCACCTGGCCGTTGACGATCGCCACCGCGCCGCCGACCGCGTTGCTGACCGCCGTCACCGTCAGCGACTGGCCGGCTTCGTTCGCCGGGCCGGTGCTGTCATTTGTCGTCAGCGATGCGAACGAGATTGTCCGGGCGCCGCTGTCTTCCACAACGCTGGTCAGAACCTCCGACACCGCCGTCGGCGCGTCGTTGACCGGCGTCACCGCGAAGCTGGCATGGCCGACGCTGGTCTTGAAGTCGTCGCTGCCGTTCGTCTGGCCGTTGTCGCGGATCGTGTAGTCGAACGACGCCGTGCCGTTGAAGTCCGCAGCAGGCGTAAACACCACCTGGCCGTTGACGATCGCCACCGCGCCGCCGACCGCGTTGCTGACCGCCGTCACCGTCAGCGACTGGCCGGCTTCGTTCGCCGGGCCGGTGCTGTCATTTGTCGTCAGCGATGCGAACGAGATTGTCCGGGCGCCGCTGTCTTCCACAACGCTGGTCAGAACCTCCGACACCGCCGTCGGCGCGTCGTTGACCGGCGTCAGGTCCAGCGTCGCGCTGCCGGAAACCGTCGCCGTGCCGTCCGAAACCTTGTAGCTGAAGCTCGCCGACGCATCGTCGTTGGAAACCGGTGTATAGGTCCAGGTGCCATTGCCATTGGCTACCAGCGTACCCGAGGAGGCCGTCAGGTTGGTCACCGTCAGCGCATCGCCGTCGGCATCCGTTGCGCCAGCCAGAAGATCGGCCGCCGTGATCAGATGCGCGCCGCTGTCCTCGGCGATCGCCGCCAGCGTCACGGCCGGGGCGACCGGCGTGTCGTTGACCGGTGTGACATTGACCGTCACCGTGGCGGTCGCCGTGCCGCCGTGGCTGTCGCTGACGGTGTAGGTGAACGTATCCTTGCCGTTATAGTTTGCGGCCGGGTTGTAGGTGATCGTGCCGTTGTTGCTCAGCGTTACCGTGCCACCGTGCGCGGAGGTGCCGCTGACGCCTATGATGCTCAGCGTGTCGCCGTCGACGTCGCTGTCGTTCGCCAGTAGATCGACCGTGCTGATGACGAGCGAGGTATCCTCGGCCGTCGCGATCGGGGCGCCTGTCGAAGCCGTAAAGTTGTCGTAGGCGATGCCGTCGTCGTTGTCGCTCGTGTAGACGCCGTAGCTGCCGATCGCCGGGGTGTCGGAACTGTGAAGAACTGCCGTCTCCCCGTTGCCGGTTACCGTGACATCGATGCCATTGCCATCTACTTCGACTTTGAAGTGGATCGTCTCGGAGCCCAGATTGATCTTGTTGACGAGGCCGAGAACAGTGACCTGGTTGCCATCTATGCGCTCAAGTACGAGGTCGCGGTGGCTGCTCTGGTTGCTGTAGTCGGTGCCGAAATCCTTCCAGTAGGCGCGGTAATAGTGCGTCGAGTCCTGATAGCCGAACACCACGCCAAGAGCCTGATTGGACTTGGGGTTGCCGTTGCCTGACGTTTTCGGGTCACCATCGACCTCGATCGTGTAGATCTTACTTGCCGGCGGCAGGCTGTCGCTTGGTGCGAGTGCGATGCCCTTGCCATCGTTGGACGAAGAGTTGGTCTGCTCGCCGAGGCCGTTGCCGTTCATCGACCACGAAGGAGAGCCCGACAGTGACACGAACCTCCAGCCGTCGATGCTCGTGTTGTTGAAATTGTCGCTGTAAGTCGCGGGGTCGTCCACGGCCACCGGATTGTCGTTGGAGCCCTGAACCGTGATGGTCGCGCTCGCCTGGTCAATGCTGCTGCCATCGGAAACCGTGTAGTCGAACTTGATGGTCGCGGTTTCGTTGACGCCGAGCGCCTTGAACGGATCCTCGCCGCTGTCGGACCACAGCTTGACGTCGCCGGTCGAGCCGACCGACAGATGGGCATCGCCGAAGTTCGTGGCGATCTTGTAGACGCCGTTGCCTTCGCTCGAGACTGAAAGCGTCAGGCCGGTGCCGTTGGCGGTCGTAACCGTCACGTTCGAAATACCGGTGACGCTGAGGCTGGCGCTATCGACATCCATATCGTTGGCCAGGACGTTGCCGACCACGAGCGGGTTTGCCGACGAGGTATGAGAGGAAACGCCGTCTTCGCTCACCGTGAAGGTATCGTCGTTGGCGACCGGCGCATCGTTCGTGCCGCGCACGGTGATGCTGACGGTTTGCGTATCGCTGACACCATGGCTGTCCGTCACTTCTACGGTGAAGGTCTCGAGCTTCTGATCGCCGTTCTTCAGCGCCTGCGTGGCCGGCAGGCCGTTGTCCAGGTTATACGTCCACTTGCCGTTCTGATCGACGGAGAGCATGCCGTAGACGCCCTTCACCGACGAGCCGACTTGGATCTGGTTGCCGGAGGCTACGACCGACCAGCTGTCGTTGCTGCCGTCGTCGTCGCCGTCGACATCCGTCTTGTCCAGGATGCCGCTCTCGACGGCGTCGCCGCCGGTACCAGCACCAGCCTCTTTGACCGTTGCGCTCGTATCCCCACCGGTGATGACCGGCGCATCATTGGTGCCGGTAACGGTGATGACGACGTTCTGCGTATCGATCTCGCCGTGGCTGTCGCGGACCATCACGGTAAACGTTTCGGTCGCCGTCTGGCCGAGCCCGAGGCCTTGCGTTTCCCAGCGGCCATTGTCGAGTACGTAGGTCCACTTGCCGGCCTGGTCGATCGAAAGCGTGCCGTATTTACCATTGTCGGCATTGCTCCAGGCGTTGCCGACGCTCCAGAAATCGTTGCCTGGATTGTCGTCGGAATCGACGTCCGTCTTGACGAGCGTATCGGAAATCGTGGCGATGCCGTTCGTACCGAAGCCTGCTTCGATCACGCTTCCTGTCGTATGGGTATCGGCGATGACAGGCCCATCGTTCGAGCCGAGAACATTGACGGTGATCGCCTGCGTGGCGGTCGCGCCGTGGCTGTCCGTCACGGTCACATCGAACTTCTCGCTCGCCGTCGCATTCAGGGCAAGGCCTTGGGTCGAGGCAAGCGTATTGTCGAGCGTGTAGGTCCATTTGCCGTTGGCATCGACGACGATCGAGCCATAAACACCCTTGACCAACGTCCCGTCGACGACCTGACCGACACGAGGCGTGATCGACCAGGAGTCATTCGAGCTGTTGTCGTCGAGGTCGACGTCGGTCTTGGCGAGGGTGCCACTGGCAACGCTCTCTCCGCGCGGGAATCCGAGCCAGCCGTAGCCCTCCTCGACAACCCATTCGCTCGTCGAGCCGCCGGTAATGACCGGCGCATCGTTGGTGCCGTTGACGACGATGGTCACAATCTGGCTGACCTTGCCGCCATCGCCGTCATCGAGCAGGACGGTGTATTTCAGTGTGACGTGATCGGCCGCGCCGAGATAGTCGAAGGTCTTGTCCGGAGCCGAAAAGCTCCACTTGATCTCGCCAGCCGTGCTGCCTGGCGCCTTCGTCACCGAGTCGATCTTGAAGAACGACATCAGGTTGGCGGGCAGTCCGCTCGTCGTGTCGGAAGTTGCAACGCCCGTTACAGTGGCCTTGTGGTCGACGTCGTTCAGATCGACATCGGTAAATGCCAGGCTACCCGACGCCTGCTGCACAACGTTCGAGCCGGTCGTGTTCGCCGTTTCGGTCAACGTTGCGCCGGCGTTCGGCGTGGTGATGACGGGCGCATCATTCGAGCCCGTGATCGTTACGGTCACGCTCTGCGTGTCGCTCGCATTGTGACTGTCGGTCACCTTGACCGTAAATGTCTCGGTCCGCGTCTCACCGAGCGCGAGACCCTGCGTTGCGGCAGTGGAATCGTTCAGCGTATAGGTCCACTTGCCATCCTGATCGACCTTGAACGTGCCGTAGGCGGTCGTAACAGCCGCCTGCCCGGACGCGGTCTGTCCGTCACCAGCGACGACCGACCACTTATCGTTCGAGGCGCTGTCATCGGTGTCGACGTCGCTCTTGACCAGCGTATCGGAAACCGTGTTGGTGCCGCGCGCGGCGCCCGTCGCGTCCGCACCCATTTCGATGACACCGCCCATCGCATGACTGTCGGCAATGACTGGAGCGTCGTTGGTGCCGGTTATCTTGATCGTCAGCTTGTTGGTGTCGGTCGCACCCCACTCGTCCTTGACTGTGAAGTCGAAGGTTTCATAACGCACCTCGCCCGCCGCCAGCGCCTGCACGGACGCTTTTGTGTTATCGAGCGCGTAGCTGTATGTGCCAGTAGACGCATCCCAGGTGAGCTTGCCATAGTCGCCGGCAATGCCGGTCGAGCCATCGCTCTTGCCATCGACGCTGGCGACCTGCACGACGGCGCCGTTATCGACGTCGGACGCGCCGTACAGCAGATTGCCGGTCGCGACAGAACTGTCCGCCGTGGAAATCCCTTCCTTGACAGTATTGTACTGGAAGCTGGCGCTCGGGGCGTCGTTGGTTCCCTTGATCTCGATCGTCAACGTTGTCGTCGAAGCGGCGCCGGACGCGTCCCTTGCCGTGTAGGTAAAGGTCTCGTAGGCGGTTTCGCCCTGAGCCAGACGATTCGTGTCCTTGTCGAAGTTGTTGAGGCTATAGGTGTATGAACCGTTCCTGTTGAGCTGCAGGACGCCATAGTCGCCCGCCTTGACGAAAACGCCAAAGAGATGGATGTCCGCATTCTCGAGGTCGGAGACGACCTTGGTGTCGCCGGCATCCCGATCCGTGTCGTTGCTCAGCACATTGCCTTCGGCCTTCCAATCGCCGAACGTTCCGACGCCTGCTTCCTTCACCATGTTAGTGTCGGCGACCGCGACCGGCGTGTCGTTGGTGCCGTCGAGCGTAATGGTCAGCGGCTTGCTGTCACTGGCGCCGGCGCCATCGGTCACCGTCAGCGTGAAGGTTTCTGTGGCGCCCTTCTTCAGCGCTTCGATCGCACCATCATTCGGCACATAGGTATAGGCGCCCGTCGCGCTGTTCAGGTAGAGCGTACCGTAGGCGCCCACCTTTTCGATGTTGTAGCCACCGGTGAAGGTACCCGTGACGACACCGGTGCCGCTGATGCCATAGGTGGCGGAATCGTCGAGATCGACGTCAGACGACTGCAACTGGCCGACCACCGGTGAGAAGGTGTCGTCGGCGGCCGTGTCCTTGAAGGTCCAACCGGTAATCGCAGAGAGCTGTGGCGCATCATTAGTGCCGTTGACGGTCACCGTAATCGTCTGCGTTGCAGTGCCGTCTGCAGATGTAACCGTCAGCGTCTCGTTAAAATGTGCCCCCTGACCGAGCGACTGGGCAAGCGCATTGTTGAGCGTGTAGTTCCATACGCCCGTTGCCGGATTGAAGCCGAAGGTGCCGTACTGGCCGGCAAGCGACGGCGGTGTCTGGAAATGATTTTCGCCGTGATCGACGTCGGTGACCGAGAGCGAACCGTTGGCTTGAAGCGTACCGTCCTCGACAACCACACCCGCGGCAACGCCAGAGATAGATGCCACATCGTTCACACCGGTGATCTGGATTTGGTAAACACCGCCCTTGCTGTCACCATCCGCGTCCGTCACCGTAAAGGGAACGTTGATCGTGGCAATTTCACCCGCATTCAGCGAGTTGAAGACACCGGCCTTGATGACGATCGCGCCATTCTGGTAGGAATAGTCCTCGGCGTGCAGCGCTAGTGGGATTCCCGCGGCCGACGCTACCGTGGCGGCTCCGAGCACAACCTTGCCGGCGCCGTCGGCGCCGAAGCTGAACTGCGAGCCGGGCGCCAGCGTGAAGGACATAACGTCATCCTCACCCACCGCGCCCGTGAGGACCGAAGCCGTTGTGTTCGCTGTCAGGCTGACATTTGCAAGGTAGGTGCCGGTATTGTCTGAGCTATTTCCGACTTCTTTGAAGGCCAGCGTATTGATGCCGTCGATCGCCGTGAGGTCGAGATCGATCGACTTCATCGTGGCGGTCGGCGAATAGGTGTAAACAAGCTTGCCGTTCCAATAGACTTCCAGCCCCGACGAGGCCGGATCCGGCGATCCCGCCTGGAAACTCAGGTTGTAGGCCTGGCCAGCTGCAAGCCCGGAGATATCCTGAGAAATGGTCGTATTGCCGGGCGAGGAGCCCATATCGACCATCGGCGTGCCGTTGGATGTCGTCATGCCGAGGTACCCGCTGCCAACGCGTTCCAGCTGGACGGTGGCAGTGCCATCGACGTTCCAGCCGATATCGCTGTTAGCCGCCCCGCCAAGGGGGCCACCCCAATCGCTGTGCTGCTCCCAAGTGCCGGCCGCGAAATCACCGTTGGCGAGCAGATTGACCGCCTCGACGGGTCCGTTGATCGTCGGCACGTCATCGTTGACGTCGACTGCGAAGGAACCGTTTGCAGTGTCGCCGTCAGCGTCGCTCGCCACGAAATTGAAGCTCAGGTCGAGCTGCGTGTTGCCGGTTTCGGAATTCTGCGGATGATCGAGCGGCTGCAGCAGGGTGAAGCTATAGGCGCCGTTCGGCGCCGTCGGATCAAGTGTGACGACGAAGACTTCGGTACGGCCCTCGCCTTCGCCGGTGAAGCCCGTCAGCGTATGACCGTCTGCAGAGATTTCGAACTGAACGGTTTGGCCGTCGGACTTCAGGCCGCTGAGCTGATCCTGAACATTCGAGAATGTCAGGTCGCGATGTGCGCCGGCGTCGGCGCCCCAGTGAATGCCGAGCGAGACATCTTCTACCTTCGCGTTGCCGCCTTCACCGGAAAGCAGGTCGGACTCGTCGATCGCGCTTGAGTCAACGCCGTTACCGGTGCTTGGACCATCGTCGTTGATGTTGATCGAGGCGACGCCCGTGGCCTGGTCGCCGTCCTTGTCGGTAACGGTGTAGCTGAACTGCAGGCGCAGGATATCATCAAGACCTGCCTGCCCCTTGTCCGGATGATCGAGCGGGCCGAATTGCGTAAAGGTGAAGGCGCCGGTTGCGGCATTGGTGACGGTCAGCACGAAGACAGGCTGGCCGTCGACGCTACCGGTGATGGTCAGGCCATCGACCGTGATGACGACAGGCTTGCCATCGGACGTCAGATCAAGGTGCGAACCGTTCTGCGTGCCTTCATCCATGTTCAGCGAATCGACGAACTGGACCGCGGTGATCTGGCCGACGTCTGCGCCGCCGTTGAAACCGAATGTGCCGTTCACCGATTGCGTCTCGAAGCCGCCTTCCTGGCCTTCGATTTCCGTCAGGCTCAGCGTTGTGGTGTCGGAGATCGTCGGCAGATCGTCGAACAGCTCCTGACCGTCGCCGAGGCCCGGGTCGGGCTGCTGCGTGTCAGCCAGAAGCTGGGCGAGCTGCGTCGGATCGTTCGGATCCTGCTGGATGGTATCCTGGAAATCGGCACCGGAGCTCGGGGCGGAGGCGCTTGCTGAGTAGGAGCCGTCGGGACCGGCCGCGACGTTGATGTTGCTCTGCTCGAGGGCGGCGATCACCGCCTGCTGCGGCAGCTCGACTTCGCCGAGCAGGAATGTCGGCACGTGCAGGGCGCCGTTGACGATGACGATCTCCGTGCCGTCGGCCTGGACGAGGACGAGATTGTTGCCTTCGACGCGAATGTCGTCGATCGATACATCAGCCGGCAGATGGGCGATGTTGTTCTGATCCGGGACGATTTCGGCGGGATCGGCGTTGGCAGCTGCGATCTGCGGCGCCGCCGGCACGCGGTCGGTTTTCTCAGGCTGCTGGCTATTGTCAGCCTGTGCGACCTCGACACCCGGCTGGGCGGAAGCCTCAATACTTGCGTCTTCATGAATGTCCTGGCGGAAGTCGTGCGAAACGTTTTCGCTTGAAATAGCGGAAATGCGCGGATCTTCGATAGACATAACAAAATAACCCCAATGAGAAACTGGGGCCAATCAATTACGCAGAAGAGACAAAAGCAATACTTGCAGCCGTTTCAGACATAGCCGGTTATGCATCCACCCAAAAATGTTTTAGGAAGAGTTAACGGCGAGGCCCTGAATGTGGCTGGAAACGCTAAAATTCTAATAAAATTAATGAAATACAAACGCGCTCAGACGTTGATGGCTGTGCGTTCCGGACCGTCGATTCGATACTCACGCCGCCTCCAGGGCATTCCAGCAGCGCGCTTCGAACCTCAAATGCAGCTCAGCGCGAGACGGTGTCAGCCGTCTCGCGCCGAGTTCAAAAAGGTCGTGACTGCGCTTATCGGGTGGGCGCCACGAGGCAGAAGAATGCGCCCTGCGGATCGGTCGCATTGATGATCCAGCTGCCGCCGGGCACTTCCATCGGACCGACGATCACCTTGCCGCCGCCCGCATTGACGCGTTCGATGGCGCTGTCGATCCCCGGCACGTTGAAGTAGTAGCCCCAATAGCACATCGGCACGTTGGCGGGTTTGGTCATCATTCCGCCGATCTGTTTTCCATGCTCGGCGAAGATGCGATAGGCGCCCATCTCACCCATGTCGAAATCGTGGTCCTTGGTCCAGCCGAAGATCTTCGAATAAAAGGCAAAGGCCTCCTCCATGTTGCCGGCCATCAGTTCGTGCCAGCCGATATGGCCGGGCGTGCCTGCCGGCGCGGGCGGGGTCGGATTGTCTCTCGGCAGCGGCGTCATGACGCAAATCACGGCTCCATGCGGATCGGCGAGGACGGCAAAGCGTCCGACCGTCGGAATATCCTCCGGCTGGCGGCGGACCGAGCCACCATTGGCAGTAAAATCCTTCGCCGTCTGGTCGACATCATCAACGGCGACATAGCCGGTCCAGTTCGGCGGGATGCCCTTCCCCTCCAGTTCGGCTGGAAAATCCATGAGACCGGCAACGCCTGCGCCATTCGCTTCGAAGACCGTATAGGGCGGCAGGTTCTCGATCTTCATCTCGCTCGTCGTCCAGCCAACGACCGAGCTGTAGAACTTGGCGGCAGCCGCTGTATCCGGCGTCATCAGTTCGCACCAGATGAATTTTCCATGCGTATCGGAAGCCATGATCTCTTTCCTTTCCGTGAGTACCGGGTCGAGTTTCGCTCGCGATCACGGCTTGCGCGTGTAATGCGCTTCCATGAACTGCTTCCAGCTGCCGTCCGGTTGCTTGGCAGCCGAGTTGAACGTGCGGTGATCGCGATCGTGAAAGACGATCTGCTCGCGGTAGTCGGCAAGCTTGTTCGCGTCGCTGAAATCGGGGCCCGTCGTATAGAGGTTCAAAACCTTGCCGTCGTCGGAGACCTCGCCCTCATAGACCCACATATGGTCCATCATGGTGCCGATCCAATTGCCGACGTATTTACCCTTGTCGGCGCTGTAGCCCAGCGTCAGGACCGTGGTCGCAGCCCCGCCACCCGGCATCTGGCCGGAACCTTCGGCAACGAACCAGATGCCATGCAGCGAACGGACGATCTCCGTCCAAAGTTCCTGTCCCGTCATGCCGGGCGCCGTTACGTCCCAGACACCGACGAGGTCCTCCAGGAATTCATGCTCCTTCAAGACTTTCGCTTGCTGCATCGTCCTTCTCCCTTGGGATGATGGTCGCAGATTTCAGTGACAGCTGGATGGCGCGTTCTTGGCCGGTTCGTATTCGTCGTGGCGCTTGACGAAGTCCATCGTGCTGTCCTCGTTGCGGCCCTTCGGCGCGCGATCGAGGATCATCAAGGTGCCGACCGCCTCTTCAAGGCCGCGGGCATAGGTCGAATAAGTATGAAAGACCTCACCATTCTCATTCCTGTAGAACGCGCTAAGGCCCGGAAGCTCGTCATTGGCATTGGCGGGGTCGATCGCCTCGAAATTGTAGACGACCTTGTCCTTCGCCAGATCTTCCGGGGCGAAGGACACGTGGTAATCGAAGTTGAAGCTGCTATCGAAGGACGAAACCCACGGAAATTTCCAGCCCATGCGTTTCTTGTAGGCCTCGATCTTGGCAAGCGGCGCGCGCGAAACGGCGACCCAGGTGACGTCGTGATGGTTGAGATGCGGCAGCGTTCCGTCGACATGGTCGGACAGGAACGAGCAGCCGGGGCAACCGGCCTCCCAATCGGGGCCAAGCATGAAGTGATAGATCAAGAGCTGGCTGCGGCCATCGAAGAGCTCAGCAAGGCTTTTCTTTCCCTGCGGCGTATCAAAGACGTAGTTCTTATCGACTTTGACCCAGGGCAAGGCCATGCGCTCGGCGTTGACCTTCTCCCTCAAATGCGTTGCTTCCTTCTCCTTGAGAAGCAGCGCGCGGCGGGCCTCCAGCCATTCTTCACGGGAAACGACTTGATTCTGCATCACGTGCGCCCTCCTCCGGCGCGACCGAGACGTGGCGGTCCATGCTCCTTTTCCTTGACTAAATACATTGATATCAATATAAATTGAGCATGTCAAACGGGGTTGAGATTCCTTTTTCAACGACGCTCCTAGTACGTGACACGTGCCTGTGCCTGCATGTGCAGCGGGCAGCGCGCGCGCTGGCGCGGCTATTCGACGATGCCCTTCGCCCTGTCGGGCTCACCAACGGCCAGTTCTCGCTGATGATGTCGCTGAACCGGCCAGAACCACCGCCGATGGGACCGGTCGCGACCCTACTTGCGATGGACCAGACGACATTGACGGCAGCGCTCAAGCCACTACAGCGCCGTGGTTGGGTAAATGTAACGCAGAATGGGAAAGACAAGCGCCGGCGCTTACTTAGCCTGACGCCGGAGGGCAAGGCTGTGCTTGCCGCCGCGCTGCCGATCTGGGAAAGCACCCACGCCAGCCTCAGCGAGGCCCTGCCGAACGGCGACATGGAGAGGCTGCGGCGCGACCTGCAGGCTCTCGCCTAAAAACCGGATACGCGAAAGGGATCCATGTGACCGGCATTCAGGCCGTTGTTTTGCGTGCATATCGTCGCCGCAAGACCGCTGAACACTTTTGTGCGGCATGCATTAGCCGTGCGCCATTCGTGGATCCCTGGCGAAATCCTCCGCCGAAAATCCAATCCTGACCCTCGGGAAATCGCAAAGCGCCTGGACACCCATCCCCGAAAGCCGGATCCTCCACGTCTGGCGTTCGACGGGCTCGCGGGCAGCAAATGCTGCGGCGGTCAAAAGCGCAATGTTGCGGCCGCGTTGCGGGTCGCGCACGGATTCGTAGAGGATCGCCTGGCAGCCCGCTTCGCGGGCAGCGTCGGCGAGGGTCTGGCACGGTGCGTAGCTCTGGAGATCGGTCCATAGGGTACGGTCGGCATCGAGAGGCGCGCGGGTCAGGTCGATTGCGGACGCAGTTGCGATCGCTGCAGCAAAGGCCGTGTACTCGGCGGCATTGGCAGGCAGCGATGTCGCCGGCGACTCGGCATAGAACAGCAACCGGTAGAAGGCCATTTCGGCGAGCGCGGTTTCCACCCGCTCGGAGGCGTAGAAGACGC
The DNA here is from genome assembly GCF_964254185.1 of Rhizobium sp. LjRoot258. Taxonomy (NCBI): domain Bacteria; kingdom Pseudomonadati; phylum Pseudomonadota; class Alphaproteobacteria; order Hyphomicrobiales; family Rhizobiaceae; genus Rhizobium; species Rhizobium sp. LjRoot258. The sequence continues at coordinate 673,175 of NZ_CAXUST020000001.1, read as the reverse complement.
CCAGCGTCCGCCCTGCCCGCCGGAAGCGCGAGCCATGCGGGTAGACGGCCCCATAGCGGAACGGAGTGGCGAGCAGATAGTCCAGCCCGATGCACTCCGGCGGCAATGCCGGCTTGCTTTCTTCGAGCAGGGTTTCGAGCAGCACCTGCTCGTCGAGCGTATCGACAAGCTTCAATGTCGAAATCTGGTGCTGCGCCTCGACCAGACGCCAGAACCTGCCCGAGATCGCCCTCTTTTCAGACGATAGCGCGGCGGGCGTCCAGATAGGCAAGGACATCGGTCAATCCGGAGATGCTGACGATCTTTTCGAGCGGCTTGGCGCCGAGGGCGGTATTGGCGTTGCGCAACCATTGCCGGGCAACGGCCTCGTCGCCGCCGACGATCGCATCGAGCGAACGAAACAGACGCACGAGCAGGATGGCGAGTTCAAAGGACTTCGAGCCACGCTCGAGCAGATAATCCTGCCGCTTCATGCGCGAGACGGTTGCCTCGGAAATACCGAGCACTGCCGAAAGCGTTCGGGCGTTGAGGCCAAGATGGTCGGCGGCATTGACGGCCGCCTTGGTGATCACGGCAGCCTCGGGGGACCGGGCGCCGGAGATCGGATGTGCTACTGCCATGCCATACTCCTTTCACTAGAAAGAATATAGCATCTTAATTTCACATGAAAAGAGCGCCGCGATGCACGACGCTCTTTTTTGCTTTGGTCAAGCAACGGTAACCGGAACTTCGGTCGACGTGCGCATTGCGTGGCTATAAGGGCACACGATGTGAGCCGCCGCGGCAAGCTTTTCGGCGGTCGGCTTGTCGAGGCCGGGAATGTTGACCGTCAGGGCGACTTCGATGCCGAATCCCGTGCCGTCTTCGCGCGGGCCGATGCCGACGGTGGCACTGACCGTGGTTTCTTCCGGAATCTTGACCTTTTCCTTGCCGGCGACAAATTTCAAAGCACCGAGGAAGCAGGCTGAATAGCCGGCCGCAAAGAGCTGCTCAGGGTTGGTGCCGGTCGCGCCATCGCCGCCGAGTTCTTTCGGAACCGTCAGCGTGACATCGAGAACGCCGTTTTCGGAAACGGCACGGCCTGCGCGGCCACCGGTGGCGGAAGCTTTGGTCGTGTAGAGGATAGGCATGTCAGTCTCCTTTGCGTTGGGGTTGGATTTTGTATAATGCGCAATTAAATTGTACGCAAGTTAATTTTGCAAATTGCATTTGGAATTCGAAAAGAGGACAATCGCGCCTCGAGGACAACGACAATGAAAGCGCATCTGGCAAACACGATGGAAATTCCGGAAGAGGAAAGACGGCTGGAAAACCAGCTCTGCTTTGCGGTGTACTCGACGGCGCATGCCTTCACCCGCGCCTACAAGCCGATCCTGGACACGGTCGGCCTCACCTACCCGCAATATCTTGTCATGCTGGCGCTGTGGGAAAAGTCAGAGCAGCCGGTGAAAGCGATCGGCGAGCAGCTCGATCTCGATTCGGGCACACTCTCGCCGCTGCTCAAGCGCCTGGAGCAGAATGGCCTGATCAAGCGCACCCGCGATTCCCGCGACGAGCGACAGGTCATCGTGTCGCTGACCGAGAAAGGCCGCGTGATGAGAAGCGAAGTCAATAGGATCATGGCCGCGATCGGGCAGGCGGCAGGCTGCACGCTCGAGGAAATGGCGACAATACGCGAGATGCTGAAAGGGTTGCGATCTAACCTGATGTCGGCGGGGTGAGAAGCAAGGCAGCCAGCGTCAACGCCTCATTTCGCCCAGGGCAGCCCTGCGGCCTCCAGCCTCAGCCACAGATTTTGCCGGAACGACAGGGCGCGAGCCTGAAGTAATTGTTCGAGATATCGGCCGTTCAACAGAAGCGTGTTCTCCCTGACATACGCCACGTCGAGCCGCGCCGTCATGTCTTTGCCGAGCGCCTCGTATGACGCCGCTCGCAGGAGCCGCGCCCAATGATATTCCGGCAGCACGATCAGGAAACGGTCCAGGCAGGCAACCGCCTCCTCATAGTTCCCAGAGACGAAATGAGCGTCGCCCCGGAACAGGAAGATCGGATGATAGTCCGGACTGACCTGATCGGCCTGATCGAACGCCATATGCGCGTCGCCGATCCGACCGGCAAAGGTCAGACCGATGCCGAGCCATGTATGGAACTCGGCGTCGTTCGGATTGAGGTCGACAGCCCTTTTTAGTGCATCCAGGCCGGCTCGAGCGTTTCCGAGATACGTTTCGGCCAGGCCAAAGGCGCTCAGCAGATAGGGCTCGCGATCGTCCAACCCCAGTCCGGCCCGCGCGATATCGCGGGCCTGCCTGAAACCATGCACCGGATCGTCGAGCCAGCCGTTGAAGCAGGAGTGGAAGTTTATCCAGGCAAGGCTCTCGCGGACCAGAACGTGATTGGGATCGATGGCCAGGAGCCGCTCACACAGACGCCGGGCGCGGATCATCCCCTTCAATGTCGGCCGCTCGACGTGGTTGAACACCTGCAGATACAGCTTCTCGGTGCCGATCCCACCTTCCGGCTCCATCGCCGAACGGGCTGCCGCGTGCTTCATCAAAACATGATAGAGGTTACCGCTGATCTTGCGGACGAGCCGGTCCTGACCGAGGTCCGAACCCGCGCTTTCGCCGAGATATTTGCGGCTCCATACCTGTGTCCCGCTTTGCACCAACACGAGTTGCACCAGCGCCCAGCCACCTTCCTCGTGGCCCTGAACCGCGGTTTCCAGGACGTAGTCGGCGCCGACCCGCTTGCCGATTTCTTCCACGGTCTCGTGCCTCGCATTCAAGGCGAACATCGTCGCGGCGGCAACCACTGAGAGCGGCGAGAACAGGCCGAGTTCTCCGATCAGTTTGCGTGTCAGGGACTCGGCGACCAGACTGTCGTCTCGTTCATGTGACAGGCTCCTGATCGGTAGAATCGCGATCCTAGGCTTGCCATTGGTCAAATCCACCTGCGCCGGCGGCTCCTGCTGCTCGCGAATTTGACCGATGAGTTGCTGCGTCTCCGGATCAGGCGCAACACTCAGATTGGCCTCCAGCAGTGCTTTCAGGCTCTCGTAGTGCTTGACGGCGCGAGCGCGCTCGCCGTGCGCCCTGTGATGGCGCAGGATCGTCCGGTGAGATGGTTCGTGGTAGGGATCGTGCCGCAAAAGGTATTGTGCAGCGAGAAGCGCCTGCTCCAGGTTGCCCGCCTTCTCCAATCCGTCGGCCAGGCTCGCAAGGCAATCGACCAGTAAATCGCGGTGTCGGCCGCGCTCCATGCGAAGCCATGCTTCCAACGTCTCGTCGTTGAAGCTCAGCCCCTCGAGAAATTCCCCCTCGAAAGCATCAAGCGACGGTGGCAGACACCCCGCCCTCGCGCTTTCAGTAAGGGTCTGGATATCGGTGACAATGGCATCGCTTCTCGTCCAACCGCAGCCGTTGTCGAACACGAGAGGTGACACGCCGTGGCCGTCGACGGCCTGACGGATCGTGAAGAACGCCTGGCGGAGGCTGTTGCGGGCATGCTCCTCCGTCCGCTCGGCCCACAGCATGCCGGCCAGTTTCGACCGGGCGATCGGCTTTCCGTTCGAGAGCGCGAGGATCGCGATCAGCGCCTGATGTTTGCGCGAGGCGATCGCAATGCTCTCGCCTGCGGGCGAGAGCAACTGGAATCGACCAAGCAGGCGCAGCGTGAACCCCATCGAGCTCCCCTCCGAGCCTTATTTTAGCGATTGCTTTAACATTCCTATAACAGCAGGAAAGCGGCCGTTTGTCATAGTCAATTTCACGGGGTGGTGAGCGAGGGGATGATGCGGCGATGCTGAAGAAGCTGATCGGTTTGGCGATGGCATTGGTTTGGACTATGTCAGCCTCTCAATCCTCGGCCTGCGCCGATATCGCACTTGTTCTCGCCGTCGACGGGTCCGGCAGCATCACTGACGACGAATACATGTTTCAGAAGTCTGCCATCGCTGCGGCCTTCCGGGACGATGACGTACTGGCGGCCTTGAAAAATGCCGGCGTCGTCGCCGTATCGACGGTCTTCTGGGGCGACGGCGAGTTCTCCACCCAGAAACTCGACTGGTTCGTTATAGAGAGCGGGAACGGCGCCGAGCCCTTCGCGCTGGCGATGGAGGCCAACCGGCGCAAAGTCTTTGGCAACACCGATATCGGCAACGGCATGTGGTCCGCGCTCGACATGCTATCCGATCTACGCTTCTGCGCCGTCAAGACCATCATCAACGTCTCCGGCGATGGCAAGGAGACGATTGCGCCGAAACGACGGCAGACGCCATCTCTCTATCAGGCGCGCCAGCGCGCCATGAAGACGGGCACAACGGTCAATGGACTGGTCATTTCCGACGAGGAACCCGATCTTCCCGGCTACTACGAAAGACGCGTCATCCTCGGCGAGGACGCGTTCGTGATGGAAGTCAGGAGTTTTGCAGATTATTCGGCAGCGATCCGCAAGAAGCTGATCAGGGAACTGTCGCCGCCAACCGAATTCCAGATCGCCGAACATCGGCAATGAATGCGGCCAGCCAATCGGCCGGCCGCACCTGCGCGGATTACTGCAGAACGACGACCGGCGCCTTGTTCGGCACGCGGTCATAGAGATCGATGATGTCCTGGTTCAGCAGGCGCACGCAGCCAGACGACACCGCCTTGCCGATCGAGCGCCATTCCGGGTTGCCATGCAGGCGGTAGAGCGTGTCTTCGCCACCCGAGAAAATGTAGAGTGCGCGCGCACCAAGCGGGTTCTTCAGGCCCGGCTCCATGCCACCGTTTTCGATCGAATACTTGGCAAGCTCTGGCTGGCGCGCGACCATCTCGTTCGGCGGCTTCCAGCGCGGCCATCTCTGACGCCACTGGATGACGCCCGAGCCCTGCCATGCAAAGCCTTCGCGGCCGATGCCGACGCCATAGCGCATCGCCGTGCCGCCTGGCTGCACCAGGTAGAGGAAACGCGAGGGGGTATCGACGACGATCGTGCCGGGCGCCTGGCCGGTCGGATCGACGACCTGCTGGCGATAGAAGCGCGGATCGATCTGCTGGTAGGGCACGGCCGGAATGAGAAAGCCACCATCCTCAATCGGACCGTACATGACCGCCAGCTCGGCATCACCCGGCGTCTGCGGCGCCTGGAACATGTTGATCGGATTGCGCATGACGACCGGCTGAGCCGTCGGAGGCGACCCGGCAGTGGATGCACACCCGGTCAGCGCCGAAGCTGCGGTTATTGCCGAAAGCGAAAGGAAGCTGCGGCGGGAAAGGGATTTTTCAAAGCTCATAACGCGGGTCTGGTTTCCTGTTGCGCTGGAAGGACGAACGCCCTTCGCGGAGGGTGGGTCAACGCCGGTGACGCACAAGAAATCTATCCGCTTGCGCTAAATAAACCATCACCTCACGAAGTCGTGTCCGCCCGCGGACACACGATATCCCAAACGCTGTTGCGCGGCTACATCACGACAATCTCGGCCTTCGCCGGAACGCGATTGTAAAGGTCAACCACATCCTGGTTCAGCATGCGCACGCAGCCAGACGACGTGGCCTTTCCGACCGACTGCCAATCCGGCGTACCGTGGATACGGTAAAGCGTATCCTGCCCATCGTTGAAGATATAGAGGGCGCGCGCACCAAGCGGGTTTCCGAGGCCGGGGTTCATGCCGCCGTTTTCTGCGGAAAAGGCGCGTATGTCGGGCTGACGCGAGACCATTTCGGCCGGCGGTGTCCAGCGCGGCCATTTCTGCTTCCATTGAATGACACCGCGGCCGGACCATGCGTAGCCTTCGCGGCCGAGCCCGACGCCGTAGCGCATCGCCTTACCGCTCGGCTCGATAAAGTAGAGATGCTTGCTCTTCGTATCGACGATGATCGTGCCCGGCTTCTCGTTCGAGGGATAGTCGACTTCCTGCCGCAGATACTGCGGATCGATGCGGCTGATCGGTATGGCCGGCAACGTGAAGTCGGTGTCGCGCACCTGGCCATACATGGCGCTATTCACGGGATTGGTGACCGGCAGGCCGTAGGTCCGGCTAAAATTCGCGCCTGGGATGCCGTAAGTCTGATTGTATATCGTAGGCGGCACACCCGGCCTCTGCGGCACCGGCGTATCCACCGGCTTGACCCGCATGGGATCAACACCGGGTGGGTTATAGAAAACAGGCGACGTTTCCTGCACGAAGCGGGCGGGATCGGTGGCACCGGTGTCCGGGATGAGGATATTGCAACCGCTCAGGCAAAAAGCAGCGGCCGCAAGCCCGGCAATTGGCGACACCCGGCTGAAAACAGTCATAAAGCACCCTCATCGACAACAGCGAGACGTATAGCTGCGGCAAGGATGGCACCTGCGGCTGGCGCGAGGCTGGTGACGACATCAGCCTCGCATCAATTGAACTCGCACCACACTCAGGCTGCAACGCCGTGGAAGAACCGTATGCTTTGCTCGATCTCCGCCGGCAGCGCCGACGTGTGGTTGCCGGTCACCGTATCCGTTTCGATACGGACACCGCCCGAGCGCGCGCGGCTGGCAAGCAGACCGGCGCGGTCGTTGAAATGTGCCTCCTCCGTGCCATGAACGACGCGGACCGGGCATTTGAAGCTCTTGGCATAGCAGAGCGCGCTGCGGACCTCGAACTCGTGGGCGTTGCTATCGTCGAAGCGAATGTCCTGCGGGTAGCGATTGAAAAAGCGGAAAGCGTCCGGATTGCCCGAGATCGGCGCGGCGGCACGGAACGTGTGGCTGCTCATCGCCGCAAGCATGGTCAGCGTGCCGCCAATGCTGTGGCCGGCGATAAACAGACGATCGGCATCGACGCCCGGAAGATGGCGCAGACGATCGGCCGCCGAAAGCACGTCGTCCACCTCGTCATAGAAACCCGAGAAATTGCCCATCTGCCCGTTTTCGCCACGCAACGATGGCATCATCACCACGAAGCCGGCATCGACATAGGCCTTGAGCAGAACCCAGTGGCCAAGGCCCATGGCGTTGCCGCCGTGCAGGAAAAGAACGCCGGGCTTTTGCTTGCTACCGCGCTTGTACTTGGAGACCCAGGCAACCAGCTCCAATTCGCCGCCGTAGCCGGACCGATAGAGAATCTTCTCGCCCTCCGGAGGCGCATCCAGCGGTTCGTACTTGTCGGGAGCCGGCCCCTTCTGCAAGAGCTTGGTGCGGAAGCGCTTGCGGGCCTTTGCATAATCATGATCGATCACCCTTGGCACCTCCGGAACCTCGAATGCACTTGCCATGCCCGGGAGGACAAGGGCTCCGGCCAGGCCGGCAAGAACCATGCGGCGGTGGCGAAAAAAGGCACTACCTTCGTCTGACGTCATTTCACACTTCCATCGTTCCCGGCGATTCGAGAATTGCACCGGAAGCGCGCGGTCGCCAACACACGTTGTGTTGAAAAAGGTGGTGCTGCGGCGTTTTGCTCCAGAAAAGCCTACTGCTCACGCTTGGCATCGATCAAAGCGACCAGCGTCTGAAGGCGATCCGCCTCGTAGGGCGGTTTGTCGGGACGCAGGCGCGCGATTCGCGGAAAGCGCATTGCCACGCCCGACTTGTGGCGGGTCGAGCGGTTGATGCCTTCGAAGGCGACTTCCACGACGAAGCCGAAATCCTTGTCCGCTCTGACGGCCCGCACAGGGCCAAAGCGCTCCGTCGTGTTGTTGCGAACGAACGTGTCCAGCACCTCGAGTTCGGCATCCGTGAAGCCGAAATAGGCCTTGCCGACGGGAACCAGCTGTTCTCCTTCCGGGGTCTCGGTCCACACACCAAAGGTGAAGTCCGAATAATAGCTCGAGCGCTTGCCGTGGCCGCGCTGCGCATACATCAGCACGGCGTCGACATTGTAGGGATTGCGCTTCCACTTGAACCAAGGCCCCTTCAGCCGCCCGGCCTGATAGATGCTGTCGCGGCGCTTGATCATCACCCCTTCGATGACAGGGTCGGGCGGCGCCGACCGCAGCTCGTCCAGTTCGTCCCATGAAGAGAATTCCACCAGAGGGGAGAGGTCGAAGCGGTCGTGCGGCGCGCTATCGATGACCTCCGCAAGACGCGCACGGCGCTCGACGTAGGAGCGGCCACGCACGTCCTCCTCCCGATCGAAAAGCAGATCGTAGGCACGAATGAAGGCTGGATACTCGTCGAGCATCTTCGTCGTCACCGTCTTGCGGTTCAGACGTTGCTGCAGATCGGAAAAGGTGCGCGTCGGGCTGGTCGAGCGTGTCGTTCCCCCGACGAGCATCTCGCCGTCGACGACGCCGTCGAAGCTGATCGACTCGACGATATCGGGGAACGCGCCTGAGATATCGTCGCCGGAGCGCGAGTAGATCTTGCGCGTGTCGCCAGCGCGCGACAGCTGCACGCGGATGCCGTCCCATTTCCATTCCGCGGCATAGTCGGCTGGATCAAGTTGATCGAGATCCCCTTCCTCGACCGGATTGGCGAGCATCACGGAGTGGAAGATTGCAGGCGTTGCCAGGATCGGCTTGCCGCCCTGCCCTTCCAGCCAGCGAAACAAAGATTCATAGGGCGGCTGCAGGCCATGCCACAGCGTCTCGATTTCCGTCACGTCTCGGCTGCCGAGATCGGCGAGCGCTTGCTTTGCCAGACGCGAGGAAACGCCGATGCGGAGCGCCCCGGTCGCGAGCTTGATGAAGGCGAAGCGACCCGAGGTATCCAGCCTGTCGAGCAGGTCGCGGACGAAGCTGCGTACCTCGGTGCGGCCGAGTGCATTCATCTGCGTGACGACCTCGCCGAGACGCGGCTGAGCAAGCGGCGACCGCTCCATGTCCTTCTCGTTGTCCCACACCAGGGAAATCGTTTCTGCGAGATCGCCGACATAGTCGTAAGAATAGCGAAAGAGCACGTCATCCATGCGTTCCAGCACCAACTCGCGCAGCATGGCTGGCTTGACGTTGCGCACTTCGAGCGTGCCGGCAATGGCGGCAAGACCGTAGCCGCGATCCGGGTCCGGGGTGTTCCGGAAGTAATCGGTGAGCAGCTTCAGCTTGCCGTTGCGGCTGGGGGTGAGCACGAGGCGGTCGAGCAGGTCGGCGAATGCTTTCATCAATCGGCCTCGTCCTCGTAGCCGACCAGGTGGAGCGGTCGGGCCCTGATGCCCTGCAGCTGGCACCAGCGCACCAGGGCTTCCTCGCGGCCATGCGTGACCCAAACCTCCCCCGGATGCAGATCGGTGATTGTCTCTGTGAGCTCGGGCCAATCACAATGGTCGGAGATGACGAGCGGCAGTTCGACGCCTTGCTGTTTGGCGCGCTGACGCACCATCATCCAGCCCGAGGCGAAAGCCGGCAAGGGTTCATTGAAGCGGCGCGCCCAGCGATCTGCAAAGGCAGAGGACGGACCGACGACGACGGCTCCCTTGAAGGCGGATTTGTCGCGGCTTTCGATGGTCGCGGGGCGAAGCTCACCAAGGTCAATGCCCTGCCCCACATAGTAGTCGCAGAGCCTTTCCATCGCGCCATGGATATAGATCGGCTGGTCATAACCGGTATCGCGCAGCAGGCGGATGACCCGCTGTGCCTTGCCAAGCGCATAGGCGCCGATCAGATGGGTGCGCTCCGGAAACTGGCGCAGCGACGCATAGAGCTTGCCCATCTCATCGACCGGATCTGGATGATGAAAGACCGGCAGCCCAAAGGTGGCCTCGGTGATGAAGACATCGCAGGGAACCGGCACGTAGGCAGCGCACGTCGGGTCCGCGCGTCGTTTGTAGTCGCCTGAGACAACGATGCGGGTACCGTTCTTTTCGATGGCGATCTGCGCGGAGCCGAGCACATGGCCGGCAGGATGAAAGCTGACCCTGACGCCATTGATCAGGATCTCCTCTCCGAACGCCGCTGCCTGCTCGCTTGCGCAGAAGCCGTCACCATAGCGGATCTGCATGATGTCCAGCGTCTGTCGCGTGGCGAGTACGTTTGTGTGGCCGGGTCGCGCGTGATCCGAATGGCCGTGGGTTATCAGCGCTCGCTCCACCGGCCGCACGGGATCCACATAGAATCCTCCCTCGGGACAATAGAGCCCCTCGGGGGCGGGATAGAGCAAGGCGTCTGGTTTCATGCGTGCAAAGATAGCGGGAAAGAACGGAAGGGCCAGTGGTGCAGGTTCGGACAAAAGTAGTGCTCCTGACACTGTCGCCTGCATCGAAACGATACAGGCGCGCTGGCACGTTTCCTGCAGAGCTTAACGAATGAAAAACAGTTCGCCAGTCTCCTCGCGCCGTCACCTTTTCCGTCTTGCGGGAGCATCCGCGCTGACGCTGATCGCCTTCCGCAGCTTCGCGACCACGCGGGAGGGCGATCTGCGCGGACCGATCGATGCCGTCCGGTACAAGACGACGTCGAGCGCGGCCGATCGCAAGAGCGTCAGCCTGCAGAAAATGATCGATCAGGCTGCCGCAGAAAATGTCCCGGTTTTCCTGCCGCCTGGCACCTACAAGGTCCCCAATCTCGTGCTGCCGGAGAATACGCGCATAACAGGCGTGCCCGGCGCATCACGCATCGTCTGCACCGGCGATGGCCACCTCTTCAGCGCGCAGAACATCAAGCGCGTCGAACTGTCGAACATCGTCATCGACGGGCAGAACCGCTGGCTCGGCGACTATGCCGGCGCGCTGCTGCAATTTACCGGCGTCGACGAGGTGCTGATCGACAATTGCGAGATCGGCGGCAGCCGCAAACATGCCGTCCAGCTCGAGCGATGCGGCGGTCGGATCGAGCGCAGCCGCATATCGGGTGCCGGCCAATCCGGCATCTATGCCGTCGAGTCCAACGGCCTCTCGATCACCGGCAACGAGGTCTTCGACTGCGGCAATGGCGGCATTCTCGTGCATCGCTGGAAGAAGGCGGTCGACAACAGCGTCGTCAACGGCAACCGCATCTACCGGATCAAGGCCAATGCCGGCGGCACCGGCCAGAACGGCAATGGCATCAACATCTTTCGCGCCGACAATGTCATGGTGGCGAACAACCACATCTCCGATTGCGCCTTCACCGCCATCCGCGCCAATTCGGCCTCCAACATCCAGATCACCGGCAACCAATGCCAGCGCTCGGGCGAGACGGCGATCTACGTCGAATTCGAGTTCCAGGGCGCCGTCGTCTCCGACAACATGGTGGATGGCGCGGCGAACGGCATCTCGATCGCCAATTTCGACCAGGGCGGCAGGCTGGCAAGCGTCACCGGCAACGTGGTGCGCAACCTGACCCTGAAAGGCCCCTATGAACACGAGGTCGGCTTTGGCATCGGCATCGCCGCCGAGGCTGATACGCTGGTCTGCGGCAACATCATAGAAGGTGCTCCGCGATGGGGCATGCAACTCGGTTGGGGACCCTATCTGCGTAATCTCGTCGTGACCGGCAATATCATCCGCAAGGCGCCTGTCGGCTGCGCCGTCTCGGTCGCCAAGGGCGCGGCAACGGCCGTCATCACCGACAACGTGTTTCAGGAAACACCGGACGGTGCAGTCCTCGGTTTCGAATGGGACAAGAAGGTGTCCGGCGAGCTGGCGACGGCGGGTTCCTCGCCCTATGCGCAGCTGACGGTCGAGCGCAACCGCATCTCCTGAGATACATCAAAAGCTTTCATCGATTCATAAGGCTTGGCAGCTTCCGCCGTGACGCTTCGGCTCCTACCCTGAGGCCAGCCGAACAAGGGGACATCGACATGCTGACGATCTATGGGGTCTATCGCTCGCGCGCCTCGCGCGTTTACTGGATGGCGGAAGAGCTCGGGCTGGAATTTGAGTCCGTGCGCGTCATTCAAGCGCGGCGCCTTGCCAACCCGCTCGCCGCCGATGCGTCGATCAACACGCTGTCGCCGGACTTTCTGGCGATCAATCCGATGGCGCTCATCCCGAGCATCAAGGACGGCGACCTCGTGATGCACGAGTCGCTTGCCATCACGCTTTACCTGGCGCGCAAGAATGGCGGACCGCTTTCCGGTCAAACAGTCGAGGAAGACGGTTTGATGACCATGTGGACGATCTGGGCGGCAACCGAGGTGGAACCGCATACGGTGCGGATCGTCTACGTCTACGACGATGAGAAGCAGAACAGCGACGACGGCAAGGCGACGATCAGCGTTGCCGTGCGCTCGCTGAAGAAACCATTCGCGACGCTGGAGAAGCAGCTGGCGACCAACGATTACATTGTTGGCAACCGCTTCACCGCCGCCGATCTCAACATCGCCGAGGTGCTTCGCTACGCGCAGACGCAACAGGCGCTGTTCGACGCCCATCCCAATATCAGCGCCTGGATCAAGCGCTGCCAGTCTCGGCCGGCCTATATTGCCATGCAGGCGACGCGTTCCGAGGAGCCGGTCTGATCAGGCAAAGAGCTGCAGGGTGCCGGCCATTTCCTCACGGATCCAGGCTTTGAAATCCCTGACGTTCTTGGGCTCGCGCGAACCTTCGGCCGTTATGAAATAGTGGCCGAAGCCGGTTTTGGCGCGGATGCCGAACGGCGCGACCAGCTGTCCCTGCTGCAGGGCAAAGCCCGCCAGAGTCTGCCAGGCGAGCATGACGCCCTGCCCTGCGATTGCCGCATCGAGGCAGAGCGAGGCGTCGTTGAAGACGTGGCGCGTCTCAAGCGTGGCACCCGAAAGGCCAGCCTCGCGCATCCACACCTCCCAGGTGAACATCGCGCGGCCGTCGATCACCGCCGGAAGCGAGAGGATATCGGCGGGCTCGCGCAGCCGCGCCGCCATCGCTGGCGAGCAGACGGGAAAGACCTCCTGCGCAAGCAACAATTCCGCCTTCACATCCGGCCACTGCCCGCTTCCGACGCGAATGCCGATATCGACATCGCACAACGCCGGATTGACGAGGCGGGTGGTGGCATCCATCCGCAGGCTGATTTCGGGATGCCTTTCCGCAAAGCGATCGAGCCGATAGACGAGCCAGCGTGCGGCAAACACCGGCGCCACCGAGATTGTCAGGATGCCGTCGTCGCGTCGCTGCGTCGTCGCCACCGCCTGTGACAAGGCATTGAAGCCCTCCGTCAGACCGGCCAGCAGCCGCGCGCCTGCCTCCGTCGCGACCATACCTTTCGGCGTGCGTTCGAAAATCACGTGGTCGAGCTGCGCTTCGGCCTTGATGACCTGCTGGCTGACCGCACCGATCGAGACGCCCAGCTCTTCTGCAGCGGCCTGCAGAGAGCCAAGCCGCCCCACCGCTTCGAGCGCACGCAATCCGTTCAGGTGAACCGAGTTCAGGTTTCGCATATAGTTTTTCTATACTGAGAGATTGGTAATCTCAATTGAAACGTGCCCGGCCGGCCGCGATAATGTGCCTGTGTTGAGCAGATGCTCCGTTCGCCACCCTGGAAGGAAGCGAGGCACGCCATGCAAATCCTGAAGTTTTTCTTTAGCGTCGAGACGATCGAGCCTCCCTACAGCGCTGATGTCAACCGGGATCCGCTGTACCATCCCGATCTGGCGCGAATGTCACCGACCGCGTTGGCGGACCTGCCGCTCAGCCCGCAGCCAAGCACGCCAAAGCCCGAACGGCAACCGCTCGCAAGGTGTGCCTAAGACTGTGAAATCTGCTAGTCTGCGTGAGCTTCTAATTCGAGCCAGCCCATGACCGACAGCGTCGACACGATATATGCGCGCCTCAAGCGTCTTTCTGCGGAAGCGAATTTGCCAGGCGTGGAGGAAAGCACGTCCTACGGCAACCCGGCGCTGAAGGTGGGCGGCAAATCCTTTGTGGCGGTCAAGAATAACGAGACCGTCGTGCTTTCCGTCTCGATCGACGATAAGGAACGGCTGATCGAGATGGCGCCCGACATCTACTATCAGACCGACCACTATGTCGGCTGGCCATCGCTGCCCTTGCGCGCCGGCGCGATCAGCGACGCGGAACTGAAAGAACGGCTGATCGGCGCCTGGCGGTTCCGCGCACCGAAAAAGCTTGCCGCACGTTTCCGGGGGTGAGCGCATGCGCTGCACGCGCCTCCCATACCGTCGTCGCAGTCGCGCTTCGGCTATGGCCGTTATGCCTGCTCGCGCTCCAATGCCCGCTGGACGGCCGGGCGCTCCATCATCTGGGCATAGTGCGCCGTCGACTTCCTGAAACGGATCGGATCGACGCCATCGGACCGCAGCCATCCGGTCATGACGAAGAGGTAGGGGTCGGCGACCGAGTAGTACTCGCCCATGACCCACGGGCCCTCCAGCAGCTGCTCGTCGATAAGCTCGAAGCACTCGCTCATGGTCTGCGGCACCTTCGCCTTCATCGCTTCGTGAGCCGTCGGATCATCCGCCCATCGGCTACCCCGGCGGCCATGCGCGTGGTTCACATGCACGGTCGCGCAGATGTAATTGTTGAAGGCCTGCATGCGGGCGAACTCGAAAGGATCGAGCGGCGCCAGCTGCGCCGCCGGCGCGAGCTGCGCGATGTAGGCCAGGATTGCCGGCGTTTCGGTTAGGATGCCACGTTCCGTCACAAGCGCGGGGACCCGGCCCTTCGGGTTGATTTCGAGATACTCTGGCGAACGCTGCTCCGCTTCGGCGAAGTTCAGTTTCTTGGTTTTGAACGGCAGACCGGACTCCTCCAGCGCAATGAGGCTTGCAAGCGCGCAGGTGTGCGGCGCAAAATACAATGTCAGCATAATCGACTCCCTTCGATGCTGACTTTATAGCGCGGCTATCAGCAAACGCACAGATCGAGGCCGGCAAGCCGGCCTCTTAAAATCAAGCTGCTTCAGACACAGCCCGGAACATCTTCGACCCGGTGCCAGACCGGGATGCCGCGTTCGCGCGCGATACGAACGTCGTTGTCGGCGCCTTTCGATTCTCCCTCGAGCCGAAGCACGCCGTCGCAAAGCTGCAGCAGGCGACCGGCAACGGGGTGGAATATCTCTTCGTAGAGATCATCGCCGACAGCCTTTCCGCCGGCGGCGTTCCACACCGGCAGAGCCACCCATTCCCCGATCATCGGCACGTGACCCGCCTTGAACAGCCTATGCGAGGGCTGCTCCAGCCGCTGCAAATTCGCGGCCATCTTTGCGGGATCGTCCCCCGTTCCGGACCTGTAAGGCCCAGCAATCAAAATCAACATGTTCAAACTCCATTTCTCCCGGCCTCATGCACGAGAAGTCAAATAACTGCACGATATTTCTTGAATGTCGACTCGTTTCGTGCAATTTCACGATAATTCGTGCAACACTCGGATTGAAACCATGCTCACAAGCCAGCGCAAATCGTTGATCCTCGACATTCTTCGGCGAGACGGCCAGGTGGTCGCCAAGCGCGTCGCCGAAGACTTTTCGCTGTCGGAGGACACGATCCGTCGCGATCTCAGGGAGATGGCGGCGGAAGGCTTGCTGAAGCGGGTCCACGGCGGGGCAATGCCTGTAGCGCCCGAGCTTCCGGACTTCTCGACGCGAAAAAGCGTCTCGTCCGAGGCCAAGGCGCGGCTGGGAAGGAAGGCAGCTTCGCTCGTGCAACCGGGCCAGCTGATCTTTCTGGACGGTGGTACGACAACGGCTGAGATCGCCCGGCAATTGCCGCGCGACTTCGCCTTCTCGGTGGCGACACACAGCCCGACGATCGCCGCGGAGCTAGAACATCACCCGACGGCGAGTGTGATCCTCATCGGCGGCAAGCTCTACAAGCACTCAATGGTCTCGGTCGGATCCGTTGCCATGGCCGCGATTTCGCAGCTTCGGCCCGACATGTTCTTTCTCGGAGTGACGGCTGCCCATCCCGTACACGGCCTGTCGACGGGCGATTTCGAGGAGGCGGCCATCAAGCGGCACATCGCGTCCTGCGCAGCCGAGACCTACGTGCCGCTAACGCAGGAGAAGTTCGACCACGTCTCTCCTTGTCATATTCTGCCGGTGTCAGGCGTGTCGGGGCTGATCGTCACCGCGGACATCGCCGCGGCGGTCATCGAGCCCTATCGCAACATCACTGCCGAGATCCTCGAGGCATGAACGGCGCAATGAAGCGCGCCTTTAGTTCCCCGAGGTTTTGCGGCAACAGGCTCACGGCGAGGCCGGCGACAAAGATTGCGAAGACAAGATAGGCGAAGGTGTCGCGGGCCATCCCGATTGTCAGGACATCATGCAGTGTGGGCTGCAACGCGGCGATCGACGTCGAAAGCTGCATCTGACCGAGGAAACGACCGGGAGTGGTGGCAAAGGCAGGCGTCTCCGACAGCGCCAGCAGGGTGCCATAGACGGCAGAAAGCGAAATCGTCGCTCGCAGTGTACGCCAAACACCAAGCGGCCGCGCGCCACTGTCTTCAAATGACCAGCCGATATAGGCGCAGAAGACCACGAGGAACAGGAACGCCACAGGCAACCCCTCAAGTACGGTCTCCGGCTTCAACTGGCCGGTCCAACCATTGGCGAGCAGCAGCGGAAACGGCGCCGATGCAACGAACCAGATTTGGACGACGACACCCCAGAACCAGCCCATCGACAGATAGTGGATGCGGGCAAGGGTAACGACGAGAATGACGCCGCCCGCGAGGTAGACGCCCGACGGTTTCATGGACCCGGTCATGGTCACGATGATCGGTCCGCAGGAGCCGGCGATCCGGGCGCAACCCGAGGAAACGACCGTCAGCCAGGTCACATAATCGAAACACATGGTGAAGAAGAGAAAGATCGCGATGGCGATCAACATCCACCAAAGATAGCGGCCCGCAAACATATCCTGCCCTCATGGCGTTCGATGTACTGGGCAAAGGGTAACTCAACCCTCGAAAACCGCATCCGTTCTCGTGGGCTGTAGTTTCACATACATTAGCAATTTCTGTTCTGGCGGTGCGACTGTCCCGTTCCGGAACGGCTTATGTGGTCGGCGCAGCCGTCGCGCGAATGTCGCCAACGTGAATACCGTTCCAATTGTGCATCTCGATAGTAGCCATGGCGGCCAAGCTTGCGCGGGGCGGGTCGTGCCTGCCGAAGAAACGGCTGAGCGCGGCGGCAACCATCGCCTCGGAGGCACGCGAATGGCCGTCGTCGCATTTGACGGCGATCGCAATTCCCTGCTCGGGAATGGCTGCGCAGAAGACACCCTCAGCGCCCGTTTTGGCGAAGATGCGGCCCGGTGCTACCTCCATCAGCGCGGTGCAGGCGCGGCCGGTTCCGGCAACATAGAAGGGTTCGGCCATGCAGGCCTCGAAAAGCCGTCGGGACGCCTTGGCGCGAAGCGGTTCCAGGCCATTGCCGGTCGCCATCTTGGCAAAGCCGTGCGCCAGACCGCGCAAGGGAACCGCATAGGTCGGAATGGAGCAGCCGTCGGTGCCACAATTGTCGTGGCCGAGCACGGCGCCGGTCAGGCTTTCCATGACGCCGCGGATTTCGGCCTGCAGCGGATGGTCGTAGCCAACATATCCGTTCGGGTCGATGCCCTGATGGCAGCAAGCGCAGATAAAGCCGGCATGCTTGCCCGAGCAGTTGTTATGCAGTGCCGTCGGCTTGTCCATCGTGCGCGCCTGGTGGATCAGCACCTTTTGGCTCGAGGACCAATGCGCCCCGCATTCGAGCGTTTCGACACCGCGTCCGGCGCGTGCCAGCATGGTGGCGGCGAGCGCCACGTGCTCGTCCTCGCCATTGTGCGAGGAGCAGGCGAGCGCCAATTCCTTGTCGCCGAAGCCATAGGCATCCGCCGCGCCACTTTCCATCAGCGGCAACGCTTGCATGGCCTTGCAGGCCGAACGCGGGAAGATTGGCGCGTCAATATCGCCGGCCGAAAACACGACCTTTCCATCGCCATCGACGGCAACGACGGTGCCACGATGCTGGCTTTCAACGAGCGAGCCTCGAGTAACTTCGACGGTGACGGGATTGGTCATGGTATGGTCCTGATCGTTTGCGCAGATGCGTCACGCATAGCGGTTCGCGCCGATAAAGCAATTGCCTTTCGGCACGCGCAGATGCAGGTCAAAGCGGCGTGATGCGGTAGGCGCAACGACGGGCCCCAAGCAGAATGTGCTCCTCGCGCTCCACCTTCGCGCCGAGGACGGTTCGAAAGGTGTCCAGCTCCGACCGGCAGAAGCCGGCGCAAACGCTTGCAGCGGCGCAGATCGGGCAATGATTTTCGACAAGCAGCAGCGAGCCGTCGGCCTCCTGCCAGCTGTCGGCCATGTATCCTTCGCGAGTGCGCATGGCCGCGAGCTGCAACACACGGGATTGGACATCCTCAGCGCAGACTTCCTCGCGGTAGCGCTTGAGGGTTTCTGCTTCCCGGGCGGAAATGACGGCATCCAGGGCGGGCTTCCCCAGTTGCGCGACCAGTGTCGTCAGGAGCGTGGCGGTGAGCTCGGCGTGACCATCGGGAAAGGTTTGGTTGCCGGCAGGCGTCAGGCTCCAGAGCTGCCGCGGCCTTCCCCTGCCTGTTGTGGCGTCGCTCACTGCTTCGACAAGCCCCTCTTCCGCCATCTTCGTCAATTGCTGGCGCGCAGCCTCCGAGGAAATCGCCAGCCTTGCCGCAAGTGCGGCGGCAAGCTGGGGTCCCTCCGTCTTGATCACAAGCAGTATCCGGTTGGCCGGGGATTGCCTCATTTATTTTTCCAAGTTAACGCTTGCTTTAATAGCATGGCCATGTATTTTTTCCAAATAATAACTTGCAAAAATAATGCATATCCCTGGAAGCACACAAGGCATGAATTATGACCGGCATTGATGAGATTTCCGCAGACAGGCCCTCCGTCGTTCATCTGTTTTCCGCGCCGCTGCTGCCCGCGACGCTCATCCTCGGGGGCGGAGTCACCCTCTACGCCGTTGAAACCTACATCACTGCGACAATCGCCCCGTCGATCGTGCGCGACATTGGCGGGCTCGAACTGCTGTCATGGATGACGACGCTTTTCGTCGCGGCGGCGGTCCTGGGGTCGATCTTCGTCGCGATGCGTCCGCGCGGTATCGGGCTTCGCAGCGTCTATGTCGCAGGCGCCCTCATGTTCGGGGCCGGCAGCCTGATCTGTGCGCTGGCCCCGGCGATGCCACTGGTGCTGACCGGGCGCACTGTACAGGGGTTCGGCGCCGGCGTTCTTGCCGGACTTGCCTACGCCTTCATTCGCTTCGCCTACCCCGAGCCGCTGTGGCAGAAGGCTTCAACGCTCTATGCGGCCATCTGGGGCGTGTCGACCTTGCTCGGCCCTAGCCTCGGAGGCCTCTTTTCCGAAGGCAGCGCATGGCGGCATGCCTTCATGCTGCTGGTTCCGCTCTGTGTGTTGATGGCGGCACTCGCGCCCTGGCTGCTGCCGCGGGCCGAAGACGATCGCGCCCATGGCAAGATACCGATCCTTCAGATTGCCTTGCTGCTTGCGGCCGTACTGCTCGTCAGCATTGCCGGAACCATCGACGAAGCAAGCTCAAGAGCGTTGCTGATTGCTGCATCGATCGTTGCGATCGTAGCGATGCTGAGCGTCGAGCGGCGCAGTATGAACCGTCTTCTGCCGACGGGCGCCGTCATGCTCGCAAAGCCGGTGGCCCGCGTCTACCTGACGATGTTCGTGCTGCTGCTCGTGCTAACAAGCGACATCTACATTCCCTATTTCCTGCAGGTGCTGCACGGCGTGACGCCGTTGGTGTCAGGCTATCTCACCGCCCTTGTCGCACTCGGCTGGACCTTTGCCGCTTTCTTCAGCGGAACGCTCTCCGGACGCCGTGCCAACACGGCAATCGTCGCCGGTTGTGTGATCGAGATGGTTGCAGTCGCGTCCCTGACGATCTTCCTCGCAACGGACAATCAGTCCGGCAATCTGGCGGTGCTAGGACCGGCCGTCATCGGCATGTTCCTGATGGGCTTCGGCGTCGGCCTTGGCTGGGCGCATCTGGTGACCAAGGTTCTTAGCCTCGTCGGCAATTCCGAACAGGACAAGGCCTCGGCGGCGATCTCGACGGTGCAGTCGCTCGGCAGCGCCTTCGGCGCCGCCGTTGCTGGCGTGATTGTCAACAGCACTGGGCTGGTGGATCCCGGTGGCGTTTCGGGCGGCGTTGCGGCCGCACACTGGCTCTACGTGCTGATGGCACTTCCTGGCCTGATTGCCGTCACAATATCCCTGACCCTCTCGTCGCCCGCTGAACGGCAGGCTCGGTGAGCGACGTGCGAGCGGTCACAGGCGCAGCATGATCTTGCCGATGTGACCGCTCGTTTCCATCCGCCGATGCGCCTCGGCGGCGTCTTCGAAGGGGACGACGGTATCGATGACCGGCGCGAGCTTGCCCTCATCCAGAAGCGGCCAGACCTGTGAGAGGAGATCGTCGCGGATCGCCCGCTTTTCCTCGGCAGTGCGCGGGCGTAGCGTCGAGCCGGTGATCGTCAGCCGTTTGACCATGATCGGCGCCAGATTGGCCTTCTCGGCGACCGCCCCGCCAAGGAAGGCGATGATCGACAGGCAGCCGTCTTTCGCAAGCGATGCCACGTTCCGCTCGAAGTAGGCAGCACCGATCATATCCAGGATGATGTCGACACCTTGGCCGGTCTCGGCCCTGATGACCTCTGCAAAATCCTCAGTCTTGTAGTTGATTGCCCGCTTTGCGCCGAGCTTCACGCAGGCATCGCATTTCTCCTGCGAACCGGCTGTCGCAAAGACTTCGGCGCCGAAGGCGCGTGCCAGTTGGATCGCCGTCGTTCCAATGCCGCTCGAGCCGCCATGCACGAGAACCTTCTCGCCTTCGGTCAGCCCGGCCATCTGGAACATGTTTGCCCAGACCGTGAAATAATTCTCCGGAAGCGCCGCCGCCTTGACGGCGTCGTAGCCCTTGGGGAAGCGCAGAGCCTGGCCCGCGGGCAGCAGGCAATATTCGGCATAGGCACCGCCATTGGTCAGGCCGCACACCTTGTCACCGACGGCAAAGTCACGAACGCCCGGGCCGACGGCGACGATCTCTCCTGCCATCTCAAGGCCGAGAACCGGGCTCGCGTCCTTCGGCGGCGGGTAAGTGCCTTGGCGCTGTGCGACGTCGGGCCGGTTGACGCCGATCGCCTCGGTGCGAACAAGGAGCTGGCCCTCCCCCGGTACCGGCAAGGGTCCGGTGGCAATCCGCATCACCTCAGGCGCGCCGAAGCTCGGCAGGTCGATGAAGCGCATCTGCGTGGGCAAAGACATGATCCGGTCTCCTCGTTCCGAAAGCATGTCAGATAGTTCAGCTCTACGGACTTGAGAAGGAGGGAAGCGCCGGTGGCGTCAATTCGTCTCGCCCAAGAGATGGAAGACGAGCCCTTCATCGCTTTCCTTCGCTTCGGCCTTGATATGGGCGATTTCGGCGCTGACGCGATTGATGTCGTCGATGACGAGACCTTCCGGCAGCTCCAGCACGCCGATCGAGCAGCGCATCAGGGGGAACAGCGCTTCGACGCCGGCGCGGTCATGGCCGCGAATGCGCCCGGCGGCCCGATCGGCGTCGGAATAGAGGTCGAGCACATCATCGTGGAAATCGCTGATCAAGCGATCGAGAATTTCGGTCAGCTCTTCCTTGGTCCAACCACGGACGCCGATGAAGAAATCGTCGCCACCGACATGCCCCAGGAAGTGGCGCTCGGCGAAGAAATAGCGACGCATGAGCGCGGCAAAGAGCGAAATCGCGTGATCGCCGAGGTGGAAACCGTAGGCATCGTTGAACGGCTTGAAGTTGTCGAAGTCGCAGTAGCAGAAGTGACGCTTCTCGTCGCCATCGAGGCTCGACTCGCGCATGAAGTCGCGGATTGCCCTGTTGCCCGGAAGCCCGGTCAGCGGGTTCTGGTCCTGGGCGGTCTTCAGCTTCTTCTCGTTCATGACCTTGATGAGCGACGCGGCAGATACGACGCCCGCATAGCGCATGTTGTCGGTCAGCAGCAGGCAGTTCGTGCCTTCCATGTTGGCGAAGATCGCCATCAGCTGTTCGGTATCAGAGTCAAGGCCGACGATCGGTGCCATCTCGACGAAATGCGAGATGGTTCGCTCGTAGACCTTGTTCTTCAGCAGATCCCGGCCGAAGGGCTGGTAGATGTATTCCTTCAAATGCCGCTCGTGCAGGATGCCGCGCGGCTCGCCGTTCGCGTTCAATACCGGGAAAAAGGCCTGATGCGGATTGCGACGGAAGAGTTCGAAGACGCTGTCGATCGTGTCGTTCTCGTAGACCGTTGGCAGCATCTCGATCTGCTTGCGGATCAGGATCTCATCGAGCGATTGCGGGCTGCGCTTGCCCTTGCCGAGGTCCAGCAGGTGCGGAAACGAAGGCTGCAGCTCTGTGACATGGGTCGTCGGGCGGGAGATGAACCAGCCCTGGACGAGATCGACGCCGAATTCGCGGCAGGCGACGAACTCTGCCTCGGTCTCGATCCCCTCCGCAATGACGCGGGTGCCAAGCACGTGGGCGATGTGGACGATGTTTTTCAGAAGGTGTCGCTTGCGCGGGCTGCTGTCGATATCGGCGATGAAATGCCGGTCGATCTTTAGATAGTCTACCGGGTGGTCGCAGAGCAGCTTCATTTCGCCGTGGCCGACGCCGAAATCGTCAATTGCCAGTTTGAAGCCGGCCTTGCGCAGCAGCGATACGAGCGCCGCAAACTCCGGCACGCTGGTATTGTCGAAGCGCTCGGAGAACTCGAAACAGATCGAGGAGGGTGGGATATTGGCAAGCTTCAGATGCTGCAGCAGGCCTTCCACCAGCCGCTCGCCATGTGGGATCAGACGGACATCGAGATTGAGGAACAGCGTCGAGCTCGAGAAATGCGGGAGCGTGGCGAACTTCGCAAGCGCGCGGCTTGCCACCATCTGCTCCAGCTGCAGCAGCTGCTGGTTCTTATGGGCCTCGTCGAGGATTTCGATCGGGGAGCTAAAGCCGATGCGCTCCTGTCCGCGCATCAGCGATTCATAGCCGAATGCCACACCCGTCCCTGCCTCGACGATGGGCTGAAACGCATTTTCGATGACGAGTTTCGCAAGGGTTACGATCTGATCGCTTGCGTAGCGACGAACGAGCGCCGGATCGACGGTGGCAGCCAAAGACATGCCAATCTCCACTGTGTCTTATTGTTTTTTCGCAGGGAAAATGGCGGAGAAGGATCAACGAACCCTTTCCCCAATATGAAACTTTTGTGAAACCGGCGAACTCGACCGTTCGGGCGAGCGAATTTTGCTCTCCCGATCAATGATTTGGTCAGGCGGTGCGCCGATGCTCGGCCTCGTGATCGGCGAACATGTCGGCGACGCATTTGCCGCCTCCAGGGACGCAGTCCTGATTGAGCATTTCGCTATCGTGTCCACCGACCTTTCGGGCGGCGTCCCACAGACGCAGGGCTTCGCGCACGACCTCGCTGCTCGAAGCATAGCTGCCATTGTCTACCGCGGCGCGAATGTCCGCCGCCTGCAGCGGTGAAATGGATACGGTGACCATCGGCATAAGATTCCTCCCTTTACCTCGTGGGCATATGACTGCCCTCTCAGGGGACGGGTTAGCCAGTCCACGGCATTACCGATGCACGCCGCCGCCTCGGCTGCCTCTTATGGGGACAAATTTTAGCCCTCGCTCACATGCTTGTCAAAAAAGAAACAATTCGTGAGCCAAGGCTGTGAATTCCGGGCATAACTTAGCGGCGGATCGCGAAGCCGAAGGCAAGCATCGACCAGCCCTGGATGAGAAGGTCGCAAGCGAGGAAAAGCCCCAGGATCCAGAGACTATTGACGGGCCATCCGAGCGCGATGACCACGCCCGCCAGCGCGGTGATGATGCCGCTTGCGAGCACCCAACCCCACCCCTTCACCGGACGCATGCGCCAGCCGACCCACGTGCGGAACACGCCGGCAATCAGAAGCGCTATCGAAAGGAACAGCGTCAGCGCGGCCGAGGCAAGTAGCGGATTGGTGAAGGCGAAAACACCGGCCAGCACGTACAGTACGCCGCTCAGCGCCCAAAACAGCACCTGGTCCCAGCTTCGCACCTGAAACGCGTGAACCAGATAGACGACGCCACCGACCAGCATCAGCATCCCGACGTAGTAGACGGACGCAACGGTCGCGAGCACGATATTTGCCGCTGCTATGAGGCCGCATACGATCAATAGGACCCCAAGTGCAACGAACCAACCCCATTTCGATTGCAAGGACGGAAAGCTCAATCGGTCAGACATATCAGCCATGGCACACCTCCTGGTTGGTAGGAGAATATGCCGCGAAAACACGGAATGGGAAGGGGTTCGCCCATCTGGCGCGATGCGCGTTTTTTATTGATTGATCAGTCAATCAAAATTATACTCATCCACATTGATGGAGTGACGGCATGCCGAAAGTCGGAATGGAGCCTGTACGCCGCAAGGCGCTCGTGGATGCAGCGCTGCGCGTGATCGGGGATCACGGTTCGCTGACCGTCACCATGTCCGAAATTGCCCGGCAGGCCGGTGTTTCGCCGGCGCTGGCGCATCACTATTTCGGCAGCAAGGAACAGCTGCTGATCGAGACCGTTCGCTCTCTCTTAAAGCAGTTGCGCGACGACGCGGTGAAAGCGCTGAAGGCGGCAGGCAGACCACGCGAAAAGCTCTCCGCTGTGATCCGGGTCAGCTTCCAGGCCGACCAGTTTGCGCCGTCAACCATCGCCGCCTGGCTTGCCTTCTATGCCGAAGCGCAGCGCTCGGAGGAGACGCGGCGCTTCCTCGTCATCTATGCCCGACGCCTGCGGTCAAACCTGCTTGCCAACCTGAAGGCGCTCTGCCCGGCCGATGCCGCAGAACGCATTGCTGAAGGCGCGGCTGCGATGATCGACGGGCTCTACATCCGCCAAAGTCTGAGGTCAGCGCCTGTCAGCATCGAGGCATCGATCTCGCTGACCGAAGACTACATCAATGCAGCACTTGCCGCCCTTGCGAAAGGACAGACCCAGTGACCCTCAAAGCCCAGCCGAAAGCCTCCCACTTCATTGACGGCGAATATGTCGAGGATGAAGCAGGCAACGTCATCGAAAGCATCTATCCGGCGACCGGCGAGGTGATCGCCCGGCTGCACGCGGCGACACCCGCGATCGTCGAAAAGGCGATCGCCGCCGCCAAGCGCGCCCAGCCGGAATGGGCTGCGATGAGCCCGACGGCGCGCGGCCGTATCCTCAAGCGGGCCGCCGACATCATGCGCGAGCGCAATCGCGAGCTGTCCGAGCTCGAGACGCTTGATACCGGCAAGCCGATCCAGGAGACCATCGTCGCCGACCCGACATCGGGTGCCGACAGCTTCGAGTTCTTCGGCGGCATCGCCGCTGCCGGTCTCAACGGATCCTATATCCCGCTCGGCGGCGACTTCGCCTATACCAAGCGTGTGCCGCTCGGCGTCTGCGTCGGCATCGGCGCCTGGAACTATCCGCAACAGATCGCCTGCTGGAAGGGCGCGCCGGCGCTCGCCGCTGGCAATGCCATGGTCTTCAAGCCTTCGGAAAACACGCCGCTCGGCGCGCTTGCCATCGCAGAGATCCTGCACGAGGCCGGCCTGCCGAAGGGGCTCTACAATGTGATCCAGGGCGACCGCGAAACCGGCCCGCTGCTCGTCAACCATCCTGACGTCGCCAAGGTGTCGCTGACGGGCTCGGTGCCGACCGGCCGCAAGGTCGCCGCCGCTGCTGCCGGCAGCCTGAAGCACGTCACCATGGAGCTCGGCGGCAAGTCGCCGCTTGTTGTCTTCGACGATGCCGATATCGACAGCGCCGTCGGCGGCGCCATGCTTGGCAATTTCTATTCGACCGGCCAGGTCTGCTCGAACGGCACCCGCGTCTTCGTGCAGCGGAAGATCAAGGCTGAATTCCTGAAGCGGCTGAAGGCCCGTACCGAGGCCATCCTGATCGGCGACCCGATGGACGAGGCCACGCAGCTCGGGCCCATGGTCTCCTGGGCGCAGCGCGACAAGGTTCTTTCCTACATCGAGAAGGGCAAGGCGGAGGGCGCGACGCTTGTCACCGGCGGTGGCATTCCGAACAATGTCTCCGGCGAAGGCTACTACGTGCAGCCGACGGTCTTTGCCGACGTCACTGACGGTATGACGATCGCTCGTGAAGAGATCTTCGGGCCTGTCATGTGCGTTCTCGACTTCGACGACGAGGCAGAGGTGATCGCGCGCGGCAACGCCACGGAGTTCGGCCTCTCGGCCGGCGTCTTCACCGCCGATCTGACGCGCGCCCA
The DNA here is from genome assembly GCF_964254185.1 of Rhizobium sp. LjRoot258. Lineage (NCBI taxonomy): Bacteria > Pseudomonadati > Pseudomonadota > Alphaproteobacteria > Hyphomicrobiales > Rhizobiaceae > Rhizobium > Rhizobium sp. LjRoot258. The sequence goes on along the minus strand of NZ_CAXUST020000001.1, from coordinate 647,078 downwards.
TCGCGTCGTCGATCAGCTCGAGGCCGGCACGCTCTGGATCAACACCTACAACCTCTGCCCCGTCGAAATTCCCTTCGGCGGTTCCAAGCAATCCGGTTTCGGACGCGAGAATTCGCTGGCAGCACTGGAGCACTATTCGGAGCTGAAGACGGTCTATGTCGGCATGGGGCCGGTACAGGCGCCTTATTGACGGGCGCGGCCTGCCCTCGCCCTTCGAGGGTCGCTTCGCTCCCGCCTCAGGGTGAGGGCAGGAGAACCGGAAGCCGCAGACGTCTATCCGCCTCATGGTGAGGAGGCCCTGAGGCCGTCTCGAACCACGAGGCGGCACGAGGGGCACGGCACGATAAAACACTAGAGGAAGTAGCATGCAGCAGGCAGATTTCGTCATCATCGGCTCCGGCTCGGCGGGCTCCGCCCTCGCCTATCGGCTTTCGGAAGACGGCAAGAACACCGTGATCGTCATCGAGGCGGGCGGCTCCGATTTCGGGCCGTTCATCCAGATGCCGGCAGCCCTTGCCTGGCCGATGAGCATGAAGCGCTACAACTGGGGCTATCTCTCCGAGCCCGAGCCTGCTCTCAACAACCGGCGCATCACCGCGCCGCGCGGCAAAGTGATCGGTGGCTCCTCCTCGATCAACGGCATGGTCTACGTGCGCGGACACGCCGAGGACTACAATCGCTGGGAAGAGCTCGGCGCCAAGGGCTGGGCCTATGCGGACGTCTTGCCCTACTTCAAGCGGATGGAGCACAGCCACGGCGGCGAAGAGGGTTGGCGCGGCACGGACGGACCGTTGCATGTCCAACGCGGCGTCTTCCGCAACCCGCTTTTCCGCGCCTTCATCGAGGCCGGCAAGCAGGCGGGCTTCGAAGCGACGGAGGATTACAACGGCTCGAAACAGGAAGGCTTCGGGCTGATGGAGCAGACCATCTTCGGCGGCCGCCGCTGGTCGGCGGCCAACGCCTATCTGAAACCGGCGCTGAAGCGGCCGAATGTCGAAGTGGTTTATGGCCTCGCGCGCAGGGTGGTGATCGAGAACGGCCGGGCGACCGGCGTCGAGATCGAGCGCGGCGGCAGGGTCGAGGTGGTGAAGGCGAACCGGGAGGTCATCGTTTCGGCCTCCTCCTTCAACTCGCCGAAGCTCTTGATGCTCTCGGGCATCGGCCCCGGCGCGCATCTGCAGGACATGGGCATCGAGGTGAAGGCGAACCGGGCGGGCGTCGGCGCCAATCTGCAGGATCACATGGAATTCTACTTCCAGCAGGTCAGCACCAAGCCGGTCTCGCTCTATTCGTGGCTTCCCTGGTTCTGGCAGGGTGTTGCCGGCGCCCAGTGGATGTTCACCAGATCCGGGCTCGGCACCTCGAACCAGTTCGAGGCCTGCGCCTTCCTGCGCTCCGCGCCTGGTGTCAAGCAGCCTGACATCCAGTATCACTTCCTGCCGGTGGCGATCAGCTATGACGGCAAGGCGGCGGCCAAGAGCCATGGCTTCCAAGTGCATGTCGGCTACAATCTGTCGAAGTCGCGCGGCAACGTCACGCTGCAGTCCTTTGACCCGAAAGCCGATCCCGTCATCCGCTTCAACTATATGAGCCATCCAGAGGACTGGGAGAAATTCCGCCATTGCGTGCGGCTCACGCGCGAGATCTTCGGACAAACGGCCTTCGACCAGTATCGCGGACCGGAGATCCAGCCGGGCGAGACTGTGCAGACCGACGAGCAGATCGACGCCTTCCTGCGCGAGCATCTGGAAAGCGCCTACCACCCCTGCGGCACCTGCAAGATGGGCGCCAAGAGCGACCCGATGGCCGTCGTCGATCCCGAGACCCGTGTCATCGGCGTCGACGGGCTGCGCGTAGCTGATTCGTCGATCTTTCCGCACGTCACCTACGGCAACCTCAACGGTCCCTCGATCATGACCGGCGAGAAGGCGGCCGACCATATCCTCGGCAAGCAGCCGCTGCCGCGCTCTAACCAGGAGCCATGGATCAGCCCGCGCTGGGCGGTGAGTGATCGGTAGACTGCCGCGCGATCAGTGGTAGTCTTCTTCTCGCTGATGGCGAACGGTAGCGATGATGACTGTGTGGCTGTCTTCAATCTGGAAAAGCACGACGCAGCCTGCCGAACCGAAGGGGATCAGCAGTTTGCGCAAGAGAGCGCTTTTGGCCGTCGCCTTTCGACAGCTGAACGGAAACTCCTCCAACGTCGCCATGAAATGCCCTTCTTGAAGCTCGGAATCAACTACAGAAAACCGATCCATCGCCCTGAGATTAGAGCGCTGACCCAAATCACGGCCGATAGGACTGCGGACAATCTGACGCCAGTCGTAGCCGAGCCATTGGAAAGACCCGCTCGCCATCCTCGCCCGAGATGAACAAACGCTGCATTACAGAACCCGAATGAGATCAGTCCAAGCTTCCAAAGAAAGGCAGTGTTGGACGCATATTCGACCGGCTTCACGCTGAAAAGGACGAGGCCGGTGATCACCGCTCCCACAAGTCCAATGGCCGCCGCCCTCGACAAGAACGGGCCTATGACCGCCAGCGGCACCGATCCGAAGAGGCCCATCAGCCGGAGATCAAGCGGCAGGATTGCCCCGATCAGCAGCCCGATCGAGAGGATATGGGCGCCATTGACTGCCATATAGACAAGCGCCGAGCGCCGCAGCCCGGACGACAGCGGCGTTGCGGCGAGCCACTCCAGGAACTCGATCGCCATCACTCAGTTCGTCTGGATCCGTTCCGGGTAAATATCGTAGCGCTTGTCGGCGACCGTGATCCGCACGGCCTTCATTCGCTTTTCGTCAGCCTTTAGCGAACGGTTTCCGAGAACGACAACCGGATCCCCCTTCTTCGCGGACCCTTCGACAAAGCCCGAGCGCTCCGTCTGCCGCGGATTGCCGAGTTCGACGAGCCAGACGCCGTCGCTGGCGGTCGCAACATCGAGCGTCGGGTGCGGGCCGCCCATCGTTACCTTTTCGATGGTGCCGCGCAATTCGGTCTGCTCTCCCTCGGCCCATGACCAGCCGTGGTGCGCGGCAGCTCCCGTCGCCAAAGTGACTGCGAGGATTGCGCCGATTGCCATTCGTTTCGAGCCCATGACGTGCATGTTCGTTTCTCCCTACCACTGGACAGGACCGAATTGGCGCACAGGCGGGCGATTGAAAGCTATCTCACCGAATCTTGAAGCAAGCATCAAGCGCACATCCCGAAAGGCAGTGAATTGCGATGCTGTGCCCAAATTGCCGTCGCGGCCGCCATGCGCGCGCGGCGTGCGGCAGAGCATAAGCGGCTGTCGAGGAGGTTGCGCCTTAGGCCAGCAGGCGGGTGACTTGCGCGCCCTTTGCCGGCGCCACGGCATCAGCGATCGTCGTGGAAAACAGCACCTTGCGGGTCGCATCCGCCACCTTGGCGAAGACGTGGCGGATCTCGCAGTTCTGCTCGCCGTCGCAATCATCGCACTTGCGATAAGCCGTGATCGAGAGGCAGGGCAGCGGCGCGATCGGACCGTCAATGATGCGCAGCACCTCGCCGAAGGTGATCATGTCGGCCGGCTTCAGCAAGAGATAACCGCCCTGCTTGCCGCGACGGCTGACGACGATGCCCTGATGCTTCAGGTCGAGCAGGATCTGTTCTAGGAACTTCTTCGGTATCTTCTGCTGCGCTGCAATGTCGGAGATCATCACAGGCTCGCCGTCATCGGCTTCAGCCAATACCGTCAGCGCCCTCAGCGCGTATTTTGCCTTCTGCGTAATCATTTTTGACCGTCGACACACACATGGTGGGCGGAATCATCAGCCCACCCCAAGTTCGATCCTGCCTCTATGGCATGCGCAGCATGAACGGAATTTGAACAAGCCTGCGAAACCCTTGAGAGACAAGGTTTTTGGCCTTGTTTTTTCACCCTCGGCCAATAGCTGAAATCTACTGCAAAATGTGCCCCTAATGTCATCAATTCACATTTCCGATTGACAGGCAACGTGTTACTCTACTAAATCAATAGACAATTAGGCTGAGCGTCGGCAAAACGTCGCCGGTGCGGCTGCTTTTCCGCATTGCAGCGGCGGCGGAGAGATATTTGCTCCTATCGCGCCCGCTTTCGAAATGCCTTTTTCTGTCCGATCCGACCCCGACCTGCGATACTCCGGCCAACATCAAGGACAGGATCCCCATGACTGTTGCTGGCAATCCAAACGCTGAAGCGGAAACGCTGAACGCGAAACTCGCAGGCCTTGACCTTGCAGAGCGTCTGTCGCTTGTCGCCGGTCTCGGCGGCCGCGTCGTCTTCACGACCTCTCTCGGTATTGAGGACCAAGTCATCACCGCTGAGATCGGCAATCACCGCCTTCCGATCGATGTCGTGACGCTGCAGACCGGACGGCTGTTTCCGGAAACGCTCTCCCTGATCGACGAGACCGAGAAGCAGTATGACATCCACATCAGCCGCTACGAGCCTGAGCAGGCCGATATCGACGCCTATGCCGCCAAATATGGGCTCAACGGCTTCTACGAGAGCGTCGAAGCCAGGCATGCCTGTTGTGGCGTGCGCAAGCTGAAGCCGCTTGCGCGAGCCCTGGCAGGGGCGACGATCTGGATCACCGGTCTGCGCCGCGGCCAGTCGGCCAACCGCGCCGACACGCCGTTTGCCGAGTATGACGCCGAGCGTCATCTCATGAAGGTCAACCCGCTCGCTGACTGGGACCTCGACATCATCAAGGCCTACGTTGCCGACAACAGCGTGCCGGTCAATCCGCTGCACGCCCGCGGCTATCCCTCGATCGGCTGCGAGCCTTGCACCCGGGCGATCAAGCCCGGCGAGCCGGAACGCGCTGGCCGCTGGTGGTGGGAACAGGACGAAAAGCGTGAATGCGGTCTGCACGTGGCCGAAGAGGCTACGGCGATTTCCGCGCAACAATAATCCGTCGACTTCGGGATCGGAGCGCGGCTGCCGCCTGCGCTCCTCGAAGTCTGAAATGCACCTCATTCCGGACGTCTGCCTTCCGAGAATGATTGAAGTCTGGAGTTAGAAATGCCCGATAGCCGTCCGGATACGGAAATCAACAATCCCCGGAGCACGAAGCCGCCGCTCGACCCGCATTTGAAGGCGCTCGAAAACGAAGCGATCCACATTTTCCGTGAGGTCGCCGCCGAGTTCGAGAAGCCCGTCATGCTCTACTCGATCGGCAAGGACTCGTCCGTCCTGCTGCATCTTGCGCGCAAGGCATTCTATCCCGGTCGCGTCCCCTTCCCGCTGCTGCACGTCAACACCGGCTGGAAATTCCGCGAGATGATCGCTTTTCGAGATGAAACCGCGAAGAAATACGACCTCGACCTGATCGAGCACATCAATCCGCGCGGTGCGGCTGAAAACGTGACGCCGTTCACGCATGGCTCGGCAGCCTTCACCGACATCATGAAGACCGAAGGGCTGCGCCAGGCTCTCGATGCGGGCCAGTTCGATGCAGCCTTCGGCGGCGCGCGCCGCGACGAGGAGGCGAGCCGCGCCAAGGAGCGCATCTATTCCTTTCGCACGCCGGATCATCGGTGGGATCCGCGTAACCAGCGGCCGGAACTCTGGAATATCTATAACGGCCAGATCCGTAAGGGCGAAAGCGTTCGCGTCTTCCCGCTGTCGAACTGGACCGAGGTCGATATCTGGCGCTACATCCAGGCCGAAGACATTCCGCTGGTACCGCTCTACTTCGCCAAGAAGCGTCCCTATGTTGAGCGTGACGGCATGATGATCCTCGCCGAAGATCCACGGCTGGAACTGCTTCCCGGCGAAGTGCGCCAGGAAGGCATGATCCGTTTCCGCACCCTTGGCGATTTTCCGCTGACGGGCGCCATCCCATCGAAAGCGACCACGCTCGAAGAGGTGATCGCCGAACTCGAAATTGCCACGGTTTCCGAACGACAGGGCCGCGCCATCGACCGCGACCAGTCCGGCTCCATGGAAAAGAAGAAGCGTGAAGGATATTTCTGAGATGACCGCAGCCGTAACCGCCGCACACGCCCTTGCCGTGCCCGCCGCAGAACCTGCAACGGCGACGCGCGACGCGCGACCGCTGCGCCTCATCACCTGCGGCAGCGTCGACGATGGCAAGTCCACCCTGATCGGCCGCCTGCTGTGGGATACCAAGGCCGTCAAGGAAGACCAGGCCGCCACGCTCCAGCGCGATTCGACGGGCAAGCAGAATGATCTCGGCCTGCCTGATTTTGCCCTGCTGCTCGACGGCCTGCAGGCCGAGCGCGAACAGGGCATCACCATCGATGTCGCCTACCGCTACTTCTCGACCGACAAGCGCTCCTTCATCGTCGCCGACACGCCCGGCCACGAGCAATACACCCGCAACATGGCGACCGGCGCCTCGACTGCCGATCTCGCCATCCTGCTGGTCGATGCGCGCGCCGGCATTCTGGAACAGACCCGCCGCCACGCGACGATCGCCTCGCTGCTCGGCATCAAGCAGTTCGTGCTTGCCGTCAACAAGATCGACCTGACGAACTACGACCGTTCCGGCTTCGACAAGATCACCCATGAATTCCGCGAGTTCGCGCTGTCGCTCGGCGTCAAGCAGATCACCGCGATCCCGATGTCCGCCCTGAAGGGCGAGAACGTCGTCTATTCCGGTGAAACGTCGATGCCGTGGTATGCCGGCCCGACGCTGGTCGAAACCCTGGAGCTTGCCACCGTCCGCTCCTCGCAGGCGACGGGCTTCCGTTTCTCGGTGCAGCGCGTCTCGCGCCCCGGCGAAAGCTTCCGCGGCTACCAGGGCACGGTTGCCGGCGGTTCCGTCAAGCCGGGCGACAGCGTCATGATCCTGCCCTCAGGCATGGTCGCCAACGTCTCCAAGATCGTCACCTTCGATCTCGTGCGCAATGCCGCGGTTGCCGGTGACGCGATCACGCTGGTTCTCGACCGGCAGGTGGACGTCGCGCGTGGCGACATGATCGTCTCGATCGACAGCCAGCCGCAGGTCGGCCTCTCCTTCGACGCACAGATCGTTGCGCTGCAGCCGGAAGGCATCGAAGCCGGCAAGCGCTACTGGCTGAAGAGCGGCAGCCGCCGCCAGCGTGTGCAGGTGCAGCCATTGGCGCAGCTTGAGCTGAAGAGCGGTGCCTGGGTTCCCGTCGATACGCTCTACATGAATGCCATCGGCAAGGTGCGCCTCGCCTTCGACGAACAGGCAATCTTCGACCCCTATGAGCAGAACCGTGCATCCGGCTCGTTCATCCTGATCGACCCCGACACCAACAACACGGTGGCCGGTGGCATGGTGAGCGGAAAGCGCAGCGAACTCGGCGGCATCCACGGCGGCGACGCCCGCGTGATCCTGTCGCTGCCCGCCGACCTTGCCGACCAGATCATGGCGAGCGAACTCTTCGCCAACCGTCGCCACGAGGCGGAGGTGCGGCGCATGACCGCCGCCCAGGCCGCCGACCTCTGGTCGAATGCGGCAAGCGACATCTAGATGAAACGGCATAGGGGGCGAGGGTACTCGAGCGCACCCCTACCACACCACCCGGCATGCGGGTCCGCACCGGGCGGTTCGAGGGATGAGGTTTACGCGAACCTGGGCATTCCGAGTTGGTCTGCCCATTTGTTCGTGAGGACGGTGTTGATGAGCTTGGCGCTGTTGTGCCGCCAGCAACGCGAGTTTCCCGCCACCAGCAAAAACCGGGCCTGATCGGCCCCGTTTCTCTTCTTTTCCGTCTCTCTCCGCCTACCACAAAGGCATGTGGCGGTTGACGTCCTTGTAGAGCAGGTAGCGGAAGCGGCCGGGGCCACCGGCGTAGCAGGCCTGCGGGCAGAAGGCGCGCAGCCACATGAAGTCGCCCGCTTCGACCTCGACCCAATCCTTGTTGAGACGATAGACGGCCCTGCCCTCGAGCACATAGAGGCCGTGTTCCATGACATGCGTTTCCATGAAGGGGATCACGCCGCCTGGCTCGAAGGTGACGATGGTGACGTGCATGTCATAACGAAGATCGGCCGGGTCGATGAAGCGCGTCGTCGCCCAGGCGCCGTCCGTGTCGGGCATCGGCTGTGGCGGATGGTTTTCCTCATGCGTGAAGATCGCCGGTGGCGGTTCCAGGCCTTCGGCTTCCTGGAAGGCCTTGCGGATCCAATGAAACTTCACGGGTGCAGCACTCTTGTTCCACAAAGTCCAGCGGGAGCCGGCCGGCAGGAAGGCGAAAGAGCCGGGACGCATCGCATGTGACGCACCATCGAACTCGACGGTCATCTCGCCATCGACGACGAAAAGCACGCCTTCCGCTCGCCTTTCCGGCTCCGGCCTATCACTGCCGCCGCCCGGCTGCACTTCCATGATGTATTGCGAAAAGGTCTCTGAAAAGCCCGTCAACGGGCGGGAGATGACCCAGGCTCGCGTACCTTCCCAGTGCGGGAGATAGCTGGTGACAATGTCGGTCATGACGGTGCGGGGGATGACGGCATAAGCCGTCGTGAACACGGCCTTGCTGGACAGGAGTTCGGTCTGTGGCGGCAGGCCACCCATGTTGGAATAGAAGTTCGAGCTGCTCATTGGTTCACTTTTCACCGGCCGGGATTGTCAATCTGCTTTAAGCGCCGCATCTCTTCTAGGCAACCTTTAGATTGCCGCCGCCGCGCGTCAGAATGTCCGCGGCGCTTGGCTACCGCAGGAGGGACGTGATGAGTCTGGAAAAGCTTCGGGAAGACTATGTTCAGAGGGTCAAGGAGTACGAGAACAATCTCAAATCCATGACCGAGAATGACGTCAAGCACTTCCGCGCGGAGGCAGCCGGGCCGCTCTCCGATATCACCGAGCAGATCCGCAACGAGTATTATCGGCATATCGAGACCTATGCGACGTTGATTGCGGAAATCGATGCCATTCTCGGGGCATAGGACGCACGCGATGGATGTGATTTTCGGGATGTTGAAACCCTGGCCGAGTTCCTCGCTTTGCTTACGGCCCCGCGCCGAAGTTGACGCCAAAAAACGAAGAGGGCCTGCAAGGCTGCAGGCCCGATCGCGAGAATTCGGTGAGGCGCGGCCATGAAGACCGCGCCTCCTTTGCTCTTTAGGCTTCGTTGTAGGCTGCCACGACAGCGGCCAGCTGATCGTCATTCATTGCCTGGATCTGCGGTGTGGTGAAGGCGTTGGCGTGATCCTTGTCCAAGGCCGAGATGTCATCCGCAGAAAGTCCCGAGATCGCGCTGACGTCAATTGCGGCGATTTCGTCGACAGAGAACTTCGCTACGCCTTCCGGTGCCATCGCGCCGATCTGTGCAGCGTTCAGTCTAGCAGTCTGCGACAGCGTGATCCCTTCGATCTGAGCGACGCTCATTCCGGTGATCTGGGTTGCCTTCAGGCCGGTGATGGCCGTGTCGCTGAGCTTGCCGATCTGAGCGGCGGAGAGACCCGCGATCTGATCGTTGGTCAGCGCTCCGACCTGAGCTGCCGACAGTGCGCCGATCTGTTCATCGGTGAACTTGCCGAGTTGGCCTGCCGTAAAGCCGGTGATCTGCTGCGTGGTGACAGCCTTGATCTGATCGGCGCTGAGCTTGCCGACCTGGCTGTCGCTGAGAACACCGATGGCTTCGTTCTTCAGACCGCTGATCGACTTGGTGTTGATCGCGGCGACTGCGTCATCGGTCAGCTTGGTGACGTTGGCAGCGCTGAAGCCTGCGACCTGCAGCGCAGTCAGAAGGCCAGCTTGGCCTGCAGTAATGCCCGCCACCTGATCAGCGCTCATCGCGGTGATCTGGCTTGCCTTCAGACCGGTAACGGCCGTGTTGCTGAGCTTGCCAATCTGACCCGCAGTCAAGCCGCCGATCTGATCGTTGGTGAGCGCACCCACCTGGGCTGCCGACAGTGCACCGATCTGCGCATCGCTGAACTTGCCGATCTGAGTGGCCGTAAAGCCAGGGATCTGCGTCGATAGCAGACCAGAGATCTGATCGGTGCTGAGCTTGCCGATCTGGCTTTCGCTAAGGGCGGCAATCGCATCGTTCTTCAAGCCGTTGATCGCCTTTGCACCGATCGCTCCGATTTCGTCGTCGGAGAACTTGGCGATGTCTTCTGCACTCAGAGCACCCACCTGGGCTGCCGTCAGCGCACCTGCCTGAGTAGTGCTGACACCCTCGAGCTGCGTGTCGCTCATCGCGGTGATCTGCGTTGCCTTCAGACCTGCAACGGCCGTGTCGCTGAGTTTGCCGATCTGAGCGGCGGAGAGACCCGCGATCTGATCGTTGGTCAGCGCGCCGACCTGGGCTGCCGACAGGGCGCCGATCTGTTCATCGGTGAACTTGCCGAGCTGGCCTGCCGTAAAGCCGGTGATTTGCTGCGTGGTGACAGCCTTGATCTGATCGGCGCTGAGCTTGCCGACCTGGCTGTCGCTCAAGACAGCGATCGCCTCGTTCTTCAGGCTGCCGATGGCCTTGGTGCTGATGGCTGCAACGGCATCGTCGGTCAGCTTGGTGACGTTCGTGGCGCTGAAGCCTGCGACCTGTGCGGCGCTCAGCAGAGCACTCTGGCCCGCAGTGATGCCAGCAACGTGATCAGCGCTCATCGCAGTGATCTGCGTTGCCTTCAGACCAGCAACAGCGGTGTTGCTGAGCTTGCCGATCTGAGCGGCAGTCAGACCGCCGATCTGATCGTTGGTCAGCGCTCCGACCTGGGCTGCCGACAGCGCACCGATCTGTTCATCGGTGAACTTGCCGAGCTGGCCAGCCGTGAAGCCGGAAATCTGCTTCGGCGTCATTACCTTGATCTGATCGGCGCTGAGCTTGCCGACCTGGCTGTCGCTCAAGACAGCGATCGCCTCGTTCTTCAGGCTGCCGATGGCCTTGGTGCTGAGGGCTGCAACGGCATCGTCGGTCAGCTTGGTGACGTTCGTGGCGCTGAAGCCTGCGACCTGTGCGGCGCTCAGCAGAGCACTCTGGCCCGCAGTGATGCCAGCAACCTGATCAGCGCTCATCGCAGTGATCTGCGTTGCCTTCAGACCAGCAACAGCCGTGTTGCTGAGCTTGCCGATCTGACCTGCGGAAAGACCGCCGATCTGGTCGTTGGTCAGCGCTCCGACCTGAGCCGCCGACAGCGCACCGATCTGCGCATCGCTGAACTTGCCGATCTGGGTTGCCGTGAAGCTGGCGACCTGAGTCGATAGCAGACCAGAGATCTGATCGACGCTGAGCTTGCCGATCTGGCTTTCGCTAAGGGCGGCAATCGCATCGTTCTTCAAGCCGTTGATCGCCTTTGCACCGATCGCTCCGATTTCGTCGTCAGAGAACTTGGCAATGTCTTCAGCACTCAGAGCACCCACCTGGGCTGCCGTCAGCGCACCAGCCTGAGCAACGCTCAGACCTTCGAGCTGCGTGTCGCTCATCGCAGTGATCTGCGTTGCCTTCAGACCGCCAACGGCCGCGTTGCTGAGCTTGCCGATCTGAGCGGCAGTCAGACCGCCGATCTGATCGTTGGTCAGCGCTCCGACCTGGGCTGCCGACAGCGCACCGATCTGTTCATCGGTGAACTTGCCGAGCTGGCCAGCCGTGAAGCCGGAAATCTGCTTCGGCGTCATTACCTTGATCTGATCGGCGCTGAGCTTGCCGACCTGGCTGTCGCTCAAGACAGCGATCGCCTCGTTCTTCAGGCTGCCGATGGCCTTGGTGCTGATGGCTGCAACGGCATCGTCGGTCAGCTTGGTGACGTTCGTGGCGCTGAAGCCTGCGACCTGTGCGGCGCTCAGCAGAGCACTCTGGCCCGCAGTGATGCCAGCCACCTGATCAGCGCTCATCGCAGTGATCTGCGTTGCCTTCAGACCGGCAACAGCCGCGTTGCTGAGCTTGCCGATCTGACCTGCGGAAAGACCCGCGATCTGATCGTTGGTCAGCAAACCGACCTGGGCTGCCGTCAGCGCACCGATCTGTTCATCAGTGAACTTGCCGAGCTGGCCAGCCGTGAAGCCGGAAATCTGCTTCGGCGTCATCACCTTGATCTGATCGGCGCTGAGCTTGCCGATCTGGCTGTCGCTCAAGACAGCGATCGCTTCGTTCTTCAGGCTGCCGATGGCCTTGGTGCTGAGGGCTGCAACGGCATCGTCGGTCAGCTTGGTGACGTTCGTGGCGCTGAAGCCTGCGACCTGTGCGGCGCTCAGCAGAGCACTCTGGCCCGCAGTGATGCCAGCAACCTGATCAGCGCTCATCGCAGTGATCTGCGTTGCCTTCAGACCGCCAACGGCCTTGTCACCGAGCTTGCCGATCTGACCTGCGGAAAGACCCGCGATCTGATCGTTGGTCAGCGCTCCGACCTGGGCTGCCGTCAGCGCACCGATCTGTTCATCGGTGAACTTGCCGAGCTGGCCAGCCGTGAAGCCGGAAATCTGCTTCGGCGTCATCACCTTGATCTGATCGGCGCTGAGCTTGCCGACCTGGCTGTCGCTCAAGACAGCGATCGCCTCGTTCTTCAGGCTGCCGATGGCCTTGGTGCTGAGGGCTGCAACGGCATCGTCGGTCAGCTTGGTGACGTTCGTGGCGCTGAAGCCTGCGACCTGTGCGGCGCTCAGCAGAGCACTCTGGCCCGCAGTGATGCCAGCAACCTGATCAGCGCTCATCGCAGTGATCTGCGTTGCCTTCAGACCGGCAACAGCCGTGTTGCTGAGCTTGCCGATCTGACCTGCGGAAAGACCGCCGATCTGATCGTTGGTCAGCGAACCGACCTGGGCTGCCGACAGGGCACCGATCTGTTCATCGGTGAACTTGCCGAGCTGGCCAGCCGTGAAGCCGGAAATCTGCTTCGGCGTCATCACCTTGATCTGGTCGGCGCTGAGCTTGCCGACCTGGCTGTCGCTCAACACAGCGATGGCTTCGTTCTTCAGGCTGCCGATGGCCTTGGTGCTGAGGGCTGCAATTTCGTCGTCAGAGAACTTGGCAATGTCTTCAGCACTCAGAGCACCCACCTGGGCTGCCGTCAGCGCACCAGCCTGAGCAACGCTCAGACCTTCGAGCTGCGTGTCGCTCATCGCAGTGATCTGCGTTGCCTTCAGACCGCCAACGGCCGCGTTGCTGAGCTTGCCGATCTGAGCGGCAGTCAGACCGCCGATCTGATCGTTGGTCAGCGCTCCGACCTGGGCTGCCGACAGCGCACCGATCTGTTCATCAGTGAACTTGCCGAGCTGGCCAGCCGTGAAGCCGGAAATCTGCTTCGGCGTCATTACCTTGATCTGATCGGCGCTGAGCTTGCCGACCTGGCTGTCGCTCAAGACAGCGATCGCCTCGTTCTTCAGGCTGCCGATGGCCTTGGTGCTGAGGGCTGCAACGGCATCGTCGGTCAGCTTGGTGACGTTCGTGGCGCTGAAGCCTGCGACCTGTGCGGCGCTCAGCAGAGCACTCTGGCCCGCAGTGATGCCAGCAACCTGATCAGCGCTCATCGCAGTGATCTGCGTTGCCTTCAGACCGGCAACAGCCGTGTTGCTGAGCTTGCCGATCTGACCTGCGGAAAGACCCGCGATCTGGTCGTTGGTGAGCGAACCGACCTGGGCTGCCGACAGGGCACCGATCTGTTCATCAGTGAACTTGCCGAGCTGGCCAGCCGTGAAGCCGGAAATCTGCTTCGGCGTCATCACCTTGATCTGATCGGCGCTGAGCTTGCCGACCTGGCTGTCACTCAAGACAGCGATCGCTTCGTTCTTCAGGCTGCCGATGGCCTTGGTGCTGAGGGCTGCAATTTCGTCGTCAGAGAACTTGGCAATGTCTTCAGCACTCAGAGCACCCACCTGGGCTGCCGTCAGCGCACCAGCCTGAGCAACGCTCAGACCTTCGAGCTGCGTGTCGCTCATCGCAGTGATCTGCGTTGCCTTCAGACCGCCAACGGCCGCGTTGCTGAGCTTGCCGATCTGAGCGGCAGTCAGACCGCCGATCTGATCGTTGGTCAGCGCTCCGACCTGGGCTGCCGACAGCGCACCGATCTGTTCATCAGTGAACTTGCCGAGCTGGCCAGCCGTGAAGCCGGAAATCTGCTTCGGCGTCATTACCTTGATCTGATCGGCGCTGAGCTTGCCGACCTGGCTGTCGCTCAAGACAGCGATCGCCTCGTTCTTCAGGCTGCCGATGGCCTTGGTGCTGATGGCTGCAACGGCATCGTCGGTCAGCTTGGTGACGTTCGTGGCGCTGAAGCCTGCGACCTGTGCGGCGCTCAGCAGAGCACTCTGGCCCGCAGTGATGCCAGCAACCTGATCAGCGCTCATCGCAGTGATCTGCGTTGCCTTCAGACCGGCAACAGCCGTGTTGCTGAGCTTGCCGATCTGACCTGCGGAAAGACCCGCGATCTGATCGTTGGTCAGCGAACCGACCTGGGCTGCCGACAGGGCACCGATCTGTTCATCGGTGAACTTGCCGAGCTGGCCAGCCGTGAAGCCGGAAATCTGCTTCGGCGTCATCGCCTTGATCTGATCGGTGCTGAGCTTGCCGATCTGGCTGTCGCTCAAGACAGCGATCGCCTCATTCTTGAGACCGCTGATCGCCTTGGCGTTGATTGCACCGACTTCGTCGGCAGAGAACTTGGCAATATCGTCCGCACCGATGGAGCCGATCTGCGTCGCATTTAGGCCCTTGATCTGATCAACCGTGAGGCCTTCGATCTGGTCGGGAGTAAGAGCCGCAATCTGCGTGGCGCTGAAGGCTGCAATCTGATCGTTCCCCAGAGCCCCGATTTTCGTGGCGTCGAGTGCGGCAAGCAGTTCCGGCTTCAATCCTGCGATCGCGGTCGTTGAAATCGCGCCGAGCTGATCGGAGTCGAGCGCTTCGATATCTTCAGCCTCAAGGGCAGATATCTGATCTTTGTTGAAAATCTTGAGCTGCTCTGTGGAAAGCGCCGCGACATCCTCGGTAGAGAAGCCCTTAATCGTCTTTGCCGACAGAGATTTGATCTGGGTATTGGAAAGAGAAGAAACGATCGAGGTCATGAAATTGCCCTTGCACTGGCGTTAGCGGTAACGGTGTCTTTCGTCTCGCGTCTCGTCGCAAAAGCTGGCGCGCGCCAGTCCATAGGTGGAGGGTTCGCGCCGTGCACAACTGCATGGCCGGGACGCTTAGACAAAATATTTCGGAAGACATCGCTCGAAGGAGCTAATGTTTAGGATAAGGCATCATGCGCACGGTGCGTGAAGCGACCGTCTCCTAAACCTCGACATTCGACAGGACCACCCCGAACATCGTTGAGCCTAGACGATAAGATTCGTCATAGACTGACTGAGCAAACAATTATGCTGCAACCACTAATTATGAGTTAATGTACCATTACTCCCCTCAAGTTATGTCTCGTTTTGTGTAATGGCCGCGTAAATATCCGGACACGATCTCCCACTTGATAAGTCTGCGAAGTAATGTGCCCATTATGACTAGTCACCATCCCAAGATAGAAGTCCTGTGACCTGCAACTGCGAATTTCTTCCAGAATTGATTAGAGCTCGACCTTACAAAAAAGGACGAACGAATGAAGAAGCAGAGATTTACGCAAGAGCGATCATCGGCGTTTTGCGTGCGCAGGAAGCTGGCGCGAAGACGGCCGACCTTTGCGCAACCACGGCATGGAAGTGTCCGAGGCGAAGCGGTTGAAGGCGCTGGAAGATGAGAATGCCAGACTGAAGAAACTGCTTGCCGAGCAAATGCTGGCAGCCGCACTCCGCGAGCTTCTCCAAAAAAATGGTGGGGCCGGCCGCCAAGCGTGATGCCGTCACGCATCTGAAGGCCGTCATGGGTCTTTCGAAACGGCGGGCCTGCCAGATTATATCCGCCGACCGCAAGTCGATCCGCTACCGATCCTGCCGACCGCCGGAGGTCGAGTTGCGCGCGAATTTCGCAAATTCGCAAATGAACGACGGCGCTTTGGCTATCGTCACCGGGTAAGATGTATGGTTTCGGCTACTCAATTTGACCATAGGTAGGTCGAAGTCGGCACGCCCTACGAAACCAAATACCGGCAAATAGTGAGCGGCTTAGTGCAGAGTCTCCAGTGCAACCTTCGGTCTAACGACATTGCCCTCGGCGGATCACACACGCACAATGGTTTATCAGTCAGAAGCTTCCCAAAAAGCGCTTAGCATTCTTGGTGCTTTCGGCCTCCCCATCGTGCAAATTAAAACTTCCTTTTTTCGCTTCGCAAGGTGTCTCGTGCGGCCGGCCGTCCTGCCATACATCGAACACGGACATCGCAATGTCCCGATCTAGACCCCGCCAGCGCGCGCCTATGTTGCCGCAAGTTTGGCAGACTTGAAGGAAGGCATAAACGGGTCTGCCCCGATTCAATCCGGAGACATTTCAGGAGACGTAAATTCGGAGAGCGTTTCGGGAAAGCGACATTTCCTCTTTTAATTCAAGAGGTTATTGGCTGGTCGGAGTGGAGTGATTCGAACACTCGACCCCCACGTCCCGAACGTGGTGCGCTACCAGACTGCGCTACACTCCGTGACCAGCGGCGCCTCTATAGACCGGCCGATCCTATTGCGCAAGCACCAAAATTCAAAAGCCGGCGCATTTTTCGCCGGCGCGGTTGGCGCACCTCTGCGCGGGGCTAAGTGGAGCAAAAAGACACACTTGCGGCAAATTTTGCGTTTGCGAAGGCGGGCCGATTTTCTTTTGCCGGGTTCCGCGCTAAAGCGCTCGCCGGGACAAGCGGAAACCGCTGCAGGCCAGTGATTCCCGCCGTTGAATGCGCGACAACTTCAGGGACGATAGAATGACACTCCGCACCTTTGCCGCGGCTGGGCTTGCCATTGCGCTTGCCGGCTGCACGACGATTCCGACCTCCGCCGATCCGATCTCCAGCCGCTGGGTTGGTCAGTCGGCTGGCAAGTTCTTCGCCGCCTTCGGCCCGCCGATCAGCGACACCGAAAGCGGCTCCGGCGTCAACTACACCTGGAAGGGTGGCTACAAGACGGTGCGCGTTCCGGCGAAATATGCAGAGGGTGCCGATGGCAAGCGCGGCAAGCAGATCTCGCCCGCACGCACGCAGTACCTGCGCTGCCAGGCGGAAATCGCCACCAGCTCCGACTACACGATCCGCAGCATCCGCGTCGTCGGCGACATTCCCGGCGTGAACGGCCCGTCCTATTGCGCCGAGTTCCTGGCGCCGGCGCAACCCGCGCAGTAAGAGAGTCAGAGCAAGCGAATTTGGAAGGCGGCCCGACGGGTCGCCTTTTCGGTGAACGCAACCACCGATCATCAATCGACGGCCACACGCTTGGTCGCGTTCCCCTTTGGCTCGGCTCACTCGGCAAAGCTGGCTTCCGAGGTGAGCCCTCTGGCCGACAGATTGTTCAGAACCTCCGGCACCAACCTTTCAGACAAGCCGGCGATGAACGACCAGACGAGAAGCTTTGCCGAACCCTTTCGGTCCAAAAGTGTTACCTATGTCTCCGGTATGGACATGAGTCGGATGGCTGGGGCGCCAGGATTCGAACCTGGGAATGCCGGTACCAAAAACCGGTGCCTTACCGCTTGGCGACGCCCCACCAGAGCTTGAAAGCGGAGACCGCTTTCCAAATCGACGCCTGCTTAGCAAAGCTCGCCTGCCGTCACAATCATTAAGTTTCGGGCCGTGGCATATTTCTGTGCGCTTCTTGCGTCGCCATGCTAGGTCTCGGGTCAGCCGCCCAAGACGATCCGGAGTGATGATGAGCCAGTACCGCGCCCGCCCGCCTGCCCTCGCAACGCTGCTGCTCGACGATGCCGTGGTTCGGATCACGCGTTGGAATTTCGAGCCGGGGGCGGACACGGGCGTTCACACGCATGGTCTGGGCTACGTTGTCGTGCCGATGACCGATTGTCAATTTCTGCTTGAGGAAAAGGGCGAGAACCGCAGGGTCGATGTCGCCAAGGGCGCGGCCTACCGGCGCGATGCCGGCATCGAGCACAATGTCGTCAACGCCGGCGATCAGCCGATGTCCTTCATCGAGATCGAATACAAATAGATGGCAAGTCCCGAATTCAATCTGGCCTTCGAGCCGGCGTACGGCCAAGCCGTGCTAGTCGCCCCCGGCGTGCAGCGGATCACTGTCAACAATCCTAGCGCCTTCACGTTCCACGGCACCAACAGCTATATCGTCGGCCATCGGTCCACGGCGGTCATCGACCCCGGCCCAGAGGACGAGACGCATTTCCAGGCGTTGATGGCAGCGCTCAGGGGACGCGAGGTCACCCATATCTTCGTCAGCCATACGCATCGCGACCACTCCCCACTGTCTCGGCGCCTGCAGGCCGCTACCGGTGCGCAGATGGTTGCGGAGGGGCCGCACCGCGCAGCCCGTCCGCTGCACCAAGGCGAGGTCAATCCCTTCGCAGAGAGCTCGGACATGGATTTCCGGCCCGACATTGCGATCGGCGACGGAGAGACGATAGAGGGCGACGGATGGACGCTGACGGGCGTGCTGACGCCCGGGCATACCGCCAACCATGCGGCCTTCGCGCTCGAGGGGACGGGTATCCTATTTTCCGCCGATCATGTCATGGGATGGGCCACCTCCATCGTCGCGCCGCCAGACGGCTCGATGTCCGACTACATGACCTCCCTCGACAAGCTGATCGCCCGGCACGATCGCCTCCTGCTCCCGGGACACGGCGGCCCCGTCGGCAAGCCAATCTCGTTCATGCGGGCGCTCAAAACCCATCGGCGGATGCGCGAACGCGCCGTGCTCGGCCGCATCCGCGCCGGCGATCGCAATATTCCTGATATGGTGAAGGTGATCTATCGCGAGACCGATCCGCACCTGCATGGCGGCGCCGCCCTCTCGGTGCTTGCCCATATCGAGGATCTCATAGAGCGCGGCGAGATCGAAACAGACGGCCCGCCTGCTCTTCTCGGATCGTACCGACCTGCGACGCGGAGATAGCCGATGCGCGATGCCTACAGTTATCGCGCCGATGCCGCTGTGCCGGCCTTTGCCGATGACAAGCCGCTCATCGTCTTCGATGGACAGTGCGTGTTCTGCTCCGCTTGGGTCCAGTTCGTTCTGAGGCATGACAAGGCGAAGCGTTATCGCTTCCTCGCTGCGCAGTCGCCTCTTGGGGACGCGCTTTACCGGCACTATGGACTGAACGAGCGCGACTACGAGACCAACATCCTGATCGAAGACGGGAGCGCCCATTTCAAGTCGAGAGGCACAATCCAGATGCTTGCAGGGCTCGGCTTTCCTTGGTCCCTGGTCAATATCCTTCGGGTACTGCCGCAGGGAGGTGCCGACAGGCTCTACGAATTTATGGCCCGCAACCGGCTTCGAATTGCCGGCCAACGCCAGACCTGCTTCGTGCCGAGCCCGGAGCTGAGGGACCGCTTCCTGGGATAGGTGTCCGGCGGCGAAGGCCGCTCAACCGATCGCCAAAATGCGGACCGACTAGCTGCCGGCGATGCCGAGCAATTCGGAATCGAGAGCCTTCAGATAGTCCTCAGCGATATCGGCGCTGAGGCCAAGGTCGTGCGGGCCATAGCGCGAGGCGACGCGAACGTCGACGAGGGTCGTTTCTGCTTCTTCGCGCAGGCGGATGACGATGTCGAAACGTAGGCCGAGGACGAGGGTGCGGGTTTCGCCCTGCAGCGTCACGCCATTAGCCCGGCGAATCAATAGCGCCACATCGTCGTCATAGGGCCGCGGTGTCGGGATCGGCACGGCCTCCGGCGCTTCGGCAACCGCGCCTTCGTCCGGCTGCGGCTTCGACGGCCGGTCTTCGAGATCGCGGCTTGGCTCGCTGTCGCCGTCGGCGCGGGTGATACGGATGCCGCTCTGCTTGGCGACCTTCTTGACGGCTTCGAGCACACGGTCGATCGCGCCGTCGTAGCGACGGCCGGTGAGTTCCGGATAGGCTTCGAGCTGCTTTTCACGGTCCTCCGGCGTCACCGCCGGCTGGCGCTTCAGCCAGATTTGATCGGCGTTCGGCGTCTTCAGCCAATCCGGCGTGGAGACGAGATCGGTCGATACGTCATAGATGGCCGGCAGCATGAAATAACGCTCGGCCGCAATCGCGCCGATCGCAAGCGGAAGAGCAGCAAAAATCAGGGCTTTCAGCGCATCAAGCCCGCCTTCGGCGCCGGTCAGCCAAAGGCTGCGCAGCCCGGCAACGGCAAGCAGCGCCGCCAGCAGCGCGAAACCGGCCGAAACGAGCAGAACCAGCACCAGGTATGGCGTGACAAGGCCGGCGAAGCGGTGACCAACCAGAGCCGCAAGGCAGAGAACCAGTGCAAATGCCCCGAAACGCCGCGAGAAGCGGGCGGCATTTGAAACGGGGCGGTCGAAACGGATTGCCATCAAACTTACCGGTTACTCGCAAGCGGCGCGTCCTGCATGAACGCGCAAAAATCGCCCTCGACTTGTTTAGTGCAAGATTCGCCTAAATTGAAACTGTTGTGTCGATCCGGGGGGCGCAATCCACGAAGAAGACGACAATGGCGTGCGTGAGCATTTTCTGATATTTCTTGATTTGCGGTTGTGTGGTTTGCGCCGCACCGACCAACAGGAGAAGGGCAATGATTGCACCGGAGCTTGCATCGGGAACCCAGGCGCCGACGCTGGGGCGAGCCGATCATGCGGATCCACTTCTGCCGATGGAGCTTCTGGAACTGGAATTGTCGCTCGACGGATACGACGGCAAAGCCGACTTCTGCGAGACGGTCCGCGTGGCTTCGGCTAAGGCCGGCGGAGAACTTCTCTTCGATCTTCCGGCCGAAGGATTGATGGACGACTGCAAGCGGATTGCCGTGCTTCGTATCCCCTCGTCCGAACAGCAGATGCGCGTCGTTCTTGCCGTGCTCGATCACAGCGGCACCGAAATCCGCATGGAAGCGCCGGACCCTGCCACAGCCCACCTCGTCCGTTTCGCGGAGGCCTTCGTCAAGGTCCTCGAACGGTTCTGACCTAGTCGCGCTGGGCTGCCGCCTCCGCGACGCTGCGGAATGGGAATTTTCGCCCGCATTCGCACCTGATCATGCAGGTTTCCTGATGATTGGATGCGCGCTGGACGAAGAAGCCACGCGGCAGGTGATCGACGCCGAAGCCCGGATGCTTGCGTTTTGGATCGTCGATCTCGGAGGCTTCTGCAAAGCCGGTATTGCCGCATTGCGGACAGGTCAGTTTCTTCGAGAATCGATCGCGCAGTGCCATGCTTGCCTTCCAATGTCGTCCGAGCCGCCTTCTTACAGACGATCCCCGTCCGGCGAAAGCCGTCCGCGCCAAGTTGGGTGGCTGGGCGCGATCCCAAGGAGCAACCATCAACCCTAAGCCATTCTTTTAGTTGACTGTAAGCCGCGATCGGCGTCATCTGACCGTGGGAAATTTTCGTTGCAAAGACACGCCGATGCGCATGTTCGCTTTATCTCTCGCAGTTGCCACAGCCGCCACTTGCCTCTCGGCATGTCAAACGCTGACGCCAGAGCAGCGGCGCGCCGCCGACGAGACGCAATGCCTACATTATGGTTTCAGACGTGGCACGGATGGCTTCGCGGCGTGCCTGCAACGCATCGATCTCTATCGCCGTGCACAGGCCCGCTACGACAGTGATATGCTCATGATGCAGATGGCTTACGATCTCGACCATCCTTACTATGGCCGCCGATACTGGCGCCATTGGTAATCACCGCCTGCGCCGCGGCCAGCCGCGCGATCGGCACGCGGAAAGGTGAGCAGGACACGTAGTCCAATCCAATTTCCTCGCAAAAATGGATGGATGCGGGATCGCCGCCATGCTCGCCGCAGATTCCGAGCTTCATGTCGTTGCGCGTCCGTCTGCCGCGTTCGGCGGCAATGCGGATCAATTCCCCGACACCATCGAAATCCAGCGAAATGAAGGGATCGTGTTCGATGATTCCCTTGCGCTGATAGGTGGGAATGAAGGCGGATGCATCATCGCGCGAGATGCCGAAGGTCGTCTGCGTCAGGTCGTTGGTGCCGAAGGAGAAGAATTCCGCCGCTTCTGCAATGATATGGGCTCTGAGAGCTGCGCGCGGCAGTTCGATCATCGTGCCGACCAAGTAGTCGATCCGCATGCCCGCCTCCGCCATTACATCCCCGGCGATGGCATCGATGCGCTCCTTGACATAGTCCAGTTCCGAGCGCAGCCCGACAAGCGGCACCATGATCTCTGGCACGACAGCCGCACCCGTTTCATGGGCTGCCGCGACGGCCGCCTCGAAAATGGCGCGCGCCTGCATTTCGACAATTTCAGGATAGGAGATTGCCAACCGGCAGCCGCGATGCCCAAGCATCGGATTGAATTCGTGCAGCGCATCGACGCGTTGGCGCAGCGCCGCAGCGTCCATGCCCATCGCAGCGGCAACGTCTGCGATCTCCTCGTCCGTCTTCGGCAGGAATTCGTGCAATGGCGGGTCGAGCAGCCGGATCGTCACCGGCAGTCCATGCATGACGTTGAAAAGGCTGGTGAAATCGTGCCGTTGCACCGGCAACAGCCTGTCGAGAGCGGTACGGCGGCCGGTCTCGTCCTCAGCAAGGATCATCTCACGCATCAGATGAATACGGTCGCCCTCGAAGAACATGTGCTCGGTGCGGCAAAGGCCGATGCCCTCGGCCCCGAAGGAGCGAGCTGCGCGCGCGTCTGCCGGCGTATCGGCATTCGTGCGCACGGTCATGCGGCGTGCCCGATCGGCCCAGTGCATGATGCGCCCGAAATCACCCGAAAGCTCCGGCTGGACCATCTGCACGTCGCCCTTCAGCACCTGTCCAGCCGAGCCGTCGATGGTGATGACATCGCCCTTCTTCAGCGTGACACCGACGCCGATCAGGCGCTCGTTGCGGGCGTCGATGCGCATGCTGCCGGCCCCGACGACACAGGGGATACCCATGCCACGCGCGACGACGGCGGCATGGCTGGTCATGCCGCCACGCGTCGTCAGAATGCCCTCGGCCGCATGCATCCCATGGATGTCTTCGGGACTGGTCTCGACGCGCAGCAGGATGACTTTGCGCCCCTCCTCGGACGCCGTCACAGCCTCCTCGGCCGTGAAGACGATTTCACCGGTGGCTGCGCCGGGCGACGCAGGCAAGCCGCTGCCGATGACCTCGCGTGCCACACGCGGATCGATCGTCGGATGCAGCAGTTGATCCAGGGACGAAGGTTCGATGCGAAGCACCGCCTCCTCCTCGGTGATCACCTTCTCATCTACCATGTCGACGGCGATCTTCATCGCCGCGCGCGTGGAGCGCTTGCCGGACCGCGTCTGCAGCATCCAGAGCTTTCCGCGCTCGATGGTGAACTCGATATCCTGCATGTCGCGATAATGCGCTTCAAGCTCGGAACAGATGCGCGACAGCTCCTTGAAGGCATCCGGCATCAGCTTTTCCATAGACGGCCGCTCGGAGCCGGAACTGATGCGGCCTTCCTCGGTAATGCTCTGCGGCGTGCGGATGCCGGCGACGACATCCTCGCCCTGCGCATTGACGAGGAATTCGCCGTAGAGCGACTTGTCGCCCGTTGAAGGATTGCGCGTGAAGGCAACACCCGTCGCGGACGAATTGCCATGATTGCCGAAGACCATGGCCTGGATGTTGATCGCCGTTCCCCAGCCTTCGGGAATATTGTGAAGCTGGCGATAGGTAACGGCGCGGGCGCTCATCCAACTGGCGAATACGGCGCCGACTGCCCCCCAAAGCTGCACCTCGGGATCCTGGGGAAACTCCAAACCCAGTTCTTCCTCAATCACGCTCTTGTAGAGCGAGACCACGTGCTGCCATTCGCTGGCGGTCAGTTCGGTGTCGAACTCATAGCCAAGGCGCGCCTTCTCATCCTCGAGTACCTCCTCGAACACCTCATGATCGAGACGCATGACGACGTCGGCATACATCTGGATGAAACGCCGGTAGCTATCCCAGGCGAAACGTGCGTCGCCGGCGTCGTGGCCGAGCGCCTGGACGGTTTCGTCGTTGAGGCCGAGATTGAGGACGGTGTCCATCATCCCCGGCATCGAAACCCGCGCTCCGGAGCGCACGGACAGCAGCAGCGGCCGATCACCCGCGCCGAACCGCCGGCCGGTGATTTCCTCGATGCGTTCGATGCCGGCGCGGACCTGCACTTTCAGCTCTTCGGCAATCTGGCGCTCGTTCTTGTAGTAAGCAGAGCAGGCGTCAGAGATGATCGTCAGACCGGGAGGGACAGGAAGGCCGAGATTGCACATCTCCGCGAGGTTTGCGCCTTTGCCGCCCAAGCGCTCACCGTCGAGGGCACGACCCTCTGCCTGACCACTGCCAAATATATAGACCCACTTGGTCATATTCCCCCCAACACCAAATCCGGATCAACTTAATCCGTTGGTGTTGAAATGAAAATCGACAAATGCGGCCGAAATGTTGCGACGCACAATAACTGCGACAGACTGAAGCGATTGAAGGGAGAAAAAGCTTTGCGGGACTGCAACAAAGTCCCGCAAAGCCTTATGTCCGTCCGGCCAGGAAAACCGGACGGGGGGTTCCGCCCATACGACTGTCAGAGCCAAAAGCATATTGCTCCGAGCGCGTCGCCCAGGAAACTATGCAGCCGATAGCCATTCGCGGTAATTCGGCGGCGACATGAAGCAATCTCTAATACAAGATCGGTACAAAAACATCATCTGAAGGGGGAGATATCCCAATTCCGACAGACTTTTTTTGGGCTTTTCTCGGCCGCTTGCTCAGGCGATCTCACGCAGTTGCTCGGCCGTCTGAAGATCGACCGACACGAGCTGCGATACCCCTTGCTCCGCCATCGTCACGCCGAACAGCCTGTTCATGCGCGCCATGGTGATCGGATTGTGAGTGATGATGACGAAACGCGTCTCGGTGGACGCAGCCATTTCGTCCATCAGGTTGCAATAGCGCTCGACATTGTGGTCGTCCAGTGGGGCGTCCACTTCGTCCAGAACGCAGATCGGTGCCGGATTGGTCAAGAAAACTGCAAAGATCAGCGCCATTGCCGTCAGCGCCTGCTCGCCGCCCGAAAGGAGCGTCATCGTCTGCGGCTTCTTGCCTGGCGGACGGGCGAGGATTTCGAGACCGGCTTCGAGCGGATCGTCGGACTCGATCAGCTGCAGTTCGGCCGTGCCTCCGCCGAAAAGATGGGTGAAGAGGCGCTGGAACTGGCCGTTGACGACATCAAACGCAGCGATCAGCCGCTCGCGGCCCTCGCGATTGAGGCTCTGGATCGCGCCACGCAACTTGCGGATCGCGTCGATCACGTCGTCTCGTTCCTTGATCAGTGCCTCGAGTTTCCCGCTCAGCTCCTTCTGCTCTTCCTCGGCGCGCAGGTTGACCGCGCCAAGTCGCTCGCGCTCCATCTTGAGGCGTTCGAGTTCGCGCTCGACCTCGCGAAGGTCAGGTGCGGCCTGCAGCGTCTCAAGTCCGGTAAGCCGAAGTGCCTCATGTGGCGCGACGTTCAGGGTCTCGCGAATTCGCGCCTCAGTTTCCTGCCGCTTTTCACGGGCGGACACCAGGCGTTCTTCGGCGCGACCGCGGCGCTCGCGGCTCTCGGCGAGCTCGGAGAGAGCCGTCGCCGCCTTGTGGTCGGCATCGCGCTGCACGAACTCGGCTTCGGCAAGCACGTCGGCTGCCTGGCGGCGCGCTTCCTCGGTCTTCTGGAGTTCGTTCAGCAGCGCGCGTCGCTTGTCATCGAACTCATCGGGAGCCATTTCGAGCTCGGCCGCTTCCTCGCGCGCTTCCTGCTCGCGGTCGCGAAGCGTGGCGATGTGACCCTCTGCGCTCGCGGCGCGCTGGCGCCAGGTCTCGCGTTCCTGCCCGATGGCAACGATGCGGCGCTGGCGGGCCTCGTTTTCGCGGTTGAGGCTTTCGTGGCGGGCCCGTGCTTCGGCGAGCGCGCCACGGTCGGTCGCGACTTCGACCTGCTGCGACCGAAGCCGCTCGTCGATCGCCGTCAGATCAGGGGCATCTTCCAGCTCGACACGGGCGTTCTCTTCCTGGATCGAGAGATCCTCAAGCTGGATCTGAAGCTGGCTAACCGCTTCGGCGATGACATCGCGGCGACGGATGAGATCGCCGGAGGCTCGTTCCGCCACGGCCAACGCTTCGCGCGCCTCGGCGAGTTGCCGGGCGGAGATGCGGCTTGTGTCGCGCGCCTCGGCGAGGCGCTGTTCTTGAAGGCCAATGGCATCGACCGCGCCCGCCAACCGTTCCTCTGCCTCGGTGAGTATGTCGCGGGCAAGTGCGGCTTCGTTTTCCAGTTCGGCGAGGCGGTTCTTCTGCGCCAGCCGCAGCGCGGCCGCGCTCGGGGCATCGGCACCGGCGACATGGCCGTCCCAGCGGTAGACGGCGCCCTCCTTGGTCACGAGACGCTGGCCGGGCTTAAGGTCCCTCATCAAGGCTGCAGCATCCGAACTGGAGACAAGGCCGATTTGCTTCAGGCGACGCATCAGCGGGGCAGGAGCGCGAACATAGTCAATCAGCGGCGTCGTGCCGGCTGGCAGCGCCGGATCCGCGCCACCGTCGCCATTGCCAGACCAATGGGCCGGCGCCTTGGGATCAAGCGGGGATTCAATGTCGTCCCCCAGCGCGGCGCCGAGCGCCGTTTCAAAGCCGCGGTCGACGCGCAGCTGATCGGCGGCCGTCGCAAATTCGCCTGCGGCGGCACCGGCAGCGAGCATGCGCGAAATGGTCCGGGCTTCGGTTTCGATGGCGTTCAGCTTGGCTCGCGCCTGATCGACTGGTGATCGGCAAAGAGCTTCGGTCCTGCGGGCAGCGGCCAAGGCCTGCTCGACACCCTGGATCGCGGCTTCCGCCTCGGCAACAGCCTGCTCGCCCGCCTCCACCACGGCCCGCTTCTCGTCCGGATCGGGCAGGCTGGCAATCTTTTCGCCGATTGCGGAGAGCTCGCGATTGGCCTCGTCCATCTGCCGCTCAAGGCGCATCTTGCGATCGGCAAGGTCGCGGATGGCGCGCTCGAGTTGGTTGCGCCCAGCTGCAGCCTCGGCGCGTTCGGCCGTCAGCACGGCAAAGACACGCTCGCTGTCGGCAAGCTTGGCGGCCGCCTCTTCGAAAGCCTCGCGCGTCTCTTCGGCCAGACGACCGGAATCGGCAAGGATCTCGGTGATTTCGGTCTCTTCGGCATCGAGCCTCGCCAAGATTGCGGCGTTGTCTGCGACCAGCCGCTCCTCGCGGCGAATGTCCTCGCCGAGCTGCGCAAGGCGGCGGGTCAGTTCATCGCGACGGCGCAGGATGCGGTTGGCATCCTCCTCGAGCTGCGTCTTGGCGATCTGCAGGCGCTGCAGCGCGGCAGCGGCACGCGCTTCGCCCTCGCGCAGTTCCGGCAGCTTGAGGCTCGCAATGCCCTGGGCCTTGGCAGTCTCCATCTGCATCTGCGCCTTCTCGGCGACGATGACCGTGGCCTGATTGAGCGCGCTATCGGCCTCGGCTTCCGCTTCCTTGGCCTGAACCCATCGGATATGCAGAAGCATCGCTTCGCGGGCGCGGATATCTGCGGACAGCGACTTGAAGCGGCTCGCCTGACGGGCCTGACGCTTCAAGCTCTCGATCTGGCTCTCAAGCTGAGAGGTTACGTCGTCGAGGCGTTCGAGATTGCTTTCGGCGGCACGCAGGCGAAGCTCGGCTTCATGCCGGCGCGAATGCAGGCCGGAAATGCCGGCGGCCTCTTCCAGGAGCTGGCGGCGGGCCT
Source organism: Rhizobium sp. LjRoot258 (assembly GCF_964254185.1). NCBI lineage: Bacteria > Pseudomonadati > Pseudomonadota > Alphaproteobacteria > Hyphomicrobiales > Rhizobiaceae > Rhizobium > Rhizobium sp. LjRoot258. The sequence continues at coordinate 619,445 of NZ_CAXUST020000001.1, read as the reverse complement.
GCGGCTTTGCCGAGATCAGCTCACCGATACGCCCCTGCCCCACCATCGACGGCGAACGGGCGCCGGTGGAGGCATCGGCGAAGAGAAGCTGCACATCCTTGGCGCGGCTTTCCTTGCCGTTGATGCGATAGATCGATCCCTGCTCGCGTTCGATACGGCGAGTGACCTGGATTTCGTCGCTATCGTTGAAGGCGGCAGGCGCGGTGCGCTCGCCATTGTCGAGATAGAGCGCGACTTCGGCTGTGTTGCGGGCAGGACGATTGCCGGAGCCGGAAAATATGACGTCGTCCATCCCGGACGCACGCATGTTCTTGTAGGAATTCTCGCCCATCACCCAGCGGAGCGCTTCGACGAGGTTCGACTTGCCGCAACCGTTCGGGCCGACGACACCGGTCAATCCGCGCTCGATGATGAATTCGGTGGGTTCTACGAAAGACTTGAAGCCGACGACGCGAAGCCTGTTGAACTTCATGCGACGTCCCCGCGCCGCACAAAGCAAACGACGGGCGCACGGCTTCCGCCGTCGCCCGTCGATCGGATACGGTTCAGTTTAGAGCAGGCTGTCGATAAGGGCCGACATGGTGTCAACCGTCATGTCTCCAGAATAGCGCTTGCCGTTGATGAGGAAAGTCGGTGTGGCATTGACGCCAAACTCCTTGGAACCCCTTTCCCGCGTTGCGTTCACTTCATCCAGCAGCTTCTGGTTCGTCAAGCACTTCGTGAAGCTATCCTCAGTAAATCCGGCAAGTTTGGACATCTGAAGCAGTGCAGCGCGGCCATCGTCGGCGGCAGCCCAGGTCTGCTGCTGCTTGAACAGCATGGCGACCATCGGAAAATACTGTTCGGCCGTGCTCAATTCTTCCGGCTTGGAAGGATTGCAGCGGGCCAGCATGAAGGCGGCAGCCGCACGCGGATCAAACGGGAATTCGCGGATGATGAACCGCACCTTGCCCGTATCGACGTACTTTTTCTTGATTTCGTCGAAGGTCGTCGTGTGGAAGTGGGCGCAGTGCGGGCAGGTCATCGACATGTATTCGACGATCGTGACCGGGGCGTCTTCCTTGCCGAGTGCCATTTCCGGCAACTCGCCCGCCTTCAGCACGGCGGCCATGTCGACGTCGCCATCGGACTGCGGCATTTCGGTGGCGGCATGCGCGGTGCCGAAACCGGCAAGGGTCGTCGCGGTCGCGGCAGCCACGCCGCCCAGGAGCTGGCGTTTCGTCAGTTGCATTTCGGAAATCGGCATGAAGTTCCCCATGAATGAGAGTAGTGGCTGACAGTGCGATATAACGGCTCGAAGCCCTGAACAAGGCACGCTTCGCCAACTTTCTTCAAAGAATTGTGACCTTGGTTGGACGGCCAGATTAAATCGCGGACAGAATTGCCGCGACAATACTTGGAAGGCGCTAGCGATCGCGCTTCCCCAGCACGGCCGTGCCGAGACGCTTCACCGCTTCGCGCAGCCTGTCACCCTCGATGCCCTCCATCATATCCTCCAGCTTTGCGGCCGCCGCACCCTTCAGAGGCGGGGGCGTGCGGGAGCGCTTGACCGCCTGATAGACAGGCTTCTGGACGATGCGGATCTGGTGAACGGCGGCGAAGCCGAAGAAACTGTTGACGCGTTGGATGAGTTCGCCCTGCGCATGGGTCAAAAAGAGTGCTCGGGCGCCCTCGCAGGCGATCGTGAGCACGCCCGGACGGAATCCTCCGTCATCATTGCCGCGCGCCCAGGCAATCTTTTCCGGCCGGGTGCAATCGGCAAATTCCGCGCCGGCGATCTCGTCCCACGAGCCGAGCAGCGCCGTGTTGATGCCGGCGCGCTTTGCAAGCACCGGATCGATCAGCCCGTTCGCCAATTCGGCGATCTGCTTTTCACCTTTGCGTGGATAACTCATCGAAACCTTCACATCGCGCTGCCATCCGGCACCACTGCCTTGATCGCGCGGCATTGCTTCGCCAAGTATAGGGCACTTCCCCTGACGACGGCAAATGATGACATCAAAGACACTGGACGCGCCCGCCGCCAAGCCCCTTCTCGACTGGTATGACCGGCACCATCGAGACCTGCCGTGGCGGGTTTCGCCGCCGATGGCGGCGCGCGGCATCAAGGCCGACCCCTATCATGTCTGGCTCTCCGAGGTGATGTTGCAGCAGACCACGGTGCCAGCGGTAAAGCCCTACTTCGCCAACTTCCTGGCACGTTGGCCGACCGTGCGGGATCTTGCCGATGCCGCCAGCGAAGACGTGATGGCGGCCTGGGCCGGGCTCGGATATTACGCCCGCGCCCGCAACCTCAAGAAATGCGCCGAGGCCGTGGCACGCGACCATGATGGCGTCTTTCCAAGCACCGAAGAGGGTCTGAAATCGCTTCCCGGCATCGGCGACTATACCGCTGCCGCAGTGGCGGCGATCGCCTTCAACCGGCAAGCCGCGGTCATGGACGGTAATGTCGAGCGTGTGATCTCCCGCCTGTTTTCGATCGCCACGCCGCTGCCCGCAGCCAAGCCACTGATGAAGCAGAAGGTTGCGCTACTGACGCCGCAGCACCGGCCCGGCGACTTTGCGCAGGCAATGATGGATCTCGGCGCCACCATCTGCACGCCGAAGCGGCCAGCTTGTTCGCTCTGTCCCTTCCGGGGATCGTGCGAAGCGTTGCGGCTGCACGATCCTGAGCATTTCCCGGTCAAGGCGGCCAAGAAAGAAAAGCCGGTCCGACATGGCGCGGCCTTCATCGCGGTGACGGCGGATGGCGACATCTTGCTGCGGCGGCGCATCGAGAGCGGCCTGCTCGGCGGCATGACCGAAGTGCCGACGACGAATTGGACTGCGCGACAGGACGGAACGACGTCGGCCGACGCGGCGCCTTTCCCGGCGGCCTGGGAGCCTTGCGGGACCGTGATCCACGTCTTCACCCATTTCGAACTCCGGCTTTCGATCTACCGGGTCGCGATCCCGTTGCTAATTCAAACAGATAACGGTTGGTGGGAAGCGGTTACAAATCTTGACTCGCAGGCGCTGCCGACTGTCATGAAAAAAGCAATCGCCGCGGCTATCCCGCTCGCGTTCAAACATGCCAAGGATTAATCGATGCCCATTGATCATATTGTTTTCGACATCGGAAAAGTTCTCATCCATTACGATCCGAGTATTCCGTTCAGCCGCCTCATTCCTGATGACGGCGAGCGCAAGTGGTTCTTCGAGAATGTCTGCACCCATGATTGGAACGTCGAGCAGGACCGCGGCCGCACCTGGGCCGATGCCGAAGCCCTGCTGATCGAGGTTCATCCGGATCATGAGGAGCATATCCGCGCGTTCCGGAAGCACTGGCATGAGATGGTCCCGCACCCCTACCACGACAGCGTCGCGATCATGGAGGGCCTGATTGCCGACGGCAAGGATGTGACGATGCTGACCAACTTCGCATCCGACACCTTCCGCGAGGCACAGGTCCGCTTCCCGTTCCTGACCAAGCCGCGCGGCGTCACGGTCTCCGGCGACGTCGGCCTGATCAAACCCGATATCGCGATCTACGAAACGCATGCGAAGAGCTTCGGCCTCGATCCGGCGGCGACGATCTTCATTGACGACTCCGCCCCCAACGTCGAGGGCGCCAAAGCCGCCGGCTGGAATGCCGTTCTCTTCACCGGCGCCGACAAGCTGCGTGCCGATCTTGCGGCGTACGGCGTGAGGGTCTGACCATGGCATTCGATCCGGTTGAGGAAATCAAGCGCTTCCACGGCGCCATCAATGCGCTCGATTTCGATACGATCGAGAACTGCTTCGCGGAAGATGCGACCTATGTCTCGAATGGTGTTGGAAGCCTTTCCGGCCGAGCCGACATCATGGTCGCCTTCCGCAAGTATTTCGACGACTACCCGGACCAGACGGCAATCGACACGCTGGTCGAGAAGGTCAGCCCGAATGCCGGCCGCGCCGTGTGGTCGGTTCGCGCGACGCACAGCAAGACGGGAAAACCGTTGGTGCGGGAGGGCGAAGAGACGATCACCTTCAACGAAGATGGTCGTGTCACCCACGTCGAAGTGACGGACTATCAGGCGTTCTGAAAAAACGCCGCGGAAAGATAGAAGACGAGGACAAGAGAGAGCCACAGGTCGGAGATCATGGCGATGTTCCTCGACCGGTTTCTGGTCGGCTCAAGGAGATGCTTGAGACCGGCAAGCCCGTAGAACAGGCTGCCGGTAATCGCTGCCGGGACAATCCACTGCGGCTCGAAGAGGCTGAGCAAGCCGAACATACCGATCGACAGGTTGCCAAAGCCGATCTCCTGCACCAGCGACTGGGCTTTATGATCGGTCACACCGAAAATCGTCTCGGCCGTGAAGGCCGGATTGATGATCTGCTTCAGGCTGGCAACAAGCAGACGCAGGCCTAGGCCCCAGAAGACGAACCATTTTCCGACGAGGAAGACGAGGTTGGCATCTGTGCTCCAGAGCGCTTCGGCGACAACGGAGCCCAACGGCAGAACAAGCATCAGCAACAGTATGATCGCAAAATACATGGCGGGTTCCTTGCCTGCTTCGGATCATCAGTCGCCGATACATGACACGGAATTGCGCTGCCGCGCGAGCCAAAATGAAGAGCGCCCGGGGTGTTGATCCCCGGGCGCCAGGCCTTCTTCCGTAACTGGAGGTACAAAACACCGGAAGAAGGCAGTCTCGATCAGGTCGAGGCGCGTGTCATTCCGCCTTTGCCAGATCACTGCGTATAACGGACCGCAACTCGTCGATCGGGCGCAGGGACTGCCCGTCGTCGAAGTGCCAGAATGTCCATCCGTTGCATGCATCAAGGCCCTGGACCTTTGCCCCAAGGCGATGAATGGAACCTGCCTCGCCACCGGAGGCGACAGTGCCGTCAGCGCGAACGATCGCGCTGTAACGGCGTCTCGCATCGGTCAGCACCTGGCCGGGCTTGATCAAACCACTTTCGACCAACACGTTGAAAGCCACGCGGACTTCCTGCTTCTTGCCGGTCATGACGGTCAGTTCGGCCTTGCCGAGCGGCTCGACCGCTTCGATGCGAGCAAAAGCCGCGTCGATGTAATCCTGCTCGCGCTCGATGCCAACGAAGTGGCGGCCGAGGCGCTTGGCGACGGCGCCCGTCGTGCCCGAGCCGAAGAACGGGTCAAGGATGATGTCGCCTGGCTTCGAGGAGGCCATGATGACGCGGGCAAGCAGCGCTTCCGGCTTCTGTGTCGGATGCACCTTCTTGCCGTCGTTGCCCTTCAGGCGCTCATTGCCGCTGCAGATCGGGAACAGCCAGTCAGAGCGCATCTGCACGTCGTCGTTCGCCGCCTTCATTGCGTCGTAGTTGAACGTGTAGCCCTTGGCCTTGGCGTTCGGGCTCGCCCAGATCATCGTCTCATGCGCGTTCTGGAAGCGACGGCCCTTGAAGTTCGGCATCGGGTTGGTCTTGCGCCAGACGATGTCGTTCAGGATCCAGAAGTTCAGGTCCTGCAGCGTGGCGCCGACGCGGAAAATATTGTGATAGGAGCCGATCACCCAGATCGTGCCCGTCGGCTTCAGCACGCGGCGGCAGGCGAGCAGCCAGGCGCGGGTGAAGGCATCGTAGGCTTCGAAGGAGGCAAACTGATCCCATTCGTCATCGACGGCGTCGACCAGCGACTGATCGGGACGATGCAAGGTGCCGCCGAGCTGGAGGTTGTAGGGCGGGTCAGCGAAAATGACGTCTACGGAGTGGTTCGGCAGGGCTTCAAGGGCAGCAACGCAATCGCCCTTGATGATCGTGTCGATCCAGGAGTCCGGCTTTGCGGAGGCCTTGAGATCGGCAAGCGGAAATACTGACGCCATCTGGAAACTCGCTCATACATATTACGCTTTTACTGTCTGTTATGGTTACTCAGTTTGGTTACCAAAGCCTGAAGGCGTGAGCGATTTCGGGAAAATAACTCGTCTCGTGGAAAACCGCAGCGGAATGCTATCGATAGATGACATGAGAAGGAGCGAAACAATCGGACGATTGAAGCGCAACCCCGAAGCGATCCGCGCACTCGGTGCTACTTCGCTTTATCTCTTTGGCTCGGTAGCCCGTGATGAGGCGGAACGGGAAAGTGATATCGATCTGTTCATCGATTACGACCCGAGCAGTCGTTTCAACGCTTTCGATCTGATCGGCATCAAGCTGATGCTCGAGGAAAGGCTCGACGCCGACATTACAACGCGTGACGGTTTACATCCGCGCCTTCGATCCAGGATCGAAAAATCGGCCATGCAGGTCTTTTGATGCCGCGCGACATCAGGCACGTGCTCGATGATATGCGCGAGACGGTTGAAGGCATCGTACATGCGCCTGCCGGTCCTTCTTCGACTACCAGAATGACTGGCCGCTTCGCCATGACTGCAACGCGCTATTGAAATCATCTCGGAAGCAAGCCGAGCCCTGCCATAAGACGTCATGGCAATCCATCCAAAGGTTTCTTGGCCGCACGTCAAAGCAATCGGAACCGGCGTGCGCCACGAATAATACGGTCTCTCCGGCAAGATCCTTCAGGGTGTCGTCGTCGATGAGATTCCGCGGCGCCGTCGACGATCTGTGCAAGCGTTTCGCGAACGAGGCCTAAGTGGCGACGTCATGCACCTTGCGGCTATCGGCGGGAGCTTCCGCTCGCTCGCTCATGCCGTAGTCGCGGACGATATGCCCGATGCGCAGCCGATAGTCCGCGAAGACACCGTTGCGGCCGGCGTGCTGGGCGGCGCGATGCGCCTCCAGGTTTCGCCATGCCCCTACTGCCTCTTCATCGCGCCAGAAGGACAGCGAGAGCAGCTTGCCGCGGTTGGTGAGGCTTTCGAAGCGCTCGATCGAGATGAAGCCGTCGATCTTTTCCAGTTCACCCCGAAGCTTGCCGGCGAGATCGAGATAGGTGTGGCGCTCGCCCATGAAGGGCAGGACTTCGAAGATTACAGCGATCATGGCATCACCAGCTTTGCGTGAGGCAGGGAAATGTTCCTGAGGAAGATGCGATCTTCCTTCAGGAGAAAACGTTCGCGTTTGGCAAACTCATAGTTTTCCTTGCCGAGCGGATCTGTGGCAAGACGAGTGCGATAGGCTTCGTAAGCGGCGAGGCTCTCGATGTTGTAGACGCCGTAGGCGGTCGTCGCCGAGCCCTCATGCGGTGCAAAATAACCGATCAGATCGGCACCGTTGCGCGGGATCGCCTGGCCCCAGTTGCGGGCATATTCGGCAAAGGCGTCCTTCTTGAACGGATCGATCTCATAGCGGATGAAACAGGTAATCATCGTCGTCTCCTCGTTATCTGGAAACCTTTTTCGCACATTGCCGGACGACGATGCTTCGGTTAAGATCGAAGTATGAATGAAGGACCTGACATAGCCCAGATCGGTGCGCTGATCGGCGACCCCGCCCGTGCCAACATGCTGACCGCGCTAATGGGCGGCAAGGCGTTGACGGCGACAGAGCTCGCAGCGGTGGGCGGCATTACCGTGCAGACCGCAAGCACGCACCTCGCCAAGCTCGAGGCAGGCAATCTGCTCGTGCAACGCAAGCAGGGCCGCCATCGCTATTTCACCTTGGCAGATGACAGCGTCGGCAAATTCCTGGAAAACATCATGGGCTTTGCGGCCGGGCGCGGCCATCTGCGCTACAAGCCAGGGCCGAAGGAGCCGGCCTTGCGCAAAGCCCGCATCTGCTACGATCACCTCGCCGGCGATTACGGGGTGCGGATGCTGGACAGCCTGATTGCCCGTGGCGCGATCGATGCGATCGGCGAAGGCCTTGAATTAACGGAGAACGGCGAAAGCGAACTGAGGCGCATTGGCATAGATGTGCATGCCCTGAAGTCGTCGCGCCGACCGCTCTGCCGCTCTTGCCTGGACTGGAGCGAGCGACGGGCGCATCTCGCCGGCAGCCTCGGCAAGGCGCTGCTTTCCAATTTCCTGGAGAAGGGTTGGGCCCGTCGCACCGCGAAAAGCCGCTCCGTCATATTTTCCCCGGAAGGCGAACGACAGTTTCTCGCCCTGTTTCCCGCCACCAAATAGCCGCGACGACCGCAAGATCCAAGCCGCCCGCGGCGCGCAATCCAGCCATGCCCTGCTATCGGTTGAGCTTCGCCCAGGCATCGTGTAAAGGGGCATCATCCCAAACAAGGCGCGAGTAAATGGACGGCTTCGACCTCATCATCTTCGACTGCGACGGCGTTCTGGTCGATTCGGAAATCATCGCTGCGGATGTGGAATCCAAGCTTCTCACCGAAGCGGGCTACCCGATCAGCGTCGAGGAAATGGGCGAGCGCTTCGCGGGCATGACCTGGCAGAACATTCTCTTCCAGGTCGAGCGCGAGGCCAGCATTCCGATTCCGGCCTCCCTGCTTGATAAGTCCGAGAAGCTGCTCGATCTCCGTCTGGAGCAAGAGGTGCAGGCGATATCAGGCGCCGAAACCGCGATTTCGCGACTGAAGCTGAAGCGTTGCATCTGCTCGAACTCCGGCAGCGCGCGGCTCGACATGATGCTCGGCAAGGTGGGCTTGAAGCCCCTCTTTGCGCCCCACATCTTCTCGGCGAAGGACCTCGGACCCGATCGCGTGAAGCCAAAGCCGGACATCTTCCTGCACGGCGCCAAGCAGATGGGCGTTTCGCCTGATCGCGCCGTTGTCGTCGAAGATTCCGTTCATGGCATCCACGCCGCGCGGGCTGCGGGCATGCGCGTCATCGGCTTTACCGGCGCCTCGCACACCTATCCCGCCCATGCCGACAAGCTGACCGATGCCGGCGCTGAAACGGTGATTTCCCGCATGAGCGATCTGCCCGGCGTCGTCGCCGCGCTCGCCGAGTGGGAAGGCGTTTTGTAACTCAGCTTGCTCTCGAGCGCAGGCGGCGCTCGCGCCCAGCCCTATCCGAAGCTAGTTCCAAGCCGGTCGCAGAAGCCGAAGCTCTGCGCCCCCTTTGCGGCGGGAACTACGATGAATTGCGCCGTCGCAGCGGAACTTCTGCTCTCTGCATCGCGACAAAGCGGACCTATTCAGATATCGAAGCAACAATCTCCGTTCAATGGGGCTGTCTCGCATGAACGTTTCCGTGGAATTGTGCTCTCTTCCCGAACTCGACGATCGGATCACCGTTGTCAGGGCAGGAGACGAAGTTGATGCCATGTTCGTACGCACCGAGAGACTCAACGTCCTGATCGACACGCTCGGAACGCCTGAGCTGTGCCGGATGGCGCTGGACCTACTTGGTGAGGAAGTGCGCGCACGTCCCTTGGTCGTCGTCAACTCACACATGGACTGGGATCACTTCTGGGGCAACGCCGCGATTGCAGGGAAAGCCCTTGTCGTGGCCCACGCTGCAGCGCGTGAACGGTTGAGTGATCCGTCTTCTTTTCAGGTTCTGAAAGATAAGACACGTGAGGATGCGCGATTTCGAAACGTCGAACTGATAGGTCCAGACATTACCTTTTCAGGTTCAATGGTCCTTCGTGGCGGCGATCTGACGCTCGAGTTAATTCATACACCGGGGCATACGCCTGACCATATTGCGGTATGGATTCCTGAAATCCGCGTGTGCTTGGCCGTCGACGCCGTGGAGTACCCCATCCCGGAAGTCTGGGGCAGAAATGCGCGTGATCTTCGGCTGATCTGCTCATCCCTCGAACGAATACGCGACTTGGACGCAGAATTCGTCATCCCTGCCCATGGGAGGACGCTTTCTCCTTCGACGGTGAACGAAAACTTGTTATACTTCAAAGCATTAGCCGGCTGCGTCGAAAATTTAAGCGAGGCACAGCTAGCGAATCCCGAGCTAGGCAAATCAACTGGCCTTCGGCTTCAGGATTTCGTCGCAATCCCGGCCGACATGGCACCGCACGTGGTGGAATTCTATGAAAAATGCCACGAAACCAACCTCGGCGCGACGGTTCAGGCGCGCATAGAAGGGTTGAATATCGCATAAGAGAGCCGCTCGCGGCCTGCTGTAACGAGCGGCTTCATTGGCTGGTTCACGCACAATTCCACAGGAAGCATCGTGGATCTGGCTCCGAACCTTTGCTTTTCCGCAGATCTGCGCTGTTGCACAAGCCGTGTTCGGTCATCGACCGAGCCACGACCCTGCCGATCGCCTCGGCGGGGTGATCTTCCTTGAGGGAGTGTGCGCCGGCGCCCAGCTTGACCAGGCGGCGGTTTTGAAGGCCAGCCACAAATTCCTCCGCAAAGGCTACACTTTCAAGCTGAGGGCGCCCGACAAAATCTCGAAACGCGCCGGGAGCTGCCCGGGCGCTTCGCCGTCGCTGTCGATAGGGACCGCGGCCTTGCCAATCGGCCAAGCCTCAACGAGCCTGGCGCGATGGATGCTGACAAGCGGGCTCTTGAGGTGACCGCCACTGTAGATGCTGTTCATCAGCGACAGCACCTTCAGCCTGCCCGCACCGCGGATGATGACCACGTCGAACAGGCCATCGGCGACATCCGCGTCGGGAGCCACCTTCATACCGCCACCGAACCAGGCGCCATTGGCAACGGCGACCGCCGTGATCGGACCCTCGTAAATATCCTCTTCATCGAGCCGAAGGCGGATATTGGGAGGGTTGTAGCGCAGGATCTGCAGCAGGCTGTGGAAGAAGAAAACTGTCGGCCCCGGCAGGCGTCTGCCCCTGCGCGCCGCATTGACGGCACGCACGATATGACCGGACACGCCAAAGCTCGCGATGTTGGCGAAGTGGCGCGCGACCGTATCGCCGTCCTCATCGTCGCAGGTGAGCAATCCGGCATCGATCTGCCGAACGGAAGGAGAGATCAGATCATGGGCAATCTTGGCAGGATCGCGCGACATCGGAAAATTGCGGGCAAAATCACATCCGGTGCCAGTGGCGATGAAAGAGAAAGCCGTGGCCGGCCGATGCGACTTCAAAATGCCGCCGGCCACCTCGCCGATCGTCCCGTCGCCACCGACGGCGATCACCAGATCGGCCCCGTCATCCGCCAGTTCGCGCCCGAAGCGTTCGGCATCGCCGAAGCCCTTGGTTTCACGCAGGCTAAGATCGGTAAATCTCGCCTCAATGGCGCGCCGCAGCGCCGACCAGAACAACCTCTTCCCGCGACGGCCCGAAGCCGGATTCAATACGATACCGATTTTCAAGCGATCTGCTCTCCCCGCGCCGGCCAGCATGGCGATGCGGAAACACGGGCGTTCCTTAGGTCTTCTTTTTCTTGCTCGTCGGCACCGGCCCCTGGTCGAAGCCAATGTTCACACGAACCAGCGCGCCGGAACCGACCGGCAGCTTGATGCCGTCCTTGCGGAACAAGGCCTGCGTGGCTCCCGAGCCGACCTCGACCGGGAAATTCGTCACCTCCGAATAGAGCGCGTCCTCACCGTCGTAGACCGTGATGCGAACCGGGAGTGTGATCTTGCCGGACGAACCGCTCGGACCAGCGAGAACGCGAAGCTGCGCTACCACGGTCATCGTCAGGTTCGTGTCGTTCAGGCTGCACTGGCGCGTGTAGTCGCCGATCGATGCCTGGTAGGCAAGTTTCTGCGCATCGCCGGTCTTGGCGCCGCCCGCATAGGTGCGGAAGATCGCATCACTGTCCTTCATGAACATCTGCGGGCACGCACCCTGGACGACGGGGGCAGTTGTGCCCGACGCAGTCGTGGCGGTACCGATCGAAGGATTGTTGGACGACGGATTGGCCGGCGCCAGCGGCATGATCTGCCCATTGCCATTCGGCTGGGCTGGTGGCGTTGCGCTGTCTGAGCCACCGCCGACACCGAGTGAATTGCAGCCGGCGAGCATTGTCGCAAACGAAGCCGAAACGATGAGACGCGAGACCTTGCCAAGCACGATTATTCCACCCTCTCCACAAAGTTTTTTGGCAGGCCCAATCACTTGATGGCAGGCCTTTCGTGACAGTTTGCGATGGTCTATATCAGCGGCGCAAACAAAAATCGATTGGGTAAGAACCGTTTTGATGCACATTTCGGGATCGCAGGCGACGGCCGGCAGGGCAAGCGAGATGCGGCGCGAGGCATACTTTCCCTCCAACCCGGACTTTCTCCGGCCGGCACATCAAGGATGACGACAGTGGATTATATCTCGACCCGCGGCGAAGCCCCTTCCCTCGGTTTCTGCGATGCATTGCTGGCGGGTCTGGCGCGCGATGGCGGCCTCTATGTGCCGCGCAAGTGGCCGCATTTCTCGAAAAAGGAAATCCGCGCGCTTCGCGGCAAGAGCTATCAGGAGGTCGCCTTTGCGATCCTGTCGCCCTTCACCAACGGCGAAATTCCGGATGAAACCTTCCGCGCGATGATCGATGAGGCCTACGGCACTTTCCGCCACCCGGCGATCGCCCCGCTCGTGCAGACCGGCCCGAACAGCTTCATCATGGAGCTCTTCCACGGCACGACGCTGGCGTTCAAGGATGTCGCCATGCAGCTGCTCGCCCGCTTGATGGACTACGCGCTGGAAAAGCGCGGCGAGCGCGCGACCATCGTCGGCGCCACCTCGGGCGACACGGGAGGAGCTGCGATCGACGCCTTTGCCGGCCGCGAACGCACGGACATTTTCATCCTCTTCCCGCACGGCAAGGTCTCGCCGGTGCAGCAGCGCCAGATGACGACCTCCACCGCCTCCAACGTTCACGCGCTTGCCGTCGAAGGCAATTTCGACGACTGCCAGAACCTCGTCAAAGCGATGTTCAACGACGCGCCGTTCCGCGACCGCGTCAAGCTCTCCGGCGTCAACTCGATCAACTGGGCCCGCATCATGGCCCAGATCGTCTACTACTTCACGACGGCAATCGCGCTCGGCGGGCCGGATCGTAAGATCTCGTTTACCGTACCGACCGGCAATTTCGGCGACATCTTTGCCGGTTACTGCGCAGGGCGCATGGGCCTGCCGATCGGCAAGCTGGTGGTCGCCACCAACGAGAACGATATCCTCGACCGCACGCTGAAAACCGGCCGCTACGAGATGAAGGCCGTCAAGGCCACGACCTCGCCGTCGATGGACATCCAGATCTCCTCGAACTTCGAGCGGCTGCTGTTCGAAGCCTATGATCGCGACGCCTCGAAGGTTCGCGCAGCGATGGACAGCCTGAAGCAGTCCAGCGGCTTCGAAATTGGAAAGGATGCCCTAGCCTTCATCAAGAAGGACTTCCGCGCCGGCCGCGCCAGCGAGAAGCAGGTCGCCCAGACGATCAAGAAAACCTACGCCGAAACCGGCTATCTTCTCGATCCGCATTCGGCGATCGGCATCTTCGTTGCAGGAAAGCACGAGAAGCCGAACACGCCGATGGTGACCCTTGCCACCGCACACCCGGCGAAATTCCCCGCCGCCGTAAAATCGGCCTGCGGTATTGACCCCGCGCTTCCGACGTGGCTTGCTGATCTGATGCACAAGGAGGAGCGCTTTCAGATTGTGAAGCCTGAGCTCAAAGCCATTGAGACCTTCATCGGCGAGCATGCTCGGGCCTAAGTAACGCAGGCGCAGAAAGATAGCCAATGACAGTTGAGTGCACCCGGCTCAAATCCGGGCTGACAGTAGTCACACAGACCATGCCGCATCTGGAAAGCGTTGCGCTGGGAGTTTGGATCAAATCGGGATCGCGCAACGAGACGACAGACGAGCATGGCATCGCCCACCTGCTCGAGCATATGGCCTTCAAGGGCACTGCACGCCGCAGCGCCCGTGAAATCGCCGAAGAAATCGAGGATGTCGGCGGCGAGGTCAATGCCGCGACCTCCACGGAAACGACCTCCTACTATGCCCGCGTCCTCAAGGACCACGTGCCGCTCGCGGTCGACATCCTTGCCGATATCCTGACGGAATCGGCCTTCGAGGAGGAAGAACTCGAGCGCGAAAAGCAGGTCATCCTGCAGGAAATCAACGCCGCGAACGACACGCCTGACGACGTGGTTTTCGACAAGTTTTCCGAGACCGCCTATCGCGACCAGACACTCGGCCGGGCGATCCTCGGCACACCGCAGACGGTGGTTTCGTTCACGCCGCAGCAGATTCGCGGCTATCTCAGCCGCAACTACACGACCGACCGGATGTTCGTCGTCGCGACCGGGGCCGTCCAGCATGACGAATTCGTTCGCATGGTCGAGGAACGCTTCGCCAGCCTTCCGACGTCTCCATCGGCAACGCCCGTCATGGAGCCGGCAAAATATATCGGCGGCAATATCCGCGAGACGCGCGACCTGATGGATGCGCAGATTTTGCTTGGCTTCGAAGGCAAGGCCTATCACGCCCGCGACTTCTACTGTTCGCAGATTCTCGCCAACATCCTCGGCGGCGGCATGTCGTCTCGCCTGTTCCAGGAAGTGCGGGAGATCCGCGGCCTCTGCTACTCCATCTATGCCTTCCACTGGGGCTTTTCCGATACCGGCATCTTCGGCATCCATGCCGCCACCGGCGGCGAGAACCTGCCGGAACTGGTGCCCGTTATCATTGACGAGCTGCACAAGTCGGCAGCGACCATCGAGCAGAAGGAAATCGAACGCGCCCGCGCCCAGATCCGCGCCCAGCTGCTGATGGGCCAGGAAAGCCCTGCTGCCCGCGCCGGCCAGATCGCAAGGCAAATGATGCTCTACGGCCGCCCCATTTCCAACCCGGAGATGATGGAACGGTTGGAAGGCATCACGGTCGAACGGTTGACGGATCTTGCAGGACGCCTGTTCTTCGACACCGTGCCGACGCTCTCGGCCATCGGCCCGCTCGAACATCTGGCGCCGATGGAAGACATCGCCGCGTCTCTTTCCTCGCCCGCTCCTCAGAGCAAACAGGCCCTCGTCTGATCCGACATCCATCCTGCCGGGAGTGATCGATGCCAAAATCGGTTTTTCGGTTCCTGTCGCGACAGCCGGATTCAGTGGAGCTCGAGAACGAGCACTATGTGCTGCGACTGCCGCGCTACCAGGATTTCAACCAGTGGCACAAGCTGCGGGCGGCCAGCCGGCAGTTTCTGGAACCGTGGGAGCCGACATGGCGCCGCGATGAGTTGACGGAGGGCGCCTACCGCGCCCGCGTCATCCGCGGCAAGCAGGAATACGCCTCCGGCCAGGCCATTCCGCTCTTCCTGTTTCACAAGCAGAACGCGACGCTGCTCGGCGGCATCACGATCGGCTACATCCGCCGTGGAGCAGCACAAAGCTGTATGATCGGCTACTGGATGGGCGAGGCATACGCCGGCCAGGGCCATATGTTCGCCGCACTTCAATTGGTTATACCCTACATCTTCGCAGGGCTTGAGTTGCACCGTATCGAAGCAGCCTGTATTCCAGACAATGCTCGGAGCATCCGCCTGCTTGAAAAAGCCGGGTTTCAGCGGGAAGGCTATCTGCGCGGATACTTGAAAATCAACGGTCAGTGGCACGACCATGTGATGTTCTCATTGCTCGCCACCGACACGGATAAAGGCAGGATAACCGATAGCCGATGACTAACAACCGCATGCTGCTCTCATCACCGGCCGGACGATTGATCGCGGTGATCGCAGCGCTCTTGCTGTCGGCCTTCATGCTAGCGGCAGGTCATGTTCAGGCAGCCGAACCGGTCAAGATCTCCCGCGACGATACCGCACTCGATTTGACTGCCACGACGGAAATTTACGCCAATCAGGGGGAAGCCTTTCAGGTTTCCACCGCTGCCGCTGCCGATGGTATCCGCCGCCGTATTGAGGTACGTGCCAGTTCCGACAACCATCAGGGCGACTGGGCCGTCTTCGCGCTCGCCAACGTTTCCGACGAGCAGCTTGAGCGCGTGATCGTAGCGCCCCACTTCCGTCTCGTGAATTCGAAGCTGTTCTGGCCGGACCTCGGCTCGCAACGCATCATCGCCATCACGCCGAGCGAAGGCTTCGCACTCGACCGGCAGCCGAGCGACGAGGCCGACGTGTTCCGCATCACGCTCAACCCCGGCGCAGTCATCACCTTCGTTGCCGAACTGACGACGCCGGAGCTGCCGCAGATCTATCTCTGGGAACCCGACGCCTACAAGGACACGATCAACGCCTTCACGCTCTACCGCGGCATCGTGCTCGGCATTGCCGGCCTGCTTGCGGTGTTCCTGACGATCCTTTTCGTGGTCAAGGGCACATCGATGCTTCCGGCAACGGCCGCGCTCGCCTGGGCGGTGCTTGGCTATATCTGCGTCGACTTCGGCTTTCTCGGCAAGCTGATCAGCATTGCTTCGACCGACCAGCGAATATGGCGTGCCTGCGCGGAAGTCGCCCTCGCCTCCAGCTTCGTCATCTTCCTGTTTACCTACCTCAACCTCAACCGCTGGCACACGCATCTCGGTTACCTGACGCTTGCCTGGGTGCTCGGCCTGGCGCTGCTCTTCGGCGTCGCGATCTACGACCCGGCAATCGCCGCCGGCATCGCACGCCTGTCATTTGCGCTGACCGCGACGATGGGCCTTCTGTTGATCGTCTATCTCGGCCTCAACCGCTATGACCGCGCTATCCTGCTGGTGCCTGCGTGGGCGCTGATCCTCGTCTGGATCTTCGGAGCCTGGCTGACGATCACCGGCCGGCTCGACAACGACATCATCCAGCCGGCTCTCGGTGGCGGCCTTGTTCTCATCGTCTTGCTGATCGGCTTTACCGTCATGCAGCACGCCTTTGCCGGCGGCGCGTTCCAGCAGGGTCTGTTTTCCGATCTGGAGCGTCAATCGCTGGCTCTGACGGGATCGGGCGACATGGTGTGGGATTGGGATGTGGCGCGCGACCGCGTCGTCACGATCCCGGATGTTTCCGTCAAGCTCGGCCTTCCGCCCGGCGCGATGCATGGCGCCGCCCGCAACTGGCTGCCGCGGCTCCATCCTGACGATCGCGATCGCTTTCGGGCGACACTCGACGTCCTGCTCGAACATCGCCGCGGGCGGCTGAACCACGAATTCCGTATCCGCGCGGAAGACGGTCATTTCCATTGGCTTCTCATCCGCGCCCGGCCGGTGCTTGGCTCCAACGGCGAGATCATCCGCTGCGTCGGCACGATCGTCGACGTCACCGAACAGAAGAATTCCGTCGAGCGGCTGCTGCACGACGCGCTGCACGACAATCTGACCGGCCTGCCGAACCGCCAGCTGTTCCTCGATCGCCTGCAGTCCGTGCTTGCGCTGGCGCCCGGCGGCGAGACGCTGCGCCCGACCGTCATGGTGATCGATATCGACCGCTACAAGCTGGTGAACGACACGCTCGGGATCGCCGCTGGCGACAATATCCTGATCGCGCTCACGCGCCGCCTGCGTCGTCTGCTCAAACCGCAGGATACGCTCGCCCGTCTCTCCGGCGACCAGTTCGGCCTCATCCTGACTTCCGAGCGTGATCCGACGAAGGTTGCCGACTTCGCCGATGCAATCAGCAAGGCGATCATGGTGCCGATCAACTTCGCCAATCGCGAGATCATCCTGACGGCATCGATCGGGCTTGCCTCCTTCGTTGATCAACAGGAAAGCGCCGCTGGCATGCTCAGCGACGCGGAGCTCGCGATGTACCGCGCCAAGCGCGCCGGCGGCAATCGCGTCGAGCCGTTCCAACCAGCCTTCCGCGATTTCGGGGCCGACAGGCTGCAGCTCGAATCCGATCTGCGCCGCGCCATCGAGCGCAAGGAACTGTCGATGGTTTACCAGCCGATCGCCGGGCTGGAGGACGTGGAGATCGCTGGCTTTGAAGCCCTTATGCGATGGGAGCATCCGAAGCGCGGCAGCATCCCGCCCTCGGAGTTCATTCCGATTGCGGAGACATCAGACATCATCGACATGCTTGGGATCTTTGCTCTGGAGCAGGCGACGAACGACCTGATGGGCTGGGAAAACCAGACCGGCGAGCTGCCGATCTTCGTCTCGATCAATCTCTCCAGTGCACAGCTGCTGAACAACGAGCTCTACGACGACGTGCGGTCGGTGCTGGCGAAGACCCATTGCGATCCTTCGCGTTTGAAGCTCGAGCTCACGGAATCCATGGTCATGGAGAACCCGGAACAGGCACGCCTTGTGCTCGAGAAGCTGAGGGAAATGGGCCTCGGCCTTGCGCTCGACGATTTCGGAACCGGCTATTCCTCCCTCGCCTATCTGACGCGCTTCCCGTTCGACACGATCAAACTCGACAAGACGATGGTGCGCGACGCCAGCGACAGGAAGGCGACCGTGCTTCGCTCCGTGATCGCCATGGCGCGCGAACTTGATATGAAGGTCGTTGCCGAGGGGATCGAGTCGAACGAGGATGCGATCGAGCTCGCCAAGATGGGTTGTACCTTTGGGCAGAGCTATCTTTTCGGGCCGCCAATGGCATCGGAATCCGTATTGCGCTTGCTGAAGGAGCGGTTCCCGCTGACGAAACGCGCGTGAGCTGGTCGCGACGGCTCTGCCGTCGCGTTACTGGACGAGCTGATGCACGTATTCAAGCTTGGCCACCACAGGCGGTGACAGGACGAATGGATAGGAATCCGGCTGCCCCATGCTGCGCTGGATGGCGTTGATCGCCACGCTCAGCGGAATCCAGGCGCTGACAAGCTGCTCGGCGCTGCACGCCCGATACGGCTTGAAGTCCACCTCCGCCGCCATCTCCTCATGTCCTCGGGGATCGATCGCAATCCCAAAGGCGCGCGCCGCCTCCAGAGTGTCGACAATGTGGAGATAGTGGGCGAAACACTCGGCGAAATCCTCCCAGGGATGTGCTGCCGCATAGGCGCTGATGAAGTTTTCCTGCCATCCGAGCGGCGCTCCGTTTGCATAGTGGTTCTGCAGCGCGGTGGCGTAGTCCTGTCGCTCGTCGCCGAAGATTGTGCGAAAGGCGTCGAGGGCATTGCGGTCGCGAACCCGTTTGTTCCAGATAAAGTGTCCGGTTTCATGGCGGAAGTGCCCGAGCAGCGTACGATAGGGCTCGTTCATCGACGTGCGCGCCAGTTCGCGGGTGACGCCATCGGCTTCCGCCGCACGGATCGCAATCACTCCTTCTTCGTGGCCCGTCATCGCGGCAACGACGTTGCCGTCGCTCTGCACGGTGTCCTCGAGGAAATCGAACACCAGGCCGCCCTCTGGATCCTGCTGCCGATCCGGATGCGGAAGCTTCAGCCGCAGGAGTGAATAGAACAAGTGCCTCTGTGCCTGGCTGATGTTTCGCCAACGGTCCACGCCGTCCTGTGTGTTGGTGTTCGGCACCAGTCGATTGTGGCGGCAGGCGACGCAGAAATCGTCGTCATCCCCCTCACCGATCAGCCAATTGCAGATGTCGAGCCCCGCATTGGCGCAAAAGCGGACGGATCGATCCGGGCGGCCCGCTAGCTGCCACACATCACCGTCCACCGGCTCCAACGCATGCATGGTAAGGTCATTCGGCAGGAAGCCGAGCCGATGATTGCACCGGACGCATTGACGGTTGTCGAAATGTACGACCTGATCGCAGTTGTCGCAGGCAAACAGTCTCATCGCGCCCCTCGCCTATATCATCATCGAAAAAGCCCGCAAGGCGGAACGCAGCGGGCGTGTTCGACTACCGTCAGGCGGCGTTCAAAGCGCAGGCTTGCTGCCCCGGCGCCAGGAGCGAATGCGCTCTTTGGAGACCCTTCCGCGGATTATGCGTGGCCTGCTTCGGCCGAAAGCATGGCAGCATTGATGCCCATGGTGGCCAGCGCGCGCTCGTACTTGTCGTCGAGGCCGCGATCGAAGATCAGTTCCTCGTTCGCCGGGCATGTGAGCCAGCCATTGTTTCCGACTTCGGCCTCCAGCTGGCCGGCGCCCCAGCCGGCATAGCCGAGCAGCATGGTGGCCCGCTTCGGTCCCTTGCCCTTGGAGATCGCCCGGATGATGTCGAGCGTCGCCGTCATGCAGATATCGTCGCTAACCGGAATGCTGGAATCGCACAGATAGTCGTCAGAGTGCAGTACGAAGCCGCGGCCGCTCTCCACCGGCCCGCCGGTCTGGATTGGGCAGTCGCGCGCATGAGCGGGAAGTACGATCGCCTCCTCATCTTTGATCATTTCGAGATGCAGGAGAACATCGGTAAAGGTCAGGTTCTGGGGGCGGTTTATCACAAACCCCATCGCGCCGGCATCAGAATGGGCGCAGATGTAGATTACCGTGCGGGCGAAGTTGCGATCCTCCATGGCCGGCATGGCAATGAGGAACTGGCCATCGAAGAAGCCACGTTCGCGTCTGTTTTTCAGGGTTGCTAAGGACATTATTCCTCCTGCTGCCAGACCGCACGAGGCCCCGGCACCATGAGCATGAGCCAATGTCACAGATCAATCAACTGAAAATGAAAGCTTAAACGATGGTGAGTTCTAGCCGAGCATGGGGATTTTCAATAAACGGTTGATCCATGGAGACTATTTCACTCGCCGTTCGCCAACTCTGGCCCGCCTCGTGCCTGCTCGTGGCCATGCTGCAGCTTTCCCAGCCGGCGCGGGCGGAGACGAGCGCTTGGGCCGACAATGAAGGCGGCCGGATGCGGCTGATCGCGCTTCCGCCCGACGAAAGCGGGACGATACGCGCCGGACTGCAGATCGAGCCTAAGCCAGGCTGGATCACCTATTGGCGCGAGCCCGGGAACAGCGGCATTCCGCCGCAGGTCACCTTGTTGTCCGAGGGTATCTCCCTTGACAGGATGAGCTATCCGATCCCGAAACATATCGTCGACGGAAAGGTCGACGAGGTCGCCTACGACGCGTCGGTGACGTTCCCGCTGCAGCTGACGGCGAAAAACCCCGCTGTCCGCGAGCTCAAGGCAAATGCCTTCATCGGCATCTGCAAGGAAATCTGCATCCCCTTTCAAGCCGAGTTGTCGCTGACGCTTGAGCCATCGGCGCAATCGCGCCCAGCCGAGGAGGCAATTCTCAGGGACGCCGATTCTACCTTGCCGGAAGCCGCCTCTTCCGAATTCAAAGTCGACCACCACGAGCTGTCGACCGACATGAAGGAACTCTCCCTCAACATTACCCTGCCGGAGAGCGGCGAGAGCGCACCTGAGGTGATTGTGGCGGGTCCGAGCGGGCACGTCTTTACCAGGCAGATGGCCACCCACCGCGACGGCAAAAGCTTCGCGACAACGCTTTCCGTTGGCAAGCTTCCCAAGGGATACGATGTCCATGGAAAGACATGGAGCGCACTCATCATCGATGGCACGCGCGCCATGGAGGCACCGCTTGCCTTTGAGTGATCGCGTTCTATAGTCGCGCCCAAATCGCGGCATTTGCGCCGCCTGAATATACATGACAAGGAGACGTCCATGACCATCGCAATCGGCGACAAGCTTCCTACGGCCACCTTCAAGGAAAAGACGTCGGATGGCCCGGTCGAGATCACGACGGAGCAACTCTTCAAGGGCAAGCGCGTCGTCCTCTTTGCGGTCCCTGGCGCCTTTACGCCCACCTGCTCGCTGAACCACCTGCCGGGTTATCTGGAGAACCGCGATACCATTCTTTCCAGAGGCGTCGATGACATCGCCGTCGTCGCCGTCAACGATTGGCACGTGATGGGCGCCTGGGCACAGTCCTCCGGCGGCATGGGCAAGATTCACTTCCTTGCCGATTGGGATGCAGGCTTTACCAAAGCCCTCGGTCTCGACACCGATCTTTCGGCCGGCGGCCTCGGCGTCCGATCGAAGCGCTACTCCATGCTGGTCGAGGACGGCGTCGTGAAATCGCTGAACATCGAAGAGAGCCCCGGTCAGGCCACCGTTTCCGGCGCCGCGACCATGCTGGGGCAACTGTAAGCCTTCGCATCTCGATCAACAGAAAGCGGCCCCTGCGGCCGCTTTTTGTTTTCACACCTAGAGCGTTTCCGCGTTTTTCTGAATCGCGTCGGATTCCCAAATCAGATTTGTTCTGATTCATTTGATGCTGGCTGGATGGAGGCCAGCATCACATGACCGCACCGTTATCGAATGATCTTCGTGAGCGTGTTGTTGCAGCCGTCCTGAACGGCGAAAGTGTCCGTGCCGTGGCTGCCCGTTTTGAGGTGGCCGCGTCTTCGGTGGTGAAGTGGTCCCAGCGCCACCGCGCGACCGGATCGGTTCGTCCCGGCAAGATGGGCGGCCATCGCAAACGCATTCTGGATCCGCATCGTGGTTTCATTGCCGAGCGGCTCGAGCAGAACCCGCATCTGACGCTGCATGGCCTGAAAGCCGAATTGGCGTCGCGAGGCATTGCCGTCTCCCACAATACCGTCTGGGAGTTCATCCGCAGCGAAGGGCTGCGCTTCAAAAAAAACGCTGTTCGCCCTTGAGCAGGCCCGCGCCGATGTCGCCCGCAGAAGAGAGCGATGGAAGACCTTGCAACGGCATCTCGATCCGGGACGCCTTGTCTTCATCGACGAGACCTGGATCAAGACTAACATGACACCCATCAGGGGCTGGGGACCGAAAGGCAGGCGTCTGCGGGCGTTCGCGCCGCACGGTCACTGGCGCACGCTGACATTCCTCGGTGCCTTGAGGAACGACCGGCTGACAGCGCCTTGCGTCTTCGATGGACCGATCAACGGCCAATGCTTTCGCGCCTATGTCGAGCAGCAGTTGGTCCCCGTCCTCAAGCCAGGCGACATCGTCATCATGGACAATCTCGGCAGCCACAAGTCCGCGACAATCCGTCAGGCTATCAAAGCCGCCGGTGCACGGCTCTGGTTCCTGCCGCCCTATTCACCGGACCTCAATCCGATCGAGCAAGCCTTTTCGAAGATCAAGCATTGGATGCGCAACGCACAAAAGCGGACCATCGACGATACCTGGCGGTCCATCGGCAGGCTCGTTGAAACAATCAAACCCGACGAATGCGCCAACTATCTCGAGAATGCTGGCTATGTTGCCGTCAAAACATGAAATGCTCTAAGATTGGCTATCGCCACTTTTTCGCCTTAATCGTTACAACATAACTGTAATGTTATTACATTTTGGTGCGACATGCGTTTTTCAAAGATTCGAGATCATATTCCGACGGGGCTGATGGAGCTTTCTGCCGTGCGTCGCGTCTTGTACGTCGCGTTGATCAGCCTCCCGCTCTGGGCGGCGATCCACTGGGCGACGCTGCTGCCATGAGCACTGCCGCAATCGAACTTGTGGATCTGACCGTCGCCTACGAGCGGCATCCCGCCGTCCATCATGTCTGCGGAACGATTGCGGCTGGAAGCCTGACCGCGATCGCCGGCCCGAATGGAGCCGGCAAATCCAGCCTGCTGAAGGCCATCATAGGTGAACTTCGTCCCACCTCGGGGATGGTCAGGCACGCGTTGAAGCGCACCGATTTCGGCTACCTGCCACAAGCTGCAGATATCAACCGCCGGTTCCCGATTTCGGTGCTTGACACGGTTCTGTTGGGATCCTGGCGGCAAACTGGAGCCTTCGGACGCGTCGCACCGGCGGCGCGAAACAGAGCGAGCGAGGCGCTTGGCGTCGTGAGACTGGAAGGCTTCGAGAGGCGCAGCATTGGGTCTCTCTCGGCCGGCCAGTTTCAGCGCGTCCTGTTTGCGCGACTGCTTCTTCAGGATGCCAGCGTCATTCTTCTCGACGAGCCGTTCACGGCCATCGATGCCCACACGACGCGGGATCTGCTGGACATCGTCGCACGCTGGCACGCCGAAGGGCGCACGGTACTCGCCGTCCTTCATGATTTCGAGCAGGTCCGGTCGCATTTCCCGCAAACGCTCCTGCTTGCGCGCGAAACCATCGGCTGGGGCGCGACTGCAGACGTGATGTCTCCCCTCAACCTTCGCAAAGCGCGTGCCATGGCCGAGCGGTGGGACGAAACCGCCGGTATTTGCGAGCCTGCAGCATGACGGCCTATGATCTCCTTTTCGCGCCCTTCGTCGACTACGGCTTCATGCGCCGCGCGCTTGTGGCCTGCCTGTGCCTGGGACTTGGCTCCGGTCCGATCGGGGTCTTCCTGACGTTGCGGCGCATGAGTCTCGTCGGCGATGCGATGAGCCATGCCGTGCTGCCTGGCGCCGCCATCGGATATCTTGTTGCCGGCTCGCTCTCGCTGACGGCGATGGGCCTCGGCGGGCTCGTTGCCGGGCTCTCGGTTGCACTCCTGTCAGGCGTGGTCAGCCGCGTGACCTCCTTGCAAGAGGATGCGAGCTTCGCCAGCTTCTACCTTTCCTCGCTGGCTCTCGGCGTGCTTATCGTTTCGTTGCGCGGTTCGAATATCGACCTGTTGCACGTCCTCTTCGGCACCATCCTCGCGATCGACAGTCCGGCCCTTTTTGAGATCGGCGCCATCAGCACGGTGACACTGGCAGTGCTCGCGATCATCTACAGACCGCTGGTCGCGGAATGCTTCGATCCCGGTTTCATTAGGGCCATCGGCGGGCGCGGACCGATCTATCACTTTCTCTTCCTGCTGTCGGTGGTGCTCAATCTGGTCGCCAGTTTCCAAGCCTTAGGGACGCTGATGGCGGTCGGCCTGATGATGCTGCCAGCGGCGATCGCACAACTCTGGTCACGCAACCTCCCGTCCATGATGGCGATTGCGGCTGCGAGCGCAACTGCCGCAGGCTATCTCGGGCTCATCGCCTCCTACCATCTCGAACTCGCGTCCGGACCGACGATCATCATGACGGCGGCACTGATCTACGGCCTTTCGATCTTCCTCGCCCCGTCGGGCCTCGCCCGGCGGTATTTCCCTCGCCCGCACCTGAAGGGCTGACAACCCCGGAGACTTCGCATGATTTCCCGTAGACTGCTTTTCTCAGTGATTATTCCGGCGCTCGCGGCGCTTTCGACGACGTCGGCTTCTGCCGCGCCGCTGAAGGTCGTCGCCTCCTTCACCGTGCTCGCGGACGTGGTCCAACAAGTCGGTGGCGACCACGTGACGGTCACGAGCCTCGTCGGCCCGAACGGCGATCCCCATGAGTTTGAACCATCGCCAAGCGACGCGAAGAACCTCAATGCGGCACAGATCGCTTTCGTCAGCGGCGAGGGGCTGGAGGGCTGGATGGATCGCTTGATTAGCGCCTCAGGCTACAAGGGCAAGCCGGTCGTCGTCTCAGACGGGATAAAGTTCCGGACCATGGACGAGGATGGGCAGACCGTGACCGATCCGCATGTCTGGAACAGCCCCGTCAATGTCAAAGTCTGGGTCGCCAACATCGAGCAAGCGCTTGCGAAGGCAGCTCCGGCCGATGCCGCGGCGTTCAAAACCAATGCCGAGACCTACATGAAGAAGCTCGATGCGCTCGATGCCTACGCGCATTCGAAACTCGGAAAGATCGCGCTGGACCATCGCAAGGTCCTGACCAGCCACGACGCCTTCGGCTATTTTGGCCGCAAGTATGATGTTCAATTCCTGGCGCCGATCGGCGTATCGACGGAGAGCGAAGCCTCGGCCGCCGGGATCGCCAGACTGATCGAACAGATCAAGGCCGAGCACGTGAAGACGTACTTCTTCGAGAACTCCAACGACCCGCGTCTCGTCAGGCAGATTGCCAAGGCGACAGGCGCCGAGCCCGGTGGCGAGCTCTATGTCGAATCTCTTTCCGACGCCAAAGGACCCGCATCAACCTACGAAAAGATGTTCCGCTATAACGTCGACCAACTCGTGGCGGCCATGGCAAAGGCCAGTTGACGACAAACACCGGGTCGCGCAAAGACGCGGCCCGGCCTCAATAATTGAGATCGAAAACGATCAAGCCACCCAACCCACCATCTGTCGAGGAGACGATGCGCTCACCGACATCCACATGCTCCGGATGCACAAGGTAGGCATCGCGCGCCTCGGCACTTTCGAACGTCACGGCAAAACCGTCAACGTAACCGGCATGCAGACCTTCCGGCGAGACGTTCGGACCGTATTTGATATCGATGATGCCGGGGATCACCTGCTGCAACGCGACGATCGATTCAAATAAGGACTGCTTCTCTTCGGCCGTCATCGCGGCTTTCAGCCGCATCAGCACGCAGTGCAGGATCATATGGCATCCTCCCAAACAACATTGCCTGCAAACATAGAGAGAGAAGCGTCGGCGGGGCAACAATAAAGCCTGCTCTCAACAGGAAACGAAGCCCTCGGTGGCCGACGACCATTTCCGTCCCTCAAACCGTCGTAATCGGAACGGTGCTGCCGTCATTCTTCTCTAGTCTGTCATTAACGGCCGTATGGGGTTGAGGAGCCACGGACGGTCGGCAGCTTTTCAACGGAGGAGATGGAAATGAGCAAGAACCGAGGCGTCGTCTATATGCGACCCGGCAAGGTCGAAATCCACGACATCGACGATCCGAAGCTTGAAGCGCCCGATGGCCGCAGAATCGAGCACGGTGTCATCCTGAAAGTGATTTCCACCAATATCTGCGGGTCGGACCAGCACATGGTCCGCGGCCGCACCACTGCCATGCCCGGCCTCGTCCTCGGCCACGAGATCACCGGTGAGATCATCGAAAAAGGCATCGACGTGGAGATGCTCGAGGTCGGCGATATCGTCTCCGTGCCGTTCAACGTCGCCTGCGGCCGCTGCCGTTGCTGCAAGTCGCAGGACACCGGTGTCTGCCTGACGGTCAACCCGTCGCGTGCCGGCGGTGCCTATGGTTATGTCGATATGGGCGGCTGGATCGGCGGGCAGGCCCGCTACGTCACCATTCCCTATGCCGATTTCAATCTGCTGAAATTCCCCGATCGCGACCGCGCGATGGAGAAGATCCGCGACCTGACAATGCTATCGGACATCCTGCCGACCGGCTTCCATGGTGCTGTGCGCGCCGGCGTCGGCGTCGGATCCACCGTCTATGTTGCCGGTGCCGGCCCGGTCGGGCTCGCGGCAGCTGCTTCCGCCCGCATTCTGGGCGCCGCCGTCGTGATGATCGGAGATTTCAACAGGGATCGTTTGGCGCATGCGGCCAGAGTTGGGTTTGAACCGATCGATCTTTCGAAGAGCGATCGCCTGGGCGACATGATCGCGCAGGTGACCGGCAGCAACGAGGTGGATAGCGCCATTGACGCCGTCGGCTTCGAGGCACGCGGCCATAGCGGCGGCGAACAGCCGGCGATCGTGCTGAACCAGATGATGGAAATCACACGCGCGGCCGGCTCAATCGGCATTCCCGGCCTCTACGTGACCGAGGATCCGGGTGCCGTCGACAATGCCGCCAAGCACGGCAACCTGTCGCTGCGCTTCGGCTTAGGGTGGGCAAAGGCTCAGTCCTTCCATACGGGTCAGACACCGGTGCTGAAGTACAATCGCCAGCTCATGCAGGCGATCCTGCACGACCGGCTGCCGATTGCCGATATCGTCAATGCCAAGGTCATTCCTCTCGAAGAGGCGGTGCAGGGCTACGAAAGCTTCGACCACGGCGCAGCCACGAAGTTCGTCCTCGACCCGCATGGCGAGGTTGCCAAGGCAGCGTAATCGACAAGCCTCCCAGGCTTTTGGCAGGGAGCGACGTATCGCCCCCTGCCCCCTCATGGCAAACAGCCCGCTCGCGTTGTGGCCGATGCCGAGGCAGACGAGCGCGATGGCACGGATATGCAAGGCGTCGCTCCGAACGGCTGCTGCCCCAAGGCTTGCCTATTCAATCTCCAGCAGAAGGGCACGATGGTCGGAAACCTCAGGCTGCTCGACGACCTCGAAGGACCTGACCTCGACATCGGCAGTCACCAGCATGTAGTCGGCGTAGCGGCCTTCTTTCGTGTAATGCGAGGTTCTCGTGTCCGTGTGGCCGCGGAAGGTCACAAGGTCGCTGAGGCCGAGCTCAGCAAGTGCTTGGAACATCATGCTTTCGGGGAGAACGTTGAAGTCGCCACAGACGACCAGCGGCTCGCCTTCGCGCCATATGCGGCGGATGAGAGCGACCAAGGCATCCGCCTGCCCGCGACGCGCCGGTGTGTCGCCCTTGCCGGCTAGATCGCGCAGGCCGTGCAGCTGGGCGACGGTGATCGCGCGTTTGGCGCGATAATCGAACAGGCGAAGGCAATGGGCGTTACGCGCCCGAGGATGCGGCCCATAGCCATCACTCGAGAAGTCGCCATGGACGAAATCCGTGGCTTGGCCGATAACCGGAAGAGACGCGCGCACGAAGGTCGCCAGGCCGAACTCCGACATGACCGATGCATCGCCGTCGAAGAGCTCGCCTCTGGCGGTCGGCGCGAAGAACGCATCATGCGTGGGAAGGATCGCCTTGATCTCGGCAAACAGATTGGCGCGCTGCGGCAGGATATGACTGCCGTCGCGGTAGACCAGCCAGTCGCTGGCAACGGCAGCGGAACGGGTGATTTCCTGTAGGCAGAGAACATCGGCGTTGATCTCGGCGAGGTAGTGAAGCAGCGGCGCATGCAGCTTTCCACCCCATGCATTCAGCGAAACAATCCGCACGACATTCCTCCCCGCTTCGCGCCAACGCGTTTCCCGACTTGATTAAGGCAAACGCCCCAGAACGTTCTAGCGTTTCTTGAACGGCTCCATGCCCTTGCGGGCGAGTTCGTCGGCGCGCTCGTTTTCCGCATGGCCGGCGTGGCCCTTGACCCAGTGCAGCGTGACCTTGTGCCTGTTGCGGGCTTCCTCGAGCGCCTGCCAGAGCTCGGCGTTCTTCACCGGCTTCTTATCTGCGGTCTTCCAGCCGTTCTTCTTCCAGCCGAAGATCCACTTGGAGATCCCGTCCTTGACGTAGACGCTGTCGGTATAGAGATCGACCTCGCAGGGTGCTTTCAAAGCAGACAAAGCTGAGATCGCCGCGAGCAGTTCCATGCGGTTGTTGGTGGTCTCGGCCTCGCCGCCAAAGAGCTCCTTTTCGACCTCGCCATAGCGCAGAACCGCGCCCCAGCCGCCAGGCCCGGGATTGCCCGAGCAGGCGCCGTCCGTGAAGATATCGACGTGTTTCATGCCGCAAGCCCATATTCGGCGGGAGAGGCGATCTGCCGGTGGAAGCGCAGCTTGCGCAGATATTCGAGCGGATCCTTCTTGGTGACCATCGCGCCCTCGGGCGTCGTCAGCCAGTCGTACAGGCGCGTCAGGAAGAAGCGCAGCGCCGAGCCGCGCGACAGCGTCGGCAGCGCGGCGCGCTCGGAAGCGCTCAACGGTCGGACGCTCTGGTAGCCTTCCAGCATCGCCATTCCCTTGGTGATGTTGTAGGCGCCGTCCTTTTCGAAGCACCAGGCGTTCAGGATGATCGAGACGTCATAGGCAAGCAGGTCGTTGCAGGCGAAATAGAAGTCGATCAGACCGGATAGCTCGTCGCCGAGGAAGAAGACATTGTCGGGAAAGAGATCGGCGTGGATGACGCCATCCGGCAGGTTCTTCGGCCAGTTGGCGGCGAGGAAATCGAGCTCGCCGCGGATCTCGTTCTGCAGGCCCTTTTCCACCTCGTCGGCGCGGGCTTCCGACTTCTCCCACAGCACCTTCCAACCATCGAGCGACAGCGCATTCGACCGCTTCAGCGTGAAGCCTTCGCCGGCGACATGCATCTGCGCGAGCGCCTTGCCGACTTCGCGGCAATGCTTGGCCTCCGGTTTGCGCAGCCACATCCCTTCCAGGAACGAGATCAGTGCGGCCGGGCGATCGGAGAGCGCCCCGAGCAGCGCACCGTCGTTGCGCGGCAGCGGCAGCGGGCAGGACAGTCCACGGGCGGCCAGATGCTGCATCAGCCCGAGGAAGAAGGGCAGATCGCTCTTCTCGACACGCTTTTCATAAAGCGTGAGGATCAGTGGGTCCTTGGTGGTGTGCAGCAGGAAGTTCGAGTTCTCGACACCTTCCGCGATGCCCTTATAGGACAGCAGCGTGCCGGCATCGTACTCCGTCAGGAACCACTTCAAATCGTCTTCGGAAATATCGGTGTAGACTGCCAATTTACGTCCCGCGAAAGTGTTTGATCAATTGAAGGCCAACGCCCGGTTTGGGCGCTGGCAGACGCTGCAATCATCCCTCGACGATTGCACCCGCTAAGCGGGATCACGGCTTACCCGTTTACGAAAGCCATGTCTGATGTCGTCAGCTCTATGTTGCGCAGCTCGCGGTTGACGAGGAAATGTTCGTTTTCCTGGACCGTCTCGGCGAGCTCGACCTTGGCGTCGAAGCGGGCGCGGAAGGCCTCGATGATCTCGTTGACGATCACCTCGGGCGCCGATGCGCCGGCGGAAAGTCCGAGCGTCGAGATCGGGCCGATGTCCGCCCAATCGAGTTCCGAAGCGCGTTGCACGAGCAGCGACTTCTTGGCCCCTGCCCGCAACGCAACCTCGACCAGCCGCTTGGAATTGGACGAATTTGGCGCACCGACGATGATGAACAGATCGCAGCCGGGGGCAGCCTGCTTGACCACTTCCTGACGGTTGGTCGTGGCGTAACAGATCGAGTCGGCGGCCGGCGCCGTCAGATTGGGGAAGCGCTGCTGCAGGCGCGCGATTACGCCGGCCGTGTCGTCCACCGACAGCGTCGTCTGCGTCACAAACCCCAGATTATCCGGGTCGGCGGGCTTGTAGGCGTCTGCGTCCTCGACGGTCTCGATCAGGGACACGGAGCCCTCCGGCAACTGGCCCATCGTGCCGATGACTTCAGGGTGACCGGCATGACCGATCAGTACCACATGGCGGCCGAGGCGGTTGTGGCGCATCGCCTGCTTGTGAACCTTCGACACCAGCGGACATGTGGCGTCGAGGTAGAAGAGATTACGGGCGCTCGCATCTTCAGGCACGGATTTCGGCACGCCATGGGCGGAGAAGACGACCGGCTGGGCACGGTGCTCTTCCGGGATCTCGTCGAGTTCCTCCACGAAAACGGCGCCCTTCGCCTCGAGGCCCTCGACCACATAGCGATTGTGGACGATCTCGTGACGGACATAGACCGGCGCACCGTAGGATTTCAGCGCCAGCACGACGATCTGGATGGCACGGTCGACGCCGGCGCAAAAGCCGCGCGGTCCGCACAGCCTGATCGTCAAAGGAGGTTTCGCCGCAATATTCATGTCTGTTCCGGTTTGTAGGGATAGGGCTCTCTAGCCCAATATAGGCAAGAATTGAAGCGATACTATTGCGCCGGACCGCGCTTGCGGAAGCGGGCCACGACGACGATCACAACAAGCGTTGCCGCCAGGCCGTACCAGGTGAAGGCGTATTGCAGATGGTTGTTGGGCAGATCGACATCGGTGACGCCGCCGATGGGGAGACCCTTGGGATTGGGGGTATCGTCCGCATCGACGAAGAAGGGAACGACTTGCGCCTTGTCGAGCTCGACGCTGGATGCCATCACATCGAGGTCTTTCCAGTAGAAGATGTTCTTGGCGGCGTCGTTGTCGGGCACCACCCAGGATGGTTTGCCGGGCAGCTTCGCGCGGGCAAGACCGGTCACCGTCTGCTGATCGGTCAGCTGGCCCTGCATGCGCATTTCGGGTTCCTTATTCTCATAGGGAACGAACCCGCGATTGACGAAGAGATAGCGGCCATCGGCAAGCTGCAGCGGCGTGTAAACGTAAAAGCCCGTCCGGCCGTGCCAGGTGGCGAAGAAGTGCCGCTCCTTGCTGTTCACGTATTCGCCGCTGACCGTGGCGTGACGATAATCTATATCCTCGCCCTTTGCCGCCAACGCTTCGATATCTGCAAGCGATGCCGGCGCCGCCTCGCGGCGCTCGGCGATATTGGCGAGCAGCTTCTCTTTCCACTGCAGCCGCTCGACCTGCCACGTCCCGAGCGAAACGAGGATGGCGAGCGCGACCAGCACGGCGATGCCGGTCAGGACCGACCGCTTTCGGCGGGGCGCCGCCGACACTTCAAGTTCAGTCACGAGAAAGGCGCCCTTCCCTTGCGTTGTGGCGATACTGCATCGCGATCAGAATTCCCTTGCACCAACGAAGAGCAACCAGGGAGAGAATGATCGTCAGGGGAGCGAACAGCAGAATGTGCAGCCAGATCGGCGGCGCGTAGTTGACCTCCAGCCACAGCACTGAGCCGATAACAATGAAACCGACAATGAGAATGACGAACACCGCGGGACCATCGCCGGCATCGGCAAAGGCGTAATCGAGGCCACAGGCAGAACAGCGCGGTTTCAGCGCCAGCAGGCCGTTGAAGAGCTTTCCCTGGCCGCAGCGCGGGCAGCACCCCTTGATGCCTGTCTTCACCGGATCGACTGGTGGGAAATGCGCGCTGTCGTCGTTCATGCCATCCTTCCAATTGCCTATGGCCAACCAGAGCCTCCGCCTTAACTCACCCATAAAGTATTCGCAGAGGGAAAGGAAATACCTGCGCTCTTTCGCCTCAGCGATTCGCGCCAAACAGAAGAAGAAAACTGATGACATATGACAGCTCGTCCGGACAGATCGTTATTCTGAACGGCGCCCCGCGCAGTGGAAAATCGTCGATCGCCAACGCGATCCAGGAGCACTTCGACGGCCCCTGGATGAACCTCGGCGTCGACACCTACAACGAGATGACGCCGGAGCGCTATCTGCCGGGCATAGGCCTGCGCCCGGGAGGGGAACGTCCCGATCTTGAGGAGATGGTGCCGTTTTTCTATGTGGCACTCTACGAGTCGATCGCCATTCATGCCGGACTGGGCCTCAATGTGGTTGCCGACCTCGGCCATCACGACAGCTACTCTCAGCCGCTCGGCATTCTCGCCGATTGCGCGCGCCGGCTTGAGGGATTGCCGGTACTTTTCGTCGGCGTCAGATGTCCGATCGAGGTCATCTTGAAGAGACGGGACATCCCTTCACCAGGACGACACACGCTGTATGTCCGCGCAACTGAAGACGAAGCGGTTCCCAATCCCGTCCAGCTCTGGCAGGAGCAGGTCCATATCCCCGGTATCTACGATCTTGAGGTCGATACCTCGGTGCTGACACCCTTCGAATGCGCCGAAGCAATCCGGCAGCGCCTGGACCTCGGCATTCCCGAACCCTCCGCATTCGAGCGCATCGCCGCCATGCGGTGACCAGAAAAAAGGGCGGGCGCCGTGGCACCCGCCCTTTTCGATTCCATGCAGTCCGTTCAGCCTGCGGCCAGCGGCGCGCCCCAGCCGCCCCAGACGTAGATGCAGAAGAACAGGAAGAGCCAGACGACGTCGACGAAGTGCCAGTACCAGGCCGCTGCCTCGAAGCCGAAATGCTGCTTCGGCGTGAAGTCGCCGCGGATCGCGCGCAACAGGCAGACCAGCAGGAAGATCGTACCGACCAGAACGTGGAAACCGTGGAAACCAGTCGCCATGAAGAAGGTCGCGCCGTAGATCGAATTCTTGAAGGCGAACGGAGCGTGTGCGTATTCGTAAGCCTGCACCGTGGAGAACAGGATACCGAGCAGAACGGTCAGCGTCAGGCCCTGAATGAGGCCCCTGCGATCGTTGTGCAGCAACGCGTGGTGCGCCCAGGTCACCGTCGTGCCAGAGAGCAGCAGGATGACCGTGTTGTAGATCGGCAGGTGCCACGGATCGAGGACCTCAATGCCCTTCGGCGGCCACTGGCCACCGGTGAAGGCAAGGCGTGAGGCCTGGATCGCTTCATTCGGGAAGAGGCTCGCGTCGAAGTAAGCCCAGAACCAGGCGACAAAGAACATCACTTCCGAAGCGATGAACATGATCATGCCGTAGCGAAGGTGCAGCGAGACGACGCGCGTATGGGCGCCCTCGTCAGCTTCCTTCACAGTGTCCGACCACCAGCCGAACATGACGTAGAGAATGATCGCAAGCCCGATGAAGAACAGCCACGGATGAGCCCATTCGACACCGAAGAGATGCAGCGAGCCGCCGTTGAGGTAGCGCATGAAGCCGACGCCACCGAACGTAATGATGAAAGCCCCTAGCGACGCAATTATTGGCCACGGGCTCGGGTCGATGATGTGGTAGTCGTGATGTTTCTGATGAGCATCAGCCATGTAAGCTATCCCCGGATCTCTTCCTCTCCGCTCCGGCATAGCCGGAAACGAACCTCAATCAAAGTTTCTTTTCAAGCTTTACCGTTCCACCCTCGTTCGAAGCGAGCGGCTTCGGACCCTCTTTGGGATAGAACGTATAGGACAAGGTAACGGTGTGGATATCCTTCGATTCCACAGCCTTGGTAATGTCAGGATCGATATAGAACACGACCGGCATTTCGAGCTTTTCGCCCGGCTTCAAAATGGTTTCATTGAAGCAGAAGCACTGCACCTTGTTGAAATAGGCACCCGCCTCACCGGGCGTCACGTTAAAAACCGCCTGACCGCGCTGCGGCTCGTTCGACTTGTTCACCGCGACGAAATTCACCTGAATGGTTTCGCCGATGCGCGGATTGACCTCGCGCTCGACCGGCTTGAACTCCCAGTCGAGACCAGGCGCAATGTTTGCGTCGAAGGTGACGCGCATCTTGCGATCGAGAATCACGCTGGAGGCCTGCTCGACGCGCTGCGTCGTCCCATTGTAGCCAGTGAGCTGACAGAACATCCTGTAGAGCGGCACCGCGGCATAGCTCGCAGCGCCCATGCCGACGACGAAGGAAAGGCACATGAGAACGATGGCGCCGTTGTTGCGCGGCTTCCTAGGTGCGCTCTGCATCTCGCTCATCACATATGCCCCGAGGTAAACTTCACGATCGTGATCGCGTAGAAGAGCACGACGAGGCCGGCCAGAACCAGACCAAGAGCGACGTTGCGGTTGCGGCGCGACTTGCGCTGCGCTTCCGTGAGCTTGACGACGTCCATCAGAAAATGCCTCCCGCATGTGAAACGAGCGCGGCCGCGAGCCGGTCGAACATCAGGGCGGAGAAAATCGCGAAGAGATACAGGATCGAGAAGCCGAAGAGCTTCTTCGCCGGGATCATCTTCTCATCGCCGTCCGGCATCCGCCAGACGGCGATGGAACAGTAGATGAAGATCGCGCCAAGCGCCGCGGCAATGAGGCCATAGCCGAGGCTCGCAAAGCCGAGGGCTGTCGGCAGGACACCGCAGACCGCCGTCAGGACGGCGTAGGCGACGATCTGATGCTTGGTAGTGCGCTCGCCCGAGACATTCGGCAGCATCGGCACGCCGACCGCCTCATAGTCTTCCATCTTGAACAGAGCCAGCGCCCAGAAATGCGCGGGTGTCCACAGGAAGATGATCATGAAAAGGACGAAGCTTTCGATCGTTACCGTACCGGTCACGCAGGCCCAGCCGATCATGGGAGGAAAGGCACCGGCCGCGCCGCCGATGACGATATTCTGCGGCGTCGAGCGCTTTAGCCACATCGTGTAGATCACCGCATAGAAGAAAATCGTGAAGGCGAGGATCGAGGCTGCGAGCCAACTGACGGCGAGGCCGAGGATCGTCACCGAAAAACAGGAAAGCACAAGACCGAATGCCAGTGCCTCGCGCGGCGCAATCCGGCCGGCCGGGATCGGGCGCTTGGCGGTGCGGGTCATGATCGCATCGATATCGGCGTCGTACCACATGTTCAGTGCGCCCGAAGCGCCCGCGCCGATGGCGATGCAAAGGATGGCAATAAGGCCGAGAACCGGATTGATGTGGCCCGGCGCCATGACGAGACCGGCAAATGCCGTGAACACCACGAGCGACATGACGCGCGGCTTCAGGAGCTCAAAATAATCGCGCGCACTCGCCTCCGACAGGCGGAACTCGCCGTCGTGTGCCAGAGCTTTGCGATTGCCGATTACTGTCATTTTCTTGTCCTGCAAACTTGTAAGCCGACCGCCGCACTGTAGCACGCGGCGGTCGCAATTTCTTGCATCATCCTTGCATCTTACTTGATGCGCGGGAGCTGTTCCCACTGATGATACGGCGGCGGCGAAGACAGCTGCCATTCGAGCGTCGTTGCGCCCTCACCCCACGGATTGTCGCCGGCAACGCGCTTCTTGGCGAAGGCTTCGAAGACGCCGACCAGGAAGATCAGCACACCGACGGCCGAGATGTAGGAGCCGATCGAGGAAACATAGTTCCAGCCGGCAAATGCATCCGGATAGTCGATGTAGCGGCGCGGCATGCCCGCGAGGCCCAGGAAGTGCTGCGGGAAGAACACCAGGTTGACGCCGATGAACATGACCCAGAAGTGCAGCGTGCCAAGGAACTCGTTGTACATGTAGCCGGTCATCTTCGGGAACCAGTAGTACCAGGCAGCGAAGATGGCGAAGACGGCGCCAAGCGACAGTACGTAGTGGAAATGGGCCACGACGTAGTAGGTGTCATGCAGCGAGCGGTCGAGACCGGCATTGGCGAGCTGAACACCCGTCACCCCACCGACCGTGAACAGGAAGATAAAGCCGATCGCCCAGACCATCGGCGTGCGGAAGCTGATGGAGCCACCCCACATCGTTGCGATCCAGGAGAAGATCTTCACGCCCGTCGGAACGGCGATGACCATCGTTGCAAACACGAAGTAGCGCTGTGCATCGAGCGACAGGCCGACCGTGTACATGTGGTGCGCCCAGACAACGAAACCGACGGCACCGATCGCGACCATGGCGTAGGCCATACCGAGATAGCCGAAGACCGGCTTCTTCGAGAAGGTCGAGATGATGTGGCTGACGATGCCGAAGCCCGGCAGGATTAGAATGTACACTTCCGGGTGACCGAAGAACCAGAACAGGTGCTGGTAGAGGATCGGGTCACCGCCGCCTTCCGGTACGAAGAAGGAGGTACCGAAGTTGCGGTCCGTCAGCATCATGGTGATGGCGCCGGCCAGAACCGGAAGCGACAGCAACAGCAGGAAGGCGGTGATCAGCACCGACCAGGCAAAGAGCGGCATCTTGTGCAGCGTCATGCCCGGAGCGCGCATGTTCAGGATCGTGGTGATGAAGTTGATCGCACCGAGGATCGAGGACGCACCGGCAATGTGGAGCGCAAAGATCGCAAGGTCGACTGCAGGACCCGGCGTACCTGAGCTCGACAGCGGCGGGTACATCGTCCAGCCGCCGCCCGCACCGTAAGCGCCGGCAGGTCCTTCGACGAACATCGACAGGATGAGCAGAAGGAAGGCGGGAACGATCAGCCAGAAGGAGATGTTGTTTAGACGCGGAAACGCCATGTCAGGCGCGCCGATCATGATCGGCACCATCCAATTGGCGAAGCCGCCGATCATCGCCGGCATGACCATGAAGAAGATCATGATCAGCGCGTGAGCGGTGGTGAACATGTTGAACATCTGCTTGGCGCCGTCGATGGCGGCGTCGCCTTCGTAACCGTAAACCATCGATGCCAGACCGTGGAAGATCTGGATGCCCGGCTCCTGCAACTCCATGCGCATGGCAACGGAGAGCGCGCCGCCGATGATGCCGGCGATGATCGCGAAGATCAGGTAAAGCGTGCCGATGTCCTTGTGGTTCGTCGAAAAGAACCAACGATTGATGAAGCTCGGCTTGTGCGAGTGATCGTGATGGTCGTCATGGGCGTGCGCGCCATGAGAGTGATCATGCAAGTGATGATCGTCGTGTGCGGAAGGTCCAGCCATATCCCGTTCCCTCTTCCCTTACTGTGCGACGTTTTCGGCAACGTCGACGGTCTTTGCAGGACCATCGGTTGCGGCCATGAGTGTCTTGTACGCCCCAGGCAGATCGGTAGCGGCAGCGGCGAGCCACTGCTTGTACTTGTCCTCGGAGACCACGCGAATGGCGATCGGCATGAACGCATGGTCCTTGCCGCAGAGCTCGGAACACTGGCCATAGAAGAGACCTTCGCGCTCGGCCTTGAACCAGGTTTCGTTTAGACGACCCGGAACGGCATCGATCTTGACGCCGAAGGACGGCATGGCGAATGCGTGAATGACGTCGGTCGGAGCGGCGGTCACAAGAACGCGGACCGTCTTGTTGACGGGCAGAACAAGCTCGTTATCGACAGTCAGCAGGCGTGGATAGATCGCCTTGTCTTCCTTGCCGGCAGCGGCACGGTCCTGATCCTTGAGCAAGAAGGAATCGAAGGCGAGCGGGCTGTCGCCGGCGCCTTCATACTCGTAGTTCCATTGCCACTGGGTTGCGGTCGCCTTGATCGTCACATCCGGATTTTCCGGAAGCGTGAGCTGGGCGGTCAGCAAATTGAAGGAAGGAACGGCAAGAAACAGAAGAACGAGAACCGGCCCCACGGTCCAGGCGACTTCGATCAGCGTATTGTGGCTCGTCTTGGAAGGCACCGGATTCGCACCGGCACGAAACTTGAAACAGACAACGATCAAAAGAACCAGTACGAAGAGCGTGATCGGCACGATAAACCACAAGGTATACTGCTCGAACCAATGAATGTCCCGCATGATAGGCGTGGCTGCCGGCTGTAAGGTCGCCTGCCACGGCTTCGGCTGGTCGGCATAACTGCCGGAAGCAAAAAGCAGACAGACCAGCGCGGTCAGAGCTGCATAAGCCTTCTTAATCACGTTAATATCTCCCTCGAGCGCTGATCTGCGTAAAATGCACGCAGAATCCTTGCCATCTTCTGCGCTTCAAACCACAGTTTGCCATTCGCCGCAACAGGCCAAAGCATTTGTCTGTGCGGCATTTTCGCTTTCAAACAGGTTGACCCAAGCATATCGAAACATTCCACCTTTTCGTTATCATGCGCGAAATATAGCTTGCGACTCGCGCCGCCACGCCAACATTCTCGCGGAAACGTCCCATTTCCGCCGTAGTCCCCGGCTTTTCAGCGGGTGGGGCTTTTCATTTTTGATGGCGCGCCCCAACTTAGCGGCACTGATTCGAATTGCAGAGGTTTTCATGGGTTTCCGTTCCCTCGCACGGCCGTTCGTGCTGACAGCGTGCATCGCGGCCGCAGCGACTGCTCCCGCTTTCGCCCAGCAGCAACCCGCGCCGGCACAACCTGCGCCAACGCCTCCGGCAGCGCGGGCAACGCCCGGCCAGACGCAGCCGCAGGCACCCGGCACCGTAAAGTCGAACCACGGCGCATGGTCGGTCGTGTGCGACAAGCCGGCGGGCGCCGCCACCGAGCAGTGCGCGTTGATGCAGAACGTCATTGCCGAAGACCGGCCGGAGGTCGGCCTCTCGGTCGTCGTGCTGAAGACTGCCGACCGCAAGTCGAAGATTCTGCGCGTTCTTGCCCCGCTCGGCGTGCTGCTGCCGAACGGCCTCGGCCTCAATGTCGACGGCAAGGACATCGGCCGCGCCTATTTCGTCCGCTGCTTCGCCGATGGCTGCTATGCCGAAGTCGTGCTCGAGGACGAGCTGCTGAAGACCTTCCGCAGCGGCGCCAGCGCCACCTTCATCGTCTTCCAGACGCCTGAGGAAGGTATCGGCATCCCCGTCGATCTCAAGGGTTTTGCCGAAGGCTACGACGCCCTCCCCTGATCGTCTCGATTTCGGGGCTTGCTGCAACCGTCCACCGGACCTACATCGGCTGAAAGCATTCCTGCTTCAGCGGAGCATAAAGACATGAATACGGATCTCCTCACGCTTTTCGATGCCGACGAAGCGAAGATGCGCTCGCTCGTTGCCGAGGCGCTTTCGGGCGCGGACGACGGGGAGCTCTACATCGAACACGCCCAGGCGGAATCGTTGATGTTCGACAACGGGCGCCTGAAGGGCGGCAGCTTCAACACCGAGCAGGGCTTTGGCTTGCGCGCGGTTGCCGGTGAAGCGGTCGGCTATGCGCATGCGGGCGACCTCTCGGTGGCCGCGTTGAAGCGTGCAGCCGATGCAGTTGGCGCCGTCACCCGCGGCTATACCGGCAGCTATGCGGCGGCTCCCCAGCGCACCAACAAGAAGCTCTATTCGGACGAGAACCCGATCGGTACGCCGACCTTCGAGGCGAAGGTCAAGGTGCTGCAGGATATCGACGCTTATTTACGCGGCAAGGACGACAAGGTGCGCCAGGTGACCGCATCGGTCGCCGCCAGCTGGCAGGTCGTCGACATTCTGCGCGCCGATGGTCACCGCGTTCGCGATATCCGGCCGATGACGCGCATCAATATCTCGGTCATCGTCGGTGAAGGCGAGCGCCAGGAGAGCGGCTCCTATGGCAGCGGCGGGCGTATCGGCTTTGGCGATTTCATCGCCGAGGACAGCTGGCAGTACGGCGCCGACGAAGCGTTGCGCCAGGCACTGGTGAACCTGGAGGCAATCGACGCACCGGCTGGCACCATGGATGTCGTGCTCGGCTCCGGCTGGCCGGGGGTCATGCTGCACGAAGCCGTCGGCCACGGGCTCGAAGGCGATTTCAACCGAAAGAAGACCTCGGCCTTTGCCGGCCTGCTCGGCCAGATGGTCGCGGCACCCGGCGTGACCGTCGTCGACGACGGCACGATCGACAACCGCCGCGGCTCGATCACCATCGACGACGAAGGGACACCTTCGGCCTACAATGTGCTGATCGAAAATGGCAAGCTCGTCGGCTACATGCAGGACCGACAGAATGCCCGTCTGATGGGCCTGAAGCCAACTGGCAACGGCCGCCGTCAGGGCTATGCGCACGTTCCGATGCCTCGCATGACCAACACCTACATGCTCGGCGGCGACACGACGCCGGAGGAAATTATCTCTTCCGTCAGGAAGGGCATCTATGCCGTCTCCTTCGGTGGCGGCCAGGTGGATATCACTTCCGGCAAGTTCGTGTTCGGCTGCACCGAGGCCTACCTGATCGAGAACGGCAAGATCGGCGCGCCGATCAAAGGCGCGATGCTGATCGGCAACGGCCCGGAGGCGATGAAGCGTGTTTCGATGGTCGGCAACGACATGAAACTCGACACCGGCATCGGCAATTGCGGCAAGGCCGGGCAATGGGTTCCAGTCGGCGTCGGCCAACCGCACCTGCGGATGGACCAGGTGACCGTCGGCGGCACGAAGGCCTAGTCGGGAACGTGGAGCGGTGATGAGCGAAATCGAGATCAGACCGTTCGTTGGCGCCGATCTCGATGATGTTTTCTCGCTCATCCTGCCGATCCAGCGCGAGGAATTCGGCATCGCGATCACGGCCGACGACCAGCCGGATCTCGCGGTTATTCCTGATTTCTATCAGTCCGGAAAGGGTCAGTTCTGGGTCGCCGTCGGTAACGGCCAGGTTGTCGGCACGATTGGGCTGAAGGACATCGGCAACAACCAGACGGCGTTGCGCAAGATGTTTGTCGCGGCTGATGTGCGCGGTCGCGAGCATAACGTGGCGGCACGACTTCTGGCGGAACTGGTGGGACACGCAGAGAATCAGGGGATCAAGGACATCTTCCTTGGAACGACGGACAAGTTCCTCGCCGCGCATCGGTTCTACGAGAAGAACGGATTCGTGGCAGTTCCCAAGGGCGATCTTCCGAGATCATTTCCGCTGATGGCCGTGGATACCAAATTCTACCGGCGCAGGATCGGCACGACCTAAAAAGCTAGCCCCGCTCCGGCTGGAACAGCCATTTACGCTTGATCGCCGCTGCGAGATCCAGATCGTTCCTATGCGCAAAAAGCAGGATGTGGCCGAGCACATCGGCTGCTTCATCAGCGAGGTCGCGCGCCAGTTGCTCATCCGACCTGCCTTTCCGACGCCCTCTGCCGCTGATGCGGTTCCAGGCCTGGGTGAGCTCGCCGATTTCCTCCTGAAGCTTCAGGAGAAACCAGTCGGCGTCGCGCTCGATGCCGTTCACATCGGCATAGGTGCGCGAAGCACGCTCGAATTTTTCGGCAAGATCATTCAGCATGACGTTCTCCTTTTGTTTACAAAGGAGGACCTTGATTCTGCTGGAAAGTCCAGAAGGTTCAGCCGTGGTCAGGCAGCAGCATGCAGTCGTAGGAGCGCTGTCTGAGGGCATCGCAGGCCGCCGTGGCCGCTTCGCGGCTCTGGAATCCGACGAAGCGAGCGCGATAGATCTTGTTGGCACCATTGCCGACAGCCTCGGTATGGGGCGACGCGGTTTTCAGGGCCGGACCACCCTCGGCCTTGGCCTGGGCAAGGAGAGCGCGAGCGGCATCATCGCTCGGTGCCGCCGAGATCTGAATCTGCCAGTCGCCGGAAGCAGACGGCGCGCCGGCGGACTTGCCGGCGTTGGCTATTTCGCCAAGAGCGGACGGACGCTCCATCGGAACCGTCGCATCGCTCAGATAGCCGAGCGCCTTCGGCGAGAGTTCATTTGTGCGCGGCGCGGTTTCGGGGATCGGCATGTCGCTGTCATCGGCCGCCGAGGCGACTTCCACCTGCTGGCGCGCATTGACGCTTGCAACCAGTTTGCCGCCGGTTGACGCACGGCCGAGATACTTGTCGAGCAGACCCGCCATCTTGGCGTCGCGGCTGCGGGCGGTGCGGCCGCCAAGCACGACACCGACGACGCGGCGGTTGCCGTCTTTTACGGCGCTGACGAGGTTGAAGCCGGACGCGTTGGTGTAACCGGTCTTGATGCCATCCATGCCCTGATAGCGGTACATCAGGTTGTTGTGGCCTCGGATCGTGCGCCCACGGAACGTGAAGCTGGCTGTCGAAAACAGGCGATACTCGCTTGGGAAGTTCCGCATGAGCGCCACGGCAAGCGTGGACATGTCGCGCGCCGTGGTGACCTGCCGTCCATCCGGGAGGCCGGAAGCATTATAGAAGGTCGTACGGCTCATGCCGAGCTGCCGTGCCTTCTGCGTCATCATGCGAGCAAAGTTGCTTTCCGAACCACCG
The DNA here is from genome assembly GCF_964254185.1 of Rhizobium sp. LjRoot258. Taxonomy (NCBI): domain Bacteria; kingdom Pseudomonadati; phylum Pseudomonadota; class Alphaproteobacteria; order Hyphomicrobiales; family Rhizobiaceae; genus Rhizobium; species Rhizobium sp. LjRoot258. The sequence continues at coordinate 577,023 of NZ_CAXUST020000001.1, read as the reverse complement.
AGCTTTTCGGCCATGGCAGCGGCGGCATCGTTGGCCGACTTGGTGATCATGCCGAGGATCGCGTCGCGAACCGTAACGGAATCACCAGCGCGAACGCCGAGCTTCGTCGGCGGACGCGAGGCGGCGTATTTCGACATGACGAGCGGCGTGTTCCAGCTGAGCTTGCCGCGGTCAATCGCCTCGAAAGCCATGTAGATGGTCATCATCTTCGTCAGCGAAGCGGGGTGGTTCAGGACGTCGGCATTTTCGGCGCTGAGCACCTTGCCAGTTCGGGCATCCAGGATGAGGGAGGCACTGCCTGCCATCGCCGTCAACGGCGCCACAACGACGAGCGTCGCGGTCATAATCGCGGCCAACAGCTTCTTCATGCAATTCCCCTCGATGAACGAATAGCCGGCGCCATTCGGATTTGTCCCGTTCCGCTACAGAAGCCGCCAATGTGGCGCGACTTTGCGGCAACTGGTACCATTTTTGTCAAGTTTTATCCTTCATAGTGAAAATCCCGTAAAGAGGACACTTCAAAATCTTCATTCAGCAAGACTTAACCGCGGGCTTGCTAGTTTCGCCGCTCCAGAAACCAGCGGGCAGATGAGATGACAGCGAGCGTCAAAAGGCTTGCGAAGCGGATTGCGATTGCAGGCAGCCTTGAGATTGCCAATCTCCTGCGTGCAGCCGGCGTGATGCGCGGCGCCCGCGGACTTGGCGCCATCTTCACGCTGCACCATGTCCGCCCACACGAAGAGACCACCTTCGCGCCGAATGCGCATCTGGAGATCACGCCGGAATTCCTCGATCTAGCCCTCGATCGCCTGAAGAGGGACGGCTATCGCTTCGTGACGCTTGACGAGATTCCTGCGCTGCTTTCGCAATCCGGCTCCAGCCAACCCTTCGCCGCTTTCACGCTCGATGACGGCTACCGCAACAATCTTGTCTACGCCCTGCCCATCTTCGAGAAGCACGAGGTGCCCTTCACCGTGTTCGTCGCTAGGGGTCTTTCCGAGCGCACGCATACGATCTGGTGGGAGACGCTGGCGGCGCTTCTGCGCAAGGAAGAGAAGCTCGGCTTCGATTTCGGCCACGGCCATGAGATGCTGGACGTCGCGACTCCACTCGCCAAGGAACGCGCCTTCGCGCGTTTCGCCGACCATCTCCATCGACATGACGAAACCGCCACCGTCACAGCCATCGACGCGATGGCGCGAACGCACGAGATCGATCCGGACGAAATCGTTGATGATCTCGTCATGACACCGGCGGAACTCAATTTGCTTGAAGCTAGCCCGCTGGTCTCGCTCGGCGCCCATTCAATTAGCCATAGGGCGATCTCGCGCCTCTCCGACCGGGAAGTTCGCGACGAGATGGAGGCTTCCCGCGACTACGTCGCCGCGATCACCGGCGCCCGACCGGGCTCCTTCGCCTACCCCTACGGCACTCGCGAGGCAGTAACGCAGAGGCAAGCCGCAATCGCACGCGAGGTCGGCTTCGACATTGCTGTGACGACGCAGCCCGGCGTCGTCACCCAGCGCTCGATCGGCAGCATCACCTATCTGCCAAGGCTCTCGATCAACGGCCTTTACCAGAAGGCGCGGTACGTTTCCGGGCTGGCTTCGGGCATCCCGTTCCAGTTTGCATCACACAGGGCATGAGCACTCCTGCTCATGCCTGATCACGGATACATACGAACCTTCGTCCAATCGCCTTCGGGCGAGGCTCGACGGAACTCGATGCGATCGTGCAGACGGAACTTCTGGTCCTTCCAGAACTCGATCGACACCGGCCGAATCCGGAGGCCTGACCAATGCGACGGACGCGGAATCTCGCCGATTGCATAGCGGGCAGTGTATTCTGCCACGGCTTTCTCCAGCGCGAATCGGCTCTCCAGCGGCCGCGACTGCTTCGATGCCCAGGCACCGATCCGGCTGCCGCGGGCTCGCGTCTTGAAGTAAGCATCGGCTTCTTCGTCCGTCACGACTTCCACAGGCCCACGCAGCCGAACCTGCCGGCGCAGCGTTTTCCAGTGGAAACACATGGCCGCTTTCTTCTGTCCGAGAATTTCCTGGCCTTTCTGACTCTCGAAATTCGTGTAGAAGACAAAACCGTCGTGATCGAATCCCTTAAGGAGAACCATGCGGACATTGGGAAGGCCGTCCTCATCGACCGTCGCAAGCGCTACCGCATTCGGGTCATTGATCTCGGAAGCTTCAGCCTCCTTCAGCCACTCGGCAAAAAGATCGAACGGTTCGTTTCGCTCGGTGAAGTCACCGCTTATTAACTCATTTGCCGACATATTAGCTCAAATGCCCCGGGTTTATTCGAAATTTGCCCAGCCTTTAGCTACTGGACAGGACGCAGGGTGGAAGTCATAGCAAAGTCAGATCGTCATACAAAGGGTCTGCTGCGTCGTAGCGCGACCTTCTGCATTGTCGGTACGGCGGTGCTCTCCCTCTCCGGTTGCGTCTCCAGCGGGTTGGATCTCTTCAGCAGCTCGAAGGTCGATCGGTCGGTTGCAACGGGCACCGTGCCACAGCCGGCGCCGACGAGCGACTCGATTTCCGACGAAATGACCGTCGGCAACGCCGTGACCTCAGCCGATATCCGGGGGCTGGAGGGGCGCCCCCTTCCCTGGGCCAATGCTTCGACCGGCAGCGCCGGTGTCATCGACACCATTGTCGAGAATACGGATTCCGGCCAGGTTTGCCGCCAGTTCCGCACAACGCGGCACTCCTATGTCGGCATCGCAAAATTCTACGGCAAGACCTGCCTGGTCGGCGGTGGCAACTGGCAACTCATGAGTTTCCAGCCGGAAAGCTAATTAGCACTTTGAGCATGCTTAACACGCGCTCCGCCTTCTCTTCTGATGTTTAGCAAAAGGCTAACCATTCGGCGCAAAAGCGAGATGTCCGCCGCGCCGAATAAGAACTGATTAGCAACTTCTCCCGACAATCGTTCCTCATGTGCGCTCGGTTTCTTCCTGGGGATGAGCTCGGGCGCGGAATGAGAGGCTTCGGGGTGCTAGGGCAGAGGACAGGCACACCGCATCGGAACACCGACGGTTTGGAACATGCGCGATCCTTATAAGATTTTGGGCGTCAAGCGAGACGCGGGGCAGGACGAAATCAAGGCAGCCTGGCGCAATATGGCCAAGGCAGTTCACCCTGATCACAATCAGGGCGACCCGACGGCGAGCGCCCGCTTTGCCGAAATCGGCCGTGCCTATGAAACGCTCAAAGATCCGAAGAAGCGGAGTCTGTTCGACAATGCCACCCGCATGGCCGAAGCCAAGGCCAACGAAGGCACGATCATGCAGCAGCGCCAGGCAGCCCGTGAAGCTGCCGTGCGTGCCAAGGCAGCGCAGGCCAATGCCGAGCGCGTGATGGAAGAGCTTGCCCGCGCCGCCGCGCAAAAGGCTGCAGCCGACGCCGCAAAGCAGCAGAAGACGGGCACGGCCGAGCCGCCCGAAGAAATGATCGAACGCATCTTCGGTACGCAGGCACGCGCTGCGGCCGGTGGCGGCCGCGCCCAAGGCTTTACCGCAGGTGCTGCAAAGCGGCCGGACGCGGAGCCTGCGACCTCAGACAAACAGCCGGATGCCGGCAAGGCCGAGGCTGAACAGCAGGCTTCTGAGGACGCAGCCGCTCAGGCCTCTGCGGTCATGCAGCCGCTTAGCTTGCTGACTTCGCTCGTTCGCCGCTTTACCGGCAGCAGCGCTGCCGCGCCGGAAAAAGCGCCGGACCAATTCGTAACCAAGACCGTCACCGTCGACGAGGTCATCAAGGGCAGCTGGGTCACCGTCGACCTAGGCGAAGGACGGGACATCGGATTTGCGCTGGCGGCTGGCACGACGGAAGGTCATCAGGTCCGTCTGAAGGGCCAGGGTCACAAGCTCGCCGGCATGCAGCGCGGCGATGCCGTCGTCAGCATCCACATTGCTACCGATGAACGGTTTACGGTCAATGGGTTCGATCTACATACGGCGCTGCCGGTAACGATTGAAAATGCCGTACTGGGAACCGAGGCGCGTATCGAAAGCCCCAATGGTCCCATCACCGTCACGATTCCAGCCTGGTCAGGCTCCGACAAGACAATCCGACTTCAGGGTCAGGGGTTGGCGAACGCCGAGGGCGGCAGGGGCGATCTCCTCGTCGAACTGCGTATTATGTTGTGGGAAAAACCCGACGACAAAGTCACCGATCTGATGCGAAGCATGAAGAACGGGCTGTTTCTGTGAAATTTTGGTGACATGCGCACCCTTTGTTACGATCCCTAACAGTTGATGATTGCTGCCAATCTTGAACCGATTAGCAGCCTATGCCATAGGCAGGACCGATCAGAATTCCTTAGGGGGCAAAATATGGCTCAGGCAACAGGCCTCATGTCAGGCAAGCGCGGCGTCATCATGGGCGTTGCCAACAATCGTTCGATTGCGTGGGGTATTGCCAAGGCTATTCATGCACAGGGCGGCGAAATCGCCTTTACCTACCAAGGCGATGCGCTGAAGAAGCGCGTTGAGCCACTGGTTGCCGAGGTAAACGGCGTTCTTGCCGGACATTGCGATGTCAGCGACGAGTCGACCATCGATGCCGTCTTCGACCACGTCGAAAAGCTGTGGGGCAAGATTGACTTCATCGTTCACGCGATCGGCTTTTCCGACAAGGACGAACTGACCGGTCGCTATGTCGATACCTCGGCTGACAACTTCGCCAAGACGATGCAGATCTCCGTCTATTCGTTCACCTCGGTCGCGCGTCGCGCCGAGAAGCTGATGACTGACGGCGGCTCGATGCTAACGCTCACCTATTACGGCGCCGAGAAGGTTATGCCTAACTACAACGTCATGGGCGTTGCCAAGGCGGCACTCGAAGCCAGCGTCAAGTATCTGGCGGTTGACCTCGGACCGAAGAACATTCGCGTCAATGCCGTTTCCGCCGGCCCGATCAAGACGCTTGCGGCGTCCGGCATCGGTGACTTTCGCTACATCCTGAAGTGGAACGAATACAATGCGCCGCTGCGTCGCACCGTGACGATCGAAGAAGTCGGCGATGTCGGCCTTTATCTGCTTTCCGATCTCTCGCGCTCGGTCACCGGCGAAGTCCACCACGCCGACAGCGGCTATCACGTCATCGGCATGAAGGCGGTAGACGCGCCGGACATTTCCGTCATAAAGGACTGATCGCGCTCCCTTTGCTGCGTCGTGCTCGCGACCCCTTTCTTCGCGACAGCGATTGAGGGGTTGCGCGCCCTAAACGGAGCCGATCATTGCTTATCTATGTCGTCAGACACGGCCAGACAGACTGGAACGCGGAACGTCGCCTGCAGGGGCAGAAGGACATTCCGCTCAATGCCATCGGCACAGCGCAAGCGTGGCAGAACGGTACCGATCTAGCAGAGATCCTAAAAGTCGAGGCAATCCCCTTCGATTTCGTAGCAAGCCCGCTGGCGCGCACCCGCGCCACCATGGAGATCATGCGCGAAGCAATGGGTCTTCCATCGAAAGATTATCGGACCGACGAGCGCCTGGTCGAGGTTTCCTTTGGCGATTGGGAAGGCTTCACGATCAAGGAATTGAAGGCCACGGCCCGTGACCGCGTCACCGAGCGCAATCTCAACAAATGGGATTTCATTCCGCCAGGAGACGACGCGGAAAGCTACGAAATCATGTCCTGGCGCGTTGCATCTTGGCTGAATTCCGTCGATAAACCAACGGTTTGCGTGACCCACGGCGGCGTCATACGCAGTCTCTTCAGGACGATTGCCGCATTGCCCAAGGAAGAGGCTGCCGAAGGTGAAATTCCACAGGACCGCATCCTGAAGATCGATCGGGAGAACGGGTTGATCGGCTGGATCTAGATCCGCCTACTGAACGATGTCGAGATCGTTGATGACGCGTTTGCCATCGACCTCAGTGTAGAAGACGATAACCTTCACGCCCGCCTTCAGCCCTTCGAAATTGAACTCCTCCGGTGCCTGATAGGTTTTTCCGTCATCCAGCGTGAGGCTGAGATTGGTCATATCGACCTTCTTGATCGTCGCCTCGACATCCGCGCTTTCTGCAAATCCGCTGATCGGCGACAAAAAACTGGCTGTGGCCAAAAGCGTAGCTACTACAAAGCGCATGGCGGCATTCCCTCGAAAACGCGACTCGATAATCCGACTGCGCACAGATAACCTCCCGAATATGGCGAAATTTGCCCTGAAGAATGACCCATCGCGCCAAATTGGTGAATAGTATTTTAACAATAACCGCATGCGTCTGTTAATCGCATTTCCAGTACGCTTCGACGCCCGGCAAAGAGCATTTGCGGGCAATCGTAAATTAACCGCTTCTATCTAAAGTCGTCCCCGAACATGGGAGACTGGGTTTTGCTATTCCGCCTCAAAGGCAGCAATACGTTGCGGCGCTTCTTCAGGAATACCCGTATCGCCTTCCTGGTTTCCAGCCTCGTCGCTATTGTTGTCGTCGTCGTCGGCTTCGGGCTAGACCGCGCCAATACTGCCGCTCATCTGCGCGAACTGACGATACGGACTGAAAACGAAGTAAGTTTGATCCGCGCGCGGATGACCGCGCAGATCAACATGGACATCACGGTCGTTCGCGACCTCGCCAACATGGTGGCGGTCAATTCCAGCGTAAACGCCGAAGAGATGGAGCGGCAGATCAACTGGCTGCTCATCCAGAACCCTCACTTCCTGAATATTGCCGTCGCACCGGATTTCATCGTCAGCGCCGTCTATCCGCCACAGGCCGGGAAAGGCCGAATCGGGAAAGATGTCCGCGACGTTCTTGCTGCGCGTCAGTCGGTGATGCGCACCGCAGGGGCGCAGCAGGCGCGCTTCTCTGGCCCGATCACGGCGGCCGACGGCACGGAAGCCTTCGCGATCTTCTTTCCTGTCTTCGTGAAGGAGAATGGGCAACGCCGGGTCTGGGGCGCGGTCGAGGTCATGATCGACGCAGACATGTTCTATCAGAACACCGGCTTGCAGCCGGCGCGCAACAGCGAGAATCAGGAGAAGTATCCCCACCTCGATCACCTCTCGATCGCGGTACGCGACCTCGCTACGGCAGACTCGGCCACGCCCTTCTTCGGTGCGCAGGATCTGCACGAGAAGCAACCGATAACGCGAAAGATCGCCTTTGCCGGTGGGCGCTGGCAGATTGCGGCGCTCCCGAAGACCGGCTGGAAAGCGGTTCCCGAGAACCAGTCAACGCTTCGCCTGATCATCGCGGCCGCCGGCTGCATCACGATCATTCCGGTCTTCTTTGCGACCCTGCTACTCGGCGAGCGAAACCGCAACATCGAGCAGCTCAAGATGCGCGAGGCGACGCTGCTGAAGCTGTCGCAACGCCTCGATCTGGCATTGGAATCGTCGAACATCGGCATATGGGAGCTGCATGATCACGGGCATACGCTGTTTTGGGATGCCCGCGCCGCAGCGCTCCACGGCAAACCCGCAGAAGACGGCAGTCATTCGCTGGAAGACTGGCTTGCTGCGATCGTTCCCGAAGACCGGCACATCGCCGAAGTCCACTTCTTCAATTACAACGTTGCCGGTTCCGCCTATGAAACACAATACCGTGTCGTGGCCGAGGACGGCACTGTCCGACACCTGCGCTCGATCGGCTCCTTCTATACGGATGCGGCCGGCGCAGACAAAACCATCGGCATCGTCTGGGACGTCACCGCCGACGCGGAAGCGGCCGAGACCCTGCGCAAGGCAAAGGATGTCAGCGACATCAAGAATGCCGAACTGGAGATGGCGCTGGACGAACTGTCACGGCGCGAGGCCGAACTTTCCGAGCTCTCCGGCAAGCTGGATCTGGCACTCGACTCTTATCAATGCGGCATCTGGGAAGCGACGCTCGGCGACGAGGGTTCCATTTGGGACGATCGGATGCACGAGCTTTATGGGCTGAAGCCAAGGGCCGGCTTTATGACCGAACCGGTCTGGCTTTCCTGCATTTTGCCCGAAGACCGGGACCTAGCGCTCGAGAGTGCCCGTCATTTCAAGCAACTTGGTGACACCCATACGCTGATCTGTCGCGTTCCGACCGAGGACGGTTCGATGCGCTACGTGCGCTCGACCGGCAAGGTTCACCAGACCCCGAGCGGTCACATGAAGATCATCGGCGTTGCTTTCGATATCACCGAAGATGCGCTGATGACGGCCCAACTCAAGGCGGCCAAGGACGAGGCGATCGCCAAGAACATCGAGCTCGAGATTGCCAAGAACCGCATCGAACACAATTCGCTGCACGACCCCCTAACGGCTCTCGCCAACCGCCGCAAACTTGATATCGCGCTTGAAAGGCTGACGCTCGACGGCTGCAGCGAACGGCAGAAGTTCGCCATCCTCCACATCGACCTGGACAGGTTCAAGGAGATCAACGACACGCTCGGCCACGCCGCCGGCGATGCGATGCTGATCCATGCGTCGCAGGTGTTGTCGCGAAATCTGCGCGGCGATGACCTCGTCGCGCGCATCGGCGGCGACGAGTTCGTGATCCTGGCACTCAATGCCAGTGATGCAGATATGTCCGCGCTTGCCGGCCGGATCATCGAACAAATGCGCCAGCCGATCGACTTCGAAGGGTTCGCCTGCCGTTGCGGTGTCTCCATCGGCATTGCACTGGCCAATGGCGTGCACGTCGATGCGCGCAAGGTGCTGATCAACGCCGACATCGCCCTTTACCGCGCCAAGAGCCAGGGGCGCAACCGCTACGAATTCTTCAATCACAACCTCCAGGCTGACATCATCAACAACAAGCGCCTGGCAGACGAGATCCTCACGGGTATCGAGAACGGCGAATTTACCGCCTGGTATCAGCCGCAGTTCTCAGCGCGCACGATGAAACTGACCGGCATCGAAGCCCTGGTTCGCTGGCATCATCCGTCCCGCGGACTGCTGACCCCGGACAAATTCCTGAAGATCGCCGACGAGATCAATGTGGTCCAAACCCTTGACCGTATCGTTCTCGACACCGCGCTGAAGGATAAGATGCGCTGGACAGCAAAGGGCATCCACGTTCCGAAGATCTCGGTCAACGTTTCGGCGCGACGGCTGCATGACGAGACACTGGCACAGTCACTGAGCGGCCTGCAGATTCGGCCCGGCGAACTGTCCTTCGAACTGGTCGAGTCGATCTTTCTCGACGAAAGCGAGGATGTGGCGGCCCATAACCTCGAGCGGATCAAGGCACTTGGGATCGACATCGAGATCGACGATTTCGGAACTGGACACACATCGATCGTCAGCCTCCTCAAGCTGAAGCCGAAGCGGCTCAAGATCGACCGGCAGTTGGTCCAGCCGATCATGAATTCGCCGCAGGAGCGCGCCCTTGTCAGCTCGATCATCGAGATCGCCCGCTCGCTCGGTGTCGAGACGGTAGCAGAAGGCGTCGAAACGACGGCTCACGCCACCCTCCTTAACGAACTCGGCTGCGACCTCCTGCAGGGCTACGCATTCTCCCGCCCGCTGTCCTTCGAGGACTTCACGCTGATGGCGATCGAAAGTTCCTGGCGCATCGCGTCCTGAAAACCATCGTTTACAATCTGCGGAAACACCATTTCCTTTCGTTGACGGTTTCGAGCAAAGAAAGGCTTTTGTCGCCGCAGCTTTTTGGCCTATGAGTGTCGCGCATTTTTTAGATGAACGACGCCGCCGGTGACGACCGGTTGGCGCGATCCGGTCGGAACACATGTCGCATAACACATTCGGTCATCTTTTCCGCGTAACCACCTGGGGCGAGAGCCACGGGCCGGCGCTCGGCTGCGTCGTTGACGGCTGCCCTCCCGGCCTGCGCTTCAAGCTCAAGGACATTCAGGCCTGGCTCGACAAGCGAAAGCCCGGCCAGTCGCGCTTTGTGACGCAGCGACGCGAGGCCGATCTGGTCAAGGTGCTGTCTGGCGTGATGCTGGATGCCGACGGCGAGACGATGATTACGACCGGCACGCCGATCTCGATGATGATAGAGAACACCGACCAGCGCTCCAAGGATTATGGCGAAATCGCGCGGCAGTACCGGCCGGGCCATGCCGACTACACCTACGATGTAAAGTACGGCATCCGCGACTACCGCGGCGGCGGCCGTTCATCAGCCCGCGAAACGGCTGCACGCGTGGCAGCTGGCGGCATTGCCCGTCTTGTCGCGCCCGGCGTCAAGGTACGTGGCGCGCTGGTACAGATCGGCAAACACAAGATCAATCGCCACAACTGGGATTGGGATCAGGTCGACCAGAATCCGTTCTTTGCACCCGATGCGGAGATCGTTCCGGTCTGGGAAGACTATCTCGACGGCATTCGCAAGAACGGCTCCTCGATCGGCGCCGTTGTCGAGGTCGTGGCCGAAGGCGTACCGGCAGGTCTGGGTGCGCCGATCTATGGCAAGCTCGACCAGGATATCGCCTCGCTGCTGATGTCGATCAACGCCGTCAAGGGCGTCGAAATCGGCAACGGCTTCGAAGCCGCCGAGATCACTGGCGAGGAAAACGCCGATGAGATGCGCATGGGCAATGACGGCAAGCCGTTGTTTTTGTCGAACAAGGCCGGCGGCATCCTCGGCGGCATCTCCACAGGCCAGCCTGTCATCGCGCGTTTCGCCATCAAGCCGACCTCATCGATCCTGACCGAACGCCAATCGATCGATGCCGACGGCAGAAATGTCGATATTCGCACCAAGGGGCGGCACGATCCATGCGTCGGCATCCGCGCCGTGCCGATCGGCGAGGCGATGGTCGCCTGCGCCCTTGCCGACCACTATCTCCGTGACCGCGGCCAGACCGGCCGGCTGACATAGGAACACTGACATGCCTTACGATCAGAAGCGCGTCGTCGATGCGATCCGAGCCTTCGAGGCCGGCGAAATCGTCGTGGTGATGGATGACAACGATCGCGAGAACGAAGGCGACCTGATCGTTGCGGCTGTCCACTGCACCGCGGAGAAGATGGCCTTCATCGTTCGCCATACCTCCGGCATCGTCTGCACGCCGATGCCGAAGGAGGAAGCCCGCCGGCTCAACCTTAATGCGATGGTTGCCGAAAACGACTCGGCTCACACGACGGCCTTCACTGTTTCGGTCGATTTCAAGCACGGCACGACGACGGGCATTTCCGCCGATGACAGGACGCTGACCGTTCGCAACCTGGCCAACCCTAATGTCGGCGCCAGCGACTTCGTGCGTCCGGGCCACATCTTTCCGCTTGTCGCGCGCGAAGGCGGCGTGCTCATGCGCTCGGGCCACACCGAAGCCGCCGTCGATCTCTGCAAGCTTGCCGGGCTTCCGCCGATTGGCGTGATCTGCGAGCTCGTCAATGATGACGGCACTGTCACGCGCGGACCGCAGGTGGTCGAATTCGCGGAGACGAACGGCTTGAAGCTCGTGTCGGTGGCCGATCTAATTGCCTATCGCCAGCGCAAGGAAACACTGATCGAACTCGGTCAGAGCTTCGACATCGAAACGCCTTTCGGCAAGGCCAAGGCACATACCTATTCGCTTCCCTGGGATACGATGCAGCACCTCGCCGTGGTTTTCGGCGACATCCGCGACGGCATCGACATTCCGGTTCGCCTGCATCCGGAGAATGTCGCCGAGGACCTTTTCGGCAAGCGCCGCCCAGTCGACCACTACATGAAGAAGATCGCCGACGAAGGCCGTGGGATCATCGTCTACCTGCGCGAAGGATCTGTCGGCGTCGGTCATTCCGATAGCGGCCGCAAGTCGCGCAGCCAGGGCCGGGAAGCACATGTCGAGGCGCAGATCCGTGACAGCGAATGGCTGGAAATCGGTCTCGGCGCGCAGATCCTCAAGGACCTCGGCGTATCCTCGATCCGGCTGCTGACCAGCCGCGAGCGCCACTATGTCGGCCTCGAAGGCTTCGGCATCAAGATCAGCAAGACCGAGATCTATTAAGCCCGCCAACCGTCGAGATAAGTGATCTTCTCGACGCCGGAGAAGCGCGCGAGGCGCTGCAGCTCTGCGTCGAGCCGGTCCAGCCGCCCGGTCGATGCGCGCACTCCAGGCTCCAGCCATAGACGCTTGATGTCAAGGCTTCCGTTCTTGCGGTCGGCTTTCATGTCGATGCGACCGATCAGCTTGTCGCCTTCAAGGAGCGGAAAGACGTAATAACCGTATTCCCGCTTCGGCTCGGGCACGAAAACCTCGATGCGATAGAAGAAGCCGAACAGGCGTTCGGTGCGATTGCGGTCGCGGATCATCGGATCGAAGGGGCTGAGCACGCGAACCCGCGGCGGGGCTGCCGGAAAGTCCGAAAGGCTCGCGAGCAAATCGGGAAACGCCCAGGACGCCCGCGGCTTGCCGCCGAGCGCCGGTTCGATCAGCACCTCGGTGAGGTCGCCGCGATGCGCGTTCACCCAGGCTTTCGCTTCGTCGGGCGAAAGCAGATCCCAAAAGGCAGCGATCTCGCCGTGCGTGGCAAAGCCCAGGCGCGTCAGCGCGCTGCGGCACGCCCAGTCGACAAATTCCTCGTGGCTGACCTCGGGTTCATGAAATTCGACAGGAATGACGCGTTCGACGAGATCATAGATCTTCTGGAAATTGGAGCGTCCGGCGATGGCGAACTTGCCGGTTCGCCAGAAATATTCCAGCGCCGTCTTGTTCGGATGCCAGTTCCACCAGCCTCCGGAGGCGTGCCCATCGGCCTTGATCTCGCGGGCCATGATCGCGCCGTCACGAAGGACCCGCTCATACGTCTCATCGAAGGCGTGCTCGAAGCCCTCCCCTCGCCATTTGCGCCAACGCTCGATAATCACCACTTCCTCATGGCGGAACTTGTGCTTCCAGTAGCGGAAGAAGGCGCTCGGCAGGATCGAGGCATCATGCGTCCAGTGTTCGAAGAGCGAGCCCTCCTTCTCAAGCAGTGCCGTCAGGTGCTCGCGCTTATAGGTCTGGTTGCGGGAAAACAGGATCTGGTGGTGCGCCCGCTCCACCGTCTGGATGCTGTCGACCTGGACAAAGCCGAGATCGTGGATGAGCTGCAGCAGCCCGGCCTTCGTCAGCGCCTTGTTCGGCGGCACGCTCAGACCCTGCTTGGCGAGAAATATGCGGCGGGCATCGGAATTCGAAATGAGATTCGTCATGTGTGCATCATAGGACGGAAAATGTTCCTAGCCACCCGGTAAGTTTGCGCGAGCTGTCAGGTAGGAGCAAGCGGCATTCATTGCGAGATTTTGAGCTTTCAAAGCGCGAAATTCATTATAGAACGGCCTCTCAATTCACGAGGGACCAAGTGGATATCCGTTTCGAAGGCGCAGGGGTCAACTATGGTGCGCGCATCGCCCTGGCGCCGGTGACGCTCCAGCTCACAGAAAAGCGCGTCGGCATCATCGGCCTGAACGGCTCGGGCAAGACGACCTTTGCGCGTCTGATCAATGGCCTGACCAAGCCGAGTGTCGGACGCGTCGTCGTCAACGGCCGTGACACAGCCAACGCGAAGGCGGTCCTTACGGATGTCGGCTTCATCTTCCAGTCCCCGCAAAACCAGATCATCCTGCCTATCGTGCGTGACGACATTGCCTTCGGACTGAAGAGCCGCGGCTACAAGCAGGCAGAAATCACCGCGAAGGTGGAGGCAGTCCTAGAGCGCTTTGGCGCCGCCCATCTCGCCGACCGCCGGGCCCACGAGCTTTCCGGCGGGGAGCTTCAACTTGCGGCACTGTGCTCGGTTCTGGCCACCGGACCCGACATTCTTATCCTGGATGAGCCGACCAACCAGCTGGATCTCAAGAACCGCGGCCTCGTGCAAAAACTGGTTGAAAGCCTTCCTGAAAGCGCAATCGTCATCAGTCACGATCTGGAATTGGTTGCGGATTACGAACGCGTGCTGGTTTTCCATGAAGGCAGCCTTGTTGCCGACGCAGCTGCCGCAGAAGCGATCCGCCGCTACAAGGAGATCGCCAGCTGATGAAGTCGCTTTTCGTCGAAGGCAATAGCGCCATGCACCGGCTGTCGGCTCGCGCCAAGCTGCTGGCGCTCGCCACTCTCGGCGTCATGCTGTTCGTTTCGGCGAAGCTTCTGCTGCTTGCTATGACCGTCGTCGTAGCGGCCACGATCTACTTCAGCATCGGCCTCCCGGCGCGCTCAGCGCTTGCGCGGCTAAAGCCGATATTCCTGACCATCCTCGTCGTTGCGCTGTTCAGTCTTGCCTTCAATCCCTGGCATGTTGCGGTCGTCGCATTGCTGCGGCTGACCGCCTTGATGCTGTTTGCCGCCACGGTAACGGCGACGACGACGATCGCGCAATTCATCGATGAGATTACGCAGCTCGCGCGACCACTAGAGAGCATCGGCTTGGTGCAGGCCGACGACGTCGGGCTTGCCGTCGGGCTCGTCGTCCGCTTTGTTCCAGAGATTCTCGGCCGCTACCAGGCTATCAGCGAAGCGCATGCCGCGCGCGGCCTCAAGGTGCGGCCGACAACAGTGCTCGTGCCGCTGATCATCCTGACACTGAGGGATGCGGATAACATTGCCGCGGCGATTGACGCGCGCGGCGTTCGGCGGCATGTCAATTCGAGAACTCGCTAACAGGAGCCCTGCATGAACACCCGCGACCTCGTTCTCTCCGCCCTCTTTGCGGCAATCATCGTCGCGCTCGGCATTCTTCCGCCGATCACACTCGGCTTCATTCCCGTTCCGATCACGGCGCAATCGCTCGGCGTGATGATGGCAGGCGCCGTACTTGGCGCACGCCGTGGCACGATCGCCGTCTTGATCGTGCTGGTGCTTGTCGCGATCGGCCTTCCGGTCCTGTCCGGCGGCCGCGGCGGGCTTGCCGCCTTCGCCGCACCGACCACCGGCTTCCTCATCGGCTGGGTGTTCGCCGCTTTCGTCACCGGCTATCTCAGCGAGCGGCTGGTCAAGTCCGAGCAGTCAGCGCTGGTGCAAACAGTCGGCTTTTTCTTTGCGGCGATGATCGGCGGAATCGTGGTTCTCTACGCCTTCGGTATCGTCTATTTGGCGTTCGCCGCCCAGCTAGGCCTCTCCAAGGCCTTCCTCGGCTCGATGGCGTTTATCCCGGGCGATGTCATCAAGGCGTTTGTCGCAGCACTCGTCGGCCGCGCGGTGATGGTCGGCTATCCCCTGCTGCCGGTGCGCAGCTAGTCGACAAAGCCATAAAGCCAGTCACGCGTGTCTTCGGGAAGCGGGACAGGCGAACGATCTTCGCGCGAGCGCGCCTGCCAGATGATCTCGACCTCGGCAGAGCGCTCATTGCCAATGTCGGCCGCAATGATGAAGCCAACCGAACGCACGCCGATCTTGTCGACCGACGCAGTGAACACGACTCTCTCATCGTAATGCAGCGGCCGATGCAGGATGCAGGTGAGCTTGCTAGCGATATAAAGCGGCTCGTCCTCGAGCTGCGGCCTCGAAGACCAGAAGGTTGCCAGCACGGACTCGGCATAGGAAATATAGGAACCCAAAAACACCTGGCCGTTCATGTCGACGTCGCGGAACGGCACATTCATTTCAACGGTGCGCGTGACCTCGTTCATTGATCTTTCTGCCAATTTTCCCCTCTCCAGACACTAGCCGCGAGGTCGACCGAAGTAAACGGCGGACTGGTGCGATGGCAGCGGCGCCCGCTTGTTGAAATCGTAGCGTCGAGCCCCATCTGCTGTGGATCATGATGGGACGGAAAGATAGAGTGATCCCATGAGCACCCGCCTTTACGAGCACCCGATCTTCCTGGAACACGTAACGCCCGCCGGCCATCCCGAACGGTCCGACCGTCTGCGGGCGATCAACGTGGCTCTGGAGCATCCGAATTTCGCAGCACTTGACCGCAAGCGCGCGCCGCTGGCCGCAGAGGAGGCCGTTCTGCTCGCGCATCCGGAAGAGCACCTGCTTTCGGTCATGCGCCAGGTGCCGGAAGAGGATGGCGAGATCAATCAGCTCGAAGCCGACACCTATGCGAGCCAGAAAAGTCTGGAAGCGGCGCTGACGGCAATCGGCGGCGCCATGGCCGCTGTCGACGACGTCTTCACCGGCAAGGCGGACAACGTCTTCGTCGCCTCGCGTCCGCCCGGCCACCATGCCGAAAAATCGACGGCGATGGGCTTCTGCTTCTTCAACAATGCCGCCATTGCCGCCCGTCATGCGCAGAAGGCACACGGCGCCGAACGCGTGGCCATCGTCGACTGGGACGTGCATCACGGCAACGGCACCCAGGACATCTTCTGGGACGATCCCTCGGTGCTCTTCTGCTCGACGCACCAGATGCCGCTTTATCCCGGCAGCGGGGCGAAGGATGAAAGCGGCAAGCACGGGACGATTGTCAACGCGCCATTGTCTCCGAATGTCGGCAGCGATCACTTCCGCGAAGCATTCAAATCGCGAGTGCTGCCGGCGCTGTTCGATTTCCGGCCGGACTTGATCATCATCTCCGCCGGCTTCGACGCGCATCACCGCGATCCGCTGGCGCAGATCAATCTGGTCGGCGAGGATTTCGACTGGGCGACCGGGCGCTTGCTCGAGGTGGCCGACAAAAGTGCCGCAAACCGGGTCGTCAGCCTGCTGGAAGGCGGCTATGATTTAGAAGGCCTCGCCGAATCGGCCGGCTTGCATATCCTCAGAATGATGAAGGGTTGAGTATGACTGACAGCGCCAAGCCGGAGGTTTCCGGTCTCTCGTTCGAGAAGGCGGTTGCCGAACTCGAAAGCATCGTGGCCCGGCTGGAGCGCGGCGACGTGGCGCTCGACGAATCCATCGAGATCTACGAGCGCGGCGAAGCGCTGAAGAAGCATTGCGAAACGCTGCTTTCGGCCGCCGAAAACCGCATCGAAAAGATCCGCCTTGACCGTGCCGGCAAGCCACAAGGCGTCGAGCCGCTGGACGGGGCCTAAGCCATCGTCAGCAAGACCATCATCCTGAGGAACAGAGCGTCGCCCTTTGGGCGACAAGTTTTCCTAGTCCGCCATCCGCAATGGGTCTAGCGTAGACGCAACGCTCATCGGAGATCTGCGATGTCCTTCTTCCCCGGTAAAGACCCCCTGCCCGGCGACGCCTTCGCCTGCGACGCGATCGAGAACCTCATCATCCCGCGCACCAGCGATATCGGCGGTTTCGAGGTGCGGCGCGCGCTGCCGACGCGACAGCGACGGCTTGTCGGGCCGTTCATTTTCTTCGACCGCATGGGGCCGGCGATCCTGAAGCCGAACGAGGCACTGGATGTGCGGCCGCATCCGCATATCGGGCTTTCGACGGTCACCTATCTCTTCGACGGCGAGATCCGGCACCTGGACAGCCTCGGCACCGAGAAGGTCATTCGTCCCGGCGACATCAACCTGATGACTGCAGGACGCGGCATCGTGCATTCTGAGCGCACGCCCGACAACCTGCGGGGCCATCCGCTTTTGATGTCCGGCCTGCAGACCTGGCTCGCGCTGCCCGACGATAAGGAGGAGATCGATCCCTCCTTTGCGCACACTGAAAAGAGCGACATGCCCGTGATCGACGAACGCGGCGTGCGCGGGCGTGTCGTCATCGGATCGTTCGAGGGAATGTCCTCCCCGGTGAAGGTGTTCTCGGACACGCTCTATGCCGATATCAGTCTCGAGGCAGGGGTGAGGTTTCCCTTCGCTGCGGGACACGAGGAGCGGGCCGCCTACGTGCTGTCGGGCGAAGTCGTGATATCAGGCGACACATTTTCGGCCGATCAGCTGCTCGTCTTCCGACCCGGCGATGCGATCACGCTCGAAGCCGGCAGCCAGGGCTGTCATCTCATGCTGTTTGGCGGAGCGGCGCTGAACTCGAAGCGCTACATCTGGTGGAACTTCGTTTCGTCCTCGAAAGAGCGCATCGAAAAGGCAAAAGAGGAATGGCGGACCGGCAAGTTCGACACCGTTCCGGGGGACGAAGAAGAATTCATACCTTTGCCGGAAGGCTGATCTCCTTTAGAAAGGAGTTTCCACCGTTCTTGAAATCGACTTTTTTCACCGCAATTTATGGCTTAAAGGCATCCTGCCCAAGAATGACAAGAAAGAGCGCCCACCCGTGACACAACCGCCGAAGACGCCGCTGCTGGACAAGGTTGCCTATCCAGCCGACCTCCGAAAGCTGGAGGATCGCGACCTGCCGCAGCTTGCGCGCGAGGTCCGGGACGAAATGATCGATGCGGTGTCGCGCACCGGCGGCCATCTTGGGGCCGGCCTTGGGGTGGTTGAACTCACGATCGCGATCCACAGCGTCTTCAATACGCCGGAAGATCGGCTCATCTTCGATGTCGGGCACCAGTGCTATCCGCACAAGATCCTTACCGGCCGCCGCGATCGCATTCGCACATTGCGTCAGGAGGGCGGCCTTTCCGGTTTCACGCGCCGCGCGGAAAGCGAATACGATCCGTTTGGGGCCGCTCATTCTTCCACCTCGATTTCCGCCGGCCTCGGCATGGCGGTTGCCTCCGAGCTCGACAAGACGGACCGCCGCGTGATCGCCGTGATCGGGGACGGCGCGATGTCGGCCGGCATGGCCTACGAGGCGTTGAACAATGCCGGCGCGCTTGACGCCCGGCTGATCGTCATCCTCAACGACAACGACATGTCGATCGCGCCGCCGACCGGCGCGATGAGCGCCTATCTTGCACGCCTTGCCTCCGGCCGCACCTATATGGGCTTTCGCGACTTCGGCAAGAAACTGACGGCCTACCTCGGCAAGAATGTCGATCGCGCCATCACCCGCGCCGTCGAGCATGCCCGCGGCTATGTAACCGGCGGCACCATGTTCGAGGAGATGGGCTTCTATCACATCGGCCCGATCGACGGTCACTCCTTCGAGCACCTGCTGCCTGTGCTGCGCAATGTGCGCGACCATGCGGAAGGCCCGGTCCTGATCCATGTCGTGACGCAGAAGGGCAAGGGCTATGCGCCGGCGGAAGCCGCTGCGGACAAGTATCACGGCGTCAACAAGTTCGACGTCATCACCGGCGCGCAGGCGAAGGTGAAACCGAATGCAGCGAGCTATACCAGCGTTTTCGCCGAGGCCCTGGTGCAGGAAGCAGAGCTCGACGACAAGATCGTCGGCATCACCGCCGCCATGCCGAACGGCACCGGGCTCGACAAGCTCGCAAGCGTCTTCCCGTCCCGTTGCTTCGATGTCGGGATCGCCGAGCAACATGCGGTGACGTTTGCGGCCGGGTTGGCTGCGGAAGGCTATAAACCGTTTGCCGCTCTCTATTCCACCTTCCTGCAGCGCGCATACGACCAGGTCGTGCACGACGTTGCGATCCAGGGTCTGCCGGTTCGCTTCCCGATCGATCGCGCCGGCTTCGTCGGCGCCGATGGGCCAACCCATGCCGGATCCTTTGACACCACCTTCCTTGCCACCCTGCCCGGCTTTGTGGTCATGGCGGCGGCGGACGAGGCCGAACTGAAACATATGGTGCGAACCGCAGCGGCCTATGATGCAGGTCCGATCTCGTTCCGCTACCCACGCGGCGAAGGCGTCGGCGTCGAGATGCCGGTGCGCGGCGAGATCCTGCAGATCGGCAAGGGCCGCGTCGTCAAGGAAGGCTCGAAGGTGGCGCTGCTTTCCTTCGGCACCCGCCTTGCCGACTGTCTGCTTGCGGCAGAGGATCTCGATGCCGCCGGCCTTTCGACGACGATTGCCGATGCGCGCTTTGCCAAACCGCTGGATCACGAACTGATCCGCCAGCTTGCCCGCCACCACGAGATCCTGATCACCGTCGAGGAAGGTGCAGTCGGCGGCTTCGGCAGCCAGGTCATGCAGTTCCTGGCGATGGACGGTCTCCTCGACAACGGCCTGAAGATCCGATCGCTTGTCATGCCCGACGTGTGGATGGAACAGGCAAAGCCGGAAGTGATGAACGCCCACGCGGGGCTGGATCGAGCAGGGATCGTTTCGACGGTCTTCAAGGCGCTTGGCCGCGGCCTGGCTGTCGGCGTCGCAGGCTAGATTCCTGCATCTTTGTTGGCGTGAAATGGCGGCCTAAAGCACAGGCCGCCTCTGCTTTGCACCACATTGACGACATGCAAATTTCTCTTTAGCTGTAACGACCATGAAAATCGCAATGGTTCTCGTCGTGGTGATAGAGCGCATGGGCGGGATGGTTTAGCTATCCGGCGAAAGCACCCATGCGCGGTAAGCAGGCTCCTGGCGGGGCCTTTTTTTATGCCTGAAGTTCAGCGCGCCCCGTCAGACTTTCGTGATCTCCCACTGACAAGACGGACCAAAGCCATGACGGGCGACAATTTCGTTGACACTTCGAGCACACAAACGACCGGCACAACGGTTGTCCCTTCCACTGCTGGCCCGCCGCGGCGAGCGACCCTCATCCTTCTCTCGGCGCTCGCGGTGCTGCCGGTCAATACGATCGTGCCGTCGCTACCGCAGATTGCCGCTGCGTTGCGAGCCGATTTCGCACTCGTCAACCTCGCGGTTGCCGGCTACGCTATCGCCACCGCCCTGACGAACCTCGTCGCAGGCGCAATCTCGGATCGATACGGGCGCAGGCCCGTCGCACTGATTGCGATTTCCATATTCATTGTCGCTTCTGTTGGCTGCGCGCTCGCGACCGATATTGGCGTCTTCCTTATATTTCGGGCGATGCAAGCGTCCATAGCGGCCTGTTTCTCCATCGCTCTCGTCGTCATCAAGGAAACGTCGGCCGAACGCAAAGCGGCGAGCAAATTTGGCTATCTCGCCGTGGGATGGGCGATCGCACCGATGCTCGGTCCTCTGTTCGGCGGGCTTCTGGACGAGTTGTTCGGATGGCGGGCGATCTTCCTCGTCTTTGCGATCCTTGGTGCGGCTGCCCTCGCTTTGTCCGTACGCGAGCTGAAAGAGACTGCCGTGCTCTCGTCCCGAGCAACGGCGAACTACCTTGCCTCATATGGCCAGCTACTGCATTCGGCACGGTTCTGGACTTATACGCTGTGCATGACCTTCTCCATGGGCACACTTTATATCTTCCTGGGAGGAGCACCGCTGGCGATCGGCAGATCGCTCGATGGATCAACGGCGGCACTGGGCTTCTACATGGGAATGATCCCCGCAGGCTTCATCCTGGGCAGCTATCTGGCTGGCCGCTATGCCTCGAGACTTTCCCTCGGCACTATGCTTGTTCTCGCGCGTCTCTTGGCATGCGTGGGGCTGTTGGCCGGCCTGATCCTGTCAATGTCGGGAAATACCCACATCCTGGCGTTCTTTGGACCTTGCGTGTTCATCGGCATAGGCAACGGGTTGACCATGCCTGCCGCCAACACCGGCGTTCTTTCGGCGAATGCCGAACTCGCCGGAACTGCCGCGGGGCTGGCTGCCGCAATGTCGATCGCCGGCGGAGCGCTTGTCGTCTCGATTGCCGGCGTGTTTGTCGCGCAGTCAGCGACAATCCATGCGCTGTTTTGGACGATGCTGATATCGGCATCGCTCGCATTGTTGGCGGCGCTCTACGCATCTCTTCTGGATCGGCGTATTGCTGAGCCAATTTCCTAGCGGACACGGCCGGCCGACCAGCTAGACAGTGAGGGTGTCGCGGGTTGTGTATTCCACCCAATTGGAAAGGGCGGCCCGATTGGACCGCCCTTCCCTATTCGTTGAATGATGCCTCCGTGTCTCAGAACTCGGTCCAGTCTTCCTTGACGGCTGCGGCGGTTGCCGCCCGGCCCCCGAAGGCGCTGGCGACACGATTGTTCAAGGCGCGGGCCGGAGAGGCGACCGGCCGCGATGTCGGGCGGGCCGAAGCTGCGTGAGGGGTTGCGGCGGCGACATTGTTGCCGAGATTGAATTGCCGCAGCAGATCATCGAGCGCGCCGGCCTCTTGTGCGAGCGAATGGCTGGCCGCCGTCTGCTCCTCGACCATCGCAGCATTTTGCTGCGTGCCCTGATCCATGTTATTGACCGCAGTGTTGATCTCCTGCAGACCGATCGACTGTTCGCGGGTCGCGGTGACGATGGCGCCGACGTGCTTGTTGATTTCCTGGACGGCGCCGACGATCTCGGCCAGCGCCTTGCCGGTTTCATCGACCAGCGAGACGCCGGCATTGACCTGCGTGCCCGACGTGTTGATCAGCGCCTTGATCTCCTTGGCCGCATTTGCCGAGCGCTGCGCCAGTTCGCGCACTTCTTGCGCCACGACGGCAAAGCCCTTGCCCGCCTCACCGGCACGTGCCGCTTCGACGCCTGCATTCAGCGCCAACAGGTTAGTCTGGAAGGCGATGTCGTCGATCACGCCGATGATATTGCTGATCTCACCGGAGGACTTCTCGATCTCCTGCATCGCAGAGACGGCCTTGCGGACGACATCACCGGACTTCTCGGCGCCGAGACGTGTGCGCTCGACCAGCTGGCCGACATCCTCGGCCCGCTTGGCGGAGTCGCGAACGGTGGTTGTGACCTCTTCGAGGGCTGCTGCAGTTTCCTCGACGGCAGCCGCCTGCTGCTCGGTCCGACGTGCAAGATCGTCGGCAGCCGAGCGGATTTCGCCGGCGCCGGCATTGATCGCGGAAGCATTGCGGCCGACGGATTGAAGTGCCCCCTGCAGCTTCTCGACCGCGTTGTTGAAGTCGCTGCGCAGGCGATCGAATTGCGATGCGAAGGGCGTCGTGATGCGAACGGCGACGTTGCCGTTGGCGAGATCCGACAGACCGCCTGCGAGGCCTTCGATGGCAAAGCGAAGTTCCGTTTCCTCGCGGGCCTTCTGTTCATCGCCCGCCTGACGCTGATGCTCGGCGTCGCTACGCATGCGGTCTGTTTCGCCGGCGAGGCGAAGCTTCTCGATTGCCGCATCCTTGAAAACGAGAACCGACTGGGCCATGCGGCCGACTTCGTCCTGCCGGTCCAAGGCCGGAACGTCGATGTTGTTCTCACCGCCGGCAAGGCGTCCCATCGCCGAGGTCATGCCGACGATCGGGCGGACGATGCTGCGCGACAGCATCCAGGCAAGAAGGACGGCGGCAAAAGCGGCAGCGATGCCGCCGGTCAGCAGCGTGGCACGGAGATCGCTGCTGGCATCTGCCTGCAGCGCCGCAAGCGCATTCGACTCGTCGCGCGCGGCAGCCTTGATCTTGGCGGACGCCTGACGGAACCCGTCGAGCTGGCCCTTTGTTTCGTTGACGCCGATCTTGACGATCTGGTCGATCGGCATGTCGGTTTCCTTGCGTGCCTTGGACTGCGGTTCGGCAAGCTCGTGGAAATAGAGATCGGCGGCCTTCTGCATACCGTCGATCTGCTGGATGAAATCACTGTTGCCGGCTGCGGTTTCGCGTGCAGCGGCGATCGCCTTCAGCATGCGCTCGCGGTTGGCAAAGATGTCACCATAGGTGCTGTCGCTACGGAACAGCAGGAAGCCGCGTAGGTTCACCGCCTGTTCGAGCATGGCCTGCAGCGCGTCGTCGATCTGGTTGACCAGCCGCTCGGATTTCTTCTGCTGCTCGGAGGCGGCCGTAACGGCGCCTGCTTTCGAGTAGACAAAGGTGGAAACGGACAGAAAGATAAGGATCAGCACTGCGAATGTCGCAGCGAGCTTACCGTTCAAGGACATGTTTCTAGCAAACATCAGTCAATCTCTCCTGGCGGCCTGCGGCCATGGGGAAGTCGGGCATGCCAATGCATGCTCAAAAAAATCGGATAGGGAACATGATCAGCAAATGGGAGGAAGCCATCATGGCGGGAAGCAGCTTCGGCGAGCCGCTGCAATCTGCCTGACCCTATGACGGCAGACTTTAAATTTGTTTAAGTTTGTGCGACGCAGCATCGTCGCAACGACCCCGAACCCATTCTCAACTTTAAATGTGCATTTCTATCTTCACTTTTCTTGCCTGAGGTGTACATTGGCACATCATCAGAAAGGGGAGGACGCCCATGCGTGTTGTTATTGGCGCACTCGCAACGACGCTTGCGATTTGCAGTCCCGCGGCAGCCGCCGAAAAGATGACAGGCAAGGAACTGACTGCACTTCTTGGTCAAGGCAAGGAGCTGATCTTGGGCGGTCCCGGCAAAGGATACGCGGGCAGCCTTACGCTCGACGCCAACGGGACAGCAATGGGACAGGTAAAGCTGGACAGCGGCGAAGTGATCCCGATCGCAGGCGTCTGGGCAGTCAAGAAGGACAAATTCTGTCGAACCTGGAAAGGTGGCCGCGACGCCGGCAAGGAAATCTGCGAGTCGTGGGTCAAAACCGGACCGAAGTCAGTCGAAGTAATCGTCGGCAAGAGGGATCTCGGGACGAATTCTTGGAACTAGGCCTCGCGCCCACTTGCAACAAAAGGCTTGCAACCGATGGCGTTGCCCGTCATGGACAGCGCATGTCAGATCAGAACATGCAACGCCTTGACCAGCTTCTCGTCAGCCTTGGTCTCTTCGCCAGCCGCTCCCGCGCGCGCGATGCCGTGCAGCGCGGCACCGTCAAGGTCGGTGGCAAGGTCGTGACCAAGGCCGGCGCGCTGTTTGGAAAAGATGCCGCAATCGAGATCGACGATCCGGCGCAGGAATATGTCTCGCGCGCAGCGTTGAAGCTCGCCGCCGCGCTGGATCATTTCAAGCTCGATCCGTCGGGGCATCGCTGTCTCGATGTCGGCGCTTCGACCGGCGGCTTCACGGAAGTCCTGCTGGCGCGCGGTGCGGCGCAGGTCACCGCGATCGACGTCGGGCATGGCCAGATGCATCCGCGCATATCGAACGATCCCCGTGTGACCAACATCGAGGGTCTGAACGCGCGCAACCTGACGGCCGAGGATATCGGGCACCCGATCACCTTCATTGTGTCGGACGTCTCTTTTATCTCGCTGAAACTGGCGCTGGCCCCTGCCCTTGATCTTGCGGAGGCGGGAGCGGTCGCCGCTCTCCTCGTCAAGCCGCAGTTCGAGGCCGGGCGCGATGCGATCGGCAAGGGCGGGCTTCTCAAGGATCCGTCGTCCGCGCCTGATGTCGCAGCCGAACTCGAGCACTGGTTCGTCGAGGACATGGGCTGGGACAGCCTCGGACTGATCCCCTCCCCGATTGCCGGCGGTGACGGCAACCAGGAATTTCTACTCGCAGGAACAAAACCGTGAGCACGCAAACAGTTACGATCGAAAAGCTCGGCGCCCAAGGCGACGGGATCGTGCATGCAGACGGTGGGCCGATCTACGTGCCCTTCACGCTGCCGGGTGAAACCGTCGCCATTGCACGAGTCAAGAACCATGGCATGCTGATGTCCATCTCGCACCCATCAGCCGATCGCCAAGACCCACCTTGCCGGCATTTCGGACCGGACGGAGTGAACGGCACCTGCGGCGGCTGCAGCCTGCAGCACATGAATGATGCGGCCTACCGCGGCTTCAAGCGTCAGCTGGTTGTCGATGCGCTGAAATCGAAGGGACTGACGCCCGACGTCGCCGACCTCGTCGCCGCTCATCCCGGCGAGCGCCGGCGCGTGGTCTTCGCCGCGCGGCGGACCGAGAAGGACATGCTGATCGGCTTCAACCAGGCCGAAAGCCACCACATCGTCGCCATCGAGGAATGTCCAATCTCGTCGGCGGGCATCATTGCCAGGCTGCCGGCGATCACGGCGATTGGTGCGGCGCTGGCCAATAGCGCGGAAGCGTTCCGCATTACCGTATTGGAGACGTTATCGGGCCTCGATGTTGCGGTCGACGGCATCAAGAAGCTCTCAGACCAGCAGCGTCGCAAGGCAATCGAGACGGTGCTTTCCTTGCGTGGCATCGCCCGCGTCTCGCTCAACGGCGAGATTCTCGTCGAACCATCCAAGCCGCTCGTCGATTTCGGCGGCGTCAATGTCGTCCCTCCGCCCGGCAGTTTCACGCAGGCGACCAAGCCGGCGGAAGACGCAATGGCGGAAGTCGTTCTGGCACATGTCGGCAAGGCGAAACGCATCGCTGATCTCTTTGCCGGTGCAGGCACATTTTCGCTCCGCCTTGCCCGGGTCGGTCGCGTGCACGCGGTCGAGGGCGAGGATAAAGCTCTCGCAGCGCTCGATCATGCCGCCCGCAACACGCAGGGCCTGAAACCGGTTAGCGTCGAAAAACGGGACCTTTTCCGCCGGCCGCTGATGACATCCGAGCTGAAGATCTACGACGCCGTGGTCTTCGATCCGCCGCGTGCCGGGGCAGAGTTTCAATGCAAGGAATTGGCGCGTTCGAACGTCAAGAAAGTCGTGGCCGTCAGCTGCAATCCGCTGACGCTCGCCCGCGATCTCGCTCTGCTCGTCGAGGGAGGCTATCGCATTACCGGTGTGACGCCGATCGATCAGTTCCTGTGGACGCCGCACGTCGAAGTCGTGGCGACGCTCGAAAAGTAGAAGCGATCCTCCAAACCAAAACGCCCGCGACAAGCGCGGGCGTTTTGACTTGATGCATCGGTCGCAATCAGGCGGCGCGACGGCCGTATGATGCTGCAGCCTGCGATGCGGCCTGCAGGTTGAACTGGCTAAGCAACTGCATCAGCTTGGCAGCTTCTTGGGCCAGCCCATGGCTCGCTGCCGTCTGCTCCTCGACCATGGCGGCATTCTGCTGCGTCCCCTGGTCCATCGTGTTAACCGCTGTGTTGATCTCGGCAAGGCCGGTCGATTGCTCGCGAGTTGCCGTGACGATGGCGTCGACGTGGCGGCTGATTTCCTGAACCTGGCCGACGATCGCCTCGAGCGCCTTGCCGGTATTGCCGACCAGCGCCACCCCGGAGCGAACCTGTGCGTTCGATGCGGTGATCAGGCTTTCGATTTCCTTCGCGGCCTGAGCCGAACGCTGCGCCAGTTCGCGCACTTCCTGAGCCACGACGGCAAACCCCTTGCCAGCTTCACCGGCACGCGCAGCCTCGACGCCGGCGTTCAGTGCCAGAAGGTTCGTCTGGAAGGCGATGTCGTCGATGACACTGATGATATTGGAGATTTTTTCGGAGGACTGTTCGATCTCGGTCATCGCCGAAACCGCCTTGCGGACGATGTTGCCCGACTCTTCGGCGCCGAAGCGCGTACGAGTGACAAGCGTGCCCGCCTCCTCAGCGCGGCGCGCCGTGTCCTTGACCGTCGTCGTAATCTCCTCGAGTGCTGCTGCCGTTTCCTCGATGGAGGCAGCCTGCTGCTCTGTGCGCCGGGCAAGACCGTCCGCGGCCGTGCGGATTTCTCCGGCGCCCGCGTCAATGGCATGAGCATTGTCGCCGACCTCCTGAAGGACGGCCCGCAACTTGGCGACGGAGGTATTGAAATCGCTGCGCAGCCGATCAAGGTGATCGGCAAAAGATGTCTCGATCGTCCGAGTGAGATCGCCTTCCGAGAGCGCGCCCAGCGCTTCGGCAAGTGCACCCACGGCATGCTGGATTTCCGACGCTTCGCGAGCCTTCGAGGCTTCGTTGCGAGAACGCTCCTGCTGAGCTTGCTCTCGGGTATGGTCTGCACTGCGTTCGAGGTCGAGGCGTGCGATGGAGTTGTCGCGGAAGACTGCAACGGCAGCCGCCATGTCGCCAATCTCATCCTTGCGCCCGGCATAAGGGACGGCGGTGTCGAGATCGCCGTCTGCCAGACTGGCCATGCGGGCTGCGATCGTCGAGATCGGCCGCGACACGCGCTTCCACGCGAGGGAAGCAGCAGCGACGGCGACGGCGAGTGCGACGACGAGGCCACCGACGATCGACAGGACGCCTGCGTTGTAATTGCCGGCTGCGGCAGCGAGCGCCGCATCGGTCGACTGCCGGTCCTTTGCGAGCATTCCGTCGACGAGGGTCTGAATGTTGTTCGCGGACATCGAAAGTTCGCCGCGATAGAGGCCGTTTGCCTGGCTTCGCTTGCTGTCGAGGGCCAGCGCGATGATCTTGTCGGCGAGCGCAGCATCGTTGGCGAGCGCCTTCTGCAGCCGGCCGAAGTTCTGGCTCATGTAGTCGCTCTTCGGCTGCTTTTCGAAGGCGTCGATGGCTGTGGCGAGGCGCTGACGGCGTGTCTTCAGCGTCGTCTCGGCGTTGCGGAAGTCCGTCTTGCCCGTTGCAAGGAGATAGTCAGCGTAGCTGCGGCGAACGTCGTTCAGCGTCGTCACGATCGCGTAAAGCCGCTCTGTGTTCGGGATGTTCTCGGCGCCGATCTGCCGGGTGTTCGCCTCCAGATTGGTCAACGAGAAGGCCGCGATCGCACCCTGTACCAAGGCAATGAAAACAAGAGACAGAAAGAGAAGTGGAAGGAGCGTTTTTATCTTCAGTTTGGACATTGGGGCGGTCTCATACGGCTAAAGTGACAAGGCGTAAACGATCAGGATCGATCGCCCGCGTAGTCACTCGCCTTGATGGTATCGGGGAGAACGGTACGGACGATATCCGTCCTGCGTCATGCATTGGATCTCACTAGAGACGAAGATCCGTAAGATTTGATTAAAAGTAGTACTTTTAATCATCGCCGGCAGCAGTCTGCGTGGCTTGCCGAGGGGTGGTTAATTCCATTGTTGGCAGCGGTCGCGGTCTCCAAACAGACGGATATCTATCAAGCGGCGCGACGGCTGTACGCCGCAGCCTGCGACGCAGCCTGCAGGTTGAACTGGCCAAGCAACCGCATCAGCTTGACCGCCTCCTGCGCCAGCCCATGGCTTGCTGCCGTCTGTTCCTCGACCATGGCCGCATTCTGCTGCGTGCCCTGATCCATCGTGTTGACCGCCGTATTGATCTCGGCAAGCCCGGTCGATTGCTCGCGGGTTGCCGTGACGATCGCGTCGACGTGGCGGCTGATTTCCTGAACCTGGCCGACGATTGCTTCCAGCGCCTTACCCGTATCCCCGACCAAGGTGACGCCCGAGCGAACCTGTGCATTCGACGCGGTGATGAGGCCTTCAATCTCCTTCGCAGCCTGAGCCGAGCGCTGTGCCAACTCGCGCACTTCCTGAGCCACGACAGCAAACCCCTTGCCGGCTTCACCTGCACGGGCCGCTTCGACGCCGGCGTTCAGCGCCAACAGGTTGGTCTGGAAGGCAATATCATCGATGACGCCGATGATGTTGGCGATCTTCTGCGACGACTGCTCGATCTCGGTCATTGCCGAAACAGCCTTGCGAACGATGTTGCCGGACTCTTCGGCGCCGAAGCGCGTGCGGGAGACGAGGTTCCCGGCCTCCTCTGCACGGCGAGCCGTGTCCTTGACCGTCGTCGTGATCTCCTCGAGTGCGGCTGCCGTTTCCTCGACCGAGGCTGCCTGCTGCTCGGTGCGTCGGGCAAGGCCGTCCGCAGCCGTGCGGATTTCGCTTGCGCCTGCATCGATGGCATGGGCGTTGTTGCCGACGGCATTGAGGGCGCCGTGGAGCTTGCTGACTGCGCTGTTGAAGTCATCGCGAAGGCGGTCGAGATGCGACGCAAACGGCGTCTCGATGCGGTGAGCAAGGTTGCCGTCCGACAGCGCACCTAGGGCGCTTGCAAGCGCGTCGACGGCGTGGCGGATTTCTGTTGCTTCGCGGCTCTTCTGCTGCTCACGTTCCTGGCGCTCGCGCTCGGTGAGTGCGCGGCCGCTTTCTGCCTCGCCCTCCAGGCGCTCGCGGTCAATCGCGTTCTTCTTGAAGACGGAAACGGCCTCGGCCATCGAACCGATCTGGTCGCGGCGCTGCTCGCCGGGAATGGCGACCGATAGATCGCCGGCAGCGAGCTTTTGCATCGCGGCAGTCATGTGGGTCACCGGACGGATCACGAGGCCATGCAGCAGCCAGGCCATGGCGGCAATCATCAGACCGACGGCAAGGATCGTGGCAACGGTTGCGGCAATGCGGAACTCGTTCAGCGACGCGAAGGCCGCGCCGCTGTCGACGACGAAACCGAGATACCATTCGACCGACGGCAGACCGGCGACGGGCATGAAGCTGACGAGGACGTCCTTGCCGGCAAACTGCGTCGGGGCCAGCCCTGCCTTGATCGCCGGCGTCTGAGATGGGAAAGCGTCGGCGAGCGTCTTTGTCACCAGCTTCGCGTCCGGATGGATCAGGATCTGCCCGCTCTTGTTGGCGAGGAAGGCTGTGCCTTTGCCGCCGAGGTCGATCTCCTTGATCATGTCCACCATGGTCTTCAGCGAGAAGTCGCTGCCGACGACGCCGGCCAACTTGCCGTCGCGTTTGACCGGAATGGCTGCACTGATAATGAGGTCACCGCTCGACGCGTCGTTGTAGGGTTCGGTCAAGACAGGGGCATTGGCCTTGACGGCATCCTGATACCATGGACGCTTGCGCGGATCGTCGTCGGCTGGCAGCGGAAGATCCGGCCAGGACGTAAAGACGCCCTGCTCATCGCCGAGATAGGTGCTGACGAACTGGCTGCTAAGAACATCGTTCTGCAGCACTCCCTTGACGCCCGGCTGGTCAGCAGTGCGGCCGATGGCGTTTGCAACCATTGCCGTCAGCGTCACGCGGCCGTTCATCCAGTTGGCTGTTGGCGGCCTGCTCGCCGGAAGAGCTGATGTTGGCTTCGATCGGGAGCAGTCCGCGCAGTGCTTGACGAACACGGGCCACTCGATGCGGCGGGCTATTGGCAAAGCGGAACAAAGCGCCTCATGCGCCCGGACGACAGCGACATCGCGCGCCGTCGCGCCCCTAATATTAGAGAGGCGTTTAAAACAGCCTTAAAATTTGACGAAACTCAAATATTTCCACGTCAGCGGCGCATGAAGGCTTCGAAGGCGGCCCTTGCTTCGGCGCTATGCAGGCGATCGAAGAAGTGCCGGGCCTCATCATCAATGCGGGCAATAACCTCATCGCGGTCACCGCGGATCAGGTTGCGCGCGATCTTCAGCGCTTCCGGCGGCTTAGCAGCGAGCTTGGCGGCGGTGGCGAGTGTCGTGGATTCGACCTCATCGGGCGCGCAGACCTTCCAGACAAGTCCCGCTTCCCGTGCTTCCTCGCCCGAGAACCCCTCGCCCGCTGCCAGCAGCGCAAAGGCGCGCTGGTGTCCCATGATGCGCGGCGCAAGCAGGCTGGACGCCGCCTCCGGAACGAGCGCCAGATCGACGAATGGTGTCCGAAATTGGCTGCGCGCTGAAGCGATGGTCAGGTCGCAATGCATATGCATGGTGGTTCCAATGCCGATCGCCAACCCGTCCACACCCGACACGATCGGTTTTTCAGAGCGGACCATGGCATAGAGGAACTCGACGATCTCCCGCGGCATGGCGCCTCCCATGGCCGCGGCCAGGAAATCACCCAGGTCGTTGCCTGCGGAAAAGCAGCCTTCGGTGCCGAGAAAGGCTGTCGCCCGGATCGTCGTGTCGCCATCGGCGGCGATCAGCGCGTCCGTCATCGTCCGATACATCGCGCGGGTGATCGCATTCTTCTTTTCCGGCCTGTTGAAACGGATGATTTGGATGCCGGGATGGGCTGCATCCTGCTCGACGATGACGTGCTCTGTCATGATGGTTCCTCAGGCGAGAACGATTTTGGCGGCCGCAAGGCTTGCAGCACCTGTGATGACACAATCCTTCAGCGCCGCAACTTCTGAAAGGAGATTCTCCGCAGCAAAGCGGCAGAGCGCGATGCGGCCCCCAGCGCCACCGTCCGGCGCCTGCGCGAGCCCGCCCTTGGCGAGATAGCAACCGGTCAGGACAAGGCCGAAAAGGCGCTGATAGGGTGTTGCGCCGGCCAGTGCCTCGGTGGTCTTGCCATCGCGGACCTGCGCCAGCAGCCAGTCGGTCGCTTCGCCGAGGTCGGTAATGGCTGCGTCGAGCCGGTTTGCCGTCGCGCCAAAGCCATCGAGGTTGGAATGGCGGACCTGATCGGCGATCTGTTTCAGCTCAGCGATGAATCCTTGCACCTGCTCGCCATTCGCTAGCGTCAATTTGCGGGTGACGAGATCGATTGCCTGGATGCCGTTCGTGCCCTCGTAAATCGGTGCGATGCGCGCATCGCGCAGGTAACGCGCAGCGCCCGTTTCCTCGATGAAGCCCATGCCGCCGTGGACCTGAATGCCGAGCGAGGCAACGTCGACGCCGATATCGGTGGAAAAGGACTTGGCGATCGGTGTCAGCAGCGCAGCGCGTTCCTGCCAATGCTGCGGGCGGTCTGCTGCGCGATGCGACATGTCGATGGCATGCGCGCAGGCGTAGGAAATCGCGCGTGCGCCCTGTGTCAGCGCCTTCATGGTCAGGAGCATGCGGGTGACATCGGGATGCTCGATGATCGGGCTCATCCCGCCGCCCGTCCAGCGCGGCGCCTTGCCCTGGGTGCGCTCCTTCGCATAGGCCGTTGCCTTCTGCGTCGCCGCCTCGGCGATCGCAACGCCCTGCATGCCGACGGCAAGGCGGGCGTTGTTCATCATCGTGAACATGCAGGCGAGGCCCTTGTTCTCCTCGCCGACCAGCCAGCCGATCGCACCCTGCTCCCCGCCAAACTTGCCGTCACCATAGATCATGGTGCAGGTGGGCGAGGCGTGGATGCCGAGCTTGTGCTCCAGCGAATGGGCGAACAGATCGTTGCGGGCACCGAGCGATCCGTCCGGATTGACGAGGAATTTCGGCACCAGGAACAGCGAGATCCCGCGCGTTCCGGCCGGTGCATCCGGCAGGCGGGCGAGCACCAGGTGAACGATGTTGTCGGCGGCGTCGTGTTCGCCCCAGGTGATGAAGATCTTCTGGCCGAAGATGCGGTAGGTGCCGTCATCGCGGCGTTCCGCGCGCGTCTTGAGCACACCGAGGTCAGAGCCGGCATGCGGCTCCGTCAGGTTCATCGTGCCGGTCCATTCGCCGGAGACAAGTTTTGCGAGGTAGGTACTCTTGAGTTCGTCGGAGGCATGGTTGTCGATGGCCTCGATCGCCCCCATGGTGAGCGTCGGGCAGAGCGCGAATGCCATCGAACCGGAGTTCCACATCTCGAGCGCGGCGACATTCAACATATGGGGCAGCCCCTGACCGCCGAACTCCTCAGGTGCGGTTAGGCCATTCCAGCCGCCAGCGATCCAGTTCTTATAGAGATCCCGCCAACCGTCGGGCGTCACCACCTTGCCATCGACGAGGCGCGAACCCTGACGGTCGCCGATCTCGGCGAGCGGCGCCACTTCGTCCGTGGCGAATCGTCCAGCTTCATGAAGGATGGCATCAACGAGATCCTCGCCGAGATCGCCAAGCAAGCCGGCCTCGATTGCGCTCCCCAAACCGGCGACATGCTTCAGCGTGAACGCAATCTCCTCGACGGGCGCCTTGTACATTCATGATCTCCTCGCATCGCAAGCCGTCGAGCGACAACGCCCTCCGGCACCTCCACGGGCAGAGCTAATTGATTTTTACGTAAACGTCAATTTCAAACTTTCTCTCTAAAAGCGGCGGAAGGACGAGTTCTCTTCGTTATTACGCACTTGCACAAACAACCGTCATAGAGAATCTCTAAGGACACAGACCGCCATCGCAAGAGGACCGGCGCATTATGGACACCTTACCCGCCAACATACCGGGACTCGTGTGGGCCTACCGCTTTCCGCCGGATAGCGGCAAGGCGACCCGCCTTGCAAACAGCGCGCCGCAAGCCGAACTGACGAACGGCGGCGGCTTCTACTGGCTGCATCTCAGTCTTGCCGATGCCCGGGTACCCGGCCTGCTCGACAGCATCGAGGGCCTGAACGACGATGCGAAGGCGGCACTGACCACACGCGACACGCACGCCGCAATTACCGTTGACGAACAGATGCTCTACGGCACGCTTGTCGATTGCCAACGCGAGTTCGATCACGAGACCGCCGATCTCGGCTGGCTGCATTTTGCCATATCCGACCGCTTCATCATCACCACGCGGCTGCAGCCGCTGCGCAGCGTCGAGCGCGCTCGCGCGCTCGTCGAGAAGAACCCGGCAAAGTTCGAACGGCCCGTCGACTTGTTCGAGACCCTGATGATCGAATTCCAGCGGACGCTGATCTCCATCGTCATGGAGATGACGGACGAACTCAATGTTATCGAGGACTTCGTTTACGACACGACGCCTCGCGACGAGCGTCGGCGGCTGGCGCCAGTCAGGCGCACGGTCGTCAAGCTCCACCGACATCTGCGGACCGTGCTCGCGTTGATGCGGCGTGCGGCCGCCTCGCATGATGACGAAATGCCCTTCGGCTTCGAGGACGTCGCCGGACGACTGACAAGCCGCCTTGAAACGGTCGATCACGACATCTACGCGCTGCAGGACCGCGCGCGGCTGCTGCATGAGGAGATCGACTCGAAACTGTCTTCCGAGACGAACCGACACCTCTACATTCTGTCGATCATGACAGCCTTCCTGCTGCCGCCGACCCTGGTGACGGGTTTCTTCGGCATGAATACGGCAAACCTGCCTTTTGCCGAAGGGAGCGGCGGCACGGAATATGCCGTTGCCCTCATCATCGCGTCGATCCTGCTGGCATGGTGGCTGCTGAAGCGCGTTCGCATCCTCTGAATGGAAAGCCCGGCATTTCTGCCGGGCCTTGAGACGCAAGCCTGTTTCCCTCAGTAGTACGGTGAAACGCACTGTTGGCGCGGGCCGTTATATGGCTGGAAGGTATTGTCGTAGGCGCGATAGGAGCGATAGCGCGCTTCGCACCAGGCCACGTGGCCCGACCCAAGCGGAGCCGCCGGCGGAGGAGCCACATAGGTCGGCTGCGAGGCGATGGCGCCGCCGATCACCGCGCCGGCTCCGAAGGCAGCGAGCGGGAACCAGTATCCGTTGTAGTAGCGGTAGCCGCTTCGATAAGACGGATAACCGCGGTAGCCACCATACCAGCCAGGCCGATAGGCTGGGCGATACCTTGGGTAATAACCAGGGCGATAGCCTGGATAGTAGCCAGGCCGATATCCCGGGCGATAACCGGGAGGACGGCAATAGGGACCACGGCAATACTGGACGTTCTGGAGGTCACCAGACTTTTCGACATGCGGCTTGGCCGACATCTGCATCGCCTGCGAGGGCGTAACGCCACTTGCCAACGCGACGAAGGAAACGGCGGCAATCGCTATCTTCTTAAAAAGTCCCGTCATGGAATCTCCATTCCCAGGTTGGAATACGCGCGCATCATAACGCGAAGGCTATGAAAACGTTCCAATGATCCGTTTTCATGCCGTTCTCGCGACTTTCCGTTTTTAAGCGATCGCGGATTAACCCGACATTAACCGACTTTCACCAGGCTCTTTCCATGAAGCAATCCTGGAGAAATCTTCTGCTTCGCCTGGTGGTTCCAGCGCTTGCCGCCGGCGCTGTCACTCAGGCTGCGGCAACGGACACTCTCGCTTGGAAGAATCCCAACAACGCGCTCGTCATCGACGCATACGAATTGAATACGATCGACTGGGATTCTCTGCTTTCCGACAAGCGCATAGCCGCCTTCATCTCGAAGGCTTCCGACGGACTCCCTGAGAGCTTCTCCTGCACCGGCGATCATGCCGGGGACACGGTTGCGCATTGCAAGACCATGTGGCGCAAATATGCGGTGAGCCGCGAACTCTTCCAGACGCGGCGGCTTGTTGCCCGGGCGTCCGGCCTGCTGTGGGGCTCCTATCACCTTGCACGGCCGGGCAACCCGGTCGACCAAGCCAACCATTTCCTCGATTACGCCGATCCCAAGGACGACGAGATGATGATCCTCGACCTCGAGGGCATCGATGCGCAGAAGTTCATGTCGTTGGAAGACGCGCAGATATTCGCGGGCCATATCAGGGCGCGGACCGGACGCTATCCAGTTCTTTACACCAATCACAATACCGCCCGCTACATCGCCGCCTACCGCAACGACTATCCGGTGCTGGCGCGGCTGCCGATCTGGTATGCGCGCTACAAGCCCGACGTGAAGGGCGTGTTCCCGATGGGAAACTGGGATAACTACCTGCTGTGGCAGTTCTCGTCCGGAATGAACTGCACCAAGCGCCGCTGCCCTTATCGCGTCCCCGGCACCCTGACCGATATCGATGTCAACGTCGCCCCGATGAACCGGGCCGAGCTCGCAAAGGTGTGGGCTCGGGGCAATCTTCTGCCTGCGCGCGAGCCCGACCCGCCGCTCATCCTTGCCAAGATAGAGATGGAGCCACGCGGAAAGCCCGCCCAAGGCCCGCCGGCCCCCGTACCGGTTGTGCCGGACCCCATCGTCACCTCCTCGATACCGCAGAGCGAAGTGTCCCGTACCCGTCGCGACTTCTGAGGACCCTGTGCAAAAAAGACCCCGCCTCTTTGGGAGACGAGGTCACTCGGGAGGTGGGTTTCTCAGCTCAGGCGACGACGGAGAGCTTCGCTTGATCGCCTTGCAGGCGATTGACCATGAAGTTTGAGTACCATTCGAGGAATTGCATGACGCCGCCTTCGTGCAGCATCGAATAGGGGCCGGGCTCATATGCCGGCGAGTGAATCCCGAAGGCATTCTCCTCGACGATACGGCGGTCCTGGTCGTTGGTTTCGGTCCAGACGTGCGTGAGCTCGGCGAGATCGTAGTCGACGCCTTCGACGGCATCCTTGTGCACGAGCCACTTCGTCGTGACCGCCGTTTCGTTGGCGCTGAGCGGCAGCACGCGGAAGGAGATCGCATGGTCGCCGAGAATGTGGTTCCACGTCGTCGGGTAGTGGAAGAGCAGCATCGTGCCGATGCGATCGATCGTCACGTCGTCTGACAACGACCGCTTGACGGCTCTCTTGCCGGACATGGTGTAGCTCTCCGCATCCTCGATCAAAGGCATGCGGGCCGTGCGGAACTGACCATCGGGAGAAATCTGGAACTTGCTTGGCAATCCGGCCGCCTCGCAGCGTGCCCAATGACCGGCGATCTCGGGATCGTCAGCGCCGCCATCGGTGCCCGTGACGCTCGGCGCTTCCGGGTAAGTGCGGCAAAGCTCCGGATGGTTGGCCGCGCAGTGATAGCACTCACGGTTGTTCTCCCAGACGAGCTTCCAGTTGCCCTTCTCGATGATCGTGCTCTGGAAGGCGACCTTCGCGTCGCTCAGGTGATGCGGCACCATGTAGGGCGCCACCATGTCGCGGACGGGCTGGAAGTCCGGCGCATTCTGGGCGAGACAGATGAAGATGTAGCCGCCGAAGCTCTCGCAATGAACGGGCTTCAGGCCGTAGCCGGTCTTGTCGAAATCGTCACCCATATGGCGGGCGAAAGCAAGCTTGCCATCGAGGTCGTAGGTCCACTGATGATAGGGGCAAACGAGGCGAACTGAGGAACCGTGCTCCTTCGTGCAGACACGCGAGCCACGATGGCGACAGCTGTTGTGGAAGGCACGGATGACGTTGTCGCGGCCGCGAACGATGACAACCGGGTATTGGCCGATCTGCACCGTGAAATAGGCACCGGCCTTCGGCAGTTCACAGTCGTGGCCCATGAACAGCCAATCGCGATAGTAGATCATTTCCATATCGAGCTTGAAATAATCTTCGTCGATATAGAAGGGCTGCTCGAGGCTGAAGCCTTCCCGCCGGGTCTTGAGTTGCCGCAATACGTTGCTGCGAATATCCATCTGCACATCCTCGTATAGTGGGGCCGCCGCTTGGTCGAAGGCGGGAGCCGCCGGAAGCTTCGCTCCCTCTCCGTCAGGAGATGTTCTTGAAAGACATTTAAACATCGCCGGCGCGCGGCGTTTGGTTGTAAAGCGACATCGGCTTCGAAAATGACGACAGGCGGCAAAGGAGTGTGGAATTGAAGACAGCATTCGGCCTGTGCAGGCTCCGTTGCCGGCAACCAAGGCAAATTACGACATCGGCGCAACCCAATTCGCAGCTAGGCTTCAGGGCGACTTTGCCGCGACCATCGCATCTGCGACATGATGGTATCGGTCCATTCCTATGAAGCCGCGGTGACCGCTGCGTTTAATATACCATTAAGCATGATTGCCTATCCTTGCGGCATCAAACACGCATGCGGATATGCACCATGGCGAAGCTTCGCTATTTCGACGCCGGTAACAGCATCAATGCCCGCGAGGTCCCAGTCGCCGCGCATTCGGAATTCCTGCGCACTGGAAAGATTACCCGGACCCGCTCGCACTGGCTCGCCGAAGAGCGGCGCTACCTCTCGCATGACGAAGTCGCCGAGAGGACGGGCCGCAAGCTGGAGACGGCTGGCGAAAAGACGCATCAGCATATCAACGGCTTTCACCATTCGATCCAGTTTCCGAAGATGCTCTTCCATCGGACGCTGCAGGACAGCCCGCATCTCGGCTACTGCCACGTGACGGCGGCGCGGACGAAATTCGCCCGTTACCAAGACGTCAGCTGGGCCTTCTACATCGCGAATTTCTACGCCGACATTGGCGACAACGACAATTTCTTCCAGCAGATCGACGTGAAGTATTCGCGCATGTACTTCGCCGTCGCCATCAAGCCGGGAGAGCATACGCCCGAAAAAATGACGATCGACCGCTCGGTGCGGGGCAACGGTCTGCTTTTCCGTACCGACGATCCGCAAATCGCCATCAGGAATGTGCTGTTGCTCGGCGCGCGCAACGAACAACTGCGCGAGATCATTCGTCAACTCTGATCGAGATCATCCGCCAGCTCTGATATTGATCGGATCGCCGGGAAGGCATAAGGACTGCCGGACAGCAATCCGGGCGGCGCATGGCACGATCGATCGACATCATGAAGGACAGGCAGCAGGCTATCGAAGCCGGTTGCGCAGTACTTGGCGAGGGATTCCCGATAGCAATCCCGACGGAAACCGTCTACGGGCTCGCCGCCGATGCCACCAATCCGATCGCGATCGCCCACATTTACGAGACCAAAGGCCGCCCGCGCTTCAACCCGCTCATCTGCCACATGGCTGATCTTGCCATGGCGGAAAGACACGCGGTGTTTGACCCCGTTTCGCGCGCGCTGGCCGAAGCTTGCTGGCCAGGCCCGCTGACGCTCGTGCTGCCGCTTAAGCCGGAGAGCGCCATTCATTCGCTCGCAACTGCGGGTCTCGATACCGTCGGCATCCGTGTTCCGAAAGGCTTTGCAGGCGAACTGATCCGCGCCTTCGGGCGCCCGCTCGCCGCGCCCAGCGCCAATACGTCAGGCAAGATCAGTGCGACGAGCGCTGCCCATGTCGACGCCGATCTCGGCGAGCGCATCAGGCTGATCCTCGATGCCGGCGCGAGCACCGTCGGCGTCGAGTCCACGATCGTCAAGGTCGAGGACGGCAAGCTCAGGCTCCTGCGACCAGGCGGTTTGCCGGCGACTGAGATCGAGCGTGTGGCAGGGCAAAAGCTTCTGAGATCCAAGAAGGCCTCGGCGGCCATCGAGGCGCCGGGAATGCTGGCATCCCATTATGCGCCCGGCGCAACCGTCCGGCTGGACGCAACCCGTGTCGATGCCGGCGAGGCGTTGATTGCCTTCGGCAAGACGTCTGTTGCCGGCGCCAATGACGCCAGAATCGTCCTCAATCTCAGCCCGGGCGGAGATCTTGCGGAAGCGGCGGCCAATCTGTTCGATTATATGAAGAGAGCCGATGCCAGCGGCGCCGCGACAATCGCCTTTTCAGCCATCCCCGACGAAGGGCTCGGCGAGGCAATCAACGATCGGCTGCGCCGCGCCGCTGCGCCACGCGAATAAGCAAGAAGGATCAAGGTTTCGATGAGCAGCGTTTCCCCCGAACTTCTCGACCGTTTCGCCGCCATCGTCGGCGACAAACACGCGCTTCGCAGCGAGGCGGATCTCGCGCCCCATCTGATCGAGAACCGCGGCTTATACCATGGCTCCTCGCCTCTCCTTCTCAAGCCTGGCTCCGTCGAAGAAGTGTCGGCGATCCTGAAGCTCGCAACCGAGACCGGAACCGCGGTCGTGCCTCAGACTGGCAATACCGGCCTCGTCGGCGGCCAGACGCCGCGCGAGGGCAAATCTGATATCATCATCTCGCTCGAACGCATGAACAAGATCCGCGATGTCGATCCGGTTGCCAATGTCCTAGTCGCTGATGGCGGTGCGATCCTCGCTGATGTGCAGAAGGCAGCAGAGACGCACGGCAGGCTGTTCCCACTGTCCCTCGGCTCCGAAGGCTCGTGCCGGATCGGCGGCAATCTCTCAACCAATGCCGGTGGTACGGCCGTTCTTGCCTATGGCAACATGCGACATCTCTGCCTCGGCCTCGAAGTCGTGCTGCCGACCGGCGAAATCTGGAACGGCCTGCGTCGACTGAAGAAGGATAACACCGGCTACGATCTACGCGACCTGTTCATCGGCGCGGAAGGCACGCTCGGCATCATCACCGGCGCGGTGCTGAAGCTGTTTCCGCAACCGCTTGGAAAACAGGTCGCGTTCGCGGGTCTTAATTCCGTCGAGGATGCCCTTTCGTTCTTCAACCTTGCTTCCAGCCTTTGCGGCGCCTCCCTGACAGGCTTCGAACTGATGCCGCGCTTCGGCGTCGAGATTACCGCCCGCAACATCGAAGGCGTGCGTGATCCACTGGAATCGGCTCATCCCTGGTATGTGCTCGTCGATATTTCGACGTCCGATTCCGCCGAGACTGCCGAGCGCATGATGACGGCGCTGCTCGAGCAGGGTTTCGAGGCAGGGCTGGTTCAGGACGGTGCAATCGCATCTTCGGTCGCGCAGCAGAAGGCGCTCTGGCACATGCGCGAGAGCATGTCGGACGCACAGAAGCCGGAGGGCGGATCGATCAAGCACGACGTTTCCGTGCCAGTTTCGGCGATCCCGGCCTTCATGCGCGAGGCCGGGGATGCGGTCATGGCCACCATGCCCGGCGCCCGCATCTGCGCCTTTGGCCACATGGGCGACGGCAATATCCACTACAACATTTCCCAGCCGGTCGGCGCGGACAAGCAGGCGTTTCTGGCGCGCTGGCACGATATGAACCACATCGTCCATGGCTTCGTACTGGCGCATGGCGGGTCGATTTCCGCCGAGCATGGAATCGGTCAGCTGAAGCGCGATGAACTGGCCTCAATCCGGCCGGCGATCGAAATGGATCTGATGCGCAGGATCAAGCGCGCCTTCGACCCGGCTGGCATCATGAACCCCGGCAAGGTTGTCAGCGTCGACCAGGCGTTGGCGTCAAACTAGCTGCTCGTGCCGCCGTTGGTCAGAAGCTGCAGCGCCGGCGAACTGTTGGTATTGTTGGCGAGATCGTACATCGCGGTGAACCGCCTCAGCAGCTTGTCCACCTTCTTCGAGTCTTGAAGATCGTCGAGATTGACGAACTTCCCAAGCATGGAGAACTGCTTGGCGACATCCATGTTCGATACGCTGCTCGGCAGGCTGAAGGTGGTTGTGATCACCTGGAACAACGCCTTGTCGCCGAGGATCGTGTAGAGCGATGTGATATCAGGCGCGCTGCGGGCGAAATATAGCGCGAGGCGTACGCCGTCGTTCGTTTCGCCTTGCTGCGTTTCCAACGTCTGCTGAACATACTTCTGCTGCGTCCGGTCTTCGGCACCCACGTTCTGGACCGCTCCGATCTTGGCGCGCGTCAGGTTGCCATTGGTATCGAAGTTGAAGTCCGAGACAATCTCCTTGAACTTCGATTCAGCTTTCGTGTTCAGGTAGCTCTTGGGATCAGACGGATCGGAGGTGAAAATCTTCCGCAGCGTCTCCTCGTCGTATTTCTTCGGGTCGAGACCGTTTGCGGTCAAGACCAGGCTGGTCAGCTTGTCGTTCGACAGGAAGTCGTCGAGAGTCTTCACCTTCGCCATGCCCTTGGCGAAAGCATCGACGGCCTTCGTCGCATCCTCGGAGGCCTTGTCCCTGAGCGGGCCATCGCTCATGCCCATCAGCGTGCGCGACTTATAGTTGGTCGCGTATTTCGCCATGACCGCGGACGGCAGCGGCTGTATTTCGGCGGATGCCTTGCCGTCGGCTCCGAAATTGAAGGCGCGAACCAGATTGGTGATCCGCTCGTCCTTCAACGAGGCGACGTAGCCGTCGGGATCGTATGGGTCGCTCTTCAGCAGCTTGCGGAACATTGAACGAGACACGTCTTGTTCCGTCAGCCCGTAGGCGCGAAGCGCCATATCATAGAGCTCAGGCAGGTCATCGTTCTTCCTGTCAAAGTCTGCGGCGGCGTTGGAGCGCAGAAGGTCATCGACCCTCTTGATCTTGCCGTCAGTCATCCGCTTCTTGTAGTTTGCCACGGCTTCGTCGATCGCCTCGTCCTGCGCGTCTGCATATCGAGCGCCGTAGAACGTCGTCGTATCCATCAATTGTGCGCTCGATTGCGGGCCGGACGCGCTGGCGGCCGAGCCATTGGCTGCAAAGCTGAACGCCGCATTGAGCGTGCTGAAGCCCTGGCTGGCGGCAAAGCTCGCGTCGGTCAGTACGCTTTTCAGATCCGCGTTGCTAACGCTCGCCGGAACTCCATAGACTGACCGTATGGTGTTCATCATCTGCCCATCGGCGATCAGGTTGTCGACATTGGAAATCGTCGGGATCACGGTCTGGAAGTAGGAGAGGTTGGTGCTGACGTGCGAACTCGTAGCCCGTGCCTGACCGATCGTTTGCGCACCTGCACCATCGGCAACGCTACCATCGGCCTGGAAATTGAAGGACGAATGGACGTCGTCGTAGCCCAGCAGGCTTGCGTAGCTGGCATTCGTCAAGACGCTGCGAAGATCCGCATCACTGACGCTCTGGGGAAGGGAGTAGGCATCCCTGATGTACTGGGTCAAACGGGTATCGGCGATCAGGTCATCGACGTTGGTGATGCCGACGATTTTTGATTGGAAGTAGCTCGTGGTGTTTGCAGCCTGGGTGGACATCGCTTTCATCTGGTCCGACGTCTGCGCGACATAGGACGCCGCGGCCGAGTTGACGGCTCCGTCCGCCTTGAAATTGAAGCTCTGATTGACAACGCTGAAATCCAGCAAACTTGCGTAGCTCGCATCGGTAAGCACGAGCCGGAGCGCTGCATTGCTGAAATCGTCCCCCATGCTGAAGGCCGTCTTGATATAGGACGTCAGCCGGCTGTCAGCGATCAGATCGTCGACGTTGGTGATCGTCCCGATCTTGGACAGATAGTAGGCCTTGTTGTAATCGGCAGCCGCTGCGGTGGTGATCGACGGGACAGTCAGATTATACTGTTCCATGACCGTGTTCTTCTGAGTGGCC
This sequence comes from Rhizobium sp. LjRoot258, assembly GCF_964254185.1. NCBI lineage: Bacteria > Pseudomonadati > Pseudomonadota > Alphaproteobacteria > Hyphomicrobiales > Rhizobiaceae > Rhizobium > Rhizobium sp. LjRoot258. The sequence goes on along the minus strand of NZ_CAXUST020000001.1, from coordinate 534,080 downwards.
GTCTGCGCCGCGCCGTTGACGGTGCCGTCTGCCTTGAAGCTGAATTGTGCGGCAAGCGCCTTGTATTTGTCGTTGCCGTTGAGATTGACAAAGCTGTTGGGATCGCTGACGTCGCTCGTCAACACCTGCGCCAGGAAGTCCTTGGAAACGTAGGTGGGATCGATGCCGTAGGCCTTCAAAACATAGGTGCGGACCCGGCTGTCGCCGACGAGATCGGAAACGTTCTGCACGGCGTCTATCGCGTTGCTGTAGTAGGTCGTTTCGGTCGCGGCGTTCTTGCCCTCGTCCGCGAACGACTGCGTATAGAGACCGATCAGATCGTCTTCCTGTGCGTCGCTCTGGGCGTCCGCCGCCGGCGTATTGAAATTGAAGGCGGCCGCGAATTCCTTGTAACGCGTATCCGAGAGCTTGTTGGCGAAGCTGTTGGCGTCGGTCAGGTCACTTTCCAGGACCTTTTTCATGAAGGCCTTCGCGTAGGTCATGTCATCGAGGCCGTAGGCCTTCATCGCATAGCTGTAGAGCCGATAGTCGCCGAGGAAATCGTCTACGTCTTTGACTTTGTTGATGTTGTCGTCGTAGTATTCGGCATCGTTCTTGACCGTGGCCTGCGATGCAACGCGGTCCAGGCTTTGCTTCATGTTCCCCGACAATATGTTGTAGGCCATCGAAGCAGAGATCATAACGTGCCCTTTTCCGGCAAAGTCTTCAAAATATGACAGAGTGGTTGGCCTCATTCTGCGATAAAAAGCTTACCCGAGACTTACTCGCACCGCGTTGCAAAACGGCACATCCCCCGTTCACCCTCCGGAAACCTTGCCGGCTTCGGTTTTGATAACCATCCACCGAGGCAAAGCTTTCTTAACCGCGATTTTTAAGTTGTCCGGAACAGCCGCCGCCTATTGTCGAGCCATAGAGGGCGAAAAGCCCCGAGGAGAAGACCGGAAACCGGCTCTCAGGTAAGACAAGGGTAGAATGAACATGAACAACACCGTTATGAAGCCCGTATGGGCTGGAACGACACTGCGTCTCGATCCGTCGCGCTTTCCCCAGCAGGTCAGCTACGCCATCCATGACTCCTCAAGTGACGTCAGCATAACGATCGACGAACGTGGCGCGATCCTGCGCAAGGTTCTTCCCTCTAGCGGCCTGCCGCTTTCGATCGCCCTTCCCAAGCGCGCCTTCAAGGGCGTTGCCGCCCGCGCCATCGACCATGGCGACGGCGAAGTCACCGTCACCCTGGAACTTCACCACGAAGATCCCGATCTCTGTGTCCCGTTGCTGGTCGCCCATGATCTCTCCGACATCGCCGCCGACTGGCGCGGCTGGTCCGAGGCCTTCCGCATTCCGATGCTGATGGTCGAGGCCGACGGCGTTGCACGTCCACTGGAAGAACATCTCGGCGACCTGCGCACCAGCGCATTGAAGCCGCGCCGCCGCCACTCCTACTTCGCCAACCGCCGCCCGCGCTTCCTCGTGCGCCGCACAACCGGTAAGCTCGGCGTCGCCATGAAGATCGAAGGCAAGGAAATCATCGCGCGCAGCTGAGCGGTGCGGCGTTTCAGACCATCAATGCCCGGCCTTTGTGCCGGGCATTGTCGTTGTCGCCTCAGGGCAGGACGAAGAGAAGCGAAAGAAAGAGGCCGAGAAAGATGATCAGGCCAACGCGATTGTTGGACTTGAACAATGCCAGGCACTGATCGCCGTCGTTGATATCCAGCGTTACGATTTGCCAGGCAAACATGCCTGCCGCAATGAGCAGACCGAGATAGGCAAACAGGCCGACGCCTGCGACCAGGAAGGCGCAGAAGGCGAGCACGAGCGTCAGACCATAGAGGCCGACCAGCCACTGTTTCGTCTTGTCGCCGAACAGCCGCGCGGTGGAACGAACGCCGATCAGCTCATCGTCTTCCTTATCCTGATGGGCGTAGATCGTGTCGTAACCGATCGTCCAGACCACCGAGGCGACGTAGAGGAGGATCGGCGCCAGAGAAAGGCTGCCGAAGATCGCCGCCCAGCCCATCAAGGCGCCCCAGGAGAAGGCAAGGCCCAGGAAGAACTGCGGCCAGTCCGTGAAGCGCTTGGCAAAGGGATAGAGCGCCACAATGGCGAGCGAGACGACGCCGAGGATGACCGAGAACCAGTTAAGCTGCAGCACGACCAGCAGCCCAACCAGCGCCTGCAGGACGATGAACAGCTTGGCCTGCGTGCGTGTGACCCGTCCCGACGGCAGCGGGCGTGAGCGGGTGCGCGCCACCTCCATGTCGATCTTGTGATCGACAAGATCGTTGTAGGTGCACCCTGCCCCGCGCATCGCGACAGAGCCGACGAAATACAGCACGAGATGGAAAATCAGCTGTCGGCCGGAGAACTGGCCAAGATGAGCCGCCGCATTCGCGGCCATAGCCGCTGACCAGAAGCAGGGCCACATCAAGAGCTGCCAGCCGATCGGCCGATCCCAGCGCGCAAGCTGCGCATAGGGCCAGAGCCACGGAGGCAGGACCCGATAAACCCAGTTGTTCGAAGGCGCATCCGCAACGCGCCCGTCTATTCCGCCGATCTGTTGCATGCCGCCATCTAGCGATCGGTCGAGGCACGGGTCAAGCCGTCATGCGGCCGCACTGCTAAACTCCGTAGAGTCCTGCTCCCCGGAACTGTAAACGCGGGCAAGGACGACGGCGGCATAGCTCACGCTGACCGCCTGAACGAACACAACGATCGCCGAGACGGTAAGCATGAGAATGTTCGGCTTTCCGTCGACCAACAGCAACGGCAAGGTTGCAACCTCAGACACAGCCACGAAAATCAACATCGACGGGGCCACGGGTAAAATGATCCCCACGATGAGGCGGCCGAAAGGCGGCAAAGACGCGCAATGCCGCGAAGGGCATCGAAGAGCGATGTCCCGAGACCGGTGATGCTCGAGACCGGCCAGGTTCCCGCAAGCGACAGTACCAGCACATAAGCGATCATCGCAGCGGAGGTAAAGACCAGCACGGTTGCCGGCACGACTAGATTCGAGGGCAAAACGTGAAGATCGGCAGCGAGATTACAAGCGCAACGATAAAAAGCGCTGCCGCCTTTAGGAAGCAAGGGAAGGTTTTTCCGAAGCCTGCGCGCTTTCCAACCTCGGTAAAGGATCCACAGTAGATCACCGTGCCCTGAATGCACATCGCAAGATAGCTCCACACAAAGCTCGTCGATCCACTGGACGTCGTTTTACCCGAAAGTTCATCGAATATCGCAATGGCCACCGTCGCAATGACGACGACCCCATACATGGCCCAGTTTCTGGCCATAATGTTGAAGTCTCGCGTAGCATCCCGCCTCCCTCGCATATCAACTCACGCACTCAATCTGCGTCGGGCATATCTCGTCAAAGCTGTATTGCTAGATGCCATTCCAACGCCGGATCACCGGCTCCGTCAGGTCGTGCTCGTAGCCGAGGACGCTGATGCTTGCCGTATCGAGGATGAAGCGCGCGCCGTCCGTCGGCGACAGTCCTAGCCAGCGAGCGCCAAGCACACGAAGGAAATGCGAGCTGGAGAAGATCAGGATCGGGGCATTGGCCTGCTGCAGTTCCGATATGATCCGGTCGGCTCTTGCGCCGACATCCTGCGCCGCCTCGCCGTTCGGGCAGCCATCGCGAAATAGCTGCCAGCCGGGTCGGCTTGCAAGGATTTCCTTGGTCGTGATGCCCTCATAGGCGCCGTAGTCCCATTCGGCGAGATCGTCCTTGACGATCGCGCCGGCGCCAAAGCCGGAGAGTTCGCAGGTGTTGCGGGCGCGCTGCGACGGGCTGGACCACACAGCGGTGAAGCGCTTGTCCGCAAGGCGCGGGCCGATTTGGCGCGCCGCCGCTTCACCATTTGCTGTCAGAGGGATATCGCTTTGGCCGGTGTGTCTTCCAGAAAGGCTCCATTCCGTTTCGCCGTGCCGGACGAGATAGATCTCGGGAAACGCACTGCTCATGTGTCGGCCCCTTTCCAAAAAAAGAAAAGGCGCGGTGGGTGCCGCGCCTTCCTGGTGATCACAGTATAACCTTTTCGAGCGGCGGACGCGTCGCCTCGAATTCCTTCAACTTCGCCTCGTTCTGCGCGATGTAGTTGCGATTATCCGGCGTGGAAAACTGGTTCTTGGAAATCTGGATCTGCATGACGAAGAGTTCGTCCCAGCGGAAGCCAATTTCCGAACCGGCCAGATAAAACTCCCACATGCGGAAGAAGCGCTCGTCGTAGAGGGCGACAGCCGCGGCCTTGTTCGCCACGAAGCGCTCGCGCCAATGGCGGAGCGTTTGGGCGTAGTGAAGCGGCAGCACTTCCACGTCGCGCACCAGAAGACCGGCCTTCTCGATCGCGGGGATCGTCTCTCCGATCGAGGGAATGTAGCCTTGCGGGAAGATATACTTTTCGATGAAGGCGTTGGTCGCGAAGCTCGGCTTCGGTCGGGCAATGGAATGCAGGACCATGACACCGTCATCGGCCAGCAACGCGTGCACCTTCTTGAAGTACTTGTCGAAGTTGCCGATGCCGACATGCTCGAACATGCCGACGGAGACGATGCGATCGAACTTCTGACCGGTCATCGTCCGGTAGTCCTGCAACTCGAAGCGGACACGGTCGTCCAAACCGCGCTGTTTCGAACGCTCGCGCGAGATCTTCAGTTGCTCTTCGCTGAGCGTGATGCCGGTGACATCGAGGCCGGGCGCGGCTTCCGCCAGATACATGCCCATTCCGCCCCAGCCGGAACCGATCTCAAGCACGCGCTGGTTCGGTTCCAGCAGGAGCTTGGCGGCAATGTGGCGCTTCTTGGCAACCTGCGCCTCCTCCAGGCTGATGCCCGGCGGGTCGTAGTAGGCGCAGGAATACTGCCAATCCTCGTCGAGGAAGAGTTCGAACAGCCTTTCTGACAGATCGTAGTGGTGTGCGACGTTGCGCTTGTTGCGATTGACCGGCAGACGGCTTTTCAGCTGTTGAAGAGCGATGCGGCCGATCAGGAGGGCCGCCATCGGGACATCGAAGATTTCGTTGGTTGTGTTCTGTTTCACCATCTCCAGGAAATCGTAGATGCTGCCGTGTTCAAGTATGAACCGGCCCTCCATGTACATTTCGCCGAGCTTGAGGGTGGGGTCGCGGCGGATCAACTTCTCCGCCTCCTCGTCGGCAATGCGAACGACAACCAGATCACCAGTACCGTCGCCAATCATATGCCTCTCGCCATTGGCGAGTGTGAGCTTCAGGTTACCCTTGCGGATGAGTTTTTTGACAATCAATAAGAATGCCGACGCCATGATAAGGCCTCGCAATGTGACAGGATAGTCCGATCAACTTAGTATCTATCATCCGCCTTACAAGCGCCGTATTTCGCACCTCGGCAACATGGTCGCCGAAGTGTGACATTTTTGCAAATGCGACTGCTAAGCGCTTATTTTCGCTTCATCGCTTCGGCCAACGCAGCTCCAAAGGCGCCATGGCTCTCCGGCTTTGAAGGGGCCGAGCGTCGGTCGTTCTGGCTGCGCACCGGCTGGTTTCCACGCGACTCACCACGCGGCGCCGAAGGCTGCGAACCGTCGTCCTTTCTCATCGACAGACCGATGCGTTTACGCTTGGCATCGACCTCCACGACGCGAACCTTGACGACATCGCCGGCTTTCACAACCTCGTGAGGATCTTTGACGAAGCGATCGGCAAGCTGGGAAACGTGAACCAATCCATCCTGGTGGACGCCTATGTCGACAAAAGCGCCGAAGGCCGCGACGTTGGTGACCGTGCCTTCCAGCGTCATGCCGGGCTTGAGATCCGTGATCTCATGAATGCCTTCGGCGAAGGTCGCGGTCTTGAAGCTCGGGCGCGGGTCGCGGCCGGGTTTTTCCAGTTCGGCGAGGATGTCCTTCACCGTCGGCAGGCCGAATTTCTCGTCGATGAACCTACGCGGATCGACCGCCTTTAGGACAGCGCTGTCACCCATCAGCGAGCGCAGGTCGCGACCGCAGGCGGCAACGATCTTCTTGGCAACGCCGTAAGCTTCCGGGTGGACCGAGGAGGCGTCGAGCGGCTCCTTGCCATCGCGAATGCGCAGGAAGCCAGCGCATTGCTCGAATGTGCGCTGGCCGAGGCGCGCGACTTTCAGGAGATCGCGGCGGGTCTCGAAGCGGCCTTCGCTGTCGCGGTGCTTGACGATCGCCTCGGCGATCGAGGCGCCAAGGCCGGAGACACGGGAGAGCAGCGGCGCGGATGCAGTGTTGAGATCGACACCGACGGCGTTCACCGCGTCTTCGACCACGGCATCCAGCGAGCGTGACAGCTTCTGTTGGTCGACATCGTGCTGATACTGGCCGACGCCGATCGATTTCGGCTCGATCTTGACGAGTTCGGCCAGCGGATCCTGCAGGCGGCGCGCGATGGAGACGGCACCGCGCAACGATACGTCGAGGTTCGGGAACTCCAGTGCCGCTGTTTCCGAGGCGGAATAGACCGAGGCACCTGCCTCCGAGACGATCACCTTGGTCGGCTTCGGTGCGGGCAGGTCCGCGAGCATGTCGGCCACCAGCTTTTCCGTCTCGCGGCTGCCGGTGCCGTTGCCGATCGAGATCAGCTCGACATTGTGCTTGCGGATCAGCGAGGCAAGCTCGACCTGCGCACCGCGCACGTCGTTTCTCGGCTGGAAGGGATAGACTGTGGACGTCGCGACCACCTTGCCGGTGGCATCGGTGACGGCGACCTTGACGCCGGTGCGGATGCCAGGATCAAGGCCCATCGTGGGGCGCGAACCGGCGGGCGCTGCCAGCAACAGGTCCTTGAGATTGCGGGCGAAGACGTGGATAGCCTCTTCTTCGGCGCGCTCGCGAAGCTCGCGCATCAGGTCGAGCGACAGCGACATCGAGAGCTTGACGCGCCAGGTCCAGCTCGCGACCTCCATCAGCCAACGGTCGCCTGGGCGACTGTTGCCGATTTCGTAGGCCGCCGCAATCATGCGCTCGACCGGCTTGTTGGGCGATGCGGCCTCGGCATCCGCATCGATCGTCAGCGTCAGCACCTCCTCGTTCCAGCCGCGCAGCATGGCCAGCGCGCGGTGACCGGGGGCGGTCGCCCAACGTTCGGAATGGTCGAAATAGTCGGAGAACTTCTCGCCCGATGCTTGCTTGCCGTCGACCACCTTGGCCTTCAGCAGAGCCGCGTTGCGCATATGGGCGCGCAACTTGCCAAGCAGATCCGCATTTTCGGCAATGCCTTCGGCGACGATGTCGCGCGCGCCTTCAAGTGCCGCCTTCACATCCGGCACATCGGCGGTGACGTAATCTTCCGCCAGCATCGCAGGCTCCTTCGAGCGATCGGCTAGGATGGCTTCTGCCAGCGGCCCAAGTCCATGCTCACGGGCGATCTCGGCGCGGGTGCGGCGCTTCGGCTTGTAGGGGAGATAAAGATCTTCGAGCTCGGCCTTGGTGCCTGCCTTGGCGATCTTTGCCATCAACTCGTCGGTCATCTTGCCCTGGCCGGTGATGGATTCGACGATGGTGTCGCGGCGAGCTTCCAGTTCGCGCAGATAGACGAGGCGCTCGGCGAGATTGCGCAGCTGCGTATCGTCCAGGCCGCCGGTCACTTCCTTGCGGTAACGGGCGATGAAGGGCACGGTTGCTCCCTCGTCCAGCAGCTCGATCGCCGCCTTGGCCTGATCGGGCCGGGCATTGATTTCGGAGGAGATGACAGCGGCAAGCGAGCGAAGGTCAGCGGCCATGAGAGTTCCTGCGTTTCACGAAAGTTGCGGGACCATAGCGGCGAAAAGCGGCAAGGCAATGCCCGACGTCCCTATCCACAGCAACATAGCACGGCCGGTGGCTGTTTTTGCGGTTGTGCAGACGCGGCATTCTTTGCTAGCAGAGGCGACCGTTTTCAGCCCGCCTTAGTGGCGCCTTCCCCAGAGAAGGCAAGGAAAGTGATATGCCAGATCTGCTCCTAGAACTCCGCTCCGAAGAGATCCCGGCCCGTTTGCAGCGCAAGGCTGCCGGCGACCTGAAGAAGCTCGTGACCGATGCGCTTGTTGAAGCAGGACTGTCCTACGAGGGTGCGCGCGAATACTGGACGCCGCGCCGGCTGACACTCGACATTCGTGGCCTGACGGCGCGCTCGGCCGACGTGCGCGAAGAGAAGAAGGGCCCCCGCACCGACGCCAACGAGAAGGCGATCGAAGGCTTCCTGCGCGGCGCCGGCCTGTCCGCCATTTCCGAGGCGCAGATCCAGAGCGACCCGAAGAAGGGCGACTTCTACATCGCCGTCATCTCCAAGCCGGGCCGCGCCGCCGAAGAGATCATCAGCGACGTGATGCCCGGCATCATCCGCGATTTCCCCTGGCCGAAGCCGATGCGTTGGGGTGCTGCATCCGCCAAGCCCGGTTCGCTGCGCTGGGTGCGGCCGCTGCAGTCGATCGTCTGCACCTTCGGCACCGAGCATGAGGAAACGGTTGTCATTCCGTTTTCGATCGACGGCATCGTCGCCTCCAACGTGACCTACGGCCACCGCTTCCATGCGCCTGATGCCATCACCGTCAAGCGCTTCGACGATTATGTCGCCAATCTCGAAAAGGCGAAGGTCATTCTTGATGCCGATCGCCGCAAGGACATCATCCTGCACGACGCCCGCGACATCGCGTTTGCGAGCGGCCTTGACCTGGTCGAGGACGAGGGCCTGTTGGAAGAGGTCTCCGGTCTCGTCGAATGGCCGCAGGTGCTGATGGGAAGCTTCGAGGAAGACTACCTCTCGATCCCGGCCGACATCATCCGCCTGACGATCAAGACGAACCAGAAGTGTTTCGTGACGCGCCCGGTCGGCAGCGACACGCTTTCCAGCAAGTTCATCCTCGTTTCGAACATCCAGGCGAGCGACGGCGGCAAGGAGATCATCCACGGCAACGGCAAGGTCGTGCGCGCCCGTCTTTCCGACGCGCTGCACTTCTGGAAGCGCGACCAGGGCAATCTTCCGGACCTCGAAACGCTGGAAGCTTCGGCGAAGAAATTCGACCTCGACCTCTCCAAGCCGCTTGACCAGCGCATGGCCAAGCTCGACGCGCTCAACGTGACCTTCCACGCCAAGCTTGGAACGCAGGGCGCACGCGTGGAGCGTATCCGCGCGCTTGCGGCCAAGCTCGTCATGCAGATCGGCGCAGACTACAAGCTTGTCGACCGGGCTGCGGTTCTGGCCAAGGCGGATCTTCGCACCGAGGCCGTCGGCGAGTTTCCCGAACTGCAGGGCCTGATGGGCCGCCGCTATGCCGCGCTTCAGGGCGAGGACGCCTCGGTCGCAGCAGCGATCGAGGATCACTGGAAGCCGATGGGGCCGAACGACCGCGTTCCGGAGGACAAGATTGCGATCACCGTCGCGCTCGCCGACAAGCTCGATACGCTGACCGGCTTCTGGGCTATCGACGAGAAGCCTACCGGCTCCAAGGATCCCTTCGCGCTTCGCCGCGCAGCACTCGGCGTCATCCGCATCCTGCTCGAGCGCAAGGTTCGTATCCCGCTGCTAACGCCGATTGCGTCGCACATGGGGCGGATCGATGAGGATCTCCTCGACAAAGCATCCGCCGAAAAGAAGCACCAAGGTGGCGACTACATTACTAGCAAGGCTATCGTCGGCGATGGGATGTCACGTCAACTCGACCTCCTCTCGTTCTTCCACGACCGCCTCAAGGTCTATCTGCGCGACCAGGGCGCGCGATACGACCTGATTGACGCCGTGGTTACGCCTGAAGCCGACGATCTTCTGATGATTACCCGCCGTGTCGAGGCGCTGACGGCGTTCATTACCTCGGAGGACGGCAAAAATCTCCTGGTCGGCACCAAGCGCGCCACGCAAATTCTGGCTGCCGAGGAGAAGAAGGGCACGGTGATCGCCGACGGCGTCTCCGAAAATCTCTTCCGGCTTGACGCCGAGAAGGAGCTCTTCGCCGCCATCACCACCGCTTCCGCGGAAGCCTCAACGGCCGTTGCCACGGAAGACTTCCGCTCGGCGATGGAAGCGCTCTCCAGGCTGCGCGCACCGGTCGACCGCTTCTTCGACGACGTGTTGGTCAATGACGAAGACGCCGCCATCCGCGCCAATCGTCTTGCCCTGCTGCGCCTGATCCGCGAGGCAACCGGCACCGTCGCCGACTTCTCGAAGATCTCGGGCTAATCTGCAACGCCGTAACTTCTTGCGCTTTCTATCCAATTCCATCCTTGCTCAGAATTTGATTCGAGGATGGAATTGAAACCTGCGTCAGTTCATCACGCCGAGAGTAGCGGCAGCGAGGACGCCGTAGCGCGCGGTTTTCGCGATGGTGACGAGCAACAGGAATGTCGGAAACGGTTCGCGCAGCACACCGGCAACGACGGTGATGGGATCGCCGATCACGGGCATCCAACTCAGAAGCAACGACCACTTGCCGTAGCGGCGATACCAGCGTTGTGCCTTGTCGAGCGCGGGTTGGCTTACTGGAAACCAGCGTTTTCCGCGAAAGCGCTCGATGCCGACGCCGAGCAGCCAGTTGACGGCCGAGCCGAGGACGTTGCCAACGGTCGCCACCGCGATCAGCGCAAGGACCGGATACTGTTTCGCCAGGATGAGCACGACGAGCCCGGCTTCCGACTGCATCGGGAATATCGTGGCTGCCGCAAAGGCCACCAGGAAAAGACCGGCATAGAGCGCAAGATCGGTCATGTCGTGTCCACGCCAATGCTTCGCTTCACTCTGTTTCCCTTCATCACGCCTGACGGCGGGCTGGCACTATCACGTCCTTGAGGCTATGCCAAAGCCATGAACAAGATTCTCGTCAGCGCCTGCCTCATGGGCCATGCTGTCCGCTATGACGGGCAGGCGAAGCCCCTTTCCCACCCGGCGATCGCGCGGTGGATCGAGGAAGGCAGGCTGGTAATCATCTGTCCTGAGATGTCTGCCGGAATGCCGGTGCCGCGTCCGCCCGCCGAAATCGAGGGCGGCGCCACGGGCGAGGATGTGCTCGCCGGCCGTGCGCGCGTGGCCGAGATCACCGGCGGCGATGTGACGGAAGAGTTCTTGCAGGCGGCCGAGAACGCGCTGGCGCTCGCCACAAAAACCGGCTGCCGCTATGCGCTGCTGATCGACGGCAGCCCCTCCTGCGGCTCGAGCTTTGTCTATGACGGGACGTTCTCCGGACACAGGCAAGCGGGGAATGGCGTGACTGCCGCGCTTCTGAAGCAGGCTGGTATCGCCGTCTACTGCGATCGCGAAGTCGAGCAGCTTGTCGCAAGGCTCGCCGCCGACGAGGCCGACCACGCCGACTGAGCGCTTCTGCTTGGCCTCCTCCATGCAAAACGACCACCGGATCGCTGCGGCGGCCGTTCTTTTGTTTCGATGCCTAACCTCAGGCGGCGCGACGAGCCTGCACGGCATGGTCGTTGCTGCCGCCGACGCGGAAGCCGCGGATGAGGTCGAGCAGTTCGTCGGTGTCGCTGGCCAGCGTTTCCGCAGAAGCCGTGGTCTCTTCGGCCATGGCGGCGTTCTGCTGGGTTGCGGCATCGAGCTGGTTCATCGAGGACGAGATCGAACGCAGCGTCGTGTCCTGCTCTGAGGCGCTGTGGGCGATCTTGGCAACGATCTCGTTGGCAGCCTTGATCTGGTCGGAGATGCGCTTCAGCGCCTCGCCGGCCTCGCCGACCAGACGGACGCCGTGATCGACCTGACTGGACGAGCGGGCGATCTGGTCCTTGATCTCCTTGGCCGCGGCTGCCGAGCGCTGTGCCAGTTCGCGAACTTCCTGAGCGACGACCGCGAAGCCCTTGCCGGATTCGCCGGCACGTGCGGCCTCAACGCCGGCATTCAACGCTAGAAGGTTCGTCTGGAAGGCGATCTCGTCGATGACGCCGATGATCTTGCCGATCTCGGCAGACGACTTCTCGATGCCGCTCATCGCGGTGATCGCTTCGGTGACGACGGCATCGCTGCGGCTTGCCTCGGTGCTGACGGCATGGACGCGCTTGCTCGCCTCATGGGCGCCTTCCGCCGTCTGGCGGACGGCAACCGTGAGTTCGTCGAGCGCCGCCGAGGTTTCCTCCAGGCTTGCAGCCTGGCGCTCGGTGCGCTGCGACAGCTCGTTGGAGGCGCGGCGGATCTCTTCCTTGCTGGTGCCGATGTCGCTGCCCTTGGCACTGACCTTGGCCATGGCGGCTTCGAGATGCGACAGGGCATCGTTGAAGTTCTCGCGAAGGGCTGCGTATTTCTGACCGAGATCGGCGCAGCGAACCGTCAGGTTACCGCGGGCGAGATCTTCCAGCGCCTGGCCGATGGTGGAGACGACGCGGGCCTGGGCCTCGGCTTCATCGCGCTGCTGGCGCAGATTTTCTTCGCGCTCGTTGCCGAGTGCCATATCCTGCTCGATCTGTCGCTTCGACAGCGCGTGTCTTTCGCGCACCTTCTCCTGAAGCGACAGCGTCGCCTTGGCCATCATGCCAACTTCGTTGGCCATGTTGGTGTGCGGGATTTTGATGGAGACGTTCTCATCAGCCACCGATTGCAGGGCATTGTGAACGTCCTTCAAGGGGTTTGAAATGCCGCGGATGACCAGGTAGGCAGCCACAATAGCGACGACGAGTAGGACGATGCTGCTAGCCAATGCGGCCAGGATCGTGTTATCGACTTGGGCATCGAGATCATCCATGTAGACGCCGGTGACGACGACGATCTTCCAGGGGTCGAAGGCCAATGCATATGCCGTCTTGCGAAAATCTCCGGCCGGCTGGCCGGGCTTTGCTGTGGAGTAGTATTCAACGAGACCGCCGCCCTGCTGCCCAAGCTTGACCAGTTCTTCGCGATAGAGCTTGCCTTTGCTGTCCGGCTGACCCTTGTTGAACTGCCCAACCTTCGAGGCATCGTAGTGGAACATCATCTGGATGTCGTAGCTATAGCCGAAGAAGTAACCATCGGGGTCGTATTTCATGCCGTTGAGCGTAGCGTAGGCCTGCTTCTGGGCCTCTTCCTGGGTCATTGCGCCGGCGGTCACCTTCGCCTGGTACTGCTTGAGAACGGAGACCGCGGACTGAACCTCAGAACGCAGCATATCATAGCGTTCCTTATAGATCGCATTGACCGAGGAGCGAACCTGGATGGTGGTTCCGATCGCAAACGCTACCATCAGGCCAACGACCAGCAAAATAAGTTGCTTTGAAATCTTCAAGTTTTTCATGGCGCCTCGCGGAGGGTAGAATAAGTGGAAAATCCGGCGCGGTTTGATACCGCCTATGCGAGTGCGTCAATATGACTCATCTTTACCGCGGCTTAAGAACATGCTGCGGCCGGTAATAAACACTTGCATAGAGACGGCTAAAAAAGCCTTAATTTTTGAAGAACTTCTGAACATTTCTTTTTGCAATCAATTACTTAATATAGAGATGCCGCCCAATTTCTCTGGCGGCCGCCAAGCGTTTGATGCTGAAAATGGGTTGCTCAGAAATCAGGCAGCGCAGCGTGTGCGCACCGGCTCCTGATGAGCGATCGGTGGGTTCGGCAATTCCGGATCGGTGAACTCCCGACCCCTGCGCTGAACCGCGCTTGGCGACGACAATCATGCGTCTTCCGGCCTCTGTTGTTAGAATTAGAGTGCAGGGATTAACAATTGCCAAGTGATAGGGCTCGCAAAATTATCAAATATAATCAGTATATTCTTGCAGTTGGCCGAGAGTTTCATTCATCCGCGCGCGAGAGAGCTGGAGGGCTCTCGCAAGACTTACCGCCCGGTTTTCCAGGACCGGTGGTTGAGCTATATTTCCCGCATGGTTGAGGCTTCGCATGCCTTCGGCGAATTTGTTCTCGACCCCGGCCGTGGCCTGCTGCGGAACGGGCGGGCCGTCGCGCTCGGTCAGCGCGGCATCGCGCTACTTGAAACGTTGCTTGAAGCCCGTGGGAGCGTTGTGCCCAAGGATGCGCTGATGGAGCGTGTCTGGCCCGGAATTGCGGTCGAGGAAAGCAACCTGACGGTTCAGGTCGCGGCGTTGCGCAAGGCGCTTGGCCCCGCGCCCGACGGGCAGGAATGGATCGCCACGGTGCCGCGCGTCGGCTACCGTTTCATCCGGACGATTGCGGAAAGGAAAGCCGCTGCGCCGGTTCCGGAATTGCGGCCGGCGCTGGCGGTCCTCCCCTTCAGCAATCTCAGCGGCGATCCAAGGCAGGACTATTTTGCCGATGGGATCGTCGACGACATCATCGCGGCACTCAGCCGCTTCCGAAGCTTTGCCGTCGTCGCGCGGGACTGCTCTTTTGCCTACAAGGGCAGCGCAACGGATGTGCGCAAGATCGCGACGGAACTCGGCGTCAGCTACGTGCTCGAAGGCAGCATCCGGCAGTCGGGCAACCGGCTGCGCATTGTGGCCGAACTTGTCGAGGGTCAAAGCGGCACGCATATGTGGGCGCAGACCTTCGATGGTACGCTGGACGAGATATTCGACTTTCAGGATCGCATCACCGAGCGTGTCGCGACGCTGATCGAGCCGCTGATCCAGACGGCCGAGATCGAGCGATCACGGCGCGAACGGCCCGGAAGCGTGGCTACCTACGACATCTACCTGCAGGCACTGGCCAAGATCTCGAGCGAAACCGAAAGCAACAACGCGGCCGCCTATGCGCTTCTCATGCAAGGACTTGCCGCCGAGCCTGACAATGCACAGCTGCTTGCCCATGCTACATGGGCGCTCGAGCATCGCTACACGATGGGCTGGCCGGCGCTCACCGACGACGACGTGCAGGCATGTGCCGCACTGGCGCGGCGAGCGTTGGAGTACGGCGCCGGCGACGCGATGGTCATGGCCCATTGCGGCGTCGCCTTGATGCAGACGGTAAAGGATTACGATTGGGGCCTCGCCGTCCTGCAGGCGGCGGCTGAATCCAATCCCAACAATCCGATGGCCGTCGTCAGGGCCGGCGTCGGGCATCTTCATTGCGGTGACATCAGGGATGCACTCAGGCACTTCCACAGAGCCAATCGCTTGACGCCGGGAGATCGCGGCGCGCATTTCTCGCTTTGCGGCATAGCGCACGCCCATGTGATCCTCGGAGAGTACGACCAGGCCGTTGCCTGGGCGTCAAGAGCGCTTGCCAGCAATCCCAATTTCGAGGCAACCCTGTGGGTGCTCATTGCTGCGAGCGCGCATCTCGGGCGCATGGAGGAAGCCCATCGTCATCTAGCGGCGCTGAGACGCCTGACGCCCGATATCACGATCGAGCGCATCCGGGCCGGGCAACCGGGCAAGTATCCGGACCGCATAGCTGCGGTCCTCGAGGGGCTTAGAATGGCGGGGGTTCCGGAACGGTAGTTTCGGATCGTTTCGGAACTTTTCCTAAAGCGTTTCAGGACCGGAATGCACCAACCGGCAGAGACTGCTTCCCACGGCAAAACCGCAGATGGGAGACGGCCATGATTACGACGCTGACCATCCTTTCCCTCGATCAGGGACGCATCTACTCTCCCCCGCCAGAGCCCGTTCAAGAGCAGACGGTTACTGAAAATGAGGCGCTGTTGCCTACCCCCGGCTAGAGTACATGGCACCTCACTCTATCTGCGGCGGTTGAATTTATTGAGTGGACTGCACGCACTTGCGCGTCTGCTTACGCCGACCTTTGGAACCACCCCGGCCGGCAAGGCTCGTTAGATACGAAAAATGCGCCCCTGCTTCTCTCAGGGACGCATTTTATCCACCACGAGGGGTGGACCCCGGTCGACCGAAGCTTTGGTCAGGCTGGGGCAGGGAACTGGAGATCAGAGCCGAAGCTCGAAGGTGGAAACGTCCAGCGGGGCCGTTTGTTCCTTCGGCGCACCTACCACGTTTGCCGCGATCGGCTTGACGTCGCCACCGATCACAGCGGCCGTCGTCGAAGCGCGGTCGATATTGTCGGCAGGCGGTGCGGATGCCGTCATCGGCTCGGCCGGAGCCTTGGTGACGAACACGACGGGCGAGCCGCCCATCCAGCCCTCGGTGCGATAGAGCTTCTTCTCGCCATCGACGTCGCGGATTTCCGAGGATTGCAGCGAGCCGGGTGCGAGCGTCGGGACAACGTAGTCCTTCTTGCGCTCGACAGACTCGAGCGCCGGGCAGCTTGGGCAGCTTTCTTGGCTGATGCTCCCGCCATTGGTGCGCGTGTCCTTGCCGACCACCTCGATCGAAGAGGCGCAGGCAGAACCCGCGGCAAACACAGCTATCGCAGCAAAGAAGACCTGACGCATGGAACACTCCGTCTCACGTTGAGAAGAGACTAGCGCGTCTTTGTTTCCATCCCGTCAGGGGAAAGGGTAAAAATTTAGGGAACTGACCCGATTTCGCGTCTTGCTCACGCCTTTTCGCGCTGTTCGGTAGCACCTGCCACCTGTGACCGCTTCTGCGCACAAAAGCGGCGGAACGGTCCATTGGCTCACGTGAAGCGTAACACGGTCCGACGCGAAACCATCTCGATACATATAACCTGTTTCTAATTTTTTCGATCGGAGGATGTTTCTGGATCGGACCAATATGTGCTAGAGGTTGTGCGAGTGTCGGGGGATGCAATGTGTCCAACTTATTGCTGAAGGAACTTTCTTTAGTAGGGCACCGCTGCCCTATCATCACGGCGGACCATCAGGATTATGATCGCTATCGCAAAATATGGAATGGTGTCGCCGATCGGCGGCCTGCTGCGATCGTCCGCCCGCAGAGTGTAGATGACGTCAGGAAGGCCGTGCATGCAGCGGCTGCATCTCGCGCCCTGCTTGCGGTGCGCGGCGGCGGCCACAGCCTTCCGGGATTCTCAACCTGCGATGGGGGACTTGTTCTCGATCTATCGGAACTAACTGCCATCGCCATCGATCGAGATACGCGCACGATCGAGGTCGGCGGCGGGGCACTCCTTGGCGATCTCGATCGCGCGACAGTTCCTGAAGGCTACGTGGTACCGGCAGGCGTGATTTCGCATACAGGTGTGGCAGGTTTAACCCTGGGTGGCGGCATGGGATGGGCCAGCAGGAGATACGGCCTTACCATCGACAGCTTGCTGGGTGCGGAGATCGTGACCGCGGCTGGCGACGTCATTTGGGCAAGCGCAACATCTGAGCCTGAACTCTTCTGGGGCGTTCGCGGCGGCGGTGGGAATTTTGGCGTCGTTACACGATTTAAGTTCGGGATGCATCCGCTGGGTTCCATCATAGTCGGCCAATGGAACTATCCTGCGGCCAACATGAGGCAAGCCCTACAGGCGCTGCGCGACCGAGCGCATGGCCAACCGCGCGACTTTACCCTCAATTTCACCGCGACAGCCACAGGTCTCAGCGTTACGGCAGTTTGGTCGGGGGATGCTGCCGTCGCCCACGCGGTCCTGTCACCGTTCGGAGCGCTGGCTGATGGCGGCATCGGGAGTGTCGACAAGCTGCCCTATCTCAGCCTGCAGAGCCGCAACGACGAGCACTTTGCCTGGTCGCGACGATATTATTGCAAGGGCGGTTTCTGGTCTGATGTAAGCGATGAAGCAATCGACGCCTTACTGCTCTCCATCGCCGATGCACCAACACCAGATTCCGAGATTTATGTGTTGCAGCTCGGAGGAGCAGTTACCGATGTAGCCGACGAGGCAACCGCGTATACGGGAAGAGGTGCAAGCTACTACTGGCTTGCAGAGCCGGTCTGGGACGATGCAGCCGATGACGATCGATGCATTGCCTGGGGGCGGATCACCGGCAATTCGCTTTCAACATTCTCGATGGCTGGGAACTACGTCAACGAGCAGGCCGATGCCGGCGCGGTCGTAGCTTTAGATGCGTATGGTCCGGAGAAGTACCAGCGGCTAGCGCGCCTAAAGACGCGGCTCGATCCGCACAATATGTTCCGTCTCAATCAGAACATCACGCCGCTGGCTTGAGTTCCCATTCACATCAAGGGTGCCACGTCGTTCCCGGCCGCCCGCCAAGGGCGTATCGAGGAACAACAGCACGTTGGTGGCAGGTCTACCGAACAGCGCTTTTTTCGCGTTCGATCGCGCGCCAGCCTATGTCGTGGCGGCAGAAGCCGTTGTCCCAATCGACCTTGTCGAGCAGCGCATAGGCGCGCGCCTGGGCTTCGCCAACCGTCTTGCCCGTGGCCGTGACGTTGAGCACCCGCCCGCCGGTCGCGACCAACGCGCCGTCCTTCAGGGCCGTGCCGGCATGAAACACCTTGGCGCCCTCTCCCGCTTCGGGAATATGGCGGATCGGCGTCCCCTTGTCGTAGGAGCCTGGATAGCCCTTCGATGCCACGACGACAGTCAGTGCCGGGTCGTCGGTCCATTCCGCGGAGACCTGATCCAGCGTGCCATTGGCGGTGGCAAAGAGAAGCGGCAGCAGATCGCTCTTCAGCCGCATCATCAGCACCTGGCACTCCGGATCGCCGAAGCGGACATTGTATTCGATGAGTTCCGGCCCCTTTGCGGTGATCATCAGGCCGGCGAAGAAGACGCCCGAGAAGGGGTAACCGCTGTCGGCCATGCCACTCATGGTCGGCTCGATGATTTCCTTCATGGTGCGTTCGATCATATGCGCGGTCATCACGGGCGCCGGCGAATAGGCGCCCATGCCGCCGGTGTTCGGGCCGGTGTCACCCTCGCCCGCCCGCTTGTGGTCCTGGGCGGTTGCGAGCGGCAGGACGTGCTTGCCGTCGCAGAGACAGAAGAAGCTCGCTTCCTCACCATCGAGATAGGCTTCGACAACGACCTCGGCGCCCGCTGCACCGAAGGCGCCCTCGAAGCAATCATCAACGGCTGCGAGTGCTTCATCGACGGTCATGGCGACCGTCACGCCCTTGCCGGCCGCAAGGCCATCGGCCTTGACGACGATCGGGGCGCCCCGCTCGCGGATATAGGCCTTGGCCTTCGGCGCATTGTTGAAGCGCTGGTAGGCGCCGGTCGGGATGTCGTAGCGGGCGCAGATGTCCTTGGTGAAGCCCTTGGAGCCTTCGAGCTGGGCCGCAGCAGCCGACGGGCCGAAGACGGCAAATCCTTCTGCGCGCAGCTTGTCGGCAATGCCGGCCACCAGCGGGGCTTCGGGGCCGACGACGACAAAATCGATCGCCTTATGCTTACAGAAGGCGATCAACGCATCGTGGTCATCGACATTGACCGCGACGAGCGTCGCGTGTTCGGCAATGCCCGGATTGCCGGGCGCGGCGTAAAATTCCGTCATCAGCGGCGATTGCGCCAGCTTCCAGGCCAATGCGTGTTCGCGTCCGCCCGATCCGATCAACAGAACCTTCATGCCCGTCCCTTTCGCGTTTCCGTCTGGCGGTTAAGGGGAGAGCGCCGAAAGGTCAAGCGAGAATGCTTGCCCGGCGTCAAGCTCACCAGCCGCCGCCACCACCACCGCCACCGCCGCCACCGGAAAAGCCTCCAGACGAGCCGCCGCCGGAAAAACCGGAAGACGAACTGGAGGGCGGCGCCGGAATGGTGGAAGCGATCGTCGAAGCCATCGACGAGGAGAAGCCGCCGATGCGATCGGAGAAGTTGCCGCTGCCGAAATTGCCGGAATACCACGAGGGGGCATAGGTTGCTGCAGCGGCGCCCGCCGCCGCTGCAGCAAGCCAGGTCTCGAAGGCGCGCGACCAGGGCTTTTCGACGCCGAGCGCCACAGCATAGGGCAAGAGCCTCTCGAAATGCTGGGGCGACATCTCGGGCGCCCCCGCCATATTCATGCGGTCCTTCTCGGCCAGCGTCATGTACTGACGCAAACCATCGATGCCATCCGTCAGCTTGGCCCCGAGCGGGGTCGGCGCGCCCATGATGAAGACGTAGAGCAGGTTCAGGAGGATGATGCCGCCGATGGCAAACAGCATCGGCGTCTCGTGGAGCTCGACCAGCGAGGAGAACAGCGCCAATGCCAGCGACGACACGATGCTGAAGCCGATAAAGGCGGCGATACCGATGGCGATCACGGACATGATCTTGGCGCCGAGCGATCTGCCGGGGCGAAACGACTTGGCAAAGCCGGCAACGAAGACAGAAATGAAGACGACGACGACGATCGGAATGATCATCAAAGCGATGGTCTCCGGCTCCAACGTTCCAAAGACGAAGAGGGCCACCAACGAGACGGCGCTGAGTGCGATACCGCCCGTCGTGTATCCAGTATTCGCATTGTAGTATTTGCCGCGGTGCTCGCGCTCGATGGCGGCCCGGAAACTGTCCCCCGCCGACTTCACCTTCGTTCCGTTGGCCTCGTCGATCGTCAGGGAGCCCTTGGCTCCGACGGCGTTGAGCAAGCTCGCTTCGCCGGCTTCCAACTTCTCCTTGGCGACCGGCTTGTCGGTGCGCCGGATGATGATCGCGTTCTTCAGGTCTTCCAGCACCACGTATCCGCGCACCGCGAGGTTGAGCGCCGTGGCCGACAGCGCCGTCCAGCCCTGCCCAGAAAAGCCGCGATTGTCGACATAGTTCACCAGCGCCGGCGAGATGCCGTCGGGCGGATCCCAGCGCGGCACCAGCACGCCGCGGGCCGGATCGCGGCCGACCTTCAGCCAGGAGCGCGTGTAATAGAGGAAGACGAGGATGAGGCCGCCGAAACCGAGGAAGTAGTCGCGGTTGTCGCTCAGCCACCAGCGCCGCTCGTCGTCGGCGCTCGGCGGATTGATAGAGCCTTTGGGCATCTTGACGGCGATCGTCAGCCCTTCGCCGGCGTTGAGCGGCCGGGTCGTCGAGAACAGCAGTCGATTACCGTCGCCGGAAACGCTTGCATTCCTGTCCGTCGCGCCCTGCGGGCCGGTGAAGAAGGCGGTATCCGTCGCGCTGACCCCATCCGGAAGGTTCACCACCGCCGTGGCCGTCAGGATCGGGAAGATCCAGCCGTTGCCGGTCACGTTCCAATAGAGCTCGTCGTGATCGTCGAAGTAGCGGATCTGGCGATTGGTGCGGTAGGAGAAGACGTATTGGTGGTGGCCTGAGCTTAACGACACATCTTCCGAGCCGGCATAGATGCGGATGCCGCCGCTTTTGGACTCGGTGTGCCAGGGCTCTTCGCGGCCGTCGCGCTTGACCGAGACCACGTCGAAGTCCACGCGGCGGAGGCGGCCTTCCGCGTCCCGATAGGTCAGCGGAAAATCGCGGAAGATGCCGCGCCTGATCCGGTTGCCTTCGGCGTTGACGGTGATCGTCTCCGTCACCGTCATCGCGCCGCTCTTTTCCAGCACGATGTCGGAGGCGAATGCGTTGATCACCTCCGCAGCGGTGGCGCCACGCGCCGCAAGCATCAGAAACAGAACGAAGCAAAGGCCGAAAAGCCGTCGGATCATCATACCCCTCGCCTGCGGCGTCCCGGCCGCGTCAGATAATGTCAGCCCGCGTCGGCATAGGTCACGCCAAGCCCTGCCAGCGTCCGCCAGTAGGCCGGGAAGGTCTTACCGACGCAATCCGGATCGAGGATCGTGATGCCGGCGATCCTCAGGCCGGCGAGCGCGAAGCTCATGGCGATGCGGTGATCGGCGAAGGTATCGATCTTGGCCGGCAGGCGCTGGCCCGCGAGAGCCGGATCGGACTGGACGATCAGGTCGTCGCCTTCCTCGCGTGCCAGATCCGGACGTATCTGCATGAGGCCGGTCGAGACCGCGCGGATGCGGTCGCATTCCTTGACGCGCAGATTGGCGATGCCGACGAAACGAACGGGCGTCTCGTTGAAAGCGGCCAGAACGGCAAGGGTCGGGACGGCGTCCTGCATCTGCGAGCCGTCGATGACGGCAGGAAGATGCGGGAACTTGGCGATCAGATCGTAGGCCTTCGCATCCGGCTGCGTGAACGCGCCGTTCGCGACACCGAGATCGATCTTGCCCGATGTCAGCACCTCAGCCGCCCAGAGGTAGGTTGCCGCCGAGGCATCCGGCTCGACCACAAAGTCGGCTGCCGTGTAACCGGTCGGCTCGACGCGCCAGGTCACCGGGCTCGTCTTCTCGACCTTGGCACCAAAGGCGCGCATCGCCGCGGTCGTCAAATCGATATAGCCGAGCGCACCGATATCCTCGCCAAGCAGCTCGATCGTCACCGGCTTGTCGCCGCCAGCGGCCATCATCAGGAGCGCTGAGACATACTGGCTGGACAGGCCGCCATCGATCTGGATGCGGCTCGCCTCAAAACGACCGGTGCCATTGACGGTGACGGGCGGGCAGCCGGTTTCGGTCGATGCGTCGATGCCAAGCGACCGCAGCGCATCGACGAGCGGGCCGATCGGGCGCTTGCGCATATGCTGATCGCCATCGACGACAACCGTGCCGTCCACCAGGGCGGCAGCAGCCGTCAGGAAGCGCGTCGCCGTTCCGGCATTGCCGAGGAAGAGCGGTACCTGCGGTGGCAGCAGCTTGCCACTGCCGGTGACGACGAAGCTCGTATCATCAGGCTCGTCGATAATCACCCCCATGGCGCGGAGAGCGTCGGCCATATAACGCGTGTCGTCGCTCTTCAACGCACCGGTCAAGCGGCTGGTGCCCTTGGCAAGACCAGCCAGCAGCAGCGCGCGATTGGTGATCGATTTCGACCCGGGCGGGATGGCGCGGCCTGTCAGCGGCTTGCCCGGCGGGATGATGGTGAGCTTGTCTTTACTCATTACCTCTTTTCCGTCTTTGCGCGAAAGCTGTTTCCAGCCACGATCATGTCCTGCTCATAGCAGCTTTTGCGCAAAGGCAAATGGCGGATGTCAGAACTTAACCGAGGGAACGGCGCGATCCGCTTCGTTGGCGATCTCGAAATACTCGCGCTTCTGGAAGCCGAACTGGCCGGCGACCAGATTGGATGGGAAGCTCTCGACTTTGACGTTCAGATCGCGGGCCGCGCCATTGTAGTAGCGGCGGGCCATCTGGATTTCGCTTTCCATCGTTTCGAGCGAGGTCTGCAACTCGCGGAAATTCTCGTTCGCCTTCAGGTCGGGATAGGCTTCGGCCAGCGCCAGCACGCGGCCAAGCGCCTGACCGAGCAGGCCTTCCGCCTGGGCGCGGCCGGCGACATCGCCTGCTGGAACCGATTGGGCCTTGTTGCGGAGGGCAACGACCTCTTCGAGAGTCGTCTTTTCGTGCGCCGCGTAACCCTTGACGGTCTCGATCAGGTTGGGGATCAGGTCGGCGCGGCGCTTCAGCTGCACATCGATGCCGGACCAGGCTTCCTCAGCCATCTGCCGGGCACGAACAAGGCCGTTGTAAATAAAGACGGCATAGAGCGCGGCCAGAACGACAAGACCAAGAACGATATACATCGCGAATCCCCCGCAACGACAAAAAATATGCCGGGAGACTATGCGCGTTACTGCGGATTGTCATCCCGCATTTCCGGCCTCTTTCGGGGCGATCGATAGCAACGGGTAGTGAAAAATCACGATACCGCCGGGTGCGCGGACACCATATTTTCATTCTGCACGATCGAGATAGACGTGCGTGAGAAACTTGCGACGAGGATCATTCAGTATGAGCGCAGTACTTTTCCTGCTCAACACGCTGGCCATCGCTTCGTACTTCTTTGTCCAGAAAATGGCGCGTCCGGTGGAACGCCGTGTCGAGGTCAGAAGCGACGAACGCCGCTGACCGCCACCCTCAAGCGGCGGTTTTCGCCAGATCTACCCCACCCGCGTCCGTCAGCAGGAAGGCTTCGCCGCAGGCCTTGGCCAGCGTGCGCACCCGCAGAATGTAGCTCTGGCGCTCGGTGACCGAGATCACGCCGCGCGCATCCAAAAGATTGAAGACGTGGCTTGCCTTGATGCACTGGTCATAGGCCGGGAACACGCACTTGTGCAGCAGCTGGTTCGCATTGTCGCCCGGCGCGCCGGCGGCGAGAAGCGCCTGGCACTCCTTCTCGGCGTCAACGAAGTGACGGTGCAGCATCTCCGTATTGGCGTATTCGAAATTGTGGCGTGAATATTCCTGCTCAGCCTGCAGGAAGACGTCGCCGTAACTGATCTTCTCGTCGCCCTCGCGGCCGTTGAAGTTCAGGTCATAGACGTTGTCTACGCCCTGGACGTACATGGCGAGGCGCTCCAGACCATAGGTCAACTCGCCCGCGACAGGCGAGCATTCGATGCCGCAGACCTGCTGGAAATAGGTGAACTGCGACACTTCCATGCCGTCGCACCAGCACTCCCAGCCGAGACCCCAGGCGCCGAGCGTCGGGCTTTCCCAGTCGTCCTCGACGAAACGGATGTCGTGCAGCAGCGGGTCGAGACCGATCGCTGCGAGCGAGCCGAGATAGAGTTCCTGCAGGTTTGGCGGGTTCGGCTTCAGGATGACCTGATACTGATAATAGTGCTGCAGGCGGTTCGGGTTCTCGCCGTAGCGGCCGTCGGACGGGCGGCGCGACGGCTGCACGTAGGCAGCCTTCCACGGCTTGGGCCCGAGCGCACGCAGCGTCGTTGCCGGGTGGAACGTACCGGCGCCGACTTCCATGTCGTAAGGCTGCAGAACTGCACACCCCTTGTCCGCCCAGTAGGTGTGGAGCGTGAGGATCAGCGCCTGAAACGAGCGCTTGGGGTTCATATGGTCGGGGAGTGCGGCTGCAGACATGGAACGGCTTCCGAATTCGTATAAAAGTGCGCGGACAGGTGCCATGCCACGCCAAACGGGTCAAGGCTTTTGCAGCCCTACTCGTCCTCGTCCTTCTTCAGATGGTATTCGCCGGTAACCGGATCCTTGACCAGCGTGCCGATGGCGCCCGTCTGGCGCTCCTTCTCGGCACGACGGGATCGCTCGGCGAGCCGCTTTGCATCCGCGATGAAGCGGCGGTAGAGAACCCAGGCGCCGACCACCAGCACGACGATAATTATCAGTTGCGGCATGATGCCAGCCTTCACTCCCTCACAGCCCGAATCGGCTCCACAATGCCTTCTCCTCGGCCGCCTCGACAAGTCCGGTTGCAAGACCGGCGCCGGCGCCCTCCAAGCTGGCTGACGATATACCCGGAATGCGTCGTCCGAAAAGACCACGCGCTGGCATCACCAGCTCGAGCTTGCTTTTGGCCCCGTAGCGGCGCTTCAATTCCTGCCGCATGTCGCCTAGCCCATCGACCAGGCCCAGCTCAAGTGCGCGCATACCGGTCCAGAAAAGCCCGGAGAAGACTACGTCGTCATTCTTCAGCTTGCCGGCACGCCGCTCGCGAACCATGGAGATGAAAACCTGATGGATCTCCAATTGCAGGGTCTTCAGGTATTCGATGTCCTTTTCCTTCTCCGGCTGGAAAGGATCGAGGATCACCTTGTTTTCTCCGGCCGTATAGACCCGGCGCTCCACGCCGATCTTCTTCAAGAGCTCGGGAAAACCGAAGCCGCCGGAGACGACGCCGATCGAGCCGACGATGGAGGTGGGATCGGCAATGATCTCGTCGCCGGCAAGCGCGATCATGTAGCCGCCAGATGCCGCAACATCTTCGACGAAGACGAGAACCTTCTTCTGCTTCTCGCGCGCGAGTTCGCGGATGCGGGTGAAGACGAGGCGCGACTGCACCGGGGAGCCGCCGGGCGAATTGAGCGAGATGGCAACCGCCGGCGCATCCTTGAAACTGAAGGCCTTTTCGAGGACTTGCGCCGTTGAGGCGAGATTGAGGGTGGGCCGGAACTGGCTCCCGCCGCTCATGATCGGCCCGTGAAGTCGAACGACGGGGATCACCATGCCTTCCTTGCGGAAACGCTTCGGCAGCAACCTCTTCAAAAATCCGGCCATTTTCCATCCTTTGCGACGATGTCAGCGAACGTCTTCCATGTATGCAACGGAGCGACAAACGCAATGGCCGCAGCAGAAAACATCTGTCGCTCACAAATCTTGTTGCGAATGACTTGCATTATCATTCCAATCAGACATACTGGCCGCATCGATAATAGGCGGACACTGCATGGACATCGTAAATCCGAACGCGAAGGCCGGCTGGCGACACGAACGTGAAGAGGCATCGCTTTCCGATGTCTACCGCTCCGTCCAGACGCACACACATGGTACACGCTGGCGCCGCATCGCCGCGTTCCTCGGGCCCGGCTACATGGTGGCCGTCGGCTATATGGACCCCGGCAACTGGGCGACCTCGCTCGCCGGTGGTTCGAAGTTCGGCTATGCCCTGCTGACCGTCGCCTTGCTGTCCAACCTGATGGCGATCGTCCTGCAATCGCTCTGTGCGCGCCTTGCGATCGCTTCCGGGCGCGACCTTGCCCAGGCTTGCCGTGACGCATACCCGAAATACGTCTCCGTTCCGCTGTGGGCCTTTGCCGAAATCGCCATCATCGCGACCGACATCGCCGAAGTGATCGGCACGGCGATCGGCCTCAATCTGCTCTTCGGCATTCCGCTTGAGCTCGGCGTTCTCATCACGTCGCTCGACGTGTTCCTCATCCTCTATCTGCAGAAGATAGGCTTCCGCTGGGTGGAAGCCTTCGTGATCGCCCTGCTCGCCATCATCGCCGTGTGCTTTGGCGTGCAGATCTTCCTGGCAGACCCGGAATGGGGTGCGGTGATCCGGGGCTTCTTCCCGACGACCGAGATCGTTTCCAATCCCGAGATGCTCTACCTCGCGCTCGGCATTCTTGGCGCCACCGTAATGCCGCACAATCTCTACCTGCACTCGGGCATCGTCCAGACCCGCGCCTATGGCCACACGGTGCCGGAAAAGCGCCAGGCGCTGACCTACGCGACGATCGACTCGACCGTGGCGCTGTGCTTCGCGCTCCTGATCAATGCATCGATCCTGATCCTGGCCGCTGCTGCCTTCCATGCGAACGGCAAGACGGATGTCGTGGAACTGGGCGAGGCATCTTCGTTACTCGCACCGTTGCTCGGCCTGGCAATCGCTCCAACGCTCTTCGGCATCGCGCTCCTCTGCTGCGGCCTGAATTCGACGGTTACGGCAACGCTTGCAGGCCAGATCGTCATGGAAGGCTTCCTGAAGATCCGGCTTCAGCCGTGGGTTCGCCGCCTGATCACCCGTGCGATCGCCATTGTTCCGGCCGCCTTCGTCACGATCTGGTATGGCGACAAGGGCACAGCGGAACTGCTGATCCTGACGCAGGTCGTGCTCAGCCTGCAGCTTTCCTTCGCCGTCTTCCCGCTCGTGATGTTTACGGCAAGCAGGGCGAAGATGGGCGCGCTGGTCGCCCCACGCTGGTTGAGTGCGATTGCCTACGTGATCGCGGTCCTGATCGCGGGTCTCAATGTCAAGCTGCTGTTCGACTTCGTCGTCGGCTAGCGCCTGATGTAGGCCGCCCGGCCATTGTTGAGATCATCCACGAAGGGGGAGAATTTATGCGTTCCCTCCTCGTGCATGATAAGTGGCGCGCGCAGCGAAAGCCGCGCGCGCGATCCTTTGATCGCGGTGACGAGGATACGCACGGCGCTCTCGCCTTCGCGTGGATGGATCGCGGTGACCTCGATGCCGCCGAAGCGGCGTCCGCACGCGTCGATGATCTCGGCAATCGATTCCGGGCGTGCGATCAGCGACAATTGCCCGCCAGGGATCATGATCGCTCCGGCCGTCCGCACCCAGCTTTCGAACAGTCCTTCCGTCATCGCATGTGCCTCTGCCTTCAAGGCATCGGGCGTCCGGCGATCGCCCGCATCGTTGAACGGCGGGTTCATGATGACATGATGGAAGCTCTCGTCGGGGAGACCAGCTTCGTTGCGCGCCTTCGCCCTTAGCGTTACGTCCGCCTCGACGACCGAAACGCGGCCCGCCACATGCGCATTTTGAGGCAGGAGGATGCTGCGGCGCGCATAGTCGGCCATCTGGCCGGAACGCTCGAAGAGCACGACTTCGGCGGCCGGCAGCCGCGACGCGACGGCCAAGCCGGCGGCGCCTGCGCCGGCACCGAGATCGGCGACCTTGATCGGACGGTCGTCGGCGACGAGCGCAGCAAGCAGCATTGCATCCATGCCGGAGCGATGCCCCCTGCCCTTCGGCTGCACCACATGGAACAGCCCCCGGTGAAAGGCGTCAATCGTCTCGGCAAGATCTCCCGTCATCTCAGGCTCACTTCGGAGCGCGCAATTCGCCGCCGAGCCCGGCATCCACGAGAATGCGCCGTGCCTGGTCAGCTTGTTCGTCATCGACGAGGAGTCGGCGCGGCAGCATGCCGAGCGACCCTTCCAGAATGCTCATCCCTTGATCGGCAATGAAGCAGTGGATCCCCGCATCCTTCAACAAGCTCTCCGCGTAGGAGAGCAACACGGGATCATTGGCGCGAATAAGTTCATGCATTTGCCGGAAAATCCCTTTCAAATTTGCGCGACGCGACAATTCACCCCTTGCCGCGCCAATCGCCCCTTTCTATTGTCGAACTCAATAATTTAACAGGAGTCCGGGTCGTTGGGCGTGGTCATACCGCTTGAAGAAAGCAAAAACAAACTGGCATCCGTCAAGCCGCTGGTCGATTTGACCAAAGCGGACATGCAACGGGTGAACCAGCTTATCCTCTCCAAGGCCGGTTCCGACGTCCAGATGATTCCCGAAGTGGCCAACCATCTCATCTCGTCCGGCGGCAAGCGCCTTCGTCCGATGCTGACTTTGGCGTCTGCTGCGCTATTCGGCTACAAGGGCGAGAACCACATCAAGCTTGCGACATCAGTCGAGTTCATGCACACGGCGACGCTGCTGCATGACGACGTCGTCGATGAGAGCGACCTTCGCCGCGGCAAATCCACCGCCCGCATGATCTGGGGCAACCAGGCGAGCGTGCTCGTCGGTGACTTCCTGCTTGGCCAGGCGTTCCGCATGATGGTCGATGTCGGCTCGCTCGATGCGCTCGATGTGCTCTCCTCGGCGGCATGCGTGATCGCCGAAGGCGAAGTGCTGCAGCTTTCCGTCGCCAAGAACATGGAAACGACGGAAGACGACTACCTCGCCGTCATCCGCGCGAAGACGGCAGCGTTGTTTGCCGCAGCCGCCGAAGTCGGCCCGATCGTCGCCGATGCCGGCAAATCCGGCCGCAACGCGCTGAAGTCCTACGGCATGAACCTTGGTCTCGCTTTCCAGCTTGTCGACGATGCGCTGGACTACGGCGGCAAGGCGGCCGATCTCGGCAAGAATGTCGGCGACGACTTCCGCGAAGGCAAGATTACGCTTCCGGTCATCTTGGCGTATCGCCGCGGAACCGAGGAAGAGCGCGCTTTTTGGCGGCAGGCCATTGAAGGCGGCGAGAGCAGCGACCAGAATCTCGAAAAGGCGCTTGGCCTGATTACCAAGTATGGCACGCTGAACGACACCATTGCCCGGGCGGTTCACTACGGCACGATCGCACGCGATGCGCTCGCACCGCTTCCCGAAACGGGATGGAAGTCAGCCTTGCTGGAAGTCATCGACTTCTGCATCGAGCGCGTCAATTAATCGACGGTCCCTGATCGCGGGCTGAATTTATTGCAGGGCCGCTCCAAAAAAGCCATCCTGTTGTGAGTCAGTCATTTCAACTGATTTTGCAGTCGGACGAGGCCGGCTGCCCGACAAGAGAGGTTTTCTAATGCGGCAAAAACTTGCCATCCGTCTTCTTTCGAGCGCAGCCATGGCAGCGGTCCTATCGCTGGCAGCGCTCGGCGGCGTGAATGCCGAAGAGACGGCCAAGAAGGACGATGCCGCCACGGTGATCTTCGATCCGGATAGCGTCACGAGCTTCTCCGGCGCATTTTTGGCCGCCCGGACCGCCGATGTCGATCACGACTACGAGACGGCGATTGAACTATACAAGAAGGCGCTGCAGATCGAGCCGGGAAATCCGGAAATCCGCCAGCGCCTGATGATCTCGCTGCTTTTGAACGGCGACATCAAGGATGGCGTGAAGTATGCCAACGACCTGAAAGGCGATCCAACGGTCGAACGCATCACGACCATCGTGCGCAGCATGGATGCCATTCGTCGCGGCGAATACAAGACCGCTGAATCGCTTCTGAAATATACCGGCCCGAACGATCTCGACCGAATGATGAACGATCTGCTTGCCGCCTGGGCCCGCGTCGGCGCCGGCCGTGGCAAGGAAGCTCTCACCATGGTTCAGAGGATGAAGGGGCCGGATTGGGTCGGCATCTTCAAATCCTACAACGCCGGCGCGATCGCGATCGTGAACGGCGACATAAGGGCCGCCCGCCAGAACCTCAACGACGCCGTACTCGACAAGGATGGCGGTGCGACCGCTCCCGATACCTTCATGCGCGCCGTCATGGCTCTCGCCCGACTGGAAGCCTCCCAGGGCAACAAGCAGAAGGCGCTCGACGCGATTTCCGTCGGCGACAACCTGCTGCCGAACTACGCCCCGCTCAATGCGCTGCGCCAGAGCATCGAAAAGGGCGAGAAGCAGGAGCAGCAGATTCAGACCGCCAAGCAAGGCGCTGCCGGCGTACTCTTCTCCATCGGTGGCGCGCTGAACCGCGACGGTGCCGAGGATATCGTTTCGCTCTACCTGCAGACAGCCAAGACGCTGGATCCGGATAGCGCTGATACGCTCGTCATGCTCGGCGGCATTGCCGAGAAGCAGGAGCAGATGGACCGCGCGATCGCGCTCTACAAGCAGGTGCCCGAGAACTCGCCGATGCGCCGCATCTCCGAGCTGCAGCTCGGCCTTGCCCTTGCGCAGGGCGGCAAGGTGGAGGAAGCGCGCAAGCACCTTCAGAGCCTGATCGCCTCTGATCCGAAGGACGTTCGCAGCTACCTCGCCTACGGCAGCGTGCTGTCGGATGCGAAGGACTACGCCGCCATGGCCGACAATTACGACAAGGCCGTCGAAGTCATCGGCCCGTTGCCGGGCAGGGGCGCATGGACGGTCTTCTTCCAGCGCGGCATTGCCTATGAACGCCTGAAGAAATGGGACCAGGCAGAGCCGAATTTCCGCAAGGCACTGGAACTCAACCCCGACCAGCCGCAGGTTCTGAACTACCTCGGCTACTCCTGGATCGACATGAACCGGAACCTCGACGAGGGACTGGCGATGATCAAGAAGGCGGTCGATCTGCGTCCAGACGATGGCTACATCATCGACTCGCTGGGCTGGGCGTATTTCCGGCTGAACCGCTTCGACGATGCGGTCGAGGAATTGGAGAAAGCAGCGCAGATCAAGGCCGGCGACGCGACGATCAACGACCATCTGGGCGATGCCTACTGGCGTGTCGGCCGCAAGCTCGAAGCCGTCTACCAGTGGAACCGGGCGCTCGGCTCCGAACCCGAGGGATCCCAGATCCCGAAGATCAAGGAAAAGATCGCCAACGGCTTGCCGCAGGATACCGACAACTCCAAGGCGGCTGACAAGAAGCAGCCGGATCCGGCGCCGGTCGAACCGAAGCCCACGGACAAGAAGTCCTGATAGGCGATGCCAGAAGCGAGTATGCGCGATGACCTGACCGTCATCGAGGACGCTCCGGCAAAAATCAATCTGGCCCTGCATGTGACGGGCCAGAGACCCGACGGCTACCATCTGCTCGATATGCTGGTGACCTTCACCCGGCATGGCGACCGGCTTGAATTTACGCCGGCTGAGCGAGACGAGTTCGTGATATCAGGGCGCTTTGCCGAAGCGCTCGTCGACGACGGCCACGACAATCTTGTCCTGAAGGCCCGGGATTTTCTGCGCAGTGCGGTCTCTCGCGAGAGCGGCATCGCTCCCGCGGTTCGCATCGATCTCCAGAAGAACCTGCCGATTGCGTCCGGAATCGGCGGCGGGTCGGCCGATGCGGCAGCGACGCTTCGCGGCCTGACGCGGCTCTGGAACGTGTCGCTTCCGAATGCGACCATCGAGGCGATCGCCATCCGGCTTGGTGCCGACGTGCCCATGTGCCTGGCGAGCAGACCACTGATCGCGCGCGGCATAGGCGAGCAGATCACCCCTGTCGACGACATGCCCGCCTTTGCCATGGTGCTGGCGAACCCGCTGAAAGCCATATCGACGCCCGAGGTTTTCCGGACGTTGACGAGCAAGACCAATCCGGCACTCGACATGACGCCGCGTTCCACCTGGATCGAGACGATAGGCTCGATGCGCAATGACCTTGAGCCGGTCGCTCGAGACCTGCTGCCCGAAATTGCCGAGATCTCGGCGATGCTGAAGAAGCAGGGCGCCTCCCTCATTCGCATGTCCGGTTCCGGCGCCACCTGCTTTGGCATCTTTGATACGCTTGGAGCGGCAGAGACGGCGGCCGCCGCGCTTCACAGCGAACGGCCGGACTGGTATTTCGAAGCAACGGAAACGACTGCTGGAGGACACGATGCCAGGGCTGGATGAAACGCGCCCCTTCATTCCTGTCGGCATTGCCGTGCTGACGGTCTCGGATACCCGCACGCTCGGCGACGACCGCTCCGGCGATACGCTGGCCGCCAGGATCAAGGAGGCAGGTCACCGGTTGGTAGACCGCGCAATCGTCCCTGATGACCCGCAGGCGATAGCTTCGCGGGTGAAGGCCTGGACCGAACGCGATGATATCGACGTCGTCATCACCACCGGGGGAACCGGCTTCACCGGCCGCGATGTCACGCCAGAAGCTCTGGAGCCGCTTTTCGAAAAGAGGATGGATGGCTTTTCGGAAGTGTTCCACCGCATCTCCTACGACAAGATCGGCACCTCGACGATCCAGTCGCGTGCCACGGCGGGCGTTGCCAACGCAACTTTCATCTTCGCACTGCCAGGCTCGCCCGGCGCCTGCAAGGATGCCTGGGATGGCATACTCAAATCCCAACTCGACTACCGCCACATGCCTTGCAATTTCGTGGAGATCATGCCGCGTCTCGACGAACATCTAAAGCGCGGCACAGGCAAGTAACGGACTGCTCCGGCAGAAGAACTTAACCTGCCGTTCTATGTCCCTATGCCCGGCAGAGCAGGCATTGTCTCCCAGCTATCACCGGACAGCAGGATGCAGCTTACGCCGCGAACATCCGTGATGAGCAGCGTCCACGTGCCGCTCTGCGCGGCGTAGACCTCAAGCATGGCGTTCTGGTTGACCAACCCAACTGCCGTCAGCCTTTCGGCAAAGTTCTTGTCGAGGAAATTGACGACCTCGGATCGGCCTGCGCAACTGCGCATCATCTGCGATGCAGCCGAATGCGGATGCGCGATCATCGATGTCGTCAATATGACGGCCGACAACAGGCCGCGGATCATATTGCGTTTCATGACGCACCTCCTTTTGCCGGAAACCGGCAGAAGAGGAGACTTCCGCTGACCTGTTCTGCCGTCTGCCGGCATTCATGGTCGACCGTCACGAAGCGAGGCGCTCGGGCGGCGCCATGCAGGAATTATAGCGCAAAATTGTATCGGGCGCCATCATTTGCGGGGGAGCCGAAGGAGAGCACGCGCAGCTACCGCGCCGCGCGCGCAACCCAAGAGGGAATGAGTTCGCTGGACAGCTTGCGGAGCGTCTGCCCTTTCGCGAATTCGGAGAGGCGCATTCCGCTTCGTGCTGCGGCGATGGCCTGTTTCTTGGGAAGGAGAAGCCCGAGTTCCAGCGGCGACGACGCCCGGCG
This sequence comes from Rhizobium sp. LjRoot258, assembly GCF_964254185.1. Classification (NCBI taxonomy): domain Bacteria; kingdom Pseudomonadati; phylum Pseudomonadota; class Alphaproteobacteria; order Hyphomicrobiales; family Rhizobiaceae; genus Rhizobium; species Rhizobium sp. LjRoot258. The sequence continues at coordinate 500,661 of NZ_CAXUST020000001.1, read as the reverse complement.
GATGCGCTGCAGAAAAGGACGCCGATATCCGCGCGAAGCGGTGAACCGTGCAGGCAGCTTATTCAGCGCCATGTACTCGGCAATCTCGTCGATCCAGCCGGTCTGCGGCCGCGCACCGGGCTCGACGAAAAGCAGCCACTCTCCTCGTGCCGAGCGCACTATATCCTTGATATCCCATTGCGAATGAAAACGGCAGCCGGCAGCATCGGCCACCCTCGACGTCCCGTCCCGCGAGTCATGGTCAAGCACCACAACGTCACTGACAAGCCCCTCCACTGCGCCTGCAACCAACACCGATAACGTCTGCGCCAGCTCAGGCTCCTGATCCTGGCATTCCAGTACAACAGTCAACATTGCCTATTCATAGAGCGCCGCACAAAATTTTGCCAGCGGCACTTTCCTCATTTTGTTCTTGCATTGTTCTCTTTTTGCCGATAGGAATTTAATCATCAAAACGGATGGAAGCAAAGCTTCCGCCAGCGGAGAATCCAATGAACGAGCAGTCCCTTGCAGGGCAGGCCGCATTTGCGCCTGCCAATACGGCAGATATTGCCGATGCGATGATCGTGTCTGCCGGTCTGCGGATCGATGTCGACCGTCGCCGCGGGCGTGCGGCCGGGCTCAATCCGAGTGGTCGCTTCGAGCCTCTGCGCCGTGAGACTTTCGACGATGGCTGGCAGAACCTTGAGGATCTTCCGCCGTTCAAGACCGAAGTGCAGATCGAAAAGCCGCGGACGGCCATCACGCGCAACGAATCGCCAGACATTCCCTTCGACCGCTCGATCAATCCTTATCGCGGCTGCGAGCATGGCTGCATCTACTGCTTCGCGCGGCCGACGCATGCCTATATGGGCCTTTCCGCCGGTCTAGACTTCGAAGCCAAGCTCTTTGCCAAGCCGGATGCAGCGAAGCTTCTGGAGCGAGAATTGGCGAAGCCCGGTTACAAGCCGCGCGTCATCGCGATCGGGACCAACACCGATCCCTACCAGCCGATCGAGAAGGAATGGCGCATCATGCGGCAGATTCTCGAGGTGCTTGAGAAGGCCAACCATCCGGTTTCGGTTGTTACGAAGTCGGCAATGATCCTGCGCGATCTCGATATTCTCTCGGCGATGGCCGAGAGGAACCTTGTTCGTGTTTCGCTGTCGGTGACGACGCTCGAGCGCAAGCTCGCGCGGACCATGGAGCCGCGAGCCTCGACGCCGACGCGTCGGCTGGAGGCTATCCGCGTACTCTCCGATGCGGGTGTCCAGACATCGGTGATGGCAGCGCCCATGATTCCGGCGCTTAACGATCACGAACTGGAGCGCATTCTCGACTCAGCCCATGCCGCGGGCGCGAAGGAAGCGGGTTACGTCATCCTGCGCCTGCCATTCGAAGTATCGCCGCTGTTTCGCGACTGGCTGTTGCAAAACTACCCCGACCGCTACCGGCACGTCATGTCGCTTGTCCGTTCGATGCGCGGCGGCAAGGATTATGACGCGGAGTTCGGCAAGCGGATGAAGGGAGCTGGCCCCTATGCCTGGCAGATTGCGCGTCGTTTCGAGATGGCCACGAAACGGCTTGGCATGACCCGGCGCAGCATGCCGCTGCGCGACGACCTCTTCGTTCCGCCTGATGGCAGCGGCGTGCAGCTATCGCTGCTTTGATATTCCAGCTTTGCGGATGGTCGCCCTGCCCGTCCGCGCCCAAGTCCCCGGCCCGCCGCCCTGATCCGGGGACTTGCAGGAAATCGGGTTGGCGTGCGAGGTTCAGCCGCATGAAACCTCGCACGTCACCCGATTCTCCTATGCTTTTCGAAGATGTCCCCCTGGTGCCGGATTTTCGGCTGGAGCTGAAGGCGCGCAAGGCCGGTCATTGGCCGGTCGCGGGCGCTGATGAGGCCGGACGCGGCCCGCTGGCCGGCCCGGTGGTGGCGGCAGCCGTCATTCTCGATCCAAAACGCATTCCTGATGGCTTGAACGATTCGAAGCAGCTTTCGGCACAGAAGCGCGAGGAGCTTTTCGTTCAGATTCTTGCGACGGCGACCGTATCGATCGCCTCCTCGAGCTCGACGCGCATCGACGAGACGGATATCCGCAAGGCCAGCCTAGACGCCATGCGCCGCGCCATCTGCGGCTTGTCGATACCTGCAAGCTATGTGCTGACCGATGGACTCGACGTTCCACCCGGTCTCGCCTGTCCCGGCCAAGCGGTCGTCAAGGGTGACGCGCGCTCTGTTTCCATCGCTGCCGCCTCCATTGTCGCCAAGGTGACGCGCGACCGAATGATGGCGCGTGCGGACGCCGTCTTCCCCGCCTATGGCTTTGCCGCACATGTGGGTTATGGCACAGCGCAGCATCGCGCCGGCATTGAGCGGCATGGCCCGTGCCCGCTTCACCGCATGAGTTTCAGGCCGTTGAAGAAGGACGGAACCGAGGTCGGCGCGACGCAGGAGATGCTGCAGGAGTAGCGTCTTGCCGTGTAGCCCGCCTATGAGAATGGGGCTTTGCACGCCGACTTTGTCGTAACCACGACAGATCGCATGCGAAGCGGCCATCAGACCGCTTCGCATGCGTGAACCAGAGTTCAAGCGCGCAGTCGCGGAGTACGCCTACTGCTGTGTCGCGGGCTGCTGTGTAGGTGCCGATTTCTGGAGCTTTTCCTGAACTCTCTTGACCAGCGCCGGATCGTTCTGCGCGGCTGTTAGAATTGAATTATATTCCTCTACCGATATCCCTGGAGAGCCTTCCACGGCCTGAACCATTTGCTTACTGCCCTCGCTCTGCAGTTGTTGCTTTGCCCCAGCATCCTGCGTTGCTTCGAGCTTGGCTGCGTATTCCTGCCTGATCTTGTCGACCTGCAGGTAGGCGACCGCAAAGGCCTCGATCTTCTGATCGCTGACGGCTGCGGCCTCGCCTTTGCTTTCTGGCTGCACTTGGATCGGTTGCTTCTCCGGAGCTGCCTCCTGTGCGGACGCAGGCGTGCTGAAAGGCACCAAGCCGAAGGCTGCAGCAGTCAACAACGCAGCTGCAATGTAACGAGTGGTCATATATTCATTCCTCCGTGATGATACGGCGTGAACGGCAGCGCGCTGCCTTGGCCGTGGGTTAGGGTTGAGGAATGATCCGGCGACAATGTGATTGTGCGACGTTTTTGGTGCGGCAATAGCGGGGCGATCCGCCGACCATTGAATGGCGCCTTTATGGCAGGCGGCTGCCTTTCAGCTAATCAGGCGGCCATGTGCCCGGCCAGGATTTGATTCCGGTTCGCGCGGATGTCGTCAATGTCCTCGCATCAAAGCATGTGATGGCCCTGCTCGATATGCCCGCAATATTTTTCCGATCGCCGCGTCGCCTCCTCGTCCATGAAGGCGAGAAGCGCATTCAAACGCTTGACAGCGAGATCGGACATGGCGACGCGCTGATCGTTTGACAGATCGATCCGCCATGCGTCTCATCCGTCTGCATAGGCTGCCTTCACCTTGACGGCCGTGCCGCCAATAGCAAAAAAGCCCCGTCGGTTGAACGGGGCTTTTCAGATGAACACGAACCGAGCGCTCAGTTCAAACGCGTCTTCACTTCGCCGACCGCCCCCTTGAAGAGATCGGCCTGCACCTTCGTGTCGGCCTTCTTCGCCAGAACGTTTTCGGCAGCGGCGATCGCCAGATCGACAGCAGCGGAACGAACCGCCTTCATCGCATCGGCTTCCGCCTGCTTGATCTTCTGCTCGGAAACCGCGGTGCGGTTTGCGACGAATTCTTCCGTCTTCTTCTTGGCTTCCACCGTCAGCATTTCGGCTTCACGCTCAGCAGCGGCGACAATGTGTGCAGCTTCTGCTTCAGCTTCCTTGCGTTTGCGCTGATACTCGGCCAGCAGATGCTGGGCCTCTTCGCGCAGGCGCTTGGCTTCCGACAGCTCGTTGCGGATCTGGTCGGCACGGTCGTCGAGCGACTTAGCCATCATGCCCGGAACCTTGAGGTAGACGACCAGCGCCAGGAACAGCACAAGACCGACGAATGCGAAGAATGTTGCGTCCAATGCAAATTCCATCGATCAAGCCCCCTTCTTGATGTCAGCAACCGCAGCAGCAACTTCTGCCGTTGCTGTGGTGCCGATCAGCTGTTCTACAACAGCCGTTGCGGTTTCTTCGGCGATGGAACCGACGTCAGCGAATGCCTTCGCCTTGATCTCGGCGATGCGACCTTCCGCAGCCTTCAGCTTCTCAGCCAGGCTTGCTTCGACGGCCTTGCGGTCGGCCTCCGCCTTCAGTTTGGCGGCATCGCGAGCGGCAGTGCCGATCGAGTTTGACTTGGCGCGAGCAGCGGCCAATTCGGCTTCGTAAGCAGCAACGTCTGCGTCGGCTTCCGCCTTCAGGCGGCCTGCCTCATCGAGGTCCTGCGAGATGCGATTGTGGCGCTGCTCGAGAATACCACCGATACGCGGCGTGATGACCTTTTGCATGAGCACGAAGAAGACAACGAACGTGATCGCCAGCCACAGAAGCTGCGAGGCGTAGGTCGTCGAATCGAAAGGCGGGAATACGCCGCCGCCGTGATGCTCGGCTGGTACGCCGGTCTCGGTGTGGACCTCGCCTGCTGCCGGAGCGGCATGCGTGTCTGTACCGGTCGCTGCGCCAGTTTCTGCGGTTCCCGCCGGGGCCTCTTCGGCGTAAGCCGGGGTCACAAAAAACATGCTCACCTCCAGGTGTACTGCAAATGCAAAGGATCACGGCTTGCGGGTCGCAGGCCGTGATCCTTCAATGCGCCTGTCTTAGACGGCGAAGAGCAGGAGGAGAGCGACGAGCAGCGAGAAGATGCCCAGAGCTTCCGTAACGGCAAAGCCGAAAACCAGACGGCCGAACTGGCTGTCAGCAGCCGACGGGTTGCGCAGCGCGCCGGACAGGTAGCTGCCGAAGATGTTGCCGAGGCCGAGAGCCGTACCGGCCATACCGAGGCAAGCCAGACCTGCGCCGATGTACTTTGCTGCGATGGGATCCATATTTTCACTCCTTTGAAATGGTTGTTACGGCGAATTGACTGACGCCCATGGACGTCAATATCGGTATCCTTAGTGGCCGCCCGGATGGATCGCGTCATTGAGGTACATGCAAGTCAGCACCGCAAAGACGTAAGCCTGCAGGAAGGCAACGAGGAACTCGAGACCGGTCAGGGCGACCGTCATGATGAGGGGAAGAATGGCACCACCGACGCCGAGTGCACCCAGCGCTCCAAGCGAGGCGACGAAGCCTGCGAACACTTTAAGGGTGATGTGACCCGCCAACATGTTGGCGAAGAGACGAACGGAGAGCGAAATCGGACGGGAGAGGAAGGAGATGATTTCGATCGCCACGACGAGCGGCAGAAGAATGCCCGGAACGCCCTGCGGCACGAAGATATTCAGGAAGTGGAAGCCGTGCTTGTAGAAACCGTAGACGAGAACGGTACCGATCACGAGCAGCGCCAGCGCGAGGGTGACGATGATCTGGCTGGTGACCGTGAAGAAGTACGGGAACATGCCGAGCAGGTTTGCCGTCAACACGAACATGAAGAGCGAGAAGACCAACGGGAAGAACTTCATTCCCTTGGATCCAGCGCCTTCCTTCAGCATGTTGGCGATGAATTCGTAGGACATCTCTGCAACCGACTGGGAACGGCCAGGCACGATCGCCCGGTTCGACGTCGAGAAATACAAAAAGCCAGCGGCGACGGCAGCGGACGCCACCATGAAGAGCGATGCATTCGTAAACGAGAAATCAATTCCGCCGACTTCGATCGGCACAATCTTCTGGATCAGGAACTGATGGGTCGGATCGTTAGACACCGCTTGTTCTCTCTATCTTTAGCCCGCGCGAAACGGGATCATTGCACTGGATCGAACGCCGGAGCGCCCTGCCCTATTTTCCGCCATTCTCGCGCTCCGCAGGATCGGGCTTTGCAACCTTCCCCGCAGCACGCAGAACGTTCAATACGCCGGCACAAAATCCAAGAAGAAGAAGAACAATCAATCCCCAAGGCGCCGTGCCGACAAAACGGTCGAGGACATAGCCAAGAACGGCGCCGACGACGATTGCGGAGATGAATTCGCTCGAAAGCTTCATCGCCTCGGCATAGCCTTTGCGGCTCGCCTCGGCGCTGGCTTCGATAGCCTCTTCCTTCCCCGCCTCTACGCGCTTGGTTGCGAGCTTCGCTTCCAATTGCGCCCGGCGCTTCTCAAGACTTTCCTCGCGGTCATCCGCCATGGTGCTCTCCTCCGCCAGCCGCTGTCCGCCCGCTACCCCGGTTTTCCGGACAACGACCCCAAGGTTTGAGAACCTTTCGGCCCGTTCTGAAGTCGCGCGCAACATAGTTTTAGCAAAAAGCATAGTCAAGGCGTAGGAGGTCGATGTCCAGCCATAAAATAGGCAATAAAAAACATATGCTTAGGCCGATCTCGACGAGCTTAGCCAAAATCGACCGAAAGAATCCGCTTTTGTGTGCGGCGATGAGACGCGAAATAGCGTCAGGATCAGCTTTTTCCTCAGCTCCAGCCGCCGCCATAGGTGCGATAGAAGACATGCAGGCCGATGCGGCCGACCTTTTCCATCGTCTTGGCCCATTTCGGGCGAACGTAGACAGCATGATAGTGCGTGGCGGAACCGACCTGCGGGAACCAGATCTTGCCTGCGGTAACGGCCATGGCGACTTCGCGGGCGATTCTCCAATGATACTGCGAGTTCACGCGATCCTTGATGTTGTCGCAGGCAAAGGAGAACTGGCATCGGTTGCGCCAATCCTCGTTCTGATAGACGACGCCGCAAATCGTCTTCGGGTAGGCCGGATTGCGGACGCGATTGAGAATGACCTGGGCGACGGCGGCTTGCCCCTTCACCGTTTCGCCACGCGCTTCGAAATAGATGCCGGATGCCAGGCACTGCTGCTCGGCCGCCGAGAATACGGAGGGCGACAGGATGCTTGCAGCCCAGGCGTGGTCACGCGGGCCGATCTGCGGCACGAAGCGGCCGTCGTCGGCCTTGTCGGTCAGAATCGAATCGAACGGCGACTGACGGGAATAATCAGGAGCGGCCGGCGCATAGGCCGTTGCCAGCACGTCGGCCTTTGTGTTGGTCACGAGGCCGGCTAGCATGGGCGAGACGCCGCGATCGGGCTTCGGCGGCTCCTTCTTATAGAAATTCGAGGCGATCTGGATTTCCTTGCCCTTGATCTTCGGCTTCACGAAGGCCGACTTATCCTTCAAGTCGAAGGCGGGCTGAAAAAGCAGGCGTGTTCTGTGGAGGATAGACCCGGCAGAGAAATCCTTTGGCGGCTGCACCTTTTCTACGGCAACGACGCGGCCCTTTTTAGACGGGCGATTGACGCGATCTTCGTCCGGCGTCGCCTCATGTCCCTTTTCCTTCGCCATAAAGGCGACCTTGCGCCCGTCAGGCAGAACCATGCCTGCACCGGCGGCGATCGTGCCTGTCACGACAGGATCGGCAAAGGTCAGTTCCGCCTGATGGATCGACCCCGCCGGCGAATTGGTCAATACCATACGCCAGTTTTCCCGCTCCTGGTCGAGGCCGGCAAGCAGAGCAGCGAGGTCCGCATGGGACACCATCGTCGGCGACATCAGCCACCCGCAAAAGCCGAAAAGCGCGGGTGAACTCCAGTTTTGAAGCAAAAGGCGCAGCTTGCCACGGGAAGGGCTATTTCGACGCAACGCGAGACTCCGGCATGAGACGCATGAACATGCCGTTGAAAATGTCTCATTAACCTTGATGCTTGGTTAATACGGGGCGCCTTCCAGGGACGAAAGCATTAGCGGCAGCAAAAATAAAAGCCCCGCGGGTTTGCCGGGCTTTCGAAGGGCACTGGCTCGGCTAGATAATGACGTGCGAGCCGAGCTCCACCACGCGATTTGCCGGCAGGCGGAAGTAATCCGACGGATTTGCTGCAGCATTGGCAAGCGCGATGTAAAGGCGATCCTGCCAGTAAGGCATTCCGGACTTGGCATCGGGAACCAGCTTGCGGCGGCCGAGGTAGAAGGAGGTCGACATGATGTCGAACTTCAGGCCGGTCTTGCGCAGCGTTGCCAAGGCTTGCGAGACGTTCTGCGATTCCATGAATCCGAACAGCAGTTCGACGCGCGAGAACCGCTCCGAGATCTGCTCGACCTTGTAGCGATCGGCGCTCGAAACACGCGGCTTGTTGATCGTGCGGATCGTCAGAATCACGTTCTTGTCATGCAAAACGTGGTTGTGCTTCAGATTATGCAATAGCGCGGCAGGCGCCGATTCCGGATCGCTGGTCAGGAAGATCGCGGTGCCGGGCACCTGGGCGGGGGAATGGTCGCTCTTGCGCTCGATCGAGCTGACGAAAGACGCCAGCGGGATATCGGTATGGCGCGTCTTCTCCATCAACAGGGCCGAGCCGCGTCGCCAGGTCCACATGATCACGGTAAACGCCGTGGCAATCATGATCGGAATGTAGCCACCGTCGTGGATCTTCAGCAGGTTCGCGCCAAGGAAGATGAGCTCAAGACCGACGAGCGGCGCCAAGGCGAGTGTTGCGACCGGGATAGACCAGTTCCAGCGAACGCGCACGAACTCGAAGGCCATGATCGAAGTGACGACCATCGCGCCCGTCACCGAGATACCGTAGGCGGTTGCCAGTGCATCCGACGTCTTGAAGCTGATGACGAGGAATATGACGCCGAAGAAGAGCACGGCGTTGACGGACGGTACGAAGATCTGTCCCGTATTCGTCTCCGACGTGAAGAGGATTTCCATGCGCGGCAGGAAGCCGAGGTTGATGCCCTGTCGAACAAGCGAAAAAGCGCCGGTAATGACGGCCTGGCTGGCGATGATCGTCGCAGCGGTCGCGAGGATGACGACCGGCAGCAGCGCCCATTGCGGATACATCAGGTAGAAAGGATCAGACATCGCCATCGGATTGCCGAGGACGAGAGCGCCCTGTCCCAAATAGTTCAGCGTCAATGCCGGGAAAACCAGCGCAAACCACGCCCACTGAATCGGCCGACGGCCAAAGTGGCCAAGATCGGCATAAAGTGCTTCCGCGCCCGTCACGGTCAGGAAGACTGCGCCAAGCACGACGACGCCGTAAAATCCCTCATGCAGCAGGAAGCTGATCGCATAATAGGGGTTGAAGGCGGCAAGGATGCCGAAGTCATCCGAAATGTGCGAAATGCCGGCGGCGGCCATCACGATGAACCAGAGCGCCGTGATCGGCCCGAAAAAACGGGCCATGGCGCCGGTTCCGCGCGACTGCACAGCAAACAATAAGGCCAGGATGAAGACCGAAATCGGCACAATATAGCTCGTTAGGCTAGGGGCCACGAGCTTCAGACCTTCAACGGCCGACAGAACCGACAGCGCCGGTGTGATCATCGCATCGCCGAGGAACAATGCTGCACCGACGAGACCAAGCAGCATCAGCAGCGCGGTATGCCCGTTGGCGGTCTTCATCAGCAACGCCAGCAGGGAGAGCGTACCGCCTTCGCCTTCGTTGTCGGCGCGCAGCAGGAAGAGCACGTACTTGATGGTGACGATAATGGTCAGAGCCCAGATCATCAGCGAGATGAGGCTGATCACCTCGAAGCGTGTGAGGCCGTCGATCGCGACGGGCTTCAATGCTTCGCGGAACGCGTAGAGCGGGCTGGTTCCGATATCGCCATAGACGACGCCGACGGAGCCCAGCGCCAGATAGAACAGCTTGCGCGGCTTCATTTTTCGTTCGTGTGAATGGCTGCCTTCGTGCATGAAATGAAAACAGGCTCTTCAGAGCCAGCCTTTCCATCGGAAAAAGAAGAAGGGAATGATGGCGGACAGCACCATGAGCCCAAGCGAGTACGGATACCCCTGGGCAAAGTGCAGTTCCGGCATGAATTCGAAATTCATACCGTAGATGGAGGCGACCAGCGTCGGCGGCAAGAACACCACGGACGCGATCGAAAAAATCTTAATGATCGAGTTCTGCTCGATGTTGATCAGGCCGAGCGAGGCGTCGAGCAGGAAGGTGATATTGCCGGCGATGAAGGACGCATGCTCGTTGAGCGACTGGATGTCGCGCGAGACCGTCTTGCAGAGTTCCTTGGTGTCGCGATCCTGCTGGACGGCCGGGACGGTGTAGAAAAACGTCATCAGCCGCGACAGCGACGCGAGGCTGTCGCGGACCTTGCTGACGAGGCGATGATGGCCTGCGATGTCCCTGAGCTTTTCTTCCAGATAGTTCGATGGCTTGCGAACTTTCCTGGCGCGGTCGCCAAACACATGCGTCGACAGGATGTCGATACGCGCGACCGACAACTCGAGGATTTCGGCAGTCCGATCGATCACGGTTTCAAAGAGTTTTGCCAGCAACGCAGCGCCACTCCGCCACTGCTGCGGCACGCGGTGAAGAGCGGCGATGAACAGCGAAAAGGACTTTGGTTGCGCGTAGCGAATCGTGATCATCCGCTTGCCAGCCAGGATGAACGCAACGTCGGTCAGCGTCGGCGCGTCCGTTTCAACCTTCCAGACGAGGGATGCGGTCATGAACACGGCATCGTTTTCCATGTAGAGGCGGGCCGACGGCTCGATGTCCTTGAGATCGTCTCGCGTCGGAACCTCAACACCGAGGGTTCTTTCGACGAAGAGTTCCTCCTCGCGCGAAGGCTCGACCATATCGATCCACATCACATCGTCACGCAACGAACCTTGCGACAGATCGCCGATTTCAACCGGTTTACAATCGGAACAGTAGGCCGTGATCACCGGCTGGACCTCCGGTAATCCGGGCGTGTTGCGCACATCGCTGCTTTCATCGAAAGCCCTTCCACGGCGCGCCGCCTGCGAGAGCGCGCGGGATGCAAGTTCCCGATCTTAACGAAAGCGATTGACGAAAATTCATACGACTCCTGGCACATCCGGCAACCGCCGAGATATGCAACGTGCTCAACCGCATCGCAGTCACCAATCCTTCGACCAAGATAACTCCGAACATGCAGGTGACCGGTCCCCATCGGGGTGGCCATCATCGAGCATTCGCAAAAAACCGCCTCATGTCGACGGCGCGCCATATGACGGAAAGCTGCGAAAGAATCAAGACATCTTACGTTCACGGCGCCGTTTGACCACATTTCCTCCGCAATTGGGAGTCTAGCGGCGGCGAAGCATTCACTCGAAAACAATGGCCGGCGCGGCCCTCTGGGGCTGCCCACCGAGCTGCTGCCAGACCTTGGCGGCGATCTCTCGATAGATGCCGGCGACAATGCCGTTCGGCTCGGTGGCAACAAGTGGCGTTCCGGCGTCCGACGTCTCGCGGATGTTCATCGTCAGCGGCACTTCGCCGAGGAAAGGAACGCCAATGCGTTCGGCTTCCTTGCGAGCGCCGCCGTGACCAAAGATATCATAGCGCGTGCCGGTATCGGGCGCGATAAAATAGCTCATGTTCTCAACGATGCCGAGCACGGGAACCTCGACCTTCTTGAACATGTTCAACCCCTTGCGGGCATCGACGAGGGCGAGATCCTGCGGAGTCGAAACAATGACGGCGCCGGCGAGCGGCACCTGCTGTGCCATCGTCAGCTGCGCATCGCCGGTGCCGGGCGGCATATCGACGACAAGCACGTCGAGCTCGCCCCAGGCAACCTCGCGCAGCATCTGCATCAGCGCCGATTGCACCATCGGGCCGCGCCAGATCATGGCCGTGTCCTCGTCGACGAGGAAGCCCATCGACATGACCTTCAGTCCGTAATTTTCCATCGGATTGATGATGCGGCCATCGATCTGGGTGGGACGGCCGGAGATCTTCAGCAGCCGCGGCATCGACGGCCCGTAGATATCGGCATCGAGAATGCCGACACGCAGACCATTTGCCTGGAGACCGAGCGCAAGATTGACGGCGGTCGTGGACTTGCCCACGCCTCCTTTACCCGAGGCAACGGCGATGATGGCGTTGACACCGGGGACGGCGAGCTTGCCGGCGCGGGGCTGCTGTTGCGGCGCGTGTGCATGGCCATGATGGTCATGTCCCGCCTGCGGTTGAGGGCGCGAAACCGGCGCCGCGCCTGAACCGGCCTTCTTGTCTGCCGTCAGCGCAACCAGCGCTCCCTTGACGCCCGGCATCTCCTTGATGACCCGTTCGGCCGCGAGGCGAAGCGGTTCCAACTCCTTGGCACTCTCCGCAGGAACCGTAATGGAGAAATAGACCTTGCCATCGGAAATGAAGACATCAGACACCATGCCGAGCTCGACGATATCGTGTTCGAGATCGGGGCCGCGGACTGTCTTCAGCGTTTCGAGAACCTGTTCCTTGGTGACGCCGGTCATTCCATCCTCACTGCCTATGTTGGCATTCTAGATAGAGGAGCGCCGCGCCTTCGCCAAACAAAATCGGTGATCGAATGGCAATTGAGGGAAACGAGGCCAACCGGAAGGCCACTGCGTCCACCAAGTCCGCCGGGCTTTCGCCCTGATGGTCGCAACGGCCTTCCAGGATAGCGAGGTAAGCCTTGCGAACTAGAGCAAGCGCGGCAAAAGACCAGGACAAAACGCCCATTGGAAGAGCAGGTGCAGGGAACGCCGTCACGGCGTGTCCCAAAAGCATCAACCGCCGCCGACGCCCAAGCCCGAGATCAGGCGCCGTGGCGTCGGCTGGCGGTGTGCGGTCGCGCCGTTTATCCGGCGTCGTTACCGGGTCCCCTCTGGACCGCTGGATGTAAGGAAGCAGAAAGCGTGCCAATTGGCAAACATTCGCAAGGGCCGATGTGACAAGGTGACAAGGTGGTCGGCATTGGCGAAGATTTAGGCGCGAATGCCAGCGAAGCCCACAATTTGCGCAACCCTTACTTTATGAGGCCGATCCGCAGGGCCTTGGCGACTGCTTGTGTGCGGTTCACCGTATCGAGCTTCTTGGTCGCGCGGTTGAGGTAGTGGTTCACCGTGTGTTCGGACAGGCTGAGGATTTCGGCAATCTCAACGCTGGTCTTACCGGCGGCAGTCCAGTTCAGACAGTCGATCTCGCGATCGGTCAAGGTGTCCGTGACCCGATTGTCGTAGCTTCGGATTTCTGCCAGCCGGTCGAAGACGTGAATGGAAATATAGTGGAGTTCGCGCATTTCCTCGGCGGTGAATGCCTCGCGATCGCCTGAAAATGAAACGGCACCGCGCCCACCGGAGGCCTCGTGGGTTGGAAAATAAGCGCAACGCATCATGCGAAAGCGTTCAAAGAGCGCCTTGACGATGCCAGCCTTTCCATCAGGCCGATCCAGCTTTGCCTGTGACACGTCGTTGAAGAACGGCGTGGTCGAGGTCCGCAGCCGCTTCATGACCGGGCTGTTGGCCACCAGTCCTTCGTGGTCGTAGGCGGCAAGGAGTTCCACCGGCCAACTCGAGATGACGGCGTTACTTTGCAGATCACGTGCCGTCACGGAGGGGATATTGAAGACCATGAAGGCCCGCGCACGATAGGCTTCCGTTACTTTCTTCATGAAGCGGAAAATATCGAACTGCGTTTTCAGTGCGGCGATCTCACTAACGTTGACGTCCACGGAAGATCCTGGCTGCGATGGTGTCATTTACTTATTCGACTCGAAAGATGGATTGCTGAAGGAGGCGGCGTCTCGTCAGCGCCGTCGCTAATTTGTATGGCCGGTGACGATTTACCAGCACATACACCCCAGGACGGGGGATTGACGAGCGTCAATTGTGATGATTCGTCAGAAAATCTCAATATAATGCTTTAGGTGGGTACTGCCGATCGTCATGGTCAGCGACGAGGACCAAGCCCGATGCGCATCGCTTCCATGATCCGTTCAGCCGACTCCTGGATCGGAGCTGCCCATTCCGAAAGCCTTTCCACGGTGAGCCGGTAGGCCGGGCCAGTTACGGAAACGCCGCCGACAAGCGACAGGTTTTCCGACCAAATCGGGGCAGCAATGCACCGGATCCCGACCTCGTGCTCCTCGCGGTCGAAGGCATGGCCCTGCTTTCGTATCTCCTCAATCTCGGCAAGCAGCGACTCGGGCGTATGCGTGTTGGCCGTGAACCGATGGAAGACGATGTCCGCCACCAACGCCTTAACCCGCTCTGTCGGCAGGATGGATAGGGCAGCCTTGCCTACACCGGTGCAATAGACCGGTGAGGCGTTGCCGATCTGCGAGTACATTCTGACAGGCTGCTGCCCTTCGAATTTGTCGAGATAGATGATCGAGGTGCCCCGCAGTACGCCGAGGTGAACGGTTTCGCCGGTCAGACCCTGCAGAGCTTTAAGATGCGGCTCGGCAATGAGACGGAACTCGTTGCGCGCCCAGCTGCGAGAGGCGAGATCCAATAGCCGCAAGCCCGGCGAGTAGCGGCCGTCTGTATCGATCTCGAGCAGGCCCTCCTCCACGAGATGGCTCAGCTGACGGTGAACCGTACCACGGGGCTGATTGGCGACCGCCAGTATGTCGGTGAAGCGCATAGGCTCGTCGGCGTGGGTCACTCGGTCAAGAAGGACCATCAGCTTGCCGAGGGTGCCCGTGTCACGCCCCTCGGATGCACTCACTTTTGCCGCACTCATGCTTGCCCCAAACGCCTTGACAGAGACGCCAGGGTAATCGGATAATTCCACATAGTCAAATGAAGTTCCACATAATAGAACTGCGGCCGGGAGGAAATAGTGGTGGACGTTGTTGCGCAGTTTCCGGAATTCAGGGATCGCACGGTCCTGATCACGGGCGGCGGGTCAGGCATCGGGGCAGCGATTGTTGGGGGCTTTGCCCGTCAGGGCGCCAAGGTTTCCTTCATCGACATCGATGAAACGGAAAGCCATGAACTTGTCGAGAGGCTGTCGCGCGACACGCTGCACCCCGTTCGCTTCCACAAGGCGGATTTGCGGGATGTTGCAGCCATCCGCAGGACGGTCGATGAGGTTGTCGCGCACTCCGGCCCGATCAGCGTACTCGTCAACAATGCCGCGCGCGACGACCGGCACGATTTCGAGGCGGTGACCGAGGAATATTGGAACGACAACCAGGCGATCAATCTGCGCCACGTCTTTTTCACCACGCAGGCCGTTGCGCCCTCTATGCGCGCCGCCGGCGGCGGCGCGGTGATCAACATGTCGTCGATCGCCTTTCTCCTTAACATGCCCGAATTCCCTGCCTATTCGACAGCAAAAGCGGGTGTGATCGGGCTGACCAAGAGCATAGCCGGCCAGCTCGGACCTGATAACATCCGCGTCAATTGCATTCTGCCGGGGATGATCGTGACAGATCGTCAGATGAAACTCTGGCTCACCGAGAAAGGCATCGCTCGGACCGTGCAGCGCCAGTGCATCAAAAAGGTTCTGCACGCAGACGCCATCGTTGGTCCTTGCCTGTTTCTGGCGTCCAGCTGCGCGGCAGCGATCAGCGCACAATCCCTTATTGTCGATGGAGGCATTTTCTGATGGCGAATCCCGCTTATGTCGCGGTGGATTGGGGAACGAGCAGTTTCCGGCTCTGGCTGATGGGAAAGGATGACAGCATCCTTGGCGAAAGCCGCAGCAACGAAGGCATGACCACGGCTGCGAAGACCGGCTTTGCCGAGGTTCTGGCCTCGCACTTGGCCAAGGTGAATGCGCCGGAAAATCTTCCGGTTATCATCTGCGGCATGGCAGGCGCAAAGCAGGGATGGGTCGAGGCAGGCTATGTCGACGTCCCGGCATCGCTTTCTTCTATCCTGACCGGCGCGGTATCCGTTCCCGGTCAGAGCCGGGACGTACGCATCCTTCCGGGACTAGCCCAGAGGGATCAGGAAAGGCCCGATGTCATGCGTGGCGAGGAAACGCAGCTTCTCGGCGCGCTTGGCCCGGCAAGCACCGGATCACAGGCGGTCTGCATGCCCGGTACGCACTCGAAATGGGTGCATGTCAAGGATGGGCGGGTCACGGGCTTCTCCAGTTTCATGACCGGCGAGCTTTTTGATGCGATCTCGAAGTATACGATCCTGTCACATGCCGTAGCCGGCGCCGATCAGACGCCGGCAGATGAGGCAGCTTTCAAAACGGCGATCAGGGCAGCCTATGAGCATCCCGCAATGGCGACCAACCTCTTCTTTACAGCGCGCTCGGGCCAGCTGCTGCACGGTCTGACCGCTGCGGGCGCACAGGCCAAGATCTCCGGAACCCTGATCGGCCTCGAAATTGCGGGCGCCATGGCGGATACAGCGACGGACGTCAACATCACCCTTGTCGCCGCCGGGCGGTTGCAGGGCCTTTATGAAGCGGCCTTCAAGGCACTATCTTTATCCTTTAACACGATCGACGCTGATACGGCTGTCCGTGGTGGCCTTGCTGCCGCCGCCAAAGCCATTTGGCCGAACTGAAGAAAGCACCAAAGCGATGAACCGCATCCCCTTCCCCACGATGAAGCGCCCGCTGATTGCCATTCTACGCGGGATCAAGCCCGAAGAAACCGAAAGCGTGGTCGGCGCACTGATCGAAAACGGGCTGACCGCGATCGAAATCCCGCTGAACTCGCCCGATCCCTTCAAGTCGATCGAGATCGCCGCGAAAATGGCGCCTGCCGATTGCCTGATTGGCGCTGGAACCGTACTGACCACCGAAGCCGTCGACAGCCTCCACTCCGCGGGTGGCAAGCTGCTGGTTACGCCGAACGTCGAGCCTGAGGTCATCGTGCTCGCCCGCAACTACGGCATGGTCACGATGCCAGGCGTCTTCACGCCGACGGAAGCGCTGGCTGCAGCCCGCGCCGGCGCGACGGGGTTGAAATTTTTCCCGGCCAGCGTTCTGGGACCGTCCGGCATCACCGCAATCCGCGCAATTCTGCCGCCGGAGCTCGTGATCGCAGCCGTCGGCGGTGTCTCGGACAAGAATTTCGCTGATTATACCAAGGCCGGCATTCATGCCTTCGGCCTTGGCACCAGCCTGTACAAGCCGGGAATGACCGCCGCAGAGGTTGCCGAGCGTGCCAAGGCGACCATTTACGCCTATGACGCAGCGGTAGGAGCTTAAGGCGTATGACGGAAATTCATGAGTTCGCGGGCAGGACACTCTGCAACACCAACTCCGTGCTGGGTGAAGGCCCCACCTACGATCCGGACACGAACACGGTCTGGTGGTTCAATATTCTCGGCAAGGAGTTGCACGAGCTGAACCTTGCGACGGAAGACAAGAAGGTGCACGCACTGCCGATGATGGCGAGCGTGCTCGCCCGCATCGATGCCGGGCGCCAGCTGCTTGCGACCGAACAGGGCCTCTTCGTCCGCGACACGAAGAGCGGCAATCTCACCTTCTATGCGGCACTCGAAAGCGACAAGCCGGAAAACCGGTCGAACGACGGCCGCACGCATCCATCTGGCGCACTGTGGATCGGCACGATGAGCAAGCGGGCGGAAACCCGCGCAGGCGCCATCTATCATGTCGCCGGCGGTCGCGTGACCAAGATCTTCGACGGCATCAGTATTCCGAACTCGATCTGCTTCTCGCCGGATGGAACGATGGGATATTTCACCGACACCCGCCTCAGCCGCCTGATGCGGGTGATGGTCGATGCGCAGACCGGTCTGCCGACCGGTGAACCGATCGTCCTCGTGGATACCATGGATGAGCCGGGCGGCATCGACGGTTCTGTCGTCGACGCCGACGGATACATCTGGAACGCGCGCTGGGGTGCCGGCACGGTCGATCGCTACAGCCCGGACGGACTGCGCATATCACGTTACAAGGTGCCGGCGGCCCAGCCATCCTGCCCTGCCTTCATCGGAACGAACGGCGACCGCCTCGCAGTCACCACGGCGTGGGAAGGACTGGATGACGACGCGCGGTCCATGCAACCGCAGGCTGGATCCCTGCTTGAGCTTGACGTCACAGTGAAGGGCGTTTTTGACCCCGTTTATCTGATCTGAGGCGACACCAGGCACAATAGCGAGGGCGCCTGCCTGCGGCGCCCTTCGTTTTCCCCGGTATGGTTGAGTTTGAAGCCCTGTGCAGCAGCTGCGCTAAAAGTTCCGCGAAATTAGCAATTTTTGCGCGATTTTTTTCGGGAACCAATAGAATTCCCATTCATTTCGATAGGGAACTGGCCAAAGTGGACGCCCGACTGAGAAGGATGGCGGACCTGGCTAGAGAATACTATTGAACTGAAAGGTAGGTTCGAAATGACACGCAAACTTCTCACAACCGTTGCCGCTGGCGCCCTGTTTGCCACGGCTTTCGCACCGGCGGCATTCTCACAGAGCGCAACCCAGCCGGCTGATCCGAACGCACCGGCCACACAGGCGGCGCCAAGCGATCCGGCAGCTCCGCCGAAGGTTCCAGATGCCACGGCTCCGGCCCCGGCTGTTGACGCTCAGGCTCCGGCACCGGCTGCCACGACCGACACTGCGAAAGCGGGTGGCGGCCCGTACCTGACCGAGCAGGCTGCCGACCAAGTGAGTGCCAACACCTATATCGGTCAGTCGGTCTATAATGGTCAGAACGAAAGCATCGGTAGCGTCAACGACCTGATCATGAAGAAAGACGGCGGCTTGGTAGCAGCGATCGTCGGTGTCGGCGGCTTCCTCGGAATCGGCGAGAAGGACGTGGCCGTTCCGATGGATAAGATCACGATCGCCCAGAACACGCAGGACGGCAGCGTCAAGCTGACCACCTCCGAGACCGCGGAATCTCTGAAAGCGGCGCCGGAATTTAAGACGCTTCAGATGCTGGCAGCCGAGAAGGCCCCCGCGCCAGGCGGTGCAACAGACACCACGGCCACAGGCTCGACAACGAACAAGTAAGATATGCGCGGTGAGGACCGCAGAAACGGTGGCGTCCGAAAGGGCGCCATCGGCATTTCAGGCGCTGACGCGATCTGACGTATCGTAGTAATTTTCGTGCAGGAACCGCAGCGTCGCTATGCCATCGGCGGGCTTGCCGAAGTGATAGCCCTGCCCCATCCCGCAGCCGAGCGAGCGTAGCTTGACGGCTTCGGAATAATCCTCGATCCCTTCCGCGACCACTTCCAGGTCAAGCCCCTCGCACATTGTGAGGATGGCCTTGATGATGTGCTCGGACGCGCGGTCGGAGTTGATCCGCGACACGAAGGCACGATCGATCTTGATCTTGTCGAACATGAAATCACGCAGGCGACCGAGGCTCGACTGGCCGGTCCCGAAATCATCCAGCGCGATACGCACACCCGCCTGACGCAGATCGGCGATGATCCGATTTGCCGTATCGGCCGAGCCCATCACCGCAGTTTCGGTGATCTCCAGTTCGAGCCGATGCGGGTCGAAACCGACCCGGCCGAGGATCGACAGGACGCTGCTGCTCGTGCCCGGATCCATCAACTGCGCCGAGGAGAGATTGAAGGAGAGGAAGAGTTCGCGCGGCCAGGAAAGTGCTGCTTCCGCCGCCTTGCGCAACAGCGCCTCAGACAGAGCGTCGATGAAACCGCGTTCTTCCGCGAGCGGGACGAAAACACCCGGTGAAACGAAGCCCAGATCCGGATCGTTCCATCGCGCCAGAGCTTCGAAGCCCACGACCTGGCTGTTGGCGAGCGCGACGATCGGCTGAAAATGCACGTCGATCGCGTCGGAGATGATGGCGTTGCGCAGCGCCTGTTCCAATTGCGTCGCGCGCTTCATTTCCTGGGCGATCTCGCGGGAATAGACGGTGATCTGGCCACGGCCACGCCGCTTTGACCGGTAGAGTGCGGTCTCAGCGCTTTTCAGCAGTTCCTCGAACTCCTCGCCGGCAAAGGGATAGATCGAAAGGCCGAAAGATGCCGATAGCCTCACATTGCGGTCGCCAAGATCGTATGGCGCCGATAGCACCTCGCGGATCATCTGGCCGAACTTCTCGGCGCTGGCCCGCTCGAACACAAGCGGCAGGACAAAGGCAAATTCGTCGCCGTCGTGACGCGTGACCAGGGCGCCATCCGGAATGCAGGCCTTCAGCCGATGGGCGACCTGGCAGAGAATCTCGTCGCCCGCCGATGAGCCGAAGAGGTCGTTGATCGGTTTGAAGGAATCGAGATTGGCTATGCCGATCGTAAAGGGTGCTGGATCGCTCGCGCGTTCCGCCGCGATCTGGGCAATCCGGTCGCGCATGCGGTAACGGTTGCCGAGCCCGGTCAGTGGATCGGTATAGGCCATCGTCTGAAGTTCATTCTGACTTACGGGCACCAAAGGCATTTCAGCCGACATCATCATTCAGACCCAGACTGCACCAATGCGGGAAAGGATGGCGGGCAAGTCTTAAGAATTCGATAGTGGATCGGCCGCGTTGAAACCGTGTCCTGTCCCAAGATTTAGGGAGTTGACGCGCTTTGTTCGTCACATACTGGCCTGTCTGATATCCCCGGCAAGGTATTTCTGAAAGATGCCCTGAAGAATATCGGGGCTCACCGGCTTCATGATCACATCGTCCATTCCGGCCTTTGCGCACTCGGCTCGATCGCGCTCGAACGCCTGAGTAAGAACGCCGATAATCGGCGTTCTTGAACTACCGCCTTCCTCTGTCTGGCGGATCAACCGCGCCGCTTCGAAACCGTTGAAGCCTGGCAACGATATGTCCATCAGGATGATCTTCGGCTGATGCTCGGTCCATAGGCGGACCGCTTCATCGCCGCTTGGAGCGATCAGATACCGGTAGCCGAGACCCTCGAGGATCTGCGAGAAAACGATCTGGTTGATGTCGTTGTCTTCGGCGACGAGCACGTCGAGCGTGCTCGTTTCCTCGACGGTCGTGAATTCCCAATCGGCGTCGATGCTCTCGGCGACTTGGCCGTGATTGCTGCGATTGAAATGGCGCGCGATCTGGAAGGTGAGCTCATTCGCGAGCTGGAAGCCATCCATCACCAGCACTGGGATGCCGTATTGCTTGGCGAGCTCCAAGCAACGCATGCCAAGCTGATTGTCGATCACGAGCAGGTCGAGCGAGATGCCGGAAGAGCTCGCGATTTCCAGGAAGTGCTCCTCCTCGTCCTCGCCGCGGACCGAACAGGCCTCGAAACCGTATTTGGCGAGGGTCCGTAGCGCCGCTGCTTCAGCCACGACATCCGACGTCACCACCAGGATCTTGCGGCCGGAGAAGTTCTCCGGGACGATCGCCTCCATGGCCGCCGGTTCGCGACGCTCGCCGCTGCCGTTCATCGGAACGTAGGCGCGCCGATAGGAATTCTTGCTCGACGTTATGACCGTCGATGCGAACCGGAATTCATCGAGATCGGCGCCGTCGCGCGGCAGGTCCTGCATTGTCGAGACGAGGAAATAGCGGCCTGGCTTGCCGATGCGGTGCTTGCGTGTGACGATATCGCGTTCCACGCCGTCGCGGGAGACCTGCCGCTGGCGGGAAACCGACATCTCACCGGTCTCCAGAACATGACAGTCGCTTTCCTCGAAGCGCCGGGCGACCTCCTTGGAGAACAGGTCGCCGCTCTTCCGGCCGAGCACTTCATCGACCGTCGTCTGGTACTTCTCGCAGAAGGCGATGTTGACAGCGACGTAATTCAGATTGCGGTCCTTGACGAAAAGCGGGAACGGCAAATTGTCGAGGATATCCTCGGTAAGCTGCACGCGCTCGAGATCGGAGCGCCACTGTTCCTCGCGCTTCTTGTCCTCGGAGATATCCTGGATAACGCAGACGCCATAGCCGCTTGCAAGGCGTCGCTTGCCAAACCGAATCCAGTGATCGGTACCGTGCCGTTCGACGGCTTCGAAGCGTTCGCGCCAATGCGAGGCGATCTTCTGGGACAACCAATCCTCACGGCTCAGCGCAGCCTGATTGCTGGCCGACTGCGTGCGGATGCCGGTGTCGTAGATCGCGCCCAGGAAATCTCGCAACCGCGTCCCCGGCCTCAACATGGTCGCCGATATCGGAAAGAAATCGAGGACCTGACGGCTGGCAAAGATCATGTGGTCGGTCTTGTCGTAGACGATGAAAGCGGCGCCGAGGCTCTCGCAAACCGCGTCAAACAACGCCGTCTGCAGGCTGGTGTCAGCCGGCATTTCGCTACCCACAGATGATGTGTCCGCTTTTTCGAAGCCGGCACTCATTCTTACGCGTCCCACATCTGTCCGATTTAAACCCAGTCCTCGGAATTAAGTCGCAAAATGGCACCTTTGTCTTAAGGCGCACTTAACGTTAAGCAGCCGGAATTGGAGCGTGCAGAACAGTGATCGGCCAACGCTTTCACACTTCCCTCGGCGCCGCGAATCCAAGACAATAGGCGATGGCCATCAGACAGCTTTCAGAGACCCTCATCAACCAAATCGCCGCCGGCGAAGTCATCGAGCGGCCGGCGAGCGCTGCCAAGGAACTGATCGAGAACGCCCTTGACGCAGGGGCGACGCGCATCGAGATTGCGACATCGGGCGGCGGCAAGAGCCTGCTGCGGGTTTCAGACAATGGCTCCGGCATGGATGTTGCCGATCTGGAGCTGGCCGTACGGCGGCACTGCACCTCCAAGATCTCCGATACGCTCGACGACATCCGCACGCTCGGCTTTCGTGGCGAGGCGCTGCCATCGATCGGCTCGGTGGCCCGGCTCAGCATTTCCAGCCGCCGCCGCGACAGCGCAGGTGGCAACGAGATAGCCGTCGAGGGTGGCAGGATTGCGTATCTGCGACCATCGCCCGGCAATCCGGGCACGATCGTCGAGGTTCGCGATCTCTTCTTCGCCACACCCGCCCGCCTGAAATTCCTCAAGACCGAGAAGGCGGAGGCTGCGGCGATCACGGAAGTCGTCAAGCGCATGGCGATCGCCTTTCCAGGAGTGCGTTTCGTGCTCTCCGGGACTGACCGCACGACGCTGGAATTGCCGGCGACGGGCGACGACCACCTGGCGCGCATGGCGCAGATCCTAGGCAAGGACTTCCGCGACAATGCCATCGAGATCGATGCCGAGCGGGAAGGCATATCGCTGACCGGCTTTTCCGGCGTACCGACCTTCAACCGCGGCAACTCGGCCCACCAATACGCCTTCGTCAACGGCCGCCCGGTGCAGGACAAGCTGATCCTGTCGGCGATCCGCGGCGCCTATGCCGAGACGATCCCGGCCGGCCGCTATCCGGTCGCCGTGCTGTCGATCACGCTCGATCCGGCGCTTGTCGACGTCAACGTGCATCCGGCCAAATCGGACGTGCGCTTCCGCGACCCGCAACTGGTGCGTGGCCTCATCGTCGGGGGCGTGCGCGAAGCGCTGGCACGGGGCGGCAGTCGAGCAGCGACAACGGGCGCAGACGGGATGCTGCGCTCCTTCCGGCCCGGCTTCCACGCGGGCGCGCAACGGCCGCAACAGCCCTGGTCGGCCGCGACATCCCCCTCGCGCCCATTTAACCAGGCCGCCAACAGCGGCTTCGGGGAACGCCCGCAGGCTTCCTTTGACGGACTGGCGACGCCCACCGCACGCAGCGACGCCGCGACGCCTCCCAGAATGCCCGCGCCAGAAGAGCCGCCGCAGCGCTATCCGCTAGGTGCCGCCCGGGCGCAGATCCACGAGAACTACATTGTGGCGCAGACGGATGATGGTCTCGTCATCGTCGACCAGCACGCTGCGCATGAACGCCTGGTGTTCGAGGCGATGCGCAAGGCACTGCACTCGAAGCGGCTTGTCTCGCAGGTGCTTCTCATTCCCGAAATCGTCGATCTGCCTGAAGAGGATTGCGATCGGCTGATGCAGTTTGCCACGGAGCTCGGCGAGCTGGGGCTGGCGATCGAACGCTTCGGCCCAGGCGCGATCGCCGTGCGCGAAACACCCGCCATGCTCGGCGAAGTGGACGCCACGGGGCTCATCCGGCAGTTGGCGGACGAGATCGCCGAATGGGATACGGCGTCCGGCCTTTCGGCCAAGCTCGAATATGTGGCCGCGACCATGGCCTGCCACGGATCCGTGCGCTCAGGACGGCGACTGCGCCCGGAAGAAATGAATGCGCTTCTGCGCCAGATGGAAGTCACCCCCGGTTCCGGACAGTGCAATCACGGGCGCCCGACTTATATTGAGCTCAAGCTTTCGGATATCGAGCGGTTGTTCGGCCGCAGTTGAAAAAGCTGGAAAAGGCCGCGACGGCGCGTTATGGCAGGGATGTTACAGCCTGTAAGGAAACGGAGCGCATGAATTTGTTCGAAGGAAATGGAAACCGCGAAGCGCAGATACGCTATCTCGATGCGGATTTTCAGATCCTGTCGCCGGGCTCCTACGTCGTCTGCGCGATTACCGGCAGGCAGATCCCGCTCGATGAACTGCGCTACTGGAGCGTCGCGCGCCAGGAACCCTATGCCGATGCCGTGGCTTCGCTGGAGGCAGACAAGCGCGCTGGCGTTTTGCCCAACCAGAAGCGCTGAGCGCAGCGCGGCGGCAGATTCGCTTGCCACGCCTTCGAGAGACATGCTGTTTAGGCCTTCCGCCCTTCCCGCAAACGCCGGTCGCGGCACGCATTGATCGCGCGGTCGATGATAAGCCCTGGCGCCAGGGTGTCCGCGAACGCCATCTCCACCTCGATCACCCGGCATTTTGAAGCAAGCTCCGCGGCTTTGCCATGATGGCCGGCGAGGCGGACGAAATCCTTTGCGGTCGTAACGATCTGAAGGCCATCGCGTTCTGCCGTTGAAAGGATGTCGTCGATCTCGTCATCGGTCAGATGCTCGTGATCGCCGAACGAACGGCGAGCGAGGATCTGCGCGCCGACGGATTCGGCCGTGCGGAAGAATTTCGACGGATCGGCAATTCCGGCGAAGGCCAGCACGTTGCGGCCTGAGAGATCGGCGCTGTCGCAAACTTTCAGCGAGGCCGTAAAATACGGCTTGGCGGCGCGCGCGGCGATCCGAACGATGTTGTCGGCGGCCTCGCCCGCGCCAACCTTGAGGAGCGCCGTGGCATAGCGCAGCTGCTGGCGGATGGGCGCGCGCACAGGGCCGCCCGGAACGACGTGGCCGTTGCCCAGCCCGCGCGTGGCATCGATGACCAACAGCGCGTAGTCGATCGCCAGCCGCGCACTTTGGAAGCCATCATCCATGATGATCAGGTCCGCACCCTCCTTGACGAGGCGCTGGGCGCCTTCCACGCGGCGGCGGGAGATCACGGTCAGAGCTTCGCGGGCAAGAAGCAGGGGTTCGTCACCGACCGCTAGTGCACGGTGATGCGCCGGATCGACGACCGTCGTGACGTCGAGCGAACCGCCATAGCCGCGGCTCAGGAAACCGGGGTTGAGCCCTTTCGCCTTTGCCGCGCGAGCGATGGTCAGCGCCGTCGGCGTCTTGCCAGCACCGCCGACGGTGAAATTGCCGACGCAGATGACGGGCACCGGAACTGAGGCGCGCTTGGCGTTGGCCATGCGATAGCCGGCAATGCGCCCATACAGGAAGGAAATTGGATAAAGCGTCCAGGCACGCCAATCGGCTTTCGACCACCAGAAGGGTGGCGCTTCGGATACCATTTTCCCCGTCCTGCCTTTCGGACCCCGAGCATCATGCTGACGGGCTATGTCCTCGACCGGGCGGAAAGAGAAGGTAATTTTCAAGAAAAAGCAAGCCCTTGGTCAATCAGGCAGGCTGAGGATCGGGCAGCAAGCCTTCGAGCTCGGTGATGTCGTTCAGACAGTAGTCGGATGCGGCGGCGAGCGATTGGCGCGAGCCGGTGCCCGTCAGCACGGCCACGGTGACGCCAACCTTGGCGTTGCGGCCCATATGCAGATCGTGGTTGTTGTCACCGACGACGGCGACCGCGGAGGGATCAAGGTCGGTCGCCGCGCAGAAACCAAGCACCATGCCCGGTTCCGGCTTGGTGCCGAAGCCGCTGTCGTATCCGGCCACGTAATCGATGAACGGCGCAAAGCCAAAACGCTGGGCGGTCTGCCGGATCGAGCGCTCGTTGTCGCTCGAGGCAACGCCGAGGCGAAAGCCGCGCGCATGCAGTCGACCAAAAAAAGCGGCAAGATCGGTGACCGCGACGGAAAACTCGGCGGCGTGAGAAAAGAGATCGTCCAACTTGATCGTGAGCTCTATGACGTCGAGCTTCGAACCGGCAGCGATCAGCCCTTCCGAAATCTGACGCGTGTTGCCAGCGGCAAGCAGGCTGTCGGGAACGATGTGGCCGGTGACCGGATCCATGCCGCAGGCCAGGAGCAGCCGGTCCGCAAGTTCGGGATCGCCTTCTGAGGCGATGCGCGCCAGTTCGCGGTTCACCGGCAGCCAGCTCTCGTCGTAGTCGAGAAGCGTGCCGTCCTTGTCGAAGAGAATCCCTTTGATCGCCTTCATATCCGCCCCTGCCCTCAGCGTTGCACAGCCGCCTTCGGCAGCAGCCTCGCCTTCACCGTGAGCGGATTGATATAGGGCTCAAGGCCCTTGACCGTCGCTGTCAGCGCGCCACGCATTTCTTGCACGGCGCCGATCCCGGCCTCGATCATGTTGCGGCGTGCGTCGTCGTTGGTGAGCAAATAATGGACACCCTTGGCGAGCATCTCCGTATCGCGGACCATGCGCGCGCTGCCACGGCGCGCCAGCTTCTGATAGGCTTCTCGGAAATTCTGCACATTGCTGCCCGACAGGACCGCACAACCCAGCATCGCCGGCTCCAGCGGATTTTGCCCACCCTCGGCAAACAGCGAACGGCCGACGAAGGCAACCTCCGTCAAGCGCAGGTAGAGGCCCATTTCGCCGATTGTATCTCCGAGGAACACATCGACATCAGGCGCAAGCGCATCGCCGCGCGTGCGGCGGGCCACCTTGAGACCCAGCTTGACGAGCTCGGCTTCAATCTCGTCGGCGCGCTCCGGATGGCGGGGAACGATGATCGTCAGTTGCCCGTTTCGTTCCTTCAGCGCCCGATGAACGATGCCTGCAGCCTTTTCCTCACCGTCGAAAGTGGAGATTGCCGCCCAGGTCTTGCGGCCGCCGAGCTGCTTCTTGTAGTCGGCGAATACTTCAGCATCATAAGGCGGAGCGTCGGTATCGACCTTGAGATTGCCCGACATCATGACGTGGCGCGCGCCAAGATCGCGGAAGCGCTCGGCGTCGACATCTGACTGCGCAATGACGAGCGCAAGGTTTTCGAACAGGGCCTCGGCAAGTGCGGGACGCCGACCCCATCGCTCGAAGGAGCGGTCGGACATGCGGGCGTTGACGAGTATCTGCGGGATGCGGCGGCGGCCGAGTTCCATCAGGGTCGCTGGCCAAATTTCGGATTCGGCGATCAGCGCGCAGGCCGGCTGCCAGTATTCGAGGAAGCGGCTGACGGCCGGTTTCAGGTCGAGCGGCACGTACTGGTGGATCGCGTCGTTGCCGATACGCTCGGCGGCCAGCTTGGCGGAGGTGATCGTTCCCGTCGTCAGAATGACGTGGATGTCGCGGCGGCGAATTTCGCGGATCAGCGGAATGACGGCGTTCGTTTCACCGACGCTCGCGGCATGAAACCAGACCAGCGGTCCGGCCGGGCGGTCGGCGCTGGCGTAGCCTGAGCGCTCCAGCCGGCGGGCACGGTCTTCCTTGCCCTTGGCCGCCCGATAGGCGAGGTATCCCCCGACGAACGGCGTCAGCAACGTTCCCGTCGCCTGATAGGCGCCCAGCGCAAAACGCGCCATGCGACCGCTCATCTGCCAATTCTCCGATCACAAATGATCGACATCACCCATTCCCAATTATTGTTGCGGCCGCAATGGCCGATCAGTTTGTCCAGAATGCGTCAGGCAGTCGGTCGGTTCGCGGCTCTCGACGAGCCGCAACCAGGGGAGGGTTACTGCGCAGACTTGCTTTCCGGGTCCAGCAAACGGTGCATGTGGACGATGAAGTAGCGCATGTGCGCGTTATCCACGGTCGACTGTGCCTTGGCCTTCCAGGCCGTCAGTGCGCTGGCATAGTCCGGAAAGATGCCGACGATATCGAGGTCCTTCAGATCGCGGAACTGCACTTCGTCCAAGCTTTCCAGTTCGCCGCCGAACACGAGATGCAAGAGCTGCTTTTTGCCGCCGGTTTCCGTCATTTTCTTCTCTTTCTGCTCTATTCTCCTCCGCCGCTTCATCTGAGGGATTTTGACGGAAACGTCAACTGCCTCGTCGTTCACCGATCCCGGTCAAGAGATCGGCGAGTCGCGGAGCGGCGGCGGCACAGAGTTCGCCGTGGCTGACCTGAATTCGGTTATAGAGCGGCGCCTCACCCTGGAGATCGACAAGCCGGCCGCCGGCGCGCTCCAATATCAAATCGGCGGCGGCGAGGTCCCAATCGTGTGAATTGTGCTTGACGAAGGTTCCGTCGATCTGCCCGTCGGCAACCATGGCAATGCGATACGCCAAGGACGGTACGTGCCTGACGCGCTCGATACGATGCTTGAGCGCTTCCGGAAATGCCTTGAGCACGTCTTCGGCGATCGCAAAGCGGCCCGGTGCATCGAGCGGCGTTGTCGATACGGTTATCGGTCGACCGTTCTTCAAAGCCACGCCACCTTCGACCGCCTCATAAAGTTCTTCCAAAGCCGGAGCGTAGAGAACCCCGGCGACAGGCCGGCCATGGCGCACGACCGCGACACTGACGCACCATAGATCCTGGCCGGCCAGGAATGCCCGCGTGCCATCGATCGGATCAATGATGAAGAGCGTTTCCCGTGAGAGGCGATCGCCATCGTCATCGGTTTCTTCGGAGAGCCAGCCATAATCCGGCCGGGCTGTGCGCAGGATGGATTCGAGCTTCTGATTGGCTGCGAAATCGGCGGCGCTGACGGGCGATCGCCCCTCGTTCTTCCACCAGACTTCCGGCGATTGATTGAAGTAACCGAGTGCGACATCGCCGGCTTGCCTGGCAGCATCTGCGATCAGTCCCAGATCGCTGCGCCAAAGGGCTGTGTCCACGTCAGTCATTTCGGCAATCCAATCCATCAGCGCCCGGCGAGCGTCATTCCTTCGATCGCAAGCGTCGGAGCGGCGACACCGAACTTGCGGTCGATGTCGTTTGCAGGCGTAACCCGCATGAACATGTCCTTGAGGTTCGAAGCGATCGTCACCTCAGACACGGCAAAGGTCAGTTCGCCATTCTCGATCCAGAAGCCGGTTGCACCGCGGCTGTATTCACCAGTGATCATGTTGACGCCCTGGCCGATCAGCTCGGTCACGTAGAAGCCGTTGCCGACACTGCCGATCAAGTCCTCCGGCGAGATGTCGCCTGGCTCAAGAGCAAGGTTCGTCGCGGATGGCGTCACTGAATTGCCGCCGCGCACGCCGCGGCCGTTGGTTTCCATTCCGATCTCGCGGGCAGTCGAAGTGGAGAGGAACCAGTGCTTGAGGATACCGTCCTCGATCATCAACAATCGTTCACCGGATACGCCTTCGCCGTCGAATGGTCGCGACGACGGGCCCCGGACGATAAGCGGATCGTCCGAGATCGAAAGCCCCGCTTTCAAGACCTGCTGGCCCATCTTGTCGCGCAGGAAGCTCGTCTTGCGCGCGACGGAAGCGCCGTTGATGGCCCCGCCAATATGTCCGACAAAGCCGCGCGCAACCCGCGGATCGAAAACAACCGTGACATCCTTGCCCGTATCCACCTGGCGCGGGTTGATGCGCTTGACCGTGCGCTCGCCTGCTCTGCGGCCGATCTCCGCGGCATCATCCAGTTCGCCGAAATAGATGCGGCTGTCGAAATCATAGTCACGCTCCATAGCCGTGCCTTCGCCAGCGATAACGCTGACGGATCGGCCGAAGCGCGAGGCCATGTAGCTGCCTTCGAAACCCTGGGAGGTAACGAGCACAAGGCCGCCCATGCCGGCCGAAGCCCCGGCACCGGACGAATTGGTCACGCCCTTGACCGCAAGTGCCGCGGCCTCCGCCTCAAGGGCGGCGTCGCGCAATTGATCGGAGGAGACCTCGGTCGTATCGAGAAGCTCAAGGTCCGGATAGGACTTCGCGAGCTTGTCCGCATCCGCCAGGCCGGCGAACGGATCTTCCGGCGACACCTTGGCCATCGCCACCGCGCGTTCGGCGAGAGCGGAGAGATCGAAGCCGGGATTTGCGGACACGCTTGCAACGCGCTTGCCGATGAAGACGCGCAGGGAGAAATCGTCGCTTTCGGACGATTCCGTGCCTTCGACCTTGCCAAGGCGCACGCTGACCGATTGCGATCGTGAGCGCACGACCACCGCATCTGCGGCGTCGGCACCGGCCTTCTTTGCCAGGTCGATCAGTTGGCTTGCGCGGGAAAGAAGCGTCGAGGAGTCGATTTCTGAGGACATGATTTGGCCTTTCCTTCGCGTTCCATTTATTGTGCACTACGAAAAGCATCAAGGCCGCGTGCGCCGATTCTTTTGCCCGCCGCTTGAATGCCTCCCCGCGTTGAAAGAAACTCGCCTGATGTCAGAGCCCAACACTCTTTTTACAGAGACTATCCTGCTGCTCGGTGGCGCCGTCGTTTCAGCGCCGATCTTCAAGCGCCTCGGGCTCGGTACTGTGCTCGGCTATCTGGCCGCCGGCGTCGTGATCGGCCCGATCTTCCACGGACTGACGGATGGCGAGCAAATATTGGACGTTGCCGAACTCGGCGTCGTCTTCCTGCTGTTCATCATCGGGCTGGAGCTGAAGCCTACGCGTCTGTGGCAGATGCGACGTGACATTTTCGGGCTCGGAACCGCCCAGGTGGTGACGACGGGTCTGTTGCTAACGCTGCTGACCTATCTCTCCGGCGTTCTCGACTGGCGCGGCAGCATCGTCGCAGGTTTCGGGCTTGCACTCTCCTCCACGGCGTTTGCCATGCAGATTCTCGAGGATGAAGGCGACGTGAATACCCGTTACGGGCAGCGTTCGTTCTCGATGCTGCTGTTCCAGGATCTTGCGATCGTACCATTGCTTGCCCTTGTCAGCATCCTCGACGGCGGCAAGAGCAGCGGAACGCCTTTGCTGGACTTTGCGATTGCGATCGCCGCCGTTGCCGCGATGATCGTCATGGGGCGCTATCTGCTCACCCCGCTCTTTCAGATCATCGCGCGTACGGGGGCCCGCGAGGCAATGATCGCCGCCGCCCTTTTCGTGGTGATGGGGTCGGCAAGCCTGATGCAACTTGCCGGACTGTCGATGGCGATGGGCGCCTTTCTTTCCGGCGTGATGCTGGCCGAGTCCTCGTATCGGCACGAACTGGAAGCCGATATCGAGCCCTTCCGCGGCGTATTGCTCGCTATCTTCTTCATTGCGGTCGGGTTGTCGATCGAGCTGGAGGTGCTCCGCGACAACGTGCTCTTCATCATCGTCGCCGTACCGGTCGTCATGGCCGCGAAGGCGCTGGTTATCTACGTTCTCTGCCGCGCGACCGGCTCGCCTCATGACGACGCCATTCGCATCGCTTTCCTACTGCCGCAGGGCGGCGAATTCGGCTTCGTCCTGTTTTCGGCCGCCGGCATTGCGGGCCTGATGCCAACGAGCACGGCCTCGCTGCTGATTGCGATCGTCACTCTTTCCATGGCGCTCACCCCGATCGGAACGATGCTGGCCAAGCGGCTGTTGTCGGGCAAAGAGCAGGAAACGCTGGATGAGGATTTCGAGGGAGCGGGCGCCGACGTGCTGATGGTCGGCTTCTCGCGTTTCGGGCAGATCGCCGCTCAAATCCTGCTTGCCGGCGGTCGCGACGTGACCGTCATCGACTTTTCAGCCGATCGCATCCGGCAGGCTTCGTCCTTTGGCTTCCGGATTTATTTTGGCGATGGCACCCGCAAGGACGTACTGAGGGCGGCCGGCATCGATCGTGCCAAGATCGTCGTCGTGAGCACGCAGAAGCGCGAGATCACCGACAAGATCATCGAGCTGGTGCAGGCGGACTATCCACACGCCAAGATCTTCGTGCGCTCCTATGACCGCATCCATTCGATCGCGCTGCGCAACCTCAACGTCGACTATGAACTGCGCGAAACACTGGAATCCGGTCTGCTCTTCGGCCGGCGCACGCTCGAGGCATTGGGCGTCAGCGAAGCGGACGCTTATGAAATCGGCGAGGATATCCGCAAGCGCGACGAGCAGCGCCTTGTGCTTCAGGTCTCGGAAGGACTGCAGGCCGGTCGCGACATGCTTTTCTCCAAGCCGGTTCGACCCGAACCTCTCGTCAAGCCAAAGCGCGCCGCCAACTTCGACGAGGATCCGTTGGCGGGCACCGCAGAGGTAACCGCCGATGCGTAGATCAGGATTTCAGCCGAAAAACCGCTCACACTTTTCGCCATCCCGCTCTAAGACGTGATGCGCGCTTCGATCTCGCGATCGAGCGCGTATTTGAGTTCGTCCTTGATGCCGACCGACATGGACAGGACCGCGCGCGCCTTGAGAAAGTCCATTACACCGATGCGCCCGACCGCCGGGCGCAGGAAGATATGCGGCGCCTGCAGCCGCAGTTTCAGCGAGATCGCGGTCTGCATCATCAACTGGCCGGAGCCGAAGATGCTCTCCATTCGGTTTGGAATGTGGGTCCCGTCTCCTTCTGGCGCACCGACGACGTCGATGCCGATGACAATGTCGGCGCGATCCATCAGGCATTCGTAAGGCACGGGATTGCTGATGCCACCATCGATCATCACACGGCCGTGCAACCGTACCGGCATGAACACGGCGGGAATGGCCGAGGAAGCCGCCAGCGCCGGGAACAGCGCGCCCCCGCTCGTCAGCACTTCGCACTGACCGTAGTAATCGGTCGCGGTCACGGTCATCGGGATCGGCAGATCCTCGAAACGATCCGGCAAATCGGCCGGCAGGAAGGCTTTCAGGATACGCTCGAGATTGAACTGGCCGATGCGCACGCCGTTGGCGACGGCATCGCGCACTGTCTGCGGACGCAAGCCCCACAGGCGACTGACAACCGCGGCCTTGTTGCCGACGGTCATCATGACATGCTCGCGAATGGCTTCGCCCGTCATTCCGGCCGCCATTCCCGCTCCCATGATCGAGCCGATCGAGGAGCCGGCAATCGCCACGGGACGAATGCCGAGCTCATCCAGCGTTTCGATGATGTGGATGTGGGACAGCCCCCGCGCGCCGCCACCGCCGAAGGCGACCGCGACAGTTGGCGTCTGTCGCAGTGACGTCTCGCGAGGGGCAGGCAACTCGGTTTCGATCGTCTCTGCCTGCTGCACCGCTGCCCCCGATTTCCGCGGCCTTACTCAGGCTGATAGCGGAAGAAATGAACCTTGGTATCGCCGAACGTCCGGTTTTCCAGAAACAGATAGGAAGGGTCGACGGAAACGGCAACATCCGCGCGTTCTTCAAGAACCGCAATCGCGCCCGGTTGCAACCAGCCGCCCTTGGCGGCGGCTGCCATTGCCTTTTCGCCAAGACCCTTACCATAAGGCGGGTCGGCAAACAGCATCTGGAAAGGCTCGAGGTTGCCGACGCTGCCAAGATCGGTCGCATCGCGCCTCAGGATGCGGGTCCTGCCATGCAAGCCAAGCGCATCGATGTTTTCCCAGAGGAGCCCCCTGCCCTCGACACTGTTTTCGACGAACAGCGCGTGGCGACAGCCGCGGGAGACGGCTTCCAGGCCGACGGCGCCCGTACCGGCAAAAAGATCCAGGATCCGGGTGCCATCGACGCATTCCGGATAGGCGTGCCTCAGAATGTTGAACAGGCTCTCACGCGTCCGGTCGGCAGTCGGCCGGATGTCGTTTGACTTTGGTACGGCAAGCGGCCGTCCGCGAAACTCACCGCCGACGATCCGCACCGCGCGTCATTCCCTTTCCCTTCGGTCCCCCCCGCGACGGCCCGCCGGAAGGCTTGCCGCCGCCCGGCCTGTCGCCCTTGGGCTTGCCGGAGAAATTCTTGCCGCCGCCGGGCTTGCCGCCGAAGCTCTTGCCGCGCGGCTTATCGCCAAAGGGTCGGTCACCGGCTGGACGCTCGGACCGCGCCTCGCCGGAGAAGCTTTTGGCGCGCGGACGTTCGTCCCCCTCTGCACGTGGGCGGCGATCGCCGCGCGGCTTGTCGCCGAACGGACGGTCTCCGCGTGCGGGACGATCCCCGAACGAGCGGGGACGCTCGTCGCCCTCTTCGCGCGGCTTGCGGTCTCCGCGAGGCTTTGCACCGAACGGGCGGTCACCACGTGCAGGACGATCGCCGGATGGCCTATCGCTGCGCGCTGGGCGGTCACCGTAAGGTCGATCACTGCGCGCCGGACGGTCGGCGTAGGAACGCGGGCGTTCCGCCCCCTCGTCGCGCGGCTTGCGATCACCGCGGGGCCTATCGCCGAACGGACGGTCGCCTCGCGAGGGGCGATCACCGGCTGGCCTGTCACCACGGGGAGGACGATCACCGAACGGGTTGTCGCCGCGTGTTGGACGGTCGCCAGAGCGCTTGCGGCCGCCTTCATCCTTGCTCGTCACTTCGCTGGAACGGATCCACTCCCCTTCGTCATCGCGGGCGCGGTTGATCTGGACGCGCGGACCGGTGTCGTCGTAGCGGGTCGGCTGCGGCTTGGAACGACCGGGCTTCTCGCCGCGCCTAAGCGCGGTCTGGGCGTTCTTTTCGGCCTTGGCGGCTGCCTTTTCGCCGAGCGGGCGCGCGCCGGGAGCCATCCAGACATTCGCATTGCGGCGGCTGCCGAGCGCAGGGCGCTTCGGACGATCATCTTCCTTGCGGCCGCCGTCGCGGCGGTCATCGCGGCGATCGTCACGCTTGGTGTCGAGGCGGCTCAGTGCACGCTCGCGCTTGTCTTCCGGCTTCCATGAGCGCTCGCGGCGCTCCGGCTTCGCTTCGACCTCCTCGTCGGCGGCAACGGCCGGCGAGTTGTAGATCGGCGCGTCGAAATTAGCCTTCGCATCCTCGATCAGGCGCGGGCCGAGCTGATCGCGCAAGGTGCGTCCGCGTACTTCGACCACATCCCGCTCCGGCAGGTCGCCGAGCTGGAAGGGGCCGTAAGAGATGCGGATCAGACGATTGACGTCGAGACCGAGTGCACCCAACACGTTTTTGATTTCCCGGTTCTTGCCTTCGCGCAGGCCCATGGTGAGCCAGACATTCGACCCTTGAGTGCGATCGAGCGTTGCTTCGATCGAGCCGTAGAGGACACCATCGACGGCAATGCCGTCCTTGAGCTTGTCCAAAGCCTCCTGATCGATCTCGCCGTGGGCGCGCACGCGGTAGCGGCGCAGCCAGCCCGTCGTCGGCAATTCCAGTGCGCGGGCCAGGCCGCCATCGTTGGTCAGCAGCAGCAGGCCTTCGGTGTTGATGTCGAGGCGACCAATCGACATGACGCGCGGCAGGTCGTCCGGCAGATTGTCGAAAACCGTGGGTCGCCCTTCCGGGTCCACATTCGTGGTCACGAGACCGGCGGGCTTGTGATAGAGCCACAGCCTCGTGCGCTCGATCCCGCGGATCGGAACGCCGTCCACTTCGATCTTGTCTGCCAGCGTCACGTTGACGACCGGGCTGTCGAGGAGCTTGCCGTTCAGCTTGACGCGGCCGTCCATGATCATGCGCTCGATATCGCGGCGCGATGCAACGCCGGCGCGCGCCATCACTTTCGAGATGCGCTCGGCTTTGGAGTCGCCCTCGGCAACGTCGCTCGCCTCAGCCTTGACGAGCGCCTTTGCCGACTTTTCGTCGGATCTCGGGCCGGCATTGCGCGGAGATGGCTTGCCGCCCGGCCGTTTTGGCTTGTCTTTGAATGTCATTTGTTGTTTGCCTGCCTTTTCGGGCCTTCCTATCAGGTCGCGCCCCTGCGGTTAAGTGGAAATTGTCGGATCGTGAAGACAAATCAATTTATGGAGCTGGCGCTCGACCAGGCCCGCGCCGCCGGAGAGCGCGGCGAGGTGCCGATCGGAGCGGTTCTGGTGATTGACGGGGCCGTGATCGCGGCATCCGGCAATCGTACGCGCGAGCTCAACGATGTGACCGCGCATGCCGAAGTCGCCGTCATTCGCATGGCTTGCGAAGAGCTTGGCCAAGAGCGCCTGACCGGCGCCGATCTCTATGTGACGCTGGAGCCGTGCACGATGTGTGCCGCGGCCATTTCCTTCGCCCGTATTCGCAGGCTCTACTACGGTGCGGAGGACCCGAAGGGCGGGGCCGTCGACAACGGCGTACGCTTCTATACGCAAGCGACTTGCCATCACGCGCCGGACGTGTACTCCGGTTTGCAGGAGACGACATGCGCCGATATCCTGCGGAGGTTCTTCGCGCAGAAACGAAATGTGCCATGACGTTGCTCGCCGGCGAATTCGTTCTCATGGTCGCCGTCGCCATCTATGCCCATCAAAGGATCGCCCCCGATAGCGGATCGATGCCGATGCAATGGTCTCTTTCGGGAAATGTGAACTGGTCGGCGCCCGGCTGCTCGCCTTTGCCCTCATACCGATACTTGCTCTTGCCGCGATGCTGCTTCTTGCATCAAGCGCGAGGATCGATCCGTCAGCCCTCGGCTTGGCGGGCGGGATCTTCCTCGCCTGCTAGATCCTACACGTCTTGCTGGTTGACAGGTGGTCAAAAGCAAAGCGGGGCTGATGGGCCCCGCTCGAAACTCTACTGAAGGAGGTTCCACCACTGCTTGCCGGAACCGGCAATCGCAGCTTCCTTCTTCCGCTTCTTCTGCTTCTTCAGCTCCGGTTCGCCGAGATCGTCCAGCTTCGTGGCGTCATCGACCTGACGATACTCGGTCGGCGGATCCGAGATGTAGCGGCGCTGATCGATATAGGCACCCTTCTGGATGGCGCGGGCTTCGCGATAGGCCTTGGTCTGGGCTTCGGTCGTGCGTCGGCCACCCTCGACCTGGTTGCTTGCGAGCGGCGAGCGGTAGCCCGCGTTGTCGCTGTTTTCGTCAGCTTCCTTGACGAGACGCGCGCGAGTTTCTTCCGGGGATTCGATCCACTGCGGATTTTCCTTGCTGGCAATGCTCTGCTGCGGCTCGACGAGAGCTTCCTTGGCGGCGTCAGACGGCAGAACGAGGCCCGGGCGCGCGCTGTACTTGACGCCCTTGTTCTTCGGTCCGTCGCCGGTCAGGGAAACGGACTGACCAAGATCGTCGGTCAACTGCTCCATTGCGGTCTTGTCCGTTCCGTAGCGGGGGCTCCCCATGCAGCCGGTGATCATCGAGCCGCCTGCCACAGCAACCGTCAGGCAGACGCCGACACGGAACCAACGCGTTGAAAACATGAAAACCCTTCCAGCCATGCCGGTGCAATCATCGCCCACCCGGACAATCGTCCCCCTGACGCAAAAATCCGGCCATTTTCAGGCAGCTTTTACCGGATGAACGACGTTTAGGCAATTCACCCGGTAATATTCTTCAGTTTTGCACCGCAAGTTCATGCAGAGCGGCCGCATCGCGCGCCGAGACATCGGGATAGGCTGGATCCGAGCCGACATCCGTCGTGATCCGCCAGGAGCGGGCGCACTTGGTGCCTTCGGCCAGTTTCGGCTCGACGCTGACACCCGATACCTCGGGGAGACGGAAGGCATCGGCCGGACCTTCGGCGCTATCGACAACGATCGCGGAGGTGATGCAGATCTCCTCGAAGTCCTGACCCTCCAGTGCTTTCAGAAGCTCCGCATCAGCGACGTGGACGACGGGGGCTGCCTCCAGCGAGGATCCGATGCGCTTGTCCTTACGCTCAATTTCCAGTGCGCCGGTGACCACCGTGCGCACTGCCCGGATCTTTTTCCACTTCTCAGCAAGAGCGTCGTTCTTCCATTCCGCCGGAATGGCGGGGAACTGCTCGAGGTGAACCGAGACAACCGAAGGATTGCGCGACAGCCAAGCCTCTTCCGCCGTGAAGGGCAGCATCGGCGCCAGCCAAGTCACCATGCATTCGAAGATATTGCGGATGACATGGAGGGCCGAACGACGGCGCCGGCTCGACGGCGCGTCGCAGTAGAGCGCGTCCTTGCGGACGTCGAAGTAGAAAGCCGAGAGTTCAACGTTGGCAAAGTCGATCAGCGCGCGGGCAATCTTCTTGAATTCGAAGGCGTCGTAGCCTTCGCGGACGAGCTGATCGAGTTCCGACAGGCGATGCAGCATCAGCTGCTCGAGCTCGGGCAGATCGGCAAGCGCGATGACTTCGCCCTTATCGTGTGCCAGCGTGCCGAGCATCCAGCGGATCGTGTTGCGCAGCTTGCGATAGGCATCGATGTTGGTCTGAATGATCGTCTTGCCGACGCGCAGATCCTCCGCGTAGTCCGAGGTCATCACCCAAAGGCGGAGAATATCCGCGCCGGCGTCCTTCATCACCTCTTGGGGCGATGTGACGTTACCCTTGGACTTCGACATCTTCTCGCCCTTCTCATCCATGGTGAAGCCATGGGTGATGACGGCATTGTAAGGCGCGCGTCCGCGCGTAGCGGCCGATTCCAGCAGCGACGAATGGAACCAGCCGCGATGCTGGTCCGAGCCTTCCAGATAGACGTCGGCCGGCCACTTGAGATCCGGACGATCTTCCAGCGTGAACGTGTGGGTCGAGCCCGAGTCGAACCAGACGTCGAGGATGTCCATGACCTGCGTCCAGGGCTCGTTTGCCTTCTCGCCGAGGAAGCGCTCCCGTGCGCCGTGCGCGAACCAGGCATCGGCGCCTTCCCTTTCGAAGGCATCGAGGATGCGCGCATTGACCCCATCGTCCTGCAGGATTTCGCCCTGCTCATCGACGAAGACGCAGATCGGCACACCCCAAGCGCGCTGACGCGAAAGCACCCAGTCCGGACGCTGCTCGATCATGGCGCGCAGACGGTTCTGACCAGCAGCAGGCACGAAGCGGGTCTCGTCGATCGCGTTCAGCGCACGGGAACGCAACGTCGTTCCATCGCCAAGCTCCTTGTCCATGTAGACAAACCACTGCGGCGTGTTGCGGAAGATGACCGGCTTCTTCGACCGCCACGAGTGCGGATAGGAATGCTTGAGACGGCCCCGCGCGAACAGGGCATGACGGCCGATCAGCGCCTTGATGACACGCTCGTTGGCATCGCCCTTCTTGCCGCTGTCGTCGATGACGCGCGCCGCACCGCCTTCCGCATCCGGGCCGAAGCCGGGTGCGTCGACGGTGAAGAAGCCCGCGTCGTCGACCGGGAACGGGATCGCAGAGGAGATGCCGCGTGCTTCGAGGGCCCGGGCGTTGTCCATCCAGGCGTCAAAGTCTTCGCGGCCATGGCTCGGCGCGGTATGAACGAAGCCGGTTCCCGTCTCATCGGTGACATGGTCGCCGTCGAGGAGGGGCACGCCAAAGTGGTAGCCGCCGCCGAGCCCGTGCAGCGGGTGCGCGCAGGTGATCGCCGCAAATTCCGCCGCCGCGACATCGCGGACGAACTTGAGGGTCACCTTCGCCTTGGCAGCTGACTCCTCGGCGAGGCGCTTGGCGAAGATCAGCTTCTCGCCGGGCTGCGGTCCGAAGTCGTTCTCAGCCGTTTCGACCTCGTAGAGGCCGTAACCATAGCGCGAGGAATAGGCGATCGCGCGGTTGCCTGGGATCGTCCACGGCGTGGTCGTCCAGATCACCACGAAGGCGCCCTTGAGTTCGCTCGGGCCTTCGGCGATCGGGAATTTCACCCAGATCATATCGCTTTCGACATCGGCGTATTCGACCTCGGCTTCCGCGAGTGCCGTGCGCTCGACGACCGACCACATGATCGGCTTCGAGCCGCGATAAAGCTGGCCAGATTTCGCGATCTTCAGCAGTTCGCCGGCGATGCGCGATTCCGCGTGGAAGTTCATCGTCGTGTAGGGGTTTTCGAAGTCTCCCTCGATGCCGAGGCGCTTGAACTCCTCCGACTGCACCTTGATCCAGCCAGCCGCAAAGTCACGGCATTCCTGGCGGAATTCGTTGACCGGAACCTCGTCCTTGTTCTTGCCCTTCTCGCGGTACTTCTCCTCGATCTTCCATTCAATCGGGAGGCCGTGGCAGTCCCAGCCGGGAACGTAGTTGGCGTCGAAGCCGCGCATCTGGAACGAGCGGTTGATGACGTCCTTGAGGATCTTGTTCAGCGCGTGGCCGATGTGGATGTTGCCGTTGGCATAGGGAGGGCCGTCGTGGAGCACGAACTTCTCGCGGCCGGCGGCGGACGCCCGAAGCTTCTTGTAGAGGCCCATCTGCTGCCAGCGGGCAACGGTTTCCGGCTCCTTCTGCGGCAAGCCGGCGCGCATCGGGAAGTCTGTTTCCGGTAGATAGAGGGTCTTCGAGTAGTCGATTTTTTCGGCTGTATCGGTCATGTCTAGCAATCGTCTCTAGGCGCCACGGGAGCGGGTGCAACGGGCTTGAAAATTGGTGACGGAGGCGCTCGTCGTCCAAGCGCCGAAAACCCGGACCTTCCGGCCGCTTAGCGCGCGCGGAAGGCCGGGCCGATAATTCGTATCGCGATCGCCAGCAAGAACTTGTTCATCGCGCCGGTTCATAGGCGCTTTTGCAGTGAAAAGGAAGAGGGATTCCATGACGTCGTCGCATGGAAAACCGCGGGCATTTTCATCCGCGGCTTCCGTTTTCGAGCGACGATCAGTCGCGCGGCGGCACCTTTGCCGGGGTCAGCACATTGACGACGACAGCGACGATGATGTTCAGCGCCAATGCGAACCGGGTCGTGAAAGTTATGGAAGGGTACCCCAAGGAGCCCGATATCGGGAACGATGAGCAGCCAGCAGGTCCGCCGTCGCAAAAAACCATTGCCTTTCAGTGCTGGGGGCGCAGCGAACCCGCGTCTTATCAAAGAGATGACATATCCCCGTGAGCGAGCGCGGCAAGCGCCGCCGCCCTGAAAGAGCCACAATTTTCGAAAGCGGCTGAACGTCAAATGAAGCAGATCTTCCGGTCGAGCTCGCCGAGCGACTGCACGCCCGCAAGCAGCGCCCTCGCCTCTTCCTTGTCACGGCTCATCTGCTCCACAAGAGGATCGAGGCCGTCAAACTTCAGTTCCGGCCGCAGGTGGCCGAAGAAGGATACGGAACAGGTCTGCCCGTAGAGGTCGCCGCTGAAATCGAAGACATAGGTCTCGAGCAGTGGCGCGCCGTTGTCGATCACCGTCGGTCGGCGGCCATAGCTGGCGACACCATCGTGGAGAGTGCCATCGGCACGACGGAAGCGAACGGCATAGATACCCGCCCTGAGGTCGGCTTCAGCGGGCAACTGCATATTCGCGGTCGGAAAGCCGAGCTGGCGGCCAAGCTTCTCGCCACCGATCACCTCCGCTTCCACCGTATAGTGATAGCCGAGCATGGCAGCCGCCTCGCTGACATTGCCGTCCTTCAGCAGTTCGCGAATGTGGCTCGAGGACACCACGTCGGTATTCTCGTCGCGAAAGGCGTCGATCAACGTCACGCCGAAGCCATATTTCTGACCAGCATCCATCAGGAAGGCCGGACCGCCTTCCCGGCCACGGCCGAAATGAAAGTTGAAGCCCGTGACGACCTCGGATGCGCCTAGCCAATCCTTCAGGATCGAGTGGATGAAATCGTCCGCCGAGCGCTGCGAAAACTCCCTGTCGAAGGGATATTCGATGACTGCGTTGAAGCCGATCGCTTCGAGGATACGCGCCTTGAGCGGTGCCGGCGTCAGGCGAAAGACCGGCTGGTCAGGGCGAAAGACCGTGCGGGGATGTGGTTCAAATGTCAGGACCAGCGCCGGAATGCCGCGCTGCCTCGATATCTCCAAGGCCCGGTTGAGGACGGACTGGTGACCCCTATGCACACCATCGAAGTTGCCGATGGCAATTACGCCGCCACGCAGGTGGGCCGGCAGGCGTTCACGGGTTTCGTTGCGGTGAAAAACGGTCATCGGCTGGCTTTTCTTATGCGAGGCTCTTTATGCGAGACGAGGCATCCACCACTTCGGTGTCGCTTTTTCGCGGTCCAGATAGGCCGTGAGGATCGCCTCGTCGGTCTCTCCGTTCAGCGTGTATTCCTTCGCGTGGATGCCGCCGCTGATATAGAGGAGGTCAAGGCCGTAATCGAGAGCGCCACGAACATCTGTCGGCATGCCGTCCCCGATTGCAAGGACGCGGCTCGGCGGAAAGTCGCCGTGGGCCTCGCGGGCGACTGACAATACGGCCTCGTAAATCGGCTTGTGCGGCTTGCCGGCAATGCGCGTCTCACCACCGAGCTGATTGTAGTAGGCCGCCATCGCGCCGGCGCAAGGGATGATCTTATGGCCGCGCTCGACAACCAGATCGGGGTTGGCGCAGATCATCGGCACGCCACGCGTCTGAAACGCCTTCAGCATCTCGGTGTAGTCTTCCGGGGTCTCGGTTTCGTCGTCGAAGAAACCGGTGCAGACGACGGAGTCCGCATCCCTGGCGTCGACGCGCTCCACACCAAGCCCCTCGATAATCGCTAGGTCGCGATCCGGTCCAAGCAGAAATACCTTCTTCGGCCCCTCTGCGATCAGGCCCCGCGTGACGTCGCCCGATGTGACGATACGGTCATAGGCGCCATCCTGGATGCCGATCTGGCGAAGCTGCGTCACGACCTGCGGAGCGATGCGCGGCGAGTTGGTGATCAGAACGACCGTCAGCCCCTCCCCGCGCGCTGCCTCCAGCGCTGCAGCCGCCTTCGGGAAAGGATCGACACCATTGTGCAAGACACCCCAGACATCGCAGAACACCGCATCATACTGGCTGGTGATTTCCGCAAAGTTCTCGATCCGCTTGGCCATTCCGATTTCCCGATCTCGTTAAGTCACGGGTGACATCGCAAAGGCATGCCGGGATGGCAAGGCATTTTGCGGTGGCCTGCTGCAAAAAAACCGGAGGCCGCCGACTAGAGGACGGCCGCGGCAGCCTTGAGGAACAGACCCGCGGCGGTGGAGACCCCGATGACCGTGAGAATGCCAGCCTTGAAGCGAAAGAGCAGGACGGACGCCAGCACGAAGATCCCGAGTGCCGCGATATCCAGCGTCCACCACTGCGGCCAGGAGAGGCTGGCGATCGGCAGACCGGTCTTCCCGGAGAGGAGCCCCACGCGCCCAACCTCGGCAAAGAGCACGTGCAGGCCGAACCACAGTGCAAGATTGAAAATGACGCCGACGACTGCCGCGGTGATTGCCTCAAGTGCGGCCGAGAGGTTCTCGTTGTTGCGCAGCTTTTCGATGTAGGGAGCTCCGGCGAAGATCCAGATGAAGCTCGGCACAAAGGTCGCCCATGCAGCGAGGAAGGCGCCGAGAACGCCGCCGGCAAGCGGCGCCATCAGGACGGGGTTGCGATAGCCGGCGAGAAAACCGACGAAACAGAGGACAAGGACCAACGGGCCGGGCGTCGTTTCGGCAAGTGCCAGCCCGTCGAGCATCTCGCCGGGCTGGAGCCAGGCGTAATGGCCGACGGCGACCTGAGCGACGTAGGAAAGGACGGCGTAGGCGCCTTCGAAGGTAATGACGGCCATCTTGGAGAAGAAGATGAAGACCGCACCGAAAACATTGGTTTCGCCGCTCAACGTCTCAGCGATCAGGTCCGTCGGCGCGTCAAGGCCACGAATGAAAAGAAGCGGCGATTGCCAGACGAGGATCCAGAACACGAGCACCACAAGCGGCCTTGCGATCGCATGGGTAGTGACCGCAGCAACAAGCCGGGGCGGGGAGGCTTGCGGCACGGATGGCGCCGCCGATCGACGTTGGCGATGCTTCATCCATAGCAGCCCGGCTGCTCCGGCCAGGATGACAACCAGAGGAAACGGCAGGTTCAGAAGGAAGAGTGCCAGAAACGACGCGCCGGCTACGCAGTCGTGAAAGCGCCCCTTGAGCGCTCGGCGCCCTACCCTAAGCAGTGCCTCGATGACGATGGCCAGAACCGCAGGCTTCACTCCAAAGAAAAGGGCGGGAAGCCATGCCGCCTCATGAAAGACGGCGTAGAGGCTCGACAGCATCAGGATGACAAGGAAGCCCGGCAGAATGAACAGGAGACCAGCAATCATGCCGCCGCGTACGCCGTGCATGAGCCAGCCGATATAGGTCGCCAGTTGCTGGGCCTCCGGGCCTGGCAGCAACATGCAGAAATTCAGCGCGTGCAGGAAGCGGTCCTCGGAAATCCAGCGCTTCTCATCGACAATGGTCTTATGCATGAGGGCGATCTGACCGGCCGGCCCGCCGAAGCTCAGACCGCCGATGCGCGCCCAGACGCGAACCGCCTCTCGCAGCGTCGGTGTCGCCACGATGTCGCCTGCCGCGATCGCCTTGTTCACCGTTGCTGCCCCTCTCGCTCCAAGCGGCTCGATACCATCTGCGTGCATGCGCGGCAATCGGCCATCAGCCAGCGAGGCGCTGAAAGCGTTCAAAGAGGACGGCTTTCCAGCGCCAGGACGTTCGGAAAAACCTCGGCGACAGCGCAGCCCGTCTTACTTCCAACAAGGATTTGCCGTTAAGGCTGTCGCGAAGTCCGTCGAAGAAAAATTGCGGCCGTTCTTGACTCCCCGCCGGGCCACTCCTAAATGCTGCCTCGCTAGCACTCACCAAGGACGAGTGCTAACACCC
The DNA here is from genome assembly GCF_964254185.1 of Rhizobium sp. LjRoot258. Taxonomy (NCBI): domain Bacteria; kingdom Pseudomonadati; phylum Pseudomonadota; class Alphaproteobacteria; order Hyphomicrobiales; family Rhizobiaceae; genus Rhizobium; species Rhizobium sp. LjRoot258. The sequence goes on along the minus strand of NZ_CAXUST020000001.1, from coordinate 456,373 downwards.
ATCCGTGCGGGCCGCTCCCGGCCTGCGAATGTCATTTGATCGAGGGATTAGACAATGGCAAGCACCAACTTCCGCCCCCTTCACGATCGCGTCGTTGTTCGCCGCGTTGAGTCCGAAGAAAAGACCAAGGGCGGCATCATCATTCCCGACACCGCCAAGGAAAAGCCGCAGGAAGGCGAAATCGTCGCCGTCGGCAACGGCGCTCGTGACGATTCCGGCAAGGTCGTCGCTCTCGACGTCAAGGCTGGTGACCGCGTCCTGTTCGGCAAGTGGTCCGGCACTGAAGTCAAGATCAACGGCGAAGACCTTCTGATCATGAAGGAAGCCGACATCATGGGTATCATCGGCTGATCAGCCGGTTCCCTTTCCGATTTTAGCCACGGGCCCTAAGGCCCGGACAACTCGAATTCAGGAGTTTCAATCATGGCAGCTAAAGAAATCAAGTTTGGCCGCACCGCGCGCGAAAAGATGCTCAAGGGCGTCGACATTCTCGCTGACGCAGTGAAGGTAACGCTCGGCCCGAAGGGTCGCAACGTCATCATCGACAAGTCCTTCGGCGCTCCGCGCATCACCAAGGACGGCGTTTCGGTCGCCAAGGAAATCGAACTGGAAGACAAGTTCGAAAACATGGGCGCCCAGATGGTCCGCGAAGTTGCTTCGAAGACCAACGACATCGCCGGTGACGGCACCACGACTGCAACGGTTCTCGCTCAGGCGATCGTTCGCGAAGGCGGCAAGGCCGTTGCTGCCGGCATGAACCCGATGGACCTGAAGCGCGGCATCGATCTCGCCGTTGCCGAAGTCGTCAAGGATCTCCAGGCCAAGGCCAAGAAGATCAACACCTCGGAAGAGGTCGCGCAGGTCGGGACGATCTCGGCAAACGGCGAAAAGCAGGTCGGTCTCGACATTGCCGAAGCCATGCAGAAGGTCGGCAACGAAGGCGTCATCACCGTTGAAGAAGCCAAGACCGCCGAAACCGAACTCGAAGTCGTCGAAGGCATGCAGTTCGACCGCGGCTACCTCAGCCCCTACTTCGTCACCAACCCGGAAAAGATGATTGCCGACCTCGAAGACGCCTTCATCTTGCTTCACGAGAAGAAGCTCTCGAACCTGCAGGCAATGCTTCCGGTTCTCGAAGCTGTCGTTCAGACCGGCAAGCCGCTCCTCATCATCGCTGAAGATGTCGAAGGCGAAGCTCTCGCGACCCTCGTCGTCAACAAGCTGCGCGGCGGCCTGAAGATTGCTGCCGTCAAGGCTCCTGGCTTCGGCGATCGCCGTAAGGCCATGCTCGAAGACATCGCGATCCTGACCGGTGGTACGGTCATCTCCGAGGACCTCGGCATCAAGCTCGAATCCGTCACGCTCGACATGCTCGGCCGTTCGAAGAAGGTTTCGATCTCCAAGGAAAACACCACGATCGTCGACGGCGCTGGCGCCAAGTCCGACATCGAAGGCCGCGTTGCGCAGATCAAGGCTCAGATCGAAGAAACCACTTCGGACTATGACCGCGAAAAGCTGCAGGAACGTCTGGCCAAGCTCGCTGGCGGCGTTGCCGTGATCCGCGTCGGCGGTTCGACGGAAGTCGAAGTCAAGGAAAAGAAGGACCGCATCGACGACGCGCTCAACGCGACCCGCGCTGCTGTTCAGGAAGGCATCGTACCGGGCGGCGGCGTCGCTCTGCTGCGTTCGTCCACGAAGATCACCGCCAAGGGTGAAAACCAGGATCAGGAAGCCGGCGTCAACATCGTCCGCAGGGCTCTGCAGTCGCTGGTGCGCCAGATCGCCGAGAATGCTGGTGACGAAGCCTCCATCGTTGTCGGCAAGATCCTCGAAAAGAACGAAGACAACTTCGGCTACAACGCCCAGACGTCCGAATATGGCGACATGATCGCCATGGGCATCGTCGACCCGGTCAAGGTTGTTCGCACGGCTCTGCAGAACGCAGCTTCGGTTGCTTCGCTGCTGATCACCACCGAAGCCATGATCGCTGAACTGCCGAAGAAGGACGCTCCTGGCGGCATGCCTGGCGGCATGGGCGGAATGGGCGGAATGGACATGATGTGATAGGCGAAAGCCTTCACTAGTCCACTTCCGGTATCCCGGAATAGGAAGGGCGGTCTTCGGGCCGCCCTTTTTTTCTCTCGCGACTGATTCGCCAGACCGCGCCTTCGAGCTTTTTTCAATCGTCCGCTAAAACGTTTAATCAGAGTTGTGAGCAACCCTCGCATTGAGCGAAGCTTTCGCAAAACTTGTGGTGTTGTATTTTTTCTTTCACAGGCTGATTTCTTTCGTCGTGCAATTTTGTGCACATCTGGTCGCAATGAACCGTGCTGAAACCGCTTCCACTTCAAAATTTGGCGCTTTTTTGCCCCTTCCTGTTATCAAGAGCGCCTTCGGGCGCATTTTCCACTCACAGTAGAGGTCTGCAGCACGCAAAAAAGCCGATTGCCGTTTGCATAAAATCTCTATAAATCCGCGCTGCATTCGGCGCGCGTTCATCAGCCGACGGTCGCGATCCCATATCGATCCTGACCACGAGAGCGCGAGACCGAGTTCGGGAAAGACCCCTCCCGAAATACATCATAAGTTGTGTAATGTGCCAAGAAATTGGACGCGGTTCCGCGAGAGGGACCAGCAATCCAAACCCCATTTCTCGGTCGCCCGAGCATGATGCGCGGCGCAGCATGAACCTGCTCATTTTTGCCGGACGTGCAGCGGGGGAAGCTGCGCCTAAGCTGGGGAAAAATTTGTTCAAAATCGCGAAAACCAACCCCGCCGCACCGCTCATGCCGGGCTCATTGGATGTCAGCAACCATGATCCTGAAATGCTGGCGCAGTTTTCCATTTCGGAGACCTGGGTCGGAGACTTTTCCAGCGGCGTGATCCGCCTCAAGGAATGGAGCGCCATGCTGCACGGGCTGCCGGCCCGCGAATGTGGCCTTCTCAGCCTCATGCGCTGTTACGATCCGAAGGATCACGACCACATCCTGGAACTCTTCGAGCAGGCCGCGACGCTCTCTTCATCCTTCTGCTTCTCGACCACGATCATGATGCCGAACGGCTTCCGGCAGCCATTGTTCTGCATGGGAGAGTCGAAAGGTCAGGACGATGCCTATAACGGCAGCATGCTTGGGGTCTTCGTCTTTCCTCGATTCAAGACGAATGCCGGCAGCGAATTTGCGCGGCGCCAATAGAAACTCCGCCCCCAACCAAAAAGGCCGGCCTCTCAGGACCGGCTTTTTTCATTGGCCGCCTCGGTATCACGCGGGGCGCTGAGGTATATTCAATCCTTTTTCGGATGCCGGCCGGGCGATGCAACGCTCGAGCCAGGCCATCACCGCCGGGAAGCTTTTATAGTCCAGCACTTCGCGGCCGCCATAGAACACGTCGGCGCCGCGGAGCCACGGGAAGGTGGCGATATCGGCGATCGTGTAAAGGTCGCCCATGATCCACTGGCGATCCTGCAGCCGCCCTTCCAGCACACTGAGCAGCCGCTTGGATTCGTCGCGATAGCGCTCCATCGGGTAGGCGTTGTTGGCGACCTTGTCGGCTGCGAACTTGTAGAAATGCCCGAACTGCCCGAACATCGGTCCGACACCGGCCATCTGGAAGAAGACCCACTGGATCGTCTCGTAGCGCCCTGCCGCGTCGGTTGGAATGAGCTTGCCCGTCTTCTCCGCGAGGTAGAGCAGGATTGCACCGGATTCGAAAATACCGATCGGCTTTCCATCCGGGCCATTGGGATCGATGATCGCCGGAATGCGGCCGTTCGGGTTGAGCGACACGAATTCCGGAGATTTCTGGTCATTTGTGCTGAACGAAATAAGGTGCGGCTCGTAGGCCAAGCCGAGTTCTTCAAGCGCGATCGATATCTTCACGCCGTTCGGCGTCGGCAACGAGTAAAGCTGGATAATGTCCGCGTTCGCTGCTGGCCAGCGCGTCGTGATCGGAAAAGCGGAAAGATCTGCCATAGGGGTCTCCATCTTGGGCGGCCAACATAAGAGAGGGGCGTTGCCGATGGCAAGCCGACTTCGCAAGAGATCCGTCGTTCAATATTAGCGAACGAACCGTCCCCTCCCGTCTATCTTTCCACAACGTCAAAAAAAGGCGACAAAGCGGCAACGAGGTTGAAACCGTGCCGGGGGGCACAAAGACCTCAAACGCCATTCAAACGGAGACAATGTCCCATGTCGAATACCAACAACGCCATCATTCTTGTCGCTCGCGTCCTCCTCTCCTTCATGTTCATCCTTGCCGGCTTCGGCAAGCTCGCTGACGCCGCCGGCACCGCTGGCATGATCGCCGGTGCCGGTCTTCCGGCGTCCACCGCCCTCGCCTATTTCGCAGGTGCATTCGAACTCGTGGCTGGCCTTGCCGTTCTCGTCGGCTTCCAGACGAAGATCGTCGGTTGGCTGCTGGCTGGCTTTTGTATCTTTACGGCCATCCTCTTCCACCTGCCGTACGCCAGTGGCACCGAACTGGTTAACATTCTGAACCAGATCATGGTCATGAAGAACGTCACGCTGGCTGGCGCCTACATCTTCCTCGCCACTTTCGGCCCGGGCATCTACTCGCTCGACGCACGCCGCGGCGCCTACGCAGCAGCGTAAGCGATCAAGCATCCTCCCAAGCACGAAAAACCCGCCGTCACCAGACGGCGGGTTTTTCGTGTGTTGATTTTAGCGATGGTCAGAGTGCCGAACGAATGGCGTCTACCAGTCGCTGGACTGTGGCGTCGTTCACATGGCTTTCCTTGCGCGCCCTGACGAAGCAAGCCTCGGAGCGAAGAATGACACCATCGGACAGGATCTTCAGGTTGTTTGCACGAAGGGTCGAGCCGGTGGAGGTGATATCGACGATGATGTCGGCCGAGCCTGAGGCCGGCGCCCCTTCCGTTGCCCCAAGGCTTTCGACGATGCGATAGAGCTGGATGCCATGCTGGCTGGAGAAGAACTGCTGCGTCAGCCGCCAGTATTTCGTGGCGATCGCCAGGCGGCGGCCGTGGCGGGCGCGAAAGTCGGATGCGACATCGCCAAGATCGGCCATGGTGTCGACATCGAGCCAGATTTCGGGAACGGCAACCACGACATTGGCATGGCCGAAACCGAGGCGCGCACAGAACTCGACGCGCTTGTCTGCTTCCGCCAGGCCCTCGCGGACGAGGTCTTCGCCGGTGACGCCGAAATCGATCGTACCGTTGCCGAGCTCGCGGGAAATCTCGGAAGCGGAGAGGAAGGCGACTTCGACGTCGTCCCATCCCTCAACCCGTCCGCGATAGGAGCGATCGTTGCCAACAGCGGTGATCCTGATGCCGGCGCGTTCAAAGATCGCCGAAGCATCGTCCTTCATGCGCCCCTTGGAAGGCAGTGCAATGGTAATCGTCATCAGGCAGCCCTCTCGGCTTCGATGCGATCCAGCCACAGCGAGAAGCCGACGGCCGGAATGCGGTCCTTGGCGCCAAGGAAGGTCATCAACCGATCAAAGCGGCCACCACCGGCCAGAACGGGCGACATGCCCTGGACCCCGATCTCGAAAACCAGACCGGTGTAGTAATCCAGGGGGCGTCCGAAGGCTGCGCGGTAGTCGATCAGCGAGAGATCAACGCCGGCATTCGCCAGAGCGGCGACGCGACCGTCAAAACGCGCAAGCGCGTTGCCGAGCTTGAGCCCGGCGGCATCGGCAAAGCCGGCAAGCGCCGCCGAAGCATTTATAAGCGGCACATTCAGCGACAGGAATTCCTCCAGCACGCGGAAGGCTGCATCATCGAGGCGCGTTTCGGAGAGAATGAGCTTCTCCTTCAAGCGACGCGCGATTTCGAGCGGCGAGCGGCTTGCATTCGTCGAATAGCCCGTCGCCTGCATCGTTGCGTCGATGTGAGCGACCAGCGCGGCCTCGTCGTCGGCGGCAATCAGATGCGCGATCTCGTCACTCAGCCCGGTGACGAACTGAGGGCTGACAAGGCTCGCCAGCAGAGCCTCAAGCTGGCTCATGTTGCCGAAGGCGTGGATCAGCCGCTTCTGCCAGCCAAGCGGCAGGCCAAGCGCCTGCACGACCGCTTCGAAGACGGCCTGGTCGCCGAGCGTGACCGAAAGGCGCTTGCCGGGAACGACACGCTCCAGCACACCGATTGCATCGCCGATCGCACGCGCATCGGCAGCTGCGATGTTGATGTCGCCGAGATCCTCGATCCCGGCCTGATAGAACTCGCTTCCGCCTTCGCGCCGCTGGCGGAAGACTTCGCCGAGATAGGAATAGCGCTTCGGCGTGCCGGTCGCGCTCTCGATGTGCCGCAAGCAGACGGGGATCGTGAACTCCGGACGCAGGCAGAGGCTGGCGCCCGTCTCGCTCTCGGTCATGAAGATCCGCCGGCGAAGATCTTCACCGGCGATATCGAGAAACGGTTCGGCCGGCTGGATGACGGGCGTATCGACCCGCTCCGTCTTTCGCGCTGCAAACTCTGAAAGCAGCTCGCCGGAGAATTCCGGCAGGTTGATCAGGGCCATCTCAGCCCGCCCTCTTCCGGTCTTCGGCCTGCGCCGCCAGAATTTCCTTCACCTTCGCGACGAGGTCGCTTTCCGCAACGGTCTCCTGGGCGACACGCGCCTCGCGCCAGCTGGCGTTGTCCTCGATTTCACCCGACAGGCGCTTGCCCTCGATCAGGTCCTTGATCTGCACGACGCCCTCAGCGCGCTCGTCGCCACCCTGGATGATGGCAACGGGGCAGCCGCGGCGATCGGCATATTTCAGCTGATTGCCGAACTTCTTCCAGTTGCCCTGATACATTTCGGCCCGGATGCCGGCCTTGCGTAGTTCCTGTGTCATGCGCTGGTAGCGGCCCATGGAGTCGACGTCGCCATCCATGACCGTGACCAGAACAGGCTCGATGACATCGGCCTGGCCGAGCTTGCCGAGGTTCTTCAGCGCCGTCATCAGGCGCGAGACGCCGATCGAGAAGCCGGTGGCCGGAACCGGCTGGCCCATGAAGCGGGAGACGAGACCATCATAGCGCCCGCCGCCACCGACGGAGCCGAAGACGACCTTTTCGCCCTTTTCATTGGTGACGTCGAACAGAAGTTCGGCTTCGTAGACCGGGCCAGTGTAGTATTCGAGGCCGCGGACGACGGATGGGTCGATCTTGATGCGATCGGACTGATAGCCCGCCGCAGTAACGAGGCCATGAATCATATCGAGCTCCGAGAAGCCTTCCTTCGCGGAGGCGCTTCTTTCGGTAAGCTCATTCAATTTCGTAACTTGTTCTGCTGAACGATTACCAACAGCGACGTATGGCCGCTTTTCAACAACCGACATGACAAACTCAATGTTTGCGGTGTCTAGTCCAACGCCCTTGGTGAAGTCGCCGCTATCATCTTTACGGCCAGGGCCCAGAAGCAACCGCACACCTTCCGGCCCGAACTTGTCGAGCTTGTCGATGGCGCGCAGCACGTTGAGACGCTGGCCTGCCTTGTCGTCGCCGCCGAGGCCGATCGCTTCCAGCACGCCGTCGAGAACCTTGCGGTTGTTGACGCGGATGACGTAATCGCCGCGTTTGATGCCGAGGGCTTCCAGCGTATCGGCCATCATCATGCACATTTCCGCGTCGGCCTGCACGCCGGGCGCGCCGACGGTATCGGCGTCGAACTGCATGAACTGGCGGAAGCGGCCCGGGCCTGGCTTTTCGTTGCGGAAGACATAGCCAGCGCGATAGGTGCGGTATGGAAGCTGGATCTCGTTGAAGTTTTCGGCGACGTGACGGGCGAGCGGCGCCGTCAGGTCGTAACGCAACGACATCCACTGCTCATCGTCGTCCTGCAGCGAGAAAACGCCTTCATTCGGCCGGTCGGCATCCGGCAGGAACTTGCCAAGTGCATCGGTGTATTCGAACAGCGGCGTTTCGACAGGATCGAAACCATAATGCTCATAGACTTCCCGGATCTTCGCGGTCATCTCGTTGACGGCGCGAATATCGTTCGCCGAACGATCGACGAAGCCGCGGGGAAGTCTGGCCTTGAGCTTTTGTGGTTTCTTCTGCTTGTCGTTCATTTCCAACGTCTTCCGCTCACTGTGACAGTGGCGGTTTCCTAGCGGATTGGGCCGGGTGCGGCAAGGGCGAAGGCCCTTGATCCGGAACACAGAATCGATTGAACGAGGGAGAATGGATCGCATGGCAGGAGCTCTATCATGATCGCCGAGGCGCTTCTCTACGCTGCGACCGTTCCGATGACGTTGAAGGAGCATCGCCGGTTCATCCGAACCTCCGTTAATCTATGGTCCCGCGCCGGCCGCTGCAGCCGGCAATGGGCGGGGCACGAGGAGCGGAGCCGAAACACTGTAACGAGCGCCATGGCGGGCCTGCGGCAGAAAAGGACCGCGGTCGTCCTGGGGTCAGGCCTGCTACGCGACGTCCCGATCGAGGAACTGTCCGAGAACTTCGACACCGTTGTGCTCGTCGACCTCGTGCATCTTGCCTCGGTGCGCCTGTGGCTCCGGCTTAAAGGTTACAGCAATGTTCGGCTGATCGAGCGCGATCTCTCGGGCTATGACGAGCTCGCCGCGGGCAGGCAGCCGGAGCCGCTCGCCTTTCTCAGAACAGTTCCGTATCTCGACTTCGTCGTCTCGGCCAACCTCCTCTCCCAGATCGGTCGCGGCGCAAAACGCCGCTACGAGGCGGAAGAAAAAGGCGCCATGCCCGCCGATACCGTCACGCAACTGATCGAGGCGCACCGGTCGGCGTTGGAGGCAGCGCCCTGCAGAACTTGCCTGATTTCCGATATCTCCTATGCCGTCATCGACCGCAATGGGAAGGTTCATGAGGAGCATGACTTGCTGCACGGCGTGTCGCTGTCATCGGTTCAAGCCAACTGGAAATGGCCCGTGGCGCCGCTCGGAGAAGAGAGCGCGGACTATCAGATCGTCCACGAGGTCGTTGCCACTTATTGAGGTTGGTGTCCCCACCTCGGCCGCCACGAGGTTCCCAAACCTGCGACCGAGTTCCACCAATCTCCGCCAAAAGTCACAGACGGAAGCGGTCGCTCCCGGATAGCCATCCGACACCTGGGCACGGTATATGAAGTCCGAGCAACCTCAGATCACGGGGCATTGGCGTGAAGGTTGCGGCACGGGCCGCCGCAAGCGACAATGCCTCTTAGCCGTAAAGATATTTCGGAAGCCACAGTGTCATGCCCGGCCACACATACATGATAATCATGCAGAGGATGACGATCAGCATGTAGGGCATCATGCCGGCGAAGATCTGGTTGAGGGTGACGTGCGGTGGTGAGACCCCCTTGAGATAATAGGCCGACATCGCCACCGGCGGCGACAGGAACGCCGCCTGCAGATTGACGAAGACGAGCACGCCCCAGAGGATCGGATCTATATCGAAGTGCCTCAGCATCGGAAGGAAGATCGGCACGAAGATGATGATGATCTCGGTCCATTCGAGCGGCCAGCCGAGAACGAAGATGATCGCCTGCGACAGGATCATGAATTGCACAGGCGTGAGATCGAGCGCCAGCACCCACTCTTCAACCAGCGCCTGGCCGCCGAGGATGGCAAAGACAGCGGAGAAGAGCGCCGAACCGACGAAGAGCCAGCAAACCATGGCCGTGGTCTTCGCTGTCAGGAAGACCGCCTCCTTCGTGCGTTTCCAGTTGAGCGTCCGGGCCTGGAACGCCAGCAGAAAGGCACCGGCGGCACCGACCGCGGCGGACTCGGTCGCCGTCGTGATGCCGAACAGAATGACGGCGAGCACGACGACGGTCAGGATCCCGAGCGGCATGACCGACGAAACCAGCAGTTTCACAACCTGCAGTCGCTCCGCACTCATATTCCTGTAGTAGCGCACGAGCACCGCCGCTGCGATTGCGGAGATGATCCCGAAGGCCACGTAGAAAGTGGTTGGTGGCCCGTTCACCGCCACCGGCGCGGCGTCAGATGCGGGTGCGCCGAGTTGTTCCAGCCCTTCCGGTGCTTCCGCCTCCGCCGATGCCTGAGGATAGATGACGACATACCACCACACGAGCGTCAGTGTGAATGCCGTCAGCGAGAAGGGCACGAGCGCGGCGCAAGCATTCTTGACCAGCTTCCAGTAGCTGAGCCGCCCCTCGCCCGTCTCGAGCGCCATCGCCTTTGATGGCGAGACCAATGCGCGGAGAAGCCCGACCAGCATGTTGTGGGAATAGAGCGCTTGAAAGCTCTTCATCCAGGTGGGCACGGGGACTCTCGTCTGTTGCTCGGGCAAGGCGGGCGCGATCTTCGGACTGATCGCCGCCCAGCCCAGGATGTAGGCAAGATAGAGAAGCGCGAGGAAGAAGCCGGGAAACATCGCGGCGGCATAGAGTTTGACGACCGATTGTCCAGCAACCGCCGCATAGACGATGATCATCACGGATGGCGGGATCAGAATGCCCAGCGTGCCGCCGGCGGTAATCACCCCGGAGGCAAGCCTGACGTCATAGCCGGCGCGCAGCATCGGGTTCATTGCAATGACACCCATCAGCACCACCACGGCGCCGACAAGGCCGCTGGCAATGCCCCAGAAGGTGCAGACGATCAGTGTTGCAACGGCAAGCGAGGCGGGGACCCGCCGGAAGGAAAGCTGGATGCTGTAGAACATCTTGTCCACCAGCGCACCGCGCTCCATGACGTAGCCCATCAGCACGAACAGCGGGATGGAGATCAGGACATCGTTGGTCATCGCCCCATAGGTGCGCTGAACCATCAGGTCGAAGACGCGGTTGTCGATCCAGTGCTCGGCCGGGCTGTAGAATGCGTAGAACCCGAACAGCATGCCGAGCCCCATTAGCGTGAAGGCTGTCGGGAACCCCATGACGATGACGACCACGATGAGAATTAGCATCGTCAGTCCGAGGAACGGATCGCTCACGTCTCGATGTCTCCCCCCCGGCGCCGTTGCCGCGCCGCCCTGTCGATATCCTGGGCGCGCTCGATCGCGTCCTCGCGCGTCTGCGCGTCTATGTGCTCGCTATGCGCAAGCTGCTCGGCGACAACGTCGATTTCCTCCACATCCTTGAGCCGGCGCGGCCATTCTCCGGTCTTGAGGCAGATGATGCAGCGCGCTATCTCGGCAAGCCCCTGAAGCATGACGAGCACGCCCGCTGCGGGAATGACGGTCTTGAAGTAGTAGATCGGCGGGCCTTCCGCCGTGACAGTCGAATGCTCGCCGATCCGCCAGGATAGCGCCGCATAGTGGTAACCGGCATAGATGAGCGCGGCGACGCCCGGCAGGAAGAATAGGACATAAAGGAGGAGATCGAGCGCCGCCTGTATGCGAGGCCGCAGCGAGCTGTAGAGAAAGTCGCCGCGTACATGGGCATTCTGCGCCAGCGCGTAGGCTCCGGCGAGCATGAACAGGGTGCCATAGAACATGTTGCTGACGTCGAAAATCCACGCCGTCGGCATGTTCATGATGTAGCGCTTGAAGACTTCGATGCAGACGAGCGTCATCAGGCCGATGATCAGCCACGCCGCAGCCTTGCCGACCCACACGCTGATCGCATCGATCCTGATGAGAAACTGCTGAACGTCCACGGCTGCCCCCCGAGATAGCCCATACCTTCGTCAGAAGCATCGTTGTCCGGTGATGACGCTATAGTTCCTTCGCAACCCCGTTCGGGCCGAAGTAGTGGTCGAAGGCCAGCCGGCGGTTGACGACGGTATCCTGTTCCCACCGCGTTGCCCGCGCCGCAAAAGCGATTTGCGACTGGATGACTTCCTTGAACAGCGGGTTTTCCGCCGCCTTCTTCTTCACGACCTCGTCGTAGACTTCCAGTTGCCTTTTGAGGATCGCTTCCGGCGTTTTGTAGAACTTGACCTTTTCGGTGGTCTGCATCTGGGCGTAGTCGGTCGAATAGCGGTCGATCGCCTTCCAGGCCATGTCCTGGGAGGCCGCCTCCGCGGCGTTGGAGATGATCGCCTTCATCTGGTCAGGCAATGCATCATATTTCGCCTTGTTGAACAGCACCTCGAACTGCTCGGCATTCTGGTGATAGCTTTGCAGCATGCAGATCTTGGAGACGTCCGGGAAACCGAGAGCCCGGTCGGACGACGCGTTGTTGAACTCGGCCGCGTCAATCAGGCCGCGGTCCAATGCCGCCACGATCTCGCCGCCCGGCAGCGCATTGACCGCGGCACCGAGGCCGGTGAACACATCAATGGAAATGCCGACGGTGCGGAATTTGAGTCCCTGAATATCCTCGACCTTGGCGACCGGCCTCTTGAACCAGCCGAGCGGCTGTGTCGGCATCGGCCCATAGAGGAACGAAACCACATTGGCCCCGATCGATTCATAGAGCTTTACGAGGAGCTCCCTGCCGCCGCCGTATTTGTGCCAGGCGAGCAACATGTTGGCATCCATGGCAAATCCCGGTCCCGAGCCCCACAACGCCAGCGCCGCTTGTTTGCCGTAGTGATATGCGACCACGCCGTGCCCTCCGTCGAGCGTCCCCTGGGAGACCGCGTCGAGCAGGCCGAAGGCGGGCACCACGGCACCGGCCGGCAGCACTTCAATTTTGAGATCGCCGCCGGTCATGTCGGTGACCTTTTTTGCGAAATCAAGCGCGAATTCGTGAAAGATGTCCTTGGATGGCCATGTGCTCTGCCAACGCATGTTGACCGGCCCCTGCGCCTTGACGACGCTTGGTGCCGCGATCATCGCCGCACCGGCCATGGCTGCCCCGCTTAGAAATTTGCGACGCGACGGTCTCCTTCTGGTCTCCGTATGTTTCATCTTTTCCTCGCCAAGCATGGGCTTCCTCGCCCTTATGGGCGAGATGCGGAAAAGGGTTCTGCAGCTCTTCGCGCGTATCCCGCTCACGATCTTCTATTTTAGCCTTTTAATAATACTCCCCAATGAGCTCCAACGACAACACCGTACGTCCGCACCCTCCACTGAACTACCAGTTCCCGAAGCTGCTATCTGGCTGGCCCCGTTAGAACGGACCGACATCAACCCCGGCAGTGGCGGTTAGGGCTGAGCATGCACCAACGATGGGAGGCGATCGTTGGAAGGCGTCGACTGGCGAGAGCTGGAAAGCGCGCGGCTGATCTAAGCGACGCTGCTTCCGCTTTGCGCGCCAATAGCGGACGTCGAGCCGGACGATATCGCTAACGGTCTGCGATCCGGTTCGACGCCAACCCGCACGCCAAACACCAGACGCCCAGCGCGATGTGCCCGGCGACAACAGGCCAGAAAGCGATACCGGAGGTACCGTGACGAAGCCACTCAAGAACAAGTGTTGCGACCACGGCGAAGTTGTAGAACAGCATCGCTGTCACCAATCCCTTTGCCGCCTTGCCTGCCACGTCGTCCCGCGCAAGCCAGCAAGCAACGGCCAGGCTGAGCACTGCAGCACCAGCGACACGGGCGGCAGTCGTACCGACAGGCGTATCCGGCGCGGCCCCGAGCAGCACTTGAACCAGGAAAGCGGGCGCCAGCAGCAACGCCAAGCCCGTCGCGGCTTCAATCACGCCCGTTACCGAAAGCAGCAGCTTGGAATTGGCTCCCAGGTTTCCTGGCATTTCGGCTCCTTGAACGCTTCGGCACATGCGTCGCAAGCCCGACGGCGTGGGCCTCGTTGCTTCTACTGCCCGAACTTGAAGGTCAGCTTGTCAATTTTGCCGGAGAACTTGAACGGAGCGTCGTAACGATACTCGACCATGGCGACCCCTGTGCGGGTGTCCTGTCCGACATCGAAGCTTTCGTCCTCCGGAAAGGTAACCGGGATAGTATGGTCCAGCGAGTTTGTCGCCACCTCCTTGCCATCCACCGACAGGACGCCGCTACCGCCCTTGCCGAGGCCGGGACCATCGGACTTGAACTCGAAGACGATTTGATGCTTGCCAGGCTCCAGTTCCGGTCCTTCCCACATCGTGCGCTTGAGGTCGAGAAGGTTGTAGAGAAACACGACCCTGCCTCGCCCGACGCCGAAGTCGCCTTTGCTGAGGAACAGGCCGTAGCCGCCGAACCGTCCGCCCTCGGTCACGATCATGCCGTCCGCCCCGCCTTCGGGTATCTCGACGTCAGCCGTGATCGTATAGGACTTGTTCAAAACGCTCGGTGCAGCGCTGGGCGGCACACCGCTCAATTCGCCCGAATAGGTGAACTCGGTTCGTCCTGCCGTAAGGTTGGGGCGCGGCGTGTTCCAGCGAGCAAGCGTCGAATTATCCAGCGGCAACACGTTGTATTTCTTCGCCTCTGAATAGAAGAGGTCCTGCATTTGCTTGAGCTTGTCAGGCATCTTGACGGCAAGGTCGTTGAACTGTGTGGGGTCATCGTTGACGTCGTAGAGCTCCCAGTTGTAGCCGGTGATGACGTCAGGCGGCGTCGCGGTACTCAGTTCCCATGGTCGGGTTGCTGGCGTCGTCGCTGCCACCCAGCCATTGTCGTAAATGGCGCGATTGCCCAGCATCTCGAAGTATTGCGTCGTGTGTCGGGTGGGGGCGTTGGCGTTTGCCTTGTCCCACGTATACATCATGCTAACCCCTTCGACCGGCTTCTGTTCGATGCCGTTGATTGTCTCGGGCACCGCAATGCTGGTCGCTTCGAGGATGGTAGGCACGATGTCGATCACATGTGAGAACTGGCGGCGGATGCCGCCCACGTCAGTGATGTGGCCGGGCCAGGACATGGCCACCCCTTGCGAGGTTCCGCCGAAGTGGGACGGCACCTGCTTCACCCACTTGAACGGCGTGTCCATCGTCCAGGCCCAGGCTGCCGCAAAATGCGGGAACGTCCGTTCCGATCCCCAGAATGGATACCAGAGCAGTTGGTCCTTCACAGGCACCGGGATGCCATTGAAGGTGGTGAACTCGTTCGGCGTTCCGTTGAGCATGCCTTCGGCGCTCGCACCGTTGTCGCCGCCGATATAGATGATCAGGGTATTGTCGTGTTCGCCGAGGTCGTCGACGGCCTGAATGACTCGGCCGATCTCATTGTCGGCATAGGCAAGGTAAGCGCCGTAGACATCCGCCTGCTTGATGAAGAGTTTTTTCTCTTCCAGGCTCAAGGTATCCCATTCCGGTAGGTCCTTGGGCCACGGCGTCAGTTGGGCGTTCTCCGGCATGATGCCCAGCCGTTTCTGGTTGGCGAAGATCGTCTCGCGCAGCTTGTTCCACCCCTCGTCGAAGAGGTGCATGTCGCTAATCTTCTTGACCCATTCCGGCGTGGGATGATGCGGCGCATGGGTCGCGCCCGGTACATAGTAGACAAGCCAGGGTTTGCCGGGTGCGATCTCCTTCAACTGCTTCATGTAGTGGATGGCTTCGTCGGCCATCGCCGTTTCCATGTTCCAGCCGGGATTGCCCTCGAACGGATAGATGGCTGTCGTATTACGGTACAGGTTGGGTTGCCATTGACTGGCGTCGCCACCGACGAAGCCGTAGAAATATTCAAAGCCCATCCCTATTGGCCATTGATTGAACGGCCCTGCCTGGCTCGACTGATAGGAGGCTGTGTTGTGATCCTTGCCGAACCACGACGTTGCGTAGCCATTCTCCTTGAGGATCGTGCCGATGGTTCCTTTCTCGATCGGGATGATCGAATCGTAACCCGGATAGCCCGTCGCTATTTCACCGACGACGCCTGCACCCACCGAATGGTGGTTTCGCCCCGTGATCAACGCAGCCCTTGTCGGCGAGCAGAGCGACGTCGAGTGGAAATTGGTGAAGCGCAGCCCCTGGTTCGCGATGCGATCCATAGCGGGGGTGGGAATGACTCCGCCGAATGTGCTTGGCGCGCCAAATCCCTGGTCGTCAGTCATGATCAGCAGCACGTTGGGCGCACCCTTCGGCGGCACGATGCGGGGAGCCCACCAAGGCTGTGACTCCGAGGCCTTCTCCTTGATCACACCGCCAAAATTCGGTGTGGGCGGCGGAAGCTGCTTGCCGTCGAGGGTCGTCGTGGCCCCCGGTGCGCCCGCTGCTGACTGGGCGAATGCTGCCGGGCAGCCAAACGCGGTCAAGGCCGTGAAACCCAGCGCGGCAAGTACGCCGCGAGAGATGTGCAATACGCTGTAGCGACGCATGGAATCCCTCCTCTTGGCTAAGGAGCTGCGTCTACCAAGAAGTACAGAACCAATTCGCTCGTGCGAGCACAACGGTCGGAAACCAGAAGGCGTCTGGCCAGAATGAACGGGAGCAATCGTTGGCAGCGCTTCCATCCCAAGACGCATGCAACCCGTTAAGGGTGCCTGAATACCGTCTGTCTGTATAGTAAAATACGGTGTG
This sequence comes from Rhizobium sp. LjRoot258, assembly GCF_964254185.1. Taxonomy (NCBI): domain Bacteria; kingdom Pseudomonadati; phylum Pseudomonadota; class Alphaproteobacteria; order Hyphomicrobiales; family Rhizobiaceae; genus Rhizobium; species Rhizobium sp. LjRoot258. Next base: position 440,128 of record NZ_CAXUST020000001.1, on the reverse strand, counting down.
ATACGGTGGCTTATCGGCGGCCGAGGTCCGCTTGGGGGCCGAATGCCGCCGCCGCGCTGGTAGCGTGTGCCAAATCCGCAAAAGCACCTTGGCTTCTTCGCGTCGTGTTCCTATCTTGACCGCATGCGCTTTCTTGCAATCATAGCGATGGTATTCGCCTGGCTCGCTTACGGCACCATGTCAGCCTGGGCTGGCTGTCCGACATGCCTATCCATGCAGACGGTCGCTTCGAATGCCAGCGGCGAGCATCTGCACTTGACCGGGATGGATGTGGGCGAGAAAGCCAAATCGCCGGCCCCACAACAGGATCCCTGCTCAGCCAGCGGCATGGTGCACATGCCCTTTTGTTCGGCCTGTCTTGTTATCCCGCCGTCGAGCGTTGTCGCAGCGGCCGGCAAGCACGTGTTTTCATATCCTGCTCCCGGACCGGCTCATGCCATGCGGGATGCACGCCCTGCGCCGCTGGCGCCGCCTCCCCGGCTTGTCTGACGGGTTTTCATGAACAGCCGCTGCCCCCCGGCCGCGCATTGAATTCCAATATCAGACAGAGGAAGGAAATCTCATGTCTCTGAAAGTTCTCGCCATTGCTGCAACTCTTGCACTCTCCACCGCGTCTGCCTTCGCGGAAGATATGCAGATGGACATGAGCAAGCCGATGGGCGACCACAGCGCAGTAAGCCACGCCTTTGCGGAGGCGAACGCGAAGATGCACAAGGACATGACGCTGGAGTATACCGGCGACACCGACGTCGACTTCGTCCGCGGCATGATCCCGCACCATCAGGGCGCAATCGACATGGCGAAGATCGAGCTGCAATACGGCAAGGATCCTGAAATTCGCAAGCTCGCAGAAGCCGTGATCAAGGCACAGGAGGCGGAGATCGCCGACATGCTGGCCTGGCTGAAGGCACACGGCAAATAGCATGCGAAGGACGCCGGAGCAGCGAGCCCCGGCGTCCGCCTCCACAAGACGGCAGCTCAGGCCGTCGGCTGGAACGGCTCTGGCCGGCGGCCGGCTTCCTGCCGCGCAAGCATCCAGCCCGGATATTCAGGCGCCAGCGCGCTGACCTCGTCCAGCTTCTTCAGGTCAGCGGCATCGAGTTTCAGATCGACGGCCGCCAGGTTCTGGTCGAGCTGCTCGACGCGCTTGGCCCCGATGATCACCGTTGTCACAAACGGCTTGGCCAGAATATACGCAAGCGCCACGGTCGCGACGCTCGTTCCCTGCTTCTCGGCAATCTCGCGCATGACTGCAACGCAGGCCCAAGCGCGATCCTTGTCGACCGGCGGAAAGTCGAACGAGGCACGGCGACCTTCCTCGTTGCCGGGTGCTCCCGGCCCGTATTTGCCGGAGAGAAGGCCCCCAGCCAGCGGCGACCAGACCATCAGACCAAGTTTTTCTTCCTGCATCATCGGCACGATGTCGCGCTCGAGGTCGCGGCCGGCAATCGAATAGTAGGCCTGCACGGTTTCGAACCGCGCGAAGCCGCGGCGGTCGGAAATACCGAGCGCCTTGGCGATGCGCCATGCCTGCCAGTTCGAGACGCCGACATAGCGCACGAGACCGCGGGACACGAGATCGTCGAGCGCGCGCAACGTCTCGTCGATCGGCGTAACCGTATCAGTGGCGTGGATCTGATAGAGATCGATATGATCGGTCTGCAGCCGCTCCAGGCTTGCTTCGATCGAATCCATGATGTGGCCACGCGAGGCGCCGCGGTCGTTCGGCTTGTCGCCGATGACACCGTAGACTTTCGTGGCAATGACGACGTCCTTGCGAGGAACGCCCAGGTTCTTCAGGGCTTGGCCGAGCAGCTTTTCGGATTCCCCGAAGGAATAGACGTCAGCCGTGTCGATGAAATTCACGCCGGCGGCAAGCGATCTTTCGACGATCTGGTCGGCTGCCTTCTGATCGACGTCGGCAATGGCGCCCCAGATATTGCCTTCGCCTGCGGCACCGAACGTCATCGTGCCGAGGCAGATTTCCGAGACGAATAGGCCCGTATTTCCAAGTTGGTTGTAACGCATGATCGAACATTTCCCTGTGACGGCCGCGGGCTTGTCCACGGACAGATGAATTCATTTTTTGGTTATTGGCCTGCCCATGACAGGAAGCCGGAATGCGGCTGCGCGGGAGGCACTATCGATGTAAGGCGAGACAGCGGCATTTCAACAGGCCGTGTACTCGCCTCAAGGCTTTGCGATCCCCTTGTTTCGCGGCCATCTTTCAATAGATTCCAACCAGATCACTCGGAGATGGGCGATGACGACCCGCACGCTGACGACCATCGGCTTCGATGCCGACGACACGCTCTGGCAGAATGAGCAATACTATCGGCTTACCGAGGCGCATTTCACCGAATTGCTGGCCGATTTTGCAGACGGCCCTAGGATCTCGGAGCGCTTGCTGGAGGCAGAGAAGCGCAATCTCCGCCACTACGGCTTCGGCATCAAGGGATTTACCCTGTCGATGATCGAGACTGCGATCGAGATCACCGAGGGCAAGGTACCTGCCAGCGTCATTGCCGGTATTCTCGATACCGGCCGCGACCTGCTTTCCCACCCGGTCGAGACCCTACCGCACGTACAGGAGACGCTGGCGGCGCTCTCGGAAAGCTACCTGCTGGTGATGATCACCAAGGGTGACCTGTTCGATCAGGAGCGCAAGCTGGCGCAATCCGGGCTCGGCGACTTCTTTCACGCCGTCGAGATTGTCTCCGACAAGACCGCGGTAACGTACCGGCGGATCTTCGCCAAAGTCGGCGGCGGTCCGGAACGGGCCATGATGGTCGGCAACTCGCTGAAATCAGACATTGTCCCGGCAATCGCCGCCGGCAGCTACGGGGTCTTCGTGCCGCATGACCTCACCTGGGTCGTCGAGCATGTCGAGGAACCGAAGGACGCACCGCGCTTTCGCAAGATCGAACATCTCGGAGAGCTGCGCGGCCTGATCGAGGGGCTAGACTAACCCGTTGTCACTGCCTTGAGGGAAAGAGCGGCGACGGCGATTGCTCTTCGGTCGGAGCGGTGGGTTGCGGCGCCGTTGCCTGCGGCTCGACGAGAATGCTGTAGGGTGCGCCGAGGCCGCGGCGCGGCGATACCTTGGAATAGTAAGGCCGCAGCAGCCAGGTGGTGCTGTCCTTCACAGTGATAGTGTAGCTGCTGCCATCCTCGTCGGTACCGAAGATCGCCTCCTCATCAGGCATCGCGAGATCGAATATCGAGAGAAAGGCAAACTTGCTCTTCGTCGCAAAGCTAACCTTCACATGCTGGCCCGCCTTGACGGGCAGCGTGTAGACGCGGCCGTTGCCGAACTTTGTCCAGCCCTTGAGTTCCATGGTCGCGGCCGGGAATTGCAGCTTCTCCAGTCGCTCTCCTGGCTGCAGCTCTGGTTGTTGTTGAGCAAATGACACTGACGCCATAAGGGCGCAGAAGGCAACGGTGGCCGCGAGCCGCTTCATGGGCGCACCAACGCGTCGCGCATCGCCTCAACCTCGGCGCGGCAGAAGCAACCTTCGACGTGATCGTTGACGAGTCCCATTGCCTGCATGAAGGCATAAACTGTGGTCGGGCCGACAAACGTCCAGCCGCGTTTCTTCAAATTCTTGGAAATGACGACCGATGTCGGTGTCGTCGGGTTCGCCATGACAGCGGCACGATCGACCACCTTCGGCCGTTCGTTGTAACCGGGTTCGAAGCTCCAGAAATAATGCGCCAGCGACCCGAATTCCGCGCGGAGTTCGATCGCACGCCGGGCGTTGTTGATCGTCGAGACGATCTTGCCGCGATGCCGGACGATGCCGGGATCAGCAAGGCAACGGTCGATATCTTTGTCTTCGAAGAGCGCAACCTTCTCGAAATCGAAGCTGGCAAAGGCAGCGCGGAAATTGTCGCGCTTGCGCAAGATGGTGAGCCAGGACAAGCCGGACTGGAACCCTTCCAGGCAGATCTTCTCGAAGAGGCGGAGATCATCCGTTACCGGCCGTCCCCATTCCTCGTCGTGATATCTGAGATAATCCGGCAGGTTGGCGTGCCAGTGACAGCGGCCCCTGCCGTCTTCGCCGATGATGATGCCCGTATCGCTCATGATCCCGCTTCGCTTTCTTGCTGCGAATCCGGCTTTACCATTTGCAAACTCTGTTTCCAAACCGAACGATAACCCTGACGAAAAGTTTATCTCTCGCTTCTGACTTGAATGAATTCAAATTTACCATTCGCTGGCGGGAACGATGGCAGCTTGAAGGCAGGCGGCCGCTGCCGTCCGCACATTTTCGGCCATTTGTAGAGAGTCCGTCCGATGATCAAATCCCTTCTGCTCGCCGCCGCGATGCTCGGCGTCTTTTCCACGGCCGCGCTTGGCGACGACCGTTACGCGACGCGCCCGCCGGTCGTCTTGAGCCCAGACCTTGCAGCGCCGTGGATCATGCAGCTCGGCGGCAAGGTTCGCCCCGTCGTCTACCAGCGGCCGGTTGTTGCGCAGCGCGGTCTGTTCACGTCCGGCGCCTTCCGCCGCACTCCCGCCGCCACGGCGCAGCCGGTGTCCGCCATCAATCCTGGCGTTCCCGTCATCCGCCGCCAGCTTGAGCCACAATACCTGCCCCAGACCGTTGCCTACGAGACCAAGGAGCGGCCCGGTACGATCGTCATCGATACCAACAACCGCTTTCTCTATCTGGTGATGGACGGCGGCAAAGCGCGCCGTTACGGCGTCGGCGTCGGCAAGCCGGGCTTCGAATGGGCCGGCGTGCACAAGATCACCCGCAAGTCCGAATGGCCGGACTGGACGCCGCCGTCGGAAATGGTCGGCCGCGAAGCCGCCAAGGGCCATTATCTCCCGGCGCGCATGGACGGTGGTCCTGGGAACCCGCTTGGCGCGCGCGCCATGTATCTCGGTTCGACGCTCTATCGCATTCATGGAACCAATGCGCCCTGGACGATCGGTAACGCCGTTTCCTCCGGCTGCATCCGGCTGCGCAATGAAGACATCGTTGACCTTTACGAACGCGTAAACGTCGGAACCCGCGTCATCGTCATGTAAAGGCTCATCAATACCGGCGCGTCGCCAAGCACAGTTGCAATTAAACATCGCCCCTGCTTCATTCGACGTCGAATATCTTGAATCGGATCGAAGTTCGGGTAGCTTCGGTCCGGTTTTGCTTTGAGGGAATCAACCATGCTGAAATTCGCGACGGCTTTCGCAGCCGCCGGCCTTCTGGTCTCTTCCATGTCCGCCTCGGTTTCGGCGCAGCCGACCACGCCTGCTCACGATGGCGCCCCTGTCGTGCGGGTCGCCTCGCCGCCGAAATCGGTCAAGCCGCAGTTCAAGCGCCAGCGCGTGCACCTCGTCACGAATGAAGCGCCCGGAACGATCATCATCGATACCAACAACAAGTTCCTGTACCTGGTCGAAAGCAAGAACCGCGCGACCCGCTACGGCATCGGCGTCGGCCGAGAGGGCTTCGGCTGGTCCGGTGTGGTTAAGATCGGCCGCAAGGCAGAGTGGCCGACCTGGACGCCGCCGGCTGAGATGCGCGTTCGCGAGGCAGCGAAGGGCCATATCATCCCGGCCTTCCAGGAAGGCGGCGAGGACAATCCGCTCGGCGCTCGCGCCATGTACCTCTACAAGGGCGGCCGCGATACGATCTTTCGCATTCACGGCACGACCCAACCCTGGACGATCGGCCTCAACATGTCGTCCGGCTGCATCCGCATGATGAACAAGGATGTCATCGATCTCTACGATCGTGCGCCTGTCGGCACGAAGGTCATCGTCATCGGCCCCGGCAACAAGCAGGGCGAGGTCAGCTTCGAGGATCGCGGCATCGACGTGCTGCGGACGCTGTTCGGCGGCTGAGGCAAGCTACAAGGCGGCCGGGCAACCGGTCGCCTATTTCGATCCGCAGCTAACCTTGCCGCTGGCCGCAAGCGGCTTCGCATCGCCCTCGATAGCCAGTTCATAGGTCCCTGAGAACGCGGTCATGGATTTGCCGCGCTGGCCGGCGGTCACGATCAGGCTGAGACCTTGACCTTTCGCGTCGTCGCCGCCGTCATAGAACACCTCCAGCCGCAGTTCGCCATCATGTGACCAATGGTGCGTCAGGTTTTCCGAATTGACGGCAATCTTCTTGAGCGCTTGCGGGATGTCGCCGCTCTTCATCACCAGTGCGCCGCGAAAATGATTGAGCTTGTGGCCGCCACCAGCCTCGAAGCCGCTTTCCACCGTGAAGCGCACATCCTTGTCATCCGCCGAGCAGAAAAAGCGAGTGTCTGCGTGGGCGGCTCCAGCCGCGCTGCAGAAAGCCGTAAGCGCGAGGATTGTGCGATGCATATCGAGCTCCCGAGATCGCCGGACGATCCGGCGCCGCTAAGCTAGGGGCAAACCCTTTAATTTTTCCGATACATCCCCGCCATAAGCCCAATCCAGCAGTTGAACTGTGTGAACGATCGGGACGGCCGTCCCCGTCGCAATCTGCATCATGCAGCCGATATTGCCGGTTGCGATCACATGCGGTTTCGTCGCTTCGAGGTTCTTTACCTTGCGGGCCTTGAGCGTATCGGAAATATCCGATTGCAGGATGTTGTAGGTGCCGGCGGAGCCACAACAGAGGTGACCTTCGGAAGGGTCACGGACATTGAAGCCCGCAGCCTTCAACAGTTGCTTCGGCGCCATTGTGATCTTCTGGCCGTGCTGCATCGAACAAGCCGAATGATAGGCCACGGTGATGCCCTTCGGCATCTGCGCGGGCAACTCGAGCGATACGAGATATTCGGTGATGTCCTTCGCCAGGCACGAGACGCGCGCCGCCTTTTCGGCATAGGCCGCATCCAGCCGCAGCATATGGCCGTAGTCCTTGATCGTCGTGCCGCAGCCGGAGGCGGTGATAATGATCGCATCGAGCCCACCCCTCTCGATTTCCCGCGTCCACACGTCAACGTTGGCGCGGGCGCTCGCCAACGCCTGCTCCTCGCGTCCCATGTGATGGACGAGCGAGCCGCAGCAAACCTCTCCCTCGGGAACAACGACTTCGACTCCGAACCGCGTGAGGAGGCTGATCGTCGCTTCGTTTATGCCGGGATCCAGCACCGGCTGCGCGCAACCGGTCAGGATCGCCACACGGCCACGCTTCTCACCGACCGCCGGGTGGCTCGCCGGCACGGCATAGACGGAAGCCGGAGGAATGCGACGCGGCGCGAGCGCCAACATCGCGGCAAATGGTTTCAATGCGGGCGTGCGTCGCAGAAGGCCTGCGAACGGACGGCCCGCCGACGACAGCTTCAGCGCCAGGCGAAATCGATCGGGATAAGGCAGAACAGCAGCGAGGATGGCGCGCACGAGCCTGTTCATGAAAGGACGCTTGTAGGTTTTCTCGATATGCGCCCGCGCATGGTCGACGAGGTGCATGTAGTCGACGCCGGAGGGACAGGTCGTTACGCAGGCCAGACATGAGAGGCAGCGGTCGATATGCGTGACGACTTCGGTGTCTGCCGGGCGCCCATTTTCCAGCATATCCTTGATCAGGTAAATGCGCCCGCGTGGGCTGTCGAGCTCATTGCCGAGCGTCACATAGGTCGGACAGGTCGCAGTGCAGAAGCCGCAATGCACACATTTGCGCAGGATTTTCTCAGATTCGGCGACGTGCGGATCGGCAAGCTGGGCCGGCGTGAAATTGGTCTGCATTGCCTCAGGCTCCTGCCATCTTCCCGGGATTGAAGATGCCGGCTGGATCGAATTTCAGTTTCAGCCGCTGCGACAGCAAGGCCACCGCCTCCTGCTGTGGCTGAAAGGCGGCGGTCATTGCCCGCATCTGTTCAGGGGCACGGATGAGCGTGGCGTGGCCGCCGCCCAACGCCTTGATGAAACGGCGCAGGAGGTCAGCATCCGCGTCGGCCTCCATCCGCATCCAGATCAGGCCGCCCTGCCAGTCGTAGAATGCATCGACCCCGGCTTCGAGGCGAAGTGCGGCGACCAGTTGATGGCCGGTGCCTGGGGCGACGGAGACGCACCAGACCGGTCGCGGCGTACGGTCGGCATAGGGAGCGACATCCCGGATATCTCTCCAGAGACGGACACTCTCTCTTTGCTCGAGGCGCGTGACGGATCCGAACGCCCCCATGGCGGCAGCGAGTTTGGTTGCCCTGGCATCGACGGAGCCGGGTAGGCCTTCGATCCGCAGACAGGTCCCCTCGCCTTCGGAGAGCGTGCTGTCGAGAAATTTCCAGGCGACGGTCATCGGCAAATGCGCGGCACCGGAGACTTCAGCGGGCAGTGCCATCGCCGCCGCCATGGCGTTCGCAGCCTCGGCGTCGTTCAGGCCGGAGATGACGATCGTTGCTTCGGTTCTCGGGCGCGGCGGCACGCGAAAGGTCACTTCGGTGAGGAAGCCCAGCGTGCCATGCGAGCCGGCCATCAGCTTGACGAGGTCCAGCCCGGTGACGTTCTTCATGACGCGGCCGCCGGCCTTGATCACCTCGCCCTTGCCATTGATGAAGCTCACGCCAAGCAAGCTATCGCGCGCGGCCCCGGCCACGAAACGGCGCGGGCCGGAGACATTGGCGGCAAAGACACCGCCGATCGTCGGCTCACCTGATGTGTCCATGATCGGACGATGGTCCATGGGCTCGAAGGCCATCATCTGACCATTCTCCGCCAGGGCAGCCTCGATTTCAGCGAGCGGCGTCCCGGAACGGGCGGTCAAAACCATCTCTCCGGGATTGTAGGCAGTGATGCCGCTGAGATTGGACGAACGCAGGCGGTTTTCCGCGGCGACGACATTTCCGAAACCGGAGCGGGTGTTGCCGCCGCAGACCGCAAGCGGCTTGCCTTCCCGCGCATGACTGCGGACGATTGCCGCAGCCTCTTCGTCCGTCATAGGCGATAGATCGATCATGCGGCCGGACGTCCCTCGAGCGGGAAGACCTTGGACGGATTAAGGAGCCAGTCCGGATCGAATGCAGCGCGTGCGGCCATCTGCTGTGCGAGATCCGCCTCGGAATACTGGTGGCGCATCAGATCGCGCTTTTCGATGCCGACGCCATGTTCGCCTGTCAGGCATCCGCCAGCATCGACACAGAGCTTCAGGATTTCCATCCCCGCAGCTTCCGCGCGGGCGGCATCGTCAGGATCGTTGGCATTGAAGAGGATGAGCGGATGCATGTTGCCATCGCCGGCATGGAAAACATTTGCGACGCGAAGCCCATAGCGATCGACGATCTCGGACGTCTTCCTCAGTACATACGAAAGCTGGCTGAGCGGCACGGTTCCATCCATGCAGATATAGTCGGCAATGCGGCCGGTTGCACCGAAGGCAGATTTCCGGCCCTTCCAGATCAACGCCGCCTCGGTTGCCGACTGGCACTCACGGACAGTTTTCACGCCATGCCTGCGCGAGATTTCGACGATGCTCTTCAGCATGTCGTCCATTTCCGCTTCCGACCCTTCGACCTCCACGATCAGCAGCGCGCCGACATCAAGGGGATAGCCGGCCTTGGCAAAGGCTTCGCAGATTTCGATCGCCGGCTTGTCCATGAATTCGATGGCGACGGGGATGATACCTGATGCAATGATATCGGCGACACAGGATCCCGCCTCTTCCGACGTATCGAAGCCGAAAAGGACCGGTCGCGCGCCCTCCGGCTTGGCGATCAGACGGACCGTTGCCTCCGTGACGATCCCGAGCTGGCCTTCGTGCCCGCACACGAGGCCAAGCAGATCGTAGCCTGCGGCATCCAGTGCCTTGCCTCCGAGATCGATCACGGTGCCGTCCATGAGGACCATCTTTACGCCGAGCAGATTGTTGGTTGTCACCCCATATTTCAGGCAATGCGCGCCGCCCGAATTCATGCCGATATTGCCGCCGATCGTGCAAGCCAGCTGCGAGCTCGGGTCAGGAGCGTAGAAAAAACCGTCCGCAGAGACGGATTCGGAAATATTCAGATTGGTGACGCCGGCTTCGACGACCGCCGCACGGTTGAGGAGATCGATTTCGAGAATGCGGTTCATCTTGGAAACGCAAAGCACGACTGCATCTTCCTGCGGGATCGCTCCGCCCGAGAGCGAGGTCCCCGCGCCGCGAGGGACAACTGGAACCCCATAGCGATGACAGTACTTCATGACTGCGGCCACCTCGGCGGTCGTCCGCGGCAAGGCAACCGCCAGCGGCATCCGCCGATAGGAAACGAAGGCATCCGTCTCGAACGGCATCAGTTCGCGAGCCTCGTGCACAAGGCATTCCGGCGGTAATAGGTCGATGAGATCAGCAACGATCTGCCGGCGGCGGGCAAGCACATCGGCACGCGGGGCGAGAAACGAAATGGTGTTGGACATGGCTCTCTCCCTTCGCTCGCGACAGCGAAACCGGACGCATCCTCCACGCTGCCGGTTCAAACGGGCTTAGCACTTTCCCGATTGTGGCGCAAATGCTAAGCACTTATTCCAAAAGGATAAACAATCAGACGCATGACCAATCTCGGTGACCTCGAAATTTTCGCAAAAGTCGTTTCGACGGGAAGCATGTCGCTCGCCGGCCGGGCCCTCGGCTTTTCGCCGGCAGTCGTCTCGAAGCGGATCAAAAGGCTTGAGGATCGGCTGGGCACGCGGCTTCTGCAGCGCACGACCCGGCAGATTTCGCTGACCGAGGCGGGCCAGGGCTTCTACGACCGCGTGCTCGGCATTCTTTCCGGCATCGAGGAGGCAGAATACTACATTTCCGGACGCTCGGCGCAGATGCAGGGAACGCTGAAGGTGACGGCACCGACCTCGTTCGGACGCACCCATGTCGCCCCGCACTTGAAGTCCTTCATGGATATGCATCCTGGGCTTGCGATTCATCTCGTGCTCAGTGACGAATTCACCGACATCGTGGGCGAAGGCTTCGACCTTGCGATCCGCATCGCGGAACTGACGGACTCGAGCCTTGTCGCGCGACGACTTGCGCCTGTGCGGCGCCTGCTTTGCGCTTCGCCGGACTATCTCGCAGCCAACGGTACACCGCAGGCGATCGAAGACCTGAAGCAACATCGTTGCCTGCCTGCGCACAACAACGATGCCTGGCGGCTGGAAGGGCCCGAGGGCCTGCTTTCCCTGCGGCCGGAAGGGATGCTCGTCACGAATTCAAGCGAGGTGGTCCGGGAGGCTGTCATATCGGGGCTTGGCATCGCGCTGCGGTCCACCTGGGACATCAGCCGGGAACTGAAGGATGGCCGGCTCGTACACATCCTTACGGCCTACGAAGGATCGCGCAACGTGGCGCTTTCCGCGGTTTACCCGAGCCGCCAGTTCCTGCCGGCAAAGGTGCGGCTGTTCATCGACTATCTCGCCGAAGTTTACGGACCGGTTCCCTATTGGGAGCGCTAGACGCTCTCGCCAGCCTCAAGATTACAAGATCGAGAAGCGCCCGCAAGCGCGCCTGCCGCTTCATGTCCCGGTGATAGCCGACCCAGGTGTCGCGCCCGGGCGGAGCCTCGCCGAGGTCGACCGGCTCGATGTCAGCGATTGAATCGCCAAGAGGGCGCGGCAGAACGGCCAAGCCGGCGCCATTCCTGCAAAGCGTCGCCTGCACATCGCGATTGTTGCTACGCATGGCAATCTCTGCCTTTGGCAGCAGGCGCATCAGCCATGCGAAATCCGGCATGCCGCCAAAAGCCTCGTCCATCGTTACCAGACGCGCGCCTGTACCATCGCCTGCTTTCGGATGCTCCTCGCCACGGCTGGTATAGAGCCGATAGTCGATGTGGAGCAGCCTGCGCGATATCACCTCCGGCTCGGTGAAGGGCGCGATCCGAAAAACGATATCCGCCTCTCGCCGGGAAAGGCTCAGCAGGCGGCTATCTGTGAGCAATTCGACGACGATCTTCGGATAGCTCAGCGAGAATTCCGCAAGCACTGGCGCAAGCACATGCGCACCGAACCAATCCGAAGAGGACAAGCGCAGAAAGCCGCTCAGTTGCCGGTTCTGCCCGGCGAGTTCCCGCTCAAGGCCGAGTGCTTCTTCTTCCATGCGCTCGGCGTGCGCAAAGACGGCTGCGCCCTCATCCGTCAGCACGAAGCCGTCCGCCGTCCGCTGAAACAGGGTCTGGCCGAGCGAGACTTCCAAAGCGCGCAGACGGCGGCCCATCGTCGGCTGCGTCAGGCCAAGGCTGCGAGCAGCCGCACCCAAAGTACCCTGGCGCGCAATCGCCAGGAACAGCTTGAGATCGCTCCATTCCACGATCCAACTCCCAAACACAAGCGCATGGACTTCATGCAATCTCTTTCATTCCCATTCGCATTTCAACGGCGCATTCTCCTTCCCGTACAGACGAAAGGAGAGTTGCATGTCAGCGACTACAACGATGAAGACGCTTTTGATTGATGCGCCGAAAGCCGATTTCCGTTCAGCAGAGATCGCCAGGCCGATGCCGCGTGAGGGTGAAGTGCTCGTCCGGATCAAGGCGAGCGGCGTCAATCCGCTGGATACGAAGATCCGCGCCGGCAATGCCGCCCATGCGCGCCATCCGTTTCCGGCAGTTCTCGGGATAGATATGGCTGGCGTCGTTGAGCAAGTTGGCCCCGGCGTCACCAGGTTCCACCGCGGCGATGACGTCTACGGGATGACCGGTGGAGTCGGCGGCATCCAGGGCTCGCTGGCTGAATTCGCGGCCGTCGACGCTCGACTGATCGCGCCGAAGCCCCCCAATCTCTCGATGCGCGAGGCAGCAGCCTTGCCGCTCATCGCAATTACAGCTTGGGAAGGGCTGGTCGATCGCGCCAATGTCCGGAATGGCCGGCAGGTTCTTGTCCTCGGCGCCGGCGGCGGTGTGGGGCACATTGCCGTACAGATCGCAAAAGCCGCAGGCGCCGATGTCTTTGCGGTCGACAGCGCCTCCAAGGCTGACTACCTTGCAAGCCTTGGAGCAACGCCGATCGACTACAAGGCAGAGACCGCGGGGGACTATGTCCGCAATCATGCGGGCGACAAAGGCTTCGATGTCGTCTACGACACCGTCGGCGGCACCGGCCTCGATACAGCCTTCCAGGCTGTCGGTCGGTTCGGTCACGTCGTCAGCGCGCTCGGATGGGGGACCCATGCCCTCGCCCCTCTGTCGTTCAAGGCGGCGACCTATTCGGGCGTGTTCACGCTGCTGCCGCTTCTGACCGGCGAAGGGCGCAGCCATCACGGCGAAATCCTGCGGGAGGTGAGCAAGCTCGTCGAGGCGGGAAAGGTGATGCCGAGGCTGGACGCGCACCGCTTCGGACTTTGCGATGTGGCCGAGGCACATGCGCTGATCGAAAACCGCAAGGCTAACGGCAAGCTGGTGGTTGAGATCGCTTGAATTCACAAGGTGCGGCGTAAGCTTGCCGCACATTCCTACCGCGCCAGATCGAGATAGGCGCTTGCCACCATGGCATCGATATCCTTCGGCACCGGCACAATGCAGCTCTCGGCGCCGACCTCGCGCCTGGCGATACGCTCGAGGCAGCGCGCCTGCAGCGTGAAGCCGAGGTCCATCGACTCTACGGAATTGCCAAGCGGGCGCGGACCAGCAAGGTTTGCCATATGTCCGCCGCCGAGAATATGGAAGCAGCGACCGTCCTTCAGGTGCAAGGTCTCCATATGGTCGGTCTCGTATCGATCGATCCGCACCACGTCGGCGTGCTGGCGGAAAGCGGCAACGTCGATTTCATGCGGGAAATGCCCGCCATTCATCAGGATGGCACCATCCTTGATCAAAGGAAGGTCCGCTGCAGTGACGATGCCTGGGAAGCCCGTAACCGTGACGAGCACGTCGGCGCAGGAGATCGCCTCGTTGCGCAGCGGCGTGGAGAAGCCGTCGAGATGGGCTTCCAGCGCTGTCACGGGATCGATATCGACGACGCTGACGCTTGAAAACGCGTTGCGGAAGCAGGCTGCGGTCCCCTTCCCACAGGCGCCGTAGCCGAAGACGGTCACGCGCTTGCCGTTGGTGGAGCGGTTGGTGAAGCGCATGTAGCTTTCGAAAAGGCTCTGCCCCACCGCATGCCTGTTTTCAGCGAACTGCTTGATGGGGCTATCATTGATGATCAAGATCGGCATGCCAAGCTTCTCGCGCAGCGGCAACAGGCGTGTGCGGCCTGATGTCGTCTCCTCGGTGCCCCCGAGAAGGCCGGCGTAAGGAGACGCGGCCGCGATGGTAAAGAGGTCGCCGCCATTGTCGAGCAGCAGATCCGGCCTTTCGGCAACAACGGCCTCCAGGCTCTTGTGATGCGCGACGCGGTCCGTCGTCTGGGTTGCAAACACGGTGATCCGCTGCGAACGGAGGAACTCGACGGTCGACGGCTGCGTGCTGTTCAGATTGCCGGTGCAGACGAGCCGTGCACCGCCGGCCCTCAGCGTCATCAGAAGCGCCACGGTCTTCGGCTCCAGATGGATACCCGTGCCGATGGTCAAGCCGCCGAACGGCTGGGTTTTCTCAAACTCTGCCGCCGTTGCCTTCAGCAAACGGCAGCTGTTGTTGATCCATTCGATGCGGGTTGCGTCTCTGTGCATATCCGTGTCCTTCTGCTCTCAACGCAGTGTTAGACCCGGCAGCGGCTTTCGGCCATGGAGATAATTCTTCGCAATAGGGCAGGAAATCTGCCCTATTGCGTCGACACGCCGGAACGGAGCAGCCAGTCGCGAAGAGCGGTGAACGCGGGCTTCTTCGCGTCGGCGTTTCGACAGGACAGGCTATAGCCCGCCGGGCGGCGAACGAAGCCATAGGGCGCCGCAAGCAGATTGCGCTGCAAATCATCCTCAATGGCGGCGCGGGGGGCGAGCACGACACCCACACCCGATCGTGCCGCCCCGAGTGCGAGCGGCAAATCCTCGAACTCCTGCTTGCGCCGGAACGTCACGGCCTGAGTGCCGCTTTCTGCAAACCATTCCTGCCAGAGAGTTAGCGCGCTACGGCTGACGAGAGCGGTGATCTCCGCCATGTGCGCGGGATCTTCGGCGATCCTGTCCGCAAGATCCGGCGTGGCAACGGGTCCGAATTCATCCTCCATGAATTTGACCGCCGTCACGCCCGCCGCCGGTCGGTATTCGCCGCCCATGATGACCGCATCAAGCTCCGGATGCAGCGACAACGGCTCGACGATCGACACCGGCACGATATCGACATCGACGCTGCCGAGTGCAGCCTGCATATTTGCAAGTCGCGGCATAAGCCACCATATAGCGAAGGCCGAGGGCACGCCGAGGCGGATGCGGCGACGCTCACCGCCCGCAAATTCGGCCGCGGCGCGCTCGAGCACAACCAAGGCCGCGTTGGCTGCCTCCGCGAACCGTGCCGCTTTCGCCGTAGCAGCCAATTTCCGTCCATCGCGCTCGAACAGTTTCTCGCAGAAATAGCTCTCCAGGATGGCAAGCTGCTGGCGCACGGCGCCGCGCACGACACCAAGTTCTGCGGCAGCGCCGAGAATGCTGCCATGGCGGCAGACGGCTTCGAAGGCCCGGACCGCTTTTAAGGGAGGAAGACGCATGGTTACCATAGTATTGACATAACAGTGCACGACATGACGCCGACATTGATTGAAATGCAAGACAGGCCCATATTGAACGCCTGTGCAATGGCGGAATCAGGATAGTATTTGGCGGGTTTTCCGAACCGTGGCGAAACGGAAGCCGCCTATTGATAAGTATCAAATCCCACTGGAAAACGTCAAACACGTATGGATTGCGCAAGCTTTCCAGTGGATACTAATATAGTCGCTTCAAGGAGCTGAACTAAAAAGGTGACCCGACCGTTGACTCTTCTTGCCCGCCTCGCTTCAGACGTGCAGCTGATGTTCAGACGCCCACCGCGTCAACAATATGCTGCGCTTTGCTATCGGGTGAAGAAGAAGACAAGCGAGCTTGAGGTGCTTTTGCTGACGAGCCGCGATACCGGCCGGTGGGTCATTCCCAAGGGATGGCCGATGGATGGGCGTACAGCCTACGAGGTTGCTGCCCGCGAAGCCTTTGAGGAGGCGGGTGTGCGCGGGACGGTCGAGAACGAAATCCTTGGCACTTACTCGTATCCGAAGGCTTTGAAGAATGGGCTCAGCGTAACTTGCAAGGTTCAGGTCTATGCCCTTGAGGTCGTCAACATCGCCAAGAATTTCAAGGAGAAAGGCGAGCGCAAGACCGAGTGGGTTTCCTGTGACGAAGCCGCGAAACGGGTTTACGAGCCCGAGTTGCGGGAGATCTTTTTGCTCTTCAAGCGCCGTCTGACGGAGCAGCTCGCGGCAAGGATGCCGAAGCAAATTCCAGCGGAATGATACTGCCATCTTGCGCTGCTAACCTTGGCGACGTTAAAGGGACTGAACGCCAAGGAACAGCATGCCCGACCGACCAGCCGTCCTCACGAAACGAACTCTCGACAAGGATCTCGACAAGCTTACGCATGTTGAGGACGCGACGAAGTTTGTCTCGCGCAAACTGGTGGCCCCGGGCCTCGGGCTGATCTTCCTCGGACTGGCCATGCTTTTTGCGGGCGTGTACGTCTTCGACCGGCCAAGCGCCGTCCTCGTGATCGCCGCTGCAGCACTTGCCGCCTACATGGCCATGAATATCGGCGCAAACGACGTCACCAACAATGTGGGCGCCGCGGTCGGTGCGCGCGCGATGACCATGGGCCAAGCGCTTGTCATCGCCGCAATCTTCGAAATTCTCGGTGCGACGGTTGCCGGCGGCGAGGTCGTCAAGACGATTTCCTCAAGCATCGTCGATACGGTGCAGGTGCCGCCGGGGACGCTCAGCTGGATCATGATGGCGGCGCTGATGGCCGCCGCCTTGTGGATCAACCTCGCCACCTGGCTGAATGCGCCGGTCTCGACAACGCATGCGATCGTCGGAGCGGTGATAGGAGCGGGTGTCGGCGCGGTCGGCCCCGAACCGGTGAACTGGCGCGTCATGATCGAGATCACGTCGGCCTGGGTGACATCGCCGCTGCTTGGCGGCGTGATCGCGGCTGGTCTGCTTTTCATCGTCAAGACCTTCATCATCTACCGTCATGACAAGATCGCTGCCGCGCGGCGTTGGGTGCCCGTGCTGATCGCTATGATGATCGGCGGCTTTGCGTCGTACATGGTCCTGCAGATCGAAGCGACCAACGCGTTTTCTCCGTTCACAATCATTCTCTTCGGCATCGCGGTCGGCTGCCTCGGATGGCTTGCTGCACGATCGTTCGTCCGCAGGCAGGCTGTGGGACTGGAAAACCGCAACAGCTCGCTGCGCGTTCTCTTTCAAATCCCCTTGATCGGTTCGGCAGCACTGCTTTCCTTTGCGCACGGCGCGAACGACGTATCCAATGCCGTCGGCCCGCTCTCGGCAATCGTGCGTGCGGTCGGCGCGTCCGCCGGAGATGCGCACGGCAAACCCCCTGTCTGGGTGCTCTTGATCGGTGCCTTCGGTATCTCCGTCGGCCTTCTGCTTTTCGGGCCGCGCCTGATCCGGCTTGTCGGTGAGCAGATTACCAAGCTCAACCCCATGCGCGCCTATTGCGTGGCGCTGTCAACGGCCTTCACCGTTATCGTTGCCTCATGGCTTGGCATGCCGGTCAGCACGACGCATATCGCTGTAGGTTCCGTGTTTGGTGTCGGCTTCTTCCGTGAGTGGTATACGCGGCATTCAAAGCGCCGTATCGAATACATGCACCGCAGGGCGGAGAGCTGGGCGCTCGACGAACCGGAAGATCCGAACACGCACGAAGTTCGCCGGCGCTATCTCGTCCGCCGGTCGCATTTCATGACGATCATCGCCGCCTGGATCATCACCGTGCCGGCCTCCGCAGCGCTTGCAGCCGTCATCTATTGGGTTATGTTCGCGCTCTTTGTTTGAGCAGGACTTCTCAATGCGCGCCAATTTTCGGATGCAAAGGCTGTTCGTGGAGGCTGCCCTCGCCGCCGGGGCGACGGTCGAGACGACGGCAGATCACTTCAACTATCTCGCCAACGTGCTGCGTATGGCCGAGGGCGCCGAGCTGCTTGTCTTCAACGGCCGCGACGGCGAGTGGAAGGCGCGTCTCTCCTTTCCGACGCGAAAGCGCATTGTGCTGATTGCCGAGGAGCAGACGCGGCCGCAACCTGCGCCGTCCGATCTGCACTATCTCTTTGCCCCCCTGAAGGTCGGGCGCCTCGACTACCTTGTGCAGAAGGCGGTGGAGATGGGAGCAGGCGTTCTGCGCCCGGTGATGACCCAGCATGTGCAGGGCAAGATCACCAATCGCGACAAGCTGAAGGCAAATGTCATCGAGGCGGCGGAGCAATGCGGCATACTTGACATCCCTGATGTTGCCGAGCCTGTGAAGCTGTTCGACCTCCTGGATACCTGGCCGGGCGAGCGCCGCATCATCTATTGCGACGAGGGCGACGCAGGGCAGAACCCGCTGCCTTTGCTATCCGGAATCAGCGAACGCAAGCTGGCGCTGCTCGTCGGCCCCGAGGGCGGTTTTTCCGAGGAGGAACGCGCGCGGCTGCGCAGCCTCGATTTCATCACTGCAATCCCGCTCGGACCGCGGATCCTGCGGGCGGATACAGCTGCGGTTGCTGCCATGGCAGTCATTCAGGCGTCGATCGGCGACTGGAATTAACCCTAGGATCGCTTGCGGCCGAAATATGCTGCTATTTTTTTGATGGGCCGTTGAAACAATTTCACTTGCAACATACGTGGGAGCGGTCCTAATCACCCTTCCAATTGCCCGGGTTTTCCCAGGCGCTCTCCCATTGCAGGTAGACTTGAATGGCTCGCGATACCACCGACCAGACCCCGCTCTCTTCGGTTCAGGAGCTGACCGATTATCTCGCGGCGGGAAACAAGCCGAGGGGAAAATTCCGCATCGGCACCGAGCATGAGAAGTTCGCCTTCTTCCGGGCCGACAACAGCCCCGTGCCGTACTTCGGCGAGGCCAGCATTTCGGCGCTGCTGCAAGGCCTCCAGAAGAAATCCGGCTGGGACCCGATCACGGACGGCGACAACATCATCGGCCTTGGCGAGCCGAAGGGAATGGGCGCGATATCGATCGAGCCCGGCGGCCAGTTCGAACTGTCCGGCGCACCGCTGGAAACGATCCATGAGACCTGCAAGGAATCGAACGCGCACCTGGCAACGCTGCGCGAAATCGCAGAGCCCATGGGCATCCGCTTCCTCGGCATCGGCGGCAGTCCCAAATGGACGCTGGCCGAAACGCCCGCGATGCCGAAATCACGCTACGAGATCATGACCCGCTACATGCCGAAGGTCGGATCCAAGGGTCTCGACATGATGTACCGCACCTGCACCATCCAGGTGAACCTCGACTTCTCCTCGGAAGCCGACATGCGCAAGAAGATGCGCGTCTCGATGAAGCTTCAATCTCTGGCAACCGCCCTCTTTGCCTCCTCGCCCTTTACCGAAGGCAGGCTCAACGGCCTGCTTTCATGGCGCGGCGATATCTGGCGCGATACCGACAACAATCGCTCCGGTCTGCTGGACTTCACCTTCCGCGACGACTTCGGTTTTCACGACTATGCCGAATGGGCCCTCGACGTGCCGATGTATTTCGTGGTGCGCGACGGGCATTATCACGACTGTACGCATGTTACCTTCCGGCAGTTCATGAATGGCGCACTGAAGGGCGAAATCGCCGCCTGGGAGCCGACGATGGGAGACTGGACCAACCATCTCTCGACGCTCTTCCCGGATGTGCGGCTGAAGCGCTTCCTCGAGATGCGTGGCGCGGATGGCGGACCCTGGCGGCGCATCTGCGGGTTGCCAGCCTTCTGGGTCGGGCTTCTCTATGACGACGCGGCGCTCGAAGATGCGGATATGCTGACCAAGGACTGGACGTTCGAGGAGGTCAACGCCTTGCGCGATGCCGTGCCGGCTCAGGGCTTGAGGGCAAAGTTCCGCGGGCATGAACTCTATGAGACCGCGCGTGAAGTCATCGCCGTTTCGAAGGCGGGTCTCAGGGCGCGCAACAAGCTCAACAGGGAAGGCCAGGACGAAACCATCTTCCTTGCCCCGCTCGACGAAGTCATGGCCAAGAAGGCGACTTTGGCCGAGGATCTGCTGGCGCTTTACCACGGCCGCTGGAACGGTTCGGTGGAGCCGGTCTTCGAAGAATATCAATACTAAGCGCTTCTGCAAAAAGCGGTTTGCGCATTCCTTTTTCCGGCTATAGTGACGCAATTGCGCGTTGCGAACCGGGAAGGGGATTTCCATGCTGCCACTCTTCGACATGATGATGCAGGCCCAAAACGGCGCGGCGATGGATGCTGTCTCCAAGCAGTTCAATCTTGCTCAGGAGCAGGCCGCCAAGGCGATGGCAGCGCTCATGCCGGCGTTTTCCGCCGGCTTGAAGCGGAGTACCGGCAATCCTTACGACTTCATGGGGCTGATGCAGGCGATCGCCTCCGGCAACTATGCCAAATATTTCGAGGACATGAGCAAGGCCTTCACGCCGCAGGGGATATCGGACGGCAACAACATCCTTGCACAGCTGTTCGGCTCCAAGGAGGTCTCGCGCGCGGTGGCGGCGCAGGCGGCCCAGATGACGGGCATCGGACAGGAAATCTACAAGCAGATGCTGCCGGTGATGGCCAATACGCTTATGGGCGGCCTGTTCAAGCAGTCGATGGGGCAGATGACGACCCCAGTCAACCCGTTCGTCAACACGGCGATGGGCGAAACCATCCAGAAATGGCTCGAAAGCACCGGCTTCGCACCGAAGCAGAAGCCCACTCCCGAGCCCAGCATCTTCGATAACCCCTTTACTCAGGCCATGCAGCTGATGTTCGGCATGCAGAAACCGGAGGCAGAGAGGACGGTCACCAACCCGTTTTTCGACAACCCTTTTGCAAAAGCCTTTCAGGAAATGATGGGCTCGCTCGGAAAGCCGGTTGAGCCGAAACCCGCGGAAGCTCCGAAGGAGCAGGCAAAGGCAGAGACTGAAACCTACATGGACATGCTGAACAGCATGTTCGACAGCGGGCTCGAGGTGCAGAAGAGCTACCAGAAAAGCATGGAAACCATCTTTGAAACCTATATGCCGAAGACACCTCCTTCCACTCCTCCAAAGGCATAAAAAAACCCGGAGACGGCTGGGAGGCCGGTCACCGGGCAAGAGGCAGGGCTATTGGCTATCACCCTGCGGGGAAAACTGAGCCGGCCTTAATCCTTTCGGGACCGGAAGAGCGACTTTCGTCCGCGATTGTGCGCGGAACGCGTCAGATGTTCCGACGGATCTTCAAAGAAGGTGGACGCCAGGAACGCCGAGGTGAGATCGGCCCTGCTAAGGCCGATATCCTTCAATTGTTTGTCATCGAGCTCGTGCAGCCGGTTGATCTCCATACGGTTGCGGAACACGCGCAGTACGGATGACAACGTTGCAAAGCCATTTGCGAGACGCTGGGAAAACGTCAGCGTAGTCTGGCTGCAGTCGAGTTCGAGTATCCGGTCTGTCGTGCGCATGGTTGATCCTTTCATTGGCGCGCAACAACCCACCCCTCCCGCGAGGTCGAGCGGGAAGGCATCGGGTTGAAATCGGAGCGGACAGGCAGGGTGTCTGTCCTTCACTTTGTTTGATTTGCACCCCGAAGATGCCAAACACCTATTGATCAGTCCAACGAATGTTTCTAATGATTAGCATCAGAGATTGTTATAGGTGAACTCATGTCCGCACCTCTTGATATTGATCAGTTGCAGACCTTTATCGCGATTGTCGATTCCGGCAGCTTCACCAAGGCTGCCGACAGGGTCTACAAGACGCAGTCGGCCGTTTCCATGCAGATGCGGCGGCTGGAAGAACGCATCGGCAAGCAGCTTTTCATCAAGGACGGTCGCGGCAACCGCCTGACCGCCGAGGGCGAAAAGCTCTTGAACTATGCGCGGCGCATGATTCGGCTGAACAATGAGGCAATCGCAGCCTTTGACGACAACCGTCTCGAGGGCACGCTGCGCATCGGCACGCCCGATGACTACGCCGACCGCTACATGCCGGAGATCATCGGCCGCTTCGCCAAGACGCATCCGAATGTCGAGCTCTACATCGTCTGCGAGCCCTCGGTGGACCTTGCCGAGCGCATACATCGCGGCGAGCTCGATATCGCGCTGGTGACGCATAACCCGCGCGAGCGCATGTCGGACGTCGTGCGGACCGAACCGCTCTGCTGGGTTGGTTCGGCCAACCATCCGATCCGTGACGATGCGCCGGTGCCGCTTGCCGTCGGTCGCCGCGACTGCCAGTGGCGCCAGCTCGCCTGCTCGGCGCTCGATGCGGTCGGACGCGAGCACCAGATCCTGTTCACCAGTTGGTCATGCACCGTGGTCGCGGCCGCAGTCCTCGCCGGCATGGCCGTTTCCGTCATGCCGGAATCGGCGCTGCGCACGGGGATGAAGGTACTGAGCCAGGCGGATGGTTTTCCCGCCCTGCCCCCGGTTCAGATCGGCATCATGAAGCGGCCCGGTGTCTCGATCTCGCTGATGAATGCCATTACCGCGCATATCACCGCCTGCCTCGACAACATCACGCCCGCCGTCGTCGACGACAATCTCGAGCCTGATGTGAAGAACGCCTATGGGCGGGTGCAACCCCGCCTCAAGATCGCCAACGCCGTACCCAGCTGGTAGGCGCTCAGGCAGCAACAGGCGAGAGGAAGGCGGTGCGGATCACGCGCTTCCACTCGTCCAGAATGCGCCTGGCAAGGGAATCCTCGCTGACGACCGCAAGGCGGATCGAGGCCCCAAGTAGGTGGCTGAACAGGTAGGTGCGGGCCTGCATGTCAGCTGTGGACAGTTCCGGTGCCACGCGGCGGACGGCGTCCTGGAAAATGTCCGCAATCCGTTTGCTGTGCTCGATGTTAAGCCGCAGCAGGTCGTGGTCGGTCTCGGTGCCCATCCAGATACCGAGATAGGCGGCGTCTCTGCGATAGTCGTCATAGTGCCAGTCAATCGTTGCGGCGAGCACATCGAGCGCATGATCGACGGAGTGCACGGACGCAAAGGCATCGGCTATCCGCGTCTGGATCGTCAACGCATGGCGGTCGAAGAGAGCTTTGACGATCGCGGCCTTCTCGGGAAAATACTGATAGACGGAGCCGATCGGCACCTTGGCGGCGACGGCCAGTTCCGTCATCCGCATGGCGCTCACACCCTTCTCGGCAATGATTGCCGCCGCGGCCGCCAAGATGAGGTCGAGCCTCTGAATACTGCGTTCCTGCTTCGGCTTCCGGCGGAGGCCAATACGATCCAAACTTCCGACCTTCATGTCGTTCCCATTTGTTCTATTTGGAGCGACGGAGGTGGTTCATGCCGGCGCCATTTGGCCGATATGACATGCAGGTCTTCACGACTCGTAAACGAGATAGATCGGATTGTCTTAATCGGGAAAAGTATAAAAAAATCGGGGTGATACGCCCCGATTTGGTCATCTTCAGGCTGCGAATTTACCCAGCTGCCTCCGGCTCAGCGCTGATCGTATCGATCTTGTAGCCGTCCTCGACGCAGGCGCGACTCGCATCCGCGTGGGCGCGCTTGAAGGCGGCTATTGATGATTGTCCGCCCACCACCACCGGAACAGTTGTCCATTGACCTTCGATAATCTCCAGTCGTATTTATTGAGGCATTCGATTGGAAGAAATTATCATGCTGACACTTCGACAGATGCGCTACTTCGATGCGCTGGCAACGACGCGCCATTTCGGGCGGGCCGCCGAAATGGTCCACATCAGCCAGCCAGCGCTGTCGACCCAGATCATGGAGATGGAAGAGTATCTCGGTGCCAAGCTCGTCGAGCGCACGCGGCAGAACACCTTTCTGACGCCGAAGGGCGAAGAGGTGCTGCACTACGTCCGCGCCATCCTGCATCAAGTCGACCTGCTCGAGCAGACGGCACGAAAAGGCGGCGGAACACTCGAAGGTCTGATCCGCATCGGAATTATTCCCACCGTCGCACCTTACCTCGTCCCGCAGTTCGTTCCGCATCTGCGCAAGACATACCCCAGCGTCGAGGTAGAACTGCGGGAGGCGGTGACCGATCGACTGATGGCAGATCTTCTGACAGGGAAACTGGATGCCGTGATCGCGGCGTTGCCGCTCGACATCGAAGGCATCCAGACGCGGCCGCTCTTCACCGACCGCTTCTTCATGGCAGTGGCCGACAACGGAGAGGCAGTACTGATGTCGCCGCTGACCGAGCATGAGGTGAACGTGGACCGGCTCCTGTTACTCGAAGAAGGACATTGCCTACGCGATCAGGCGCTCGCCGTCTGCAGCGCCGGCAAGCGCAGCCTTGTGAATTTCGGCGCGACGTCGATGGCAACGCTCCTGCAGATGGTGTCGCACGACATGGGTATGACGCTCATTCCTGAAATGGCCATTCCCACGGAAACCAGCCGCAATTCCATTCGCATACTCCCGTTCACCGATCCGCAGCCGTCGCGCGAAATCGGCCTCGCCTGGCGGCGCAGCAATCATCGCGGCAAGGAAATGGAGGCGCTGGCAGAGGCGATCATCGCCGTCGCGCCTGCCCCGCACGAACTGGCGGCCTGATCAGGCGAGATTCTTCTTCAGGAATGCGACCGTCCTGCTCCAGGCCAGATCGGCGGCCTTCTTGTCGTAGCGGGCCGACGAGGTATCGTTGTTGAAGGCGTGATTGACGCCGTCATAGACGAAGATCTGGAAGTCCTTGCCGTTCTCCTGCAGCGCCTTCTTGTAGGCGTCGATGCCGGAATTGATGCGGTCGTCGAGACCGGCATAGTGCAGCATCAGTGCAGCCTTGATGTTCGGCACGTCGGCCGCCTGCGGCTGCGCCCCATAATAGGCGACGCCGGCCTTCAGTTCCGGCGATTTGGTGGCGAAGTCGTTTACCAGCCCACCACCCCAGCAAAATCCGATCACGCCGACCTTGCCATTGGAATTGTCGAGCTTGGTCAGATAGGCGAGCGTCGCCTCGGCGTTCGCCACGGTGGCGGCCCGATCGAGCTTGCTGAACATCTCGCGGGCCTTGTCCTCGTTCTGCGGTGTGCCGCCCTGGGGCGAAAGGAAATCCGGCGCCAGCGCGATGAAGCCCTCCAGTGCCATGCGGCGCGCGACATCACGGATATGCGAATTGAGGCCGCGGTTTTCGTGGACGACGATCACCGCGCCAAGTCTGCCCGAGGCATCCTTCGGTTCGACCAGATAGCCTTTCATCTCACCGGCACCGCCGGGATAGGTTACGTCCTTCCCCACCAGTCGCTGGTCGTCGGCGGCGATCATTTCCGCACTTGCCTTGTTGGCAGCGAGCATCGGCACGATGACGGCGGCGGCACCGGCGGAACCGGCCAACTTTGTCAGCCTGTCCATGAAGCTGCGGCGGTCGAGTGTCAGATGCGTGTATTCGTCGTAGGCGTTGATCATCGCCTGCGTGATTTCCGGCCTGTTCATTTGAGGTCCTCCCGTTCCCTACCTGTCGGCTTTCACCTGCGAGGGAAGATAGGTCAGTGGCCGGTCACGCAGGAACAAAACTGCGTTACTTCAAGTCGCTCAGCCGTTCGGGAAGACCATCCAGACGGCAAGCCACAGCCACATGGCACCGAGCACCACATAACCGGCTGCAAAGAGCGGGCTGCGGTAACGGAGGTTGTTGCTGGTGACATGCACGAAAGCATGCAGATAGCGCAGCGCCACGAAGACCCAGGCAAGCACGACGGCAACGAGGTTGTCGGCTTCCGTGATGTAGAGGAGGACACAGCAGGCGTAGAACAGCACCGGCAACTCGAACTGATTGGCGAGGCAATTCTTGACGAAGAGGCCTTCGGGCGGTTCATCGCGGTTTTCGCGGTAATTCGATCGGCGAACCTTTCCCGCCTGAACCAATTTCCGGCGGCGATAGCCAAGAAGCATGTAGAGGAAATAGACTAGGCCTACGTGGGCAATGATGGGCCAGAACATTTCGTAGCCGGTCATGCTGTCTCTTCCTGCCGCTTTCCGTTTGGTTTCCGTGCTG
The DNA here is from genome assembly GCF_964254185.1 of Rhizobium sp. LjRoot258. Taxonomy (NCBI): domain Bacteria; kingdom Pseudomonadati; phylum Pseudomonadota; class Alphaproteobacteria; order Hyphomicrobiales; family Rhizobiaceae; genus Rhizobium; species Rhizobium sp. LjRoot258. The sequence goes on along the minus strand of NZ_CAXUST020000001.1, from coordinate 414,187 downwards.
TAGAGGAAAACCGTCAGCGCCGCAAATGCCCACCGCAACGAGCGGCGGGCAAGGCTGCATCAGACCGGCGCGATGCCGCCATTGGCGAAGATCTCGGCACCCGTGAGGAGGCCTGACCCGTCCGACGCTGGAAAAAATGCGGCGGCGATCTCTTCGGCGCGACCGACGTGACCCATCGATACCTGCGAACTGAGGCAGTGAAGGAGGCCCTGCTGCTACGCCTTGTCCTTGCCGGCAAGTTCGACCAGGCCGGTTGTTTCCGTCGGGCCGGGCATGGCGGTGGCAGCGGTGAGACTATGTGTCGCCCTCTTCGCGATGCATCGCGCGAACGATGGCGAAGCGGGCAATGACGATCAGGCAGATGGCGAGGCTCGCGAACTTCACTCGCGTCATCCACGGCAACAGGCGAGCGGCATGTTCCGTCCAGGCGCTGTCTCCAAAGGCAATCAGGCTGGAGATGTTTTCGCCGTAATCGGCAAGGCCATAGATGAAGGGAAGCACATAGACGAGCGCGATCAGGGAAGGACGGATCGGTCGATTGAAGTGGGAGCCGCTAGGTCTCAACCACATCAACACCAGCAGCAGGAGTGCGGTCAGAAGCGCCGGGAAGATCATCTCCGGACCGGCATACATCGCCTGCAGCAAATTGTTGGCGATCTCGTTGTGGTCGAGGAGCTGCCGCATCCGGCCGACGGTCAATTCGTCATAACCGGAGAAATAGACATCGAGAACGGCCTGCCCGGTCTCATGCTTAAAGGGGACGACAAAGCCGAATGTCGTCCACGCAAGCACGCCGAGGCAGATGGCTGCGAGCAGCGCGATAATCCAGAGCGGAATACGGCTGCCCGCGTTCATTTTCAGCCGCCGGAGCCCGGATAGTTGGGGCTCTCGCGGGTGATCGTCACGTCGTGGGGATGGCTTTCGCGAAGGCCGGCGCCGGAGATGCGCACGAAGGTCGCACGCGCCTGGAAGTCCTTGATATCCTTGCCGCCGACATAACCCATGGCGGCCTTGAGGCCGCCGGCAAGCTGATGCAGGACGCCGGAGACCGGGCCCTTGTAGGGAACCTGGCCTTCGATGCCCTCGGGCACGAGCTTCAGCGTGTCGCGCACTTCAGCCTGGAAATAGCGGTCTGCCGAGCCGCGCGCCATGGCACCGACCGAGCCCATGCCGCGGTAGGCTTTGAAGGAACGGCCCTGGTAGAGGTACACTTCGCCGGGGCTTTCATCGGTGCCGGCGAGCAGCGAACCGATCATGACAGCGGAGGCGCCTGATGCAATCGCCTTGGCGACGTCGCCCGAGAACTTGATGCCGCCGTCTGCGATGACGGGAACATCCTGCGCTTGCGCAGCCTCGACGGCCGACATGATGGCGGCAAGCTGGGGAACGCCGACACCGGCGACGATGCGCGTCGTGCAGATCGAACCCGGACCAATACCGACCTTGACGGCATCCGCACCGGCATCGATTAACGCCCTGGTGCCTTCCGATGTTGCCACGTTGCCGGCCATGACGCGCACGGAGTTGGAAAGCTTCTTCACGCGGGTGACAGCCTCGAGAACGCGGGCCGAATGGCCATGCGCGGTATCGACGACGAGAAGATCAACGCCTGCCTCGATCAAGCGTTCAGCCCGCTCGAATCCATCATCACCGACGCCGACGGCGGCAGCGGCGCGCAGGCGGCCCTGCGCATCCTTGGATGCATTCGGGTTCAGCTGCGACTTTTCAATGTCCTTGACGGTGATGAGACCGACGCAACGACCTTCGCCGTCGATCACCAGCAGCTTTTCGATGCGGTGCGCGTGCAACAGGCGCTTGGCTTCCTGCTGATCGACGTTCTCCTTGACGGTGATGAGGCCCTGATGGGTCATCAGCTCGTGGATCTTCTGCTTCGGGTCCGACGCGAAGCGGACGTCGCGGTTGGTCAGGATGCCGACGAGACGGCCGGACTTTTCGACGACCGGAATGCCAGAGATACTGTAGGTCTTCATCAGCCCGAGCGCATCGGCCAGCGTCGCATCGGGACCGATCGTCACCGGGTTGACCACCATGCCGCTTTCGAACTTCTTGACCTGGCGGACCTGCTCGGCCTGCTCGGCGGGCGTCAGGTTCTTGTGGATGACGCCAAGCCCGCCCGCCTGCGCCATGGCGATGGCAAGGCGGCTTTCCGTGACGGTGTCCATTGCCGAGGAGATGATCGGGATGTTCAACTCGAAATCGGTCGCAATCCGCGTTGCGACGCTCGTCTGACCGGGCAAGACCTCGGAATGACCGGGCTGCAGGAGCACGTCATCGAACGTGAGCGCGTCCAAACCGGTTGGCGTTTCTATGATGCGAGCCATGGCCAATTTCCTTCAATTAAGAAAAATGCAACGCCTCCCGGAACGAATCGTCCGCACCGGCGGTGTGCAAGGGTTGCTTTGGAAGTTGGCGAGGGCTGGTAACACGTCTATGACAGGAAGGGAATAGCAAAAAGCCCGACGTGTCCGCCGGGCTTGGTATGGCTGCCATGCAGCGACCTCACAGGTCGAACTGGTAGGTCTTCGGAACGAAGCGATATCCATCCTCGTACGTCTCGACAAAGCCGACCGCCGGGAACGGCATGTGGTAGCCCAGGAAAGCGATCCTATCGGTGGCGATCATGTCGAATACCTTCCGCCGCGTTGCTGCTGCCTGCGTCTTGTCCGCGTCGAAGCGAACCTCCCAGTCGGGCTTCTGCAGCGACAAGATGTAGTGATTGGCGGTATCGCCCGTCGCGACCAGGCGCTTGCCTTCCGATTCGACATGGAAAACCATGTGTCCAGGCGTGTGTCCTGGCGCCAGCATCGCCGTAATGCCGCCCGCAACTTTGCCGCCGTCACCGATGAAGGTCGCTTTCTCGGCAAGAGGCAAGACATTGGCCAGAACTGCTTTGTGGCCGCCTTCGGCGGGCGTGCCCTCGCGGGCCTTGTCAGTCCAGAAATCGTATTCGATCTGGCCGATGACATACCGCGCATTCTTGAAAGCTGGAGCGCCAGCTTCCATCAGGCCGCCGATATGATCGCCATGCAGGTGGGTCAGCGCCACCAGCGTGATGTCGTCTGCCGAATAGCCGGCAGCCTTAAGCCCATCGCGAAGCTGGCCGCTGCCGCGGGCCCGGCCGCCCTCACCAAAGCCGGTATCGACGAGGATGACATCCGATCCGGTATCGATCAGTGTCGGCGCATAGGAATTAACGAATTTATCGGTCGGCAGGAAATTCCTCGCGAGCAGTTCCTGGACAGTCTCTGGCTTCTGGTTGGCCCCGAAGGTCTCATGGGGCTTTTCACCAATGCTGGCGCCGTCCTTGAAGACCGTAAACCTATAAGAGCCGAGCTTGAATTGATTAAATTGGGGCTGCGTCGTCGCATCCATCTTGGTCGTTTCTCCACTTGCGGCCATTGCGGCCGTCTCTTTCAAAATCATCGGCGTCGCCAGCAGGCCGATGCCCGCTGCAAACAACGCACGCCGCTTCATCCCCGACGCTACTCGCATATCCCATCCTTGCGATAACGCGCGGCATCTTTGTCGCACCGCCCCCGAATAACGAACCGCAGCCGCGTTTCTTTCGGCCGGCCGAAACAAACATGGGTCAATCTTGATCGTTGAAATCGCTGAGCAAGAGCCTCACACAGACGTGATGCAAACGTGTTTCAGAAGCGGAATGAGGGGTTGGCAGAGCCTTTCCCTAGGAATACAGAGCACTGTCCTCCCGAGCCGCCTTCGCACGACCTCCAAGGCATTTCGCGCATGAACCGCATCGTTCCGCTGATCCTCGCCGTCGCTCTCTTCATGGAGCAGATGGACTCCACCGTCATATCGACCGCCCTGCCCGCAATCGCCAACGACCTCCACGTCGGGCCGATCACGCTGAAACTGGCGCTGACATCCTACATGGTGTCACTCGCGGTCTTCATTCCGATCAGCGGCTGGATGGCGGACAGGTTCGGCGCCAAGCGCATCTTCCGCCTAGCCATCTGCGTCTTCGTCATCGGCTCCATCTTCTGCGCGATCTCATCCGGGCTGATCGAGTTCGTCTTCGCTCGCTTCCTGCAAGGCATGGGCGGCGCGATGATGACGCCGGTCGGGCGCCTCGTGCTTCTAAGAACGACGAAACGAAGCGAGCTTGTCTCGGCGATGGCGCTGCTGACCATTCCGGCACTCGTCGGACCGTTGGCCGGCCCGCCGCTCGGCGGCTTCATCACCACCTATTTCACCTGGCATTGGATCTTTCTGATCAACGTGCCGGTTGGCATCATCGGTGTCTGGCTCGCAACGATCTTCCTGCCTGAGGTTGAAGCGACGGCGCCGCCGAGGCTGGATTTCATCGGCTTTTTGCTGACATCGTTTTCGGCCGCCGGCGTCGTCTTCGGCCTTTCCGTCGTCAGCCTGCCGGCCTTGCCGCCCGTTATCGGCATCACCGCGACCGCAATCGGTCTCGTCTGCGGCTTTCTCTACGTGCGCCACGCCAAACGACATCCGGCACCGATCCTCAACCTGAACCTGTTCCGCAATCCGACCTTCCGCGCATCGACAACCGGCGGCACGCTGTTTCGCATTTGTATCGGCGCCATGCCCTTCCTGACCCCGCTGATGCTGCAGCTCGGCTTCGGCCTGACACCGTTCCAATCGGGCCTGATCACCTTTGCCGGCGCGATCGGTGCGATCACCACCAAGTTCATGGCGCGCCGCGTGTTTGCCGCGGCCGGCTTCCGCGCCACGCTGCTTTCGGCAGCGGGAGTGACGACGATCGTGACTGTCGCGACCGGCTTGTTCACGCCACAGACGCCGCACCTCGTCATCATCGCCATCCTTCTGGTCGGCGGCTTCTCGCGCTCGTTCTTCTTTACCGGCGTCAATGCCCTGGCGTTTGCCGATATCGATGATGCGCAGGCGAGCCAGGCAACGTCGATGAGTTCGGTCATGCAGCAGATCAGCCTGGCGCTCGGCGTCGCGGTTGCCGCCGCGATCCTGGAGACGTCGATCTACTTCCGCGGCGAGGCGCTGCAGGTTGCCGACTTCCACATCGCCTTTTACGTGATCGCGATCCTGACCGTCGTGGCGACTATCCCCTTCATCCGGATGGACAAGAGCGCTGGCGCGCTGGTCTCTGGTCACCAGGCAAAGCGCCTCGCCCCGGCGGCGATCGAGGCAGAGCAACAGGCCGTGAAGTAAGGGCTATTCCGGTGTCTCGCAGACGGCGCTGAGCTTGTTGCCGTCCGGATCGCGAACATAGGCGGCATAGAAATTGGCATGGAACGGCCGCAATCCCGGCGCGCCTTCATCGACACCGCCGGCGGCAAGCGCTGCGGCATGGAATGCATCCACATCCACGCGGCGCGCGGCATGAAGCGCGACCATCGAACCATTTCCGCTCGAGGCCCGCCGGCGGTTGAATGGGGTGACGATCCAGAGCCGGCAGCGGGTGTCACCATCTGCCGCATAGCCGATTTCCTCTTCGGAGTAGCGTTGGCGGCGGTAGCCGAGCAGCGGCAGGACGATGTCGTAAAACCGCCGCGCCTGATCGATGTCGTTGGTTCCGAGGGTGACGTATAAGAGCATGGTACCGGGGCGTTCCAAGTCTTGGGAGGCCGATCATCACTCAAGACCAGCCCAAAGATCAAGCTTCCGTGACGTCTGGATCCGCTTGGCGGCCCTTGAAGCCTTTCGCCAGCAGGAACATCTCCACGGATTCGGCGCGCGACGACGCCGGCTTGACGTGGACGACCTGCTTGAAATGCCGCTTCAGCATGTTGAGCAGATCGCGTTCGGTGCCGCCCTGAAAGGTCTTTGCAAGGAAATGACCGCCCTCACCCAAAACTTCGACGGCAAACTGGGCCGCCACTTCGCAGAGGTGCATGGTGCGCAGATGGTCCGTGCGATGGTGGCCCGTGGTGGGCGCCGCCATGTCTGAGATCACCAGATCCGGGGTGCCGCCGACGGCTTCGATCAACTGAGCCGGCGCTGAGGGATCCAGGAAGTCCAGCTGCAGGATCTTCACGCCCGGCAGTTGAGTCATCTCCAAAAAGTCAATCGCTGCGACGCGGATATCCTCATCGGTGGAACCTGTTACCTTGGCAGCGATCTGCGACCAGCTTCCGGGTGCAGCACCAAGATCGATGATGCGACGAGCGCCCTTCAGGATGCTGTGCTTCTCGTCGATCTCGAGCAGCTTGAAAGCGGCGCGCGCGCGATAACCCTCCAGCTGTGCACGCTGCACATAGGGATCGTTGATGTGGCGCTGCAGCCATTGCCGCGATGACGCCTTCATCTTCTTATTCTTGACGCGCTGGCCGAGTTTGCGGCCGGTGCGGTTACCCGCAATCGTTGGCTTCGCCATGCTTGTCCCCTATTTGCCGCGCTGCCCGCGGCGGTTGCGGTGGCGCCGCCAGACGCCGTCATCCGCCATCATGTCTGTGAGCAGGCCTTCCCTCAAGCCGCGATCGGCAACACGCATGCGCGGGCTCGGCCAGCGGCGGCGGATCGCCTCCAGAATGGCGCAGCCTGCCAGCACCAGATCGGCGCGATCGGGCCCGATACAGGGATTGGCGGCGCGGCTGGCGAAATCCCACGACAGCAGCTTTGCCTGCATCGCCGAGACCTCGTCATCTGAAAGCCAGATGCCGTCGACCTTGCGCCGGTCGTAGCGCGGTAGGTCGAGATGAACGCCGGCAAGCGTCGTCACGGTTCCCGAGGTGCCGATGAGATGGAAATCGTCCGCATGACCGATATCGATTGCAGGGCAATCGAAGCTGCCAAGCATGCCTTCCACCTCCACGACCATGCCTTCAAAGACATCCGGCGTGACATCACGTCCGCCATGGCGCTCCGAAAGCGTGACAACGCCGACGGGAAGCGAGGTCCAGTGGGTGATGTGATTGGCGAGGCGATTGAAACGGTTGTCGCCGATGCGGATCACCGCGATTTCAGAGGAGCCGCCGCCGATATCGAAGAGGACGACCGAGCGCGTCTCCCGTCCGACAAGCGACGAGCAGCCGGAAACGGCGAGCCGCGCTTCGGTTTCCCGATCGATGATCTCGAGCTCAAGACCGGTCTCTGCAACCACGCGCTCGAGGAATTGCGCCCCGTTGCTCGCTTGCCGGCAGGCTTCGGTCGCGATCAGCCGCATGCGGCGGATTTCGCGGTTCTTCAGCTTGGAGGCGCAGACACGCAGCGCATCGACGGCGCGATCCATGGCGTCGTCGGAGAGGCGACCGCTTGCCGCCAATCCCTCGCCAAGGCGGACGATCCGGGAGAAGGCGTCAACAACGCGAAACTGGCCCGGCCGCGTTGGCTGGGCGATCAGCAGACGGCAATTGTTAGTGCCGAGATCGAGAGCGGCATAAAGCTCATCCGGCCAAGGATGTTCGCCTTGGCTGCGCTGCCCGCCGTCGGACTGGCGTGCCGCACGATTGTCGTTCTGGCCGGTTCGCGATTCAGTGACCCCGTTCCGCCCGGTTGGGGCCGGCTGCTGCGGCTGGGCCGGATGTCCCACCGGCTTTTCATGCACCAGCGGACGTCCCTGGAGGCCGCGCTTGCCGCGATGCTTGCGGCGATTGCGGCGGCTCGGCACGGATTCGCTGTCGCTGCGAACGCCTTGTCCGGCGGTTGCGGAGATTTCGTTGCTTGTCCGTTGCGGCTGCTGCCCGGCTTCGCCGGAGGCGCTCGCACCACGACGGCGACGCTTTCGCTTATGCGCCGCGTTGCCGGCTTCGATTGGGCGTGCCGCCTCTCCGGTATCGCCGGAGAGGACATGCTGGGCGGACTGGTTCGCATTGCGGGATTGCCCGCCACGCTTGCCCTTGCGGCGCCTGGACTTCTTGCCGTCCTTGCGCCCTGCCGCCAACGCCCCGTTACCTTGCGGCCTTGAGCCGCCTTCGGGGTCTTCCACGTTCTTTTTCCATCGCGCCGCGCAAGTCCAAAGGTATGCAGCAGGCGCTCATTCGATTTTGCGTTGCCGCGAAGATACCAGCGCATGGCGAAATCGCCAAATTCTTTTTGCCACGGGCGAGAATGGACCTTTTGGCGCGCATCAAAAATACATCACCAGGTCGCTGTGGATTTTTTTCGAAACGGGTATTTGCAATCCGTGATGTTTTGGTTATAAGCGCCGCACAGCAGCCAAGCCATGCTTCGGCAGCTCCTGCTGGGGAATAGTTCAATGGTAGAACGACGGACTCTGACTCCGTTAATCTTGGTTCGAGTCCAGGTTCCCCAGCCACTTTCCTTGTTATAATTCAACAACTTAGCCTCATGTCGCCAGCGCTGGGAATACCCCCACGCTGCACCCCCACAAGGTGCCTTTGGCGATGTCAAACTTCCTCCGGCGCGAAGCCGATTCCTTCTTCTTCCGGCGGCGCGTGCCCGCTCCTCTTCGAAATCGCCTTGGCCAGACCGAGATATACCGGTCCTTAAAGACCACCGTGCGAAGAACAGCCCGAGCGCGAGCGGCGCACCTGTTCATTGCCACGGAGAAACTATTCCGGATGCTGGAAGAAGAAGACGACGAATTTCCTTTGACGGATGACGACATCCGGGTCGCGGTGCGCAGATGGCTTGACACGAGCCCCTGGAAGCAACGCCTCAAGATCGTGGATGACATGTCACCGGGAGGCCTCCGGGCATACCATGAATCCTTGCCGAACACGCTCCTCAACATGAGTGCGGATGACGGCGTCTCTTATGGCGACAATCTCAGTCAGGAAGCGAACGCAGCACTGGACCATTCAGAATACTTCGACGTTCGAAGTGGCGACCGTCTTCGAAGGACGGCGGCTGCGCTCCAGGATCAACTACGCGAATATGTCGATCGCCGTATGCAGGCTGTGTTCGGGCAGGAAACCGTTGCCGCCAATTCCATGCCGACCGTAGCGGCACCAGCAGCGCCGCCGGAACCAGCCGCAAACATGACGAAGCTCTCCAGCTACATCAAGGATTGGCAGAAGGATATCATCGCCGGATACAATCACAGCAAGGGACTCGGCGACGAAACCACGGACCAGTATCTTAAGACCGTGCAGATGTTCATCGCGCTGATGGGCGACCTTCCTGTCGGAAAGGTCACCTTCGACACAGCCGCCGAGTTTCGGGAGCTTGTCCTTCAGATGCCGGCAGCCCACGGGAAGGGTGCAACGGAGTCTCCGAAGAAGGAACTGGCCCGCGCCAAAGCCGACAAGACCTTGCCCCGCGTAACCATGAAAACTGCGAAGCGCCACTTCTCGGGAGTGAATTCGCTCTGGAAATGGCTCATATACAAGAAGCACATCCCTGCAACCGTTCAGCCGTTTTCGGGGCACTCATTCCCGAATACGAAATCGAAGAAGTCCGCGCGCGACGACTGGTCACGCGAGGACCTGCAACGGCTCTTCACATCCCGCGAATACCGCGACGCACCGGATTCCAGCGCTCTGCACTGGCTGCCACTCATCTCCCTTCACTCCGGCATGAGGTTGGAGGAGATATGTCGCCTGCGGCCGGGTACGGATATCATTGCGAGGGATGGCATACCTTGCTTCAACATTACCGCACGAACCGGATGGGACCCCAAGACCGAGTCCGGAACTCGACTCATTCCTATCCATTCCTGGCTGGTCCAGCACGGATTCATGAACTTCGTCGATCAACAGCGCTCCAGGGGTGCAGAGCATTTGTTCTCCCCGGAGCTCACGCTCCATAAAGGCAAGCTCAGCTCAGGGTTCAGTCGCCAGTTCTCGAAGTTGAAGATCGATCTGGGCGTCAGCTCGAAGACCTCGTTTCATTCCTTCAGGCACAGCTTTCGCACAGTTCTCGGTTCGACGCGACTTCAGAACGATCATATAGATGCCGTCATGGGGCATGAAGGTGGAGGCAGTGAAGGGCGCACCTACACCAAGCGATTCACGACCGACGTGCTTCGGGAGGTCGTTGAGACCTTCAAGTCCCCTCTTGAACTTCGTTTTCTCGGCGCGGCAGCAACGAACGCACCGCCGCCGCCGCCGAAGGCGGCCGTAAAGAAGCGGAAATTAACACCGCACGTCCTTGATGCGAATGGCAGGATCGTTCGAGGGCGGAAGGCATAGCTTTCCGGCCGACACACGGAATGCTTCATCGGAGGCAGTCGATCCCGCGTCCCGCCGTTGGCGGCACTATGTTGACGCTCCTACGGCTGCCTCGGGAACCGCTGAAGCATGCGCGAATTCCCGCTCTGACGGCGCTGCCGTCGCTATGCTCAGAGCTCCGATATGCTCTCCCTTTCCCCTGGCACGTTCTTCGGCCGTGCTTCTTTTCGTGATCCGCCCCGGCAGTTAGCCTCACTCTCTTCCATGTCGATGCTGCACTGCCTTCGACCAGAGCCACGTGTCTCTGGTCGATCCGCCCCGCGGACCGGCGCTCCCGCATAGACATGGAACCTTCTCGCTCGGTGACGGCCAGCGCGACGGCTCCTTGATGCCCTGCGGGCACCGCCATGCCCTTTTGGGTCAAGGCGGAACAAGAGCCTATGCCGCCGCGCTGCCCGTCAACCCCGCCTGCAGTCGTGCCCTTAGGACTCGCGTTAACGACTTGGACGCCTTCGTTCCGGAAACCTTGAAGATGATTTCCAGATGCCTGGGCTCAACCTCTGAAACCTGCAATAAAACTTGGGTTGTCAACGGTTTAGGTGAGCTTCAATGAAGACGAAAACAACCGTAGTTCGTGGCCTCGGGATCGATGTCATCGTGGTCGAGACGATGCACACGGATGCCGTCAGCACACTCTTCTACGTCGCCACGATCTTCGTCAGAGAACGCATGACGGGCACCGAGAAGCTTGTCAGACGGACACGTATCCCTGGTTCCGGGCAGGAACTTGCCCGTGCCGTCCAGCGAATGGGTGTCCGCGCTCTGGATCACCTCACAGCGTGATTGCGCACATGGTTAAAAACCTTTACCGACCGGAGCAAGGATTCAACTTTACGCTGCAAGGATTCGATGCCATCGAGTCCTTGCGCTCGGTCCAGCGAATCCTTTGGCAGCCATTTTCCGACAAGGATTCCATGGCGAATCCTTGAAGAATATCAATATGATGCTTCACTTTGATCCGGTTGACACCTCCCAATTGATGTGCTTGAAATGATCATGTCGCAGACACAACTAACAGGAGATGTTGATGAACTTGGTGACACTCTCGCGGGGCAAGGAGTACCCGCTTCCGATCCGAGCCCATGAGGGAGCGGCGGCCAACTTCCTGACCGATGGGGGCAACCTCCTTCAGATCGGCATGCCGAACCTGGTGAGAACCGAAGTGAGGTCGATCCGGCAGGACCCGATGAAGGCGGACATCGTTGTGGACGGCCCACTTATCCTGTGGGTCTTTCAGTTCGGCACGCTCATCTTCGATGCCCCGTTTGATGCCCGGATCATCCCGGCGCATGCGCGATGGCTGCCCGACATCGAGAACGACCAGCAGAGGTTGGCCATCGAGGTTCATCTGGTCGACACGGCCACCAATGTTCTACGCGCCCTCCGCCACGTAACGCTGTCTCCAGCCCTGACGCGGCGCTTCCTGATTGCCGTGCAGGATCAGCTCGCCGACCCCAGAGACAGCACGCCATTTCTGAGGCGGTGGAACAGCATCGCGATCAACCAGGTCGCGACGCTGGCGCAGGTCGAGAGGTGCGGAGCATGACCCCTGCCATCGTCATTAAAATCCCCGACGTATTGGCGGATCGCTATAAAGGCTGCGGGACGGCTCTGGCGGCGATCAAGGACGAAACGATCGTCGATCTGGTCTATATCCGCGACATTCTTCCTGACGCTGACGACAGCCCTGAGGGCTTGTTTCGCCTGGCCCGCAACCCCGACTTCGGAAGTGCAGCCGCAAAGCTTTGCAACGCAGCAGATGGCGCGTTCGCCGGAATGGTCTCGACGTGGGAGTTCACGCCGATCATCACAATCGAGCGGGGAACTCGCCCGAAAGAAGTACTATTGGACCCCGGCAACGAGGGAGAGCCAGGCACCCTCTGGACGCAGGATGAGGCTAACTCTGCATGGAAAACCGAACTTCGGGTTGCCGAGAACAGCTTCGACATCGTCATCGCCGACGGGCATCCGCAGTGGGAAGACGTTGCCGCCACATGTGAAGTTTTCATCCGCCGCGACGGTAACACCGTCCCTATCCATAGGAGCGACGAAAGGAACTGGATGGAAGCACGACGGATCGCAACTGTCGCCATGCGCGTTGCCAACGCAGCGAGAGGGGCATGACATGCAACAGTCCCCAAACGGCTGCACCTACACCCTGACGATCGATGTCAGATGCCGGTCCTGCGTCATGCCCCGACATCTCGAGAAAGACCTCCAGGACTGGGACCACCTCCCGGCCGATGGCGACATTGCGGAAGCCATCGCGCAGCATATTGAACGGCGGTGTAGCGGATGCATCGAGGACTGCTGGGTCGAAGAGGAAGGCGGTCACTTCGGCATTTTCGTGACGACAACCGAACGATAGTCGAGCCGCTGGACACCTGCGGAAACGCGGGCGAGCATCGATCAGGCCAGTTGAGTGAAAGGAACTGAGAAATGGAATATGAAGACAAGGTGCGCCGGAAGCTGAAGGAAATCCTTTCCGGCAAGATCGCACCGCACCAGATGCCGGGCAGCACGACCGAGTGCGCTGCGCTGGCACTCATCCTCGGTCACCCGCCTGGCCTGACCTCGCTCAGCCGCCTCGATTGCTGGCGATACGTCCGCGATCAAGACGTGGTGCTCGTGAAACAGCTCTGCGACGAATACCGCTACGAAATCGAGGACTGGGAAACGACCGCCAAAGTCGATGGGTAAAGGCCACCCGATCCGCCAGAAGCGCCGTTAAACCTTCGATCACCATCCGATCGACGATCCTGCGGAGAGCTTCCAGAAACCTGGGCTCACCTCCCCAAAACTGTTACAAATCTTGTGGTTTCAAAGCTTTAGGAGACTCTCGATGAAGAGACTTTTGAAATGGATTGTTCTGGTGGCCGTCCTCTACGTTCCGTTGCTTTATTTCGTCGCGGCGCACACGCTCGCGACGAAGCTTCCCGGCGTGGCATCTGTCGTCGCGCTGGCCCCTTATGCGGCCGGCCTGCTGCTCATTGCCCATTTGGTGAAGGGACCGAGCCGCTGGCGCTCTGGTCGCGGTCTGGTCGCTCTCCCGCTGGCCGGGATCGGCTATGCTGGCCTAGCCGCAATCTTCGCGGCTCTGACCGCCATGACGCACATCTAAAATATCGAATAGGAGATTCTCAAGGTGAACGAACCTACTTGGCTCGCTCAAGCGACTGCATACATCGTCGACAACTATCTGATCGTCTCGCGGTTTGCCGATTGGAGCAATCCAATCAAGACAGGCACACTGACGACCCTGCTTATCGTCCTCTGCTATTTCCTCTGGCTGAAATCGCTTGATGCTCGAACCGCCGCGGGGCAGACGACATGGCGCGCCGCTGTGGTCCTCGTCGGGATAAATGTTGGAATGATCGCGCTGGCGGCCATTCAGAAATGGACATGATGACCGACTACAGCGACGACAGCGGACACGCCCACCGCCTCGATGACATCATCCGGGCGAGCTGGCCCGCCCCACCTCCCGTTTCCTTTTCGGGAGCCGAGATCGAGCGTAAGGGTCTGATGATCGCCTATGAAGATGATACCCGCATTGTCCTCGCCCGGATCGCGACGACGCCGCGCACGACCATCTTCCGCGGATCGCGGGAGGAAGCCGCGATATTCCTTGCGGGCCTTCCCGATGCCGGGCCGCCGAAGCACACGGACCCGCTGGCCCCGATCCGGGCGGAAGCGGATTCCATGCTGGCGACGATCGCGGCCGACGCTGCGGCTGACGTTCGGAAGCGGGAGGGCTGAGGGTGGAAATTCGACCAGTAGAGGAACAGGTGTTGCGATTCATGGCCTTCGTGGATGCCGCGCAGCTTCCTGGCGATCGCGGCCAGTGGGAAGCTCTATGCCGTCGCGCAGCCGAAACAAACGCGGTCGGCGCGGCCCTCTTTCATAACTTCGTGCTCCACGATCGTCCTGACTTTCAGGTAGCGGAATCCTACGTTGCCCGCTCCGAGATCATGGCTTCGCTTTCGAGCCTCTACGGCTAACGGGATTGAGCCTTGCACGCCGACAGGCGAGCATAGGAAAGGAACACAGGGAGGAAGGCCGCAATGCGAGCGCCAGACATAGAATTCGAAGTCTTCACTGGATACGATGACGACAAGGGGCCTTCAGGCCCCTTCGCATTTTCAGCGTCAAAATTTGTTGACGGGTTGAACCAGCACCAAATTGCCCGACTGGCCGCGATCGATGCCGAGCTTGCCGCGCTCCTCGACAGCGCCCCCATGGACAAGGCCCAGATGCAAGCCTTGATCGGCGAAGTCCTCGACATGCTGGAGCTCTGACATGCGCCCCCGGTTCTCGAAAGTCCAGACGAAGGGACAGGCGCAGCACTGGCGCGAGCGCGGCGAAGGGCTGTCCCGCCGCCTCGCTGGCCGCTTCCTTTCGCACGAGTGCCTGTGCGTCATTGTCCTGGACACATGCCTTCGACGCCGAAACCTCACGATGATCCAAGAGCGACCATTCCTTCGGCGCTGGCTCGCTCTCTGCGAGCCCGGAGTCCTGTTCTATTTGCAGAACATGGAAACGACTGGCGACTGGAAGGACCTGAAGGACAAGATTCATGCCGTCGCGAGGCGGTCGCATTACACGGTTCCCGACGCGATGCGGAACCTTGCCCGCGAGCGCCTGGCGATGATAGGCGCGATCCTGCCGGAAGTGTCGGCGATCGGGCGGTACCTGTCCGACAATCCGAACGCGGAATTCATGCCCGATCCCGACGCGACACCAGAAGCCGACAAGGACGGTTCAGGGAGCGGTGACGGCAACGGCGGGGGCGCTGGTCAAGGCGGTGGCGCGAATGCCACTCCTAAGCCGTCTCCAGGCGAGAGCGAGGGCGAATTCATCCCGGTGAGCGAGGAGGAGCTTGCTGCGCTCCTCGATGCCGCCGAGGCCGACGACGCGGGGCCGCACATGGTAGCGATGCTATGACCTTCTATGATCTCTTCGCCGAGCCGAGTGCTACAAACATCGCGTGGCAGTGGGTCAACGCCGCGCTGCCTTCGGACACGTCATCCCCCTACGGGAAGGCCCTTGCGGTCTTTTCGTCGGCGCTGACCATCATCGCCGTGAACCTCCTCGCCTGGATGACGATTCAAGGCATCGTCCAGTCGGCCTATACTGGCAAGGTTTTGGGCGAGCGGTTCCATCAGATTTGGGCTCCGCTACGCGTCGTCTTCGGGCTTGGCCTCCTCGTGCCGATCACAGGCGGTTTCAGCCCCATTCATGAGACGATCAAGCAAATCGTGTTGCGGCCGGCGATCAATCTTGCCGATGCCACATGGATTGCCTTTGTCGAGACCGTCGCCAAGGATGGTGTTCCGATCGTCACCGCCAGCGCTGGAGGCTCTGGCCTGGTGTTCGATGTGGCGGAGCATGAAATATGCCTTGCCGTGGCGAAGGCGGCGGGCGAGCCGTGGGGATATTCCACCCCGTTCCCCGCCACATCTGGCGAGCTTCACAGCGGAGGCTTGTTCTCGAATCCAACCGTCACCTGGTCCTATGGCCGGGATTGCGGGTCCCTGTCGTACACGATGCCAGAGGATCAGCCGACATTCGCGGAAACTCGACGCGCAGCCGTCGCGGCGCTGGTGACGAATCTCCGGGCGAAAGCCGCGACGTATGCCGCGACCTTTCAGGACGGCAAGTCGATCCCGACGCCCGAAGCCGCAATGACAGCGGTTTCGCAATCCATGCTCCCGGCTGGCCTCGCGGCTGAAATCCGCACGGCTGGCGCGGCATACGACAAGACGATTTCGGAAGCTGCCGCGAAAGAGGCTTCGAAGGTCGAGAGTGACAGCCGTTCAAAGCTGGTCGAGGATGCGCGTCAAAAGGGCTGGATCAATGCCGGGACCTACTGGCGCGGCCTGGCCGACATCTCGCAATTGACGATCGCGCTTGCGACCGAGAAGGCCGAAAGAACCGCGCCCCGGCTGGATCAGCTCGCCAGCTTCGAAGCGCCAGTCCGGAACGCGCTCGATGCCTTGCGGCATCAGATCAGCGGCGAGCAGCTTCAGGCATCCATGACCGCCAATGATCTCGCGGCATCGGGGGATGCCAGCGCCGATTTCCTCACCAAGCTTCTCGGTCCCATGTCCCGGAGCTTGGGCGAATGGCTTGCGAACCCTTCCGATCCGTCGAAAACGGATCCTATGGGCGACATTATCGCTTCTGGTCATGTCATGGTCGCGGCGGCCGGCGCGGCGATTGTCGGCGGTGCTGCCGTCATGGTCGGGGCCAGCAACTGGTTTGCGGAGGCCGTAGGCGCGAACGGCGCGGCAACCTGGTTGCTCGACTGGTCGAAACTGGCGATCGGAGCCCTATGGCTTATCGGTGCCATGAGGGCCTACGTCCTCCCCTTGGTCCCTTTCCTGTTCGTCATGATTGCCGCCGCAACCTGGGCATTCGCCATCATAGAGGCGATGGTGGCAAGCCTTCTGTGGGCGCTAACCTTCATGAAGATGGACAACGGCGATTTCATCGCTCAGGGCCAGAGAGCGGGCATGATGATGCTATTCAACGTCATGCTTCGGCCGGCGCTGGCCGTCCTGTCCCTCTGCGGCTCCTACGTCCTGTTTGCCGTGGTGGTGTCCACTCTGGATTCCCTGTGGGCGACGGCATTTTTTGGCCAGACAGGAGGCCATATCGCGGGGCTTTCAGGCCTCATCGTGTCGCTGGCGCTGAAGACTTTCATTCTCTGGACCGTGGCAATCAAGCTGTTCGGCTTGATCGCCAACTTGCCCGACCGAGTGGGAACCTGGTTCGACGTGCCGAGCACCGCCCAATATGGCGAGGCGGGGCACGTTGGCGCGATGGCTGCGGGTGCTGCCGCCCTCGCCTCCCGCTCGACGCCCGGAGCGATCCCGACGCGGGGACTTGCCGGGAAGAAGGGAGACGGCTCCGACGACAGCGCCGGGGCGAACAATGCGACCATCAGGAGGGGAAGACCATGAGGAAAACGATAATCGCAGCCATAGTGGCCGCACTGGTCGCGCCAATCGGCGCGGGTGCTGCCGAGCTGACATTCTACTGGCGAGCGCCGGGATCTGGAATTCTTCAGGTCAAGACCGTGACCATTCCCTCGCCCGTCGATCCCGATCCCGGCCAACCCGGAGAGCCGACAGGATTCCGCGTCACCGTGACCGGCCCGCAATCGGTCGCCCGCCTCGCGATCGTCGACTTGTCGCCGATCGTTGCCGAGGGCGTGGGCCCCTACGTCTATTCCTATTTCGGCCGGCTTCCAACGGGCGTGACGTTCAATGCCGCGACAGGCCGTTTCAGCGGCCCCGCGCTGACGGTCGGAACCTTCACCGTGAGCCTTGAAGTCCTGGACACTGGCACAGGTCAGTCAACCGGGATCGAAATCAATCTAGTGGTCTCATAAGACTACTCGACAGCCCGCAATCGCTCTGTAACGTCGATGACATCTGGCACATTCCAGATGTCATCTTTCAGCAGGAATTTATGCGAGTTGGTATGCCCGATATAGACGGCACGGGCCTTCACCGCGTCAGATGGGATGAGTGCTGCGCGTCGGACCCCATAATCGTCATCGAAGAGAACAGCGGCCAGAACGTCAAACCCTGTGAGGTCTCGAATGGCTGAAAGCTGACGGGACTTGTTCAACCGATGAAGCCGCCGCCCTTTTATCTGGAACTTGGTCCCGTCCTGGTCTTTGGCATCGTACCCTTTGACCGAGTTTGTTGCCTGCTCCCATCCGAAGGCCGCACAGAACAGGTATTCGGCTAGGTCCCCTGTGGGATTGTTGGCACTACGGAGCACGTTTCGACGCCGTAGCTCATCCATGATCCCGGCATGCTGGGTCAACAGTTCGGCTGTCGTCTTTTCTTCTAAGCTCTCCATTACTCCCCCATGCGATGACATTCGACCATAGAACCGATTTCTGACCGCCGCGCCAGCCGTTCGCTCGCTCTGGTCACTACGGCGCTATTGGTGAGCGCGTTCCCTTCGCTTGCTCCCCCCGTTGTCCCATGCGCCGCCGACGGCGATCCTTGAAGGACAACGGGAGGACTTTGCATGTACGAGATCGAAACCAGAATTGAAGACATCAACCTGACCGCAAAGAGGCTTGCCGAAGGTCTCTTGCTCGATGCCGTCGAACAGCATTTCACCGACAGCCGCACCATTGCAGAGGCGGCACGGTTCTATCATGAAATGACTTGTCGGCATGAACTCTCCCAGAGCTGGAGGGACAAGGCGAAGGGGCCGCGCGGCGAATTCAATTTCGACAACATGGATTGGGGAAAGGATGATGACGACGATCCTTTCCGCCTCGATGCCGCTGCGGCACCTGTCAAGAACAAGAGGGGATGAGGGCCATGCAGAAGCAGGACAAGCGTCGGCCTCGCCTCTATTCCACACTTGTTGAACTCTCGACGGGCGATCCCGCATTCCTTCTCATCATGCGGTTTCCTACGTCCTTCGGGGCTCAGTTGACGAGCTATGACGATTTCTTGCGGCAGGTATCGGCCAAGGTCGAAAGGCCCGATTTCGAAGCTACGGACGTTTGGCATCTGCTGGCCCTGGTCGAGAAGGGATTCCAGCGTGTCCACGGCATCGGCTACGAGTACATGCCGCCATCGGAAATGTCGCCCGATGAATGGGCGACAGAGTTTGAGAAGCGGGCGAATGATCCTCGTTATGTCGTCTGGGAAGATGCGAACGGCAAGGGCTGGCATATCGGGGTCAATGCTACCGATCTACCAGCCATGCACCGGGAAATGAGGCTGAAGAAAGCGCACTGAAGGAGTGAGCGGAGGGACCGCGCTCCCACGGGCCGCATTTTCTTCTTGCAATGGGTTCGGATTGGCATCAGCATTTCCTTGTCGACTTGATCCTCGACACGATTTCGGTCCCCTTGAGGGGTTAGGAAATAGCCGGGTTCAGACTTGGTTTTCCATCGTCATCGCTCCCTTTGATGGGTTTGGAGATCGGGAGGCTTCGGCCTCCCGATCTGCATTTCGGGGGTATCTGTACTCATCCCGATCCCGCGAACGCACTCCACGGGGTTTCTGGACCCCATTTTTTTTGGCGATCCCCGCTTTTTCAGCGGTTTCGGCTGGATCGAGGCGATTTCGTCGGCAATCCTCTTTTGCCGATCGATGGCCGGATTGCGATCCAGGAAGCCCAGAAGGCACGGAACATGGAGAAGATGCGTTTCATGCGGTTCCATCTACCAGCCTCCCGCGTCGGCGTCGATTGACCGCTTGTCCGCCGGCGGCGAACATGAATAGGCATCGTCCATCCCAAGCGGTGATGTGTTCCTTAGCCCTCCTCGCGCTCACGGGGAGGGCTTTTCTATGCGGCCTTGGCAAGCTCCTCGATCGGCTGCGCGTCGATCTGGCGGGGCCGCTTGCGACGCTGGTGGCCCTCGGCTTGGTACTCGGCCAGTAGGCGCAACGCTTGCCGCAAGTCCGATTGCGGATTCCTCTTCATCGCCTTGAACTCCTCGGCGGACTCGAGCGCCGCCAGTTCCAGCGCCAGAACGGAGAACGTGCGTCCACTGAGGAGCCGCCGAGCGCGGCCGGCCAGCGATTTCGTATTCCGGGCTGACTGGCGCGACCGTCCGCGACGGACAAGCCATTGCAGGAATCCTCCCTGAATTTCGGGGGTGCTCCTCCCTTCCTCACGATCGAGGATGGCGCGGCCGATCGATGCCGCGACGGGCGCGGGAACCGCGTTGGCGATCATCTGCAGAATATCCCGCTTGGAGCTCGCTTCCCATTTCCACCAGGCCGGGAAGCCCTGAATTCTCGAAATCTGGTCGATGGTAAGGACCGCTGTTGACGATGCGGCGATCGGATCCGCGGGATGCGGCGAAGAGAGATATTTCGGGCCGGGTCTCTCCGAAGCAGTTCGGGTGACTGTGGGATACGGTTCATCGATCGATCTGACGCCGCGTCCCGCTCTTACAGGTCGCGCATACACGAACCCGTTTTCGACAAGCGCAGCATCGTCGGGGTGTGGACGATACGACACAGGAAGCGGCCTTATCGATCGCTCCCGGATCGTGGGGGCAGGTTCATCTGGTCCCCAGATCGAACGCCGGGCATCCGAAGTTGCAGGGAAGTACATCGCGGCCGGCACGGTCGAGCCGAACATATCCCGCAAGGTCATCGGCTGGGTTGCTGCTGCCGCGATCGACGAGGCAAGGAATCCATCGCGCTCGCCTTGCCGTCCGACGACGAATAGGCGTCGGCGGCTCTGTGGAACTCCATAGCGGGAAGCGTCGATCTTGGATTCCGTCAGACCGTATCCTGCCGCCTTCAGAACTTTCCTCGCCTCCTGCCATGTCGAGGACTTCGCCGCGTTCGTCACGTTCTCCATCACGAACCAGGTAGGGCGAACCGTCGCGACCAGAATCCCGAAGGCAAGCGTCAGTTTCGCGTTGTCGGCTTCCTCGCGTCGGCCCGCGCTGGAATAGTCCTGGCAGGGAGGCCCGCCACATATCAGGTCGGGGGCCAGCCGTAGGAGCTCCGGAACGACGGACAGGATATCGCCCAGGTCGGTGACCTTGGCATGGCTGCCGATATTCCTATTGTAGTTCTCGACAGCGACAGGCCACGCATCGTATGCCCGAACGATATCAAAACCCGCTTGCTTGAGGCCGAGGGACATTCCCCCGGCTCCACTAAATAGCTCTACAACCCGCACCAAACCCCTGCCATGCCGTAACGTGATTTCACGGTACGACTATGGGCGGGTTTTCCTTTCTGAATCGTTCACTTGATGAACCTAATGCGACCGCCATTCGCGGCTTTCTGGGATGCATATTCGCCATCTTGTCGAGCCCGCGCCTGGTCGTGTTTCCGGGAGAGATCGGGGGCAAGCTCGTCAATGATCCCGCGAAGCTTCGCTTGCGCGTCATCGGACACAGCGCCGGGGCTATGCTTCGACAGGGCATCGTGTACGTCGTCGGGGTCCTGACCGTGCTGCTCGATGCCCTCGACGATCGTCGACTTGTGCACTTGGACCCAGTCCACGCGACGAGGATCGGCAGCATGCTTCAACGCTCGCATGGCGATCCGTCCGAATGTGAAGCCCACGCCGAAGGTGTCGGCTAGTTCCGGAAGGCGTTGAACGCGGGTCTTGAAATCGGCCGTCGTCGTCATCGGTGCATCCTCCTCGCCCTTGTCGTATCAGGGTGAACGCGCCGGCTGCGCTACGCAAGGAAAGGAAGGCTCATATCAAGCAACAGCGTCACGAAGCTAGCTTCTCCGCAGCCGACTCTAGGCGGAACGGCTGGAACTCAGCAGCAGCAACCGTAAAAAGCTGAACATCCGGACGAAAAGCCAGTCCAGTTGTTCCGACCGATCGATCGGTACTTGGGTGACCTCCGAATGACGGATCCTAAAGCTGTTGCCGATTGTCGTGAGGGTCTTTGCTTCCTCGGCAAGGGCATGTCGCATCGGCGTGCCGGGAACGGCCGCGCGGTCGAGCAGGGCTTCCGCCTGCGCCCTCTTGTCGGTGCCCGGTTCGAGCGTCTTCATCCGCTCGAAGGAATCCCACAGCTTCTCCATCGCATCCCGGCGGTCACCGAGCTTGGGAGACAAGAAGTGAGACCGTGCATATTCCAGGAGAGAATCCGTCTGAGTGTCACCTGTGCGAAACATCGTCCATCCAAGCGCCTGTGCTATCGGCTGAGGGAGGATCCGCTGCGCGTGCCCATTTGTATCTAGGTTGAATGCGACACCGTTCCGCTGGAACAGCACGTTGACCTCTGCGACGAAGGCTGCCAGGCCGGCATCACGATCCCACCGCATATGGTAGTGATGCTGGTACGAATGGTAGCTGCCTAGGATAGGCTCGCCTACAGCCTTAGCACAGAACTCCAGCAGGTCGAGCACAACCGGGGTCTCGGGGACTTCGTTGCGACTAAGCGGCCAGTCGATCCACGGCACTTCCGCCTGCAAGAACTGGGCGAAGGCCCGCCCGTCGCAACCGCAGGGACCGTCGCCGTCCAAGCACTGCTCCGTGAAACGGTACCCGAAGGCCCCGTTTCCGATGCGCATGTCAATCAGCGCGTGGATGGCTCCCCATACACGCTCGTCGATCGTTTCGGAGACCGCTGGCCGCTGACCGTATTCGCGGTCGGTGAAGTAATTCGAGCTCAACCCAAAACCCTGATGCCGCATGAGGTGTCTGAGAAACCAACTAACATGCTGGAACGATCTTGTCCGCCGAGACTTTGCCCGCGCACACCATCGTCCGCTAAGGACGGCTTCCGCAGCATCCTGGAGCTTCCAACTAGATCGCTCTCATCGCCTGTCCAGGTGTGAATGGGGATCGCTCAAATCTGCCGGCTATTGTTCTGGTAGATAAGTCGGCGTCATCCTTCCCGAAGGAAGAAGGAAGCCAGCAGCGGGCGGTTGCACCGCCCACACTGGCCAAGGGAGGACAAGCCCTCCCTGTGGAACCCCCCCGCCTCATGCGGGGCCACCCGCATATCGGAGACGGACACCATGTCGCGATCGAAATCCCGCAAGGCGACCTCAGTTCTGTCGTTTCGTCTCATGCCGAGCGAGCATGAAACGATCCGGCTCACCGCGTCGGCCCGTGGGCTCGGGCCGACGACGTTCGCCAGGCGCGCAACGTTCGCGGCGGCCGGGCTGCCCGCTCCGCGGAACGAGCGCGCGCCGAACCCGAATGCCGCCGATCTCGCGAAGGTCCTCGGCCAGCTCGGTCGCATCGCGTCGTCCGCCAATCAGCTCGCCAAGGTGGCGAATGCCACCAGGGCGGCGGCATCCGTCACGGCTTCGCTGGCGATCGTCGACGAGCTCACCCGGGTCCGGGAGGAGCTTGTCGGACGATGATCGGCGGCATCGGACGGCACGGACGCACGAGGCGGGACAGCCGGAACCTCGCTGCCCACCTCCTGAAGGAGCAGAGTGTTGCTGTCGAGATCGTCAACAGCAGCGCACCTGACCTTCGCGCCGTGATGGCCGACATGGAGCTCGCGCGTGACGGTTCGTCTGCCGATGCGGCATTCCTCCACATCTTCATCTCGCCTTCCCGCGATATGTCCCGCGACGAGCTCCGGCAGGCCGGGGAGCTCGTCCTACGGCATTTCGGCGCGGAGGAGCACCAGGCTGCACTCGTCTACCACGACAAGCCTCGCCGAGGCGGCGAGGGTGGCAGCCATTTGCATCTGGTCGTCGGTCGCATCGGCCTCGATGGCGATGTCCTGCCCGCCGGCTTCGAGATCATCCGCATGGAGACCGCCATGCGCATCGCCGAATTCGAGATGGGCGAACCTGCGACCCTCGGACGCCATCATGCTTCCGGCATCCGATGGCTCCGCGCCAATGGCCGGGAAGACGTGGCAGACTGGCTCGAAGCCGCCCACGGCCCCGATCCGGACAAGCCCAGCTCTGCCGCCTCGCCGTCGAAGCGGCAGGCGCTCGCCCGTCGGGGCGTGGAGCTGGCCGATGCCGCCGACATCGTCCGTTCGGCTTGGACCGCCTCGGACGGAGGCAGGTCCTTCGCGGCCGCGCTACGCGCTGAGGGACTCGATGTGGTCCCTGGCCAGAAGGCCGATGTTTTCGTCGTTCGCTACGGCGATGTCGAAATCGGTGCCCTTGACCGGATCGTCAAGCTCAAGCGCCGCGAGGTTGCGGCCCGCATGGAAGGATATGACAATGAACATCAGGAAGATCACGAACCCCGTGGAGGGCTTCAACGCAGTGTATCAGGAGGCCCGCAACGCGACCACGGCCGCCCAGAAGCTGGAGCCCCTGCTTCAGCTTCTGGAGGACCCGCAGGGAGCGGGGCCGTCCCCGATCGAGCAGCTCCAGGAGATTCTGGAGACGCTCCTGACCGGGCAGCGGTTGTTGCATCAGTCGATGCTCGAACTCCATCAGAAAGTGGATGCCATCGCTTCGAAGAGGCGAGACTGACGGCTGGCCTGAAGGGGTTTTCGATCACGTCGGCGATGCGGATGGAAATGGACGACACTGCCATCCGCCAGCTCAACGGCCATCGGGCTCGGATGCCCGGACTTCTGTTGCCCCAGCTCGCCCGGCTCGACTGGGGCCGCCTCAGGGAACTGGCCGAGGAGGTTCGTCGTTTCGTAAACAAGGTGCGCCAGAAAATCAGGTTCGGCGAGCGGCAGCCGAAGCCGTCAGGACAGATAGCGTCAAAGTCTTTCCGCCCCTCCGGCAACGCCGATGCAGATCCCGGATTCACCCCTCGTCCGAGATAGGACCGCCTGATCTGGGCGATATTCACGATTCGTCGCGGTGTATGGTGTTTACCTATCATGGGGTCTGGGGGGCTTTGTCCCCCAGCACGATACACCATACAAAATCACTGCTGCTCGGCTTGCCGCATGGCCTTATGCACTTGCCCGACCGACACGCTGAGGTGGGTAGCCAGTTCCGCAACCGTCATCCCCTGCGATGCTCGGAGATACAGGGCCTTCCGGCCCATCTCCAGCCGTGCCGCCTGTTGCGCGATGCGATCCTTTCCACCGCGCCGATGACGGGAAGCCTTCGTCCGTTCGGTGTTTAGTTCGCGTTTCCGATCCTCGTCCACCAGCACCCGGAGTCCCGCGGCGCGTTGCTCCGCTGGGTCGATACCTAGCCATTCGATGATCGTTGAGGCGCGCATCCGATAACGGGGATCCATTTCCAACCCACGGAATGTCACCGTCTGCCCCGTAGCGGCCTGTCGCGCCCGTTTGATAACTGCGGACATGCGGGACTTCGTCTCGCTGTCGCGCCAACCCGCCGCCTCATGTCCAAGTGCAAGGATTTCCCGTCCAAGAACCTCTGGCGGAGAAATCCATGCGATCGCGGAGGCAGCCACGAACAACCAGGCGTCTCGCTGGCCTTCCGGCAACGCGCCTTCTGGGCAACGGTATGCCCTAAGCCTCTGGAGGTCGGTCAGGACCGTCTCCCAATACGTTGCCGCCGACAGGAACTTCACTGGACCTGTATTGTCCTTCCCCTCTGCCTTGCGCTTGGCGCGCTCGACGCGGAGGGAAATGAGATCGGCATGGGTGACAGGCAGCGTCTCGTCGGCAAGTGTCCCGAAGACATACCGCGTGGGTGCTTCCGGCGATCCATGACACCACACCATGCCGACAGTTCGCCGATCGTGATCGGCACGGCTATTGTCGGAGCCTACGAGACGGAAGACGCGAGCGGCATCCTGTGCCCGCTTATCTGCCCCGAACGGCTCCAGGACCGCCCCCAGACGCTTCTGGACGGCATTCCAGCGCGGCAGGACGGTACGGGGCAGCAACTCCGTCAACCACACGCACACGAGGCCCCGGCCCGTCGAAAGGATGTAGGATGGATGAGGGATCATCGCCTCTTCGAGATGGCCGAGGATCGCCCCCGCTACGTCACCCGGAGCCTTGCCGCGCCACCGTGTCACAGTGTGATAGTCGAGGTCCGCGTAGCACGCGCCGATCGCCGTCAGATCGGAGATCGACCGCCATTTTCCGAAGGCGGCCTGGGACACGTAGATGTCGGCCCGGTTGTCCTGCCGGAGCAGCCGTTCGGCTTCATCGACCGCGCACGAGCCGGCGCGAGCAGTCCATTCCCTCCACGGCTTGTTTCCACCATCGCGCACACGCTGAGCGAAGCTGACGACACCGTTCCGGATCCCGCCGGGACGCCCGTTGTACGGATGGAGATTTTCGAGATGTTGGCGTGCTCCGAATGCGCCGTAATCGAAGCCAAAAGTTGCCGCCGCCGCACTCTGAGGAGCGTTGTCAACAATTTGATTTTTAAAGAAGGGGTTCGGTTCGTTCTCGGCCAGGATATATCCGGGCCGGGCGGTCACTCAACCGTCAACGGCGACTTTACAGCAATTTCAAGATCGTTCATCATTACCGAACAACTCCAAAAAACCGCCGTAGAGGGGCCAACCTCGTTGATGGCGGTTTTTTAATGCTCATCCGACGGCGAGCAGAGGTCAACCCCACTACGGCTCTGAATCAAAGGGGAGCCACTGGCACAACGTGATTGCACGTTACGCCCCCAGCTCCCGACGACGACCTTGGTAACCAGAGCGATGCACGATCCTGTGGGCCCACGATCCGAGGCTTACCTTTTCTTATTGTCCGCTGGGACAAATCAGGACATTTTGACGAAAAGATTCCCTGATTCGAAGAGATGGCTATGAACAATGAATTCTCCGTCCTTAAGCTGCAATCCGGCCTGACGGAGGATGAACTGGCAGAGCGCCTGGGATATCATCCTCGACACATCCGACGCTGGGATTCCGGCGAGCAGCAGCCTCGGCCGTCTGTGATGCTTGCGATGCAGCGACTGGTGCCATCAGAAGCAGCGAAGGCATCAGGGAACGATTTCACGTTCATCGACCTGTTCGCGGGCATAGGAGGTCTTCGCACAGCTTTCGATGCCGTCGGCGGGCGATGTGTGTTCACATCCGAATGGGACAAGTATGCCCAGCAAACCTACATGGCAAATCACCGGGACAATCGACCGATTGCGGGCGACATAACGGCTATTGCCGCAGACGAAATTCCCGAACATAACGTTCTGGTTGCAGGGATTCCCTGCCAGCCCTTTTCGATCGCCGGGGTGTCCAAGAAGAACGCTCTGGGGCGAGCGCACGGCTTCGCGGACGAGGCTCAGGGCACGTTGTTCTTTGATGTGGCTCGGATCCTCAAACACCATCGTCCGGAAGCGTTTCTCATAGAGAACGTCAAGAACCTGAAGAGCCATGACAAAGGACGGACGTTCGCCGTCATCAGGAATGTACTTGAGAACGAACTCGGATACCAGGTTCACGAGATGATCATTGATGCCCGGCATTTTCTGCCCCAGCATCGTCAGCGTATTGCAATCGTGGGATTTCGCGAGCCGACCTCATTCGCATGGGAGGATCTGAGTCTTCCGCCGAAGGGCATGAAGGTAATGCGGGATGTCCTTCACCCTGAAGACGGGACGGAAAACCCCGAGGGCCACTTCACCGTCGGATCCAAGGCTGCCGTAAACGAGAAATATACGCTGACCGACAAGCTCTGGGCGTATCTTCAGAACTATGCTTCCAAACACAAGTCGCAGGGGAACGGGTTCGGTTTCGGCCTGGTGGAACCTAACGACACGTGTCGGACACTTTCCGCACGTTACTACAAGGATGGTTCCGAGATCCTGATCAGCCGTGGCCCAGGCAGGAACCCGCGGCGTCTTACTCCCCGCGAATGTGCGCGCCTCATGGGCTATAGCGATGACTTCAAAATTCCGGTGTCGGACACGCAGGCATACAAGCAGTTTGGCAATTCTGTTGCCGTTCCCGTTTTCGCGGAGGTGGCTCGTATTATGAAGCCGCACGTGCTCGATCTGGTCGGACGGAAACCCGAAATGGACCTCGCCGGCTGAACTACCTAAACTGCCTCGAAGTGACGATTCGGGGCAGTTATGATCGATACACTAGAGAAACTTCTCCGCGCCATGGCAGCCCATGGTGCCACCAAATTCTATGCCAAAAAGCTGGCACCGAACGACAACTCCAAGAACCAGGTCTACCTGGGTGGAGACTACTCCGCGCTGAACATCCTCCCGTTCGGCAAAGTGGAGACCGGTGCCGACAGCAAGGCAGGTTCCAAGCGGGACCGGGCGAAAGCATGGCTGTCGTTCTATTGGCTTGACGAGAACGGCACCCACGAGGCTCCTGAAGCGAAGCTGATCCTGTATCCGAAGTATCCGGAGGTGCGTCTTTCAGGATTTCTGAAGCGATCTAGGAGGGCACCGTCGGCCATCATGAGACGACGCGACGACGGACGCACCCTATTCCTAGCGACGACGCCCGATGGGCGGGTTCTCGCTCATTCGGTGATGCCCGGAAGCGCATTGCGGAACGAACTTGATGCTCTGGGTTCACCTCCACAGGAGGGTGTCTTTATCGAGCTGAGCGTCGATGCCCGTGCCGTGGGAGACACGAGAGGGCAGCTTCTGGCCGCACTCCGGGCTATCCATGCAAAATCATGGATAGCCTCACAACGAATGGGGCCAGGCGGGCTGGCAGTTCCATACGTGGCCGCAAACGGCGGCGGCTACACCTTGGAAGCCGAACTTGGGATCTCTCCGAACGGGTACGCGGAACCTGACTATCTTGGATGGGAGGTCAAGCAGTATGCGGTGAACGACTTCATTGCGAACATCGCGCAGAATCCTGTGACTCTTCTGACACCAGAGCCTACTGGAGGGGTCTACAGGGACGAGGGAGTCGAAGTCTTCATCCGTCGCTTCGGGTACCCGGACCAGCGCGGGCGTGCAGACAGGCTCAACTTTGGAGGCATCTACAAGGTCGGCGCGCCAATCAACGCCAACACGGGCGTCCGCCTTCACCTTCTCGGCTTCGACGACGAGAAGAAGGTCATCACCGACATGACTCAGGGTATCGCGCTTCTCAGCGATGACGGCACGCCGGCCGCGATCTGGAACTTCTCGGGCATCCTGGAACATTGGAACCGGAAGCATGCCAAGACCGTATACATCCCTTCGATAAAGAGGGGGCCGCCAATGGAGTATGCATATGGCGATCTGGTAGAGCTCTGTGTCGGAACCGATTTCGACATGTTCCTTCAGGCGCTGGCAGCCGGTGCGATCTACTATGATCCAGGGCTCAAGCTGGAGGACATCAATTCGGCCCGACCGCGTGCCAAGAGACGAAGCCAGTTCCGGATACGACATAATGACTTGAGCAAGCTCTATCATAAGATGGAGGAGACGCGGCTCGCTCTATGAGATATCGGACCACCCAATGGATCGACTAACACCTGAACGCCGCAGCGCGAACATGGCCCGTATCCGGGGCAAGGATACGAAGCCGGAAATGGTCGTGCGGCGTCTGGTCCATTCCTTAGGATATCGCTACCGACTTCATCGGCCAGGACTGCCGGGCAAGCCTGATCTCGTCTTCCCGTCTCGAATGGCCATCATCTTTGTTCACGGCTGCTTCTGGCATCGGCACCCTTCCTGCAAGAATGCGGTCCTTCCCAAGACCCGGACGGAGTTCTGGGAAGCAAAAATGCGTCGGAACGTCGAGCGGGATACCATCAATATCGCCAAGCTCGAGGAACAGGGGTATCGCGTCGAGATTATATGGGAGTGTGAGACGAAAGATCTCTCAGCGCTGACGCGGCGGATCGTTCATTTCCTAGGCGATCCGAACAAGCCGGGACGGCCAACTGTGCCAGCTTGAATCCTTCGCTTGCAAAACCTTCTGGTTGTGGCTGATGTTCCAAAACAGGCACCACATGATTCGGGGGGTAAAAGTGGCAAGCAGGCTGATTCTTGATGCCATGATAAAGCGCGCAGACTTCTGGCATCAGAACAACCGACGCACGGACGATCCCTCGGCCAGCGCGAAGCCCGCTTCTTCGATCACTCTTGAAAACCTGCGAAGCGATTCGAATTTCGTATTCTCCCTTCGCAAGCCAGACTTCCAGCGCGAGACCAATCAGTGGTCGGTGAACCAGGCCGTGAACTTCATTCAGAGTTTCATCGACGGCGAACTGGTACCTTCCGTCATCCTCTGGCAATCTAGCGAGGGATTCATCTTCGCCATCGATGGAGCCCATCGTCTAAGCGCCCTCCGGGCATGGATGGAGGACGACTACGGCGACCGCAACCTGTCGCTGGCCTTCTTCGGAGGCGAGATACCAGAGGAGCAGAAGCGTGTTGCCAAGATGATGCGCGCAAAGATCGAAAAGGTCGGAAGTTACCAGACCCTCCGCGACAAGCTGACGGCGCGTCACGCAAATCCGGAAATCGAATATGACCCGATCACCAACAAGCGACTAAGGCACTTGGGTTCCCGCCAGCTCGAACTTCAGTGGGTCACGGGTGATGCAGATGTGGCGGAAAGTTCATTCTTCAAGATCAACACCCAAGGTACGCCCTTGGACAAGACTGAAGAGGAGCTGCTTCGCAACAGATACAGATCTCCTGCAATTGCCGCTAGGTCCATCGTTCGCGCAGCGACCGGGCACAAATACTGGTCGAAGTTCGACGAGGTTCACAGGAAGCAGATCGAGAAGCTGTCTGAGGACATTAATCAACTTCTGTTCCAGCCGGAGTTCTCGACCCCGATCAAGACGTTGTTGCTTCCTCTCGGAGGTTCGGCATCCACGCTCGATGCGCTCTCGATGCTTCTCCGACTGCTCTCCATTACCGATTCTTCGCAGCAGAAGAAGCGGCCAGTGCTAGCCGACTACGAGCCCGACGCGGACGGTTCCATGACCGTGGCGACGTTGCAGAGCTGCAAGAAGGTTCTTGATCGAATATCTGGAAACAACGGCGGCAGTCTTGGACTGCATCCCGCTGTTTATTTCTACTCTGACAGAGGAAAGTACCTTCCCGAGCTCTTCCTTGGCATCGTCTATATAATTAAGCTCAAACTACTGAACAATGACGACGGGTTCTTCAAGAAGTTCACCCAATCAAGGAAGGGTCTTGAGGACTTTCTGATAAGGAATAAGGCGATCATCTCGCAGATACTCGTGCAAATATCGAGCAGGGCGAGGATTGATCGCGTCGCCGACATGTTCGAATACATGGTCACGGCAGCAGGATCGGAGACCGGAATATCGATAGAGGGCCTGGTCGATGCCGCGCGGATGAAGGGCAGCATCGTGGACCTGAGGGAAAAGGTGGCCGGCAAGAACTTCTCCGATGAAGGGAAGTCGTCGATCTACATTCGGCAGTCCCTGGCCGCCGCGCTGAAATGCCCCCTTTGTGACGGTCGTATGGAACCTACGCTATCCGCTTCATATGACCACATTGAACGCAAGGAGGACGGCGGCACGGGCGACGATGAGAACGGACAGGTCTGTCATCCTTATTGCAACACTGGGTTCAAGAACTAGATTTCTCCAGGAATCATCGTGATGCGGCGACGCGCGCAAACATCGTGAAAATCTGCGTCATTGTATGTGGCGAGGTAGTCAATTCTAACGTTTCGATCGTCCATCACCAAGCGCAATAGGCAGTCGACCATAGAAAGGGATCGACCGATTCTCGGAGAATCGATAGCCATCTTGAAGGCTTCATCGCGATAATCTCGATCATCGAGAAATGAAATGTTGGGTGCTTTCATCTCACGCTCCAGGAGAGATGTCGCAATCCTATTGCGCACGAGCCTGGTTCTGAGAGTCTCGAAGGCGATGGGCCATGGTAGTACGATCGTGTGCGCCCGGACTAGATCGAATAGAGCTTCGACATCCTCTCGATCTCTGGGACCATCGCGTCGGTCAAACAGGCGGATCCACACTCCAGTGTCAACCAGCACGCTCGGCATCAGATTTCCTCGTCAACCTCGCCGGGGGCCTGCTGGCTATAGCCTTCCCAAGCAGCGGCCCGACGCCCGCCAACTATGAATTTGCCGCGGTTCTTTTCGGCGGCTCGATCCCGATAGATCACATAGATCCGCGTTCGCTTGTCAGTCTTAACAGCCTCCTCCAAGTCCGCCCGAAGTTCCTTGAATAGATCTTCCTTCCACGAATAGTTGAACACCGCGACGCTATCTCCGCATTCCTTAGCTGAGTGCGCGTCGAGCCAGCCGTACAGGCTTTCATAGTCTCCGCGAACGCCAAGGTCGAACGAAAGCCAGACCGTGCTTGCTTTCATGGTCTCGGGCTCTTTAAGCTTAACTGCTCTCGCCATTGTACCCCTCGCATGCCGACAAAATCCGAACATGTTTGAACGGAAGTCGGTAGGCAATGTCAAATCGATTTCCGGAAACCTATAGGTGCCGTTGGTCTATTGCACGTAATCATGCCGGGCACTACCTTTCCCGCGTAGGTTGGGTGGAGAGTCGGATGGCACGCGCTGCGAAAAAGCTTGTAAGGCCGTATCTATTTTCTCAGGTATTCAAGGGGACGGCAGGCGGCCTGGACAAGGGCGGACTTTTTGACCCCGTCCTCAATTCCGATAGTAAGCTCTTTATTGATCCGCTGCTGATCGAAGCCAGTGACAATCCTCATATGGCGACTGCATACAACCAGCTCCGGAAGCACTTCGAGAAGGCCGTGAAGCTCCTAGCAGCAAGCAAGGCCGTAAACGATCCTGCCTGGAAGGCTGCTCGTGGAATTTTGGACCTCAAGGAGAGATCCGAGACCTGTCTTGGATATGGCGGATCGAGCATCAGCGGGAATTCGAGATCTGAGGAATTGAGAGAACGGATCCTGACAACCACGAAGCAGATCATAGAGCTTGGCGAAGACAACCCCGAAATTATCTCTCTCATGGGTATGTTCGAAGAAGGGGTTGGACCAGACACGATCAGCGACCTGACAACCTTCGCCATACTTCCTGCGCTGTGCGCGCTGACTGAGGAGTTCTGTCAGCAGAACCGGGTGCCCGTTCGCCAGTTCAAGGACTACTTCGGCGCGATGCTTCCTGAGAACCCTATCGATCCTGCCAAACCCATTCTTCTCGTTCCGCAGGACATTTTGCGCGATCTACCGCTGGCGACAGATTGGTCCGACGTGTCACGAGTAACGTTCGAGAACGAGAAAATCAGAAAGGCCTTCAATGAATTCGTCGGCTTAATTTCTCAAGCAACGCTGACGGAGAAGAAGGAGGCGATAAAAAAGACTGCGCTGCTATCGCTGGAGCACTTCCGCGCGATCCTCGATGCAGTGCTTGGATCCAGCGATTCTTACGATCCGAAGGCGGATCCTCTCAACCTCTACCGCTTCCGAGAGATGATCGCCGGTGACCTTAGCGCATTCACGCAGCCAGGCTTGAAGGTAGGGCAACCTTCAGCGGCAGAGCTCCAGCGGCTCGTAAAATTGATTATTGCGCACTTCACGACACTCGTTGAAAAGAACAACTTGTGGGAACTCCTTTGGCATGGAGATAAGCCCAAGCGAGAGAAGGCGGCGCAATTGATCTTCTTTGCCGTGGCAGACACCTTCTGCAAGGCGAATGACATCGACATCGCACCCGAAACCAACCCTGGCGGCGGGCCAGTGGATTTTCGATTCTCTAAGGGCTACACAAACCGAGTGCTGGTTGAGATCAAGCTCTCGAAAGGCAAAGTGGTCCAAGGATACAAGACGCAGATCGGCATATACCAGGGTGCATCCGATACGGATCGGGCTATCTTCCTTCTGATCAACGTTGGCAAGATGGGTCAAAAGCTTGCAGAGATCGAGAAACACCGCGATGCCCAAGTTCAAGCTGGCCTTGTGGTGCCCGAAATCGTTATCGTCGACGGGCGTCGAAGACGCTCGGCAAGCGTGCGAGATACGCTGCTCGACGTGATTGACGATGATTTCGAAGACGATGACGATACGGATGGCGAATAGCCGATGAACGATAAACCAGAGCACAACAAGCTGGACAGCGACGATTGCATTCTTCCGCCTGAACACCCGCTGCCGGCCGACCAACTTGGCCGATACAGTCCGGAGCGCGACTTCCACGCCGAGCGAGACATTGCAGACTATGTCGAAGGCCAGGCTCGTGGCGAAGAGACGGTGCTGAACGTCGAGCGCGTAAAGACCGAATACGTGCTGGGTGACGCATACGAGATTTGGGATGTTCATACGGACAAAGACCGTTGGTGGGTGATTACTCACCCGACCAACCTCTACTCTCAAAGACATTTCCCGAGCCTCGACTACACCCTATCGTTTCACATAGGGCTCATGATGCGGGTGATGAGCCGATCTGAGAAGGATGGTGATGACGAGGCCTCGCCATTCGATGAAGTAGCCCGACGCCAGGTGCAAGCGGCAAAACTACTTGAAAGGGCAATCGAGGCCGTCGATTTTCAGTCTGTTGGAATGCAGCTTCGCGAATGCCTGATTTCGCTGGTCAGTGCCGTGAGAAGGAGAGTGGAACTGGAGGGCGAGGTTGAGAGGCCGAAGGACGCGGATGTCGTCGGCTGGAACCGCGTGCTGACTAGCAAGCTATGCCCTGGCGAGAGGAACGACGAACTTCGGAACTACATGAGGGCGGTTGTCGAGAAAGCCTGGCCTCTGGTCAACTGGCTTACTCATCATCGGAACGCGAACAAGACCTCTTCGCTGATAGCGCTGGATGCCGTGGACGCGATCGTAAAACACTACATGCGCCTGCTCAGTCGAGAGCGCCATGACCGGACAGATCAGTGCCCACGGTGCGCATCCCGGAATTTGCGGACGTTCTTCGACATAGCTATCGCACCCGAGGGTGCCTACTTTGAGTCGTGCGCCGAGTGCGGCTGGGATAGCCATCCTGGTTATCCCGATGACGAGGAAGATCACGGGAACGGTGAGGCCCAGTAAATCTCAAGGACGGCTTCGCTGTCGTCGCGGCACTCTCGCGTCATCTAATTGTTGACACCCCCACAAACTACCCCCACATTGTTGACGCGACATTGAGCAACACGTTGAAAGTAAACTGGTTTTAGGAATACCCGTCCGGCTCCAGGTTCCCCAGCCAATTTTCGCTAAATTCCCTTAATTGCCTGTTTATCGGACGCGCGGATCCCGTTTTGGCGTCAATGGCGACCTGATGGCCAGAACTGTATCCCACCGGTGATGGGCACGCGGGCGCTGCCGGTGGCGAGCGAGGGCGGTTATCCATGACGGTCCGCCACGACGTCGAGAACCTCATTTGTCGCGTGGGGCAGGTGGCATGGAAGCGCACAGCGACCGAGGTGATCACATCAACGGGATAGGAGGCGCCTTCACCCGACGATCAGCAGCACGACACCGGTGCCAAGCAGAACCAGTGTCCATACGAGCTCCACGTTGATCCAGGCGCTGCGCAATATCTCGAGCCCGATCCAGCGATAGACCGCCAGGGCAACGAGGCTTGTGACCGCCAACATCGCAAGGGTGTGGACGCCGACCGCTGCGATCGTCATCGCTGCGGACCCAACGCTGCCGATTTCGCCCAATGGTGACTCGGTGAGACAGAGGGGTATCAAGGCCGGCAGGACCATGAGCCCCGCACCATGGGCGGTCGCCATCAGGAACGACCAGAACGCAAGACCGGCGAGCCCCGTGCGCAAGCCGATGCGAACGCGGTGCCGGTGTCCGAAGGCATGATGCCAGATAGCCCATGCAATCAGCGCCCCTCCGGTGGCCGTACGCACCGCATCCTGGTTCACCAAAAGACCGGCCGCGACCACGGCTCCGGCCACCAGTGCGATGGATACGGCGTGTCCGAGAGCGATGGCTGGCACTGCCTGAACCACCGCTGCGGAGCTCTGCCGGTGAACGCCAAGCGCGACGGCGAACAGCCATCCCATCGCCGGATTGAGACCATGAAAGGCGCCTAGTCCCGCCAGCAGTATCCAGGGCCAGAGCTCGTTCATGGGCGCCTCATCGCCTGCTCCTCGCTCCCTACGGATAACAATAGGAATCTGAGGAGCAATCTCCACCCTGGAGACGGACCTGGTGCGGGCGATGCGACTTCGGCCATTCGACGAAGAATTTCTCGTCGAAGGCAATGCCGCCGTCCGGTTGCGCGTCAAGCTTCACCATCCAGCCAGAGACGCCATCGGGATAGAACTGCTCGTCGATCGCGCCATAGAGCGAGTTGGTGAAGTAGACGCGGCGACCGTCGCGGCTGATCTCGACCATCTGCGGACCGCCGTTTAGCGCGCCATTCTTCGCCCCTGGATGCGACGCACGCGAAACGATGCCGCCGATCCGGACCTTGCCTGTCAGCTTCGGCTTGAACGGGTCGGAGACATCGTACTGATGAAGGTCGCCGGTTCCCCAACAGGACACGTAGAGAAATCTGTCATCCATTGAAAGATCGATGTCGGTGACCAGCGGCGGCACGGCATTGAAACCCTTGAGCATCGGCGGCAATTGGTCGGCATCGGCCGGCTCCGCCGGAATGTCGATCACCTTTGTCACCCCCCATTTCTCGCCGTCGCGGTGCCAGACCCAGATCGAGGAGGAGAGGTCCTCAAGACTGAGCACGCAGTTGACGAACCCATAGGCTTTGGTCGGGTCGTGTGCGGGTCTGAGTTCGAATACGAGCTGATACTTGTCGCCGAAATCGATCGTCTGCAGGTGCTTGCGCTTGTGCAAATCCCAGAAATGCAGCCGGCGGCCGTATTTCGCACCGAGCAGGATTTCGGGGACGAGACCATTTTCGAACGTATCCGGCGTGCCCCACTCGCTGGTGACGAGCGTATCGTGGCCAAGATGCCACCAGACGTCATACGAAAGCTGTTGTGGCCCCCGATCCATTTCCCACTGGCCGCGGACCTCGAAGGTCTCGTGATCCATCAGAAAAACGCCGCCTGGGGCTTTGCCTTCGGCATTGCCAAGTGCGGCAACATAGATCCCTTCCGGTCCGCAGTGAACGGTATGCGGCCTGGAGTAACCGGTCCGTTCGGCAACTTCGCCGGGCTCGATCACCTTGACGATGGACGGATTCCTGCCATCCGGCTT
This sequence comes from Rhizobium sp. LjRoot258, assembly GCF_964254185.1. Lineage (NCBI taxonomy): Bacteria > Pseudomonadati > Pseudomonadota > Alphaproteobacteria > Hyphomicrobiales > Rhizobiaceae > Rhizobium > Rhizobium sp. LjRoot258. The sequence goes on along the minus strand of NZ_CAXUST020000001.1, from coordinate 377,656 downwards.
GGTGTCGATGATATGGATGCGCGAGGATTTCAGTCCCGGCACGACCAGATAGCGGCGCTCGGCGTGCGGGTGCGGTGCGTTCGGGCATAGGCAGGACGAGCAGGCGTTCCAGCCGAAATGATGCAATTCGTCGCCGACATTGGGCATCGCGAGAGTATTTACGATCTGTCCGTAAGAGGGCGATTTCGGATCGACATCGACGACCGCGAGCTCGTCGGGAACCGCTCGCGCCGGATCGAAGGCGACGACGTAGGCGAGCGTCTCCGGCGCGGCCTTCATGGCCATTCGCGGTGACGGATAAAAGCTTGGATCGGGTTTCCACGTTACCATGTGCAGTGCTCCTGGCTCGCGTTTGCTGAACAACGAAAAATGTTCGCTAGATGCTTGCCGACAGCCGACTCACCGCTGCGGACGGGGCAGGATCCAAGGATGTTTCGACGAGATACCGTTTCGAAACCGGCTGAGCGAGCCGTAGGGGCAATCCTCCCCACGCAATTGTCTCAAATAATGGCGGGTTTGGGCAGTCCCTTTTTCGCCGCCTCCCTCATCGCCTCATGCCGAAGTCTTTTTACTGACATCCGCCGCAAGTTCCTGCATGTGGTCGATCGGAATGCGGCCGATCAACATGAAGGCGTGCGTTGCGTTTGACCAGTAGACAACGTTCATGCCGTGCCGGCCTTCGACGTCAGGCTCTTTCGTGCCAACGTCCGAGCGCACGATGCAGAGTGCCAACGGGCCCGTCTCCGGGTCCAGATAGGCAATCTGCGCCAGCGGCTTGTCGTCATACTGCAACAGCTGGGCGCGCTTGAACTCGATGCCCGGCAGCGACACGGCTTCGGGTGACAGGGAAAGCCCAAGCTTATCGTCGAGGCGGGCAAGTTGTTCAGCCTGCGCGGCATCGGACGGCGACGGGCCGGCCAAAGTATCCGCTGTATAGAGGGCGATGTATTCTGCAACGACAGCGCGCCATTCACTGCTTTCATCAGGGGCATGAACGCGATTGCGAATGCCGATGAGGGCCCGGTCGGCCACGACACCGGCGACGAGGCAGGCAGCAAGTGCGCCAAGGAAGCCGCGGCGACTGGAGCGCACGGGAGCCGGCTTTGCGGCGGCCGGCACAATGCCAAGCATGGCATCGAGCTCTACCTTCGGTGCTGAGGCAAGCAGCGGCTCGAAGGCTTGCTTAAACGCAAGGCTGCTCTGCGACAGGAACTCCAATCTTGCGGCCACACGCTCGTTCGAACCGAGAAGCGCTTCGATGCGCGATACTTCGATCTCCGACAGTTCACCGTCGATATAGGCGGTCAGTTCCTCATCGGTGGGGATTCGGTTCTTGTCGTTCATGTGGCCCCCTCTCCCGAGACGCTGGCTGCGATCTTGGCGCGCGCGGCGGCAAGGCGGCTCATCACGGTTCCAATCGGGATATCCAAAACGCTTGCCACCTCCTTGTAGGAAAGACCCTCCACATAGGCGAGGAAGACCGCGGCCCGTTGCGCATCCGGCAGCGCATTGACCAGCCGCAGAACCTGGTTCGCCATGACATGCATTTCCGTGTCGCGGGCGCCATCGACGACCAAGGCCTCGTCTGCATCGACGAAGCCCTGACCGAGGCGCACACGTTGTGACCGGATCTCATTCAGCCAGATGGAATGCAGGATGGAGAACAGCCAGCGGTCCAGCCGCGTTCCTGCCTCGAACTGCTCGACGCGCTCGAGGGCGCGCAGGCAGGTCTGTTGCACGAGATCGTCGGCAACGTCGCGGCGATGCGAGAGCACAAGGCCATAGCGCCAAAGCCGCAACAGATTGTCCGCCAGGCCGCTTCTGATATCGGCGTCGCTTGCGATGAGAGCCTCCGCCACGGGTTTTCCTTCCAAAGCCGTCGGTTGCACCGGCGGCTTTGGTATTGCGCGACTATAGGCAGGAAATGTGGTGTACGCGACCGGCATTTGGTAGTTCCCGTTCAACCGAGATTGCACATTCCCGCTTTTCGTCAGGGTCACAGCTTCTAAGGCTTGAGGATCGCTTCGTTGAGATCGCGATACGCCTCGCATTCTGTGCCGCAGATCGCCTTGATCGTTTCGAGCTGCTCCTTGGCGAGATCGAGGCGCCCCTTGATGACGTACGCTTCGCCCAGATATTCGCGCACCTGCGCATACTTGGGATCAAGTTCGACAGACTTCAGGTAGTAGGAAATTCCCTCATCCGTGCGGCCAAGCTTGCGGGTGGCGTAGCCGCGATAATTCAGGGCCTCTGCAGTATTCGGGTCCTTCAACGTATCGAGCATGGCAAGCGCTTCTTCATAGCGTCCGGCCTTCGCCAGCGAATAGGCATAGTCCGTGCGGTTTTCTTCCGTCACGTTGGCGCTGCTCTGCTTGACGCACCTCTTCGTCCTCTTGTCGTACATCTGGCCCTTCTTGCAGGTCGGCATGGTGCTGCTGCTGCCGCCAGAACTACCGGCGCCACTTGAGCCACTACTGCTGCCGCTGCCGCTGCCACCGCCGCCTATCGCAAAAGCAGGGGCGGAAAGCGCAAAGGCGGCAATGCAGCCGCCGACCAGGATGGAAGCAATACGAACAGTCGCGATCGTCATGGGATATCTCCTAGGAAAATGACGTTGGCGCCGAATGAACACTGTTGCCCGGAACTTTATTCGATGGCGGCTCTTCTTTTTCTCGTCGCGCGGTCCCGGCGCCAACGAATAAACGCAGGTCTGAGGTGTTAGCCGCTCACGCGCCGGCCAGAAGGAGCATTCCGTGAGCGATACCGTAAAATTACTCAGTCTTGCCGTCGCGACGCCCGAGCATGTCATTACACAAAAGGAAGCAGCGGAGACCTCCGCTCGCCTGTTCTCGTCCCGCTTCAGGGATTTTTCGCATCTCGCCAGCGTCTTTGACAATGCGGGCATCCGGAAACGCTATGCCGCGCGTCCCCTGGAATGGTTCATCGAGCCGCATGGCTGGCAGGACCGGATGGAAGCCTATGGCGAGGTGGCGCGCAGCCTGTTTTTCGAGACGACCACCAATGCACTGAAACAGGCGGGCCTGCAGGGACGCGACGTCGACTGCATCGTCACCATCTCGTCCACCGGGATTGCGACACCGAGCCTCGATGCACAGCTCGCACAGAGGATGGGCTTTCGCTCGGACATCGAACGCGTTCCCGTGTTCGGGCTCGGCTGCGCCGCGGGCGTTTCCGGCTTCGCCATTGCCTCGCGGTTTGCCCGGGATCGGCCGGGCAAGACAGTGCTCTTCGTAACAGTCGAACTTTGCACGCTGGCGTTTCGGCTGGACGAGCTGACGCGCGCGAACATCATCGCCACGGCGCTTTTCGGCGACGGCGCCGCCGCCTGCATTCTCCGGGCGGGACCGGAGGGCAAGGCTGAGGTCGAGTCGACGGGCGAACATCTTTTCCCCGATACGCTTGGCATCATGGGCTGGAAGATCGACGACACCGGCTTCGGCGTGGTTCTTGCCCAATCGCTGCCGCCCTTTGCCGAGGCGGAACTCGGCCCGGCCGTTGACGGGATATTGGCGCGCAACGGCCTCTCGCGACGTGATATAGATCGCTTCATCTGCCATCCCGGCGGCACAAGGGTGCTTGCAGCCCTGGAAAGCGCGCTGTCGCTTGAATCAGGAACTCTGGATCACGAGCGCGCGGTACTTGCCGAATATGGCAACATGTCGTCGCCCACGATTCTCTTCGTGCTCGAGCGTGCCCTGAAGGCAGGGCTACCGGAGCGCAGCGCGATGGTCGCCATGGGGCCGGGTTTTACCGCAAGCTGCGTGACCTTGAAGAGGGTTGCATGATGTGGCCCTCCGTTGCACTCCTCGCCTTCGTGACGGCGCAGCGCCTCGCGGAACTTGCCCTTGCCCGCCACAATACACAGGTGCTTCTGAGCAGCGGTGCGAAGGAGGTCGCGCCGCAGCACTATCCTTACGTGGTGGCCCTGCATAGCTGCTGGATAGCCGGATTGTGGTTGCTGGCGATGGGTCGCCCGGTCGACCCCATATGGTTTGCCATTTTCATGGTTCTACAGGCAGGCCGGCTCTGGGTGATCGGCACGCTCAAGGGGCGATGGACGACACGCATCATCGTGCTGCCGGGCGCTCCACTTGTCGCCAGCGGCCCCTACCGGTTCATGGCCCATCCGAACTATGCTGTCGTGGCTGGCGAGATCGCCGTGCTTCCTCTGGCCTTCGGGATGCCCGTCTACGCGGCGATATTCTCGGTGCTCAACGCGGTAGTTCTTTATGTCCGCATCAAAGCCGAAAACGAGGCGCTGAAAACGACAATGTTTTTGAAATGAAACGAGATTTTTCGTTTGCTTGCAGCGCGTCGGAGCGGCATTTTCATTGCTTGCAATAAGTGGACTGCACGGCAATGGCAAAGAATGCAATTGTACTTGGCGCCGGCATCGTCGGCGTATCGACGGCCATTCACCTGCAGCGCCGGGGGCTGCAGGTGACGTTGATCGACCGCAAGGCGCCAGGCAATGAAACCTCGTTCGGCAACGCCGGTCTCATTCAGCGCGAAGGCGTCGTGCCATATGGCTTTCCGCAGCAGCTCGGCCTTTTGATACGCTACGCCTTCAACAACCGTATCGACGCCCACTATCACCTCAAGGCGCTGCCCGGGCAGCTTGCCTTCCTCGCCCGCTACTGGTGGAATTCCAATCCCAAGCGCCACGAGATGATCTCCCGCGCCTATGCCCCGCTCATCGAGCACTCGATCTCGGAGCACAATGATCTGATCGAGGCGTCCAATGCGCAGCACCTGATCCGCAAGGATGGCTGGATGGAGATCTTCCGCACGGCCCGCCGGCGCGATGCCGAATTCGCCGAGGCCGAGCGGCTGCGGGCCGAGTTCGGCGTCATGCACGAGCAGTTGGACGCCGCCGCCGTGGCGCGGCTCGAACCCCATCTCAAGGGAGATTTCCTCGGCGGCCTGCTGTGGCGTGATCCATGGTCGGTGCTCGACCCGCATGGCTTGACGATGGCCTATCGCTCCTATTTCGAGAGCCTCGGCGGCAGGTGTGTTACCGGCGACGCCAACTCCCTCGGTCGCTCCGGCGCGAGCTGGCGGGTGGTGACCAGCGAAGGCCCGCTGGACGCGGAGGATGTGGTCCTGGCGCTCGGCCCCTGGGCCGCCGTTGCGACACGTCGGCTCGGCTACGCCTTCCCGCTCGGCGTCAAGCGCGGCTATCACATGCACTATGCCGCGGCAAACAATGCGACCCTCAAAAACTGGACGCTCGATGCTGAGCAGGGTTACTTCCTTGCACCGATGAGCCGCGGTATCCGGCTGACGACTGGTGCTGAATTCGCCACGCTGGATGCGCCGAAGACACCCGTGCAGCTCGACCGTGCCGAGAAGGTGGCACGAACGGTCTTTCCGCTCGGCGAAAGGCTTGATCCGGAGCCATGGATGGGCGCCCGCCCCTGCACGCCTGATATGATGCCCATCATTGGAAAGGCGCCCCGACACGACGGATTATGGTTCGCATTCGGCCACGCACATCACGGGTTGACGCTCGGGCCGGTCACCGGCCGCGTCCTAGCGGAAGTGATCACCGGCGGTGCGCCGTTCATCAATATTTCTGCCTATTCGCCGCAGCGCTTCAACCCATGAGCAACGCCTGCATACCGGGTAACCGCTGGGCAGTGGCGGCATTTGCCGGCAACGTCATCGGTGTTCGCCTGCGGCCGTATTTCTGCTTCGAGAAGAAATGCCTGCTACAGACCGACGGCTAGAGCGGGATGCCGAAAGCGTGAGCGGTTTTCCGCTGAATTCCCGCTCTATCTCCTGTATCTAAAACAGGATTCAGATTTTAGGCCATCGGCCTAAGATCATCCTGATCTCTAAGCGATGCCCAAAGACTTGAGATCGCGGAGCGCCGTCTTCGCGATCCTTCCGATCGTGTCGTCGATATCGACGGTCACGACGCCGGGCTCACCGGTTGGCACTTCGAGTGTCGCGAGCTGGCTTTCCAGCAACGATGGGGGCATGAAGTGGCCCTTGCGCTCGCCCATTCGTTTCGTCAACAGCTCCTTCGAGCCCGACAGATAGACGAAAAACAGATTGCCATTCACCGCCTTGCGCAGCCGGTCGCGATAAATGCGCTTCAACGCCGAGCAGGAAACGACAACGCCCTGCCCCCGATCAAGCGACGCTTTCATCGTTTGACCGATCAGATCGAGCCAAGGCATGCGGTCGTCGTCCGTCAGCGGAATGCCCTTCGACATCTTCTCGACATTCGATGCCGGATGAAGCTGGTCGCCCTCGACAAATTGCGTGCCGAGGGCTTCCGAAATTCTCAGGCCAATGGAGGATTTGCCGCAACCACTGACCCCCATGGCGATGATGGCGTAAGGGGTCCCATTAGTCTCTGGCATCGCTCATCTCGCTCATCAATCCGGCACCGGTGCCGCCAAGGCTGGCGAACCCTGCCTACGAAGCTACCAGGGCGGCATTCTTGCGAGCAATACGCGCCTTGATGGTTTCGACATCGGCGCGCGGCGTGGCCGCAAACAATGTCTTCGTGTAGCTGTGCTGCGGATCATTGAAAACGTGATCCCGCGTGCCGTATTCGACAGCCTCTCCGAAATACATCACCATGACATCGTCGGCCATATAGCGGACGACTGACAGGTCGTGGCTGATGAAGACATAGGTGAGGTTCAGTTCGTCCTGCAGGTCCGCGAGCAGATTGAGCACCTGTGCCTGGACCGATAGATCGAGCGCGGACACCGGCTCGTCGAGAACCAGGAGCCTCGGCTTCAACATCAGAGCGCGGGCGATCGCGATACGCTGACGCTGGCCGCCGGAGAACATATGCGGATAGCGGTTGAAATGGATCTCCTGCAGGCCGACCTTCTTGAGCATCGCCATCGCCAATTCGCGTCGCTCAGCGGCGGGCGTATCGGTGTTGATGATCAGGGGCTCCATCAGGATGTCGCCGATCTTCTTGCGCGGGTTGAGCGAACCGTATGGGTTCTGGAAGACGATCTGGACCTTGCGGCGAATTTCCGGTGTCAGATCGCCTGCAGCGATATCAACCTTCTTGCCATCGATGAACAGTTCTCCGCCACTCGCCGGATCGATCATTGTGACGATGCGGGCAAGGGTAGACTTGCCGCAACCGCTTTCGCCGACAATCGCCAGCGTCTTGCCCTGCTCCACCTTGAAGCTGACGCCCTTGACGGCATGTACGGTTCTCTCCTTCTTGAAGAAGCCGCCCGGCAGATAATAGTTGCGGACAATGTTCTTTGCTTCGAGGACTGGCGTCATTGGGCCGCTCCCTTGAAAATCTCGCCGATGGTCGGCAGCCGGTCGCCGGTGGCATTCTCCGGCAGGGCGGCAAGCAGTGCCCGGGTATAATCGCTCTTGGGGGACTCGAAGAGCGACAGGACGTCGGCCTCTTCCATCTTGCGGCCCTTGTATTGAACGATCACCCGATCGGCCGTCTCGGCGACGACGCCCATATTGTGCGTAATCATGATGAGGCCCATCCGATACTCCGTCTGCAGCCGCATCAGGAGATCGAGGATCTGCTTCTGAATGGTCACGTCGAGCGCAGTCGTCGGTTCGTCGGCGATCAGAAGCTTGGGATTGCAGGCGATCGCAATGGCGATCATGACGCGCTGGCACTGGCCACCCGACATCTGATGCGGGAAATGGCCGAGCCGATCGGCAGGGTTGGGAATGCCAACGGCCTCGAACAGCTCGATCGCGCGCTTGCGCCGCGCAGCCTTGTCGAGACCCAGATGGATTCGCAGAACCTCTTCGATCTGAAAGCCGACCGTGAAGCAGGGATTGAGGCTGGCGATCGGCTCCTGGAAGATCATCGACATGTCCTTGCCGATGATCTTGCGTCGGTCCCTTGCCGACATGCCAAGCAGATTACGGCCGTCGAAGACCATCTTGTCGGCCGTCACCTTTGCCGTCCACGGCAGAAGCCCCATCGCTGCGAGCATCGAGACCGACTTGCCGGAGCCCGACTCCCCAACGATTGCAAGAACTTCACCGGCATCTACCTTGAGCGACACACCATCAACGGCGCGAAACGGACCCGTAGACGTCTGGAATTCGACGGCGAGATTTTCAATTTCAAGAAGTGCCATCTCAGGACCTCTTCAGTTTGGGATCAAGCGCATCGCGCAGACCGTCGCCCATCAGGTTGATGGCGAGAACGGTGATGAGGATGCAGAGACCCGGGAAAGTAACGAGCCATGGCGAGCTTTGGAAGAATTCACGCGCGTCGGCAAGCATTGTGCCCCACTCTGATGTCGGGGGCTGGGCACCCATGCCGAGGAAGCCAAGAGCTGCGGCATCTAGGATCGCGGCAGAGAATGCGAGCGTCGCCTGGACGATCAGCGGCGCCAAGCAATTCGGCAGAATCGTCTTGAACATGAGACGCAACGTACCGGCGCCCGCCACGCGTGACGCTACGACATATTCCTTCTCGCGCTCGCTGATCACCGCGGCGCGCGTCAGGCGCACGAAATGCGGCTGATTGACGATCGAGATGGCGATCATGGCGTTCAGCAGGCCGGGACCCAGGACGGCGACCAGCACGAGGGCCAGCAGCAACGACGGGAAGGCCAGGATGATATCCATGACGCGCATGATGAAGGTGTCGACGCGACCGCGGAAATAGCCGGCAACGAGGCCGAGCAGGACGCCGGCGACAGCAGACAGCGATGCGACGACGAGGCCGATGAACAGCGAGAAGCGCGTGCCATAAATCAGACGCGAAAGCATATCGCGACCGACGGCATCCGTTCCGAGCAGGAACATCGAATTTCCCTTTTCCGACCACACCGGCGGCACGCGCTGCATGCCGTCGAAAGGAACGTTCGGATCATGCGGGGCAATCAACGGCGCGAAGATCGCCATAAAAAGGACCAGCAGAAAGATGCCGAGGCCGATGACGGCGCCCTTGTTGCGCGAAAAGTAGTACCAGAACTCAGAGAGCCCAGACGGTTGGGTCGACTTGGTGGTTATCACACTCATAAGCCGCTCCTAGTGACGAATACGTGGGTTGATAAGACCGTACATGAGGTCGACAATCAGATTGACGATCATGATGATGCCGGCGATCAGCAGCAGCCCGCCTTGAACGACGGTGTAGTCGCGCTTGAAGACGGCATCGACCATCCATTTGCCGATACCCGGCCAGGAGAAGATCGTTTCCGTCAGGATTGCGCCGCCGAGCAGGACGCCGACCTGCAGACCGATCGAAGTCACGACCGGTATCATGGCGTTGCGCAGCGCATGCAGGCCGACGACGCGTATCGGCGCGAGGCCCTTGGAGCGCGCGGTGCGAACATAGTCTTCGCCCAGCACTTCAAGCATGGCCGAGCGTGTCTGCCGCGCGATGACGGCAAGCGGAATGGTTCCGAGAACGATGGTCGGCAGGATCAACGAAACGAACGCCGACTTGAATGCGCCGGCCTGGCCGGACAGCAGGCTGTCGATCAGCATGAAGCCGGTGACCGGCTTGAAGAAATACATCAGCGAGATACGGCCGGACACAGGGGTCCAATGCAGCGTATTCGAGAAGAGAACGATGAGCAGCAGCCCCCACCAGAAGATCGGCATCGAATAGCCGACAAGGGCAACGCCCATTACGCCCTGGTCGAACCATGTTCCCCGCTTGACGGCTGCGAAGATGCCAGCAGGGATGCCAAGCACAATGGCAAACAGGATGGCGCAGAGCGAGAGCTCGAGCGTCGCCGGAAACAGCGAACCGAACTCCTGCAGAACCGGGCGCTTGGTGACGATCGACGAACCGAGATCACCCTGCACCACATTGCCGAGGTAATCCAGGTATTGCACGTAGACCGGACGATCGAGGCCGAGATCATGCATGACCTGGGCATGACGTTCCGGCGCCATCACGCGTTCGCCCGACATCAGCATGACCGGATCGCCGGGCAGCAGACGGATGAACGAGAAGGCGATGAGCGAAACGCCGATGAAGGTTGGGATCAGGATCGCGAGGCGTCCGATGAGAAATCGCAACATTGGCAAGTGTCCATAGTGTTCCGGCGGTCAGGTATGAAACCTGACCGCCGGCCAAGCCCGGCGTTGCCGGGCATCTTTGCATAATTTTGATTACTCGGCGATATCAACGCCGTCGAAGCGGTGAACACCAACCGGATCCTGCACGTAGCCGGAAACCTTGGCGCTCATCGGTACGAATTCCGTGGAGTGATCGATCGTCGCCCACGGAGCTTCCTTCTTGAAGACGACCTGAGCTTGTTCGTAGAGCTTGGTGCGCTCAGCGACGTCAGCGGTCTTCTTGGCCTTCTTCACGAGGTCGTCGAATTCCTTGTTGCACCACTGCGCGCGGTTGTTTCCGCCGACGGCTTCGCAGCCGAGCAGGGTATCAAGGAAGTTGTCCGGGTCGCCGTTGTCACCCGTCCAGCCGAGGATCGCAGCACCGTCGCGGGCCTTGTCCTTGGAGAGCTTCAGGTATTCAGCCCATTCGTGGGTAACGATGTCGACCTTGACGCCGACCTTGGCGAGGTCAGCCTGCATCAGCTCAGCGGCGCGACGTGCGTTCAGCATGTACGGACGCGAAACCGGCATTGCCCAGATCTTCATGCTGAGATCCTTGACGCCAGCCTTTTCGAGCAGAGCCTTGGCCTCGGTCGGGTTGTAGGCGTCGTCCTTGATGGCGTCGTTATACGACCACATCGTCGGCGGGATCGGGTTCTTGGCAACCTGGCCGGCGCCCTGGAAGACGGCCTCGACGATCGCCTGCTTGTTGATCGCCATGTTCAGCGCCCTGCGCACTTCGGCCTTGTCGAACGGAGCCTGAAGCGTGTTGTAGGCGAGGTAGGAGACGTTCAGGCCCGGCTGTTCCAGAACCTTCAGGCTCGAGTCGGTCTGCAGGTCCTTGATGTCAGCCGCGTTCGGGTACGGCATGATGTGGCATTCGCCGGCCTTCAGCTTCTGAGCACGGACGGAAGCGTCCGGGGTGATCGCGAAAACGAGATCGTCGATCTTTTCCTTGCCCTTGAAGTAGGTTTCGTTGGCCTTGTAGCGGATGACGGCATCCGGCTGGTAGGCGACAAAGGTGTACGGACCAGTGCCGAGCGGCATCTGGTTCATCTGCTCCATCTTGCCGTCAGCCTGCAGCTTGTCGGCATATTCCTTCGACAGAACGGAGGCGAAGTCCATTGCGAGGTCAGCGAGGAACGGTGCTTCCGGATGGTTCAGCGTGAACTTGACGGTCAGGTCGTCGACCTTCTCGACCGACTTGATGAGGTCGGGGAAGCCCATGCCTGCCGCATATTCGTAGGAAACGCCGGCGACATACTTCGCCCACGGGCTATCAGCCTTCAACTGGCGCTCGAACGAGAAGACGATGTCATCAGCGTTCAGATCGCGGCTTGGTGTGAAGAACTCGGTCGTCTGGAACTTGACGCCCGGACGGAGCTTGAAGGTGTAGACCATACCGTCGTCGGAAACCGTCCAGCTTTCGGCCAGGCCCGGCTCGATTTCGGTCTTGCCGTGCTGGAACTCGACGAGACGGCTGTAGACCGTGCGCGAGGAAGCGTCGAAAGTGGTGCCTGCAGTGTAAATGCCGGGATCGAAGCCTTCCGGCGAGCCCTCGGAGCAGTAAACGAGCGTTTTGGACCAGGCTGCGGATGCCATGGCCGAAGCCAGGACCGTCGCGGCCAACAAGACAGACATCTTTTTCATGATATCGTTTCCCAGGTTTGTTCTTTTCTTTGAGATCCCGGAAACCCTCCGGAATGACGGCAGATGGAACGACATTTATTTGCTGAAATCAACGACCGACGTGGAAAATTTTTCCACATGGACAACTTTAGTAATTTTCCGCCAAAAATGGGCCGCATTTAGAAATAAACGGACTGGATAAACTCGATTCCTGTCGCATTTGGTATAATTTCGCGTCGGCAAGAGCATTGCTGCACACGCCACGCGCGAATTTTTAGCCCCAAACTCCCCTAAAACAGAACAACCCGGCACGAAACGCTGCCACGGTCGCATCAGAATTTCGTCATCGCGGGTTAGGCTGCCGGAGCGGCAATCGTCGGCTTGCGACGAGATTCACGATCGCCCGTCAGGCCCAGCAGGAAGTTGATCTGCGGCCGCGCCTTGACGAGATCGTCGATCGAATATTGCGTCAGCACGTCGAAAAAGGCGTTGAGCGCCTTGCGCAAGGCGGAGTTCAGGCCGCAGCTGTCGACAAGCGGGCATTCGACCATGCCGTCGTCCTCGAAGCACTCTGCCATCGCAAAGCTATCTTCCGTGACGCGAACCACGTCGAATAAGCTAATGTCCTTCGCCGGTTTGCCGAGCCGCACACCGCCGTTGCGGCCGCGAACCGTCTCGACCAGGCCGGCCTTGTTGAGAGGCTGCAAGATCTTGAACAGAAAGAGTTCAGAAACGCCATATGCCCTGGCAATCTCCGGAATCCGGCTCAGCTGCCCATCATTGGCAGCGCAATACATCAACATGCGAACCGCATAGTTGGTCTGCTTGGTCAAACGCATGCCGATCTCCAGAATCGTCAGTTACAAGTGGTCTATATAGTGGCTTTGGTAGTTTTGAACAATTCCAAAATATGAAATTCATATTCACCTTATATGAGACGGATTGCCGCGACGCTATTTCAGTGCGAACCCGCCCCATATTTCAGAATGGCGTCCTTGCGGTCCGGCGTTCCAGGATGGGTGGATAGCATGCTTGTTCTGGAATGATCCGCGAGCTTCTCTTCGAGCGCGTCGAAGAAGCGAACGAGCGATGATCACCAGGCCTACGAAGACAATGGCTCGACCAAGGAAGATCTGCTTGCCCGTCGCGTGGTATTCGAAGGCGCGCCCGAGCAGGACCGTATTGCCGTAAAAGTATCGGTTGCGCCGAACTTTCGCCCAGGCGGAATAAATACCGATCGTGACGATTGTCAGAAGTACGTTGACGATCCAGATGCCGAAATATTCAGACGCACTGCCGGTGAATTTCGCGCGTACAAATGGGTTCGCTGGGGATTCCGCCAGCATTTGATTCTTAAAGAGCATGTGTTTTCCCTACCCCTCGGCCAGTCGCACTGACGGCTCGAGGTCGGACCCTAGACCGTATGTTCGCGGGGTGAAGGTGGCCCGCCCCCGCGGTAAGCTGAATTCGGGGGTTGCTCCGGATTGGCCGGAGCCGAGCCCCAAGCTTAGCGAGGGCGAACCATGAAAGACGATAGCGTAATTTTCATCGGCTTGGATACGTCGAAGTTGAAGATTTCGGTGGCGATTGCCGACGGAGCACGCAACGGCGAGGTACGGTTTTTAGGCGACATCTCGTCGGAGCCGTCATCGGTGGCATCGATGGTCAACAAGCTTTCCAAGCGCGCAGCCAAGCTTCACTTTTGCTATGAGGCGGGTCCCACGGGGTATGGTCTCTACCGGCAGATTGTCGAACTGGGGCATGACTGCATGGTCGTGGCGCCATCGCTGGTGCCCAAGCGTGCTGGCGACCGGGTGAAGACCAACCGGCGGGATGCCATGAGCCTGGCGCGCCTGCACCGGGCGGGCGAGCTGACCGCGGTCTGGGTTCCGGACGAAGCTCATGAGGCGATCCGCGACCTGGTGCGGGCTCGCGAAGCGACCAACGACGCGTTGAAGCAGGCACGTCAGCAACTCCAGTCCTTTCTCCTGCGGCACGGCCGGCTCTATACCGGCCGCACGCCATGGACGCGCGCCCATGTCCGATGGCTGACATGCCAGGCCTTCGATCATCCCGCCCACCAAATCCTGTTGGCAGAATATTGCCAGGCCATCGAGGATGCCGGCGTGCGTCTGGACAGGCTGACCCAGCTGGTGGTGGAGACCGCGGCATCCTGGTCGATGGCCCCGGTTGTGGCCGCCTACCAAGCGATGCGTGGCGTCGCGTTCATGACCGCGGTCACCTTTGTGGTCGAGATCGGCGATGTCAGGCGTTTTGATAATCCTCGTCAGTTAATGGCGTATCTGGGTCTTGTGCCGTCGGAAAGCTCAACGGGCGAACGGGTCAAGCGTGGTGGGATCACCAAGGCGGGCAACATACGGGCGCGTCGAGTCCTCATAGAAGGGGCCTGGACATATCGCTTCCCGGCCCGTGTAAGCCCGACGATCCAGGCGCGCCTGGAGGACCTGCCAAGGGCTGTTCGAGAGATTGCCTGGAAAGGGCAAGTGCGACTTTGCGCGCGCTATCGAAGGCTGGTGGCGGCAGGCAAGCCGAAAGTCATCGCAGTCACCGCCATTGCCAGAGAAATGGCCGCATTCCTGTGGGCGATTGGGCAGGAGGTCGCTCCTACAGCAAGAGGCTAATGCCGATGCTCAGCTTGAAGAGAGAAGCATAATCCAAATTAGAAATCATCTGCTGTTGGACAAAGTTGGAGGCAGGGCTCCGGTGGGGAACCCTCGTCGTAGCTATGTGGCGGATAACATCCACGCCCGACCCTAGACAGAGGCAGCCCCAGACGAACACACGGAAATGCGGTACCCAACCCGCGCATAAGAGTATGCCAGCCGTCGTCTAAATGCCCTGCCTCCTGCTGTGTTCAACAGCTTCACGCATGTGCTTTCGTCCTCAAGGTCGGAAAAGAAAGAGTAATGATTAACGAGCTTGCAAGTGAACATAAGAGCTATTCGGTCGCGGGTTGAGAAGCGCGCACGCTCGAATTCAACAACTTAAAAGCGCAAATCGGGGGCCTAAGCCCCCAATTCAATAACATCGTTGTTCGCTTACTTCATCGTCGGCATGACGAATTCGGCGCCGTCCTTGATACCCGAGGGCCAGCGGGCGGTGATCGTCTTCGTCTTGGTCCAGAACTTGATCGAGTCCGAACCGTGCTGGTTGAGGTCGCCGAAGCTCGATGCCTTCCAACCGCCGAAGGAATGGTAGGCAAGCGGAACCGGGATCGGAACGTTGATGCCGATCATGCCGATATTGATGCGCGAGGCGAAGTCACGGGCGGCATCGCCATCGCGGGTGTAGATCGCGACACCATTGCCGTATTCGTGCTTCATCGGCAGATCCAGGGCTTCCTCGTAGTTCTTGGCGCGAACGACGGAGAGGACCGGCCCGAAGATCTCGGTCTTGTAAATATCCATGTCAGGCGTGACATGGTCGAACAGGGTGCCACCGACGAAATAGCCGTCCTCGTAGCCCTGTAGCTTGAAGCCGCGGCCATCGACGACGAGCTTTGCACCCTGCTCGAGGCCACGGTCGATAAGCCCGTTGACACGGGTGTAGGCTTCCTTGGTGACGAGCGGACCCATGTCAGCCTTCTCGTCTGTGTAAGGACCAATGCGAAGCGACTCGATCTTCGGCGCCAGCTTCTCGACCAAGCGATTGGCGGTTTCCTCACCGACCGGGACGGCGACCGAGATCGCCATGCAGCGCTCGCCGGCAGAGCCGTAGCCTGCGCCCATCAGGGCGTTGACGGCCTGATCCATGTCGGCGTCGGGCATGATGATCATGTGGTTCTTCGCGCCACCAAAGCACTGTGCGCGCTTGCCGTTCATGGCAGCCGTTCCATACACGTAGCGGGCAATCGGCGTGGAACCGACGAAGGAGACCGCGCCGATATCCGGATCCGTCAGGATGGCGTCGACCGCAGCCTTGTCGCCGTTGACCACGTTCAGTATGCCTGCCGGGAGGCCGGCCTCAATCATCAGTTCTGCAAGACGCAGCGGTACGGACGGGTCGCGCTCGGACGGCTTCAGGATGAAAGCGTTGCCGCAGGCAATTGCCGGGGCGAACATCCACATCGGGATCATGGCCGGGAAGTTGAACGGGGTGATGCCCGCACCGATACCGACCGCCTGGCGCATCGAATACATGTCGATCGCAGGGCCGGCGCCTTCCGTGAATTCACCCTTCTGCAGATGCGGAATACCGCAGACGAATTCGCAGACTTCAAGACCACGGACGATGTCGCCCTTGGAATCTTCGACCGTCTTGCCGTGCTCGGTGGACAGAAGTGTCGCGAGTTCATCCATGTGCTTGTTCAGCAGCTCGACGAACTTGAAGAAGACGCGGGCGCGCCGCTGCGGGTTCGTGGCTGCCCACTTCGGCTGAGCGGCCTTAGCGTTCTCGACGGCGGCGCGCAAATCCTCGACGCTTGCCAGCGCCACAGTCGCCTGAACTTCGCCGGTTGCCGGATTAAAGACGTTGCTGGTGCGGCCGCTGGTGCCAGCGACATGCTTGCCGCCGATGAAATGACCAATCTCACGCATGGGATGCTCCTCCTGTTCTTTGGATGGCCAACAATCGCACTTCAATTTGCACAAATCAATGAGCTAGGATAAGCAACCGTTGTGCATGAATTGAAGCTCAACCACGAGAGCCTATGCTTCTCCCAAGTTCTATTCCGAGGCTTGGCCCGGCATGCAGCGGGCAAGCCAAACTCAAGAGGAGGCAGTACTTCAATGAGCGGGAAACTTGTCGTCAGAATGGCGGAGCTCGAGATCGATCCGGACCAGCTTGAAGCCTATCGCACTCTATTGGCCGAGGAGATCGAGGCATCTGTCACATTGGAGGACGGCGTCCTTTCCCTGAATGCGGTCTCCATCAAGGATAGTCCGCACAAAATCCGCATCCTTGAGGTCTATGCGAGCCCGGAGGCGTACGAGGTGCATCTGCAGACGCCGCATTTCCTCAAATATAAGAGCGGAACCGCTGGGATGGTGACGTCACTGACATTGGTCGATGTCGAACCCGTCATGATGCGAGCAAAGCCATGAACTGGGACGACGTCCGCATCTTCCTCGCGGTTGCCCGTACCGGGCAGATCCTTGCCGCGTCAAAAAGGTTGGGGCTCAACCACGCCACGCTCTCACGCCGGCTCACCTCGTTGGAAGAGGCGCTGAAGAGCCGCCTTTTCGTCCGCCGCACAAACGGCTGCGAGCTGACGGCCGA
This sequence comes from Rhizobium sp. LjRoot258, assembly GCF_964254185.1. Lineage (NCBI taxonomy): Bacteria > Pseudomonadati > Pseudomonadota > Alphaproteobacteria > Hyphomicrobiales > Rhizobiaceae > Rhizobium > Rhizobium sp. LjRoot258. The sequence goes on along the minus strand of NZ_CAXUST020000001.1, from coordinate 360,727 downwards.
GGGCGAAGTTTTCCTCGCGTCTGCGGAGCGGATGGAAACCGAAATGCTGTCCGTGCAGGCCAATCTCGGCCGCACCGATACTGCGATCGCGGGGACGGTGCGTGTGGGGGCGCCTGACGGTTTCGGCGTTTCCTTTCTCGCGCCCCGTATGGGCCGGCTGATCGAACGCCATCCGGAACTGAAGATGCAGCTCGTGCCGGTACCGCGGTCCTTCTCGCTGTCGCAGCGTGAGGCGGATATCGCCATCACGCTGGAGCGGCCCGAACAGGGCCGCCTCGTCTCGGCCAAGCTCACCGACTACACGCTCGGCCTCTACGCCTCTCGAAACTATGCCGAGCTCAACGGCCTGCCTGCTGACGCAGAGGGCCTGAAGCAGCACCGGCGGATCGGCTATGTCGAGGATCTGATCTTTTCCCAATCACTGAATTTCACCGGCGAGGTGATGCGCAACTGGAACGCCGCCTTCGAGATTTCCTCGGCGACCGGGCAGACTGAAGCTGTACTTTCGGGCGCCGGGATCGGGATCCTGCACGATTATATTGCCCGGCAGCATCCCGAACTGGTGCGCATCCTGCCGGATATTTCGATCCGGCGGGCATACTGGACGACGTTTCACGAAAGTGCGCGTGAACTCGTGCGGGTACGCACCGTTTCCAATTTCCTGCAGGAACTCGTCGCCGCCGAGCGCCACATATTCCTGTGATGTCGGCTCAGTCGGCTCAGCATCACAAGGATCAGTCGCGCTTCTCAGGCTCGTCGCTCGTCTGCTGCTTCTCTGCGGCAACTTCTGCTGCGCGCACTGGCATGCCATCGATGATGGCGAACAGTTCGCCGCTGGTGATCGGTTCACTGACGTTGAGCTTCACCGTCCCGTCCTTGCCAACGAGAAAGGCCGCGAACTCTCCGACCGTGGGATCGCCCACTTCGCCTGCAATCGCCGCAGCATCGAGATTTTCGCCGGCTCCGAAGAGGACCCTCACACTGCCGCCGGTAATCTTGAGAATGACGATATCGCGTTCCTGCAAGGCATCGCGATTGGCGAGAAGCTGATTTTCCTGGCGCGCGGCTCGCGCGTTTTTCTTGTCGGCGAAGACGACTAGGACGCGGTTGCGCCACTGGAATTGCTCGAGGCTTGCGATGGCGGAATAAGCACTGTTGTCTTCGTCCACCTTGGTCGCACCATATAGAAGCGTTTTAGACATGAACATTTCTCCTATCGACGCAACGTCTAGGGAGCGGGAGCGGTTCCATCCGCCAGGCATGCGGCTCAGTTGCGCCAGGACTTCCGCAATTGCCAAATGGCGCCGAACAGCACCAGCAGCAAGGGAATGCTGCCGTAGGACAAGGAGACTTGCGCCAATTGATCCAGCCTTTGCGAAGGTTCATCAACTGGCGCCGCGTCCTGCATAAGGCTTGCGCCGAGAGCATATGCGCTGCGCGACACAGCCACCAACGCAATGATCAGTCCGGCCACGTCGATGAAGCGAGCGTGTGCCCGCATGCCATCGGTGACAACGGTCGCAAGACCGCAGAGAAATGCCACCGGCAAGAGATAGGCGGCCCCGCCCAGCAGCTGAAAATCCCCGAGAACGATATCGTCCGACTCGCTCGTGAAGCTGACCTTCAGGATCGGCAGCAAGACCGCGAGAATGGAAAGGACGGCAAGCGCGCCGCGCTTGATAAGTTCGTTCAAATCAATCCGCGTGGCGCCAATGCGACGAACCCGGCTCATTCTGCCTCCCCGATACATGAATCCGCCGCAGCGCACAGGCGCTCGGCTCTTCGAGGGACATTTGCTATGAAGTTGCTAACGCACCGCACAATCAGCGACGGTAAAACTACCCTTTGCGGGCAAAAGCATTCAGCCCGTTCGGAGGGGAGAGTTAAAAGGAGATGAAGGAGGTCGTTTCAGGCACTTTGAAGGGAGGCAAGGCCAGGCGGGCAAATGCCTGCCCGGCCCTGAGGTCATGATCACATCGGAACCAACGATGAGAGCGGCACCTGCAAAGCAGCGGCGATCCGCTTGAGCTTGGCGGGATCAGCGTCTTCGCCACCCTCGATTTCCTCAATCTCATTGACCACCAGGCCGCAGGTCACTGCGAGGTCATCGACGCTATAGCCGACCGCCTCTCGAGCGGCACGTACAGCAGCGGCTACATTCATGGCCGAAACGGCGGTAGCCTTGGATGCATCCAGATTGCTGAGCGAAATGGACATTTAAGTCTCCTTCTGAAATCACTCTGAATTAGCCCCCGGCCGGAAAATGCCACTCTCGATCACGAATTGCAATGCAGTATGGTTAATCCGTGATCGACGAGAGCCCGGCGACAGGAGCGCGGTTAAGGTCGCAAAGCTTCTTTGCCCTTTGTAAGCAAAGCACATTTGCCTGATCGCCTCGTCCTGCGCGTAGAGGCAGCCATGCGTCTAAAAAACGTCTCGCACGCGGCGATTTGTCACCTATTTTTAGGGCGCCCGCATGGGCTTGAGGACGAATCATTGCGATCGAAACTGGGCAAATGAGCCCACAAGAGGCGGGCGACGAGGCCTCGGTCAAGCGCATCGGCGAAAGCCGAAGCGTCGCCGGATTTGCTTCGAAAGCGCAAGGCATTTTCCGAAGCAAGTCTGGCAGCAGCGGATATAGGTCGGATCCAACGATACCGCCAGGCCAGAGGATCATGCGGACGCGTGGCCCGAAGATCACCCGCCGCGGCGGATCGATTTATTAGCAAAGAATGAACACAGCGCGGCAAGAACGTGGCCAAACCGCGTCCAGATAGAGATATCGCGATTTATCTATGTCTCATCCATTGACGAACGCACGTATAAAGCGAGCAATTCTTCAAACGCCATGCACAAGCCATGCACCCAATGTCACAGGAGGTTCATTCTAAGGGAATAGACCCGACTAAGGACCAGTCGAGATGGGAGCGAGCCGGACGATGACAATAGTTCAGGGTGAAGAACATCGTCATGATCGTCCCAGCCATCCACTTGAGGGGACAAGCTCGGGAAGATGGTTCGTCCCTGTATTCTTGGTCCTGCTTCTCGTAGGACTTGGCTATGTTGCCTATGCTCTCGGCCGAGACCTGACGAGCGCAGTTGCCGTTCCCTGGATCCTGCTCGGGATCGCGCTGCTAATTGCCCTTGGCTTCGAATTTGTGAACGGCTTCCATGACACCGCCAACGCGGTTGCCACCGTCATCTATACCCGCTCGATGCCGGCGGAACTGGCCGTCATCTGGTCCGGCTTCTTCAATTTCCTCGGCGTCCTGATGTCGAGCGGCGCCGTCGCCTTCGGCATCCTGGCGCTTCTGCCGGTGGAATTGATCCTGCAGGTCGGCTCGGGATCGGGCCTTGCCATGGTCTTTGCGCTGCTTCTGGCAGCGATAGTCTGGAATCTCGGCACCTGGTATCTCGGCCTTCCCTCATCAAGCTCGCATACGCTCGTCGGCTCGATCATCGGTGTCGGGCTCGCAAATCAGTTCCTCGCGCCTACCGGCAGCGCCACGAGCGGCGTCGACTGGTCGCAGGCCACGAATATCGGTCTTTCCCTGATGATTTCTCCGCTCGTCGGCTTCGGTATGGCGGCGCTGCTTTTGTTGGTCATGAAGTTCGTGATCCGAAACAAGGCCCTTTATGAGGAGCCCAAGGGCAATAACCCGCCGCCACTCTGGATCCGCGCCCTTCTCATCTGCACATGCACTGGCGTCAGCTTTGCGCATGGCTCCAACGACGGTCAGAAAGGAATGGGGCTGATCATGCTGATCCTGATCGGTCTCGTTCCGACGGCCTTCGCCCTGAACCGCACGCCTGATGTCAACTATCTCGAGGCGTACAAGTCTGCTTCCGTGCAGGTCGAGACGGCCCTCGGCAAGTACACCAGACCCGGCCTGCAGGTCCCCGACTATCGAGCCGAAGTGAGCAATGCCGTCAAGAACAAGACCTGGACGGATGCCACCATCCCTGCCGGCCGACCATCTGGGCCTGCCGGTCTCCACGACCCACGTCTCTCATCAGGCGTGGCTGGGACGATGGCCGCGAATGGTTCGGGGCTCCAGTGGTCGACAGTCAGAAACATGCTGATGGCCTGGATTCTGACGCTGCCCGCCTCGATCATGATCGCGTTTCTTTTATTTGTCGTCTTGCGCCAATTGTTGTGACGCAGGCTAGGTAACAGTATTTCAAATCTTGCCACGAACGCATCGAGGGTGAACGTCCATGAACAACACATCCGACAACAACCAATCCGATTGGCTCGAAGCCGAACTGGCCGACACCATCGACGAGGACTATGAGCTGGAGCTCTCGGAGCCAGCGCTCTCCGATGCGATCCGCAAGATCTACCGCAACGCCCACCCGGCATCGATTCCGCGGCTCGACTATTTTCGTGCGCTGCTGTCGCTGCAGGCAGAGCTGATCAAGCTTCAGGATTGGGTGGTCTACAACAAGGAGAAGGTCGTCGTGATCTTCGAGGGCCGCGATTCCGCGGGAAAGGGCGGCGTGATCAAACGCATCACGCAGCGCCTCAATCCGCGCGTCGTTCGTGCCGTCGCGTTGCCCGCCCCTTCCGACCGCGAGAAGACGCAATGGTACTTCCAGCGCTACGTCCCCCATTTGCCAGCCGGCGGCGAAATCGTTCTCTTCGACCGCTCCTGGTACAACCGCTCCGGCGTCGAGCGGGTCATGGGCTTTGCGACCGAAGATCAGGTCGATCAATTCTTCAACGACGTGCCGGAATTCGAACGCATGCTCGTCCGCTCGGGCATCCGGCTCGTTAAATACTGGTTCTCCATTACCGACGAAGAACAGCAGATGCGCTTCCTTGTGCGCATTCACGACCCGCTGAAGCAGTGGAAGCTGTCGCCGATGGACCTGCAATCGCGCGTCCGCTGGGAGGCCTATACCAAGGCAAAGGAAGAAACCTTCGCGCGCACCAACATTCCCGAAGCGCCCTGGCATATCGTGGAAGGCAACGACAAGAAGCGGGCGCGGCTGAACTGCATTGATCATCTGCTGCAGCAGATCCCCTATGGTGATGTTCCGCACGAGGAAATCACGCTGCCAGACCGCGTCTTCAATCCCGACTACGAGCGCAAGGTATTGCCGCCGCAGCTTTATGTTCCATCGAAGTATTGATCGCTAAACCCCTCCTGGCGGACGGTCATGCGTCCGTCCGTCAGTCCCGAGCGCAGTCATCGAAGCGGCGTCCACGCTGGACTTTTCCAGCGCTTCAGCTCCGCCAGGAAGGCCTGCAGCTTCGACGGAAGAAACCGTCGGGTGGGATAGACGAGGTGTACGAAAACCGTCGGCGGCGACCATTCCGGAAGGACGCGGACGAGATCGCCGCCGGCAATCTGATCCTCGCAATAGTTTGAAGGCAGCAGCCCGATCCCGTGTCCCCTGCAGGCAAAGGCCCTGATGGACTGGACATCGTGGACGGCGACCGGCCCGGTTACATGCAGCTTGATCGACTTCTCGCCGTTGATGAGATGCCATTCCGCTTCGTTGTTCCTCCCGTTCAGCAGGACGCAGCGGTGACCAGACAGGTCTTCTGGTCGCGAAGGCACGCCATGTTCCTGCAAGTATCCCGGCGAGGCAACCAGGTAGCGGATGCTCTTACCGATACGTTGTGCGACGAGTGTCGAATCCGACAATTCTCCGAAACGAACGGCGACGTCTATGTTCTCGGCGATGAGGTCCAGGAATATGTTCGTGATCAGAACATCGACCTTGATCTCTGGGTACTTCCTCAGAAACTCAGACAAGAAGTCATAAAAGGGCTGCTGCCCGACGACCACCGGAACGGAAATCCGGAGTAACCCTTCGGGCCTCCTCTGCTCCCGAGTTATCACGCTTTCTGCGTCGTGGAGGTGGTTCAGCGGTTCACTGCACTGGTCGAAATAGGCGCGCCCCTGGGCAGTCAGATTGAGCTTGCGCGTGGTCCTCTGAAGCAGAGTGACGCCCAGCTGTTCCTCCAAAGCGGTTACCCTACGGCTCACCGTGGAGACCGGCATACTGAGCGCACGGGCTGCGCGGCTGAAGCTTTCAAGCTGCGCGACCTTTACGAATACGGCGACGTCATTCAGGTCAACCATCCCATGATTTTCTCATAGTTGAAAAAGAGAATCCATATCTTTCCATCTAATGAATAAATGCACACCGGATCATATTGACCCTGCCGGAGCGATCGACCCCGGTTGAGGATCAGCGGAGACGCTGTCATAGGATAGGAGACCACCAAAATGCAGATGCATAAGACGGTTGTGATTACCGGCGCTTCCCAAGGCATCGGAGCCGGTCTGACCAACGCTTTCCTAGAACAGGGCTACAGCGTTGTGGCAACGTCGCGACGAATAAGCGAGTCCAGGGAGATCCAGGGATCTGACAGGCTGGTTAGGGTGGATGGCGATATCGCTGATCCGACAACGGCAAAGAAGGTCGTTGAGAAAGCCGTCGAGCGGTTCAATTCGATTGACGCGCTCGTCAACAATGCCGGGATTTTCTTCACAAAGCCCTTCGTCGACTACACGATCGAGGACTACAGAAAGCTCAGCTCAACGAACCTTGAAGGCTTTCTCCATCTGACGCAGCTCGTTGTCCGGCAGATGCTGGCGCAGAAGACCGGCGGCAGCATCGTCAGCATCACCACACCGCTGCTCGATCATCCGATTGCCGGCATGAATGCCTCGGTTGCGATGCTGACCAAGGGCGGCATCCAGGCAATCTCGAAGAACATCGCAATGGAATATGCCAAGGATGGGATCCGCGTGAACACGGTGGCGCCCGGTGTTGTCGAGACGCCGCTTCACAAGGATAACCCAAAAGACTTCCTGAAGACGCTGTCACCCATGGCGGGCATCTCCAGCGTCGACGAAATCGTCGATGCGGTGCTGTTTCTGACGAAGGCTCCGCGCATAACCGGGGAGGTGCTGAACGTCGACGGCGGCGCACATTTGGGCAAATGGTAACCCCTGGCAAAGCGTTCACCGCTGGCGCAGAACGGCGGCTGAAAGATCTCGGAATTACGCTTCCTCCGGCGCCAACGCCCTTTGGCAATTACGTGGAAAGCGTCAAGATCGGCAATCTTCTCTATCTGAGCGGAATGTTGCCCGTCGTCGGCAACGAGCCGCAAGTCATCGGCCGCGTCGGCGCCGAGCTATCGGCAGACGATAGACAAAAGGCGGCCGAAATTGCCGCCCTGAGCGTCCTTGCGGCGATTCGGGCGCATCTCGGATCGCTCGATAAAGTGACTGCGGTGGCAAAGCTTGGCGTCTACATTGCGACGGTAGGCGATTTCCGCGACCATCCGAAGGTCGCCGACGGTGCCTCCGACATCCTCGCCAAGGTCTTCGGGTCGGAAATGCTTTCCGGCCGAGTGGTCCTCGGCGTCGCAAGTATTCCGCTCGGCCTGCCCGTCGAAATCGAGCTGGTGATCCAGGTCGCAGACTGAGCCGTCCATCGTTCCGGCCGGGTACGTATCGCTCACGCGCCGGGTCCGCTCGCGCGAACAAAGGCGCTGAGCTTCGAATAGCGGGGGATCAGATATCACGAGTGAAGAATGGTACGGTTGGGGGGTCTCGAACCTCCGACCTCAGGTGCCACAAACCTGCGCTCTAACCAACTGAGCTACAACCGCACAAATCGCGTCCGACGCGACGGGGGTCACATACGAGGACTTGGAAATTAATTCAAGCCCTATCTCTCCCCAATATACAAAAAGGCCGGACAAATGGTCCAGCCCCTTCGTGTGTCGTGTCGAAAAATCAGGCCGCCTTGAAGGAGGCCATGACCTTTTCAGCTGCTTCCTTGGAAGGCTTCGCGAGCTTTTCGGCAACCTGCTTGGACGTTTCCTGCATGGTCTTGGCCTGCTCGATCGTCAGCTCGAACTGCTTGCGCAGGAAGGTGGTCTGCAGCTCGACGAGTTCGGCGACCGACTTGACTGCAAGCAGCGCTTCCATGTGCGTCAGCGAGTTTTCAGCGTTGGTGCGCAGAGCGTCGATGGCCTTGTGGCCGATCTCAACGGCGCCTGCCTGGGCGGTCTGAACAGTCGCTTCGAGCGTCTTGCTCGCTTCTTCGCCAGCGGTCTTCATCTTCGTGTAGGCTTCACGCGACTGCTGCGCGCCCTTTTCCGCGAAATCGCGGAAGGATTCAGTGAACTTGGAAGGATCAAACGACGACATTGAAAAAACGTCGTCCATCTTTATGCTAGCCATTGGTTTGCGCTCCTTTTGCCTCGGCATGCGTGATTGCCTCGTAGGTTAGATGTTCATTATATAGCGCAGATATTTGTGCATTGCAACATGTTTGTGCGGCGCACAACGCGTTAACCTTTCCGGCCGAAAACCGGGCGCTGTTCTGGACCCAATTCCGGCCTATCGTTATTAATAGACTATTAATTTCACAATGACCGAAGCTGAAGGTTCGATCATGCCCACAGTCCAATATCCGTTCATCGACATCGCCGTGCATCCACGCGTGCGGGAACGTTTTTCGCGTGGCGAAGCTATGGTCCTGCTGTCTGCAGATCTCGGCCGCGCGCTCTGGGCGAATGGCGCCGGCGCCGAACTCTTCGGGCAATCGGCAGTCTACGACCTGCTTGACCAAGGCATTGACGGAGCCGACATCACCTTTCGCCAGCTCGAGGCGACGGCACGGCAGCTTGCAGATGTCGGCGACAGCCGCACCTTCGTGATCCGTATTGCCAGGAGCTTCCAGCGCGTTGCCGTACAGGCGACAGTCGAACTGATCCGCCTTTCCTCGGGCGAGCGTGCTGTTCTTCTGTCCTTACCGGTTACGACCCGCACCCTCTCGATCAAAGCTTCTGCAGAACAGATGCTCAAGGGACTGGACGACCCCGATACGCATATGGCCGTGATTGGCGCCGGCGGCGAGATCATCGCCGCCTCGCCCGGCTTTGCCGCGCTCGGCGTCACCCAGCAGACCGCCAAAGCCATGACGACGCTCGCCAGCGATCATGCCGACCGATTGGTGAAACGACCCGTCGCGACCGGAAAAGGCTACCTTCCGGCGGCCGTCGGACGACTCAGTGACGAGCCGGTGCTCAATCTGCTTTTCGCCGTTGAAACCGTCATCGGGCATCTCGACCCGATCGACGCACCGGCGCCCGCAGACGACTTATCCACAGCCGCCGTTAACCATAACGAGGCGCCACAAGCCGCAAGCTTCGTCGACGCAATCAATGCCATTGCCGGCATCCAAGACATGGAAGAGCCTCCCGAAGAGGACATCCATGAGAGCGATGCAGCCGAAGCGATGACCACGGAAGTTGCCGCAATCGCCGAAGCAGCGGTGGACACTGCGCCAGCGCATGAGGCGATCAGCCAGGAAGACGAACCGCTGCACGCAGTGGCGACGGAGGACGCTGTCGAACGGCCCTCGCCAGAACACGCGGAGGCACCGGCAATCGAGACCACACCGGACAGCCTGACGGAAGAACCCGCTGTGACCGCCCTTGACGATGAAGCAGTGGCCGCCGCAGTCGAAGATAGTGCGGCGGAAGCACCAGCTGCCGAAAACGTCGCGGCAGCCGATCAGGATGCCGAAGTCGTCGCCCAGGCAGAGCAACCCGAGCCCGAGCCCGGCGCTAGAGCGGGCGCCTTCGTTTTCAATCCGAACAGTCGCGCGACCCGTTTCGTCTGGAAGATCGACGCGGCAGGGCGGTTCAGCGAAGTGTCGAGTGAATTTGCCGAGGCGGTGGGGCCGCATGCGGCTGACATCATCGGCACGCCGTTCACCGATATTTCGGCGCTCTTTAACCTCGATCCCGAAGGCAAGATCAGCGAAGCCCTGGCGCGCCGTGATACCTGGTCGGGCAAGACGATCAACTGGCCGATCGAGGGAACCAGCCTGGCTGTGCCGGTCGATCTCGCAGCCCTGCCCACCTACACCCGAAGCCGTGAATTCGACGGCTTTCGCGGGTTCGGCGTCGTGCGCCTGTCCGATGCCGCCGAAGATCCACTGGCGCTCGGACTGACGCTTGGTGCGAACGGCATCATCAATGATGTGGCAGCACTCGGTCAGCCGGTCGAGGCCTCCGAAGATGACGCGGTGTCGGCGCTCGCGGATGAAGCGGCTGCCAGCGAAGAGACGCTCGCACCTGCTTCTGAGCCTCCTGCTGAAGAGGCCGCGGCCGCTGACACCCATATTGAGGCGACGACCGAGCCGACAAACAATCCGCCTCCAGTCGCAGAGCCTCCGCCATTGCGGATCGTCGAGAATCCAAGCCGTCGCCTGACCGATAAAATCGTGCAACTCCACGGCGTCGGACCAAAGCTCACCTCCGCCGAGCAGGCAAATTTCCGGGAGATCGCCAAGCGTCTCGAAGCCTTCGGTGTCCGCGAGCCGGAGCCGCGCGACGACGAGCCTGCGGTGAGCGAGACCGAAGACCGCGACCTCCCGGCGGTGGAGACGCCGACGGTCAGCAAGCACGATGATGAACCGACCGCATTCCAAGACGACACCATCGACGCCTCGTCCGAAGTGGAACAAACCGACGAGGCACAGGCTGTCGCTGACGAACCCGAGACGGCCGATGCGACCGACGACGGTGTGACCGAAGGGCTGGAGGAAACCGTCAGCCAAATGGACATGCTGGCGAGCTTCATCCCGCCGCGCGCAAAAATGGCCGCCGGGCTATCCGCCGCTACGATCGACCAGTTGCCCGTCGCCGTCCTCGTGCATGCGGGCGACCAATTGATCCACGCCAACCCGGAATTCATGCGACTGACCGGCTACGAGACGCTGGAAGCGCTGAGCGAAGTCGGTGGCATTGATGCGCTGCTGCAGCGCTCAGAGCTTGAAGAACGTGCCGGCCGTTCCGGCTCGATGATGCTGGTAACGGTTGATGATAATCTCGTTCCGGTCACGGCGCGGCTGCAGTCCATCCGCTGGGAAGAAACCAGTGCCTTGATGCTCGCCTTGATGCCGGCAGCAATCGACGCGGCGGTTCCCGCGCGCCCTGCACCGCCGGCAGAGCCGCGCTCCTTCGACAGGATGCTGGAGAAGGTCGCCAAGCTGCAGGTGGAAGTCGAAGAACTGCGTTCGATCCTGGAAACGGCAACCGATGGGGTCGTCACAATTGGCGCCGAGGGCGACATCCGCTCGATGAACCGCTCGGCGAGTGCACTGTTCAACTACGACGACGAAGAGACCCGCGGGAAGCCGTTCGTCATGCTTTTTGCGCATGAGAGCCAAAAGGCTGTGCTCGATTACCTCGGCGGCTTGTCAGATCACGGTGTCGCAAGCGTGCTCAACGATGGCCGGGAAGTTATCGGCCGCGAGGCCGGGGGCGGCTTCGTGCCGCTCTTCATGACGATGGGGCGGCTCACCTCTTCCAGCGGCTATTGCGCGGTCATTCGCGACATCACCCAGTGGAAACGCACCGAGGACGAACTGCGCAGCGCCAAGAGCGCAGCCGAGACCGCCAACGAACACAAGACCGATTTCCTCGCGCGGGTCAGCCACGAGATCCGCACGCCGCTCAATGCGATCATCGGCTTCTCCGACATGATGGCAACCGAGCGTTTCGGTCCGATCGGGCATCCGCGCTATGTCGAATATGCCAACGACATCGGTCGGTCCGGACGCCATGTTCTCGATATCGTCAACGATCTGCTCGACATCTCGAAGATCGAGGCCGGCGAAATGGACCTGGATTTCAGTGCCATCGACTTGAACGAGGCAGTTTCCGAGGCAGTTTCGCTGCTCCAGCCGCAGGCCAACAGCCAGCGCGTGATCATCCGCACCGCCCTCTCCCAAGCCGTGCCTGATGTCGTTGCCGACCTTCGTTCGATTAAGCAGATCGCGCTCAACATCCTCTCCAACTCGATACGGTTCACGCCGGCGGGTGGGCAGATTGTCGTTTCCACCTCCTACGAGGCAAACGGCAGCGTCGTACTGCGACTGCGCGATACCGGCGTCGGCATGACCCGGAGCGAGCTCGACCAAGCTATGAAGCCGTTCCGTCAGGTTTCAGCGCAGTCGCGCCACCGTGGCGACGGCACGGGACTCGGCCTGCCGCTGACAAAGGCGATGGTCGACGCGAACCGGGCAATCTTCGCGATCAGCTCCGCACCCAACGAAGGCACGCTGGTCGAGATCGCTTTCCCGTCGCAGCGCGTCCTGGCAGGCTGAACGAAAAAAGGCAGCCAAAAGGCTGCCTCAGAGTTCGGGTGCTGTTCAACAAGGGCTTAGTCAATTTAACATCATGTTTCGGGAGCCACAGGCTCCGGCTGCCTCGTTCATACGCAGCCCCAAGTTAGATTTACTTCTGACCAACGTTTATTAACGAAAGGTTGCCGCAGACTTCAATGTCTCAAAGGTGAAAGCTTGTAATCGGCCGGTGCGCTCCGTCGGTCACACGCGCAATTCCGCAAGCCCCGCAAAGAGTTCCAACGCCTCCGGATTGGCGAGGGCCTCCTTGTTCTTCACCGCCCGGCCGTGGACGACCTCGCGAACCGCAAGCTCGACGATCTTTCCGGACTTGGTGCGGGGAATATCGCTGACGGCGATGATCTTTGCGGGAACGTGACGTGGCGAGGCGCCGGTGCGAATACGGTTCTTGATCGCCTTCACCAACTCGTCGGTAAGGGCTGCGCCGGGCGCCAGACGCACGAAGAGAACCACGCGGACATCGTCATCCCATTCCTGGCCGATGCAGAGTGCCTCCGCGACCTCGCCCATCTGTTCGACCTGGTTGTAGATCTCCGCGGTTCCAATGCGGACGCCGCCAGGATTGAGCGTAGCGTCAGACCGTCCATGGATGACGATGCCACCGTGCTCGGTCCATTCGGCGAAGTCGCCGTGGCACCACACGTTGTCGAAACGCTGGAAGTAAGCCGCCTTGTACTTCGCGCCGTCGGGATCGTTCCAGAACATCACAGGCATCGACGGAAACGCCTTTGTACAGACGAGTTCGCCCTTTTCTTGCCGAACCGGTTTGCCCTCATCGTCCCACACATCCATTGCAAGGCCGAGGCCGGCCCCCTGGATTTCGCCACGCCAAACCGGTTGCAAAGGATTGCCGAGAACGAAGCAGGAGACGATATCGGTGCCACCGGAAATGGAGGCGAGCTGCACGTCTTCCTTGACCCCTTCGTAGACAAAGGTGAAGCCCTCGGGCGACAGCGGCGACCCGGTCGACGTCATCAGCCGAAGACTGGAGAGGTCATGGCTGGTGCGCGGGGTCAGCCCGCTCTTGCGCACTGCGTCAATATATTTGGCTGACGTGCCAAAGACGGCAAACTTCTCGGCTGCCGCAAAGTCGAAAAGCACGTTGCCGTCGGGTGCGAAAGGCGAACCGTCGAACAGGCAAAGCGTGGCGCCAGCTGCCAGTCCGCTCACCAGCCAGTTCCACATCATCCAGCCGCATGTGGTGAAATAGAAAAGCTTCTCCCCCGGCTGAATTCCGCAATGCAGCCGGTGTTCCTTGAGATGCTGCAACAATGTGCCGCCGGCGGAATGAACGATGCACTTCGGAACGCCGGTCGTTCCCGACGAGAAGAGAATATAGAGAGGGTGCGAGAATGGCAGGCGTACAAACTCGACGGAACGCGGTTCGAACGGAGCGATGAAGTCTTCCAGTGTCTTCGCGCCGGGCGTCTCGTTGACGACCGCAGACGCATCCCCGGCATAGTGAACGACGAGACATGGTGCGCCGAGCCGCTTTGTCACGGTCGCCACCTTGCCCTTCACGTCCTGCAGCTTGCCGCCATACCAATAAGCATCGCAGGCGATGAAAAGCTTCGGCTCGATCTGACCAAAACGATCGAGTACGCCCTGCTCACCGAAGTCGGGCGAACAGGACGACCAGATCGCGCCGACCGAAGCGGCCGCCAGCATGCAGGCCACCGTTTCCGGCATGTTCGGCATCATCGCCGCAATTCGATCTCCGGAACCTATACCCATAGCCTTGAATGCTTGCTGCAGCCTGGAAACCAGGCTACGCAGCCGGCCCCAGCTCCAGCGATCGGCAACCTTGTCTTCCCCCCGAAAGATCAGTGCATCACCGACGCCTTCTCCGGAAAGCAGGTTCTCGGCAAAATTCAGGGTCGCGTCGGGGAAGAAGCGTGCATCGAGCATGGCATCGCCGTTGCGGAGCGCAGAAGTTCCACGCTCGCCCTTGATGCCGCAGAATTCCCAGACGGATGTCCAGAACCGCTCCCTGTCGGCGACCGAAAAGGCGTGCAAATCGTCATAGCCTGCCAGTGAAAGCCCAAAGTCGCGATTGCACTTCTCCATGAAGGCATACATCGGACTTGCCTCGATCGATGCTCGCGAGGGCACCCAAAGTGGCTTATCGTCGCGCATTCGACACTCCTCCTGTTCGTTCGCCTATATACCATGCAATATCAGCTTATAAAGGGAGTGACGAGCACAGCCAGCGGCGTGCATTTGCAAGCGGGCGGCATTTGATATATCCGGCATTTCAGAGCATTAAGGGCAGTGGCCGAAGAGACTGGCGGATTGTATGGGGACGTCACGACAACCGCGATGGCGGAGGAAAATCGGGCCTGTGACCCGCTGGCTGCCCAGCTTTGCGAGGCTGGCCACGGTCGCCCTGCTTGTTGTGCTGTCGATCTTCGTGGCACTTCGCGTCGCCGCCCCCTATCTGATTTCCACCGGCCTCGTTCGCTCCGGCATTGAGGATGCGCTCTCCAATTGGGCTGGCTATCGCGCCGAGATCGCCGGCAAGCCGGTGATCGAATTCTGGCCGACGCCTCGCATCACCCTCAGCAAGATTTCGGTTCATCAGCAAAGCGACGGCAAGAAGCTCCTGGGAACGATCGAAAGCCTATCCGCCGAGTTCAGCCTGATTGATGCGATCAGGGGGCGTGCGAGCTTCCACGAGTTCCACCTTCTCCGCCCCAACTTGCAGCTTACCCGCGAAAGCAGCGGCGTGATCGACTGGACCAATGAGGGGCTTCTGGCGAGGGCGATCGCAGGCGCACGCGACGAAGGTGGGAGAGAGATCCTCGACAAAAAACTGGATGCCAGCGTCGGCGCCATTACCGTTGAGGACGGGACGGTCAATGTCGCCGATGTCGCAAGCGGTAGGACCTATCGTTTCGATGGCGTGACCGCCGATGTCAGTTGGCGCAAATTATCGAGTCCGATCACTGCCGTGCTGATCGCGCGGACGAGCGGACAGGACCTCAAGCTCGACTTCTCGTCCCCAAGCCCGCTGCTCATCTTCGGCGGCAACAAGGCCGAAATGAGCGCATCGCTGACCTCGAGCCTGCTCACCGCACGGTTCCAGGGATTGGCGAACATTTCGCACTTCTTCGACCTTGCCGGCAACATGTCCCTCAGCATCGGCGATCTGCCTGCTCTTCTGACATGGGCCGACCGTTCACTTCCCGGTCTCGCGACCCTAAAGACCTTCGCGATCGAGACCGATGTCGCTTCGGTTCCGAACGGATTTCGCTTCGACAATGTCAGCATGAGCATGAACGGATCGAATGCGAGGGGCGTCATGGATGTGGCCTTTCCGCCGGGCAAACGCGCCAAGCTCGGCGGCACGCTGGCTTTCGACCAGATGAACTTCAGGTCGCTCTTCGATGCGTTCATACTTCGCCTGGCAGCCGGTGAAGCCAATGGGCCACCGGATGGCGGTGCGCTGCAGAAGCTGGATCTCGACCTCCGGCTTTCCGCGAAGCAGGCCCTGATCGAGCCTTTCACGCTTTCGGATGTCGGCGCGAGCATCATCGTTTCCAGCAACGAGGCGAAGTTCGACATCGGCGACAGCCAGTTTGAAGGTGGCGCGCTGTCCGCTCATCTGGAGGCGATGCGCGGGGATTTCGACGGCGGCGGCAAGCTGCAGCTGTCGATCCGCGGCGCCGACTTTGCCGGCTTGATCGAGCGGCTTCAGCTAAAGGGACCGCTGCCCCTTGCCACCGGCTCTCTCGACATATCGCTCAAGACAACAATGCCGCTCTGGAAGGCCGGCGCGGGCGACGTGACCGGCAGGATCGCCTTCCGCGCGCGCGCGGGCTCGCTTCCGGGCTTCGATGCGGAGGCCGTACGCGAAGAGGCCGCACGGGCCGACTTCTTCCCTTTGAATGCAGTATCCCACCGAGCCTTCGCCTTCGACAATTTCGACATCGCCGCCGATCTCGCGGATGGCGCGGCGACAATCCACGGCGGACGGATCGAAGGACCGCAGCAGACGCTCATCCTTTCCGGCGTCGTTCCATACCGATCGAATGGATTGGCATTGTCGGGAACGATCGAAGCGACGGACCCTACGGCGTCAACGAGCTTCCCGCCTCTGCCGTTCTTCGTTGGCGGCGCCTGGCCGGAGCCGGTCATCTCGCCGGCTCCCGTCACGCAGCAGGGATCGACCAAGTAATCACGGCGCGTTTGCCGCTGCACGCTCATCGCGCTCGCGCTGCAGCTCGCGGCGTTTGGTGATCAACGAGGCGCAGATGACGCCGATCGCCACGATCCCGATCAGAATGGTGCAGACCGCGTTGATTTCGGGCGTTACCCCGAGGCGGACCTGGCTGTAGATCTTCATCGGCAGCGTCGTCGCCCCGGGGCCGGAGGTGAAGCTCGCAATGACGAGGTCATCCAGCGACAATGTGAAGGCGAGAATCCAGCCGGAGAGCACCGCAGGCGCAATGATCGGCAGCGTCACTTCGAAGAAGGTCCGCACCGGCGGTGCGCCGAGATCCTGCGCCGCTTCCTCGATCGAACTGTCGAAGCTCAGCAGTCGCGACTGCACGACGACGGCAACGAAGCACATGGTCAGCGTCGTATGCGCCAGTGTGATCGTCCAGAAGCCGCGGTCGAGGCCGATCGCCACGAACAGCAGCAGAAGCGACAGGCCGGTGATCACTTCAGGCATGACCAGCGGCGCGTAGACCATGCCGGAAAACAGCATGCGCCCCCGGAAGCGCGTGTAGCGCACCAGCGTGATCGCTGCGAGCGTTCCAAGGATCGTGGCCGCGGTGGCCGAGAGTATGCCGACGCGAACAGTTACCCAGGCGGCATCGAGCAAAGCCTGATTGTGCAAGAGCGAGGCGTACCATTTGGTCGAGAAGCCGCCCCAGACAGTCACGAGCTTCGACTCATTGAAAGAAAACACCACCAACAGGACAATCGGCAGGTAAAGAAACGCAAAGCCGAGCGCGACGGAGGCGACGTTGAAGCGGGTCCATCGCAGCATGTCTACCTCCCCTCAGCCTTGGCCTGCGCGTTCTGGAAGAACACGATCGGGATCACCAGGATCAGCAGCAGGATCGTCGCCACCGCCGAGGACACCGGCCAATCGCGGTTGGCATTGAACTCGTTCCAGAGCGTCTTGCCGATCATCAGCGTCTGCGATCCGCCAAGCAGGTCGGGGATAACGAACTCGCCGACCGCCGGGATGAACACCAGCATGCAGCCGGCCACGACCCCCGGCAGCGACAGCGGGAAGGTCACCTGCCAGAACGCGGTGATCGGCGTGCAGCCGAGATCCTGCGCGGCTTCGATCAGGGTGCCCTCCATCTTCTCCAGCGAGGAATAGAGCGGCAGGACCATGAACGGCAGATAGGAATAGACGATGCCGATGTAGACCGCGACATTCGTGTTCAGGATGATCAACGGACTGTCGATGACATGCAACGACAGCAGCAGCTGATTGAACAACCCCTCTGGCTTCAGGATTGCGATCCAGGCGTAGACACGGATCAGGAAGCTCGTCCAGAACGGCAGGATGACGAGCATCAGCAGTGTCGGGCGGATGGTGCGGGGCGCCTGGGCCATGCCATAGGCGATCGGATAGGCGATCAGCAGTGTAAAGAACGTCGATACCCCGGCGATCACGAGGCTCGATATGTAGGCGTTCACATAGAGCGGATCGTCGATCAGATAGCTGTAGTTCTCGAAGGAGAAGGCGCTCACCTTGTCCCAGAACCCGGCCCAGCCGTCACCGAGGGAAAAGACCGGCTCGTAGGGAGGCATGGCGATTGCCGTCGTCGACAACGAGATGCGGAAGACGATGAAGAACGGCGCCAGGAAGAATAGCAGCAGCCAGACATAGGGAACGATGATGACCAGGCGATTGTAAAAGGCGGAACCGAGCTTGCCCATGGTTCAATCCTTGAGGAGGACGCCGGCATCCTCGGCGAAGGTGATCCAGACTTCCTGGTCGTAGGTGAACGGATCGTCGACAGCGCGCCGCGCGTTCAGGAGCGAGGCTTTCACCACCTTGCCGCTCTTCAGCTTCACGTGAAAGACGGTCATGTCGCCGAGATAGCCAATGTCCCACAACTCCCCGGATGCCGCGTTCACCTTCGGATTGGCCGGCGGCTTGCGTGAGACTTTCAGCTTTTCCGGGCGGATCGCAAAACCGACCGACGAGCCCATCAGCGGCTTTTCGGGGGTGATGACACTGATCGAGAAATCCTCATCGACTGAGATCTCGACGGTGCTGTCATTCGCACTGGCGACCTTGCCGTCGAAGATGTTCACGTCGCCGATGAAATCCGCGACAAAGCGGGAGTTCGGCGCTTCGTAGATCTCGGCCGGCGTTGCCACCTGAACGACCTTGCCATGGCTCATGACGGCGATACGGTCGGCCATCGTCATCGCTTCTTCCTGGTCGTGGGTCACGACGACGAAGGTCAGGCCGAGGTTTTGCTGCAGATCCATGAGCTCGAACTGCGTTTCCTCGCGCAGCTTCTTGTCGAGCGCGCCGAGTGGCTCGTCGAGGAGCAGAACCTTCGGCCGCTTGGCGAGCGAACGCGCCAGAGCCACGCGCTGGCGCTGGCCGCCGGATAGCTGGTTCGGCTTGCGCGCGGCGAACTTGTCCAGCTTCACCATCTTGAGCATCTGCAGGACGCGCTCGGCGATCTCCTCCTTCGGCATGCCATCCTGGCGCAGACCGAAGGCGATGTTCTTCTCGACGGTCATATGGGGAAAGAGCGCATAGGACTGGAACATCATGTTGACCGGCCGCTTGTAAGGCGGTGTTCCGGCGAGGTCGGTACCGTCGAGGACGATTTCGCCAGAGCTCGGCTGCTCGAACCCTGCGAGCATGCGCAGCAGCGTGGATTTTCCGCAGCCCGAGGCTCCCAGCAAGGCAAAGAACTCGCGGTGATAGATATTCAGCGACAGGTCATCGACGGCCGTGAAATCGCCGAACCGCTTCGTGACGTTGTTGAAGGAGATGAAGGGCTTCGACGCAGGGTCTGCCCACGGTGCAAAGGAGCGGCGGATATTGCCGAGTGACTTCATATTGTGCCCCGAAGTATTATTTTGGAAGCCGACGTTCCCCTGCGATCGGCGCAAGAAAAGGCCCGGACGTTGCCGACCGGGCCTGATTTTAATTACTGGCCGGTGACGACTTTCGTCCAGATCCGGGTCGCGGTGCGTTGCGTTTTCGGATCCCATGGAGTGACGCTATAGAGCTTCTTCATCACGTCCTCGCTCGGATAGACCGACGGGTCTTCGAAAACTGCCTTGTCGATGAACTGCTGCGACGCCTTGTTGCCGTTGGCATAGTAGACGTAGTTGCTGGCCTTAGCGATGACTTCCGGCTTCATCATGTAGTTGAGGAATTCATGCGCCTCAGCAACATGCTTGGCATCAGCAGGGATTGCCATCATGTCGAACCACATCTGCGCGCCCTGTGACGGAATGGAATAGCCGATCTCCACGCCGTTCTTGGCTTCGGTCGCACGGTTGGCCGCCTGGAAGATGTCGCCGGAGTAACCGAACGCGATGCAGATGTCGCCGTTCGCCAAGGCGTTGATATATTCCGAGGAATGGAACTTGCGAACGAAGGGCCGTACCTTTTCCAGCAGTTCGCCGGCCTTCTGCAGATCGGCCGGCTTGCTCGAATTGGGGTCAAGTCCGATATAGGTCAAGGCCGACGGCATGACGTCCTTCGGTGCATCGAGGACATAGATGCCGCAATCCTTGAACTTTTCAGCAACCTTCGGATCGAAGATTGCTTCAAGGCCCGGTTCCTTTGCGTCTGGTCCGAGGATTTCGGCGAGCTTCTTCTTGTTGTAGCCTATCCCGTTGGTGCCCCACATGTAGTCCACCGCGTATTCGTTACCGGGGTCGTACATGGCGGTGCGCTGCTGGATCATATCCCACATATTGGAGAGGTTCGGCAGCTTGGATTTGTCGAGTTTCTGGAAGACGCCGGCCTGGATCTGGCGCTGCAGGAAGTCGCCGCTCGGCACGACCACATCGTAGCCGGTGCCGCCGGCAAGCAGCTTGGTTTCAACCGTCTCGTTGGAATCGAAGGTGTCGTAGATGACCTTGATGCCGGTTTCCTTGGTGAAGTCCTCGAGGATGGAGCTGTCGATGTAATCCGACCAGTTGTAGACGTTGACCACACGCTCCTGCGCAAGGGACGGCGCAGCGGCGAACGCGAATACAACGGCGCCTGCTGCAAGTCTTGCGATTGTTGACCTCATGATATCTCCTGTCTTCTTCTTGTTCGGCGCCGCTTCCGCGGACGCCCTGCCCTCTGGTTTTTCAGGCAGACTAGAAAGGTTTTCGGGAGCCGACAAGCGCAAAAACCAGCGGTCTCAATCATTTCACAGTCATTGAAAATCGAAGCTGCTGAGACCTGCAACCACCTCATCGAGCCCCAATGGTCGTGTGACAGGCGGCTCGGCGCGCGCAAGGCAACCGCGCCGCTCGCAAAGTCGGCAAGCAGGTCCGATGGCGACCGGCTGCTGGGCGGCTGCAGCCTGGCCGTAGACCGACGCTTCGCCGGCAGCAGTTTCACAGCCTATTAGCAAGGCCGTGCGCCTGACGCGCTCGCCGAACGCGGCGCTCGGTCCCTCAAGCGTCCGGGAGACTGTGAGATAGCTGGCGCCATCTGGCATTTCGACCGTTTCGGCAAGAATCTGGCCCGGCTGCAGAAAGGCGGCATGAATGTTCAGCTTAGGACAGCCGCCACCGAAACGCGAATGCGGGAACCCTTGAGCTCCGGCGCGCCGCAGCCGGTGACCGGCGGCATCGATTTCAATCATGAAGAACGGAATGCCAGATGCGCCGGGTCGCTGCAGCATGACCAGCCGGGTTGCCGCCTGCGCATAGGAAACGCCGAAGCGGGCGCGAAGGATATCGACATCGTATCGGCTGCCCTGGGCAGCAGCGAGAAAGGGCGCACAAGGCATGGCAAGGGCCAGCGCGCCGTAACGACAGAGTTCGAAGCGCGCTATCCGCTTCGCCTCAGGCGTCGACAATGCCAGACCATCGAGTTCCGCCAGGATCGGATCACGCAATGCAAGCGTTGCAACCTCGATGGCGATTTCGTGCGCCTGATCGGCTGGCGACAGGCGTTCGGAAACGAAGAGCCGCATCGAGTGCCGATCGAAGCGACGGCGCAGATCCGGCATGACGTGCACCGGGAGGACGCGCACGCTGATGCCGCGCTCCGCCCGCAGCCACTCCCTGAAGGCGGCCGGGAGATCGCGCGTCTCGGCAAAACGTGCTGAGAAAGCCTCTGCCGCATCTTCCAGCGCGGGGAAGTAGGCCGAGCGCCGCTCCAGGACATCGCGGACCTCGTCGGCCGGAAGCCGCGCACCGGCGAGCGGGATCTGTCCTGCTCCCGCTGTCAGCGACGTCAGGTCCGACAGGCGAGCCGCCTGCTCGCTATAGGCGCGGTAAAGTTTGATGATGCCGCTTGCCGCGTTCGGCGCAGCCTCTGCCACCTCCACGAGCTCCTGATCGCCGGGAAGTTCGCCGGCCAGGAGCGGATCCGCGAAAATCTCCCTTAGCTGATTGAGGCTGCCGCCGCTCTCATCCCTCAGCTCCTCCAAATCGACCTTGTAGACCGACGACAGCTTCAGGAGCAGTTGCACCGTGAGCGGCCGCTGGTTCCGCTCGATGAGATTGAGATAGGAAGGAGAGATGCCAAGCTCCTCGGCCATCGCAGACTGCGTCAAGCCGAGGCCGTTGCGAATGCGCCGGACCTTCGGTCCCGCAAAAATCTTGCGCTCCGCCATGTGACAACCCTTTACAAAACTCCGCGGACGGAAATTTACAATAATTTACAAATTTACAGAATACCTTTGTCACGGTTTTGCATCGTAACTCGTTTCTGACCAAATTTCCATAGATATCTCTGGTCTTTTTCTGCGTTTTGTAAATTCTGTCAATCATCCAAACCGACCACACAATATGCAAGGAGCATGACATGACAGAATTTGACAAGCTGCACCGAGACGTCCCCACAGGGCGCTTCTACGGAATCGAGCGGCCTTACTCGATCGACGACGTCCGGCGGCTGCGTGGCTCCGTGGAACTGCGTTACACGCTTGCGGAAATGGGCGCCAAGCGGCTGTGGCAACTTCTACATCAGGATGATTTCGTCAACGCGCTCGGCGCGCTTTCGGGCAATCAGGCGATGCAGATGGTCCGGGCCGGATTGAAGGCAATCTACCTCTCGGGCTGGCAGGTTGCCGCCGATAGCAATACCGCCTCGGCCATGTATCCGGATCAATCGCTCTACCCGGCAAACGCCGGCCCGGAACTCGCCAAGCGAATCAACCGGACCTTGCAGCGCGCCGATCAGATCGAAACGTCCGAGCAGAACGGCCTGTCGGTCGAGACCTGGTTTGCACCGATCGTCGCCGATGCGGAGGCAGGCTTTGGCGGCCCGTTGAACGCCTTCGAGATCATGAAGGCCTATATCGAAGCGGGTGTGGCCGGGGTTCACTTCGAGGATCAGCTGGCGTCGGAGAAGAAGTGCGGCCACCTTGGCGGCAAGGTTCTGATCCCGACTGCGGCACATATCCGCAATCTCGACGCGGCTCGTCTCGCCGCAGATGTGATGGGGGTCCCAACGCTCGTCATCGCCCGCACGGACGCGGAGGCAGCCAAGCTGCTGACGTCTGATATCGACGAACGCGACCAGCCCTTTGTCGATTATGATGCCGGCCGCACGGTCGAAGGCTTCTATCAGGTTCGCAATGGGCTCGAGCCCTGTATCGCTCGCGCCGTCGCCTATGCGCCGCACTGCGATCTCATCTGGTGTGAAACCTCAAAGCCGGATCTGGAGCAAGCCCGCCGCTTTGCCGAAGGCGTGCACAAGGTGCATCCTGGCAAACTGCTCGCCTACAATTGCTCACCGTCGTTCAACTGGAAGAAAAACCTGGACGACGCGACGATTGCCAAGTTCCAGCGCGAACTCGGTGCGATGGGCTACAAGTTCCAGTTCATCACACTTGCCGGATTCCACCAGTTGAACTTCGGCATGTACGAGCTCGCCCGAGGCTACAAGGAGCGACAGATGGCCGCCTATTCCGAACTGCAGGAGGCCGAGTTCGCGGCCGAGATCAACGGCTACACCGCGACCAAGCATCAGCGCGAGGTCGGCACCGGTTACTTCGATGCCGTTTCGATGGCCATCACCGGCGGACGTTCGTCGACCACGGCGATGAAGGGCTCCACCGAACACGCACAGTTCAAACCAGCAGCAGAATGATTGCACCAAGGAGGAGAATGCCATGCCTACGCTTGCACGCGTCAAGGAACGCGCTGAAGAACAGTCCACCTGCATGACGCCGGATCAGCAGACGACGATCCGCATGCTGGCCAACGACCTGCACCGGCTGAACCAGTCGGTCATGAAGGCGGTCGATGCCGGCGTATCGGTCGAGCTTGTCCGCTCGGCAAGACACCATGGCGGCGACGGGAACTGGGGAGACCTTTTGATCCCCGTCATCGTCGCGGGGCGCAACTGAACAGGTTCCGTCGGCGCCCTCAGCTTCGGCTGGGGCGCTTGCCCGCAAAGAGATCGACATAGCTCTTCAGCAACTTCGTCATTCGATCGGCAACGGTCCGGATTTCCGGTCGATGCCGATCTTCGTTGTTCATGACGATCCACTGCCGGTGGCGCAACTCCGGCAGCTCAACGCCGAGGCGCTGCAGTTCGGGATCGAGGTCGCCCACGAAGCACGGCAACACCGCCTTGCCGGCCCCCGCCCTCACCAGCTCCGGCAGCGAGCGCGGCCGGTTGACGGTCGCAACGATCGAGCCGGCTGCGTTGCGATGCGGCCAGCGGAGGTAGTTCGAGATGGCATCCTCTTCGGCGACGGCCACCCAGCGCTCATCGGTTCCGTCGGCATTGCGCTTCGTATAGACCGCATAAGCCACCTCGCCGAGCAGGCGCGCGGCAAGATTGCCTTCCTCCGGTTCGAAGGCGCGGATACCGATGTCGCTTTCCCTGTAGTTGAGATTGGCGCGCGCTTCACCGATGGTCAACGAGACGGCGAAGGCATCGCCGGGCCTGCGCACCGCCGCGAAATTCTCCGTCAGAAGCCATGCGATCCAAGTGCCGGCGGCGATCCTCACCGTTGCGCCGACGCTGCCGGCCTGCCACCAGGCATCGACCTTGCGCGCCACCGCCTCCATGTCCTGCAGATGATCCAAAAGCACCTGGCCGTCGACGGTGAGGCTGTAGCCCGTCTGACTGCGAACAAAGAGAGCCTTGCCGATCTCGTGTTCCAGATCGAGCATGCGACGGCCGATCGTAGCGGGGCTCAGCCCGCTCGATGCGCTGGCACCGGTCAGCCCACCAAACCGAGCTACCTGAAGAAAAAGCTGAAAAGAGTCCCACTGCATGTTTTTCATTGGCAAAAAACATAGTGAGATAATTCGCGTTTATAAAGCATATGTTGAGGAATAACGAAAGCGATGCCCAAGAGAGAAGGACATCGCCATGATTACTCTAATCGCCATCGCACAGATTGCAGATCTGCTGAACGAAAGCCGCGACAAGCATACGCCAAGAGCCGAAAAGGAATTCTACGAGAGCGTCGGCAGCTCCCGCTTGGTCCGCTTTGCGACCCTCCTCACGGCTCCCCGTCTAAGCGCCAAAACGCTTCGCTCCCGAACAGCGAAGTCCTGCCGATCCGAGTGCAGCGATCAGGCCGCGTGCCTCGCCCGCTCATAATCGGGAGTGGCTTCGAAGCGGAACTGCTGAACCAGCGCCATCAAGGCATCGGCCTCATTGGCAAGCTGGCGGCTCGCCTCGGTCGTTTCCTCGACCATCGCGGCGTTCTGTTGCGTCATCTGGTCCATCGCATTGACGGCCCCATTGACCTCCTGCAGAGCGGCCGATTGATCTTGGCTTGCCGTTGCGATCGTTTCGACGTGACTGCTGATCGCGATGATCTCCTGGCTGATCGCGGCGAGCACCGAGCCGGTCTTCTGCACGAGGCCGGACCCGGTCATGACTTCCCGCGTCGACTTCTCGATCAGGCCCTTGATTTCGCGCGCGGCGTCTGCGGAGCGCTGCGCAAGCTCGCGCACCTCCTGCGCAACGACGGCGAAGCCCTTGCCTGCCTCACCGGCCCGCGCCGCCTCGATGCCGGCGTTCAACGCCAGAAGGTTCGTCTGAAACGCGATCTCATCGATGACTTCGATGATTTGTTCGATCTGCTTCGAGGCCTCCTCGATACGGTCCATCGCCGCGACCGCGTCGCTGACCACGGCGCCGGAGCCATCGGCGTTCTTCTTCGTCACGGATACGGCATCGTTCGCCTCGCGCGCACGCACCGCAGAGGATTTGACTGTTACGGTGATTTCCTCGACGGCGGCGGCAGTTTCCTCGAGATTGGCAGCCTGTGCTTCCGTGCGCTTCGAAAGCTCGTTGGCGGAAGCCAGCATGGCGCCGGAATTGCTCTGGATCGAAGCGGTGTTGTCACGAATGCGGGCCAGCGTTTCCTGCAGGCGGACGAGCGACGCATTGAAATCGACGCGAAGCTGCTCCAGGCGACCGACGAACGGCGTCTGGATCGTCTGAGAGACATCGCCCTGCGCCAGACGCCCCAACCCGGCCGCGAGCTGATTGACGGCGAAGTCAATCTGACCGTCGAGCGCGCGCTTCTCGGCATCGTTGCGGGCGCGCTCGTCGTCGCTGAGCTGCCGCTGTTCGGCCGCCTGCGTTTCCAATGACTGGCGAGCGCGGGCGTTATCCCGGAAGAGAGCCAGAGCACGTCCGATCGCGCCGAACTCGTTCTGCTTCTCCACACAGGGGATTGGCCCATCGAGATGTCCGGCAGAGATCCTATGGATGGTAGCGGTCAGCGCTTCCAGCGGCCTTACGGACGCCCGGATGGCGAAGTAAGCGATCAAGCCGACGAGGAGCAATACCGCCACACCAGCGCCGGCCACCAGTGTCAGCAGCTGCTGCAGACTGTTGTAGTAGACTTCCATCGGGATGCCGATGAAGAGGATGCCGACGTTTGAACCGGTCGCGTTCTTGACCGGGAAATAACCTGTCATGAACTTCCGACCGAACAGCTCTGCCGGGCCGTAATAGGCTTGCCCCTTGGCCAATACCGCCTGCGCGGGGTGGTCCGCGGCGAGCTTGGTGCCAACGGCGCGGTCGCCGTTCTCCTTCTTCACGTTCGTCGAAACGCGGACGTAGTCGCTGCCCTGGCGTTCAAATACGGTGGCAACCCCTGCAATCGACTGCGCGGTGCGATCGACCAGAACATGATCGCCGAGCGAGGGAAGCTTCTCTTCCGTTACGCCGGCGAGCTCGTTGTTGCTGACCTCGATCTTCACCGCCGGATCGCTGGCGCCATAGAGGACGGCCATTGTCCGGCTCGCATCCTTGGCGTCCGACACGGCGCTCGTCATCACATAAGCGCTCAGATTGTAGTAGGTGACACAGACGATCGCCGCGGTGCTGAAGGTGAGTAGTACGAGCGTGATGGCAACGATCTGGCGAACGATGGAAGCCGAGAACAGGCGCAGCATAGATATCCCCCGAGACATGAGCCTCGCAGGCTAATTCGAAAAATTTAAAGAAAATCTTCAAAATGTTGACAATCGTCAAAAAATTGAAATTAGGCCCCACTCCGGCCGTCGCCAGGGCGCGGAACGCGGAAAACAAAAAGACCCCGTCGTTGTGAACGGGGCCTTGCTCGGCGATGGCTTTTGATCGTCTTATGCGGCGCGATAGATCGTGCCCTGCGTGTCGCCGTCGATCTTGAACTGCTGGATCAGTCGCCGGAGCAGATCCGCTTCTGTTGCAAGCTCGCGGCTCGCGGCTGTGGTCTCTTCGACCATCGCGGCATTCTGCTGCGTCATCTGATCCATCTGGTTGACGGTCGCATTGACCTCCTGCAGCGCGCTCGATTGGTCGTGGCTTGCACGCGCGATCGTCTCGACGTGCTGGCTGATCGTGACGATCTGGGCGCTGATCTTTGCGAGCACCGTGCCGGTCTCCTGCACGAACTGCGAGCCGGAGCTGACCTCTGTCGTCGACTTGTTGATGAGGCCCTTGATCTCCTGTGCGGCGGCGGCGGAGCGCTGCGCAAGTTCACGCACCTCCATGGCGACGACAGCAAAGCCCTTGCCGGCTTCACCGGCGCGCGCCGCTTCGATGCCGGCGTTCAATGCCAGCAGATTGGTTTGGAATGCGATCTCGTCGATGACGCCGATGATCTGCTCGATCTGGCGGGATGCATCCTCGATACGGCCCATCGCATCGATGGCATTGCTGACGACCACTGCCGAGTCGTCGGCGCTGCGCTTGGCCTGGCGGACGATCTGATCGGCGTCCTTGGCACGCTCCGCGGAGGAGCGGACCGTCACCGTGATCTGTTCAACCGCGGCGGCGGTCTCTTCGAGCGACGCGGCCTGCTGCTCGGTACGCTTGGAGAGATCTTCGGCGGACTGAGCCATCTGGTTGCCGTTGCCCTGGATCATCTCGACGTTGTCGCGGATCTGGCTCATGGTGGCCTGGAGACGCATCATCGAACCGTTGAAGTCCTGGCGGAGCTGCTCGAGACGCCCGATGAACGGCGTATCAATCGTTGTCGAAATGTCACCCTGCGACATCCGCTCGAGACCGGAGGCAAGCGCATTGACCGCAAACTCGATCTGGCGATCCATCTCCCGCTTCTCGGCATCGTTGCGATGGCGCTCATGCTCGGCTGCGGCGCGCTCTTCATCGCTCTGTTCCTCGATGCGGATCTTGGAGATCGCATTCTCCTTGAAGATGCCGAGCGCGCGAGCAATGTCGCCGATTTCATCATGGCGTTGATCGCCCGAGATGTTGGTATCGAGCGCGCCGTCGGCAATGCGACGCATCGCGGCGGTGATTTGGCCGATCGGACGCTGCAGCGTCAGAACCAGGGCGATACCACCGATGATCGAAACCAGAATGCCAAGGCCGGTCGTCAGTACCGAAATGCCGTTCGCCTGCGTGCGCTCGGCGCCCGCGCTCTGCTTCTGCAGTTCGGCAAAGGTCGTCAGCTGACCCCAGACGGCATCGAGCTGCTGGCGGGCGGATGCGTAGTCGGCAACGCGCTGGTTAATCGTATCGACGAGGCCCTGGGCGTCCTTGTCCATCGAGGCAAGAGCCGGAGACATGGCCGCGACGATATCTTCCGCGAAGTTCATACCCTTCGCGCTGGCGAGCAGCGTGTTCAGGTTGGTGCCGAGCGTCGCGATCTCCTGATGCAGGCGCACGCGGTTTTCCTTGCCCGGCTTGGCAGCGAATTCACCCAAGACGAGCTGCAGTGAATAGATTGCGCTCTCCAAACGACGCGTATCCTCGAGAACTGAGTTCGTCTGGGCGATGCGGCTATCAAGCGCGACGAACGTGGTGGTCGCCTCGCGCATCATCTGCGTTGCTGTCAGCTGCGTGTAGGTCGACATCTGACGGAAGCGGGAGACAAGCCGCCCGAGATTGGCGATCGCTTCATCGGTGCCGGCGTCGGCGGCAGTTGCCTGCGCCTTCACGTCGCTGATCGTCTGCGACAGCGACTGCGTCATGCTCTTCTGGTTCTGCGGCACAGAAATCTCGATCAGCCGCTGTGCCTTCGTAATCGCAGGAATGGCGTCGGTGACGACCTTCAGCTTGTCGGCCGGCAACTGGGCCTTGTTGAAGTCGCTCATGACGGTAGCAAGTGTATCGCCACCCTTCAGCAGGCGATCGGCGGCGCGCAGCGTTGCCGTGGCGTTGCCTTCGTCCTTGCGGATGTTTTCTTCAAGCTGCTGTGCATCGTAGTTCACGTTGAAGCGGCTTGTGATCATCACCTTCTGCGCGTCGTCGATCGACTTGCGGAGAGCGAGCTCCTGCTCATGCAGGGTCCAGAGCTTGCTCACGGTGTCGGCGATCCCCGAAGTGCCGTCTGTCGCGGCCACAAGGTTGTCGCGGCCGCCATTGTCACCGATCTGCTTGAGCGTGGCGTTCAGCGTGCTTTGCTGTGTCTTGATGTCCCCATAAAGCTTGTCACGTGCTTCCTGGCTGGTGATCTGCAGGAAGTCGTCCATGGAGCCGTAGAGATCCTTGAACCCGCTCAGCGACTGGAGGACGCTGTTGGAGATTTCCATACGCCCCTGCAGCAAGCCGGAAGCATATAGGCCCGTCAGGCCAACAGCAGAGATGCTCACGACGAAGGGCAATACAAAGATCAGGACCTTGGTCTTGATCTTGAAACGGGAAAGAATCTTATCAATCAACATGGCGGTTCCGGCCTTCCATACACCACTCCTCCCGCCGGCCGCCTGGCGGGGCGCCGACCGAGTGCATCGAGCTGCTTTATTGGAACTATTGGAATCCCGGACACGAGGTCCGGGCGGCAGTCATTGCCAGCTCGCCTCACGCCAACACGGAAGCGCCCAAAAATCATCGCGTGAGTTTTGCAGAGGATGTCTTAATTTTCGGATAAGCGCAAATGACGGACAGCCGCGTTCAAATCGATTTATCCGCGAGATGGCCGGGCCGCCTCATACTGACCTATAGATCGCGAATGTCAGAACAAACGCGCAAGGAGGAGAGCGACTACGGCGGCCAGTGCACTGGCAGAGATGGCAAAATAGCGTACGGCGACGAGCTTGTTGTCCGGCTTGGCTTGAGCGATTGCAATGGCGCGGGCGCGTCGAGTGTTCTTGTTCATCTGCAGAACCTCACTTCATCTCTGGCATAACAATCCAACAAAACGACTTGTTGGTAAAGCTCTATTTAGGAAGTGCTTTTCCATCCGTCATTGAGGCAGGATGGCGCACCCTCCTTAAGAACTCTTGAATCGAGCGGGTTGTTTCGTGCCTACAAAGATTCACCGGCAACGAAGCCGGAAGCCCAGGCCCACTGGAAATTATAGCCGCCGAGCCAGCCGGTCACATCGACGCATTCGCCGATGAAATAGAGACCCGGGACGCCCTTCGCCGCCATGGTACGGGAATCGAGTGCGGCCGTATCGATGCCGCCGAGCGTCACTTCGGCCGTCCGATAACCCTCCGAGCCCGACGGCTTGATCTTCCAGTTCTGCACGGCGTCGACCAGGCGCAGCAAAACCTTGTCGGGAAGATCGGCCATGTGACCCGCGATGCCTTCCCGCTCTGTCAGGTATTGCGCCAGCCGCTTCGGCAGAATCTCGGCCAGTGCGGTCTGCGCGGATTGCCGGCCATTCGCCTTTTTCGCGGCCTTCAGGTGTTCCAATAGATCGATATCAGGCTCGATATCGACGGCAATGTCATCGCCCTCACGCCAATAGGAGGAGATCTGCAGGATCGCCGGGCCGCTGAGACCGCGGTGCGTGAAAAGCAGGGCTTCGCGGAATGCGGTCTTGCCGTGGCGGATTTCGGCAGGCGCGGAAATGCCCGATAGTTCCGAAAGGCTTTCGAGCGTGGTTTGATCCACGGTGAGCGGTACGAGGCCGGGCCGCGTCTCCACCACGGGAAGGCCGAACTGCTCGGCGACGCGATAGGCAAAGCCGGTCGCTCCCATCTTCGGAATCGACTTGCCGCCGGTCGCCATGACCAGCGAGCGGCATTCGTAAGCGCCCTCCGACGTGAAGATGCGGAAGCCTTCGCCGCTCTTCTCAACGTCGAAGATCTCCGTGCGCAGATGCAGGGCGGCACCAGCGGCTTGCATCTCGTCGAGCAGCATGCGGATGATGTCCTTGGCGCTGTCGTCGCAGAACAATTGACCAAGCGTCTTTTCGTGCCAGGCGATCCGGTGGCGATCGACCATGGCGATGAGATCCGACGGCGTAAACCGCGCCAGGGCCGATTTGCAGAAATGCGGGTTGGCGGAGAGGAAGCTCTTCGGACCGGTGTTTATGTTGGTGAAGTTGCAGCGGCCGCCGCCGGAGATGCGGATCTTTTCGCCCGGCGATTTCGCATGGTCCAGAACAATGACGGTGCGGCCGCGCTGGGCGGCGCGAATGGCGCACATCATGCCGGCGGCGCCTGCGCCGATGACGATCACATCGCTGTTTCGCTGCAAAACAACTTCCCTTGTCGAAAGGCGTCTTCTTTTTCCATCAAGAGGCGAAAGTCAACGTGCCCGCCCCCTCGCCAATTGCCAAACTCCAGCTATGATGCCTTCACGATCAACGCAAACCGGTGTGTCATGTCCCCAAAAAAGACGACGCTGAAGCCTGCCAGAAACGTACCTGCCTCGAAGAAGACACCCCCGGACCCCGGACACCAGCGTGGCGTGACAAACTGGAAGGAAGCAGCGCAGTTCTTGCGGGCGCGTGGCATCGAAGACATCGAATGCATCACCCCGGACCTTGCCGGCGTGCCGCGTGGCAAGATGATGCCGAGCTCCAAATTCACCTCGAACACCTCGCTTGCCCTGCCCTCGGCGATCTACCGTCATACCATCTCCGGCGAGTATCCGGATGAGACGGAAAGCTTCCGCTACGAGCCGCGCGACAGCGACCTGAAGCTGGTTCCGGATCTCTCGACGCTTTCGGTCGTTCCCTGGGAAACCGATCCGACGGCGCAGGTGATCTGCGACATCGTTAGTTCGGATGGTGAAGAGGTTCCCTACACGCCTCGCAACGTTCTTAAGCGCGTACTGAAGCTTTACGGCGACCGCGGCTGGAAGCCGATCGTCGCGCCTGAGATCGAGTTTTATCTCGTTGCCAAGAACGACGACCCGGACTATCCGCTGCATCCGCCGAAGGGCCGCTCCGGCCGCGCGATCCTCGGCGGTCAGGGCTATTCGATCGCCGGCATCAACGAGTTCGACGAACTGATCGACGACATCTACCACTTCTCGGAAAAGCAGGGCCTCGAGATCGATACGCTGATCCACGAGGAAGGACCGGCGCAGATGGAAATCAATCTGCGCCACGGCAACCCTATAGAGCTTGCCGACCAGGTCTTCCTGTTCAAGCGCACGATCCGCGAAGCCGCGATGAAGCACGGCATCTACGCGACCTTCATGGCCAAGCCGATGCAGGGGCAGCCGGGTTCGGCCATGCACATCCACCAATCGGTCGTGAACCAGGAAACCGGCAAGAACATCTTCTCCAATCCCGACGGCTCTGCATCGCGCGAATTTTTCCACTTCATCGGCGGCCTGCAGAAATACGTGCCGAGTTCCATGGTGATGCTGGCACCTTACGTGAACTCCTATCGCCGGCTGACGCCCGATATGTCCGCGCCCGTCAACAATGCCTGGGGCTACGACAACCGGACGACGGCTTTCCGCGTGCCGGTATCTGATCCGCAGGCAAGGCGTGTCGAAAACCGCCTGCCGAGTTCGGACGCCAATCCTTATCTCGCGCTCGCCGCGTCGCTCGCCTCGGGCCTGCTCGGCATCATGAAGGGCATCGAGCCGACCGCGCCGACGGAGGATACGGCGAACGAAGGCTCGATCGATCTGCCGCGTGGTCTTCTGGAAGCAGTCGCGCTGATGGAAGACGAGGAAGCTTTCGAGGAAATATTCGGCAAGGAGTTCCTCGGCATCTATGCCGGCGTGAAGCGCGGAGAGTTCGAGACCTTCATGCAGGTGATCAGTCCCTGGGAGCGCGAATTCCTTCTGCTGAACGTGTAAGAAGGGCTCCGTCATGACAACGCAAGAGAGATGGCAGAGCCCCATTGCGCCCGGCATTTCGTGGTATCAAGCAACAGTCGGCGAGCGGCCGACTTACCCCGAAATCGACGGCTCGAAGACCTGTGACGTCGCGATCGTCGGCGGCGGCTATACCGGGCTGCAGGCGGCCTACAACCTTGCCAAGTCTGGCGTCTCGGTGGTTCTCATCGAGGCGTGCCGGTTTGGCGACGGCGCTTCCGGGCGCAATGGCGGCCAGCTCGGCACCGGACAGCGCTGGTGGCCGGAAGAGCTTGAGGAACAGATCGGCTACGAGCGTTCGCGCGCGTTGTTCGATCTCGCCGAAGCCGCCAAACAACATCTCATGGATTTTGCCTCCGACCATCAGATCGACATGGACTACATGCCGGGGCAGATGAACGTGGCGCACAAGGAGAGCTACAAGCCGGACTACTACGAAAACGCCGAGATCGCGGCTATGCGCTATAACTACCCGCATGTGCGCTTCATGGACAAAGCCGAAACCCAGGAACGGCTTGGCTCGACGCGCTACTATTGCGGCGTTCGCGACACCGGCACGGGCCATATCCACCCACTGAAACTGCTGATCGGCCTTTCCCGCGTTGCGGCCAATGCCGGCGCGCAAGTTTTCGAGATGACGAAGGCGACAGCGATTCGTCAGACCAGCGGCAAGGTGATGATCGAGACGCCGAGGGGCACGATCACCGCCGACAGGGCGCTGATTGCCTGCGACGGCTACATCGGCAATCTCGAGCCGGTGACGGCAAGCCACGTGATGCCCATTCGCTCCTTCATCGGCGCCACCGCTCCGCTCGACCGCTATCCGGAGCTACTGTCCGGTGGTGAAGCCGTGGCCGACTCACGCTTCGTCGTGCGCTACTTCCGCAAGTCCAGGGACGGGCGGCTGCTCTTCGGCGGCCGGGAAGCCTATACGGCCGATAACCCGCGCGACATGACGCAGCACATCCGCCGACAGATTGCTGAGATCTACCCGGCGCTGCGGGATATCGAGATCACGCACGCCTGGGGGGGCTCGGTCGGCATCACTATGCCGCGGCAGCCCTTCGTGCGCGAAGTCATGCCTGGAGTGACGTCCATCGGCGGCTATTCCGGGCATGGCGTGATGCTGTCCAATTATTGCGGAAAGCTCTATGCTGAAGCAGTGCTTGGACGATCGGCGGATTTGGAGCTCTTCAAGTCGCTGGATATTCCAGCTTTTCCAGGGGGTGCGGCCATGCGTGCTCCGCTGCTTTTCCTGGCGCTCTCCTGGTTTGCACTGCGCGACAAGTTTTAGTCAGATTGCGGATTTCATCGCGCGGCAATTCGAACTAAAACCTCTTTCCGAGAGATTCATTGCGTCGCACACTGGCTTTTTTAAATCGATTAGATTAAAGAGCCAATAACCCGTCTGATTGAGAGACACCCTCATGAGCAGCCAAATCATCCCCGTTGAACCCTTTGATTATGTCGTTTTCGGCGGCAGCGGCGACCTTGCAGAACGCAAGTTGCTGCCCGCCCTTTACCATCGTCAGATCGAGGGGCAATTCTCCGAGCCAACTCGTATCATCGGCGCTTCGCGCAGCCCGCTTACGAACGAGGAATACCGCAAGTTTGCCCAGGACGCCCTGAAGGAGCATCTCAAGAAGGGTGAGTACGACGAGGCCGAGGTCGCGAAATTCCTGCAGCGCCTGTACTATGTGCCCGTCGATGCGCGTTCGGACGCCGGCTGGGATCAACTGAAGAAGCTTCTGGATGAGGGCAAGGATCGCGTGCGTGCCTTCTACCTCGCCGTCGCGCCGGGCATCTTCGGCGACATCTCGCAGAAGATCCATGACCACAAGCTGATCACCAAGTCGACGCGCATTGTTGTCGAGAAGCCGATCGGCCGCGATCTCGCTTCCGCCCTGCAGCTGAACGACACCATCGGCAGGGTCTTCAAGGAAGAACAGATCTTCCGTATCGACCACTACCTCGGCAAGGAAACGGTGCAGAACCTGATGGCGCTGCGCTTTGCCAACGCGCTCTACGAGCCGCTGTGGAACGCCAACCATATCGACCATGTGCAGATCACGGTTGCCGAGTCCGTCGGTCTTGAGGGACGCGCTGGCTACTACGACACAGCAGGCGCACTGCGCGACATGGTGCAGAACCACATCATGCAGCTCGTCTGCCTGGTCGCGATGGAAGTTCCTTCCTCGATGGACTCCGAAGCCGTCCGCGACGAGAAGCTGAAGGTGCTGCGCGCATTGAAGCCGATCAACGCATCGAACGTCGAGACCAGCACTGTTCGCGGCCAGTATCGCGCCGGCGCTTCGGGCAGTGGTCCAGTCAAGGGCTACCTGGAAGAGCTCGAAGGCGGCGTTTCGAACACCGAAACCTTCGTTGCCATCAAGGCCGAGATCGGCAACTGGCGCTGGGCCGGCGTTCCCTTCTACATCCGCACCGGCAAGCGTCTTGCCGGTCGCATGTCGGAGATCGTCATCACCTTCAAGCCGATCCCGCACTCGGTCTTCGACCAGTCCGCCGGCCGTATCAACCAGAACCAGCTCATCATTCGCCTGCAGCCTGACGAAGGCGTCAAGCAGTCACTGATGATCAAGGATCCAGGTCCGGGCGGCATGCGTCTTCGCAACGTCTCGCTCGACATGAGCTTCGCCGAGTCCTTCTCGGTGCGGAACCCGGATGCCTACGAGCGCCTGCTGATGGACGTCATCCGTTCCAACCAGACGCTGTTCATGCGCCGCGACGAAGTCGAGGCCGCATGGCAGTGGGTCGACCCGATCCTCAAGGGCTGGGAAACGACCGGGCAGAAGGTTCAGGGCTATACCGCCGGCACCTGGGGGCCCAGCCAATCGATCGCGCTCATCGAGCGTGACGGCCGCACCTGGCACGACAACCTGTAGGATCAAAGACGATGGCAGCGACGATGCATGCTTTTGCCAATGGCACGGAACTGGCTCGCAACCTTGCAGACAAAGTCGCTGCGTCGCTTTCCGAAGCAATCGACGCGCGCGGAGCGGCAACGTTTGCCGTTTCCGGCGGCTCGACGCCGAAGCTCTTCTTCCAGGAGCTTTCGGCGCGTGATCTCGACTGGACCAAAGTGACCATCACGTTGGTCGACGAACGTTTCGTGCCTGCGGACAATCCGCGCTCGAACCATCTGCTGGTGGTCGAAAACCTGCTGCAGAACAAGGCGAAGGCCGCGCGCTTCCTGCCGCTCTATCAAGCGGCAGCATCGGTCGAGGATGCGGCGAAGCTTGCGACGGTGGCAACCGCTTCGATCAGTAATCCCTTTGACGTTGCGATCCTCGGGATGGGCGGCGACGGCCACACGGCCTCGTTCTTCCCCGGTGGCAGCAATCTGAAGGTCGCTCTCGACGCTAAGACGCCGCGTGGTATCATTACCATGGAGGCGGACGGCGCGGGCGAGCCGCGGCTCACCTTCACCTTCTCCAGCCTTCAGGATGCAAAGCTGCTCGTGCTTCACATCGAAGGCGAGAGCAAGAAGGGCGTCCTGACGAAGGCCGAGGGCGCCGGCGAAGAGGCAGAGATGCCGATCCGCGCCATGCTGCGGCGAGCAACGAGCCCGGTCGAAGTCTACTGGGCTCCATAGGCCTTCGGGCAGCAAGCCGCGAACGAAAATTGAAGAGCAACCAAGGCAGGATACCTCCCATGTCCGCTAATGCACGCATTTCTGCGATCACCGCCCGCATTGTCGAACGATCGAAACCGACGCGCGGACTCTATCTGGAGCGCCTGCGCAACGCGACATCCACGGGCGTAAGCCGCTCGATCCTTGGTTGCGCCAATCTCGCACACGGCTTCGCGGTCTGTTCCCCCGCCGAGAAGGACGCACTAGCGGGCGACTGCGTGCCCAATCTCGGTATCATCACCTCCTACAATGATATGCTCTCCGCGCACCAGCCGTTCGAGCACTATCCGGCGATCATTCGCGAGGCAGCGGCGGAAGCCGGCGGCATCGCGCAGGTGGCCGGTGGGGTTCCTGCCATGTGCGACGGCGTCACCCAGGGACAGCCGGGCATGGAGCTCTCGCTGTTTTCCCGCGACCTGATCGCCATGGCTGCCGGCGTCGGCCTCTCCCATAATATGTTCGATGCTGCGCTCTTCCTCGGGGTCTGCGACAAGATCGTACCGGGTCTCGTCATTGCGGCCCTCTCCTTCGGGCATCTGCCGGCCATCTTCGTGCCTGCCGGCCCGATGACGACCGGCCTTCCGAACGACGAGAAGTCGCGCGTGCGACAGCTCTATGCCGAAGGCAAAGTCGGACGCGCCGAACTGTTGCAGGCGGAATCGAAGTCGTACCACGGCCCAGGCACCTGCACGTTCTACGGCACTGCCAATTCGAACCAGATGCTGATGGAGATCATGGGCTTCCATATGCCCGGCTCCTCCTTCATCAATCCGGGCACGCCGCTGCGCGAAGCCTTTACGCGCGAGGCAGCCAAGCGGGCGCTGGCGATCACCGCACAGGGCAACGAATTCACCCCGGCTGGTGAGATGATCGACGAACGTTCGATCGTCAACGGCGTGGTCGGCCTGCATGCCACCGGCGGCTCGACGAACCACACGCTACACCTCGTTGCCATGGCGCGGGCAGCGGGCATCCAGTTGACCTGGCAGGATATTGCCGAACTTTCCGAAGTTGTGCCGCTGCTGGCGCGCGTCTATCCGAACGGCCTTGCCGATGTGAACCACTTCCACGCGGCCGGCGGCATGGGCTTCCTCATCAAGGAACTACTCAAGCACGGCATGGTGCATGACGACGTCCGCACCGTCTTCGGCCATGGCCTGCAGGCCTACACCATCGATCCCCGCCTCGGTGACGACGGAACGATCGTGCGCGAGCCGGCGCCGGAGAAAAGCGCTGATCCAAAGGTCCTTGCCAGCATCGAGACGCCGTTCCAGGCCAATGGCGGCCTGAAGATGCTCCGCGGCAATCTCGGCAAGGCCGTCATCAAGATCTCGGCGGTCAAGCAGGACCGGCATGTCATCGAAGCGCCGGCCGTCGTCTTCCATAGCCAACAGGAGCTGCAGGACGCCTTCAAGGAAGGCAAGCTCAACAAGGACTTCATCGCCGTCGTGCGCTTCCAGGGCCCGAAGGCGAACGGCATGCCAGAACTGCACAAGCTGACGCCGCCCCTCGGCGTGCTGCAGGACCGCGGCTTCCGCGTCGCGCTGCTGACCGACGGCCGCATGTCGGGCGCCTCAGGCAAGGTACCGGCAGCGATCCACGTCACCCCGGAAGCTGTCGATGGCGGCCCGATCGCGCGGATCAAGGATGGCGACATCATCCGCCTCGATGCGATCGCGGGCACCCTGGAAGTTCTGGTCGATGCTGCCGACATGGCCGAGCGCGAGTCCGTGGTCGCCGATCTTTCCGAGAACGAATTCGGCATGGGCCGCGAGCTGTTTGCTCCCTTCCGCCGCGCCGTCGGCCCTTCGGATCGCGGTGCAAGCGTGCTGTTCCACTGAACCGCAACGAGTGGCGCTCAAAACTGCAAAGCCCGCGAGAAAATGAACTCGCGGGCTTATACATTGCGAGGCCGGAACATTGTTATGATGTTCCGGCCTCGTTTGTCATTGAGGTGGTTGCAACACCGCGATGACGGTGCGCAAAGCGGTTGGTCCTAGCGGGCCTGAACTTTCGTTCGTAACAAAGCATAACCCTTTGCGCATTTCGAGGCTTCGTCGAACCGTTGAGAGAGCTTCGCGCTCGCGTATAAGGGAGACTAGCGCCTCATGACCTATACTAGCCATTTTGTTGGCATCGACATATCGAAATCTTCTTTTGATATCTGCCTTCTACCCGAGGATCGGTCGGCAACCTTTGCCAATACCGCAGCTGGCATTGCAGAGTTCATCGCTTTCATTGCCCGGTTGGACGGTATCGAGCGCCTGGTTCTGGAGCCGACCGGCGGCTATGAGCGATGTGTTGTGGAGGCCTTGCTCGCAGCCCGGCTGCCTGTCGCCAAGGTGGATGCCAAACAGGTCAGACAGTTCGCACGAGCCTGCGGCCAGCTCTCCAAGACCGACAGGATCGATGCCTTCGTGCTGGCCGATTATGCTCGGCGCATGAAAACAAAGATACTTTCCCGGGCCTCGGCCGGACAAGCCATCCTGACCGATCTGGTGACGCGCTACAGGCAGTTGTCCCACATGATCGTGCAGGAGAAGAACCGTCGGGAAAAGCTGACCCGTCAAACCGATGGCAGAACGCGTGCGTGGATCGAAGAGACGCTGCAGTTCCTGCTCGAGCAGCGCCAGTCGGTCGTAGACGAGATGACGGCCTGCCTTGAATCGAATGTAGAACTCTCAAACAAGGCCGACGTGCTGATGTCGCTCAAGGGCATCGGTTTGCGCACCGCATGCTTCCTCATGGCCGGCCTGCCGGAACTGGGGCTCATGGACAAGGGCAAATCGCCAAACTCGTCGGCGTCGCGCCGCTCAACCGCGACAGTGGCCTGATGCGTGGCAAACGCATGATCGCCGGCGGAAGAAAGCCGGTTCGAGACGCCCTTTATATCGCCGCCTTACCAGCCATCCGCTTCGACCCCGCCATGAAGGCTTTCTACACAAATCTCAGAGCCAAGGGAAAGCCAGGCAAGGTTGCGCTCGTCGCCGTCATGCGCAAAATGATCATCATTCTCAACGCAAGAATGCGAGATCAAAGAGCAACGATACTTGACGGATAACACCGTTGCTTTGTCTTTCGATGCGTCGAGAAATCAGGCGCGAATGTCGAGCACGCGATCGCGGTGCGCCGGGTGAGTGCTGTAGACAAAGATCTTGTTGAGCTCCTTGTCATTCAGCAGCCGCAGAAAGCGGACTTCGATCGTGTTGTTGGCATTCACCCGCATCAGCATACAGCCGACCTTGGTGATGCGGGCATCCGGGATATCGAGATAGAACTGCTTCGGAAGGGCGTATTGCGTGAGCAGTGCGAGGACTGCGGTGCTCTTCGAAATGCGAATGATGTCGCATCGCCGGGACGCCATGTGCATGACGCCCTTCTCGGTATACTCGATGCGTGCGGCGTTCATCGTATCCTCCATTTTGAACCGCACTTCGCGGTCGTACATGAAGGATTCCTCTTTGTTCAGAAAGTGCCCGGAAGGCATTGGATTGGATGCAGCCACCGCAGTATTCCCTCGATACTCAATGAGGAAATACTAGCGGGCGATGCTTAACAGAAGGTGAGAATAGTTTCGATTTGGAGCGCGATGCACGCAGAACGATACAGCCGATTTTCGAGAATAATTCCGTTTGCGATCAAATAGATAAACAATCCCGGGCAATATGATGTGCTGTCCGGGCTTGTTTTCTTGTTGTTCGCCGCAACGCGATTTTATCGACGATATGTGCGACCGTCCGCATCGAAGAGATGCAGCTTGGAACGGTCGGCCGAGAAGTGCATCTTCTGGCCCCTCCTCACGTCGTAGATGCCCGGCAGCTTGACGATGATCGGTTCGCCCGGAACAAGGCCTTCGATATAGAGCAACGTCACTTCGCCGAGTGCTTCGACGATCGAGACCTCGCCTTCGAAAAGGTAGTCGTCGGTCGCACCGGCAATGCGCAGATCTTCAGGACGAACGCCGAAGCTTGCGGTCTTGCCCTTCTCGGAGGCGGCCGTCGGAAGGTCTAATGTCACCGACTTGCCGCCTGTCAGCGTCACCGTCGTCGTGTTGCCAGCCTCGGTGATAGTCGAGGGAATGACATTCATGGCCGGAGAGCCGATGAACTTGGCAACGAAGAGGTTTGCCGGACGCTCATAGAGTTCCAGCGGCGCGCCCACCTGCTCGATATTGCCGGCGGAGAGGACGACGATGCGGTCAGCAAGCGTCATCGCCTCCACCTGGTCATGCGTGACATAGATCATCGTCGTGTCCGCCATCTGCTCGTTGAGACGGGCGATCTCGATGCGGGTCGCGACACGAAGCGCTGCGTCGAGGTTCGACAGCGGCTCGTCGAAGAGGAAAACCTTGGGGTTGCGGCAGATGGCGCGGCCGATTGCGACGCGCTGACGCTGACCGCCGGAGAGCGCCTTCGGCAGGCGATCGAGATAGCTGGTGAGCTGCAGGCTTTCGGCCGCGGCCCGAACGCGGCGATCGATCTCCTGCTTGCTTTCACCGGCGATCTTCATGCCGAACGCCATGTTGTCGTAGACGGTCATATGCGGATAGAGCGCATAGGACTGGAACACCATGGCGATGCCGCGCTTGGAGGGCGGGACATCGTTGACCAGCTGGCCGTCGATATACATGTCGCCGCCGGTAATGTTCTCCAAGCCGGCGATCATGCGCAACAGAGTGGATTTTCCGCAGCCCGAAGGACCGACGAACACAACGAACTCGCCCTCCTTGATCTCCAGATCGATCCCGTGGAGAACATCCACGGAACCGTAGGATTTGCGAATATCCTTGAGCGTCAGTCCAGTCATTAATTCCTCCTCCTGAATCGTCAGGCGAGACGAGCGAAGTATGCTCCCCACGCCGGAATATCGATCTTCTCACCGTAGTTATTGCTGACGAAACCGTGGCCCGTCAACGCCTGCCAATCACCGGCAGGCAAAACGACCGCGCCTTCGGCAGCGCTCATGTTGAAGACGCAGAGCAGCTTTTCGTTGCCATACTCGCGCACGAAGAGCAGCACGTCGTCCTGCGGCTCCATGAACTCGATCTCGCCCTTGGCGAAGGCCGGGTACTGCTTGCGGAAGGCAAGGAAGCGACGATAGTGCTCTAGCACAGAGGCCTCGTCGCCCTGCTGGACGCTGACAGCGCGCAGGATGTGCTCGACCGGAACCGGCAGCCATGGCTTGACGGTCGAGAAGCCGCCCTGGGCGACCTGACTGTCCCATACCATCGGCGTGCGGCAACCATCACGGCCCTTGAATTCCGGCCAGAACTGGATGCCGTAGGGATCCTGCAGGTCCTGATAGGCAAGATCGGCTTCCGTCAGGCCCAGTTCCTCGCCCTGATAGAGGCAGACCGAACCGCGCAGCGTCATCAGCAGTGACGCATACTGCTTGGCAAAAGCGTCGTGATCGGCGACCAGTGATCCCCAGCGGCTGACATGGCGCATGACATCATGGTTGGAGAAGGCCCAGCAGGCCCAGCCATCCGGCGCGGCCGCCGCGAAGTCTTCCATGACCTCCTCGACACGTTCGGGAGACAAGGGATCGGGCGCCAGGAACTCGAAGGCATAGCACATATGCATCTTGTCGTTGCCGGAGGTGTATTCGCCGACGATCTCGAGCCCACGCTGGCTATCGCCCACTTCGCCGACGGCAGCAATTGCCGGAAACTCTTCGAGCACGGCGCGGAATCGCTTCAGGAAGGCCAGATTCTCCGGCCGGTTCTTGTCGTAGACGTGTTCCTGGAAGTTATAGGGATTGACCGCCGGAGCCGTCGACGCGTTGCGGCGCTCGGGAACAAGCGCCGGATTGTCGCGCAGTTCCTTGTCGTGGAAGTAGAAGTTGATCGTATCGAGACGGAAGCCATCGACGCCGCGCTTCAACCAGAAGCGGACGACATCAAGCAGCCGATCCTGAACCTCGGGATTGTGCAGGT
The DNA here is from genome assembly GCF_964254185.1 of Rhizobium sp. LjRoot258. Classification (NCBI taxonomy): domain Bacteria; kingdom Pseudomonadati; phylum Pseudomonadota; class Alphaproteobacteria; order Hyphomicrobiales; family Rhizobiaceae; genus Rhizobium; species Rhizobium sp. LjRoot258. Next base: position 318,334 of record NZ_CAXUST020000001.1, on the reverse strand, counting down.
TCATATCAGGCTGCGACGTCAGGAAGTTGTGCATGTAATACTGCATGCGCGTCGGGTCCCACGCCCACGCCGAACCGCCGAAGATCGACAACCAGTTGTTCGGCGGCGTGCCATCCGGCTTGGCATCGGCCCAAACATACCAATCCGCCTTGGCGTTTGTCTTGCTGGTGCGGCTTTCGACGAACCAGGGATGCTGGTCTGAGCTGTGCGAGATGACAAGATCAATCATCACGCGAATGCCGAGGCGATGGGCCTCAGCGATCAGCGTGTCGAAATCCACCAGCGTGCCGAAGATCGGATCGACGTTCTCGTAGTCGGAAACGTCATAGCCGAAATCGCGCATCGGCGAGGTGAAGAAGGGCGAGATCCAGATCGCGTCGGCGCCGAGGGCGGCGACATGCGGCAGGCGGGCGGTGATGCCCTTCAGGTCGCCGATGCCGTCGCCATTGGAGTCCTGGTAGGAGCGTGGGTAGATCTGATAGATCACCGCGCCACGCCACCAGTCCTTGTCGGCCGTCAAAATGGATTGGGATGCCATGCTCATGTTTCCTGTTGGATGCTCTTGGATTGCTAGCCGCCCTTGACCGAGCCCGCAAGCAGACCACGCACCAGGTAGCGCTGCAAGCCAAAGAACACGAGCAGCGGTACGACAATGGTGACGAAGGCCGAGGCCGTCAGGATTTCCCAATTGCCGCCCCGCGAGCCGAGCAGCGCGTTCAACGCACCGGTGAGCACGAGATGATCCCTATCGGTGCCAAGGAAGACCATGGCGACAAGCAGGTCGTTCCACACCCACAGGAACTGGAAGATCGCGAAGGATGCGAGCGCAGGGAAGGACAAGGGCAGTACGATACGGGTGAAGATTTCGAAGTCGCTGGCCCCGTCGACGCGCGCCGATTCGATGATCTCCTTCGGGAGGCCGGCGATATAGGCCCGCAGCAGATAAATGGCGAGCGGCATGCCGAAGGCAGTGTGCGCAAACCAGATGCCGGGATAGGTTTTCGACGGCGCGTCGAGCAGCGACCCAATGCCGTTATAAAGCCGCAGAAGCGGGATGAGCGACATCTGCAGCGGCACGACGATGAGGCCGACGACAAGCGCGATCAGCAGGGCCCGGCCCGGGAATTCCATCCAGCTCAGCGCGTAGGCCGCAAAGGCGGCGATGAGGATCGGGATGATCGTCGCCGGGATGGTGACGGTCAGCGAGTTGATGAAGGACTGGCCGATCCCCTCGCTGGTGAGAACGTTCTTATAGTTCTGCAAGGTGAATTCCGGCGGCGTGGCGACCGAAATGTAGACGCGCCGGCCGCCGTCATCCGGACCAAAGGCGGCGGTCTTCGTGTAGCGATAGCTGCCGTCATCGTTGACGGTGAGGGACAGACCGTCGCCAAGGTCGGCTGTTTCGCCGGCCTTGTAGGCGGCCGGTTGCTGGACACGCGTGCCGAACGCCCTGATGGAGCGGCCTTGCTGTCCCTCGAGGACATTGCCGGCGATGAGGTAAACTGTCCCGTCCTGCTGCTGCTGGTCGGGCTGCCCAAGGCGAGCCGCCACTGTTCGGGAGGAGCCGGCGAAGGCCGTCCACCAGCCGGAAGAAACGAGCTGATCCTTGTCTCGCAGGGCACTGACGAAGATGCCGAGCGTCGGTATCAGCCAGATGACGACGATGACGAGCACCGCGAAGTGAACGAAGAGGCGGGCCGGGCCGATCTTGAAGAAACGTCCTGACAAGGTCATCTCAGTGGCCTCCCAGCTCGCGATTGGCACGGCGGACGTTCCAGACCATGATCGGCGTCACCGCCAGCATGATGATCAGCGCGATGACCGCGCTTCGGCCGGAATCGCCGCCTCCCCGGAAGAGCCAGTTGAACATCAGGTTGGCGAGCACCATCGAATTCCACTGGCCGTTGGTCATGGTCAGCACGATGTCGAACACCTTGAGCACGAGAATGGTGATCGTCGTCCAGACGACCGCGATCGAGCCCCAGACCTGCGGCACCATGATGCGCCAGAAGATCTGCCAGCCATTGGCGCCGTCGATGACGGCAGCCTCGATGGTTTCCTCAGGAATGCCGCGCAGCGCCGCCGACAGAATCACCATCGCAAAGCCGGTCTGGATCCAAATGAGGATGATCATCAGGAAGAAATTGTTCCAGAAGGGCACCGAGATCCACACCTGCGGCGTCCCGCCGAACAGCTGGACGATCGCATTCAGCAGGCCGATCTGCACATCGTTGCCGCCACGATATTCGTAGATGAACTTCCAAATGACGGATGCGCCGACGAAGGAGATCGCCATCGGCATGAAGACGATGCTCTTGGCGATGTTGCCCCACCAGATGCGGTCGGTCATCACGGCGATGACGAGGCCGAAGAAGGTGCAGGCCGCCGGCACGACGGCCAGCCACAGGATGTTGTTGAAGATCGACTGGCGGAATTCGCGGTCTGTGAGAGCCCACTGATAGTTCGCCAAGCCGACGAATTGCTCGCCGGAGCGGTCGTAGAAGGACAGGATCAGCGTGGCGATCACAGGATAAACAAGGTAGACGATAAGAAGGAAAAGGGCTGGCCCGATGAACAGCCACGGCCGGATCATCGCCCGGCGGTTCAGATTGCGCGCCGCGGAATGGATGTCGCCATCCTTCACGGGCAGCGACCAATCCAGGATCTTGTTCGAGAAATAGAAATAGGCCGAGCAGGCAAAGACCGCCACGACCACGACCCCCAAAGCGGAAACTATCTGCGACAGCATTCGTCCCTCCCCTGCTACCCTGTCTATCCTGACGGGTTTGTGCGCTGATCGTCGTCACATCGCCCACCGCTTTCAACGCGACAGGCAACGATGGCCGGACACTCCCAGTATCCGGCCATGCATTTCAGCCATGCCGCCGCAGCCGGCGGCACGGACATCAGGTGATATTACTTGATGCCATCCCAGGAGCTCTGGATTTCCTTGGCGGTGTCTTCGGCCGACTTGCCGCCAACGAAATCGACCATGCCGGTCCAGAACGCACCCGCGCCGATCTTGCCCGGCATCAGGTCGGAACCGTCAAAGCGGAAGGTAGTCGCGGTCGTCAGGATCTCGCCTTCCCTCTTCATCTGGTCGTTGGCATAGGCTGCCGTGTTGACGCCCTTGTACGGCGTCAGGAAGCTTGACTGTGCCATCCAGACTTCGTGCGCGATCGGCGTCTTCAGGAACTCTACGAAGGCACGAGCCGCCTTGGAGTCCTTGGTGACAGTAACAAGCGTGCCAGCGCCCAGAACCGGCTTGCCGAGGTCGGCATGCGCCGCGTATGTCGGCATATAGAAGAAGTCGGCATCCTGACCGAGTTTCGTGCCCTCCGGGAAGAACGACGGGATGAACGACGCCTGATGGTGGAGATAGCACTTCGGCGGCACGCCGAAGAGACCCTTCGGGCTATCGCGGAAGTCCGTTGCTGCCACGGCGGCAACGCCACCACTGACATACTTCTCGTTCTTGGCGAACGAGCCGAATTCCTCGATCGCGGCAACGACGGCCGGATCGGTGAACTTGACTTCGTTGGTGGTCCACTTGTCGTAGACGTCAGGCTTCTGCTGACGCAGCATGATGTCTTCGATCCAGTCGGTTGCCGGCCAGCCTGTTGCGCCACCGGAACCAAGGCCGATGCACCACGGCACGCCGCCATCCTTGACGATCTGCTCCGTCAGGGCATGCAGCTCTTCCATGGTCGTCGGGACCTTGTAGCCCGCTTCCTTGAAATTCTCAGGCACGTACCACACCAGCGACTTCACGTCGGCCTTATAAGGGAACGCATAGAAGGCTTCCTTGCCGTCCTTGCCCTTGTAGGTGCCGTAGCCGACCCAGCTATCACCGGCGCCGTAGTTGTCCTTGACCCACTGGGAATTCTCGTCGCCGAGCGGCGTCAGGAAGCCCTTGCTGGCGAGATCGGCCAGAAGGCCCGGTTGCGGCAGGACCGCGATATTCGGCGGCGAACCGGCTTGCGTGTCGATGACGATCTGCTGTTCGTAGTTCTCCGAAGACGAGTACTTGGCGTCTACACCGGTTGCTTCGGTGAAGTAGGCCAGAATGCTGCGGAAGAAGGCTTCGTCTTCGCCGCGCCAGGGCCCGAAGATCGTCATCTGCTCGCCCTTGAGATCGGCGTGCGCAGCCTTGAAATCGTCGTAGCTCTTCCAGTTGAACTTCGAATCCTGCCCCGGAGCAAACTTCAGATCGGCAGCAGACGCAGCACCGGCAAGAAGCGCCGCCGCAGCGACGCCCATCAAAAACGTCTTTCTCATGTGATCAACCTCCCATCACAATCCCAACCGCACTTTTGAAACTATTTTGACGCCGTTCCAAAGCGCTTTGACAAAAGCACTCATGTCACTTTCAGCGGAAAAGAGTCAAGCCATTTCGCAAAAAGCGCAAAAGATGCGGCCTTCTACATCAAGGTTTCGACGCCATACCTTGGAATATGGAGCGATTTTTCTTGAGTCAAGCGGCACAACTGCTACATAATTGAAAGCGCTTTGGATGCCATTGGGAGCTGGCGACCAGTGCGAGCGGAGGAAGAATAGCACGTGAATCTGAAACAGCTATCGGAATTGCTTGGCCTGTCGCAGACAACGGTAAGCCGTGCATTGAACGGCTATCCCGAAGTCAATGAGGCGACACGCGAGCGGGTCCTGCAAGCCGTGAAGGAGACAGGCTACCGCCCGAACAAGGCGGCACAACGGCTTGCGACCGGCAAGGCCGGGTCGATCGGCCTCGTGATGCCGACAGCTCCCGATCACTATTCGGATGTGCACTTCGGTGAGTTCCTGACGGGTCTTGGCGAGGAAGCCGTGCGCCACGACTTTCATTTCGTGATCATGCCTGCCGATCCGAACGACGAAGTCGGCGCACTGCGGCGGCTTGCGATCAGCGGCAATGTCGATGCGCTGTTCGTGGCCTATATGCGCGGCCACGACCCACGGCTGCCGATGCTGAAGTCGCTTTCCATGCCATTCCTCGTGCATGGCCGCTCCTTCGGTTCCGAACCCGACTACCCGTATCTCGACATTGACAACGAGGCGGCCTTCTACGATGCGGCGCGGCTGCTGCTTCAGCTCGGTCATACGCGCTTTGCCCTGCTCAACGGGCCGGGACATCTCGACTTTGCGATCCGTCGCAAGAACGGACTTGTCGCTGCGCTTTCCGAGCGGGGACTGTCGCTTCCGGAAGACTGCATGAGCCACACATCGATGACAGACGAACTTGGCCAGTCCGCGATGGAACGATTTCTACAGATGCCGGAACCGCCGACGGCGATCCTCTGTTCCAGTACGGTGCTGGCGCTCGGCGCCATCCGCGCCGCCAATCAGGCGGGGCTCAAGCTCGGCGAGGATATCTCGCTGATCGCGCACGACGACGTTTTGCCCCATCTCAAGCCCGAGAACTTCTCCGTGCCGTTGACGACAACGCGGTCATCGCTGCGCGCCGCAGGCGTGCGCATCGCCCAACGGCTCATCGGAACGGTGAAGCAGGACGGGTCATTCCCAGAGCAGGAACTCTGGAAAACCGAACTGATTGTCAGGGCCTCGACAGGCCCCGTTCCGCGACAGGCTCAGAACGTCGGCGGTGTCTGACCGGCCGCGCGATGGGCGGCGATGACGGTGTTGGCCATCAGCATCGCGATGGTCATCGGTCCCACGCCACCAGGAACCGGCGTGATGACGGCGGCAACCTTGGCGGCATCTTCAAAGGCGACGTCGCCAACGAGGCGCGTTTTGCCTTCGCCCTTTTCCGGGGCAGGAATGCGATTGATACCAACGTCAATAACGGTGGCGCCAGGCTTCACCCAATCACTCCTGACCATCTCCGGGCGGCCGACGGCCGCCACCAGAATATCCGCATTGCGGCAAACGGCCGGCAGATCCTTGGTGCGTGAATGAGCGATGGTCACCGTGGCGTTTGCATTGAGCAGCAGTTGCGCCATCGGCTTGCCGAACAGGTTTGAGCGGCCGATGACCACCGCATTCAGGCCGGAAAGATCTTCGCCATGCGTGCGTCGCACAAACACCATCGCGCCAGCCGGGGTGCAAGACACGAGGCCCGTTTCGAGGTCGCCAGTCGCAAGCTTGCCGGCATTGACGACGTGCAGACCGTCGACATCCTTTTCGGGCAGGATTGATTGGATGATCAATTCTGACTTTAGATGCTTCGGCAGCGGCAGTTGGACGAGAATGCCGTGAATCGACGGATCGCTGTTCAGCGCAGCGACGAGTGCCGCCAGTTCCTCCTGCTTGGTCTCGGCCGGCAGAGTGTGCTGAACGGATTTGAATCCGCATTCCTTCGCCATCTTGCCCTTGGAGTTGACATAGGCATGGCTGGCCGGGTCGTCGCCGACGATCACCACGGCAAGGCCCGTCTTGACGCCGCTTTGCTTGTCCAGCGCCGATGTCGCTGCCTTCACCGTTTCGATGACGGAAGCGGCGACCTGTTTGCCATCAATCACTGTCGTCAAGACTGTCTCCTGCCCTTGCTTTCGCTCATTGTAGCGGGTGGCGCTCAGCGCGATTTGCCTGTCCACGCCCTATCCTGCCTAAAATGGCAAATGCAAGAACAATCGTGTCGCAGCGAGGTCAGGACGCTATCGATCGGGTGCGCAGCCTATCGCGCATGGTGGCGAGTTCCGCGCGAATGATGTCGACGTCCTGCGGCCCTTTGGCGGGTTCGGCCGTTGATGGCGTGCCGAGATTTGGCTCCGGTGCCGGAGTGCGTAGCGACGGCTCCTTCGTTGCGGACGCAGCAAGCGCGCAGCGCGCCCTTGCACAGACAACAGCCAGGCCGAAGGCGAGCCCTGCAAGAGCGCCGAGCAGCGGCCGAAGCCAGCCCTGGTCCGCAGGCACGGCCGCGATCTGCGCGGTCTTCTGCAACTGCACGCTGCCAATACCTGGCGCAACGGCTCCGGTGGTGATCGCATCCTCCAGGCGCAAGCGCGCCGCACTTGCCTTGTCGCGCAGCTCGGTGAGCTTCGCCAGATCGACACCCGTGTCCTTGCTCTGCGCGATCAGCGCATTGCGGCGACCACTCAGCTGCCGTTTGTCGACAGTGGCTGACTTCATCTCGTCATTGGCATCGCGCAGCAGCCGACCGAGATCCTCGCCAATCGCATCCTTCAAGCCGTCAACCTCGGCCTGCTGCGCCTGCAGCCGCGGATGGCGAGGACCGAGATTGGCAGACAGCTGTGACAGAGACAGGTGGGCGGCCACATATCGGTCACGGCGGTCGATGAGTGTTGGCGACATGAGGTCCGCATCGAGCGTGCCATCAAGGACGTCAGCGACCTTGGCCGCCCTCAGCCGGCCGGCCTTCTCTTGGGCCGCAACGATGCGCTGCTCGGCGGCCTTCAGCTCTGCGTCAATGCTTCCGATCTGCTGCTGCAGACCAGCCGCAACCTTGACGTTGCCTTCGCCGCTCTTCTGGGTGAAAGATGCAAGCTCGAGCTGCGTCGCATCGTCCGCCTTTTTCAGCGATCCGCCTTCGGCCGGCCCAGTTGCTGCCCCTGAGCCCGTCACGACGGACCCAAGGTAGCCGGCGATGCGCGCGGATTTCTCCGCGCTGCCCGTTGTCACCTTGAAATCGATCGTGCCGGCGTGAGGATCGGTCACGGTGCGGATCGCGGAAACGAGCGATGCCTCTGCGCGCGAAACAGGGTCGGCGGCTGCGCCATCGGTCGATAGCAGGTCGATAGCCACCGCCAATGCATCCGAGGAGACGCCGGAGAACTCCGGATCGCGGTCGAGTTTCAATGCCGCAACCGTTGCCGCCATCGTACGGGGAGAGGAAAGCGTCTTTTCGGTCGCTCTCGTGACTGCAGTGCGACTTTCGCCGGCGCCTTGGACGGCGAGTATCCCTTCCGCGCTATAGCGCGTCGGTTCGGCGGGGATCAGAGTACCGCTCGCTGCACCAAGCGCACAGATGAGACCAACCATGGCAAGAGGTTTCAAACGCCCGGATTTCGGCGCGCCCTTGCCGACGGCAGATGTCGCCTGATTGAGGCTTGCGGCCGCTTTCGTGGAACCCCAAACTTCGGGCGCCGGCGCGGCCGGCAGCGGGTCGGCTGCAGCCGCCTCGACATCGTTTGCAGCTTCGAGCCGCTTGCCCAAGATTGTTTCGATGCGGCTGACAAGCGGCGGCACTTCAGCCACGGCATCGCGGCTGGCCCGTTGTTGCTCAAGCGCGCGCTCGATCACGCCGAGCAATTTTGCTTCCGGCGCCGGCATCGTCGCCGTGGCCGCGGATGGCCTCGCGATACGGTCGTGCCGTGCCGTCGGGGAGCGGAAGGCTTGGCTTCCCGGATTGCTGTCGTACATCGCCACATCTCATGCGTATGAACGGTCGAGCCGCCCGCGACTGCGGATGGTTAACCAACCTTAAATGTTCATGGCAAAGAAATGGTTAACTGGCGCCAACTCGCAGCATGCTGCAGAGCAGCGTCTCACCTGGATCCGTTCAGTATCCGTGTGCGACGCGTCCCACCGTAGTGGAGCACGTAGTACAGGAAAACTGCAAAGGCAAAGCCACACTGCACGCCTGCGCGCTTCGGCTGCCGCATCCAGCTATAGGCGCGTGCAATTCTCATCATCCGTACAAGCTTCGGTGTTCGGTGGTCGGTACCCGCCACGACACCGAATAGGTCGCCGACAGCAAGCACAAGCCGGGCGTGATCTGCCCGGATGTGCTGATGGATCCATTTCTCCTGGGATGGCGTGTCCGTTCCGACGATGAGTATGTCGAGCCATTGCCGGTCGATCTCTTTGACGATCGCCGCTCTGTCTTCCGTCTCAGCGAAGCTGTCCGAAATGATGATGAACTCATGCCACGGAGCGTGGCGCCGGAACTTCGCGGCAGTCTTCCTAGTCGCCTCAGGCGTGCTGCCGATGAGGCCGATACGCCGCGGGATCTCCATGAATGTCAGCAGCGCCGGTACGAAATCGGCGGCCTTTAAGCTGGCGGGGAACGGCGATCCGTGCGCCACCTTCGATGCAATATCGAGACCCGGACCATCCGGGAGCAGCAGATTTTGCGCGAGAACGGCGCGGTAGTCGCTATCGCGCAACGTCATCACCATATTGCGCGCGTTGACGAACGAGATCGATGTCTGCCCGACCGGTATCGACAGGAGTTCATTGATGAACACCAGCGCATCATCCCAGCCAAGATCGCAGATCGGCAGATCGAAGATCGCGCGACGTGACGACAGGACCGCGAAATTCGCGATCAGGTTCATGCCGGCTTCCTGACGATAGTGTTTCATGCTGCATGCATCCCGAAACAGATCACATAGCCGCACCAGACGATTCAGCATCGACCAAGAGCGTTCGCCTGGGAGCGCATGAAAGAATTCCAAGAACCGGAATGCCGGTGCACAGTCAGCCCATCGGCACGACTTGTAGCAGCGCGATTTCAACTATCTCTTAGGAAAATCGCTTGAATTCCCCGCCTCGAGCGAAGGAATTGTTAACCATCGTGTCCCCGGGATAAACGCAAAACGGCGCCAGAGGCGCCGCTTCAGGGCAATGACTAGGTCTACTCCGTTGCAGCCTTGTCCGACACCGGTGCCGGGGCTACGACGTTCACGGGCTTGACCGTTTTCTTCTGCTGTCCGGAAGCATTCGCCTTGACTTCTTCCTTCGAGAGGTAGTCGAGCTGCTCCAGCATCACCTGATCGATATAGTCTCCACCGAGATGCTGGTTGATGTCCTTCTTGATCATCTCCCGGAAAGCCTTCGCATCGAAGGATTTCATGTTGGAGATGTCGACCATCTTGTTGCCGACGAGCAGCGTAAAGAGCTCGTCGGTCGTCATTTCCGTCAGCGGCAAGGACAGGTTTTTCACCGTGTCCTTGTTCATCATGAAAGACACCTTGCCGAGGAAGTAGCCGGTGACGGCGCCGTCGGCAATGATCGGCACGGTGATCGTCTCGCCCTTGACAAGCTCGAGCTGGCTTTGCTTGGAATCATCAGGAGCCGGCGCAGGAGCCGTTGCCATGTGCACCGAGAAATAGACCGATGCCAGCGTGATCGCGCAAACCCAGACGCCAGTCAGAACGAGTTTAATCATCAAGCGCCACGTGCTACGAATTGCTCTTGGGAATAGGTGCCGTCGGCATCCGCATCCTGGACCGCATTCTTCAGGAGATCGGCAACGGTACGGACCGCTTCCAGATGCGCTTCGACGCGTCGGGCGTTCAGCACGAGCTTCTTCTTCAACCCGTGCAGCTGATCGAGATGCGTGGCGGCAAGCTCTTTCGGATCCGTGTCGCGGAAGAGCATCGACAGCTCATAAAGGCAGCGGCTCTTGTGGGCATTCGACACTTTGAGATCGAACTGAGGGTCGTTGCCGATCCTCGTGTTCTCATTGTCGATGATCATTTCAAGGCGTCCAAGAACCGATTTGATACGGTAGTCGTTCGAGATTATTTCCATTTTTGTCCTCGATTCTCTCAGGCGTCATTGGCGGACTTGTTGTCCGCAGTTGTTGTACCGAAGGTCTTGCGCTGGAACTCGTCGATCATGCTCATCGCCATATTGCGATCGTCCTGATCGGTGGAAGCGTTGGCGACCTTGCCTTCCTGCTTCTTCAGCGCATCCTGATAAAGCTGCTTGGCAATGCCGATGCCGTCACCCTTCGAAATCTCGTTGCCGAGCTGTTCAGCCATCATTCCCTTCCAGATATCACCGGTGGCACCCTTGCCGTAGACTTCTTCGCTGTCACTCGGCAGCATGTTCTTGATGAAGTTCTGCAGGACCATCGCCTCGAACTTGCGGTAGGTTTCCGGCACCTCTTCCGTCTTGGTGCTGCGGTTTTTGCTGTCGCTCAAGCCGGTCTTGCCCACTGCGCGATCGAGAATATCGACGGCCGACGTGAAGCCGTTGCCGGCTTCGGCGAGACTGTTTGCGGCAAAAGCCGCCTGGTTTGCCTTCAGTTTTTCCTGGGCTGCCTGAACCTCGAGCGGTTCGGCAGCTTTGACAACATCCAGGACCAGATCACTCGGAGGTGAAATAGCCAAGTCACAATCCCCTTGATTAAGATTGTGACGATTATGATTTTTGAAGCTTGCTGGAGGCTGGCGTACCGAACTTTTGATCGATGAGATCATAGACTGCATTGTCGTCGGCTTCCCGACGCTCGGCCTCAAGCGCTTCGCGCATGCCGTCTTCCAGCCGATCGCCCTTGGCGCGCTCCTGAACGACGCGCATTTCGTGAATCTGCTGCATGCCGGTCAGCTGCTTGTCCTTGATCCCGAGCCGGTTGAATCGATCCGCATAGCCCTGCGAAAAGGCATGATGGACGGGGTCCATGGAGCCGAGCGCCAGAATGACGCTGTCCATCTGGTCGTTGACTTCCGCGCGCTGGCGGCTCGTTTCGGCAAGATCGAATTCGGCCATCTGCTCCAGATGCCGTTGAACCGCTACGAGGCGTTGCAGTTTCTGGGAGCGTGTCTTGTCCGCCATGCCACTACCTGCCGATGAAAACGCTGGCGAAGGATTGGCCGAATTGGCTGACCAATGCCGCCACGGAGAAGTAGAAAAGGAAGAGGCCGCCGAGAAGCAGGTAGGGTGTCGATATGAAATACACCGGAATCTGCGGCGCCAGCTTGTTGATGAAGCCGATGGCGATGTTGAACATCAGGCCGTAGATCAGGAACGGGCTCGAGAGCCGCAACATGATCATGAACGTCGATGACAGCGTGTCGGTGAACGAGATGAGCGTGGCACGCAGCTGCATGATGCCGCCGAAGGGCATCGACGTGTAGGAATCGACCAATGCCCGGAACACGATGTGATGAAAGTCCATCATGAACAGGATCATCATGCCGGCAAAGGTGATGAAGCCTGAAAGGCTGCTTTCCGGCGAATCTTCAAAGACATCCGCCGCACCCGGCTGCGTGAATCCGACCATCATCGCAATGACGCTGGCCGCAAATTGCAGACCGAGCGTATAGACCCGGGCGAGCATGCCGTACATGACGCCAATCAGCGATTCGCTGAAAATGTAGCCGATATAGGTGGCGTTCGATGTGTGGACGATCGGATAAACTGTGTCCCAAAGCACAGGCAAGATCGCCAGGGACAGGGCGGCAGCAATAAAGACCCGCACTTGCGCCGGCACGCGGGCCGACGAAAAGCCGGGCATCGCCAGGACACAGCCGCCGATCCTGCAGAAGATCAGGAACAGCGCCAGGACGGTCCCTTGCGGGTCAGTTATCATGAAATCGAGCCCAGAATCTTTATCTCGATGCCCTTGGCCAGCTCGACATGCGACAGGACCGGGAGCGTTGCGAACAATCGTTCGATGATCATACGCACATAGGAGCGTGTTTCCGGCGAGGTGACAAGGGCGAATGGCAGGCCTCGATCCATGAATTCACGGATAACCTTCGTCGCCTGCTCGCTGAACTCCTCCAGCATGCGCGGGTCGATGTCGAATTCGACGATCTCGCCCTTGTTGTCACGCTTCAGCGCCTGATGGAAAGCGAGGTCCCACTTGCTGCCGAGCCGCAGTACGCGAAGCACACCATTGTCGGCGAGATCGCCGCATAGCTGCTGTGCCATGCGAACGCGGACGTGCTCGACAATCTGCTCGGTCTTGCGGACATGCGGCGCGAGTTCGGCGACGGCTTCCAGGATGAGGTGCAGGTTGCGGATCGACACGCGCTCGGCAAGCAACAGCTTCAACACGGCCTGCAAGCCGGAATAGGACATGTGCGACGAGCAGATCTCGTCGGCCAGCTTCTTGTATTCGGGATCGAGCCTGTCGATCAACACCTTCACGTCCTTGTAGGACAGAAGCGCCGGCAGATTGTTGCGGATGACTTCGCTCATATGCGTCAGCACGACCGAGACATTGTCGATCGGCTGGAAACCTTCGCGCTTCAAGTCTTCGGCAAAGGCTTCAAGAATGGAAACCGCCGGCATGCCGAACGCTGGTTCGCGAATCTCGTCGCCCGGAATGCTTGGCCTACGGCCGGAGCCGGTGACGACCAGAACCTCGCCCACGCGCAGCATGTTGGAAGCAACCGTCGTGCCGTGGATTCGGATCTGATAGGACTTCTCGGCGATGCCGATATCGTCGGTGACCTTGATTTCCGGAACAACGAAGCCGTACTGCGTCGCGAACTTCTTGCGCATCTTGCCGACGCGGAAGGCGAGCTCCTGATGGGCGCCAAGCAGCCGCGTCGATACCATCTTGCCGAGCGCGAGTTCGATTTCCGAGGTGCGCAGCACCGACTTGACGGAGTCCTTTTCGAGCTCCTTGTTCTGGACGACCTTCTTCTCTTCCTGCTCGCGCCGCGCCTTGTTCTCGGCCTCGACCTGACGAGGAATGAACCAGGCGCCGAAGGCCAGAAGACCGGCAAGAAACATGAAAGGGAAAAACGGCAGGCCCGGCATGAGCCCGAGGATTGCCATCAGAACCGCGGATACGGAAAGGGCGCGCGGATAGCCGCTGAGCTGGTTGACGACTGCCTGTTCAGTGGAACCGACGGTGCCGCCACGCGACACGAGAAGGCCGGCTGCGAGCGAAACGATGAGGGCCGGCATCTGCGAGACGAGGCCGTCGCCGACGGAGAGCTTGACGAAGACGTCGGCGGCTTCGCCGATCGGCATGCCGTGACGGAAATAGCCGATGATGATGCCGCCAAAAATGTTGATGCAGGTAATCAGAAGACCGGCAATCGCATCGCCACGAACGAACTTGGACGCGCCGTCCATGGCACCGAAGAAGGAGCTTTCCTCTTCCAGTTCCTTACGGCGACGCTGGGCTTCCTTCTCGTCGATGATGCCGGCCGAGAGGTCGGCGTCGATCGACATCTGCTTTCCGGGGATCGCGTCGAGGGTGAAGCGCGCGCCGACTTCCGCGATACGTGTCGCGCCCTTGGTGATAACGATGAAGTTGATGGTGATGAGGATCAGGAAGACGATCAGACCGATCACGAAGTCGCCGGACATGACGAGGCTGGCAAAGCCTGCGATGACGCCGCCGGCTGCATCATGACCCTCGTTGCCGTGCGAAAGGATGACGCGCGTCGTCGCGATGTTCAGCGCCAAGCGCGTCATGGTCGCGATCAGAAGAATGGTCGGGAATGATGAGAAGTCGAGCGGCTTCTGGATCCACAGCGCGACCATCAGAATCAGCACCGAGAAAGCGATCGAGAAGGCCAAACCCATGTCGATCAAAAACGGCGGGATCGGCAGGAAGAGGACACAGATGATAAGGATGATGCCCATGGCAAAACCGATATCACGTACGCTAAGTCCGGCTTTCGGAAGGGGGAGTGCGGGAGGTTGCGCCATTTCGATTCCGTCTCTTCATGAGAGGTGCGGGCATGATGCCCACCAATTCGGAACGAGAATTAAATGGCGAAGCTTGCGCGAAGGTGGCTCAGAAACCCGACTGAATGCGCGAAAACACCAGATTGGTGAAAATCGAAATCTGCGATCCGACGAACGGAGCCGAGATGCCGATGGTGACGAGGACGGCCACGATCTTCGGAACGAAGGTGAGGGTTGCTTCCTGAACCTGCGTCAGCGCCTGGAACAGCGCGATGATCAGGCCGACCACCATGGCTGCCGCAACCGCCGGACCTGCGGAAACGAGAACGGTCCAGATCGCCGCCTGGAAAAGGTCAAGAGCATCAGCTTCATTCATCGTCAGGCAACCTCATATCGCCTTGCTGTTCGCCCGATATGGCCGAACCGCCTCATAATTGCACTTAGCTCGACGTCGTCGGCGCCTTGTCGGCCAGGGTGATTCCCGCCTGCACAAGGATACTCTTCCCGTCGGTCGTCGTCGCGACAATTCCGTCGGAATAGACCTTGACCGAAGCGACCGTGCCTTTGACGGAACCGTCAGCGCTGGTCATGTACTTGCCGATATAGCTGCCGGCCTGCGTCAGGCTGGAGCTCGCAAGCAGCGTGTCCAGCTTGCTGTTCGTCTGGATCGTCTGTTCGACCTGCGAGAAGCTCGCCAGCTGCGACATCTGCTCGCTGGCATCGACCGGATCCGTCGGATCCTGGTTCTTCATCTGCGCGATGAGCAGCTGCAGGAAGTTGTCGTAGTTCAGCGTCGCCTTCTGCTGCGCGCTCGAGGTGCTCGACGACGACGAGGTGCTCGACGTGCTCGAAACGCCACTTACCGCCATGGTGCAATCTCCTTACGAATCTGCTCGACCATCGTCGGCGGCATTTCGTGGTTGTTGAGGATGCTGTCTTCGATCGGGTACAGACCTCGGATGGCCTTCAGGGCGTCGAATGCGCGTCCGGTCGAAACGAGACCATCGATGCGCTTCAGCTCGGCGAGAACCTCCTCGTTCTTGAAGCAGGTCAGCAGCATGGTGACCGACTTGCGGAACATCGCCGTCGATTGCTCCTTGCCCTCGGGATTGATGAGGATCATCTGGGCAATGAAATAAAGCTGGCGCAGAGGCGTTGTCGCCTCTTCCGGCTGGAGAACGTGGTTTTCGAGAAGGAACGTTACATCATTCAGGAATTCCAGCGCGACCTTGCGATCGACGCGCAAGACCGCACCGTTAATGAAGATCTTTTCCCCGGCTTTTAGCGAGATACGAAGTGTGCTTTTCATTTTAGTCCATCCCTGATGATGGTGGTAACGTCGATAATGCCTTGGTAGTTCGTCGATTGCCGGCGCCTGATCCGATCGCATTCCTTCAAGATCCAGATAGCGATGGAGATGAGGTTGGCCCGCAGCTGGATTTCAAGCTGGTTGTCCGGATGCTTGAGATCCTCGATAAAGCTCACCCAAACGCGCCGGGTGTAGAACAATGCATCAATGGCTTCCCGGCTGTATTTCTCTTTGTCCCGCGCAATCGACAGCAGGTCGATGGACCGGTCGAGAACTTGACGCTCCCGCTCCTTCGCATCGGCCACCGAGTCCTCCATGACCTCGGAGTAAGAGAACTGATACATTCATGCATCCTTCTTTGTCTTTCGTACCCTTGATCATCAAAGGTAGTTCACGAGACTCAACTGCTGAATTTTCGATACGATGGTGTAGGCCGTCTCCAGCTGCGTCTGGAGGGTGTTGACCAGCGTCGATGCTTCCGAGGTATCCACACCCTGGAGATCGACGAGCTTGTTCTGAATGATGCTCGACTGTGCATCGAGGGCATCGTTGGCCTTCTCGACGCGCTCCTGCGATAGGCCGAGCTGGCTTGCCTGCGTCACTATGCCGGTCGTTGCCTGCGCTGCGTAGCCGATCGCCTTGGAGGTGACGGTGCCCAAGGCGTCAGCACTTAGGCCCTGGCTGGCCAGTGCCGAAACCGTGATCGAAGCGAGCGCGAAATAACGCATGCCATCCGAGTTGGAATTGGTCGAAGACGTGACCACCTCCGAGTTGCTGATGCGACTGGTCATATTCTGGTTGGAAGCGGCCGACCAGTCGCTCCATGCCGGCGGCGTCACATAGGCCGCGGGCGCGAGCGGCGTTGGTGCTCCCGGAGGCGGGAATGCGATCGGCGTGGAGGTACCGTTGAACGTGTCCTGCGAGAACATCGGCTCAACGAAGTTGGTGATGAAGGTTCCCATCTCGGCACCCGTCAGTGAGCTGACCGGCTTGCCGAGGCCGCTTGCATAGGCCGTGAGGTTCGTCTGAATGGCGGTCGTTGCGGCGGTCTGCTGGCTGGTAAGCGGCTGCACATCGGTGTTGATACCAGAGAACAGGTATTCGCCGTTGAGCATGGAATTGCCCGTATCCATCAGTTGCGACAGCGCGTCACCGGCAGATTGCATCGCCACTGTGATGCTGGTCTTGTCCTGACTGCCCTGAAGCGCGGTCAGCTTGGAGACCAGTGCATCGCCGGCCTTTTTCATGCTGTCGAGGCCGAGCTGCGACGCTTCAAGGCGCGCCGAAACGACGGAATTGCTGCCCTTGAGAGCCTTGATTCGGCTGACCTCGGACGTGAAGTTCACGCTCTTGGCTGCGCCGGAGCCGAGCGAGGCGCCGATGTCGGCATAAATGCCCGTCGTTGCTTCGAGAGAAGCGCTGACCAATTGCTTTTGCGATTGGCGGATCGTCAATCGCATCGCGTTCTGAATGGCTGAGCTAGAAATAAATGAACTTTTCATGGCTTAACTCGCTATGTCCAGCAATGACTTCAACATTTCGTCGACAGCGTTGAGGATCTTCGTTGCCGCCTTGTAGGACTGCTCGATGTCGAGAAGCAGCGTCAGTTCCTCGTCGAGGTTCACGCCGGTCTCGTTGGAATAGGCTTCCGTCGAACGCGAGAGTGCTGCCGAGGTATTTTCGGACGCCGTCGTCGCATCACTTCGATACTGCTCAAGCCAGCCGATCGAATTCGAGGCGTAATCCATGATGTTGACGTTCGACGAGAGGCCGGCGGTCGCTGAAAAGGTCTGAGCCGTGCCCATCGCCGTGTAGAGCGCGTCGAGATTGTCGGAGAAGCCGCTTTTGCCGGTCGGATTGAGGTTGGTGAGGCCGGAGATTGACCCATCGCGCAACTTCATCGGGTCGCCGCCCTGGCTGGTGATGACGGCGGCGTTTACGGTGATGGTGCCGGCGATGCCATCGATCACGCCCGTCGTCGTCGGCGTTCCACCTTGGGCACCAGCCGCCGTCTTCCAAACGAATAGGCCTGGCTGCGTCGTGGCGGGCGCGCCGCCGGTTTCCGAGAACATGGTGACGAGCGACTTTGCAATTTCATCGAGCTGCGACTGGAATGTCGTTGCGACTTCGTCGCGCACTTGCAACAGCGCCTGCAGGCTTCCCTGGGCCGTGCTCGTCGAACCCTTGCCGCTGCCGAGTAGCACGCCATCGATGTAGATGCCGTTGCCCTTCGTCTGAGCGGTATAGGTATTCTGGGCAACAAACGTAATTGTGCGCGGTATCGTGTCGAAAACGACTGTGCCGTCTGTCGTATAGAGCGCCATGTCACCGTTTTCGCGATCGACCGCGTTGACGCCGACGATCGAGGAGATCTGCTTCAGCAGCTTGTCGCGCTCATCCAGTGCATCGGCTGGATTGCCGCCGGTCGCGGTAGCGCTCTTGACGGCATCGTTCGCCGTCTTGAACTGCGCAAGCAGGGTGTTCAGTGTCGAAACCTGGGTTGCGATTTCCTTGTCCGCACCCTGACGGACGGCCTGCACGGATTTTGTTGCATCGTTCAGTGAATTGGCGACGTCCTGCGCGGCCGTGACCGCGCTCTGCGCGGCAATCGTGCTGCTCGGCGACGTGCGAAAGGCCTGCAGCTTTTCGCGAAACGTCGCCAGGTAGTTTGCCGGCGACGTTTCGTAATCGTTGCCACCCATGATCGATTTCAGGTCGGTCAGGCCGCCAAGTAGCGTTTGCTGGCCACTGTCCTGCGCACTCGCTTTCAACCACTGCTTCAGCAGCGCGTCTTCCTGCGCGCGGCTGATCTTCACGACTTGCGCGCCATTCAGCGACGTGGTGATCATCGCCTGCCGGCGCACGTAGTCGCTGTTGCTCGAGTTTGAGATATTGTTCGATACCACACTGCTCTGAGTGCCGGTATTGCTGAATATGCTCTGCGCAGTGTTTAGTGCGGAAGTGAGCGACATGGCTTATCCGAACCCTACTTATCTCTTGAGGTTGACGAGGACGTCCATGATGTCGGACCCCGTCTGGAACACCTTGGAATTGGCGGTGTAGCTGCGCTGCGATTCGATCATTTCGGTCAGTTCGCCGGCGAGGTCGACGTTCGAGCTCTCAAGCGCACCTGCCTGGATGGTGCCGAAACCGTTGGTCTGCGGGAAGCCGGTGACGGTAACGCCAGACTGGCCGTTGGCGCTGTAGACGTTGCCGCTCATCAGCGTCATGTTGTCCGGGCTTGCAACGGTCGCCAGCGGAATGCGGTAGATCGGCTTGGAGGTGCCGTCGGAATACTTCGCGTACACCGTGCCATCCTTATCGATCGTCACGTCCTTGACCGGGCTTGCAGCCTGGCCGTTCGGCGTACCGCTGCCGGCAAAATCCGCGGCGAGCTGCGTGAAGCCGCTGAGGTTCATGGCGATGGAACCCGTAGTGACCGGGTCGTTGATCGTCATTGCGCCGGTGCTGATCATCTTGCCGTTGGCATCGAAGGTCAAATTCGTCGAGCCAACGAGAGCCGTCGCTGCCGGAGTGTACGGAAATGACGACGTTCCACCTGTTGCCGCATCGGCGTGGCGGAAGACTGCGACCTGCCATGTGCTCGCAACACCCGGAGCGGGGGGCGGGGGCGTCGTCACGGCGGTCTTGGTGAAGTAGAAATCGTACTGGACCGTGTTGCCAAGCTTGTCGTAGCCGACCATCGACATCTGCTTCGTGTCGGCGGTGATCGGAGCCGTGTTGGAGGCAGGAAGGTTGCCGGTCGCAACGTTGGCATTGGAGTTCAGGTTGCCCGAGAACGTACCGGTGGTCGAAGCGATTGCTGTCAGACCGGATTGGTTGACGTTGACCGGCACGAGACCGGAGAAGCCGTTGACCACGACAGCGGGCGCACCCGAATCGTAGGAATAGCCCATCAGCTTGAAGCCGGCAGCGTTGACGAGGTTGCCCTCGTCGTCCTTGGTGAAGTCACCGGCGCGGGTCAGAACCGGAACGCCATCCGGGCTCTGAACGATGAAGAAGCCGTCGCCCGAGATCGCCAGATCATAGCTCGACGTCGTGTAGGAGATATCGCCCTGCTCGGAAACGGACTGACGAACGGACGTCTGGACGCCACCTGAATTGTAGTTACCCGAGGTCGAAGGCAGAACCAGCGACGAGAAAGCGCTCGAAACGGCCTTGTAGCCCGTCGTGTTTGCGTTTGCGATGTTATCGGCGACGGTGCTGAGGCGGTTTGCCTGCGCGTTCATGCCGGACACGGCCGTCTTCATGCTGCCAAAAATGCTCATCTGAAAACCTCGATTCCCTGAGTAGGCTTGAGAGTATTTGGTGGGCCTTGCGTGAAGCTGTCTGGGGCTGAACCATCATCGATGAGAATGCAGCGACTATGGCCAGGCAACACGGCCCGTTTTGAAAAAATCAGTTCCAGTCAATGCAGTAGCCAAGGAAGCGCTTCGAATCGACCGGATCGACGCCGAGCTTCTTCCGGAGCTTCTTGCGCAGCTTGGAAATGTGGCTTTCAACGACGTTTTCTTCGACTTCGTCGTCGAAGATGCCGTAGATCGCGTTGAAGATTTGCGTCTTGGTGACACGGCGACCGCGGTTTGCGATCAAATATTCCAGGATGCGGCGCTCGCGACGGGGAAGCGCAAAGACTTCGCCATGAATTTCCGGATCGCGACCGTCGGAGAACACACGGATCGCTCCGATGTCGGTGTGGCTGGAAATCGCTTTGAGGCGGCGCCGGATGGCGGCGGCTCGAGCCAGGATTTCGCGGGGATGCACCGGCTTGCGCACGACATCATCGACGCCACAATCAAAAAGTGCAAGGGTGTTTTCGAGCGACGGCTGGTCGCTGACCGCGATCACCGGCGCCATGGTCCGGTCGCGGATTGCGCGCGGCAGCTCGAAATTCTGCTGCCCCTGCCCGATCAGGAACGCCTCGACAGCGGCGATATCAGAATCCGCCGCCGTCTGAACCCACTCACCGAATTCACTTGGATCAAACCCCGTGGAAGGAATGCCTTCCCGCCCGAAAAGTGAAGTGTAACCATCTTTCACGAGCTCACGCTCATCAACCACTACGATCATTCGTCCGCCTCCGAATCACTTGTGGTACCTCGATGCTCTATGGGTACGAATCGCGCGATTCTGGGACAAGCTGTAGGAACTTACTGGCAGGAATTAATAGTTGATTAAGAATTGAGGCGCGATTTGATCTAGATGTAGTGGCATCTCGAAATTATGCACACAAAAATTTCGTGGAAAAGTTAACAAGGTCTAAAATGTGACTTGCCTTGCCATATTGAGACAGATTCTCGCCACAATATGACACATTTCTGCTTTGTTCTGTTTTCCACCCGTTTTGATTGAATCAATTTTGGCAGAAGTTGCTCGCATTGGGAGTCCATTTGCCATAGCCGGTGGCGACCAGATTGGCGATGACCCGGCAAACATACTGCTTCTGGGCGGGGTCATTGTTGGGTCCGGCGTGATAGCGAGCCACCGCCATCGTCCAGGTTTCGTGACGGTCGTGGAGATTGCGCAGGAACCGTGCGGCGTATTCCACATTGTGACGGGGGTCGAACATCTCCTCCGCAGACCGGAAATTCTCACCATGGTAGTACTGGTTGATCTGCATGCAGCCGATGTCGATGAGCTTCGCGCCTGACCTGCGCGCAACATCAACCTGTCTCAGAGCGTCCTGCTCGGAGGGTGGAAAGAAGGCCTTCCCTTCGATGTTCAGCGCGTAAGGGTAGAGCGACCCCTTGCGTCCGGTCTCGGTCAAGCCAACGGAGTAGAGAATGCCCTCGGGGATGCCGTATTTCAGTGCGGCCGCCTGAATCTCCTGCTCGCAGGCGCTGTTCGACGCCTGTGCGCTAGAGATAGACGTCGCCAGTGCGACCGCTGCCAGCGGCGCCAGGAGAAGTGCTTTCAACACTGCTTTCGCCCGAGCCATTGAAGCCTCCGCCAGTTCGCTGTCCTGATTGATTTTGGCGTTCACGCGCCTCGCCGCCCTGACCTTGCTGGGCAGAGGCCTGCTGGCTCTGCCCGTTCGCCTGATTGCCGGCGTCCGAGCGGTCGACCGGCGCCATGCTGATCGTAACGTTGTCGATCGCGTAGCCCTGGCTGCGCAATGCCTCGATGATCTTGCCGTGGTCTTCCTTCAGTTGCCGATAGGCCGCGCCGCTCTCTACCTTCAGGTCGACATTCAGCGCGTCGCCGTGCAGCCGCATCGTAGCGGTGACGAGACCAAGGTCGATCGGGTTCATCTGGATCTTGAGCGTATTCACGACCTTGCCGGTGCTGGTCCACTCAGCGGCGTTCGACAAAGCGGAGCTCGCCTGCATGGCATGCGCCCATTCCTGATCACCAGATATCGCGGCCGTCACTGCGGCAGAATTGGTGTTCTGCGCCAGACCAATGTAGCGGCGCGAATCCAGAATGGAGACGCTCTCGATGTTAGCCTTGCCGCCGGACTCGGCGGTGGCATCCTTGTCGATGCCAAGATGCATATCCATGGACTGACCGCGGCCATCGGTACGGCTCAGCCGGAATGTCGCCGCGTCGGTACCGCCGGCAACCGCTGTGCCGGGCAGCCGAGCGTCCACGGTCGTATCGACGCTGGCCAGATCAGCATCGGTAGACGTCTCATCCTTGGACTTGATACCGGCAACGGGCTTTTCTTTCGGATCGGTCGCTGCCTTGCTGTCCACCTTTTGGTTCGCCGCGGCCATTGCGGCGAACGCTGCGGCCGCAGTTGCGTCGGTCGGCACCTGCTTCAGCAAGCTGAGGACATCGGAGATCGCGCCATCGTCCTCGACGCCCTTCTTGACCTCGGTGCCGTCAGCCTTCGTCTGCTTGCTACCCTTGGCTGAATGGCTCGCCACGTCATCGTCCAGCTTGTCGGACGGATCCTGCAAATCGGCGTCAGTGGCGTGCTTGCCCTTGGCCTTCGGGTCACGCTCCGTTTTCTTCGTCTCTTTATCCGTCGAGCCAGACGTCTTTTCATTTATCTCCGCCTGCGCCGCCAGGGAGGCGCTGCCGAGATCGATCAATGCCTTCGTGTTCGCGAGGCGTGGCGCAGCCGACCCACTGCCGTCGGTGCCGTCGGTGCCGTACTGGCCCACGGCGGGCTGATCGGTCGAGTCATGCTTTCCACCGCTTGCCTTGTTCAGGACGTCAGAGAACCCGCCCGCATCCGGATCACCACCGTTGCCGGTCTGCCGGCCAATGCCTGCGGCAGAAGCAGCCCCTGCTCCAGACGCTCCCCCCGAAACGCTGATGTCCATCATCTCAATTGCTTTCTTTGTTCAAGAGGCCGTCGATCTCATCCAACTGCGATCGGCTTGACGTGACGAATGCGCTGAATGACGGGTCGGCGTCCTGCTGTCCCCCAACATTGGATGGCGGCGTCCCTGCCGCTTCTCCCACAACAGGACCGTGAGCCAGGTTGGGTATCGCCCCCTGCTCCGCCTCTGGTGAGGCCGCTGCCTGTTCAGAAGTAATTTCTTGGCTATACAATTTAGGGGTCGTCGCTTGCGTCAGGCTTGCCGGGTCCGGCGGACGAAGCACTTGTTCTGCAATGGCTTTTGCTGCTGCCCTAAGCGCCTGGTCACGCGGCGACAACTCCTGGTCGGGGATCGATGCGATGTTCTTGGCGGCCGTATCGATCTTGTCCGTCGGGATCGCCGCCATGCCGCCATAGAAATCGGCGAGCGCTCCAAAGGCGTTGTCGGAATCGCCTGCAAGCGTCTGCGCGCGTGCCGCGGCCATCCGTGCGAGATCACCCTTGCCGGCGATCGCCGCCGCGCGAGCGATGCGGAGATAGACTTCGCGTTGCCTGGCCTCATCCATGAAGGAGAGGATGCCAACAACGTCGTCCGGCTTCACCTCGTGATCATGATTGACCAGCAGCTTGACGAAAAGATCCGCGAACTGGCTCGCATAGGGCGAATGCAGGAAGCGGCGCACATAGCGCTGCGAATAATCGAGCCCCTTGTCCACCATCCCGGCTTCGACGCAGATCGACACAGAGCGGCGCAGCGCCGCCTCCTCGACGATCGTGCCCGGCGCATTGAGGCGCGCCTGATCATACAGCTTCAGCGCCTCCATTGGGCTCTTGGCGATGGTGACGTTGCCGCCGACCAGCGCAAGATAGGGGCCGATTTTCTTATCCTTGTATTCGTTCGCCGTCTCGACAAGGCTCTTGGCGACGAGCAATCCCTTGCCGCTCAGATATTTCCGCAAGACGTCGCTGATGCGATTGTCGAAGTGACCGTTTACATCGCGGGCGACGAGGAATTCGAGGGTCTCCGGATTGCCGCCGCTCATCGCATAGATCAGCGCCGCATCGACGTTGCGGTCATCATCGAAAACCGACGGATCGATGCTGCGCAGGCGCTGATCGATCGTCCCGAGCATGAAACGCTGCATCTCGGCGGCAGAATGATCGCCAAGCACGACGGAATCCTGCACGAACTGCAGCGACCGCAGCATTTTGTAGGGTGCAATGTCCTCCTGATCTTGCGCATACGCGACAGCAGCAGGGCTCCCCGCGAGACCGAGAAGCAGAAGCAGAAGACGTTGGTGCAGACGGATCATGGATTATCCCTGATCCGTCTGCAGCAATATTTCGATGCGCCTGTTGGTCGCGTTGAAGGGATCCGCCTGATCCTTCAACTTGCGGTCGGCAAAGCCGGAGACTTGCGAGACCCGCTTTTCGTCGAGCCCGCCGCGAACGATCATGTAATAGGCAGCCTGGGCGCGATCCATGGACAAGCGCCAGTTCTCGTTCTCGCCCTTATACTGACGGCCGTCCGTGTGGCCGCGAATGACAACGGCGCCTGGTTTGCCCTTCAGGATCTCACCGATCTTTTCCATCGCCAGCACCATTTCCTTGCGCGGAACGGCCGATCCGATGTTGAACATGGAATCATCGCTCTGATCGGAAATGCTGACCAAAAGGCCGCCTTCCGACGGTGTTACCGTGAGGCCTTCGGCGAGCTTGCCAGCCACGCCACTGATCTGCTGGGCGATTTCCTTTTGCAAGTCCTCGGCCTGTTTCTGCTCGGCGGCCTTTTGCGCCTCAGTCTGCGGCTTTTCCTTGCCCTCGGCATTTCTGACAGCCGTTTCCATGGAAGCCGCACCGTGCTGCGGTTTGCTCTCTGCCGTTTCCTGGGCCTGCGCGTCATGAGCCTTGCCGGCGTCCTCGGCCTTTGTCAGATCCGCCGGGTTCTCGGATTCCGCCTTGGCAACTTCGGCAGCGTCTGCTGCACCATCGGCGGGCGTGTCGCTCGATGCCGGCTGCGTCTTGTCGGCGTGCGTCACTTCGACCTGCTTCGTCCAGAAATCCGGATCGAAGGGGTCGCGGTAGGCCTGACCGCCGTCAGCGCCGGTTGCCGGACCGGAATCGCTGGCACCGCCCTCGCCCTTGGCGCTGACGTTTGCCTGCTGGCCGACTTCCTGCGC
This sequence comes from Rhizobium sp. LjRoot258, assembly GCF_964254185.1. NCBI lineage: Bacteria > Pseudomonadati > Pseudomonadota > Alphaproteobacteria > Hyphomicrobiales > Rhizobiaceae > Rhizobium > Rhizobium sp. LjRoot258. Next base: position 293,253 of record NZ_CAXUST020000001.1, on the reverse strand, counting down.
AATCTCCGCCAGGACCGAATAAGGATTCTCGAAGAAGTCGGCTTCGGAGTAGTTGGTCTGGTCGCCGGAGGTCGAGGTCTGGTCATCGCCGTTTGCGGCCGATGCACCCTTGGTGGGCTCGTCCTCTTTTTCCTTCGACTTGTCCTGCTTCTGGTCGCCGTCCGCCTGATCGACGGGCTTCTTCAAGCCTTTTTCCGTGGGCTTCTCGTCGGCGAGCTTGATCGGATTGAAATAGGTCGCGACCGAGGCCTTGGTTTCCTCGTTCGCAGCGTTGACCAGCCACATGACGAGAAAGAACGCCATCATGGCCGTCATGAAGTCGGCATAGGCGATCTTCCAGGCGCCACCATGAGCTCCGTCGTGATCCCCGCCGCCATGTCGCTTGACGATGATGATCTCGTTCTTGCCGTGGTGGTGGTTTTCGCTCTCACTCATTCCAGAACTTTCTTCAAGCTCGTCGCCCAGGCCGACATCCGCGTGACCAGGACAGCGTCGCCAAATTCGACGGTCAGGTCGACATCGCCCGTTTCATGATGGCGCAGAAGACCAGCCTTTTGGCCAAGTGTGCTCTTCAGCACATCGAAAAGCCGCGCCGGCCCTTTGACCGTCACGGTACCGACATCGCCTTCCAGCACCGCATCGCGAAGGATGCCGGCAAGATCGACGGCAGCCTTCTGCGACAGAACATCGGTCATAACAGGCGCCATCGCCTTTGCGACCGTCGCGCTGACAAGCTCGGCAATCTCACCCGCCATCGCGTCAAGCCGGGAGGCAATCAGCTCTGCGGCCTCAACCTCGTACCGGTCGCGAAGCTCTTCAATTTCGCGCTGATGAACGAGCGCGACCGTTTGCGCTTCCAGTTCATACTTCTCGGTCAGCGCAGCGGTCGCCTCTGCATGGCCTTCGGCATGGGCGCTATGGCGCTCGGCTTCGAGATCCACCACCGGTTCGGACGCGATGTCCGCAAAGCCGCCGAAATCATCCGCAAGATCGTCCGCTTCCGCGACGGGAGCAACCACGGCCGGCTCGCCAAAATCCTTGAGGTACCGAGAAAGCAGCGCGCTCACCCTATCCACCCTCTCGCTGCAGAAGACTGCGACATGCCTGGCCCCATCATGAACTGACAACTCATCAGGCACGGTTTCCGCACTGCGCCCTTGTACCGAAACTATGGTGTCAAACTTGCGCGAGGATGAAGGGTAAAGCCGAACAAGCTCAACTCTACCTGCGCCACTATTGCAGCAGGATCAGCACTTTGCTGGCAGCCGTGTTCAGGATCGAGATCGCCTGAACACCCATCTGCTGTTGCGTCTGCAACGCCTTCTGGAGGGTCGACGCTTCGTCCATGTCGGTGTCAACGAGCGCGCCGACACCCTTGTCGATCAAGTCAGACATATCCGCGGTGTAGGCAACGCGATCGCTGATGCGCGCGCTCATCGTGCCGAGGCCGGCCGCCGTCGTCGTCAGCTGCGACAAGACGGAATCGACCACTGCCAGCATGTCCTTCACCTGCGCGGAGGTCGTGTTGCTATCGAGCTTTATCTCCGTCCCGCTCGCGGGTGTCGTCGATCCGGCGTCGAGCAGATAGTAGTTGCGTGCCGTCGAGGTACCGTCCGGATTAAGCGCATTTGCGTCGATCGTCTTGGTAAGAAGTCCGCGATTGGCGTCCGTCGTGTCGATCATGACGGTCTGGTTGGCCGGGAAATCGATTGTGTGCGCTTGGTATTCGCCGTTTGTACCGCGCGCGAAACCGCCGATCACGGAGCGTGAGGTCGGAAGCGTCGCGTCGCGGTTGAGCAGCCAATTCTCGCCCGCAAAGTTCGTCGCCTGGACGGTCGTCTGCAGTTGCCCCTTCAGCTCGGTGAGCGTGGTGTTGAGCTTCGTCTTGTCGACCCCGGCTTCCTGCGCCGTCACGAGGGTCTTGCGGATCTCGCCGAGTTGGTCGATCAGGCTGTCCATCGACGTATAGGCAGTATCGACCTTCGATGCGCCGACGCCGAGCGCGTCGTGAATGTTTTGCAGCGAGCTGCTGTCCGAGCGCATGACACTTGCATAGGACCAGTAGGTCGCATCGTCCGCAGCCGTTTCGACGCGATAGCCCGACGAAACCTGCTGTTGAACCGTTGCGACGTCCTTGTTGATAATGCGCAGCGCCGCGAGGGCGTTTACCTGTGCCGAGCTGGTAATTTTGTATGTCATTTTTCTGGCTCTGAGTAGGGAAACGGGACAGGCCGGCAACCGGCAGCGACTGACCTGGCGTCATGCCCCCGGCTGGTCCCCCAGGCCCGGTTTGTCGCTAAAAACAAATCAACTGTTAAGCGAAGTTAACCAAGGCCTTCGACGGGCGCAAGTGCCATATCTGCAGTGTCGCAAGCCTCGCGCAATCTTGATTATCGCTTCAAAAACAAAGAGAAAGCCGCGTCAAGGACGCGGCTTTCCATCTCCTTCGGATGCGGCTGGGCGGCTTAGTTCTTGAAGAGGGTGAGAACGTTCTGCGCGCTGGAATTCGCGATCGACAGCGACTGGATCGCCAGCTGCTGCTGGGTCTGCAGGGCCGTTAGTTTGCTCGATTCCTCTTCCATGTCAGCGTCAACAAGGCGCCCGACACCCGAGTCGATCGAATCGCTGAGGTTGGAAACGAAGCTTTCCTGCAGGTCGATGCGGGTCGAGATCGAGCCGAGCTGCGAGGCCGCCTTTGTCAGGGCACTGAGGCCTGATTCGACGGTCGTCAGCGCAAGGTCGATGTCGCTGGAGCCGAAGCTGGTGATGTCCATGCTGTAGATCGAGCCGACGCTGCCGCTCGACGTCCCAATGATACCCGTCGATGTATCGATCGCTCCCGTAGTCGTCACACCGAACAGAACGTTGCCGCTCGTCGAGTCATCGAGCACATACTGTGTCGTCTGAACGGAAACCTGGCCGTTCGCATCGCGGACGAACGAGGAGACGACGCTTTTAGTGGTATTGCCTGCCACCCAGTTCTCGCCGGAAAAGGAAGCGGACTGAGCTACGCTCAACAACTGCTGCTGAAGCTGTCCAATTTCGTCCTGAATCTTGGTCTTGTCCACGCCCTTTTCCGTCGCGGCCACGATCTTTGCCTTGATCTCGCTGACGATATCGATGGCGCTGTCCATGGCCGAATAGGCGGTATCGACCTTTGCAGCACCCAGACCGAGCGCGTCGGAGACAGCCGAAAGAGCCTTGTTGTCCGAACGCATGGTCGTCGCAATCGACCAATAGGCAGCATTGTCCTTGGCTTCGGCAACACGGTAACCGGACGAAACACGGTTCTGGGTATCTTCCAGATTGCCATTGATGCTGCGGAGGGTCTGGAGGGCGGACATTGCCGCGACGTTCGTCAAAATGCTGGTCATGAAATTATCGCCCCTTGATGGCAAATCTTGAAAAGGGACATTCCGGTCCGGCACCGGGAACGGCAATCAGCATCATGCCCGCTAACCGCTTCTTAAGCTTGGTTAACATACCGTTTCGTTGACGGCAGAAAACATGAATTTGGTTAACGCGGAGTTAACAGGCATCAAAAAAGCCGCGCTCGGTAGCGCGGCTTTCCATTGGCGATCTTTCTGTTCGAGACGCCCGGAGGCGCTCCTGCTATTAGCTGCGGAACAGCGAGAGGATGTTCTGCGAGGAGGAGTTTGCAATCGACAGCGACTGGATCGCCAGCTGCTGCTGGGTCTGCAAGGCGCTGAGCTTGGAGGACTCTTCTTCCATGTCGGCGTCGACGAGACGGCCGATACCGGAGTCGATCGAGTCGCTGAGCGAAGTGACGAAGTCGCTCTGGATGTCGACGCGCTGCTGGAGCGAGCCGAGCTGCGAGCCGAGCGTCGTCATGCTCGTCAGAGCGCTTTCGACGTCCGTCAGCAGGTTGTCGACGTCGCCCTGGGTCGTGCTGGAGCCGATCGTGAAGCCGTAGATGGAGCTACCCGAGCTCGCACCGTTAGCGCCGAGGATGCCGCCCTGGGTCGTGCCGTCAAACAGCGTGTTGGTGGCGCCGAGCGAATAGTCGGTGGTCTTGATCGAGACCGCGCCGCCGGTGCCGCGAACGAAGGACGAAACGACGCTGACCGTGCCGCCGGCGTTGTTGACCCAGTTTTCGCCGTTGAACGAAGCGGACTGAGCAACGCTGTAAAGCTGTGCCTGCAGCTGCGTGATTTCGTCCTGCAGCTTCGACTTGTCGACGCCAGCTTCGCTGGCTGCAACGAGCTTTGCCTTGATGTCGCCGACGATGTCGATGGCGCTATCGACGGCCGTGTAAGCCGTGTCGAGCTTGGCGGCACCCATGCCGAGGGCGTCGGAAACGGCCGAAAGAGCCTTGTTGTCCGATTTCATCGTGGTGGCGATCGACCAGTAGGCAGCGTTGTCGGAAGCCTTGCCGACGCGCAGACCAGACGAAACGGCATTCTGCGTATCCGACAGATTGCTGTTGACGTTACGCAGCGTCTGGAGAGCTGCCATTGCGGAGTTGTTGGTCAGAATGCTGGTCATTTAATTGCCCCTTTGGCAGAATTGATAGGAAGGGACATTCCGGACTACCGGGAACGGCGGTCAGCGTCATGCCTGTTGACCGCTTTTGCTGTGCTCAGTCAACTCGCCGTTTCGATAGGCACATAAGACAGCATCATGGTTAAGAAACCCTGAACTCAAAAAAGAAAAATAGTTAAAAATATCCTTCTGTTAGCTCGACTTATTAACTTACGATTAAAACATTTACGGCCGGGAAACCCGGCCGTAAATCGCTTCTCAGATGGCTGGTGACGGCTATCAGCCGCGGAACAGCGAGAGGATGTTCTGCGAAGAAGAGTTCGCAATCGACAGCGACTGGATCGCCAGCTGCTGCTGGGTCTGCAGGGCGCTGAGCTTGGAGGACTCTTCTTCCATGTTGGCGTCAACCAGGCGGCCGATACCGGAGTCGATCGAGTCGCTGAGCGAGGAGACGAAGTCGGTCTGGATGTCGACGCGGGTCTGGAGCGAACCGAGCTGCGAACCGAGCGTCGTCATGTTCTTCAGAGCGCTTTCGACGTCCGTCAGCAGGTTGTCGATATCGCCCTGGGTCGTGCTGGAGCCGATCGTGAAGCCGTAGATGGAGCTACCCGAGCTCGCACCGTTAGCGCCGAGGATGCCGCCCTGGGTCGTGCCGTCAAACAGCGTGTTGGTAGCGCCGAGCGTGTAGTCAGTGGTCTTGATCGAGACTGCGCCGCCGGTGCCGCGAACGAAGGACGAAACGACGCTGACCGTGCCGCCGGCGTTGTTGACCCAGTTTTCGCCGTTGAACGAAGCGGACTGAGCAACGCTGTAGAGCTGCGACTGCAGCTGCGTGATTTCGTCCTGAAGCTTGGTCTTGTCGACGCCGGCTTCGCTGGCTGCAACGAGCTTTGCCTTGATTTCGCCGACGACGTCGATGGCGCTGTCGACAGCGGTGTAGGCCGTGTCGAGCTTGGCGGCACCCATGCCGAGGGCGTCGGACACAGCCGAAAGCGCCTTGTTGTCGGACTTCATCGTCGTGGCGATCGACCAGTAGGCGGCGTTGTCGGAAGCCTTGCCGACGCGCAGACCAGACGAAACGGCGTTCTGCGTGTCACTCAGGCCCTTGTTGACGTTACGCAGCGTCTGGAGTGCCGCCATTGCGGAATTATTGGTGTTAATGCTTGTCATAAGTCTGTCCCCAAAAACAAAATACCAAAGGAGGACATACCGGACTTCAATACCGGCGATGACGAACCAGCTTCATGCCACTCGGCGCCGTTTCTCTTGAGCAACCAAACCCGTCATGTCGAGAGGCAATCTCGCACCCATTCATTGCCAACTCATTAAAACGGCTGGTGAAACGGCGTCGCATGGAGCCGGTGGTTAACAGTCTGCAAACACTCGTCGAACGCCTTGTCGCAGGAGCGCACACCGGCTTCGAGCAAGCTTGGCGTGCCTAGATGGTGCAAACTGGGGCGCCTTGTAGGCCAGCGCACGATTGGCCACGACGCTCGTTGAAAAAGTTCCGGATGGAGTGGGCTCTTGAATACCAACATTTCGTTTGCGGCGGCATCGAAGGACTATCAAAAGGGGCAATATCTCAAGTCGCTTGAAGTCCTGAACAAACTCATCAACACGCAGCAGGACGTCAAGACCTACGTTCTCCTGGCCAAAAACCTTCTCAAGTTGGGCTTCAAATCGGAAGCGGCAAGCGCCTATGCGCTTGCCGGCGAACGCGACAGCGACAAGGAGTCGCCCTACACCCGTGAAGCCGCGCTCCTGTATTTTGCCTGCGGCGACGAACAGCAGGCCTTGCTGCAGGCCTTGCGCGTCATGACACGTGCCCGCTCGGACGCCGACCTAGCCTGCGTTCTTGCCTCTATCCACCTCAAGCAAGGCCGAAAGGACCTCGTGAGCCCCTACCGCAAGGTGATCTCCGAGAGCAGCAATCCCGACCACGTCCGCCTTGCAGTGCGACTCCTCAGCGACGACATTCTGGACGCGACGAACGAGACACTCGTCTATAATCTGTTCAAGAAGTTTCCCGACATCATGCCACTCAGGCTGCTCAAGCTCGTCTTCGCCCGCGAAGTCTGCGACTTCGACCTCGTCGCCAAGGAGTTTCTGCCGGTACAGCGCATGCTCGACAAGGGCGACCTGAGCGTCCTGGAGCGCGACAATCCCTTCTACAACCTCCACTGGTGCAGTGACGAAGCGCTCAATGCGCGTGCTTCTCACAATCCGTCTCTTCCATTGAAGCAAGCAGCAGCGCGACGAAGAGCCGTTCCCCACGCCTGGAGCAAGAAGATCCGTATCGGATATCTTTCGTCCGATTTCTGGGCCGGACACGCAACCATGAAGCTGCTGCGCCGTATTCTGGAGCTGCACGACCGCGACAAGTTCGAAATAGTGCTCTTCTGCCATACCGAGCAGAAGTACCTGCAACACGAAGCCGACACGGTCGATCGCTCGCAATGGGGCGACGTGTGCATCGTTCGAGACATGACCGACGAGGAAGCCGCCAAGGCTATCCGGGAGCGGCAGATCGACATTCTGGTCGACCTCAAGGGACACACATTCGGCGGCCGATCCAGAATCCTGAACTATGGCGGCGCTCCGCTGCAGGCAACCTGGCTTGGTTTCCCCGGCAGCGTGACCGACGTCGACCTTGATTACGCCATCGGCGATCGGTTCGTGCTGCCGACGACCAGCGAAGCACACTACCACGAGAAGCTGGTGCGCATGCCGGAGAGCTACCAGCCCAACGACCCAGCCAATCGTCCGAAGCCGAAGCCGACGACCCGGACCCAGGTCGGATTGCCGGAGGACGCGTTCGTCTTTGCCTCGTTCAATGCGAACCGCAAGATCAACACAGAGATACTTGACGTCTGGTGCAACATCCTCAAGCGCGCGCCAAACGGCGTGCTTTGGCTGATGCTTTCGTCGCCCCACACCCAGACGAACCTGCTCAACTACATCAATAGGAAAGGCATCGATTCGGATCGAGTGATCTTCTGCCCGCGCGTGTCCTACGAAGAGCACATCGATCGCCAACAGATGGCCGATCTTGGCATCGACACGTTTCCGGTCAACGGTCACACAACGACCTCCGAGCAACTCTGGGGCGGCCTGCCGGTTCTGACCGTCAAAGGCACCAACTTTGCCTCCCGCGTCAGCGAAAGCTTGCTCAACGCGATAGGCCTGGGGGAACTGGTGGCTAGCGACATCAAGGCCTATGAAAACATGGCCGTCGAACTCGCGAACGCCCCCGACCGCATCGCCGGGTACAAGCGGCGGATTCGCGAAAATGCTGGCATCATGCCATTGTTCGACGCCGAGCGTTTCACGCTGCATCTCGAAAAGGCTTACGAAATGATGGTAGAGCGCGCGAAGCTGGGGCAGGAACCGGACCATCTCGACGTTCCGGCGCTACCGCCCCGCACAGAACCGTTCTTCCGCTTCGACTAGAGGGCATTCCGAGGCATGAAGAACCGCCGGCTTTCACCGGCGGTTTTTTTGCGCGGTGCTGCGCGCAATGGAGGTGCGGCTCAGTGGAAGGAACGCACGAGACTTCCGACCAAAAGGTTCCAGCCGTCGATCAGCACGAAGAAGAGTATCTTGAACGGCAAGGAAATCGATGTCGGCGGCAGCATCATCATGCCCATCGCCATGGTAATGGTGGCGACGATCAGGTCGATGACCAGGAAGGGAAGAACGATCAGAAAGCCGATCTCGAAGCCGCGGCGGATCTCCGAGATCATGAAAGCGGGAATGAGAACGCGGTAATCGATCTTCTCGGCGGTCTCGACACTCTGGCCCCGCTCACGCGCCAGATCCACGAAAAGCGCCAGGTCCTTGTCACGCGTGTTGCTCGCCATGAACGTGCGAAAGGGCTCGGCGATGCGTGCCACTGCCTGTTGCTCGTCGACCTGGTTCGACAGGAGCGGCTGAACGCCGGTCTGCCATGCCTGATCGAAGGTCGGTTGCATGACGTAGAAGGTCATGAACAGCGCGAGCGACAAAAGGATCATATTCGAGGGGGTGGAGGACAAGCCCATGCCCGACCGCAGGATCGAGAATGCAATGATGAAGCGCGGGAAGCTCGTCACCATGATCAGGATGCCCGGGGCGACCGAAAGAACGGTCAACAGGCCGAACGTTCTGATGATCCATGCCGCGACCGAACCGTCGACCGGCAAGTTCAACAGGTTTGTCGGGAGCTGCTGCGCATGCGCCAGCTCCGGTGCCGCCATCATGGCAGCGAACAGCAGTAGAAATCGAATCATTCGACGACGAAGGTCCTGAACATGACCTTCGATACGCGTCCTTGCGCGCGAAGGTCAACACGCTCCTGGATGTCATCCTTAAGATATTCGAAGCCTCGCGGCCCTTCGATCTGCTGCAGCGAAACCGTGCGCACATAGGCGAGAATATCCTGATGGATATCCTCCGCGAGTTTCACGTCGGGCGGGCCGTTAAACAGCAGCGCCACTTCCAGACGAACCCAGTTCTCGGAGGGATAGGCGAGATTCGAGGTGATCGGCTCAAGCTGAACGACGTTGTTGGCCTCGGTCGAAATGTGAGGCAGGCCCGCCTCACCTTCCTTCTTCTGCGCGGCTTCGTCCTTGGCTGCCTTGGCCAGTTGCGCCTGTTCGGCGCCCTTGATGTTGGGTGCGACCATGCCACCGACCACCCAGCCGCCGCCGGCGCCGAGCAGCGTCAGGATCGCAAGCCCGGCGATGGTCATCAGTGCGGCCGATTTTCTCTTCGGCTGGCCTTCGGCGGCTTCTGTCTCTGCCATGGTGTTCAGCCTCAGAGGGGCGAGAAGAGATCGACGGCCTGCTGGCCGCGCGGCGGCTGCTGCACTTCCATCAGGCGGCCACGACCACCGTAGGAGATGCGGGCCTCAGCAATCTTCTCGTAGGAAATCTGGTTGTCGGCGTTGACGTCCTGCGGGCGCACGATACCGGCGACGTTGAGAATACGGATCTCCTGGTTGACACGAACTTCCTGGGAGCCGCTGATCACGAGGTTGCCATTTTCGAGAATGCCAGTGACGACGGCCGCGACCATGAGCTTCAGCGTTTCGGACCGGTCGATCTTGCCCTTGCCGTCGGTGCTGGTGTCGGAACCATAGGTCACATCGGTCTTCGACGACGGATTCCAGCCCATGACGTTGGCGTCGACGTCCCAGTTGAGGCCGCTCGAGTTGGTCCGGCTGCGGCTCGTGTCATTCTCGAACTTCGCCTTATCGTTGATCTGGATATTGACGGTCAGGATATCGCCGACGTTGAGAGCGCGGGCATCCTTGAAGAGGGCTGCCTGCGAGTCGCTCCAGAGAGAATAGCCCTGCGCGACCTGGCGCGGCTGCTTCGGATAGAGCGCCATCTGCGGCGTCTGGCCGTAAGCGAGACCGCTGCCGATCGGGCTCATGGCCGGGGCGCGACCGATCTCATTGACAGCCTGCGGCGATGCGCAGCCTGCAAGAAGGGCGACAGCTGCAATCGCGACCGGGAAACGCTTGTTCATGAAGGGTCCTTCGACGTATTGGGATCGGACGCGCTGGCGATGATGTTGGCGATGACCGCAGCCTTCTGCGGATCCATCTCGTTGAGGATCAGGCTCGATTGCGTGGCGTTCAGCCGCATGATGACGGCCGCCGCCACTTCGATCTTGACCTCTTGCAGCTGCGATGCGGCTGCGTCCGGCTTCATTTTCTTATAAATGTCCGTGAGACCCGCTTCCGCCTGCTTGAGGAAAACATCGCGGCGCTTCAGCCAGTCCTGATATTCCTCCTTGCGCTTGTTCATTTCCGCAATGCGGGAATCGACGTCGGCGCGGAGCTTTTCGAGCTCCTGCTTCTGCAGGAGATAGCGCTGGTCGCGAGCGGGATCGGCAATGTTCGTGCAGAACTGCTTGATCTCCTCCTGCGAGGTCATCTCACCCTTCGGCGCCGGCTGCTCCTGCGCAAAGGCGCCAGGGATGGACAGCGCCACCACGGCCATCGCAGGGAGGGCAAGTCGCCGAAGCAAGTCAGATGCCGTCATGTTCTTCATCATTGCAGGACGAGCTCCGCTTGCAGCGCGCCGGCTGATTTGATGCCCTGGAGGATGGCAATGATGCCATCCGGCTTGACGCCGATATTATTCAGACCTGCCACGAGCGTCCTTAGATCAGGCCCATCCAGCAGAGCCACCTTGCCGCCCGTCTTCTGCGCGGCGATGTCGGTCTGCGGCTGAACCGCAGTCACGCCGCGCGAGAATGGCTCGGGCTGAATGATCTGCGGTGTCTCAGTCACCTGGACAGTCAAAGTACCATAGCTGACGGCAACCGGCGACACGCGCACATCGGCGCCGATAACGATCGTGCCGGTTCGCTCGTTCACCACCACCTTCGCCGGCGTATCCGTCTCGACGACAAGGTTCTCCAGATCGGCCATCAGGCGCGTGAGGTCCGCCGTTCTCGGCTTCTGGACGATGACTTCCTGCGCATCCTTGGCCTCTGCCACCGGGCCACCGAAGCGAGCGGAAGCGTAGCCGTTGACGACATCGGCGATGCGAATGGCCGTCGAGAAGTCCGGGTTCCGTAGCTGCAGAACAAGATTGACCGAATCCTTGAAGCGCGACGGCAGCTCGCGTTCGATGATGGCACCGCCCGGCACCCGTCCGGCGGTCGTCACACCCTCGGTCACGCTCGCGGCCTGGCCTTGGGCGCTAAAACCCGAGACGACGACTGAGCCCTGTGCGACAGCGTAAATCTGGCCGTCAGCGCCCGACAGCGACGTCATGATCAGCGTTCCGCCGCGCAGCGACGTGGCATCACCCAGCGAACTGACGCTGACATCGATACGGCTGCCGGGACTGGCAAAAGGCGGCAGATTGGCGGTAACCATGACAGCCGCCGTATTCTTCGCGTTGGACTGGCCGCCCTGCGTGGAGATGCCGAGGTTTTGCAGCATCGCGCGCATCGACTGCTCGGTGAACGGCGAAGCGCGGAAGCCGTCGCCGGTGCCCTGAAGGCCGACGATAAGACCATAGCCGATCAGCTGGTTGTCGCGTCCCGCCTGCAGGGAGGCAATGTCCTTGATGCGCGAGTTCGTCGCCGCAGCGGGCGTGACGGCGACAACGTTCGGGGACAGAAACGCAAGGGCTACGAAAAGGCGGAAAAACATCTTCATTTTGCGGCCACGTGTATGGTGCCGTCGGCGAGCACGGTGCCGCTGACAATCACGCCGGAATCCATGTTGCGAACGCGGATGAGCTGCCCCGTCATGCCGTCTTCAAGTGGCGACCCGGCTGCCGAGATCGTCATCGCGCCGAGCGTGAAGATCAGCCGGATCGAGGAGCCGCGCGTCACGGTAAAGGGCTCCCGCAGCGCCGAAACGGAGATCGTGCGTCCCGGCAGGAGCGTGCGCTTGGAGATCATCCCTTCGACCTGGCGGATCGACTTTGCATAATCGCCCTTCAGGTTGGGATTGGTCACTTCCACTTCCTGGAGCTGGGCGCCAGAAACGGTTTCGCCGGGGTAGATGGTCGTTGTCGGAACCACCGCATATCCCATGCCGGCAGCGACTGCTGCCTGCGGCGCGGCAAATGCGGTGATCGCAATGGCGGCGGCTGCCGCCCGTCCGAGGATACCTTTGACCCGGCAAAACATCATGTTTCGGCCCTTCCCGATTACTTCAGGTTCTTGCTGACGATGGAGGCCATTTCGTCGGCGGTGGTGATGACCTTGGAGTTCATTTCATAGGCACGCTGCGCCGATATCAGCTCGGTGATTTCCTTCACCGGATCGACGTTCGACGATTCGAGGTAACCTTGCTTCATGTAGCCGAAGCCCTCTTCGTCGGGGGTGCCGACGACGGGATCGCCGGAAGCGGGCGTCTGCTGAAACAGGTTGTCGCCGAGGGGCTGAAGACCGGCTTCGTTGACGAAGTCGGCGATCTGAAGCTGGCCCAGTGTCGTGGCCGTCGTCGCGCCCGGGAGCTTCGCGGTCACCTCGCCGGAGCGGCTGATCGTCAATTCGGTCGAGCCGGTCGGAATCGTGATGTTCGGGGCGACAGTGTAGCCGTCGACCGTCACGATCTGGCCCGTCTCGTTCTTGTTGAATGCGCCGGCGCGCGTATAGAGCGTCGTGCCGTCCGGTGCCTGGATCTGGAAGAAGCCGCGGCCGATAAGTGCCACGTCGAGGTCGTTGCCGGTTTGCGAGAGCTCGCCTTGAATGTGCAGATTGCGGATTGACGACGTCTGAACGCCGAGACCGATGTTTGCACCCTCCGGTACGATTGCCTGGTTCGCGCGGTTGGAGACGCCCTTGGCGCGCTCGGTCTGATACAGCAGGTCCGTGAATTCAGCGCGAGCGCGCTTGAAGCCGGTCGTGTTGATGTTCGCGATGTTGTTGGCGATGACTTCAAGATTGGTCTGCTGGGCATCCATACCCGTTGCAGCAATGGCAAGCGCTCTCATGGCTTTGTCCTTAAATCAATTACATCTGCATCCGGGTAACGTCGAGAAAGGCTGTAACGACCTTGTCGCGAATGGCGATTGCGGTCTGAAGGGTCTGCTGCGCCTGCATGACGGCATCGACGACTTCACGCGTCGTGGCTGTGCCCTTGATGCCGGCAAAGGACATGCCTTCCGCATTCTTCAGGGTATTCAAGGCGCCGGTGGCAACGTTGCTGAGAACCGCACCGAAGCCACCGTCATTTGCCGCGCTCTCTGCAGCGGAGGAGGCCGTGGAGTTGTCCTGATCGATGGCGGCAAGGCCGCGGGTCATCGACAGGGAGCTGACGCTATTGACATTGTTGATCATTGTTATTGGCTCTTCAGTAGATCGATCGTTGCCGAGATCAGGTCGCGGGATTGCTTGATGGTCTGCAGGTTGGCGTCGTAGGAGCGGTTGGCTTCCCGCATGTCGGCCATCTCGACCAGCATGTTGACGTTCGGAAGCTTGACCACGCCCTTTTCATCCGCAGCCGGATTGCTGGGGTCGTATTCGGTGATGAACTTGGATTCATCCTCCCCGAGCTTCTTGACGTTGACCGTGGTGACGCCATTGGCACGATCCACGGCTTCCCCGAAGGTGACCGTCTTGCGGCGATAGGGATCGGCGCCGGGCGTGTCGCCGGTCGAGCGGGCGTTGGCAATGTTTTCGGACACGATGCGCAGGCGCGTCGATTGCGCCTCGAGTCCCGATCCTGCGATTTTGAGTGCCGCTGACAAAGGATCCATGATCTTAGCTCTTCACCGTCATCAGCATCATGCGGTTGAACGAGCTCACCAGCGAGGTGTTCAGATCGTATTGACGCTTGATTTCACCGGACTTGGAAAGTTCCTCGGCAAGGCCGACCGTGTTGCCGGATTCCTGGACGCCGATCTCCTGATCGAGGGCTGCATCCTTGACGTCGATCTCACTCTTCGTGCCCAGATCGTTGCCGGTCAGGTGCGCAGCATTGGTGCGCGCCATGTTAATGTCCGACTTATCGAGGGCCGCCTGGAAGGGCGTGATGTCCTTGGCGCGGTATTTCGGCGTGTTCGCGTTCGCGATGTTGCCGGCAACAACCTCCTGACGGATCGTCAGCCATTCGGCCTGCCGCGAGGCCAAGTCGAAAAGTTGAATCGGTTGCATGGGAACTCTCCGTTTTTTACTGAGGCGAACCTACGGCGGTAATCTTGCGTCAGACTTACGGAGAATGCGGCCCGGAAATCCGGGCCTCGTCGGGCCCTGCCCCCAGAATGCAGAGAAGGCTCCGACCGTATCCGGTGGAGCCTTCGACTGAGCCGCTGCGCGCCGGGCACGCGCTCAATTGTGCTGGTAGACATCGCCCCTGGAGGTGATGATGACCCATTTGCCATCGCGCTCCTCCAGTGTCGCCAGCCGGCTTTCGTCCGGCAGGATCGATCCGACACGCACGACGTACATTCCTGATGTGTCTTCGATCAGGGCGCGGCCATTTGCGACGTGGAGAAGGCGAAAACCCGATTTTCCGGGAAACGGCTGGTCTTCAGCCGGCGCGCCCTTGTCGTCTTCCCTGCCGATACTGGAAACCGTCGCCGTCGTCAGCGGATCGACCGGGATCTCAGGCTTCCTTTCGTGTTGGTTCTTGTTGGCCATCGCGAGGGGCGAGACGCTGAAGACGTTCCGCGCCGGCCAGTCCGGAAGGTCGCGCGTCCGGTCACCCTGCGCAACATTGATGCCGAACTTGTCTTCGTTGAAGAAGACGTACCACGGAAAGAACGCGGACGCTCCCGCCAGCATAAGGCCGGCGATCGTCAGAACGCGGTCGAGAAAGACGGTTTTGCGCCGCAGAGGCTTCAGCGGGGCGATCTTCTCATCGTCGTCGAAATCGGTCACGTCGCGCCTTTCTACCTGCGGATATTCGGCTGGCCGCCGATGCCGGCGGCGGCCTTCAGGGCGCCAGCCAGATCGGCAAAGGCATCCTGCGAATCGACGTCGCCCGGGGACTGTTTCAAAACATCGTAAATAATCGGTACCTGCTTGACCGCCATATCAAGATCAGGGTCGGCGCCCAGTCGGTAACCGCCAATCAGGCGAAGGTCGCGTGTCTCCTCGAAGCGGTGGATGAGCGTCTTGAGGCGCGACACCAGCTTTTCCTGATCCGGGGTCCAGGCCCTGCGCGCCAGGCGCGAGATCGAGGCCAGCGGATCGATCGGTGGGTAGCGTCCCTCCTCCGCCAGACTACGCTGCAGGACGATGTGGCCGTCCAGAATGCCGCGCGTCGAATCGGCGATCGGGTCGTTGTGGTTGTCGCCATCGACCAGGATCGAGATGATCGCGGTGATCGTCCCCGTGCCTTCGGGGCCCGGACCCGCACGCTCCAGCAGCCGCGGCAACTCGGTGAAAACGGAAGCGGGATAGCCGCGCGCGATCGGCGGCTCACCGGACGCGGTCGCGACCTCCCGGATGGCATGGGCAAATCGGGTGACGCTATCAACGATCAGTAGCACGTTGTCGCCCTGGTCGCGGAAATGCTCGGCGATGGTGACGGCAGTCAGCGGAGCCATCTTGCGCAGCATCGGGCTCTCATCACTCGTTGCAACAACGGCGATCGCCTTCCTCATGTTGGCCCCAAGCGTATCTTCGATGAATTCGCGGACTTCGCGGCCGCGTTCGCCGACCAGTGCGATCACGACCTTGTCGAAGGCGTCGGCGCGCGCCAGCATGGAGAGCAGCGTCGATTTGCCGACGCCTGAGCCGGCGAAAATGCCAAGGCGCTGGCCGAGGCAGAGCGGCGAGAAAATGTCGATGGCGCGAACGCCTGTCTTGAAGCCTTTCTCCACACGCTTTCGCGTCATGGATGGCGGCGCGGTGTTCGAAATCGAACGGCGGCCGAGGCCTTCGACGATGGGACCCAGGCCATCGATCGGCTCGCACAGCGAGTTGATCGTGCGTCCGCACCAGCTGTCGGACGGCGAAATGCGAAAGGCACCCTTGCGAATGACCGTATCATGGATGCCGATCGGCTCGCCCGGCTCTATCGGGCAAACGTAGGTCAATTCAGGCTCGACGCGGACGACCTCGCCGAGGTGGATCCCGGTCGACGACTTGTGCGCCACGAATTCGCCGAGCCTGACATGGCGCGAGAGGCCGGTCACGGTGTAGTGGCCGGCGGCGATTGTCTGCACATGGCCGCCAGGGGCGACCAGGAACTCGGGGTTGGAATAGCGCGAGACGAGCCCGGCGAGGTGCGCGAGCTTCGGCGAGAGATCGGCTTCGGTGAGCGGCATGTTGCCCATGTGTCAGACCTCGGCTAGCGGCTGCCGCCGAGCGTCTTGATCGCTTCACTGAACGAAGCCTCGCTGTCCTTCGAGAGCGAGGTCACGCTCTCGAAGGCGCGATTGACTTCGATCAGCTGCGTGATTTCGCGCATGGCGTTGACGTTGGAATTTTCGAGGTAGCCCTGCTGCACGCCGACATTGAAGCGATCGGTGACAGCACGCGGCTGCTCGGTGGTCATGATGCCGCTGTTCTCATAGCGCAGATAGCCCTTGCTGATATCCGCCTCGAAAAGACCCAGCGAACCAACCTGCTTGCCGTCTTGATAGATCAATCCGTCAGCGCCGACTTTCGGTTCGCCCGCGGCCTTGCTGAGCGTGATCGGCGCTCCGCCGGCATCGAGAACCGGATAACCGCGGATCGAAACCAGCTCACCGTTTTCCTTCATCGTGAAGCGGCCATCCTTGGTCAGAACCTTGCCGGCCGGCGTATCCACCGAGAACCAGGCATCGCCCTTGATCGCGAAGTCGAGCATGTTTCCGGTGTGCTCGAGCTCGCCGCTGTCACCCGACAGATAGTCGTTGCCCTGCGAAACATAGGCGATCTTGGCGTTGATCTTGTTGCCGGTCTCACCGAGCATCTCGTCGAACTTCACCTCCGTTGCGCGGAAGCCAGTCGTGTTCACGTTCGCCATATTGTCGGCGATGGTGGTGAGGCGACGTTCGAGTGCGATCTGCGACGACAACGAAACATAAAGACCAGATTGCATCCCGATAGGCTCCTGCATTGGCGATGAACGGTACGAAATCCGGGTGTTTGCAGTCGGTTGGACCACGGATCTCGCTGAGGCGGCATCTCAGAAACAGGCACGGATGCCCATTCGTCACCGTCAAGCTGACAGCAAATGCTTGCGCGAAGCTGGCATGGAAAAGCTTGATTTGCAGGGGCAATCATCAGCCTCACGCAAGCCAGCAGCCCTATCCCTTGGGTTGAAAATAACGATCAGGTTTGGACTGACGATGAATATCATTATCGGATTTGTGATTACCTGCGGCTGCATCATCGGCAGCTTCATGGCGATGGGCGGCCATGTGGAGGCGCTTTGGCAGCCTTTCGAGCTCGTCATCATCGGCGGTGCCGGCCTGGGCAGCTTCGTCATGGGCAACCCGATGAAGGTCGTGAAGGATTCCGGCAAGGCGCTTGGGGAAGCCTTCAAGCACACGGTCCCGAAGGAACGGAATTATCTCGATACGCTTGGTGTTCTCTATTCCCTGATGCGCGACCTTCGTACGAAGTCGCGCAACGAGATCGAGGCACATATCGACAATCCGGCCGAATCCTCGATCTTCCAATCCGCTCCGACGATCCTCAAGAACAAGGAACTGACGGCATTCATCTGTGATTACGTCCGCCTGATCATCATCGGCAATGCCCGTTCGCATGAGATCGAGGCGCTGATGGACGAAGAGATCAACACCATCCTGCACGACAAGATGAAGCCCTATCACGCCATCCAGATCATGGGCGACGCCTTCCCCGCAATCGGTATCGTCGCGGCCGTTCTCGGCGTCATCAAGGCGATGGCACACATCAACGATTCGCCTGAAGTTCTCGGCCACCTGATCGGCTCGGCGCTCGTCGGCACCTTCCTTGGCATTCTCCTGTCCTATTGTGTGTGTTCGCCGATCGTTTCCCAGATCAAGATCGTCCGCAACAAGCAGCATCGCCTCTATGTCATCGTCAAGCAGACGTTGCTTGCCTACATGAACGGCTCCGTGCCGCAAGTTGCCCTCGAGTACGGTCGCAAGACGATCTCGGCCTATGAGCGTCCTTCGATCGACGCAGTCGAGCAGGAAATGATGAACCCCGGCGGCGAGAACAAGGCGGCGTAAACGGTCATGAACGCTACCCTCAAGAAACCCCTTATGGACGAAGCCCTTCTTGCCAAGCTGACCGGCAGACTCGGCGACAAGGCCACCATCGAGAAGATCTGCAGCGCATTCGGCGATGTCTATACGGCCTTCCTGCCCGACATCATCAAAAGCGAGACCAACCTCGACGTCGACGTGGCCTATCTCGGCTGTGACAGCGGACACAAGAACGACCTCGTCGCCGATCTTGGCGGCAACACGACGCTTGTCGATGCGACGCTCCGCAACTGGTCGCAGAACATCACGCTCGCCTGCGGCAACAGCTTCGTCATCACGCTCATGGAGCATCTGCTCGGTGCGTCCGCCGAGACGGTCGAGCAGCCGGCCGACCGCCTGCTGTCCGTGATCGAGCTCGAGCTTGCGGTCATGGTCTTCGACAAGATCGCCAATGTTCTTCGCTCGGCAGTGAACGCGCCTGGCGGCTTCGAGCCGGCCCTGGAATTTCCCTACGCGTTCGAAACGCGTGCCAAGCCGGCCGAAGACAAGCCCGACGAGTTTGCGGCCGCGATCAACATGTCGATCACGCTTTCCGGCATTACCTCGGATTTCTCGCTGATCGTTCCCCAAGCTGCTCTGCTGAAGACGAGCGTGACGGCTCCGAAGGCCAAGGGGCAGTCAGCAAAATCGTCTGAATGGAGCGATCAACTCAGCGAGCAGGTGCGCCGCTCGCAGGTAACGCTCAACGCCAAGATCCGTCTGCAAGACCTGACGCTGCGGACCATTTCGAAGCTTGCGGCTGGCGATGTCATCCCCTTCTACGATCGCGGCGACGTCCGCGTCGAAGTGAGTGCCAACAGCAAAGAATTGTACATCTGCGAGTTTGGACGTTCGGGCGAGAATTACACCGTCCGGGTGAAGGATACGATCAACTCGGATGACGATCTCATCCGCCACTTGATGAATTAGCCCATTTTCCAAGCGGGCTGCCGCACGGCAGCCTGAGGCAAGTTTCAACTGGAATAGTGATTTCATGGCGACGAAGAAGACACCCAAGAACAGCGACCTTTCAATGGAGCTCCCGGGCAACGAGGCCGAGCTTGATCAGGCCATCGATGACCTGCGCGGCGTCCTGAAGACCGACGCGGAAGGCGGCCTGCCGGACTTCGCCGACGAGAGTGACGCTTTCAGCGGCAGCACCGATCTATCCACCTTTGGCGGCGATTTCGATGACGCGGCCGAGGAGCCTGCGTTCGCAGGCGGCGATTTCGGCACGGCCTCCGACTTTGGCGGCTCTTCCGATTTCGGTGACGCCTCCTTTGGTGCGGTCGCTTCCGAACCGGCGCCGCTTGGCAGCGCCATGCAGTCGAACCTCGACCTGATCATGGACATCCCGATCGACGTCCAGATCATGCTCGGCAGCAGCCGCATGCAGGTCGCCGGCCTGATGAACCTGAACGAAGGCGCAACCATCGCGCTCGACAAGAAGATCGGTGAGCCGGTCGAAATCATGGTGAACGGCCGCAAGATTGCTCGCGGCGAGATCACCGTTCTGGAAAACGACGACACGCGTTTCGGCGTCAAGCTGATAGAAGTTTTGAGTACGAAAAAAGCCTGATCCCGGTGCAGGGACGGAGAGGTTAGACCATGATGGACTTTGACGATTTCGGCGGCGCTCTTGCCGAGAAACCGTTGACCCAGGCTGAAAAGGCGGCGGCCGTTCTCCTCGCTATGGGGAAAGGGGTCGCCGGCAGGCTATTGAAGTATTTCACGCAGGCCGAGCTGCAGACGATCATCGGATCGGCGCAAACGCTGCGTGCGATCCCGCCCGATGAACTGCTTGGGCTTGTGGCCGAATTCGAGGACCTGTTCACCGAGGGTGCGGGTCTCATGGACAACGCCAAGGCAATTGAGAGCATCCTCGAAGAGGGTCTGACCCCCGACGAAGTCGACAGCCTCCTCGGCCGTCGCACCACCTTCCAGGCCTACGAGACGTCGATCTGGGATCGTCTCGGCGAAGGCGACCCGGCTTTCATCGGCAAGTTCCTCCTGCGCGAACATCCGCAGACGGTTGCCTATATTCTCTCCATGATGCCATCCTCGTTCGGCGCCAAGGTCCTGATGCAGATTCCGGACGGTCGCCGCGCGGACATCATGAACCGTACCGTCAACCTCAAGTCCGTCAGTCCCAAGGCCGCGCAGATCATCGAGAAGCAGGTGATGACCCTGTTGACCGAGATCGACGCCGAGAAGAATTCGATCGGCTCGACGAAGGTTGCCGAGCTGATGAACGAGATGGACAAGCCGCAGGTCGATACCCTGCTCACCTCGCTCGAATCGATCAGCCGCGAATCGGTCAACAAGGTCCGTCCGAAGATCTTCCTCTTCGACGACCTGATGCTCATGCCGCAGCGCAGCCGCGTGATGCTGCTGAACGACATCTCATCCGACATCCTCACCATGGCGTTGCGCGGCTCGGCGGCCGAAATGCGCGAGGCGGTGCTCGCCTCGATCAGCCCGCGCCAGCGCCGCATGATCGAATCGGATCTGCAGAGCGGAACGGCCGGCATCAATCCGCGCGAAATCGCCATCGCGCGGCGCGCCATTGCCCAGGAAGCGATTCGCCTGGCAAATTCCGGACAAATCCAGCTCAAGGAGACCGAGGGCGAAGGCTCCGCAGCGGCCTAAACCGCTGTTGTTGTGCACGAAGCCGCGCCCTCCCACCGCCGTGGTTGATCGCGGCTGCAAAAGGGAGATACCCTTCCGGAAAGGCCGCGCCCTGGCGCGGCCGTTTCTTTTGATGGAGGGCCTCGGCCTTGGCCGACGACGACAAGGACAGCAAAACAGAAGACCCGACGGCGAAAAAGAAAAGCGACGCTGCCGAGAAAGGCAACCTGCCGTTTTCGCGCGAGGTGCCGCTTTTTGCCACCGTGCTTGCCACCTTCGTCTACATCATCTTCTTCCTGCCGGACGGGCTCAGCAAGGTCGGCGAGGCGCTGAAGGACATTTTCGAGCAGCCAGACCAATGGAAGCTCGAAACCGGGCCGGATGCGCTTTCCCTTTTCGTTCACCTGGGGTGGGTTTCGGCGGCATTG
Organism: Rhizobium sp. LjRoot258; assembly: GCF_964254185.1. Classification (NCBI taxonomy): domain Bacteria; kingdom Pseudomonadati; phylum Pseudomonadota; class Alphaproteobacteria; order Hyphomicrobiales; family Rhizobiaceae; genus Rhizobium; species Rhizobium sp. LjRoot258. The sequence continues at coordinate 272,069 of NZ_CAXUST020000001.1, read as the reverse complement.
CTCGCACCTGCCTTCATCCTGTTCATGGTGTTTGGCGTCGTCGCGTCCATCTCGCAGAACCTGCCGACGCCGGTGCTCGAGCGCATACGGCCACAATTTTCGCGTATTTCGATCGCCAAGGGATGGTCGCGGCTGTTCAGCCTGCCCGGCCTCGTTGAGTTCGGCAAGTCGCTGACGAAGATCGTGATCGTTGGCGTCGTCATGTTCTTTGTGCTGAAAAGCGAATACTTCAGCGCAATCGACGCGATGTTCTCCGACCCGCAGACGATCTTCACGCGCATGATGACGTCGATGCAGAAGATCACCATCGTCGTCCTGATTGCCACCGCGGTCGTGGCGATCGCCGACTTCTTCTGGACGCGCTATCACTGGTTCACCGAACTGAAGATGACGCGACACGAGATCAAGGAAGAAAACAAGCAGTCGCAGGGCGACCCCTTCGTCAAGAGCCGCCAGCGCTCGGTGATGCGCGATCGTGCCCGCCGCCGCATGATCGCCAACGTCGACCGCGCCACGCTTGTGATCGCCAACCCGACGCACTTTGCCGTCGCCCTGCGCTACGTGCGAGAGGAAAATGACGCGCCTGTCGTCGTCGCCAAGGGTCAGGATCTAATTGCATTGAAAATCCGAGAGATCGCGGAAAAGAACGGCATTCCCGTTTTCGAAGACCCGCCTCTCGCGCGCTCCATGTTTGCGCAAGTCTCGGTCGATAGTGTCATACCGTCTGTATTCTATAAGGCAGTCGCAGAACTCATCCATCGGGTCTACGCGACGCAAGCCAAGAACAAACGGGTAAGATAGCCGAATGAAAAAATGCCCCTACTCTACCCAGCGTGAAAAAATCCTGGCTGAAGCAATCAGCCCTGTGGCCACGGAATTGCGGCTTCTGGACGCTTCGGACCTCATCTCTCTTCTGCGCTTCGAGTACTACGGCAATCTTTCCGATCTGGTATCGTCAGCCGCCGAGCTTTTCTTCCATCCCGGCACGGTCAATTTCGGCCATGGCGGCAGCTATACGCTGGAGTGGGGCGGCAAGCCCGAAGTGGTGATCGACCTCGAAATCAAGCCGCGCGGCGTCACGATCTATGCGCAGCTCACGCTTGCCGAGGAGCATGCCGGTATCGAGATCAACCACATCGCCTTCCAAAGTCCGTCGACGGACCCGGACGAAAACACCGCTGTTCTCGAGCAGAGCCTTCGCGACGCACGCTATAACGTCGAGCCATTGCGGGCATTGGCGGGCTAAAGCACCCGCGCGCCTTCTCGTCAGCTTATGTATCCGAGGCGAATGGCCTTCGCGATCGCCTGGATTCGGTTGACCGAATCCAGCTTGATCGTTGCCGAACCAAGATAGGCGTTGACGGTATGCACGGAGAGGCCGAGCTTCTCTGCAATCTCTTCGCTGATGCGTCCGTCGCCGGCAAGCTGCAGGCAGGCAAGCTCGCGTTCGCTGAGGGCTTCGGCCGCCGCCACACGGCGCTCGTCGAGCGAGAGCAGGTCGATCATGATCTGGCAGGACCGCGCGTGCAGCTCAACGATCATATCGCTCGCCGGTTCAAGATCGTCGCCGGTGAAGACAACGAAGCCGTTGCCGATGGCGCCTAGGCGCACCGGGAACGCCATGCCGGAGAACGGAGCCAGGCCGTCCGTGAGGCGCGCCATGAAGGGAGCGATGCTTGCGGGCCGTGGGGGGGCGCGATCGAGGCCCCCAGCCCACACAACGGGCAGAAGCGACTTCTCGATATGATCAAGCAGCGCTTCGCCATGGGCGTCGATGAACGCCCGGCTGAAGCCACTGTTGACAGAACCCCAATTCTCCAGTTCGCAAACCAGGCGCTGCTTTGCCGGGACACCGGCGGCGCTGATACGGTAGACCGCGAAATTCTGGGCGTAGGCGAGCTTCTGCATGCCGATCAGGCGCGGGAACAGGTCAGACCGGCTCGCCACCTTGTTGACTCGCACGCCGCGCATCGTTTCCGAATTTCCCATCGATCTACCGGATGGCTGCCCCATAACGCCGTCCCCTTAGACGAGATTGTTCCTCACCGCGAATGCGATGGCTTCAGAACGAGTCTTCGTAGCCGTCTTTCGCATGACACTGGTGATGTAGTTGTTGATCGTGTTGCGGGAGATGCCGAGGATCATCGCAATCTCGTCGCTCGTCTTTCCCTCGGCGATCCAGAAAAGGCACTCCAGTTCCCGATCGGTCAATTCGAAGTCCCGGTCAGTCTTGGTGGCACCGCATTGCAGGAAGCTGGCGAAATAGGCCGCCAGAAGCCCCACGTCCCGCAACCGCTCCTGCGACAGGATGAACCCATCATCAAACAGGAACATCAGCACGAGGCGGGAGCGGCCGATATTGAACATCAGCGAACAGAATTGGCGGCTGGCGCCATCAGGGGCGTCCGCCGTATCCGGCAGGAGGGCGAAATGCGGCTTGAAGAGCTGCATGCACTTTTCGAGTTCCGTCGCCCGGGCGAAGCCGCCGACGAAGGCATGCGCCAGATTGGTGACGAGATCGAACGGCCAGTCCGAGGAGACCACGAAATCGAGGCCCGCCTCCTGCACTAGGTCCGCTCGCGCCAACAGATAGTGCGAAGCGCCGACATAATCCGTCAACGCGCGGAGACCCGGCTGCAACCGTCCCGTGTTCGCAATCTCGCAGAGCTGCGCGATCAACTCGTCACGCGAGGAAAGGTTTGTCGCTGCGATGCCAACGAAGTTTGCCTTGTGCGCATCGCTCTTGAGAGCCTGCAATATATGCATGTCCATTGGCAAAACCCTGCGGCTGTGAACCACTAAGACAGAAGCTTGATCCGCACGCTCCTGAACAAACTACGACCTCTCCGCGAATCACCCAAGATTACGGTAGGTGGCAAAATCCACCATCTCCGAGTTCTTGGGATTTACATACTCTGCATTTCGTGCGCTGATTCGCACGCAAATTCCGCTTGTTAAGGAATTCTTAAATTAAAGTGATTCGGGGAATTCTGACAATACGATTCGCGTAAAACGCGTGGCCATATCAGCCCCGTGTCAAGCCTATCCTCAGAAATCTTCATGCGCGCGTCCGAGCGATAGCAATCCGACCGGATCGCCGTGCAGCAAATGGGCGAAGAAAAAGGCCGGTTGCCCGGCCTCTTACTATGCTGCGTTGTCGACCGCCCATTTTCTGAGGATTTTCGCGGCGCGCTCCTCGTTGATCTCGACCATGCGCGCCAGTTTGCGTTCCGGGCCTTCCTTGACGCGACGGTTGAAGTTGCCGTCGTCGTCACCAAGGCTGAGCAGGTCCTCGGTGCTGTCGAAGCCGAAGTCGGAGCCGAAGCCATCCATGAGCGCGCCACCTGCGCCCGCGCCTGCCGCCGGGGCGAAGTCCGGAAGTTCGAGACCGGCGCTTTCTGGCGACGTGTCGCCGATAGCCGCCACACCATTGCCCGTCACACTGCGGATCATCGGGCGGACGCCCATCCAGATCACCAGGAAGGCGACTGCGACGAAGGCGAGCGAGTTGATGATGCCTGCAAGGTTGCGGCTCAGCATATCCATCACACGGACGCCGCTACCCGTCTCCTCGAGAAGCTGGTTCTCCAGGAAGTCCATGGCCGTAACGGTCACGACGTCGCCGCGGTTGGTGCTGATGCCGGCTGCCGATGCGACAATCTTCTGCATCTCGGCGAGATAGGCATCGACCTTCGCCTGATCGGCCGGTTCGCCGACCATCTGAGCAATCCGGCCCTTGTTGACGACAACGGCGATAGAGAGCTTGTCGATCTTGTAGCTGTTGCGCGTCGTTGCCGTCGTCTTGCTGTTGATTTCGTAGTTGGTCTGCTCTTCTTTCTTGTCGGACTTGTCTTGCGATTCCGGACCGGTGGCGCCGCCGGAGTCGGGCGCTGCCTGTGGAATGTTCTGCTCAACGGTCGTGGCGTTGTCGGACTGCTTCTGCTGCGACTGAGAGGCTTCCTTGGTCGTCCGGATCGAGCGCTCGACCTTCGATTCCGGATCGTAGGTCGTTTCCTGGATCTGCTGGCTGTCGGTGTTCAATTCGGCCGTGACGCTGGAGCGGAAGTTGTCCATGCCGAGGAAGGGTGCGAGCGCCTTGTCGATGTTGGATTCAACTTCGCCCTGGACATTCTGAACGATGTTCAGCGAACGGTTCAGTGAACTATTGCTGGCCTCGTCGCCCGAAGCGAGCAACTGGCCCGCGGAATCGAGGATTGTGACGTCGCCGACGTCGAGGCCGGGAACGGCCGATGCAACAAGGTGGCGGATCGATGTCGCCGCATTGCGGCCGGCCGCGGCACTGGCGCGGATCATGACAGAGGCAGTGGGCTTCTGTTCGGCTTTGCGGAAGTTGCCGACCTCGGGCATGACGATGTGGACGCGTGCAGCGGTGATGCCCGAAATCGATTGGATCGTGCGCCCGATTTCGCCCTCAAGCGCGCGAACCCGCGTGACTTCCTGCATGAACGAGGTGAGGCCGAGCGAACCCACGTTGTCGAAGAGTTCATAGCCTGCGTTGGCGCTGTTCGGGAGACCCCGCTCGGCAAGCAGGAGCCGCGCCTTGCCGGTCATGCCGGCAGGAACAGTGATGCTGGTGCCGTCGCTTCCGACCTGAAATCCGATATTCGCCTCGGCGAGCGCCATGCTGATCTGGTTCAGATCCGGCGTATCAAGCCCGACATAAAGTGTTTCCTGAGCCGGCTTGTTGACCAAAAAGGCTGCCGCCAGGATCAGCACGACTGAAACGACACCCACGCCAGTCAGCGCCAGCAGGCGATTCCGTCCTAGCGAACTGAAGTTCTTAAAAATTTGAACTAATTGATTTAACAGATTCATTCTGTTCTCGCACGACCGTCACAGACAAAGCAGGCTTATTGCCTCATTCCGACGATAGATGCCGAAACTTGTGCGAACGTTTCGTGGGACGTGCGAGTGAAACCCGGATCAGAAGAAGTCGAAGTCTCCGGCCGCCTTCGCCAGAGGCTGAACGTTGCCATGATGCATGGCGCCGCCGAGCGCCCGCTGCATTTCGCTGAGCTTGACAAGGCTCAATGCCGTTGCGACATCGACTGCCCAGTCCTGCGGGATTTCGCCGGTGATGGTGTCGATGAACTCGGCAAGACCGCGCGTCTTCTGCACGGCAAGATCAATTCCCTGCATGACTTTCATGCTTTCCGGCGAGTTCAGCAGTTCGGCAGCGCCCCCGACTTCGAGGAGCTGTGGCTCGATCCGCTCGATCAGATAGGCAACGTCATGCAGTTCCGAGACGATGCGCATCAGGACATCGGGCAGGGACTCGGCGGGCGACGGCTGCTCTGTCATTGCATTCACAGTCATTAATAAGGTCCTCGCCCTCAGAAGAATTCGATGCTGGTTTCGACAGGTTTCTGCGGAGCGACCGGACGCTGCTCAAGCGCAACAGTTCTCTGCGTTTCCGCACCGGTGAGCGGATACTGTCGAGCGCGTCCGGACACCGGCCAGTATTCGAGCTTACGCCCGTGCTCACCACCGGTGCTTGAGCTGACGACGGGAATGCCTTCATCCTTCAGGAATTGCACAGCAAAGGCGGCGTTCTGTTCACCGACATTCGAGAATGTCGAGATCGTCTTCGCCCCACCGAAAATCTTCGCCTCCAGGCGGTCGCGGCGCGCGCCCTGCTTCAGGAGACCGTTGATCAGCAGTTCCATCAAGTGGACGCCGTAACGCGTGGCATCTCCGCCCGTCATCGGCGTGTTTCCTGTCCCCGGCAGGAGGAAATGATTCATTCCTCCAACGCCTGCCACGGGATCTCGCAGGCATGCAGCCACACACGATCCAAGGATGGTCGTCAGTACCGCATTCGGATCATTCAGGACCTTCCATTCCCCCTGGATGATATTGACGCGGCGGGCTGCAACCTCGAGATTCATTTCAATGCTCCAAATACGGCTTCGATAGCCGCCTTCATCTTCTCGATCGTGAAGGGCTTGGCGAGAACGTTGTTGGCCCCGAGCTGCGCCGCCTTCGTGACCAGCGCACGATCTCCCTGGGCCGTCAGGATGATGAAAGCCGCCTTCTTCGTCGCCGGGTTGGCACGTACGGCCTGAAGGAAGCCGAGGCCATCCATCTTCGGCATGTTGAAGTCGGAGATGACAAGATGGTGCGGCTGCTGGGTCATGATCTTCAAGCCCTGCTCGCCGTCCCCGGCAGCGGTGATCTGCTTGAAGCCGAGCTGGGTCAGCGCGTCGCTGAGCAGCAGTCGACTGGTGACCTGATCGTCGACGATCAGAACTTTGATTTTCTCTGCTATTGACATTAGTCGGTTCCTTCCTTTCGGGCGGCTGTCATTCTCAAGATTTCTTCGCCGATGCCATTCAGCGGCAACTGTTGCTCGACGGCACCGAGTTCGTAGGCAACTCTCGGCATGCCATAGACCACGCTTGTCTTTTCGTTCTGACCGAGGGTGCGCGCGCCGGAATGGCGCATCTTCAATAGACCGGCGGCGCCGTCACGTCCCATGCCGGTCAGAATCACGCCGACCGCATTGCGGCCAGCGAGTTCGGCCACCGAATCGAACAGCACATCGACGGACGGCCTGTGGCCGTTGACGGGATCACGTTCGATGAGACGGCAGCAAGGCGCATGGGCGTTGGCAACCTGCAGATGGCGTTCGCCACCTGGCGCAAGGTAGATCTTGCCGATCTCCAGACGCGCGCCGTCGGTTGCTTCCTGCACGACCGGCGCACAGAGCCGGTTGAGGCGTTCGGCAAAGCTCTTGGTGAACGTCGGCGGCATATGCTGCGTGATAACAGTCGGCGGGCAGTTTGCCGGGAATTTCTGAAGCACCGCAATCAACGCCTCGACGCCGCCGGTCGACGAACCGATCGCGACGATCTTGCGGCCGACGCGGAAGTCGGCAACAGCAGGCGGCGGGGTAGCCGGCGCAGGCTGGGTGTACTGGCGCCGCTGCGAACGGGCGGCCGCCTTTACCTTCTCGGCAAGATCGCCGAAGGGGCGCGCATCACCGGGAAGCGGCTTGCCGACGCAGTCAAATGCGCCGATCTCAAGCGCCGCCAGCGAGGCATCGGCGCCGCGATGGGTCAGCGTCGAGACCATGATGACAGGCATCGGACGCAGCCGCATGATCTTCTCGAGAAAGTCGAGGCCGTTCATATTGGGCATCTCGATATCGAGCGTCACGACATCGGGGTTGAGCTTTTTGATGGCCTCGCGCGCCTCAAGCGCATCGCCTGCCTGACCGATGACACTGACCTCCGGATCTGCGCTCAGCACAGCTGTGATGAGGCCGCGCATGGTGGCGGAGTCATCGACGACGAGAACTCGGGCTGCCGCGCTCATGCCTTCCTCCCCACGCCCTTGGTCGCGTAGCGGTAGGTCGTGATGCCGATATTGTCGAAGACATGCTTGGCGTCGCCGGAGACGCGCTCGGAATGGCCGATATAGAGATGACCGCCTTCCGGCAGCAGTTCGGCAAAGCGCGACCAGATCTTCATTTGCGTCGGCTCATCAAAGTAGATCACCACATTTCGGCAGAAGATGACGTCGAACTTGCCCTTGAACGGCCACTGGGCCATCAGGTTCAGTTCATTGTAAGTGATCAGACGCTTGACGCGATCATCGACCTGGAACTTCCGCCGTCCTTGAACCTCGACTTCGCTGAACCACTGCTTGCGCATGGCGGGCGATACCGTCTCCAGCGCGCCTTCCTCATAGGCGCCCGCTCGGGCGATCGCCAGGATCTTCGGGTCGATGTCGGTCGCCAGGATCTTGAAGTCGTAGTCGGCGACGTTGGGCATCATCGACAGAACGGTCAGCGCAATCGAATAGGGCTCCTGACCATCCGAGGAGGCAGCAGACCAGATGCGGACCCGACCGCCCATCTTGGCGCGATTCAGCAGCTCCGGCAGCACATGCTCACGCAGATGCTCGAAGTGATGGTTCTCGCGGAAGAAGCGGGTGAAGTTCGTCGTCAGATGCGACAGCATCTCGCGGCGGGGCGCTGCGCCTGCCGGTGAAGAAACGAGCGCGCAATATTCCCGAAATCCGGAAAGGCCGAGGTTGCGGATGTGCTTCGAAAGACGCGAGTAGACCAGCGACGCCTTTGTCTCGTTCAGGAAGATTCCCGCATCCGAGTAGATCATCGCAGCAATTTCCATGAGGTCGCGGCGTGTTAGCGGATATTCTCCGCTCGCCAGCACCTCGTCAGGGCTTCCCTGCCGCGTGTCTTTTGCACTCAGGACATTCATGCGGCTTCGCTTTCCGTTTCGGGGAAGATGGCTTCGAGTTCGAGCAGGCAGATCATGCGTTTATCGATCGCCAGAATGCCGCGAGCGAACTGACGCTGCAGTTCAGATGCGATTTCCGGCGTCGGCTGAACGTTATCTTCGGTAACGGTGAGAATATCGGACACGGCATCAACCAACAGACCCACGACCTTGCGGTGCACCTGAGCCACGATAATGACGTGTCGCGCTGTCGGCACGGTTGCCGGCATGCCGAGGCGAGCCGAGAGATCGATAATCGGCAGCACCGCACCACGCAGATTGATGACGCCCTTCATGTAGCCGGGCGAGTGCGGCATCGCCGTTGCCGGCGTCCAACCGCGGATCTCGCGCACCGACATGACATTCACGCAAAATTCCTGATCCCCGATGCGGAACGCAATCAGCTCGCGGTCCCCATCCTTCAGACTTTTTACGGCATATGACATAGCTTACCCCACCGCCGCCAGCGACACTTCCTGCCTCAACGCTTGACCGCGGGAAGCTCCCACGACCGCGTCGACATCCAGGATCAGCGCCACGCGGCCATCGCCGAGAATGGTTGCCGCAGCGATACCCGGAACGTGCGTGTAGTTCGCCTCAAGGCTCTTGATAACCACCTGGCGCTGGCCCTGGATCGCATCAACCATGAGGGCGCGCTGACCGCCGCCCTCGGACTCCACGAGAAGAGCAACGCCTTCGACCGGGTTTGCCTGGGTGGCACGGAAGTTCAGGATGCGACCGACATCGACCAGCGGGCAGAAGCTGTTGCGGATCGAGATCAGGCGATGGCTGGCGCCGAAGGAGTGGATCGCGGCAGCTTCCGGCTGCAGCGTTTCGACGATCGCCGTCAACGGCACGACCAGCGTCTGGCCGGCGACCGTGACGACCATGCCATCGAGAACGGCGAGTGTCAGCGGCAGGCTCATGGTGAAGACAGAGCCCTGCCCCGGCCTCGAGGTGATGTTGATGCGGCCGCCGAGCGCCTGGATCGAACGCTTGACGACGTCCATGCCGACGCCGCGACCGGAGATGTCAGAGATCTTGTCGGCTGTGGAGAAGCCCGGCAGGAAGATCAGGTTGTCGATTTCCTCATCCGTCAGATTTGCGTCGGCCGGGATCAGCTCGTTGGCGATCGCCTTCTGCTTCACCTTCTCGCGGTTGATGCCGGCGCCGTCGTCGGCCAGCTCGATCAGGATGCGGCCGGAGCGATGCTTGGCCGTCAGGCGAACCGTGCCCTCGACGTTCTTGCCGGCGGCGGCGCGCTTCTCGGGCGTTTCGATGCCGTGGTCGACTGCGTTGCGGATCATGTGCGTCAGCGGTTCGGCCAGCTTGTCGATGACCGTCTTGTCGACTTCGGTGTTCTCGCCTTCGGTGATCAGGCGGATCGTCTTGCCGGTCATGTCGGCGATTTCGCGAACGATACGCGACATGCGCTGGAAGACCGGCTTCACCGGCTGCGCGCGGATCGCCATGACCGAATCCTGGATCTCGCGGGTGAGCTGCTGCAGCTCTTCGAGGCCCATGTTGATCGACGACGTGCCGGTCGTGTCGTTTTCGATGACGCTTTGCGACAGCATCGCTTGGTTGATGACGAGCTCGCCAACGAGGTTGATGAGGCGGTCGACGCGGTCGAGATCGACACGGATCGTCTGGCCGGCGGCGGCATTGTTCTGGGCGGCAGCGGCAGCACTCGCAGCAGCAGCGGCGGCAGCGGATTCCTTCTTTTCGACGCGGGCAGCGGCGGCAGCCATCTGCGTGACGTTGGACGCGGTTTCGGCAGCAGCAACGGCAGCTGCCGCATCGGATTTCGGCTGCTCTGCCGGCGCTTCCGCAGCACCGTCATCGAGGATCGACAGATCGAAAGGAACCGGGATCATCGGCAGTTCTTCGCCGGCAGAGGCGACGGCGTTTGTCTCAGTGGCGATGACATCCAGGTCGCAATCCCACTCGGCAAATTCGAAGACCGTGCGGACCGCGTCCTCGCCCCTGTCGGTCTTGAGGGTCACGTTCCAGTAGAAATACGCCGCTTCCGGATCGACCTCGTCGAGACCGGGCAACGCATCCATGTTGCAATAGCAGCTCATCTCGCCAAGGCGGCTTAGATCGCGCAGCAGCAGCGTTGCGTCGTTGCCCTTGGAATAGAGGTCGGAGCGCGGCTTGAAGGTAATTTCGTATGTGGGCAGATCGGAGCCGGCCTCTTCCTCGCCGCTGAAGTCGTCGAAGGAGAAGGGGATCGGCTGGAAGCCGCTGTCATCGGTGGGCTTAGGCGCTGGAGCGGCGGCGACCGTCGCCGGCTTCGCGGCCGGCGCTTCCACGGCAGCCGACGGCTTGGGCAGCTCGCCGTTGGCGAGCGCTTCCAGTTCCTTGACCAGGCCGCGGCTGCGGCTTTCATCGACGCTGCCGCCGTCGCGGGCGGCGTTGGTCAGGTCGGCTAGTACGTCTGCCGACTTCAGCATGACCTTCAGGACATCCTGTGTCGGCTCAAGCTTGTTGGAACGAACGCAATCAAGTGTGGTCTCGAAGACATGCGCGAAAGCGACGAGATCGTCCAGACCGAAGGCGCCAGCGCCGCCCTTGATCGAATGGACGGCACGGAACACCGCGTTGACGGTTTCCGGATCGCGATCGCCATCATTCATTTTCAGAAGACCGGATTCCAGTTCGGCGAGCTGCTCCTCGCACTCCTGGAAAAAGATCTCTTTGATTTCGTTCATATCCATAGGCGAAAATCCTGGGTTTAAGCGGTTACGCGCTCAATGGCATCGATCAGCTTGGCAGGGTCGAACGGCTTGACGATCCAGCCGGTGGCACCTGCCTGGCGCGCGCGGTTCTTCTTTTCCGCATCGCTTTCGGTTGTCAGGACCAGGATCGGGATCGCGCGATATTTGTCGTTGCGGCGAACGCCTTCGATGAAGCCAAAACCGTCGAGGCGCGGCATGTTGATGTCGGTGACAATGACGTCGGGATTGGATTCTTCCAGGACCTCGAGGCCTTCGACGCCGTCTTCGGCCTGGATCGTCTCGAAGCCCGCATTGTTGAGCGTCACGAGAAGCATGTTCCGAATGGTCCGTGAATCATCCACGGTAAGCACTTTTTTCTTCATTGCCGGATCTCCTTAGCGAGCAGATGGTGGATATCGACACCAATCAGTTGCATGGTTTTCTGAAATGCGTCCGAAGCCTTGCTGAACGTAAAGGCGAGCTTGTCTTGGTCCCAAGTCTTGGCCGCGGCCATAAGGACCTGCGCGCTTAGTGCACCAACGCGTTCGACTGCAGAGGCATCGATGGCCAGATCGTTGCCGCGCAACGAAGCAAGCTTGTCGCGAAGCGCGGTCGCTTCGTTCAGATCAAGCACCGATGACAGGTTCAGCGTCTTCCCAGTTTTCCTTGCCGCCATCAGCTCTTCCTTGTCTCCTGGTTCCCGCTCAACGAATGTGAGCATGGCTCATATACTGGTTTGTTAGTAAACAATCCGCCCTCCGACCGAGGCGACGGGCAGCACAAATCCGAAGTCCTCGTCGTCAGCCACGACATCGGCAGAGCGCCTGACATCGACGGCCGGGGATAACAGCGGCGCCTGGCGCGCGGGCTCGGCGTTCTGCCGGGCAACGCGAAATTCGCGGATCGTCTGGCCAAGTTCGACGATGACGGCGTGCAGGTCGTCCGCACCTTCGGCAGAACGCGCTGCGGAAGCGGCGTTGTCGGTCATCTGCACGCCAAGGCCCTTGACGTCGGTCGTCACGACATCGAGGTTCGCGGCGTGCTGGCTTGCCTGAGTTGCGACCGCCGCGATCGCCGTGTTGATCTCACTGACCTGACGAACGATGCTACCAATCGAATCCTGAGTACGTCCAACCATTTGCACGCCGGCATCCACCTGCGATTTGGTGGCGCTCACAAGCGTCTTGATCTCGCGCGCGGCGTCAGCGGAACGCTGCGCCAAGGCACGCACCTCTTGTGCCACGACGGCAAATCCACGTCCGGAATCACCTGCGCGGGCGGCTTCAATGCCGGCGTTGAGCGCCAGGAGATTGGTCTGGAAGGCGATCTCGTCGATCGCCCCGATGATTTGGCCGATTCTTTCGGCGGACTGCTCGATATCCGCCATGGCGGCAATCGCGCGTCCAACCACCTGGCCGCTTTCTTCCGCCGCGGTGCGCGTCGAGGCGGCAGCCTGCTCGGCAGCACGGCTGCCTGCGGCACCGTGGCGGACGCTTTCCGAGAGGTCGGCAAGGGCGGCGGCGGAGGAGAGCAGCTGCTGGGCATGGATGGATGCATTGCCGGCAAATTGCTTCGAGGCATCACCAAGCGACTGCATAGACGTTCCAGCCGCCGCTGTCTTTTCGGCGATCGCCTGAAATTCGGACTGGACGACATCGAGCGCGCCGTTCAGCGCCTGCGCGATGTCCCGGTGGGCGCCGTCTTCCTCAACGGCTGCTCGAACAGTAAGGTCGCGGGCGGCAAGACCATTGATCACGTCGGCGAAAACGTGAGCGATGTCCGCCTTGTCATTGTTGCGCTGATCGGCGAGCGCGCGCTGCTGGGAAGCCCGCAAGGCGTTGAAACGCAAAGAGACGGCAATCTCGACATCCACCATCACGAGACGAATGATCCCCGACATGAGGTCGGAGATTTCTTTGGCCCGACGACGACTGCTCGGCAGGAAGGAGCGACCAACCAATTCGCTCGCAAGGCCGCCGATGACGTGCTCGAGAACGACGCCGTGACCCGCGACATGCCAGCGCGGGTCGAGGCCCATCTTGCTTTCGGAATCTGAGAGAACCTTGACGCGCTCGGCATAGAGGCTGTCGAAACGCGCATCGGTCAAAACGTCCCAGTGCGAGGCCTGCAAGTCGTGAAGCCGCTCGACCTGACGTTCGCTCTCGAAGTTGCGCGCTGCGTCGGGAAACGATTGAAAACGCTGGAAAAGATCGCGCAGGCCGGCGGCGAGATGCTGCTGAAGATCGACACGGTGGCGCCTGACCAAATCACAGTGTTCGGCATCGAGCCCGGCAAAGCGCAACCGGTCACGCAAGCTGCCTGCCTGCGCTCCTCGAGCCTGATCTGATGGCATTTCCTGCCCCAACGCCTGTCCCCAACCACATGCCGGGCGTGTGCCCGTCATTAAATCTGTTGCTCCGCGCGGCAGGCACGCTGCCGATTGGTGGCTTGCCTCCGGCGGCAGCCGGCGGCCTGGAGCCTCCCGATCAGTAGATTCTGCTTCGGAGCTGCTTGATGAGATTGATTCCGGATCGACCGGTACGGCGGTGCGGCGTCATGCCTGGTGGGAACGAGTGAATTTTCCCATTCCGACGTGTCATGCAATGTTTATGGTTAATTCCTTGCCTGAAGGTTAATGCGTATTTTATGAATGTCGACTTTCGAGCGAGCCCTAATAACCATCTACGAATTACTGGGCTTGCGTTGCAGCGCTGCTACAAGTCCGACGCAAGCTTTGTGTTATACGCCCAGAAACAACCGTGACATGACGTCAGAAGGATTGGGCAATGATTGTTCTTGGATTGGGGTCGTGCTTCCTCGCAGTTGCTGTTCTCGTAGCCGTTACGCTACTTGACCAGATCGAAGCGACCCGCGGCCAGGTTGCCCTGCGCGTTCTTTGATTCTTCGCAATCAGGCAATAGCAAAGGTCACACGCCCGGTACGCCAGGGCGCTAACCTTCGGCTCTACAGCGTTTGAGTTCAGCGGAATTTCCGTTCATGTCTGCCAGACTTGGCCTCCTCATCATTCTTGGCGTGACACTCTGGCGAGTCATCACCCTTCATTTCGACACGACCGATCTGTTCGTCGATGAAGCGCAATACTGGTTCTGGTCGCAGAATCTTGATTTCGGCTACTATTCAAAGCCGCCGATGATCGCCTGGGTCATCCGAGCGATGACGGAGCTCGCGGGATCGACATCGATCTATTGGATCAGGGTTGGCGGACCGCTGATCCATATGGCGACTTCGATCATGCTCATGAATACGGCCAAGCGCTTTGTCGGGCCTGACATCGAAGGGTGGGCCGGCGTCACCTTCATCACGCTGCCGGGCGTTGCGCTGTCATCGGTGTTCTTTTCCACCGACGTCGTGCTTCTCCTTTTCCTGACTGTTGCGCTATGGGCCTATTTCGGCCTAACAGCGAAGCGCTCCCTAAGTCTCGCCATCCTCATGGGATTTGCCTTCGGCTGCGCGTTCCTCTCGAAATACGCGATCCTCTTCGTCGTCCCCGGCGGGCTGATCGCGCTCATTCTGCTTCCAAGCGCGCGCATAGCCTGGCGCGATTTTTTCGTATCCGTCATCGTCGCGCTTGCCGTCGCTGCGCCGAATGTCTGGTGGAATCTTGCGAACGACGGCACGACCATCCGTCACACCACGAACATTGCACATTGGAGCAAGCTCGGTATCGAGGTCGCCGGGGGTCTCGAATTCTTCGCGGCGCAATTCGGCGTCGTCGGGCCAATCGTCTTCTTTGCGATGCTCTGGGCCGTCGCGCGCGCCTTCAAGGGTAAGACCAATGCGCGAGAAGCGCTGCTGATCTGGCTGTCAATCCCCGTCGTTCTGCTGATCACGCTTCAGGCGCTGGTCGCCAAGGCCTATGCCAACTGGGGCGTCACAGCTTACATCGCGGGAACGATTCTTGCCGTGTGGCTGCTTGACCGCCTCTGGCCGAAAGGCTTGCGCCTTTCGCTTGCTATAAATGGTACGGCCAGCTTCCTGTTTCCTCTGGCTGCGGTCTTTGCGCACCAGCTCGTTCTGCCGAACGGAAACGAGATCATGAAGCGCTATCTTGGTCGCAGCGCGATCAGTCGCGAGGTGGGTGAGCTCGCACGGCGGTCGGAAACCTCGATCATCGTCAGCGACAGCCGCGATCTCCTGGCAGACATGTTCCATACGCTGCGAAACGATCCGGTCCGCATCTACGCCAAGCCGCCTGCCGGCGCGCCCGACAACTATTACGAGCAGATCTTTTCCCTGCCGGGCGATGTTGCTAACAACGTCCTTTTCGTGACGACGCATCCGGTAGACTGCGCGCAAACGCCTGAGCTAGTCCAGAGCTGGCGGCCAACGGAAGGCTACTACCGCGGCAAGACGATCTTTTCCTACAGGATTTCGCCGGCCTGCCTCGCCGGTAGGTAGACCGTCACCTCGGGGCGGATGGGAGGCCAAGACATGTTCCCATCCCCTCGACCTCCACAAACACGACACCGCCTTTTTCGAACGCGAGACGCAGCTGCGCCTCGGTTGCACGATGAATTTCGTGGTGTTTTCCTTCATAGTCGCGGATGGTACTGCGCGACACGGCCGCATGCTCCGCGAGATCGAGCTGCGTCCAGTCAAGCAATCCGCGAGCGGCCCGGCACAATGCCGGGGTCAGAATTGTTTCCTTTGCGCCTTGACCCATTCTGCCAAACCACCCATATTGGTTGATATAGGTCATATATGTCATATTTTAAACGGGATTTCCAGTTCGGGAGAAAGTGATGCCGCATGATACGCCTTTGATTTCGACAATCGTCGGAGGCCTCGTGCTTGCGTTCATCCTCGGCGCGCTCGCCAACAGGCTTCGTATGCCCCCCTTGGTCGGATACCTCGTCGCTGGCGTGCTCGTCGGTCCGCATACGCCCGGCTACGTTGCCGATCAGAGCCTTGCACCTGAACTCGCCGAAATCGGCGTCATCCTTCTCATGTTCGGCGTCGGGCTGCACTTCTCTCTGAAAGACCTCCTCTCCGTCCGCGGCATCGCCGTTCCGGGCGCCATTGCGCAGATTGCATTTGCGACGCTGCTCGGCTGGGGACTGGGTGCGCTCATGGGATGGCCGACGGGAGGCAGCCTCGTCTTCGGACTCGCTCTCTCCGTCGCTTCGACAGTCGTCCTCTTGAAGGCACTGCAGGAGCGGCGGCTGGTCGAGACCGATCGCGGCAAGATCGCGGTCGGCTGGCTGATCGTCGAGGACCTCGCCATGGTTCTTGCGCTCGTCCTCATCCCGGCGGCTGCCAGCATCGGCGGCGGGGAGCACGCGACGGTCGAGCCTCTTTCGGCCGCAGTGGGCCGGCTCTTCGGCCTCGACCTCGGCATCGGCGGCATCATCGTCATGACCCTGATCAAGGTCGCGCTGTTCGTCGGGCTGATGCTGGTTTTCGGACGGCGTATCATTCCCTGGACGATGCACCGCATCGCGCACACCGGATCGCGCGAACTCTTCCGCCTTGGCGTCCTTGCGATCGCTCTTGGCGTTGCCTTCGGCGCCTCCAAGATGTTCGGCGTGTCGCTGGCGCTCGGCGCCTTCTTCGCCGGCATGGTTCTGGCCGAGAGCGAGCTCAGCCACCGTGCCGCCCAAGAAAGCCTGCCGCTTCGCGATGCCTTCGCGGTTCTCTTCTTCGTCTCAGTCGGTATGCTGTTCGATCCGAACATCCTAATCGAGAAGCCGCTGCCGCTGCTCGCCACCGTTTTCATTATCGCTATCGGCAAATCGATCGCCGCCTTCCTGATCGTTCTGCTGTTCCGCAAGCCTGTCGGCACGGCGCTGACGATTTCGGCGAGTCTCGGGCAGATCGGCGAATTTTCCTTCATCTTGGCAACGCTCGGCGTCGCTCTTGGCCTGCTGCCCGAGGAGGGACGCGACCTCATCCTCGCAGGCGCGATCATCTCGATCATCCTCAACCCGCTACTTTTCTACGTCTGCGATCGCCTGCGCCCGATGCTGGAGCGGACCAAGCGCGACGAGCCTGTCGCCGAACCGACGGCAGAGAAGCTTCCCGAACCAGCTGACGAGCCGGTGGCCGAGGACGACGTACACCCGACGGCGCTTCGCGGGCATGCGATCCTTGTCGGTTACGGCCGTGTGGGCAGCATCGTTGGCCAGAACCTCAAATCGTCCGGCACGCCTTTCCTTGTGGTCGAGGACTCGGACAAGCGCATTGGCGAGCTTCGGGATCAGGGCATCGAAGCGATCAGCGGCAATGCGGTGTCGCGCGAGGTGCTCGACCTTGCCAACATCGCCGGCGCCCGTAGTCTTGTCGTGGCCATCCCCAACGCCTTCGAGGCCTGCCGCGTCGCCGAACAGGGTCGCGCCATCAACCCTTCCATCCTGATCGTCGCACGCGCGCATTCGGACGCCGAGGTCGACGAGCTGAAGGAATATGGTGCAGACACCGTCATCATGGGCGAACGGGAAATCGCCATGGGCATGGTTGACCGGCTCGCCCAAGTGCATCATGACAGTGTGCCCTATGAAGGCGAAGCCGAGACTGCTACAATCGCAGCCGAGGAAACGCCTTCTCCCGACAAAGAATGAGAGACTTTTGCGCCGTTGAGCCGGTACGAGGTTGAAAATCCCAACGATCACGAGATGAGGCTCGACGCGCGCCGCATGAGCAGTCGCGTTGCGATCTCCCTGCTCGTTGCCGTTTTCGCCTATCTCGGCTTGCTGCTCGGCGGCAGCCTCGTCATCGGTCCCACGCGCGGCGCGAATTCGATTTCCTCGTCCAGCAAGGACGGCCAGCCCCTGCAGTTGAGCGCCCGAGATGCCGTCCGCGCCATTCTGACGGCCGAACGCAAGGCGGCTCCGAAATACGCGCCGTTTGATTCCGGCGTCGCGGCCCTTGGCGCGGCTGCGAGCATCGAACTGCCCTTGGCCGGCGAGCCACAGCGGCTGGAAGCCTTCCATGCCACGCACCGCGCGGCCGATGCCAAGGCTTACGATTCACATGGCCCGCCAGCAGCCGCGGCATGAACGCGCGCCTGACTGGCGCTTTCCATCGCTTTTAAGACACGCCGCCTGCGCGAGGAGCGCAGGCTCAAGCGTTATCAAGGATAAACAACAACATGCGTAATTCACCATGGCTGGTGTTCACCTATACGGTGATCATTCTCCTCGGCATTCTGATCGCTTTGCCGAACGCACTGCCGCAATCCACCCTCGATCGTCTGCCCTCGTGGTTGCCGCACAACCGTGTTTCGCTCGGTCTCGACCTTCGCGGCGGCTCGCATCTCGTTCTCGAAGTCGACGAAGCGGACCTGACCCGCGAGCGGCTGCAATCGCTCTTGCAGGACGCCCGTCGCGTGCTTCGTGAAAAGAACATCCAGACGAAGTCGATCGTTCGCAACCAGAACCAGATCGTCGTTACGCTCACCGATCCGGCTCAGAGCGACGATGCGGTAGCACAGCTGAAGACGCTCGGTAACGCGATCGCCACCGGCCTCAGCGCCGGCCAGTCGGATCTTTCGGTCACGACGAACGGCGGCAACATCCTCGTCGCCTTCTCGCCGGCCGGTATCGCCAGCAACGTCGATTCTGCCGTCCAGCAGAGCCTCGAGGTCATTCGCCAGCGCGTCGACCAGGTGGGCGTTGCTGAACCGACGATCCAGCGCATCGGCGGTAACCGCGTGCTCGTGCAGCTCCCGGGCGCACAGGACCCGTCCCGTCTGCGCCAGCTTCTCGGCTCGACCGCGAAAATGTCGTTCCACATGCTGTCTCCGAACAATGCTCCGGGGCCGGGCGTGACGATGCTGAAGGACGAGAAGGGCAACACCTATCCGGTTCTCGACCGCGTGGAAATCTCCGGCGACCGTCTCTCGGATGCCCGCGTCAGCTTCGATCCGAATACGCATGAGCCGGTCGTCAGCTTCCGCTTCGACAGCGCCGGCGCAACCCGCTTTGCGGACATCACCCGCCAGAACGTCGGCAATCCGTTCGCCATCGTTCTCGACGACACGGTGTTGAGCGCGCCTGTCATCCGCGAGCCGATCACCGGCGGCTCCGGCCAGATCTCCGGCAGCTTCTCTGCCGACAGCGCAACCACGCTTGCCGCCATGCTGCGCGCCGGTGCCCTGCCCGCCAAGCTCACCGTCATCGAAGAACGCACCGTCGGTGCCGATCTCGGCGCGGACGCTATCAACAAGGGCATCTATTCCGGCATCGTCGGCTTCGTGCTGGTCGCCGCCTTCATCTTCATCCTGTATGGCACGTGGGGCTTTCTCGCGAACTTCGCGCTGCTGATCCACACCATCTTGACGTTCTCGGCGCTGACGCTTGTCGGAGCAACGCTGACGCTGCCCGGCATCGCCGGCGTCGTCCTCGGCATCGGCCTTGCGGTCGACGCCAACGTTCTCATCAACGAGCGCATCCGCGAAGAAACACGCAAGGGCAAGAGCGCCTTTGCCGCGATCGACACCGGCTTCCGCCGCGCCTATTCGACGATCATCGACGGCAACATGACGGCGCTGATCGCCGCCGCGATCCTGTTCTGGTTCGGCTCCGGACCAGTCCGCGGCTTTGCCGTGACCATGGCGCTTGGCCTGATCATCTCGATGTTCACGTCCGTTGCCTTCGTTCGCGTGACGATGATCGAGATCACCCGCCGCCGTAAGCTCAAGGTTCTGAACATCCGTCCCCTGATACCGATGATGTTCAACCCTTATGGCCGCCACATCCAGTTCATGAAGGCTCGATTCTTTGGCGTGACGGTCTCGGCGCTCCTGTCGATCGCCTCGGTCGTTCTCTTCATCCATCCCGGCCTCAACTATGGCGTCGACTTCCGCGGCGGCATCCAGATGTCGGTGAAGACGCAGGAAGCCAGCGAACTCGGTCGCTTCCGTGAGGGCTTGAACAGCCTTGGCCTCGGCGAAGTCTCCCTCCAATCCTACGGCGACAACAACACGATGGCGGTGCGCGCGCAGAGGCAGGACGGCGGTGAAGAAGCCCAGACAGCCGCAGTCGAGAAACTGAAGGCGGAAATCGTCAAGATCGACCCATCGGCAACCGTCACCGGCACCGACGTCATCGGTCCGAAGGTCAGCGGCGAGCTCGCCTGGGCCGGCATCCTGTCGGTCGTCATCGCCAGCTTGGCGATGCTGTTCTACATCTGGTGGCGCTTCGAATGGCCATTTGCGGTCGGCGCCATCGTCACGCTCGTCCTCGACGTGACCAAGGCGATCGGCTTCTTCGCGCTGACTGGCCTCGATTTCAACCTCACCGCCATCGCCGCAATCCTGACCCTGGTCGGTTATTCGGTGAACGATAAGGTCGTGGTCTACGACCGCATGCGCGAAAACATGCGGCTCTACAAGTCGATGCCGCTGCGCGAGATCATCGACCGGTCGATCAACGAGACGCTGGCCCGAAGCCTCTACACCAACGCGACGGCCTTCCTCGCCCTGCTGCCGATGGCAATCTGGGGCGGCAGCGCGGTCGAGAGCTTCGCTGTTCCGATGGTCTTCGGCATTCTCGTTGCCGGTGCCTCGTCGGTCTTCATTGCAGCTCCGATCCTGCTCTTCCTCGGCGACTGGCGCCGCCGCCACCGGGCGGCTGTCGCCACGACGGAAGCCGCGGTGGAGATCATCCCTCCGGAAGAGGGCCAGCCGCGCAAGACCGTTGGCTGAGGACGATGCCGAGATGAAACGAAATGAGGGCGCCGGTTGCACAGCCGGCGCCCTCTTTCTATTCTCGCGGGGTGGGAGGTTTCAGCATGTCGTCCGAACAACCGGTTGCATCAAGTGAAAACGAGGAGCGCATTCGCCGCTTCCTGGCGATCGCTTCGCACGATCTGCAATCGCCGCTGCGGCACATCGCGATGTACGCGGAAATCCTGCTCGACGACCTGGCCGACAGGCTCGACGGCGACCAGTTGAAAAGCCTGCAAACCATCCTCCATAAAGCAGAGACGGCGCAGCGGCTGACAAAAGCTCTGATGGGCTTTGCGAGCAGCGCGCCGCAGGTGACTGCAACCGAGATCGATCTCGATGGCCTTGTCCGCGAGATCTGGGCCGACATGGCGAGCGAAGTCGCCGCATCAGGCGCGACATTGCAGCACGACGACTTGCCGACAATTATTTCGGATGCCGCGATCGTCAGGATCGCGCTGACGAACGTGATCGCCAATGCGCTGGCGTATCGCAGCGCATCGCCTCCTGTCGTGACGATCGAAGCGGAGCAGAATTCCGCTGCTCTAACAATACGCATTTCCGACAACGGCCCTGGCATCGACCCGACCCATCAGGACAAGATCTTCGACGCGTTCTGGAGCCGACCGCAGGATGGAAGGCCAGCCGGTCCGGGGCTCGGCCTCACGGCCGCGCGCGAGATGTTGCGGGCGCTCGGCGGCGGCATTCGTCTCGAGCGCTCGGACGCGGGCGGAAGCCGATTTGCTATTCGCCTCCCCTCCCCGCGAACCTAAATTTCATCTCGTGTAATCGTCTTTCCAGACGTCTGGCACATTGTAGGTGACGTATTCGCGGATGATATATTGCAGGGCTTCGACGTCCATCTCGTCCTTGCCGATCCGGAAATCCACGCCATAATCCGGGAAGTGCTGGAAGTAACCGTCCGAGATATCCATGGAGACGACGCCGATCGGCCCGGTATAGCCGCTGCCGCGCAGCTTCGGAACGGTCTCCCGGAAATCGGCGTTCGGCAACAGGCGATTGTCGAGCAGGATCAGATCGAACTTGTCGGCGCCAAGCTTCTCCAGAGCATCGTCGATCGATTGCGCATACTCGATGGCGACTGGCGGTTCGCTCAGCATAGCGAGCTTCTTTTTCAGCGATCGAAACTCGATGACCTCGTCGTCAACGAAGAGGATCTTGACGGCCTTGCGGCCGGTTTCGACTGCCATTCCGGTTTCCCCAGTCACGATACCAGCCCCATCCTGAGCGCGATCGCGACCATGTGGACGCGGTTGACGGCGTCGAGCTTCCTGACGGCGGCCGCTATGTGGGAATTGACGGTATGTTCCGACAGGCCGAGGATGATCGCAATGTCCGCGGAGGTTTTGCCCTCACTCGTCCACTTCACGACTTCAGTCTCGCGTTGAGTGAGGCGCCCCGACATTTCGTGCGCCAGTATCTCCTCGTAGAACTTATCGAATATCCGCATCGTGTCGAGAAGGACTTCGGCCACCTCTGCCTGATCCGGTTCGGCGCGCTTGCCGCTGAAAGCGACGCAGTAACGCTTGCCCTCCGGCGTGAACAGGGGAACGAGGAGGAAGGAGTTGCTGTCAAATTCGTTGAGGACGAGGTCGCGCGGATAGTCTTCCGGCAGACTGCCTTTTCCGGAAAGCGGCGTGGCGAGAAACTGCGAGGCTTTTGTCTTCAGAAGTCCGAGAGCCTGACGCATGCCGTAGAGAAACAGGGCGGTGCGCCTTTCGGCAACGTTGGTGATGATGATCTCGCGCGTGCTAAATGGCGGTGAAGCTTCCGAAACACGCGCAAGAGCAAAGCACTCAAAGCGGTAGTGCTGCGCTGCAGCCTTCAGCAAGCGAAAGAAATCGGTACGATTGATCGCCCGACCGAGTTCCGGTCCAAGATGGAAAGGAGTGGCGGCGACACTACTCATTGCACGTCCTGCTGCCTCGCGGATTTGGCTGTATCCCAAGATCTAAGGATACACGTCTTGGACCGGCACAATTATTACCACTACCAAGACTATTGTAGGAAGAGCGTGAAGCAAGACCTCGATCTCCCGGATTAGGGGCTGCGCGATTTCCTTCCAAGTCTTTTGTCTTTCCGCATGCAACACCCCTTGTATGTGGAAGGCGATGCCCTCGCGGCATTGGAGAGAGCCGACCAGCCTTTCAGTCAAGGGGTTGACTGTGTTTGTGGCGGCAAACTTAAGGTTGCTCGGCTCTCTCGGCTTTTTCTCTCACCGTCAGCTCATCTGCGCGATCACGGCCGGGAGATCGATGGGTTTCTCGACATAGAAGTCTGCGCCCGCTGCCAGCGCGCGCCTGCAATCCTCCTCTGCATCAGAACCGGTGCAGACGCCAAGCCGCATGCGGGAAAACCTTGAGTCAGCCCGCAGCTGCGCGATCAGATCGAGGCCGCTATCAAGCGGCATGTAGAGGTCCACGATCAGCGCATCCGGCAATCCTTCGCCCTTCACGCATGCTTCCTCCAAGGCCTGCATGGCACTCTGTGCCTTGGTGAAACACAGCAGTGTGACGCCGATCTGCTGCTTCTTGCGCACATAGTCGGCGTAGAAGAGGTCGTCTGCGTTGTCATCCACATAGAATATTGTCGGCATATCGATCCGTTCGAACCATCGCGCTGCCACTATGCCCGAGGATTGGCAGTGGGAAAATCCAAATATGCATCCTTGCACGCGCACGGGGTAAGCTCTCCCGATCTCAACGAACCGTATTGAAAGTTTTCAATTTCCAGAACTAGATGGGCGC
The DNA here is from genome assembly GCF_964254185.1 of Rhizobium sp. LjRoot258. Classification (NCBI taxonomy): domain Bacteria; kingdom Pseudomonadati; phylum Pseudomonadota; class Alphaproteobacteria; order Hyphomicrobiales; family Rhizobiaceae; genus Rhizobium; species Rhizobium sp. LjRoot258. The sequence goes on along the minus strand of NZ_CAXUST020000001.1, from coordinate 248,632 downwards.
ACAAAAACGGGAGAGATCCGCGTGCCAGAGCCGAGCCAGGCCGCGAGTGCCGATATCCTTCGCCGGCAACGGCAGTACCGGTTCGTCGTCGTGGCGATCGGTGCCCTCCTCGTTGCGCTCGGGATGATCGTGATCGTCGCATGGATCAGGCAGATCCAACCCATTCTCTCCGTGCTGCCCGGCTTTTCGGCAATGGCCTTGAATACGGCTCTCTGCTTTGCGCTCTCCGGGCTCGGCCTCATCTGCTCCGTTCAATCGGGTCAGCGCAGCCACATGCTGGCGTTCCTGCTCTTCAGCCTGGCAGCAGCAATGAGCGGGCAGCGGCTGATCGAGATTGTCTTCGTTGGAGATCAGACACAGATCATCGAGCACTTTCTCGCCGGGTTGATTGTCGAGCCGGCCTTCACTGCAAGGATTGACCGCGGCATGGCGCCGAATACAGCGGTCATCTTCTTGGTTGCCAATCTCTCGCTCGCTTTCGCGCTGTCTGGCCGCGAGGAACGAGCGCAGCTCGTGCAGGAGCTCGTCGGCTATGTCGTCATCGGCCTCGGCACGGCAGCGCTTGCCGGCTATGCGACGCGGTCCGAGCACGGCTATCAATGGGACAACAGTATCGGCATGGCCGTCCACACGGCGGCCGGACTGGTGCTGCTCGGCTCCGCGATGCTCGCCCGCTCCTGGTGGGTGAAGCCGCAGAGCAGCGGCCGCATGCCGATCTGGTTGCCGGCCGTCATTTGCCTTACCGGCCTTTTCGTCGATCTCTACACGCCGCTTGGCGTGGCAAACGGCATTCTCTACGTGCCTCTCGTGCTGGCCTCCCTGTGGTTCGGCAACAAGAATGCGCCCTTCTCCTTCGCGTTTGCCTGCTCCGTCCTCGTGTCTCTGGGATTCTTTGCGGTCGATCGGGAGGGTGTCGGTTACTGGTACGAGGCCACCAACCGGGCGATCACCATAGCGACGCTCTGGTTGGTGGCCCTGCTGGTCTTCTATTTCCTCCGCAAGAGCAGCAGCCTGAACGCGGAGCGCATTCGCTTCGACAGTGTCACCCGAAACACGCCCAACGCCGTCATCGCCACAAACGCGCAAGGAGTGATCTCGCTGTTCAATCCGGCAGCGGAGGCAATGTTTGGCTATGCCTCAAAGGAGGCAATCGGCCAGAACGTGCGACTGCTGATGCCGGAGCCCTATCACTCCCAGCATGACGACTATCTCGATCGGTACGCCCGGACCGGCGAAAAGCATATCCTCGGGACGACGCGGTCGGTTTCCGGCAGGCGCAAGAACGGCGAGGTATTTCCTCTCGATCTCTCCGTCAGCAGGCTCGCCACGGACACGACCATCACCTTCGTCGGCATCCTCCGTGACATCACCGATCGCGTCGCACACGAAGACCAGCTTAAAACGATGTTCCGTCAACTGCAGGCCTATACCGTGGATCTCGAGCGCAGCAACGCCGACCTCGATGAATTCGCCTATATTGCCTCGCACGATCTGAAGGAGCCGCTGCGCGGCCTGCACAACCACTCGCGATTTCTGCTGGAAGACTATGAAAAGCAGCTCGACGAGGACGGCGTGCGGCGCCTCAATCGCCTCGTTCTACTCAGCCAGCGGATGGAAAAGCTCGTCAACGACCTGCTCTATTTCTCGCGCATCGGCCGACAGCAGCTGGCGGTCAAGCGCAGCGATGTAAATGCGATCGTCAGGGACGTCGTTTCGACGATGGAGCTCTATCTCGAAGAGCGGCATGCGCAGGTTAAGGTCGAGGGTCGCCTGCCCGAGATCGTCTGCGATGCGCTGCGGCTGACCGAGGTCTACCGCAATCTGATTACCAATGCGGTGAAGTACAATGATAAGCCCGAGCCGCTCGTGACGATCGGGCATATCGAGCACTTCACCGGCAAGGACGGAACCTTGGCGCGCGACGTCTTTTTCGTCAGAGACAATGGCAAAGGCATTCCGGCGGAGTTCCACGAGGAGATTTTTCGTATTTTCAAACGGCTGGAAAAGCCTAAGGATTCCGATGACGGAACGGGCGCGGGCCTGACATTTGTGCGCAAGATCATTGCGCGACACGAGGGCGATATCTGGCTCGAATCCGAGCTCGGCCAGGGAACGACCTTCTATTTCACATTGGGCCACAACCGAGAGGACCAGCATGCCACAGCGTGAGACACAGCCGATCCTCATTGTCGAAGACAGCGAGGACGATTTCGAGGCGACGCTTCGGGCCTTTCAGCGCGCAAAATTGAAGAATCCCGTCCGCTGGGCGGCCTCCGGCCACGAGGCGCTGGAAGCTTTGGCGGTCATGACGCCGCGGCCGGGCCTGATCCTGTTGGACCTCAACATGCCAGGCCTCGACGGTCGCAAGACGCTGGAGGCGATCAAATCCAATCCGGATTGGCGCAAGATTCCGGTCGTGATCCTGACGACATCCGATGACGAGGGGGATATCGAAGGATGCTACGCGCTCGGCGCCAATACCTATGTGCAGAAGCCCGTGGACCTCGACGGCCTGTTCGCCGCCATACAGCGGCTGAAGGAATACTGGTTCGAGATCGCGATCCTGCCGGCGGATGGGGACGGCCGTGGCTGACGACTGCGCCATACTCATCGTTGACGACAATGTCGACGATCGCGAATTCTATCGGCGCATGCTCGCGCGCGTGCCCGAAGCCAGCTACAGCGTCCGCGAGGCCGAGAATGGCGTCGAAGGCCTTGCACTGAGTGAACAGAAACGTCCGGACTGCATCCTGCTGGATTATTCTCTGCCCGGCCGCGACGGCATCGGCGTGCTGGAGGAAATCCTGAAGCAGGATCCGACCGCCAATGTCGTCATGCTGACCGGCCAGGGGAGCGAGACCGTCGCCGTCGAGGTGATGAAGGCCGGCGCCCGCGACTATCTGACGAAGGACGCACTCTCCCCGCAAGCGCTCCACTGGTGCATTCAGAACGCCATCATGCACGGCGACCTCGAAGCCAAGCTGGAGCAGAAGCGCCAGTCGCTCGAAATCTTCACGCGCGCCATGGCCCACGATCTCAAAGAGCCGCTGCGCACGATCAAATCATTCAGCAAGATCCTGCAGGTTTCCCCGACGCTATCCGACGAGGACCGCGAACTGCTGCACTATGTCCTCGGCGCCGCCGACCACATGGAAGACCTCATCGTCAAGGTTTCCGGCTTCACCAAACTGGAGGTTTCGGGCGAGCTCGAAATGAAGCCCGTCGCGCTTTCGACAGCGATTGAACGGGTGGAGAGCAATCTTCGCGAACAGATCGCCAATTCGAGGGCGTCGATCTCCTATGGCGATCTGCCGGAAGTGATGGGCGATGCCACCTTACTGGTGCAATTGCTGCAGAACCTCGTTTCGAATGCAATCCGTTATTGCGCCGACCGTCCCGAAGTCCGTGTCTCCGCCGAAAGCGATGGTGCCATATGCCGCCTTGCCATGCAGGACAACGGTCCCGGTGTCGACCCCGAACACCGGGAGGTCATCTTCCAGCCATTCAAACGGCTGGTGGGCCGCGGCGTCGAAGGCACCGGGCTTGGACTTGCCATCTGCCGGCGCATTGCGCAACTGCACGGCGGCGCAATCTGGTGCGAAGGCAAGGAGCCGGTCGGATCCACCTTCATCGTCGAGCTGCCGCTTGCCCGGCCTGCTGCCACTGCTTCGACAACTGTGCCGGATGGGCAAGGCGCCAAGGCGGTACCCCCGGCCGAAGGATCGTCCAGACTGGCCGAGGTTCTTCTCGTCGAGGATAGTCCGGCGGACGTCCAACTCCTGAAGATTAAGCTGATGCAACGCGCCAAGGTCAGCTTCAACCTTCACGTCGCCGCCAACGGCCGCGACGCAATGCGCCTTCTGCAGGAGCGCGCGACCGCCGATGGCGAGCCCGGGATCGACCTGATGCTGCTCGACATCAACATGCCGATCATGGACGGTTTCGAGGTTCTCGATGCGCTTTCGGCAGACACGCAGCTGAAGAGCATCCCCGTTTGCATCCTGAGCACCTCCAGCGACGAAGATGACATGCAGCGCGCCAAGAGCCTCGGCGCAAGCGCCTACATGATCAAGCCGCCAACCCTCCAGCAATTCCGGGAGGTCTTGGACGGACTGGACCATTTGGATTTGCAGCCGCGCGGAGATGGCCTAGTACTTTATGCGGAACATTCGAGGCAAACTCCAATTATGATGGCATGACGTTTATACTCGCACTGATTCTGGCGCTCACGACGCCTTCCAAGCCATCCGGACTGTACTCAATGGTATCTGGCATCCATCACGTCACGCTCCTTACCCGCAAGGTGCAGGCAAACGTGGACTTCTACGCGGGGTTTCTTGGCATGCGGCTGGTCAAGCAGACCGCCGGTTTTGAAGATGCTACACAGCTTCATCTCTTCTATGGGGACACCGTAGGCAGTCCCGGGTCGCTCGTGACCTTCCTGGTATGGGAGGACGGTTCACCCGGTCGCGTCGGCCACGGCCAGATCGGTGAGCTTTCACTGGCGATCGATCCTGCCAGCATCGGATATTGGCTCACCCGCTGCATGAGTTTCGGGCTTCGCTCGGACGGTCCGGCCGATGAGTTTGGCGAACCCGTTCTGCGCCTGAAAGATCCCGACAACATCATCATCAAGCTCGCCGGTGCCCGCGATCTGAAATCACCGGTCGCATGGGATGGCGCGGGCGTGCCGGTCGAGCACGCGGTTCAACGGGTGCGCGGCGTTACCATGCTAACGGAGAAACCGGCCGCAAGCCGTGACTTCGTGGAGCACCATTTCGGCTACCGTTTCCAGGCCAACCACGGCAACATCGACCGGCTTGTCTCGCAATCGGGCGATATTGTCGACATCAGGAATGCCCAGGGCTTCTGGTCTGGCGCGCCGGGCACCGGGACGGCCGATCACGTCGCGTTCCGCGCCGCCGACGAAAAGCAACTTCACAAGGTCCACGATGCACTGAAGGAGGACGGCGCAGCGGCGACGAACCTGCACGATCGCAAATACTTCGAATCGCTCTATGCCCGCGAGCCGGGAGGCACGCTGATCGAACTGGCGACAGACAAGCCCGGCATGACGGTGGACGAGCCGCAGCCCACGCTCGGCACAAAGCTCTTCGTTCCCAAGGATCCGATCACCGACCTTAAGGACCTAAAGGTCTTGCTGCCGCAGTTTTCGATGCCCGGCGAGCCCCGCGTCAACTATCGCGACCTGCCCTTCGTGCACCGCTTCTATACGCCGCCGGACCCTGACGGCAGCGTCTTCGTGCTGTTGCACGGCTCGGGCGGGAACGAGACGACGCTGATGCCCCTCCTGCACGAGGCTGCCCCGCGTGCCACGCTGCTGGGCGTGCGCGGACGCGCGACCGAGGAAGGTATTCCGCGCTGGTACAAGCGCATCACGCCGTTCTCCTTCGATCAGGACGATATCAAGAGCGAAGCCGAAGCCTTCGCCGCCTTCATCGAAGGCGCCGTGTCGTCATACGGCCTGGATCCGAAGAGGATCGTCTATGTCGGCTATTCCAACGGCGCGAACCTGCTCAACTCGCTCCTCTATCTGCATCCGAACCTGGTGCACAAAGCGGTTCTGTTGCGCTCTATGCCGGTCCTGAAGACGTTTCCACACGCCGATCTAAAGGGCACCGATCTTCTGGTCATCAGCGGCAAGACGGATGCTTACGGCAAGTATGCCAGCGAGCTCGAAACGCGTCTGAAGCAATCGGGAGCGACCGTCGATTCGGACGTCATCTCGGGCGGACACGATCTCGGCGACGCTGACGTTGCGATCATACAGAAATGGCTGTCGCAGCAAATCAACTGACTTGTAGGTGCCTCCAAGCGAGGCGGCCAAGGCGTGCGATTCGCCAGGCCGCCTCAACGGAGGCATCGTCGCCGGGTGCGAGCACCTGCGGTCGCTTGCCTTTCAAGTACGCTTCCCCCGATGCTCAAGGCCTTCCGCAAACCCACGTCTTCGTGTTGGCCCAGAGTAGCAATTAGGACTGCGCGACGTCCTCGGCGAACAACCGTCTATTGATTCATCTGAAGCGGGCAGCAAACAAAGGCCAAACGACCCTTCAGGGGGTGAAATCCTATTTCATCTCGTATCTGGACAGTGATCGCCGGGCGCTGGAGCTATCGATTATTGCCAACCAGAAGGATACTTCTGTTTATTTCTACCTGGATCTGAAGGAGCCTGTATCATCTATTACAACGCGTCCATTGTAGAAATAGACCGCCACTAGCTATCTAACATATATACTATATATCTTAACAATCTTACACAAACTCTCCATTGAGAAACTAAAATAACATTTAGGAGTTAATGATATAGAATTTTCATAGATTAATTTTAATTATTCTTTCCATACAAGGCCGCAACATAACGTAGAATCTATATTTATATTAACTTCATATCTACTTAAGGCAAGAAATTACCACATTCGTCTGCGAACTGCTCCAGCTGTTCTATTTTGCTGCACCGCAAAAATCCTCCTTGCCGTAGCGGGGTCCCAGCCCTATCCTCGCTTCGACATCGATCGCAGAAGGGGAAATTGAATGCCTCCTCGGCCCGTGGACATCAGCCTGATCATCTCGTCGAGAAATCGGGCCTATGGACTGACGAACTGCCTGGATGCCGTTTCTGATGCCGCCCGCCAGGCAGGCTATTTGAGACTTGAACTGGTCTTCGTGGACAATGGGTCCACAGACGAGACGTCCGAGGTCGTTCGCCAGTGGGCGTCGACCGCGCCGATCAAGACCAACCTGATCTACGAGGCCAAACCGGGCCTTGCCGTCGCACGCAATGCGGGGCTTAACGCCGCCAGGGGCCGCATCCTCGCCTTTACCGACGACGATTGCGAGATCTTCCCCGACTATTTCAGCACGCTTGCGGCGCTTTTCAGCTCGGATACGGAGATGGTCATGCGCGGCGGCCGGATCGAGCTCGGCGATACACGCGACCTGCCGGTGACGATCAAGCCCGAGATGGAACCTGCGGTACTGACCAGCGACCTGCATGCCGGCGGCTTCGTTCATGGCGCCAATATGGCGTTTCCCTATGCGCTGGTCGAGAAGATCGGCCTCTTCGATACTCGCTTCGGGGCCGGGTCGCCGTTCCGCTCCGGCGAGGACACCGACTATGTACACCGCGCGTTCAATGCCGGTGTGCGTGTCGAATATCTGCCGGATTTTGCCGTCAAGCACTTCCATGGGCGTCGCGAGCTCGCGGACATCAAGCGCCTCCAGACCGGCTACGCCTTCGGTAACGGGGCACTGTACGCCAAATATCTCTTCGATCGCCGCTCAAACATGCGCGGCATGCTGCGTTGGGAAATCCGCCAAGCGGTCATGGAAGCCATGGGGCGCCAAAAACTCAACGAGGAACTTGGCCTGACCTACCGCAGCCAGCTTCGTGACAACCTTACCGGCATGCTCGCCTATTGGCGGGCGCCAAAGGCAAGGCAGCCCGCCTGAGGCAGCCGCAACGCCGCCAACAGAACCAACGCGCAAGCCTTTGCGAGCCAAATTCGATTGGATAATGCATGGCCGATACGGCAATTGCCCACGCCGAGCTTAAGAAAAAAACCGCGCTTTCCGTCTTGTGGTCGGTCATCCGGGTGGCCTGGAGCACGATCGCAACCTTTGTGATCTTCGTCATCCTTGCGCGCATTCTCGGCCCCGGCGATTTCGGCACCTTTGCGCTTGCAAGCCTGTTCGTGGAAATCGGCCGTGTGCTTGCCTATGCTGGCCTCGGGGATGCTGTTACACGCCAGCTCGATCTCGACGAGGAGCTTGCCGACACCGCCTTCTGGGCGACGATCGCCTTCAGCGGCATCGTTGCCTCGCTGGTGTTCTTCTTTGCGCCCTATTACGGCGATCTGGTGCGCGATCCGTCCGTTTCCGGCATTCTTCGCTGGCTCGCACCGCTGCTTCCGATTTCCTCGCTGGCGGTCATCCACAATGCTCGCCTCGCCCGTGAATTTGGCCACAAGAGCCTCGCCGGGCAGGCAATTGCCGCGAGCCTGCTGTCCGGCATCACCGCCGTCGTCTGCGCCTTTCTCGGCTGGGGCGTATGGGCGCTCGTCGCACAGACCGCAGTCAACGCCGCCGTGACCGTGCTGCTCGGGTGGTTCTACTACCCCTGGATGCCGAAGTTTCGCTTCAACGTCACGATGTTCCGCTCCGTCTTCCTCTTCAGCATCAGCCTCGTCGTCACCCAGCTGATGTGGATGTTGCTTGCCCGCGTACAGGATATCTTCATTTCGCGCTGGTTCGGCCCGGTCGAAGTCGGCCGTTATCGCATTGCCTGGCGGCTGATCGAGCTGATCGGCCAGGCGGTGCTTGCGCCGATCGGCAGCGTCTCGCTCGTCACGCTGTCGCGCCTGCAAAATGACGCCACCGCCTTCCGAAATGCCTACAACAAGATCGTCGGTGCAGCCGCGCTTGGCACCATTCCGCTGCTGCTCGGCTTCGGCGCCTTGTCCAACGACATGATCGCGCTGCTCTTCGGCAACAAATGGGGCAATGCCGGAGACATCGCAACCGTGCTGGTGCTGATGGCGGTTCCCTTCGTCATGAACTTCTTCGCCTCATCCGCGCTCTCTGCGGTCAACCGGGCGGAATCGATCCTATCCGTCGCCGCCTTGCAGCTCGTGACGACGCTGATCCTGACCTGGCTGCTCGTCCCCTACGGCGTCGTTGCAGTTGCGGCGGGCTATACGCTGCGTGCCTGGCTGACGATGCCGTATCAGCAATATGTCCTGGCACGATACGCGCACATCGACGCCAAGAGCACGCTGAAGGCCGTCGCCCTGCCGTTCTGCGGCGCTGCACTCATGGCCGTCTGCGTCTGGTTTGCGCATCCCGTCATCCTGGCGCACGTTCACAACCGCTGGCTGGCGCTCGGCCTTGGCATCGGCCTTGGCGGAGCGATCTACCTTGCCTTCCTGCCGATCTTCGGCCGCTCGGTCATCCGCCCCTACATCGCACTCGCCATGTCCCTCAACCCATTCCGCAAACAGGCCGAAGCATAGCCGCTTGCATGGACCACTTGTCCGCAAACAAGGAGCATTTAATGGAATCCAATATTACGATCATCAACCGCCTTCAGGGCGTGATCGCCAATTGCCTTTCCGATCTCTTTGATCCCTCCGAGCGGTTTGCGCTTCTCGACTTTCCGAATCACTACAACATCGGCGACAGCGCAATCTGGCTCGGCGAACTTGCCTATTTCGACGGCAAGCGCACGCGCCCGTCCTTTGTGACAGAAATTCCGACGTATGATGAAGGGCGCATGCTGGGCACGATCGGCAGCGGTCGCATCTTCCTGCACGGCGGCGGCAATTTCGGCGACATCTGGGCCGGCTATCGCCAGTTTCGTGAAGGTCTGCTCAACAAGCACAAGGGCCGCCCGATCGTGCAGATGCCGCAGACGATCCACTTCAAGGAGCAGGCCAACATCGACAGCACCGCGCGCGCGATCGAGCGCCACGGCCAGTTCACGCTTCTCGTCCGCGACCAGCGAAGCCTGGAATTTGCCCGGCGCTGGTTCCCATGCGAAACCCGCCTTTGCCCCGACATGGCTTTCTGCATCGGGCCGGTCGCTCGCCCGGCGGCGCAACATGAGCTGCTGCTCAATCTGCGCGAAGACCAGGAAGTCGGAGCCGCACAGGACCTGACCGCTGCAACATTGCGTCCGGGCACGGTAAAGTCGGACTGGCCCGACGAGCCTGCCGATTTCCAGCGCCAGACAAAGCGTGCCGCCATTTTGAAAGGCCTGCTGACCGGCCGCATCGGCGGTCGGGCGCGGATGACCGAGCTTGCCTATCGCGAACGGGCGCAGCAGCGCTTCGACCGCGGCGTCGCCCTGCTCAGCTCGGCGCGCCAGGTCATCACCGACCGCATGCACGGTCATATCATGTGCGTGCTCCTGGGCGCCGATCATTGCGTTCTCGACAACAGCTACGGCAAGACGAGCAGCTTCATCGAGGCGTGGGGCACCTGCAACAGCGACAAGGCAGAGCTTGCCTCGACGGTCGACGAGGCACTCGCCATTCTCGACGCACGCCGGGTCGCCCCGGCAGCGGTCGCCTGATTGAAATCAGCCTCGCCGGGCAACCAGAATCCCGGCGAGCACCACAACGCCGCCGATCGCCTGCATTGGCCCGATCGGTTCGCTGAGCAGAACCCAGGCCAGAATTGCCGCCACGACGGGCTGCAGCAGCAGCGTCAGTGACGAGAAGGCCGCCGGCAGGTAGGCAAGCGCATAGGCGATGGCCACCTGTCCGCCCGCATGACTGACGAAGGCGAGGCCGAAGACGATCGCCCACCCATAGGCCGTCGGCGGCAGCATGTGGCCTTCGTAGAAGAATCCGAGCGGGAAGATGCAGACAGCGGCCGACGCGGTGCTCCAGAGCATGATCCGGACCGTATCGAAGCGGCTGCGCAGCTTGCCAATCGCCAGGATGTAACCCGCATAGAACACGGCTGCGATCACCGCCACACCATCGCCGCGCAGATCGCCATTGCCGAGCGCTGCGGGACCACCCTTCAGGATGACCACGCCGGCGAGCGCCAATACGAGGCCAAGAACGAAGACGCGGGTGACCACTGCGCCGAAAAGGAGAAGTCCGATTATCGTGACGAAGACGGGGGCAAGATTGGCGAGCAGCGTTGCATTGGCCACCGACGTCATGGTGATGGAGAGATGCCAGGCGGCAAGATCCATGGCGAGGACGACGCCAGGCAGGATCAGCAGGGCATAGTCCGACAGCTTTTCGGGCTTCGGCCCGGCATCCTTGCCCTTGGCAAGCGAGAAGATGAAGATCGGAATCAAGGCCAGGGCCACCCGCCAGAAAGCCGTGGCCATCGGCCCGACTTCCGACAGCCGCACGAAGATTGGCGAGCCGCCGATCGCCGCGCCGCCGAGGATCAGGGCGGCAAGCGCAAATCGGTTGGACGTGGGGGTTTCGGCGATGGTGGAAGCGGCCTGCGACATGACCCTCGATGCTTTCTCACCGCCTCAAGGCTGGCGGCGAGCATCGGACCTATCAGACGCTGTGGCGGGCGTATAGCCGATGAACGACGAGGGCAGGCAAAAGCGCAATCTTATTGCCCGCCGATGCGAATTTGCAGCACCGCCGCTCAGCTCGAGATGATGGTCGAAAATTCCGGCGTGCCACGGATGGTGTTGCTGACCGTACAGATCTCCTCCGCCGCATGCGCGATCTTCAAACGCGTTTCCTCGTCGAGGTCGCCCTTGATCGAGAAGGCGATGTTGAATACCTGCACGCGAGACGGCCCTTCATTCGCCTTCTCGCCAGTGACGTCGGCGGTAATCTCGGTGATCCGGTCGAGAATGCCCATCTGGCTCGCAGCAATGCGCGCGCTCAGTACGAGACAGGCCGACAGCGACGCATAGAGGAGATCCAGCGGATTGAAGCCGGGCTGCGAGGCGCCGGTGACGATATCGAGTTCACCCTTGGTGGGCGAGGTGACATGCGGAAAACCGGTACGACCGAGAACGGCGGTTGCGCCAACGGGACGTGGACGGGCCTTGAGATCGGCCATGGGAAAATCCTCTGGTGATGAATAGCCGATCGTAGATAGGCATTTTGAATGTTCACGGCAACGTGCTTCTGTTCCAGCGGCGGGAGGAAAACAAACCGCCCCAGGTGATTCGGTCGGCCTCAATTTGCCCGCTCGTCAACCTCAGTTTCCCATCCCGATTTCTGAGGATAGCCCCACGCCAGCTTCAAATGGCAATATAAGGATGCACTAAAACAGAAACGACTCATTGGAGTTATCCATGCGAGCACTTGCGGCTGTTCCTGTTGCACCCAGCGTCATCATCGATGCCGAACCGTTCGGCTATGTCAGAAAGGTCTACGTCGACGACGAGGCCTGCTGGGGCCTGTTCGATTCCGATGGCGACGTGATCTTCGTCGGCGATGCGGCCAGTGATTGCCACACCTATGCGGCCAAGGAACAGATCCGCATACAGATCATCCATTGAAGCTCTGCGCGATGTCCGCGCAAGGTGACGCGGGCCTGGCACGAACCGGCATCGCACCCAGCACGTAAATTTGCGCCAATGGAGACCGTCTGGCAAGGCGATCACGCCCTGCCAAACGTCGCATTGGACTGGTATCAGCGGTAAGACGGCGCCGACGGTGTGACCACCACCTTCCCGTTGGAGAAGATGATGAAGGCGAAGAGCAAGACGCCTGCGAAAGTGATAATCGACGCAAGAGCGACAAGCGGCTCCATGGCCGTGTTGCCCTGAAGCATGAGGTAGAGTGACGGCACCATCAAGGCGATGCCAGCCGTGTACACGTAGTACTGGATCATCGCGAGGCGCTTCTCGGCCCTCTGGGGATTGAGCGCATGGTAACCGCCAAAGATCGCCATGGTCACCCACCCCAGCAGATTACAGTGCGCATGCGCGCCGATGACGCTATGATCCTGTGAAATCGCCATGTTCAGACCCATGACGACGCCGACGATCAGAAATATGACTGCGGTCTTGAAGTATAACTGCGAGATGCGTGGCATAGAGTATCCCCCTCCGATTGCTCCGATAGTATTATCATTGCGCAATAGAATTGAGAATGGCCGGCCTTCGGAGATTTAACCTTCGACAAACTATCATGTTACCATCCGGCGACCCCATCCGCGAAGCGGCATTGCCGGCGCGTCGCGGAGGCGACACAGCCTCTGACCAGTAGCGTATTTTTAAGCACTTCCTTAAACTCATCTCGACTATTCTGCCTCGTCGGCACATTCGCGGAGAGCGAGATGAGAGACATCTACAAACCCTTTGTCGCCAGCGATGACCCCGACCGGGACATCCGCTGCCAGGACGCCCTGCAGTTCGCATTTCGCGATCTCGTCGCGGCATCGGTCGAAGCAGGCTGGAGCGAGCACGAAGCGCTTGAGGCCATCATCACGCTTGCGGACGACAGCCTCAGGCGTATCGGCGCCAATGACGACGCCCAGGCGCTGCTCGATGTGCTACGACGGATGGCCGCCACCGCTTAGACAGGCTGGGCAAAACCGGCTGATCTGATCGGCCGCGCAGGGAGACTCCGTAGCTATCCTCGACGAAAACTGTTCGGCTGCTGCAGTATTCAGTTCGGCGATCAGTTGCGTGGCATGTTCCACCGCATTCTTCAACGGCGTATTGAACACGTCGCCTTGCTGAGAAATGCGGCCATGGCCGTGCAACGCAACGCGACGAGAATTGGCTGAAATAAGCGAAGCGCGACTAGATTGTATCTGCTTGGAAAAGTGGTGGTGCCCAGAGCCGGAATCGAACCAGCGACACGCGGATTTTCAATCCGCTGCTCTACCAACTGAGCTATCTGGGCTAACCCGCTTCGCAGATGTTCTTTCCCGAGAAAGTACCGGGGGCCTTGGTTCGCCCCGGAAGCGAGCGGGGTTATAGCATCTTGTCCGGACATGGCAAGCGCCAAATGACAGTTTTTTGAGAAGCCTTTGAATTTTCCAGATTCATCAACGATTTTAAGGGCTTCGCCCGTGGAAAACGAGCCTATTCCTCGTCCTCGTAATCCGCCTTCGCCTCGTCGTCGGCAACGGGGATGGCATAGGAGCCGGAGAGCCAGCGCGAAAGATCGACTTCGCGGCAGCGGTTCGAGCAAAACGGGTAGTGTTCGCGGTGGGATGGCTTGCCGCATTCCGGGCAAGGGTGTGTCTTGCGCAGCGGTTCCACCTTCGCAGCTGCTTTCTTTTCTTCAGACATAAGCGGTCCCTTCGAGGATCAGCCCTCGGGCCACCGGCTATGCACGTCAAAGCCTTCGCCGGTCAGCAAAAGGATGGTTTCATAAAGTGGCAGACCGACGACATTGGAGTAGGAACCAACCATCTTCTGCACAAATGTGCCGGCCAAGCCCTGGATGCCATAGGCGCCGGCCTTGCCGCGCCACTGCCCGGAGGCGAGGTAGTTTTCGATCTCGAAACCGGAGAGGCGCTTGAAGCGAACCTTGGTCTCGACAATCTTCTGGCGGATCTTGCGGTCGGGTGTTACCAGGCAAACGCCGGTGTAGACCCAGTGGCTGCGGCCAGACAAGAGATACAACGAGGCCGATGCCTCATCCGCAAACTCGGCCTTCCCCAAAATGCGGCGGCCGACGGCGACAACGGTATCGGCGGACAGAATATAGCTGCCCTTCCACATCATGTCGCCCTTGATGGCAGCGAGCGCCGCCTCGGCCTTTTCCGTTGACAGTCGCCGCGCAAGCGAGCGCGGGTGTTCCGACTTCTTCGGCGTCTCGTCGATGTCCATCGGCATCAGACGCGAAGGCTCGATCCCTGCCTGGTTGAGCAGATCGACGCGGCGGGGCGAGCCGGAAGCCAGAATGAGCTTGTATTTCAGCGCCATGGAACCTCGACCACCGGAAGACGAAGAAAATAGCCTTTCGAGCCTTTGAGGCCAGGCCTACTTGAAGCGGTAGGTGATGCGGCCCTTGGTGAGGTCGTAGGGAGTCATTTCAACGAGAACCTTGTCGCCTGCCAGAACGCGGATGCGGTTCTTGCGCATACGGCCGGCCGTGTGGGCGATGATCTCGTGTTCGTTTTCGAGCTTTACGCGGAAAGTCGCGTTCGGCAAAAGCTCGGTCACGATACCCGGAAATTCGAGGACTTCTTCTTTAGGCATATAGTGGTTTTCTTCCTGTCGGTTGAGATGACGGCGGCAGCCGCCCCAAATTTTGCGCGGAAACTACACAATCAACGGGGGTTTGTGAACCTAATTGATCGCGTTTCTGTCATTTGTTTCACGCCGATTGCGCGGCGATGGTATTTCTTCTAACCAGCCGGCTCTCGATGAGTTCGGTCAGATGATCACGGACTGCCCGATAGCTGTCCAGAATCTGCTCTCGTGTGCCCTGAACGACGGTCGGATCCATGGTCGGCCAATAAACGACTTCGATGGCATTTGACCGTGTCAGCTCCAGCGCGGCGTGGTGCGCTGGCGGCGAGAGCGTGATGATGAGATCGAAGTAGTCGTCCTCGAGCTCCTCCAGCGTGTGCGGATGATGCCGACCGAGAGAAAGTCCGATCTCCTCCAGTGCTACGTCGACGAAGGGATCCCGCTCCCCGGCGCGGACGCCGGCAGATTTGATGTAGACGTTCGCCGGTAGCATGCTGCGGGCGATCACCTCGGCCATGGGGGAGCGGATGGCGTTCATTCCGCACATGAACAGGATGGCGCCCGGCCTTGTCCCCTCGCCTGCCTCGACCGCGGGTTCCATCGCCGTCAGCCGCGCCAGTAGAGCACGCAGACCAGCGTAAACAGGCGCCGGGCAGTGTCGAAATCGACCTCGATTTTGCCATTCAGACGGTCCCTCAGCGTCTGCGACCCCTCGTTGTGAATGCCGCGCCGTCCCATGTCGATCGCCTCGATGCGGCTCGGCGAGGCCGAGCGGATTGCCTCGTAGTAGCTTTCGCAGATTAGGAAATAATCCTTCACGATACGGCGAAACGGGGTCAGCGATAGAATGTGGGTCGCGACGGCACCTCCGTCCTCGGTCGTGATCGCGAAAACCAGCTTGGAATCGACCAGCGAGATATTCAGTCGGTACGGGCCACCGGGATGGCCGATGGGGGCGAAGCTGTTTTCCTCGACGAGGTCGAAGATAGCGACCGCGCGCTCGTGCTCGACGTCGGGCGTCGCTCGGCCGATGGTGTCGTCAAGGACGACGTCGCAAAGCCGGAAGTCGCCCGCTGCCATCTCTCACCTTTCCAGATTGAGGCGGATCGCAACCGATCGCGCATGCGCGTCCAGCCCTTCGGACACCGCGAGCGCAATGGCAGCGGGGCCCAGCGTGCGGAGTTGCTCGGGACCGAGACGTAGGATCGAGGTGCGCTTGACGAAATCGAGCACGGAAAGACCGGAGGAGAACCGCGCCGAACGTGCCGTCGGCAGAACGTGGTTCGAACCCCCGACATAGTCGCCGATCACTTCAGGCGTGTGGGCCCCGAGGAAAATCGCGCCGGCATTGCGGATACCAGACAGCAGCGCATCCGGATAGGCAACGACAAGCTCGAGGTGTTCAGGCGCGATCCGGTTTGCCAACGGAATAGCGTCCTCCAGGGACTTCACGAGAATGATCGCGCCAAAGTCCCGCCAGCTTGCGGCAGCGGTCTCGGCGCGATTGAGCGTCTTCAGCTGCCGTTCGACGGCTGCTTCTACCGACTTGGCGAACTTGGCGTCATCGGTGGCGAGGATCGCCTGTGCGCTCGCATCGTGCTCGGCCTGCGCCAGGAGATCGGCGGCGATCCAATCCGGATTGTTGTCCTTGTCGGCAATCACCAGCACTTCCGAGGGACCGGCGATCATGTCGATGCCGACGGTGCCGAAGACCTGGCGCTTGGCGGCGGCAACATAGGCATTGCCGGGACCAGTGATCTTGGCGACAGGCGTGATGGTTTCTGTGCCATAGGCAAGTGCTGCGATGGCCTGCGCGCCTCCGAGCCGGTAGATTTCGGTGACGCCCGCAAGCTTGGCGGCAGCAAGCACGGCCGGGTTGACGGCACCGCCTGTTGCAGGAACGGCGATAACGATGCGATCGACACCGGCGACCTTCGCCGGCACGGCATTCATCAGCACCGAACTCGGATAGCTCGCAGTGCCGCCCGGCACATAGAGGCCGACCGCCTCGATAGCCGTCCAGCGGGAGCCGAGCCCGACGCCCATGTCGTCCTCGTAGATATCGTCCTTCGGCAGCTGCCGACGGTGATGCGATTCAATGCGCAGGGCCGCGACCTTCAACGCACCCAGAACTTCGGGAGGAACCGCCTCAATGGCGGCGTCGATCTCGGCCTCCGTCACGCGCATCGGCGTCACGGCAAAATCGATCCCGTCGAACTTCTTCGAATATTCGGCAAGCGCCACGTCGCCGCGCGCCCTGACATCATCGATGATGGTGCGAACGACCGCGTTCACGTCTTCTGAAACTTCGCGCTTGGTCGTCAGGAAGGCGGCAAACCGTTGCTCGAAGCCTTCCGATGCCTGATCCAGCCAGATTGCCAATGCGATATTCCTCTTTGATAACAGACGAACCAGATCTCAAGCGCCGGGATGACGCGGTTTGGATGCGGTTTCCCACGCCCCGCCGACATCCGCAAGCTGAACCTCGACGCACTCGACATCCAGCGCAATCGTTGCCGTGCCCGATAGCGCCAGCTCAACCGTGCCTTCCGGCCCCTCGCCTTTCTGCTCGAAGCGGATGGCCAGCAGCGACAAGACTTCATCGCCGTTCTTGCGATCGATGCCGGTCGAACGCACCGCAAGCACGCGCTTGAAGACGACAGCTGCGCGACGGCGTTCGAAACCCTTGCGCTTCTTGCCGGCTTCCTCCCACACGAAGCGGTTGACGGCGACCGAGAACTGACCCTCGCGCGGCGACCAGGCGATATCGGCGATCTTGAAGACGCTATCCTGCAAATGCGCAGAGACGACGGCAAGATCCTCGCTATCGAGCGCAACAAGCCTCAGATCGGTCATGCAGGCAATACCCCATCGCCAATGCATCGCCGGAATGGCGATGCGTCTGACAACGGACATAAGGCGCGGCAACGCAATTCGCAACCGGCACAAAGGGCGAAGTGACGCCCTTTTAACTACTCGCTGACGCGCTCGACGATGGCGCCGCAGCGGGTGAGCTTTTCTTCCAAGCGCTCGAAGCCGCGATCGAGGTGATAAACGCGGGACACCATCGTCTCGCCTTCGGCAGCAAGGCCGGCGATGACGAGCGAAACGGAAGCGCGCAGATCGGTCGCCATGACTGGCGCACCCTTCAGCCGCGGAACGCCCTCGATCTTCGCCGTCTGGCCAGACAGCGAAATCTTCGCGCCGAGACGCGCCAGTTCCTGCACGTGCATGAAGCGGTTTTCGAAGATCGTTTCGGTGACATGCGAGATGCCGGTCGAGCGCGTCATCAGCGCCATGAACTGCGCCTGCAGATCGGTCGGGAAGCCCGGGAAGGGATCGGTGACGATATCGACCGGCTTGATGCCTGCGCCATTGCGGCGGATGCGCATGCCGTTGTTGGTCGGCGAAATCTCGGCTCCGGCGCGGCGGAGCGTTTCAAGCGCCGTGTCGAGGAGCGCGGCATCGGTGTTCTCAAGCGTCACATCGCCGCCGGCCATGGCAACGGCCATGGCGTAGGTGCCGGTCTCGATGCGGTCCGGCAGGACGCGGTGACGCGCGCCGGAGAGCGAGGTGACGCCTTCGATTGTGATCGTGCTCGTGCCGGCGCCGGAAATCTTGGCGCCCATGGCGTTCAGGCAGTTGGCGAGGTCGACGACCTCAGGCTCGCGGGCGGCGTTGCCGATTACGGTTGTGCCGCGGGCAAGCGTCGCTGCCATCATCATCACGTGCGTCGCGCCGACCGATACCTTCGGGAAGGTGTAGCGGGCGCCGATTAGGCCACCCTTCGGAGCGGTCGCATTGATATAGCCGCTGTCGATCTCGAGGTTCGCGCCAAGCGCGGTCAGGCCATCGAGGAACAGATCAACGGGGCGCGTGCCGATGGCGCAGCCACCCGGCAACGAGACGCGGCACTGGCCTTCGCGCGCCAGAAGTGGGCCGATGACCCAGAAGGAAGCGCGCATCTTGGATACCAGCTCGTAGGGAGCGGTGGTATCGACGATGGTGCGGCAGGTGAAGTGGATGGTGCGCGAGTAGGAGTCTTCCTGGCGCTCGCGGCGGCCGTTGACGGCAACATCGACGCCGTGATTGCCAAGGATGCGCATCAGAAGCTCGACATCGGCCAGATGCGGCACGTTTTCGAGCGTCAGTGTATCGCTGGTGAGCAGCGAGGCGATCATCAGCGGCAGGGCGGCATTCTTTGCGCCGGAAATCGGAATGATGCCGTTAAGCTCATTACCGCCGACAATTCTAATACGATCCATGTGCGCTTACGGGCGATGCCCGCCTTTCTGAAAGGCTGTCTGTAAAAAAGATGCGGGTGTTTAGACGAAATTAGCGGGGGCTTCAATTCGCCGTGAACCGAACATTACGATTCGTCCATTTTTGCGGCAGGCAGCCCATTCGTCTCGTCCGCCTGCCCCGATCGACGGGCACGGGTCTGCTGTTTGCGGCGGGACAAATTTTCACGGAGCTTTTCGGCGGCGCGCTCGCGGCGCAGTGTCGCCTGGCGTTCGATCTCCGCCTTGCGGCTGTGCTGGCCTTTTTCGGTGTTCTCGGTCATGCCGCAGGCTTACCCGAATTTGCGCCAATTCAAAAGTGGCCCGACCTTAATCTCTACAAAGATGGAAATTGCGGCTTGCGCTTATCATGAAGCTGTGGCAATAGCCCCCCCGTTCACGCAATGCAGCCGGTTCGGTTGCGCGTCTGGTCGTTGCTGCCGTAGCTCAGTGGTAGAGCACACCCTTGGTAAGGGTGAGGTCGGTGGTTCAATCCCACTCGGCAGCACCAGTTTTCCTTAATAAAATCAACGACAAAGCCGCTTAGGCGACACTCGCCACCGAGCGCAAAACAACGCGAACTCGCAGAACACATCGCGAACTGCACAGATAATCCGTGCAAAATCGGTGCAGTCTGTTCTCGTCACGTTCGCTAGAATCGGCCAAAAATTCTTTTAAGACTGCTGGAAAGCCGGCGGGCGCGCCTATCCCACTTCGTCTTTAGTCTGGACCTCGCCCAAGGAGTTTGGGCTCTGTGCTCAAAATAGACATGTCGCCAAGGGTGCACGCATCGGGTCGTGTTGGGCTTCGCATGGGTGAAATGAATGACTGCCGGACTGGGATGCTCGCATTTACCTAGACAGTTCCACCTATAGTCCAGCACGGCGAAGCGGCCATTGAGTACTATGTTTAGAACGTCTTGGTCGAAAGCCGGTAGGTTTTTGCTCGCTCGCTCTGCTGCCAGAGCTAGCGTTTTCTCGCTGATGTCTTCTTTCAACCATTTCTCAACATCGACAACGAGCACGCCCGAATTGAAGGTGTTGATGTCGGGCGCTAATCCGAGGCGGGCGGTCTCCTTCGCGCTTTTTCCACCCATCGCTCCAACGGCATAGATGCCCAAATCAATCTTAAACAGCGGGTTAACACTGTCGACCACGAGCGTGTCTGCATCGAGGTACACGATCCGGCCCGTTGTCACGCCCAACAGCTGGGGCATCAATAGCCTCGTGTAGATCGCGCGGCTCCAATTTGAGTTGGTCTGCAGCGTCGCCATCCTCGCAGTATGAGCCCCTTGAAGATCGATGAACTCGACCGTCCGCGGATGGACACACCTTGCAATATTGGACTTATCGCCGGGCCGCAGGCCGTCGCAGAAAACAACTAACCGAACGTCCTCCCCGACGTCGGTCGCTACCAAGGAATGCAGCATCACGCCCGCAAGTTCGACAAAGTTCCGATCTGTTGCGGTTGCTATGATTCGTGACGATGTAGACATGACGGAGGAACTTCCAAGATCCTGGTAATTGGGCCGCTCGGTACCCCTATTTGACACATTTGGAAAGCCTCCCTCCTACGATCAACCCGCCCACGCGGTGTTTCAAAACACCTCAAATAAACAGATCGTGCTGCGCCGGGTGCCCCGTGATGCACGTGATCAAACCGGCGAATTCAGCTTGGGAAGCTCGACCTGTTTCCGTCATTTCAAAGGCTTAACTGTAAAACAGCGCTATTTCTGTCGGAGATTGTCGAATAATATCAGTGGGGGTGTAAAACGCGTTTCACGCATCCCCCAGTTCTGTATATGGCGGTTTACATTATGAATGGTCAGCTTTCGGCCCAAACCCGCCTCTATGATCCAGAAGGACCACAATGGGTGGTGGGTTTGCGGACGTTAAGCAGCGTCGAGCGAAGTATCGCCTGCTTGACCCAAGAGCCGACGTTGGCGGAGTTCGTGGTCTGGCGCGTTGGTTGAATTCTAGGTTCAGCGCTTATCAAATTTGACGCGTTGACTCCTACACCTACATGCCGATTGGTCAGTGTGAGGCGGAGGTGCCTCTTGGATCGATCGTTATTTCTCGCCAGACTCCCTGGGCCGACATTCGTCGCGGTCGCGCTCGGCATGCTGATCAATCTGGGCATGTATGAGAGCATGATCGCGGACGCGCTGCACCCTGGCACCCTGTTCTATCTGTCCGGTTTCCTGTCGCTGCTCGCCGGCCTCGCTATCGTCAACCTGCACAACAGGTGGCACATGGATTGGCGGGTGATCATCACAGTGCTGGGCTGGCTGATGACAATCGGGGCATCATGCGTATCGTCTTGCCGCAGGTTGCAATTGCCATAGGTCGACCATCTACAGCGGCCACGCGCGACGTGCCTGACGGCATGGAACTCTGACAACAAATGGAACTCATGATTTTGGCTTGGCGTGTGTTGGACGTGGCTCTCGCGGCTGACGTATTGCTGAACTGGCTACACCAATTCAAGCCAGCCCGGCGTTGACTCAATGGCCAGCGCAGACGGCTTCTACCGCGACCTTCTATCGCTCTCACTCCGACGGTTGTATAACTCCCCGGGAAAACGAGCTTCGTATGTTCAGAGTCCGTTATCCGAAAGGAGGACGCCTTGCCTAGATCATCGTTGTTCCTGTCGCTAGCACTGTCTGTCGGCCTGTCCGTCACATCAATATCCTTGCCGACCGAAGCCAGCGCACAGACCAATATTTCCATCAGCATTGGTACCAATCTCAATAGAGGCAGAGGGATTAGCTGTAGTCAGGGCGAGAGGCTGCTCCGCAACCGCGGATTTAGGGATGTCAGGCGGATCGACTGCCGTGGTCGTTTCTTCGTTTATCGTGCCTGGAGGGGCAGTAGCCGGTTCGAGATTGCCATACGGCAGCGCGATGGCCGCGTTGTAGATATGCGCCGCATCAGTGGAAGGCGATAGTGCCAAGAAAGTGAGACTGGCGATCTCTACGCGATAAGTGATGCTTGTCAGGTTTTGGCGCAAAGGGGACCAGCGCAGGCTCCCACGGTACGCAGGCCCGTGTCACGGTTCGCCGAATGCGTTTCATCCAGCGCCGAGGCACGGAAAATCCACGAAAACAATACCGTTAGCGCGTGTCCGGACACCAACGTTTGCCACGCAATAATTACGTTCTTCGGAATGTGTCCAGCCTATTTCACCAAATATCGCGCTGCAGGGTTGGGCTGGTGAACACCACGACGTGGCGACCCTCCCGAAGGAACCTTTGAAACTTTTATGCTGTTTTCTTTTCGGAGGTGAATGTCATGTCGACCATCGACGCAAAGATACTCAAAAGCCGCCTGACCAAGCATGCGAAAGAACGAGACTTGAGCGAACAACAGCGAAAGCTAGTTGAGGCGTACCGGATGGGGAAGATGAACGAGCAGGATTTCCAGTCCCAGCTTTCGAAAGATCCAGTACTGGCCAAGTGGGTCCGTCAGGTATTAGAGGCTGCGAGTAAGGATCCGCTAAGCAAATGATGCGGCTTACGCGCCAGCTGCCTTGGATGGGTTCAACGAAAGCGGAAATCTGCGATGGACTTCTTAAGCTAGCGGGCGAACTTCGTCGGAGTACGGCAATTGAGCTAAATCAGACCCTTGCCGGATTGTGAGGCAGACCCACTGCTTTCCGGATTACTATGCATTTTTTCCGGGTATGTATCATGGCAGTGTCGGCCCATCGTTCCGGGCAGGGCCGCTTGAGAGATTTTAAGTGCTCTTGCCTGGGCGGGAGGCGTTCAATGAACTTTCTCACCAACCTGGACCTCAGCGACAACGAACGTGAAACTGTGACCGCCTCCCTCCAGGGGTGGTGCGGAGCAACCGGAGCTGATCCCGAAAGCCTTTCCAACGCACCAAGTTTTCCCGTTTGCGAGCCCCGAAAATATCGCTAAAATATCCTATGCATGCGGCCTTCTGGAGGAACGTGGAGGCTGATTCGCATATTTTGGCGTAAGCAATGGAGGAATACGCCGATGGCCATAGAGAAATGGAATGATCCAATTCGTGTGGGGTTCGAAAATACTGGCGCGCGCACCATCCTCGGTCCGCTGGACGCGTTGAAGTGCCTGGCAGACCTTTGGCCGAGCGCTCGCGGGTTGCGTTATCTGAAGGCAAGAAGCACCTGCAGAGCTGCCCTTGACGGTCGCAAGACGGTCGAAGAGGCTCGCGCGGAATTTGTTGCCGCCGCGGAAGAAGCAAAGCTGAAGGTCAATTGATAGGGCATTTGGTCCACTGACTACCGGCAGATTGTCGATAACCTGTCCTGGAACAGGGCAATAGTTTATTTTTGCTTAACCCTCGGCGGCGCTTGCTGTTGGGATCGCGACGAACCTCATTGCCATTCAGGCACGTCCCTCAATAAAACATCGGCAGCCATCATGATGATGGTCAGAGGCTCGTCACCCTCTGCGAAAGCAGACGAGCCTCGATTGCAATGTGCCGTCTTACGCCGGCTTCAGACGCCTTCTCCCGATCTTGTCCAACGCTTTGCGCCCGAGCTTCTGGCCCGGCCCTTCGATGCGGGTGAAACCAAGGTAAGCCAGTGCATAGGCTAGCGGCAGGAGGGCGGTCACCACGATCGCAAAGCGTGCCGGCGCCGAAATCTCAGACCCGAAATGCCTGATGATGAATGCGGCGATCGGCTGCAGCAGCAGCAGATGAATCAGGTAGACGCCGAACGAAAGCTCGCCCAGCCAATGGCAGAAGCGATTTCCCATGAGGGAAGAGACGCGGTCGCCGAGCCTTCCGACCAGGCCGGGCAACAGATGATAGTGCACCAGCGCGAAGAAGCCGACCACGAGTAGCAGGCGAACGGCAACCTTCGTCGAGGTCATGTCGCCGCCGATCGGAATCATCACCAGGATGACGGCAAGCAAGCCGTTCATCACGGTTTGCCGCTGCGTCACGAACAACCCATTGGCAATCAGCATGCCGCACAGGAAGACGTGCATCTTCAGCGGCAGGAAAGACGGCATCGGAAAATCGATATGTGCGGCCTGGATAGCCTTGGCGACGATGAAGGCGGCAAGCGCTATCAAGGCGGCGCCGGGCAACCATCTGGTTTTCCTCAAAAGCAGCATCGCGAGCGGAAAGACCGCATAGAACTGCATCTCCAGGCCGAGGCTCCAGTCAGGCAGCGGCGTGCGAAACGCATAGGCCGGATGCAGCCCGAAGAGGAAACTTGCGTGGATGAGAAGGTTGCGCAGGCTGCCGTCCAGATAGCGCTCCGGCAATTGCGGGCCGTGCGCCAGGAAAGTGTCGATGACCATCCGGCTCTCATAGAGCTGCGGCCCCAGCAACAGCGCGATGCACAGCATCACGTAATAGAGCGGTGCAATACGGAAGAAGCGCTTGAGCCAGAAACCGAACCAAGTGGACGGCTTTTCCCAAGGATTGGCGGTCTCGCGTAACCGATAGTGAAAGACCATCAGAAAGCCCGACAGCATAATGAAAAGATCGACGCCCAGATCCGGCGACGACAGGATCGGAAGATGCCAACCTGTCAGTTGCAGGCTATGACCTAAGAGGACCCAAAGCGCAGCAAGGCCGCGCAGCCCGTCAAGGCATCCGATCCGCTTGCTCTCAATGATCATCGGGTATCCTTCCGGTTGAGGCTCAGCTTCGCGGAAGCTAACGCAATGTGTTGCAATGCACAACGCGCAACCAGAAAAGTTGATCGGCCCTGCGTGGGAGAGCGCGATCTTGGCTACCCTATTTCACGAATTCCAAATCGAAACGGAGACGATCAACAGCGACCGTCATTCTGCACCTCGAGATAGCCGACGCCGATAATGGCGCCGTCAAAAGACCGAATGAAGGATGGAACAAAATGCGTCGTCGGCGCGGTGCAGGACACCGAGCCAGTATATTCGTTCATCGCCGTCTCAACCTGCGGCAGAGCGGAATAGTCGCTCGTGATCTCCAGCGAAGCCGAAGCTGGCGTGATAAAGGTCCCTATTGCCAGCGCAAAAGCCGGCACTCCCAGTCGAAGAAGTCTTTGCATGCGCTTCTCCCGTATTTTGATTACAAGCATTAACTAATGAAAAGCGTTTTTAGTTCCAGTGCCGCCGCTACTACTTTCGCACAGTTAATTGGTCGTATTTTCGATCAAGCTAAATTGTGTGATTTTACATGATGGTAGGTACTGGCATCCAGGTGCGCAGCTATATGCTGGATGTGAGCGCCAAAACTGATGAGTTTACAGTATTATATTTGGGTAGCCTGACTAACGTCGCAACATCCGGCTACGGACATAGCCCTTTCCTACCACGTCTTCAGCTATCTCAACCGCCCGCTCGAAATGGCCCTTCTGCCGAACGAATCCCTCAAGAACGACATAAGGTCCGAGGAGCGACACGACAATTTCGCTGCTATCAACGTCATAGGCGCCACTGAGGGCGCTTTCGACCGAGGCACGGGTTGATGCGAGGCTATGGCCTTGCTCGCAGGCACCGCAGTGACCTTCCGTTGTCTGAAATCGAAACACCATGACCGCCTCCGAATGACCAGGCCAGCTACCGGCTAACGCCGTAAGGCAAATTTAGTTGCACTGCACCAATCTATACTCCGAAGAAACTTGCCGATGCCGGCGCTCGCACTTGGCGTTGCGACCAGCCGAGCCATATATCCTCCGGGTTTAATCGGGGTTGCAACGATGAAAATACTGCTTCCGACGGTTCTATCGGCCGTGATGCTATCGGACTGCACCACGGATAGTTCGACCGAGGTTCAGCCGATTCCGGGCAGCATTACCTACGGCGGGCAGCCGCGCACGAAGTTGACCAAATCGCCGCCCGGCAGCGCCATCTATAATTCCTTCTACGATTCCACCGGCACCAGGGTTAGGGAAACCTATATCCTTCAGCCGGATCGCACCCTGAAGCTGACCAGGCGTGTCATCGTTCCCGATTTCCCCTGACATGCTGCCGCTTGACAGCGACGCAGTTCGAGAACATTCAAGGAACGTTCAACATTTCCGCGGTGCGATTCTCCGCCGAAGCAACCGGACGGCTGAATGTATCTTGAAAAGCTCAATCCCCAACAGCGCGCGGCCGTCGAATACGGCACGCTCGCTGACGGTGCCCACATTGCCGGTCCGCTGCTCGTTATCGCCGGAGCCGGCTCGGGAAAGACGAACACGCTCGCGCACCGCGTCGCGCATTTGATCGTCAAAGGCGCCGATCCGCGCCGTATCCTCCTGATGACATTTTCCCGTCGCGCGGCCGCCGAGATGGCGCGGCGCGTCGAGCGCATCTGCGCCCAAGTGCTTGGTAGCAATTCCGGCATCATGGCGGACGCGCTTGCCTGGAGCGGGACGTTTCACGGTATCGGGGCGAGGCTCTTGCGCGATTATGCGGAGCAGATCGGCATCGACCCGGCCTTCACCATCCACGATCGCGAAGATAGCGCCGATCTGATGAACCTCATCCGGCACGAGCTGGGCTTCTCTAAAATGGAAAGCCGATTCCCGACGAAGGGCACCTGTCTTGCGATCTATTCGCGCGTGGTCAATTCGGAAAGCGAGCTCAGCCTGGTGCTGCGCGACGCCTTCGCCTGGTGCTCGGCTTGGGAAAATCAGCTGCGGGAGCTCTTTGGCGCCTATGTCGAAGCCAAGCAGAACCAGAACATTCTCGACTATGACGATCTGCTTCTCTACTGGGCGCAGATGGTCAGCGAGCCAATCATCGCGGAAGATATCGGCAGCCGTTTCGATCATGTCCTCGTCGACGAGTATCAGGATACGAACCGCCTGCAGGCATCAATCCTTTTGGCATTGAAGCCCGGCGGACAGGGCCTGACGGTCGTTGGCGACGACGCGCAGTCGATCTATTCCTTCCGCGCCGCCACTGTGCGTAACATCCTCGACTTCCCGGCGGCATTCAGTCCGGCCGCGAATATTGTCACGCTCGATCGCAACTATCGCTCGACACAGCCGATTCTCGCAGCTGCCAACGCGGTGATCGACCTTGCCTCGGAGCGCTTCACCAAGAACCTCTGGACAGAACGGCAATCCGCCCAACGTCCACGTCTCGTGACGGTGCGCGACGAAGCCGATCAAGCGCGATACGTTGCGGACAAGGTGCTGGAAAACCGCGAAGAGGGCGTGAAGCTGAAGCAGCAGTCGGTGCTGTTCCGCGCTTCCCATCACAGCGGCGCGCTGGAGGTCGAACTGACCCGCCGCAACATTCCGTTCGTGAAATTCGGTGGACTGAAGTTCCTTGACAGCGCGCATGTGAAGGACATGCTGGCCGCCTTGCGCTTCGCCCAGAACCCGCGCGACCGCGTCGCCGGCTTCCGGCTGATGCAGTTGCTTCCGGGCGTCGGGCCTTCGACCGCACAGCGCGTCATCGACCAGATGGCTGCCGATGCCAGCCCGCTGCAGGCGCTCGCTAAATTGCCGGCCCCGCCCCGTTCCGGCGAGGATTGGACCGCCTTCGTTTCGATGCTGCAGGAAGTCAAGACGGGCAAGGCCGGATGGCCGGCCGAGATTGGTCTCGTTCGCGAATGGTATTGCCCGCATCTCGAACGCCTGCACGAGGACGCCTCGACCCGCCAGGCCGACCTGCTGCAACTGGAGCAGATCGCCGGCGGCTATCCTTCGCGAGAGCGTTTCCTGACCGAGCTGACGCTCGACCCGCCGGATGCGACCAGCGACCAGGCCGGCGTGCCGCTGCTGGACGAGGACTATCTGATCCTCTCCACGATCCATTCCGCCAAGGGGCAGGAGTGGACCAGAGTGTTCATGCTGAACGTTGTCGATGGCTGCATCCCTTCCGACCTCGCGGTCGGAACCAGCGCCGAGATCGAGGAAGAGCGGCGACTGCTTTACGTCGCGATGACCCGCGCCAAGGACAATCTCGACCTCGTCGTGCCGCAGCGCTTCTTCACGCACGGTCAGAACGCGCAGGGCGACCGGCATGTCTATGCGTCACGCACACGCTTCATTCCGGCGACGCTGCTGCAGTTCTTCGAGGTGGTGGGCTGGCCGCAGGCCAGGGCCGATGGCGGAGCATCGCACCAGGCGCGGCAGGTACGCGTCGATGTCGGGGCGCGCATGCGCGGCATGTGGCGCTAGAGCCTGTCTCCCGAACCTGGGACCCGGTTTCAGGCCCAAAGACATGCGTGAAACAGGAAACTAGAGCGCCAGCGGCGGCTCGGCAGGCCGGAAGAAGGCATCGATGACCGCCTGGTCGACCGTTTCGACGGTCGCCGGAATCCAGCGCGGATTGCGATCTTTGTCGATGATGGCGGCGCGAATGCCCTCATAGAAGTCCGGGCTTTTCAATATCTGCACGCAGGCACCGAGTTCGCGGTTGAGGCATTCGGCGAGGTTCCGACTTTGTCTGCCCAGGCGCAACAAACGAAGCGCCAGCTTCAGACTGGTCGGGGAGCGCGTATGGAGAATGCGCAGCATCTCGGCGGCAAAATCATCAGGCTCATTCTCAAGCGCATGGATGATCTCCTCGACAGCGCCGAAATGAAAGCTGTGCTCGATCAGGTCTCTATTGCTTTTGACGGCGCTCGTTCCCGGATCGCTGGACAGATTCTTCAACACCGCTTCAACATCGCGCGATGCGGCGTTGCGCGGGAGCTCGGCCAGCGTATCGACAAGATCCGGCAGCCGAAAGGAGGCGATGTGGTGGTCGGCCAGACCGGCATAGATGACGTCTGCAGCGTCGATGGTCAGCCCCGTCAGGCCCATCCAGGTGCCGACCTCGCCCGGCGTGCGCGACAGTAGCCACGTCGCTCCCACATCCGGAAAATAGCCGATCCCGGTTTCCGGCATGGCAAGCCTCGTCCGTTCGGTCACGACGCGATGGCGGCCATGTGAAGACAGACCGACGCCTCCGCCCATGGTGATCCCGTCCATCAGCGCCACATAGGGCTTCGGATAGGTGGCGATTCGATAGTTCAGGCGGAACTCTTCGCGCCAGAAGGTCATGGCCAAATCCGTGCCGGCGCGGCCGCTTTCGTGCAATGCGCGGATGTCGCCGCCGGCGCAGAAGCCACGTTCCCCCTCCCCCGATACGACCACGGCGGCGATAGTGGCGTCTGCCGCAAAGTCGTCCAACGCAGCCGCAACCGCACGGACCATCTCAAGCGTCAGACTGTTCAGCGCACGCGGTCGATTGAGGCGGATGATCCCGGCCGAGGCGCGTCGTTCGACAATCACCTCACGCTGCTGAGTCTCGTCCCGCATGCCGATCTCCTCGCTCCCATAGCCATCGTTTCTCGCAATCCCGGCACCGCGCCTTGGAGCGAACTGGGCTGTCGCCTTACGGCACCTTACCGTACTCGGCGGCATAGTCGATGGTTGCCGGCGGGGCCGAGGATTGGTTTCGTTCCTCAGAACGACGCGGCGGCGAGCGCCTTCTGGATAGTCTGCAGATCGTCGACGTTGCGATTCATCAGGAACAGTTCCCAGTCGAGCGCACTTTGAACGACCGTCTCCAGCGAATCGTGCTTCGGCTTCCAGTCGAGAACACGCTGGGCAAGCGCTGAGTCCGCGACAACGCTTGCGGCATCGCCCGGGCGTCTCGGTGCCATATGGACCTTGAAGGAGTGGCCGTGCAGGCGCGTCACCATATTGAGGACATCAAGAACCGAATAGCCGGTGCCGTAGCCGCAATTGGCAACCAGCGAGCCATTGCCACGGCGTAGATGCTGCAACGCCTCCAGGTGAACCGCCGTCAAGTCGCTGACATGAATATAGTCGCGCACACCGGTGCCGTCATGGGTCGGGTAATCGATGCCGTAAACTTGAACGCCGCCGCGTTTGCCGAGCGCGGCCTCGCAGGCGACCTTGATCAGGTGGGTGGCGCCGGATGTCGATTGGCCTGTGCGTCCCAGCGGATCGGCGCCGGCAACGTTAAAATAGCGCAGCGCGACATAATCGAAGTCATAGGCGGCCGCGGCGTCCCGCAGCATGAATTCCGTCATCAGCTTGGATTGGCCGTAAGGATTTTCCGGATTGAGCGGCGCGGTCTCCTTTACCGGTTCGGACGTCTTCTGCGGCCCGTAGACGGCGGCGGTGGAGGAGAAGACGAAATGACGAATGCCGGCGGTGATCGCAGCGCTCAGTAGCGCACGCGTCTTGCCGGAGTTGTTATCGTAATAGGCAAGCGGATCGGCAACGGATGCGGGCACGATCGCCGAGCCGGCAAAGTGGATGATGGCTTCCATGTCGTTCTCGATAAAGATCGTCTTCAGAACCTGTGCATCGGCAACATCGCCGAGATAGAAGCGTGCGCGCGGCGAAACCGTCCAGCGAAAGCCGGTCGAAAGGTTGTCCAGGACAACGACGTCCTCGCCTGCATCCAGCAATGTCCAGACCATGTGGCTGCCGATATAGCCCGCCCCGCCCGTGACCAAAATTGCCATGTCCTGAATCCCCGTTTTCATACGCGGGGAGATCTGAAGCCGTTTTCCTTTCAGAATTTCGTATAAACGGCCGGTGCGGAGGCGTCCGGCCGGGTAAGTTTGCCGATGTGGTTAGATGCGGCTTTCAAGCTTTGCTACAATTCTATCGATGTGCCATTTCGGAAAAAATCGGTGGACACAGCGATGCGTGATCCAGGTCTTTTAGACTAAAAGCCATTCCAAAGCCCGAGCCACGCCGACAATCCTCGGGGTTGCGTATTTATGATTTTGTACGCTGATACTAGCCGTCTACGGAACATTCGTGGACGTCGGCCACACGGACGATCGCCAGACCTTCAATTCCGTCGAAGGAATTCCGTGATGTCTTCCCACAGGATCACTATCCCGATGGCGAACAGCCCTCCGGGAACCATGAAGTACAGGATTTTGACGGGATTAACGGTGAAGAACAGCAAGTACAGGAAGCCGTAGGCTCCCGCGACTACCAGCACCGTACCCAAAACGAGGGAAATTATCTTCCTCACCAAGACCACCCCCACGTTAAACCTCTAAGGGAATTGCTACACCAAACATGCCCAAGCTGTATAGCCGCCTCGCTGGCCTTCTGGTCGTCCTGGCTATTGTTGGCGGCATCTACGGGAAGGGTCGCCTCGACAAGGAAAAGAATGCCCGAACGCAGGACGCAATCCTCGCGACCGAAGCGTGCAAGAGGCTGGCTGCTCTCTGCATGTTGTATGACGGCAATTTGCGGATAGTGTTGAAACACTCCAAAATCGGGGGGAGTGAAAATTCGATTGAATGACATTTTGAGCGACGAGACGCGCGTTTTTCAGCAGTATCGGCGCAAACTTGCCTCTCACGGATCATCACAGTTCGCACGGTGGTATCGGCTGCACAATCCCGCGAAAGCCCGGCTTGAGCCGGCCTTTCATCCTGTCAAAGCTTGAGGATGTAGTCGCACAGCCGGTCAGCGGCCGTCTGGATCTGGGCCGGATCGCGCAGGAAGCAGGCCCGCAGGAAGAGTTCGCCGCCCGGCCCGAAAGCCGTTCCGGGCGCAAGCCCGACACCGGTCTTGTCGACGATGTCGATGGCCGCCTTGCGGCTGTCGGTTAACCCGTCGATCTTCAGGAATGCATAAAGAGCGCCATCCGGCTTCAGCGTCTCGACGCGGTTCGTTGCGATCAGCGCGTCACAAAGGATGTCGCGGGAGCGTTTGGCCTTGTCGATGTTGGATTGCACGAACTCGTCGCCGTCGTTCAGGGCGGCGACCGCTCCGCGCTGCATGAACTGTGCGACACCTGAGGTCGAATACTGGATGAGGTTCTCGAGCACCTGGCCGGTTTGCGGCGGGGCAACGATCCAGCCGACGCGCCAGCCGGTCATCGACCAGTTCTTCGAGAAGGAGTTGACGAACATCACCTTGTCGTCGGGCTCCATCACATCGAGGAAGGACGGTGCGCGGCCGCCGGCGAAGTAATAGCGCGCATAAATCTCGTCGGCCATGATCCAGAGATCATGCTTGCGCGCTAGCGCCAGGATGGCCACGAGGTCGTCCTTGCTTGCGGTCCAGCCGGTCGGATTGGACGGCGTGTTTATGAAGAAGGCCCTCGTCTTCGGCGTGATCGCCGCCGCGATGAGGTCGAGATCGACCGCCCATTTGCCGCCCTCGAAAGTCAGCTGGACGCCAACCGAACGCGCGCCGGCAATTTCCAGGGCGGCCGCGATGTTCGGCCAGGCGGGTGTCAGGTAGACGAGCTCGTCGCCCGGCGAGGTCAATGCCTGCACGGCGATCTGGATCGCCTGCATGCCGGAACCGGTGACATAGAAATGCTCGACCGGCAGGGTTATGTCGAAATGCCTCGCATAGTAGTCCGAGAGCGCCTGGCGCAGCTCCGGGATGCCGCGCTGATAGGTATAGAAGGTCTCGCCGCCCGAGAGCGCGTCCATCGCTGCCCTGCTGATGAATTCAGGCGTCGGCAAATCCCCCTCGCCGACCCAGAGCGGCAGAAGGCCATCGCGGCCACGGGCATAGTTGACGACTTCGACAATCCCGCTTTCGGGCGCCTGGACGGCGCGCGGGCTAAGGCTGCTTACAATCGACATGCATCACTCCGGTTTCCGCCTACATAAAGCAAATGCGGCCGCAAATCCCATGACAATCGGTGATGCGATAACGATTTTCGTGATGGATGAGCCGGCGAAGGCTCATGATTTGATCAGACGGCCGGGCGTTTGGCGAGCAGGTCACGGATCTCGGTCAGAAGCGCGACGTCGGCTGGCGGAGGAGGAGCCTCCTCGGCAGCAACCTTCTTCTGCCGCTCCACCTGAGCCTGCAATGTATTCACACCCTTGACCATCAGGAAGATGATCCATGCAAGTATGAGGAAGTTGATCAGAACCGTGATGAAGCTGCCATAGGCAAGAACCGCGCCCTGCTGGCGGGCAGCAGTCAGTGTTGGCGCGTTCACGTTGGCGGACAGGCCGATGAAATAGTTCGAAAAGTCGAAGCCACCGAAGATAGCACCGACGATCGGCATGATGACGTCGTCCACCAATGACCTCACGATACCCCCAAAGGCACCACCGATGATAACACCGACAGCAAGGTCCATGACGTTGCCGCGAGCGATAAACGCTTTGAACTCATTGAGCATCCGATCCGTCTCCCTCTGATGCAGTCTCACCGACAGGTCATTGTTTTTATTAGCTACATCTTCGATGCAATTATTCAATTGCTAATTACAAATTATCGCCGCTCCAACGGTCTTTGACTTAAGGCCTAGCAGGCTGTTGAAAAAGAGGCCTGGCGTGGAGGCTGTGGTCGTGATTCACTGACTTTGTCGAGATTCGGAGTTGATGGATGCGCGGCGGCGATGTGAGGACGGGGCAACTCTTCAGCTATGTCGATCTGGAGGATCGTGTTCGTCGTGATCATCCGCTGCGGGCCATCCGGCAGATCGTGAACGACGCGCTCGTTTTGCTGGAACGGGAGTTTGCAGCGCTTTATTCACCGATCGGGCGGCCATCGATCGCGCCTGAGAAGCTTCTGCGCGCCATGCTTTTGCAAGCCTTCTATTCGATCCGTTCCGAGCGGCTTTTGATGGAGCGGCTGGAATACGACCTTCTGTTCCGCTGGTTCGTCGACATTGGCATTGACGATCCAGCCTGGGACCATTCGGTGTTTTCGAAGAACCGCGACCGGTTGCTCGAAGGCGACATCGCCGCGAAGTTCCTGGGTGCGATCCTGGCGCAGCCCAAGGTAAAGCGGCTGCTGTCAACGGACCACTTCTCTGTCGATGGCACGCTGATCGAAGCCTGGGCATCGATGAAGAGCTTCAAGCCGAAGAACGGCTCGGGCGAACCACCATCGGATGGCGGCGGTCGGAATGTGGAAGCAGACTTCCATGGCGAAAGGCGTTCCAACGAGACGCATGCTTCAACGACCGACCCAGATGCAAGACTTTATAAGAAGGGTAAAGGCAAGGAGGCCAAGCTGTGCTTCATGGGCCACGGGCTGATGGAAAACCGCCATGGCCTGCTGGTCGATGCCTATCTGACAGAGGCCAGCGGATATGCTGAACGGGTAGCGGCGCTGCACATGATCGAGCCCTTCACTGAGCGGCCACAAGCGATCACGCTGGGTGCCGACAAGGCCTATGACACAAAGGACTTCGTCAAAGATTTGCGGTCGATGAAGGTGACGCCCCATGTGGCGCAGAACGTCAATGGTCGCCGCTCGGCCATTGATGGGCGCACGACGCGCCATTCCGGCTATGGGATCAGCTTACGCATCCGCAAGCGCATCGAGGAGGCGTTCGGTTGGATCAAGACCGTCGCGGGGCAGGACAAGACGAAGTTCCGCGGCCGCGACCGCGTTGGATGGGCCTTCACCTTCGCGGCGGCTGCCTATGATCTGGTGCGCTTACCGAAACTGATGGCGGTGCTGTCTTGAGCGCCGCCTCGACCTGCCGCCTGATCGGCCGCTGGCGGATTATCGAGGCCGACCTATGGGATCGGGATTATCTCGACCTGGTTGAGCCTGCAGCAATCGCCATCGGGCCAGACGGTCATGGCGAAATCGCTTTCGGTGCGATGCAAGCGGGCCTCGATCTCGGCTATAGCCGATCCACCGTTTCCTTCACATGGTCTGGATTTGACGAAATGGACGAAGTCTCGGGCGATGGTCATGCTGAGTTACTCGACGATGGCTCGATCGAGGTCACGTTCGCGTACCACAATGGCGACGAAGCTATCCTCAAAGCCAAACCAGAGACTTCTTCAACAGCCTGCTAGAGCCCACCCGATGTTCAAAGCTTTGGAATTGCCCTAATCTCGGTGCTCCGGGAGAACCGTTGCATGGTGCGCCGGTGGAGGTTCGATGCTGCCAGGCTGGGTCATACTTGCATCTGCTTTCGGCTATCTGCTGCTCTTGTTTGCAGTTGCGAGCCATGGCGACCGCAGGCGGCGTATGTACGGAACGCCAGTTGGCGGCCGGCCGGCCGTCTATGCACTCAGCCTCGCGATCTACTGCACATCCTGGACCTATTTCGGCAGCGTCGGCCTTGCATCCCAGCGCGGGCTGGAGTTCCTCGGCATCTACATTGGCCCGATTCTCGTCTTCACGCTCGGCATGCCCGTGCTGCGACGGATCATCGAGCTTGCCAAGGCCGAGAAGCTGACATCGGTCGCCGACTTCATTTCCGCGCGCTACGGCAAGAACTCGACGGTCGCGACCATCGTGGCGCTGATTTCGCTCGTCGGCGCCATCCCCTACATCGCGTTGCAGCTCAAATCGGTATCGAGCACCGTGACCGCGATGCTCGATCCGTCGGATTACGGCATCGGCAGCGGCAACCTTTATTTTCTCGACCTGCCGCTACTCGTAACGCTCGTGCTCGCCTGCTTTGCGATCATGTTCGGCACGCGCCACACGGATGCGACCGAACACCAGGACGGCTTGATCCTCGCCATTGCCATGGAGTCCGTCGTCAAGCTTTTCGCCTTCCTCACGGCCGGCGTCTGCGTGATCTGGTTCCTGTTCGACGGCCCATCCGACCTCTGGCAAAAGGCCAGCGAGAACCAGCTCGTGCTCTCGGCGCTGCATTACCAGACGCCGATCAGTCGCTGGATCACGCTGATCCTGCTGTCGGCCTTCGCCATCATCATGCTGCCGCGGCAATTCCACGTCACGGTTGTCGAGAACAGGACCGCCCGGGAACTCCGGTTCGCCGGCTTCCTGTTCCCGCTCTATCTCGTCGTCATCAATCTCTTCGTCCTGCCGGTGGCGATCGGCGGCCTGCTGACGTTCGGCGGCAACGGCAATGCCGACCTGTACATGCTGTCGCTGCCGCTTGCCGGGCAGATGCCTGTCGTCTCGCTGATCACCTTCATCGGCGGCTTTTCAGCGGCGACTGCCATGGTGATCGTTGCTTCGGTCGCGCTGTCAATCATGGTGTCGAACGACATCATCATGCCGATCTTCCTGCACCGGAAGCTGACCGACCGCACAGGACAGCGCAACGACTTCGCAAAGACGCTGCTCAACATAAGGCGCAGCGCGATCTTCGCCGTGCTGCTGCTCGGCTACGCCTATTACCGCTCGACCGACAGCACGACGGGACTGGCCTCGATCGGCCTCCTCTCTTTTGCCGCCATTGCGCAGATGGCCCCTGCCCTTTTCGGCGGCCTCGTCTGGCGACGGGCCAATGCCCGCGGCGCCATCCTCGGGCTGACGTCGGGCTTCGTGATCTGGGTCTATCTGCTGTTCCTGCCCTCGCTTGGCGGACCGGACTATTCGGGGGTCGCAAGTGCGGTCCTCGGCTTCATCTTTCCCGGCACGACGATCTTCACGGGTAACGCTGCCGATCCGCTGGTCAATGCCACGGTGATGAGCCTGCTCGTCAATACCGCCTTCTTCGTCATCGGTTCGGTGACCCGCAATGCACGACCGCTTGAACGCATCCAGGCCGGCATCTTCATCAAACGGCAGTCCCGCTCGCAATTTGCCACGCGCGGCTGGAAAAGCCGCATCAGCGTCGGCGACCTGAAGGCGACGGTCTCGCGCTATCTCGGCGAAGAGCGCATGGAACGGTCGTTCCAGACCTACCAGCAAAATTCAGGCCGCAATCTGGAGGATGACCAGCCGGCCGACATGGCGCTTATTCACTTTACCGAACAGTTGCTCGGCAGCGCCATCGGCTCTTCGTCCGCCAGGCTCGTGTTGTCGCTGATCCTTCAGAAGGTAGAAGACGCCTCCGCCGATACCGCTTGGCTGCTCGACCAGGCAAGCGAGGCGCTGCAATATAACCAGGACATGCTGCAGACGGCACTTTCGCAGATGGACCAGGGCATCGCGGTCTTCGACAGCTCGAACAACCTGACGATCTGGAACCGGCGTTTCCGGCAGTTGCTTGATCTGCCGGAGAATGCCGGACAAGTGGGCTTCCCGCTGGCCGACATCGTGGCAATCCTCAGCCAGCGCGGCGATGTTCCGGCCGGCGACGTCAACCAGACCGTTCGCCACTTCCTGACGCTGGACAAGCCCTTCGCGCTGGTGCTTGGCAGCGGCGAGCGCATCATCGAAGTCCGCTCCAATGCCATGCCGGACAAGGGCATCGTCGCAACCTTCACCGACATCAGCCAGCGGGTCGCTGCCGACCGAGCCCTGAAGCAGGCGAATGAAACGCTGGAACAGCGCGTGGCCGAGCGGACGGCGGAACTGACCCGCGTCAATCACGAACTCGGCGAGGCGAGAGCCGCGGCAGATGAAGCCAATCTTGGGAAGACGCGCTTCTTCGCTGCTGCCGGCCACGACATCCTTCAGCCTCTCAATGCCGCCCGGCTCTATTCTTCGGCGCTGGTCGAGCGCATGGGCCAATCCGAAAGCAGCGCGATCGTTCGCAACATCGATTCCGCGCTGGAATCGGTCGAGACCATCCTTGGCGCGGTGCTCGATATTTCGCGGCTTGACACCGGCGCCATGCGGCCACGCCTCGCCTCCGTGCCCCTTTCCGATCTGCTGGAGCGGATCCAGACCGACTTCGCGCCGATCGCCCGCGAGAAGAAGCTGAAGCTGGTGGTGATGCCAACCTCGCTGCGGGTCCGCTCCGACCCCAACTTGCTTCGCCGCCTCGTACAGAACCTCGTCTCCAACGCAATCAAATACACGATCGACGGCAAGGTGCTGGTCGGCGCGCGCCGGCGCGGAAGTCAGGTCGTCATCCAGGTCATGGATTCTGGGATCGGCATTCCGCCGTCGAAGTTCCGCATCGTCTTCAAGGAATTCGCCCGGCTCGACGAAGGCGCCAAAACGGCCTCCGGTTTGGGGCTCGGTCTCTCGATCGTCGATCGTATCGCGCGCGTCCTCAACCATCCGGTGGAACTGCACTCGACACACGGCAAGGGCACGGATTTCCGGATCGTCATGCCACGAGATGCCTCACGGCTTGCCGAACGTGTCGGCGCAGCCCAACCGGTGGAGCATTCGGCGCAGAGCCTCAAGGGACTGCGGATTCTCTGCATCGACAACGAACCGCATATTCTGGAAGGCATGCAACTGCTGATCAGCGGCTGGGGCTGCGACGTGCAATGCCTGGACTCGCTAGGGGCGGTCCGCGCACTCGATGCGCGCCAGGCACCGCCCGACGTGATTATCGCCGATTATCACCTTGGCGACGGCACCGGCATTTCGGCCATCGTCACACTCAGGGAACGGTTCACCGCGTTTATCCCGGCTCTCATCGTTACTGCAGACCGCACGCCCGAGGTTCGTGCCGAAGCGGAGCGCCACGGCATCGGCATCCAGCACAAGCCGGTGCGTCCGGCAGCGCTGAGGGCCTATATCACGCAGATTTCTGCGCAGAAGCGCGCGGCGGCTGAGTGACGTCCATGTCCTTCGTCATCACGTCGGCCACGAGGCTGCGCACCCGTTCTGCGCTCGGCACGTCGCCGAAAAGGATTCGGTAGATAATCGGCGCAACAACCTGATCCATCACCGCATCGACCGGCGGAAAAATCTCGCCGCGTGCAAGCGCCCGCTCGCTCAGCAGTTCCATCTGCTCGCGGGTGAAAGCACAGCACTTGCAGGCGTTGGCATTGTCCTGGGCGGCCAGCACGTCGCGGATCATCTCGCGTCCGACGCCGGAGGACATCTCCTCGGCATATTGCTCCGCCCAGGCTTCCAAGTCTCCCCTGCCGCTGCCGGTGTCGATTGGCTGCATATCGGGGCGCAGGCGCTCGACCGCGACGTCCGCCAGCAACTCCTGCAGGTCACCCCAGCGACGGTAGATCGTCGATGGGGTGACGCCAGCCTTTGCGGCAATCAGTGGGATCGTGACATCCGCACGGTCCATGCCGGTAAGCAGTGCGCGCACCGCCTGGTGCACCGAAGCCTGCACCCTGGCACTGCGACCACCCGGCCGAAGATTTTCCTTTGCTGCCATTTCTAACGTCCCGTCTTCCTGCCCCGGCGCATGGTTCAAAATCTTTGACCGATCCATTAACGCAAATTATTTGCTTTTAGCGTCGGATCGACCTACATGGGCTAACGCAACGAATTAGCTTTAAGAGGCTTATATATGTTCCGCGCCGCCAATTCCACAACGACCTCGCGCAATCCGATCCCTTTCCACGCGATCACGCTGGCGACCTTCTTCGGCGCTTCGGCAGCACCTACGCCGCTCTACCGGATCTATCAAGAAAACCTCGCCCTCTCTCCGGTGCTGATCACGGTGATCTTCGCGGTCTATGCCTTCGCGCTTCTTGTGGCGCTGCTGATTGCCGGCTCGATCTCCGACCACCTTGGCCGCAAGCCGGTAATCTTCACCGCGCTCGTTTTGGAAATCGTCGCCATGGCGCTGTTCGTCGTTGCCAGCGGTCCCGGCTGGTTGATTGCAGCGCGGATCGTGCAGGGCCTGGCAACGGGCATCGCCGGCGCGTCGATCGGCGCCGCACTTGTGGACGTCGACCGGGCGAAGGGACAGCTCGTCAACTCCATCGCGCCGCTCTCCGGCATGGCCGTTGGCGCCATCGGCACCAGCGCCTTGATCCAATACGGACCTTTTCCGCTTCACCTTGTCTATGCCATCCTGCTCGCTGCCTTCGTCGGACAGGCCGGCGCCATCTGGGCGACGAGCGAGACCGGTGGCCGGCGGCCGGGCTTCTGGAACTCCCTGAAGCCGACGATTTCGATTCCGCCGCAGGTCAAGCGCCCGCTCGCCTTGGTGACGCCGATCAACATCGCCAACT
This sequence comes from Rhizobium sp. LjRoot258, assembly GCF_964254185.1. Taxonomy (NCBI): domain Bacteria; kingdom Pseudomonadati; phylum Pseudomonadota; class Alphaproteobacteria; order Hyphomicrobiales; family Rhizobiaceae; genus Rhizobium; species Rhizobium sp. LjRoot258. The sequence continues at coordinate 209,033 of NZ_CAXUST020000001.1, read as the reverse complement.
GGACGCTCGGCGGCTTCTATCTCTCCCTGGTTCCCTCGCTGGTCGCCAGCACGACGGGCAGCCGGGCGCCGCTGACGGGCGGATCAATCGTGACAGCACTGATGGTGTCGGGCGCGGTTGCCGTCTATCTCAGGCGCAGCAAGTCTGGCACGGCAAACCTCGGTTTCGGCACAGCCGCGACCACGCTTGGCATTCTGACAGTGGTCGGCGGCGTCCACCTCGGCGCCGTGCCGTTGCTGCTCGTCGGCACGTTCCTGACGGGAGCCGGATTCGGCACAAACTTCCTTGGTTCAATCGGCACGATCATGCCGCTCGCCAAGACCGACGAGCGCGCCGGTCTGTTGTCCGCTTTTTATATCCAGAGCTATCTGGCTTTCAGCCTCCCAGCCATCCTCGCCGGCTTCCTGGCCAAGTCGCTTGGCTACCAACTGACCACCGACCTCTATGCAACGGCGATCATTCTAGTGACGGGCGCCGGGCTGCTGGGTCTCCGCGCCGAGGCCAGCAGAGCTGCGAGATTGCCGGCCTGCGGCTAGAGGTAGCTCGTCACCGCCGGCTCGTTCCACCAGTTGTCGTGGCGCCCATCCATGTAGCGGATGGGCAGCGCGGCAAGCTCCTCCGGCGATATGTCGTCGAGGCAAGCGATATTGATCGAAAAGTAGTCCCCGCCGATCTCGGGAATATGCCCGTGCCCGTAGGCATGCAGGCCGCACGTCGTGCAGAAGCGGTGATGGCCGCTCATCGATGCGAACTGATAGTCGCCCGCCGCGGTCTCCTCACACAGTAGACGGAAGTCTTCAGGTTTCACGATCGCGCCCCAATAGCGTCGCTTGCCGCAGACCGAGCAATTGCAGCGGCCGGTGCCCGCTTGGAGATCGGCATCGACCTCGTAGCGGATTTTGCCGCAATGGCAGCTGCCCGTGTAGGTTTTCTTCATGGAAATTCCTCCTCCGGCTCTTTGCAAGGCCACCCGATCATGACAATATGTTGTCATGCTTGACGAGATACATAAGCGACAACATGTTGTCAAACAAAATCGCCCGAAGCGGAGCACCGAAGGCGATGCCTTCTCGCTGTTCGCTATCACTGCATTGCGGCTCGCCGGCCGGCTGACCGCCGCCGGCGACGAGCTGGCGAAGCCCGCCGGGCAAACGAGCGCCCGCTGGCAGGTGCTTGCAGGTGCTCGAAGCGGCACGCATTCCGTCGCACAGATTGCCCGGCTGCTTGGGATTGCCCGGCAGGGCGTGCAGCGGCTGGCGGATACGCTGGCGGCTGACAGGCTGATCAGCTACGTCGACAACCCGCAACATCAGCGCGCCAAGCTGGTGAAATTGACCGATGAAGGCGAGACCCGCCTCGCCGCCATCGAGATGGCGCAGGCAGAGTGGGCCGACAGGCTCGGGCAGTCTTTCACCTCCGCCGAGCTCGAGGCAGCCCGAACCGTGATGACCCGACTGATCGAAACCCTCGACGCGCAAACCGGTAAAGCATAGGTCGGCTCCACGCCCAATCGGACTGGAGCAAGTCGCGTATGGAGATCTGCTGGAAAGGACGCGGGCAGTCGCCGGGTTTTAGCTGTCACGTCGGCGGCCACGGCGTGTAAAGCAATATGAACTAGGTCTCCTGGCCTGCCTGCAGGCTGCCGGACATCGAGGCTGCATGAGCTTCAAGGATGGCGGCGGCTATGACTTTCTGAAGCTCGTAAACCAGTGTGCGCGACCGCTTGCGATCCAGGTCCTGCGCCGCCTTCGCAAGATTCAATCCCTCGTTCAGGACTATATGGTGAGCTCGCGTCAGCGCCCAACTCTCAATATCCAGACCTATCATTCGGAATCTCCGCCAAATCATTCAGCATCAAAGACATTCACGAATCACGATACGCAGAGCACTCACCCAGCAAGAAGAATCATAGTTGCAATATTTTGCAAATAGCATTTCGGAAGAATACGCGCCCCGTGCGAAATTTATTCTGCTTGAGCCCTACGCGCGGAAACAGGCTTTCGGTCGCTTGCGCTGCCTCAAGGGACGTCCGACGGACCCTTGCAGGACTGTCACGTCGATCCCCCACGCGCTGCATCGGAGATCGGACAAAGCTCTGATCAGACCTTGGTGGCGGGTCCCTTGTTGCGCTCCAGCAGCGCCTTCACCGTAACGTCGTTGATCTTGCCGCTCGGCTCCTGGCCGATCGATTTCTGGAAGTTCTTGATCGCCGTGACCGTCTTCGCGCCCATCTCGCCGTCCGGCTGGCCGGCGTCGAAGCCGTTGTTGTTGAGGATCGCCTGGATGTTGCGGATCGCCTTCTTCATGTCGACGGTCGAGGTCTTGGTGGCATTGCCGACCCATTCATCGGGGACGTCCACGCCATTCGCCCTGCTATCGAGCGGTGCAGCCTTCCAGAGATCGGCCTTGGCGCGCGCCTTCTCCAGCTGATCCGGCTTCATGGCGTTGGCGACCTCGTCACGCTTCTGTGACGCGTCCTTGTCGCCGCCCTTGGCGGCAATCGCGAACCACTTGTAGGACTCGGTCAGATCCTGCGCGACGCCATTGCCGCGGGCGCAAAGGATCGCCAGATTGAACTGGCTGTCGGTGATGCCGAGGTTGGCCGCCTTGACGAACCAGTCTGCAGCCGTCTTGTAGTCCTGCTGGCCCAGCGCACCGGACGCATAGAGCACGGCGAGATTGTGCATCGCGCTGGCGTTGCCCTGGTTTGCCGCCTGCTCGTAATACTGCTTCGCCTTGACGATATCGCGATCGGCACCCGTGCCCTTCTCGTAAATGTTACCGAGACGGTATTCGGCCGGCGCGAAGCCCTTACCCGCAGCGAGCTGATACCAGCTTACCGCCTCCTTTGGATCGACGGTGATGCCGGCGCGGCCTTCGCTGTAGCGAGCGCCGATCTCAAAGAGCGCCAGCGCATCGCCGCTCTTGGCGGCATCGGCGAGCGACTTCGGCTGCACGACATCGGGAATGGCAATACCGGCTGTTTCCGTGGCCGGGGCGGCGGGTGCGGTAGCCATGGCGGCGGTGACCGGCGCCGTATCCTTGGCGACGAAGCCGGACGCGTCCTGCGAAGCGCCGGAAGGCGCGAACGGGGCGGCCGCATCGCCATTCAGTGGTGCGGTTGCCGTCAAGTGATCGGGTGCTGCCGGCGCAGGTATCGGATCGGCGCTTGCAAGGGGCGCGATCGGGGCTTCTGCGGCCGGGACTTCCGGAACGGTTGCTGCTGCCTGGTCGGGTGCCGTTTCGCTGTCAGGCGGCAGGGCATTGCTGGACGAATCCGTCAGTACAGCAACTTCGGCGGACGGCGCCGGTTGGCCGCTTGTCAGCGTGCGGGCCAGCGGGAACGCCATGATCGCCAGCAGCACGGCACCGACCGCAAGCAGGATCGGACGGCGGAAGCGCGAGAAAGCACTGCCCTTCACCGCATCCTTGTCCTTTGTCTTCTTCTCGGCCCTGGCGCGCTGCGGCTTGGAGCCCGGTTCGGTTTCCAGCGCTGCAGCCTGTGCGGCGCGGCGGGCAGCAGCAATGTAGTCGGCGCGCTCGTTTTCCGTCACCGGCTTGACGTTCGTCCGCACAGCGTTCTGGCTGGCACGCACACGCTCCAGGATCTTCTTGATATCCGGCGCACCCGAGCCCGGCTCCAGCGGCTCGTTGGCGGCTTCCGGCGGCATCACGTCGACGGGATCAATGGAAGGAGCAGGATCAATAAGCGTGCGTTCAGCGGCAGCGGTCTCCACCTTTGCCTTCTTGCTCGGCAGCAGACGCTTGCCAAGGCCGGCAAGCAGGCTGCCCTTCGAGGGAGCTGCAGAAGATGCCGGCTTCGTCGCGGCCTCGATCGCGATCGCACTGGTGTCGGTTGCGGCCATGACCGGCACGGCGGGCGCCTCTTCGGCGACCTCGAGCTGACGGCTCGCCGGGGCGCGGGTTCCGAACACCGCCGGCTTCTGCGCGTCTTCGGCGCCGGCCTGCATCATCGCGTAGGTATCGACAGCGAATTCGACATCGGCGGCCGGCATCCTCGGCGCCGGCCTTGCGACAGCGCGGTCTTCCATAGTGTCCAACCGCTCGGCGATCTGGACCAGCGTTTCGTGCAGCGCCTGAAAGGTCCTGTGCGTGCGCTCGTCGCTGCTGCGGCTGAGGTCCTCGAGCTGGCGCAAATCTTCGGCAAGCGCATTGAGTGCCGACATATCAGCCACAGCCAGCGCACCGCCCTGCAGCGCGCCGCTTCTCGCATAGGCCTCAACCACCGCTTCGGCCGCCTGGCGGGCAGCCTCGATGATATATTCGTCGCTCGTCGCCATGTAGTCTTCGATCGCGCCCATGCGGCGGTCGAACTCCGCCGGCAGCTCGGCCGCGGGCCGCGGTTCGCTCATCAGCGCCGACAGGTTTGCGATCTGATCTTCGAGGTTCTTCAGCGCATATGGATCGGCCGCCGGTGCGGCGGTGCTTTCCTCCAGGCGCGCGACGATATCGCCGAGCCGACTTTCGATGCGGCGGAAAGCGCTATCGTCCACGGGAGCGGCGACGGGCTGAAGCGGCTGGAAATCCATCTCGTCGATGCGGCGCGCCAGATAGTCAAGGCGCTGCGCGAGCGCGTCGTTGACCGAGCCGACCTCGAGCGCATCGATCTTGCGCGAGATGTCGGCAAGCGCGCCCGTCAACTCCGGCTGCGGCGCAGCCTTGTGGCTGCGCTCGAGCAGATAGGACAGGTGCTCCAGGCGCTCGTCGAGGCGCGAGGTGGCCTCGGCGTTGGCGAGTTCCTCGACGCGCAGCGTCAGGGTTTCAAGCCGGTCCGCCAGGTCATCGGCCGGCGCCGCGCGGCTCGCGACGCTGTGGCCCATCATATCGATCTGTTCGCCCAGGGCGTTGAGGCGGCCTTCGAGGCGATGCATCATGGCCGGATCGCCGCTGGCGGCGGTGCGACCGGTTGCGGCGATGGCGCGGCTGATTTCGTCGAGGCGGCTATCCATCGCCGCAAACTGCTCGGCCATCGCTCGGTCGTGCGGCTGGATCATGCTGCCGAACTGCTCCATCGCCGTCGCGATGGAGATAAGCTTGTCTTCCAGCGCCCGCACGGCCGGGCTTTCGCCCATGCCGCCGATATGGCGCTTGATGTCGTCGAGCCGGTAGGCGAACGCCACGAGCTCCTCCTGCAGGCCGGCCGTGTCGAGTGCATGCAGCTGGTGCTCGAAACCGTCCCAGCGGGTCTCCATGTGACGAATTGAATCTTCGCGTGCGAGCCCGTCCATCAGCGAGCGCAGCTCTTCGAACTCGCCGCGCAACCCTTGTGCCTCAGGCACATTGGAGTGACCGGCAAGCTGATCGATGCTACTGGCAAGGCGGCTCATGTCGGCGCGGATGTCATCGGCGAAGCGGCGGTCTTCCGCCCCGACCTTGATGCTGCGGATCTCTTCGCGCAGCGCATTCATTTCGCGCGTCACGCCATCGGAGATGTCTCGCTTCAGGTCCTGGCGAAGATTGACGAGCGCCTGCGCGATCTCTGTCATGGTGTCTTCGCCAGCGCGGTAGGCCGGTTGGGGCGCGGCGGAGCGCGGCGCGTGTTCGGCAACCGGGAGAGGCGTACGCGAAGGGGCCGGCTGCTCGCGTGTGTAGGATGCGGGCTCGCGCACCGCCGGGCGTTCGCGGCTCGCTTCCAGAATGCGCTGGCGCTGGCGAATTTCAGCGAAGGGATCCGGCCGCGCTTCGGCGGCATGAGGTGCGCGGGCGGCATAAGGATCAGCGTAGCTCTCGCGCTCCGGCGCCAGGGGGCGCTGGCGCTGGTCGCGGGCACCAGTGCCAATCAGCCCCTCGATCCTCGCCTCCAGACCTTCGATGGTGCGGTTCAGCGCATCGAGCGACGCCCTGTCGGAATGCCGTGGGGAATTTGATCGCGATCCGTTCATCTTCTTGCTCGCTTCGTCTGTCCGAACCCTCGTCAGGGCCGATCATTGGCTTTTCCGTCAGCGCCGCATTGGGATGCGGACGAGAGCACCGTTCATGAAGGGACAATCAACTAGACTTTCCGCAACCTGTACGGCGTAGCGGCATCCCATGAAACGCGAGACTGAAAAAAGGAATGCAGGTCGCCAATGCTCAGTCGGTACCTTTCACGAAACGTGGTAAACAACCCGTTAACCGGTGTGAGATTTTTTTAACTTTTCGGGATTTTCAGCCGGTTTCCGTGCTGAAACCGGCCGACGCCGCTGCGCGTGCAACCGTAGGCGGCAACGGCATGTTAGGCCAATATCAGAACGATTCCGTCCACGGCCGCACCTCGATCTCCTGCGACCAGGCGCTCCTGTGCTGCAACAGGACATCGATGTAGCTCTGCGCAATGGCATCGGGATCGAGCGTCGAATCCGGCTTGGCCGGGTCTTCCCGACGCATCTCCGAACGGATGGCGCCGTCGATGATGAAGTGAGCGACGTGAATTCCCTTCGGCCCCAGCTCGCGGGCAGCGCTCTGGGCAAGGCCGCGAAGCGCGAACTTGCCCATGGCAAAGGCGGCGGACTGAGCATATCCCTTGATGCTCGCGGTCGCCCCGGTAAACAGGATCGCGCCACGCCCATGCGGGATCATGCGCTTTGCGGCCTGCTGGCTGACCAGGAAGCCGCCATAGGCGCTAATTGCAATTGCCTGTTCGACAGCCCCGGGGTCGAGCTCGGTCAAAGGACCGCGCAGGCGGCCACTGGCGTTATAGACGACGACCTCAGGATCACCGATGGCACTCGCGACGTCGTCAAAGAGTGCTGCGACGGAAGCCGGCTGCGCGGCATCCGTGGCAAAGGTCCTTGCACCGGTTTGGCCGGCGAGTTCGCTCAGCTTGTCGACGTTGCGCGCCGCCAGCGCGACCTTGACGCCACGCGCCGTCAGCTGGCGTGCAAGCGAAGCGCTGAGGCCAGGGCCTGCACCGACGATAAGAGCCGAGCTGTAAGGAAACTGGGTCATGCCTGTCGTCCTCCGGATCGATGTCGCCGAAACCTAAGCCGCAGAATACCCCGCAAGTTTGCCTGTGGATACTACACCCGCCGCGCCTTAATGGTGTTCATAACGAAGCTGGTCTCGATCGTATCGACGCATTTCAGCCGGGCAATCTTTTCCTTGATGAAACGCTCATAGTCCTCAAGGCCAGAACTCATCACCTTCAGCACATAGTCGCGCGCCCCGGTCACCAGATGGCATTCGAGCACCTCGTCCCATCCGCGAACAGCGCTCTCGAACATCTCAATCTCGTCCTCGTGCTGGCGGCTCAGTCGAATGGATGCCAGCGCCGTCATCGTCCAGCCGTCGACGGCTGGATCGACGAGCGTCGTGTATCCCTGGATAATCTCGGCATCCTCCAGTCGACGCAGGCGACGAAGACAGGCAGATGCGGAAAGCCCGACGCGTTCGGCGAGCTCGTTGTTCGGAAGCCGGGCATCGCCCATCAATTCCTTGAGGATTTTCCGATCCATGTCGTCAGCAATTTTCTGCGTCACAATTCCACCTTCTCCGCAATAAGTTGCTTTAGAGAGCATAGGAGCGCAGCAAATAGCAAGAACAGTCCTCGGGTTCTGATATAATTTGCGAGCATCACGCGCACCTCTTGAGGAGACGACAATGACCGCACCACACCCTTCCAAGACTCATATCGGCAACCATGCCCTGCATCCCGAAACGCAGATGCTGAACTATGGCTACGACCCGGAACTGTCGGAAGGGGCGGTGAAGCCGCCGGTGTTCCTGACATCGACATTCGTCTTCAAATCCGCCGAGGACGGTCGGGATTTCTTCGACTACGTGTCCGGCCGCAAGGAACCACCCGCCGGCAAGGGTGCGGGGCTCGTCTATTCCCGGTTCAATCATCCCAACAGCGAAATCGTCGAAGACCGGCTTGCCGTCTATGAACGTACTGAAAGCTGCGCCCTCTTCTCATCCGGCATGTCGGCAATCGCCACGACGCTGCTGGCCTTCGTGCGCCCGGGCGACGCGATCCTGCATTCCCAGCCGCTCTACGGCGGAACGGAGACGCTGCTGGCAAAGACATTCCTCAATCTCGGTGTTGCGGCTGTCGGCTTCGCCGATGGCGTCAGCGAAGCATCGGTCCAGGCTGCCGCAGAAGAAGCCATGGCCAAGGGCCGGGTGTCGGTGATCCTTGTCGAGACGCCTGCCAATCCGACAAACAGCCTCGTCGACGTCGCGATGATACGCCGCGTCGCCGATATGATCGGCAGGAAACAGGGACACACGCCCATTATCGCCTGCGACAACACGCTGCTCGGCCCGGTGTTTCAGCGGCCAATCGAACACGGCGCTGACATCTCGCTCTATTCGCTGACCAAATATGTGGGCGGCCATTCCGATCTGATCGCAGGCGCGGCCCTCGGCTCGAAGGCCGTCATGAAGCAGGTCAAGGCGCTGCGCGGTGCCATCGGCACGCAGCTTGACCCGCACTCCTGCTGGATGCTCGGCCGTTCGCTGGAAACGCTGCAGATCCGCATGGAGCGGGCCAACAACAACGCCCGCGTCGTCGCCGACTTCCTCCGCGAGCATCCCAAGGTCGCGGGGATTCACTACCTGCCCTATCACGACGCCAATTCGCCGGTCGGGCGCACCTTCGCGGCGCAGTGCAGCGGTGCGGGATCGACCTTCTCGTTCGATATCGTGGGCGGCCAACCGGCGTCCTTCAAATTCCTGAATGCCTTGCAGATCTTCAAGCTGGCGGTCAGCCTGGGCGGCACGGAATCACTCGCCAGCCATCCGGCAACGATGACGCACTCCGGCGTGCCGGCCGACGTCCGCCAGCGGATCGGCGTGCTGGAATCGACCATCCGCCTGTCAATCGGCATCGAACATCCGGACGATCTCGTCGCCGATCTGCAACAGGCGCTGGACGTGGCGTGAATTTGGCGGCGGCTCAGGCGGCCGCCGTTTCCCTCACATCGTCGAGCAGGAAATGCACGACGATGTATTTCGTCGTGTAGTGGCGGCCACTTTCGGAAACATTGTCGACGCTGCCGCCATCGGCGGGGTGCCAGCGATGGTAGTGCGGACTGGTGGTGATCAGCGTGATCGCCTTGCCCGCCATCCTGCCGTCGAGCCGGTAGCGCATTTCCGCCAGCGGCCAGATGCGCTCGTAGTCTTCCATCGGAATGCGGACCTTCAGGGCCTTGCGGCTGACCGCTTCGCTGCGCGTGCCGTCCTCATGCTCCACCGCCGGCAGTTCCAGCGTGACTTCCTCGGCTCCGTCGAGAATGGAATTGAACTCTTCCGGCCACATCCGTCTCATAAAATCGCTCCTCCCAGGCTCATTTCGTCAGTCTGCATATGAAGTCTAGCGCGTCTTCGTTCGGACGCAACCCAGATGCGACAACTGTACGACATCATCGGCCCGGCCAGTGGCCGCCCTGATCCTTCGAGGCTCCCGCGGAGCACCCCGGGATGAGGGCGGGTGATTGCAAGGATGACGGAGCGACGGCTGCGCATTGCCTTTCAGCCCGCGACCCGCATCTTAGCGATACGCTTGCTCGAGCGTCGCGATATCGAGTTTCACCATGTCTAGCATGACTTCGGTGACGCGCTTGGCGCGCTCGCGGTCCGGACCGGAAATCATCTCGATCAGCGCCCGCGGAACGATCTGCCAGGAGAGGCCCCAGCGATCCTTCAGCCAGCCGCACTGCTCTTCCACCCCGCCGTTATCGAGAAACGCGTTCCATATCCTGTCGATCTCCGCCTGCGTTTCGCATTCGACCGAGATCGAGAAGGCGTGGTTGAAGGCATCGAGTGGTCCCGCTTCCATTGCCACGAAATCCTGATCTCCGAGCTTGAAGTCGATGATCGTGACGCTGCCCGGGGGGCCGCTCGGCGTTTCGGCGGGAAGGATGGTTGTGCGCCCCATGGACGAATTCGGAATCGTCGCCACGTAGAATTCGACGGCTTCGCGCACTTCTTTCTCGAACCACAGATTCGAACTGACCTTGAGCATGGAGTGTCCTCCTCGTTGCTGCCCTGACGAAATGTTCGACAGCCCCAGGACGTTCCCGACCGGCCATTCCCGACACTGCAGTCACATTATCATCGTCACAAATTCGAGGACCGATGAAATTTGACGTTTACGCAAACGTCAATATTTTGTAAGAGACTCTCAAATGCCGGTCTGGTCCGGCGTGCCGAATTGGAGGAATTCGAACGATGCCAGTCTACAAGGCCCCGGTTAACGACACGCTCTTCGTGCTGAACGACGTGCTCGGCCTGGAACGCTACAACAATCTCCCGGGGTTTGCCGACGCGACGCCTGACATGGTCGAGGCGATCCTCGGCGAGGCAGCGAAGGTTGCAGAAGAAGTGCTCTTCCCGCTGAACTACTCCGGCGACCAAGAAGGCTGCGTGCGCCATGAGGACGGCTCGGTTTCGGTTCCAAAGGGCTTCAAGGACGGTTACGACGCCTATTGCCAGGGCGGCTGGACCGGGCTTGCCGTTCCCGAGGAATTTGGCGGCCAGGGCCTTCCATATGCACTGCATGCTGCCGTCGGCGAATATACCTCTGCCGCCAACATGTCGCTGATGATGTATCCGGGGCTAACCCAGGGTGCAATCGCCGCGATCCTTGTCCACGGCTCGGACGAGCAAAAGCAGACCTATCTGCCGAAGATGGTTTCTGGCGAATGGTCCGGCACCATGAACCTGACCGAGCCCCATTGCGGCACCGATCTCGGCCTCTTGCGCACCAAGGCCGTGCCGCAGGCGGATGGCAGCTACAAGCTATCGGGCCAGAAGATCTTCATCTCCGCCGGCGAGCACGATATGACGGACAATATCGTGCATCTGGTACTTGCGCGTATCGAAGGCGCGCCCGAGGGTACCAAGGGCATTTCGCTATTCATCGTGCCGAAGTTCATGGTCACGGCTGACGGCACGCCCGGCGAGCGCAACGCTGTCTCCTGCGGTGCGATCGAGCACAAGATGGGCATTCACGGCAACGCCACCTGCGTCATGAACTATGACGAGGCGACCGGCTTCCTCATCGGCGCCGAGAACAAGGGCCTTAGCGCCATGTTCGTGATGATGAACGAGGCGCGTCTGAGCGTCGGCCTGCAGGGACTGGCAATCTCTGAAATCGCCTATCAGAACGCGGTCAACTATGCCCGCGAGCGAATCCAGGGGCGCTCGCTCTCCGGCCCGAAGGCGCCGGACAAGAAAGCCGACCCGATCATCGTGCATCCCGACATTCGTCGCTCGCTGATGACGATCCGCGCCTTCAACGAGGCAGGCCGCGCCTTCCTGCTCTGGACGGCTCTGAAATCCGACATCGCCCACCGCTCGGCGGACGGGAAGGACCGCCAGACTGCCGATGACATTCTCGGCCTCGTCACACCGATCCTAAAGGGTGTTCTGACCGACAAGGGCTTCGACCACGCCGTCATGGCCCAGCAGGTCTTCGGCGGCCACGGCTATATCGAAGAGCACGGCATGAGCCAGTATGTGCGCGATGCCCGCATCGCCATGATCTACGAAGGCGCCAATGGCATTCAGGCGCTCGATCTCGTCGGCCGCAAGCTCGGCCAGAACGGCGGTCGCGCCGTCATGGCCCTCTTCAAGGAAATCGGTGATTTCTGCGAGGAGAACCGCAACGACGAGCAGATGACCTTCTTCACCAAGAACCTGAAGAAGGGGTTGAACGACGTGCAGGCGGCGACCATGTGGTTCATGCAGCACGCTATGGCCAAGCCGGACAATGCAGGCGCCGGTTCAACCGACTACATGCACCTCTTCGGCCTCGTGGTGCTCGGCTACATGTGGGCGAAGATGGCAAAGGCTGCCGAGGATGGCCTTGCGAACGGCGACAGCCCGCGCGAAAGCTACCTTCGCAACAAGCTCGTCACAGCCCGCTTCTTCATGGAGCGTATCATGCCGGAAACGGCCCTGCGCAAGGTCCGCATCGAGACCGGCGCAGAGACGATGATGACCTTGGCCGCCGAGGCCTTTTGAGTTCAACGGCGCCCGACGCCGATAGGGAGATAGAGGAATGACCGAGGTTTTCATTTACGACCACGTGCGCACCCCGCGCGGCCGTGGCAAGAAGGACGGCTCACTGCACGAAGTGCCGTCGGTGCGCCTTGCCGCCAAGACGCTCGAGGCGATCCGCGACCGCAACGGGCTCGATACGGCAACGGTTGACGACATCATCATGGGCTGCGTCGATCCTGTTATGGAAGCCGGCGCGGTCATCGCGCGCGGCGCGGCCTTCGAGGCCGGCTATTCCACCAAGGCGCCCGGCATGCAGATCTCGCGCTTCTGCGCATCCGGCCTCGACGCGGTGAACTTCGGCGCGGCGAAGATCGCACAGGGCGCCGACGACATCGTCATTGCCGGCGGCGTCGAAAGCATGTCTCGCGTCGGTCTCGGTATGTCGGGCGGCGCCTGGTTCATGGACCCGTCGGTGAATTTTCCGGCCTATTTCATGCCGCAGGGCGTCTCCGCCGATCTCATCGCCACCAAGTACGGCTTCTCCCGCGACGACGTCGACGCCTATGCGGTCGAAAGCCAGAAGCGGGCGGCGAATGCCTGGGAGAAGGGCTATTTCAAGAATTCCGTCATTCCGATCAAGGACCAGAACGGCCTGATGATCCTTGCTCATGACGAGCACATGCGTCCCGGCACCGACATGCAGGCGTTGGCAAGCCTCAACCCCTCCTTCCAGATGCCGGGCGAAATGGGCGGCTTCGAGGCCGTCGCGATCCAGGCTCATCCTGAGGTCGAGCGCCTCAACTACGTCCACCACGCCGGCAATTCTTCCGGCATCGTCGACGGCGCGGCCGCCGTGCTCCTTGGCTCGAAGGCGGGCGGCGAGAGCATGGGGCTGAAGCCCCGCGGTCGCATCAAGGCCGTCGCCAATATCGGCTCGGATCCGGCGCTGATGCTGACCGGCCCGGTCGACGTCACCGAAAAGCTGTTGAAACGATCGGGCATGACGCTCGCCGACATCGATCTCTTCGAGCTCAACGAAGCCTTCGCCGCGGTCGTGCTGCGCTACATGCAGGCTTTCGCCATCGCGCATGACAAGATCAACGTCAACGGCGGCGCCATCGCCATGGGCCACCCGCTCGGCGCCACCGGGGCGATGATATTGGGCACGGTGCTGGACGAACTGGAGCGCCGCGACCTCAACACCGCGCTGGTCACACTCTGCATCGGCGCCGGCATGGGCACGGCAACCGTCATCGAACGCGTCTAAGGGAGAGAGACGATGACCTACAAGAATTTCACCGTCGAAACCGACGCGGACGGCATCGCCCTTGTCACCTGGGATATGCCCGGCAAATCCATGAACGTCTTCACCGAGGAGGTGATGGACGAGCTCGATGCCATCGTCGACGCCGTGGTCGCCGACAGCGCCATCAAGGGTGCGGTCATCACCTCGGGCAAGTCGAGCTTCTCAGGTGGCGCGGACCTCTCGATGATCAAGTCGATGTTTTCCCTCTACCAGCAGGAGAAGGCCGCCAACCCCGATGGCGCCGCGCAAAAACTCTTCGATCTCGTCGGCCGCATGACCGGCCTGTTCCGCAAGATCGAAACATCGGGCAAGCCGTGGGTTTCGGCGATCAACGGCACCTGCATGGGCGGCGCTTTCGAGATGTCGCTCGCCTGCCATGGCCGCGTCGCCTCGAATGCCAAGTCGGTGAAGATCGCGCTGCCCGAGGTCAAGGTCGGCATCTTCCCGGGTGCGGGCGGCACCCAGCGCGTTTCGCGACTGGCGGATGCGCAGTCGGCCCTGCAGATGATGACGACAGGCCAGTCGCTGACGGCCGCCCGCGCCAAGGCGATGAACCTCGTCCATCAAGTGGTCGAGCCGGATCAGCTGATCCCCGCCGCCAAGCAGATGATCAAGGACGGCCTGAAGCCCGTCGCACCCTGGGACGAGAAGGGTTTCAAGGCGCCCGGCGGCGGCATCTGGACGCCGGCGGCAGCCCAGCTCTGGCCGGCCGCGCCCGCGATCTTGCGCCGCGAGACATCTGGCAACTATCCGGCGGCGCTCGCCATCCTCAAATGCGTCTATGAGGGCCTGCAGGTGCCCTTCGACACCGGTCTGAAGATCGAGCAGCGCTATTTCACCGAGATACTGCAGACCAACGAAGCTTTCTCGATGATCCGCTCGCTCTTCATCTCCATGCAGGAGCTCGGCAAAGGGGCCCGCCGCCCCACCGGCGTTGCAAAGGCGGAGCTGAAGAAGGTGGGTGTCGTCGGCGCCGGTTTCATGGGAGCCTCGATCGCCTATGTGACCGCCGCCGCCGGCATCCCCGTCACCCTCATCGATCGCGACATCGAAGCGGCGACCAAGGGCAAGGGCGTCGGCGAGGGCCTCGTGAAAGACTCAATCGGTAAGGGACGTCTTACGCAAGACGAGGGCGCGTCACTGCTTTCGCGCATCACGCCCTCCGCCGACTATGCCGACCTGAAGGACGCCGATCTCGTCATCGAAGCCGTGTTCGAGGACCGCGAGGTCAAGAAGGCCGTCATCGAGGCCGTTGAAGCGGTGTTGCCTAATGGCGCCATCTTCGCCTCCAACACCTCCACCCTGCCGATCACGGGCCTTGCCAAAAACTCCAAGCGTCCGGCCGATTTCATCGGCGTGCATTTCTTCTCGCCCGTCGAGAAGATGATGCTGACGGAAGTCATTCTCGGCAAGGAGACCGGCGACAAGGCGCTGGCCGTCGCGCTCGACTACGTTGCCGCCATCAAGAAAACGCCTGTGGTCGTCAACGACACGCGCGGCTTCTTCGTCAACCGCTGCGTCTTCCGCTATATCCACGAAGCCTATGACATGCTGATTGAGGGCGTGCCGCCCGTCATGATCGAGAATGCCGCCAAGATGGCCGGCATGCCGGTCGGTCCGCTGTCCTTGAACGACGAGGTGGCGATCGATCTCTCGCAGAAGATCCTGAAAGCCACCGTCGCGGATCTCGGCGAAGCCGCCGTCGATCCGAAGCACATGGCGCTGATCAACAAAATGGTCGACGAGTTCGATCGCCGCGGCCGCAAGAACGGCAAGGGCTTCTACGATTATCCGGCGAAACCGGCCAAGAAGTCGCTTTGGCCGGAGCTGAAGACCTTCTACCCGCAGAAGAAGGCCGAAGAGGTCGATGTCGAGGTGCTGAAGCAGCGCTTCCTCGTCACCATCGCGCTGGAAGCCGCCCGCACCATCGAGGAAGGCATCGTCACCGATCCGCGCGAAGCCGACGTCGGCTCCATCCTCGGCTTCGGCTTCGCCCCCTACACCGGCGGGGTGCTCTCCTATATCGACGGCATGGGCGTGAAGGCCTTCGTGGCGCTCTGCGATAGACTCGCGGCAGCCTATGGGGCGCACTTCAAGCCGACGGCACTGCTGAAGGACATGGCCGCCAAGGGCGAGACCTTCTACGGGCGCTTCGACCCTTACGCGAAGGAGAAGGAGGCGGCGTGAGCCGCCTCTGGGCATCACGCGGTTGCGTAGCGAGACCGGGTGGCGGCCTCGCGGAGGTGCTACCTATCGATGGAGGCCGCGATCTTCTTGGCCTCAATTCCGATTTCGCGGAGAAGGCCGGTCGGCACGGCAGTGAAGCCGCAAAAGTAGAGGCCGTCATTTGCCGGTTGAAGCTGTCCGCGGGCGGGACCGTCGGCGCCGCCAAATCGCTGCGCGAAATCGGGCAGAAGCGCATCAAGCCCCGGCCGGTAGCCGGTCGCCAGAATGATCGCGTCGAACATATCGGATCGGCCGTCGGAGAAATGCACCCGCCGATCCTCGGATGTCGAGATTGCGGGGAACACCCGGATATCCCCTGACCTGATCCGCTCGATCGTTCCGATATTGATCAGCGGCGTACGGCCCCTTTCGATGATGCCGGTCAGCGGGCCAGTTCTCGCTCCTTCCAGCCCGAACTTCCCGAGGTCCCCGAACCGCAGGCGCAGGATCGGAGCGTTCACCGCATCGACCAGGCGATAGGGAAGGAACCGCTGGGCTATGGCGATGCTTGCGCTCGTCAGTCCGAACAGTTCGAGCGGCACGACATTGACCGGGCCGCGCACGGACATCCCGACATCAAGGCCGGCCTCAGCGCATTCGAGCGCGATCTCGCCTGCCGAATTGCCGAAGCCGACGACAAGGACGCGCCTAGCCGCAAGCGTCGCGGCATTCCTGAACTCCGAGGAGTGGAGAAGCTTGCCCGCAAACAGCTCCTGTCCTTCCCAGGTCGGCCTTATCGGCGCGTTTGCGAGGCCGGTCGCGACAATGACGTTGCTCGCCTCGAAAACCCCGTGGGAGGTCTCCACGGTCCACGTCTTGTCCTTGCGGATCGTCGTCGCGCGCACGCCAAATGCGACCTCGATGTCGTTCGAAGAGCTATAGACTTCGAGATACTCGATAACCTGCAGCCGCGACGGATACTTCGGAAAATGCCGCGGCATCGGCTTTCCCGGCAAGGCCGAGTGCATCTTGTGGGTATGCAGCCGAAGGCGGTCGTAGTGGCGATGCCAGGAGGCGGCGAGCGTATGCCCTTTCTCAAGCACCAGGAACGAGCGTCCACGTGCCCGCAGCGCCGCGGCGCAGGCCAATCCTGCCGGTCCCGCCCCGATGATGATCGTCTCTGCATTCCTCATGGAGGTCTCTTGCTGGTCCGAACTACGATATGCAGCGGCCGTTTTGAAGGATATGGCCGCGCAGGACGAGACGTTCTAGGGCCGCGCCGCGCTTGTGCGAAGGAGAAGGAGAAGGAGAAGGAGAAGGAGAAGGAAGCGATGCTGCCTTTAAAACCCACCGCCCACTCGCGATTACCTCGCCACGAGCTTCCGCCATACGCTCGCAACGACCCGCCGACACTACTCGGCTTTCCGTGGCGGAGGGAACTCCCATTTTCCGTCGAGTATATCCGCCCGAGGCCGATACAGGCGAACAGTGTAGTTCCAGCCTTTGACGACGGGCAGGCAGTTTGCGACCTTCCCATCGCAGCCGCCGAATTGCACGTCGACGGAACGGTCGGCAGCCTTCGCGGCGGTGATGTTGTTGAGCGTATACGCGTTGAGCTTGTTTTTCTGGAAGTAGCCTTTTGCATTGTAGACGCTGATCGACCAGAAGCCATCCACCGGCACGTCCTTGACGGTGAGCTTGTAGACTGTCTTGCCGTCGTTCTTTTCGGGTGTCACATTGAGATAGGTTGCATCCTTTTCAGGGTTTCCTCCCCATCCCGTCGCCGTACCGATCAGATGACGCACCGGATCGACGGCTTCCTTGGTGCCGAAGGCGCCTTTGAAGTCCGGAATTGTAGCGCCCAAGATCAGAAGGGCATCGCGGACCACCTTCTGGCTTTTCTGATCCCATTTCGGCATTTCGAACTTGCCGGCTTCGGCCGGACTGATGGCTGAGGCGTCCTGCAGGGCTCGGACCTTGTTCAGATCCTCCGGATCGTTCGGATCGACCAGGGTTCTGAGCCCGACGATAATATAACGCGTCCCCGCCATGCCTCGGTCGTAGGTATAGCTTCCGGCGTCGTACTTAACGTCACCGACGACGTAGTGGTCCTCGTTTATGACCTGCATGGACCGGAAGCGTGCCCCGGCGTCGGGCAATGTGATGGTCACTGGACCGGCGTCGAGATCGATCACAGCGGCGGAATACAGCGTATCGCGATTTGAGCGGATAACACCTTGATGCTCAATGGACATCGGCTCGCGGTGGTGGGCAAACTTACCGGTCGCGCCATGTGCGTCCGCCAGTGCATTGCCGAAGTAAAGATCCGACTCGGCACGAGCAAAGTTGTCGACGGTTACCGGAACACTGCCGGTTTGTGCGTTGGCTACGCCGGCGAGCATCAACGCGACAGCAGCTATGGTCAAATTCATGGCCAATCCCCCGATTTTAGAGACATGAGGATGACGCCGAGCTTCATGCCGTGGAAGTACGTTACGGTAAATCCAGCCGCAAAAGGAGGCGCATGCGACACGGGAGCGGTAGCTGAGTTAACGTCTGAGGCGCCTTTCCGAAATGCTGATGGTGAACGAAGTCCGGGCTCCGGCGAACCCGAGCGCCCCGGGAGAGGCGCTCGCGGAGGCCGGCCACGGCATTCGACGTGATGTCGTCAGCTCCGCAGACCGGGGGCTTCCTGGCCGGTGCGCGCGACATATTCCGTATATCCGCCGCCATATTGGTGGATACCGTCGGGCGTCAGTTCCAGCACGCGGTTGGACAGAGCGGCAAGGAAATGCCGGTCGTGCGAGACGAACAGCATGGTGCCCTCGTATTGCGACAGCGCCTTGATCAGCATTTCCTTGGTATCGAGATCCAGATGGTTCGTCGGCTCGTCCAGCACCAGCAGGTTCGGCGGATCGAAGAGCATCTTGGCCATCACGAGCCGGGCTTTTTCGCCGCCGGAAAGAACGCGGCATTTCTTCTCGACATCGTCACCGGAGAAACCGAAGCATCCTGCGAGCGCCCTGAGCGGTGCCTGCCCGGCCTGGGGGAAGGAGTCCTCCAGCCATTCCAGCACAGTTCGATCTCCGTCGAGCAGATCCATAGCGTGTTGGGCGAAGTAGCCCAATTTGACGCTGGCACCGAGGGCGACGCTGCCCTGATCCGGTTCGGTGGAACCCGCCACCAGTTTCAGCAGGGTCGACTTGCCGGCGCCATTGATGCCCATGATGCACCAACGCTCCTTGCGGCGAACCATGAAGTCCAGGCCTTCATAGATCGCCCGGCTGCCGTACTTCTTGTGGACGTTCTTCAGGTTGATCACGTCTTCGCCGGACCGTGGTGCCGGCAAGAAGTCGAAGGCAACGGTCTGGCGTCGCTTCGGCGGCTCGACCCGGTCGATTTTCTCCAGCTTCTTGACGCGGCTCTGCACCTGCGAAGCGTGCGAGGCGCGCGCCTTGAAACGCTCGATGAACTTGATTTCCTTGGCCAGCATTGCCTGCTGGCGCTCGAACTGCGCCTGCTGCTGCTTCTCATTCTGCGCCCGCTGCTGCTCATAGAACCCGTAATCGCCGGAATAGCTGTTCAACGAGCCGCCGTCGATCTCGATGATCTTGCTGACGATGCGGTTCATGAACTCGCGGTCGTGCGAGGTCATCAGCAGCGCGCCGTCGTAGGTCTTCAGGAATTCTTCCAGCCAGATCAGGCTCTCGAGGTCCAGGTGGTTGCTCGGTTCGTCGAGCAGCATGACGTCCGGGCGCATCAGGAGGATGCGGGCAAGCGCCACGCGCATTTTCCACCCGCCCGAAAGCGCTCCGACGTCGCCGTCCATCATCTCCTGGGTGAAGCTGAGACCGGCCAGCACTTCACGCGCACGGCCCTCGAGTGCGTAGCCGTCCAGCTCCTCGTAGCGCGCCTGGACTTCGCCGTAGCGCTCGATGATCCGGTCCATCTCGTCGAGCTTGTCGGGATCGATCATCTCCGCTTCGAGCTCGCGCAGCTCGGCGGCGACGACGCTGACGGGGCCGGCGCCTTCCATGACCTCGGCCACCGCGCTGCGGCCCTCCATCTCGCCGACGTCCTGATTGAAGTAGCCAATGGTCACGCCCTTCTCGGCGGAGACCTGGCCTTCGTCGGCCTGCTCCTGCCCGGTGATCATGCGAAAGAGCGTCGTCTTGCCTGCGCCGTTCGGTCCGACAAGGCCAATCTTCTCGCCTCTGTTGAGCGCCGCGGAAGCCTCGATGAAGAGGATCCGGTGGCTGTTCTGCTTGCTGATATTCTCGATACGAATCATGTTTGCGTGGAGTCCGAAAGAGTTGCGGCGCCCCTCCGTCATGCGTACCGGGGCCTTTTGCGGCTCTCGCTAGCATGTTCAGAACGTCATGGCCAATCCCAGGCCATGCAAAGAATTCGATGCATCCGGAAAGCGCCCCCGACAACGGTGCATGAAGGATATTCAATCGACGGGGCGGAACATCAACAGGCTTGAGAACTTTTCCACAATGTCCTTCAGCCACTTGATAAGCAGATCAGCGATCATTTATGCGTTAACAGCGCGCCGGCAGGCGTTTCGCATATGTCAGGGATTGTCACGTCATGGAAATTTTCACTTCTGCCGGCTTGCTGGCGCTTCTGCAGGTCATCCTCATCGACCTCGTGCTTGCTGGCGACAACGCCGTCGTCATCGGTCTTGCCGCAGCGGGGCTGCCGACCGACCAACGCAAGAAGGCGATCCTCGTCGGCATTCTTGCCGCCACCGTACTGCGGATCGCGCTTGCCAGCGTCACCGTCCAGCTTCTCGAGATCATCGGCCTGCTGCTGGCCGGCGGCATCCTCCTGCTCTGGGTCTGCTGGAAGATGTGGCGCGATCTGCGCAACGGCAGCGGCAATGAAGCGGACGGAGCCGAAGGCGGCGCGGCGCCAAAGAAGACCTTCTACCAGGCGGCCAGCCAGATCGTGATCGCCGACGTGTCGATGTCGCTCGACAACGTGCTCGCCGTTGCCGGCGCGGCCCGTGAGCATCCGACGATCCTCGTCATCGGCCTGATCCTGTCGATCGCGATGATGGGTATCGCCGCGAACTTCATCGCGCGCCTGCTCAACCGCTACCACTGGATCGCTTACCTCGGTCTGGCCATCATCATCTACGTGGCGCTGAGCATGATCTATCGCGGGGCGCTTGAGGTCTGGCCGCACCTGGCCCCGGTCGCCGCCGCCGCTTTGGGCTGATCCGGCATGCGTTCGAACGGTCCTCAAGGGCCGTTCACGAGCTGCAGGATGAGGCGGCGGATATTGCCGCCCTCGCTCATCTCGGCCTTGTCGAAATCGCGGCCGCGCTGTCGCTGCCGTGCGGAGAGTTCGCCGAGCCGCTTCGTCAACTCGATCCGGATCTTCCTGCAGTCGGGATCATCGTCGGCAGACAGCCCGACGCTCGCCGCCTCGATATCCCTGACCATTTCCTTGATGTAGTCGCCATGCACCCGCTCATGCGTTTCGATGCCGGCAATGAAGGTGGCCCAGCTTGCCTGAGTGGCCGCGGAAAGCTCTACCGCAGGCTTCGGCAGCGTATAGGTGATGATCAGCTTTGGCCGCGCCACAGCCAGGACGCAGGCGTTTCCTCGGCGCTCATATTTTCTGGTCCAGGTCAGTTTGAACGTCGTATGCGCCACCGCGCGACTGCCGCCAAGCTCGGGACCTTTCTCGCCGATTGAATAGTAGAGTGCTGCGCCCGAGCTGCCGGTCACCGCATAGGTCCGCACCTGTTCAACCGGCTGCCATTCCGCCTTTGCGGCAATCGGCTGCAAGACCCAAGCAACCAATAGCCAACGAACCAATCCTGCCTTCACGCGAATCCCCCGGATATGCAGTGTCGACCCTAGTCGGCAGGTGCGTCGCGTTCAACCGCGACGGATTGAGCATAACGATGGATCCGCCGGGTCGCCCTCTAAAGGTCTGTCGTAAAACCCAAAAAAAGCCTGAATATTCGAGAGTGATCACGCTATCGAGCGGATCGCATGTCGCTTATCGAAATCCTCTGGCAACGATTTCACCGTATGATGCGCCATTCGAACAGGATGTAAGAACGCCTGCCTGTGGGGGCAGTTCATAGATCGGGGTCTGCTGTGACAATCTATCTGCCTATCGCAGAATTGTCGGTGAACATCTTCATCATTCTCGGCATGGGGGCGGCCGTCGGCTTTCTCTCCGGGATGTTCGGTGTCGGCGGCGGCTTCCTGATCACACCGCTCCTGATCTTCTACAATATCCCGCCGGTCGTGGCCGTCGCCACCGGCGCCAACCAGGTTGTTGCCTCCTCTATCTCTGGGGCCATCACTCACTTCCGGCGTGGAACGCTCGATGTGAAGCTCGGAGCCGTGCTGCTCGTCGGCGGCCTTTCCGGCGCGACCGTCGGCATATGGATCTTCTCGCTGCTGAGGCAGATCGGCCAGCTCGATCTCATCATCTCGCTGCTCTACGTCGTCTTCCTCGGCACGGTCGGCGGGCTCATGCTGCTCGAAAGCGTCAATGCCATGCGCCGCGCGGCAAAGAACGTGCCGCCAACACCACGACGACCCGGCCATCACCATTGGGTGCACAAGCTGCCGCTGAAGATGCGGTTCAAGAAGTCGAAGATCTTTCTGAGCGTGATCCCGGTCATCGCGCTCGGCTTCGGCATCGGCATCCTGACGTCAGTCATGGGCGTCGGCGGCGGTTTCATCATGGTGCCGGCGATGATCTATCTCCTGCGCATCCCGACCAACGTGGTTGTCGGTACGTCTCTGTTCCAGATCATTTTCGTGACCGCCTACACGACTGTCGTGCAGGCCGCGACCAACTTCTCGGTCGATATCGTGCTCGCCTTTATCCTGATGATCGCCGGTGTGATCGGCGCACAATATGGCGTGCGCGTCGGACAAAAGCTGCGCGGCGAGCAGCTGCGTGCGCTGCTCGGCCTTCTGGTGCTCGCCGTCGGCCTTCGCCTTGCCGTTGCGCTGGTCGTAACGCCAGCGGATGTCTACTCCGTGGTCATGGGGGCGAATTGATGTGCCGCTTCCTCGCTGCTCTGCTATTTTGCGCCACGATGCTGCCTGGTGTCGCAACCGCGCAAATGCTGCTCCCGGGCCAGGCGAGCCAAACGACGGCTGAAGGACTTGAGATCGGCACGTCCACCAGCGAGATCGCCATCACCTCGGATTTTCGCGGCGCAGACCTGACGATTTTCGGGGCCGTGACCAACACCGACAGCCTGCTGCTGGCGATTGGCCAGTATGATGTGGTGGTCGTTCTTGAGGGGCCGCGCGAAGACGCAACCGTGCGCCGGAAGGAGCGTGTGTTCGGCATCTGGATCAATACGCGCTCGATGACCTTCGAGGCGGTGCCGCACTCCTATTCCATGTCGAGTTCGCGCATGCTGGATGACATCACCACGCCGCTCGACCTTACGGACAGGGGAATCGGGATCGATCACATTCCGCTGACGCCGGTCGGCTTCGTCGGCGATGCCAGCAATCTCGGCGCGTTCCGGCAGGCCTTTCGCCGGCTGCAGGAGAACGGCGGTCTCTATGATCGCGACCCGAGCGGCGTGCGTTTCGTAAGCTCCAGCCTTTTCAAGGCAAGCCTGCGGTTGCCGGCAAACATTCCGAACGGCGTGCATACCGTGCGCGCCTATCTCTTCAAGAGCGGCAGCTTCGTCACCGAGAAGTCCGTTCCGCTGCGCGTCATCAAGACAGGGATCGAGCAGATGATTACGGACGCGGCGCACGCCCAGCCGATCGCCTATGGCTTGCTCTCCGTCTTCCTCGCGCTCGTCACGGGCTGGGGCGCCAGCGTGGTGTTCCGCAAGGATTGATCAGGCCGATTTCGGGCGACGACATCGAGATAGGCTTCGGTCAGGCGTGCGAGCACGGACGGCGTTCCAGCAGGCAGCTTCTTGCCGCAGTGCTTGGCGCGCAACTCGTCCATGAATTCCTCCCAGAGTTTTGCACCTCCGGTCTCCAGAAGCTCGGCCCGAATGGAGAGCTCCTCGGAAGCCGGAAGATGCCTGCGGCCCCAGGCACCCATATGCGCGAAGATCGGCACCAGCTGAATCGCCATTTCCGTCAGACTGTAGATTGCCTTCTGCTTGTGCGTCGGATCGTCCTCACGCGTCAGCAAGCCTCTGTCGACCAGGCGGCGCAGACGGTCGGCCAGGATATTCGACGCAATCCGCTCTTCGGAATGCTGCAGCAATTCGCGGAAGTGGCGCCGATTGCCGAACATGATGTCGCGAATGACGATCAGGCTCCAGCGATCGCCGAGCACTTCCAGCGTCAGATTGATCGGGCAGCCGGAGCGGTGAGCATCGTCCATTAGTTCCTCCAAAAAAACTGCTTGCATTTTGCCACCAGTCAATCTAGCTTTCAACCAATTGCAAATTGCAACCAGTTTCGAGGAGGACGAATCGATGAGGAAGCTTGTTGTTTGGAATCTGATGACGCTTGACGGCTATTTCGAAGGCACGAAACCGTGGGATATCGAATTTCACAATCTTGCCTGGGGTCCCGAGCTGGAGCGCTACGCCGAGCAGTTTGGCGATGAAGGCGACCTTCTCGTCTTCGGCCGCAAGACATATGAGGGTATGGCCGCCTACTGGCCGACAGCCGAGAGCGAACAGAAGATCAAGGCATACATGAACGACATCGCCAAGATTGCGGTATCAAACACGATGACGGCGGCCGACTGGAACAACACACGCGTGGTCAGCGACCCTCTCGCCGAATTGAAGAAGCTGAAGGCCGAGGCGGGCAAGACGATCTTCATTTTCGGCAGTGCGGAGCTCGCGGACTCGCTGCTGAAGGCAGGGCTGGTGGACGAGATCCGCATCTGCCTTGTGCCGGTTATCCTCGGCGGCGGCAATCCGCATTTCAAACCGGCCAGTCAGCGGCTTCCCCTGAAACTGCTCGACAGCACGACGACTGAGGGCGGCGCGGTGATCCTGCGATACGAACCGGTCAAGGCAGGCTGAAGCTACCTTCGAGGAGCGGCGGCGATGAGCGCTGCCGCCGCGTCTCCCGCCGTCTCCAGATAAGTCGAATCGCGATGAAGCAGCACGACGGTGAAGCCACCGTCGAGCAGAAGAATGACCTGGCGAGCCAGCTGCCGAGCGTCCTTCACACCCTCTTGTTCGAAAATACCGGCCAACCAGTCCTCCACGCGGCGCTTGTGCAAAGCAGCAGCCTTCATAGCCGGATGCCCCGGCATATTGGCAAGCTCGGCTGCCGTGCGAAGAAAGCCGCAGCCTCTCCACTTGGGATGCCGCGTGGATCTTGCCAACCTATCGAAGATTGCCTTGATTCTGACGGCGACGTCGCCCTCGGCCTCGCCAAACCAACGTTGAAACAATGCCAGGGTCGGCTGATCTCGCTCTTCCAGATAGGCCGCGATCAGGGCGTCCTTGCTGTCAAAGTGATAATAAAGCGTTCGTTTCGTAACCCCGGCTGCCTCGGCAACAGCGTCGACGCCGACGCTTCTGATGCCCTCGGCGTAAAAGAGCTTGGCGGCCGCAGCAACCAGACGTTCTCGGGTGTTCGATACAGATAAGGCCATAGCAGAGTGTATACCGACCAGTGAGTGTCAACAACACTGCTTCGCGTGTAGCTTCTGCAAAGACGAAGATCGAGGCACAGCATGCTTGATGATAAAATCAACAACCAGAATTTGCGAACGGAAAGGCGCTACCCAGGAACGGATGCAACGCCCGTCGTAATCGTCGCTCGTGATGCCGTGCCGCTCGGAGGCCATCTCTGGCATGCCAACAGGCAAGCGCCGCTGGCCAGCGTCATCATCAATCCGGCGACCGGCGTCCTTGCTCACTACTATCACTACTACGCCCAGTTTCTCGCGCGGCACGGTTTCGACGTGCTCACCTACGACTACCGCGGTATCGGCCAATCACGACCGGAAAGCCTCCGGGGCACCGGCTACCGCTGGCGCGATTGGGGCGAAAAGGATTTCGACGCGGCACTGCGTTTCATGCATGGGCGCAACCCCGAGGCACCGCTGATGGTCGTGGGCCACAGCATCGGCGGCCACCTGCCCGGCCAGTCTGCCAACGCGCATCTGATTAGCCGGATGCTGACGGTTGGCGCGCAGTATGCTTACTGGTGCGACTATGCGCCGGATAGGCGAGCGAGGCTCTTCGTTAAATGGCACCTAGCGATGCCACTGCTGACTGCACTCTTCGGCTACTTCCCCGGCAAGCGCCTGGGGTGGCTGGAGGACTTACCCGCCGGTGTCGCCAACGAATGGAGTTTCCGACGCGAGAAGATGGAGACGTCTTATCCGCGCGTGGAGCGCGCAGACCTGCTCAGCCGTTTCGATGCCGTCACGGCGCCGATCCTTGCAGTCGCACTTTCCGACGACGAATTGGGCACAGTGCCAGCCATTCGCCGATCGCTTGGCTATTACAGAAATGCCGTCAGGAGAGAAGTCTTGATGACGCCGGAGAGGCTCGGTTTTGAATCGGTCGGGCATTTCGGCCTGTTTCACACCCGCCATGCCGCCGGATTCTGGCTGGATACGCTGCTCTGGCTGCGCGATGGCATCAATCCCTGGCCGGAACAGGATGCACAAGACAGCGGATGAGAGGCCGCAGCAGCGATTAGCTCTTTGGTATGCCGCCCCGTCGCTCGAGTGCCGTCTTGCGGATGATCTCCGCAATCTCAGGACTGCTGCTCGACAACATCTGGAAGTCAACCGCATAGAGCGACAGCAGGGAGACCTCGGTTGCTGCGCTGACGGTGGCTGAGCGCGGTTCGCCGCTGATCAGCGCCATCTCGCCAAAAAAGCTTCCTGTACCAAGTTCTACCGGATGATCGGGCGTCGCTACACTGACCCGGCCTTCGACGATGAAGAACATCTGGTCGCCAACATCGCCTTTGCGGCAGATCACTGCACCGGCGGGCACGATACGCGGCCGCAGCGCCCGCACGATCTCGATCAATGCTGCGGAGCCAAGCTTCTGGAACAGGGGCACGGCGGCGACCAGCTGCCAGTTGCGAACGAAGTCCCGGCGACGGACCTCTTCGTAGAAGCCGGTGGCGAGGATACCGGCCCAAAGCGCAAAAATGCCGATGCCGCTCATCATCACCAATCCGGCCAGCACCCGGCCTGCCAGACTTTGCGGGATCTCGTCGCCGTAGCCGGTCGTCGACAGCGTCACGACCGCCCACCACATCGCCTGCGGAATACTGCCGAACTTATCCGGCTGGACGTCACGCTCGATGACATAACCAGCCAACGCAGCGCCAAAAAGAACGATGCCGAAGACAGATGTCACGCCAAGCAGATTGCGCGATTCATTGGCAACCACCTTTGCCATCAACCTGAAAAACGTCGAATCCCGCAGCGGCTTGAGAAGCCAGATGGCGCAATACAGACTGCGATCGCGCGAGGCGATCAACAGGAAGGCCGCCAGGGGAACGAAAACAGCCAGCAGGTCGATCACGAGGGCGGCATTCCCACCCGATACGCGACTGCGACGCCGCATAAGAAGCGTGCCACTCAGTTGCAGCACATAGACGACCCAGATTGCTGCAAGGACGGCTTCCACGACGAGCCTTGTCTCTCCAGCGAGATCGGGCGTCGTGAGCGTGGCCACCGCCAAAAGACCAATCGCGGTCAGCAGCGCATTGAGTGGCGAAGAGATCTTCGAGAAAGGCACTGCCGACATTCAATACTCCACGAACTGCCCTGGCATCTTCTCAGAATAAATGCCCTGAGGCCAAGCGCAACGGGGGCGGTGCCCAGCGGAAAGACACGACACGCGCTCCCTTAGCACTTCCGGGCCAGGCAGTTTGGCTATCAACCGGTAAATCGCGTTGCGGCACGCCTCAAAGAGTATAGACCATCCAAACAGCGAAACGGATGCTTGCGACCATGATGACTTTGCAACGCTACGTGCCGGCAGATTGCGATGCGACGGTGGAGATTTTCCTGCGGGCGATCCGCGAAGTCGCGTCCAAAGACTATACGCCGGCGCAGATAGAAGCCTGGGCCCAGGTGGACGACCGGCAGGCCTGGGCAGAGCGCCGGTCAAACCGGCCAACCTGGATTGCCGAGGCCGCAGACCTGCCGATCGGCTTTGCCGATCTGGAGTCCGACGGGCATCTGGACATGATGTTCGTGCATCCTGGCCATCAAGGGATCGGCGCGGCGACTGCGCTGCTGCGGAGAATAGAAGCGGAGGCCCGGGCACTCGGGCTCAGCGGCATCTTTACCGAAGCAAGCCTGACGGCCAGGCCTTTCTTCGAACGGCGAGGTTTCGTCGTCCTGACGCGCCAAAGCGTCGAAAAGCGGGGACAGGCGCTGACCAACTTCCGGATGGGAAAATTGCTCCCATAGATCGGGCGAGCAGAGTCGCCATTTCACCGGTGGCAACTCGCATTCGACTAAAAACCGCTCGTTAATATTTACCAGTTAGTAATCTCTCGGTAACGAGAGGTTCCCTGTAATGCGTATCCGTGCCTTCCTCGCCCTCGTGCTTCTGGCACTTGTTGCCGGCTGCGCCACGGCCCCCCGACAGACCCGAAACATCTGCGCCGTCTTCGAGGAGCGCGACGGGATGTTTACGAGCTGGCAGCGCGCAGCTGAAAAGACGGAGCGCAAATATGGGGTTCCGGTCCCGATCCTGATGGCGACGATGTATACCGAGTCCGGCTTCCAACCCTATGCGCGACCGCCTCGCACCAAGCTGTTCGGCTTCATTCCCTGGACGCGAGCGTCCACCGCATACGGCTATTCACAAGCGCTCGACGGCACCTGGGATCACTATCAATCCGCGACCGGCAGCTGGGCTGCGCGCCGCACCAACTTTTCCGATGCCATCGATTTCATCGGCTGGTACCATTCGCAAAACAGCCAAATGACCGGCATCCCCCTGAACGATGCCTACGGTCTATACCTCGCCTACTATTCCGGCCCGAAAGGCTACATGCGCGGCGACTGGCGCTCGAACGCGCAGCTACAGAAGACGGCGCAGCGTTTTTCCAACATGGCGACGACGTATCAGCGGCAGTTGCAGGAGTGCAATTGAGTTCTTCGCAGGCAACGAAAAAACCTAGTAGAATTCATATACAACGCTGAAGAACGAAACAAATTTGGGTTGGTCGGCATATGGCGACAGTATTGTTTGACAATACATTCGCGCCCATGGGATTCTTTCTGAAATAGAATCAGGAGAATAGATGGCAGAGCGCTACTTATACGATTACAGCTCGCATCGGGCGGTCATGTATGGGGTTGGCGACTATCTCTATCCGCTCTCCGGCAGCAAGGCAGAGCACTGGATTTCCGGCGACTATATTTTCTGCATGAAGACCCAGGCAATTTCGTTCTGGATTCTGGGAAAGGACGTCTACGGCCATCTCGGCCGCGGCGAGCTGACACGCCAGCCTCTCTACTATTTCGGCGACTAAGGCGAAGGCGGCTGGATAGCTCCCCGCCTGCCGCCTAGTGGCGCTTACCCCACGAGGTTGCCAAACCTGACGGAGTAGATCCGGTCGCGCCCAAGAAGGTGGGCAATCAGCGAGGCCTGATCGAACAGCCCCTTCATCGCCCTGTGGCGAAGATCAAGGCCGCCGGTCATCACGCCGAAAGCCGGCATCAGCAAGCGGGCGCCGTCAGTGGCGAAACACGGACGGCGGACCGACTTTTCGCGGCGGCGCACCGTCGCGGCGGGATGCAGGTGTCCGGCGATTTCGCCCTTCTGCAGGCCGCCCTTCGGCTCGTGGCGAAAGGTCAGGCCGTTGTAATGCATTTCATCGACGGAAGCGCCCGGCAGATCGACGGTCCCGTCGGGATCGTGGTTGCCGTTGATCCAAATCCATTCGCGGCCGCGGGCCATTTCCGATATCAGGCTACGGAACGCCTCAGGGAGATGCGCCGAGCCGACGCGGTCGTGGAAATTGTCGCCGAGCGACACAACCAGCTTCGGATCGTAGCGGCTGATGACGGCCGAAAGCACTGTCAGCGTCGCCAGCGTGTCGTAGGGCGGCAGCAGCATCCCGCGACGGGCAAAAGCCGCGCCCTTCTCGAGGTGCAGGTCGGAAACGACGAGGATACCGGCATCAGGCACGTAGAGCGCGCCGAGCGGATCGCAAACGGCAGCAACGCCATGCACAGACGTCTCGACGCCTGGCAGTGCGGCCAGTCCGTTGAGTTCACGTGCGAGCGCCAGGCGGTTCATCAATCCCGTCAGTCCTTGGTCATGGAAGCGCTACCTTCAGGCAGACGCTCATCGCTTCGTCTCATGCCATTCCGGATGGTAAGCCGGCGCGAACCTTTCCGGGACGTTCTCTAGGCCAGCGCCTCGGCAATCAGGTCGTCGGCGGCTTCCGCCAGCACCGCGTCGTGAGCCTCGCCATGCACCGGCTCCTTGCCGATCTCCAGCATGACGGGCACCGCTAGCGGCGAGATATGGTCCAACGCGCGATGCGTGATGTGCCCCTTGATTCGCCTCAGCATATCGCCAAGCCGGGAAATATCCAAAAGACCACTTGCGGCATCCTGCCGCGTCGCCTGCAGCAGGATATGATCCGGTTCGTGTGTCCGGAGCACGTCGTAAATCAGATCGGCCGAAACCGTGACCTGCCGCCCGGTCTTTTCCTTGCCCGGGTGACGGCGCTCGATCAAGCCTGCAATCACGGCGCAATTGCGGAAGGTACGCTTCAAAAGGAAAGATTCGTCGAGCCAGCTTTCGAGATCATCGCCCAGCATGTCTTCGTCGAAGAGATCAGCGAGGCTGAGCCGGCCGTTGCGGATCATCAGCCCCATGTCCTCGAAGCCCCAGATGCCGAGCGAATAGTCCGTTGCGACGAAGCCGAGCGGTTTGGCGCCGGCGCGCTCCAATCGCCGTGTCAGCAGCATGCCGAGCGTCTGGTGCGCCAGTCGCCCCTCGAAGGGATAGATGACCATGTAGCAGCGGCTGGCGCGCGGGAAGGTTTCGATCAGTAGCTCGTCGCGCTTCGGCAGCATCGACTTTTCCTGCTGGATCGCCAGCCAGTCCCGCACCTGATCCGGCAGGTGACGCCAGCGCTCCGGGTCCGCGATCATCGAGCGCACCTGATCGGCCAGATAGGTGGAAAGTGGAAACTTGCCACCGGCATAGGACGGGATCTTCGGATCCATTGAGAAGGCCTGCGAGGCGAGCGCCTCATTCTCGCGGATGCCCTCGAAGCGCAGCACCTTGCCGGCGAAGATGAAGGTATCGCCGGGCGAGAGCTGTTCGAGGAAGTATTCCTCGACCTTTCCCAGCGTCGCGCCGCCGCGGCCGAGCCGGCCGCCTTCGCCGCGCCTGACCATGCGCAGATTGAGCATCGGGCTTTCGACAATGGTGCCGAGGTTCAGCCGGTATTGCTGGGCGACCTGCGGATTGGAGACCCGCCAGCGGCCTTCCTTGGTCTTGCGGATACGGGCATAGCGCTCATAGGTGCGCAACGCATAGCCGCCCGTCGCGACGAAATCGACGACGCGCTCGAAGGTCTCCCAAGAGAGATCGGCGTAGGGTGAGGCGCTCCTGATCTCGTCGTAAAGTTCCAGCATGTCGAAGGGCTCGGCGCAGGCCATACCCAGCACATGCTGTGCGAGCGCATCAAGCGCGCCTCTGCCGACCGGTGGGGTGTCCTGCGCGCCGATATAGTTCGCGTCGAGTGCGGCCTGGCATTCCATCACCTCGAAGCGATTGGCGGGTACAAGGATCGCCTTCGAGGGCTCGTCCATGCGGTGGTTAGCACGACCGATGCGCTGGGCGAGACGAGAGGCACCCTTCGGCGCGCCGACATGCACGACGAGGTCGACATCGCCCCAGTCGATGCCGAGGTCGAGTGTGGAGGTGGCGACGACGGCGCGCAGCCGGTTGGCTGCCATCGCAGCTTCCACCTTTCGCCTCTGGGCGACATCGAGGGAGCCGTGATGCAGTGCGATCGGCAGGTTTTCCTCGTTCGCCGTCCAGAGTTCCTGAAACAGCATCTCGGCCTGCGAGCGGGTATTGACGAAGAGCAGCGTCGTGCGGTGTTCGAGAAGTTGTCGGTAGACATCGGGGATCGCGTATTTCGCCGAATGACCCGACCAGGGGATATGTTCCTCTGTGGAGAGGATCGATATATCAGGTTTGGCGCCTCCTTCGACGATTACTAGCCCGGCGTGCCGCTCCTCGCCCCCCTCTTGCGCGACCAGCCATTTCTGCAGGTCCAGCGGCTCGGCGACGGTGGCGGAAAGGCCGATCGTCTGGAAAGCCGGGGCGAGCCGGCGCAGGCGGGCAAGGCCGAGCGAGAGCATGTGGCCGCGCTTGGAGGTGACGAGCGAGTGCAGCTCGTCGAAGATGACGCATTTCAGGTCTTTGAAGAAGCGCTCCGCCTCGCGATTGGCAAGCAGCAAGGCCACCTGCTCGGGCGTCGTCAGCAGAATATCGGGCGGGCTCAGCTTCTGGCGCTGGCGCTTGGCAACAGGTGTGTCGCCGGTGCGGTTCTCGACCGTCACCGGCAGCCGCATCTCCTCCACCGGCTTCATCAGGTTCCGCTCGATATCGACGGCGAGCGCCTTCAGCGGCGAGATGTAGAGCGTGTGGATGCCGGTGAAGGGGGAGCCGGGCGGGATCCTGCCCCGGCGGGTCAGGTCCGTCAGCGAGGGCAGGAAGCCAGCGAGCGTCTTGCCGGCGCCGGTCGGCGCGATCAGCAGCGTGCTTTCGCCGGCCTCGGCGCGGGCCAGCAATTCCAGCTGATGGGCACGTGGACGCCACCCCTTCTCCGCGAACCAGCGGGTGAAAGGCGGAGGCAGGACAACGCGGGCTTCGGAATCGATCTGGTCCACGGCGCTAAAGGTAGTGCACCGACCGTCGAAATAGAATGGCGGATCTAGAGCGGGGTGCCGAAAAGTGTAAACGGTATTCGGCCGAAATCCCGCGCTATCTCTTTGAAGTAGATCAGCATTCAAATCTTCGGCCCGATCCGCCTAAATCATCCTGATCTAGAGGAAGCGATGCGGATGGAACGGCTTGGGATCGGCGAAGGTATCGTTGCCGGCCATCTGCTCTGCCAGCAGCCGGCCGCAGGCGGGGCCGAGCGTCAAGCCGTGATGGGCGTGGCCGAAATTAAACCAGAGGCCGCGATGGCGTGGCGCTGGACCGATCACCGGCCGCATGTCGGGCAGGCATGGCCGCAGACCGAGCCAGGGCGTCGCCTCCACCGGCTCGCCGAGCGGGAACAGAGCGCGGGCATGAACCTCGTCGCGGCGTAGCTGGATGGTGTTCGGCGGCGCATCGGGCGCTGCGAATTCGATGCCTGTCGTCAGCCGGATGCCGCGCGCCATCGGCGCCAGCACGTAGCCTGCTTCCTCGTCGACGACCGAATGGCCGAGTGGCTGACCTTCGCGCTGCACATAGTGGCGGTGATAGCCGCGTTTGATCGCCAGCGGCAAGGGGTAGCCGAGCTTGCGGAAGATCAGGCCGGATTGCGGGCCGAGGGCGACGACAATCTCGCCGGCTTCGATGATCTCGCCTTCGGCCGTGGTGATCGACCAGCCGTTCTTCTCCTCGCGCAATGCGGAGGCATCAGCGCGGACGATCTGGCCGCCGGCCGTCGCAAAAAGCTTCGCATAGGCAGCCGTCAGCGCCTGCGGGTCGGTCACGGTCTTGGGGTCGAGCCAGTGCACGCCGCCGGAGATGCGGCTGCCGGCCGCGGCAAAGCCGGGCTCCAGCGCCAGAAACTCGCTTCTATCAAGAATGCGGATCGCCAGACCATGGGCAGACAGACTTTCGGCCTCCGCACGCGCGGCCTCGAAACGGCGCGGATTCTTGTAGAACGACACCCAGCCGCGTTCGCGGATGAGCTCGGAGGCACCGGCGCGGGTAATCAGCTTGTCATGCTCGGAGACGCTCGCCTCGATCAAGGGCAGCAACGCCCGCGTCGCCTTCTCCAGATTGGTCGGCGAGGAATGCCACCAGTAGCGCGCCAGCCATGCGGCGATGCGCGG
The DNA here is from genome assembly GCF_964254185.1 of Rhizobium sp. LjRoot258. NCBI lineage: Bacteria > Pseudomonadati > Pseudomonadota > Alphaproteobacteria > Hyphomicrobiales > Rhizobiaceae > Rhizobium > Rhizobium sp. LjRoot258. The sequence goes on along the minus strand of NZ_CAXUST020000001.1, from coordinate 175,612 downwards.
CAGATAGGCCGGATCGTAACGCACGTCCGATGAACCGTTCAATGCATATTTGGCAATGGCGCCGAGCTGCCGCGGGAAGGCGTAGGGAATAACGGAGGAGCGCTCGATCAGCCCGGCATTGCCGTAGCTGGTGCCGCCGCCCGGCTCGCCGCGATCGGCAAGCATGACGGACCGGCCGCGATCCTGCAAATGAATGGCCGCACTGACGCCGACAATGCCGGCACCGAGAACGAGGATATCTGTTTTCATCGGATGGACTTGGTCAAAGGGCGCGGAGGCTTTTGGCCTCCGCGCGATTGGATCGGCAAGCGATCAGTAGATGTCGAAGGGGAAGTATTTCTTGGTGATTTCCTGATACTTCCCGTTGGCGACGAGCGCGTCGATCGCCTTGTTGAAGCGCTCCTTCAGATCGGTCTCTCCCTGACGGATACCGATGCCGGCCTGCGTTTCTGTCCCGGGCACGTCGCCGAGCAGCTTGCAGCAATCCTTGCCGGCCTTGTTCAGCCAATCGACGACCACAAATTTGTCGGAGATCAGCGCGTCCATACGGCCGTTCTGGAGGTCGGCGACGGCCTCGTCCTGCGTCGGATACATCTTCGCCTCGGCGCCGCCCTTCGCGTAGACGTCGTTGGCGTAGTCGGCCTGCGTGGTCGAAGCCTGCGCGCCGACGACCTTGCCCTTCATGTCCTCGACGCTGACGCCCTTCAGCGCGCTGTCCTTCGGCACGGCGACCGCGAGCGGCGTCGTGTAGTACTTGTTCGTGAAGTCGATCTGCTTCTTGCGCTCCTCGGTGATGCTCATCGACGCGATGATGGCATCATACTTCTTGGCCAGAAGCCCCGGAATGATGCCGTCCCAGTCCTGTGCGACGATCGTGCACTTGGCCTTCATCTCCTCGCAGAGCGCATTGGCCATGTCGACGTCGAGACCCTTGAGGCTGCCGTCGGATTCGACGTAGTTGAAGGGAGGATAGGCGCCCTCCGTTGCGATGCGGATCGTGTCCTCGGCGGAGGCGAGATGCGTCGCCGCAAGCAAGGCAGCGGCCGCCACAAAAATGGTCTTTCTCATTGCTGTTCCCTTATTGGAATTGTTTTTGCCCAACAGGGCCGACTTTAGCGAATCCTTGCCGCTTCACAACCCCGCACGAGCACAGCGCCCCTTGTATTTGATCTCGCTCACATGCCGAGTTGACACGCCGCTTAATCATGGATATATTTTATCCACGAATTGAGGAGGCATTCCGATGAAGTTGGGCGATGGCGTCGAGCAGGCCATACACAGCGTTGCTATGCTGGCCGGCCTTTCCGAAGGGGGCGTGCTTTCGGCCGCCGCGCTTGCGGAGTTTCACGGCGTCTCGACGAGCTATCTTCTGAAGCACCTGCAGGCGCTCTCCGGTGCCGGCATCCTGAATACGGTTCCAGGCCCGAAGGGCGGGTATCGGCTGGCGAAACAGACGGATGACATCAGCCTCCTCGATATCGTCCTCGCGGTCGAAGGGCCGGAGCCGGCCTTCCGTTGCAGCGAGATCCGCCAGCGTGGACCGAACCAACTACCGCAACGCTATTTCGCCAAGCCGTGCCAGATCAGCGCGGCGATGCTCCGGGCCGAGCGCGCCTACCGCGCCGAGCTCGCCAAGACCAGCATCGCCGACATCCTTGCGCAGCTGACTGCTGACGATGACGGCGGGATCGCCGCCCGCGGCTGCGCCTTCCTTGAAATGAATGAACGAAGAGCGGCTCGCTGAGCCGCAAAACCCAAAGGAAAATGAACCATGCAAGCACGTTTCAACTTCGCCAAGGCATCGCCGGAAGCTTACAAGGCTGTTGCCGCACTGGAGCAGTATGTTCAGGGATCGGGCCTCGAGCGCCGCTTCATCCACCTGATCAAGCTTCGCGCCTCGCAGATCAACGGCTGCGCCTATTGCGTCGACATGCACGTCAAGGAGGCCCGCCATGACGGCCTGAGCGAGCAGTGGATCAACCTGATGTGCGTCTGGCGTGAATCGCCGGTCTATGACGCCAAGGAACGCGCCCTGCTCGGCTGGGTCGATGCAGTCACCCGCATCGCCGAAACCGGCGCACCGGACGCCGATTTCGAAGCCCTGAAGGCGCAGTTCACGGAAGAAGCCATCACCAAGATCACGGTGGCGATCGGCGCGATCAACGTCTGGAACCGGCTCGCTGTCGGCTTCCGGTCACAGCACCCGATCGATAAGCCGGCACAGGCCGCCTAAAGCGCGATATAGCGATCGGCGCGGTGGTTGATGGCAACGAAGAGGTTCAACACCACCGCGCCGAGAACCGAATAAAACACCACCGGTGGCGTGGTGACGAAGAAGGCGGCGGCCAGCACGCAGAGGTCGATCGCCATCTGCACAAGGCCCGCGCGGATGCCGAAACGCTCTTGCATGTAGATGCCGAGAATGCCGACGCCGCCGAGGCTGGCGCGGTGGCGATAGAGGGCCAGAAGGCCGAACCCCAGCAAAAGACCGCCGAGCAGGGCCGCCCAAGCCGGATGAATGGCCGAAATGTCCATCACCTTCGGCTGCAGGCTGGCCATGACGGACGTCAGGCCGATGGCGATGAAGGTTTTTACCGTGAAGGCCATGCCGAGCCGCGTCCACGACAGATAGAAGAACGGCAGGTTGAGCAGGAAGAAGGCGAGACCGAAGTTCACGCCGAAGGCATAGTGGAACAGGAATGCGATGCCGGCGGTGCTGCCGGTCAGCAGGCCGGCGCTGGCCAGCATGAAGAGTCCTAGTGCGGCAATGAGGCTGCCCGAAAAAATGCCCTGAACATCCTCGATCGGGGTATGGCGGGTGGCGCTGGTGTTCCAGAAGCCGAGGGCATTGAAGAGCTGTTGTGCCATGTCGTTGATCCCCAAACGGCAGATGCGTCCAAGCGCACCCGGGGGAAGGCCCGAGCGGGACAAAAATGTGGATGATGAATGATGCCGAGCGCTTTCGGGCTCTTGCGAGCGCCCCCGGTGCTGCGGCGAATGACGTCGGATTATCAGGCGATTTTGCACTGCAATCAAGCGAAATACGTAAGCAATACTGACCTATTATCACTTCGCAAGAATCGTTCCGCTATGCCGCCTTGTGCGTAAGGAACAGAATGCCTGAAATAATGTTTGCGCCATCTTTGCGAATGGCCGTCTTGCTGATGGCGCTGACATCAAGGCCATAGCGGGCGCAGAGCGCGCGGACGTAGGCTTCGGAATGGGAGTAGCGCAACGACGGCGCGAGATGGAACCCGTCGCCCCCGCCGGCATCCTCGACCGAAAATGCAAAATCGGCGCCCGGCACGACAAGCGCTGAAACAGCCGCGAACACGCTCTCCAGATTACCGAGATACATCAGGACATCAGCCGCCGTGACGAGGTCGGCACGATGCCTTGCACCCTTCGCAAAGAGTCCCGTGGCCTCCGGAGCCAACGACAGATCGGCCTGTTCCAGGTAATCGTAGACATGCTTTTCGGCCGCCTTGGCAAGCATGTTCTGCGACAGGTCGAAGCCCTCGAGGCGCGCAACGCGATCGCGGATCTCCAGCCCCAGCAGGCCGGTGCCGCAGCCAAGATCCACGGCCAGCGTATAGTGCCTGCCAGTCGCGGTAACGAGTGCGGCAAGCTTCCCCGGAACGCTGTAGTCCAGTTTCTCCACCAGCGACGTTTCGAAGCGATCCGCATAGTCGTCGAACAGGCGTTCGACATAGCTGCTCGGTGGCTGGTCGGGTGTCATGACGTCGCCGAGCAGAGCAAGCTTGAGCTGCGCACCGAAAATATCGTCCGGGCTCGCATCCAAGGTCTGCCTGTAGGCCTCGATCGCGCCGGCCCTGTTGCCTGATTTCTCGCGGTAGCCGGCAAGGCGATACCAGCCGGCGGCCCAGCGCGGTACCAGCTCCAGCGCCTGCTCCATCAGTTCGGCGGCGGCATGCGGCTCGCCGCTTTCGTCGAGCATCTTGGCGTAATCGGCACGGCGGTCGGCGATGACGTCGCCTGAAGTGAGTTGGTTGGGCTGCATGGTGAAGACCTGTTGGGATCGGCCCGCATTTGGCTGCGGCCACAAAAAAACTCAAGTCCTATTTCAGAGCCGAGGACGCCAGACCGGAAAAAGGCTTGCGAGCAGCGATTCGCGCCCGTATTTCAGGGATAAACAGGAGATGGCGCATGTCCGATCAGGTGAACAAGTTTCTCGGCGATTCCGTCGGCCGCACATTGGTCAAGCTTTTGGTCGTATCGTTGATCGTCGGCTTCATCATGGCCGTGTTCGGCTGGGCGCCGCTCGATTTCATCTACGGCTTCCGCAATTTCGTCCTGGAAGTCTGGCATCGCGGCTTTTCCGCTCTCGGACGCGTCGGCGACTACCTGCTGCTTGGCGCGACCATTGTCATTCCCGTCTTCCTTCTCATCCGTCTCTTCAGCTATCGGCGCTAACATGACTTCTCTCATCCTTTCGCGGCGCGGCCTGCTGCACATGTCTGGGCTTGTACTGATCGCTGGCGTTGCCAGTTGCACCACGGCACCCCAGCTGTCCTCCATTCCGTCTGACGGCGACGACGAGACGGCGGACGCATTGCCGCTTGTCAACCAGTTGCGCAGCAAGAACGGGCTGCCGCCGCTCTCGGCTGATCCAGCGGCAAAGGCTGCGGCGATGTTTCAGGCAAAGCGCATGGCATCTGCCGGCAAGATGAAGCACGTCATGGGCATCGGTGACGGCTTCGCCCCGCGCGTCAAGGCAAGCGGCGTGCAGATGCCGGCCGCTGAAAACATCGCGGCCGGCCAGCAGTCGGTTCCCTCGGTTGTGACCGCCTGGATCAACTCGCCGCACCATCTGGAGAACATGCTCGGCCGCTATAATGGTTTGGGCGTTGCGGTCGCCCACAATTCCGCTTCCAGAAACGTGCCCTACTGGGCAATGGTGCTTTCCGGCTGAGGCGATTCTGCCTCAGCTTTCAGAGGCAGGCATGGATACTCACGGTCACGAAAACAGGCTGGCATTCGACGTCACGCACCGGCTGGTGCTCTCGATCGCGATTCCGATGACGCTCGGCTTCATCACCACGCCGCTGCTCGGTCTCGTCGGCACCGGCGTCGTCGGGCATATGGGCCAGCCGGACGCGCTCGCGGGGCTTGCGATCGGGGCCATGCTATTCGACCTGATCCTCGGCAGCTTCAACTTCCTACGCGCCTCCACCACCGGACTGACCGCCCAGGCCTTCGGGCGGCACGACCGGCATGCTGAGCAGGGCGTTTTCTGGCGGGCGCTGATCTCGGCGCTCGGCTGTGGCGTGGCGCTTTTCTGTCTGTCGCCGCTGCTTCTTGCAGCGGGGCTGAAGCTGATGGGACCGGAGAACGCCGTTGCGGCTGCGACCAGCACCTATTTCTCCATCCGCATTCTCGCCGGACCGGCAGCGCTCGCCAACTACGCGATCCTCGGCTTCGTGCTCGGCCGCGGCCAGGGCGGTGTCGGCCTCCTGCTGCAGACGATCATCAACGGCACCAACATCGTGCTCGCGATTTACCTGGGCCTTTGGCTCGACTGGGGTGTCGCCGGTGTTGCCTGGGGCACGATGGTCGGCGAGACGGCTGGTGCAGTCATCGGCCTGCTGATCGTCCTCCGCGGCTTCGACCGTGCTGACCGACCGACACGTGCGGAGATCGTCTCGCGACATCAGTTGGCCGAACTCTTCGCGTTGAACCGCGACATCCTGGTCCGCACCTTCGTGCTGCTTGCCGCCTTCACGCTGATGACGCGGATCGGCACCAGCTTCGGGGCGGTGACGCTTGCTGCCAACGCCGTGCTGATGAACTTCTTCCTGCTCTCGGGATATTATCTCGACGGACTTGCCAACGCGGCCGAACAGATCACCGGACGTGCCATCGGTGCACGCTACCGGCCGGCCTTCGACCGCGGACTGAAGCTGACGGCGCTCTGGTCTTTCGGACTTGCCGGCATCATCTCGGTGTTCTTCCTGCTGGCCGGTCCCTGGCTGATTTCGGTGCTGACCACGTCGCCGGAAGTCCAGCAGGCGGCCGAGACCTACCTGCCATGGGCCGCCGTCACCGGCCTCACCGGCGCCCTCGCCTTCCTGATGGACGGGGTGTTCATCGGCGCGACCTGGTCGACGGACATGCGCAACCGCATGCTGATGTCGTTTGCCGGCTACCTCGTCGCGCTTGCCGTTTTCGTGCCGCTCTTTGCCAACCACGGGCTGTGGTTGGCGATGAACGGCTTCCTGTTCGTTCGCGGGGTATTCCTGGCGATGCTCGTCCGGCCGCGGGCGGATCAGACGTTCCGCATTGCCCAGTAATCCGTCCTGCTATCCCTGAGGTCGCGGATCGATTTCACCTGCTCGCGATCCAGCAGCTTCGACAGGCCGCGGACGATGGTGCCAGGCAGTCCCGGCCCTTCATAGATCATGCAGGAATAAAGCTGTACGAGATCGGCGCCTGCCTTGATCTTCTCCAGCGCCGTTTCCGCCGACGACACGCCGCCGACGCCGATGATCGGCATCGCTCCGCCGACACGCCTGCGGATCTTTGCCAGTACGACGGTGGATTTGTCGAACAGCGGCTTGCCGGAGAGCCCGCCCGCTTCCTTCGCCTGGCGCTGATCCCTAAGGCCATCGCGGGAAAGCGTGGTGTTCGAGACGATCAAGCCATCCAGCGCGTGCGACAACGCCTCGGCAGCGATGTCATCCAGCCCCTCCTCCGTCAGATCGGGCGCGATCTTCAGAAAGACCGGGATCTTCCTGCCCGACTTAGCGGCTTCGGCATCGCGGGCGGACAGCACCGCCGACAAGAGCGTAGCGAGGCTTTCGCGCGCCTGCAGATCGCGCAGACCCGGCGTGTTCGGCGAGGAGATGTTGGCGGTGAAATAGCGCGCGACGGAGTAGAAACGGCGGATGCCGAGAACATAGTCGCCGATGCGGTCTTCGCTGTCCTTGTTGGCGCCGATGTTGACGCCGATCATGCCGTTGCCGCGCACTGCCGACAGCCGCGCGAAGGCGGCGTCGTGTCCCTCGTTGTTGAAGCCGAGGCGGTTGATGACGCCTTCATCCTCGACCAGCCGGAAGATGCGCGGACGCGGATTTCCGGATTGCGGCTTCGGCGTCACGGTGCCGATCTCGGTAAAGCCGAAGCCGATCTTCAGTAGCGCTTCCGGCACTTCGGCATTCTTGTCGTAACCGGCGGCCATACCGATCGGATTGACGAAATCGAGGCCCGCAATACTCTGGCGCAGGCGCGGATCGGGCGCGATCCGACAGGCCGGAACGGCACCTGCCTTCAGCGCGGCGATCGACATGCCGTGCGCAGTCTCTGGGTCGAAGAGGAAGAGCCCCTTGCGGGCGGCGTGCTTGAAGAGATCGATCATGGCTGAAGGTCCGGAAAGATATGCTGGCCGGCGGCATCGAGCGGCAGCGGCTTTTCCCACAATACAGCCGAGACCGGCAGATCGGCATAGAGATGCGGGAAGAGATCGCCGCCGCGTGACGGTTCGAAAACGAGCTCCTCGCCGAACTTGCTACCATCGACGGCAACGAGCAGAAGCCCCGACTGACCCGCGAAATACAATGCCGCCGTCTGCTTGACCTGGGCAGCTGTCGAGAAGTGGATATAGCCGTCCTGGAGGTCGATGGCGGCACCCCGGAAAATGCCGGCCGCCTTCGTCTCCTGCCAGAGCGTTTCCGTCACGATCTTGTAAAGCGTGGGTGTCAGGGTCATGATGGCCTCAGAATGACTGGTCTTTCCCGGGCTTTGCCGCAAAGCGAAGGCGATGTCCACGCCTCGCCACGAAAAATGCGGCGACCACCGAGATTTCCGGAGGAAATCATGAGACATATCGCAATCGGCCTTTTCGCGCTTCTTTTGCCGCTCGGCGTCCACGCGGCAGAAACAGACACGTCCCGCTTCCAGCTGGAGCGCAGCGGCGACCACTTCGTGCGCCTCGACCGGCAGACTGGCGCCATGTCGCTCTGCGAGGAGAAGGACAGTACTCTCGTCTGCCGAATGGCTGCCGACGAGCGCGCCGCCTACGAGCAGGAACTCGACCGGCTTGCAGCCCGCGTCACGGCGCTGGAGAACAAGAGCATCGTCAACAAGGCCCTGCCCTCAGACGCGGAAATCGACCGCTCGATCGGCATCATGGAGCGCTGGATGCGCAGCTTCATGGGGATAGTCAAGGAATTCCAAAGCGAGGAGGAGCGCAATACCCTTCCGCAAAAGACATGATTTGGTATAGTCATATCAGAATGGAGGCATGTATCGTGTGGGGAGCACGAGCCATGACCGGGCAATCGGGCTCTTGGGAGGGGGTCATCGATGCAGGAACAGACAATCATCATTGCCGACGACCATCCGCTTTTCCGGGATGCGCTTCGTCAGGCCGTGATTGGCATGGAAGGCCATCCTGAGATCGTCGAAGCCGGCGATTTCGCCGCAGCGCGGATGGCCGCCGGGGAGCACCCGGACGCAGACCTGATGCTGCTCGATCTTTCGATGCCTGGCATCAGCGGCTTCTCCGGCCTAATGGCGTTGCGCTCCGAATTTGCCGGGCTGCCGATCGTCATCGTCTCCGCGACCGATGATGCGACCACGATCCGCCGCGCGCTGGAACTCGGCGCATCCGGCTTCATCTCCAAATCCTCAGGGATCGACGACATCCGCCGCGGCATCCAGACGGTTCTCGCCGGCGATATCGCCACGCCAGAGAGCTACCGGGACGGACAGGAACAGGACCCTGACGTCGCAGACTTGATCCACCGTCTGCATACGCTGACACCACAGCAGAGCCGTGTCCTGACGATGCTGGCGGAAGGCCTTCTCAACAAGCAGATCGCCTACGAGCTCGGCGTTTCCGAGGCGACGATCAAGGCGCATGTCTCGGCCATCCTGCTCAAGCTCAATGTCGACAGCCGCACGCAAGCGGTGATCCAGCTCGGCAAGATCAACATGGCAATGGTGGCCTGAGGCCCGGGACAGGATTTTATTCCTTTCATCTCTTTACTCCCGCTGGGCTTGCGGTTAATATTTCGCCGTTGAGGGATCGCGCACGCGCGGGAATCGGGCGACATGCTGTCACACGAGCAAATCTGGGGAGCAATCGACAGGCTTGCCGAACGGCATGACCTGACGCCATCAGGTCTTGCCCGACGCGCTGGGCTCGATCCGACCTCCTTCAACAAGTCCAAGCGACTGTCTGCCGATGGACGGCTGCGCTGGCCGTCGACGGAATCGATCGCCAAGGTGCTGGATGCAACCGGCGCCAGCATGGAGCAATTCCTGACCTTCATGCGCCCGGCAGGCAGCTTCTCCGGCCTTCCGGAGGGGGCCTTCCCGCCGCAGGGCAGCTCGATCCCGCTTCTCGGCTTTGCGCAGGCCGGCGCCGGCGGTTTCTTCGATGATGGCGGCTTTCCGGCCGGGCAAGGGTGGGACGTCGTGGAATTCCCGACGGCGCCTTCGCAGAAAGCGGGCGTCTATGCGCTCGAGGTTCAGGGCGAGAGCATGATGCCGCTCTACCGCGATGGCGACGTTCTGATCGTCGAGCCAGGCGCGCAGGTTCGCCGCAACGATCGCGTCGTCGTCAAGACGCGCGAGGGCGAGGTTATGGCCAAGGTTTTGTTGCGCCAGAGCCCGCGATCGATCGAATTGATGTCGCTCAACCCCGAGCATCCGAACCGGACGATCGAGCTTTCCGACGTGGATTGGATCGCCCGCATCATCTGGGCCAGCCAGTAGGAAGATATTCCATGCGTCCCGCGGCAATTCTGACGGCTGTTGCAGGGATCGGAACCGTTGCCGGCCTGATAGCGGCGGGCGGAGAGCGGCTTGGCTCGGCCATTGATCCGCAGGAGACTGCAGCTCCAACGGATTTGCATGTGCCGCCTCCCGCCGCCGCAGCGCGACCAACGACAAATCCCGAAGCCAGCATGAATGCGCGGCGCGTCGACGACGTCAGCCAGTTTTACCCAGCCGTGGTCGACGGCAAGCCGTTGGAGCGCATTGCGGCAGCGGAGCCGGAGCAACCGGCAAGAATCGCCGAAGACAAGGGCGTGAACCTCGTTCGCCCCGTCGCAGAAAGTGCGGGCGTGCTGGCGTTTGGAGAACGCCGCCTGCAACTTGCCGGCATCAATCCTACGCCAGCAGACAGGATATGCACCGACAGCAAAGGCCGGGAATGGCCATGCGGGATGCTGGCGAAAACCAATGTGCGGCTGTTTGTGCGCCTCAGGACCGTCCGCTGCGATCTCGACAGCAGTGAGTGGACCGGCACGGTTACCGCCGCCTGCAGGATCGGCACGCAGGACATTTCGCAGTGGCTCGTCGAAAACGGCTGGGCAGAGGCTGAAAAGGGATCTGTGCTTGCCGAAGTCGGCGAGAAGGCAAGGCAGACAGGCAAAGGCCTCTATGGTGACGACCCTCGCAGCGCCGCAGAAACCAGCATCCCCGAGAATCTGCCTTCCGATCTGCCGCTTGACGGCTTGTAATGTCGCTGGCCAATTCCTAGACTCTGAGCTCGGTTCAGAGGGATCATCGAGATATGAACAAGCCGCTTTCCGCCCACGACGCACTGATCTACGTGATGGTGATGGCATCCGCCGTCGACAGCACTATGAACGATCGCGAGATGGCGCGCATCGGCCAACTGATCGGCTTCCTGCCGGTCTTCCATGATTTCGACGACGAGAAGCTGATTTCTGTTGCGCGCGACTGCGCAGCACTGCTGGCCGGCCCCGAGGGTCTCGACATCGTGCTTGAAACCGTCAAGGACACGCTGCCTTCGCGCCTCTACGACACGGCCTACGCCCTAGCTGTCGAAGTTGCCTCGGCCGATCTCTCGGTCAAGGCGGAAGAATTGCGCCTGCTCAGCCTGCTGCGCGACCGCCTCGGCCTCGACAAGCTGACCTGCGCTGCTATCGAGCGCAGCGCGATCGCCCGCTTTCGCAAGGGCTAACGCATGTCTCCCGAAAGTGGGAACCGGTTTCGAGATGAAGACATGCGCAAAAACAAAATCTAAAGCGCGGCGAATCTGAAAGATCGCGGCGCGCTTTAGTACAAGCCGTAAGGGAAATAGCGCAGGTAGATTTCCTGCAGGCGGCCACTACGCGACAGCGCTGCCAGCGCATGGTCGAGCGCTGCGGTTAGAACATCGTCCTTCTGACGCAGCATAATCGTCATGCCTTCGCCAAGAAACTGCTCGGAGAGATAGGGCCCGTCGAACAGCGCGCAGCATTTGGCCGAAGCCTGTGACGAAACCCAGAACGAAAGCTGGAGGGAATCTGCGAAGGCAGCCTCCACCTTGCCCTCTCTCAATGCCACCAAAAGGGCATCCTTGCTGTCGAAGGGTACGACCTTCACCTTCGGGAAATAGGCCGACAGCATGGCCTCGTGCGCCGTCGTCTTGACGACGCCGACCGAATGGTCGGCCAAAGCACTGGCATCTTCACCCTTGATGGGAGCCTTCAAGTTTCGAACAAAGCGGGCGGGCAGCATCAGATACGGGCGAGAAAAGGCGAATTGCCGCCGCAACTCTTCGCTGACGGCAATGCCGGCGATGACGGCATCGCCTTGCGATGCTGCCAGCGCAGCATTCAGGTCAACGAACGGCAGTGCCTGGATCTGGCATTTGCTTGCAATCTCTAGTTCATTGCAGATCTCGCGGGCGAGATCGATGTTGAAGCCGGCAAGCTTGCCGTTCTGATCCGTAAAGTTGAACGGCGGAAAATCGATCGTCGTCAGGAACCGCAGGCGCACGAGCGACGAAAGGTCCGGCTTTGCAAGACGCTCCCTGGAATCGAAAAGCAGCGGCAAGCTCGGCGCCGCCTGCTGCGCGAACAGCGAGAGCGGGCAAAAAAATGCAACCAGACACAGCCAAAAGCTGCATAGCCCTTTAAGATTCAGGGATGCTCGTTTAAATTGCACCATTGTGATCCGCCTCGGGAAGAATGCACTGCCATTCTGGGAACGGTGTATCAGAGTCATGCGTGTCCGGGAATATGCGCCGGGCGGGATCGACGACCGCGCGCCCTTGGATGATCCTACAATCCGCCATGACGCGCCGCCGTTACCGACGCGCGTGGCGACCGATTCCTATTAGCAGGAAGCAGAGGTTCTGCTGCAACTCGGCATCGGCAAGCCGACAATCACCCGTGCGATGCAGCTCGCCCGCCGCAACAGCACCAGTATCGAGCAGGAAGCTCCTTGCAAGCGATACCGACAGCGTCGCGCGCGGGCTTCGGCTTCCCCTCGCGCTGGATCTATGTCCCGCTCTATTGGCCGATGATTTCGGTCGCGGCGTGGCGCGCGCTATTCGAGCTGCCGAGAAGACCCTTCCTCCGGGACAGGAGCCTCATGCGCCCGTCACCACAACTGAGACGTTGCGTCGCGCTTAGCGCCGCTCAGCACTAGGCGGCACGGTCCAAGTTTTTCCTGGGACTGGCAGTAAGTGTTAGGGGCGCATTAAACAATGTCCCATTCTATTCGCCGAGACGACGCCGGCTCGCGGGCCGAATGCATGATGCGCATGTCGAGCCTTCAAGGCATCCCACCATGCCGTATCATGCGTCATGCCTGCCTCTCAAAATGCTTTCATAGCCGGCCCGCCACTGGCCGGATCAAGCGACTGGACATATCCATGCTGAAGAATTTCAAAATCCGGACGAAAATCATATCTGTCGTCGCGCTTCTCGGAGCGATCGCGCTCGGGGGCCTCGTTTACGTCATCACGGAATTCCGCGGTGCCGACGCCGCCTACAGTGCCTTTATCGACCACGAGGCGATGGCTGCCATGCAGGCATCGCGCGCCAGCGCTTCGGCAACCGCCGCCGTGCTTCAGGTGACGCTGATCGCCGGCCTCAAGCCGGACACGCCCGCTTTCAATACGGCGCTCGCAACGCCGAGCAAGATGCCTCAGGCGCGCGAACGTCTCGAACAGGCCGCCGCCCTGGTTCCAAGCCGCAAGCAGGCAATCGACGACATTCTCGTCGGCATTGGCGAGATGGAAGCGCTTTCCAGCAAGGTCGTCGACCTCGCCAAGGCAAAGGACAGCGCTGGCGCGCAGCTCGCGGCCAGCATGCTGAACGCCAAACTGAACACGGTCACCCCGAAAATGATCGCCAACAACGACGCGCTGATGGCGTTGCTGAACGACGGCGGCGATGCACTCTCCTCTACGGTCAAGCAGCGCATAACCTTCTGTTTCGCGCTGATCGGCCTTGCTGCACTTGGCGCGCTCGGCCTTAGCGTATGGGTCGCTCAAGCGGGGATCACCGCCCCGATGGCCCGTCTGCGTGACCGGATGACACAGCTCGCGCAGGGCGATACGCAGAGCGCCATCGACGGCCTTGATCGCTTCGACGAAATCGGCCAAATGGCCGGCGCCGTTGCGGTCTTCCGCGACAACGCCGTCGAGCGCATCCAGATCGAGAGCGAGGCCGAGAGGAACCGCAATCTCAGCGACAGCGAACGCCGCGAGCGCGAGGCGCAGCGCGCGACCGACGCCGCAGACCTCTCACGCGCGGTTGGCGCGCTTGGCGACGGCTTGCGCCGACTGGCCGCCGGGGACCTCGCGTCACGGATCGACACAGCTTTTGTTGGCGATCTCGACGCGCTGCGGCAAGATTTCAACGACTCGATCCTGCGGCTGAACGACACCATGCAGACGGTCGGCGCCAACGCCCGTGCCATCACGGCCGGCGCAAGCGAGATCCGCGCCTCCGCAGACGAGCTTTCAAAGCGCACGGAGCAGCAGGCAGCCTCCGTCGAGGAGACGGCCGCGGCACTCGAGGAGATCACCACCACGGTGAAGGATGCCGCCAGACGCGCCGACGAAGCACGCGGCCTCGTGGCGCGCACGCGGGCGGGTGCCGAAAAGTCCGGCCAGGTCGTGCGCAAGGCAGTCAACGCCATGCAGCAGATCGAGCAGTCCTCCGCCGAGATCGGCAACATCATCGGCGTCATCGACGACATCGCCTTCCAGACGAACCTTCTCGCACTCAACGCCGGCGTCGAGGCCGCCCGCGCTGGGGAAGCCGGAAAAGGCTTTGCCGTCGTTGCCCAGGAGGTGCGCGAACTCGCGCAGCGCTCGGCCAACGCCGCCAGGGAGATCAAGTCGCTGATCACCGCGTCAGGCGGTCATGTGCAGACGGGCGTGTCGCTTGTCGGCGAAACCGGCAAGGCGCTGGATGCCATCGTTCATGAAGTCCAGGAGATCAACCAGCACGTCGACGCGATCGCGGAAGCCGCCCGCGAGCAATCGACCGGCTTGCACGAGATCAACACGGCCGTGAACACGATGGACCAGGGAACGCAAAAGAATGCGGCCATGGTGGAGGAAAGCACGGCGGCGAGCCACAAGCTCGCGACGGAAGCGGCGACACTGAACAATCTGCTCGACCAGTTCAAGCTCACCGGCACCGGCGGGTTCAGCGCGACCGTTGCCGGCGTTCCACTCCACAGCACTCCGATCCATTCCGCGCCACGTCCCGCCGTGCCGCCGATCGCAGCCAGAAAGGCGCCGGTCCGCATCGCCACTTCAGGGATCACGCGCCCCTCCAACTCGCCAGCTCGCGCGCTCGGGCAGAAGCTTGCAAGCGCCTTCGGTACTGGCAGCGCTCCTTCCAGCGCGCGCGACGACGCCGACTGGACGGAATTCTGATCCAACCAAGACCCAAAAGACGAAGGGCGGCTCATTGCCGCCCTTTTTAATTATCGTCTTCTGACTTCAAGCAGCAAGCCATGGCTTCGCTGCAGGGCGCGCAAGCTCGCGCCGAGAGGCAATTCAAAAGAGAACTCAGGCAAACCCGAGCGGAATCTGTTCTACCTTGCGGCCGCGACCATAATCGCGCTCATAGGAAGCACGATCGTCATCGCGCGCCGACGCAAGAGGCGCTTCCGGCGCATGGTAGCCGTCCGCATAGGTGCCGGTATCGCCATTGTCCCGGATTTCGCGCTTTGCCGTGAAAATCTTCAAAAGCATGCTGCCACTCCTCCTGATCATGCCGACAACGACCAAGGGGTCGTCTGCGTTCCCGTGATATCGGAGAATAGTTAAAAATTAACTATGTTTATTAGAGGATTGTCAACTATCGAAATTATCTGCGAGCCTACGTCTTAAGGGCATCCTTTCGCGGTGTTGCAAGGCGATCAAGGCAGGCTGGCTACGTGATCGTTGCATTTCCGTGGCAAGGGGATAAATCAGCGGGAATTGAAAGCTGGGAAGCCGGTGCCGCGCGTGGATATCGGCCGCTTTTTTTGATTAATGGTTCTGTCGTGGTGTCTTGCCGATGAATGCCAGAGTTATGGTGATGTTTCCGGTCTACAACGGCGCAACGACCCTGCGAGAGAGCTTGCAGTCAATCGCGGATCAGGACTTCGGCGAGTTCCGCGCCATTATCCTCAATAACTGCTCCACAGATGAGACATTGCAGGTGGCGCAGCGCTTTTGCGAGGAAGACGCCCGCTTTTCCGTCATCTCAAACGAAACCCATCTGAGTGCCGAAGCGAACTTCGCCAAGGCCGTGAAGCTCGGCGCTGAGGCGGCAGGCTATTTTTGCCTTCGGGCAGCCGACGATCTTTCATCTCGAGATTTCTTGGGAAAGCTGGTCGAGGCGCTCGATGCCGACGAGGCAAAGTTGCTCGCCGCCTGCTCGACAAAGAGCTTCAATGCCAAAGGCTTCAAGCTCAAGAATCCGGCAGCCAACATATTCAACTTTCAGGAGTCGTATGCAAAAGGTCGCGTACCACGCAACCTGACATTTCCGTCCGAGTGGATCTACGGCATGTTCAGATCGCGGTCAGTCGATATATTGATGGCGCGCTGGTACGAACTGGGCAATCCTTGGGGCTTCGCCTCTTATGTCCTCTCGGAATTTGTCGTTCGCGATCTGGTCACCTATGTCCCCGGCCCCACCTTGGACTTCAGGGAAGGATCGGGTTCCGAGCAAAGGTATGGGGCAAAGGGGTTTCGTGATAAGCTCTCCCAACGACTGACATACACCCTTGGCTGCTACCGCCTGGTCGACAAACTGCCACCGACGGGTCTTTTGACGAAAGCGAAGTTTTTCAGGATGTGTTGGAACGATGCACGCCGGAAAACGCGCTACAAGCTGCTTTGGATATTCTAGGAGTCCTGTTTCCCGCTCATGAACTACCCATTTTCCTCCGGCGCGCCCGATCTTGCGCGCTCTTTCCTCGATCGTCTCCAGACGGGCTATGACACATTTCGGGTAACACGCCGCGAGAGGCGCAATCGAGCTGATGTGACCATCCAGCCAGTTCGCGAGATCGAGCCCCTCACGTCAGCAGATGTGCCCCTTGTCTTTGTTACCCATAACGACGCTGTTCTTCTAAGCGCATTCATTCAACACTATCGCCAGCTGGGCGTGACGCGGTTCATCTGCGTTGACGACGTTTCGACTGACGGTACAAGAGAGGCTCTCTTAAATGAGCCGGACGTTGACGTTTGGACCTCGCCCGTAAGATTTGGCGAAGCACGGCGGGGCCGAAATTGGAGGGAAAGCCTGTTCTCCAGGTATGGTCTCGATCGATGGTATCTGAATGTCGATTCCGATGAGTTCCTCGTCTACGATGATTGCTTCAGCCAACCGTTGCCATCCCTTATCCGCACGCTTGAAGCTCAAAACCTCAAGCGAATGGCCGCGCCTATGCTGGATATGTATCCCAGGCTGAGCGAAGTCGGCGCGCACCCATCTTCTGTCGACAAGCCGTGGCAGTTCTCGCGTTATTTTGATGGTGACAGCTATGTGTCAACGATCAAGAAGCGAGGCGTCAGTGTTAGGGGCGGGCCGCGGGGCAGAAAATTCGGAGAGGGCAACGAGCTTATCAAATACCCGTTGATCTACTGGGACAGAACGTGCCTTTTCGGAAGCAGCCTCCACCAGCCGTTGCCCTATGGCCGCAATTTCCCGTCTGTCTGGGGCGCTATCCTGCACTTCAAATTCTTCACCAATTACAAGGCCAAGATAACCGAAGCAGCTGAGGGCAAGCAGCACTATAATTCTTCCGAGCACTACCAGAAGATGATGGATGTTCTTCATCGCGAAGGGGAAATCGATTTCAGCTACGGTCAGTCGATTCGCTATGACGGGCCGCAGCAACTGATCGATCGCGGCTTCATGACCAAGATCAACTTCCCATCGTGAAGCTGGCATGAGGCGGAATGCCCGGAGGGTTGGCTCCGGGCTCGTCAGGTCAATGCCAAGTCTGATTGCCGTACCAATCGTCGATGTCTCGCCGCGCGCGATCGCGCGCGATACCGTAGCGTTCCTGGATTTTGCCTTCCAACTGGTCGCGCTTGCCGGCAATCTGATCAAGATCGTCATCAGTGAGTTTGCCCCACTGCTCCTTGATCTTGCCCTTCATCTGCTTCCAGTTTCCTTCGACGCGGTTCCAATCCATAACGCTTTCTCCTGCTTTGTTGGACTGGAGACTAAACGGCCGCGGCGTAAGAGTGTTCCGCCGCTTCGCTCCGTCAGGTAGCGATCAGGATCTTTTTGCGTTGTCGACTGCACTTGGCTTCGTGGAGCGGGTGAAGGGAATCGAACCCTCGTATTCAGCTTGGGAAGCTGCTGCTCTGCCATTGAGCTACACCCGCACTAGAGCGAGACTTTCTACAGATGATGGCCGCTGTCAAGCGGCCAAACACCGACAATCGTAACAAAGGCACTTCTGATATTGCGGCCTCCGCGCATGCAGCGGATCTTCAGCGAAATGCCCGAAGCACGCCAAGGCGCGCGCATTCGCTCGCGGCCGGATGGGAACTTTGGAAGCGTATGTTTGCGCGCCCATCGGTCTTTGTTGGCGATCTGGACCCACCACCGTCACAGCACGAACACCACAAGGCTCAAGAAGATTCTACCGGCCGGCCCTTATCTCGCGCCGAACACAGCTCCTTCAAATCGACGGCAGAAACACTACCCTACCTCTGGCCGAATGATGGCGAACGACGCCCTCTGGCTACCGACGAGAACGCGGCAGCCAGCGATCGAGGACACCAGAACGCTCAAATGCGGAAGTGCTTGGAAAGCTTCAGGCCCTGGGCCTGATAGTTCGAGCCGAGGCCGGAGCCGTAGAGGCTTTCCGGGTGCTCCCGCATATGTTCGTAGACGAGGCGGCCGACGATCTGGCCGTCTTCGAGGATGAAGGGAACCTCGTGGCTGCGGACCTCGAGCACGGCGCGGCTGCCGCGGCCGCCAGCCGGCGCGTGGCCGAAGCCAGGGTCGAAGAAGCCGGCATAGTGCACGCGGAATTCGCCGACCAGCGGATCGAAGGGGGTCATCTCGGCCGCGTAGTGCGGCGGCACATGGATGGCTTCGCGGGAGACGAGGATGTAGAACTCGTCAGGATCCAGGATCAGTTCGTTGCGGCCGCGACTATAGAGAGGCTCCCAGAAATCATAGATGTCGTGCTGCGCCTTCTTGTCGACATCGACGACGGCGGTGTGGTGCTTGCCGCGGTAGCCGATCAGGCCGTCCTTGTCGCCCGCAAGATCGATCGACAGCGCAATGCCGCCGCCCGAGACGTTCGGTTGCTTGCTGGCAACCAGCGTTTCGGCATCGTGCAGCGCCAGAAGTTCGGGCTCGCCGAGCAGGGAATGCCCGACACGGAAGCGGATCTGCGACAGGCGCGAGCCCCGGCGCACGACAATCGGGAAAGTGCGCGGGCTAATTTCGAGGTAGAGAGGGCCGGAATAGCCGGTCGGGATCTTATCGAACTCCTGCGCATAGTCGGTGATGACGCGCGTGAAGATATCCAAACGCCCGGTCGAGCTCTTCGGGTTGGCCGAGGCCGACATATCGGCCGGCAGGTCGAGGCGCTCCATCAGCGGAACGATATAGACACAGCCTGTCTCCAGCACGGCACCTTCGGAGAGATCGACGACGTGAAGGCTTAGGCGATCGAGCTTGTCGGACACAAGATGGGATGGCCCCGGCATGAAACTCGCGCGAACGCGGAAAGCCTTGGCGCCAAGCCTCAGGTCGAGGCTTGCCGGCTGGATCTGGTCGTGATCCAAATCGCGCTCAGAGCTGAGACGCCCGGCCTCAAAGAGCGCGGCAATCGCACGATCTGCCAAAATTCCTGTTACGCGAGCCATCATGCCTTATCCATATTTGTCGCAGACAAAACCAAACTCGAGGAATTGACGCAAGCATAGAACGGCAGTATTGCAGCTTTATCCCGTGGTGATTTGGCCGGTCGGCTTGCAGCCACGTTAAACAAGTGGCTAAAAGGACCGGGTGCAAAACCGGTCTGCTTTCGCGGCCGGTTTTTTTGTTGTTTGAAAGTGGTGATTCATGAGCAAGACCTGGCGCCCGGCAACCCAACTCGTACACGGCGGTTCGCTGCGCTCGCAATATGGCGAGACCTCCGAAGCAATCTACCTCACGCAGGGCTTCGTCTATGAAAGCGCGGAAGCGGCCGAAGCACGCTTCAAGGGCGAGACCGAAGGCTATATTTACGCTCGCTACGGCAGCCCGACCAACGACATGTTCGAGAAGCGCATGTGCGCGCTCGAAGGCGCCGAGGAGGCCCGTGCCACAGCCTCGGGCATGGCAGCCGTCACCGCCGCGATCCTCTGCCAGGTGAAGGCAGGCGACCACATCGTCGCAGCCCGCGCCCTCTTCGGCTCCTGCCGCTGGGTCGTCGAGACGCTTGCGCCGAAATACGGCATCGAATGCACGCTGGTCGATGGTCGCCATCTCGAGAACTGGGAAAAGGCGATCCGCCCGAACACGAAGGTGTTCTTCCTGGAAAGCCCGACGAACCCGACGCTAGAAGTGATCGATATCGCCGGTGTTGCCAAGCTCGCCAACCAGATCGGCGCCAAGGTCGTAGTCGACAACGTCTTTGCAACCCCGATCTTCCAGAAGCCACTCGAGCTCGGCGCCCATATCGTCGTCTACTCGGCCACCAAGCACATTGACGGTCAGGGCCGCAGCCTCGGCGGCGTGATCCTCTCCGACACGGAATGGGTCAAGGAGAACCTGCAGGACTACTACCGCCACACCGGCCCGGCGATGTCGCCGTTCACGGCGTGGACGCTGCTGAAGGGCCTCGAGACACTGCCACTGCGTGTCAAGCAGCAGACCGAAAATGCATCGAAGATCGCCGACTTCCTGGCTGATCAGCCGAAGGTCGCCAAGGTCATCTATCCCGGCCGCAAGGATCATCCGCAGGCCGACATCGTCGCCAAGCAGATGAAGGGCGGCTCGACGCTGGTCGCGATCGAATTGAAGGGTGGCAAGGAGGCAGCCTTCGCGCTTCAAAACGCGCTTGATATCGTCAAGATCTCCAACAATCTGGGCGACGCCAAGAGCCTGATCACGCACCCGGCGACGACGACGCACAAGAACCTGACCGACGAGGCGCGTGCAGAGCTCGGCATCTCCGGCGGCACCGTTCGTCTCTCCGCGGGCATCGAGGACACGGACGATCTGATCGAGGATTTCGCCCAGGCACTCGCCAAGGTGAACGCCTGATCAGCCCATAACGGCCGGATTACCTCCGATCCGGCCGACCGCCATGCGCTTTTGCCACATGCGAGGCGGGCTAAAATTAGGCTTAGCGCGCGAAACCTCTTGCCATTGCACGCATTAGGGACGTGATCGCCTATCGGTTTATTGACGGATCGGCCGTCGTATAAGATACCGGTAACGTATGTTGACTATGGTGTAGGCATGTACCGCGCCCTTACACGAGACATTGAAGTCGTCGTCGAACCCTTTTATCTGGAGGAGCAATCCGATCCGGAGGACGATCGTTATGTCTGGGGCTACAAGATCGTCATCAGCAACAATTCCGACACGACCGTACGATTGGTGAACCGCTACTGGAACATCACAGACCAGAACGGGATCGTCGATGAGGTCACGGGCGCCGGCGTTGTCGGCGAACAGCCGCGGCTTGCTCCGGGCGATACCTATGAATATTCCTCGGGCTGCCCACTGGATACGCCATCAGGGCTGATGTTCGGCCACTACCAGATGGAAACGGATGAAGGCGAGCTTTTCGATGTCGAAATTCCCGCCTTCTCGCTGGATTCGCCAGGGCTGCTCAGAGTCCTGAACTGATCACTCGGCAGCCTGAGCCACCTCTTCCACTTCGAAGCGGTAGGTCGTCGAGCAGAACTCGCAGGTCACCGAGATCGCGCCGCCTTCCTGGCTGGCATCGATTTCCTCGGCAGAGAACCCCTTCAGCACGCCCTTGATCTTCTCGCGCGAACAGCTGCAGCGATCGAAGACCTCGCGCGGTTCGTAGACGCGAACGCCGCGTTCGTGGAACAGGCGGTACAGCAGCCTCTCCGTGCCCACCTGCGGATCCGTCAACTCGTCGGCGTCGATCGTTTCGACGAGCGAGCGGGCTTCCATCCATGCATCGTCTTCCTTGTGGGAACCACCGGCCGTGTCACCGTCGCCCCCATGAAGATCCGGCTGGCGCATGCGCTCGGGCGCTTCCGGCAGGAACTGGGCCACGAGCCCCCCTGCCCGCCAACGGTGACGCGGCTTGCCCACTTCGTCGCGATCGAAGAGCTCGGCAGCGGCAAGACGCACTTGCGTCGGGATTTGCTCCGACTGGCGGAAATAGGTGCCGGCGATTTCCTCGAGGGTCGCTCCGTCGAGCGCAACGATGCCCTGATAGGGTTGGCTAAACTTCCCCTGATCGATCGTAAACGCCAGCATACCCTTGCCGAGCAGCTGTTCAGGCTCGATTTGCCCAGCGGCGATGGCCGTGTCGAGGAGGCCCTGGTCGAAGCGCGCATAAGCACGCACGTTCTCGGGCGTCGAGAAATCGCAAACAAGCAGGTCCACCGGGCCGTCGCCTTTGGTCTGCACCGTGAACTTGCCGTCGAATTTCAGCGAGGTGCCGAGCAGCACCGTCAACACGACGACTTCGGCAAGAAGCCTCGCGACAGGCGCAGGATAGCGATGACGCTCGAGGATCGCGTCCAGCATCGGCCCGAGTTGGACGGCGCGACCGCGCACATCCAACCCTTCAACCTGAAACGGAACGACGTGATCATCGCCGGCGAAATTGAATTCGCCGAGGGCGGCTGCAGGTTCTGCCATTGGTCTTCTCCTAGTCTGAGAGCGGCAGACGAGAGTGTCCATCCGCTCGCGCGGCCAACGGGCCTTCCGGCCAAACGTGGCGTGCAGTATGGTTCAGATCGCGCCTAGGCACCAAGCAAGAATCGACTTCTGCGCATGAAGACGGTTTTCCGCTTCATCGAAGACGACGGATTGCGGGCCGTCGATCACCTCGTCCGTGACTTCCTCACCACGATGGGCGGGCAGGCAATGCATGAACAATGCATCCTTGTCGGCCTGTGCCATCAAAGCCGAATTGACCTGATAAGGCTGGAAGACGTTATGACCCCGGGCCCGATGTTCCTGATTCATGGAGACCCAGGTATCGGTCACCACGCAATCGACGCCGGCGACCGCACGGTCGGCATCATGGCAGAGCATGATTTCGGCGCCCTCATCGCGGGCCCAGTTCAAATAGTGATCCTTCGGCTCGGAACCAAGGGGGACCGCCATATTCATACGATAGCCGAAACGGGCAGCCCCTTCGACCAGCGAATGCAGCACGTTGTTGCCATCGCCGGTCCAGGCGATCGTCTTGCCCTTGATGGGGCCACGATGCTCCTCGAAAGTCATGATATCGGCCATGATCTGGCACGGATGGGTATCGTCCGTCAGCGCGTTGATGACGGGAACCGTGGCGTGCTCGGCCAGCTCCAGCATGCGGGCATGATCGGTGGTGCGGATCATGATCGCATCGACGTAACGTGAGAGCACCTTCGCCGTGTCGCCAATGGTCTCGGCGCGACCGAGCTGCATTTCGGTGCCCGAGAGGAAGAGCGTCTCGCCGCCCAGCTGGCGCATGCCGACGTCGAAGGAGACGCGGGTACGGGTCGAAGGCTTCTCGAAGATCATCGCGAGCATCTTGCCGGCGAGCGGCTTGTCGCCTTGCCCAGCCTTGAAGGCCTGCTTGCGGGACATGGCGTCATTCATGATGAGCCGCAGGTCTGATGCCGCAACGGCGGAGAGATCGAGAAAGTGTTTGGTGGAAGCCATTGTCTTTACCTATCACGCCCGCCTTCCGGCCGGCATTATCCATTAAGCCGTCTTCTTGACCTTCGAAGCGCGCACGCTTTCGGCGGCACGCTCAAGGCGGGCGAGGCCCTCACGGGCTTCGTCCGGTGTGACGACCAGAGGCGGCAGAAGACGGATGACGTTGTCGCCAGCGGGAACGCCGAGCAGATGGGCGTCACGGATTGCATGCAGCAGCTCGGAAGACGGCACGGCGGCCTTGACGCCGAGCAGCAGTCCCTCGCCGCGAACGTCCTCGATGATATCAGGATAGCGATCCTTGAGCGAGGCCAGCCCTTGGCGGAAGACCAGCGAGACGTCGCGCACCTGCTGCAGGAAGCCGTCCGCGAGGATCACGTCGAGCACGGCACTGCCTACAGCCATGGCAAGCGGATTACCGCCATAAGTGGAGCCATGCGTGCCGGCCTTCATGCCGGAAGCTGCCTCTGCCGTCGCAAGGCAGGCGCCGAGCGGGAAGCCGCCACCGATGCCCTTGGCGACTGCCATGATGTCAGGGGTGGCGCCGGACCATTCATGCGCAAACAGCTTGCCCGTGCGGCCCATCCCGGTCTGCACTTCGTCGAAGACCAGCAGCAGACCGTGCTCGTCGCAGATCTCACGAAGTGCCTTCAGGAACTGGTTGGTCGCCGCACGGACGCCACCCTCCCCCTGAACAGGCTCGATGAGGATCGCGGCCGTCTCGTTTGTGATGGCGCTGCGGACGGCATCGAGATCGCCAAAAGGAACCTGATCGAAGCCGGGCGCCTTCGGACCGAATCCTTCGAGGTACTTCTCCTGGCCACCCGCAGCGATCGTCGCCAGCGTGCGGCCATGGAAGGCACCTTCGAACGTGATGATATGAAACCGCTCGGGATGGCCCTTGGAAAACTGATAGCGGCGCGCCGTCTTGATCGCGCATTCCAGGGCTTCCGCGCCGGAGTTCGTGAAGAACACCTTGTCGGCAAATGTAGCCTCGGTCAGCCGCTTCGCGAGCGTTTCCTGACCCGGGATTTCGTAGATATTGGACAGGTGCCAGACCTTGTCGGCCTGCTCCTTCAGCGCACCCACCACATGCGGATGGCTGTGGCCGACGGAGGTAACGGCAACGCCGGCGCCGAAATCAAGATATCGCTCGCCCGTTTCTGTGATCAGCCAAACGCCTTCTCCTCGCTCGAACCGCAGCGGGGCACGAGAGTAGGTGTCGTAAAGCGCGGCTTCAGCCATGGCGCGATCTCCTGTCTATAACCATCAGCAGCCGGACTCCGGCTAAGGAATGCAGGTCCGGAAATTAAAAATGCCGCCTTTCGGCGGCGAGCAGCACTATTTACTTTTCGCACTGCAATGTCAACAAAACTGAGGTTTTGATGCATGCGTCAAGCCGCGATCTGGAGGCTCCGGATCTATCAACAATTAATGTTGCAGAAATGACTCTCGCGCCCAGCAAGTTGGGGAAAACCTGAGAATCGATTCGCCGAGATTCAACCGACTCTTGTCACGGAGTCAGCCTCACACTAGGTTAAAACTCAATTACTAGACTGCATGCGGCGGAACTAGTCACCAAAATCGAGCAAGCGTTTCTTGCTTCGGATACGTCCGAGGCAACGGTGAGGGATTCTGCCTACACCAACGCTAATAAGGCGGAGACAGGGGCATGAACTGGACAGACGAGCGCGTTGAAAAACTGAAGAAGCTGTGGTCAGAGGGCCTGAGCGCCAGCCAGATCGCAGCGCAACTTGGCGGTGTAAGCCGCAACGCCGTCATTGGCAAAGTTCACCGTTTGAGTTTGCCCGGTCGTGCCAAGGCCGGCGGCTCGACGACCACCGTCAGAACGCCCAAGCGCACCACATCGGCGCCGCGCGCACCGAACTACGCATCGCGGATCACCACGCGTACCGTCACCCGCCAGCAGGGTGCAACGATGCTCAAGGAAGAGATCGAGATCGACACGGTCGAGGAAGTCCGCTTCCGCCCGGCCGCAAATGTGGTCGTCCCGATTTCGCGTCGTCTCGGCCTGACGGAACTGACCGAGCGCACCTGCAAGTGGCCGGTCGGCGATCCGCTGAAGGACGATTTCCACTTCTGCGGCTGCGAGTCCCCGGATTCTTCCCCGTACTGCACGTACCATCAGCGCATGGCCTACCAGCCGGTCAATGAGCGCCGCAAGGCCGCTAACCGGGTCGCCTGATGTGGAAGCCGGATAAGGAATAAAGAAAACGGGCCTTCGCGGGCCCGTTTTCTTGTTTCTGAGATGAAAGCCGCTCAGTCCCCATCGAAGCCTTATGCTTCCATGGAATATCCCGCGCCGCGCACGGTGCGGATAACATCCTGCATGTTGGAGAAGTTCAGCGCCTTGCGCAGGCGACCGACATGGACGTCGACGGTGCGTTCGTCCACATAGATATCGTGACCCCAGACGCCGTCAAGAAGCTGCGAACGCGAGAAGACGCGTCCGGGGGACGCCATCAGGAACTCGAGGAGCCGGAACTCGGTTGGACCGAGGCGGACTTCACGGCTCTTGCGATGAACGCGATGCGTCTCGCGGTCGAGCTCGATGTCGCCGCACTTCAGCAGCGTGGAGAGCACCTCCGGCTTGGCGCGACGAAGCATTGCCTTGACGCGCGCGACAAGCTCCGGCGTCGAAAACGGCTTGACGACGTAGTCGTCGGCGCCGGTGGAGAGACCGCGAACGCGTTCGCTTTCCTCGCCACGAGCCGTCAGCATGATGATGGGAAGGCGCTCGGTTTCCGGCCGCATCCGCAGACGCCGGCAGAGCTCGATGCCGGACACACCCGGCAGCATCCAATCCAGGATCAAAAGGTCTGGCGTGCGTTCCTGCAGCCGGATCTCGGCCTCGTCGCCACGCAGGATGGTATCGACCTCAAAACCTTCAGCTTCAAGGTTATAGCGAAGAAGCACGCTCAGTGCTTCTTCGTCTTCAACGACAGCTACTTTAGGGATCATTCGTTTTGGTCTCCTGGGGGCGCGGTCGCAGAACGACTATTCCGTGACAGCGCCGACGGTGTTGGCGGTATCGTCCTTCGGACGTTCGCCTTCCGGCTGAGCACCGGTGGCCATGTAATAGATGGTCTCGGCAATGTTGGTGGCGTGGTCGCCGATACGCTCGATGTTCTTGGCACAGAACAGAAGATGCGTGCAGCTGGTGATGTTGCGCGGATCTTCCATCATGTAGGTGAGCATCTCACGGAACAGCGAGGTGTACATCGCGTCGATTTCCTCGTCGCGCTCGCGGATCGACTTTGCCTTGTCGGCAGCACGGCTCGTATAGACGTCGAGGACTTCCTTGAGCTGGACGAGCGCCAGTTCGGAAAGGTGCTCGAGGCCGCGGGCGAGCTTGCGCGGCACGCCGGCACTCTGGACAGCAATGACGCGCTTGGCGGTGTTCTTGCCGAGATCGCCGACGCGCTCAAGATCGGCCGCAATGCGGATCGAACCCATGATCTCGCGGAGGTCGGCCGCCATCGGCTGGCGACGGGCGATCGTAACGATTGCCTTGTCACCGATCTCGCGTTCGGCGTGGTCGAGGATCACGTCGTCAGAAATGACCTTCTGGGCCAGGGCCGTATCGCCGTTTACAAGCGCGCGAACGGCATCCGAGACCATCTGCTCGGCCAGGCCGCCCATTTCCGAGATACGGCGGGACAGGAACTTCAAATCATCGTCGTAGGCAGAAAAGATATGTGTCGATGCCATAGGGATCATCCTTGAATATCGTGAGTGTTACCGACGCCGGCGATCAACCGAAGCGCCCCATGATGTAGTCCTGGGTGCGCGGATCGTCCGGGTTGGTGAACATCTTGTCGGTATCGTTCTCCTCGACGAGGTTGCCGAGGTGGAACATGGCGGTGCGCTGCGAAACACGGGCCGCCTGCTGCATCGAGTGCGTCACGATGACGATCGTATAGTTCTCGCGAAGCTCGTGGATCAGCTCCTCGACCTTTGCCGTCGCAATCGGATCGAGCGCAGAGCACGGCTCGTCCATCAGGATCACTTCAGGGCTCACGGCAACGGCGCGGGCGATGCAGAGGCGCTGCTGCTGGCCACCGGAAAGGCCGGTGCCGGCTTCATGAACGCGATCCTTCACCTCGTTCCACAGGCCGGCGCGCTGCAAGCTGAGTTCGACGATCTGGTCCATGTCGGCCTTCGACTTGGCGAGGCCGTGGATGCGCGGGCCGTAGGCGACATTCTCATAGATCGTCTTCGGGAATGGGTTCGGCTTCTGAAACACCATGCCGACACGGGCACGCAGTTCCACGACGTCGATATCCGGATCGTAGATATCGTCACCGTCGAGCGTGATCTTGCCGGTGACGCGGCAACCGTCGATCGTGTCGTTCATACGGTTCAGGCTGCGCAGGAAGGTGGATTTGCCGCAGCCCGAAGGGCCGATGAGGGCCGTCACCGTGTTTTCGCGGATGTTCAGCTTGACGTCGAAGAGCGCACGCTTCTCGCCGTAGTAAACCGAGACGTCCTGGCCGATCATCTTATAGGGAACAGTATTCATCTTCTGATCCAGCGCCTTCTCAACTGCTGCTTCCGTCAACATGTTCATAATGTCTACTCCGTTTACCAGCGGCGCTCAAAGCGACGACGCAAGAGGATGGCTCCGAAGTTCATGACGATCAGGAACAGGAGCAGGACGATGATGGCACCCGACGTGCGTTCGACGAACGCGCGTTCGGCTTCGTTGGCCCACATATAGACCTGCACCGGCAGGGCCGTCGAAGGATCCATGGGCGTCGCCGGAGCGTTGGCGACGAACGCGACCATGCCGATCAAAAGGAGCGGCGCGGTCTCGCCGAGCGCGTGCGCCAGGCCGATGATGGTGCCGGTCAGGATGCCGGGCATCGCAAGCGGCAGCACGTGGTGAAAGACCATCTGCATCTTGGAGGCGCCGAGGCCGAGAGCGGCCGCCCGGATCGACGGCGGCACGGCTCGCAGTGCCGCGCGGGTTGCGATAATGATGGTCGGCAGCGTCATCAGGCTCAACACCAGGCCACCTACCAACGACGCGGAACGCGGCAGGCCAGCGAAGTTGATGAAGACGGCAAGACCGAGCAGACCGTAGACGATCGAGGGAACGGCTGCGAGGTTGTTGATGTTCACCTCGATCAGGTCCGTCAGCTTGTTCTTCGGCGCGAACTCTTCGAGGTAGATCGAAGCGGCAACGCCGATCGGCAGCGCAAGGGCGAGC
Organism: Rhizobium sp. LjRoot258; assembly: GCF_964254185.1. NCBI lineage: Bacteria > Pseudomonadati > Pseudomonadota > Alphaproteobacteria > Hyphomicrobiales > Rhizobiaceae > Rhizobium > Rhizobium sp. LjRoot258. The sequence goes on along the minus strand of NZ_CAXUST020000001.1, from coordinate 147,289 downwards.
ACGATCAGCATCAGGTAGAGCGAACCGATCAGCGCAACGCCAAGGCCCGCGGCTTCCGGACGGCTGGAGTTGCCGTTGACGAAGAGGCCGGTGTTGAACTGCTTGTGCAGGGTACCGCTGGCGGCCAGCTGGTTCATCCAGCCAACCTGCTTGTCGTTCACCTTGCGGTTCTTTTCGTCCACCTTGAGGTCGATCTGACCCTTGTGGGCAGAGTCGATATTCGCGTCGGCAAGCAGCGTCACATTGACCGTCTTGCCGATGAGCGACGGATCGGCCGCGACCATGTCGCGCAACTGGATCGGCGCACCCTTGGAGATCATCGCCGTCGCATCACGCACATCAGGACGGCTCGATGCATTCAGGTTCAGCGCCTTGATCATCGCGTCGCGGATGAGAACCGGGTAGTTCGCGGCAATCAGCACGGACGGATCGGTCGCCCGCTTGTTGTTCGGGTCGATCGTTTTCTCGCTGAATTCGATCGGCAACGTGATCGCCGTCTGCTGAAAGGCCGTGTAGCCTTTGCTGATGACGCTTGTCAGAAGGATTGCCAGGAAGATCAAGCCAAAGGAGATCGCGGCTATGCCATAGGCACGGAACCGGCGTTCGGCGGCATAGCGGCCCTTCAGACCGATGTCGCGACGTTCAGGCGCCTTCGAAACGACAACGCCTTGAACCGGAGAAACAATATCCGTCATTCGTACTGCTCCCGGTATTTGCGCACAATGTAGAGCGCGTAGATGTTGAGGCAAAGCGTGATGAAGAACAGCGTGATGCCGAGGGCGAAGGCGACCAGCGTCTGCGGCGAGGTAAACTCTAGGTCGCCGGTCAGCTGGTTGACGATCTTGACTGTTACTGTCGTCATCGGCTCGAAAGGATTGAGCTGGATGCGCGCTGCGACGCCCGCCGCCAGCACCACGATCATGGTTTCGCCGATGGCGCGCGAGGCTGTCATCAGAAGCGCGCCGACGATGCCGGGCAGCGCTGCGGGAAGCACGACCTTCTTGATCGTTTCCGAGCGAGTCGCGCCGAGCCCGAGGGAACCGTCGCGCAGGGCACCCGGCACTGCGGTGATGATATCGTCCGACAGCGACGAAACGTACGGGATCAGCATGATGCCCATGACGATACCCGCCGTCAGAACGCTCTGCGCCTGAATGAAGTTCGTATAGTTGCCGGAGAGGAGGCCGCTCACCTGCGAAGACAGGTCGCGCAGGAAGGGGCCGACGGTGACGAGCGCGAAGAAGCCGTAAACGATCGTCGGAATACCGGCGAGGACCTCAAGCAGTGGCTTTGCAATAGACCGGACCCTTTGGGCAGCGTATTCAGCCATGTAGATCGCCGCGAAGAGACCGACAGGCACTGCCACCAGCATTGCAACGAAACCGATGTAGAGCGTGCCGAGCAAAAGCGGGATCAAGCCGAATTGCCCGAAGGACGAGCTGCCGGCACCGGCAAAGCGCGGATCCCAGACCGTACCAAAGAAGAAGTCTGCGGCAGGAACGGCCGCGAAGAAATGTGCAGCTTCTGTCAGCATCGACAAAACGATACCGATCGTCGTCAGGATGGCGATCGACGACGCCAAGAGCAGGCCCCAGAGCATGACGCGTTCGACGCGGTTTCGTGCACGGAACCGCGGAGCGACTTTTCGAAGCGCATAGAATGCGCCGGCAACGGCAAGGACGAGAACGAGCGCCGTCATGACGAGGCGGCTGGAGCCGGATTCAGCATTCAGCTTCTGCGCTGCGTCGATCATGTAGGGCTGCGGCTGACCGGCAAGGGGAACACCCTTCGCAGCAAGCTTTGCCTGGAGGCCCGCCGGATCGCTGGCAGCACCGCTGATCTCCTCCGAGGTGAGCAGCGGCAGGCCGCGCGCGATCGCGCTGACCATCCCGTAGTTCAGGTTCTGCTGCGCAGCAGGCTGCGCCTTGACGTCATCCGGGAAGGCGCCACGGACGGAAGATTCAATAATTGAAGGGCTGATTGCCAGCCACGCGCACAGCAGGAGCAGTGCCGGAAGTATCGTCCAGATAGCGGCATAGGCGCCATAATAGCCCGGTCGCGAATGCAGCGCGGAGGACTTGCCTCCCGCAAGTGCCGTAGCGCGGCTGCTGGCTGCCAGAAAGGCAACGGCGCCCAGCACCACGAGGCACAGGAGTATGACGGATGTACTCATTCGTAAGGTCCCCAGGCCCTTTGACCCCAAAAAGCGGAAACGGCAGGCGGACCGATCCGGCTCTCAAACTTGGAGAAGTTCAAACCCCGTCCCAACTGGCGGGACAAGGCAATGCCGGCGCGATCTTGGTGATCGCGCCGGCAAAGGTCATTACATGGTCTTGCCGTCTTCAACCGACTTGCGGATCGCGTCGCGCTCTGCATCGGGAGCAGCAACGAGGCCGTACTCGACGAGCGGGCTATCCGGGCCGATCATCGGCTCCGAAACGAAGAAGTTGACGTATTCCTTCAGGCCCGGGATGACGCCGAGGTGTGCCTTCTTGACGTAGAAGAACAGCGGGCGGGAAACCGGGTACGTGCCGTCGGAGATCGTTTCGGTCGACGGAACGATACCGTTGACGGTTGCGACCTTCAGCTTGTCGGCGTTGTTTTCATAGAAGGAAAGGCCGAAGACGCCAACGCCGGTCTTGTTGGCAGCGATGCGTGCCAGCGTTTCCGGATAGTCGCCGTCGATGTCGACAGCAGCGCCGTCCTTGCGGACTGCGACGCAAGCCTTGGTCTGAGCAGCAGCCTCGGAAATCGCAGCCTTGATGACGTCCAGGGCGCCGGAGGCCTTGCAGCCGGCTGCGAGAACGTTCTGTTCGAAGACTTCGCGGGTGCCGTGCTTTTCGCCTGGGATGTAGGCAGCGATGTCAACAGCCGGGAGCTTCGGATTAACTTCCGACCATTTCTTGTACGGGTTGTTGACGAGCTTGCCGTCAACGACGACCTGAGCGGCCAGAGCCTTGTAGATGTCGGCCGGAACGTAGGCAACGTCCGGGTTGGACGAGTCGGTTGCGAAGACGATGCCGTCATAGCCGATCTTCACTTCCTGGATGTCGGTTACGCCGGCAGCCTTGCAGGCATCCAGTTCCTTGGCGTTGATCGGACGCGAAGCGTTGGCAACGTCGATGGTGTCCGGGCCAACGCCCTTGCAGAATTCCTTGAGGCCAGCGCCCGTGCCGCCGGATTCAACGACCGGCGTCTTGAAGTCCTTGAAGGTTTCGCCAAAGGTTTCGGCAACGATCTTGGCGTAAGGCAGGACGGTGGACGAACCAGCAACCTGAACCTGGTCGCGAGCAACAGCCGCGCCAGCAAAAGCGGCGGAAGCAGCAAGTGCAGCGACCGTAAGTTTAAAAGCGTTCATAACAATCTCCCGGGCATATAGCGGTCTGAGTGCGGCCTTGAGCGGCCCTTGGCGGTGCCGTCTTCATCAGCGGCCCGCTCTCTTTAGCCCCTGATGACCAGAGCTTTTATGTCATTTTGACGAAACATTTGTGACAGATTACACTATTGAATATATTTGATAAAATTCGCGCACACAGACAAACGCCTGCAGTTTTATGTCAAAAGCGCACGGTGAAACTCGTTCCCTTGCCGACTTCCGACTTGACGATCAGGCGCGCCCGGTGCCGCGTCAGGATGTGCTTGACAATGGCAAGGCCCAACCCCGTGCCCTTCTTCGAGCGACTATCCTCGATGCTCACGCGGTAGAATCGCTCCGTCAGACGCGGCACGTGCTCGGCCGGAATACCCGGCCCCTTGTCGACGACGGCGACCTCCACCGGCTCGCCCTGACCATTTTTCAGGAACACATCCACCGCCTTTCCCTCCTGCCCGTATTTGCAGGCATTTTCTATCAGGTTTTCAAAGACCTGCACCAGCTCGTCGCGGTCGCCGAGCACCTCTGCTTTGCCTTGCGGAAGATGCAGAGCGATCTCAACGCCGACGTCATTTGCCAACGGTACCAGCGAGTCCCTGACGTGGCCGAGAAGGGGAACGAGGTCTACCTTCTGATCCGGGGCGATATGTGACTTGAGCTCGAGGCGCGAAAGGGACAGCAGGTCGTCGACGAGACGGCTCATGCGGGTGGTCTGATCGAGCATGATGCCGAGAAAGCGCTCCTGCGCTTTCACATCATTCTTTGCCGGTCCCTGGATGGTCTCGATGAAACCGCGCAGGGACGCGAGCGGCGTGCGCAACTCATGGCTGGCATTGGCGACAAAATCGGAGCGCATGCGGTCGATGCGACGGACTTCGGAAATATCCCGAAAAGAAACCACAAAGAACCGCTCATCCGCAGGCTGCTGCCCATCAAGGATCACGGGCGCGCTGCGGACGATGTAGACGCGCTCGGATGGCAGACGTTCGGAATGCTCGATCTGGTTCGGGGCATTGGTCGCTATCGTTTCACTGATCATGTCGAGGACGCCAGGAGAGCGCAGGCGAGCGGAAATATGTGCACCAATGGTGACCTCGCCAAAATCCTTTTCGGCAGCGCGATTCTGGTAAAGCACCGAGGCGTCGCCGGAGAGCACCATGACCGGCACATCGAGCGCCTCCAGCGTCGCGGTAACCTCTGCCAAGCGGTTGCCGGCAGTTTCGACAGTCTCGGGAACGGGTTCCAGCGGGACTTCCTGGATGATCGGAACCGCGTGCCACAAGGCCGTAGTGATCATCAGTAGCAAAAGACCGAGCACAACCCACTTGTTCGCGCCTGCGGCAAGAGCGAGCAGTGCGATCAGCAGCGCCACGAGCAGGACGGGGCGCTCCTGCCGAATGCGCAAAATCAGGCTTCGTGTCCATGGCGTCTCGTCTTCCAACTGCCCCTCGCGATCTCGACTCGTACTTCTATCTTCAAACTCTGCCTGATAGCCGTGAATCATGACAGAAGTTTTCGGCTGCAACGAGCAGACGGAAAAGCCGTGACGGGAACGCACAGGAATTACCGCAAACTGCAAGACATTTGATTTTTAACGAGAAATATGGTCGCCTGCATTCGAAGCTCACAGCGGGGGAGAAGCCATGGCCGATGATGTCGAAAGTAGAGCCGTCGAACTGGACATCCGCGGAAAGAAGCGTGTCTTCGACGTCGACGATCCCGTGCTGCCGGACTGGGTCGACGAGGCGGCCCTGCAATCCGGCGACTACCCGTACAACAAGAAGCTCCAGGAAGAGGAATACCTTGAGGAACTGGAGAAGCTGCAGATCGAACTGGTCAAGGTGCAGTTCTGGCTGCAGGCCACTGGCAAGCGGGTATTGGCCCTTTTCGAGGGACGAGATGCGGCGGGCAAGGGCGGCGCGATTTCCGCCTCGTCGGCTCATATGAATCCTCGCCTCGCCCGCGTAGTTGCCTTGACCAAACCCACCGAACGCGAAGCCGGGCAGTGGTATTTCCAGCGCTACGTCGCGCAATTCCCGACTGCCGGCGAGTTCGTGCTCTTCGACCGGTCCTGGTACAACCGTGCCGGCGTCGAGCCCGTCATGGGCTTCTGCACGCCGAAACAATATGAAGACTTCCTGAACCAGGCGCCTCAGCTCGAGAAGATCATCGCCCATGAGGGCATCTTCTTCTTCAAATTCTATCTCGATATCGGCCGCGAGATGCAACTGAAGCGCTTCCACGATCGACGCCACGATCCTCTCAAGGTCTGGAAACTGTCATCGATGGATATCGCGGCGCTGACGAAATGGGGCGACTACAGCGAGAAACGCGACCGCATGCTGAAGGAGACGCATACGGAATTTGCGCCGTGGACGGTCATTCACGCCAATGACAAGCGTCGCGCCCGCCTGAACCTGATCCGTCACATGCTGAAGACGATGGATTACGACGGCAAGGAGAAGGACGCGATCGGCAAACTCGACGATAAAATCATCGGCGCGGGCCCCCATTTCCTGAAATAGACTATTGCCCGGGCAGGATTCGCACGGCGTAGAGGTTGATGCCCCGCGCCTTGCCGTCGACGTCGCTGTTGATCATAAGGCTTCCCGCAGAGTTCGGCGCCAGCGATCGATCGAAGCGGACCTGGAGCAGCACGTCCGACTTCTGCCTGGTGACGGAGAAGCGATGGCGGGCGCAATCGCCGAGCGACTGGAAATCGCATTCCACCGTAATCTGCGTCGGTTCGTCGGACGTCGATTGCAGCGTGATCGCAATCGTCGAGGACTTGCCGGCCAGCTGCTGCAGCACATCGGCAGGCACGTTGATACTGACATTGCCGTCACTGCCATTGCTCTGCGAAATCAGGCGCACGGCCGGGCCGTCATTTTCCGCGACATTCTGGGTTTGAGATTGTGCGCCAGTCTTGATCTTATCCGCGTCGGACGGCTTGAAAACCTCGATCCAATCGGCAGAGAACGAATTCTGCGGGTCGATCGCGACGGGCGCCGCATTATCGCCCGCAGCAGCGTTATCGCTACTGCCGTCGGCGCCGTCGAAGTCTTCCGGTTGCGTGCTCGCCGGCGGATTGGCAACGCTTGTATCTCGTTCTGCGGCGGTCATCAGCAAGCCCGATGAATATACCCACCAGGCGCCCATGCCGATGAAGGCAAGAAGCACGCAGGCGACGAGCAGCCGGGAGAAGAACTTGCGCGGCTTGCGCCGAACCGCCGCGCGCTCCGGCCGGAAGTCCATCTGAGCCGGCTTTCGTTCCGCAGCCGGCGCCTCAGCAACCGGCGCAACGCCGAGATGATCCCCGCTACCGGCACGCACGCCGGCGAGGCTGGATTCGTCGTCGAAGCGCGGATCCGTGACGGAATGCTCGCGGGTCTCGCCGCCGATCGAGACGTTCGCGACCTCTTCCTCTGCCACGTGGGCAGCGGGGTTCGGCATTTCCACCACTGGTGGAACAGGAATTTCCGGCGGTCCCTGGCGCGGATGAAGGCGCTCGCGCTCCTCCGCTTCGATCATGTGAATCGTCGTTTCGAGCCTGTGGCGATGATAGGCAACCGCTTCCGCGTCGGTGATGTCCTGCTTGCGAAGACCGGCTTCGAGCGCCTGGCGCGCGGACTGATATATTTTTGCACGGACTTCGGGATTGTCGCGATCGGCCTTGCTGAGCGCCGTTCTGATAGCCGTTTCTAATCCGCTCACATCCGGTCCTTTACTCTGAGACTGGGCCTTATCCCTAACAGTTCGTTAATGCGGTAACCGCTGCCACAGCAAATCGCAAGCCTCGCCCGGCCTTCGGATTGCATCGGCGGGGGATAACGCACGGTTGCCGCACGCCGTCTTATGTCCTTGCAAGAATAGCCGATATTTGTGGAATCGATAGAGCGAGCTTTTCCTCTGCCACAGTCTCTGCTATCACATTGACGTTTTCGTAAACGTCAATTCTCACGGTGTCTCATGGCCCTGCCCCCGATCCTGACCCAGAATCTCAGATTGCCGATCGTCGCCTCCCCGCTTTTCATCATTTCGCATCCGGCGCTGACGCTGGCGCAGTGCAAGGCTGGGGTTGTTGGCGCCTTTCCGGCGCTGAACGCACGGCCGGAGAGCCAGCTCGACGAATGGCTTGCCATGATCACCGAGGACCTGGCCGCTTACAACGCTGCAAACCCCGAACGGCCGGCTGCTCCGTTTGCCGTCAACCAGATAGTCCATATGTCGAACAAGCGGCTGGAGCACGATCTCAGGCTCTGCGTCAAATACAAGGTGCCTGTTGTCATCTCGTCGCTCGGCGCCGTGCCGGAGGTGAATGCCGCTGTGCATTCCTACGGCGGCATCGTGCTCCACGACGTCATCAACAACCGGCATGCGAACTCGGCCATCCGCAAGGGCGCCGACGGGCTGATCGCCGTCGCGGCCGGTGCCGGCGGCCATGCCGGCACGCTTTCTCCCTTTGCTCTTGTCCAGGAAATCCGCGAATGGTTCGACGGGCCGCTGCTGCTTGCCGGCGCGATCGCCAATGGCGGCGCGATCCTCGCGGCACAGGCCATGGGAGCCGACATGGCCTATATCGGCACTCCCTTCATCGCGACCGAAGAGGCGCGCGCCTCGGAAGCCTACAAGCAGGCGATTGTCGACGGCATGGCGAACGACATCGTCTACTCCAACTACTTCACCGGCGTGCATGGCAATTATCTCAAGCCGTCGGTCAGGGCGGTCGGCCTCGACCCCGACGACCTGCCGGCCGCCGATCCCTCGAAAATGGATTTCGAACAGGCCGTCGGCGGCGCCAAGGCATGGAAGGACATTTGGGGCAGCGGACAAGGCATCGGCGCCGTCAAGGCCATCGAACCTGTTGGCAAGCTCGTCGACCGGCTCGAAGCCGAATATAAGGCTGCCCGGACGCGACTGTCACTCTAGGGCAGATTTCCACAGCGCCCTTCTTTTTTGCCGAAGAGGCAACAGGGGCGCTTGAAATCTTCAAACAATGCCTGTATCAGCCCCATGCAAATCGCGGGCCGCATCGTTCGGCCGCAGGGATTGCCGCTTTAGCTCAGTCGGTAGAGCACATCATTCGTAATGATGGGGTCACGTGTTCGAGTCACGTAAGCGGCACCATCTCTTTCTAAATCGTGTGGAGGCGCATCGCGGTTGCCCAACGTATCGTTGCAGCGACGACCTCAGGAACTATAGATCTCCAGCCTACTTCTCTGGCAAATGTCACTAATGGCATAGTTGCAGAAGCACTTGCCGCCCCCCTCGTCACTAAGCGACACCACATTCCTTGGCGCAAACGGGGAATTCACCCATTCCATTAGGTAAGCTTTGAAACCCGCGCGCGAGTGGCGATGCGGTAGTGTCTCTCATCCGTCAATTCCGACGGGAGGAAGAGGAGAGATACAATGAAAATCAAGGGCCTAGTAATTGCAACCGTGTTTGCGCTTTCGTCGATCTCCGGCGTATTCGCTGCGGATAATCAGTCCATCACGGAACAGAGCGGCTGGGGCAACTTCGCTGGCACAAGCCAGCATGGCAAAGGCAACTTCAGCTACACTGGTCAGCGCGGCGGCTGGAATGACGCGTCAACTTTTCAACGTGGCAAATACAACGAATCCGTAACCCTACAAAGAGGTTTCGGTAACGACTCGTATACCGAACAAACGGGAAGAGGAAACATGTCTTTTACCGGGCAGTTTGGTCATGGCAACGACTCTCAGACCTATCAGTCCGGCGTCGGCAACAATTCGATCACCATTCAACACTAGTCGAGTTCAGTTGAAGGTCAGCGGCGATGCCGCTGACCTCTTTCCCGACGGAGTCCTACAATGATTGCGGCCCTCCCACCCGTACATTGCATCATCGAGCACCATAAGGAGACTGGCGGCGCCATGACCCTGGTCCCGACGATCGAAAGCGATGGTCGCGGTGAAGGAAGCTACCAGTTCGAGATCTTCTCGAATTCCAATGGCAACACCTCAAGCAATGTTCAAGGCGGTGATTTCCAGAAGGATGACCCAGGACGGCTTGCGCTTTCGCGATCGACTGTCTCGGTGTCGCCGAGCGGATGGAGCGCAAGGCTTACCGTCTACGGTCCGAACGGCGAGAAGCTTTGCGTCGTGTCGGTGCCGTGACATTTATGCACCGTTCGTGTGAACTTTCCCGACAGGGGAAATCGTGGCTAATTGATTGTATACTAAATTATAATAGTAATAGACCTCAGTGTGTCGTGTCGGGGTGCTTCGGCGGCCATATTGGGGTGACAAGAGAATGCGGATCTGCCTTGCTGTTCAGTCGCGCAAACTGGCTGCGATCATTGCTGCGGCTCTGGCAAGCCTTGCAAGCACCACCTCCATTGCCGTTGCGGACGACATCAAACTGACGCCAACGGCGCAGAACGAGGAAACCGCGCCAAGCCTAACGATCGGGACCGGCATCAACTGGCTGAGCCTGCCAAGCTGGGGTTCGCGCCGGCCCGATTTCTTCGGAAGCGGAGACAGCAGGGTCGTTGACGACGGTCTCAACCTCGGCATCAGCCTGGATCTGCCGCTTGGGCAGATTGGATCGCAGCCGCTTATCCTGGAGTGGAACGGCAGCATCGCAGACCTTTCTTCCGATTCCACGGACCGAACAAGCCTTGCCGGGCAAAATTCGCTAAACCTGAGCTATGGCAACTCGGCGAACGGCAGCATCAATACTCTGACGGCATCACCTACGGGCACGCTGCCTGCGGCCGCGGTGGCAGATGTCACGGTAAACGACAGCGCGGGGGGGACGGCGCACATCCACTCCGACGCGTCATCGTCGCTTGCTGATGGCCGGATTACACAATTTGCTTCGAGCAGTTCGGTTGCCGGCGGCGTATTTACCGCGCTCGTGACCAATGGCGGCACCCCAAGTGCCGCAGCCTATGCTGCCTATGCCGACAATACCGGTATCACACTGGCCGCCACCGGCGATCTCAGCAACAGCGCTATCGTCGATGAGCGCAGCGAGGATGCCACAGTGATCGATCAGACGCTGCTACTCGGCGCTCCGATCGATCTCCAAGGCGGCTGGACGATTACGCCCAAATTCGGCCCGATGTATCGCTCCATCGATCGCGACGTGGATTTTCGCAGGACGCTCGTCATAGGGGCCAGCATTCCTGGCATGGTAGTCCCCGAGATCGGCGTCGGGCAGACCGACGAACTTGATGCGCGCTATGTCGGCGCCCTCGCGGAACTGGGCATAAGCAGGGCGCTGCAGCCGGATCTCAGCGTCTCGTTCGATGCGAGATTTGGGGGCGCTTACCTCCATTCTCACTATCGAAGCCATTATTCTGCAATTCTGCCAAGTGTATCGACGGGCGCTTTCGACTTTGTCTCCGAAACGCGCGATGACGCCAGCCTGCTTGCCGGCGTGGGCGCCGGGCTGCGCTACGCGCCAAGCGAGAACCTGGTGGTCGGCTTGGACGCCGGCGTGAACTTCGTCAACAAAGTACCGACGATCAACTATGTCGCGGATGCCGGTGGTGGCGTATCGCCCACTATCGGCATGAGTCACGCGATCGACTACAACGTTTCCGTCAGCATTACCTGGCGGTTCTGAGCAACACGTCAGCACATCGCGGAGAGCATCGACAGGCAGTGGAGAAATTGCGTCTGCCGGTTCACCCCGACGCGTGCCATCGCGGAGGCAAGCTGGTTGTGTACCGTGTTCTTTGAGACCCCGCGTTGCCGCGCGATCTCCGATGCCGTTTCTCCCCTCAAAAGGCAATATGCGAGATCGGCCTCTGTCGGTGTCAGGCCAAAGATGGACTTGATGGTGTCTGGTGCCAACAGGCTGTTTCCACCAAGTTCGCGTATCGTGAGCATGTAAACACGCTCGTTGGTGGCAAAGACGTTTTTAAATTGCGATCCTAGGCCAACACGTCCCGACAGCGCATCGACACTGACGAGCCATTTGATGTTCTTAACCTTGTCCTCGACCCAGGCAACATGGCGAACGCGTCCATGCGACGCCGCCATGCCGATCAGACGAGCAACCTCATCCTGAAGAGCGGTATCGACAAAATCGATCACCGAGTCGCTATATTCGACGAGCAGATGCGACGCTTCGACAAATTTCTCGAAACTCCCGTTCGCGAGGCGCACCTGATAGTCTTCCGTGATGATAGCAGAGGGAGCCGAGGAACTGAAGAAGGCACTCTCCATGTGCGCGGATTTCTCCCGCTCCAGAAGTGTGGTTTTCTGTATAGCAAAGGCCGTCTGAAAGTGCGGCAGCAATTTCATCAGCGTTTCGGCCGCTCTGTCCGTTTCGCTTCGACCACCCCGATCGAAATGAAGCACGAGTGCAATGCGGCGCCCGCCTTCCTTGACGAGGACGAGTATAAGAAGGCTGCCCTCGGCACCAAAACACTCGCGCACAGGCACGTCCCATTGCGGATTGAGCTTGGCCTTCAAATCGATCGTCAGGAACGCCCCTTGCCCCAGGGTGAGCGTCGCTGCATGCAATGCGGCTATCATCGGCGGATTGCAGAGGGAGGCTTTCGGAACGCCCTTTGCAAACACGCTCGCGCGCCGATCCTCCGCCCCTTTGAAGCCCACGACTGCACCTGCCGCAGCCTTGGTGATGTCGATCAGCTCCGCTATGACCTTTTCCCATTCAGGCGGGCTCACAACGGTTTCGTAGATCAACTGCACCAGGGGCAAGCAGATGTCTTCACCAAAGCTATTGATCATCGGACCCACTCCAATGCTGTGGCGAATTTCCAGCGTTTCACGTACGGCCCGCGTCGTTTCATAACGCCGTCCGCCCGATAGTGTATACAGCAGCACAATTGCCGCGCTTTCACCTCTATGAGTGTTTCAGACGACCTTCATCCCGGTCCGACCGTGCGGTCGAAGGTGGTTCCCAGCCACTCGCCTGTTGGCTCCATTGCCCCGGCGGCCTTTAGGAAAGGCCGAAGGGAAGCCAAGTCTCTGTTTGAAACATCGGATGTCTCCTCCAGATTGTTTTTTATATCTTCAAGTCGTACGGCCGACGCCGACAACAAGCAACACGCTCATTTGGCCAAAGACCAAACCGAGCCATAGAAGCAGCTACCATGTCGAGAATAATCCCAACATCACCTCTAAAAACCTAGAGCTTTCTAAGAATAGCATGCGCCTTCCTGTTGTAAAATGCCTAACATCTATCCACTTCTTACAACAATAGGGGTATATATTATTGCAATCTAGTAGAAGCAGCCGACAGCCGGTAATTGAATTTTAACTCTGTTCCATCATCCAGCTGAGGTTGCGACTTCTGAAGCAGGTGTCGCGCGATGCGCATGCCGCTCCCCTTTATATGCCTCATTCCTCTCTAAATGCCTTCATCGGTTGGTCGGTGAATGGTTTGATGAACTATGCGTGGGCGGTTCGCTTGGCGGTTGGACGAGACTTCGACGGGCATTCCGAGGATGAGCTTGCTGTCCTTGAGGAGGGTTTTGTCGGCAAGCGAGAGCGACGGGAGGAGAAGAGCTGGTCGGGGGCGCAATCGAGGATGGTTGCGGCGGCGGCGACCTCGACGGTCCGGTCCAGATGCCGCGCACTGGCCACCTTCGCCGCGACGCAGGAAAACGGCACTCGTAGCCAAATGGATAATAATTGACGCCTTTGGCCCGGCGGCATAGAACGGTGCAACACTTCGCGCCGGCGCGTTTCCGCCTAGCCGACTTGCCGAGCATTTCCGGCACTTTGCGGAGTACCCGGAGAAGATGTCATGCCCACTACAGCTCAGCGCTCGAACCGTGCGCTCGTCGTCGCCGTCATCATGCTCGCGACCTTCATGGTCGCCATCGAGGCAACGATCGTCGCGACCGCAATGCCTAAGATCGTCGGGCAGTTGGGCGGTTTTACCTACTACAGCTGGGTCTTCTCGGCGTTTCTTCTGGCGCAGTCGACGACAACCGTCATCTATGGCAAGCTTTCGGACATCTTCGGGCGCAAGCCGGTGCTGATCGCCGGCATTCTGATCTTTCTCGTCGGCTCCCTGTTCTGCGGCCTTGCGTGGTCGATGGCGTCGCTGATCGTCTTCCGCCTGCTGCAGGGGCTCGGCGCCGGGGCGATCCAGCCGGTAACGATGACGATCATTGGCGACCTCTTCACGCTGGAGGAGCGGGGTCGCGTGCAAGGGATCATGGCGACTGTGTGGGCCACGTCGGCGGTCGTCGGGCCGCTCGCAGGCGGTGTGATCGTTGACACCATTTCCTGGGCCTGGATCTTCTGGATCAACCTGCCGATCGGCATCGTGTCGATCGCCGCCTTCGCCCTCTTCCTCAAAGAATCGGTCGCACATAAGCAAGCTAAGATCGATTATCTCGGCGCCATTCTGTTTTCGATCGCCGTCATCGCATTGCTCGTCATCCTCACAGAGGCCGCGGGGGCCAAGGCGTGGGTATTGGTGTCGCTCGCCCTAGTCTTCTTCGTTGCCGCCATCCTTTTCCTGCGGCAGGAGAAACGAGCGGCAGAGCCGATCATTTCCATCGCTCTCTGGAGCCGCCGGCTGGTTGCGACCAGCAACGCCGCGACGCTGTTGGCCGGAATGGCGCTGATCGGCCTGTCGACGGTATTGCCCATGTACGTCCAGGGCGTCCTCGGGCGGTCGTCGATCGTGGCCGGCTTTACCTTGACCATGCTGGTTGTCGGCTGGCCGCTGGCGGTAATGCTCTCCAGCCGCTTCTTCAAGGCGTTCGGCATCCGCCGGACATTGCGGGTCGGGAGCCTGATGTTTCCCTTCGGTGCGTCCTTCCTGCTACTGCTGACGCCCGACAGCCATCCCGCGCTTGCTGGAGCAGGCTCGTTTTTCATGGGCTTCGGCATGGGGCTGATCAGCCTCACCAGCATCGCGCTCGTGCAGGACAGCGTCGAATGGTCGATGCGTGGCAGCGCCACTGCCTCGATCATATTCGCCCGCAGCCTCGGCAATACGCTCGGCGCAACCGTGCTCGGCGCCATTCTCAATGCCGGCATCAACCATTATGCCGCCGGCGATGCAGCAAGCTCGCTGCATGATGTACTAAACCAGCCAACCGGGCTTTCCGAATTGGCGGCCGATCCCGCGATCCGCGCGGTTTTCGATGCCTCGCTTCACTGGACGTTCTGGGGTGTGACCGTGGTTGCCGTACTGACGTTCCTGTCGGCCTGGCTCATTCCAGTGGGACGTGAACACGGCCGGACGCGGGTGGCGTCAGCGGCCAGCGAAGCGTCGCACTAGATCCTCGCCACCCTTATGAACTGTACTGTTGCGGCGATTGCGCTCTGTTCGTTCGTCGCTCCTGCCATGGCTGACAGCGTGACCGTGACGCGCAAACGGAGCGACGACGATTATGGTCGTGTGCGTCCCGGAATTACCATCAACGAGCAGGGCATCAGAGTTGGCGCCGTGCGAGATCGTGACCGACACTATCGCGATGGCTGCAACACCAAGACGGTCAGAACAATGACCGATGATGGCGGCGAGGTCACCAACTCGGCTTCGGCCGGGTTTTCTTTTTAGATCAACTCTCTGCCAGAAACTCGTCGGAAGGCGCCTGCGGAATCGATTGTAGCAACGTCTGCCTCGCCGAGCGCAAATGCAGGCGACAGGAGAAATCAATCGCCGCCTGATCGCGCGATTCCAGTGCGGCGATATAATCCAGGTGCTCGTGAATGGCGCGTTCGTTGCGCTCGCGTGCGAAAGCTTTGTTCCACTGGTAGTGATAGTGAAAGATGATCGCGATCGCATCGTAAAAATCGGCGATGAAGCGATTCTTCGACGCTGCGTGAATGAGCAGATGGAATCGTTCGTCGAGGGTTGAAAACTCCTTGTAGCGCGCGTCGAGATCGCGCAGCATCGACTGGTGCTCGGCCTTGATGTCCGACAGCGCACGCCATGCGTCGCTCTCAGGTGGAAGCTTGCCGAATTCAGCCGCCGAATGCAGCTCGAACATCTCGCGCACGTCGGCCAACTCCAGCGCAAAATCGCGTGTAAATCCCTTGAGAATCCAGTGGCTGTTCGGGCGCTTCTCGATCAGGCCGAACCGCGAAAAGCGGATCAGAAACTCGCGGACACTGGTCGTGCCGGTCCCGATCTCGCGCGCGAGTTCCAACTCATTGATCTGCATGCCGGGTGCTGCATCATCCGACAGGATGCGCTGCATAAAGCTGCGCTCAATAATGTCGTGCAGCGAATCCGTCTCCTCCGACGGGAAGAGATCGGCCTCGGTCGGCAGTCGCAGGACGACCTTCTGGCGCTTGTTCCAGCGAATGATGCCGGAATCGCTGAGCCTTGTCAGGATTGCCCGGGCAGTGCTGCGGCTGATGCCGAGCTGGGCCGCGATGTCCGGCTCCGACGGCAGCGCCGCATCCGTGCGCAAAGCGGCGGCATAGCGGTTGTATGCTTCCTTGAAGACTGTATTCTGCCTTGCCATGCGCACCCGCCCTCTTGCCCCGGCAACACGGATCGGCCGGCCGCAGGGTGCGGCGCGAAGCGTGGCAGAAGCTTATCTCTTAGCAATCCTTATCTTATTTTGGATTGCATGCGGCTGTTTGCCTCCCTCGTCCACAGGATCAATAATCCCGTTGACTTGAAAATGTTTATTGTAGATAAAAAACAAAATCAATGAGCATTCGCCGACGCAGCGAGTGTTTCCCTAGGGAGAAGACTGTTGACCAAAGACCCCTGGATCATCTTGTCTGCCGGCGACAACGTTGCGGTCGCTACAGCGACAATCCCCTCCGGCACGACGGTCGCCGGCATCCAGACACGCGAGAAGATCGATCCCGGCCACAAGATCGCACTGGCCGATATTCCGCTCGGCCAGCCCGTCGTCAAATACGGGCAGGCGATCGGGCGGACGACGGCCGATGTGAAGGCCGGCGACCATATTCACAGCCACAATCTCCATTTCGAGAACGATCGCCTCGCTGCAACCGCCAACTCGGCGCCCGAGGAAGCAAGTGCCGCCGACCGGGCGCGCACTTTCATGGGCTATCGTCGTGCCGACGGTCGCTCGGCGACACGCAACTACATCGGCATCATTGCCAGCGTGAACTGTTCCACCACGGTCTGTCGCGCAATCGCCGACGAGGCCAACCGGACGATATTGCCGTATTTCGACGGCATCGACGGTTTCGTGCCGATCGTGCATGACCAGGGCTGCGGCATGAGCTCCACCGGCGACGGCATGGCGGTGCTGCACCGGACCCTTGCCGGCTATACCAGGCATGTGAACTTCGGCGGCGTGCTGATGATCGGCCTCGGCTGCGAAGTCAACCAGCTCACGCTCTACGGCCAAAGCGGCGCAGGCAATTCCAAGCGCCATTTCAACATCCAGGATGCTGGCGGCTCACGCCGTGCAGTCGAGCGCGCCATGGGCATGCTTCGCGAGATCGCACAGGATGTCGGCAAGGAAAAGCGGGTGCCGCTGCCGATCAGCGACATCGTCATCGGTCTGCAGTGCGGCGGTTCTGATGGCTTTTCCGGCATCACCGCGAACCCGGCGCTTGGAGTTGCCGCCGACTTGCTGGCGGCTGCCGGCGGCACGGCAATCCTTTCCGAAACCTCCGAGATCTACGGTGCCGAGCACCTGCTTCGCAGCCGTGCAGTCAACGACGAGGTTGCCAGGAAGCTCGACGACAAGATCGCGTGGTGGGAGAAGTACGTGGCGTTGCACGGGGCATCGCTCGACAACAATCCCTCGCCGGGCAACAAGCGCGGCGGCCTGACGACCATCCTGGAAAAATCGCTCGGTGCCGTTGCCAAGGGCGGTCGTTCCCCGTTGACGGCCGTCTATGGCTATGCCGAGCGCGTCAGCGCGCCGGGTCTCGTCTTCATGGACACCCCAGGCTACGATCCGGTCTCCGCAACCGGCCAGGTAGCCGGCGGCGCGAACATGATCGCCTTCACTACCGGCCGCGGCAGCTGCTTCGGCTGTCGTCCGGCGCCTTCGATCAAGCTTTCCAGCAATTCGGCGCTGTATGCCTCTATGGAAGAGGATATGGATATCGACTGCGGCACGATCGCGACAGGCGATGCGACGATCAGCGGCAAGGGCCGCGAGATCTTCGACCTGATCATCGACACGGCGTCGGGCAAGAAGACGAAGAGCGAAGAATTCGGCTACGGCGACAATGAGTTCGTGCCGTGGCATCTCGGAGCGACGCTCTAAATCACACGCATCAGGTCTTCAGAGGAGGAATAATGAAGACGAGGAGGATCGGCAGCACGCAGCTGGAGGTGACCGAAGTGAGCTTCGGTGGCGCCGCTCTCGGCGGCCTGTATCGCGCCTGCCCGCGCGAGCAGGCCATGGAGACACTGGAAGCCGCCTGGGACAGCGGCATTCGCTACTTCGATGTCGCGCCGTGGTATGGCCTCGGCCTGGCCGAGCGTCGCTTCGGCGACTTCCTGCGCGACAAGCCGGAGAAGGAGTGGGTGCTCTCGAGCAAGGTCGGCCGGCTGCTGCGCCCGGTGCCGACGGGGACGGTTCCAGACTACAGCTATGTCGATCCGCTCTCCTTCGATGCCGACTACGACTATTCCTACGATGGCATCATGCGTTCGGTGGAGTTCAGCTACGCCCGTCTTGGACTGAACCGGATCGATATCCTCTATGTGCATGATATCGGCGGGTACACGCATGGTGCGGCGAAGAACGCCGTCCTTCAGAAGCAATTCCTGGATAGCGGCATCAAGGCGTTGGAGGAGCTGAAATCCTCCGGTGCGATCAAGGCCTTCGGGCTCGGTGTCAACGAGGTGCCGGTCTGCCTCGACGTGATGCGCAATGCCGACATCGACTGCATCCTGATGGCCGGTCGCTACACCCTACTCGATCGGTCGGCGGTTGCTGAACTGCTGCCGCTCTGCAGGAAGAAGGGCACATCGCTCGTGGTCGGCGGCGTCTTCAATTCAGGCATCCTTGCAACCGGACCCGTGCCCGGCTCGCATTTCGACTACATGCCCGCGACAGATGAAGTGCTCGCCAAGGTCGCGGGCATGGAAGAGATTGCCGTTAAGCACGGTGTTCCGTTGGCCGCCCCTGCGCTGCAATTTCCGCTCCGCGATCCGCTCGTCGCGTCCGTGCTGATCGGCACGGCCAAGGCATCGAGCCTGCAGCGCAACATGCAGCTTTTCGAGCCGGCCTTGCCAAACTCCATCTTCCCGGAATTCGAAGCTCTGACGCTCGTCGCGCCGCCACTCGGCGACGACGCCGTGCGTGTTTAAGGACCGACCATGCTCAAAGGCATCCATCCCATCCTCAATCCCGACCTGCTGCGCGCGATCGCCTGCATGGGGCACGGCGACGACATCGTCATTGCCGACGCCAATTTCCCGTCGAGCACGATGGGACCGGAGGTCATTCGCGCCGACGGCGTCAGCGCGACCGACATGGCCGAGGCCATCCTGACGCATTTTCCGCTCGATACGTTCGTGCCGGAAACGGCGTGGCGCATGGAGGTGGTTGGCGATCCGAAGGCAGTGCCCGAAGTTTGTGCCGAATTTCAGGAAATCGTGTCGAGGCGCGCTGGCGACTTCAGTATCGCCTCCCTCGAACGCTTTGCCTTTTATGAGCGCGCTCGCACGGCTGCCTATATCGTGGCGACGACAGAATTCCGGCTCTACGGCAACTTGATTTTGAAGAAAGGCGTTGTTCACCCGCATGAAGTCTATCGCGGCTGACAGAACTTCAGATTGCGGTTGAATAATTGTAAAAACAACTACTTGCGGCGAACGAAGAAACGACAATCGAGCCTGCCGAGCCACTTGCAATTTGACTTTCGCTCGGCTAGCTTCTCGTGGTAAATGTTTTTTATCGATAAAAATCGCCCGCCTGCGTTCAGCGGTACGGTTTGTCAGGAGGAGAACGCATCTTGGAGGAGAACTACATGCGCATGAAATCCATTCTCTCCCGCCGAGCCTTCACGGCTCTCGCGGGTGCTGCCGTTATCGCCACCGCAATGCCGGTGACGTCGTTTGCGGCTGACGTGACGATCCCGATCATCGTCAAGGACACGACGTCCTTCTACTGGCAGATCGTTTTGGCCGGCGCCCGCGCTGCTGGCAAGGATCTCGGCGTCAACGTGCCGGAACTCGGCGCGCAGGCCGAATCCGACATTAACGGCCAGATCAGCATTCTTGAGAACGCCGTTGCCGGCAAGCCGGCTGCAATCGTGATCTCGCCGACGGAGTTCAAGGCGCTCGGCAAGCCGATCGATGAAGCCGCCAAGTCCGTTCCGATCATCGGCATCGACTCGGGCGCCGACTCCAAGGCGTTTAAGTCGTTCCTGACGACCGACAACGTTCAGGGCGGTCGCATCGCAGCCGACGGCCTTGCCGCGGCCATCAAGGAAATGACCGGCAAGGAAGAGGGCGAAGTCGTCATCCTCACCAACCTTCCGGGCGTCGGCTCGCTTGAGCAGCGCCGCGAAGGTTTCCTGGATCAAGTGAAGACGAAGCATCCCGGCCTTAAGGTCATTGCCGACAAATACGGTGATGGCCAGGCGACGACCGGCCTCAACATGATGACCGATCTGATCACGGCCAATCCTAACCTTGTGGGTGTTTTCGCCTCGAACCTCATCTTGGGACAGGGTGTCGGCCAGGCGATTGCGGAGAACAAGCTCGGCGACAAGATCAAGGTCATCGCCTTTGATAGCGACGGCAAGACGGTTGGCTTCCTCAAGGACGGCTCGCTTGCCGGTCTCGTCGTTCAGGATCCCTACCGCATGGGCTATGACGGCGTGAAGACGGCACTCGCCGTATCCAAGGGCGAGAAGGTCGAAGAGAAGGTCGATACGGGCGCCAACCTGGTCACGAAGGCCAACATGAGCGACCCGAAGATCGACGCTCTGCTGAATCCGAAGATTAAGTAAAACATGTGACAATGGCCGCGCGAGACAAATCCCGCGCGGCCTTTCCTTCACCTGTGTTATCGTCCGCATCAGGACCGCGGACGGCCGGTGGAAAGACGGCAATTCGCGAGGAGGAGACGCGCCAATGAGCCTGGAAGAGGTCAGTCATCGCCACGATGACAGCGCCACGCTGACGGAGGCAAACCGCATTCCCGCGGGCGCCCCGATCCTCGAACTCAAGGGATTGCAGAAGAATTACGGCTACGTGCAGGCGCTGAAACCGGCGACGGTAACGTTCCTGGCCGGCGAGATTCATGCGATCGTCGGTGAGAATGGCGCTGGCAAGTCGACGCTGATCAAGCTGCTGACCGGCGTTATCACCAGAACGGCAGGCGAGATTTTATGGTGCGGTCATCCAGTCGCCCTCGCGACGCCCAACGAGGCGATCGCGCGCGGCATCAACGCCGTGCACCAGGAAGTCGTGCTTTGCCCGCATCTGACGGTCGCGGCCAACCTCTTCCTTGGCGACGAGGTCAATCAATATGGCCTGATGCGCAAGAGAGAGATGGAGAAGATGGCGCAGGCCGTGCTCGACGATCTCGGCTTCGGGCTACCAGCCGGCGTCCCGCTCGCCGATCTGACGATCGGCCAGCAGCAGCTCGTCGCGACGGCGCGTGCGGCGATGCGCGGCACCCAGTTTCTGATCTTCGACGAACCGACCGCTTACCTCACGCGTCAGGAATCGGCGCAGCTTTTCAAGCTGATCCGTCGCCTGCAGGGCGAAGGCGTGACGATCGTCTACATCAGCCACCGCATGGAAGAGGTATTCGAGCTCGCGGATCGTGTCTCAGTGCTGCGCGACGGCACGCATGTCGGCACGCGCGCCATCGGCGAGACGAACGAGGTCGAGCTGATCGCTCTCATGATCAACCGCTCGATCGAGCAGATCTATCATAAGGAAGAGATCCCGATCGGAGAAACGATCCTCGACGTGCGCGGGCTTTCCGGGCCGGGCTTCGAGAACGTGTCGCTCTCGGTCAAGGCCGGGCAGATCGTCGGCCTCTACGGCCTGATCGGTGCGGGGCGAAGCGAATTCGCGCTGGGCCTCTTCGGCCGGGAAAAGACGACGGCCGGTGAGATCCACTGGATGGGCAGGAAGGTCGATATCAACAACGAGCGCACCGCGATGGAGCTCGGGATTGCGCTGGCGCCGGAGAGCCGCCGCGACCAGGGTCTTTGCCTCAACCTGCCGATCGGGCTCAACATCAATCTCCCCGTCTTCAAGCGGATGAGCAAGGGCCCGGTTATCAGCCACAGGGAGGAATCGCAGAACGCCGACCAGCAGATCCGTGACCTTTCGATCAAGACGCCAAGCCGGCGCGTCCTCGTGTCCGCGATGTCGGGCGGCAATCAGCAGAAGGTCGTCATTGGCAAGTGGCTGAGCTACGGCGCACGCCTCTTCATCTTCGACGAGCCGACCGTGGGCGTCGACGTTGGCACGAAGGCGGAAATTTACCGCCTGTTTGCCAAGCTTCTGAAGCAGGGGGCCGGGATCATCCTGATCTCGTCCTATCTGCCGGAGGTTTACGAGCTTGCCGACCGGTTGCACGTTTTCCGCCGCGGCCAGCTCGTCGCGAGCCACGACTTCCACGCGGCAACGCACGAAGAAGTGCTCAGCGAAGCGATCGGCGTCTAAAAGAAAAAGAGGGAGAGAAAACCAATGACCGTAGCCCCGACCGAAATCGCCGCGCCGCCGCCGCGTCGAAAAGTGAATATCCTCTTCGGCCTGACCCTTATCGGTCTTTTGGCCTGTCTCTGGATCCTTCTCGGCTTCGTGACCGTCAGCTTCTGGACGCCGCTGAACATCTCCAACCTGTTGCGCCAAGGTGCAATGACGGCGATCCTGGCGCTCGGCCAGACCTTCGTGATCATCACCGCCGGCATCGACCTTTCGGTCGGCGCGATCGTCGGCTTCACCAGCGTCATCCTCGCCTGGCTGCTGCAGGCGGGCGTGCCGGTCTGGGCGTCCATCCTGATAACACTGCTGATCGGCGTCGCCATCGGCGCGTTCCATGGCTTCGGCATCGTAAAAATGGGGCTACCACCCTTCATCATCACGCTGGCAACGCTCACGTCGCTGCGCGGTATCGGGCTTTTGATCACCAACGGTTCGACGATCAATATCGTCAACGAGCCTTTCACGAACTTTGCCCGCGCCGATTTTCTCGGCGTGCCGAGCCTGTTCTGGATGGTCATTCTCGTCGCGGTTCCGTCCTTTGTCTTTCTGCATCTGAGCCGTTGGGGGCGCTATCTCTTTGCCGTCGGCTCGAACCGCGAAGCCGCCCGCCTGTCGGGCGTCCGGGTGAACGGCATCATCTACCTTGCCTACATTCTCTCGGCGACTTTCGCTGCGTTCGTCGGCGTTCTGCTTGCCTCGCGCATCGCGATCGGCAATGCGACGCAGGCGGACGGATGGGAGCTGCAGGCGATCGCCTCCTCGGTGATCGGCGGCACGAGCCTCTTCGGCGCTGTCGGTTCGGTTCACGGGCCGCTCATCGGCGCCTTTATTCTGGCGACCATCAACAATGGTGCGAACCTGCTCAACGTCAACTCGTTCTGGCAGCGCATCATCACCGGTCTGCTGATCATCGTGATCGTCTACTTCGATCAACTGCGCCGCCGCCGCAGCGCGTAAGCCGCGGCGCGGGGACGCGAAGCCGGCCCCAGAGGCCGGCTTCTTCAATTTCAGGAATGCGAGACCATCATGAAAGCAGTGCTCTGCCAAGAACCCGGCGTCCTCGAACTCGTGGAGCGCCTCTCCCCCGGCACGCCGTCAGCCGGTTGGGTCCGCCTTGCGGTCAGTCATGTCGGCATCTGTGGCACTGACTACCACATCTTCGAGGGAAAGCATCCGTTCCTCGAATATCCGCGCGTGATGGGGCACGAGATCTCGGCGACGGTTCTGGAAGCCGGTGACGGCGTCGCCATGGCAGTCGGCACGCCTGTCATCGTCAACCCCTATCTTTCGTGCGGCAACTGTGTCGCCTGCCGCCAGGGCAAGCCGAATTGCTGCACAGACATTAAGGTACTCGGCGTGCATACCGACGGAGCCTTTTGTGATGAGATCACGGTGCCGGCTGGCAATCTCTATGCTGCAAAGGGCGTGAGCCTGGAGGCCGCGGCCACGACCGAGTTCCTGGCAATCGGCGCCCATGCCGTTCGCCGTTCGATGGCGCCGACCGGATCACGCTCACTCGTCATCGGTGCAGGTCCGATCGGGCTCGGGGCCGCGATCTTCTCGCGGATTGCCGGGCATG
Organism: Rhizobium sp. LjRoot258; assembly: GCF_964254185.1. Classification (NCBI taxonomy): domain Bacteria; kingdom Pseudomonadati; phylum Pseudomonadota; class Alphaproteobacteria; order Hyphomicrobiales; family Rhizobiaceae; genus Rhizobium; species Rhizobium sp. LjRoot258. The sequence continues at coordinate 123,740 of NZ_CAXUST020000001.1, read as the reverse complement.
ACGTGACACTGCTCGACACCAGCCGGGAGCGGCTGCAGATGGCCGCAGATCGGTTTGGCTTTTCCTCGGGCATCGTTGCGGACGAAAATACTGCCGAGGCAGTCAAGGCCAAGACGAGCGGCGATGGTTTCGACGTCGTCTTCGATGCCACCGGCTATGGCCCTTCGATGGAAAAGGCCTTCGGCTTCGTCGCCCATGGCGGCGCGCTGGTGCTGGTCAGCGTCGTGAAGGACGACATCCGTTTCTCCGATCCGGAGTTTCACAAGCGCGAAATGATGGTGATCGGCAGCCGCAACGCTACCCGCGTCGATTTCGAACATGTCGCGGATTCGATCGCCAAGGGCCTCGTGCCCGTCGAGCAGTTGATCACTCACCGAACGACCCTGGCGGATGCACCGCGCGACTTGGCACGCTGGGCGCACGAAAAAAATGGCCTGATCAAAGCTGTTATCAAGGTCAGCGCCTAAATGGCCTCGATCGCCGCCTGCATCTGACGGACGACGTCAGCATCCGTCCGGCTCGTCGTCGCTGCTTCGAAGCCGAAGGCAACGGCCCGTGGATCGATGCTGTCGATCCGTGAGCTGCAAGAGGCGTGAACCTCGCTCGCCCCGGTGGCTCGTAGTATATCGGCGACGTTGCCCGGTCTCAGGCCACTGCCGGGCATGATCGAGATACGGCCAGCCGCCTTGCTGGAAAGACGGCTCAACGTCTCGAGGCCGTCGATCGCCTTCGGCACGCAACCTGATGTCAGGATGCGCTCACAGCCAAGCTCGATCACCTGTTCCAGCGCCGCATCGGCATCCGGGACGAGGTCGAAGGCCCGGTGGAGCGTCGATCCAAGTCCCTCGGCCCGAGCCTTTAGCCGGCTGATCAGAGGCATATCCAATGTGCCGTCCACGCGGTTGGCGCCGATGACAACCCCGGCGAGGCCAAAGGCGCGCACGGCATCGATATCGGCCATCATCGCCTCCTCGTCAGCCGCATCGAATACGAAGGGCCCGGCATGCGGCCGGATCATCGCATAGACAGGAATAGGTGCTGCGGCAGCAGCCTTCATGAGACCTGCGAGCGGCGTCAGTCCGCCAAGCTCCAGAGCCGAGCAGAGTTCGATACGACCGGCGCCGCCCAAGATTGCAGCCGCAAGGCCCTGTGGGCTATCCACGCATACTTCCAGCAAAACGGCCACGCTCGAATCTCCTTCTCCGCCACTGTCTCTTTAAGCGAAGGCAGTCTCTTGCGCGACGGGCTCGGCAATTATTTTGGCGACGGCGTCGATGATCATGGCGCTTGCATCTGCTGAGGCTTTCCGATGGTTGAAGGCGATGTGATAGGACATCGGAATATACTCGTCGAGCTCGACGATCCGAACCTTGCCGGCAATAGGCATGGCGCTGACGCGGCCGAGAAACGAGATGTAGCCGTGGTTGGCGACAAGGTCGACGATGACCGGTAGCGAGTCGGCCGCCGTGATGTCCTGGTTTCGGTATCGGCGATTGTTGGTGCGCTCATGGCTCAGCGCCATCGTGGCGTGTCCGAGACCGGTCCGCGAACTCGGCGTGCAGATCGCGTGACTTTCGACAAGTTCGGCCACAGTCCGCTCCCGGCTCTGCGGCGGCGCGATAAGAACCATATTCGTCTGCAGCAGTTCGCGGTGCTGGAAACGCTCAAGGCCGAAGACGGAATCGAGAATTGCAACATCGATACGGCCGGCTTTGAGGGCTTCCCGCAAATCATCCGCGGTCATCAACACCAGCGAGATCGCGTTCTTATTGCCGCCGGCATTCCATTCGGCGACGAGCGCGCCAAGGCATCGCGCAACCCAACTTTCAGATCCCGTTGGAATGATCGAACCGATGCGGAGCGCCCGCGCCGTGCGCTGATAGCGCTCGTCGGCGGATGCCTTCAGTTCATTCCATCCCTGAGCGATTGCCTGGAAGATGGCATAGACCTGGTTGCCCTGCTCAGTCAGCGCAGAGCCTTGAGCCTGCCGCTCGAACAGGCGATGACCCAGCGCCTTCTCCAAAGTCGCGATCTGAAGCGAAAGCTGCGGCTGACCAAGCTTCAGCCGCCGAGCCGCACGGTTGATGCTGCCCTGGTCGGCGACCTCGAGAAAACGTTCCATGGTGGCGATCTTGAACGGCAGGCGCGATGGCCTGTCAGTTCCCATCCATCCCGCCAGCGCCTCGGCCGACTGCACAATCGGCCGGAGCTTTTCACGAACGTCGTCGCTGGCAAGCAACGTCGCAAGCTCGCCGGAACTGCGCTCGGTCAGTTTGAGCGCCAATTCGATCTCAAGGTTGCGGACTGCTGTCGAGACGGTCGATGCCGCGAGTGAAAGGTTTCGTGCCGTCTCTCTGACCGAGCCGGACGAGAGCACGTGACTAGCAACAAACAACGTGCCGAGCTGCAACCGCTTTCTCCGTAACGATATGAAAAATCGAACGATATGATGTGTTCGCTAAAAAAGATATCCCTGTCGCGAAATCAGAAGGCTATCGTTCTTGCCAACAACAAAACCGGGCGTGGCAGTAGAACCACTGAAATAGCACCGGACATCTGCGGAAACGCGCAAGGGAACAAAAACAAATCGCGGCGGGGATGGAAAAGGAAATGCATTTTCGCGCAAGCGTTTGCATTCACCGCCATAATCACGCCGCGACCGCAAAACTGGAGAGGCTTGCATCGATTTTTTGAACGCGAACACTATTTCCATCACGCACATATTTCCGGCATGATCGCAGCGGGGCTGCTTTCGCCGGTGATTTTATACGTGGGAGCCTTCCGCCGGGGCTTTCCGCGCAGTCAAACGGTGTAAATCAAGGGGACAATCCATGCTGAAGAAATTCGCTCTTGCCGTTTCGCTCTCCGCTTTTGCGGCAGGCGCGGCCCACGCTGCAGACGTCGTCGTTTCATCGAAGATCGATACTGAGGGCACGCTGCTCGGCAACGTGATCGTGCTGGCGCTCAATGCAAACGGCATCAAGACGCAGGACCGCGTTGCGCTCGGCACGACGCCGGTTCTTCGCAAGGCGATCACCGCCGGCGAAATCGACATCTATCCGGAATATACCGGCAATGCCGGCTTCTTCTTCAACAAGGCTGATGACGCAGCCTGGAAGAACCTCGAACAGGGCTACGAGCTTGCGAAGAAGCTCGACTACGATGCCAACAAGATCGTCTGGCTGACTCCATCTCCGGCCAACAACACCTGGGCGCTCGCCGTGCGCAACGACGTCGCCGGTCCGAACAACCTGAAGACCATGTCCGATTTCGGCAAGTGGGTCGCCGGTGGCGGCGCTGCCAAGCTTGTGGCTTCCGCCGAGTTCGTCAACTCGGCCGGCGCGCTGCCGGCGTTCCAGACGACCTATGGCTTCGCGCTGAAGCCGGATCAGGAAATCGTTCTGTCGGGCGGTGACACGGCCGCTACCATCAAGGCCGCAGCCGACCAGACGAACGGTGCCAACACCGCCATGGTCTATGGCACCGACGGTGCGATTCAGGCCGCCGAGCTGACGGTTCTCGAAGACGACAAGAACGTGCAGCAGGTCTATGCGCCGACCGCCATCATTCGCGAGGAAGTGCTGAAGGCAAACCCGAAGATCGAGGAAGTCCTTGCACCAATCTTCAAGAGCCTGAGCGCCGATGAACTGCGCAAGCTGAACGGCAAGATCCAGGTGGATGGCGAACCGGCGAAGTCCGTTGCTGAGGGCTACCTGAAGGAAAAAGGCTTCCTGAAGTAATCTCGTCGCCCGATGCTCCGCCCTGCCCGCGGGCGGAGCAGCCTTTCTGACCGGACAGGGATGGATCGATGGAAGAAACCTTAGCGGTCCGCAAGCTGGACCGGCTCGGCGTGGTGCTTGTGACGGCCGGCGTCGTCGCAACTGCGCTCCTGCCTTTCATCTATGTAAAGGCAAACCGCATCGCCGCCGGAAAGCCCATGCTGCTGACGCAGCTTCTGGACCAGCCGTCCGCCGTCATCCTGACAATCCTCCTCATCGTCACCGCTCTGGCCGTTCTATTCCTGCAAAACGCGCTGCTGCGGCTGGTGATTGCGACCCTCTGCTTTGCGGCACTGCTTGCGACGATCGGGCTTGCGGCCGCAGCATTCACACCGCCGAACAGCAATGCCGCACGCATGACGCCTGGCGGCGGATTCTGGGTGCTGTTCGCGGTCATCGGGCTCATCATCTCGGACGCGCTCGTGAAGATCAGCCTTACCCCGTGGATGCGGATTGCAGCCCTTGCTGCCTACACCGGCCTGCTCGGCATCTTCCTCACCTCGGGTCTGCTCGACAATCTCTCGATCATGAAGGAATTCGCGACCCGGTCCGCGCAATTCTGGACCGAGGCGGTGACCCATCTGCTTCTGGCACTCGGCTCGCTGGCGATCGCCGTCGTCATCGCCCTGCCGCTCGGCATCATCTGTTTCTGGGTACCAAAACTGCGCGCTGCCGTCTTGCAGGCACTGAGCCTGATCCAGACGATCCCGAGCCTTGCGCTTTTCGGTATCCTGATGCTGCCGCTCGGCTATCTCGCAACCCACGTTCCTGCTGCAGCCTCCATTGGCATTCGCGGCATCGGCGCTGCGCCGGCGCTGATCGCGCTCATCCTCTATTCGCTGCTGCCGATCGTTGCCAACACGGTCGTCGGCCTTCAGGGTGTTGATCCCTCAGTGCGCGATGCCGCCGCGGGGATGGGATTAACGCGCCGACAGGTCCTCACCGGCATCGACCTGCCGCTTGCCTTTCCCGTCATTCTCACGGGCATCCGCATCGTGCTTGTGCAGGCGATCGGCCTGGTAACGGTGGCGGCGCTGATCGGTGGCGGCGGCTTCGGGATCTTCATCTTCCAGGGGCTTGGTCAGACGGCCATGGACCTCGTTCTGCTCGGCGCCGTGCCGACCGTTTTCTTCGCCTTCTCGTCGGCCGTCATCCTCGATGCGGTCATCGACAGCATACGGGGATCCGCCGCATGAGCATGATCGAGATCAGGAACGTTACCAAGCGCTACGGCGCGGCAACCGTCGTCGACAATGTCTCGATGGATGTCGAGAAAGGCTCGATTACCGTCATTGTCGGCACCTCGGGCTCGGGTAAATCGACGCTGATGCGGATGATCAACCGTCTGGTGCCGATCACCGCGGGTGAGATTTTTGTCGGCGGCCAGAACGTCATGGACGTGCCGGTGACGGACCTTCGCCGCAAGATCGGCTACGCCATCCAAGGCCACGGTCTTTTTCCGCATCGGACAGTCGCACAGAACATCGCCACGGTACCGCAGCTTCTCGGCTGGGACACGACAAAGATCAACAGCCGCGTCGAAGAACTGCTTGGCCTCTTCAACCTCGATCCGGCGACCTTTGCCGAAAAGTATCCGCACCAGCTTTCCGGCGGCCAGCAGCAGCGCGTCGGCGTTGCGCGAGCGCTGGCGGCGGAGCCGGAACTGCTGCTGATGGACGAGCCGTTCGGCGCGCTCGATCCTGTCATCCGCGGCAAGGCGCAAGACGATCTCCTCGCAATCCAGAAACAGTTCGGCACGACGGTGGTCCTTGTCACGCACGACATGGACGAGGCCTTCCACCTCGGCAACCAGATCGCCGTGATGAGCACCGGCAAGCTGCTGCAATGCTCGACACCGGAGAAAATCCTGACCGAACCGGCCGACCCCTTCGTGCAGCAACTGACCGGCACCTCCGACCGGGCGCTGAAACTGATGTCGCTGCTACCGCTGAAGGAAAGCATGGAGCCGGCAAAGCCGGGTCTGGCTTACACATTGCCGCAATCGCTCAGCCTGCGCGATGCTCTGGCCGAGATGATCTGGCAAGGGGCTGGCGAAGCCGCCGTTCAGGACGCCGACAAGACGCCGGTCGGCTCGATCTCGATGACACGGCTGCTCGAGCTGGGCCGCAAGGCATGAAGCTCGTATTTGCAAACCTTTTCCGTGTTGCCGCACTGCTATTGCTCCTGATCCTGTTGTTCAGGACAGAGTGGCTGTCCTTTCTGCTCGTGCCGTTGACGAGCAACAATGCGCCGGCCGTCTACACGCAAAACAGCCTTCCGCAGCTTGCCGCTTCGCATCTCTTCCTTGTGGCGATCTCGATCGCGGGCAGCGCGGTCCTTGCGATCCTCGGCGGCATTTTCGTTACCCGCAAGAGCGGCGAAGACTTCCTGCCGTTGTCGCGGGCGATCGCCAATGCCGGCCAGACCTTCCCGCCGGTCGCGGTGCTCGCCTTGGCCGTGCCGGCGACCGGCTTCGGTGCCGGACCGACATTGATCGCCCTCTTTCTCTATGGCCTGCTGCCGATCTTCGAGAATACCGTCTCCGGCCTGAAGCAAGTCTCTCCCTCCGTGCTGGATGCCGCCGACGGCATGGGCATGAATGGCACGCAGCGGCTCTTTCGGGTGGAACTGCCGCTCGCCCTGCCGCTCATTCTGGAGGGCCTAAAGGTTGCGACGGTCATCAACATCGGCACCGCGACGATCGGCTCGACGGTGGCGGCCAAGGGGCTTGGCGAAGTCATCATTGCCGGACTGATCTCCGACAACACCGCCTTCATCCTGCAAGGCGGTCTGATCGTCGGCCTGATGGCGGTGCTGATCTATGATGCGCTGGGGCTTATCGAAAACGCGATCACGCAAAGAATTGGCTTGCGCCCGGCATGAGGCGGCGGCTACCAAGACTGCCTTGATGTCGGCAATGGGAGGCAGCCTTGGCCAAGATGATTCACTCCATGATCCGCGTTCTCGACGAGGCGCGCTCCGTCGAGTTCTACGGCAAGGTCTTCGGCCTCGAAGTCGCCGATCGCATCGACTTCGACACCTTCACGCTGATCTACATGAGCAATGACGAGACCGGCTTCGAGCTGGAGCTGACGGTCAACAAGGGGCGCACCGAGCCCTACGATCTCGGCAACGGTTATGGGCATCTTGCTCTCTCCGTCCAGGAAGTCGAGGTCGAGCACAAGCGTCTGACGGAAGCGGGATTGAACCCAGGCAAGATCGTCGAGCTCAATCGCGACGGCAAGCTCTTGGCGCTGTTCTTCTTCATCACCGATCCTGACGGCTACAAGATCGAAGTCCTGCAGCGCCACGGCCGCTACCTCTAAGAGTTTCCCATGATCGAAAAGACCGAACTGAACCGGGGCTGGACTCTTTCCTGCAACGTTGCAGGCCGACCCGATCTGCCAACCGAAATTCCGGCCAAGGTGCCAGGCTGCGTGCATCTCGACCTTCTGTCCAACCGGCTGATCCCAGATCCCTATCTCGACGTCAACGAGATCACCAACGATTGGATCGGGAAGCAAGACTGGAGTTATCGTTGCGTCTTCGATGGATCGCAAGATGCCGGAAAAGTCCGCGAGCTGGTGTTCGACGGTCTTGATACGGTCGCGACGATCGCGCTGAACGGCGAGGAACTCGGCTGCACCTCCAATATGCACCGCACCTATCGCTTCGATGTGTCGGAGCGGCTGAAACGAGGCTCGAACGAGCTCGTTGTGACCTTCCGCTCCGCCTATGCCCATGGCGCGGAGATGGAAGCGCATTACGGCTACCGGCCGAACAACTATCCCGGCCCCGCCAATCTGATGCGCAAGATGGCCTCCAACTTCGGCTGGGACTGGGGGCCGACGCTTGTGACGTCAGGGATCTGGAAGCCGGTGCGGCTGGAAAGCTGGGACCAATCAAGGCTCGCGGAGACGCGGGTTTCGGCAACGCTGGCCGGCGGCGACGGGCGTGTGACGGTTCGCGCGCGCATCGCGCGGCAAGGCGGCGTGGGTGCAAGGCTCGTAGCAAGCATTGCTGGCATCAGCCATGTTGCCGAGCTTGCGGAGGGATCGGACGAAGTCGAGTTCCAGCTGACCGTTCCTGCACCGCAGATCTGGTGGCCGCATCATCTTGGTGCGCAACCGCTCTATCCGCTTCAGCTCGAATTGCGCGACAGCGTAAGCGATGACTTACTCGACAGCTATTCCAAGGCGATCGGCTTCCGCTCCGTCAGGCTCGATACCGCACCCGACGAACACGGCTCCGCCTTCACTTTCGTTATCAACGATGTGCCGCTCTTCCTCTGCGGCGCCAATTGGATTCCCGACGACTGCTTTCCCTCTCGCGTGACGGCAGAGCGCTATGCTTCCCGGATCGAGGAAGCCAAAAAAGCCAACGTCAATCTGCTGCGCGTCTGGGGCGGCGGCATCTTCGAACGCGACGAGTTCTACGAGGCCTGCGACCGCGCCGGCATGCTCGTCTGGCAGGATTTCCTTTTCGCCTGTGCCTCCTACCCCGAAGAAGAGCCGCTGCGCAGCGAGGTCGAGGCGGAGGTGCGCGACAACGTCGTGCGCCTGATGCCGCACCCGTCGCTGATCGTCTGGAACGGCAACAACGAGAATATCTGGGGCTTCGACGAGTGGGGCTGGCGAGCGATCATCAAGGAGGGCGAGAGCTGGGGACTCGGCTACTATCTCGACATTCTGCCGAAGCTCTGTGCAGAGCTCGACCCCGATCGGCCGTACTATCCCGGCAGCCCCTATTCCGGCACGATGGAGATCGAGCCCAATGCCGACGAGCATGGATGCAAGCACATCTGGGACGTGTGGAACGATGTCGGCTACGAGGCCTATCGCAACTACATACCGCGCTTCTGCTCGGAGTTCGGCTGGCAGGCGCCGCCAAACTGGGCGACGATCGAGGAAAGTGTGCATGACGCGCCGCTGACGCCGACCTCGAATGGCGTCTTCCACCATCAGAAGGCGACCCAGGGCAACGACAAGCTGATCCGCGGCCTTGCCGGGCATCTTCCGGTCCCACAGACCATGGATGACTGGCACTTCGCCACGCAGCTCAACCAGGCGCGCGCCATCCGTTTCGCGATCGAGCACATGCGCTCGCACCGCGCCGTCTGCAAGGGCGCCGTCGTCTGGCAGTTCAATGATTGCTGGCCGGTGACCTCCTGGGCGGCACTCGATTCGGCTGGACGCCGCAAGCCGCTCTGGTACGCCATGCAGCAGGCTTTCGACCCGCGGCTCCTCACGATCCGGCCACACGCCGGCGGACTGGCGGCCGTAGCCGTTAACGAGCGGACGCTGTTCTGGCGGGCGAAGATATCAGGCAAGCGCCTGCGGCTGGACGGAACGGTGCTTGCCGAATTCGAGTTCTGGCGGCTGCTCTGCGACCGCTTCGAAGCAAAGGAATTTCCGCTACCGGCTGATATCGCAACGCCGGGCAATGCTGACAGCGAGGTCATCGTCGTGCAGATGCTCGACCGGCGCGCGTTCCACTATTTCGTGGAGGATGTCGATCTCAAGCTTCCGCAGCCGAAGCTGTCGGTCGAGATGAGCCCCAGCGTGGACGGCTATGCGGTGAAGGTAACGGCCGAAACGTTCCTGAAGGATCTCTGCCTGATGGCGGATCGTCTCGACCCGACTGCTGTCGTCGATTCCATGCTGGTGACGCTGCTGCCCGGCGAAAGCCACGTGTTCCAGCTGCAGACTGCAAAACCGCTGTCGGCGGCTGATATCACCATCGGCACGGTACTGCGGTCGGCCAACGATCTCGTCAACGCAAACTGAAAAGGCCCCGTCTGCGACGGGGCCCATCCAGGTCGTTTTACCACGCCTCGCGCCCAAAAGGACTCTTGTGGCGCAGCGCATGTACGCGAGATCAATGGACCGCGCGTGTGCGGACGACGTTACATCCAGTAGGGCGGCACACCATAGTAGTCATAAACTCGGCGGCCATTATCGTTGTACCAGGTGTCGTCATCATCCGCATAGCCCGGCGCGCCTTCGATCTGCTCCTTGGTCAGGTCGATGCGGTAGCCGTCAAGCTGGGTATCGTAGGTCAGCTTTTCCCACGGCAGCGGATAGTGATCGTGGCCGATGCCCATGAAGCCGCCGAACTCGAGCACGGCGTAGGCAACGCGGCCATCCTGCTTGCCGAGGATCAATCGTTCGATCGAGCCGATATGCTTGCCATCGGCGCCAAACACGCGGGTGCCTTCCACGCGGTCGCTGGCAATCAGCGTCGGCGTATCCTTCACATTCGGGTCACGGCGGGTGTTGTCGGCGTCGTGGTGCAGCATCGTGTACCTCCTTCTTGTTTCCTCGTGGTTGGTCCACGGTTTGACAACGCCGCCCTGAACTCAAGGTTCCCGATTCAACGAACCTCATCATCGACACGGCAATATTGACGTTTACGTCAAGGTTAGTGTAACTCTAATCTCAGCTTGAACCATTCAGGCGATGACATAAGCTGCCGTGTTGGAAGATGGAGGATCGTCCAATCGGCTTGCCGGTGGGACCGGCCGGCAGCGAGAGGGAGAGAGACAAGATGAACAGCATTTCCGTCCATCCAGGCGGTGCGAAGCCCGAAAAACCCTGGCTTGCCACCTATCCTGACAGCGTGCCGGCGGAGCTTCCCCCGCTGGAATACTTATCATTGGCGGAATTGCTTGAGAAATCCTGCGCGCGCTATGCCAATCGCACCGCCTTCTCCAGCATGGGCAAGACGCTGACCTACGGCGAGCTTGAACACCAGACGCGCAAGATCGCGGCATGGCTTCAGGGCCTCGGCCTCGAGAAAGGCGACCGTGTCGCCGTCATGATGCCGAACGTGCTGCAGAACCCCGTCGCCGTCTACGGCATCCTGCGTGCCGGCTTTGTCGCGGTGAACGTCAATCCGCTCTACACGCCGCGCGAACTCGAACATCAGTTGCGGGACTCCGGCGCCAAGGCGATCTTCGTGCTGGAGAATTTCGCGCGCACGGTGGAGCAGGTGCTGGTCAAGACCGACGTGCGCCATGTCGTCGTCACCTCACTCGGCGAAATGCTGGGCGCCAAGGGTCTGATCGTCAATCTGCTCGTGCGCAAGGTGAAGAAGCTCGTTCCCTCCTGGTCCATCCCGCAGCATAAGACCTTCAAGCAGGTGCTCGGCGAAGGCGCCCGTAAGGCCCTGAAGCCCGCAAGGCTCAAGGGCGACGATATCGCCTTCCTGCAATACACTGGTGGCACGACGGGCATCGCCAAGGGCGCGGTGCTCACGCACAAGAATCTGCTGTCCAACAAGCTGCAGCTTGAACTCTGGCTGCAATCGGCCTTTGACGGGAAGCCGCGCCCGGAGGTACTGAATTTCCTCTGCGCGTTGCCGCTCTACCATATCTTCGCGCTGACGGTGAATTCGCTGATGGGCATGTCGCTCGGCGCCCACAACATCCTCGTCGCCAACCCGCGTGATATTCCGGCGCTGGTCAAGGAGTTCGGCAAGGTCAACGTCCACATATTCCCGGGCCTCAACACGCTCTTCAACGCGTTGATGAACAATGCCGATTTCGCCAAGGTCGACTTCTCCTCGATGGTGATGTCGCTTGGCGGCGGTATGGCGGTACAGCGGCCGGTTGCGGAGCGCTGGCTGAAGATCACCGGCTCGCATATTACCGAAGGCTATGGTCTCTCTGAGACATCGCCGGTGGCAACGGCAAACCGCTTCGATTCGGCGGAGTTCACCGGCTCGATCGGGCTGCCGATCCCGTCCACCGAACTTGATATTCGCGACGAGGACGGCAACTCGCTGCCGCTTGGCGACATAGGAGAGATCTGCATCCGCGGTCCGCAGGTGATGGCCGGCTACTGGAACAAACCGGAGGAGACGGCGCGGGTGATGACGCCGGACGGCTATTTCCGCACCGGCGACATGGGGTTCATGGATGCGCGCGGTTACACCAAGATCGTCGACAGAAAGAAGGACATGATCCTCGTCTCCGGCTTCAACGTCTATCCGAACGAGATCGAGGAGGTAGCGGCCATGCATCCAGGCATTCTCGAAGCGGCTGCCGTCGGCATTGCCGACGGCCATTCCGGCGAGGCGGTCAAGCTCTTCGTGGTGCGCAAGGACCCGGCGCTGACGGAGGCGGACGTGAAGGCTCATTGCGCTGCAAACCTCACCAACTACAAACGGCCGCGTTTCGTGGAATTCCGCACCGAATTGCCGAAGACGCCGGTCGGAAAGATCCTGCGCAAGGATCTGCGCGGCTGATTTTGACGGTTGCGTGAAATTACGGGCCATCCGCCGCCGCGGGTGGCTTTTTTGCGCTTCGACAGGTCGCCGAACTTGATTTGCGCCCTACAAAGCGAATAGTTTCCGCGACCCTCTCGCCCTGCAAAGGAGCCTCCAATGAATGCCATCGTCGAACAATTGAAGAGCACGGCGACCGCCACCAAGGCAACGGATCTGCGCGCCGCCTTTGTCGCCGACCCGCAGCGTTTCTCGCGCTTCAGCGTGTCACTCGACGACCTGCTGATGGACTATTCCAAGACGGCCGTGAACGACGATATCCTGGCCCTGCTGGTCAAGCTCGCCGAAACGGGCGGCGTCGAAGCCAAGCGTGACTTGATGTTCTCCGGCAAGGCGATCAACTTCACGGAAAGCCGCGCCGTCCTACACACCGCGCTGCGCAACCGCTCCAATACGCCTGTTATCGTCGATGGCAAGGATGTCATGCCTGACGTCAATGCCGTGCTTGCCGCCATGGGCGAGTTTGCCGACGGCATCCGGTCGGGCAGCCTGAAGGGGGCGACCGGCAAGGCGATCACCGACGTCATCAACATCGGCATCGGCGGCTCCGACCTCGGCCCCGTCATGGCGACGCTGGCGCTGGCGCCTTTCCATGATGGCCCCCGCGCGCACTTCGTTTCCAACATCGACGGCGCCCATATCGCCGACACGCTGAAGCTCGTTCAGCCTGAAACGACGCTTTTCATCGTCGCCTCCAAGACATTCACGACCGTGGAAACGATGACGAACGCGCAGACGGCGCGCAAGTTCATTGCCGACGCGCTCGGCGAGGCGGCCGTTCAGCATCATTTCGCTGCCGTTTCGACGGCACTCGACAAGGTCGCCGCCTTTGGCATCGGGGGCGAACGCGTCTTCGGCTTCTGGGATTGGGTCGGCGGCCGCTACTCGATCTGGTCGGCGATCGGGCTGCCGCTGATGATCGCTGTCGGGCCTGAGAATTTCGGCAAGTTCCTCGATGGCGCGCATGCCGTCGACAATCACTTCCGTCAGGCGCCGATTGCCAAGAACCTGCCCATGCTGCTCGGCCTGATCGGCTTCTACCATCGCAATGTGCTCGGCTATCCGACCCGCGCGATCCTGCCCTACGACCAGCGCCTGTCGCGCTTCCCGGCCTACCTGCAGCAGCTCGACATGGAATCGAACGGCAAGGGCGTGACGATCGATGGCACGCCGGTCGAAGGCAATTCCGGTCCGGTGGTATGGGGCGAGCCCGGCACCAACGGCCAGCACGCCTTCTACCAGCTGATCCACCAGGGCACGAGTGTCATCCCGGCCGAGTTCATGATCGCGGCAAACGCTTTCGAGCCAAATCTGCGCCACCAGCACCAGCTTCTGATGGCAAATGTGCTCGCCCAGTCCGAGGCGCTGATGAAGGGGCGCACCTTCGAAGAAGCGAAGAAGCAGCTGACCGACAAGGGCATGGACGACAAAAACGCTGACTTCATCGCGCCGCACCGCGTCTTCACAGGCAACCGTCCGTCGATCACCTTTGTTTACGACAAGCTGACGCCCTATGCGCTTGGCCGCCTGATCGCTCTCTACGAACACCGCGTCTTTGTTGAAGGCGTGCTCTTCCGCATCAATTCCTTCGACCAATGGGGCGTCGAGCTCGGCAAGGAACTGGCGACCGGCCTGCTGCCTGTCGTGGAAGGCAGGGAGAGCGCTTCCGGCCACGATTCCTCGACGCAGGGGCTCGTTGCCGCGCTGGCGAAGCTCGCAAAGTAACAGCGGCCGAAATCAGGTGCTCCCGCGGCTCGCCCAGCGGGAGCACTTTTATGCGCGAGAGCCGCTGCGGCGATCGTAGCCATGGAAGCGGCTCTCTGGCCGCTTCGCGCCGACAACGGCCCCGACAGCAATCGGCTTCGAGGCCGAAGCCAGGAACGCAGTCTCGACCGCCTTCTAGCTCGGCCGCTTCGGGAAGCCGCGGCATATCAGCCGATTGTGAACATGCGCAGGCCCGACGATGGAGGCAGCGACATCCACCGCAAGTTCGTCATCGCCGTGACACCGGACGAACCCTTCGAGCACGACGAAGTCGCCAAGCATTGAAACAATGATCTGCGTGCTATCGAACTCCGGTGCCACCTCCAGTGCACATTTGACTGCAGCCTTGGTTGCCGCCGGGCAATGTCCAGCTTCGACGCTGCCGAGTGACCAGCCTTGACCGTCCAACCGTAGAATCATTTTCTCCTCCACCGTTAAACGTCGAACCTACAGATATGAATATTAGCGGTCTATTAAGTATGACATGCCGCGACTGTCTTCCTGGCCACAGCCTTCTCCTGCCCAATGCGGGCGTCGTATCTCTTCGGTTGCTTGGGGGGCGGGCTAAATGCCGAAGATCAGAAGGCTGCTCAGCCCAAAAGCAGTAGCGCCGATAATTGCGACCAATATTTTAATGGGCAGTGTCGAAATTCGACCTCAGAAGGCGTTCTTAGTATACGCTTCAGGAGAGGTTGAATGCACGTGACGGACGACGAACTTGTAAATTTCGACGCACATGGCGCGGCGCCGTTGGCAAAACCCAAGGATGAAGGCTTCGTCGAGAACGACGGGGCTCGCATCTGGTATGCGACGTACGGCTCCGGCCCCGCCGTGATGCTGCTGCATGGCGGGCTCGGCAATGCCGGAAACTGGGGTTATCAGGTACCGGCATTGGTCGCTTCGGGCCGGCAGGCGGTCGTCATAGACAGCCGCGGGCATGGCCGCAGCACGCGCGACGACCGGCCGTTCCACTATGCTCAGATGGCTGACGACGCGCTCGCCGTCATGGATCATCTGGACCTCGCAAGGACCGCCCTCGTCGGCTGGAGCGACGGCGCCTGCACGGCGCTGATACTTGCCGACAGGCGACCGGACCGTGTCTCCGGGGTCTTCTTCCTCGCCTGCAACATGGATCCCAATGGCACGCTCGAATTCAAGCCGACGCCGGTCATCGATCGTTGCTTCAGCCGCCACAGGAAAGACTATCAGGCACTGTCGGCGACACCCGACGCCTTCGATAGCTTCGTGAGCGATGTGTCGCAGATGATGCAGACCGAGCCGAACTACACGGCTGCTGACCTTGCCGGCATCAAGGTGCCGGTGGCGGTCGTTCTCGGAGAGAATGACGAATTCATCAAGCGCGAGCACGCCGACTATCTTGCGCGCAGCATTCCCGATGCCGAATTGATCCTCATTCCAGAAGTAAGCCATTTCGCGCCGCTGCAGCGGCCCGAGCACTTCAACCGCGAAGTGCTCAGCTTTCTCGACCGGCTATAGCCTGTCTCAGAGGCCGATTTCTTTCGCCCAAGGAGGATTGGCGCCGGCGCGAGAGACCGTAACCGCAGCGGCCTTCGCGCCGAGCGAGAGGGCGTTGTGCAAGGCTTTTTCGCTGAGCGAGGCGACTTTCGCCTTGGTCAGCAGATCGTCGATCTTCAGCGAGGCAAGCACACCGGCATCGAAGGTGTCGCCCGCTCCGACCGTATCGACGACGGTAACGCGCTGGCTTGGCACGGTGACCTTGCGCTCCCTGGTGTAACCGGACGCGCCTTCCGCACCCTTGGTGATGACGACGAGCTTGGCGCCCTGCTGCAGCCAGTAGGCGGCCAGATCGTCGTGGCTGCCTTCGAGGCCAAACCAATCCAGATCCTCATCTGAGAACTTCAGGATATCCGACTTGGACGCCATGCGCTTGATGCGCGCCATGTGGGCTTCCTTGTTCTTGATGAAGCCCGGGCGAATGTTGGGGTCCAGCGAAATGACGCGCTTATCGCATTCGCGGTCGAGGAGCGCCTCGTAGGTCTCTCCGCAGGGGCTCGGGATAAGGCTGATGGCACCAAAGTGAAGTGCTTCGCAATCGTCGCTGAGGACAGGCAGATCGTCGGTTGTGATCATGCGGCCGGCCGTGCCTTCGTCGTAGAAGGCGTAGGTTGCCTGGCCGTTGACCAGCTTGACGAAAGCGACCGTGGATGGACGCGGCGTGATGGCGCAGAGGCTGAAATCGACGTTGCTCGCCTTCAGCGTATCGCGCAGAATCTCGCCCATCATGTCATCGGCGAGGCCGGTGAAGAAAGCCGTCGGAATTCCGAGGCGGCCGAGCGCGATCGCCGTGTTGAAGATTGCACCGCCGGCATAAGGGGCAAACCCCTTCTCGCCGAGAGTCGTCTCCCGCGGCAGCATGTCAATCAGCGCTTCGCCACAGCACAAAATCATTCCGGCCTCCCATGCATTACGATCCATCGATATTCAAATCGATTAGATAATTTCGTGGCAAAAGCAAAGCGCCGCGACGCAATTCTTCATTCAAAGTGATGAAATGCCACCGTTGCGTCCCGACCAGGCAAGCGGCGCATCAAGGAAGGCTTCCACTTCGCTCAAAGTCTTCTCGTCGAACAGCTTCTGAGCCTTTGCGACCGCCAGCACATCGCGCCAAGTCGCGATGTAGTGCAGCTTCACCTTGCCATCGGCAAAGCGCAGCGCGCCTTCGTCGAAAATGCCGTAGTAAAAGAGCGCTATGCCGTGATCGACTACGCCGCCGGCAGCACGGACGGCATCGATGAATTTGAACATGCTGCCGCCGGCGGTCGTCAGGTCCTCGATGACGAGTACGCGCGAGCCCTCCGGCATGTTGCCTTCGATCTGCGCGTTGCGGCCGTGACCCTTCGGCTGCTTGCGCACATAGATCATCGGCAGGCTGAGGCGATCTGCGAGCAGTGCGGCAAAGGGAATGCCAGCTGTCTCGCCGCCGGCCACGCAATCGAACTGCTCGAAGCCGGCCTCGCGCAACACGACGCTGGTGGCAAAGTCCATGACGGTCGAGCGGACACGCGGGAAGGACAGCAGCTTGCGGCAATCGATGTAGACGGGGCTCGCCATACCGGAGGCGAACTTGTAGGGCTGCGCCGCGTTGAAATGCACCGCCTTGATCTCCCAGAGCATCTTCGCCACGAGTTCCGCCATGACTGCGCGGCCGGTGAATGTCGTCTGGATCATCGCTCTCTCCTTTGGTCAAATTTATGGGGCCAATAGCAGCAAGTGCGGCAAGTTTCCAGAACAGCGAGTGGTTCCATGCCGAGAATGACGGCAAAAACGCCTTGGTGATCGAGGAAGATGGAGTGCTGCCGCCCAAGAAACGCCGACGAAAGCCATGTTCGAGGCACGGAGGTCGGCAATGCATCAATTCTTTCAGATATTTGCGCTTGCGCGCCCGCGCGGCGGCGATATCGTCATGCCATGGACCATATGGAAGTTTTCCAGCGCCTCGGCGTCGCACTTGCCATCGGCCTGCTCGTCGGCGTCGAGCGAGGTTGGCAGGAGCGCGATATTCGCGCGGGAGGCAGGACGGCGGGTATCCGTACTTTCGGCCTGACCGGCTTTCTCGGAGGAATAGCCGGAACACTTCAGTCCATGACCGGACCCTTTCTGCCGGCCATAATCGCTGTGCTTCTGGGTCTCGTCTACATTGCCGGCAAGTGGCAGGAGACGAAGGAGAACGAAGACTACAGCATCACATCGGTCGTGGCCGCCCTTGTGGTGTTCGGGCTCGGCGTTCTGGCTGCTGTCGGCGACATCGCTACTGCGGCCGCCGGCGGCGTCGCAACGACGGCAATTCTTGCAGCCCGCCACAGCCTGCATGGCTTTCTTAGAGGGTTGACCTGGGTTGAACTCCGCTCCGCCCTTGTGCTGCTCGCAATGACCGTGATCGCGCTGCCGCTCCTGCCGGACGAGGCGCTCGATCCCTGGGGCGCGCTCAATCCCCACTCGCTCTGGCTGCTGACGATCACCATCGCAGCTTTGTCCTTCGCCGGCTATGCCGCGATTCGATTGATGGGCACGGGCCGTGGCGTTCTGCTGGCGGGGGCTGCGGGCGGACTTGTCTCGTCGACCGCCTTGACGCTTTCCTTCGCCCGCTATTCGGCCGAAGCGCCAGAGGGCGCACGGCACCTTGCGGCCGGGGCAGGCATTGCCGGCGCCCTCTCCTTCGCGCGAGTTCTCGTCATCGCCAGCGCGCTCTCCTTCACCATGCTGATGCCGCTCGCTTCCGCGCTCGTCCCGGCAATCATCGGTTTCCTGACGGCCGGCCTGTTTTCGGTGTGGCGTTCCAAGAGCGCGACTGAGGCACCGGAGATCGACCTAAAAAATCCCTTCGAGCTCAAGACAGTCATCTCCTTTGCGTTGCTGCTCGGCCTCATCAGCCTCGTCTCGAAGATGGCGATCGACTATGTCGGGCCATCCGCACTCTTCGTCGTGGCGGCGATCTCCGGCCTCGTCGACGTCGATGCCATCACGCTTTCCACCGCACGCCTCGTCGGCTCGACGATCGACGTGACGGCGGCGGCCGATGTCATCCTGATCGCCGTCGCGGTCAACACGGTGACGAAGGTGGTGCTTGCCTTCACCGCGGGGCGCCGGGAGTACGCGATGGCACTCGGAGAGGCATCGGCGGTGGCAGTCGTGCTCGCAGCCGTAGGCTATTTTGCGATGCGCAGCTTTCTGCCGGTCTGAGCCGATTGCGCGAACGCAACACCAGGAAAAGGATGCGTGGACCCAGCGACTACGATAGCCGGCCGATATCGGCAGGCAGCATCCGCTGATAGAGCGCAATCGCGGCCCGTCCCTCCACATCATCGAGCGAGATCGCGTAACGGACCGCGGCCGCCAGAAGCTGCATCGTGAGCCGAACAATGGCCAGCAGCTCGCCATTGCTTCGCTCCGGCTCCAGCCTTGCGAGAACGGAAAACAACGCCTGAGCGTGAAACTCCATGTCCTCGGCATCGATCTCCTGCAGCAGCCGATCGGCCTGGGTGGCGACCCATATGTCACGCATCACGGGCTCCTGACGGAAGAAGTCGTAATACTGGTCGGCAATGTTGCAGAGCGCCTGCCGTAGCGTTGCGGCATCCGTTACCCCTGCGAGCTCGGCCTTGACGCAAGCCCTGCCCTGCTCGTTGAAGCGTTCGGCAAGCGTGCGGATGATCGAGCTTTTGTCCGGGAAATACTGGTAGAGCGCACCGAAGGATAGCTCAGCCTTTTCAACGATCTCGCTCATTTTCAGCGCATCGCTGCCATTCTTCTCGATCAGCTCCAGCGCCACCGACAGGATCTTCTCGAAGCGCTCCCGGCCGCGCTTCTGCTGCGGAATCCGGCGCGGCTGACCGGTCGGTTCCGGCTGTCTTCTACGCCTGAGGGCAATCTCTTCTCCCATTCCATCCTCCATTCTTCACTTGACGAATAAAATAAGAGAGTTTATCTCATTTTGCAAATGAGAGACTTTCTCGTATTTCAATCGGAGGAGTGGTCCCATGCAGAATTCCGAAATCATCCTCATCGGCGGCTCAGGCAAGACGGGGGGCCGCATCGCAGACCGGCTGGCGAGGAGAGGTCTTGGCTTCCGCTTTGCCTCGCGCTCCAGTGCTCGCCCATTCGATTGGGAGAAGCGCGCGGACTGGGCAGCAACGCTTACCGGCGCAAAGAGCGCCTATGTGAGCTTCCAGCCTGACCTTGCCGTTTCCTGGGCAGCTGATGCGATCGGTGCGCTCGCCTGCACGGCCATCGACTGCGGTCTCACTCATATCGTCCTGTTATCGGGCCGCGGCGAGGCAGGCGCGCAACGCGCCGAGGAAGCGCTCAAGGCGTCCGGCATCGGCTACACCATCCTGCGGGCATCATGGTTCTGCCAGAATTTCAGCGAAGGCGCCTTTGCCGCGCAGGTTGCTGCAGGCGAACTGGCTCTTCCGGCAGGTGTTGTGAAGGAGCCTTTCATCCATACCGACGACATCGCCGATGCGGCCGTTGCGGCGTTGACCGATGCTGGCCATGTTGGCAAGACCTACGAACTGACCGGCCCCCGCGCGCTGACTTTTGGCGAGGCGGTCGCCGAGATCGCTGACGCGTGCGGCAGGGATATCGCCTATCAGCAGATATCCATGCCAGAGTTCAAAGAGGGACTTGCTGCCGCCGGGCTGCCGAAAGGCATGATCGACCTGCTCGAAGAGCTCTTCACGCAGGTGCTTGATGGCAGAAATTCGCAGGTTGCGAATGGGGTCGCAGAAATTCTCCGCCGCCCCGCCAAGGATTTCGGCGACTATGCACGCGATGCTGCTGCCAACGGAACATGGAGGGTATGATAATGACGCTTGTACTCAGTATCCTTTTGGCGGCCGCTGCGATCGGCAGCGGTCTTGTTGCTGGCATCTTCTTTGCCTTCTCGACCTTTATCATGACGTCGTTCGCCCGCATTCCCACTGAGCAAGGTATAGCGGCGATGAACTCCATCAATGTCACGATTGTGCGCTCGCCCTTCATGCTGCTTTTCGTACCGACCGTGGTCCTGTGCCTCGTCATCGCTGCCTTCGCGTTCTTCAACTGGCGCGGTGGTGTCAGCGTCTGGGTGCTGGCCGGAGCAGCGCTTTATGTGTTTGCATCGTTCCTCTCGACGATCGTCTTCAACGTGCCGATGAACGACGCGCTGGCGAAAGTCAGCGGCAGCGGCGCCGAGGCCACCGCGCTCTGGACGGCCTATCTCAAGGATTGGACATGGTGGAACCACGTGAGGACGATCGCCTCGCTGCTCGCCTCCATCGCCTTCGTGCGCGCCTTGATGCTCGTGTGAAATCAGGCGGGAGGGGATACCTCCCGCCTGACGGCATTACGTCCGTTCGCAGAAGGTGAGCCGGTTATTGAAGGGGTCGATGACCTCCATTTCGAGGCCCCAAGGCGCCTCCTGCAGGCCGGGCTTCATGTAGCGATATTGCTTGGCCGCGAGCTCGGACTGCAAGGCACGAACGCCCGTGACGGGCACGAAGGCGCGAGCGCCGGGGCTAGCATCGCCGGAATGTTCGCTGAGATGCAGGATCATGCCGCTTCTCGACACCTGGCAATAGAGCGGGAAATGATCGCCGAAGCGGTGCTCCCAATCGAGCGCGAAGCCGAGAAAGCCGCAATAGAACTCCTTCGCCTTGTCGACGTCGAAGATGCGGAAAATCGGGATCGGCGGCTGAATGGCAATCGCGGGCGCTTCCTGCTCTTCAAGCTTGGCCGAGAGGATATTCCACTGATCGAACCCGAACTGGCGGGCAACGATCTCCAGGGTTTCGCTATGGGTGAAGTCTATATCGCGGGCAGCCAGAGCCTGCCGCAGAGCTTTTGCCATCAGCTTGGCGTCGCGAAAATCGCGCATGATTCATTCCTTCCGTTGGCGGCAAAACAGGATGATCAGTGCCCGCGTCTGCTGACCCGTTCGCCATCATTCGCCAAACGGCAAGGGATGTGAAGGATGTATCTGGATGCATTCACCATCGCGCTTTCGCGCCGCGGGGCGGCTGGCCGCATCCGGCCGACGGCAACGATAGGCGAGCTGAGGTTTTCGATCAAGAGCCGGTGCGAGCCGCACCCGCCGCCACGGCATGGAGATGGCTTGCGAGTTCGATCCGGTTCCGGCCCGCGCGCTTGGCCGCGTAGAGCGCCTTGTCGGCCGCACTCAGCATGGCGTCGAAATCCATCGGTGTGGAGCGCCCCGGCGCAACACCGACACTGACCGTGCATGCGAGGGTTTCGTCGTCGAGGTAGATCTCGCGGCTGGCGAAGGCCTTGCGAATGCGCTCGGCCACCATTTCGGCGCGGCCCGGCATGATCTCTTTCAGAACCAACGCAAATTCCTCGCCGCCAAGGCGCGCGGCGGTATCGCCGGTTCGGCAGTTCGCCGCGAGCTCGGCGGCGAAAACCTTCAGCACACGGTCGCCCCCAGCATGCCCGAAGGTGTCGTTGATGGATTTGAAGTGGTCGAGATCGAAGAGCAGCACCGCGGTTGCCGGTCCCATCAGCCCCTGTCCGTAGCGATCGAAAAGCGCGCGACGGTTCACGAGCCCGGTCAGCGGATCCGTCATGGCATCCAAGCGGTGCCGTGCGGCGAGCCGCCACTGGTGAAGCGCCAGCGACAGGGCGCCGATGCCGGTCATGCTGGCGATACAGATTGCAAGGCTGAGATCCTCGGCCCAATTGCTCGGAGCAACGCCCAGCACAATCTTTCCATCGGCGATCAGGACGGCGGCACACAGGACGAAGGAGATCGCCGTCAGGCAATACAGGCCGGTAATTCCGGTCAGAGGCGCCGGCGCCTCTGACCGCGCCCGCCAATACTGGTAGGCGGTAGCGAAGAGCATAGCAGCGATCGCCGCGTTGTCGGCGATAAATGCGAGCCCGTCATAACCGATCAGCAGCGGAGGAATGGAAACGAGCATTGCCGCGAGGGCGCAGGCGACGACGGCAACACGCGGCAGCCCGCCGGTACGGAACTGATAGCCGGCGCCCCAGACCGTTGCAAAGCCGGCATGGAAAAGTACGAACGAGACAACGGCAAACGCCACAACCGGATTGTCGGTATACAGGCCATACGCAACGATGCCGCTGACGATAAAGACGAGCCCCAGCGTGCAGCTCAATAGGAACGTCTCGGAGCGGCGCGCAAACCAACTGCCGAGCAGCGTCACGGCAAGGCATGTGGCCGAGACTGCAAGCGCCATCAAAAGGGAATTGTAATCAAGCGTCATGCTTCAAAAATCGCGACGGCTGCCGCGTCCCTCATTCGTGCGAAGCCTACGGGTTTGCGATGACGAATGTCTTACTTATTACGTTAAAAAATCATGCATCTAATTCAGTATCATTACGCGAATAGCATAGCTGCGCCGCCCTCGAAGAAGAGGGCGAGTAAAAATTGCATGAATGCCAGGCGATCCTTAGCGATCGACGTCCCAGTAAAGCGGGAACATTGGATCGAAAACGGTAACAAGGCCGGCGCCGGTTTCGATTTTCGCCGGAAAACTGACGGGTTCGTCGCGCTTGACCAGCGTTATTCTTTCTTCGTTGACCGGCAGGCCATACCAAGCAGGTCCGTTCAGCGATGCGAAGGCCTCGAGCCTGTCGAGCGCATTTTCCTGTTCGAAGACATGCGCAAGGCAGCTCATCGTATTGATCGAGGTGTAGATGCCGGCGCAGCCGCAGGCGCATTCCTTCAATGGGTCGACGTGCGGGGCTGAATCCGTGCCGAGAAAGAAGCGCGGATCGCCGCTCGTTGCGGCGGCACGGAGGGCGAGGCGGTGGTTCTCGCGCTTGGCGACCGGCAGGCAGTAGTAGTGCGGGCGGATGCCGCCAACGAGGATGGCGTTGCGATTGATGATCAGATGGTGGGTCGTGATCGAGCCTGCGAGATTGCTCTTCGCGGACTTGATGTAGTCGATGCCGTCCTTGGTGGTGACGTGCTCCATCGTTACCTTGAGTTCAGGCAGACGCTTGCGGAGCGGATCGAGCACGGTTTCGATGAACACAGCCTCGCGGTCGAAAATGTCGACCTCTGGCGCAGTCACCTCGCCATGGACGCAAAGCGGCAGGCCGATCTTTGCCATACGCTCCAGCACTGGCATCGCCTTTTCGATATCGCGCACGCCGCCATGGGAGTTGGTGGTGGCGCCGGCCGGGTAGAGCTTGACCGCCGTGGTCAGCCCGCTCGTCTTGCCCGCCTCGACGTCATCAGGATTCGTATGCTCCGTCAGGTAGAGCGTCATCAGCGGCTGGAACTGGTCGCCCTTTGGCAGCGCCGCCATGATGCGGCCGCGATAGGCCTCCGCATCGGCCGTTGTAACCACCGGCGGTACGAGGTTCGGCATAATGATCGCGCGGGCGAAGTCGCGGCTCGTATCGCCGATCACGCCCTCCAACATGGCCCCGTCACGCAGGTGCAGGTGCCAATCATCGGGGCGACGGATGGTGATCGATTGCATGCGCTGAAACTCCGCGGGCTGGCCTATAAGGTTCAGCCCTGCGCATTATCACCCCGACGCGCTGCATGGCAAACATTTTGCCGGCGGTGATGACGTTGAAGAGTGCAAACCACCAGAATTCCGGTCGGCCGGCGCGGCCGCTGAAGACGGCATATTTCGAGAAGACTGACAAGACGGCTTCCGTAAAGCTCATGCGCTCTCCCTCCGTACCGCACACGTTTGCTTTCGAGCAAAAGTTGCATGAAGGTGAACCTGCAACGATTCCATCGGGAACCGCAAGTCCTGCGCTCCAACCGAAGGCAAACGGATCAGGCTGTTTCGAACGTCACATCCGCGCGGCGGCGATTGCCGAGTATGAGCCGGCCATTGGGCAGGTCGTTGCCGTAGACCTTGGCGCTCGCTTCCTCCTCGCTCAGCTTGTAGCCGCGCCAGCGCGCCCACAGCCGTTCCTCGAGCACTTCGATCGGCGGCGCCAGCATGACCGAGTAGTCGAAGATGTCTTCGAGTTCGGCCCACTTGCCCTGGCTGAAAAGCAGGTAGTTTCCCTCGACGATGATAAAACGATGCCCCGGCGAGACGACGCGCGCCGAGGCGATCGCAATCTCGCGGGACCGATCGAAGACAGGGATCAATACTTCCTGGTCGGCAGGACGCACGGCCCGGATAATATCGAGAAAGCCGCGGACATCGAAGGTTTCCGGAATACCCTTGCGGGCCAGCAGGCCGCGTTCGATGAGAATGGCATTGTCCATATGGAAGCCATCCATCGGCAGGACTTCCGCAGTTTCGCCCTTCGCTTTCAGCGCCTCGGCGAGATTGTCCGCCATGGTGGATTTGCCGGCGCCGGGCGGACCGGCTATGGCGATCAGGAAACGCTTGGTGTCGCCGGCGCGGCCGATGACCTCGCCGGCGATATCTTCGATGGTGATGCTCATGCGGCGACCGGCTCCGTCGGTACGGACTTGGCGCCGGTCATGAAGGCCACGGCATCGGACATCGTGTATTCCTTCGGATTGATCACCGTCAGGCGGCGGCCAAGCCGATGAATATGGATGCGGTCGGCGACCTCGAAAACATGCGGCATGTTGTGTGAGATCAGCACGATCGGCAGGCCGCGCGACCGCACGTCGAGGATCAGTTCCAGGACCTTGCGGCTTTCCTTGACGCCGAGCGCAGCCGTCGGCTCGTCCATGATGACGACCTTGGAGCCGAACGCAGCGGCACGCGCCACCGCCACGCCCTGGCGCTGACCGCCCGAAAGCGTTTCGACGGCCTGGTTGATGTTCTGGATGGTCATCAGGCCGAGTTCGGTAAGCTTGTCGCGGGCCCGCTTTTCCATCGCCGGACGGTCGAGCATGCGGAACCATTTGCCGAGCACGCCCGGCTTCCTGATCTCGCGACCAAGGAACATGTTGTCGGCAATCGACAGCGCCGGGGAAAGCGCGAGGTTCTGATAGACGGTCTCTATGCCCGCTTCGCGCGCCTCCATCGGAGACTTGAAGTGGACATGCTTGCCCTCCAGCGTGATCTCGCCCTCATCGGGGGTGACCGCGCCTGAGATCGCCTTGATCAGCGACGACTTGCCGGCACCGTTATCGCCGATCACCGCAAGGATTTCGCCGGGGTAGAGGTCGAAGTCGGCGTTGTCGAGCGCGGTGACGCGTCCATAGCGCTTGACGAGGCCGCGAGCCGAAAGAATGGGTTCGTTTGCCATGTTACACCGACACCTTTCTGATCCACTGGTCGATTGCGACGGCGGCGATGATGAGTACGCCGGTGAGCAGCACCTTCCACTGCGGATCCGCGCCGAGCATGTTGAGACCCATCGACACCACGCCGACGATCATCGCGCCGAACAGGGTGCCAAGGATCGAGCCGCGTCCGCCGAAGAGCGAGATGCCGCCGATCACAGTCGCGGTGATGGCCTGAAGATTGTAGTCGGTGACAGCCGACGACGGCGAGATGGAGCCGTTGCGGCCAATCGATACCCAGGCCGCGAAGGCGGCGATGACGCCGGAGACGGTGTAGACCGTGAGCAGGACGCTTTTGGTCTGGATGCCAGAGAGCTTGGCCGCTTCCGGATCGTCGCCGACGGCATAGACGTGGCGGCCCCAGGCAGTGTGATTGAGGATGTACCAGAGCGCGAGCACCAGCAGCACCATGGCAATTACGCCGAGCGTCAACACCGCACTGCCGAGCCTGAAGCTGAGCGCGAAAAAGTGTAGCAGCGGTGCCTGCGCGTCGACGTCGGTGTCGCGGATCGTCTCGTTCGCCGAGTAGATGAAGTTCGTGGCCATCACGATGTTCCACGTGCCGAGCGTGACGATGAACGGCGGCAGCTTCATGTAAGCAACCAGGAAACCGTTGAGGAGGCCGCAGAGACCGCCGACAAGCATGCCGGCAAGCACGGCGATCGGCGTCGGGATGCCATAGGTGATGGCGCAATTGCCCATGATGACGGCTGATATCACCATGATGACGCCGATCGAGAGATCGATGCCCGCGGTCAGGATGACCAGCGTCTGCGCGGCGCCGAGAATACCGACGATGGCGATCTGCTGCAGGATGAGCGTCAGCGTGTAGGACGAGAAGAACCGCCCGCCGAGCGCGATGCCGAAGATGATGATCGCCAGCACCAGCACGATCAGCGGCACGGCGGCCGGCGTCGAGTGCAGAAAATGCTGCGCACGCTTCACAAATGGTACGGCTTGATGTTCGAACGACGCGACATTCTTGTCGCTGCCGTCAAGCACCCGTTCGAAGTCCTGTGCTCCGGTCATTGTTCCTCCTCCGCTTTCGCGCCAAACCGCGCGCGGAAGCCGTGCCCCATATCGCACCGGTCGTTGTTCGCCGGTTTCTGAGACAGCAGCTATGGTCGGTCGAAACCGGCCGAGGATCAAGCCCCGGCCGGCGCTAGATTTATATCGTAAGACTTAGCCCCAGCACTTGTCCGTGCCGACCTTGGTGTCGATCGACTCAAGGCCAGAGACGGGCTTGTCGGTGACGAGCGAAACACCAGTATCGAAGAAGGACTTGCCTTCGGTCGGCTTCGGCTTTTCGCCGCTGTCGGCGAACTTCTTGATCGCCTCGATACCGAGCGAAGCCATCAGCAGCGGATACTGCTGGGAGGTGGCGCCGATGACGCCTTCCTTGACGGACTTGACGCCTGGGCAACCGCCGTCAACCGAGACGATCAGAACGTTCTTTTCCATGCCGACAGCCTTGAGGGCCTGGTAAGCGCCGACGGCGGCCGGCTCGTTGATCGTGTGAATGACGTTGATGCTCGGATCCTTCTGCAGAAGGTTCTCCATCGCCTTGCGGCCGCCTTCTTCGTTGCCGTTCGTCACGTCATGACCGACGATGCGCGCATCGTCTTCGTCGCCGATCTTGTTCGGGTCCTTGGTGTCGATGCCGAAGCCCATCATGAAGCCCTGGTCACGCAGAACGTCGACGGTCGGCTGCGACGGCGTCAGGTCGAGGAAGCCAACCTTGGCATCCTTTGCCTTGTCTCCGAGCGTTTCCTTGGCCCATTGGCCGATCAGCTTGCCGGCGAGCAGGTTATCGGTTGCGAAGGTTGCGTCGGCAGCGTCGGCCGGGTCGAGCGGCGTGTCGAGGGCGATCACCAGGAGACCTGCATCACGGGCCTTCTTGACCGAGGAGACGATGCCCTTCGTGTCCGACGCTGTGATCAGGATACCCTTCGCGCCGTCGGCAATGCAGCTTTCGATCGCGGCAACCTGGCTTTCGCTGTCACCGTCGATCTTGCCAGCGTAGGACTTGAGCGTCACACCCAGTTCCTTGGCCTTGGCCGTCGCGCCTTCCTTCATCTTGACGAAAAAGGGGTTGGTGTCGGTCTTGGTGATGAGGCAGGCGGAAACATCCGCGGCCATTGCCGGCGCCGAAAACGCGACACCGAGGGCGAGCGCGCCAAGCGCGGCAGAAAGCACTGATTTCTTCATTTAGTCCTCCCGAGATTAGCCGACCCACCCCCTGGCGGTGCCGGATTGACAGGCGCGAGAAACGCTGCAGTCTCGCCGGCGGCCTCCTCCAAGCCGTTCCGCGCCGTTGACGATGGCAATTAAGAGCGAAAGAAATTGCCTTGTCAATAAATAAATCCAATTGAATTATTAATTCGATATGGCATGCTTGATGAAAATAGGGCATAGGCCAACAGACGGGAGGATGGCCAATGTCGTCTTTGGACGGTCCGGTACATACGCCGGCTCAACTGCCAATTTTGAGTCCGGCAGGAGGCGCGAACCAGATTAGGGTGCGCGCCTATAACGAGCGGCTTGTGCTGTCGCTGGTGCGCCTCTACAGCTCCCAGTCGAAGGCCGATATCGCCCGCCGAACCGGGCTTTCGGCGCAGACGGTATCCGTCATCATGCGCGCGTTGGAGAAGGAAGGGCTGCTCTCGCGCGGAGAGCCGGTGCGTGGCCGGGTTGGCCAACCGTCTATCCCGATGCGGCTCAATCCCGACGCGGTTTACTCGTTCGGCGTGAAGATGGGCCGACGCAGCGCGGACCTGGTGCTGATGGATTTCCTGGGAAAGATCCGCCTGCAGCTTCACCAGACCTATGCCTATCCGCTGCCCGACGCTTTCCTGGATTTTATCACATCAGGCATCCGCGAACTTGAAAGCCGGCTCGACGAGAAGCAGCGCAGCCGCATTGCCGGCATCGGCATTGCAGCACCTTTCGAGCTTTGGAACTGGGAAGAGGAAGTGGGTTCGCCAAAGGGCGCGATGGATGTGTGGCGCGATTTCGATCTCCACGCCGAGATTGCTGCTCGCGTGCCCTACCCCGTCTACCTGCAGAACGACGCGACAAGTGCCTGCGGCGCAGAACTCGTGTTCGGTATCGGCCCCTCCTATCCCGATTTCGTCTATTTCTTCATCGGCTCCTTCATCGGCGGCGGCATTGTCCTCAATTCCGCTATCTTTTCCGGGCGCACGGGTACCGCCGGTGCCATCGGCCCGCTCCCAGTCCGCGGCAAGAACGGCGAAACGCTGCAATTGCTCGAAGTCGCGTCAATCTTCGTTCTGGAAAACATGCTGCGCGAGCGCGGGCTCGACCCGCAGCCTCTGTGGTATTCGGCCGACGACTGGATCGACTTCGGCGAGCCTCTGGAGATGTGGATCCAGGACACTGCTCGAGCGCTCGCCCAGGCAATCGTCGCAGCCGCCTCGATCATTGACTTCAGCGCTGCCGTGATTGACGGCGGCTTTCCCGGATGGGTGCGAGAACGGATTGTGCAGGCAACGATCCACGAGGCGGCGATGCTCGACCTTCAGGGCGTCGTCATGCCCGACATCATCGAAGGCGCGGTCGGCGCCCATGCGCGCGCCATCGGTGGTGCCAGCCTGCCGATCTTCGCGCGCTATCTCACTGACCAGAACGTTCTATTCAAGGAGGTCGAAAATGCTGAAGGGACTTAACCCGCTTCTGAGCCCGGAATTGCTTTCGACGCTACGTGCCATGGGGCATGGTGACGAGATCGCCATCGTCGACGGCAATTATCCCGGCGTCGAACATGCCCGCCGATTAATCCGCCTCGATGGCCACGGCATCGTGCCCGTTCTCGATGCTGTTCTGAGCGTCCTGCCGATTGACGACTTCGTCCCGGACGCGATCTTCCGGTCAACCGTCAAGACCGAGCGCGACAAGCTCGACCCGGTTCATGAGGAAATGATCGACTGCTGTGCTCGGCGCGAGCCGCATCGGCAGGTCGTGCCGCTCGTCGGCGCTGATTTTTACAATCGCGTGCGGGCCGCTCATGCCGTGATCCAGACCAGCGAACCGCGGCTTTATGCCAATATCATTCTGCGCAAGGGCGTCATCTACCCAGAGCAGGCGACCGATCATTCCGTTGAGAAGGCAGAGGTCGACCCGTTCACCTACTAAACGTTAGATCTCGCCGGCCAATGGCCCCCACACGTCTGTCAGGGCAAAGCCGCCCGGATGCGGATCGAAGGGATCGAGCGCGACCTGCGAAAGGCCGAAAGTGAAACCACGGCCTGTGATGGTGGGAACGATCGCGGGACGACCGGCGACCTCGGTTTCCGCCAGCAGTCCAACTTCGAACTCCGAATCGATGATCGAGCGCGACTTGAAGACATCGCCGACCTTTGCCTTGCCGCGCGCATGCCGCGCCGCGAGATTGGCAGAGTTGCCGGTGCCGCAAGGCGAACGATCGGCGCGGCCCGGCCACATGGTGGTGCATGTCCGAACGGTGCCGTCCGCCTCGAGGTCGCGGAACATGACATAGGCAACGCCCGAGATTGCGGGGATTTCCGGATGGACAACCTCGATGCTGCGGTTGATCAGCTCCTTCAACACCATGCCTGCCTGCACCAGGGCAGCGGCATTGCCCTTCTCGATTGTCAGGTTGATCTGCCCCACATCGACCAGCGCGTAGAAGATGCCGCCGTAGCAGAGATCGACCTTAATCTTGCCCCAGTGCGGCGTGTCGACCTCCACATCCAGCTCGTGCACGAAAGACGGGACCATGGTGAGCTTCACCTTCTCGCAACGCCCGTCGCGGCAGGTTGCCGTCGCCTTGACGAGGCCGGCGGCCGTCTCCAGCGTGATGATGGTTTCCGGCTCCTTCATCTCGACGATACCGGATTCCAGCAATGCGGTGGTGACGCAGATGGAGTTCGAGCCCGAGCTTGCATGCGCCTGGTCCGGCTGCAGGATGATAAAGGCCGCGTCGGCATCCGGATGCTTCGGCGGCAGCAGCAGATTGACCGAGCCGATCGGCGCGCCGCGCGGCTCGAGGCAGAGGAAGCGGCGCAGTTCCTGGCCCTTCGGATCGGCGTTCAGCCAGTTCAGCTGCTCGGCGACCGTATTGCCGGGAATCTTCGGCACACCGCCGATCGCGACCTTGCCGATTTCACCCTCGGCGTGAACGTCCAGAAGCTGGATCGTGCGCTTCCATCTCATCAGTCAACTCCTCTCAAGCGTGCCGCGTGATGCCGCCATCAACGCGAAAGTCTGTCCGGCGATGTATCGAGGCCTCCGACAGCAGCGACGCGGTCATTTTGCCGACGCGCTTCATCCAGATCTTGTCTGCCGTTTTCGGCGTGTATTGTCGATACAGCGCGATCAAGCCTGATATATCAGATCATGGGCAATTGCCTACGGGAATTTTTCGCCGAGCACGAACTTCCCGACGCCGCCATGCCTCGCGGCATCCGGGCAGTCGACAGCAGCCCTCTGCAGATCGGCTAGCGGCAAGCGTCGGAGCCTTTACCGACGAAGAGGATATATGGGGCTGAAATAGAAAAGAGCCCGGTGCGGGAGGAGGTGCACCGGGCTCTTGATCCTGACTGACAACTGGGAGGAGGAGTGTTGTCAGTCCGATGAAGGAGCGCTGGGAGGAGGAGTGCGCTGCCTTCGAAATAATAGATAGCCTATTGTTTCGATCAGGAATAGGGAGATTACCGCAATGCAGCAATGCAATTTACGCATATCTTTGCTAGCTTTGCAGCCTCTTTTTGCGGCATTTTTGACCAGTTAGTCAATTTCTTAGGCGAAGCAGGCAAAATCTGCTCAGGAGGACGGCTCACATTCTACCAGATGGTGCCCGGGCCGCGGGGCGCCCCTGCGGCTGCAAAAATATCACCAAAAATTGAAGGAAGTCGGTGAAGAGAGAGGCGGGAGATCGTCCCGCCTTTCCCTTTGGCACAATGCGATCAATAGCCGTTATCGCATGGCATGCTGCCATCGCCATTGGTGCCGCCGAACGAGTTTTGGCAGTAGGTTTGCCGTTGCATCGGCCGCACCGGCTGACTGCCGATCGAACCTGTGGTGCCGCCCTCGACACCGAAGGCTGCCAGCGGATACCAATAGCCATCCGGACCGCGGCGGGTGCCGGCACGCTCAGTGCGCGAGCCACGATAGCCGTTCAAATAGCCTGCCCGCTGCTGATTGTATTGCACCATTTCGACATTCGAGGCGCTTGGGAGAGGAACCTGCTGCACAGGTGCTGCCTGAACGGGAGCGATCGATGCCAGCGCGAGAAGGGTTCCAGCCGACAGGGCGGAAGCGAATCTGGACATTTTCATGATAAACCCTCCTTTCGGATTTACCTGAGAAAAATGCGTTCTTTCGTAGTAAAGTTCCGCGATCACACGCAGCCTCCTGCCGTCGTGATCGACAGCGACTGCGCGTGATGTGTAGGTCCTTGGTCGCACGCAACGGCGCACTCGACGCCGAGATGGCGCATCGAGCGATCCAGTGCCCCTTCCCGGCAAACTCACCGAGCCGAACTTATCTGTCGTAGATTCGGTATCCCTGGCTCGACAGGCATGTGACATACTGCCGGTGTGCGGCAGCGGTCGCATTCGCTTCCTCCTGGGCCGGATCGATTGGATAGCGGCCCATTCCTGCACGCAGTTCGTATTGCTTCTTCGCTTCGCGGTACATGAAATTGCCGTCGCCGACGCAGATGTGATGCGCGATGCCCGGCAGATTGAGCGGTGGGTCAAAGGGCGCGGCGACGGGCACGAGGATCGGCGCATTGGCATCGACGCAGCCGGCAAGCATCGCAATGGCCGCGCACAACGCCAACGCTCGCACCATACTCCTCAGCATATTCCCTCCGGCCATGCGCCATGAATCGCTGCACGCACGCAGCGCTGACCTCAGCATCGCTGCGCAATATTGCGCCAAGCTAGCCAGCCGGCCCTGGTACCGGACCTCAGACTATGTCCGCCCGCTCAATCCGAAGCGGCAGCGGTAGTCTCCCGGCGACAGCCCGGTGATCTTCTGGAACACCTTGCGGAAAGCGCCCGTGTCCTCGTAGCCAGCCTTAATGGCGATCTGCTCGACCGTGCGGTTCGAGAACTCCAGCAGCTCGCGCGCTTTGCCGACCCGTAGGTGCTGGCAATATTCGGTCGGCCGAAGGCCGGTCGCCTTGCGGAAACGACGCAGGAAGGTGCGCTCCTCCAGGCGGGCACGCTCAGCCATCGCCGCAAGCGTCACCTCACGCGCACCGCTCGCGTGCAGCCAGTGCTGCACCTTGAGGATCTGCTCGTCGCCATGGTTCAGGCGCGGCGAGAAACTGCTGTAGCAGCGCTGTTCCCTGCCCGGCGGATCGACGAGGAGGTGGCGCGCGGTCTCGAGCATGATGGTCGATCCCAGCAATCTGTCGACGAGTTTGAGACCGAGATCGGTCCAGGCCATCATGCCACCCGCGGTTATCACGTCGCCGTCGTCGATGATCAGTTTGTCGGT
Source organism: Rhizobium sp. LjRoot258 (assembly GCF_964254185.1). NCBI lineage: Bacteria > Pseudomonadati > Pseudomonadota > Alphaproteobacteria > Hyphomicrobiales > Rhizobiaceae > Rhizobium > Rhizobium sp. LjRoot258. The sequence continues at coordinate 90,680 of NZ_CAXUST020000001.1, read as the reverse complement.
GTCGACCCGCACCTCGGGAAAGCGCTGTGCCAGCAAGTCCGCATAGACCCAATGGGTCGTCGCCATGCGGTGTGACAGAAGGCCCGTTTCGGCGAGCAGGAAGGCGCCGACGCAGACGGAGCTCAGCGTCGTTCCCTCGGCATGCCGCTCACGCAGCCATCGCGCCAGCGGAGCGGCTTCCTCCAGTGTCATCGGTTCTCCGAAGCTCGGAGGCAGGATAAGCGCGGTGGGCGATCCCGGAATGCCGGGCGCCGTATCGAATACGCGCTCGACTGCCGCCGAGGTGGTTTCCATCCCTCGCCAATGGCTTACACGCAGGGCGGGACCTCCCGACAGTTGCCGGGCCGTTGCGAACCGATTGGCCAGGTAGAAGAGATCCGTCAGGCCGTAGACGGCTGCGAGCTGGACGTTTGGATAAAGCAGGATACCGATCTCGGCCGGCAGGTCGGGCTCATTTGTCAGTTTTGGCCTCGATAATGTCAATTTCGCCGATCCACACCATGCCGCTTCAGATATAGTTTGTCCATCAACGGACTGGGATCGTCCCCGGAAGGAATGAAAGGATACAAGGACATGCATAAGCGCGCCCTCATCGTCGTCGACATTCAGAACGATTATTTTCCGAACGGCAAGTGGCCGTTGAACGGCGCCGAAACGGCCGCCGACAATGCCGCCAGGATCATCGCGGCAGCCCGCGATGCAGGCGAACTTGTCGTTCACATCAGACATGAGTCCGTCGGCGAGAATGCCGCCTTTTTCCTGGCCGGTTCGGAGGGCGCGCAGATTCACCCGAAGGTCCTGAACCGGCCCGGCGAGACCGTCATTGTCAAGAACCATGTCAACTCGTTCCGTGAAACGGATCTGAAGGCGACACTCGACCGCAATGGCATCGAGGACGTCACGGTCGTCGGCAGCATGAGCCACATGTGCATCGATGCCGTGACGCGGGCCGCCAACGATTTCGGCTATCGGGTAACCGTCATCCATGATGCCTGCGCAACGCGCGACCTCGAATTCAACGGCACGCTGGTCCCTGCTGCTCAGGCGCATGCGGCATTCATGGCGGCGCTCGCCTTTGCCTACGCCTCTGTACTCTCGACGAACGAGGCACTTGCCATGCGCGACGAGCTGAGCGCCCCTGCTTAAGCCGGCGATAACAGGCGCGTGTCGACTGCCCGCGCAGCACTGGAGTGACCAAGTGACCGCCATCCGCCCAATGGCGGTCATCAGCCAACGGAACCTGCTGCAGGCATCCGCGGCCATTCGCCGTTGACTTCGCAGGCGATGAGAGGAGAATGCCTTCTATGCCTCCCCGCGCAATATAAGGGGTGCCCAAGATGACTATCGCAAGGAAACTTCAGGATTATATCGACGGTGAAGGTATCGCCTACGACACCGTCCCTCATCATCGCACAGCGACAACCAGCCAATCGGCGCAAGCCGCGCATGTTCCCGGCAGCCGGCTGGCTAAGTCCGTCGTCGTACATCATGAAATGGGATACGTCCTTGCCGTTGTTCCGAGCACACACCGGATCGAGCTCAGTACTTTGCAGGATCTGATGAACAAGCGTCTCGGCCTCGCCTCGGAAGATGAGGTCAGTTCGCTTTTCGCCGATTGCGACATCGGCGCAGTTCCGCCGATCGGATCGGCCTACAACGTGCCTGTCATCCTCGACGAAAGCCTCGGCAACGCCAGCGACGTCTATTTTGAGGGCGGCGACCACACGACGCTGGTGCATGTCAGCGGACCCAACTTTCGCAACCTCATGAAGAATGCGCAAATCGCCCGCTTCAGTCACCGGCCGTAATGTTGTGATTCCAGGGGCCTACCGACGCGGGCTCGATGCCACCCGAAAAGTCGGCTAATTCTCCCGGGCTGGTACCTCAAGAGGCGCACATCGGACACGACGCTCGCTGCGATCTCTGTTTTGGCAGGTCTCGGAAAGAAATGGCGCACCGGACGAGATGAAACTGCGAACTCGCATGTGATTGTTATCGCTGTCGACGTCTACACGGCAGGCCTGCTTCGCGCGCTATCTCCGGATCTTGCCAAACGACACCGCAAGTTCGTGAACCCGGCATGGCTTCGCAGACATCACGCAACCTTGCCAGTTCAGCAGCTTACCCTAGTTTGAAGTCGCGCGGGATTTTCGCGACCCATGTGCATGCCGTTGTTCCAAAGTAGCTTTTCAATCAAAAAGGGCCTCCATCATGTCGGACAAATCGAAGAAAGGCATCGATCGCCGCGATCTGTTGATTGCATCTATTGCCACGGTCGGCGCGTCGGCTGCCCTTGCCGTCAACGCTGGTGCCGCGAATGCCCCGGACGCAGCGACACCCGCTGCCCATCCAGCCTCAGGAACGGCCTATACCGGTGATGTTATCGGGGGGAAAAAGGTCGTCAGCGCGCTCGACGTCAATGACCTGGAGCCGGGGCAGAAGCACTTCCTGTATTTTCAGGGTGCACAGATGCCCACGGGGCAGCACTGGTATGTGTCTGTGACGGTCGCCAAGGGGGCAAGGCCGGGTAAGCGCGGCGTCCTGACCAGTGGTGTGCATGGCGACGAAATGAGTAACATTCACACGGTCCAGACCGTGATGAACCAGCTCGATCCGGCGCAGATGTCGGGCACGGTCATGGCGGTCACCGACGTGGCACGCCCGGCCATTGAAAGCATGCAGCGCAGGTGGCCCAATCACGGCAGGGGCCAAGATCTGATCGATATGAATCGGGAATGGCCCGGGAACGAGAACGGTGCCACCGCGCCCAGCCGACACGCCGGGCTGCTGTTCAACCGGCTGCTGCGGCCGAACGCCGACTTCGCGATCGACTTCCACACCGGAACAACTGGATTCGAAGTCACCGCATTTAATCTTGGCGGCATGGATGTGCCCGAGGTCAAGGCAATGGTGGAGCTCTATCCCGTCGGCCAGATTTTCGACAACCATGTCTATCCCGGTGTCCTGCACAACGCGTTTATGGACGCTGGCATCCCGTCCTTTACGCCGGAGATCGGCGCTGCTCGCGTTCTGGACATCGAGATGATCTCGCTGTTCGTGGAAGGTACGATGAACGTCCTCAAGCATCACGGCATCGTTGGCGGGCCGATGGGCCGGACAGGCAAGGACGTGAATGTCTTCGTCGGCAACAGTGCGTTCCCGATCCTGGCAACCCAGGGCGGGATCGTCGAGCATTTGGTCAAGCTCAACGACAAGGTCGAACCCGGACACAAGGTGGCCATCCAGCGCAATAGCTTCGGCGAAGTGGTCGCGGAGTATACGAGCAGCGTGGCCGGAGAAATCGCGGGCCAGCGCAGCGATGCAATGTCCGAGCCCGGCAACCCCCTGGTATTCGTCCTCTTCCACAAGGCGGCGCCGGAGGGCGTTGAGTCTTATCCCGAGTAATCCACCCTATGAGCGATGCTTCGCTTGTCTTAGTAGACGAGCCTTTGCCGGCTGGTGTCTATCCAGCTAGCTCATGGGCGAGAGACGTGAGCGTGCTCGTCCGCTCAAAAACGCAGCTTGATGCATTTTGATATGGAATGGCGCACCCGAAGAGATTCGAACTCCTGACCCCCAGATTCGTAGTCTGGTGCTCTATCCAGCTGAGCTACGGGTGCGTTCCGGAAGCGGCGAACCGCTTGCGTGGGCGGTTCTCTAAAGGGTCCTTTGGGGGATTGCAATAGGCTTTCTGAAAAAATCGCGACTTTGGTGGTGCAGAGCCGATATGCGCAGAAATGCATCACTTTTCGTGGAGCGCGCGGCTGCGGTAATCGTCCAGGGATACCGGGCGGTCCGGAATCTCGATGCGAAACTGCGTTCCGACCGAGGGCTTTTCCACAAGCGCAATCGTGCCGCCGTGGGCCAGCACCAGTTCGCGGGCGATCACCAGCCCGAGGCCCGTGCCGCCGGAGCGGGCTGAGCCGCGGAAGGCCGCGAAGAGATTCTGTCTGGCCTTCTGCGGCATGCCGGGGCCGGTGTCGTCGACGATGATGCTGACGACGCTGCCGACGCGCTGGGCCGAAACCGTGATGCGCTTGCCGCCATCTGTTCCGCGTACCGCACCCTGCCCATTCAGCGCCTGCACGGCGTTGCGACAGAGATTGTGGATGACGCGGAACAATTGCTCGCTGTCTGCATCGACCTCGAGCTCGGGCGCCATCTGGTCAATGAACTCAATGCCGCTCTGAGCATCGATCGCCAGCATGTCCTTCACGTCCTGGGTCAGGTCAAAAAGCCGAATGCGGCGCCGGCGAGGCGCTGCTTCGCTTGCCTGACCATAGGACAACACCTCTGTCGTATAACCGACGGCGCGGTCGATGGTGCGCAGCAGCTTTGGCGCAAAGGCCTTCACCATCGGATCATCGACATCCACGAGACGGTCCGACATCAACTGTGCCGAGGCCAGGATGTTGCGCATGTCGTGATTGATCTTCGAGACAGCAAGACCGAGCGCGGCCAGGTTCTTCTGCTGCTTCAACGTCTTTTGCAGTTCCATCTGCATCGAGGTCAGGTGCCGGCCGGCAACCGCGAGTTCGTCGCGCCCGCCATCACCGACAAAGACGTTCTGCGGATTTTCCGGATCGGAGGAGAATTGCTGCATGCTGCCGGTCAGCTTGCGAATCGGCCGGATTAGAATGCGGTTGATCGCGAAGAACACCAGTGTTGCGGTGAACAGCGAAATCAGAATGGACAACAGAAAGACGTTGCGGGAATAAACAAGCATGGCATTGCGAAGGTGCTTGTCCTTCATCACCACTTCGACGCCGGTGTTGGTGTCCTGCACCGGGCCATAAACGCGGATCATGCGGTTGCCGCCGAAAATCAGCGTATCGAGCGCATCGCTGATCGCCGTCAGGGCCGGCACATCGGTCAGGTCGTATTGCGCGTCGACGGAGGTCGGCATGTCAGTCGTCGCCAGCAGACGCGAGGTGCCCTCTTTGCGCAGCACGATCGCCTTGGTGCCGGTCGCCTCCAGCGTCTCCTTCTGCAACGCGCGCGGCAGCTCTACCGGCTGCAGTCCGTCGATGACGATCGCGGCCGCCGCCGCGGCGTTCAACCTCTCGTCCAGCCATCGCAGGCGCATAGTGGCCACCGAGGGAAAGAAGATCAGCACCTCGGCGAGCATGATGCAGACGACCGTCAACCACAGCAGCTTGCCGGTAAGCCCGCCAAACTTCCCGGACGGCCGCTGTTCCGCCTTGTCGGCCTCGGTCCCGGCAGCACCGCCTGGGGGAAGATTGTCGCCTTGATCGTGGGCTTGCATCGTGTTTCGTCCGCTCGGCGCCGGGCGCCCTTTGCGCCTTCTATATTAGACCATAAGGGTCCGCTTTCAAATCTTTGCGAGCAAAGCCAATTGCGACAAAAGGAAACGCCGCCCGGCGGCGGCGTTTCCAATCGATCGAAAAGATGAAGGGGGATCAGAACTCCTCCCAATTCTGTTCGGCGACGGCGGCATTGCCGCTGAACGCACGGGCGACGGTGCCCATGGCGCGACGGGCAGGAGAAGCCACCGGCCGATGTTCCTGATGGCGGGCAACGGCAACCGGGGCCGCAGCCGCCACATTCGAGACCTTGAAGCGTGAGATGAGACGGACGAGGCCGTCGGCTTCGCCGGAGAGCTTGTGCGTTGCGGCCGAAGTCTCCTCGACCATGGCGGCGTTCTGCTGCGTCACCTGGTCCATCTGGTTGACCGCCGTGTTGACCTCCTTAAGGCCGGTCGACTGCTCCTTCGCGGCGGTCGCGATCGAGTGAATGTGGTCGTTGATCGCGTTGACACGGCGTTCGATCTGGGACAGCGCCTCGCCGGTCGCCTGCACCAGCTTGACGCCGACCTGGACCTCGTCGCCCGACTTGGTGATCAGGCCCTTGATGTCCTTGGCGGCCGTTGCCGAGCGCTGTGCGAGTTCGCGAACCTCTTGGGCGACGACGGCGAAGCCCTTGCCTGCCTCGCCGGCACGCGCGGCCTCGACACCGGCGTTGAGAGCAAGCAGGTTCGTCTGGAAGGCGATCTCATCGATGACGTTGATGATCTGGCTGATTTCGCGCGAGGCCTGCTCGATCCGGCCCATGGCGTCGACGGCATTGCGGACAACCACGCCAGACTTGCCGGCGTCGTCCTTGGCCTCGGATACCATGACGCTGGCTTCCTGAGCGCGCTCGGTCGAATTGTTGACCACCGCCGTGATCTCGTCAAGGGCGGCCGAGGTCTGCTCGAGAGCAGCGGCCTGCTGCTCGGTGCGCTTGGAGAGATCGTCGCTTGCTGAACGCAACTCGTTGGTGTTGCCGTGGAAACCTTCTGCCGTCTCGCGCACTTCGCGCATGGTCGTCTGCAGCGTCGCGAAGGTGCTGTTGACGTTCTGCTGCAGTTCGGCGAAGGCGCCCTGGAAGCTGCCGCGCATCGTCTGCGTGAGGTCGCCTTCCGCCAGGCTTGCGATCACACGGCGCGTTTCGCCGACCCCGGTATCGATGCTGGAGAGCAGATGGTTGATGTTGCTGGCGAACTGGTTGAGGTTGTCGTCGCCATAGTCCTTTTCGATGCGGCGGCTGAAATCACCTGCAGCTGCGGATGCAACGACAACGGACATGCTGGACTGCAGATCGTCGCTCTTGGCGCGCATGGCGGCCTCCTGCGCGTTCATGCGGCGTACGGCAAGCCCATTTTCCTTGAAGACGGCAACGGCAGCAGCCATTTCGCCGATTTCATCCTTGCGGCCGGCGAAAGGCACTTCGGCGTCAAAGTTGCCATCGGCGACTTCCTTGATCGCGTCCGTGACCTTCTTGATCGGGCGGCTGAGCTGAATGGTGCCGATGTAGAAGCCCATGCCGACACCCGCCATGATGCCAACCCCAGTGATCGCAACCACCAGCCACAAAACAGAGGTGCGCGAGCTTTCGACCTGCGCATTGACGGCGTCCAGCGTCGCCTTGTCAGTGGCGACGATCGCATCGATCTCCGCCTGGAAAGCCTTGCGGTTGGCGCGGTTGGCGTCGTTGTTACCCTGCTCGTTCGCAGCCTGGGGGCTCACTTCAGTGCCAAGACGCGCTGTTTCGGCGCGGAATGTCCGGAATTCCTTTGCGCGTTCGGTCATTTTCACGAAGGTATCTTTCTGGCTTTCCGGAACCAGCCGAGCCCAGGAAGCAATGACCTTGTCTATCTGGTCGAGGTCGGCCAGCAGTCCCTTGGCAAAGTTTGCGGCCTCCTTTGTCGATTGCGCGTTATAGATTCCGCGTGCCTCCATCACTGTTGCCGTCACGAAGCGGTTAAGGCGCTCGCCGGCGTAAGCGCGATCGGATGCATCTCCGTATGCCGACAGGTTCTCATCGTATTGATGCACGGCCCAAAGTGCCGCTGCCCCGATCAGCAGTGCGACGCCGCACATGGCGGAGACGAGCAGATTGATCTTACCTCGAATTTTCAAAGGAAGCCCCCCAGACTAAATCACAAAGCCGGGAAAGCATTCCGGCCGATAGCTAAATTTGGCCGAAATAAATTAACGCTAGCTTTCGGATGCTTGGCCGCATCACTACAAAAAATTACCTGTACTTAGTCGTCACCGTTTCTTTTTTTGCGCCAGAAACGCTAGACTGCCGCAAGAATGCGCGCGACGGTTGCGATCGAAGAAAAATATTACGCACGCGCCGCGTTAACACGTCGTCACAAACATTAATGAGCCTTGCTAAATCTGGTATCGCAGCCGCGAATTCGTAAATTCCGGGCGATAATTGACTTTGGCGGCCTTCATCCGTATAAGCCGCCGCACGTCCGGTCATTTAGGGCTCTCGTTAGCCTCGCCCGTTCGAAAAACAACGCTCCTTGCACTATGCAAATTCAAGAAGGGCCGCACTCCGCGGTGTTTAAATAAATGAAGCGTACCTACCAACCATCCAAGCTTGTTCGCAAGCGCCGCCACGGTTTCCGTGCACGTATGGCCACCAAGGGCGGCCGCAAGGTTATCGTTGCTCGCCGCGCACGCGGCCGCAAGCGTCTTTCGGCCTAAGGCCGGAATTGCCCGATAAGAGATGGCGGGCGAATTGACGACCAATAATAAGAAAATGGCTGCCGGGCGGCTCAAGAGCCGCCCGCAGTTTCTTGCTGTCCGCCAAGGCGAGAAACGCAAGGGCGGCTTCTTTCTGCTCGAGGTGCTCGACCGGAAGGAACCCGAGACCGAAGCCCGCGTCGGCTTCACCGTCACCAAGAAACACGGCAATGCAGTCGAGCGAAACCGCATGCGGCGGCGCCTGAAAGAGGCGGTGCGACTTCATGCAGGGTTTGCAATGCAGCCCGGACACGACTATGTGGTTGTCGCGCGAAGGGACGTGCTCAAAGCGCCCTTCAAAGAATTAGCCGCAGAGCTCAAAGCTCGCGTCGAGACCAAGCCGAAACACAAGCGGTCCGGAGACGGCCGCCCCAGGAACGTATGATGCAAAACAACCGCAACTACTTCATTGCGATCGCTCTCTCCGTGCTGATCGTTCTCGGGTGGCAATTCCTCTATATGAATCCGCGCATCGAAGCGCAGCGCAAGGCAGAACTCGCTCAAAAGGCGCAGCAGAAGACCGAACAGATGCAGACGCCGGCAGCTGGCGGCGCCAATCCGGCCCAGCCGAATGGGACGGCTCCGACCGCAACGACGCCCCCGTCCCTGATCGACGCTCTGGCAAAGTCGCCGCGCGTTACGATCGATACCGCCGCTCTCGCAGGCTCGATCAATCTCGTTGGTGCTCGTCTCGACGACCTTAAGCTCAAGGGCTATCACGAGACCGTCGACGACTCGAGCCCGATCATCACGCTATTCAGCCCGTCTGAAACCAAGGACGGCTACTTTGCAGAACTCGGCTACATCGGCGATGCTGCCACCGGCGCGGTCCCCGGTCCCTCGACCGTCTGGACGGCACTGGAAGGCGCAAAACTGACCGAGAAGACGCCGGTCACGCTCACCTACACCAACGACAAGGGCATCACCTTCGCCCGCACGATCTCGGTCGATGAACACTATATGTTCACCGTCACCGACAAGATCACCAACGCCGGCCCGGCGGCAGCTGCATTGTCATCCTATGGCCGCGTCACGCGCTACAACAAGCCGGCAGTCGCCTCGACCTATGTTCTGCACGAAGGCTTCATCGGCGTCATCGGCGACAGCCTGATCGAAAGCAAATACGCAGCCGTCGAGAAGGAAGCGGTCACGCCGGCAACGGCAACTGGTGGCTGGCTCGGCATCACCGACAAGTACTGGGCAGCGACGATCATTCCGCCGCAGCAGACACCATACGATGCGCGCTTCACGCACTTCACGGATGGCCAGCCGCGCTTCCAGGCCGACTACAAGCAGAACGCCGTCACGGTGGCACCGGGCCAGTCGCTCGAGTTGAAGAACCTCGTCTTTGCCGGCGCCAAGGAAGTTCCTGTTATCGACGGCTACGAAAAGACCTATTCGATTCCGAAGTTTGATCGGCTCATCGACTGGGGCTGGTTCTACTTCCTGACGAAGCCGATGTTCAGGCTGATGGACTTCTTCTTCCGCTACTTCGGCAACTTCGGCGTCGCCATCCTGATGACCACCATCGTCGTCAAGGCGCTGTTCTTCCCGCTCGCCAGCAAGCAGTACGCTTCGATGGCGAACATGAAGCGCGTGCAGCCGAAGATGGAAGAGCTGAAAGCGAAGTTGGGCGACGACCGCATGGCGCTGCAGCAGGCAACGATGCAGCTCTACAAGGAAGAGAAGATCAACCCGATCGCCGGTTGCTGGCCGATCGCGCTGCAGATCCCGATCTTCTTCTCGCTCTACAAGGTGATCTACATCACCATCGAGATGCGCCACGCGCCGTTCTTCGGCTGGATCCAGGATCTTTCAGCACCCGATCCGACCTCGTTCATCAACCTTTTCGGCCTGCTGCCGTTTGCGGCTCCGACCTTCCTGCATCTCGGCGTCTGGCCGCTGATCATGGGCGTGACGATGTTCCTGCAGATGCGCATGAACCCGACGCCGCCGGATCCGACGCAGGCGATGATCTTCAACTGGATGCCGCTGGTCTTCACGTTCATGCTGGCGAGCTTCCCGGCCGGTCTGGTCATCTACTGGGCCTGGAACAACACGCTTTCGGTCATCCAGCAGTCGGTGATCATGCGCCGCCACGGTGTGAAGATCGAACTCTTCAGCAATCTGAAGGGCCTCTTCAAACGAAAGCCGGCACCGACAGAATGACGAAAGCCCCGCTTCGGCGGGGCTTTTCATTTGTGCTGACATTGCCGCCGTGTCCCGGCGACTGGCGGACCGGCGGTTGACAAAATCGCCCGAAACCTGAATGCCATAAGCTCACTGGATTTGGACTGGAAAAGGCCGAATGACCGACAGCAAGAACGACAAGCCGCTCTTCGGGCGCCCCTGGACCTTTATCCGGGGCGTTCCATCCCTGAAATTCCTGCCGCCGGAAGGACCGCTGGAAGTGGCCTTTGCCGGCCGCTCGAACGTCGGCAAGTCTTCTTTGATCAACGCGCTCGTCAGTCACAAGGGGCTGGCGCGCACCTCCAATACGCCTGGCCGCACGCAGGAACTCAACTACTTCGTGCCGGAGGGCTATTCGGGTGAAGGCGGCGACCTGCCGCCGATGGCGCTGGTCGACATGCCGGGCTACGGCTACGCGCAGGCGCCGAAAGATCTGGTCGATGCCTGGACGAAGCTCGTCTTCGACTACCTGCGCGGGCGCGCGACGTTGAAGCGCGTTTACGTGCTGATCGACAGCCGCCACGGAGTGAAGAAGAACGACGATGAGGTTCTCGATCTGCTCGACAAGGCGGCGGTCTCCTATCAGATCGTTCTCACCAAGACGGACAAGATCAAGCCGCCGGCGGTGACCAAGCTGCTCGCGGAGACCACGGAAAAGATCAAGAAGCGGCCGGCCGCTTATCCCGGAATCATTGCCACCTCATCGGAAAAGAGTGAGGGGCTTGATGACCTGCGCGAGGCGATCGCGCAAACGGTCGGCATTGCCAACTGGAAATGAAAGAGGCGCCCGGGGATGGAAATGGGCGCCTCCAGAACCTGAACCTGCTTACATCTTCGGCAGCAGAACCTTGTCAACGACGTGGATGACGCCGTTGGACTGTTTCACGTCGGCGATCGTGACGTGGGCGACATCGCCGTTTTCATCGGTGAGCGTGATCTTGCCCATGCTTTCCTTGGCCTTCAGCACGCAGCCGCCGACCGTCTTGATGTCGTGTTCGCCGCCGTCGGCCTTGATCATCTTGGCAACCGTCTTGGCCATCGCATCGGCGGCGACGACGTGGCAAGTCAGAACCTTCGTCAGCTGGGCCTTGTTCTCAGGCTTCAGCAGCGTGTCGACGGTGCCGGCGGGCAATTCCGAGAAGGCTTCGTTGGTCGGAGCAAAGACGGTGAAGGGCCCCTTGCTTTCCAGCGTCGATACGAGACCGGCTGCCTTGACGGCAGCAACCAGCGTCGTGTGATCCTTCGAGTTCATCGCATTTTGGACGATGTCCTTCGTCGGGTACATGGCAGCGCCGCCGACCATCGGGTTCTTGGCCTGCGCAGCGAAAGTAAATGCGGAAACGGCTGCAGCAAGCACACTCAAGCGCAGTGCGGACTTCATCATGATTGTTCTCCTCTAACATCCGCGCACAAGACCGGCCGAATGCCGGCGTTCCCTTGCGGACATGAGGATCTACGAAAGGCTCGCAGGAAGAGTTTCAGTGCGCTTGTTGAAAAAACATCAGCGGCGATGCGCTGTGCCGCTCGCCACGATCGGCCCCGTGACCTGCCCCGTCGGCGAGCCGCCGAAGGGTTCGAGGCTAACGGCGAGGGCCGCGCCCTCGTCTATACTGCCGCGCATATCAGCGGGTATGACCAACTCGCCTGCCTGATCTGGAGGAAACAGGCCAAGCGATCTTGGCGCACCGCTTGCCGGCACGAGCCAAAGCTCCAGGGACTTCTCCTCAGGCTTGCCGGTCGCCACGGGTACGATCTTCAATTTTCCGCTCCGCCGCTCATAGGTGGCCAAGAGGTTGACCTGGCTATTGGCGGCGGTCAGCTCAGCCACAAGCGGCGCGGAAGTCTGCGGCGGAGCGACAACGACGGTCGCAATCGTCAGCGCGCCCACCATCATCAGCAGCGAGACGAGCGCAAGACAGCGCCAGAAGACGATGGAGGCCCACAGACCGCGTGCAGGAACGGTCGCCTCTGGCGAGCCGAACAGCCGCTCTTCGATCTGCTTGAACGTCTCCTCACCGGGGCTGACGACGTCGTAATCATCGTTGAATGCGGAGAGGTTGGTCTCCCAGCGGCTGACGATGGCTGCGAACTGTCTATCGCGGCGCATCCGCTCCTCCACGACCCGCCGATCCTTGAAAGAAAGAACGCCAAGAACATACTCACCGGCGAGTACCTCGTCGCGGGAGCGGCCTCCCTTGCTCTGATCCGGCGATGTCATCGTTCCATGCACTCTCTCAGTTTCAAAAGGCTGCGACGCAGCCATGTGCGCATTGTGTTCAAAGGGACGCCAAACTGATCGGCCAGTTCCTGATAGCTTTGTCCTTCGACGTAAGCCTTCTTCACCGCCATTGCCCGATCAGCTTCCAACTCTTCCATGCAGGTGTCAATCCGCCTTCCCTCATCCTTGATCACAGTCTGTATCTCTGGGGAAGGATCGTCATCCGCGAGGTCGTATGCGCTGTCCAGTTCGTCGGCGACCGGCTTTCGCGCGCGCATGATGTCGATCGCCTGATTGCGGGCAATTGCCGCAAGCCAGGAGGTCGGCGCCCCGGAGCCGGCGGCAAAGACGCCGGCGCGCTGCCAGATCTTGACGTAAACCTCCTGCAGCGCTTCCTCGGCTTCTGTCCTATCCCTCAGAATACGCAGGCAGATGGAAAAGAGTTTCGGGCTCGTCTCGCGATAGAGCGTCGCAAAGGCCTTGCGATCGCTGATCGCAACGAGGCTTATCAAATATGCGATTTCGTCGCTGGTCATCCCGTGCCTCTTGCCAAACGCCCCGCCTTTTCGAACCCGCTCGCTAGCGCATACGGAAAACTAATGGTCTCTAGATTATTCCATCTGTCAAAAACTTGAGATAAAAGGCCGCGATCAATTCCGCGGGGTATCCCATGAACCAGTCCGAAAGCGAAACCCAGGCACGCCTCCTTGCGCAGGCCCTGCCCTTCATGCAGCGTTACGAAAACAAGACGATCGTCGTGAAATACGGCGGCCATGCCATGGGCAACCCCGAACTCGGCAAGGCTTTCGCGAGCGATATCGCACTGCTGAAACAATCGGGAGTCAACCCGATCGTCGTCCATGGCGGCGGACCGCAGATCGGCGCGATGCTGACCAAGATGGGCATCGAATCGAAATTCGAAGGCGGGCTGCGCGTCACCGACGCCAAGACGGTCGAGATCGTCGAGATGGTTCTCGCCGGCTCGATCAACAAGGAGATCGTCGCGCTCATCAACCAGACCGGCGAATGGGCGATCGGCCTTTGCGGCAAGGACGGCAACATGGTCTTTGCCGAAAAAGCGCAGAAGAAGGTCAAGGATCCGGATTCGAACATCGAGCGCGTGCTCGACCTCGGCTTCGTCGGTGAGGTGGTCGAAGTGGACCGCACCCTGCTCGACCTGCTCGCCCGCTCCGAGATGATCCCTGTCATCGCTCCGGTGGCTCCCGGGCGCGACGGTGCAACCTACAACATCAACGCCGACACCTTTGCCGGGGCGATCGCCGGGGCGCTAAATGCCACCCGCCTGCTTTTCCTGACGGATGTTCCCGGCGTTCTCGACAAGCAGGGCAACCTGATCAAGGAACTTTCCGTTGCGCAGGCGCACGCGCTCATCGCCGACGGAACGATCTCCGGTGGCATGATCCCGAAGGTCGAGACCTGCATCGATGCGATCAAGGCTGGCGTCCAGGGCGTCGTCATCCTGAACGGCAAGACGGCACATTCCGTGCTGCTCGAGATCTTCACCGAGCATGGCGCCGGAACGCTGATCGTTCCCTGATCCCATTTAGCCCGCGGCGGCATAGACCGCCGCGGCAGCTTCCTTCAGCTTCTCCATCATCGCCCGATATGGTCCCGGTCCGTAGCTGACGCGAGCGACGCCGAGGCTTGCGAGCGTCTTCACATCCGGCGCCCCCGGCCTCATCATGATGTTGACCGGCAGTGTTGACGCACCACAGATTTTCTCGATCAACGCTGGATCAATCAGCCAAGGCACGAAGAAGCCGCTGGCACCGGCTGCAGCGTAAGCCTTGCCGCGCTCGATTGCCTCGTCGACGAGGTCCGCATGCTTGGATTGGTCGCCTTCGCGCAGGAACAGATCGGTGCGCGCATTGATAAAGAACGAAATGCCACGGCCGTGCGCCATCTCGCGAATAAAGCGGATGCGGGCGGTCTGCTTATCCACAGGATGCAGCCCCTCTCCGCCAACCACTTGGTCTTCGAAATTGATGCCGACGGCGCCCGCGTCGATCAGCGTGGCGACATTGGCGGCCGCTGCGGCAGGCTCGGTCGAGTACGCCCCTTCGAAATCGACGGAAAGCGGCAGGTCGTTGACCGCCGTGATCTGGCGAGCCGTGGCTACCAAGGCGTCCAGCGGAATCTTCTCGCCATCCCCATAGCCTTGTGCTGCGGCAACCGACCAGCTCCCCGTCGCCAGCGCCTTGGCGCCAGCCTCGGTCACGGCCTTCGCCGTTCCAGCGTCCCATATGTTGTAAAGGACGACCGGATTGCCCTTTTGGTGCAGCGCGCCGAACACCCTTGCTTTTTCAGCTTGATTCATTGAATTTCCTCCACAAACAGCCTCTTGGGCTTCATCTTATCTTCGTGTTGCAAAAGCCATTGCTTGCGCCAGAGCCCGCCGCCATAACCGGTCAGCGACCCGCCGGCACCGATCAGCCGGTGGCAGGGGATGACAATCGCCATCTGGTTCGCCCCGTTGGCGCGGCCGACGGCACGCACCATCTGCGGGTTCTCCATGCCACGTGCAATGTCGCCGTAGGCGCGTGTCTCGCCAATGGGTATTTCCATCAGCTTCGACCAGACCCGGCGCTCGAAAGCCGTGCCGAATCCCAGCGCAAGCGGCGTCCGGAACGCCGTGGACCGGCCACCGAAATAGGCTTTCAGCTGGGCATCGATCTGCTCGATCGCCGGCGTACGGCCGGCTGCAACCGAGGAGCGCGTCTTACGCTGCAGCTTCTCCAGTTCTGCTGGCAACGCCTTGCGGTCATGGAACTCAAGAAGATGCAGATGCGTCCGGTCGGCCACCGCCACCATGGGGCCGAGCGGCGTTTCAAACCAGTCGGCAAACAGAAGATCGCGGTTCTGCGACATGACAGGCGCTTTGCCGATCAGCCTCTGAAATGCGGCGCGGAACCCGCTGCCCGACTCATATCCAGCCTCGATCTGAGCATCGATGACCCGCGCGCCGTTCGCCAGTTGTTTTGCCGCCTCGCCGAGACGCCGGTAGCGGGCGATATCGAGAAAAGTCATGCCGAGCGACCGCTTGAAAGCCCTCCGTACGGTCGAGGGATCGTAGCCGCGACCGATCAGGTCGTCCTCCGTCCAACGCGCTGCCGGATCGCCGTCGAGTGCATTGAGCAGCTCGTCGACGAGCGGCTCCCGGCCCGCCTCTTCTAGCGGTCGGCACCGTTGGCAGGGTCGGAATCCCGATTGCATGCAGGTGGCGACGGTATCATAGAACAGCGTGTTTTCCCGTTTGGGCTTGCGAGCCGGGCAGGTCAGCCGACAGAAGATACCCGTTGTCTTGACGCAAGCGTAGGCAAGGCCTTCGTAGGCCGGGCTACGGGCAATCAGCGCATCGTAGAGTGCATCGTCACTGGGAAGATCGAAAAGCATGAGGCGTTCTACCATCCCTTGCCGGCCGCGTCCGCCGCAAATCGGGCGTCTATTTTTATTCGGCGCCATCAATGACGGCTGGTATCGAACGCCGGCGCGGAGGCGCAGGCAGCAGCATTGATTCCTCCTCCGCATCCTGCGGTGCTCCCCAGAATGCCTCCAGCGTCGGGCCATTCTTCACCATCCGTCTGCGAAAGAAGAACTCGACAAGCTCGTGAAACCAGACGCGCCTTCCCATCTGCGTGTACCAGCGCATCGAATGCCGTTGTTCAGGATCACTGTGAAAAAGAATGCGGAATAGCGCTTTCGGCCGGGCCTGTATCGCCAGCTCAATAAGCTTCACGCAAACGATGAGAACGGCCGGATGCAAGTGCCTCGTCTTCAGAACCTGATGCTTGTAGTCCCACTTTCTTATGTCGGTCTCGATTACGGTCCGCTCCCGCGCGATCCGGAAGAACGGTGTCCAGCGATGCGGCGTCACGTAGAGCGCTTGTATCTGACGGGATCGTAGGAGAGCAGTTGCCGGAAGCCGCGCCATAGGTCTTTCAGCCGCTCCTCCTCGAAGCCGACGACCCAGGTCGCCATCGACAGGATGTCATGCTTGCGCAGTAGCCGGATCGCCTCGCGATCGGTCGCAGTACCACCACCCTTCTTGATCAGCGCCAACGTTGCCTCGTCGGTACTCTCCATGCCGATCAGCCACCGCACAACGCCGGCTTTGCGGTAGAGATGCAAAATATCCGCATCACGGACGATATCGTCGGCGCGTGTCGAACCGACAATTAGTACCGGCACATTCTCGGCAATCATCGCCTCGAGAAATGCCGCCCAGGCCTTGCGGGAGGATGTCGGATTTTCATCGGCCAGATTGATCAGTTCGACCCCGTGCTCGCGGTAAAGGCGGGCGATCTCACTTGCGAAGAGAGCCGGATCACGGTGGCGCCAGCGGGTCCAGAAACCACGCTGGCCGCAATAGTTGCAGAGATGCGGGCAGCCGCGCGAGAACTGCATGACGACCGCGCGCTTGCCGCCCCAATAGCTGTAGCGAGCGTGGTCGATCAGCTCGAAGGCGACACGGTAGCTGTCGAGCGATGCAATCGCTCGGGCGGGTTGGGTCGCGAATGCTTCGCCGCGGCGGTCCCGAAAAGCAATGCCGTGGACCTGTTCGAGCGACCGACCATTGTCGATCGCGTCGATGAGATTGACGATCGTCTCCTCCCCTTCACCTCGGACCAAGACGTCGAAGACATCAGTCTCGGCCAAAACGTCGCGCCAGTGATAGGTTGGAAACACGCCGCCGTAGATGACGGGTATACCCGCGGCATTCGCCTTGATCGCGGCGGCGATCCCGAACGCGATCGGGTGTGCCGATGTCGAGCCGGAGTGACCGATCAAAACAACGTCCGGCGATTGCTGCAATAGCTGGCGGATGATCTCGGCAATAGGCAGCGGACCGAACTCGGCGTCGATCAAAGTGACCTCATGCCCGGCATCGATCAGCGGGCCGCCGATCGAGAGTAGGCCAAGCGGCGGAAGATGATCGTCCGGGATACGGCTGCCGATTGCGGTATGCGGCGGATTTATCAGTGTGATTTTCACTTGGCTGTTCCCTCGGTTGCAGAAGCTGCAGAACAGACCCACACGGTGGCAAAAATCAGCGAAGTCGTCTTAAAGTTGAGAGCTTTCGAAGGCATTTTTGCGAAGATTTGCGCCGAAAGACTTTGGCACAGGCCGCAGGCCATGCCATAACGCCCCCATGACCAAGATAGATCGCACGCCAACCAAGGCGGACTTCTCGCACGTGACCGAGTGGGTTTTCGACCTCGACAACACGCTCTACCCGCACCACGTCAACCTTTTCGCGCAGATCGACAAGAATATGACGGCCTACGTCTCGACACTGCTGCAGATGGAGCGGGACGAGGCGCGCAAGCTGCAGAAGCAATACTATCGCGATCATGGCACGACGCTGCAGGGTTTGATGATCCACCACGGCGTCGACCCGAATGACTTCCTCGAGAAGGCGCATGCGATCGACTATTCGAGCCTGACGGCGCAGCCCGAACTGGGTGCGGCAATCAAGGCCCTGCCGGGTCGCAAGTTCATCTTCACCAACGGCAGCGTCAAGCATGCCGAGATGGCGGCCGGCGCGCTCGGCATCCTCGAGCATTTCGACGATATCTTCGACATTGTGGCGGCGGACTTTGTGCCGAAGCCAGCGCAGGCGACCTATGACAAGTTTGCGGCGCTCAAGCGCATCGAGACCGGCAAGGCGGCGATGTTCGAGGACCTGCCCCGCAATCTCAAAGTTCCAAAGACGCTTGGCATGCAGACCGTCCTGCTGGTGCCGAACAACCTCGAGGATACGGTTGTCGAATGGTGGGAAAAGACCAGCGGCGAGGACGATCACATCGACTTCGTGACTGACGATCTTACTGATTTTCTTGCGAAGATTGCCGGCTAGATTACCAAAGTTTCATCCAGCTTACCGATCTTTAATTGGGCAATTTTCCGCACCAGCCCTACCCTTTCATCTGTAATCCCCATTGCGATTGCAGATTGAAAGGAATTGAAATGTCTCGGAACAAGCTGATACTGGCCGCACTCTCCTCCGTCATGATCGTCGGTGCCGCAGCCGGCACCAGTTTTGCTGCGTCACACGACAAGAGGCATCATCCGCCTCGCCCGCAACACGGCATGGGCATGATGATGGGACCGCGCATGGGCGCGATCCGTGAAGTCATCTTCGTTCGGATGCTGAAGCAGTTCGACACGAACAAGGACGGTCAGATTTCCAAGCAGGAAGCCAAAGATGGCATGGAGGCAATCTTCGTTGCCATCGATACCGACAAGGACGGCTCGCTGACGCCGGGCGAGATCCGCAAGTACCACGAAGCCCAGATGGCCAAGGCGAAAGCGCCGGCCGACGATGCCGCGGATGACGATGCTGCACCGACGGCACCGCCGGCCGATGCCGACAACGCGCAGCCGGCACCACCGCAGCCCGGACCCGACGGTGGCCCCGATCGCCGCGGCATGCATGGCGGGATGATGCGCGGCATGATGATGATGCAGCGCTTCGATACAAACGAGAACGGCCAGATTTCCAAGCAGGAAGCCGAAGCCGCCTTCGACAAGTTCTTCACCTGGATGGACCGCGACAAGAACGGCGTGATCTCGCTCGACGACATGCCGGATCGGCCGCTCCCGTAAGTAAATACTTACAGATAGCGAGGCCTGCCGCTCGGGCGGGCCTTTCTATTCGGGGTGCTCGTAGAAATCCTCGATGATCTTCCAGGCGGCGTCCGCAGTGTCGACGAAGCTGATCAGATCGACATCGTCGGGCGCGATCGTGCCGAACTCGGCCAACGCCTCGAAATCGATAATGCTGCGCCAGAACTTTTCCCCAAACAGGATGAGCGGCATCTTTTCCATGCGGCCCGTCTGGATCAGCGTCAGGCATTCGAAGAACTCGTCGAGCGTGCCAAAGCCGCCGGGAAAGACTGCAATCGCCTTGGCGCGCACCATGAAGTGCATCTTGCGGATCGCGAAATAGTGGAAGTTGAAGCTCAGTTCCGGCGTCACGTAGACGTTCGGCGCCTGTTCGTGCGGGAGCACGATGTTGAGACCGATCGAGGGGGCGCCCTCGTCGGCCGCGCCGCGATTGCCAGCTTCCATCACACCCGGACCGCCGCCCGTGACGACGACATACTCATGAAAATCGAAGCCTGCCGAATATCTCGAGCACAGCCGCGCGAACTTGCGTGCTTCGTCGTAATACACCGACGCTGCTTCCAGATTGGCGCGCTGCGTCTCGTTTCTCGCCGCCCAGGCGCTCTGGCCGGGAGCCGGAATGCGCGCACCGCCGAACATGACGACGGTCGACTTGATGCCTCGCTCCGTCAGCAACATTTCCGGCTTCATCAATTCCAGCTGCAGGCGGATCGGCCGCAGCTCCTCGCGGCACAGAAAGTCCTCATCGGCATAAGCAAGACGGTAGGCGGGCGACAGCGTCTGCGGCGTCTTCGGCACGGCCTCGGCGCGGTGCTTGTCGGTTGCGCTCGTCTTCAGCGGGTCCCAGACGCCATCCTTGCGCCGCAGCCTGCCGTTTCTCGCCTTTGCCATGTCGAAATGCCTTTCAGTACAGCCGGCAAACACTGCCGGTAGGTCGCTTCATGCTTGAATCGGGAGAATTACCATGCCCCGAAAAATCATTCCATTTTACCCTTGCATGGGATAGAGCAGATCGCATCCCGCCAATCACAATTCCCGGAGGCTTCGGTCTCCACGATAGAGATCGAAGTTTAAGGAATTCCCATGAGCGCCACCGACCTTTCTTCCCTCGAAAAGACCATCGAAGCTGCTTTCGATAACCGCGACAACGTCAATACGTCCACGAAGGGCGAGGTCCGCGATGCCGTCGAGGCAGCGCTCGAACTCCTCGACGGCGGCAAGGCACGCGTTGCCGAGCGCGGTAGCGACGGCGCCTGGAAGGTCAATCAGTGGCTGAAGAAGGCCGTGCTCCTCTCGTTCCGCCTGAACGACATGGAAGTCGTCAAGGGCGGTTCGGGCAACTCGACCTGGTGGGACAAGGTGCCTTCCAAGTTCGAGGGATGGGGCGAGAACCAGTATCGCGCCGCGGGCTTCCGCGCCGTGCCGAACTGCGTCGTGCGCCGCTCGGCCTACATCGCCAATAACGTCGTGCTGATGCCGTCCTTCGTCAATCTCGGCGCCTTTGTCGATGAGGGCACGATGGTCGACACCTGGGCGACGGTCGGTTCCTGCGCGCAGATCGGCAAGCACGTTCACCTGTCGGGCGGCGTCGGCATCGGCGGCGTGCTCGAGCCTATGCAGGCAGGCCCGACCATCATCGAAGACAACTGTTTCATCGGCGCGCGTTCGGAAGTCGTCGAGGGCTGCATCATCCGCGAGGGCTCGGTTCTCGGCATGGGCGTCTATATCGGCAAGTCGACCAAGATTGTCGACCGCGCGACTGGCGAAGTCATGTACGGCGAAGTGCCGCCCTACTCCGTCGTTGTCGCGGGCTCGATGCCGTCGGGCAACGCCACAATGGCCAACGGCCTGCCGGCACCGCACCTCTATTGCGCCGTCATCGTCAAGCGCGTCGATGAAAAGACCCGCTCGAAGACCGGCATCAACGAACTGTTGCGCGACTGACAAGTCGTGACGTTCCGGCGGCCTGCACGTCTTGGGAGATACGCGCCCCCCGAACGCTGACAGCCGGACATCGATCCGGCAAAATGGACGGTACATTTCAGCAAGGCGGTAGCGCCGCCTTGCCTTTTCTTTGCCACTACCGCTGGATAATTCCACACCCATGACCGCTACCGATCCCGTCGCCAATCTCCAGATCCTGATTCGCTGCCCGTCTGTCACGCCAGCCGAGGGCGGCGCGCTTTCGGCGCTTGATGCCATGCTGTCGCCGCTCGGCTTCAAGGTGGACAAGGTGAAGGCGACTGCACCGGGAACATCCGACATCGAGAACCTCTATGCGCGCCTTGGCGATGACGGCCCGCATCTGATGTTTGCCGGCCATACCGACGTGGTTCCGGTTGGCGACGAGCAGGCATGGTCGCACCCGCCCTTTGCCGCCGAGATATCGGGTGGCGAGCTCTTCGGCCGCGGTGCCGTCGACATGAAGGGCGGGGTTGCCTGCTTCGTTGCGGCCATCGCACGCCATATCGAGAAGCATGGAGCGCCGCAGGGTTCGGTCTCCTTCCTGATCACCGGCGACGAGGAAGGCCCGGCGATCAACGGCACGATCAAACTACTGCAATGGGCAGCCGAGCGCGGCGAACGCTGGGATGCCTGCCTCGTCGGCGAACCGACCAATCCGGACAAGCTCGGCGACATGATCAAGATCGGCCGTCGCGGTTCGCTCTCCGGCAAGATCACGGTGCACGGCGTACAGGGCCATGCCGCTTATCCACATCTGGCCGACAATGCCGTGCGGGGTATCGTACAGTTGACCCAGGCGCTGATGGACCCGCCGTTCGACGGCGGTACCGACAATTTCCAGCCGTCCAACCTTGAGGTGACGACCATTGACGTCGGCAATCCTGCGACGAACGTCGTGCCGGCCAAGGCGACGGCGAGCTTTAACATCCGTTTCAATGACACGTGGACGGCCCAGAGCCTGCAGCAGGAGATCCTGCGCCGCCTTGACGCAGCCGCCGCCCACGGCGTGTTCCGTCCCGGTCGCGCGCCGCTGAAGTACGATATCGTCTGGGCAGAGCGGCCGAGCCACGTCTTCCTGACGCGCAACAACGCGCTGATCGCCTCGCTCTCCTCCGCGGTCGAGAGTGTGACTGGCCAGTCGCCGAAGCTCTCCACCACAGGCGGCACGTCGGACGCCCGTTTCATCAAGGACTACTGCCCCGTCGTGGAGTTCGGTCTTGTCGGCCAGACCATGCATATGGTCGATGAACGCGTCACTGTTTCCGACCTCGAGCGACTCACGGTAATCTATGAAACCTTCATCGAGCACTGGTTCGCGAATGCCGGGCTTTAGAGAAGTTCAATATTATCTGGCGGGGATCTGGCTGCTGATCCGCATGGATCCGCGTGGGTTCCGCTTCCTCGACATGTCGGAGCGCGGCGTCAACCGCTCGTTCTGGGCAATTCTATGGTGCCTGCCGCCGATGGGAATCTCGTGGCTCTGGTGGCGCCAGGCCTTCCTGCAGACGATGCCGCCGCATACCGATGTCGGCGCGCTTTTCTATTTCCGGCTCGGGCTCGTCGAAGCCGCCAATTGGTTCGTGCCGCTGGTCTTTGCAGGCTTGCTGCTGCTGGCCTTCAAGAAGGGCGAGCGTTTCGCGCCCGTCATCGTCAGCGTCAATTGGCTGGGCGTCCCGCTCTCCTACATCAACGGGCTGCTGCTCGCACTGGTCTTCTTCCTGCCACAGCTTGTCGGCGTCGTCTCGCTGCTGCTGCTTGCCTTCATGCTGGCGCAGGTCTTTGCGATCGCACGCATTCTCAGGATGATCTTCTACGGCCAGAGCCTGATGATCGGCGCGCTCACCCTGGTGCTGCTCGTGCCATCGCTCATGCTGTCGGAATACCTGCAGCGCTTTCTCGGCATTTATCCGGTATAAATCGGCCGGGATCGACCTATTCCGACAGTGCAATCATGCGCGCCTTCAGGAGGTCGACCATCCCTTTCACCTTCGTCGTCAGCGCGCCCGGCGGCCGGAGTGCGTAGATGCCGCTGCCATCTGGCCTCGGCATCATCGTCGGGAAGAGCCGCACCAGCCTGCCGTCTCTCAACGGCTCGGCCACCAGCCATGTCTGCAGGTGGATGATCCCAAGCCCGGCGATGGCGCTTGCAAGAAGCCCGTCCATGTCGCCGCAAACAAAACGACCCGAAACCTCTAGTCGGTCTTCGGAGCTGGTTTCGCCGAACTGCCACATCCCTGCCTTCATTGGCTTCGGCGTGGTCAGGCAGGCGTGATGCACGAGGTCTGCCGGCACCGCGGGAACACCGTGCCGCTGAAGATAGGACGGCGCGGCACAGACGACGCTTTCCGTTGTCGCAAGCTTCGTCGCGAGTAGCGCGGAATCGTGCAGCTTGCCAATGCGGACGGCAAGGTCGATGCCATCCTCGAGCGGATTCACGGCCCGATCCTCCAATGACAGTTCGAGATGCACCTTCGGGAACCGCTCCAGATAGACCGGCACCAGCGGAACGACGTGACGCTGGCCGAAGCAGACCGGCGCCGAGATCATCAGCCATCCCTGCGGCTCGTTCGCCATCGCCGCGACGATGCTTCGGGTCTCCTCGAGCTGGCCGAGTACCTGCCGGGCGCGGTGGCAAAGCGTCTCACCTGCCGACGTCAATGCGAGCCGGCGTGTGGACCGGTAGAACAGCTCTACCCCAAGCTCGCCTTCCAGCATGTCGATTTGCCGCGATATCGACGATGCCTGCATATTCATATCCCGGCCGGCGGCGGAAAAGCTCCCTCCGGCAACAACCCTGAGAAAGACGTCCAGCCGATCCGCGAAACCCGTCATCTTTGTCCTCCACGCAAAGCTCTTGCGGATATAGAGACGATTATCGCAGTCTGACGCAAGCATTAGGCTCTCCCATAGTCAATGCGACGAGGCGGGCACCAAGGCTCGTCCAAATCTTCCAACTGGTACCGACCCGTGGTGAGGCGGCCGAGTGCGCCCGCCGTTTCTTCGAGAGGAAAAACATGTCTTCCTACGCAATCGTCAGGCCAGACCCGAAAATGACGCGGCTACTCGACAGCGCAATCGACTCCGCGCTGGACGAGAAGCGGCTCGTCGGCACCGTCGTCCTGGTCGCGCGAAAGGGCCGCATTGTCTACAGCCGTGCCGCCGGCATGGCGGACCGGGAGAACGACCAGCCGATGAGCACAGACACGATCTTCCGGCTTTCTTCTGTGACCAAGCCGATCGTCGCCATCGCCGCCATGCGGCTTGTCGAGCAGGGGCGCATCAATCCGGCCGATCCCGTCGTCCGCTGGCTGCCCTATTTCCGTCCCCCGCTGGCGGACGGATCCGCACCCGTCATCACCATCCATCATCTGTTGACGCATACGGCAGGTCTCGGCGACGGCTTCAATGCAAACAAGCGGAAACCCGACGGCGCCGATATCGCGGGCAGACACCCCAGCATCGCGCTCGAAGAAAAGCTTCGCCGCCTTGCAACCGAACCGTTGCTCTACGAGCCCGGCAAGGGCTGGCACTATTCGATCTCGATGGATGTTCTCGGTGGCATCATCGAGAAGGAGACCAGCGCGCCGCTAGGCGAGGCAGTCGCCGCGCTCGTCACGGAGCCGCTTGGACTTTCCGACACTGCGTTTCATGTAACCGACCGCGGTCGCCTTGCCGTCCCCTACAAGAATGCAGCGCCACAACCCGCGCCGATGGGACGGGAGGATTCGATCATCACCCCTTCCGGTGTGTTCGGCTATTTACCGGAGCGCATCTTCGATCCCGACGTCTATCAATCCGCCAGCGGCGGCATGGCAGGCACAGCCGGCGATATCCTCGCCATACTCGAAACCATAACACGCGGCGGAACGCCGCTGCTCAATGCGAGCACCGTTTCCGCGATGATCCGCGACCAGACGAACGGCCTGACCGGGCTCGAACGACCCGGGCTGGGTTTCGGCTACGGCTGGGCTGTCGTCACCGATCCCGACCGCGCCGGGCTGCCGCTGGCGCGGCGCGCGATCCAGTGGGGCGGCGTCTACGGCCACTCGTGGTTCATCGATCCGGAAAGGAGCCTGACGGTGGTGGCGCTTACGAACACGGCGCTCGAAGGGTTGTTCGGCGCCTTCCCATTCGACATCGGCAAAGCCATCTATCAAGCCCTTTAGGCTAGGTCATGATAGATCGTCACCGTCATCGCTGCCCTCCAGCCTGCGGTGGCGGTCGGTGATGACTTCTGGATAGTCGACCTGCATGAAATAGAGCCCGTCGGGCGGCGCAACGGGGCCACAAGCCTTGCGGTCGCGGGCATCCAACGCAACACGGACATCGTTCGGCGTCCATTTTCCCTCACCGACAAGCTTCAGTGTTCCCGCGAATGACCGGATCTGGTTGTGCAGGAAGCTTTGGGCCGTCGCGCGGATCTCGATCAGTTCGCCGCTTCTTGTCACGTCCAGCCGATCGAGTGTGCGGATCGGGCTGTTGGCCTGGCAATGGGCGGAGCGGAACGTGGAGAAATCGTGCTTGCCGACAAGTGTCTGCGCGGCGGCATGCATGGCCTCGTGATCGAGGGTCTTCGGCACCCACCACGCCTTGCCGGCCTCAAGCGCCAGCGGCGCCCGGCGGCTGATGATGCGATAGAGATAGTGGCGCCGCAGCGCCGAGAACCGTGCATCGAAGAACTCACTCGCCGCTTCCACGCTGATGATCGCGACGCGCTCGCCGGCCAGCTTGAGATGGGCGTTGAGCGCGTTCTGAAGCTTGAAGCCCGACCATTCCCTGGCGAGGTCGGCATGAACCACCTGACCCGTGGCATGAACACCGGAATCAGTGCGGCCCGCCCCACGGATCGACACCGTCTCACCGCTCGCTGACCGGATCGCCTTCTCGATCGCACCCTGGACGGACGGCCCATTTTCCTGCCGCTGCCAGCCGACGTAAGGACTACCGTCATATTCGACGATCATGCGGTAGCGGTGCATCAAGGGAGCCTCGTACCTGATGCAAGTGGCGTTCCACGCAGGAAGTCGGCAGCCAGCAACGGCTTGCCACCGGCCTTTTGCAATTTGGTCAGGCGAACGGCGCCGGTTTCGCAGGCAACGACCAGATCGCCTGTCAGCAGTTCACCGGCCCTGCCGCTGCCTTGCGCAAGCTCCGAGGCCAGCACCTTCACCCGCTCAGGCTTGCCGCCGATTGCAACTTCGAACCATGCGCCGGGAAACGGCGCCAGACTGCGAATGTGGTTATGGACTTCCGCGGAATCCTTGGAGAAGTCGATCCGCGTCTCACCCTTGTCGATCTTGGCGGCGTAGAGCACGCCGTCCGACGGCTGCGGCGTCAGGGGGAGATCGCCCATCTCGAGCTTGACCATCGCCTCCGCCATCGCCTTGGCACCGAGATGCATCAGCTTGTCGTGCACCTCTCCGGCCGTCATGTTGGCACCGATCTCGACTTCGCTGGTCAGAGCCACTGGCCCGGTATCCAGGCCTTTGTCCATCTTCATCACCATCATGCCGGTCTTTTCGTCGCCGGCCATGATTGCCCGCTGGATCGGGGCGGCTCCCCGCCAACGCGGCAGTAGCGAGGCATGACCATTGTAGCATCCGTAGCGCGTGCCGGTCAGGATCGCCTCCGGCAGCAGCAGGCCATAGGCAACGACCACAGCGACGTCTGCATCATAGGCCCTGAAGCGCTCGCGCTCTTCCGGATCCTTGAAATTCACCGGGGTAAAGACCGGAATGCCGAGCAGTTCGGCCGCCTGATGCACGGGCGACTTCTGCAGGTCCAGCCCGCGCCGTCCGCCCGGCCTTGGCGGTTGGGTGTAGACGGCAAGGATCGTGTGCCCGGCGTCGACCAGCTGTCGCAGGGTCGGGACAGAAAATTCGGGCGTGCCCATGAAGATGATGCGAAGCGACATTTCTATCTCGCCATGTTTCCGGTCAGCCGTCTTCAAACGGGTTTACGAGCTTGAGATCAAGCCCCTTCAGGCACCTGCCCGCGACATTGCTGGCCCGCGGGGGGGCGCCGTGCATTTTTCCGCCTTCGTCGCATCGGCGCGCCTCGCAAGCAGCGCTGCACCAACGGACGTCCGGGCTAGAGAGCCTTCGTCGACTTCGCCGCCTTGGTAAACTTCTTGACGACCATGTCGCGCTTCAGACGGGAAATGTGGTCGATGAAAAGCACGCCGTTCAAGTGGTCGATCTCGTGCTGCAGGCAGGTGGCGAGCAGGCCGTCGGCCTCCACCGTCTGCTCTTTGCCGTCGCGGTCGAGGTACTTGACCTTCACGGTCGCAGGCCGCTCGACTTCAGCGTAATAGTCGGGAATGGAGAGGCATCCCTCCTCATACACCGAACGTTCGTCGGAAGACGCGACGACCTCTGGGTTGACGAAAACCAGCGGTTGCTTCTCTTCGCCTTCGCGGGAGATATCGATGACCAGCATGCGGCGCGGCACGCCGATCTGGATGGCAGCAAGGCCGATACCCGGCGCATCGTACATGGTTTCAAGCATGTCGTCGGCAAGGCGCTGAAAATCGGCATCGACGCGCTCGATCGGCTTGGAAACCTGACGAAGCAGCGGATCGGGAAGAATGATGAGTGGCTTGATGGTCATGCCGTTCCCATAACGCATCTTTTTCCAGGATGGAATTATCCGGCAGGCAGGTGGAGCGCTTTTTTACGCCCCAGCCCGGAATTTCGCCGCATTCCTATCAGGCGGCGCGGCGCGGAACGGCCATCGAACGATGCTCGACGCCGGTACGGAAGCGCTGCAGCAGCGCGATTAGATTGTCGACTTCGCCGCGCAGGCGCCGGGTCTCGGAAGAGGTGTTCTCGACCATTCCTGAGTTCTGCTGCGTGATCGTGTCCATGTTGCGGATGGCGACGCTGACCTCGTTAACCCCGGTTGCCTGATCGCGTGCGGCGGCGGCGATATCGGCAACGAAACGGTTGATGATATCGATGCGGTTGATCATGTCGTTTAGTGCTTCTCCGGTGCTGCTGACGATGTCCACCCCTTCGTTCACCTGTGCCGAGCTTTCCGAGATCAGATTCTTGATCTCCTTGGCCGCGTCTGCCGTGCGCTGTGCGAGCTGGCGGACCTCCTGCGCCACGACGGCAAAACCCTTGCCAGCATCGCCCGCACGCGCAGCTTCAACGCCGGCATTCAGCGCCAGCAGATTGGTTTGGAACGCAATCTCATCGATCACACCGATGATCTTCGCGATCTCGGTCGACGATTTTTCGATGCCGGCCATCGCCGAAACGGCGCTGGTGACGAGCTCGCCCGAATTCTTGGCCTTCTGTTGCGTCTCGCGAACAGCGCCGGACGCCTTTTCGGCGTTTGCGGCTGTCTGACCGACGCTGACCGACAGCTGCTGCAGCGCCGCCGAGCTTTCCTCGACGCCGGCGGCTTGCTGGGCCGTGCGCAAGGCAAGGTCATCTGAGGCCTTGGCGATCACGTCCGTGCCCCTCAGGATTTCACCCGAGGTTGCCCGCACGGAGGCGAAGGACGTACGAAGAGCCGCGACCGCGCGGTTATAATCGTCGGCCATCCCCCTGAAGTTGCCAGGGAGGTCAGGAGGTAGGGTCGCCTCGAGGTCGCCGTTCGAGAGGGCCTCCAGGCCGCGGCGAAGATGGTCGAGCGCAATTGCCTGATCCTGTTCGGCTTTCGCCCCCTCTTCCTCCAGCTTGCGGCGCCTCTCTTCAAGCGCTTCGAGGTAAACCGAGATCGAGTAATCCATATCCAACATCGCGGCCTTGATAACGGCGGCAAGCTTCTCGGCCAGCACCTTGCCCTGCTTCTTGGCAAACATCGAGGGCCACTGCTTGGCCATCAGGCCCTTCACGAGTTCGCTCATCAGCAAGGCATAGCCGCCGATGTACCAGCGCGGCTCGAGGCCGATGCGGGCGTGTGTCTTGCCAACCGCGACCACACCCTTCACGTAGCTTTCGTCGAAGTTACCGCCCGCCAGGTTGGCCCAATGCTCTTCCTGACGCTTCTTGGCCTGTCCCATATGTGCCTTGTCGGCAAAGAAGCTCGCAACCTCGGATGTCTTGGCCAGCTTCGCGTAGAACTTGTCGAGGGCGCCGCCGAGCAGCTCCGAAATTGCCGGGCGCATCTCGCGCAGCGCCGTGCGGGCACCATCATCCAACTCGATGAAATCAAGGCGTTGCTTGAGCGCGCTGTCCGTCTGCTGGCTGGTCATGATGTCTCTGCTTTGCGATTGATGCTGAAAGGAAATTTGAGCAGAGCTTTTGCGCAATATGGTTGAGCAATGGTTAAATGCGCGCACGATTCGGTCAGCCGTCGATTGTTCTCTCCGGTCATCTCGCCTGTCGGCACACCTGTGGTCTGTTCACGTTTTGATCTAGATATCTCGGTTGAGTTTGCTATTGTTGCCAGCATGAACACCAGCTCTGAGTCGTTTCTCCTCGCCCTGTCGCAGACAAGCCCCGCCATGCTGGCGCTCGCTGGAGGCGCAATTGCCGCGCTGACCCTGCTTTTGATCGTCGTTGTCGCCCGCAGCGGGCAGGTGCGAAGAGAGCAGGCAGAGGTGGCGAGTTTCCGCGCCGCCGAGACGGATGCCCGTATGGCCGAGCTTTTGAAGATCCAGGCGGAAATGCACGGGCGCATGTCGACGATGGCCGAAGTGTTCGGCTCGAGGCAGTCCGAGCTGAACCAGGCGATCAACCAGCGCCTGGACGGAATGTCGCAGCGCGTCAGCACGACGATCACCGAACAGACCAAGTCGACGCACGAGAACCTGCAACGGCTGCAGGAGCGTCTCGCCGTCATCGATGCCGCCCAGAACAACATACAAACGCTGGCGAAGGACGTCGTCGGCCTGCAAGCGATCCTCTCCAATAAGCAGACACGCGGCGCTTTCGGCCAATCGCGGATGGAGACGATTGTCGCCGATGGCCTGCCGATGGGCGCCTATGGATTCCAGCAAACGCTGTCCAACGGCTCGCGTCCCGACTGCACCATCCGGATGCCCAACGCCGCGCCGTCCCTGGTGATCGATGCGAAATTCCCGCTTGAAGCCTGGAACGCGATTCGAGACGCGGGCGGACCGGATGGAGCCAAGGTCGCCTCGCAGCAGTTCCGTCGCGACATGGAAACGCATATCCGCGATATCTCCGAGAAATACCTGATCCAGGGGGAGACGCAGGACACGGCCTTCATGTTCGTGCCGTCTGAATCGATCTTCGCCGAGATCCACGAGAATTTCGAAGCAGTCGTGCAGAAGGCGCACCGATCGCGCATCGTCATCGTGTCACCTTCGCTGCTGATGCTCTCCATCCAGGTCATTCAGGCCGTCCTGAAGGATCAGCGGATGCGGGCCCAGGCACACGTCATCCAGGGTGAAGTCGCAAACCTGATGGACGATCTCGGTCGCCTCGACGAGCGCGTCCGCAAGCTGCAGGGGCATTTCGCGATGGCACAGAAGGACGTCGACATGATCGTCACGTCCGCCGACAAGCTGAACAAGCGTGGAGTGAAGATCGAGGCTCTGGAGTTCGAGGGCGGTGACAACAGCAAGACCACGGCGCGAGACAATGACCCCGCGCCGAAATCCGTCGACAGCCGCAGTGGGCTTCTCAAGCTCAGGGTGGTTGACGACGAGTAGAGCCTTCGGGCAGTGTCGCGCCCAAGAAAGCATCGGACGGGACACCCATGATCACAGTTTTCGGCTCCATCAATATGGACCTCATCGCCACCACTGCGCGCTTGCCTAAACCCGGCGAAACGGTCGCCGGCAATGGGTTCTCGACGGCGGCGGGCGGCAAGGGCGCCAACCAAGCGCTTGCCGCGCGACGCGCCGGGCGCACCGTTCACATGGCCGGGGCCGTCGGTCGGGACGGCTTTGCAGAGGCGGCGCTCGCATTGCTGAAGGAGGCCGGCACGGGGCTTGAAACCGTCAAGCAGGCCGACGAGCCGACCGGAACCGCGCTGATCCTCGTCGGCGGCGACGGCGAGAACATGATTGCGGTGGTGCCCGGTGCGAACGGCACGATGACACCAACCGACGCCGACGCAGCGATAGCAGCGATGAACAAAGGCGATATTCTGATGCTGCAGCTCGAGGTGCCGGTTCCAGCCGTGGAGCGCGCGTTGGCTGGCGCCCGGGCGAAGGGGATCACGACGGTGCTCAACCTTGCGCCGCTGATCGACGACGCTGCACGCCTCGGCCGTCTTGCCGACATCGTGATTGCGAATGAAACAGAGTTCGAGCGCCTTGCCGGCCAGGAAACCATGGGGTCCGCCGATCGCGAGGCCGCGCTGAAACGTCTGAATGCCGAAACCGGGCAAACCCTGATCGTGACGCTCGGCGCAGACGGCGTCATCGCAATCCGCGATGGCGTCATCTCGCGCGCCAAGGGGCTGAAGATCGAGCCGGTCGATACGGTCGGCGCCGGCGACACCTTCTGTGGCTACTTCGCCGCGAGCCTCGACGAGGGGCTCGATTTCGAGGCATCGCTACGCCGAGCAGCGGTAGCGGGTTCGCTTGCCTGCCTCAAGCAAGGTGCACAGCCATCGATACCGTCCAGCGCCGAAGTCGCAAACAAGCTATAAAGCAATTCTCACGGCGGCATGCTTGCGCAGCTTGGTGCGGATACCTCCGATTTTCTTTGGATTTCATTCAAATTTAAGAGATTTCCGGCGATGTTCCAGCCATCACCGGACCTCTTTCAGGGGCCGGCCTCTGTAACGGCTGCTCCATGAGGGGGCGACGCCTTCGTCCCCTGTGCCGATGAATGCCCCGTTCGGCACATCCTTGCTCCCCGAGGGATCCATGTTCATCTTTCGCATGAAGTCGCTTGCAGCCAAGCTTATCCTCATCACCGGCATTGCCATCGCCCTCGTCCTCCTCGTTTCGAACTTCTTCCTCATCGGTGAGACGCGCAACCGCGTCCAGACGCTCACCATGGATCAGGCTAATCTGGAGGCGAAGGCGATCGCCAACGAGGTTGCCTCCTCCGTTGGCGAATTGGCAGGGGCGGCACGCTCAATGGCCGGCACGATCGGCCGCGGTCAGGAAGGGAAGTATCTCGACCGAAAGGCCGTTCTCGACATGCTGAAGGCAAATGTCGAGCGCAACCAGTTCGCCTTCGGCAGTTGGTTTGCCGAAGAGCCGAACGCCTTCGACGGCCAGTCGCCTTCGATGGCCGGCAAGGTCGATTTCGGCGCCGCCAAGGATGGCACCTTCAACCCGTACTGGACGAAGAGCAAGGACGGCGGCTTCACCTTCTCGACCTTCGATTCCGATTACAAGGCTGCCTGGTACGCGCTCGCCGCGGAAAGCAAGAAGGGCGCGCTGTCGCCGCCCTATGCCGAGACGACGACCGGCGAGAATACGGCCATGACCTCGATTGCCTACCCGGTCATGTCGGGCGGCAAGCTGATCGGCGTCAGTGGCGTCGATATCTCCTTGAAGTCGCTCCGGGACAAGCTCTCGACACTTCATCCCTTCGGCTCCGGCCGCGTCACGCTGCTCTCACAGACCGGCAAATGGATCGTCGCGCCAATCGCCGAGCTTTCCATGAAGGACTATGACGGCGAAGGCGCGGATGCGGTGAAGAGCGCGCTCTCGACGCTGCAGCCATCGGTCGTCAAGAATCTGACCTTTGATGGCTACGAGCCGTTCGACCGCGTCGTCTATCCCTTCGCCCTGCCCGATGTGAACACGAGCTGGGTCATCCTCGTCGACGTGCCGCACACGGCCATCAACGCGCCCGTTCAGGATCAGACCTTCATGATGGTCGCCGCCGGCATCCTCGTGCTCGCAGCCGTCATGGTCGCGCTCTATCTCGCCGTCCGCTCCCTCGTTCAGCGCCCGATCGGCGGTCTCGTTGCCAGCGTCAAGGCGCTGAGCGACGGCCGCTACGAACAGCCGGTCGCCGGTCAGGATCGCGCCGACGAGATCGGCTCCGTGGCCAAGGCCCTTGAAGGCTTTCGCTTTGCGCTCGCCGACACGCAGCGCCTTGAAGCCGAGGCAAACAGCCAGCGTGACGCAGCCGAAGCCGAGCGCGGCCGGTCGGAAACCGAGCGGCATCAATCGATCACGTTGCAGCGTCACATCGTCTCGATCGTCGGCTCCGGCCTGTCGGAGCTTTCACAAGGCAATCTCGGCCACCGCATCACCGAGGACTTCCCGGGCGAATACGCCAAGTTGAAACAGGATTTCAACGCGGCGCTGGAAAGCCTCGAGGAAACCATCAACACGATGAACCTCGGCGTCGTGAACATCGGCTCGGGCACGAGCGAAATCAGTGGCAGCGCCGCCGATCTCGCCAAGCGCACCGAGCAGCAGGCAGCAAGCCTGGAAGAGACCGCAGCGGCCCTCAACGAGCTCACCGCACAGGTCAATTCCAGCGCGGAGAACGCCCGCACAGCTGCCGACAATGTCAACCTCGCCTGCGCGGATGCGGAAAAATCAGGCGAAGTGGTGCGCAAGGCGATCGCTTCGATGCAGGGCATCGAGCAGTCGTCCACCGAGGTCTCGCGTATCATCGGCGTCATCGACGAGATCGCCTTCCAGACCAACCTGCTGGCGCTGAATGCCGGCGTCGAAGCAGCGCGTGCCGGTGAAGCCGGCAAGGGCTTCGCCGTTGTCGCACAGGAAGTCCGTGAGCTGGCACAGCGTTCGGCCAATGCCGCCAAGGAGATCAAGACGCTCATCAACACCTCGGCCGTGCAGGTCAAGGAAGGCGTCGATCTGGTCGGCCGCGCCGGCGATACGCTGCACAAGATCTCCGAGCAGGTCATGGGCATCAATGGCCTTATCCGCCAGATCTCCGCATCAGCCAGCGAACAGGCGATTGGCCTGAAGGAGATCAACCAGGCCATGAACCAGATGGACCAGGTTACCCAGCAGAACGCCGCCATGGTCGAGGAGACGACGGCCGCCAGCGTCACGCTCAACGATGAAGCCCAAACTCTGAAGCAACTCGTGACGCGCTTCCGAGTATCCGGCATGGGCCACGCTTCGGCGCTGCGCTCCACGGCTCAGCAGATGCGCGCGCCGAGCGCGGCACCAGCCTATCGCCCGGCAGCGGCACCAGCACCACGCCGCGCGGTTCCTCGAGCGCACGGTTCGGCCGCGCTCGCCCAGGACAACTGGGAAGAGTTCTAAGCCGAGTCAGATGGCTTGAAACGAAAAAAGGCGCCTGAGCAATCAGGCGCCTTTTTACTGGAATGTTGAATGTTCAAGCTGCGTTCGAGGTCTGTTCCTCGTTGAGGAAGGCATAGATCGCCGAAGCAGAGTCGGTCGCACGCAGCTTGGCGACGAGATCGTGATCGCGCAACACGCGGGCGATGCGCGACAGAGCCTTGAGGTGATCGGCCCCTGCGCCTTCCGGCGCGAGGAGCAGAAACACCAGATCGACGGGCTGATCGTCCAGAGCCTCAAAATCCACCGGCTGATCGAGACGTGCGAAGATGCCGACGATGGAGTGGACGCTTGCGAGTTTGCCGTGCGGTATGGCGATGCCGTTTCCCACGCCGGTCGAGCCGAGGCGCTCGCGCTGCAGGACAACATCGAAAATTTCCCGCTCCGAAAGTC
The DNA here is from genome assembly GCF_964254185.1 of Rhizobium sp. LjRoot258. Taxonomy (NCBI): domain Bacteria; kingdom Pseudomonadati; phylum Pseudomonadota; class Alphaproteobacteria; order Hyphomicrobiales; family Rhizobiaceae; genus Rhizobium; species Rhizobium sp. LjRoot258. The sequence continues at coordinate 56,056 of NZ_CAXUST020000001.1, read as the reverse complement.
CTGTGACTTTCGACGCCTTTGCAGCCAATTCCTGGAGGAGTTGTTTCTTGGAATTTACCCTGAGGGCGGGAATGATCGCATTCTGCTGCAGCAAATCTGCCAAAGCCATTTTATTTTCCTTCTGCGCCAAGAAAGGGAGAGCGGCAGCCTAACTGCCGCCCATCGCCTGATCTCAGCTTTTGATGCTGGCTGCATCAATCCAGCCAATGTTACCGTCATGGCGACGATAAACGATGTTTAGTTGTTCCTTGCCGGGGCTACGGAACAGCAGCAGCGGCTCGTCCGTCATGTCGAGCGCCATCACGGCGGTCGCTACCGACATTGTCTTCAGTTGCTTGGTACTTTCAGCGACAATCGCCGGCGCGAAGTCGTCTGGAATCTCGTCGTCCTGGTCCGACATCCCATCCATGACGGTGTACGCGACTTCTGCAGAACCATTCTGGTGATTTCCGGAGTGGTGATCCTTCAGCTTGCGCTTGTAGCGGCGAAGACGCTTCTCGATCCGTTCGGAAGCGGCATCGAAGGCCAACTGGGGGTCCATCGCCTCTCCGGCGGCATGCAATACAACTCCGCTATCGAGATGGAGCTTGCAGTCGGCGGAAAACCGGGCGTTGGCCTTTTGCACGATCACCTGACCAGAATACCCTCCGTCGAAGTATTTCGTGACGGCTACACCGATTTGGTCCTCAATCCGCTGACGGAACGAGTCACCAATTTCCATATGTTTACCGGATACACGCACACTCATGGAGTTTCCCTTCTTATAGTGGTTTGCGAGTACCAGTTTACGCCAAGGCTCACCCTCATCCAAGCACTTCGCGCGATCCCAAGCAAGATCGGCCGAAGTTCCCGGCTTCAGGCGCCCTGAGGATGATGGGGATAACTTCCAACGCTGTCCACAGCGCCAATTGCGGCGCGCTTCTAGCCAGAAGTTACCAAAATGTCAACAGACACACTCATTAGAACTCGGAAATACACGCATTGGTCGCCGCACACGACAATCAAAAGCCCGCGACCTTGGCTAAGGCCCGCTTCTCCCGCCTGCGCTGGACGGACGACGCGATATTCATTGCCTCACGGTACTTCGCGACCGTACGGCGGGCAAGATCGACCCCGCCCTTCCTCAGGATATCCACTATATCGTCATCGGAAAGCACGGCATCCGGGCTTTCCTGCATGATAAGGGCGCGAATCTTGTGGCGCACAGCCTCGGCCGAATGGCTGTCGCCGCCTTCGACGGCACTGATGGAGACGCTGAAGAAATACTTGAGCTCGAAGAGACCCCGCGGCGTGAGCATGTACTTGTTCGATGTCACGCGGCTGACAGTGGATTCGTGCATCTTGATGGCGTCGGCCACCGTCTTAAGGTTGAGCGGTCGCAGGTGATCGACACCATCCAACAGGAAGGCATCCTGCTGTCGAACGATCTCGCTTGCGACCTTCATGATCGTCTTGGCCCGCTGATCGAGGCTCCGGGTCAGCCAGTTGGCGGTCTGCAGACATTCCGACAGAAAGGCGTGATCGTCGCCACTCTTCGTGACTTTGGAAAAATACGCTTGATTGACCAGAACGCGCGGCAGCGTGTCGGGATTAAGCTCGACCAACCAGCCGCCGTCGGAGCCTGCGCGCACGACGACGTCGGGCATGATCGCCTCCGACATTCCGGCTTCGAAGCCCGCGCCCGGCTTCGGATTGAGCTGGCGGATCTCGCCCAACATATCGAGCAGATCTTCTTCGTCCACGCCGCAAAGCCGCTTCAGCGTAGCGAAGTCGCGCCGCGCCAGAAGCTCGAGATTGCAGACCAGCGCCTGCATGGCGGGGTCAAAGCGGTCCTTCTGCCGAAGCTGGATCGCCAGGCATTCGGCCAGGTTGCGCGCGAAAACGCCGGGCGGATCGAGCGTCTGCAAGGCGGCGATCACGCGCTCGACATCGTCGACGCTCGCGCCCAGTCTATCGGCAGCTTCCGTCGCATCGCCCTGGAGATAGCCTGCCTCGTCCAGCTGATCGACGTGGTACTGGGCGATCAGGCGATCGGACATGTCGGGCAGGATAAAGGGCAATTGCTGGGCAAGGTGATCGCGCAGCGAGATCTGACCAGCAACGAAATCATCGAGATCATAGCTTTCTGCCCCTTCGCCGTTGCCGGGCATCGACTTCCACTGGCTGATCAGCTCTGGAGCGTCGGCGCGCTGCGGGACGCCGTCATCGGGAAAGACGTTGGCATAGTTGGCATCGAGTTCGTCGCTGAGGCGGCTTGCACCGCCGGTGTTGCCACTCTCGTACCAGTCGCCCGACAAAACCTCGGTTCGGCTGTCGTAGCCGCCATCGCCGGGTTCTTCCACCTGCGGTGCGTAGGCCTCATCCTCCGCGCCTCCGCGCTCGGAAATTGCGTCCGCATCATTTGACGGAAGTTCCAGCAGTGGGTTCTTTTCGACTTCCTGGGCAATGAACTGCGTCAGCTCGAAATGCGTCATTTGCAGCAACTGAATGGACTGCATCAGTTGCGGTGTCATCACCAGCGACTGGTTCTGGCGCAGGAAAAGATTGGCCGACAGTGCCATAGCGGACGCGAAACTCCCGTTCATCTCCTCCGGGAAACCGCGTCCTGTCACGGGCTCAGGCCACGGAAATCCAAGTTGGCCCAAAAATTGCTTTTTTATTCTATTTGGTCAAGCGGAACCGTCACAGAAGGTGAATTTCCGCGGCGCCGGAGCGCGTCAAAGGCTGAAATTGTCGCCCAGGTAGAGGCGGCGCACTTCTGGATTGTTGACGATGTCGTTGGCGCGACCATGCGTCAGGACTTCGCCAGCATGGATGATATAAGCGCGGTCGATCAGCCCCAGCGTCTCGCGCACATTGTGGTCGGTGATCAGCACGCCGATGCCGCGCGCTGTCAGATGATGAACGAGATGCTGGATGTCCGCGACGGAGATCGGATCGACGCCCGCGAACGGCTCGTCGAGGAGCATGAACGTAGGATCGGTCGCCAGCGCGCGGGCGATTTCAAGGCGGCGACGCTCACCACCGGAAAGCGAAACGGCCGCGCTCTTGCGCAGCTTGCGAATGTGAAACTCGTCGAGCAGTTCGTCGAGCTTCTTTTCGCGCGCTGGCTTGTTGTCGATATGCACTTCCAGAACCGCGCGAATGTTTTCTTCGACAGTCAGACCGCGGAAGATCGAGGCTTCCTGAGGCAGGTAGCCAACGCCCAGTCGCGAACGGCGATACATCGGCATCGTCGTAACGTCATTGCCGTCGATCTCGATCGTACCCTCATCAACGGGCACAAGCCCGGTGATCATATAGAAGCAGGTCGTCTTGCCGGCGCCGTTCGGACCCAGCAGGCCAACGGCCTCGCCGCGTCGAACGACCAGCGACACGCCGTTCACGACACGCCGGGTGCTATAGGTCTTCGTCAGACCGCGCGCAATCAGCGTGCCCTGGTAACGGCTTTTATCACCGGCGGGGGTCTCAGCAGCCGCTTGGGGGCCGGACCTGCCGAACATGGTCGATAGCGAGAATAACTTCACGTGGTAAGGCCGGGGTCAGTTCTGTTTCTGTGACTTCGGATCAAGCTGAATCTGGACGCGCCCCCCGCAGCTATCCAGCTGGGCCTGTCCCGTCTCCATGTGCACCGTCAGTTGGCAACCAGTAAAGACGTTCGGTCCATCGGTAAGGACAACCTTTTCGCCCTTGAGGATGAAAAGCTGCTTGGCCATGTCGAAAGAGCCGTCATCGGCGGTGGCCGTCTGCGTGCCCGAGTTCAGGAACACCTTGTCCGTCACGATGATGTGATCGATATCAGTGTTGCCCGATGAAATCGACGCTGAAGCGTCCTTGGCGCCGGCTGCCGGGGCCGCGTTCGCGTCGCCGCCCTTCGGCTTGTAATAGACCGTCATATGTCCGGCCTGCAGCGTCGTCTTGCCCTGCACCACTTTCACATTGCCCGTAAAATCGGCCGTGTGTTCCTGATCGTGGATCTCCAGCTTGTCGCTCTCGATCTGGATAGGCTCGTCCCTGTTCAGCTTCAGGCCGTCCATCTGGCTGGTCGTTGCCTGCGCCAAAGCGCCTCCGGCCAACAGCAGCAGCGCCACCGCGCCATTGAGGAATACTGCTCCCGCCTTGCGGGTAGAAATGCGACAATCGTTTGTCATGGTGACCCGGCTGTTAAGTGCCCTGTTTGTGAATGGTGGAGGGATCGACATTCATGCGTACATTCCCCTCGAATGTGATCGTCCGACCCTTATCCGTCATCTTGATCGACTGCGCAACAATAGAAGCGGTATCTTTCTGAATACTTACGGGATCCTCGCTCGTGAGCTTCCCGCCCTTGATGTCAACCTTGGCGCTCTGGAAGTTGGCCGTCAGCCCGTTGCTCAAAAGGATGACAAAGGGGGATTTGACATCGAGATTGTCGGTCGCACGGTCGTAGTCTGCAGCCGTCGCTTCGACCCGGGCGATCAGATCATCCTTCATCGGCACTGCAGCCTTGATCTTCTCAAGCGTCATCAGGTTGGGATTCTTGATATCCTGAAGCGCCCGCTCGGCCAGCATCGAATAGTTGATCCCATCCGAATTGCGGCCCGAGATCGCGGGTTTCTCCATCACCACCTTGCCGTTCTCGATCTTGGCACCCTCGATCTTGATGTTCTCCGGCAGGTAGGTGCGAATTACGGAAACACCAATGAAGACCAGCGACACCGCAACGGCTGCGATCGGAAGTATGATCTTCAGGCGGCGTACCCGCGCGGAATGGAAGCGTGCAGCGCCATAGGCGCCTCGCGCCGGCCCCACGTAGTCAGCCCTTCCGCTGGTGTTCAATGTATTGAGCATAAACCTGGTCCGTGTCGGTGATCGGGCAGCGTATATAGGCATTGCGGCGCCCGATCACAGTTCGTTTCGCATTATTACACTGACTTGCCAATATGGATTTTTTTCTGCAACAAGCAACAAAGGCGCCGGCGCGTGGTAAATCGACGTGTCCGAACGGCGCAGAAGCCCTAGATTTACGGGATCGCGCGTGCTCGCCACCCCCTGGAGGAATGAATGGACAGTTCGATGATCGCCGATCGCCGCAGGCTTCGCCGCAAGGTCGGTTTCTGGCGCGTCGTCGCGGTATTGCTCCTCGTGGCATTGGGTTTCGCTGCTTACCGGGTATTCCTTGGCGACATCGCAACCAGCCGGCCGCACGTTGCCCATGTGACCATTTCCGGGCTGATCACCGATGATGACGAGCTGCTGGAGCGGCTGAAAAAGATTGAAAAGAACGACGCGGTGAAGGCCGTCGTCGTCTCCATTTCCTCACCCGGCGGCACGACCTATGGCGGCGAGAGGGTCTTCAAGGCGATCCGCGCCATTGCCGCCAAGAAGCCTGTTGTATCCGACGTGCGCACGCTGGCTGCTTCCGCCGGCTACATGATCGCCACCGCCGGCGACATGATTATTGCCGGAGACAGCTCGATCACCGGCTCGATCGGGGTGATCTTCCAGTATCCGCAGGTCAAGCCGCTGCTCGACAAGATCGGCGTTTCACTCGAGGAGATCAAATCCTCACCGTTGAAGGCCGAGCCCTCGCCATTCCATCCGGCGAGCGAAGAGGCCAAGGCCATGATCAACAATATGATTGTTGACAGCTATGGCTGGTTCGTCGATCTGGTCGCCGAGCGCCGCAAGCTGCCGCGCGAGGAAGTGCAGAAGCTCGCCGATGGCACCATTTTCACGGGCCGCCAGGCACTCAAGGTCAAGCTGATCGACCAGATCGGCGGGGATGACGATATCAGGGCCTACCTTGAGACACGCAAGGTCAGCAAGAGCCTGCCTGAGGTCGATTGGGACAAGAAGAGCAGCACGTCCTTCCTGCTCGCAGACAGCGCGTCTCAGATCCTGACGCTGCTTGGCTACGACGATCTTGCCAAGGCTCGCGATCTCGGTGGAATCCTGCCGCAAAAGTTGCTCCTTGACGGGCTCCTTTCAGTTTGGCAGGTTGGCCATGACTGATAAGAAATCAATAATTTAAGGGGGCGAAAGTGATCAAGTCCGAACTGGTGCAGATAGTTGCAGCCCGCAACCCGCATCTTTACCATCGCGACGTCGAGAATATCGTCAACGCGGTGCTCGACGAGATCACCGACGCGCTTGCGGCGGGCAACCGCGTCGAGCTGCGCGGATTCGGTGCGTTCTCGGTAAAGAACCGCCCGTCCCGCTCAGGCCGCAACCCACGTACCGGCGACACCGTTTTCGTCGAGGAGAAGTGGGTTCCCTTCTTCAAGACCGGCAAGGAACTGCGTGAGCGCCTCAACCCGGGACAGGCCGACGAAGAGGATTGATCCTCGCCTGCATGGCAGCCTGCGGCAAGCCCGCACTTGAACTTGGCTCTCGGCCCACTATCCTGCTGACCAGATCAAAGCGCCGCGTCGACGACGGCGCGCGTTGAAATACGGAGGCCGAGCATGGCGAAGAAGATCACCAACCTTTTGATTTTTCTGCCACTTGGAATCATCTTGATCATCTTCTGCGTCGCCAACAGGCAGATCGTGACGCTCGCCTTCAATCCGTTCCGGCCAGATGACCAGGTCCTTTCCCTGTCAGCGCCGTTCTTCGTGTTCATTTTCATAACGCTGATGATCGGCATGTTGGTCGGATCTGCTGCGACCTGGCTCGCCCAGGGCAAATACCGCAAGCGCGCCCGAACCGAAGCCAAGGAAGCCGTTCGCTGGCAGACCGAGGCGGACCGCCACAAGACCCGGGCCGAGGAAATTGCGGGGCAGCTGCCGTTAAGGTGACGGGCTCGCCAGGGCCCAAAGGTTAGAGCGCATCGAGAAACCGGAGCGTGGCGCGCAGGCTGAAATAAGGCCGAGCAAGCACTTGCAGCCATAGACCCAGCTTCATAGCTATATAAAATAGAACCCACTGCACATCTGCTAGGCACAGTCGCGACACAGGCGCCGCGCCTTGCGAGGATGAGACCATGAATATCGACGAAATCCTGCGGTCAGTCGTGGCCGTTCGCTCCTCAATTCCCGAAGACGCCTTTACAGCCGGCACGCTCGGCACCCGCCGGGAAGGCAGCGGCGTCGTCATCAAGCCATCCGGACTGGTCCTCACCATCGGCTACCTGATCACCGAGGCCGAGGAAGTGTGGCTGACCACACTTGACGGGCGCGTCATCGCAGCCCATCCGCTCGCCTATGACCAGGAGACCGGGTTCGGCCTGCTTCAGGCGCTGGGGGATATCGGCCTGCCGGCATTGGAATTCGGTGATGGCGCCGGAGCCAGCCTCGGCGACCCTGTCGTGCTGGCGGATGGCATCGGCCAGTTCGTGGAAGCCAGGATCGTGGCAAAGCAGGAGTTCGCCGGCTATTGGGAATATCTGCTCGACGAGGCGATCTTTACCACACCCGCCCATCCGTCCTGGGGCGGCGCCGCACTCATTGATGCCGAAGGCAAGCTGCTCGGGATCGGTTCACTGCGCCTGCAGATGAGCCAGAACGACGAGATTGCCGATATCAACATGATCGTGCCGATCAACCTGCTTCCGCCAATTCTCGATGACCTGATGACGCGCGGCCGCGTCAACAAGCCGCCGCGACCGTGGCTCGGCGCCTTTTCCGCCGAGAGCAACGGCGATGTGGTTGTGATGAGCGTGGCTGACGGAAGCCCGGCGGCTCAGGCCGGCTTGCGGCGAGGCGACATCATTTCCGAGATCCGCGATGGCGAAGTCGATGGACTTGCCGATTTCTACCGCAAGGTCTGGAGCAGCGGCCCGGCGGGGGCGGAAATCCCGATGCGGGTGCTGCGCGACGGCCGTGAGGCGTGGCTGCGCATCAGGTCCGCCGATCGCAACGCTTTTCTGAGGAAGCCGCAACTGCAATAGGCCTGCCAAGCCGAAGAACGATGCTAGACGGACGGATAAAAACTCATCTCTGCATAGTCGCCCTCCGTTGACGTGCCCGATCCCGTGACGATGAACCCCTTGGAGCGATAAAAGGCGTTCGCGCGATCGTTCTTGACCAGGCATTTCAGCCGATACTTCTTATGTGGCCAATCCGGCAGCGCCGCAAGCAGCGCAGCGCCGATCCCCTGCCCTTGCCAGAATGTGCTGACATAAAGCATGTGAATGAAATCGTCCGGCGCCCACAGTGTCATGAAACCCGCGGCCTCGCCGTTCGGTGCCTCTGCGAGCCACAGATGTTCGCCCTGCGTGTGGGCTTTGAAGTCCTCGTGGCGGAAGCTGGCGGGATCAACCCACACGAAGGTCTCGCGGCGGACAGCCAGATATATGTCGGCAAGCCGCTCCAAATCCGACTGACGTGGCGATCTGATGGTCCACTTTACGGATTGTGGCTTCGCCTGGACGGAGAAATCTGCCAATTCGGACCCTTATTCTGCGGCCTTGGCACTGACGGCAGCGTTGAAACTGGAAAAGAACTGCTGCGCCAGCTTCGTGGATGTCGAGTCGATCAATCGCGCGCCGAGCTGCGCGATCTTGCCGCCAACCTGGGCTTTTGCCTCATACTGCAGGACCGTTTCGCCGCCGTCGTCCTTCAGCACCACATCGGCGCCCCCCTTGGCGAAACCGGCAATACCGCCCTTGCCCTCGCCCGAGATCGTATAGCTTTCCGGCTCCTTGATGTTGGATAACAAGACCTCGCCGTTGAACGTTGCAGAAACCGGACCGATCTTGACCTTCACCACCGCTGCCAGCTCGGTCGGAGATTTCATCTCCAGGCTCTGACAGCCCGGAATGCACTGCTTCAATACCTCAGGGTCGTTGAGCGCTGCCCATACGACATCCCGTGGAGCGGTAATCCGTTCTTCGCCGGTCAAGTCCATCCGAAATCCTCCCATTTCTACCGGCCTCAATTTATCACAGCCGGAAAGCGCTTTGCCAAGGTGAAACGGAATGCTATTTGCACGAGCTCTATCGAATTGAAGCACGCGGAAGATCACGTTGAGACAGAAAGAACGCCGGCCGGGCCTGAAATCCGCCGCCGGCCCCTCCGGCGGACGCCGCGCCGACGATCGAGGCACACGCGCGGAAAAGCCTGCGCCGGCCCGTGAGAAGGTGCGCGAACCGGCCTCCGCGCCTGCCGCCATCGACCGGCCGTTGATGGCGCGTACGGGCGAGCGTCCGGCCGAACGCGTGCCCGTCATCCTCGAATCCCTTGGCGCAGGCGACTTCCATCTGATCGACAGCGGCAACGGCGAAAAACTGGAGCAATACGGCCCCTACCGGATCGTGCGTCCGGAGGGCCAGGCGCTGTGGCAGCCATCGTTGCCGAAGCAGGTCTGGGAAAGGGTCGATGCCGTCTTCACCGGCGATACCGACGAGGAGGGCGCGGGGCGCTGGCGCTTTCCCAAGGAAGCGCTCGGCGAGACCTGGCCGCTCAATCTGCTCGGTGTGGATTTCTACGGCCGCTTCACGTCTTTCCGCCACGTCGGCGTCTTTCCCGAGCAGATCGTCCACTGGACCTGGATGAAGCAGCAGGTCGAGGCCGCCGGGCGGCCGCTGAAGGTGCTGAACCTCTTCGGCTACACCGGTGTCGCCTCCCTGGTTGCGGCAGCCGCCGGCGCGGAGGTCACGCATGTCGACGCTTCCAAGAAGGCAATCGGTTGGGCACGCGAAAACCAGGCGCTGAGCCGGCTGGAGAAGGCGCCGATCCGCTGGATCTGCGAGGACGCGATGAAGTTCATCCTGCGCGAGGAACGCCGTGGCAACAGCTACGACATCATCCTCACCGACCCGCCGAAATTCGGCCGCGGACCGAATGGCGAGGTTTGGCATCTCTTCGAGCATCTGCCGCTGATGCTCGATATCTGCCGCGAGATCCTGTCTCCGACGGCGGTTGGGCTGGTGCTCACGGCCTATTCGATCCGGGCGAGCTTCTATTCGATCCATGAACTGATGCGCGAGACGATGCGCGGCGCCGGCGGGGCCGTCGAATCCGGCGAGCTCGTCATTCGCGAGGCCGGACTGGACGGCAAAGTGCCGGGACGCGCACTCTCCACCTCCCTCTTCTCCCGCTGGGTGCCGAAATGAGCCATGAACACCGGGGCCACGGCCCGCATAAGGTCGGGCACGTGAAAGAGGTCACTTCGCTCGCCAATCCGATCGTCAAAGACATCAAGGCGCTGACGAACAAGAAGTCGCGCGAAGAGAGCGGCACCTTCATGGCCGAGGGGCTGAAGCTGGTGATCGATGCGATCGAGCTCGGCTGGACGATCCGCACGCTGGTTTACGCCAAGGCCGCCAAGGGCAAACCGCTGGTCGAGCAGATGGCGGCAAAGACCGTCGCCTCCGGCGGGCTGGTGCTGGAGGTCAGCGAGAAGGTGATCTCCTCGATCACCCGCCGCGACAATCCGCAGATGGTAGTCGGCATCTTCGAAAGCCGCTGGAAGCCGCTCCGCGAGATCCACCCGAAGCAGGGCGAGACCTGGATCGCCCTCGACCGCGTGCGAGACCCCGGCAATCTCGGCACGATCATCCGCACAGCCGATGCTGCCGGTGCCTCCGGCGTCATCCTTGTCGGCGAGACGACCGATCCCTTCTCGCTGGAAACGGTGCGCGCCACCATGGGCTCGGTGTTTGCTGTTCCCGTCGCCCGCGCGACACCGGAAGAATTCATTTCGTGGAAGAAGCATGCCGGCGTCTCCGTCGTCGCTACGCACCTGGCAGGCTCGGTCGACTACCGGACGATCGACTACAAGAAGAGGCCCGTCGTGATCCTGATGGGCAACGAGCAGTCCGGCCTGCCGGAGCATCTTGCCAAGGAAGCCGACGCGCTTGCCCGCATTCCGCAGCAGGGCCGCGCCGACTCGCTCAATCTTGCCGTCGCGAGCGCCGTCATGCTGTTCGAGGCGCGGCGCCATCTCCTCTCACTCGACGAGGCCAAATGACCGAACAGACGCTAGAACGCCCGACACTGTTTGCCCGCCCGTTGCCGATCCTGGTCTTCATCATCATCGCCATCGTGCTCGACCAGATCGTCAAGATCGTCGTCGACCATACGCTGCCGCTGCAGGAGCCGGTGCAACTCATCCCGATGCTGGCCCTCTACCGGACCTACAATCTCGGCGTCGCCTTCTCTATGCTGTCGGGCATGGATGGCTGGTTTATCGTCGGCATGCGCCTGATCATCGTCGCTTTCGTCATCTGGCTCTGGAACCGCACCGGCAAGCAACGCACCTTCGCCCATCTCGGCTATGCGCTGATCATCGCCGGCGCGCTTGGCAACCTGATCGATCGTTTCCTCTACGGTCACGTGATCGACTACATCTTGTTTCATACCGAGACATGGTCGTTCGCCGTCTTCAACCTAGCCGACAGTTTCATCACCATCGGCGCGGGATGCGTGATTCTGGATGAGCTGATACAACCTAAAAACGCAGACCGTTAAAATCTTAGCGGTTTGCTGAAGGCAATTGGAACCGCCGTTATGTTATCCGGCGGCCATGCAAGGTCTCGGTCAATTGCACGAAAGACTTACCGCCGCGTTCGGGCGGCCTACCGCTCATCGCGAAGGTGAGCGGGGTCTGGATGCTGCTGCTTATCAAACCGAGTTCGTTTCTGCGCAAGTCCAGCGCAACCGCGTGGGCCGCAAGCTTCTGTCATGGTGGTTGGGCGGCCTTGGACTTGTTGCCGGCTCTGTCCTTGTCGCCGTGGCGCAGGCGGGGGGCCCGTTGCTGCTTTCGATCGGCCTCGGCGTCGCCGCACTTGCCATTATCGTCCCTCTCGCAATCCTTTCGACCGCCAGGCAGAGAAGCTCGAGGAAGTCCCCCCCCGGCGTCTCCTCCGCATGGAGCCAGGGTGCGGCTCTCTTTGCCGATATCCATGACGCGCTTGGCGACATTACCGTCACACGCCACATGGACCGGCGCATCGTCGGCGCCAATGAGGCGTTTCGTCGGCTGACGGGCCGGGTCAATCCCGAGGGGCTAACCTGTGAGGAAATCGGCATCGCCTTTCGTCCCGGCACGGCGCCGCATCGCTTCGAGGTGGAGATTTCGACACCCGAGGGCCAGCGCATCTACTTCTGGCGTGACGTCGTTACCCGCGACCCGGCCGACGGACGGCTGCTGCTCCAAAGTATCGCTCGCGATGTCACCGAAGAACGGCTGACGGCACAAGCCCGCGAGGAGGCCCGGCAGAAAGCCGAATACAACAGCGCCGCCAAATCGCGCCTGCTTGCCACCGTCAGCCATGAGATCCGCACGCCGCTATCGGGCATCCTCGGCATGACGCATCTGCTGACCGAAACCCGACTGACGCAGGAACAGCAGAACTATCTCACAGGCATCCGCCAATCCGGCTATGCATTGACACAGCTGGTCGAAGACCTCCTTGACTTCTCGACCATCGAGGTTGGCCGTTTCCAGCTGCGTCCGCGGGCGGAATCGCTTCGCAAGCTGCTTGAGAGCGTCGTCGAAATGCTCGCCCACCGCGCCCATGAAAAAGGTATCGAGATCGGGGCGACGGTTTCCTCCGAGTTGCCGGAACTCATGAGCTTCGATCCGGCGCGCCTGCGTCAGGTCCTGTTCAACGTCATCGGCAACGCCGTGAAATTCACGCAGGCGGGCGGCGTTTTCGTGCGGGCATCGCTAAAGGGCAACGACGTCCTGATCAGCGTCACCGACACCGGGCCCGGCATGACCGAGGAGGAACAGAACCGCATCTTCGGCGAGTTCGAGCAGGGCGGAACGCCGATCGAGAAAAGCGCCGGGACGGGTCTTGGCCTCTCGATTTCCGCCCGCATCATGCGCGAGTTCGGCGGCTCGCTTACGGTGGCCAGCGAGAGAGGAACCGGCAGCGAATTCAGCATCCGGTTTCCGATCGACATTCCGGAGGAAAGCCATGGTCGCCACAATGCCGTGCTTGCCGGCAGCGTCGTGCTGCTGCTGGCGCCTGCCGGTGCGGCGCGCATGGCGATATCAGAGACGATCGCAACGCTCGGCGGCGATTGCCACCTGGTGACAGATGGCACGAGCGCGCATGACATGTTGCTCGCCATGGCGTCGCGCGGCCGCCGGCCGACTGACATCATCGTCGACCACCGCATGTCGGCAGAGTTCGCCGACCACCTCGCCGACCGCGCCGAGATCGCGGCACTCGGTCTGCGCAAGATCTTCCTGGTCAACCCCGAAGAGCGAAACGCCCATCCCCTCGACCTGTTCGACGCCTGGCTGATACGGCCGCTGCGAGAACAGTCGCTGATCGACGTGCTGCGTGGGCGGATGCGTGGGATGGAAAAGCGCGATGCGTTGAACGACAACCAGCCCGGGTTCAGCGTCTCCATCCCCGAAGCCGGGCTCCAGGGCGGGCTGCGCATTCTGCTCGCGGAAGATGACCCGATCAACGCTATGCTCATTCGGGCAATGCTCGAAAAGGCCGGCCATACCGTCGAGCACGTCGAACATTTCGAGACGCTTCTCGACCGTGCGCTATCAGAGGGAAGCGTGCGCCCCGATATCGTGATCAGCGATCTTTCCATGCCGGGCGGCGACGGTATCGATATGCTTGGCCGGCTACGCGGCCATGAGCGCCGACTCGATGTTCCGCCCGTCCCGATCATTGTGCTGACCGCCGACAAGCGCGACGAATCCCGTAGACAAGTCTTGCTGAATGGTGCAAACCGCGTCATGGTAAAGCCGGTTGACCCGATAAGGTTGCTGACGGAAGTCCAAGCTGTTGCTGCGCTTTCGGCCCGCCGCGCGGAAGCGCGGTAGCCATCAAACAACCGGCACGCTTCTTGCGTGCGGCGGCTGTATGATGTCACTTTCCTGTCGCATATAAGTGTTTTATGGCGTGTCAAAAGCCGGCAACGGGAGAATCGCCATGTCAGTAGACGCTTTCAATAGTGCCGTCGCCGAGGTCCATCGGCCGTCGAGCCCGCTTGCGCCGAAGGAAGGCGATATCCTCGGCCGCATCGGCAGTCTTGAGACCCGCCTTGCCCGCACGGCCAGCGAGATCGATGCCGCCCAGGCCGTCCGCTTCCGGGTCTTCGTCGAAGAAATGGGTGCACAGCTTTCGCCGGAAGCCATGCGCCGCAAGCGCGATTTCGATTCCTACGACGCGTTCTGCGATCATCTGCTCGTGCTCGATCGCTCGATCGAGGGCGACAGCGAGGACCAGATCGTCGGCACCTATCGCCTGCTGCGACAGGAAGTCGCGATGGCGAACGGCGGCTTTTACTCGGCTTCGGAATTCGCGATCGACGAGCTGCTTGCCCGCCACCCGGATAAGCGGTTCATGGAACTCGGCCGCTCCTGCGTGCTGCCCGACTACCGCACTAAGCGCACCGTCGAGCTCCTGTGGCAGGGAAACTGGGCCTATGCGCTGAAGCATGGCATGAGTGCCATGTTCGGCTGCGCCTCCTTCCCGGGCATCCACCCGGAAAGCCATGCTCTGGCGCTGTCCTTCCTACATCACAACGTTGCCGCCAAGGATGAGTGGGCCGTTGCCGCGCTTCCACACCTTGCCCGTGACATGGATCTGATGCCGGCAGAAGCGGTCAACCCGAAGCGGGCGCTGATGGCGCTGCCGCCGCTGATCAAGGGTTATCTCCGCCTCGGCGCGATGGTCGGTTCGACTGCCGTGGTCGACAAGGCCTTCAATACGACGGACGTTCTGATCGTCCTGCCGATCGCCAGCATTTCCGATCGCTACCTGAACTATTACGGCGCCGACGCCGGGCGGTTCGCGAGCTGATTTTCCAACGACGGAAAGATGGAGCGAGAGGCTGCCTCCCGCTCCGCATTCGTTTACGATCCTGCCGTATAGGCTGCGATCGCGGCCATATTGACGATGTCGGAATCCTTCGCACCCATCGAGGTGATCTGAACCGCCTTGTCGAGGCCGACAAGGATCGGGCCGATGACAGTCGAACCGCCGAGTTCCTGCAGCATCTTCGTGGAGATCGAGGCCGAGTGGAAGGCCGGCATGACGAGCACGTTGGCCGGGCCGGATAGGCGGCAGAACGGATACTGCTCCATCACCTTGCGGTTCAGCGCCACATCGGCCGCCATTTCGCCGTCATACTCGAAATCGACGCGGCGCTTGTCGAGGATCTTCACGGCCTCGCGCACGCGCTCCGAGCGCTCGCCGGAGGGGTGGCCGAAGGTCGAATAGGCAAGCATGGCGACGCGCGGCTGATAACCCATGCGGCGCGCGAAGCCTGCTGCTTCCACGGCGATGTCGGCAAGTTCCGCCGCTGACGGCATGTCGTGGACGGCGGTATCCGCAACGAAGACGGTGCGGCCGCGGCAGAGTGCAACCGAGACACCGATCACCTGATGCCCCGGCTTCATGTTGATGCAGCGGCGCACATCTTCGAGCGCGGTCGAATAGTTGCGGGTGATGCCGGTGACCATCCCGTCGGCATCGCCAAGCGCCACCATGCACGCGGCGAAGTGGTTGCGATCCTGGTGGATCAGGCGCTGGGCGTCGCGATGGAGGTAGCCCTTACGCTGCAGGCGCGCATAGAGATAGTCGATATAGACGTCGACGCGGGTGGAAATGCGCGCATTGACGATTTCCAGCCCCGGCCGGTTGAGATCGATGCCGGCGCGTTCGGCGGTCGCGTGAATCAGGTCCTCACGGCCGAGCAGGATTGCCGTACCGAGCTGCTGGTTGGCATAGGACATTGCCGCACGCATGACCTGTTCTTCTTCGGCTTCGGCAAAGACCACCCGTTTCGGACGGCGGCGAACGCGCTCGTAGAGGCTTGCCAGCGTCGAGGCGATGGGATCGCGACGGGCAGAAAGTTCGCGGGCGTAGGTGGCCATGTCGGCGATCGGCCTGCGGGCCACGCCGCTGTCAATCGCGGCCTGTGCCACGGCAACCGGGATCGCAGAGATCAAGCGCGGATCGAACGGCACCGGAATGATGTACTGGGGGCCGAAACGGGGGCGGTTCCCCTGGTAGGCGGCAACGACATCATCCGGCACGTCTTCGCGGGCCAGGTTCGCGAGCGCCTGGACGGCGGCGATTTTCATGGCGTCGTTGATCGTCGTGGCGCGAACATCCAGAGCGCCACGGAAAATGTAGGGGAAGCCGAGGACGTTGTTGACCTGGTTCGGATAATCGGAGCGACCGGTCGCCATGATGGCGTCGTCGCGGATCCGGGCGACCTCTTCCGGGGTGATCTCCGGATCCGGATTGGCCATGGCGAAAATGATCGGCCGATCCGCCATCGAGCGGATCATCTTTTCGGAGAAGGCGCCCTTCTGAGAGAGGCCGAGGACGACATCCGCGCCTTTCATGGCCTCTTCGAGTGTGCGCGCTTTGGTCTTGACCGCGTGCGCCGACTTCCACTGGTTCATGCCTTCGGTGCGGCCCTGGTAGATCACGCCTTTGGTGTCGCAAAGGACGATGTTCTCAGGCACGAAGCCCATGGCCTTGATGAGCTCGACGCAGGCGATCGCGGCCGCACCCGCGCCATTGCAGACGAGCTTCGTCGTCTTCAGGTCGCGACCGGTCAACTCCAGCGCGTTGATGAGACCGGCGGCAGCAATGATCGCCGTGCCGTGCTGGTCGTCATGGAAAACCGGGATGTCCATCAGCTCGCGCAGGCGCTGCTCGATGATGAAACAGTCTGGCGCCTTGATGTCTTCGAGATTGATGCCGCCAAAGGACGGGCCGAGGAAGCGCACGCAGTTGATGAACTCGTCGACATTTTCCGTATCGACTTCAAGATCGATGGAATCGACGTCGGCGAAGCGCTTGAAGAGCACCGCCTTTCCCTCCATTACCGGCTTGGAGGCCAATGCGCCGAGATTGCCGAGACCGAGGATAGCCGTACCGTTGGAGATCACCGCGACCATGTTGCCACGCGTGGTGTAGTCGTAGGCCGTGGCCGGATCGGCGGCGATCGCCTTCACCGGAACGGCAACGCCCGGCGAATAGGCGAGCGACAGATCGCGCTGGGTCGCCATCGGCTTCGTGGCGTTGATCTCCAGCTTTCCAGGCCGTCCCATGGCATGGAATTCAAGAGCCTCGTTGTCGGTCACTGACGTAACCGGCCGCTGCTTCTTCTCGGTATCGGGCATTTTTCCTCCAACGTCTTGTGGGTGACGCCTTGCTCTTCCTCAATCGCGGTTGTCATCTATAGCGGCGGGCGGCTAGGGTTGGCACCTCTTTTTTGGAAAAAACTGCATCTCCGTGAACGAACGAATAGACACTGGAAGAGAAGCCTTTTCGGCCGCCGAGCTTGCTACGGAAGAAAGCCGTGCATCGGCGACGCCGATGATGGAGCAATTCATCGAGATCAAGGCGAACAACCCTGACTCGCTGCTGTTTTACCGCATGGGCGATTTCTATGAGCTGTTCTTCGAGGATGCGCTGGAAGCATCCCGCGCGCTCGGCATCACGCTCACCAAGCGCGGCCAGCATATGGGGCAGGATATTGCGATGTGCGGCGTGCCGGTGCATGCAGCCGACGACTACCTGCAGAAGCTGATCGCCCTCGGCTTCCGCGTCGCCGTCTGCGAGCAGGTCGAAGACCCCGCCGAAGCCAAGAAACGCGGTTCGAAATCGGTGGTGAAGCGCGACGTCGTTCGCCTTGTCACGCCCGGCACGATCACCGAGGAAAAACTACTTTCGCCGTCGGAATCGAACTATCTGATGGCACTCACCCGGATTCGCGGCAGCGCCGAGCCGTTGCTGGCGCTTGCCTGGATCGATATCTCGACGGGCATTTTCCGGCTCGCCGAGACCGAAGGTTCACGGCTGCTTGCCGACATCCTGCGCATCGATCCACGCGAACTCATCGTGCCGGACACGATCTTTCACGATCCCGAGCTGAAGCCGGTCTTCGACGTGCTCGGCCGCACCGCCGTTCCGCAGCCGGCCGTGCTGTTCGACAGCGCCACAGCGGAAGGGCGGATTGCACGTTATTTTGGTGTTTCGACGCTCGACGGCTTCGGCACCTTCTCGCGCGCCGAGCTTGCCGCTGCCGCTGCAGCCGTCGCCTATGTCGAGAAGACGCAGATCGCCGAACGGCCGCCGCTTGGGCGGCCGGAGCGCGAGAGCGCCGCTTCCACGCTCTTCATCGATCCGGCGACCCGCGCCAATCTGGAACTTGCCCGCACACTGTCAGGCGATCGCAATGGTTCTCTGTTGAAAGCAATCGACCGCACCGTGACCGGCGGCGGCGCGCGGTTGCTTGCCGAGCGGCTGATGTCGCCGCTGACCGACCCCGCGCGCATCAGCGAGCGACTGGATTCGATCGGCTTCCTGATAGAAGAGCCGCCGCTCTGTGGCGACCTGCGCCACCACCTCAAGCATGTGCCCGACATGCCGCGCGCGCTCTCGCGCCTCGCGCTCGACCGTGGCGGGCCGCGCGACCTCGCCGCCATCCGCCAGGGGCTGAGTGCGGCGGGCGATCTCGCCCGATTGCTGGCCGAAGCGCTGCTGCCGGAAGAGCTGAGACTTGCGCTTTCTAGCCTCCAGGCCCTCCCCTCCGGTCTCGCAGCGCTGCTTTTGGAAACGCTCGGCGACGAGCTGCCGCTGTTGAAGCGCGACGGCGGCTTCCTGCGCGACGGCGCCAATGCCGAGCTCGACGAGGTCAGGGCGCTGCGTGACCAGTCCCGCCGTGTCATCGCCGGCCTGCAACTGCAATATGCCGAGGAAACCGGCATCAAGTCGCTGAAGATCAAGCACAACAACATCCTTGGCTACTTCATCGAGGTCACCGCCGGCAATGCCGGACCGATGATCGACACAGCCGAAGCCAAGGGCCGATTCATCCACCGCCAGACGATGGCGAATGCGATGCGGTTCACCACGACCGAGCTTGCCGACCTCGAAAGTCGGATTGCAAACGCTGCCGACAAGGCGCTCGCAATCGAGCTCGCCGCCTTCGACCACATGACATCAGCCGTCGTCGCCGAAGCGGAAGCGATCAAGGCGGGGGCCCGGGCGCTGGCGATCATCGACGTCGCCGGCGGCCTTGCCCTCCTTGCCGACGAGCAGGCCTATTGCCGGCCGCTGGTTGATGCCTCGAAGATGTTTGCGATCGAGGGCGGACGCCACCCGGTCGTCGAGCAGGCCCTGCGACGCCAATCGTCGGGCCCGTTTGTTGCCAATAATTGCGATCTGTCGCCTGTCGCCGACGCCAAGGATGGCGCGATCTGGTTGCTGACCGGCCCGAACATGGGCGGTAAATCGACCTTCCTGCGCCAGAACGCGTTGATTTCGATCCTAGCGCAGATGGGCTCCTTCGTGCCGGCGACCTCCGCCCATATCGGCATCGTCGACCGTCTATTCTCGCGCGTCGGCGCCTCCGACGACCTTGCCCGCGGCCGCTCGACCTTCATGGTCGAGATGGTCGAAACGGCGGCGATCCTCAATCAGGCGACCGACCGCTCGCTTGTCATCCTCGACGAGATCGGCCGCGGCACGGCAACGTTCGATGGTCTTTCCATCGCCTGGGCAGCCGTCGAGCATCTGCATGAGGCCAATCGCTGCCGCGGCCTCTTCGCCACCCACTTCCATGAGCTGACCGTGCTGTCCGATAAGCTTGCCCGGCTATCGAACGCGACGATGCGGGTGAAGGAATGGGATGGCGACGTGATCTTCCTGCACGAGGTCGGTCCGGGTGCTGCCGATCGCTCCTACGGTATCCAGGTCGCCCGGCTTGCCGGCCTGCCGGCTTCCGTCGTGGCGCGCGCCCGCGACGTGCTGACACGCCTCGAGGACGCCGACCGCAAGAACCCGGCAAGCCAGTTGATCGACGACCTGCCGCTGTTTCAGGTGGCGGTGCGTCGCGAGGACGCTGGTCGCGGCCCGTCGAAGGTGGAAGAAGCGTTGAAGGGGATGAACCTCGATGACATGACCCCGCGCGAGGCGATGGAGGTACTCTACGACCTCAAGAAGAAGCTGAAGCGGAGCTAGCCGATGTTCATGGACCGGCTATTCAACGAGACGCAGAAGCTTGCGGCGATTTTCAGTGCACTCGAAGCATTGCGGCTTGCCGACGAGCGCGGCAATCCACGCGGCTGGGCCTCGCCCTTCGGCCTGCTCCAGATCATCCGCTGTTGTGCCGGGATTCTGGAGCTTTCCTCCTGTGTCGCAAAGGCTGGCTACCGAGAGTGTGACCGCGAGACGCTAGAGGAGATCGCCAGCGAGACGCGCAAAGTGCTCTATTCGGTGCAGGCGCAGGTGGCGGCCTGATTGCCGCATGCAGGCGGTTTCGGACGTGGCAACACCTTTTCGCCAAAATTAAAGGTTCTGCAGTATGAAAGCCCGTGTCATCGGCGGGCAAAGAGGCTATAGCGCATGCAGACGAAACGAGAGACGCAGCAAGAAGCAGCTGCGCCGCGCGAACAGGAAGCCGCCCCGCGCATGGCGACGACGAACGACATCGATTTCTCCGATATCCTCGACACCGACTATCTGCAGAAGATGTGCGACGCTGTGACCGAGGCCAACAAAACGCGGCCTGACGTCATGCGATCCGATCTGTTGGCCATTCTCAAGAAGGCAAGCGGCGAGGGTCGCCAGAAGGCACGCACCCTGCTCTTGGCCGACGGCAGCGGCATCAATTGCGCCCGCCGCATCTCCTGGCTGCAGGACCAAATCATCACGGTTCTCTACGAATTCGTCTGCACCCATGTCTTCCCACAGCAGAAGGACAAGTTCGCCGTGACCGCCGTCGGCGGCTACGGCCGCGATACGCTGGCGCCGGGTTCCGACATCGACCTCCTGTTCCTGTTCCAGCCGAAACCGGCGGAGGAGACACACAAGGCGGTCGAATTCATGCTCTACGTCCTCTGGGACATGGGCCTCAAGGTCGGCCACGCCACGCGTACCCTGGAGGAGTGCATCGCGCTGTCGAAGTCCGACATGACGATTCGCACGGCGATCCTCGAGATGCGCTATATCTGCGGCCTGCGCGCGCTGGAAACGCAGCTGGAGACGCGCTTCGACAAGGAAATCGTCACCGGCACCGGCCCGGAATTCATCGCCGCCAAGCTTGCAGAGCGCGACGAACGGCATCGCAAGGCCGGCGACACGCGCTATCTCGTCGAGCCCAACGTCAAGGAGGGCAAGGGTGGCCTGCGCGACCTCCATACGCTCTTCTGGATCTCGAAATACTACTACCATGTCCGCGACACCGCCGAGCTTGTGCCGCTTGGCGTTCTCTCGAAGCACGAGTACCACGTCTTCCAGAAGGCGGAAGACTTCCTTTGGGCGGTGCGCTGCCACATGCATTTCCTGACCGGAAAAGCAGAGGAACGGCTGTCCTTCGACATCCAGCGCGAGATTGCCGAGGCACTCGGATATCATTCGCGGCCCGGCCTTTCGGCCGTCGAGCGCTTCATGAAACACTACTTCCTCGTCGCCAAGGATGTCGGCGATCTGACGCGTATTCTCTGCGCGGCACTCGAAGACCAGCAGGCGAAGTCGACGCCGGGGCTGACCGGCGTCATCAGCCGCTTTGCGCATCGCAGCCGCAAGATCGCCGGCAGCACCGAGTTCGTCGAGGATCGCGGCCGCATCGCACTTGCCAGCCCCGATATCTTCAAGCGCGACCCGATCAGCATCATCCGCCTCTTCCACGTCGCCGACATCAACGGCCTGGAATTCCATCCCGATGCGCTGAAGCGCGTCACCCGCTCGCTCAGCCTGATCGACAACAATCTGCGCGAAAACGAGGAGGCAAACCGCCTCTTCATGTCGATCCTGACCTCGAAGCGCGATCCGGCGCTGATCCTTCGCCGGATGAACGAAGCCGGCGTGCTCGGCCGCTTCATCCCAGAATTCGGCAAGATCGTCGCAATGATGCAGTTCAATATGTACCACCACTATACGGTGGACGAGCATCTGATCCGCACCCTCGACGTGCTGTCAGAGATCGACAAGGGCAAGGCCGACGACCTGCATCCGCTCGCCAACAAGCTGATGCCCGGCATCGAGGACCGCGAGGCGCTTTATGTTGCCGTGCTGCTGCACGACATCGCCAAGGGCCGCCAGGAAGACCACTCGATCGCCGGCGCCCGTGTCGCCCGCAAGCTCTGCGCCCGGTTCGGCCTGTCGCAGAAGCAGACGGAGATGGTCGTCTGGCTGATCCAGGAACATCTGGCGATGTCGATGGTCGCCCAGACCCGCGACCTCACCGACCGCAAGACGATTATCGACTTTACCGATGTCGTGCAGTCGCTCGAACGCCTGAAGATGCTGCTCATCCTGACGATCTGCGACATCCGCGCCGTCGGACCGGGCGTGTGGAATGGCTGGAAGGGTCAGCTGCTGCGCACACTCTACTATGAAACCGAACTGCTGCTTGCCGGCGGCTTCTCGGAGGTGTCTCGCAAGGAGCGCGCCAACTTCGCAGCCGAAGCACTCTTCAACGCCCTCTCCGACTGGAGCCAGAAAGACCGCAAGATCTACAGCAAGCTGCACTATCAGCCCTATCTGCTCTCCGTTCCCCTGGAGGACCAGGTGCGTCATGCCGGCTTCATCCGCCAGGCCGACAAGGCAGGTCAGGCGCTGGCGACCATGGTGCGCACCGACAGCTTCCATGCGATCACCGAGATTACCGTGCTATCGCCTGACCATCCGCGGCTGCTCGCCGTTATCGCCGGCGCTTGCGCTGCGGCCGGCGCCAACATCGTCGATGCACAGATCTTCACGACCTCGGACGGCCGCGCACTCGACACAATCCATGTCAGCCGCGAATTCAAGGACGATGCCGACGAGCTGCGTCGCGCCGGCACCATCGGGCGGATGATCGAGGACGTCCTTTCCGGCCGCAAGCGCCTGCCTGAGGTGATCGCGACGCGCACCAAGAACCGCAAAAAGAGCAAGGCCTTCGTCATTCCCCCGTCGGTCAACATCTCCAACAGCCTGTCGAACAAATTCACCGTCATCGAGGTCGAATGCCTCGACCGGACAGGCCTGCTGTCAGAAATCACCGCGGTTCTCTCTGATCTTTCGCTCGATATTCAGTCGGCCCGCATCACCACCTTCGGCGAGAAGGTCATCGATACCTTCTACGTGACCGACCTCGTCGGCCAGAAGATTTCGGGCGACAGCAAGCGCTCGAACATCACCGCGCGCCTCAAGGCGGTGATGGCCGAGGAGCAGGACGAGCTGCGCGAGCGCATGCCCTCCGGCATCATCGCGCCGCCGACCACGGCTCGCGCCGCGACGCAAACAGAAAAGAAGGCGGATTCGCCCGCATGAGCCCAAGCGCATGAGCCTCGTCAAGAAATTCGCCACCGTCGGCGGCGCCACGCTCGGCAGCCGCATCTTCGGCTTTGCCCGTGAAACGCTGATGGCGGCCGCACTCGGCACGGGTCCGATGGCCGACGTCTTCTACGCCGCCTTCCGCTTTCCGAACCTCTTCCGTCGCCTGTTTGCCGAAGGCGCGTTCAACGCCGCCTTCGTGCCGCTCTTTGCCAAGGAGATCGAGGCGCACGGCATCGACGGCGCCAAGCGCTTCTCCGAGGAAGTCTTCGGCGTGCTGTTTTCCGTGCTGCTGCTCATTACCATCGTCATGGAGCTCTGCATGCCGCTGCTCGTGCGCTTCGTCATCGCGCCGGGCTTTGCCGACGATGCGGAAAAATTCTCGATCACCGTGCGCATGGCGGCGGTGATGTTCCCCTATCTCATGTGCATGTCGCTGACGGCAATGATGAGTGGGATGCTGAACTCGCTGCATCATTTCTTCGCCGCAGCCATTGCGCCCATTTTCCTCAACCTGGTGATGATCGGCGCGCTGTTCTATTCGCTCTATATCGGCGCCGAACCGCTTCAGACCGCCTGGTACCTCTCGTGGGGCGTGCTCGTAGCTGGCATCCTGCAACTCGTCGTCGTCTATCTCGGCGTCCTGCATGCCGGCATGAGCATCGGCCTTCGCTTTCCCCGCATCACACCAAACGTCAAGCGCCTGCTGATCCTCGCAGTCCCTGCCGCCGTCACCGGCGGCATTACCCAGATCAACCAGATGATCGGGCAGGCGATCGCTTCCGCACGCGAAGGGGCGATCGCCGCACTTCAATATGCGGACCGCATCTACCAGCTGCCGCTCGGCGTTGTCGGTGTCGCGGTCGGCGTGGTGCTGCTGCCGGAATTGGCGCGTGCCTTGAAGGGCGGCCATCTGCGCGAGGCCGGAAACCTGCAGAACCGGTCGATCGAATTCGTGCTGTTCCTGACCATCCCGGCCGCCTTTGCACTCTGGATTCTCTCCGATGAGATCATCCGCGTGCTTTATGAGCGCGGCGCATTCCATCAGGAAAACACCGCGATCGTCGGCTCCATCCTCGCCGTTTACGGCATCGGCCTACCTGCCTTCGTGCTGATCAAGGCGTTGCAGCCGGGCTTTTATGCGCGCGAGGACACCAAGACGCCAATGCGCTTTTCTGCCGTTGCCGTTGGCGTCAACTGCGCGACGGCGCTGACGCTCTTCCCATTTCTCGGCGCTCCCGGCATTGCGGTTGCAGAAGCGACGGCAGGCTGGATCAGCACCGTGCTTCTCTTCACCACGCTGCTGCGCCGCGGTCACCTCACCTGGGAATGGGCCTTGGCGCGGCGCACGGCGCTGCTCGTCGTATCCGCAGCCGTGATGGGCGGCGTGATCATGTACCTGCAGCACCGGTGGGAGCCGTGGCTTGCCTCAGGCGCACACCTGGCGACGAAGGTCGGCACACTCGGCCTTCTGATCATCATCGCCATGGCCGTTTATTTCGCGACGGCGTTCCTGATCGGCGGCGCAAACCTCGGCATGATCCGGCGCAACCTGAACCGCAAGCCGGCCGCAAAAGTGGACGGCTAGCGTTCCGCGCTCAACCTCAGCAGTAGGTCCATCGTCGTTTGGGACCTATGTCCACATGGACGATGCCGTTGCAGTAACGGCCGATCCCGCCGATCCCTGGCGCCGATGCAGCAATCGCAATGATCGTTCGCTCCGATACGCCGGGGATCCGGATATCGGCGGCCGCGCAATGGCGATGTTGGGAGTGTGATCGCCCGCGCGCCCGCAGCCCTGAGGTTACCATCGGGCGGCGGCCGGTCTTAGTGGCGATATAGGCAAGAATGCCGCGCAGTTGCGGCGGGAAGCAGTTCGCCTGAACGCTGACGGTCTGCAGAGAGTAGGCGAGCGTTTCCTTATGCTTGAGCGGCGGTATTGCCACTCGTCTGACATTCTGGGCGTCGGCACTGTCGAAACACGACAGACAGAACAGGCCGGCGAGTGCGATGGAAAATGCGGACTGCATGGTTCCCTCCCCTCGAATACGCCGGAGCCCCCGGCGCAGCCTTTGGCGGATGGAACGCTCTCCCTAAAAATGGCCTTTTTGTGAAATTTCCTACCTTCCGTTACGGAACATCGCCATATTCTACCGCTAATTGGCAGGTTAGGGATACCTCAAAAGCAGTATAAATTTTCCTTTTTGTAGATTCGCGAGATATATTCACAGAGGAAATTCGTCGCCGATTTTCCCCGCCTTATGGCGCTCTTCCGACAATGGCGCCGTCCCATCTTCGGGTACACCGCAAGGCGTTGCGGGGTTGGGAAGCGCCATATGCTTTTTACTCTAGCGACGCAATTTCCAGCGCCCCGTCCGAGTGAAATGCAAGATCGAACCACGGCCGGAATGACCGTGTGAAGGTAAAGACGTGTTCCAACCGCACCCCTTGACCGATCACCCGCCCTTGGTAACAACACGACATCACAAATCGGAGCCACGATGTCCCAATCGCTTTTCCTCGTGACCCTTGTCGTCGACGATTACGACCGCGCCAAGGATTTCTATTGCGGCGTGCTTGGCTTCGATTGCCTTCAGGACGACATCCAGCCCGAGGGCAAGCGGTGGGTGGTGGTCAAGCCGAAGGGCGGCGACGGCGCAGCCTTTTTGCTCGCGCAGGCCGCCAACGACCAGCAGAAGGCGGCGATCGGCAACCAGACCGGCGGGCGCGTCGGCTTTTTTCTCAAGAGCGACGATTTTGCCCGTGACCATGCATCGATGCTGGCCAAGGGCGTGCACTTTCTCGAGGCGCCGCGGCACGAGGTTTATGGGACGGTCGCCGTGTTTTCGGATCCTTACGGCAACACCTTCGACCTGATCGAACACGCCACAGGCTGAACCCCTTGATTGCCCTGTCTTCCGCGTGCATAAGCGCGCCCGTTAGCAACATGGGTTACAAACCCTGGGGCCCTCCACCAGCCTAATCGAGGACATAATGAGCGAATTCAAGAAAGTCGTTTTCTCCGGCGTCCAGCCGACCGGCAATCTCCATCTCGGCAACTATCTCGGCGCGATCCGCAAATTCGTGGCGCTGCAGGAAGGCAACGACTGCATCTACTGTGTCGTGGATATGCACGCGTTGACGGCCCAGCTCGTCCATGAGGACATGCCGAACCAGATCCGTTCGATCGCAGCCGCCTTTATCGCGTCCGGCATCGATCCGCAAAGGCACATCGTTTTCAACCAGTCGGCCGTGCCGCAGCACGCCGAGCTCGCCTGGATCTTCAATTGCGTCGCGCGCCTCGGTTGGATGAACCGTATGACGCAGTTCAAGGACAAGGCCGGCAAGGATCGCGAGCAGGCCTCGCTCGGTCTCTACGCCTATCCGAGCCTGATGGCCGCTGACATTCTCGTTTACCGCGGCACGCATGTCCCGGTTGGCGACGACCAGAAGCAGCACCTTGAACTCGCCCGCGACATCGCCATGAAGTTCAATCTCGACTATGCGCAGCACATCCGCAAGGCGGGCTACGGCATTGACATCACCGTCGGCAATGAGCCGGTGCATGCCTATTTCCCGATGGTCGAGCCGCTGATCGATGGCCCGGCGCCGCGCGTCATGTCGCTTCGCGACGGCACCAAGAAGATGTCGAAGTCGGATCCGTCCGATCTTTCGCGCATCAACCTGATGGACGACGAGGACGCGATCTCGAAGAAGATCCGCAAGGCCAAGACCGATCCGGAAGGCCTGCCTGGCGAGATCGACGGTCTCAAGGGTCGGCCGGAAGCCGACAATCTTGTCGGCATCTATGCAGCACTCGCTGACAGGTCGAAGGCTGACGTGCTTGCCGAATTCGGCGGCCAGCAGTTCTCGGTCTTCAAGCCGGCGCTCGTCGATCTCGCCGTCAACGTGCTCTCGCCGATCACCGCCGAGATGCGCCGCCTGATGTCGGATACCAGCCACATCGACGCGATCCTGCGCAACGGCGGCGAACGGGCACGGGCACGCGCCGAGGTGACGATGAAGGAAGTGCGCGACATCGTCGGCTTCCTCTACTGAGATACGGCCTCACGAGCCTGTCCGGGGCGGCGTTGGCGCCCCGGACTTGTCGAAACCGGACCTGCGGCGTAATCTTTTGGGAACGGACCGCCAGGAGGCTTCGATGCGAGATCGCAACCTCATCCAGATCGGCGCCATGGAGATCCGGCTTCTGATCGACGAGGATCAGAGCGCCGGCAGTCTGGTGATGTTCGAATTCACGGTCCCGCCTCAAGCACGTGTCCCGGCCGCTCATTATCACCGCGACGTCGACGAAGTGATCTACGGACTGTCCGGAACGATGACGACGACGCTGGACGGGCGCAAACACGAGATCGCACCGGGGAAAACCCTGTTCATTCCGCGCGGCTATGTCCACACCCACGAGAACCTGCACGGAGAAACCGCCAAGGCTTTGATCACCATGACGCCCGGCCTGATCGGCAGGCGGTATTTCGAGGAGATGGCCCTGGCCATCAACGTTCAGGGAAAGCCCGATATCGAACATGTGAAGGCAATCATGCGCCTCTATGGACTGGTTCCGGCCTGACGCGGCCCCGCGCCGACGATCCTTCCAGGATCAAAAACGAAGGCTTGCAAATTTTCGGGTTCAGGTGTCAGAGTCCGCGCCATGGTATCGAAACGACTCTCCCGGCTCGAAGGTCATCGCCGCAAATTCATGGCGGTCATTGACGATACGCCCGAATGCTCCCGCGCCGTCCATTATGCGGGCCGGCGCGCCAAGAACTCGAATGGCGGCCTTGTGCTGATGTACGTGATTCCGGAGGGCGACTTCCAGCAGTGGCTGGGGGTGGAGGAGATCATGCGCGTCGAGGCGCGCGAGGAGGCCGAGGCCGTGGTCGCCAAGGCGGCGCATGTGGTTCGCGAAACGATCGGCATCGACCCTGAGATCGTCATCCGCGAGGGAAGCGCCACCGAGCAGATCAACGCGGTCATCGAGGAAGACCGCGATATTGCGATCCTGGTGCTTGCCGCAAGCTCTGCCAAGGAAGGTCCAGGACCGCTGGTGTCGTCGATTGCCGGGCGTGGCGCGACATTTCCCATCCCCGTCACGGTCCTGCCTGATACATTGACCGACGAGGAACTGGATGCTCTCGCATAAGGCGATTTCTTGAGTACCAGTCTCTTGAATAGAGTTGCCAATCGGCTTATTTTCTCTTTTGAAGAATTCTAAAGACGGCTTGGGGCCACTGCCCGCCGCAGGAGAGCGAGATGTTTATTCAGACCGAAGCCACGCCGAACCCCGCCACGCAAAAGTTTCTTCCCGGCCGGGTCGTGATGGAAAACGGCACGGCCGAATTCCGTAGCGCCGACGAAGCGCAGGCTTCGCCGCTTGCTGCTCGGCTGTTCGAGATTGCGGGCGTGACCGGCGTCTATTTTGGCTACGACTTCATTTCCGTCTCTAAGGACAATGCCGAGTGGCAGCACCTGAAGCCGGCGATCCTCGGTTCGATCATGGAACATTTCATGTCGGGCAAGCCTGTCATGGGCGACGCCTCGGTTCTTTCCGAGGACCTCGATGCCGGCGGCGAGTTTTTCGACGAAGCCGACGAGGCGATTGTCCTCACGATCAAGGAGCTGCTGGACACGCGCGTGCGTCCGGCCGTTGCGCAGGATGGTGGCGACATCACCTTCCGTGGTTTCAAGGACGGCAAGGTCTATCTCAACATGAAGGGCTCCTGCTCCGGCTGCCCGTCGTCGACGGCGACGCTGAAGCATGGCGTGCAGAACCTGCTTCGCCATTTCGTTCCGGAGGTCGAGGAAGTGGTCGCCGCCTGACGACGACACTCCCGTTCCGGCATTCATCATGGCGCAGCATTTGCAAGCGCGGCAGGGTGGATGTATGGACGCTCAGGAACGCTTTATTCGGAAATTGATGCCATGATCATACTGGCGCTCGACACCGCAGGTGTGGATTGCGCTGCCGCTGTCTATGACAGCGGCAGGGATACGATGCTGGGGGAGGCATCGGACATGATCGGCAAGGGGCACGCAGAGCATCTGATGGGGATCGTCGATCGCGCGCTGAACCAGGCGGGCGTGGCGCTTTCGGCCGTCGATCGCATTGCCGTCACCATCGGTCCAGGCTCCTTCACCGGCATTCGTGTCGGCGTTGCCGCCGCGCGCGGCTTTGCGCTGTCGCTCGGCGTTCCGGCCGTCGGCATCACCACGCTTGCGGTGATGGCCGAAGCGCAGCGGCTGAAGACGCCGAGGCACCCAGTGCTCGCCGCCATGGATGCCAAGCGAAACGAAATCTACCTGCAGGCCTTCGATGCCGACGGCGGGCCGCTTGATGAAGCGCGTGCCGTCACCGTCGAGGAAGCGCAGGCACTCGCCGCGACATTCGAAGGCGAAATCATCGGTTCGGCCACACCTCTCCTGAAACCGGACACGACCGGCGATCACGCCAACCATTTCCCGATTTCCATCGTGGCGCGCCTCGGCGCCGCCGCTGATCCTTCTGCCGGAAAGCCGAAGCCTCTTTATCTGCGCGGACCCGACGCCAAGCCCCAGGCCGGGTTTGCAATTGCGCGAGTATGACGATGTTGGAATCCTATTTGACGCTGAAGCCGGAATTCGAAATCGTCGCGATGGATGCCGATGATTGCCGCGCTGTCGCCGCTCTGCACGGTGAACGTTTCGCCCGCCCGTGGGGCGATGGCGAGTTCTACAGCCTGCTCAGCCAGAACACAGTCTTCGGCTTCGTGGCACGCCAGACCAATGCAATCCTCAAGAAGCCGTTGCCCGGCTTCGTGCTGGCTCGCCAGGTCGCCGGCGAGGCGGAAATCCTGACGATCGCCGTGCAGACGAAGGTCGCACGCGCCGGCCTTGGCTGGCGGCTGATGCAGGCCGCCATGCGCGAAGCACACGCACGCGGCGGCGAGAGCATCTTTCTGGAGGTCGATGACGGCAATGCGGCGGCGCTCGGCCTTTACCGCAAGCTCGGCTTCGAGAAAGTTGGCGAACGCAGGGGATACTACAAGGATGCCAAGGGCGCGGTTTCCACAGCGCTTGTCATGAAGCGCGTTCTTCGCTAGTCCGTTGCTTGAACGTTGACTATCGGAAGGCAGCCCATGACTGACGTCGCCAAGACCCTCGAGGAGCTTTGCGCTGAACGCGGCATGCGCATGACCGAGCAGCGCCGGGTGATCGCGCGCATTCTCGAGGAATCCGCCGACCACCCTGACGTGGAAGAACTCTATCGGCGCTCGGTGAAGGTCGATGCCAAGATCTCGATCTCCACGGTCTATCGCACCGTGAAACTGTTCGAGGACGCCGGCATTATCGAACGCCACGACTTCCGAGACGGCCGCTCGCGCTACGAGACGGTGCCGGAAGAGCATCATGACCACCTCATCGACCTCAAGTCGGGTGTCGTCATCGAGTTTCACTCGCCCGAGATCGAGGCATTGCAGGAACGCATCGCCCGCGAACACGGCTTCAAGCTGGTCGACCATCGGCTGGAACTTTATGGCATTCCGCTCAAGAAGGACGAGCGCTGAGGCCATGATCACAGCTGGGGAGTCTTCGCTTTGATCGCCTGGCTGCGCGTCGGCCTCGCCGGCATCGTCATTCTCCTTGCTAGCATCCTGCTCATGCCCTGGCAGCTCTTGGCGCTACGCTTCGACTGGAAGCTGCGACGCTGGCTGCCCCGCATCTGGCATCGCATCATCTGCTTCTGCCTTGGCATCCGCATTCGCGTCCATGGCAAGATGGAAACGCACAGACCGTTGATGCTTTGCGCCAACCATTCGTCGTGGATGGACATCATGGTCCTGTCCTCTGTCGCCGACGTTGCGTTTATCGCCAAGATCGAAGTGCGCGACTGGCCGATTTTCGGCACGCTGGCGAAGCTGCAGAAGAGCGTCTTCGTGGTGCGTGAGGAAAAGCGCAAGACCGGCCACCAGGCGAATGAGATTGCGACCCGCATGGCAAATGGCGAGATCGTCGTTCTGTTTCCCGAGGGCACGACCTCGGACGGGAACCGGCTTCTGGAGGTCAAATCCTCGTTGTTCGGTGCAGCCGCGATGGCGGTTCCGGCTTCGCCAACGGGCGCTGTCGTAATCCAACCGGTCGCGGTTGCCTATACCGGCGTCCACGGTTTGCCGATGGGACGTTATCATCGCCCGCTCGCCTCCTGGCCCGGCGACGTGGAGATGCTCCCGCACCTGAAGGATATGCTGCGATGCGGCGCGTTTGAGGTGGACGTCTGTTTCGGCGACGCGGTCGAATATCGCGGCGACAGCAACCGCAAGGACGTCAGCGCGACGATTGCACGACGCATCCGCGCCATGCTTGGCGCGGTACTGCGCGGCCGCGACGCCGCGTAAGACAAGATTTCCTTTTCTAGCGCAGCAAAAACCACTAAATAGCCGCCCATGACCCAGGACAGCGCCCTTCTTCAGGCCCCGGAGACCGATCTCCGTGATGGCAGCAACAACCGCAAGGTATTCATCAAGACCTACGGCTGTCAGATGAACGTCTATGACTCGACGCGCATGAGCGACGCCCTCGCCCGCGACGGATACGAGCCGACGGAAAACATGGAAGAGGCCGACCTCGTTCTGCTGAATACCTGTCACATCCGTGAGAAGGCTGCTGAAAAGGTCTACTCGGCGCTCGGGCGTCTGCGCGATATGAAGAAGGAACGCAACAGGGAGGGCCGCGAGTTCATGATCGGCGTTGCCGGCTGCGTGGCGCAGGCCGAGGGCGAGGAAATCCTGCGCCGTGCGCCCGCCGTCGATGTCGTGATCGGGCCGCAGACCTATCATCGCCTGCCGGAAGCGCTGCGCAAGGCGAAGGAAGGGCAACGCATCGTCGATACCGAATATGCGCTCGAAGACAAGTTCGAGCATCTGCCGATCGCCGAGAGCAAGAAAATCCGCTCGCGCGGCGTAACCTCCTTCCTCACCGTTCAGGAAGGTTGCGACAAGTTCTGCACTTTCTGTGTCGTGCCCTATACACGCGGTTCGGAAGTGTCGCGTCCGGTCAGCCAGATCGTCGAGGAAGCGCAGAAGCTCGTCGAAGGGGGCGTGCGCGAGATCACGCTGCTCGGCCAGAACGTCAACGCCTGGCATGGTGTGGGCGCCAATGGTCAGGAATGGACCCTCGGTGATCTGCTCTATCGGTTGGCTGAGATCCCCGGGCTTGCGCGGCTGCGCTACACGACCAGCCATCCGCGAGACATGGACGATCGGCTGATCGAGGCGCACCGGGATCTGCGCGCGCTGATGCCGTACCTGCATCTGCCGGTGCAGGCCGGCTCCGACCGCATCCTGAAGGCGATGAACCGACGCCACACGGCCGCCGAGTATCTGACGCTGGTCGAGCGCATCCGCACTGCCCGCCCTGATATCGCCCTCTCCGGCGACTTCATCGTCGGTTTTCCGGGGGAGACAGACCAGGATTTTGAAGATACACTGCGTCTGGTGGAGGAGGTGCGCTATGCGCAGGCTTTCTCCTTCAAGTACTCGACACGGCCGGGCACGCCCGGCGCGGAACTGAAGGACCAGGTGCCGGAAGAAATCAAGGCAAAACGGCTGGAACGCCTGCAGGCGCTTCTTGTGAAGCAGCAGCAGGAATTTGCCGAATCCTGTGTCGGAAAAACGATCGAACTGTTGCTCGAAAAGCCCGGTCGCATGCCAGGACAGCTTATCGGCCGTTCTCCCTGGCTTCAGTCCGTGAATGTTGATGCAAAAGAATTGCAAATCGGTGACATTATTAATGTGCGAATCACCGGAACCGGAACCAACAGCCTGTTTGCCGAGATTGCAGAGGCTGAGGTCTAACCCAAGGAGCCTGACCGCTTGAACGGACAAGAATTGGTTTCTTCTTCACCGCGCCACCCACGCATTGCGAGCGACGCCAATCACTTTATTCTGACGTTCGAGAACAATCGGTTCGCCAGTGAACTGTTCGGTCAGTTCGACCAGAACCTCAAGCTGCTTGAAGAGCGTCTGCACATCGACGCTCGAGCGCGGGGCAATTCCGTCGTTATTTCTGGAGACATCGTCGCCACCAACCAGGCGCGGCGCACCCTCGATTATCTCTACGAGAAACTCCAGAAAGGCGGCAGCGTCGAACGTTCCGACGTAGAAGGCGCGATCCGTATGGCTGTGGCCGCCGACGATCAGTTGAGCCTGCCGACGATGGAGAAGAAGGCCAAGCTGACGATGGCCCAGGTTTCCACGCGCAAGAAGACCATCATTGCCCGCACGCCGACCCAGGATGCCTATCTCCGGGCACTGGAGCGCGCTGAACTCGTATTCGGCTGCGGTCCGGCCGGTACCGGCAAGACCTATCTCGCCGTCGCCCACGCCGCTCAACTCCTGGAACGCGGCGTCGTTGAGAAGATCATCCTTTCGCGCCCGGCGGTCGAAGCCGGCGAACGTCTCGGCTTCCTGCCAGGCGACATGAAGGAAAAGGTCGATCCTTATCTTCGTCCGCTCTATGACGCACTCTACGACATGATGCCGGCCGACAAGGTCGATCGCGCCATTACCGCCGGCGTCATCGAAATTGCACCGCTCGCCTTCATGCGTGGCCGTACGCTCGCAAATGCCGCCGTCATCCTCGACGAGGCGCAGAATACCACGTCGATGCAGATGAAGATGTTCCTGACACGTCTTGGCGAGAATTCGCGGATGATCGTCACCGGCGATCCGAGCCAGATCGACTTGCCGCGGGGCGTCAAATCTGGCCTCGTGGAAGCGCTCCAACTGCTGAACGGCGTCGAGGGTATCTCGATCGTACGCTTCAAGGATACGGACGTTGTGCGTCATCCGCTCGTCGGGCGCATTGTCAGGGCCTACGATTCCACCTATGCAACGGATACCGAAGAGGATAGCCGGCAGGGCTGATGGCGGAACTCGATATCCAGATCAGCATCGAGGAGGGCAATTGGCCCTCCGAAGATGCGTTGCATGCATTGGTCGATCGCGTATTGGAAGCGGCCGCGACCTATCTTCGCGAGAGCCAGAAGCAGCCGTTTCCCAAGATGGTGCCGGAAGTCTCGCTGGTTTTCACCGACGATGCCTCGATCCAGGACATCAACGCGGAATGGCGCGGCAAGGACAAGGCGACCAATGTGCTTTCGTTTCCCGCCTTCCCGGTGAAGCCGGGCAAGGTGCCGGGGCCGATGCTAGGCGACATCATCATCGCAAGAGAAACCGTCGAGCGAGAGGCAGCAGAACTCGAGAAGAGCTTTGACGACCATCTAACGCATCTGATGGTGCATGGTTTCTTGCATCTCTTCGGCTACGATCATAATAATAACGCTGAAGCCGAGATAATGGAGGGGCTCGAGACTCGCATTTTGGCGGTACTCGGCCTATCTGACCCATACGAGGGTCAAGACCTTAAAATGGAACCATGAGCGACTTTACGACGAGACCGGCCCCTGAGGCCAAGGACGCCGACCAATCCTCCTCTTCCGACGAGGGTGGCAGTAGTAGTAGGCAGTCCGGACGATCCCAATCCTTCTGGTCGCGCGCAGCGCGCATCCTGAGACCACAGCAGGGCTCGCGTCTTCGCGAGGACATCGCCGATGCGCTGATGACCGACGCGGCCGACGGCGACGTCTTTTCGCCTGATGAACGGGCGATGCTGCACAATATCCTTCGCTTCCGTGAGGTGCGTGTCGCCGACGTTATGGTGCCCCGCGCCGATATCGAGGCCGTCGATCAGAACATCACCATCGGCGAACTGATGATCCTGTTCGAGGAATCCGGCCGTTCGCGCATGCCGGTCTATGCGGATACGCTCGACGACCCGCGCGGGATGGTGCATATCCGCGATCTTCTGTCCTACGTTGCCAAGCAGGCGCGCAACAAGCGCCGCGGCAGCACCAAGACCCTCAAGCCGGCGGAGCCTCTGGTCGAGGTTTCCCCCGAGCACCTGCAGAAGCCGACGCGCTCCGCGAAGCCGAATTTCGACCTCAGCCGCGTTGACCTGCAGAAGACGCTTTCAGAGGCCGGCATCATTCGCAAGATCCTGTTCGTTCCGCCGTCGATGCTTGCTTCGGATCTCCTTCGCCGCATGCAGGTGAACCGCACGCAAATGGCGCTCGTCATCGACGAATACGGCGGCACCGATGGGCTGGCGTCGCACGAGGACATCGTCGAAATGGTCGTCGGCGACATCGACGACGAGCACGACGACGAAGAAGTCATGTTCAAGCGCGTGTCCGAAGACATCTTCGTCGCGGATGCTCGCGTCGAATTGGAGGAGATCGCGGAAGCGATCGGACCGGACTTCGACATCACTGAGCAGGTCGACGAAGTCGACACGCTGGGCGGCCTGATCTTCTCCGAGCTCGGGCGCATTCCGGTGCGTGGCGAGGTCGTGCAGGCCCTGCCCGGTTTCGAGTTCCATATTCTCGATGCCGACCCGCGCCGTATCAAGCGCGTAAGGATCACCCGCAAGCGCCAGGCCATCCGCCGCCGCATCAAGATCGACGGCGACGGCACCCCCGGCGCCGATCACGGCGAAGAGCGGCAAACCGACGCTCCCACGACAAACTGACC
Organism: Rhizobium sp. LjRoot258; assembly: GCF_964254185.1. Classification (NCBI taxonomy): domain Bacteria; kingdom Pseudomonadati; phylum Pseudomonadota; class Alphaproteobacteria; order Hyphomicrobiales; family Rhizobiaceae; genus Rhizobium; species Rhizobium sp. LjRoot258. The sequence goes on along the minus strand of NZ_CAXUST020000001.1, from coordinate 20,290 downwards.
GCCGCAAAGCACGACAAACGGCGGCTTTTTTGAAAGACTGCGGTCGGGTTGATTCGCAGCTTGATGGGAGTGTGCATGGAGCGGCTTGCAGACAGGGTTATCCTGGCCTGGGGGGTCAAGAGGGCTGCACTGGCCGTCCTTGCAGGCGCTGTCGGCGTTCTGGCCCTGCCTCCATTCGGCTTCTTTGCTGCCATGTTCTTCTCGTTCACGCTGCTCGTCTGGCTGATCGACGGCTCGGCTGCCGCTCCTGAGAGCGGGTTGATCGGCCGGCTATGGCCTTCCTTCGCCGTCGGCTGGCTCTTCGGCTTCGGCTATTTCGTCGCCGGTCTCTGGTGGCTTGGCCATGCCTTGATGATCGATGCCGAGGCTTTCGCCTGGGCGCTGCCGCTGGCGATCCTCGGCCTGCCTGGCGTGCTCGCCATCTTCTATGGCGTTGCGGCCGCGCTGGCGCGAACCATGTGGTCCGATGGCATGGGGCGGATTGCGGCGCTTGCCGCGAGCTTCGGATTGCTCGAGTGGCTGCGCAGCGTACTTTTCACCGGCTTTCCCTGGAACGCAGTCGGCTACGGCATGGCGCCCGTACCGCTCATGATGCAGTCGGCGCATGTCATCGGCATCATGGGCATTACTTCGCTCTCGGTCTTCATCTTCGCGGCTCCCGCGCTCCTCGGCACCCGCCAGGGCGCGAAGCTCGGCCTCTCACTGGCAGCCCTGCTTTTCACAGTACATATCGGCTACGGCGCCTATACCCTCTTTGGCCCACAGCCTGCGCCGACACCGGACTCCAAGAGCCCGGTCATCCGCCTCGTTCAGCCGATGATCGAACAGACGGCGAAGATGGACAATGACGCCGACCGCGCCGCGATCTTCGAGAAGCACCTGAAACTCTCCGTCGAGCCGCCGAAGGAGGGCGGTCGCAAGCCCGACATCATCGTCTGGCCGGAGACGTCCATTCCCTTCATCCTGACCGACAACCAGGATGCGCTCAGCCGGATCGCGGACACGCTCGACGACAACCAGATCCTGATTGCCGGCGCCGTCCGGGTGGAGGATATGGGGCCCGGCAATCCGCCACGTTACTACAATTCGATCTACGTCATCGATGGCCGTGGGCAGATCGCCGGCGCCGCGGACAAGGTGCATCTCGTGCCGTTTGGCGAGTATGTGCCGTTCGAGAGCATTCTAGACGATTTCGGTATCCAGAACGTCGTGGAGATGCCGGGCGGCTTTTCGCCGGCCGCCACGCGGCAGTTGCTGACCTTGCCGACCGGGATCAAGTTCTATCCGCTCGTCTGCTACGAGATCATTTTCCCGGATGAGATGACCGGCGACCTCGGCGTGGCCAATGCCATCCTCAACGTCACGAACGATGCGTGGTTTGGTGCGACACCCGGGCCCTACCAGCACTTTCAGCAAGCCAGGTTGCGCGCTGTAGAGACCGGCCTGCCGCTGATTCGCAACGGCAACAGCGGTATTTCTGCCATCGTGAACGCCCGCGGCGAGGTCATTGCCGGTCTCGGCCTCAATGAAACGGGCTTCGTCGACGCAACCATTGAGAGCTTCGGTGCGCAACGCGATCCAGGCTACCCACGCCAAACTTACTTCTGGTTGCTGGAAATACTTCTGTTTGCAATTGCGCTGGTTTCGCGTTTAGGTTTTGTTTTCAAGCAGAATTGACCGAAAACCCCTAAAATTGCATAGTGGTTGGGATCGGCGTTCTTAGCGTATGTTTCAAGGTGGTTAATAGAGACTTTGCAACGTGGCGTTTTGGGGATGGGTTTGGGCATGCCGGTTTGAACAAGGTTGAAAATTATTGTTAGGGCAGGACCATGATTGAGAACAAGAAGAAGCCGAACCCCATCGACATCCATGTTGGTAGTCGCATCCGCCTTCGCCGAACGATGCTCGGAATGAGCCAGGAAAAGCTCGGCGAGAGCCTCGGCATCACCTTTCAGCAGATCCAGAAATACGAAAAAGGCACCAACCGCGTCGGTGCCAGCCGCCTCCAGAACATCTCCAGCATTTTGAACGTTCCGGTTTCCTTCTTCTTTGAAGACGCACCCGGCGACCAATCCTCCGGCCTGTCGGGCATGGCGGAAGCCTCGAGTTCCAACTACGTTGTCGACTTTCTTTCGTCGTCCGAAGGGCTCCAACTCAACCGCGCCTTCGTGAAGATCACCGACCCAAAGGTTCGCCGTAAAGTCGTCGAACTGGTGAAGGCACTCGCTGCCGAAGCTGACAGCGAATAATAGCCACTCAAAATTTGGAGCAAAAACGAAAGCGGTCGCAACGGCCGCTTTTTGGCGTTTTTTGGGCATAATTTGCCACTTTGCCGTAGATATAAAGATATATTTATGTCCTTCTACGCTTGTTTTTCCCGCGCGAACTGGGTACCTACTACGCAGCTTTTGTTCTTTGAGGGGAATCCCGGAATGCGCGCGAATTACCTTTTCACCAGCGAGTCAGTTGCCGAAGGTCACCCGGACAAGGTGTGTGACCGGATCTCCGACGAGATCGTGGATCTGGTCTACCGCGAAGCCGCCAAGACCGGCGTCAACCCCTGGGGCGTGCGTATTGCCTGCGAGACGCTGGCAACCACCAACCGCGTCGTGATCGCCGGTGAAGTGCGCCTGCCGCCGAGCCTGATGAAGAAGGACAAGGACGGCAAGGACGTCATCAACCCTTCGAAGTTCAAGGCCGCTGCCCGCCGCGCCATCAAGGACATCGGCTACGAGCAGGACGGCTTCCACTGGAAGACGGCCAAGATCGACGTGCTCCTGCACTCGCAGTCCGCCGACATTGCCCAGGGTGTCGACAATGCCGCCGACCAGCAGGGCGACGAAGGTGCCGGCGACCAGGGCATCATGTTCGGCTACGCCTGCAAGGAAACGCCGGATCTCATGCCGGCACCGATCTACTACTCCCACAAGATCCTGCAGCTGCTTGCCACTGCCCGCAAGAAGGGCGACGGCGACGTCGCAAAGCTCGGCCCCGATGCCAAGAGCCAGGTGACCGTGCGTTACGTCAACGGCAAGCCTGCGGAAGTCACGTCGATCGTTCTCTCCACCCAGCATCTCGACGAAAGCTGGGATTCGAAGAAGGTTCGCGCGGTCGTCGAGCCCTATATCCGCGAAGCTCTCGGCGAACTGCCGATTGCCGACGATTGCATGTGGTACATCAATCCGACCGGCAAGTTCGTGATCGGCGGCCCTGATGGCGACGCTGGTCTGACCGGGCGCAAGATCATCGTCGACACCTACGGCGGCGCTGCTCCGCACGGCGGCGGCGCGTTCTCCGGCAAGGACACCACCAAGGTCGACCGTTCGGCTGCCTACGCGGCCCGCTATCTTGCGAAGAACGTCGTTGCCGCCGGTCTTTCCGACCGCTGCACGATCCAGCTCTCCTACGCCATCGGCGTCGCACAGCCGCTGTCGATCTATGTCGACCTGCACGGCACCGGCAAGGGCGTGACGGAAGACCAGGTCGAAGCCGCGATCCGCAAGAACATGGATCTGTCGCCGACCGGCATCCGCCGTCACCTCGACCTCAACAAGCCGATCTACGCCAAAACCTCGGCCTACGGTCACTTCGGCCGCAAGGCTGGCCGCGACGGCTCGTTCTCCTGGGAGCGCACGGACCTCGTCAAGGCGCTCAAGGACGCCGTCAAGGTCAAGGAAGCAGCATGACCGACATGGAACGCCGCGGACGGGCGACCGAAGCCTTCTTCGGTCGCCGCAAGGGAAAGGCTCTGCGCGAGCATCAGGCAGAGCGACTGAACACCCTGCTTCCGGCGTTCCTCATCGATCTTTCAGCGGCTCCGCCCGAGCCGCTGAAGACCCTCTTTCCGGTGCCGACAGACAGGCTGAGCCTGGAAATCGGTTTCGGCGGCGGCGAACATCTGATCCATCGCGCCGTGGAAATGCCCTCCACTGGCTATATCGGTGTCGAGCCTTTCATCAATTCCATGCAGAAGCTGCTGACGAGCGTCGCCAAGGCGGGCGCCAAGAACGTCCGTGTCTACAACGACGACGCGACGCAATTGCTGGACTGGCTGCCTGACGCCTCGATCGACCAGATCGATCTGCTTTACCCGGATCCGTGGCCGAAGAGAAAGCACTGGAAGCGCCGCTTCGTGTCGAAGACCAATCTCGATCGCTTCCACCGCGTGCTGAAGCCGGGCGGGCTGTTCTGCTTCGCCTCCGACATCGACACTTACGTCAACTGGACGCTGCTGAAATGCCGAGACCATGGCGGTTTCGAATGGCTGGCACAGAATGGTGCAGACTGGCTGACGCCCTATGAAGGCTGGCCAAGTACACGCTACGAGGCCAAGGCGCGGCGCGAGGGCAGATCCTCCGCCTATCTAACGTTCAAGCGAGTCTGAGCCTGCCCTAGTGCAGGCTCACTGTCTTCAACTCATCCTCGGCAGCCTTGAAGAAGGTGCTGGAGCGGTTGTCCGTAAGCAGGATCGGCGTGCCATCGGCGCCGAACAGCGCCCAGAGGTCAACGCTCGGATCGATATCCGGTGCCTCGGGGAAGCACCTGGATACTTCCTCAGACCGCATTTTCCGGATGTAGGCGACCTCGCCGTTGCCGATACCGGCAAGTTCGGTTTTGGTCAGGTGCGAATTGGCTTCTTTCATCAACATTCCTGTACCTCCATGAGAAGGGACCAACGGCTCAAGTTGCGCCGTTGTCCTACTGTGAGACCGAAATGTTAATTTTCTTCACCATACGGCTCGGCTCCGGGCGGATGAGATCCACCGCGAGCAGCCCATTCTTGAGGCAAGCACCCAAAACCTGCATCCCATCGGCCAGAACAAAAGTCCGCTGGAATTGACGCGCGGCGATGCCGCGATAGAGGTAGTCGCGCTCCCCCTGGTCGATCTGGCGACCATGGATCGAAAGCTGGTTTTCCTCGACAGAAACGTCGAGCTCCTCCTCGCTGAATCCGGCGACGGCAAGAGTTATGCGCAGCCTTTCCGGATCGCCGGACGCGCGATCGGCGGCGACGCGCTCGATATTGTAGGGGGGGTATCCGTCGCTGGCCTTGGAAAGGCGCTCCAGCGTCTTTTCCATGGCGTCAAAGCCCAAAAGCAGGGGGCTCGCGAAAGGCGTCATACGGCTCATCGTCTCCAAGTCCTTGATTCAAGCGACCTTGCCAGACCTGAAAGACAGCATCCGGACGCTTCCAATATGGGAATTGCCTCACGCGGACGCAAGGCAGATATCGGCGCCGCTCGCAGGGAGCCCGCAAGGGGTCCGACCTTGACAAAGCAAGCGCCGCCTCGCATCAAAACCTGCCCGTACCGGCTGCGCCGATTTGCGACGGGAATATAAACAAATGGTGCATGCCGCGAAAACGCGCACCACGAGGACGGAACGATCGGAATGGCAGACCCTAGAAAGATCATCATCGACACCGACCCCGGCCAGGACGACGCCGCGGCCATCATGCTGGCCTTCGGCAGCCCGGAAGAGCTCGAAGTGCTCGGCATCACCACGGTCGCCGGCAATGTGCCGCTCTCTTACACCAGCCGCAATGCGCGCATCGTCTGCGAGCTCTGTGGCCGGACAGATACCAAGGTCTTTGCCGGCGCCGACAAACCGATCGCGCGAAAGCTGGTGACCGCTGAGCACGTGCATGGCAAGACCGGGCTTGATGGTCCCGTTCTCGATGAGCCTAATATGCAGCTACAGCCGCAGCATTCCGTGGATTTCATCATCGAAACGCTACGCAACGAGCCTGAAGGCACGGTGACGCTCTGCACGCTGGGGCCGCTCACCAACATCGGCATGGCCTTCCAGAAGGCGCCCGACATCATCCCGCGCATCCGCGAACTGGTGATGATGGGCGGCGGCTTCTTCGAAGGCGGCAACATCACGCCGGCCGCCGAGTTCAACATCTACGTCGATCCCGAGGCAGCCGATATCGTCTTCCGCTCTGGCATCCCCATCGTGATGATGCCGCTCGACGTCACACACAAGCTTCTGACCCGAAAGGATCGCGTCAAGCGCATGGCCGATCTCGGCACGCGCCCGGCGATCGCCATGGTCGAGATGCTGGAATTCTTCGAACGCTTCGATGTCGAGAAGTACGGCTCCGACGGCGGTCCGTTGCACGACCCGACGGTTATCGCCTATCTCTTGAAGCCGGAGCTTTTCAAGGGGCGAACCTGCAATGTCGAGATCGAGGTGAAGTCTGAGCTGACGGCCGGCATGACCGTCGTCGACTGGTGGCACGTGACCGACCGCAAGCGCAATGCGCAGGTCATGCGCGATGTCGATGCGGACGGCTTCTTCGATCTGCTGATCGAACGTTTCGCCCGCATCTGAGGTTCAGATTGGCTTTCAGGCGCCTGAGAGATCAGGCGTCCTTCTGGTCGAAAACGGAATTCGTTTCGGGTTCGACGAGCTTCGGCCCGCCCTTGGCGACGCCGACCATGGCGGGGCGCAGAACACGCTCACCAATGGTGTAACCGGCCTGAACGACCTGAACCACGGTGTTGTTCGGCACATCGGGGTTCGGCACTTCGAACATGGCCTGGTGGAAGTTCGGATCAAACTTCTGGCCGACCGGCTCCAGTTTGCGGACCCCGTGGCGCTCAAGCGCCGACAACATCGAGCGCTCCGTCATCTCCACACCTTCGATCAGCGTCGTCAGTCCGGGATCGGCGGCAGCCCTGGCTTCCTCAGGGATCGCATCGATGGCGCGGCGCAGGTTGTCCGAAACGGCCAGCATGTCGCGCGCAAAGCCCGCGGCGGAGTAGGTCCTCGCATCCTTGACTTCGCGCTCTGTGCGGCGGCGCAGGTTATCCATCTCTGCGGCAAGGCGCAGATAGCGGTCGCGCAGCTCTGTATTCTCGGACTTTAGCAGTTCCAGCGGATCGGGCTTTGCGCTGGCTTCGGCGGCTTCGTTCTCGACGTTTGCGGCGGCATCCGCTGCGGCTTCGGCCGCGGCGGCGTCAGGTCCGTTCTTCGTCGTTTCGTCAGTCATGACGTTCTCCGGTGATTGATGTCCTTTAGGATGTGCCCGATATCGAGCTTTGACGGGCAAAAATCAAGTCTGCGTGACCGAAAAGCATGACTTGTAGGCAATCGTGCCGGGCCACCCCACAGGGTCTAGCTTGACTTGGCCGTGCTAAAGTTCTTTCATTTTAGGTGCAACTAAATCAATAGTGCTTCGACCTCATCCAGGTCAGGGAGCGACGATCATGGGCGATCAAAAAACGTATTCGGGGCGCTGCTTCTGCGGTGCCGTGGAGATCGTCGTCACCGGAGACCCGGTGGCTATGGGTTACTGCCACTGCGCCTCCTGTCGGCATTGGTCGGCGGGACCGGTCAACGCCTTCACGCTGTGGCAGCCGCAGGCTGTCCATGTCACCAAAGGCGGAGAGCACGTGGAAGGCTACCAGAGGTCCGATACGAGCGTGCGGAAGTTCTGCGAGCTTTGCGGTGGGCATCTCTACACCGAGCACCCGACCTGGGGCGTCACCGACGTTTACGCGGCACTTCTGCCCGATCTTGACTACGCTCCAGCGCTGCACGTGAACTATCAGGAAAGCGTGCTGCACATCCGTGACGGCCTGCCAAAATACAAAGACATGCCTGCAGAGATGGGCGGCTCGGGCGACCTGCTCCCGGAGTAGCTCTCCTACTTCGAGCCGCGTGACAACCGCGTCATCAGCTGGGCGGTATAGTCGACCATCGGCACGATGCGCGAGTAGTTGAGTCGCGTCGGCCCGATGACGCCGACAGCGCCGACAATGCGGTCGTCATCGTCACGATAGGGCGCGACGATCAGCGATGAACCGGAAAGTGAGAAGAGCTTGTTCTCCGAGCCGATGAAGATGCGCACGCCCGGCCCGCTTTCGGCGAGGTTGAGAAGTTCCAGCAGACTGTCCTTCTTCTCGAGGTCGTCGAACAGCATGCGCAGGCGGTCGAGATCGTCGGCGCCGGCGAGATCGGCGAGCAGATTGGCGCGGCCGCGAATGATCAGTTGGGCCGGTTTGCCCTCGTCGGCGCTGCCCGACCAGACGGCGATGCCGCGCTCGACGAGATCCTGCGATAGCGCATCGAGTTCGAGGCGGACATCGTCCTTCAGTCGACTTAATTGATTGCGCAGTTCCGGCAGCGTCTGGCCGGTCATGTGTGCGTTGAGGAAGTTGGCGGCCTCGGTCAATTGCGATGACGTCACGCCTGCCGGAAGCTCGATGATGCGGTTTTCGACCTGATCGTGATCGCCGACGAGAACCGCAAGCGCCTTGGTCGGCTCAAGGCGGATGAACTCGACGTGCTTGAGAACAGGATCGCTCTTCGAGGTGATGACGAGCCCGGCGCCGCGCGAAATGCCCGAGAGCATGCGGCTTGCCTCGTTCATCATCAATTCCATCGGATTGTCGCGGCTTTCGGCGCGCACCTGGCGATCGATGTTGGCGCGATCCTCGGCCGAGAGATCCCCGACCTGCATGAAGGCGTCGACGAAGAAGCGCAGGCCGACCTGTGTCGGCAGACGGCCGGCACTGACATGCGGCGAATAGATGAGGCCAAGTTCTTCCAGATCGCTCATCACGTTGCGCACGGAGGCGGGTGACAGCGACATCGGCAGGATACGCGACAGGTTGCGGGAACCGAGCGGTTCACCCGTCTCCAGATAGCCCTCGACGATGCGACGAAAGATTTCCTTGGAGCGTTCATCCAGCGCAGCCACTGCATCTGAAACCGACGTCGATCTGAACTCCATGAACCCTTGCGTACCCGTGCTGACGATGATCCGACAAAATATAGCCAATCTCCCCGCAGCGGCAAAAGGGAAATTGCAAATGGACGCTGCCGATCGTAGAAGCTCTCAACAACATAAGCACGCATGATCTTTTGAAAACCGCTCGCGGTCTTCGACATCATGATTCAGGAGAATACTATGCGGCCCTCAGGCAGAAAAACCGACCAGATGCGCAAGGTCTCGTTCGAGCGCAATTTCTCCAAGCACGCGGAAGGCTCCTGTCTGGTGAAGTTCGGCGATACGCATGTGCTGTGCACGGCGAGCATCGAGGAGAAGCCTCCGGCATGGCTGCGCAACACCGGCAAGGGTTGGGTCACGGCCGAATACGGCATGCTGCCGCGCGCCACAGGCGAGCGTATGAAGCGCGAAGCCGCATCCGGCAAGCAGGGCGGCCGTACACAGGAGATCCAGCGCCTGATCGGTCGTTCGCTGCGCGCTGTCGTCGACCTCAAGGAACTCGGCGAGCGCCAGATCACGCTCGACTGCGACGTCATCCAGGCGGATGGCGGAACGCGTACGGCGTCCATTACCGGCGCCTGGATCGCGCTCTACGACTGCCTGAAGTGGATGGAAAGCCGCAACATGCTCAAGGTCGAGCGCGTCCTCAAGGACCACGTCGCAGCCATTTCCTGCGGCATCTTCGCCAACCAGTCGGTGATTGACCTCGACTATCTCGAGGACTCCTCGGCTGAGACCGACGCGAACTTCGTGATGACGGGCAACGGCGGCATCGTTGAAATCCAGGGCACCGCTGAAGGCACGCCCTTCACCGGCGAGGAATTCGCCTCGCTGATGGCCCTCGCCCAGGTAGGCATCGCCGAGCTCGTCGCGATGCAGAAGCAGGCCATCGCCGGATGAACGACATGCTGGAAGGCATGCTGGAGACGGCGCTCTATGCGGACGATCTCGACAAGGCCGAAGCCTTTTATGAAGGCATTCTCGGCCTTTCGAAGATCTCGCGGGGCGGCGACCGACATGTCTTCTTTCGCTGCGGCGCCGGGGTGTTGCTGATCTTCAACCCGCAGGAAACGATCAAGCCTCCCTCGCCCACCTCCTTGCAGGTTCCGCCGCACGGCACGACCGGTGCAGGACACGCCTGTTTCCGCGTTTCCGGGGAAAATCTCGATGCGATTGCAGCCCGGCTGACGTCCGAGGGTGTCGCCATCGAATCCGAAGTCACCTGGCCGCAGGGCGGCCGATCGATCTATTTCCGCGACCCGGCGGGCAACAGCCTCGAATGCGCCGAAGCCGGCATCTGGGGCATCGAATAGGACAGTCATGCGTAAGCTCGAAACGAAGACCATCGTCGTTGCCAGCCATAATGCCGGCAAGATCCGGGAAATCCAGGACCTCATCGGTCCGTTCGGCTTCACGGCGAAATCGGCCGCCGAGTTGAATTTCGTGGAGCCCGACGAGACCGGCACGACCTTCGAGGAAAACGCGACGATCAAGGCGCGCGCCTCCGCCGAAGCCTCTGGATTGCCGGCGCTGTCGGACGATTCCGGTCTCGTCATCGATGCACTCGGCGGCGATCCCGGCGTCTACACCGCCAACTGGGCGGAGAAACCCGACGGTACGCGCGACTTCGCGATGGCGATGGAGAAGGTCGAGGCGGCTTTGGAAACGGCCGGCGCTTCGAAGCCGGCGCAGCGCGCTGCGCGTTTCGTCAGCGTACTCTGCCTTGCCTGGCCGGACGGCCACGCGGAGCTTTTCCGCGGCGAAGTCGAAGGTACCGTCGTCTGGCCGCCGCGCGGCAGCCAGGGCTTCGGCTACGATCCGGTCTTTCAACCCGAGGGCTATGAGACTACCTTTGGCGAGATGAGCGCGGAAGAAAAGCACGGCTGGAAGCCCGGCGACGCAGAAGCACTGTCGCACCGCGCCCGCGCCTTCAAGATCTTCGTCGAAACCTGCCTGGAAGCCTAAGGGCAAACGTGGACACTTTGGAACAGCCTGATCTGATGCGCTATGCCGCTCTTCTGCCCGATACCGGCGAACCCGGCTTCGGCGTCTACGTGCATTGGCCGTTCTGTGCCGCCAAGTGCCCTTACTGTGATTTCAATAGCCATGTCCGCCACCAGCCGGTGGATCAGGAACGCTTTACCGCGGGCTTCCTGAAGGAGATGGCGACGGTGCGCCAGATGAGCGGGCCAAAGACGGTGACCAGCATCTTCCTCGGCGGCGGCACGCCATCGTTGATGAAACCGTCCACGGTGTCGGCCATTCTCGACGGTATCGCCAAGCACTGGCACGTGCCCGATGGGATCGAGATCACCATGGAGGCAAACCCTTCCAGCGTCGAGGCGGAACGCTTCCGCGGCTATCGTGCCGCCGGCGTCAATCGCGTGTCGCTCGGCGTCCAGGCGCTCAACGACCGCGACCTGAAGTTTCTCGGACGGCTGCACGACGTTGCCGATGCGCTGAAGGCGATCAAGCTGGCGCGCGACATCTTCCCGCGCATGTCCTTCGATCTGATCTATGCGCGCCCGAACCAGACCGTCGACGAATGGGAACGCGAGTTGAAGGAGGCGTTCTCCTACGCCGTCGATCACCTTTCGCTCTATCAACTGACGATCGAGGAAGGCACTCCGTTCTTCGGGCTTCACAAGGCCGGCAAGCTTGTCGTTCCGGACGGCGACCAATCGGCGCTGCTCTATGAAGCGACGCAGGACATCACCGCCGGCGAAGGGCTGCCCGCCTACGAGGTTTCCAACCATGCGCGTCCGGGCGCGGAGAGCCGGCACAACCTCACCTACTGGCGCTACGGCGATTACGCCGGCATCGGCCCCGGTGCCCATGGGCGGCTGACGCGTGGCTCCATGAAGATTGCCACTGCGACAGAGCGGAAGCCAGAGAGCTGGCTGGATCTGGTCGAGCGCGATGGACACGGCATGCTGGACACGGAGCAACTCGGTTATGAGGAGCAGGCCGACGAACTGCTGCTGATGGGGTTGCGTCTCAAGGAAGGCGTGGACCTTTCCCGCTGGCAGCAGCTTTCGGGCCGCGACCTGGACCCGAAGCGTGAAGAGTTTCTTTTGGAGCATGGCTTTATCGAGCGGATCGGCAATTCTCGCCTGCGCTGCACGCCGTCGGGCATGCTGATCCTCGATTCCGTGGTCGCCGATCTCGCCTGCTAGGCTGGTCGCTTTCTCCCCAGAGCGAACAATCGCCCGTCAATCGCCGCGAGGCCGATTGCGATCATCGCCATGCCGATCAGATGCTTGACCTGCAATTGCTCGCCGAGAATGGCTGCGCCAAGCAGGATGGCGCTGACCGGAATCAGGAAGGTCACGAGCATCAGGTTCGTTGCCCCGGCGGTCGCCAGGATGCGGAAGAACAGCACATAGGCGATCGCCGTCGAAAGCAAGGCCAGGCCGAACAGCGCCATCCAGGTTTCCAGTGAAGGAGCGGCCAATGTCCACGGCTGGTCGACGATGAGCGCGATCGGCAGCATCAGGACGGTGGAGGCGCTGACCTGTCCTGCAGCGGGAATGAGCGGCGCCATGCCCATCTGGCGGAAGCGCCGGCCGAAGATCCCGGCAAAGGAATAGGAGAGCGCAGCACCGAGCACCGCAAGCTGCGCCAGCACGTTCGACCCGAGATCGCGCAACACGTCGAAACCGATCATATAGGCGACGCCCGCAAAGCCGACGAGAACGCCGAGCAGGCGATTGCCGGTCATCTTTTCATCCGCTGTCAGGAAATGCGCGACGACGACGCCAAACAGCGGCGTTGTGGCATTCAGGATCGAGGCGAGGCCACTTGCGATATGCGTCTGGCCCCAGACGATGAGACAGAACGGGATCATATTGTTGAGGATGCCCATGCCGAAGAAGGCCGCCCAGGACCTGCCGTCACGCGGCATGACATGGCCGGTCGCACGCACAATAAGATTCAGTGCCAGCGCGGCGATCAGCACCCGACCCGTGACGATCGTAAAGGGCGGCAGGCTCTTCACGAGAATGCCGTTGAAGAGGAAGGATCCGCCCCACAGCAGGGAGAGCACCAGCAACATTCCCCACTCGGCAAAGCCCATCTGTTTCTGCTGCATCGTCTTCTCCCTGGTCAGCCTGCGACCGGTCTACATCTCAGTACAGGCTGCCGCCACCCGATTGTTGCGCGGTGCTGGCGCATTTTTCCTGATTTATTCTCGCTCATCGCTCAGCTCTACGAAGCTTTTACGGCGGCTTTCATGCTGATATTATTGCTATGCCAGTCCCGCGACAAACGAGTCTTTCTCGATCCATGATATAGTTGAGCTAAACCATGAGCGATTATCTTCCCTCCCTTTCGGCCCTTCGAGCCTTTGAAGCGGCCGCCCGACACCTCAGCATGACGTTGGCGGCGAAAGAGCTCAACGTGACGCCGGGAGCCGTCAGTCTGCAGATCCGCGATCTGGAATCCTCGCTTGGCGTCAAGCTCTTCGAGCGGAAGACGCGCGCACTCGCTCTGACCGTGGAGGGTGCAGACTATTTTTCGACGCTCAGGGCAGCATTCCGCCTCGTCAGGGAAGCAACGGCGGCGATCACGGCGCGCGGACGCGGCGCCGTGATCAACGTCACCTGCACCGCGGGATTTGCAACCTACTGGCTCGTGCCGCGTCTCGGACGCTTCGAGGCGATGCATCCCGAAATCGACGTCCGCATCAGCGCGTCGCACCGCGTGCTCGACTTTCAGCGCGACGGGATCGACCTTGCAATCCGCCATGGACTCGGCGGCTATGACGGCCTGATCAGCGAACGCCTCGTGGATGACGAGCTGGTGCCGGTTTGCACGCCAAGGCTTGCCGTGGAACTAGGCGACAATCCCTCGCCGGACGCTCTCGCCGGCTTCCAACTGATCCATGACGTCTATCGCCATGACTGGCAGCTCTGGCTGGAGGCAGCCGGCGCGACTGGGGTAGACCCGTCGCGTGGACCGGTCTTCATGCATGGCAACGGAGCCTATGACGCGATGAAAGCCGGGCTGGGCTTTGCCTTGATGCGGCGCTCGTTTCTGGAGCGGGACCTGAAGGAAGACGCGGTGGTCACACCCTTCCCGCTTGGCATTGCAAGCCGGCTTGCCTTCCACCTCGTCTATCCCGGGCTTGCACTCGAACGGCCGGCGGCGGCCGCCTTCCGCCGGTGGCTGCTGTCGGAGGCGCAAGCCTGACCTGACTGTGGCTGATTTGCCATGCCGATCAAAAAGTGGAGTAATTTAATCATAAAAACGGGTTTGCTTTGGGATTTTTCTTGACTATTAAACTCCACATAAATCCTGAAATACGCATGACCGGTATGATAAGCCAATGAATATTCTCCCATTTTCCTCGCGAATCCTGTCCACTTCGGCATTGACTGGCTTGGCAATCCTCCATTTTCTCGCACCGGCCGCAGCGCAGGATGCGGCTGGACAGCAGCAGGATGGCGCGACGGTTCTTGAAGATATTATCGTCAATGGCGGCAGCGGTGGCGTCATCCAGGCGGATGGCTATGTCGGCAAGAGCAGCGCGACGGGCACGAAAACCGACACGCCCTTCATCGAGGTGCCCCAGTCGATTTCCTCAGTGACCGAACAGCAGTTGAAGGATCGCAATCCGCAAACTCTTTTGGATACGGTCGCGTACACGCCGGGCACACGCGTCGGCGCCTATGGCTTCGATCCGCGTTTCGATTCGTTCTCGGTGCGCGGCTTCGACGTGACCTATACCGGGATCTTCCGCGACAACCTTCGTCAGCCAGGCGCAGGTTCGTCACTCTTCAAGACCGAGCCTTACGGCCTCGAAGGAGTCTCGATCCTGCGTGGCCCATCTTCGGCACTGTATGGGGCAACAGGTGCCGGCGGTCTCTACAACCTCATCACCAAGCGGCCGACGGAAGAGCCTTTTCACGAAGTTCAGCTGCAGTATGGTACCGACCAGCGCTATCAGAGCCGGTTCGACCTCTCCGGCCCCGTCAACAATGAGGACCCCTTCTACTATCGCCTGACAGGCCTCTATCGCGACGCCAATACGGAGCAGATCAGCGTTCCCGACGACCGCGTCTATATTGCGCCAGCCTTCAGGTGGAAGCCGGACGAGGACACGAAACTTACCATCCTCGGCGAATATTCCCGAACCAAGACCGGCGGCTCGGCGGCCTATTACAACGATCCAACCGGCAAGGTAACGGACTATTTCGCGGGCAACCCCGCCTTCAACGATTCGATCCAGAACCAGGCTCGTATCGGCTACGAATTCGAGCATCGGCTGAACGACGTCTTCGTCTTCCGTCAGAACGCCCGCGTTTCGACGCTCAGCATCGACGCCGACTGGGCCTTCGCCTACGCGCCGAACGCGGTCAATCCGAACCTGATTGACCGAAGCGCCGGCACGTTTGACGAGCGGCTGACGGCGTTCGTCATCGACAATCAGTTGGAAGTTCAGGTCGAAACGGGCGCGGTCGACCACACAGTGCTTGCAGGTCTAGACCTGACCAGGCTGCGCTGGCGCTCGCTCGATGGCCGTGGCGTGTCGCCGCCGCTCGACACCACCAATCCGACAGCAGGCGCTCCAGTTGCTCCTATCGACTTCGATACGCGCTCCGTCCAGGACCAGTGGCAGGTCGGCACCTATCTGCAGGACCAGATCCGCTATGACGCATGGATACTGACCGTCGGTGGTCGCTACGACTGGGTCTCCACGGACACCGACAATACCGACCTCAACACGAATGCGCTGACCACGATCTCGCAAAAGGACAGGGCATTCTCCGGCCGCATCGGCCTAGCCTACCAAACGGATTTCGGCGTTGTACCTTATGCCAGTTACTCGACCGCTTTCGCACCAAATGCTGGCATCAACAAAGAGACCGGCCAACCCTTCGAGGCGACGGAAAGCGAGCAGGAGGAGATCGGCGTCAAGTACCTGCTGCCTGATAGCAATACGCTGATCACGGCAGCGCTGTTCAATATCGACCAGAAAAACAGCCTCTACTACGAGGTTGTGAACCTGCCGACCGGGCCGGAAAACATACAGGTGCAGCGCGGCAAGATTCGCTCCCGGGGCTTCGAGATCGAAGCGAACACGAGTCTCGACAACGGCTTGTCACTGGTTGCGTCCTACACCTTCACCGATGCCGAGATTCTGGAAGGCACGATCGGTACAGTCGGTAACTACGTCTCGTCAGTGCCGAGGCACATGGCTTCGCTCTGGGCAAACTACAGGTTTCAGGAGAGTAGTCCGATCGACGGTCTCGGCGTCGGCCTCGGTGCCCGGTACCTCGGCAAGAGCTACACCAGCGACGAAAACACGGCGCAGAACGGCTCCCGCGTACTCTTCGACGCTGCCCTGAGCTATGACTTCGCCGCGCTCGACAAGAAATACGAGGGCCTGAGCCTGCAGGTGAACGCCACCAACCTGTTCGACCGCCGCGAGCCAATCTGCTCGGCCGGCTTCTGCTACCGCGACCAGGGCCGCGCCGTAATCGGCAGCCTGCGCTACACATGGTGAGTTGATGGCGAGCGCGCAGCACCATGTAGTTGATCCGGGCGTCAACCCTCTTTGCGGCAGCGTCCGATATGTCGAGGAAGACGGCGAGCGCGTCGCCCGGCGGAAGATATGCTGCCTGCGCTACATGCTGCCCGGCATCCAGAGCTGTGGCAAGCTTTGTGCTCTTCCCAGCCGGAGGAACGTGCAATGATCCCGTCCACGATGACGCGACGCAGCTTTCTCGCTGCGGCGTCTGCGCCGGCTCTGTTGAAGGCGGAGACGCGCTGGCCACTGACCGTGACCGATGCCGTCGGTCGAACGGTGACGATAGCGAAGAAGCCGAAGTCGATCATCCTCGGAACGGGTTTCAATCTTTTCGCGCTGTCGCTGATCCATCCGGATCCGGTGAGCCTGCTGGCGGGCTGGGCGACCGACATGAAGACCGACAACCCGTTCATCTACGAAGCTTTTCGCAAGAAATTTCCGGCCCTCGACAAGGTACCGCTTGTCAGCAATGGGCAGGCGGATGGCATGTCTTTCGAAGCCGCACTCTCCTTGGAGGCCGACCTTGCCGTCATGGGCATGTGGCAGGCAGAAGGCGAGCAGGGCAAACGTGCCATCGAGTATCTGGAATCGATCGGCGTGCCCGTGATCGTTGTCGATTTCAATCTCGATCCGCTGAAGAGCACGCCGCGGGACATTCGGCTCCTCGGTCGCGTTCTGGAATGTGACCAGCAAGCGGAAAACTATGCTCAGTTCTTCGAAAAGCGGGTGGACCGCATCGGCGCGAGGGCGGTCGGGAAAGGCGAAGATGGGCCGCTCGTGCTGATGGATGCCTTTCCAAGCATAACGCGCGGCAGCTGGGCGGTCGGTCGAACCGGCCTTGGTGAATTGATCACGCTTGCCGGCGGGCGCAACATCGCGGACAAGAACCTGCCGCCACAGGGCGGACCCGTGACGGCAGAATATATCATCGCCGCGGAACCGGACGTCTATATCGCCACTGGCTCGCCGGGCGGCGCCTACACCGTCTTTTCGATCGGTCCCGGCGTCGATCCCGCAGAAGCGCGGCAGTCGCTCCAGGAAACCGTCAAGGCACCCGGCCTGCCCCCGCTGAAAGCGGTGCGCGAGAAAAATGTGCACGGCATGTGGAACTTCTTCAATGCCGTGCCGCTGAACGTGCTGGCCGCCGAAGCCGTGGCCTCCTGGGTAAGGCCCGACCTCTTTGGCGATGTCGATCCGGCCGACAGCCTCGCCGAGATCAACGAGCGCTTCGCAGCCGTTCCCTTCGAGGGCGCCTACTGGACCAGCCTAACCACTTAGCGAGCTGGCGCGCTCGTCTTGAAGAGGCTGCCTGTCGGAGTTTTCAGGAACATCTCCAGCGGAATGTATTCCTGATGCAGGAAGCCCATGGACGGCAGCAGGTCGTCGCGCACCATCTCGATGACGGCAACCACCGAGGCCGAGGTCGTCCAGGCGATCGCCGTGCGGCGGGCGCCGGCTATCTCGATCGGATAATAGGTGCGCACAAATTCCTTGCGACGAAGGTTGCCGTTCTCCATGCCCTCCGCTGCCACATGCACATAGACGACGTCATCCTCCACTGGCGGCTTGGCGTTGGTGAGGATTTCGCCGGCAAGCTTGCGCCTGTCGCGCATCAAAAGCTCATGGAAGAAGAAGTTCATCAGATCCATGTGACCGGGATAGCGCATCGTCTTGTAGTCGAGGTTCTCGACCTTGCCGAGCAGCGTATCGCACATGGTTCCGAGGCCCCCTGACGTCGTGAAGGCTTCGAGCTTCACGCCCTCGACATAGATCGTCTCATGCCATTCCATCGGCGAGACGAGCTTGCGAACGCCGCCCTCGATCACTTCGCAGTCGTTTAGATATTCGTTGACAACGCCTTCGGGTGACCAGTTGAAAGCGTAGCCGAGGAGCCCTGTCGGGTGCTGCGGCAGAGCGCCGACCCGCATTCGAATGGAGCGGCATTTGTCGAAGCCGTCCGCAAGGCTCGATCCGACAATGCCGACGAAGCCGGGGGCCAAGCCACATTGCGGCGCCATCAGGCCGCGCGCCGTCTTGGACAGTTCGATGATGAAGTTTGTCGTCGGCACGTCTTCGGTCAGATCGAAGTAGTGGATCCCTGCGACGTGGGCGGCGCGCGCAAGGCCGATGTTGAGGTGATAGGGCAGGCAGGAAAGCACGGCCTCAACGCTCAACAACAGTTCACCGATGACGGCGGGATCGGAGATGTCGCCACTCCTGCATTCGAACGGCAGGCTTTCCGTCGGTGCCTGCAGGTCGACGCCTAGAACGTCGACCCCCCCCTCATGCAGAAGCGTTGCAGCCAACCGCCCGATCTTGCCCAGTCCGAGAACAGCGATCCTGTCGAAACTCATCGGCTCCCCCCGTGCCACGCGGCACATTTGCGCCACTCCAGCGTACAGAAGATTGTGCGCAAAAGAAAACGGCCGGAGCAATGCCCGGCCGTCAAACGTGCACAGAAGATTGCCCGACTATTCGTTGATCAGGCGCTTCAGCAACTCGATCTCATGCGAGAGCTTGGTGTCGCCGGCGATCAGCTCCTCGATCTTGCGCACGGCGTGCAGCACGGTCGTATGATCGCGACCGCCGAAGCGACGGCCGATTTCCGGGAAGGACCGCGGCGTCAGCGTCTTCGACAGATACATGGCGATCTGGCGCGGCTTGACGATGACGCGGGTGCGGCGGTTCGAGACCAACTCCTGGCGCGACACGTTATAGTGCCGTGCGACGATGCGCTGGATGTCCTCGATGCGGACACGGCGCGGCTCGCCCGAGCCAACGAGATGAGCAAGCAGCTCATCGACGCGCTCGACCGTCAGGTTCGGCTCGAAGGAGCGGCGGAAAAGCAGCTGGTTGAAAGCACCTTCCAGCTCGCGGCCGCTTGCCGTGATGTTGCGCGCAACATGGTTCAGCAGTTCGGTCGGGATTTCCAGAGACGGGTCCTCGACGCGAGCAGCGGTGAGGCGACGCTTCAGGATCTCGAGACGCATCTCGTAGTCCGGCGCGTCGAGCTCAATGGCCACACCGCCCTGCAAACGCGAGCGGACGCGTGGATCGAGCGATTCCAGCTCCCAGGGAGCGCGGTCGGCAGCGACCACGACCTGCTTGGCGCTGTCGAGCAGCATGTTCAGCAGGTGGCAGAACTCGTGCTGGATCATCTTGCCCTGCAGGAACTGCATGTCGTCGATGATCAGAAGGTCGATGTTGCGCAACGAGTCCTTCAGGGTCAAAGCATCATTGTCACGGATCGCTGTTGCGAAACGCCACATGAAATACTCTGCCGTCAGATAGACGACGCGCAGGGCGCGCGGGTTCTGAACCGCGGCATTGGCGATCGCCTGCAGAAGATGCGACTTGCCGAGGCCGACGCTGGAATGGACGAAGAGCGGATTGAAGCGGACAGCGCCCTGCCCGGCTTCGGCAATCGTCCTGGCAGCAGCAAGTGCTACGCGGTTGGAGCTGCCCTCAACAAAGGTGTCGAAGGTGAAGCGGGAGTCCAGCGGCGAGCCGAAGAGCGGCTGGCCGGCAGTCGCCGGACGGGCAGCGGCTGCGGACGATACCGCTTGCTGCGCAATCTGGCCGGCATGCTGCGCCGCTGGGCGGCGCGTCTGCGCGGCGGCAACAGGCTCTGGGGAAACCGGCGCTTCAGCCGGTTTACCAACGCCACGCGTTGCCGTGCGCACGAGAATTTCGACTTTCAGAATTTCGGAGTCTTCGGCCTGAAACAGGCTGGTGATCAACTCAAGATACCGGTTGTTGATCCAGGACTTCAGAAAAGTTGTCGGCACCGTCAGGCGCACGACGCTCTTGGAAACCGAATGCAGCTTCAGCCGCGCAAACCAGCTTGCAAAGACATCCGGACCGACTTGCGCCTTCAGGCGGGCGCTGACACGCTCGAAAAGTACACCATGCTTCATGTCTCCCTTTTCCCCTGCCGCTCCAGCGCAAATAGAGCCAAACGCCTGCGGTTCATTGTCCCCGCTATCCAGGGCATCCGCCGTCATTGTATTCATCTGCAT